>CBDCEA010000005.1:0-1574145 GCA_965215635.1 Alphaproteobacteria bacterium | reverse complement strand
GATACAGTCGTCGAGGGCTTCCTCGATCCCAGGATCCATCGGTGGCGCCTCGTATTCGGCCAGCATGTCCTTCCACAGCCGGTTGGCGCGTTTCGCAGCATCGAGAGAACCCTCGGCCTGCCACTGCTCGAAGCTGTTGTTGTCCGCAATGGTCGAACGGTAGAACGCGGTCTGGAAGTTGGCCTGCGTATGATCGCAACCCAGGAATGGCTGCCCGGTCCGACATCGCGTATCGCATCCATTGCCTGGCCGTTCTCCGAAAGATCGATACCCCGGCCCAGCACCTGCATCATGCCGATCTGGTCGGCGTCCATGACGAATTTCTCGTAGCCTGACGCGAGGCCGCCTTCGAGCCAGCCTGCGGCGTGCAGCACGAAATTGACGCCGCCCAACAGCGTGGGAAGGAGGGTCTGTGCGCTCTCGAAGGCAGCCTGGGCATCGGGAATCTTGGAGCCGCAGAGCGAACCACCGGAACGGAACGGCACACCGAGGCGCCTGGCGAGCTGCGCGGAGGCGAACAGCACGAGCGTCGGCTCGGGCGTTTCCGAAGGTGGGCGCTCCCGACTGCATCGAGATCGAACTCCCGAAGGTACCGAACACCACGGGTGCTCCCTTGCGAACCAGCTGGGTGGTCGCCATGCCGACAAGGGCTTCCGCCAGAATCTGCGCGACCGTGCCGGCAACGGTCACCGGGCTCATCGCTCCCGAAAGGATGAAGGGCGAGACGACGCAGGCCTGGCCCGCCGCGGCATACACCTTCAGGGCCCCGAGCATCGTGCCGTCGAAAGTCATCGGCGAATTGGCATTGATCAGGTTGATGATGCAGCAGCGGCTGTCGACGGTTTCGGCTCCGAGTACGATCCGGGCAAGTTCGATCGTGTCCTCGGCACGTTCCGGGCGCGGTGACGGAACCCATGAAGGGCTTGTCGCTGTACCTCAGGTGGGCATGCACCATGTCGAGGTGCCGCTTGTTTACGGGGATGTCGACCGGCTCGCAGACGGTGCCTCCCGAGTGATGCATGGCCGGCGTCATGTAGGCGAGTTTCACGAAGTTGCGGAAGTCCTCGATGGTCGCATAGCGGCGCCCGTCATCGAGATTGTGGATGAAGGGCGGTCCGTAGACTGGAGCGAAGACGGTCGCTCCGTCACCGATCTTGACGTTCCTGTCGGGATTGCGGGCATGCTGCACGAACGAGGAGGGCGCCGATTCGAGGATCTTGCGGGCAAGGCCCCGGGGCAGACGAAGCCTCTCGGCCGTCCGGCGCTACATCGGCACCGGCCTCCTTCCACATGGCAACGGTCGCGGGGTCGTCCTTAATGGAGATCCCCACCTCCTCCATGATCACTTCGGCATTGTTCTCGATGATCTCGAGGCCTTCCTCGGAAAGCACATCGAAGACGGGAATATTGCGCTGGATGTAGGGAAGCGGTGCCGTGCTGAAACGCCGGCTTCTCAGCGCACGGCGTGCACCGCTTCCACCTTTTTCGCGACGCCCGCTGCGCCGGCGATTCTCGCTCATGGGGTCCTCATGAGGCTGAACGACGATGCTCGCACGCTTATTGCATGTGCCAGGATGCCGTACATGCCCGAAATACGCCCTCGATCTGTCGCATACGGAAAGAAGCGGATCAAGTCGCCAGCCGAGGGATATGACTTGCCGGAGGCAGGGCGGCAATGCCAAAAGAGGAAGCAACACCATGCGGGAATGGAGAAGGACGATGAAGCAGCGCGCACGTCCGGTTGGCATCAACCACATCGCCCTCGAAGTGGGCGACATCGCCGAGGCCATGGACTTCTACCGCGAATTTCTGGATTTCGAGATCTCGTCGCAGTCGGAGAACGCGGCGTTCATCTACTTCGGCGACCAGTTCATCAATTTCATGAAGGGAAGGTGCCAGGGGCCGGACGAAGGACGCCACTTCGGCATAGCCGTGGACGACAAGCAGGTCGCCATCGAAAGGCTGAAGGAGATGGGGGTTGAACTTCTTCCCGGCCGCTTTACCGATTTTCTGAATCCCTGGGGTAACCGGGTGGAACTCACGACCTACACGAACATCCAGTTCACGAAGGCCGACCACGTGCTGAAGGGCATGGGCCTCGATCACCTCGAGAAGACGTCCGAGGCGCTCGGGGAGCTGGCCGCCAAGGGCATGGCCGCTGACTGTTGATGTGCGGTGAAGAGCCCCCTCTCATGAAGATTCCTGTCGACCGGTATCGAGGAGCAGCATGATGAAATCCCACGCTCGTGTGGTCGTGATCGGCGGCGGTGTCGTCGGTGTCGGTACGCTCTACCACCTCGCCAGAAAGGGCTGGAGCGATGTGGTCCTTGTGGAACGCAAGGAACTCACATCCGGGTCGACCTGGCATGCCGCAGGCCTGCTCCCGCTCTTCAATATGAGCTATTCGGTCGGCCAGGTGCACAAGTACTCCGTGCGCTTCTATCAGGAGCTTCAGGAGGAGACCGGAATGGATGTGGGATTCCGCAAGGTCTCCAACATCCGCCTCGCCATGAACCGGGACCGCATGGACGAGTACCACCAGTATGCAGGGGTCGCCGAGACCATCGGTGTGGACGTGAGGTTCCTGACGCCGCAGGAAGTCGGCGAGATCTGGCCGCTGTGCAATACCGAAGGTCTCGTCGGCGCAATTCAGCATCCGGAAGACGGCTACATCCAGCCTGCCGACCTCACCCAGGCGCTGGCGGCCGGTGCGCGCAACCGCGGCGCAGAGATCCACCGCAACTGCAGTGTCACCGGTATCGAGCGTACGCCGTCGGGAGAGTGGCTCGTCATGACGACCGAGGGCTCCGTCACCTGCGAGCACGTGGTCAGCGCATCGGGGAGCTTCGCGCGCCAGGTCGGCGCCATGGTGGGGCTCGAGGTGCCGGTCATTCCGGTCGAGCATCAGTACATCGTCACCGAACCCCATCCGGCGATCCGCCAGCGCCAGGCCGACGGCCTGCCTGAAATGGGCGTGCTGCGGGAGTCGGACGGATCCTGGTACCTGCGCGAGGAACGTGGCGGTTTCATACTGGGACCTTACGAGATCGGGGCACCGGCCTGCTATGTCGACGGGCCGGCTCCGGATATGGAGTACGAACTGTTCCAGGAGGACCTCGACCGTCTGGCGCCGCACATCGAGGCGGCCATCAACCGCGTGCCGGCTTTCGGGGAAGTGGGCGTCAAGCAGGTCTACAATGGGGCCATCTGCTACACGCCCGACGGCTCGCCGATCATCGGACCGGCATGGGGAATCCCGAACTTCTGGCTCAACGAGGGCCACAGCTTCGGGATCACCGCTGCCGGGGGTGCGGGCTGGCAGCTCGCCGAGTGGATCGTCGAAGGGGAGCCCACCATCGACATGCTCGGTGTGGACCCGCGCCGGTTCGGCGATTACGCGACCAAGTCCTATCTGGCAGCAAAGAACGAGGAAGCCTACGCCAGCGTCTTCACCATCCATTATCCCGACGAGGAACGGCCCGCCGCGCGCCCGCTTCGCCAGGCGCCGTGCCATGATCGCCTCAAGGCCGAGGGCGCGGTCTTCGGCCAGAAGTTCGGCTGGGAGCGGGCCAACTGGTTCTCGCCTTCGGGCATGCCCCAGGAGGACCACTGGTCATTCCGCCGGTCGAGGTGGTTCGAACCTGTCGGCAACGAGGTGCTGAACGTTCACAACAACGTCGGCCTCCTGGACATGACGGCCTTTGCCAAGTGCCGGATCCAGGGGCCGGGGGCGGAAGAGTTCCTGGAGGGCATGATCGCGAACCGGCTGCCCAGACGCATCGGACGGGTTGGACTCGTCCACTCGCTGACCAGTCGCGGTGGGGTTCACTCCGAATTCACGATCTTCAGGGAGTCCGGCGAGAGCTTCTATGTCGTTTCCGCCGGCGCCCTGCAGCGCCTGGATCACGACTGGCTCACCAAACACATGCCGTCCGACGGCTCGGTCACCTTCACGAACCTCACGAATCAGATGGGCGTACTGGTGGTTGCCGGCCCGCGATCGCGGGAACTGCTGGCGGGGCTCACCCGGGATGATCTCTCCAACGAGAGCTTCGGATGGCTGTCGGGCCGCTGGATCGACGTGGGCCTGGCGCCGGCGCTCGCGTTGCGCATGAATTTTGTCGGCGAGCTGGGATGGGAACTCCATCACCCGATCGAATACCAGAACCACATTTTCGACGCCCTCATGGCCTCGGGTGCCGATCTTGGCCTCAGACCCTTCGGCATCCGGGCCATAGAGGCGATGCGAATCGAGAAATCCTACCGCATGGTGGGTCAGGAACTCTCGATCGAGTATGCGGCACTGGAAAGCGGCCTTCACCGTTTTGTGCGGCTCAACAAGGGCGATTTCAAGGGCCGCGCCGGCCTGGTCGAATGGCAGGAACGCGGGTTCACCAACCAGTTCGTCACCATGGTTGTTCACGACGTCAAGGACGCCGATGCCCTCGGGAACAACCCGATTCGCAAGGACGGCGAGCTGGTCGGCCGGGCGACGTCTGGCGGCTATGGATTCCGGCTCGGTCAGTCACTGGCGCTGGCCATGGTAGAGCCTGATGTCGCCGAGCCGGGGACCGAACTTGCCATCGACATCCTCGGCGAGGCCTTCCGTGCAACCATTTGCGAGGAGTCGCCATTCGATCCCGGCAACGATTGCCTGAGGGCCTGAGCGTCACAGGGGTGCCGTAATCTCGCTTTGCTGTTCGCCCAATCCTTCGATTCCCAGGCGCAGGCGGTCGCCGGGCTTGAGATAGACCGGAGGTTTGCGCCCGAGGCCGACGCCGGCGGGCGTTCCGGTGCAGATGACATCGCCCGGTTCGAGGGACATGAAGTGGCTCACGAAGTGGACCAGGTGGACCACGGGGAAGATCATGTTGGCCGTCGTGCCGTCCTGCATGTGCTCGCCGTTGACATCGAGCCAGAGTCGGAGGTTCTGCGGATCGGCGATCTCGTCGGCCGTGACCAGCCATGGTCCCAGCGGGCACCAGGTGTCGCCGGATTTGCCCAGCACCCACTGGCCGGTCCCCTTGTTCTGGAACCTGCGCTCGGAAATGTCGTTGGCGACACAGTATCCGGCGACATGATCGAGTGCCCGGGATTCGGGAACATATTGCGCGCGCGTTCCGATCACGACGGCAAGTTCCACCTCCCAGTCGCTGTGCCGGCTGTCACGCAGCAGACGGATCGGGTCGTTGGGACCATTGAGCGATGACGTGGGCTTGAAGAACACGATGGGCTCTCCGGGTTTGGTGAGGCCGGCTTCCTCGGCGTGGTCGGCGTAATTCAGCCCGATGCAGACGATCTTGCCGATGCCGTTGACCGGTGCCCCGAAGCGGACATCGCCCTCGACGGCGTCGAGCGATTCGCTGTCGAGGGCGCGTATCCTCTCCAGTGCGGATTGCCCGAGAGCATCGTCGTCGATGGCGTCAAGATGACCGGAGAGATCCCGGAGGAGACCGCCGGAGTCGATCAGTCCCGGGCGCTCTGAACCGGGTTCGCCGAAGTGCACGAGTTTCATTGTCGTTTCTCCTTCTTTCAGGCGGTCAATCCGCCGTCGACATTGAGCGTCTGGCCCGTGACATAGTCGGCGCCAGCGGCAAGGAACAGGATGACATCGCCGTAGTCGTCGGGATGACCGACACGTTGCAGCGGTACCGTGTCGGCGACGCGTTCAGTGTCGCCGGGGAAACGGCACATCCAGTCGGAGTTCACCATTCCCGGAGCGATGGCATTGACGCGCACTTCGGGTGCGAGTGCCCGTGCCCACTCCTTGGTCAGGTTAACGAGGCCGGCCTTGGTGGCACAGTAGACGGAACTCGAGCCGCCGCCGCCATGGGCCGAGATCGAGGCCGTGTTGACGATGGCACCCCTGGATTCCCGCAACGCCGCTGCCGCTTCCCGCGTGCAGCGGTAGGGTCCGACAAGATTGACGTTCAGCAGAAGATCCCAGAATGCCTCGTCCTGGCGTTCGAAGTCGTCCGGCGGGACCGGCAGCGTCGTGCCCGGCGTGGCGGCGTTGTTCACCAGATAGTCGAGTCCGCCCAGATCGGCGATAGCCTGGCGTACCATGCGCGGACAGTCATCGCTACTGCCGACATTGCCGGGTGCCGCAACGGCCTTCACGCCCGCTGCGGCAAGTTCCGCGACGACTGCCTCGAGTTTCTTCGACCCGGCAAGATCGTTGACCGCAACGCTGGCGCCACAACGTGCAAAGGCCCTGACGGTACCAAGGCCGATACCCGAGGCGCCACCTGTCACCAGCGCGCGTTTGCCAGAAAGATCGTAGGTCACCTGCATGACACTCTCCTGCGTTCCAAGATCACTTAGCGCGTCATCGCCCCGGCGTGAAGATGCGTCAGCATGCGGTTCGAGAAACAGTTGAATACCTGGTGACCGTGTCTCCAGCGATGACACGTCACGAGTCAACAAGACTGAGGTGCCGGGTCGCATGCAGTCTTGTCCCGTTTTAACAGTGAGAATCGCGTTCCACACGACGGATTGCGCAATATTTTGTACCTACTCAGGTATTCCGTTCCTGACGGCAACCGGATGATGGTGGTGTCCGGTGCCGGGTTGGCTCGCGAGTTTGATGGTCTCTTGACGTGATAGAATTGCGGGTCCGCTCTCGTGTGACGGATGCGGCGTGTGGGGTATGCCGGTTCGAAGGCGGCTGCCGCACGGTGTCTCCAACGAGGGCCCCCAGGGGGCGTGGCGCTGATGAAGCGCAAGCCACCGGCCGTGCGTTCGATCGGCATCGACCGCGATGCGCAGGCACTCGAGGCCGTCGCCCGTGATTGCCCGGTCGAGTTGGTGCATGGCTGTGTTCATGCCTCTTTGGCCTCGGTCCAGTTCACGGGCCCGGGCTGTTCTACTTCGCGCCCGAGAAGGGTGCACCGGACGAGCTGCGCGGGCCGGAACTTCACCGACCGTCAGCGAATCAAGCGCAAGGTGGCCAACCGGGGCCGACGCTACGAGGCCCTGACAGCGGACGAACGCCTCGCGGTACCGGTCGGCCATGTTGGCAGTCGAAGCAGTGGACCCGTGACGGTGTCGTGCAGACACGAGGGTCTAGCCGTCCATGCCAAGGTCTTCGCCTGTCTGCAGGAGTTTCTCGACCCCTCAACTTTCGCAACGCGTCCGTCAGGGCCATCCGGGAATGGGGCCGGAGGCTGTTGCGCCTGACCACGGCAATCCAGCAGGCAACGCGACTCTGTGCGAACGCATCGCCGCGCTCGAGCGGAGCACGGCGCTTGACAGCACCTCCACCAGCAAGCCACCTACCAGTGACGGAGCGGAACCCCGAGGGCAAACGGCGGCCAGCCCGCAAGGGAACGACCCTGGCGCGGACCGAGTGCCCGAACCACGCCCCCATCGCTACCAATGCGGCACCGTCACAGGAGTCGTCTTCCCGGACGACGTGACCGCCCCGGTCCGGTACCAATGGCATTCTTTTTAAGGGAGCATTTTCCCGGGTATCAAAGTTTCTCTGTAAGACGTTGAATTGCAGGTTTTTTTCGAGCGCCGCCACAGCGGAGGAAAACGGCTTGCCTCACTCCGCCCGCTGTGGCACGGTGTGCTCGGATCAGTCCGACCGAGGCCGACCGATGGACCCGTGCATAGAGAATCTCAAGTCGACCACGTTCTTCGGCAAGCGGCTGACGCGCCGTCAGATCGCCGACATCCAGGAGACGGTGGCGTTGTTTCCCGGCCTGAGCCGCCGCGAACTGGGCAACACGATCTGCGAGCACCTCGGCTGGTTCACGCCGAAAGGCGGGTACCGGGTCCAGTCCTGCCTCGGCATGCTTGAGCAGCTGGAGGCGCTCGGCATCCTGTCTCTGCCGGAGGCGCGGGCGTCGATGCGAAGGGGGCCCCGAAGGAAGCCGGTGTGGACGTGCCGGTCGGACCCGGGTCCGGCGATCGGGAACGACCTGAAGCGGTTGACGCCGCTTGTCCTGCAGGTGGTGACGCAGAAGGACGCGGTGGAGGAGTGGAACGAACTGGTCGACCGGCATCACTACCTGGGCAGCCGGCGTCCGTTCGGTTCGCACCTGCGCTACTTCATCCTGGACAACCAGGGGCGGAAACTCGGATGCCTGATGTTCGAAGCGGCGACGACGACGCTGCCCTGCCGCGACGCATGGATCGGCTGGCGGGCGCAGGACCGGGCGAAGCGTCTGGAGCTGGTGGTGAACAATTCAAGGTTCATCGTTTTCCCCTGGGTCGAGGTAAAATTCCTTGCTTCGAAGGCGCTGTCGACGGCCCTGCGGCAGCTTGCCGACGACTGGGATGCGCTCCACGGCTTCCGGCCGCTGTTGGCGGAGACCTTCGTCGATGTGACGAAGTTCGATGCGACCTGCTACCGCGCGGCCAACTGGCAGAAGATCGGCATGACGAAGGGGCGCAAGGCGCGCGCGCATGGGGAAGGCAAGACGCAGAAGGGTGTCTACGTCTTCCCCCTGGCGCGGAACTGCGGGTCCACATTGCTGAACGGACCACGGCCGGTCAAGCGCCGGCGCAGGCCGCCGCCGGCCTTCGCCCCGGACGATCCTTTCGTGCGGCTCTGGAGCGGCATCATCGGAACGGCGATCGCCGTCGCCAACGGCCACGACCGGGCCTGGCAGCAGCGCCGGCGGGTGCTGAACACGCTTCTGATCATGCTGTTCATCTTCCGGCTGGTGTTCTCGAAGGGCCGGCAGGGCTATGCGATCACCCTTGCCGAGCTTTGGGACCAGTGCCGGGCGCTGGGGATCGAACTGCCGCAGCCGACGCCGGTGTCGGCATCGGCCATGTGCAACGCCCGGGCCAAGCTGGACGAGAACGTTTTCAAGGTTCTTCATGCCGGGATCCTCGAGCAGGTTTCCGGAAGCCGCGGGGCGAATGGAGGAAAGGCCGGCAAACTGTGGAGAGGGCACAGGATCTTCGCCGTCGACGGCTCGAAGATGAACCTGCCGCGTCCATTGATCGCGGAAGGCTACCGGACGCCGTCGGACAATGCCCACTACCCGCAGGGCCTGGTCAGCTGCCTGTACCAGTTGCGGCTCAAGCTGCCGGTCGACTTCGATCTCCACGCGCACGGGAACGAACGCGAAGCGGCACTCGCACATCTGAAAGCCCTGTCGGAAAGCGATGTCGTGGTCTACGACCGCGGCTACTGGTCTTACGAGATGCTCCGGGCACACGTGGCACGCGGCCTGCATCCGGTGTTCAGGATCAAGAGGAAGGCCGGCGGCACGTTCGACGAATTCATCAACGACAGCGACCGGACGGATGCCATCGTCGAGGTCGCCCCCGGCGCCAGGACCCTGAGAAAACTGCGCCGCAAGCATCCCGCAGGCACGTTCGGGCCGTATCGTTTGCGCCTGGTCAAATACGAGGCCGGAGGGACCGTCTTCATCCTCGGCACCACCCTGCTCGACCGGGACACGTACCGCATCGAAGACCTGTCCAACCTCTATCATGGACGCTGGGGCATCGAGGAACTGTACAAGATCTCCAAACAGATGATGGGCGTCGACGACTTCCACGGCCACAGCGGACGCGGGGTGAAGCAGGAACTCTTCGCCCATTTCGTCCTGATCGCATTGACGCGGCTGTTCACGAACCACGGCGAGGCCGGCATCAACCCATGCCTTCCCGGCGACGACAAGCCGGAGATGCAGGCGAACTTCAAGAACGGCCTGGCGGTCGTCGCGCGGAACATCGAAAGCCTGCTCCTCAGGCAGGCGGCGGTCCTCGGCGAAACCGTCACGCACATCGTGGCCGCCGTCGCCGCGTGCCGCCAGAGGCTGCGGCCGAACCGGTCGTACCAGCGGCGCTCCCGGAAACCGGCTGGAACGTGGCAGCGCCACACGACCCCAAAGGCTGCCGCCGCCGGATAGCCGGTCGCCAGGACGGACAGTCGAAGGCCCAAAGTCCGATTCCTGAAGTGAATGGACGAATCCACTAAGTGAATGCCATTGACCGCGACCCAGGGAAGTTGCGGCACCTTGCGGGCCCCGGCATTGCTCCACCACCCGCTGACCGCCGGTTCGCCAGGTCATGATTTCCCGCCGGTCCACCGCTCGCGCATGGCATAACCGAGGCCGGAAAAGAACAGCGCCGACGGGAGGCCCCGTCGGCGCTGTTCAGAACGAACGGAGCAGGAATCAGGCCTTGGACTCGTCGATCCAGATTTCGTGATAGGGCCAACCCGCCCCCATCTGGTTGGCGGGGCTTCCGTGGAAGTTCTGGATGCGCGAACGGATGCCGTTGATGTCGCTGTTGAAGAACGGCAGGAACAGGCCGCCGTCGTCGTGCAGCAACGTGCTGGCTTCGCAGTAGATTTCCAGCCGCTTGGCGGGATCGGTCTCCTTGCGGCCCAGAACCAGCAGTTCGTCGAACCGCGCATCGCACCAGAAGGTCTCGTTCCACGACCCGCCGCACTGATGGGCAATGGTGAGGATTGCATCGGCCGTGGGCCGCGAGTTCCATCCCGTCACGCAGAACGGCACCTGCATCCAGGTATGGCTCCAGTAGCCGTCGTCGGGCACGCGGTTGACCTGGATGTCGATGCCGGCGTTGCGCGCCTGCTCCTGTAGGATGACCGTGCAATCGACCGCGGTCGAATGGCCCGCGTTGGAGACGTCGATCTGGATCGAGGACAGGCCTGTCTTGTCCCAGTGCCACTTGGCCTTCTCGGGGTCGTAGCCGTGCTGCGGGATCGCGTCGCAGTAGGTCGGCAGGCCCGGATTTACCGGGAAGTCGTTGCCGACCCGGCCGAAGCCCAGAAGCACGTTGTCCACCAGATGCTGGCGGTCGACAGCGTGCTTCATGGCAAGCCGGAGGTGAAGGTCGTCGGTCGGCGCGCGGTCGGTCGCCATGATCCAGGCGAACCAAGCGCCCGAGGCCGAATCCACCACCTCGATACCCTCCTCGCCCTGCATCAGACTCGCGACGCGCGGCTCGATGCTGCGCGTGATGTCGATGTCGCCCGACCGGAGCGCGCTGGTGCGTGCCGTGTTGTCCGGGATGCCTCGGGTGATGAAGCTGTCCAAATGGCCGGCGTCGCCGTTCCAGTAGTTGGCGAAGCGCTCGGTGACGGACTCGAGGCCGGGCCGGAACTCGGAGAGCTTGTAACAGCCGGTGCCGTTCACCGGGTCGCCGTCGACCCATCCGTCGGCTACGATCGACGTGTGATAGTCGTAACCCAGGAGCGTCGGGAAATCGGCGTTGCCGGAATCGAGCGTCACTTTCACCGAGTTGCCGTCCGCCTTCAAGTCGATGATCGACGACAGCAAGGGCTTGGCCGGCGATTCCGAGCCTTCCTTGATGTGCTCGTTGATCGAATAGACCACGTCCGCGGCCGTGAACGGCTTGCCGTCGTGGAACTCGACGCCGTCACGCAGCACGAAGGTCCATTCCGTAGCGTCGTTGGCCGCTTCCCACTCGACAGCGAGATTGGGAACGACGTTGAGGTCGCGGTCGAGATTCGTCAGCCGGTCGTACACCTGGTAGCTGCGCTGGATATCCGTCGAATTGGTCATCTTGGTGGGATCGAAGGTCTCCTCCGGGCCGGCGTACTCCGTGGCCACGGAGACCGTGCCCCCCTTCATCGGCTCGGCCGCAACGGTGGCCTGCGACAGGAGCGATGCGGCCGCGGCAGCACTCACGCCAAGCGCCCCGGCGCGGCCGATGAACTCGCGCCGGTTCATCCTGCCCGCCGAAACCTGTCCGATCATCCAATCAATACGTTCGTTCATGAGATCCTCCTTGATGTTTATTCGCAGTTCTTACCGCATCGCATGACTATCGACGAGCTCGAGGCGGGACACAAGCGTTCGCACGACAAGAGTTTCAGCGCCTCACTCCATGCAACGCCGGTGGTCGCGAACCGCTCGGCACCGGTACTCTCGGTGATTCAAAGGGAGTGCGAGGCCCGGAACTACCGACCCGGGGGATCCAGTCCAGGCGCCGGCATCAGGCGTTACCGCCGGCACGGACGGAAACGGTTCCTGACACCGGAAGAGTTCCGTCGCCAATGCCTTGTTCTCGATCGGCATCGTGGAGAGCATCCCAGGAATACTCGATCATCCGCCTGCTTCTCCTCACCGGATGCCGCAAGTCGGAGATCCACACCCTCCGATGGTCCGAGAACCGTGAGGGGAAACTCTACAGCCTACGATCTGGCAGCCGTCTGCCGCCCGCTGATTTCTCGATGCCTTGCCCAGAGCCGGTTCATGGGTGTTCCCGTCACCACGGAGCAATCGGCAGGTGATCTTGAGAGTTACTGGCGCGCGGTTCGGGTCGAGGCAGGGATCAGGGATGTCAGCTGCCATGACCTGCGCCACGCCCATGGCGAGAAAATCCTCACGATCGAGCCTCTTGCAATATTCCTGACCCCGAGGGCCGGTGAGCCCGGATCGGGCAGTTGACCGCAGACACCTCTGCGCCTGGAAGCCGGAATCCGTGGATTCGTGGTGTCTCGCCGAGGAATTGAGAACAAACGAGGAACTTTGCGGGCTTCAGGGCAAGCCTCTCCAGGCCGTCCTCTTAAAAGGGGCGACCAGAGGTCGAAGCGGTCTGTCGGACCTATGGGGCGGCGAGACGTATCAACTGGTCGACCGTCAGGGCAAGGATACCGAACATGAGATGGCAGGCGACCTTCGCGTGTCCCCGGACGCGGACATGGCGCCCGCCGAACTCGTCCTTGAGGCGGGCGTTGGTCCTCTCGACACCGGAACGGATCCGGAAACGCACGCTCCCGGCGTCGACATGGCCCGCCGCACGCCGGGCCCGGGCCTCCCGGTCCAGCTCCTCCTTGAGTTCCTTGTCCCGGCGCGGGTTGACGTCGATGATCGGAACATGGCCAAGGCGTTCGCTTGTCTGGTGGATCTCCCTGGCGTCATAGGCCGAGTCCATGAGATCGTAGAGGTTGGTCACACGCCCGGCGGTCATCATCGCCAGCGGGATCGCGACCTGGCTGTCATGGATAGATGCCGAAGTGAGGATGGCACTCAGCGGCACTCCGCAGTCCGCCGTGTCGATATGCAGTTTGTAACCTTGCCAGGACGTCTGGAACCCCTTGGCGTTCTTCTTGGCCCCATGATTGCAGAGCTTCGGCAGCTCGGCGAGCATCTCATCGAGACTCATGCCGTTGACCTGCTGTTCGAGACGGCTCGGTTTTTTCGTCTTCTCCTCGCCCTTAGCGTCGTCGGCCGCGCTTGCGTTTCGGTGTCTTGTCGGCCTCCGGCTTCGGTGCCGGCTTCTCCCGGGCCTCGATGGCCGTCGAGTCCCTCGACACGTGGCCGATGAGCTCGTCGCCCATCGCCTCTTCAACCAGGGCCTCGTGCATCCTCTCCGCAATACGGAACTGCGAGAACTCGGCAAACGCCCGTGAAAACGTCGCCTCGCTCGGGATCTCCACGACACGCGACCAGCCGCACAGTCTCCGCAGCGTCGGGTCCACCTTGAGCCTGTCGATCAGATGGCGGGTCGTCGGCAGATCCCACACGGCCTTGGCGATGAAGCCGCGGGCCAGCGCCCGGCGGTCCTCCTGGGGCCGTCCCGGACCGTTCCAGACCTCACCGACGAAGCGCTCCACCCTGACGAGATCGAGAGCCGTCACGAAGCGTTTGTGCACCTCCAGGAGAGGTCCAACCTCCTCGGCCAGCGCGGGGAAAAGTTCCCCTTGAAATCGGTGCCAGATGTCCGATAGGGTCGAACCAAGGGTCATCGGGGTCGCCTCCGCGGTATCTTGGGGATTAGGAAAATCCAATATACCACCAGGCGGCCCCGGAACCCAGGCGCCTTACACCAAAATCAGCCCCGACAAGGCAAAAAACCTGTCATTCCGACAGTTTTGCAAGAGCCTCAAATGACTGAATTTTATTCGGCATCGCTGGTGCGGCCCTTGGAGTGCCGTACACAGACGCCACTTGAAGCGTCGTTCATGCCTCGAAGTCGGGCAACATGATACGAATGTCGGTATCGTCAAGTCCGTAAAATGGGGACAGACGTCGCCCAGAATTGGCCTTTCGGTCCTCTCGTGCCGACATCGAGAACCGATTGCGATATGCCCTTCCGAAGGACGCCAACGAAGAAAAACCGCACGCGATTGCCACAGTCAGAATTTGCAAATCGGTTTGCGTTACAATCGCACGCGCCTTAAGGAGCCGATGTTCGAGCACAAAGGAGGCCGGAGATGTTCTCAGCGTGCTACGGGATTGCCGCTCAGGCGTGCGACGGGATTGCCGCTCAGGCGTGCGACGGGAAATTCCCCTTCGTCCCGCGAAAACGCTTATGGTTTCTCTCTCGTCCAGGTGAGATACCAAATCATTGGCCATCTCCATGGTCAGATTTGAGCCATCAGAGGTCTCTGCAACATCCCTGCGCGACGACGGGGGGATCATGAGATCCTCGCAGATCGCGATGCAGAGTTGCTCACCGTGATCTTGCCGCACGATGTCAAGCGCCATGCTCACAGTTGCCAATCCACCGGCACACCAATAGTGATTGCCGTTCAAGCTATAGCTGCGATCAGACAGTTCCAGCTCGGGATAGAGCTCGGCGAACGCCTCTCTTGAATCCGGATGGATGCAAACCGGCCCGACAGCCAAATTAGCCGCCGCCACGATGAACGGTCCGGTGTCGATCGCGCCGATGATGGTCCCTTGTGCAACTTGGTGGTGCAGCCAGTGGATGAGCCGGCGAGAAATATATTTCTGCGGTTCGTAACCCGAAATGACCAGAGCAATCGTCGGATTGATGTCGTCAGCGAGGCCACCTGTGACTTCCATCGATATTCCGTTGGACGCTGCCACAGGATTGCCGTCTTCGGAATGCAAGCTCCAGGTGTAGAGCCGTTTCCCTGCATGTTTGTTGGCTACACTGAGCACCGTGGTGTAGCCGACCAAACCGATCAACGGAAACTGTGGACAAAGGAACAGAGCCGTCGATTTGGGCACATCACGTGTTCCCCCTTTATGATCCTATATCCTATCCAACGCTGGAACCTGTCAACGACATTGAGATACCGGAGCTTCGGGGTTTCGTGAACGAATCGTTCCGGGTGCCGAGACCATGCCGAGTGAAGGGAGCGTTCGCGTTGCTCGAGTGTGCGCTATGTCCGGCCGTGCAGGATATCTCCTGGGGTGAGCATCGGATACCGGCATGATACCACGCAGGTCGAGCGCGGCTGGATTGGAATGCCTGCGCTCCACCCTACCCGACACCGCGCTTCCACGGCCGGCCGGCACCAGCACCTCGCCCTTGGCGAGCGTGAAGATCCGGCCCGGCCGCGCCGGTCCACAGGTCCGGATCGACTTTCTTTTCGTCGAGCATCCCGCAGCTCGCCAGACTGTTGGCGTCGATCAAAGCCAATATGACACCGTTGAAATCGTCCGGCCGGAACACCGCAGGACCCGCGCCGCAAGCAACAGGATGCCGACCGACAAGAGCGATGTCGTGGGCATGGCTGATCTCCATCATCTTGCCTGGAGCCTCGCCGGATTTGGCGCGGCGCACGTCCGACAAGGTGACCCGGCAAAACCAGTGGATGAGTTGATTGAAATCGCACCCGGGATTCCTAGAATTGTAGGACATCGATCTGCTGGAGAGACCCCGTGGTGTTGCTCGATTCACGTTCGCCTGAGGTCATGGGCGCTGTTCGAACCTTTGTTCCCGAATCCCGCGAGAGCGTGGGACCGGAAGCGGTCGAGGCCTACATGCAGGACGGGGTGATCTGTCTGCGCAGCGCCATGGGAGAAGATTGGCTTTCCGTCGTCGAGGACGCAATCGGGCTGTTCCTGACCGATGAGGCCGAGGTCGACGACCACCACGTGATTGTCCAGAGTGACGGTGATGACGGTGCCTTCCAGTACTCCTCGATGATGTGGAAGCATAACCCGCTGTTTCGCAAGGTGATCTTCGAATCACACGCCCCCGACCTCTTCGGCAGCATACTCGAGACACACCGGCTCAACTTCTTCTACGACTTCCTCCTCATCAAGAATTCGGGTTGCCGCAGCGCCTCGACGCCCTGGCACCAGGACATGTCCTACTACGCGCTTCACGGTACGAAGATCATCAATTGCTGGATCGCGCTCGACGACATTCCGGTCGAGACTGCCTTGCGCTTCATCCGGGGTTCGCATCGAACGGGCGAGGTTTTCCGGGCGATCCACTTCGACCCCGACAGGGCCTACGACGGACCGATGGAGGAGCGCCGCCTGCCGCCCGACTTCGACCGCGACGGCGAGGCCGACATCGTGACCTGCGCCATGAGCAGGGGCGATGCGCTCGTCTGGAACGCCCGGACATTCCATTCCGCTCCGGGCAACCATCTGGACCGTCGCCGCGGAGCGCTCTCGCTCAATTTCGCGGGTGATGACGTGACCTATTTCGATATGCCGGGTGAATCGGATCCGCCGGACCGGGGCGAGGGCCTGTTCGAGGGAGGCCCCATTACCTGCGAAACCTTCCCCCTGTTGCGCTCCTGGTAGGCCCGGCCCCTGCGGCTTCCTCCGGGAGTCGGCCGATCACCGATTAATCGGAGTCTTCGGACACGAAAGGATGGTCCGATTGCCGCGCCGGAGCCCACCGTGGGGAACACTGCCGAATGTGAAGGCCGCGGCGACCTCACCTGAAGTTGCCTCTCGCAAACTTCAGGTCATTGCGATGCCGGCGAATCTCCGCCTGGAAATCGACTTCGGCAATTTTCACCGTAGACTGAATACTGTTGTTGACAGCATCAATCGTTCCAATGTGTCTGTGGTAGACGTGCGTGCGTTCCCTGTAACAACGGCGTCCCGGCTTCCGGATTTCGTCGATTCTCGCAATGATCGTATACTCGTGAGGATCAAGAGCCGTGTGATCACCGGCGGGCGACCCTTCTTGTCTTCATCGGCGCCCATGGCTTCCAGGCGCAATTTCATCGCTGTACAGTCCGAATCGATCACCGCGAAAGTCCCGCTGACAGGAAGGCGCCCACGCTTCGGGATCGGTGCCCTTTTCAACCAAACCGGCATGACTTTTCCAGATCAAGCACCATGACAAGACCAACTGTGCCCTGCATATTCGGCCCGACTGTTTACGTTGAGCCATTGACTCCGTCTCGTATTGGCCGGATATGACGCGCTCCCGGAATGTATTTCCGATGTCTGGCTTCGCCTCGAGCTGCCGCACCCTGGCGCTGAGGGGGTTGGGCCCGCCCGGTTTGGCGCCGTGTTTTTTCGGCGTCAGGCCCTGCAGCGAACCATTGTGTGGTGTCTTGCGCCACACTGGCAGATGCGAGGTATATAAGGGCCTCACGGCGAAGCAGCCGTCCGGTCTCGCCGGGTCTCGTGCAGCAGTCCGCATCCTCGAGGATCCGCAGGTGGTGTCCGACAGTGTAGTGGCGATGAGCTGGCTTGGCCACGACCTCCGGATCCGGCGCCCGGCTGGCTTGTCCGCTCCCATTCATGTAGGCGGATCCCTCGTCTCTTCTCATCGTTGTTCACCTCCACCACACTCCACAAATTCCAAGGGTAGCAGGTGTCTCAACAATGTTGGCAGGATGGGCGCATTTCGTGAACTCAATGACGCAAAATGCAATGCGTTGAATGGCTGTATCGAAAACAATGCCGTGTGGAGGTCGGCCCATGCGCATTCTGTTTCCCGATATGTGGTTCGAGGGAGAATCGGACCTCGAGACCGGACCATTCTCACCAGAACATGATCTTAGATGCTTCTGGGCGTTGACACCATCCGAAATTCCGGACGAAGAATGGCGGATGGCGGATGTGTGAGGCAATCGTGTTCGGCAATCAGTTTCCACTTCCACCCGATCTGGTCAGACAACTCGATAACTGCAAGATCATCGCGGTGGCGGCAATCGGCGTAGACTACATCCCTCTTGAAACGTGCAATAACAAGGGCATCCATGTCTGCAATCTACCCGATTACGGCATCGACGATGTCGCCGACCACACGATAGGCCTGTTTCTCGCACTGTCGCGCCAAATTCCGGTCTTCAGCGAGTTGGTGCGTGCAGATGCAATTGAAAACTGGACGGCCTGGACAATTCGGCCCATGACGCTTTCGAAGCGTTTGAGCCGGCGTGTGGTCGGTGTTGTCGGGCAAGGCCGGATCGGTCAGGCGGTGACAAGGCGTTTGGAGGCTTTTGGCACGAAGATCCTGGTGTATGACCCCTATGTCAGCGCACCGACGGACTCCACCAACATAGCCCGCACAGCCACCCTGGATGATCTGCTCAGTCAGTCTGACATTATCTCACTGCATGTGCCGTTGACTGACGAGACCCACCACCTGATCAACACGAATACCATTGCGCAAATGAAGGACGGAGTGGTTATCGTGAACACCTCCCGGGGAAAGTTGATAGATCACGCCGCGCTTGCACAGGCCCTTGTCAGCAAAAAGGTCGCCGCCGCCGCGCTTGACGTTCTGAACGACGAACCACCTGGCGCTGCGGATCCGATTGTCAGGCTGTTTCAACAAGACTCGTCAGTGGGTCGTGAAAGGCTCATTGTTACACCGCACATGGCTTTCTACAGTGACGCATCTGTCGAAGCTCTTCGCTCCGGTCCTGCAAAAATCGTCGCGGAGTTCCTCCGGAGCGGTAACGCCGTCAACTGCGTCAATGGGGAAGCGGTACGGCGTTACGGGCTCGTGGGACAGACAACATGAAGAACTGGCGGTTTCCGGCGAATAAAAATAGGTCCCTCCAGCAAGGACCAGTGCAGCAACCATTGGGAATTTCCTTCGTGACCGTGATGGGGAGAACAGATCATGAGTGATTAGGATGCATTGCTGGACAGATTGCGCGAGTACGACACGCCTACGATCTGCAACGCTGCAGAGATGGTCGACGGGAGGTTCAGTTCATCCGGATTTTCCACGATCGAGATGAGAACTGCGCGACCTGGACAGCAACAGGTCGTCGGATTTGCCCGGACCGCACACTACAGCGGCGGGATGCCGTCCATGCGGACACCGAGGGCGCAGTTGGAAACGGAGGCCGACTATTATGATTATGTCGAGAACGGTGGGCCGAAACCGTCGATAGCCATGATTCAGGACGTCGACACCATGCCCAACCGAGGTTGTTTCTGGGGCGAGGTCAATACCAATATTCACTGCTCGCTGGGGGCGATCGCCGGGATCACGAACGGCGGCATCCGCGACGTGCACCTTTGTGCGGAAGGCTTCGCGCTTTTCGGAAGCTGTATCGTGCCGGCTCATGGCCATGATCACCTGATTGATTTTGGTACGGACGTGACAATCGGCGGTGTTCTGGTCCGTTCCGGGGACATCGTCCACGCCGATCAGCACGGCTTCATCGTCCTGCCCCCTGATGCGGATCTGGTTGCCGACGTGGCGGATGCGGCACAAAGGGTCGTAGAGCATGAGGCGATCATTCTCGAACCTGCCCGGGCTCGTACGCTCACGGCAAAGATGATGCGCGATATCCTGCTATCCGGAGACGAGCCGGCGCACTAGGCTGTCCGCATCTGTCACGGTAGTGTCAGAAAAAGGGGGGGACGAGGCCAATAAGGCATGGACACAGCCATGCACCAACTCGACCGGGTAATCACAGGCAAAACCATCGGGCGCCTGCGCATCGCGGTCGATAGAGCGCCCGGCCGTTGGCTTGTGCCCCAGATGGCTCTCGATGTAGACATTGTGCCGCGGCAGCAACTGAACCGAGGCGCCTGCCACTACCATCATCCCGTCGCGGTCAGGATGCGGCGTACCTGGGCAGTTGCGTCTGTTCACCGCGAGGTCAAGGGTACGAGGCTTGTCGCGACGCACGCACCGGTGTGCTGCCTGGACTACGAGGACCGGGAATTGCCAGATTGCCCCCGCGCCAGGGCAAACCCCAGCAGGGCAATAATCAGCCCGGAGACCAGCCCCAGGCCGACGTCGGAGCGGCCCAACGCCACAAAAATTGCCTGCCCCAGGTCGCGCGATCCGACGATTGCCGCGGCGACAACCATCGCCAGGGCATAAATGGCGGTCTGGTTCACGCCGAGTACAATGTTGGCGCGCGCACTGGGCAAGACAGCGTGCCAGAATATCTGAAACGGCGTACACCCCATCTGATAACAGGCTTCCACCGTGTCGGCTGGCGCCGACTTCAGACCGAGCTCTGTGTAGCGCACCATGGGTCCTATCGCGTAGAGCATGATCGAAAAAACCGCCGTCACCTCGCCGATCTGGTAGAGGAAAAGCACAGGTATGATGATGACGAATTGCGGAATGGTCTGAAGCAGGTCCATGACCGAGCGAACGAAGGGCGTCAGCCAAGGCATCGCATAGGTGCTGAGCGCAAGGCTGAAACCCTGGACGATTGAAACGAAGAGCGCAGCGATGACAAGATAAAGTGAGGTCATCGTTTCGTTCCAGAGGCCAGCTGTTGCCGCAAGCATGAGTGCGGCGGCGACGGCGAATCCGAAATCGGGTCAGCGCAGCAGAAAGGCTATAACGGTCAGGATGGATAGGCAGACAAACCAGGGTAGCGTTACGAGCCCACCCAAATAGATCACGGCGCAAAGCACAACGATCATGACCCGGACAGGGTTCCGCCTGGCATAACGAAATCCGGCAACCGCGAACATCGAAAGAAGAACGAATCCTGCGACGATGGAAGGCCAACCTGCCTTGTCATACACGCCAAGATCGAGCACGTACAACGCGCCCAAACGCATCGGCAGAAGCAGCCACACCTGAATGAAATTCTTGATCGCCGCTGCCGGTATATACACCCATTCGGTGAACGTGGCGATTGCGAAATTGAACTGGTCGGCCAGCGGATGGCGCAGAAACGACGCATCCACCTCAACTGGAAGCCTGCCGAATGAAGACATGACAACACTCGCCAGGCCGATGAGAACCCACGCCGCCAGGCCAATCAGGATCACACGGCCAGCCGGCCTATTTGCGGACGGTTCGGACACGCGGTCCAGAATGACCGCGAACAAGGTGATCACAATACCGCAGATGACGCTCTCGCCGAAATCAGCCTTGCGGATGACCAGCAACACGCTCCAGCCGAGATCCTCCACGCCGCCGACGGTCGCAGCGAACACGGTCATGGCCAGGATGGCCATCACGGTCTGGTTCAGGCCCAGGCTGAGCTGCCGCATTCCGATCGGCACTTGTACCAGCATCAGCGTCTGGAAGCGCGTTGCGCCATTCATTGTGGTGGCTTCCATGACCACTGTCGGAGTTCCGGAAAGGGCGAGCATGACGTTGCGCGCCATTGATGGCGCGGCAAAGACGAAAGAGGCGATGATTCCCGGTGCCGGGCCGAAACCGAACAGCACAAGCAGCGGAATGATATAGGCCAAGGCCGGTACCACCTGCATGAAGTCGAGGACGAGATCGATAGCCTGACGCAACCTGGGAACGTAGTAGGCGCACAGCCCCAGCGCCGCGCCCAGGACGAGCGCGATGGGCAGCGCGACAACGATCATCGCGACGGTGCTCATCGTCTGGTTCCAGTAGCCCACAGAGAAAATGTAGGCGCAGATGACCATCGAGAAGATGCTGAGGCGAATCTTGCCTCTGACGATACAGATCGCACTGACCAGACAGGCAAACACGTACCAGGGCAGCTCGACCAGGCCGGCATTGATCGACTTGAGAGTTCCAACCATCAGGCCGCCGACAACCCGCGTGAGGTGCGCCACATCGCGCGAGGCCTGGCCAACAGATGCATTGAGCTCGGGAATAAGCTCGAAACCAAACAGAGCGGCAAACGACAACAGGAGAGAAAGGGTAAATATTGATGCGGTCGTCCGGGAAACGCGTCCGATCCGATCCACCAGAAAGAGCCGCGACGAAAATAGAAGTGCTGGCCTAGCCGGGCTGAGCGTGGGCATCAATTACATTTCTGTTCCCGGAGACCAAATTCTGGCTGCCAGACAGCGCCATAACGAACTGTTTTGGACGTATCCTTCAGCATCAACACGCATCCTCCACGATCCCGCTACGGGACGACCGCACCATATGGCGGTACGGTCGATTGTGACCCCATGCGTTCGTATGGGGTCACAATCTTGTCGGCAGATCCGTGTGATCAGCGGAATTCTCGCAACGAGTCGTTCAATCACCTATCGATTGACCCACGGCTCCCAGAGGTCCTTGTTGGCTTCAAGCCAGTCGTCGACGACATCGCCGAGTTCCATCTTTTCACCTTCCACGAGTTTGGCCATGTCGTCCTGTGCGTCGTTGGTCAGCTGATAGGCCAGGAAGAGCTCGTAGGCTGCGGGCCATTTATCCATGAATCCCGGCCACATCCACTTCGAGATCGGGTAGTTCGACATCCAGTCGCAGTCGCCGACCACATCCGGGTTGGGACCCCATGCCGGGTCGGTGTCGCACGCTTCTTCCCATTGCGGGAATTCGACCTTCCCGAGCTCGATGTCCCGATGAACCCAACTCGGCGCATAAAACATGAACACCAGGGGCTCCTTGGTTATCAAGGAGCGTTTCACTTCCGCAACCGTGGCCCCTTCACTGCCCCCGGGCAGGGCCACAAAGTCGAGATTCAGCGTTCTGATCTTGGTGGGATTGCGATCCTGAACGCCCCAGTCAGCCGGATAGTCGACGAAACGTCCCAGGGGTAGGGTATCGGGTGTCGCCAGCATGGCGGCGCACTCGTTGATGGTCTCCCAGGACTTGATACCGGGGCACTGCTCCTCGACGAACTTGGGATAATACCAGCCTTCGTAGGCAATAAGCCCAGAATCGCCAACTTTGATGATCCTCCCGGCTTTTTCGGCTTCGATCGCCGCCGGATTGAAGACCGCCCAGACTTCAGGGCTGACGGATATATCGCCCGTCTCAAGACCTGCGAACTGGGCCTGCGACTGAACGTTGATGTATTCGACCTGGTACCCCTGCTTCTCAAACAGTTTTCCAAGAACCTTGCTGGTGATCTG
The DNA here is from genome assembly GCA_965215635.1 of Alphaproteobacteria bacterium. Lineage (GTDB taxonomy): Bacteria > Pseudomonadota > Alphaproteobacteria > SP197 > SP197 > SP197. Next base: position 1,551,226 of record CBDCEA010000005.1, on the reverse strand, counting down.
TGCTCCGATCCAGGCATCAACGGCGACCTTGATAGGTTCGTCGACCGGACCCATATCCGCACTCTGCACCATGCCGGGTTGTAGCAACCCGAAGGCCATGACGAACGATGCAACCGCAATCTTGCGCTTCATGATTATTCCTCCTGAAAGCAGGAGAATCTAAGGCATAAATCACGATGTTTTTTTGTAAAACGCGTCTCCGATTTAATGTAATGCGACATGCCGGGACATTATTGATGTTGGGCGAAGCGGCTGCGCAGCTGAGGAACGTTCGGTGCGTGCAACACAGATGACACGTTAAGTTACAGGTTGCTTCCACCTCAACAGCACTGATCCGGGCAAGCTCCAAAAGGTTCACGTGTCCACGCGCGCTCCAAAGCCGTGTGTACCCATCGATGGCAATGTCCCCAACGGCGTGTCAGCGGCCCTCGGCACGCCAGGCGGCGGCAAGGCCTGCGACGAAGAGCATGAGAAGGAGCCAGGGTGGAACGAGCGCCAGCACATCGATGCTGCGTACGATGTAACGGTCATGGTCGAGCAGGCCAATCCAGCCGGGGCCGCTGACGTCGCGTCCGGCCGTGACCCTGCGGACTGTCGGCAGGGGATCGTGGGCGATCCACGAGAGGCGGCCACCGGCCTCATCGACCAGGGGTTGGAGAATCTCTGCGGTGGCTCTCGGATCGCGCCATTCCAACGGATTGTGGCTGCCGACGCTGACCCAGGTCTCAAGCCCGCCGTCGACGATGTGAAAGAGACCAGCCTCGCCGGCGGTGATGTCCGCTTCGGCGCGCCCTGGAGAAAGCGGTTCGAGGGTGAGTGTCCGCGCCTCACCCGACGGCGACGTGATCGTCACGTCGCGGACACCGTCCTCCATGCTGCGGCGGATGACCGTGATGCGATCGTTCGTTGCCGTGGCCGTGAGCGCGTTCTCCTCGAGGTCGGGTTCCTTCATGAGCCAGTGAACGATACGGCGCAGGAGTTCGGTACTCGGTCCGCCACCCTCGAAGCCGCGCGACCACAGCCAGATGTGATCGGAAAGCAGTTCGGCAACGCGCCCGTTCCCCGCTCTCCCGACGACCAGCAGCGGTGCGTCGCCGACACCGTCGAGCAGGGTGTCGCCTGACACAGCCGTGGCGTCGACATGACGGAACCACCTGCCCCAGGGTGGGACATCGGCCGCGATGCCGGCAAGCTCGGCGGTGATCGGATGGCGAAGCCCGGCCGGCGTGGCGCCCACATGGAATGGTTCCACATGAACCTCGCCCGTCGGCACGGCAGGCATCAGTTCGCCCAGAACCGTCGAATGAAGGCCAAGGGGAGTCGAGAAGTCCGGGCCGGCGGCGACCATCATTGCTCCGCCCCCGACTACATAGTCGGCGATGTTCAGCAGGTGGGCCTCGGGGATGACGCCCCGTTTGCGGTAACGATCGAAGATGACGAGATCGAAATCGCTCAGCCTGGACTCGAACAACTCGCGCACAGGAAAGGCGATCAGCGCCAGTTCACGGATCGGCGTCGCATCCTGCTTTTCCGGCGGGCGCAGGATCGTGAAATGGATCAATTCGACCGAAGGATCCGATTTCAGGGTGTTGCGCCAGATCCGCTCACCGGTGTGGGCTTCGCCGGAGACCAGAAGAACCTTCAGGTTCTCGCGTACGCCGTTGATCGGGAGAACCGCATGATTGTTGATCGTCGTGATCTCGTTCGCCCCGGCCTCGACGTCGAGATGCACCACGGAAAGTCCGGCATGATCCAGAACAACACGAACCTCCTGGCGCTCGCCGACCGCCACGACGTGATGGATTTCCCTGCCGTCCGGCGTCGTCACAGTGATCCTGACCGGCGCCGCAGGCGATTCGCTGTCGTGAACCCGGAAGACGATCGAAAGCGGCTTGTCGACAACGCCGTAACGCGGCGCCTCGATGACCTCGAGCCTCCTGTCAGCCTCGCCTCTGTGACCGCTGACAAGGACATGAACCGGTGCGGCCAATCCCGCCCTGGCAATCGATTCGGGGACATCGTGAACCGCACCGTCCGTCACCATGATGACACCGGAGATCGACTCGCGATGGACATCGGCCAGTGCGTTGCGGATCGCGCCAAAGAGACGGGTGCCGGAACCGGGAAGTGCGTCGGAGGCGCCGGGAGCACCCGGCCCGACCTCGGCAACGCGGACCTCGAGGTTGCCGAGGCGGGAGAGACGCTCGGCAAGCGCGGCAACCGTGCGATCGGTCTGTTCTCGACGCTCGCCCACGATCTGGCTCGGGGAGCGGTCGACGAGGACGAGGGCAAGATCGGGCAGGCTTTCCCGCTGTTCCTCGACAAGCGACGGATTGAGGAGCGCCAGCACCAACGCGCCAAGGACGATACCGCGCCAGAGCATCCCCGGCATGCGCCGGGTCAGTCCGAACACCAGCAATCCGAACAGAAGAAGTCCGATTGCGGCCACAAGGGGAAGAGGCAGCAGGGGCGAGAAGACGATGCCGGTGACCGTGCCGATGGTCATTGGCCGAGCCGCTCCAGAATTGTGGACAGATGCACGGCATCGGCCTTGTAGTTCCCGGTCAGTGCGTACATCGCGAGATTGATGCCGAAGCGGAAGGCCATTTCACGCTGACGTTCGCCACCGGGAACCACGGGAAACAGGGGTTGAAGCTGGTTGTTGAGGGCCCAGGCGCCGGCCCAATCGTTGCTCCCGATGATGATGGAGGACACCCCGTCGTTGAGGCCTCCGGGATGCTTCTCCACCCATGTCGAACCGCCGGTCCAGCGTCCATGAAAGTCGGACAGCAGGTAATAGGACTGGGTCAGCACATGACCCGGTGCAACTCTCATCAGCAAGGGGATGTTGAGCCCCGCGAGCATGTCCGGAAGCCTCGCGGCGTTGGGTCCGATACCCGATACCCCGGCGAGCTCACGGTCGGCATCGCGCGTGTCGACGACGAGAATGCCTCCCGTGGCGAGATACCTGTCGAGTCGTGCCCGCGCGGCAGCCGACGGGAGAGGCTGTTCAGTCGTGATCGGCCAGTAGATCATCGGGTAGAGAATGAGTTCATCCGTCTCGAACCGCAGGCCGACGGGCGCTCCCGGTTCGATGGACGTTCGCGCCGTAAGGACCGCGCCGAGCCCGTGCAACCCGGCCTGGGAGATCCTGTCCACCCGGGGATCGCCTGTCTCCACGTAACCGAACCGGACCTCGAGCACCGCGTCTGGAACTCCTGCCGGATTCTCCTGGGCCCGGGCCTCTCCCGTCGCGGCCGCAACGGCAAGGAGCAGAACGGCAGCCGCCGCCCAGCCTCGCCGCAGGCCCGGAACGAGACCGCGCAGCACCATGCTGGCGTACATCTCGACGATCGTGAGAAGCACGGCGAGACCATAGAGGAAGGGGCGAAGATCGATGTCGCCGGGTCTGTGGAACCCGGTCACCGCAACGTCGTCGGGCAGTTGAAGTGTCTCGGGGGTCTCCAGGCGCGGACCCAGATTCACGGCGCGTCTGAAATCGGTCGTGCCGTAGATACCGGGAGGCGTTTCAGGGCCGGGAAGGATGCTGTCGATCTCGTTGGCCGCGATCGAGACGGTTGCAGGCGGCGGCGGTCCGGGAACGCCGAAGCCGTTGAGTGCGGTCAGAGCGGGAAGCGTCACGTCATCAAGACCTGTGTCCGATCCCTCGGCGAGCAGGACGAGACGCTTGATCATTCCGGCGAACAGACCCGACAGCGGAAGATTGGTCCACTGCGTGTTGGCTGACGTGTGGACCAGCACGAGCCAGCCCTCGCCGCGCCTTTCGGCCGTCACCAGCGGTGTGCCGTCTTCCAGCCTCGCCCAGGTCCGTGACGCAAGATCGATCGACGGTTCGGCGAGAACCTGCCGGTCGATGAGGACATCGGCCTGGGAAACCAGTCCGAAGAACAGCGAACCGGCATCGAAGGGCGCCACCCTCTGGGGGCGGGTCCAGCTCATGACCCCACCAAGTGCCCTTTCACGCCCGCGAAGCGTTACGGGCAGGAGATCGTCGCTTTCACGGGAGAATGTCGGACCGGCAAAACGCACCAGAACGCCACCTCCGGTAAGCCATTCCTCGAGTCGTGGCCGCTCGGTCTCGGCGACGATTCCGATATCCGCCAGGACGATCACCGCCGGTGGCCTGTCCAGCAGTCTGTCCAGCGTGTCCTGTCTCACATCGGCCGCCTGTTCGAGTGCTCTGGCAAGGAAGAAAGTCGGTGAGAAAAGCGAATGCCGGACTTCGATGTCGCCGCCCGCGACGAGCCCCACCGGGGGGCGTTTCCAGCGCCGGTCCAGCAGGACCACGGCGGCTGCCGTGGGTTCGTTCTCGAGGGCAAGACGCGCGATGCTGTTGCGGACCTCTGCAGGCAGGGTCATGTCCGTTTCGGCCCGTTTCGATTCTGCCTCGAAGATGAGTTTCATGCGCACCACAAGGCCGCCCTCCGCATCTTCTGCCACCACCCAGACGGCAAGGTCGCCAGCGGCGTCGCTACGCAGGGCTTCCACGACGAGCCTGTCGCTCTCGACCCGCGGCTCGAGAAGCACGAGCGCTCCCGATGTGCGGTTGGACATGACCGTGACGTCGCCGATCGTCCACAGGGCGGCGAGGAAGGCGCCGTCGTCCCTGCCCGAAAGATCGTCCGTCAGCCAGTAGACATGACCGATGGAATCGAGATCGACGAGTGCCCCGGCCGCAGCGAGCCGGTCGACCGGCCATGGTTGAGGTTGCAGCGCGTTGGCGATGCTTCCAGCATCTTCCGGCGTCAGCAGGCCGGAGTGCCTCGCCGGCGATGCATCCGCGCGTGGCGCCGTCGTCAGCAGGACCACCAGGCGGCCCTGGCGTTCAGCAAGCCCGATGAGGTCTGTGAGCGCGGATGCTCTGGATCGCCAGTCCCGGCCCACCGCCCAGCCGTCGTCGATCACGACGAGCATGTCACCTGACTCGAGCGACCGGTGCGACCATGTGACAAGCGGATGGGCGACCGCGAGGATGAGCAGTGACGCCAGGGCGAGTCTCAGGAGGATCAGCCACAACGGTGTCGTTTCCGCCGCACGACGGTCCGTCTCCAGTCCGAACAGAAACCGGATGGCAGGGAACGACACCTGGCGCGGCCTGGGCGGGACCGCCTTTAGCAGCCACCAGAGCAGCGGCAGCGCGACGAGCGCGATGAGTGCCCAGGGAACGACGAAGGCAAGCGGACCGAGAATCGCCATGATCAGGCCGTGTGCCCGCCCAGGTCGATGTAGAGCGGCAACAGGGCTGCGTGGGGCGAGCGGTCGGTTCGATGGACGGTCGAACTCCAGTTGACGCTGCGCGCCAGGCGCGAGAGTTCCTCCTGGTGTGCTGCATGGCGCTTGACGTAGTCCCCGCGCAGGGCTTCGGTACGGCTTGCCAGCATCTTGCCTTCCCTTTCCGGACCGTCGAACAGGACCCTACCCGTATAGGGGAAGGTCTCCTCGGCCGGATCCACGATCCTGATGAGATGGCCGGCAACGCCGCAGCCGGCGAAGTGGCGAATCATGGCGGCGATGCGGTCCGCCGGTTCGAGAAAATCGCTGATGAGGACGAGCTGGGCATGTTTCGGCAGGATTTCCGGGGGCGGCATGCTGGGGGCATCGTCTTCGTCTTCCCGGAGCAGGCGTGTCGCGATATGGGTGAGCGCCGTGCTGCCGGTTCTCGGCCGCCTGTCGATTCCCAGAAGCGCGATGTTCTCGCCGCCCCGGACCAGCAGGACGGCAAGCGCCATGAGGATCAGCCTGGCGCGCTCCAGCTTTGTGGTGCGGGCAAGCGAGGACCCGAATCGCATGGAGGGCGACGCATCCGCCCAGAGCCATACGCTTTCGGCCGCCTCCCATTCCGTTTCCCTGACATAAAGCCTTGTGGACTTCGCCGATGCACGCCAGTCGATCATGGTCGCGGCATCGCCCCGTTCGTAGCGGCGGAACTGCCAGAAGGTCTCGCCGGGTCCGACGCGGCGGCGGCCATGGACGCCCTGCGCCACGACAGCTGCGACCTGCCATGCTTCGACAAGCAGGGGCGGCAGGTGCGCGGCGAGCTGTTCCGCGCGCCTGCGAAGTCCGGTGACCGACTCAGCCGCCATGACCCATGCGTGTTCCCGTACAATTGCCGTTCATTCGAGCGGCGCCTTCAGCCGCTCGATGACCTGATCCACGGTCACACCGTCGGCACGCGCCGCGAATGTGAGCTGCATGCGGTGGCGCAGCACGGGGCCTGCGAGTTCCCGGACATCGTCGATCGAAGGTGCAAGGCGATGGTCGATGAGGGCGCGTGCCCTTGCCGCCAGCATCAGGGACTGGCTGGCCCTGGGCCCGGGACCCCACAGAATGCCGGAACGTTCGTCGTCCGCTTCGGGGCGGCCCGAACGCACCAGATTGAGAATGGCCTCGACAACGCTTTCGCCGACGGGAATGCGCCGCACCAGGTTCTGTGCTGCCATCAGCTCGTCGCCGTCCAGCACCTGGACGGGCTGCTCCTCGTTGATGCCGGTGGTGACCACCAGCATTTCGCGTTCAGCGTCGCGTCCGGGATAATCGACATCGATTTCCATGAGGAAGCGGTCGAGTTGGGCTTCCGGAAGCGGATAGGTGCCTTCGAGTTCCAAAGGATTCTGTGTCGCGAACACATGAAACGGTTTCGGCAGGGCGCGTCTGGTGCCCGCGACCGTGACGGTGTGTTCCTGCATCGCCTGGAGGAGTGCGGACTGCGTGCGGGGACTGGCCCGGTTGATCTCGTCGGCCATCAGGAAACTGCAGAATACAGGCCCGGGAATGAACCGGAACTCCCTCTGACCGGTTTCCGATTCCTCGAGCACCTCGGAACCCAGGATGTCCGCAGGCATGAGATCCGGGGTGCACTGGACACGCTTGGTGTCGAGGCCCGCGACCGTTCCGATGGTCTCGACCAGCTTGGTCTTGCCCAGGCCGGGCACGCCGATCAGCAATGCGTGCCCTCCGGAAAGCAGCGTGATGAGGGATTGGTCAATCACCTTCGCCTGGCCGAAGATGACACGACCGATCGCATGCCGGACCTCCGCCAGGCGGGTTCCCGTGCGATCGATTTCGGCGGCGAGTTCCGTCGCGTCGCCGGACAGGGTTTCCTGGATCAAGTCGTTGTCTCTCCCTGGAGATGGTGTGGTGGTTTAGGATGGTGACGCTGTGGTCTGGCGCAATCGAGGACTTCGGGTATGTCTCCAGAGAAATCTCCGGAAGGGGACGTTGTCGGCAACCCTGCAGGGGATGACCGGGTCCGGCGCATGCTGACCGGCGACATCGATATCAGGATCGCGCGCGACGGAACCTGGTATCACGAGGGCCGCCCCATTCGGAGAATGGCGCTGGTGAAGCTGTTTGCCGGTATCCTGCGACGTGAAAGCGATGGCGAGTACTACCTCCAGACTCCGGTGGAAAAGCGCCGCATACGAGTGGATGATGCCCCATTCGTCGCTGTCGAGTCGATTATCGAGGGCGACGGCGCTGAAAGGAAGGTCCATTTCCGCACGAATGTCGACGATCGCGTGACGACAGGTCCCGACCATCCGCTGCGCGTCGCGGTTGATCGCCGGACGGGCGAGCCGTCACCCTATGTCCTTGTCCGCGATGGTCTCGAGGCCCTGATCGCCCGGCCGGTGTACTATGACCTCGTGAACAGCGGACGGATCGAACGGCAGGATGGCCGGGAAGTCCTGGGGATCGAGTCGTGCGGATGCTTCTTCGTTCTGGGCGAGACCGGCGATGACGCCGAGTGAGGTGCTGGGAGCCCTCGAGAGGATGCCTGCGCCGCACCTCGAGCCTCCGCATCACGATTGGGCAGATGGTCCGGTCAGGCGCGCTGCAGCGGTTCTCATTCCGCTGGTCGATCGCAAGGACGGCATGACCGTGATCTTCGGCCAGCGTTCGAAATCGCTCACCCGCCATGCCGGCGAGGTCAGTTTTCCCGGCGGGCGGATCGAGGATGGCGAGGAAGAGACCACCGCCGCTCTCAGAGAAGCCCGCGAGGAGATGGGCCTCGATCCCTCCCGCGTCAGGGTGATCAGGAGACTCGATACACAGCGGGCGGGTTCCGGCTATTCCATCGCGCCTCTCGTGGGGTTGATAACACCGCCTATGGACCTGTCGCCCGACGGCATTGAGATCGAGGACATCTTCGAGGTGCCGCTCGCGTTCCTGCTCGATCCGGCAAACCACGGCCGGGCGAGCATTTTCTGGCGTGGTGCGGTTCGCTGCTACAGCGTGTTTGAATACGATTCGCGGACCATCTGGGGTGCCACGGCGACGATCGTGGTCAATCTCGTCGAGGTCCTGAGGGGCGAAAGATGATGCGCTACCTGCTTCCGGTGATCCTTATCGCCGCACCGCTGATTGCCTATATCGTCTGGTATCGCCTGGCAGCGGAATCGGCGCGGCGAAAGGCCGAGGGCACGCTCCCGGGTTGGCGTGATGCGCCATGGGGCCTGATCGTGCTCGGTACGCTGGTTCTTGTGATTCTCGTGCTTGTCACCTTCGGTCTCGTCGGTCCCGATCCCAGTGGTGAGTATGTCCCGGCACGCCTGGAGGACGGAGTCGTGGTCCCTGGCTATGTCACAGAGTGATCAGCTGGCCGACTTCGTCGACGCGGCGCCCATCCTCGGTACACCCAATCTCGAGCCCGTGATGGAGGCACTGGCGCGCGACGGCGCGGACGTCCGGTTCGTCGGCGGATGCGTGCGCGACCTCCTGCTCGGCCGCGACACCTCGGACATCGATATCGCAACTCCCGACCAGCCGGAGGACGTGATCCGACTGCTCGAGGAAAAGGGGATCAAGGTCGTGCCGACCGGACTCGGCCACGGCACCGTCACTGCGGTTCTCGGAGGCAAGGGCTTCGAGGTGACGACGTTGAGGGTCGATGTGAGGACCGACGGTCGTCATGCGGAAGTCACGTTTACCGACGACTGGCAGGCCGACGCGGCGCGCCGGGACTTCACCGTCAATGCGATGAGCCTGAAGCCGACCGGTGCCCTCTACGACTATTTCGGAGGACGCGAGGATCTGGCGCGGGGCCGCATCAGATTCGTCGGCGATGCCTCGAGGCGTGTTGCGGAGGATTATCTGAGGGTGCTCCGCTATTTCCGCTTTCTTGCCCATTACGCAAGCGGTCCGCCGGACGCCGAGGCGCTGGTGGCGTGCGCCACATCGAAGGACAGGCTCTCCCATCTTGCGGCCGAGCGCATTCAGATCGAAGTCGTCAGGCTCATGAGCGCGCCTGATCCGGTTCCGGCTCTCAAGCTGATGGCCGAAACCGGAATCCTGGTCGTTGTTCTGCCCGAGGCCGGAGAACTGACGAACCTCGCCGCTCTGACAGGGATCGACGACCGCGACCCCATACGCCGCATTGCCGCGCTGGTTCCCTCGGCCGGCAAGGCCGTCGCCCGGCGCCTGAAGTTCTCGAACGCCATACGCCGCAGACTCGGGCTGTTGGCACCTCCCGTGGCCGGGTTCGAGGCGGACTGGCCGGTTACCCACCAGCGCCAGATTCTCTACGATCTGGGCCCCGATACATTCCGCGATCTCGTCCTCCTCGCCTGGGCCGCAGATCGCGGTGGGCACGCCGGACGCTGGCGGGCGATGCTGGAAACGGCGAACGGGTGGGATGATCCGCGCTTTCCGATCCGTGGCGCAGATGTGGTCCGTGCCGGTGTCAAACCGGGGCCGCAGGTCCGCATGATACTGCAGAATGTCGAGAGATGGTGGCGCGATGAGGATTTCAGACCCAGCCGCGAGGCCTGCCTGGACAAGGTCCGGACCGGAATCGGGGAGCTGACATGATCGAGGCAGGCCCGCATTCAACGTCGATGGCCCTGGATCGCGGAACCGCCACCGGGGACGAATATCGCGGCCGGCCGTGGCGTCATCGTCAATCAAGGTGCGCACACCGGCCGTCTCTGGTCTCGGCATCGGCAGGAAATTCCCGCACAAGCGAACTCCATGGCATGACCATGCGGGAGGACGGCGTCGTCGAGATGTGTCGCTTCCATGACGGACTCGAAATCCTTCCCGACGTTCCACTTGCCTAGAGCCGGGCGGCAACCGCATCATGTTCATGGACCTCGGGGAACGCCCTGAAAACAGCGACCGGATCGTTGTCACCCCCATGTTCGACAGGGCAGGTTCCGTGGAGGTCGTCTTTCCGGTGACGAGGAGATCGTCCGCCGGCATTGAGCAGGACGATAGAACATGAGATGGCGTCACGTTCTTCTCGGTGTCATTGGCGCCGCCATCGTGGTGGTGACAGCGGTCGGAGTCATCGAACTGCGCATGCGCCAGGCTGCCGAGGATGCGGTCGATATCGGTGGTCCGTTTTCCATGCTGGCGCATGATGGACGGCGCGTGACGGAACAGGACCTCGTCGGACGCAGATCCCTGATAGTCTTCGGCTTTACCCACTGTCCGGACGTCTGTCCGACCTCTCTCTTCAGTGTGGCTTCGTGGCTCGATGCCCTGGGAGATGAGGGCGAGCTGATCGATCCGTATTTCGTGACCGTCGATCCCGAAAGGGACACCTCCGAGCGCATGGCGGAATATGTCGGACATTTCTCGCCGCGCATCACCGGGCTGGTCGGGACCGGTGCCGAACTCGAACGGATGGCCGATTCCTACAGGCTCTACTACGCCCGGATCGATCTGGGGAACGGCGGCCACACGATGGACCACACGGCTGCAGTCTACCTGATGGATAGCGAGGGCCGGTTCTTCGATGCGATCACGATGACGGCCGGCTTCGACGAGGCAGTCGCGAAGCTTCGCCTGCTCATCGAGGAAGGTTGATGCCCCGTCAGGGCCATGTCGCCACCGGAGGAAGCGACATCAGCACGGCCTCCGGATTGGCGCCGGTCATCAGCCCGAACCGGGTGCCGCGGTCGTAGATCAGATTGAATTCCGCGTAGTGGCCCCGGTAGACCAGCTGGCGTTCGCGTTCCTCCTCGGTCCATGCCAGGTCCATGCGGCGGCGAACGAGTTCGGGAAAGATGGCAAGAACGGTCTCTGCGACATCCCGGGTAAAGGCGAATGACGCGTCATCGGCAGCGACGTTGTCATAGAAGATGCCGCCTACCCCGCGTTTTGCCGAACGGTGATGTATGGTGAAGTAGTCATCGGCCCATTGGCTGAAGGCCTGATAGTCGCCGCATGGATGGCGATCACAGCTGGCGCGCAGGGCGTCATGAAAGTCCCGCGTGTCATCTTCCTCGGGCAGGGGCGGGTTGAGATCGCTGCCGCCGCCGAACCAGGCCTTGCCGGCAGTGGCGATGTGGCGCGTGTTCATGTGGGCGCCCGGAACCAGCGGCGAGCGCATGTGGGCGACAAGCGAGACCCCCGATGCCCAGAACCGGCCGTCGTCCGGCGCGGTTCCCGGGATTTCCCCTCGGAAGTTCTCCTGGAGCTCGCCCCAGACAGTGGAGACATTGACTCCCACCTTCTCGAAGACCCTTCCGCGCATGATCGCCATGACGCCGCCGCCGCCGCCTCTCGTCCAGGCGCTGCGCACGAAGCGGCCCGGAGGGTGTTCGCGTCCCGGACCGGCGCATTCATCCTCGATGGCTTCGAAGGAATCGCACAGGCGGTCGCGCAGACGATCGAACCAGCTGGATGCGGCTTCACGAAGTTCAGGCGAACCGGCCAGTTCCTGGTTGTCGGTTGTCATGGGGCGGTATCCCGGTCATGGCCTCCTGCACTGTGATCGAACGGCGGCGTCTCCTGCAAGTCCTGCGGTCATGCACATCGGGTGAACCGGGCACTCTTGCGCGACATTCGGCGTCAGTATATTCATGGCGCGCATTCATGGCGCGCCTCATGATGCCGGACTGCCGAAGGGCCGGGTGCCGGAACAACACATATAAGGGCTTTCTGCCATGGCGGAACACTCTCTCGACACGCACGAGGTGGAACGGCGTGATTTTCTCTATGTGGCGACGGGCGCCGTGACGGCCGTCGGAGCCGGCTTTGCCACCTGGCCGCTGATCGCGCAGTGGAGGCCGGCGGCGGATGTTCTGGCGATCGCTTCCATCGAGGTCGATCTGGCGCCGGTGGCCGAGGGTCAGCAGATCACGGTGAAGTGGCGGGGCAAGCCGGTTTTTATCCGTCATCGCACGGCCGAGGAGATCGCCGCCGCACGCGATGTCGCCATGGATGATCTCAAGGATCCGCAGCCTGACAGCGAGCGCACCCAGCGTCCCGAATGGCTCATCATGGTCGGCATATGCACGCATCTGGGCTGTGTTCCTCTGGGCAACCGGGGTGAGTACAAGGGCTGGTTCTGCCCGTGTCACGGATCGCACTACGACACCTCGGGCCGCATCCGAAAAGGGCCGGCGCCCGAGAATCTCGCTGTTCCGGACTATGTCTTCACCGACGACGCGACCGTCGTCATCGGCTGACCGGGGCGGGGACCATGGCTGATTTCATGAACAACGGTTTCGTGCGCTGGTTCGACAGGCGCCTGCCGATCCTGAGTTGGACCAATCATCACCTCATCGACTACCCGGCGCCGCGCAACCTCAACTACATGTGGAACTTCGGTTCGCTTGCCGGAATCGCGCTCGTGCTGCAGATCGTGACGGGCATCGTGCTCGCGATGCACTACACGCCGCACGCGGACATGGCCTTCGACAGTGTCGAGCGGATCATGCGCGATGTCGATTACGGCTGGCTGGTCCGCTACGCGCACGCCAACGGCGCATCGTTCTTCTTCATCGTCGTCTATCTGCACGTCTTCAGGGGCCTCTATTACGGATCCTACAAGGCTCCCCGCGAGGTGCTGTGGTGGATCGGCCTGGTGATCCTCCTGGCGATGATGGCGACCTCGTTCATGGGATACGTGCTGCCCTGGGGGCAGATGAGCTACTGGGCCGCAACCGTGATCACCAACCTCCTTTCGGCCCTCCCGGTGATCGGGGAGCCGCTGGTCGGCTGGGTGTGGGGCGGTTTCTCGGTCGACAACCCGACACTCGTCCGCTTCTATGCCCTTCACTTCCTGCTGCCCTTCGTGATTGTCGGACTCGTGGCCCTGCACCTGTGGGCACTGCATCAGCACAAGTCGGGCAACCCGCTTGGAATCGACTACTCGGGTCCGCAGGACTTCATCCGCTTCCACCCCTATTACACGATCAAGGATGCCTTCGGCACAGGCGTCTTCCTCGTCGTCTTCGCCGCGTTCCTGTTCTATGCGCCCAACTATCTGGGACACCCGGACAACTACATTCCGGCGGATCCCCTGAAGACACCGCCGCATATCGTGCCGGAATGGTATTTCCTGCCGTTCTACGCAATCCTGCGTGCGGTCCCATCGAAGCTCGGCGGCGCCGTCGCCATGGTGCTGTCGATCGGTATCCTGTTCCTTCTTCCCTGGCTCGACACATCGCGGGTTCGCTCGGCCGTCTTTCGGCCGGTGTTCAAGTGGTTCTTCTGGATCCTGGTGATCGACATCATCGTGCTGGGCGTCGTGGGCGCCAATCCGCCGGAGGGCGCATGGATCGACATCGGCCGCATCGCCACCGCCTGGTACTTCCTCCACTTCCTTGTCCTCCTGCCGTTCATCGGCTGGTTCGAGAGGCCAAGACCGTTGCCTGACAGCATTGCCAAGACGGTTCTCAGCGATGATGCGCCGATTTCAGCGAGAAGCGTCTGAGGGAGACTGGCGATGAAACGGCTCATTCCCGTCACCCTGCTTCTTGCCTTCTCCCTGCCTGCCCTCGCTGCGTCGGGGGGAGAATCACCCCGCCAGCACGACTGGTCCTGGGAGGGCATATTCGGCACCTATGACCGTGAACAGCTGCGTCGCGGCCTCGAGGTCTTCACGACCCAGTGCAACAGTTGCCACAGCCTCGAATTTGTCCGGTTCCGCGATCTGGTGCCGATCGGGCTGAGCGAGGCCGAGGCGAGCGCCCTGGCGGCAGGATACGTGGTTGCGGGTTCGCCCGATGAGTGGGGCGACCCCACGACCGTTCCGGCGAAGCTGTCCCACCGGATACCGGCTCCCTACCGCAACGCCGCCGAGGCGCGCGCGCTCAATAACGGTGCCCTGCCTCCCGATCTCTCATTGATGGTGAAGGCCCGTGCCGACGGCGCCAACTACATCGCTTCGCTGCTCACCGATCCGGACTACAACCAGGGTGAACCGGACGAGGACGGCCTCTACCACAATCCCTATTTCGCAGGCGGCCGGATTGCCATGGCCCCGCCGCTCTACGATGGCCTCATCGTCGATGCGGAAGGCAACGACATGACGGTCGATGAGCTCGCCAGGGACATCACGGCCTTCCTTGCCTGGGCGGCGGAACCGAACCTCGAGGAGCGCAAGGGGCTGGGTCTCAAGGTCATCCTGTTCCTCCTGGTCCTGACCGGGCTCTACTACGCCTGCAAGAGAAAGATCTGGGCGAACGTCGACCACTGATCCCCGGGCACCCCCCTCCGCCGCAACGCCGACTATGACCTGATCACACGGTATCGGGCGCCGTCGCCGTGCGAGCCGAAGCGAACGGCCGTGAGAGATCACATGTCATCACAAGGATCGGGACTTTCCGGGGCCCTTGTGTTTTCGGGTGAGGTGGCTTCATCCGCGATGTCACCGGGAGATGTGGATATGGGAAACCGCTCTTCGTCCACGTCGGCCAGAGGTCCCCGGAGGCGACGGTTGAGGCCCGCAATCGTCGCCCGGATCGAGTAGGTGAACATTCTGTTCGCGCGAAGAACCGGGTCGTCCTGATGGTCAGAGGCGGTCTTCGATATCTTCCGGTGCCAGCCGGAACCCGCTGCGTTTCGATCGGTTCACCGGAATCCCAGGTGGCGGTGTCTCAACGGGTATGGCTGGGGGACCTGGATTCGAACCAGGACTATTCGGGTCAGAGCCGAAGGTTCTACCGTTAAACTATCCCCCAAAGGGATGAACCGCGGGTAGATATTCGCAGATGGAACCGGAGTGTCAACTGCCGGGATTCCCTCGTGACGGATAGTCTGGTAAGGCAAGGGGACTGTCGCTCGCGAGGGAGATGTGGTGGTTATCGGACCGTACGACCGGCGGCGAAGAGGAAAGGTCTGCGCAGCCATTGATCTCGGCACGAACAGTTGCCGCCTTCTGGTCGTCCGGCCGGAGCCGGGCGGCTACCAGGTGATCGATTCGTACTCCCGCATCACCCGGCTGGGGCAGGGACTCGATACCACAGGGAGGCTTTCCGATGCATCCATGGAACGCACCGTGGCGGCACTTCGGGTGTGCGCCGGAAAAATCCGCCGGCACGGTGCGGTGCGGGCGCGCCACGTCGCGACCGATGCCTGTCGGCGCGCCGAAAACAGCCGGGAATTCATCGAAAGGGTGCGCGCCCGCACAGGCCTTGTCCTGGAGGTTGTTCCACCGTGCGAAGAGATCCGTCTGACGTTCAACGCCTGCCGGTCTCTCGTTGCTCCCCTGGCGCGCCGTGTCATCATGGTCGATATCGGCGGCGGCAGCACCGAAGTCTCGTGGTTTTCCTCGTTCGGCGGGGGAGGTTTCTCCCTGGACGCCTGGATCTCCGTTCCCTGTGGGGTGCTCTCGGTCTCCGGTCAACTGGGTACCGGGCCGGTCTCAAACCAGCGCTACCGGGACGTCGTGGCTGACATCGCCGCAAGGTTCACGCCCTTCGAAGCCAGGCACCATCTTCGACGACACCTCGGGGACAATGTCCAGATGATCGGCGCTTCGGGAACCGTCACCACGCTTGCCGGCATTCATCTTCGGCTGCCCGTCTACCGGCGCAGCATGGTCGACGGCATCACCCTGGAAACGAAGCACCTTGCCGCCGTGATCGACCGTGTCCTGGCTCTCGATCTCGATGGGCGGAGCGCCATACCCAGCATCGACCGCGACCGCGCGGAATTCGTCGTGGCCGGTGCGGCGATCCTCGATGCCGTCCTGGCGACCTGGCCCATGGAACGGTTGACCGTGGCCGACCGCGGACTGCGTGAAGGGATCCTCCACGAACTTGCCGGGCTCGACAGCCAGACCGACCTGCGGCAGGCCAGCCAGGCTGCCCGATGAACCGGAAAGGCGCGTCCGCACCACGCGGACGCAGACTGAAACAGAAGCTGAAGAAGGCGTCGGGACGCAGCGCATCGTCGTCGCGCTGGCTGGAGCGGCAACTCAACGATATCTATACCATAGGTGCGCGCCGGGAGGGATTCCGGTCGCGGGCAGCCTACAAGCTCATCCAGATCGACGAGCGATTCGGCCTGCTGCGAGACGGTATCAGGGTGGTCGATCTCGGCGCAGCACCCGGCGGCTGGTCCCAGGTTGCCGCTGCGCGGGTCGCCGGAGCCCCTGTGATCGCGGTGGATCTTCTGGAAATGGAACCCCTGCCGGGTGTGACGACCGTGCTTGGCGACATCCGGGACAGGGAAACGCAGGAGGCGGTGCGCAACGCACTCGGCGGGACAGCGGACCTCGTCCTCTCGGACATGGCTTCACCGTCGATCGGGCACCGGTCGACCGACTATCTGCGCACCATGGCGCTTACCGAGGCGGCCCATGCCATCTGCGCACAAATCGTTGCACCCGGTGGGGCTTTCGTCGCCAAGGTGCTCCGCGGCGGTACGGAAGGAGGCCTGCTTGCCGCCCTCAAGCGCGACTTCGATCGGACCGTTCACGTCAAACCGGCGGCCAGCCGGCAGGATTCACGGGAGATCTACGTCGTCGCCACGGGTTTTCGGGGACGATAGGCGCGATGGATATCTCCCGGTCACGGGGGAGGCCTCGAACGCGCATTGTCTGTCGCAGGGCGGATCACTACAGTACCCTCGAACAAAGGGGGTTCCCGGCGATCCATGAGATCGCGGGGACACCCGCAACCTGGAAGCGGAGTATCAGGTCAAATGGAATCCAGACAAGACGTTGAACGGTTTGTCGACCGAATGAAGGTGGGCACGCTCTCCCGGCGCGAGTTCAAGGCCGGGCTGGCATCGGTGGGCCTTGGCATGACGGTGGCTCCGCTTGCCGGACGCCCGGCGCATGCCCAGGGGGAAGACCATCCCACATGCTTCACATGGGGCGGTTATGAAGTGCCCGAGATGCACCAGGAGTACATCGACAAGCACGGTGCATCGCCCAACTTCTCGATGTGGGGAGACGAGGAGGAGGCGGAGGCCAAGATGATCGCGGGCTTCCGCTCCGATGTCGCGATGCCATGCTCCTACAAGGTGCAGAAGTGGAACGACTTCGGCTTCCTGCAGCCGATCGACACCAGCCGGCTGAGCCACTGGGACGATGTGATCCCCGTGCTGCAGTCGGTGCCAGACATGATCAATGACGGCCAACAGCTCATGGTTTGCGCCTGGTGGGGCCTGACCTCCGTCACCTTCCGGACGGACCTTGCGCCGGAATATGTCGATCCTGCGACCCATACCTGGGGCATCCTCTGGGATCCCAAGTATGCCGGTCGCCTTTCCATGATCGACAGCCTCATCGATGGTGTCATGGTGGCGGCGATCTATTCGGGTGCCGCTGACCCGTTCAACATGACCCCGGAGGAAGTGGCGGTCACCAAGCAGCTCATGGTCGAGCAGCGGCCATTGCTGCGCTACTACACCAACGACACTACAAGCTGGGAACAGGCCCTGGCTTCCGGCGAACTCGTCGCGGCGGCCTCGTGGAACTCCACGCCACTCAACCTCCTGCAGGAGGGCATACCGGTGGCATTCATGAACCCGAAGGAAGGGCCGATGACCTGGACCTGCGGGATCACGCTGATGTCGTTTGCCGACGAGGCGAAGCTGGACCGTGCCTATGATCTCATCGACGCCTTCCTGGCGCCGTCAACCGGAGATTTCTGGGTTCGCAGTTACGGCATGGGCCATTCGAATGCGAAGACCTACGAGGGCTTCTCGGCGTCCGAACTCACCATGCGTGGTCTGCCGCCCGATGATGTCGAGGGTTACATCGCATCGGGCATCTTCCAGGCAACGATCCGGAACGAACCGGAACTCCAGGGCATGTACGAGGAAGTCAAGGCCGGATTCTGATACGCCATGACAGGCGGCGCGGTGCGGCAGGACGTGCGCTGCGCCGCCTGCCATGGTCTGCCCGTGTTGTGCACATTGAGCCCCGTTCTCCGGCTTGGATGCTGTGCGCCTTCGTGATAACTGTCCGCGCCACTTCGGACATGTGGGGTGGTGCATGACAATCAGGGAAGCGCTGACATTCGACGATGTTTCCCTCGTACCTGCCTTTTCGCAGGTGCTTCCCGGCTCGGTGAGTACCGTTACCAGACTGACACGGTCGATCGAACTCGGTATTCCCCTTCTGTCCGCCGCCATGGACACCGTGACCGAAGCACCCATGGCGATCGCCATGGCCCAGAACGGCGGCATGGGCATCATCCACAAGAACATGCCCATTGAGCGGCAGGCCGACGAGGTGCGCCGGGTCAAGAAGTTCGAATCGGGCATGGTAGTCAATCCGCTCACCATTGGTCCCGAGGAACCGCTGCGCACGGCGCTGAACCTCATGGAGGTGCACAGGATATCCGGCGTTCCGGTGGTCGAGTCGGGAACCGAACGCCTGGTCGGCATTCTCACGAACCGCGATGTCCGTTTCGCCAGCGTCATGGAACAGCCTGTGCACGAACTCATGACCGCAGAAAATCTGGTCACGGTCAGGGAGAACGTGACTCCCGACGAGGCCAAGCGCCTTCTGCACCATCACCGCATCGAAAAGCTCCTGGTCGTCGACGGCGACCGCCGCCTCAAGGGGCTCATCACAGTCAAGGACATCGACAAGGCGGCGGCCCATCCCGACGCCTGCAAGGACGAGCAGGGCCGGTTGCGCTGCGGTGCGGCGACCGGAGCAGGCAGGGAAGGTTTCCTGAGGGCTGAGGCGCTGGTGGATGCGGGTGTCGATGCCGTCGTGGTGGATACCGCCCACGGTCACTCGCAGGGTGTGATCGACGTCGTTGCGAAGATCAAGAAACAGTCGAACTTCACGCAGGTGATCGCAGGCAATGTGGCCACGGCCGAGGGCGCACGCATTCTCATCGATCATGGCGCCGATGCCATCAAGGTCGGAATCGGTCCGGGCTCCATCTGCACGACTCGGGTGATCGCCGGTGTCGGAATCCCCCAGCTCACCGCAATCGGGGACGTCGCGGAGGAAGCGGCCAGAACCGGAACACCGGTGATCGCCGATGGCGGCATCAAGTATTCCGGCGACCTCGCCAAGGCGATCGCGGCAGGCGCGGATGTTGCGATGATCGGATCGCTGTTTGCGGGCACGGACGAAAGCCCAGGGGAGGTCTTTCTCGTCAACGGGCGCTCCTACAAGCAGTACCGCGGCATGGGATCGCTCGGTGCGATGGCGCGCGGATCGGCCGATCGCTATTTCCAGGAGGATATTTCCGACGTCGTGAAGATGGTGCCCGAGGGGATCGAGGGGCGCGTCGCCTACAAGGGCCCGCTGCATCACATCGTGCACCAGCTCACGGGCGGCCTGCGTTCTTCCATGGGATACACCGGCAACCCCGACATCCGGTCCATGCGCACGAACTGCAGCTTCGTCAGGATCACGGCGGCAGGCATGCGCGAAAGCCACGTCCATGATGTCGCCATCATGCGCGATGCACCCAACTACCAGACCGAGAGGTAGCCGGAGGGTGACGCCGGAACCGGAGTTGCAGTCCGGCAGGGTGCTGATCCTCGATTTCGGATCGCAGGTCACGCAGCTGATCGCGCGACGTGTCCGGGAGGCAGGGGTCTATTGCGAGATCGTGCCGTTCAGCGCTTCCGACGACGCGATCCGGTCCTTCGCTCCCTCTGCGATCATTCTTTCCGGAGGACCGGCCTCCACGACATGGGACGAGGCGCCTTCGGCACCCCAGGCCGTGTTTCGCGAGGGGGTCCCGATTCTGGGGATCTGTTACGGGGAACAGACGATCTGCACCCGGTTCGGCGGCACTGTCGAGATTTCCGAGCACCGGGAATTCGGGAGGGCATTCATCGAAATCACGGACTCCTGCCGTCTTTTCGAGGGTGTCTGGTCGCCCGGGGAGAGCCACCAGGTCTGGATGTCCCACGGCGACAGGATCACCGCCATTCCCGAGGGCTTCCGTGGTGTTGCGACATCCCAGGGGTCACCCTTTGCCGCCATCGCGAACGATGAACGGGGCATCTACGCTGTTCAGTTCCATCCGGAAGTGGTCCACACGCCGGACGGTGCAAGACTGATTGCCAATTTCGTCAACCGTGTCGCCGGCATCCGCAGCGACTGGTCGATGACCGCGTTTCGCAACCGGGCGATCGAAGGCATCCGGGCAAGGGTCGGCACGGGCCGGGTCATCCTGGGTCTTTCGGGGGGTGTCGACAGTTCGGTGACGGCGGTCCTGCTCCACGAGGCGGTCGGAGACCGGCTGACCTGCGTCTTCGTCGATCACGGCCTCCTGCGCATGAACGAGGCAAGGGAGGTCGAGGACCTGTTCCGCAGCCACTACAACATTCCGCTCGTGGTCCGCGATGCCTCCGCGCTCTTCCTGGAGAGGCTGAAGGGTATAACCTCTCCGGAAGACAAGCGCCGGGTCATCGGCGCCACGTTCATCGATGTCTTCGAGGAGGAGGCTGATGCAATCGGCGGGGCCGATTTTCTCGGCCAGGGCACACTCTATCCGGACGTCATCGAGTCGGTTTCCTTCCATGGCGGCCCCTCGACCACCATCAAGTCCCATCACAATGTCGGCGGTCTTCCCGAACGCATGAATCTCGAACTCGTCGAGCCGCTTCGGGAACTCTTCAAGGACGAGGTGCGCGAACTCGGACGCGGCCTCGGACTCCCCGACACCCTGATCGACCGACACCCGTTCCCCGGCCCGGGTCTGGCGATCCGAATTCTCGGAGATGTTACGCCGGAACGGGTCGTGATCCTGCAGAAGGCCGATGCGATCTACATCGAGGAGCTGCGCAACGAGGGACTCCATGACGCCATCTGGCAGGCCTTTGCCGTTCTGCTCCCCGTCCGCACGGTGGGTGTCATGGGGGACGACCGGACCTACGAGCAGGTCTGTGCCCTGCGCGCGGTCACGTCGACGGATGGCATGACGGCCGATACCTTTGCGTTCGACCACGCCTTCCTCGGACGAGTCGCCCACCGAATCGTGAACGAGGTGAGAGGCATCAACCGTGTCACGTATGACATCACCTCGAAGCCACCGGGCACGATCGAGTGGGAGTGAATCCCACCCCGGCGGCAGCCATTTCCGCAAACCGCATCCAGCGCCACCCGCAATACCTGAAGGGCGTCTTCCTCGTCGTGGCGGGCGGGGTGTTCATCAGCCAATCGGGCGTGATCATCGGCTCGATGGAGCATGCCGGCTTCTGGCAGGTGCAGTTCTTCCGTTCCGTGGTCGCCATGCTCGTGCTCTCCAGCCTGCTCGTGGCGAAGCACCGCAAGCACCTTCCCACGGTGATCCGGACGAGCTGGAGAGCCACTCTTGCGACCGGCTTCTTCCTTGCGATCAGCAACCTCTTCTACATCTCGTCCTTCTTTCACACGCGCGCGGCGAGCGTCTTCTTCATCATCAGTTCGCAGCCCTTCTTCGCGGCGCTGATCGCCTGGATGGTCCTGCACGAACCGGTGAGGCGGGCCACATGGTTTGCGATGAGCGCCGCCATGGCGGGTGTCGCGATCATGATGTGGGAGGGTGTGGCCGAGGGGCACATGCTGGGCAACCTCCTGGCGCTCGCGGCATCGATTACCTTCGCCATGTTCGGTGTGGCGCTTCGCGGCGGCAGGGACGGCGACATGGTCGCCGGCGTCCTGCTGGCGTCGATCGTGATCGGCCTCATTTCGGCGTTCTTCGTCGACAGTCTGGCCGTCACTACCCGTGATCTTGTGCTGTGCTCCTACATGGGAGCCTTTCAGGTCGCCCTCGCGCTGGTACTCTATGCCGCGGGAGCGAAGTACGTGCCGGCGGCCGAACTGATGGTGCTCGCCCTGACCGAGGTCATCCTGGGACCATTCTGGGTGTGGATGATTCTGGGTGAGACTCCCACGCTTGCAGGGTTCATCGGCGGTGCAATCGTGATCACCGCAGTTCTCGTCAATGCGCTGACCGGGATGCGCGCTCACGGCTGAAGGCGTGGAGACCGCAGGCCATGACGATCACGATGCCGCAAATGGTCCAGGCATCGGGGAAGTCACCGAACAGCAGATAACCCATCACCGTGGCCCAGACCACGAGGGTGTAGCCGAACGGCTGGAGCATCGAGGCAGGGGCGATCTGCAGGGCCCGGAACAGGACCAGGTGGCCTGCGGACCCCAGGAGGCCGACCGTCACGAGCAGCGGCCAGTCGTCGTCGGCAACCGTTTGCCACAGGAAGGGTGCGGTGAACGCCAGAACGATGACCGCGACTGCAGCCGACCACAGCGCTGTGGTTTCGACGCTGTCTTCCAGCCCGACCCTGCGGATCAGGACCTGGAGGAGGGCCCAGAGGAACGCCGCCAGAAGGGCGATCAGCGCGGGCGGTCCCATGACGCCGGAACCGGGGCGCATGATCAGCAGCACACCGGCAAATCCGGCAGCCACCGCCAGCCAGCGGTGCCTGCCGACCCTTTCCCCGAGAAGCACGGCCGCGAGGGCCACGGCGATCAGCGGCGAAACCGCGGCGATGGCATGGACATCGGCCAGGGGAAGAAGACTGAATGCCCAGACGAAGACATAGATTTCGGCCAGCATGACAAGGCTGCGGAGAAGCTGGAGGCGTGGCTGCCTCGACCGGATCGTTGCCAGCCATCCCCGGCGCCACGCAAGCGCCAGCGCAACGACGAGGAAAACCGAAAACCGCACCAGCAGGATCTGCGAAATGCCGTAATCCCGGACCAGCCACTTGGCGGTGGCATCCATGGACGCCATCAGGCACATGGCGAGCACCATCAGTGCCATCCCGCCGGCGGTGGATTTCGTGACCGTCAACGATCCCGGGCAGAAGACAGCGGCGGGCCGTCCGCATGCTGTTCCACCTCCTTGGCCATGCGGCCGGAGAGCATCAGGAAGAACATGTTGAAATCACCCACAAGGCTCCAGAGAGGATGCGTGAACGTCGCGGGTCGGTTACGCTCCACGAAGGCGTGCGCTGCCCAGGCGAAGCCGTAGCCGCACACCGGTACGGCAAGGAGCAGCCAGGGATCACCCACCGCGGAAACCGCGGCAAACCCGAAGACACCGGCGGTTCCGGCAAAGTGAAGCCAGCGCGTCGCCGGTCTCAGGTGCTCGCGCACATAGAAGGGCCAAAATTCGGAATAGGTTCCGGGTCTTTTCATGGAGCAAAGTTTAAGTGGCCGTACCGTTTGCGCAAGGTTGCCGCGAACGCGGCCCGCGGTTAGATTGTGCACGATCTGTTCAACCCTTGGAGTGGCGATCGTGGCCGATGTCGGCGACCAGTTGATTCGCGAGGTCGAGCAAGACCTTCAGCGGGAAAGGTGGCTCAGGCTGTGGCGGGCCTACGGCCGACAGGTCGTCGCGGCCGTTGTCGTGGTGGTCCTGGCGGTCGCGGGCTATACGGGATGGATCGAGTACCGCAGTTCCAGACTCGCGCACGACGGCTATCTCTACTGGCAATCGGACCGCCAGGCCGGCGATGGCGATTCCGAGGGGGCGATCACATCGTTCAACACTCTTCTGCGCGACGGTCATGGCGGTTACCCCTGGCTCGCGGGCATGCGCGAAGCGCAGCTTCTGGCCGAAGCGGGCGATCGTGATCTGGCGCTTCAACGCTATGACGAACTCGCGGCCATGGATGGTCTCCTTCCTGTCTGGCGGCAGCTCGCGGCACTTTACGCAGCCATGCTGATCATCGATCACGGGGAACCGGCTGACGTTGCGGCAAGGCTCGAACCCCTGCTCGAGGGCGACTGGCGCCATCTGGCTATGGAGTTGCAGGGTCTCCTTCACTTGCGTACCGGCGACATCGAGGCTGCAGCGTCGAGTTTTCAGGCGATCACCGAGGCGGTCGACGCGCCGTCTGGTTCGGTGCGCCGTGCAACGGAGTTGCTGGCGATGTCCACGGGAGGAAATTGATCGTGCGTTGGGCATTCCTGGTGGTTTCGTGTTTATTTCTCGGCGCATGCGAAAACGAATGGTTCGGGGAACCGCCGCCACCGCCGCTCGAAGGTGAGCGGATATCCATTCTGGAACTAGGCTCGGGCCTTGAGGGCGACCCCGAAGTCCAGGCCGTTCCGGTCGAACTGCCTCTTCCACGAGTCAATCCGGAATGGCCGCAGTTCGGCGGCAGCCTCGACAAGGCCATGCATCATCTGGCGGCGTCGGGGCCGTGGCAGAGGGTCTGGTCGCGGAGCGTCGGTGACGGAATGAGCATTTCGCGCAGGCTGGTCGGAACGCCTGTCGTTGCCGCGAACAAGGTGTTCACGTTCGATTCCGGCACCCAGGTATCTGCCTTCGATGCCGCGACCGGCGATCCACTCTGGCGGGTCGATGTCACACCCGCCGACGAGGACGACGGTTGGGGCGGCGGCCTTGCTTTCGATGACGGCACGCTGTTCGTCACGACGGGCAACGGCGAGGCGCTGGCTCTCGACCCGGCGGACGGAATCCCGATCTGGCGTGTCGAGATCGGTCCACCGGTGCGCACACCGCCGGCGGCAAGCCAGGGGCGCGTTCATCTCGTGACGTCGGACAACCGGCTCGTGACCCTGGATGCCGCCACAGGCGATGTTCTGTGGACCCATCAGGGCTTCCTGGAAACAGCCTCAATTCTGGGCGGCGGCTCCCCGAGCGTTGCGGGATCGTTCGTGGTCGCCGCCTATTCGTCGGGTGAAGTGGTGACCCTGCGTGCGGAGAATGGCCGTGTGGTGTGGAGCGATTCTCTTGCTCTCGCCGGACAGGCCGGCGCCGTTGCGGTCATCAATGACATCAACGGCAGTGCCGTTGTCGATCGCGATCTTGTGATTGTCGCGAGCTACGGTGGCCGCCTGGTCGCCATCGATCTCACCCGTGGGATCAGGGTCTGGGAACAGAATCTGTCGAGCATCCAGACACCCTGGGTGGCCGGCGACTTTGTCTGGGTCGTGACCGCCGACGCAGAGGTCGTCTGTTTCCTGCGTGAAGACGGCCGAGTCCGCTGGATCGCCGAACTTCCGCGCTACGAGGATCCCGAGGACAGGGAGGGCCCGATCCTGTGGTCCGGACCGGTACTCGTGGACGAGCGCCTGCTCGTGACGGGAAGCCACGGGCGTGCCGCCATTCTCTCGCCCTACAGCGGCGAGATCATCGAGACCCTGTCTCTGGATCGCGGGTTGCCGTTGGCACCTGTCGTCGCGGACGAGAGGATCTACCTGATCGGCGCCTCTGGGGCCATGACTGTTCTGCGCTGAGCGGTGTCGTTCGCGGTCGCCATCGTCGGCCGGCCGAATGTCGGCAAGTCAACGCTCTTCAACCGCCTGACCGGCCGGCGCTCGGCACTGGTCGATCGCCTTCCCGGCGTCACGCGGGATCGCAGGGAAGGGGAGGGCAGGATCGGGCCTTTGACATTCCGCGTCATCGACACAGCCGGTCTTGAGGACGCGCTTCCCGGATCCATCGAGGAGCGCATGCGCGCCCAGACCGAAGAAGCGCTTGAAGGGGCGGATGTTCTGCTCTTCGTTGTCGATGCGAGGCGGGGCGTGATATCCGAGGACCGGCATTTCGCCCGTGAGCTGCGCAGGGCCGGCCGGCCCGTGATCGTGGTTGCCAACAAGGCCGATCCCGGTTCCTCGATGGCCGGGGTCTGGGAGGCCTGGTCGCTCGGTTTCGGTGATCCGGTTCCGGTGTCCGCCGAGCACGGCGACGGCATGAGCGCCCTCCATGACGCACTGGCGCTTCATGCGGCGCAGGATGAAAACGATGTGCAAGAAGATGAGGCAGGGCCGTTGCGCCTTGCCATCGTCGGACGACCCAATGTCGGCAAGTCCACACTGATCAATCGCCTGCTCGGCGAGCAACGCATGATCACGGGTCCCGAACCGGGCCTGACGCGCGATTCCATCGCCGCCCGGTGGGTCTTCCGTGACCGGGTTGTCGAACTGATCGACACGGCCGGCATCCGGCGCCGCTCGAGGGTGTCGGAGGGGATCGAGAAGAATTCGGTTGCCGGCAGTTTTTCGGCGATCCGCAAGGCCCATGTCGTGGTCGTGTTGCTTGAGGCGCTGAAGGCCTTCGATCATCAGGATCTCGCCATCGTCGACAGGGTCGAACGCGAGGGCCGCGGTCTTGTCGTGGCCATCAACAAATGGGACCAGGTCGGCGAGCCGGGAGCCCTGAGACGCGAACTCGCGCTGAGGTTCGAGGAACTGCTGCCCCAGGTGCGCGGTGCACCGATAGTCACCCTCAGTGCGCTCGACGGTAAAGGCGTGGCGAAACTGTTGCCCGCGGCGCTGCGCGTCCATGACCGCTGGACGAAAATGCTGGCCACGCCGGATCTCAACCGGTGGCTCGGTGAGGCGGTCACGGTCCACCCTCCGCCCGTGGTGAAGGGCGGCAGGGCAAGGTTGCGCTATGTGACGCAGATCAGGTCAGGTCCACCGACATTCGCCCTCTTCGGAACGAGACTCGCCGGGCTTCCCGAATCCTACAGACGCTATCTGGTCAACCGGCTCAGGAAAGACTTCGGTCTCGCGGGCATTCCGCTGAGATTGCGCCTCAAACCCACGCGCAATCCGTACGCGCCGGGCTGATCTGCGTCAGCGAATCAGCGATTGCGCGGCGATCCGTTGGCCGTTCTGTTTCCAGGACGGCATGGCCATGGTGATGAACGCCTCGACGATGCTGTCGGGTTCGGGAAGCGTGGCTGGGTCCTCGCCGGGAAAGGCACGGGCACGCATCGCGGTCCGCAAGACGCCCGGGTCGATGAGATTTGTCCTGACGCTGCTTCTGGCGAGCTCGCCGGCCCAGCATGTCACCAGTGCTTCGAGCGCGGCCTTGGTCGCGGCATAGGCGGCCCAGTAGGGCGGGTTGAACGCCGTGACACCGGAGGTGACGAAGATGGCGCGCCCTGCCGTCGACTGCCGCAGAAGCGGATCCATACTCCGGATGAGGCGCCAGTTGGCGGAGAGATTGACATCCAGGGCCCGTTGCCAATCTTTGGGCGTGATGTGATGGGCCGGCGTCAGGCCGCCAAGGATCGCCGCGTTGCCGACAAGGATGTCCAGTCTTCCGTAGCGCTCGTGGAGTGCTCCGCCCAATCGGTCGATGCCGTCGCCATCGGCGACATCGAGCGGAACGAGAACCGGCCGCAATCCGCCGGCTCCCCTCATCTGGTCATCGATTTCCTCGAGACCGCCCGTCGTTCTCGCGATCAGAACGAGCCTCGCTCCCTCGGCGCCGAAGGCCTTCGCCACGGCCGCCCCCAGACCACGCGAGGCTCCGGTCACCAGGGCGATACGTCCGTCGAGGCGTCCGCCCGCTTTCCCGGTCATCTCAGAGCGTGTCGTAATGGAACGAAAGCTGATGGGACTCGAACCCGCCGTCCCTGTCGATCAGGCGAAGCGGGTAGTCGCCGGTCAGGCAGGCGTCGCAGAACTGCGGCGTGGCGCCGTTGCGTCCCGCCGGCTTGCCGGCCGCCCTGTAAAGACCGTCGACGGTAATGAAGGCCAGGCTGTCGACACCGATGACCGCCGCCATCTCGTCGACGTTGCGGTGCGAGGCCAGCAACTCGCTGCTCGAGGGTGTGTCGACGCCGTAGAAACAGGAATGGGTGGTCGGCGGACTGGCAATGCGCATGTGGACTTCCGTCGCACCGGCATCACGCACCATGCTGACGATCTTGGTCGATGTCGTGCCGCGGACAATGGAATCGTCGATCAGGACGACACGCTTGCCCGAGAGTTCCTCGCGGTTGGCATTGTGCTTCAGCTTGACGCCCAGATCGCGGATGCTCTGGCCGGGCTGTATGAAGGTCCGGCCGACATAATGATTTCGGATGATGCCCATGGTCAGCGACACGCCGGATTGTTCGGAATATCCCAGGGCGGCCGGCGTGCCGCCATCGGGTATCGGCACCACGACATCGGCGGGTGCCGGGCTTTCCCTGGCGAGTTCGGCACCGGCCCGTTTGCGTATGGTATAGGCCGAGTGGCCCTCGACACGGCTGTCGGGCCTGGAAAAATAGATGTATTCGAAGATGCAGAAACGGCTTTCTACGCGGGGAAACGGACGATAGGAGCGCATGCCCGAGCTGTCGATCACGATGAGTTCACCGGGTTCGACGTCCCTCATGAAGGTGGCCCCCATGATGTCGAGCGCACAGGTCTCGGATGCCAGGACGAAGGCATCGTCCAGCCGGCCCAGGACGAGCGGACGGACACCGAACGCATCTCTGACCCCGATCATGGCCTCGTTGGTAAGCGCGACCAGGGAATAGGCCCCGACCACCTGTTTCAGCGCATCGACCAGCCGATCGGGGATATTGCCGTGCGCCGAAAGCGCGACGAGGTGGACGATGATCTCGGTGTCCGAGGTCGACTGGAAGATGGCACCCCGGCGCACGAGTTCCTTGCGCACCTGATGCGCGTTGGTGAGATTGCCGTTGTGGGCGATTGCAAGGCCGCCCCGGTCGGTTTCCACGAAGATGGGCTGCACGTTGCGCAACACGGTTTCGCCCGTGGTCGCGTAGCGGTTGTGGCCGATGGCGGCATGGCCGGTGAGCGTTCCGATGTTGGTCCGGTTCGAGAAGACCTCGGAGACGAGGCCAAGATTGCGGTGGACATGGAATTGCGTCCCGTCGAAGGCGACGATGCCGGCGGATTCCTGGCCTCGATGCTGCAGGGCATGAAGGCCGAGGACCGTGTGGGCCGCCGCGTCCTCGGTTCCGAAGATGCCGAAGACACCGCACTCCTCGTGCAGCTTGTCATCGTCGAGGGAATGATGCAGCGCAAATCGGGTCAATCCGGTTGTCCTCCGCTCATTCATCGGCCGTGATGATGGATTCGAGCGCTGTCCGATCCTTTTCATTGTAACCCTCCTCGTCCCCGGTGCCAGCGTCGTCCGGAGGTGTCTGGGGATCGATGAGGTCGCTGTAGGAACGAAGCGCTTCGGCTGCCGCGGCATCCCGTGCGTCGATCGCGAAATCCTCGTAGGCGAGTCCCCAGTCCTCGGGCGCAAGATCGATGATCATGAGCGCACCCCGATCGATAACCGGTGTCAGCCTGGCTTCCTCGATCCACGACGGCCGCTTCTCGTCGGGCGTCAGCAGGCCGTAGACCAGGTAGACGAGGCAGACGACGAGGGTGCCGCGGACCAGTCCGAAGACGAAGCCGAGCGACCTGTCGAGCATACTGAGGCCCGAGGAATCGGCCCGCTTGACCACGGCTGCCGACAGCAGACTGAATGCCGTGAGCGCGATGATGAAGAGGCCCGCCGTATTGGCGATTGCCGAGAACAGCGGATCGCCGCCGATCCAGCCCGACACGAGAGTGTAGGTGTGGTGATAGAGGTAGACGGTTGCCAGTCCGGCACCTCCCCACGTTGTCAGGAAGAGGAATTCGCGCACCGCTCCACGGTAGTAGGCGAGAAATCCCGACAGGAAGACGACGCCCAGAATGACGAGGTCGGGTATGGTGATCGGCAGATCGCTCATGAAGGACTGCCGGTGCCGGTGAGATGATCCGCCAGGGATTCCAGGTCGCCGAAGGCGTGGATCGAAAGATTGCCGGATGTCGTGGCTGCACCCCTTGCCCGAGGCACCAGGGCGCTCGTGAATCCTAGCTTGTCTGCTTCGGAAAGGCGTTGTTCGGCTCCGTGGACGGGTCTTATCTCGCCGGTGAGGCCGACTTCCCCGAAGACGACCGTATCGTGGGCAACCGGCTCCCCCTTGAGCGAGGAGATCAGGGCTGTCGCAACCGCCAGATCGGCCGCCGGTTCACGGACCGCAAGTCCGCCGGCCACATTGAGATAGACATCGTGTCCCGCCATCGCCATGCCGCAGCGGGTATCGAGCACGGCCAGAACCATCGCCAGGCGGCCTGAATCCCAACCCACCACAGTGCGGCGGGGGGTTCCGAGCCGGGACGGCGCCGCCAGAGCCTGGATCTCCATCAGCATGGGGCGGCTGCCTTCCATTCCCGCAAACACGACGGTTCCTGCGACATTCTCGCTGCGCCGGTCGAGGAAGAGCGCCGAAGGGTTGGCAACTTCCTCGAGGCCGCTGTCGGTCATTTCGAAGACACCAATCTCGTCGGTCGGTCCGAATCGGTTCTTCACGGCCCTGAGGATCCTGAACTGGTGGCCGCGTTCACCCTCGAAATAGAGAACGGTATCGACCATGTGTTCCAGGACCTTGGGACCGGCAATCTGACCTTCCTTGGTCACATGGCCAATCAGCAGCACGATCACGCCACTCCTCTTCGCATGGCCGATCAGTTCCTGTCCAGCACCGCGCACTTGGCCGATGGTTCCGGGAGCCGAGTCGAGACCGTCGACGTGCATCGTCTGGATCGAATCGATGATCGCAAGAGCGGGCCGTTCGCTCGACAGCGTAGCAAGAATTTCGGCGATGCCGGTTCCCGTCGAGAGCGCCATGGGTGCCATCTGCCGGTTCAACCGGAAAGCGCGGAGACGGACCTGTTCGGTCGCCTCCTCGCCCGAGAAATAGATGCAGTGCGCGCCGTCGAGCGAGAGTTTCGCGGCGATCTGCAGGGCAAGGGTCGATTTGCCGATGCCGGGGTCGCCGCCGAGCAGCAGGGCCGACCCGGGGACAAGGCCGCCACCGAACACGCGGTCGAGTTCGCCGATTCCGGTGACGAGTCGCTCGGGAGGACTGGAGGTTTCCTGAAGCGACTCGAGCCTGGCTGGCTTGTGTCTACGGCCGGACCGCGTGCCGCCGGGTCCCGCCTCCTCGACGACGCTGTTCCACTCCCCACAGGCCTCGCAGTGGCCGACCCATCTTGGATGCCGGGAACCGCAGGACTGGCAGGTGAAGTGCGAACGGCTCATGGCCTGCGCACCTCCATGGCGATGGGGCCTTCGGCCCTGCCATTGATGAACTGGTCCACAAGGGGACTGCCGCTGCAGTCGATGTCGCCGACAGGGCCCGTCCACACCAGGCGTCCTTCATGGAGCATGGCGATCCTGTCGGCGATCTTGCGGGCGCTTGCCATGTCGTGTGTGATCGAGATCGTCGTGATGCCGAGGCGCTCGCTCACGGACACGATGAGATCGTTGATGACATCGGCCATGATGGGATCGAGGCCGGTTGTCGGTTCGTCGAAGAAGACGATGTCCGGACGTGCCGAGATGGCGCGGGCAAGGGCTACCCGCTTCATCATGCCGCCCGACAGTTCGGCCGGATGGAGATCCGCGACATCCGCTCCGAGACCGACCATGCCAAGGGTCTCGCAGGCGGCATCCCGCGCATCCTTGCGGTTCATGGTGCGTTTCTGGATCTGGCGGAAGACGACATTTTCCCACACCGTGAGGCTGTCGAAGAGGGCACCGCCCTGGAACAGCATGCCGAACCTTGCCATGAGGGCATCGTGAGCCCTGCCGCTGAGCCCGGTCGCCTCTTTCCCGTCGATCTCGATCTCACCTTCATCTGGCCTGATCAGCCCGAGGATGCACTTGATTGTCACGGACTTTCCGGTGCCCGAGCCGCCGATTATGACGAAGGCCTCGCCCCGCGCGACGTTGAAGCTGACCCCGTTGAGCACGCGCTTGGCCCCGAAGCTCTTCTTCAGTCCGCGAACACGGATCATGGCGTCCTGCCGGTTCATCGGGAAAAGAAGATTTCCGTCACGATGTAGTTGAATGTCAGGATCAGGATGGATCCCGAAACCACGGCATACGTGGTCGCCCGGCCGACACCCTGGGCACCGCGCAGCGAATGCCAGCCGTGATAGCAGCCCGTAAGTGCCACGAGGAAACCGAACACGGCGGCCTTGACGAGACCCGAGATGACGTCCACCGGTTCGAGAATGTCCACGGTGTTCGCGAGATAGACGGCCGGATTGAATCCGAGCTTGTGGACGGAAACCAGATAGCCTCCCATCACGCCGATGATATCGGCCACCAGCACGAGGATCGGCAATGTCAGGGTCGCGGCGATCAGGCGCGGCGCGACGAGATACCGTTCGGGAGCCGTGGAGAGTGTCACAAGGGCGTCGATCTGCTCGGTCACGCGCATCGTGCCGATCTCGGCGGCAATCGCCGCACCCACGCGGCCGGCAACCATGAGGCCTGCGAGAACCGGACCGAGTTCGCGCGTGACGGAGAGGACCACGATGCCGGCGATCGCGCTTTCGGCCTCGAAGCGCGAGAATCCGGTGTGGCTCTGCAATGCCAGCACCATCCCGGTGAAGATGGCGGTGAGGCCAACCACGGGAAGCGAATAGTATCCAATATCGAGAATCTGGCGCCCGACGATGCCCACATGCCAGGGTGGCGTGATGCAGCAGAAAAGGCCCCGGGCGGCAAAGAGGACGATGCGTCCTGCCCCGGTCAGAAAGGCGAGGAAGGTCGAGCCGATGGATGCAAGCGGATTCACGATGGAGACCGGGAGAGGTACTCACGGGGGTAACGGGATCCAAGGGACGTCAGCAGTTCGTAACCGATGGTGCCGGCCCTGGCCGCCAGATCATCCAGCATGTCGCGCCCCCTGATCAGATCGACCCAGGCCCCCACACGCGCCTTTTCCTCCGGCAGGGAACCGATGTCCAGTGTCAGGAGGTCCATGGAAACCCTCCCGACCACGGGCACCTCGTCATCGCCGATCCAGGCGGTGGCCAGTCCTCCCAGCGTGTGCGGATAGCCGTCCGCGTAACCGACCGGCAGGGTGGCAAGGCGCGTCGCATGCCTGACCGTATGGCCTGCACCATAACCGACAGTGGTTCCCGGAGGTGCCTCGCGCACCTGGACGATACGGGCGCGAAGCCGGATGACCGGCTCCATGGGATTGGTTTCATGAGGTGTCGGATTGCCACCGTAGACCGCGTAGCCCGGACGGACGAGATCGAAGTGCCAGGCATCGCCAAGAAAGATGCCGGAGGAATTGGCGAGACTGGCACGGCAGGCCGGCAAGGACGAGAGCACCGTGCGAAACCTCTCGAGTTGCAGCCGGTTTTCGGCATGCTCCGGCTCGTCGGCACACGAAAGGTGGCTCATCACGAAGTGGAGATCGAGTGGCTCGAACACTTCAGGAACAGCAGCCAGATGTGCGGTCTCCGGCGGCGGCAATCCGAGCCTCGACATCCCGGTATCGACATGCACCACGGCAG
Organism: Alphaproteobacteria bacterium; assembly: GCA_965215635.1. Taxonomy (GTDB): domain Bacteria; phylum Pseudomonadota; class Alphaproteobacteria; order SP197; family SP197; genus SP197. Next base: position 1,517,961 of record CBDCEA010000005.1, on the reverse strand, counting down.
CAAGACGTCGTTCCAGCCGCTTCGCGAAACGGGACCAGCGGCGTATCTGTTCAAGGTCGTTGAGGACCGGAACCAGATCATGCGCGACATAGTCTTCCCCATTACCGAACAAGCCGTTGAGAACATAGACCGTTGCATCCGGCATGATGCGGCGAAGGGCTTCCGCACCTTCCAGATTGGCGGTGAAGAAGCGCCGGCATCCCGCCTTCCGCAGGGCCCGGGCGACGTGGCCGGCACCGAGGCCGTAGGCGTCCGCCTTGACGATCCCGGCGCACTCCGCGGCACCGGCACGCGCGTTCAGAGCCTGCCAGTTCCGGACAAGCGCATCGAGATCGATGGAAAGGCAGGTGGTCGGGGCTTCAATAGGGCCCGTCATTGGCGGAATAGCGGCTTTCGATATCCGTGAATTTCGTGGTCGAGGAATCGAAATGAAGTTGGGCCTCCCCGGTCGGTCCGTGCCGGTTCTTGGCGATGATGACTTCCGAAACCCCGCGGATCTCTTCCATTTCCGCCTGCCATCTTTCAAGGCGGGAACGGAACTTCGGGCTGTCCTCGTCCTCGTCGTCCTTGCGCTGCGGTTTTCTGCGTTCGTGATAGTACTCCGGACGATAGAGGAACATCACGATGTCGGCATCCTGCTCGATGGAGCCGGATTCACGCAGATCCGAGAGCAGCGGCCGCTTGTCCTCGCGCTGTTCGACGGCACGGGAGAGCTGGGAGCAGGCGATCACCGGAACATCGAGTTCCTTGGCAAGGGCCTTGAGGCCCTGGGTGATCTCGGACACTTCCTGAACCCTGTTCTCGCTGTGGGAACGGCCGGCCGGGCGCACGAGCTGCAGGTAATCGATGATGAGAAGGGAGAGTCCGCCCGCCTGCCGCTTCAGCCGGCGTCCGCGTCCGCGCAGCTGCTGGATGGTGATGGCTGGCGTGTCATCAATCAGCAGCGGCAAGGCCGAAAGGCGCTGCGCGGTCTTGACGAGTTCCTCGAAATCGGACTGCTTGATGTGACCGTTGCGGATCATCTGCGACGGAATGCCCGTCTCTTCGGCCAGCATCCTCGCGACCAGCTGTTCGGCGGACATTTCCAGGGAAAAGAGGCCGACCCTCGCGGGCTGATCACCGCTCTCGCCCGACTCCTCCAGATTGTGGTTCGCGACATTGAGGCCAAGGGTGGTGGCCAGCGAGCTCTTTCCCATGCCCGGGCGCCCCGCGAGCACCAGAAGATCGGTGCGTGACAGACCACCGATCTGCTCGTCGAGGTTCTGGAGGCCCGTCGACAGTCCCGCGAGCCCCGTGCTGCTTCGGAATGTGGCCTCCATCAGTTGCAGAGTCGGCACCGTCACGGCACCGAAGGAGCGGAAGGCCCGCTTGTGCTCGCCGGTTTCCGCGAGATCGAAGAGCGCCTTTTCCGCTTCCTCGATCTGATCCCTGGAATCGTGGTCGATGGTGAATTCGTACGCGTCGTTCACCATCGTTTCGCCGATATCGATGAGTTGGCGGCGAACGTGGTGCTCCTGGATCTGCCGAGCGAAATCGCCGGCATTGATGATCGTCGCCGTGCTTGCGGCGAGCCTCGCGAGATAGCCGTCACCACCCACCCCGGCGAGCGCCTCGTCATCGGCGAAGAAGGCTTTCAGCGTGATCGGGGTCGCGATCTGCCCCTTGTCGACAATGTGCCGGATCGCCTCGTAGATCCTGCGGTGCACCGGGATGAAGAAATGCTCCGGCTGAAGGATCTGCTCGATGTCATCCAGGATGTCGTTCTTCACCAGAAGGGCGCCCAGCAGCGACTGCTCGGCCTGTTCGTTGTAGGGCAGGCGGCGGTAATCGGCTTCGTCGTGGCGCTTGAGATCGGTGATGCTGACCTGTGTCATCGATACCGGGGCGGTAATTGAGGTCACCCTTAATATGGCATGGAGCCGCCCGGGAACAGACCCGCTCCGTCAAATGCGGGGGATGTTCTTGTGGGTATCCTGACCTCCCGGTGAGGGGAGGCGCAGGCGATCAGGCGTGCGAGCGCTCCCAGTCGATCATGTAGTCGCGGGTTTCCGGTGTCGCGTGGCGTTCCTTGGAGAGCTGTAGCTGGAACACCATGTGATTGCTGCTGCGGAAGGACCACTCGCTTCCCAGAAGGTAGAATTCCCACATGCGGCAGAAGCGTTCGTCGTAGAGGTCGCGCACCCTGTCGCGGTTTTCGTGAAAACGCCGGTGCCAGTGCTTGAGCGTTTCCGCGTAGTGAGTCTTCAGGATCTCGATATCGGTCGGGAAGAGCCCGACGCGTTCCATGACGGCGAGCACCTCCGACAGGGATGGCGTGTAGCCGCCCGGGAAGATGTACTTGCGTATCCAGGGATTGGTGTTGCTCGGTTCGCCTGTCCAGCCGATCGAGTGCAGGAGCATGACACCGTTGTCCTTGAGCAGATCGCGGACCTTATTGAAGAATTCGGGATAGTGTCGCGATCCGACGTGTTCGAACATGCCGACCGAAACGATGCGGTCGAAGCTCTCGTCAATCTCGCGATAGTCCTTCAGGAGGAATTTTACGCGATCCTCCAGGCCCCTGTTGCGCGCCCGTTGATTGGAAACCTCGTGCTGTTCCTTTGAGAGGGTGACGCCCGTCACGTCGACATCTGCAACGTCTGCCAGATAGAGTCCCATGCCCCCCCAGCCTGATCCGATGTCGAGAACCTTCATGCCCGGTTCGAGCAGGAGCTTGGAGGCGATATGGCGCTTCTTGTCGGCCTGGGCCTGATCGAGGGTGCTGTTGGGCGTGGCGAAGTAGGCGCAGGAATACTGGCGGTCCTCATCGAGGAAGAGGTCGAACAGGTCGTCCGAAAGGTCGTAGTGATGGGCCGCGTTTCTGCGCGCACGGCCCACGGGATTGTACTGCTGCAAGGGACCCAGCACATAGCGCTGGAACCAGGCGGCCATGCGGCTCACGGAATCGTCGCGCTCGAGGTTCTTGTAGTTGCGGCCGATCACCTCCCAGAAATCGACGATCGTTCCGTCCTCGATGGTCAGTGTGCCGTCCATGTAGGCTTCACCGCTTGCCAGCTTGGGCTGGAGAGCGATCTTTCGGACCAGCGCCGGATCGTGGAAGCGCACCGTGACGGAAGGTTCCTCACCGACGGTGCCGAAATCATGGGCGCGGCCTCCGGCATCGATGATCCGCAGATGGCCGACCGACACGAACCGTTTAAAAAGTCCGGCGATAAGCATGTCTCCTCCGATCAGTCAGAGAAACAACAACAGGGGTGCTCTCCTCTCAGGCGGTCTCCGGCTCGTCGCCGACGACCTCTCCGGATTCGGCGTCGACCTCGGTCTCCGCAACCTCGTCTTCCGTTTCCACAGCTGTCGCCTCTTCATCGGCATCGTCCTGGCGGCTGAACGTCTTGCCTGTCGCCTCCTGGATCATCGCCTCGTCGAGTGTGCGCGCCACATTGGCGATGACGGTCACGGACACTTCCGGATGAAGGACGGCGGTCACTTCGAAGAGGCCCAGCGTCTTGATGGGACGGTCGAGCACGACATTACGCATGTCGACCTCGAAGCCCCTCTTGGAAAGTTCGCCGGCGATGTCCCTCGCCTTGACCGAGCCATAGAGCTGAAGGTTGTCCGCTGCCTGCCGGATCAGTGTCACATGGACGCGTTCCAACCTTTCCCTCAGGGCAGCGGCCTTGCCGCGTCGCTGAAGATTGCCTTCCTCGCGCTCGACGCGTTCGGCATCGAAGCGCGCGATGCTCTCCTTGGTCGCACGCAGCGCCTTGCCCTGGGGCAGGAGGAAGTTGCGCGCATAGCCGGGACGGACCGAGACTACGTCACCCATGTTTCCGAGCTTGTCGATACGTTCGAGGAGAACGATGTCCATCTATGCCTCCATCTCAGGCGTCGTCAGCGACGCCGAATCTTTCACGAAATCCCGCCCAGCATTCGGCAAATCCGACGGCCGCGAAGACCATGGCACCGAAGGGTTGGAAAACGAGCACGACCACATAGCTTCCCATGAGGATCAGGGGTTGCATCCCCATGCCCCGGGTCAGGGCGTGCAGGACCGCGAGACCCTGTAGCAGAAATCCGCTGCACAACACCAGTACCAATCCTGTCAGAAGGTACACCAGGAAGGCTGGCAGGTCCGCCCTGTCGCCCGCCAGCGCATCGATGGCGAGCGCCGTGATCGCCAGAACAACGGCCGCGATCGACGGCCATGCGGGAAGCCGCAGCTGCCAGAAGACCGGCGAGGGTCTCTTCGGCTTTGCCAGGCTGACCAGCAGACCCTGAGCCAGGGCTCCCATGACGACATGACTGATCATGATACCGCCGACCAGTGCGCCGAGCACCAGCGAGTCCCAGAAATCGATGAGTTCCGCCACCGCCTGGCCGGCTTCGTCTCCTCCACTCTCGAACCAGCCCGTGACCACGGAGAGGTTTCCACGGACGGTGCCCGCCAGTCCTGCCTCCGTCATTGCGACGGCCGAGGTGGTGACCGTGATCTCGAGGAGACCGACCACCAGGAACGCCCTTGCGAGCGCCGACGACGAGAGCCAGATCGGATTGTCGTCGCTGCCGTCCGTCGGCTGAACGGCGAGATGGGCGAGGATGAAGGCGGGAATCACGAAGCCCACGCTGTAGATGCTCGCTGTCACCGGATCGAGAAACATCATCACGCACGCAATCGCGAGAACACCGGCGAAACCCGAGGCCAGGGACCCCCATCCGAGACCGGCGAGGTAGATCGGCAGCGGCGAGCAGACGATCAGGAAGAGTCCCCAGAACGACGACGTCAGGCCGAAGACGAAGAGAAGACCGCTGGCGAAGGCAGCTGCCATCGCCACGAGGGGAACGTATGGCGTGAGAATGGTTGCCCTGTCGTTCACGGACGACAGGGGATTACTGCGCGACGTACGGCAACAGCGCGAGATAACGGGCGCGCTTGATCGCCTTGGCGAGTTCACGCTGTTTCTTGGCCGAAACGGCCGTGATGCGCGACGGCACGATCTTGCCACGTTCTGAAACGTACCTCTGCAGCAACTTCACGTCCTTGTAGTCGATGACCGGTGCATTGCGACCGGAAAACGGGCACGACTTGCGGCGGCGCCAATAGGGTCTGCGGACGGGAGGGGCCATCACGTTTCTCCATCCTTCGCGCTGGCGGCATCGCCCTTGGTGTCGGCATCGCCCTTGGGGTCGGCATCGCCCTTGGTGTCGGCATCGCCCTTGGGGTCGGCATCGCCCTTGGGGTCGTCGGCATCGCCCCTTGGTGTCGTCTGTGCCCGACGGCTTGCCGGAAGTACTGTATTGTCTGATCGAGCGGTCGTCGCGGCTCGACTTGTTGCGCATCATCGGCGAAACCTCGGGATCGAGGCGGTCGACACGCACCGACATGTAGCGCAGGACGTCCTCGTTGAAGCGCAGGCTGCGCTCGAGTTCGCCGAGCGTCTGTGCCGGGGCATCGATGTTCATGAAGACATAATGGCCCTTGCGGTTCTTCTTGATGCGGTAGGCCAGCGATTTCAGTCCCCAGATCTCGGTCTTGGGCACCTGTCCGCCCCCTCCCTGAACCAGGGTTTCCATCTCGCCCGCCAGGTTCTCGACCTGCTGGGGAGATGAGTCCGGGCGGACGATGAAGATACTCTCGTAGAAAGCCATCTAACCTTCAGCTCACATCGTTGTTCTCAAGTGTAACGAAAGTCGAACGCATCAGTGCCACGCCGACAGCTGCCGACAATGAATTAACCTCGTCGACAGGGTCGCGCACTATAGTGACTGCACTAGCGGATGCAAGCGCTTTTCCTGCCCCGATGGCCGTCGCCAAGACACCGGAACGGTACATCAGGTCTTGACAATACCGGTGGCTCATTCTTTGAGTGCGCCTGTCACACTCCGGGTTCGGTCGACATGGCAAGAATCTTCGTGTTTCCGGGGCAGGGAAGCCAGCGTCCCGGCATGGGAGCGGCACTGGCCGATGCCTTCGGCGCAGCGCGCGAGGTGCTCGAGGAGGTCGACGATGCGCTCGGCCGCAACCTGTCGGACCTGATGCGCGAAGGCGAGCCGGAAGAGTTGACCCTGACCCGCAATGCCCAACCCGCCCTGATGGCGGCCTCGATTGCCGTGCTGCGCGTGATTGTCTCCGAGAGCGGCAGACCGGTCGATGATCTCTGCGGGCTGGTCGCCGGCCATTCACTGGGCGAGTACACGGCCTTGGTCGCTTCGGGGGTACTGCCGCTTTCCGAAACCGCGCGGCTGCTCAATCTGCGCGCAGGGGCGATGCAGGAAGCGGTTCCTCCCGGAGAGGGAGCGATGGCCGCGGTGCTCGGACTGGAACTCGATCAGGTGGCGGCCGTTGTCGCCGAGGCGTCGTCGGCCGGTGTCTGCGTCATCGGTAACGACAATTCACCCGGGCAGAGCGTGATCTCGGGCCACAGGACCGCGGTCGAGAGCGCATCGGATCTGGCGAGCGGACGTGGTGCGAAGCGGATCGTGCCGCTTCAGGTGAGCGCACCGTTTCACTGTCCCCTCATGCAGCCTGCCGCCGAGCGCATGGCGGAAGCTCTGGACGCCACCACGTTCGCGGCACCTGCCGTTCCGGTGGTCACCAACGTGACGGCCGAGCCCGAGACCTCCCCGGAAGCCTTGCGCCGGCTCCTTGTTGAACAGGTCACGGCAACCGTGCGCTGGCGTGAAAGCATGAGCGGGCTTGGCGCCCGCGATATCGGTTCGATGGTCGAGCTCGGCACCGGCAAGGCTCTTTGTGGCCTGATGCGACGGATCGACCGCGAGATCGAGGCGGTCCCGGTGGAAACGCCGGAGGATGTCGACAGGTTCCTCAACTCCCTCTAGAAGTTTTTCATGCATCTGGTTCGTGTGCGGTCCCGCGCATCAGAAATCGGCACGCCGACAGCTTCGCCCATGCCAGCGAACTCTCCTGTGTGCGATCGAAGTCCTTCGCCAAAATGGGCGATCCGATGCAGGAACTGGCTCCTGAGGGACAACAAGGGAACGGGGTATTGCCATGAACGACCTGACGGGAAGAACAGCGCTTGTGACGGGAGCCTCAGGCGGCATTGGCGGCGCCATCGCCCGGCGGCTCCACGCCCAGGGTGCCCATGTCACGCTGGCAGGCCGCAGACGCGATGCGCTCGATGCCCTTGCCTCGGAGCTCGGCGGGCGCGTCTTCGTGGAGGTAGCGGATCTGGGAACCCCGGAGGCCGACCGGGCGCTTGCCAGAGCAGCCGAGGCAGCCATGGGCCACGTCGACATTGTCGTCAACAATGCGGGTATCGTTGCCGACTCCCTTGCCGTGCGCCTCAGCGACGAGAATTGGCAGCGCGTCATCGACCTCAACCTTTCGTCCGGGTTCCGTATCGTTCAGGCGTTGTTGCGCGGCATGATCAAGCGGCGCCATGGTCGGATCGTGGGCATCACCTCCATTGTCGGGGTGACCGGCAACCCGGGACAGGCCAACTATGCGGCTGCCAAGGCCGGCATCATCGGCATGTCCAAATCGCTGGCCCAGGAAGTGGCGCAGCGCGGCATCACGGTGAACTGCGTTGCACCCGGGTTCATCGATACCGCCATGACCGACGGGTTGTCGGATGCGGTGAGGGAGTCCATTCTGAGCCGCATTCCTGCCGGCCGTCTTGGTTCGGTCGAGGAGGTTGCCGCGGCTGTGGGTTACCTCGCCAGCGACGAGGCGGGTTATGTCACGGGTCAGACTCTCCATGTCAACGGAGGCATGGCGATGCCGTGAACCGCCTCTCGTGGGGGTCTGGACAGCCGCTTCAATTTTGGCCTATCGCTCAGCGCGGGTTGTATGCTACACGAATCCGCCCCTCGATACGGTCGAAGAGGCAGGAAGCGGGATTCGGCGTGACCTGGGAAGGGACATCGATGTTGATTTTCAACGGAATACCGGAGGCGGCTCGATCATGAGCGATATAGCGGAGCGCGTAAGGTCAATCGTGACAGAACATCTCGGGGTCGATGAATCGAAGGTTCTCGATGGTGCCAGTTTCATCGACGATCTGGGCGCCGACAGTCTCGACACGGTCGAGCTTGTGATGGCATTCGAGGAAGCCTTCGACGTCACGATTCCCGATGACGCCGCCGAGAAGATCGTCACCGTCAAGGACGCGGTAGACTACATCGAACAGAACACCTGAGGCGGTGACCGGCGTTTCGGCCCCGGACTGGTCACCATGATGCCATCAAGCCGATCCCGCAGAGTCGTGGTGACTGGCCTCGGCATGGTGACCCCTTTGGGCAGCGGCGTGGTCCACAACTGGTCGCAGATCGTTTCGGGCAGATCGGGGATACGCCGGATCGAGAACTTTCCGGTCGACGATCTCCCCTCGAAGATTGCCGGACAGCCGCCGCGCGGCACAGCCGACGGAGAATTCGATGCGAACCACTACATTGATCCCAAGGAACAGCGGCGCATGGATGACTTCATCATCTATGCCATTGCCGCTGCACAACAGGCGGTCGAGGATGCCGACTGGATTACCCAAGACGACGGCGAACAGAAGCGTACGGGAGTCCTGATCGGTTCCGGCATCGGCGGACTCAAGACCATCCAGGACGCCTCCCTCCTGCTGCGGGACAGGGGACCGCGCAGGATCAGCCCGTTCTTCATCCCTTCGGCGCTGATCAATCTTGCCTCGGGGCATGTCTCCATCCGTTTCGGTTTCCGGGGTCCGAACCACTCGGTCGTCACGGCATGCTCCACCGGAGCCCATGCCATCGGCGATGCCTCGCGTATCATCGCGCATGGCAGCGCGGACGTGATGGTCGCAGGCGGCGCTGAGGCGGCGGTCTGTCCGCTCGGGGTCGCCGGATTTGCGGCGTCGCGCGCTCTCTCCACGCACTACAATGACGAACCGGAGCGCGCCTCGAGACCATGGGACAAGGGAAGGGACGGGTTTGTCATGGGGGAAGGTGCCGGCATCGTCGTGCTCGAGGAGTTCGAGCACGCCCGCAGGCGCGGAGCGAGAATCTATGCGGAGATTCTCGGTTACGGCCTTTCCGGGGATGCGTTCCACATCACCGCGCCACCGCCTGACGGCGATGGCGGCTACCGGTCCATGCGCGCTGCCATCGAGGATGCGGGGTTGACCCCCGGGGACATCGACTATGTCAATGCCCACGGCACCTCGACCCCGGTGGGCGACGAAATCGAGATCGGCGCCATCAAGCGCCTGTTCGGGGACACGGTTTCAGGGATCAGCATGTCCTCGACGAAATCGTCGATCGGGCATCTGCTCGGTGCCGCGGGAAGCGTCGAGGCGATCTATACCATCCTTGCGGTACAGAACGATCTGGTGCCGCCCACGCTCAACCTGGAGGATCCCGAGGAGTGCAGCCTGGGCGTCGATCTGGTTCCCCATGAAGCCCGGGAACGACCGGTGCGAAAGGCACTCAGCAACTCGTTCGGATTCGGTGGCACCAATGCCTCGCTGATTGTCGGCAAGTGCCACTGAGGCCTCGCCGTGGGCCGCAAAGCGGGACTCCTCGCCAGTCTCTTCGGTCTTGCCGTCATGATCCTTGCCGCGGCATTGCTGTGGTATCGGGCGGAACTCGAGAGGCCCGGACCGCTCGGCAGCCCGGTCACGCTCATCATCTCCGAGGGCACGAGCGCCACCGCCATTGCCGAGGAACTCGAACGCAGGAAGATCGTCTCGAGTGCCGTCCTGTTCCTGCTGCGCACCCGCTGGCGCGGCGAAGCCCACCTGCTGAAGGCAGGCGAATACGCCTTCGAGCCTGGCGAGCGTATTGACAGTGTGATCACCAGGCTCGCCCGGGGGGACGCTCTCATGCATTCCCTGACCGTGCCGGAAGGACTGAGCAGCGCCGGGACGCTGGCGATTCTCGCCGTTCACGAGATTCTCGAGGGAACCCTCGAGGACCTCCCCGCTGAAGGAACACTGCTTCCCGAGACCTACTATTTCGAACGAGGAACCACGCGTCTGGCCATCGTGGAGCGCATGACCGAGGCCATGGATACCGTCGTCGCCGAACTCTGGGCCCGGCGTGCCGACGGCCTGCCGCTGAAGTCTCCCGAAGAGGCGGTCATCCTTGCCTCCATCGTCGAGAAGGAAACCGGCCGGGCGGATGAACGCGCGCATGTTGCCGGAGTCCTGATCAACCGCCTGAGGATCGGCATGCCACTGCAATCGGATCCGACGGTCATCTATGCCCTGACGAAGGGCCTCGCGCCGCTGGGCCGGGAGTTGCTGCGTTCCGACTGGAAACACCCTGATCCCTACAACACCTACCTTCATGCCGGCCTGCCGCCGGGGCCCATTGCCAATCCGGGGCACGCCGCCCTTGAGGCGGTTCTCAGTCCCCTCGAGACTCTCGATCTCTACTTCGTCGCGGACGGTGAGGGAGGGCATGCCTTCGCCGAAACCCTCGACGCGCACAACCGCAACGTCGCCCGCTACCGCAGCCTGCGCACCCCGTGACGCAGCCTGTGCCCGGTTTCCACCAGAGATCGAGCTGCGGTCATCACGCGTGGCCGTAGCGCCAGACTCGCGCACGTCGTGCGGAATCGACAGATCAGTCGGGGCCGGCTCCCCTGCATCGTACCGTCGCCGTGGGGTACGTCCGGTTCTACCGTTCCACCTTGGTGCGTTCGGTCGTCACAGTGAGGGGGAGTCGACAGGGCGCCTGCCAATACCACGCTCCCGGAAGGGGCGTCGGCGGCGCGCAGCGGTGAGTGGCAGGTCGACGCCTTTGCGTTGACAAGGTGTTTCCCCGCCTCCGGCGCTATGGCGTGTCCGAGGGCTTGGCCGGCATGCGGGTGAGCAGCCTGTCGACCAGCGCCGGCGGCAGCGCGGCAAGAAGAAGCGCCAACCAGTAGGTCTGCCAGGGGAAGGCAATGCGCCCACGGTTGCGCATGAGTCCCTTCCTGATGATGCGGGCAGCCCGTTCGGCGTCCATGAGGAACGGCATGGTGTAGGGATTGTCCCGGCTCATCGGAGTCAGCACGAAACCGGGGCAGATGACTGACAGCTCCACGCCACGGCGTCGAAGCCAGCCCCTCTGGCCTTCGCCCCAGACACGCAGGGCCGCCTTGCTGGCACAATAGGCGGGTGCTCCCGGAAATCCCCTGAAGCTTGCGAGCGACGACATCAGCGCTATGTGTCCCCGGCCCCTTTCAACCATCGCCGGGATGACCGGAAGGGCCGTGTTGAACACGCCGTCGACATTGACGCAAAAGATTCGCCGTGCCTGTTCGCCGGCTTCGCCGGTGTGGCCCGAGCCCGCGGAAATCCCGGCGTTGGCGATGACGAGATCGAGCGGTACAGCGCGCTCGCAGGCCAGGACCCAGTCCTTCATGGCATCACGGTCCGTCACATCCACGATGTCTTCATGGCATGCGGCGCCGGCCTCGCGGCACCGTTCCGCCACGTTGGCCAGGCGTCCGGCGTGGCGTCCGCCCAGAAAGAGGGTGGTCCCCGGGCCGGCGTATGCCTTCGCGAGTTCCGCGCCGATACCACTGCTCGCGCCTGTGATCAGGATGGAGTCTGACATGGTGTGTAGGGTGACACAGGCGGAAGCCGCATGGTATCACCTGCGGCGGTGCTCCACCGGAGGCAGGGCGTGGCGTTTCAGAGCATGACGGGTTTTGCCAGCGTCGAGGGAGGGGACGCCAGTCTTGCCTGGATCTGGACCGCGCGCAGTGTCAACGGCAAGGGACTGGACGTCCGTTGCAGGGTACCCCCCGGACTGGAAATGCTTGAAACGGCGGCACGGGAACGGGCCGCGCGGCTGATGACACGGGGTAGCGTTTCGCTTTTTCTTTCGCTCGACTTCGGTGACGGCCACCGGATGACGGTCAATCGCGGAATTCTCGGGCATCTCGAGGAACTGGTGGAAGAAAGGATCGGCCCGCTTGATTCATCCGCGTTCGTCGGTCTGCTGGCGTTGCCAGGGGTGATTTCCGTCCCGCAGGTATCGGATGGCGTCACGGACAGCAAGTTCGATGAACTCGCCGCGGGGCTCGAGGCCGTCCTCGACAATCTTGCCACGGAGCGCCTCAAGGAAGGCGCGAATCTCTTCAGGATCATTGGCGGGTTGCTGGACGAGATCGATATCCATATCGAGACGGCACATCTCGAAGCCGTCTCCGAGCCCGACCGGGTCCGCCAGTCGCTTGCAGAAAGGCTCGAGGACCTTGCCGGGAGCGATACCCGGATCGACGAGGATCGCCTCGCTCAGGAAATCGTCCTCCTTGCCGCCCGTGCCGACGTACGAGAAGAAATTGATCGCCTGAGGGTCCATTCCGCGGCGGCTCGTGATCTGATTTCGGGCGGTGGCAGTCCCGGACGAAGGTTGGGCTTCCTCAGCCAGGAGTTGCTGCGCGAAGCCAACACGCTTTGCTCGAAATCCTCCTCGAGTGCACTCTCCGCTGCCGGACTGGATCTCAAGGTTGCCGTCGATCGCCTGCGCGAGCAGGCGCAGAACGTGGAATAGCCCGATGCCACTGTCATCACGCCGCGGCCTCATGCTGGTGCTCTCGGCACCATCGGCTGCCGGCAAGACGACCCTTGTGCGGCGGTTGATCCGGGAGGACGGCAATCTCGAGTTCTCGGTTTCGGTCACCACCCGATCCCCCAGGCCCGGCGAGGAGGACGGACGCGACCTGCATTTCGTCGATTCCGGGCGGTTTGCGAACATGGTCGAGCGGTCGGAACTGCTTGAGTATGCGACGGTATTCGGCAACGCCTACGGGACACCGCGGGCGCCTGTCGAGGCGGCGCTGGACTCGGGCCGGGACATCATTTCCGATATCGATTGCCAGGGTGCCCGCCAGCTTCGCGCGTCCATGAGGCATGATGTCGTCCTGGTCTTCATTCTTCCGCCGTCGGCGGCGGAACTGAAGCGCCGCCTCGTCGGAAGGGGCGCCGATGCTCCCGATGTCATGCGCCGGCGCATGAGGGATGCGGTGAGCGAACTCGACCAGTGGGAAGGCTTCGACTATGTCATCATCAACCGGGATCTCGACGAGAGCCTTGCCAGCCTGCGAGCCATCCTTGCGGCCGAGCGGATGAGGCGAAAACGCCAACTTGCGCTTTCCGGCTTCGTCGGAACCATGTGCCGGGAGCTCTCCGGCACGCAGTGACGGCTGCGTCAGCGTGGTGCATCATGCAAGCGCCGGGATGGTATCGGGGCGCACCACACCTTCGAGACCGGCCAGGGCATTTGGCGCCAGGCCAAGGATGTGCAATCGATCCCGATCCTGCGTTTCGGCAATCGTGATGCCTCGTGGCAGTGCCGGTTCGAAACCGTAACGGCCGTAGAGTTCGGCATCCCCGATCAGGACCACGATGCGGTGCCCCATCGTTCTTGCCTTCTTGAGGCTGATCCGGATCAGATTGCGGCTGATTCCGCGGCCCCTGTGATCTGGATGAACCGCGACCGGACCCAACTGGATGGCCTTCGTGCCGGCTCCAATCAGGACCGGCCAGTAACGGATGGTCGCAACCGGCCGGCCGGCATCGAGCGCCACCATCGAGAGACCGGGAACAGGGTTTGTGCCGGAGCGCATCCGGGCAGCAGGGCTGTCGGTCAGACGATTGCCGAGTGACAGGCGGGCAATGTCCTCGACAGCGAGCCTGTCGCCCGTTCTTTCTTCGATGATGTCAACCACGGGGAAGCTCGCGGGGAAGGGGATGGCGAACGGAATTCCGGCCAGGAATCGAGGGATGTCCTTTGCCTTACCATCATTTACCGGCGATGGGAACGGCACTGCAGTTTCGGGGCAGGGTTCGAAAGCGAAACAGTGAAGCCGGATGGTGCCAAATACTGTATTTGACCGCGATTGTATCGAGCGTTGCGTGTCCGCTCATACCATTGGCGCCGCCGTTCGGCCGGAACATCGCGCTCACATCCCTTTAACCAATACCGGTGTACCCCGGCGGAGCCGCACGAGGTCGGATCGGGGCAACCCCGAGCAATCGCGCAACCTCGGTGCAAAGTATGGAATGAGCAGGATCTCGTGCTGCTCGTGTGTCGTGACGGTGACCAGTCAATCAAGGTCTGCATTGCGGAACGGACCGAAAAACAGCCTGGAATTGACAGAGACGCCCATAGTGTCGTTCTTGCCCGGATGCGGCCACTGCCTGGACCCCGACTGCACCGGACTTCAAGATGGGATCATAATTCCATCCAATGAGGGAGTTCGCCGCATGCGTCCAGCCATTCTCCGCCCTGGCCTTCTCGCGGCGGGCTTGTTGATTGCGGGCACAATCGGGGCTCCCGCCGATCATTTGATCTTCACGCCGCAACCCTGTATCCGCGCCCCGCACGACCAGCTTTGCCCGTATTTCCCCGATGATCAGATTCATTTCAGCTCTGTCCTGGAATACCGTCTCATCAACACTGCGGTTCAGGACCCCTTCGATCACCACGCCTGGCAAGCCTTCGTCGCCTTGAACTGGCCGCTTTCGGCCGATGGCACTCCCGCCGCAACCCTTACCGCCGTGCCCGACACCAAACGGATCTGGTCCCGCTTCGCGCGCCGGGATGATGTATTCAAACGCAACCTCGCCGCCACGTGCCCGGATTCAGCCGATGCCACCGTCTACACGCGTGATCTGGCGCAGTTCGATGGTACGGTCCTCATCGATCAGTCGGGCAATTTCGTCGTCTACGAAACCCGCATGAACCCGGTCGTCGAGGCCTATATCCGCGACAATGGACTCGATAGCCGGGCCGGTCAGGCCGCGTTCGACCCGCAGCCGGTCGAATTTCCCCAGGGCGGGCTCGGCGCCCAGGCTGCTCCCGCATCGGTGCTGCTCAAGACGGCCTGGCGGGTCTTGCAGGTCGGAGAGACCGGCTACCTTACCGCGTCCGGCCTGATCCACGTGCCAGCCGACAGGTCTGCCAATGCCGCACCTCTGTGCCTCCCAGTGACTCTCGGGATGGTGGGAATGCACATCGTCACCCGGGTGGTGAGCGGCAATGGCGACGAATGGCTGTGGTCCACCTTCGAACACCGTGACAACGCACCCCTGGCAGCTTCAACCAGGCAGGTGAACAACCTTTTCGCGCAAGACCTCTTTCCCGAGGGCTGCACCCATCCCACAGATGCTGCCGGCCGAAACTGGGCATTCTACAATCCGGCGCGGGCGGATCAGCCAACCAACACGTCCAACGGTGCCGACTGGGGCTGGGCCGACCACCCGCCCTATGCCAGAATCGGCGGCGAACCGGCCACACCGCCGCAAATCGTTCGCTGTTGGGACCTGCTGGAAGGCACTCAGGCAGTGAATGCAATCTGGCAAGCCAGGCTGGCTGACTCTGTGCTGCACAATTACATGCTGGTTTCCTCGCAATGGCGCGGCGCCAATAGAAGCCCGATCTTCCCACATGGCGAACTGCCACGATTTCTCACCAACACAACCCTGGAAACCTTCCAACAGATCGACCCGCAGGGAACCTGCCTTGGCTGCCACGTCACCGCCCGCACCGCCACCGGGGCGGATGCCAACTTCACTTTTCTGCTGAGGGCTGCCCAATGAACAGGTCCTCACAATACTGACCTTCATGGCTCTCGCGGGAGTTTCTCCATATCGACAGGTCAATTTGAATTTTTTGACGGCACGAACGTCAGGATGTACTGCGCCGGTACTGGCGACCCGACGGAATCCTGATTGGCATCGGTTGTTCAACAATCTCGATCAGCTTCGAAACTCCCAGGTCAACCCGCACATCACGCAGTTTCGGTCGCGCATAAACATCGTTGGTGAACAGCCCGACAAACCACACCGCCCTGCGGGCGCGGACCGCTTGAGCTTCGCATGGCTCCGCTGCCCGCTCCCGCCGAATAAACCCTCGCACCGCGTCTCCGAATCCCAGTCTCACGCCAAGGTCAGCCCACCAGCCAAGGATGGCAGTCTTTTGCGCCGCCCTTTGGCTGAATCTTCAACCGGCGTTGACACTCGGCGGCGGCCACCGCATCGAGTGCCACCGGTCCTGGCCGTCTTGATCGCAAGACCGATCGGGCATGGTTTCTGGACCAGTACGGACTCCGCCGACATGATATTACGGACAGTCGGGACCGGACGAACGGGAGAGTACCGTGCAGGAACATGCGCAGACCGTGATCATCGGTGGAGGAGTAGTTGGCTGTTCCATCCTCTTCCATCTTGCCAAGTACGGATGGAAGGACACCCTGCTGCTCGAGCGAAGCGAGCTCACGTCGGGATCGTCCTGGCACGCGGCAGGCCAGATTCACACGATCTCGTCTGATCCCAATATTTCACGGCTTCAGGGCTACACCATCAATCTCTATGCAGAGCTTGAGGAACTCTCCGGCCAGTCCGTCGGTCTCCACAACACCGGAGGCTTCTACCTCGCCTCCAACGAGACCTGGCACGACTATCTCAAGCGGGAGCGCTCCAAGGCGCGCTACATGGGCCTCGACCAGGAGTTCATCAGCGTCGAGGAGGCGGCGCGGCGCCACCCCCTGATCGACCCCTCCCGGTACATTGCCGCTCTGTGGGATCCGCTCGACGGCGATATCGACCCCTCTGGCGTCACTCATGCCTATGCGCGAGCCGCCCGGGCCCTTGGAGCGAGCTACCGAACGCAGACTCCGGTGGTCGAGACCAGACAACGCGCCGACTGCACATGGGATGTGGTGACCGAAGCGGGCAGTGTTCACGCCGAGCACATCGTCAACGCCGCAGGCCTGTGGGCGCGTGAGGTGGGGCGGATGGCCGGCCTCCACCTGCCCGTCCAGCCGATGGAGCATCATTACCTCATCACCGAGGACATCCCGGAAATCGTGGAGCGCGAGGATCGGCTGCCGGCCGGGATCGACTATGAGGGCAACATGTATTTCCGCCAGGAGAGGAACGGCATGCTGCTCGGCACCTACGAGCCTCGCGCCACTCCCTGGTCCGTCAACGGGACGCCTGCGGATTTCGGCCACGAGCTCCTGCAACCCAAGCTCGACAATATCGCCGAGCGGCTGGAACTCGGATTCGAGCGCATACCGGCCCTCCGCCGAGCGGGGATCAAGAACATCATCAACGGTCCGTTCACCTTTGGTCCCGACGGCAACCCCATGATCGGCCCTGTGCCGGGCATGAGGAACTACTGGGTGGCCGTGGGTGTGATGGCGGGCTTCTGCCAGGCAGGCGGCGTGGGCCTCTGCATGGCGGAGTGGATGATCTCGGGTGAACCATCGATCGACGTCTGGGCCATGGACATCGCCCGCTTCGGCGAATTCGCCACCCCGGACTGGGGAACGATCAAGAGCGCCGAAAACTACGAGCGCCGTTTCGTCATGACATTCCCCAACGAGACGTTGCCGAAGGGACGGCGCCAGATGACGACGGCACTCTATGACAGGCTCACCGCCAGGGGCGCGGTCTGGGACCAGGCCTTCGGGCTGGAGCATGTCCTGTGGTTTGCCGACGGTCCCGACGATGCCCACGAGGAGCCGACATTCCGACGTTCGAGGGCCCATCGCCATGTCGCCGAAGAGGTCGAGGCGGTACGCACCGCCGTGGGCGCGATCGAGATCGCCAATTTTGCCAAGCACGAGTTCCGTGGTCCCGGGGCACGGACTGCACTCGACCGCCTCCTGGCGGGACCCGTTCCAGGCCCTGGACGTCTGACACTGACGCCGATGCTGACACCGAAGGGAAGGCTCTACGGAGACCTCACGGTCGCCTGCCTTGCCGACGACCGGTTCGTCGTCATCGGTTCCGGCGCCATGCAGAACGCGCATCGCCGCTGGTTCGAGGCCCGGCTGCCCGAAACCGGCGTGACCTACCGCAACATCTCCATGGACCTCCACGGCATTGCGCTCTCGGGTCCCTCGTCGAGGGAACTCCTGGCGCAGATCACCCGGGAAGACGTGTCGGCGGAAGCTCTGAAGTTCCGCGATTCGCGCCAGACGTTCGTTGCCGGTGTGCCCGTGTTGCTCAACAGGATCTCGTTTTCGGGCGAACTCGGCTACGAGATCTACACGGTGCCGCAGTACCTGTTGCGGCTTGCGGAAGGGATCGAGGCTGCCGGAAACGATCTCGGACTTCGCTGGTACGGCGCCCGTGCGATGATGAGTCTGCGCCTCGAGAAGTCCTGGGGAGTCTGGACTCTCGATTACCGGCCGGATTTCACGGCAGCCGAGAGCGGCCTCGACGTCTTCATCGACTGGAAGAAGGAGTTTGTCGGCAAGGAAGCAGCGCTGAAACAGAAAGAGACCGGTCCTGGCAGGAAACTCGTGACGATGACGGTCGATACCGACGACATCGACGTTTCGGCCGACGAAGCGATCATGAAAGATGGCGAGGCCATAGGCTATGTGTCGTCGGGCGGATTTGCCCACAACTCGAATGTCTCGGTGGCGATCGGTTACGTGCCTTCGGAACTTGCGGTGGGCGGCACGCGTGTCGGTGTCGAAATCAACGGAGAAATCCATTCTGCCGAGATTCTCGGGCAACCGCTCTGGGATGCCAATGGCGGGCGCATGAGATCCTGAATGCAGCAACCGGATCAGGCGATCACCGTGACCGGATCACCCAGGCTGGAGTGATCGGGTTCGACGCCAAGGCCCGGTGCTTCGGATGCGAAGAGCCTGCCGTTGGTGACCACGGGTGGAGGGGTGCCGGAAGAAACCGTGTTGTAGTTGTGGAGATCCGTCGTGCTCAACTGGAAGGCCTCGGGCGTCGAGGCGGCGAAATGGGCACAGGCAGCGGTCGAGATCTCGCTGCCCCAGGTATCCTCGCGGACAACATTTTCGCCGCAGGCGACGAGGAAATCGCGCACCCCGCACGCCTTGGTAAGGCCGCCGATGTTCGAGATCTTGCAGCAGGCGATCTCGGCTGAACGGTCGGTAACGCCGAGGCCCGTGACGCATTCATCTAGCTTCATCGGGTGGTTGTAGCGGCCCCTTGCCTGCGGGCATTCCTCGTAGGCAAGGCAAGGCTGTTCGATGATGACGTCGAGGTCCCTGACACCGCGCACCACGCGGACGGCTATCCCGTGTCGGCGTTGGCGAAGGCCATCTCTCCCGGTTCGAGCAGGCCTGCACCGGCGCGGATGCGTTCGAAGTCGCCTTCGGGATCATCACCCACCTTGATCCGGAACTGGCGGTAGCCGCACCGCCGATGGCTTTCCAGCTCGGCGACCGTCTCGTCCATCGCCTGTTCGGCGGCACCCGTCCGGAGAGGATCGGTGCCGATGATCGCCCCGGCCAGCCTCGGTGCGGCGGCGAGAATCCCTTCCGCATGGGCCGCGAGGCAATTGCCTCCGATCGGGCATGATTCGCCACATCCCTCGAGTCCGCTGTCGGTTTCGATTACCACCACCGTCGTCCTTGCAACATCGAGAATGCGTCCGGAACGCCAGGTGTGGGTGCTCCCGACTTAGGGCAGGTCCTTCTGGTAGACCCTGAGCCTGGTGATCTTCATGAACAATGCCCCTTCGGCCTGACGGACATGTCGATGACGATCTTGCCGATGTAGTCCTTGGCAAGGAAGGCTGCATGGGCCTCGGCAAGCCCTTCCACCGGACCAGGTCGCGGCCAGGACGGGATGGATTCCGCCATTTTCGATGTAGCGCACGACGTCGTGAAACACGTCTGCCGGCGTACAGGTCGAACGCCGCTTCGGGATGTGCGATGGCACCGGACGTGGCATGGCGGCCGCCGCGCTCGAAGGATGGGATCAGGCGGGGAAGCAGCGCTCCGCCGACGACATCGATGACACAGACGATTGCCCCCGGGCAGGGATGCACCGGTGACGAGAACCCATTCGTCGGGTTGCGGCCGGGCATGCCGGACCATGCCTTCGGCGGTGAAGAAGGCCACCATAAAGCTGGCAAGTTCCACATCCGAAAGACCGCTCCTCACGGGTACGACATCGACGGCCGGACAGACGGCGTAGTCGGCGAAACCGTCGTCTGTCTCGCTTCCCCGGTATCCCCAGGTCCTGATGTCGGCCGAACGCCTGAGCCAGCCGTTGACCATGATGTGCTCTTCGATCCTGCCCGGATCAACGCCTTCGCCCGTTGCCACGATGCGGTCCACGGCATCGGCGCCCTGGATCCGAGGGAACGCGACCTTGCCGCCGCCCCAGGTGGTCGCTTCGGGCACGATCAAGTCGAAGCCCTCGCTGCCGCCTTCGGCCATGACGCCGGACCGGACCGTTTCTGAATACCAGGCCGTGCGCGTGTTGATGTCGGTGTTGTTGCAGCCGCAGACGCCAACCTTCAGGAGAACCTCTCCCGGGCCGGGTTTCGGGACAGGCCAGTCCGTCTTCATGGCCAGCCTGTCGAGTCCCCCGTGCCCTGTCGTCACGGCGGCCCGCATGGTTGGCGGCAGAGGTGCCGCCTTCACGCGCCGATGGCCATGCTTGCGCGCAGGCCCTCGAGGACAGCTTCCTCGGCGGTACGTGGCGACAAGGCATCACCAATCACGTGAACCTCGCCCTGCCAACCGTCAAGCGAGCGGATCAGCGAGGTATCGCTCGCCATGCCCTGTGAGACCACGAGTGTTTCCATCTCTTCCAGTTCGATGACCTCATCGGTCACCGTATGCTGGAGAAACGCTGTTCCGGAATTGATGCCGGCCAGTCTCGCGTAGGGGATCATCCCAACGCCCAGACCGTGGAGCGTCCCGACCCAGTGGTCGCGAACGCCGTCGGGCAGGGTTTCTCCGGGCACCGAGCCGGTCACGACCAGGCGTACGCGACAGCCGTCGCGGGCGAGCTTCTCCGCGACGCCTGGCCCCATCCAGTCGTTTCTCCAGTCGGCGACAACGACGGAATTGCCGACATTGGCACGGCCCGCAATCACGTCACCGGCGAGGACCACGTGCCCGTCTTCCCCACCCTCGATCGAGGGGTGCAAGGGAACGCCGCCGGTCGCGATGACGATCGCATCCGGACGCTCGTTCCGGACGAGATCCGCGGTCACCCTGGAATTGAGAACCACGCGAGCGCCTGCCAGTTCGAGCTCCCGGGAAAGGTTCGTGACCAGTCCGCCAAACTCCTCGCGGCCCGGCAGGGCCTGGGCGAGAAGCGCCTGTCCTCCCAGCCTGCTGCCGGCTTCGTGCAGCGTGACATCGTGCCCTCTTTCGGCGGCTGTCGCAGCCGCCTTCATGCCGCCCGGGCCACCGCCTGCGACGATGACCGACAGGGACTTGCCTGCGCGCTCCTTGACATGGCCGAAACGACGTTCACGCCCGGTTTCCGGGTGCTGGATGCACGACACCGGAAAGTTGCGGAGCCTGTGTCCCACGCAGGCCTGGTTGCAGGCGATACACGCGCGTATGTCTTCGACCCGGCCTTCGACGGCCTTCCTGGCAAAGAAGGGATCGGCGATCATCGCGCGGACTGCGCCGACCATGTCGGCGTTGCCGTCTGCCAGGATCGTTTCGGCGATCTGCGGTTGGTTGATGCGGCCGGCGACGAACACCGGAACACCGAGGCTGCGCTTGAGGTTCGCGGCATGGCCGGCGACATGGGCATGGGGGATGGCCATGTGAGGAAAGACCTCTATCCAGCCCCTTGCCGAGGCAATGCTGCCACCGATCACGCTGATGTAGTCGACCAGGCCTGCGGATTCGAGCGCCCGGCAAATCTCCAGGATCTCGGCCGAATCCATGGCATCGGGTGTGGTGTCGCCGTCACTGATGCGCACGCCGACGAGGGGGGCGTCGCCGATGGCGGCGCGCACGCCTCCGAGTATGTCGACAAGCAGGCGCAACCGGTTCTCCCGGCTGCCGCCGTAGCGGTCCTGGCGCCTGTTGGTGGCAGGGTTGAGGAACTGCGCGATGAGGTAGCCCATGCTGGCGAGGATCTCGACACCGTCGAGGCCACCTTCGATCATGTGGCCTGCGGCGCGTGCGTAACCCTGCGTCAGGTCCTCGATGAAGTTTTCGGTGACCGACGAGGAGACGATGCTGTAGCGCTCGAAAGTCATGGCGGAGGCCGAGAGCGCCGGGAGTCTGGTTCCGTCGGGCGAGGCGCGCGACGCGGCTCCGGGGTGAAAGAGCTGGCCGAGCACCTTGCATCCTTCCCGGTGCAACGCATGGCTGAGGCGGCGAAATCCGGGCACACTATCGGGGTTGCCGGCGAGGATGTAGCTCGACGGCACCTCGAAGCTCGTGTGCATCGACATGCCTTCGAGAATGACCATGCCGGCGCCGCCCCTTGCGCGCGCCACGTGATAGGCGATCAGGTCGTCCGACACCCTGCCGTTGTCGCCAAGTGAGGTGCCGTGAGGCGGGAAGAACAGGCGGTTCCTGATGAAATGTCCGCGGATTTCCAGCGGCTGAAACAGATGGGGAAACATCATCTGTTCAGAGCATCGCTTCGAGGATCATCCGGGAGCAGCTGTGGGCCGGAACGTCCCAGGCGCGAGACATCCGTGAGCCATCGAAGGCCGTCGAGCGGCGTCCGAGCTGCAGGTCCTCGACGGTTTCGTCCGGAGCTACCGGCAAGACGGACAGGACGATGAACTGGTCCGCATAGATCTCCGCGGAGAAGCTCGGGGAGCAGGTGAACCACAGACCCCGGCGCCTGTCCTCGTCACCCAGATCCGGGAAGCACGGAAGCGCACCTTCACCGCGACCCGGCGTTATCTGCGATGCCACGTAGCCGTTGTGGAAGACATGAACCACCCACCCGCCCGACCAGCGGACGGACATGGGAGCGTGGTCGAGCAGCCGGGGATGTGCGGCGAAGACGTGATAACCTTCCTTCCAGTTGTCGAGCACGAGTTTCCAGTTGCTGCGAACCCGGAACTCCTCCTTGCCGATCCAGCGGATGAGCGAGAGTTCGAACGCCCGGCTTCGCTCGAGCATGGGCGCCAGCCAAGTATTCAGCGTTGGTGCCTTGCCGTCCAGATTGACGAAGAGACAGCCGTTCCAGGACGCGCATCGGACTTCGCGGAGGCCGGGTTCCGGGCACTCCCCCTCACCGAAGTGTTCGGTCCGGTCGGGACCCAGGAAGTGGGGGCGCACCTTTATCGAGCCGTCGAGCCGGTAGGTCCAGGCATGGTAGGGACAGGTGATCGCGGGCTTGCGGCGGGGTGAGGCGACCAGCCTCGTGCCGGGATGGCGGCACACGTTGTGGAGCGCGCGCACTCTTCGGTCGCGGTCCCTCACGAGAAGACCCTCGTGCTCTCCAGTGCGAGCCAGTCCGGGGACCAGCAGGCCGGGTCGGGAAGGCCTCCGGGCTCCTCGATGGGCGCAAGAAACTGCCGTATCCCGTCCTCGCCGATGATGGCCTCGACGTCCCACCGGGCATTTCCATCCATACCGGACCCGATCCGAGGAGATGCAGTGATCATTGCCGAGGAACCCGTGATTCCCGCCGAACTACAGGTAAGACGACGTCCCGTGTCGAGACGGTCCGACGGTGTCATTCATCGCCGGACTGTCGCCTGCGTTCGTATTGCGCGCTGCCGAACAAGGTTTCGCGCTCTTCGTCCGTCATGCCGCCCTGGCGCTGCCTGTCGCTCAGAACCTCGCAGCCCCGCTGCACGGCCGGGCGTTTCTCGAGCTGGCGTTGCCAGCGCAGGACGTTGGGGAAGTCCGAGGGATCGACTCCCTGCCGGTCGATGGAACGGGTCCACGGGTAGGTGGCCATGTCGGCGATCGAGTAGTCCCCGGCCATGAATTCCGCCTCGCCAAGCCTGCCGTCGAGTACGCCGTAAAGTCGGCGCGCCTCGTTTGTGTACCGGTCGATGGCATAGTCGATCGGCTCCGGCGCATAGTTGCGGAAGTGGTGGCACTGGCCCAGCATAGGTCCGATGCCTCCCATCTGGAACATCAGCCACTGCATGACGAGAGTTCGGTCGCGCGCATCGGCGGGCATGAAGGAACCGGTCTTTTCGGCCATGTAGATCAGCATCGCGCCGGATTCGAAAATGCTGATCGGTCCGCCACCGGGGCCGTCATGATCGACCATGGCGGGCATCTTGTTGTTGGGACTGATGGTGAGGAATGCAGGATCGAACTGGTCGCCGCGACCGATATCGACAGGGATAACTCGGTAGGCGAGGCCGGTTTCCTCCAGCATGATGTGGACCTTGTGGCCGTTGGGTGTCGGCCATGTATAGAGATCGATCATCGCTCCTCCTCCCGTCTTGCCTTTGCACCGACGTCCAGTTTCCTTGCCACCAGCCTTGCGATGGCAAGCGAGGCTGTCAATCCCGGCGACTCGATGCCGAAGAGGTTCACGAGTCCTTTGATTCCGTGTTCGGACGGTCCTTCGATCATGAAATCCGCGTCCCCGGACGGCCGCAGCTTGGGCCGTATCCCGCTGTAGTCCGGTGCCAGGGCGCCGTCGGGCAATCCCGGCCAGTAGCGGCGTACGGCACCATAGAAGAGGTCAGCGCACGCCGCCTCGACGTCATAGGCGATGCCGCTCACCCATTCGACGTCGGGTCCGAAACGGCACCGGCCCGCCAGATCGAGCGTGGCGTGAATACCAAGCCCTCCTGCGACCGGTGTCGGGTAGACAAGCCGGGAAATAGGTGTCGGGCCCGACAGCGTGAAGTAACTGCCCTTGGCGAGATGAAGCGGGGGAACATGCCGCGCATCGAGGCCGGCAATCGCATGTCCCAGGCCCTGCGCGCCGAGGCCCGCGGCGTTCACCAGTTCCCGTGCCTCAAGTGCCATGGATCCGGCACCACCGACTTCGAGTACGATCCCCTTGTCCACAACCGCGGCTCTTTCGACCGGGCTGTGAAGGGCGAGCATGACACCTTCGGTCTCGGCGTTTCCCAGAAGGGCCAGCATCAGGCCGTGGCTGTCGACGATGCCGGTCGACGGGGAAAGAAGCGCGCCTGCCGCCCTGATCTCGGGTTCGAGGACCTCGACATCCGCCGCATTCAAGTATTCGAGATCGTCGACGCCATTGGCCGACGCCCTTTCTTTCAGGGTCCCGAGCACGCCGAGTTCCTCTTCTGAAACCGCGACAATCAGCTTGCCGCAGCAGCTGAAGGGAACCCCGTGCGTGCGGCAGTATTCGTAGAGCAGGCGCTTGCCCGCGACACAAAGGCGCGCTTTCAGGCTTCCCGGCGGATAGTAGATGCCGGCGTGGATCACCTCGCTGTTGCGCGACGAGATGCCGGTCCCGATGGCGTCCACGGCTTCGAGCACCAGGACCTCGCGCCCGGAGATTGCCAGCTCACGCGCCACGGCAAGCCCGATTACCCCGGCGCCGATGACAACAGTTTCGACGGTTTCCATCGCAATTCAGTGGAACGTGCAGGTGTGAGCCGTGGGCTCTCCGGATATGTCCAGCGTCAAAGGTCCGCAAACCGCAGCCGCGATTCGGTCGTCTGACTGAGAAGACTTCGACGCTGCCATGGCTTGATCTCGTCTCGAACGGGGAGCTTGATACACCTATCTCGATGAGGCAGTCACGAAGGGGATGGCCATGACCGGGATTGTGGTGCCCGAACGCGGGCAGGAATGGCGCGAACGCATGGATCGGGGGCGGCTTTCGAGGCTGCGGGCGGAGCTCGCCAGGGCCGACTGCGGTGCAGGCGTGTTCTACGATCCAACGAACATCCGCTATGCCACCGGCACCTCGAACATGCAGGTCTATACGCTCCACAATCCCTGTCGCTATGTCTTCGTGCCGGTGGAAGGACCGGTGGTGCTCTTCGAGTTCGGAGGCTGCGGGCATCTCGCGGACGGCTGCGTTGCCGTTTCGGAGGTGCGCGGGGCCGTCTCGTGGTACTACAGTGTCTCGGGCCCGCGTGTGGAGGAACACGCGGATCGCTGGGCGACGGAGATCACCGATCTGATGGCGGCGCATGGCGGCGACAGCCGGTGCATCGCCTTCGATCGGCTCGATCCCCTGGGCACGCACCTCATGGAGGCCGCAGGCTTCACGATTGTCGACGGCCAGGAGGTCGCGCAACTGGCGCGCCGCATCAAGACGCCCGAAGAGGTCGATGCGCTTCGCGACGCCGTCGCGGTCTGCCAGCTGGGCATCGCGCGCATGATCGAGGCCACCCGGCCGGGCATGACCGAGAACGCCATATGGTCGATTCTGCACGAGACCAATATCGCGCAGGGCGGAGAGTGGATCGAGACCAGGCTCCTGAGTTCGGGACCGCGCACCAATCCCTGGTACCAGGAGGCGTCGAATCGGCGTGTCGAAGCGGGCGACATGGTGAGCCTGGATTCAGACCTCGTCGGACCGCACGGTTATTCGGCCGATATTTCGCGCAGCTGGATCGTGGACGGCAAGGCGCCTACCGGTGAGCAGAAGACACTCTACGGGCTTGCCTTCGAGCAGGTCATGCACAACCAGGCGCTCTTTCGTCCCGGGGTGACCTTCGGTGATCTCGCCGACAGGGCCTTCAC
Source organism: Alphaproteobacteria bacterium (assembly GCA_965215635.1). GTDB lineage: Bacteria > Pseudomonadota > Alphaproteobacteria > SP197 > SP197 > SP197. Next base: position 1,491,617 of record CBDCEA010000005.1, on the reverse strand, counting down.
GTTGCCTCAGAGCTTCTCCGAATACGAGATTCCCGCGATCGGCCATGGTGTCGGACTCGTCAACGAGTATCCGATCGTGCTCCATGCCCCCTGGCACGCCCGGAACGGACACGAAGGCCTCGTCGAGCCCGGCATGGTGTTCTGCATCGAAAGCTACGCCGGCAGGCCCGGCGGACGCGAGGGCGTCAAGCTCGAACAGCAGATTCTCGTGACCGAGGAAGGCAACGAACTCCTGTCCGACATGTGCTTCGAAGCGGCATTGCTGTAACGCGGCATCAGGATGCTGAGGAGGACCTCCAGGAATCCTCGATCGAGACATGGCCAGCAATGCTGCGGCCCCTGTTGCCGGTGATTGCCGACGCCGCTGCGGCACGATGGGAAACCGTCGGGGCTCGAGATGTCATGACCCCATGCGGCCAGCCAATCTTCGGGGAAACGCGTTGTGGAAGCAGTGAGCCTCGAGCTTCGTGCGGCAGGCGGTCCGACAGTTCCTGATCTCCACGGTCGTCGAGCCCTGGCGCATCATCATGGCGGTCATGCGCCGGTCGTCCCGTCAAGCCGTTGTTTCGTCTGCAACATGCGAGTCCTCCTGTAACCCTCCGGAGAGGACCGCGGCTCACCGACGCGCTTCCGGCTGCGGCCTGCTCGGCCGCGAGCTCGTCTTCGGCGGCGGTTGCCGTCAGCTCGTCGAGCTGCATCTCCAACTGGTCCAGCAAGCGCGCCTTGCGCTCCGAGCGCCGACCGTAGAACTCCCGCCGCAGCTTCTCGATCATCAGCTTCAAGGCCGCGATCTGCGCCTCAGCGTCGGACACCTTCGTCTCGGCGTTCGCCGCCCTGGCTTCGGCCGCGGCAAGGGCGGCCCCAAGGGCTTCGACATCAACGGGAGCGGCGCCGGTCATCGCCGCCAGCAAATCACATCCACGGCCGCCCGGTCACGTCCAACCGGGGCCCCGAATCACTTTGCCGCAGTCATCCCGCCCGAGACGGCCGCCAGGTGCGAACCGGGTTGCGCCACTCGATCCCTTCAAGCAAATAGCCGAATCGCACAACAATGCCCAGCGGTTCGCACAGCCCGTAGATGCAGATCGGTCCGGTTTGGTCGAACTTGGCCTTCGCTCGCGTGGCCGTGGCGGCCTGCATGGCTTGGGTCGCCAGGGTGCGGCGGTTGAAGCTGGGCTTGATGGTGCGCATCACGTTCATCGGCAGCCGCCTCCAGTCGCGCTGGAATCGCTGCGCAGGGCGGCCAACAGCTTGAGCAGGTGTTCCAGGTCGTCGGGCTTGAGTTTGGAGAGTTCGCGCGCAGCGAGCTCGAGCCGCGGGTCGTGGCCGTCGAGTGTCTCGGGCGCCTCGCCGAGCAGCCAGGCGACGTTGACGTCATATATCTCGGCAAGCCGGACGAGCTCGTCGGCCGACACGCGGCGGTTGCCGGTTTCCATTTCGCTGACGGAGGGACGATGCAGGCCGAGCATCTTGGCGACATGGCCTTGTGACAGACCGGCGAGCTTGCGCGCCTCTTTCAGGCGCTCGGCAATCTGGGCCCGCTTGGCGGAATCGAGCTTGGTCATGCCGCCGCCGCTTCCTGCTCGCTTTGCTTCCTGAGCAAGTTGCAGACGAAGACGGCTGTCTCGTCGATGGAGCGCGGGAGCTTGGTCGTTTCGTCGACGAAGATGTTCACGTCGTCGGGGATGGTCGCAAGGATCGTGGTCGCGACAGGCCAGACCTTGCTGTCGAACTTGGGCAGGTTCTCGATCGGCTTGATGGCGCCGGTCGGCTCCGGGCATTCGAGGCCGCTGTCGGACTGAATCTGGCCGAGGACGTCGATCAGCTTCTCTTTCAGTGCGGCGGGATCCATGGGTGCCTCCTTCATCCGACGCATGGTAAGATAATCTTACGGAACCGGCTGGTCAAGCCCGGCGCTTTTCGCAGTTTGGTACCCAACACTAGGCAATGAGGCGAAAGTCGGATTGTTCTCCTCACAAAGAGAAGAGAATGTGCTTGCTAAATGACGAGAACGACGCCATATTCTCCTCATTGAGAGAGGAGAACCATGTGCATCTGGGAGCAGCAGGAATGGCCCCGCTTAACTTGGGACGATGGGCGACTCCTTGAGCCGCTCGCGGCCGCGCGTTTGAAGCAAGGCCGACTCCTAGGAAGTATGGCAAGACTCGGCTTCGACCTGAAGCTCGAGGCGCAGCTCGAAGCGCTCACGGAAGACGTCGTCAAAAGCTCGGAGATAGAGGGCGAGGTCCTTGACCGTAACAGCGTGCGATCCTCGATCGCGCGCCGCCTCGGCGTGCCTGCCGCCGCCGTCGCGCCGGGCGACCGGCGGACCGAAGACGTCGTCGAAATGATGCTCGACGCCACGGAGAATTATGAGGCATTGCTGACGCCCGAACGGTTGTTCGGCTGGCAGGCGGCGCTGTTTCCGACCGGCTATTCAGGAATGCACAAGATCAAGACGGGTGGATGGCGCGACGACGCGGAAGGGCCGATGCAGGTGGTTTCGGGGCCGATCGGTCATCAGCGGGTGCATTATCAGGCGCCGCCGGCCCCGCAGCTCGACGACGAGATGCAGGCGTTCCTGGATTGGTTCAATCGCCGGGGCGAACCCGAAGGCCTGCTGCGCGCCGGCGTCGCGCATCTCTGGTTCGTGACTATCCACCCGTTCGAGGACGGCAACGGCCGCGTCGCGCGTGCGATCGCGGATCAGGCGCTGGCGCAGTCGGAGGAGTCAGGACAGCGCTTCTACAGCGTGTCGAGTCAGATCCGGAAGGAACGGTCCGACTATTACGACATGCTTGAACGCTCGCAGAAAGGCGCGCTCGACGTCACCGATTGGCTGGCCTGGTTCCTCGACTGCTTTTCTCGCGCGCTCGACGGCGCCGAGGTGGCTTGCGCCAATGTTCTGCGCAAGGCCGACTTCTGGCAACGCTACGCCCGCGAGCCATTCGACAAACGACAGAAAACAGTGCTCAACAGGTTTCTCGATGGATTCGAAGACAAGCTGACGGCAAAGAAATGGGCCGTGATCGGCAAGTGTTCAATTCCTACGGCGCAGCGCGACATTAATGAACTGGTCGAGCGCAGCATCCTTCGACGCAATCCGGGCGGCAGCAAGAACACAAGCTATGATCTGGTGATGGTGGAATGAGCATGTTCGCCGGTTGCAAGTCTTTGTAGCCTGCAACCCGACCGTGAAGCGTTCCTGATCGAGCCGTACGCCAAGGCGGAGATGTTCAGCGCGCTGCCGCCGGACGGATTCGACATGCGTACCCACACCGACCTACCCGCACTGGCGACTCAGCCGATCGAGGACGGCGACACGCTGGATCTCGGCGAGCGGCATTTCAAAGTTACTCATAAGCCGGAGCACTCGCCGGGGTTGATTGAACTGTGGGAGGCGTCGAGCGGCTTGCAATTCTCCGGCGACAACCGATCGCGCGGTGCCGGGGAAGCAACGACATTCTCCGCCTGCGCGAGGAGTTCCGTTTTGCCAGATCTGAGCGCAATGGTTGACGATTCCCGTCTTGCGGTCGTATGCAGTGAACTTTCTTGCGTGAAATCAGAGGGTTGAGGTGGATCAGACTGGAATTTGATCAAATATCGGTCTCGGTGGTGCCGAGCCCCCCGCTACCAGCGTTGTCTTAAGTCCGGCTTTTGGTTTGTCGACAGAGTCAGCATTTCCGCCAGCTCGCCTGTAAGGTGGACGTGGAGTTCTTCGCCGTCAGGCACCAAGCGGATCTCATCGATAGGCCCATGGATGATATCAGCAGCTTCTTGCCTTGATTCCTCCGTATTTGGCACTTCAGTCAGATTCTCCAACTTCTGCCGGTATGCTTCAGCAAGGTTGGGGTGTAGCTGGATCGGTGGCGGTGGCTCTGTAGCAAGTTCAAGCGTGATAACCTGCTTGCTGTGTTCAAGGTGTTCGAGCTCAGCCTGATGAGTGACTGACCGAATGCCAGCCTTGACCGCAACAAACAATACTTCGAGTTCCTTGTTGATTTTGGCCAGCTGTTTCTGAAGATCTTCTCTCCGAGAGTTTACGGCTGCGAGGTGATTGTTCAGCGTGTCGTGATAGGACCGGATGAATTCCTTTACCAATTCGGGATCCATCAGCCTGTCTTTGAGTCCCGAGAGTATGGTCTCCACCAACTCGGTACGTTTGATCGTGAGGCTGTTGTCGCAGGTGCCCCGTGTTTTCCGGCTGGAACAACCATACCTGGTGCCGCTCACCATGCTGTATGACCCGCCACATTGTCCCCACTTCAGGAGACTGGAGAACAGATGGACCGGTCGGCCGGCCCGCTCCGAGCGTATCGCCTGCGAACGATCTGCCGTGACTACCCGGCGTACACACCTTTGGCGTTCCCTGACGGCGTTCCACAGGTCCTGCGAGCCGCACACCGGCGTTGGATGTGATCGTGCCATCGGAAAAATCGGCATCGATGTGCCGTTGTCCGAGCCCTTCGGGGGTTTGACAGGAAAACTTCTCAAACCTACAGTCTGTGGCCATGGGGAGAGCTGCTTTTTTCCACTGTATATTTAGCAATAACAATGGTTTCTTGCATGTCCTCTCCACATCTGTAATCCCCAGTATGAGAATTGCGGGTTAGTGTTGGTGCATGCGTGGAGCCGAACGCCCGGTAGCGTCGCGCGGGCCGGCAGCGGACATTCGATCTTCGCCGGAGCCTGGAATGCGTCTATCATCGCCAGGGAGTCGACCAACTGCCGTACCCATGTCTTTCGAGGAGGCCCCCATGGAGTTGAAGACATACCTGCGCGAGCAGATCGATTGGGAACTGCCGTTTCCGCCCGAGGAGTACGCCGAGCGCCGCAAGAAGGTGCGCTCGGCGATGTCGGATGCCGGCGTCGATCTTCTCCTGCTTTGCCGCCTGCCGGACATCAACTGGCTGACCGGCTACGACATGATCTGGAACCACCTGCGTAATTCGACGACGCTGGTGGTGCGGGCCGACAGCGACGACACGCTGTTCTTCGACGCGGCAGCACATACCACCATCGTTTCGCTGGTACCCGAGATCCGCGATGCCGTGATCTTTGATCACGATCCGATGGCAGGTGCTGACGACTTCAACATCATCGCGGACGAACTCGCCGCCCGAGAACTGGCAGACGGTACGATCGGGCTTCAGTTCTGGGGCTGGGGCCCCGACCCTTCGATTGTCGAAGCGCTGGCCGGAAAGCTGCGCGGCAAGGGAGCCAAAGTCGTCGACGCATCGCTGCTCGTCGAGACACAGCGCGCCTACAAGTCGCCGCGCGAGATGGAGGTCGTGCGACAGGCGGCAACCGCGACCGACAATGCGCTCGAGGCCGCCCGCACGGCCATGGAGCCGGGCATGACGGAGACCGGGATCGAGGCTGTGCTGGTCGCAAGCCTGATGGAACAGGGCTGCAACTATCCGGCGATCCATACCATGATTGCTTCGGGCATCCGCTCGGGCACCCACCACTCGGCACCGACCCAGCGCCAGGTCAAGGACGGCGATCTGGTGCACATCGACGTCTGCGGATCGCTTCACCGTTATCACGTCAATACGTGCCGGACGTTCTCGATCGGCAAGGCTGACGACCGCTGGCTCGATGTGATGGAAAAGGCATCGGGCTCGATCGACGCCATCATCGAGAACGTGAAGCTTGGCGACCCGCTGTCTCGCGTCGACGAGGTCGCGAACGAGCACATCAGCAAGGTCGGCCTGCAGAATAACGCGTGGTGGATCGGAGGCTATCCCCTGGGCATTTCGTTCCCGCCCGACTGGACCGGCGCGCACTGGATACACTGGAATGAAGAGGCCTTCGGCCCGACGCCTGAACAGCTCACGGTCGAGCCCGGTCTGGTGTTCAACTACGAGAATCAGTTCGATATCTGGGAAGGGTGGCCGGGCGGTACGGGCTGCAACTTCATCGAGACGTTTCTGGTGACCGACAACGCCTTGGAACTGCTCTCGCGTCTGCCCCGTACGATCCGGTCGAACGGAGACTGAACCGTTTCATGGGGCGATCCGGTCGGTCCCCTCGCCGGACCGTAAGTCCAGTCGTACTCGCTTCCGGGCAACTCAAGGAGCGATGATCCATGCACGAGCCATTCGCAGACGGCGAGCGCCTCTTCACTTTTGCGCTGATCGCCGATTCTCACGTCACCGAAGAGGAAGCGGCCGCCATCGGCGGCTACGATGTCGACACGGTCATGCTTAGCGTCTCGCGATCCCGCTATGTGGTCGACCAGATCAATCGCTTCGCGCCCGACTTCGTGGTCCACCTGGGCGACATCACCCATCCAGAGCCCGGCACACCGGCCTACGAAGATTCGGCGGAGCGATTTCATCGTGTCTATGAGGGCCTTGCCTGCCCGCTCCACCTCGTGGCCGGCAACCATGACATCGGCGAGAAGGCCTTTCCCGGCGAACCGTTGACCCCGCAGCAGGCGCAACGCACGGTCAACGACGACATGATCGCCGAATACGAGCGGCATTTTCAGTCCCAGTACTACGCCTTCGAGCACAGGGACTGCCTGTTCGTTGTGGTGAACGGGATGATCGTGAACTCGGGTCTGGCCTGCGAGGACCAGCAGCAGCAATGGCTCGAAGGCCTGCTGGCCGAAAACAGCAGACGGCGCATCTTCGTGTTCTCCCACTATCCGCCCTACCTGTCGCATGTCGGTGAAACCGACCATTACGACGCCACCGACGAACCGGGCCGATCCTGGTTGCTCGGACTGCTGGAGCGTCATGGGGTCGAGACGTATTACGCAGGCCACGTCCACAACTTTTTCTTCAACCGCCACGGCACGACGAACTGCTACGTGCTGCCGTCGACCTGCTTCCTGCGCCACGACTACCACGAACTATTCCGCGCCGCGCCCGGCATGAAACAGGGCCGCCATGACGGCGCCAAACTGGGCTACGCTGTTGTCGATGTTTACGAGTCCGGCCACCTCACCCACGTCATCCGCACCTTCGGCCGTACACTCGACGAGGACCAAACGCCCGAGGCCTCGCCGGTTGCCTTGCCGGCGGTCCACGGGCTGAAGCCCGGCAACCGCGGCGTCGGCCTCTACCTTCGTCAGCCGTGGTGCGACAGCGCCGATATCCCCACCCCTTGGGGCCTCGATGCCTTCAACCGCAAACGCATCCGCAACGACTACCCTCTGCTTGCACTGTGGGAGATGGGCGTGCGCGAGCTGCGGGTGCCGCTCGACGATCTGTCCGATCCCGCCACCTGCGCGCGCATGGCCGAACTTGCCGCGCTGGGCCATCGCTTCACGGCCTACTCCTACGGCTTGCCCAGGATCGCCGCGCGAGAGGCGCTCAGTGAACACGGTCATCATCTCGCCTTCTGGGAGGTGATCGCTCCCGTGACCAGCTTGCCGGACCTGCTGGTCGGGATGGCCGCACTGAAGGGCGACGTACCGGTCCTGTTCAACGCCTTCCGTCCGCGTTGCGAGGCGTTCAGCTGCAGCCACGGTCTGGAAGCCGACGAACGCGGTGTGGTGGAGGCTATTCTGGCCCTCGATGGCGCGGCCCGTACCCTCGACGGCATGGTCTTCGGGATCGGCTGGCAGGACGCCCCGGCGAGCCGGATCGAGGCCGCACGAGCCAGCGTCGACGGGCTCGGCGTCAGGCCGGTGGTCCATGTCCAGTTCGCCCACCGCAGGCCCCTGGGTCAGGACGAGACTGAGCGCCACGACGCGAACCGTATTGCCGAAGCCGTCACCGCCGCCATGTGTTTCGACGATGTCGCGGTCGTGCTCGACAACTTCACCGGTATCGACCGCGGCTACTACTTCAGCGGCGGGCTGGTCGACCGACTCTACAATCCGCTTGCCGGCGCCTACATCGTGCGCAACCTCCATGCCGCGTTGGAACCGGGTTGCCGGATACGAGCGGCAAGAGACGAGCACGCGATCAGGATCGTCGAGCTCGAGGGCGCAGCGGCCACCCTGCTGCTGCCCGGTCCCGACCTCGATCCGCGTGACCTGGCGGCTGTGCCGGCACGCGGCACAGGCCTCTGGCTCGACCTTGTCAGTGGCCATGCCGCGTCCGACCGGCTGTCTGGACCGACCCTGGTGATGGCGTGAACCCAGACGGTTCTCGCGCGGCTGACTGAACTCGTTCTCCTGTAGGAAACTGCCAATCGGTGTTAACGGCGGAGCAAAGATGTTCCACGTGAGACGTCCGGTCGCGGCGGCGCGAGAATGCGTCACTCATGGCCATTTGTGTGTTTGGGCACGGGGCGGGAGATGTACGGAGTGGAGCTCTATGCGGCGGTACGGCTGGCGGTTGTCGATGAGGGGTTGAGTCACCGGGAAGCGGCGCGGAGGTTCGGCATCGACCCGCGGACGGTGAAGAAGATGCCGAGCTATGCGGTGCCGCCGGGCTACTGGCGGACGAGGCCGGTCAGACGTCCGAAGCTCGAGGGCTTCACCGGTATCATCGACGCGATCCCGGAGGCTCGCCGGCGAGGAATCGGCTATATTACCCCAGCCAGCGGCGGCAGTTCGAAACGAAATCCGGTTGTGGGGGTTCTCGGAGTCCGACATCAGAATTCGGCAGTCCTGTCCCCCACCGCGGGCGTCTTCCCGCATCCGGTGCAACCGTTCACGCAGCGACACGAAAGGTCCGCTTCCCAGGCTGCGTCGATATCCCGGAACGGCATTCCAAGCTCCTCCAGTTCCGTTCGATCCCCCGGATGGCGAAAGCATGGGAGTTCCGCCCGGCGACAGTCTGAGCCCCGCCTTGCTCAAGTCAGGTCTTGAACGTGATTCCCTTTGTCATGGCCTCGTCGTGATCTGCCATGTGTTTTCAATTGTTGCGCATTCTTTTGCCGGATCGGAAAACGACATCCGGCATCGATCAGGAGCAATAGCCAAGTCATGCAGGCGGCCACGTCGCGCATAATCACGTACGCTCGGCCAGAAGCGCCAGGAGCGGCGGATTGATGTAGAGGTTCTCGCGCTCCGCCTCGATTTCCTCGAGGACGCCTCCGGCTGCGAGTGCTTTCAGGTAGACAGCGCTGTCTGGCGCTTGGCGATGTCCGCTTCGACCACGTCGCCAATCCGGCAGTAGGGATTCACGAAGATCAGTTCCGCCAGTTCGCGGGAGTAGAATTTGGGCACCCTCTGTCGAATTGCAGCGGCCGTCTCGTCGAGAATTTCCCGGATCGCATGGATCTTCGACATGGTCCATTCGGTCGTCGATCTGACAGCCTCAAGAATGAAAAGTCTGCTTCAATGCCAGCTATCGAGGTTGTCGAGAGCGTCCCTGAACTCTACTTCAGAAAAGACTACTGGTGAAAATGGCCTTGTGCTGCTGGATGTATCCGGGATACAAAACGGGATGGGTATACGCCTGTATTACAATGAGAATTGTTCCGAATGCGTACGGCAAGCGGTTCGCACGAGTCGAATGGATTGGTTGAGCCGGGTTGAACTGCGGACAGACGAGTCGCCGTTGGGGGTAGTTCCAATGGGCGAAATTGTCGTGGCCGAAATGAAAAACAACAGGATATTCACCGGAATATTTGCGACTCGCAAGGTGTGTTTGCAAATGGGTGCGAATCTTTTATGGCAAAATCGACATATATTGTTCTATTTGCGCCATTCATGTGACGCGCAGAGTTTTCTCGCAATTATCGTTGGCGCTTTGACACTGCGCTCCGGCAGAGGATTTCAATCTCGCCATGACATGTTTCCAGGCGGCATCGAAGCGGCCCGACTGATAGAGTGATCGCCAGGTCAACACCGCCTGGCCTCCCTCGTGGAGCCAGCGCTGGCCCGAGAGCTTGAGACGCCTTGTCACCAGGGTCTTGTTCGCCGCTTCCACGACACCCGATCCGATCGGACGACCCAATGTGCGCCATAGCCGGTAGCTCATGCGGTGGCGGTTGTTTTCGAAGTACGTCTGGACCTCGCGCAAGGTCTCGGCCGCCCCGGAACCTTGTGCCGTCCTCCGGTAGTGGCGCAGGGAGCGTATCACCCTGTCGGCGCCGTCGAAGTCGTTGAATTTGCAGGATTGCCTTGTGGCGAGCGTACCACGTCTTGCCCTTGTCGCCGATCGCGTCTTTCGCCTTGGCAAGGTGCTGGCAGGCATGCCAGTAGTCGACCAGGCAGTGGTCGCTGACCGTCTCGAGAAAAGTCCAGTTATCCTTCGCGCCATCAGCTATGGCAATCGCGCTGATGTGCGGCGCAGCCTTGGCAAGGTGGGCCAGTTCGTCCTCCAGCTGTGCCTTGAGTGTCAGCTTGTTCGCCTCCGGCATACGCCCCGTCGCCACGGTCCGAAGAGCTTCCCCTTCACGGTCGAACCAGGTAAGCGTACCGCAGGATGCCTCCCTGTAACTGGTTGTCAGGGAACCGTTTCTTTCCTCACGCATCGGAACCATGACACCGTCAAGCGAAACCGAGGCACCGACCGCACCCTGCGGGATGCCTTCCTCGTCACGGATCTCCTCGAGCGCGTCCTGCGAAACCTCGTCCCACGTTTCGACGGTCTCCCGGGCCAGACGCTGGAGGGTGCTCTCGGTCAGCGCCATACCGCCGATACGGCGGCACAGGTCGCTGCACGTGCGCGCCGGAAGCTGGCTGTAAAGGAGTACCGCCAGTTCGCCGGCCGGCTCCGTAAAGTAATCCATCGCAAGTCCGAGCTGCTCGTCGACCGGAACCAGGGATGGACTGTCGGCACGACGATACCGATGCCGCACATAGGTCACCGGGCCAAACAATGTCATGATGGTATTGTGCGTCTTCGGGACACGTGTCCAGATCTCGCCGTCACGCAGCAGCGTCGGCCTGCCGTCGTCAAGCCCCTCGATGTATTCGCCCATGGCAGCCCTGCACGAATCGTTCATCAGATCCTTGAGGCCACGTTCCACCTCGCTGGCGTTCACCGGAGAACTGCCATCCCCGAACAGAGCCGGAATATCGATGACAGCGACAATCGCCTCGACCGTGCTGGCCCTCAGATCATCGCGGGACCGGAGCGTCGAAGTATCGTTGGACAGGGAAACCGGGGAGGATGATAATGACATCGGGAGCGCTCCATGTTGTGGTTTCATCTCCAATCAACATACCGCACCACGCGGTAAGGAGCACTCCCTTAATCCCGTCTTTCCACCACGATTGAGCGCCTGGCGTGTCAAAACCGCCCAGTGCACGACGACTTTTGTCACGACATGCCGATGAAACGGCACCGGTACACTACATCTTGATTCATGACATCAACATATAGTGCGTGTGCGAGAAATCCCGTTGCCATGCGGAAGTCACACCCTTGCAAATCCCCCTGATGCTTCCTTACGGCCTCGTTCTCTTCCTGCCCCCTATTCTGAAGATTGCGGGACAAAAAAAGATGGGATGTAACGGTGACGCGTGTGAAATTTGAAACGGTTGCCTTACTGGTCGTCGCTGCGTTTCACTTGGTTTCTCAGGCCGCTCACAATTATGCTCATAGTGTCGCAGGTGTCGAAAATTCACCGGCCGAACAGTTGTTCATTCTCCTTGTCGTCACGATCATGCCGTGGGCGGCTATATTCGTTGGCTGGAAATGGGGAATATGCCAAGGTGCTGCCCTGTTTTCCCTGTCTATGGCGGCTTCGTTTCTATTCGGGTTCTTTTTTCATTTCGTTATAGAAAGTCCCGATCTGCACTCGAATGTTGTCAGTGAACACAGGGACATATTCTTCCATTCTGCAGTGATTCTTTCTTTGTTGGAATTTTCCGGGTTCGTGCTTGGGCTCTATGTCTTGATTCGCCGTACACGATAGGCAGATCACGAGACATACCCGAACTCATCGGAGCACCGGCACCCGCCCTGTTGGAGAGCCAGACAGAATTCGATGAGAAGAAGATCGCGGCGATGGTTGCGGTCATCGAGGATGGCGGCTACCTCCGCTGCACGGCCCGCTCATCCATCTCGCTCCCGAACGAGCACGTTGTCATCCGACTGAAAAGATCAACGATCGGGTAGTCCGCAGAGCGCGATACATAGCGCTGGCATCGATCGCTCCCGTGAGTGAGGATGTGCCGATCAAACTCGCCCACCGGTAGCCGCACAGGATGCGATGCTCTTGCACCACGGATCGGGATTCCATCCAGGCTGCTGTGGGCACTTGACCGTCACGCAGTGTGAAATGAAGAGTATCCACGTTTCCCGGGCCTGTTGGGTCGTCACTTCAAGCAGATACCGGTAGTACAGCGGCTTGTTCCGGATGATGTGCCGACTGAGATAGAGGACGGGAATGTCGAGCAGGCCCTTGTCGACGAGATAGAGCAGGTTCAGCACGCGTCCGGTCCGGCCGTTTCCGTCGACAAACGGGCGGATCGCCTCGAACTGATAATGCATGACCGCAAGCAGGATCAGTGGGTCGATCTCCTCGAATTCGTGAATGTGGCGCTCCCAATTGGCCAGTTTGCTCCGGAGAACATCCTCTCCCTCCGGCGGTGTGTAGATGGCCTGGTTGGTTGCATCATTCATCAACGCCGTGCCCGGCGTGTTGCGAATATCCAGATCCACACCCTTGATCGTTCGACAGACCTCGACCGCCATGGCGGTTGAAACCGGCCGTCGCTTCAGCATCTCGAAACCGCGGTACATGGCGGAGCGGTAGCGCAGAGCCTCTCTGGTGGCAGGGTCAGCTTGACCTGCCACGTCGCTGGCATAGCGGAACGGTCGGTCCGTCGTCGTGACGATGTTTTCGATCTCGGAACTCGCCTGAGCTTCGAGCAGGGGATCGAGTTGATCAGCATCGCCTGGTTCGGGATGAGCCTCCCGGAGACCCGGAGTTCTGACAGTGCCGCGCGTGCGGCAATGCAGCTGCGAAGAATGGTCTTTGTCTCGGTTTCCGAAGCCGGTGGCAGGTTCGGGAGGTCATTGAAGGGACGACCGGGATCGAAGGTCATGTCGATGTATACAGCTCCTGTCGACACGTTTTCCGAACATGTCGATTCCGTCGACATGTCGCCTCAACGTGTCGATGCAATGCGCATATATCGACATATCCTGCCGCGGCAAGCAGGTGAGCCGACAATGTCGCCCGTTGTCGATCGGGAGCTCCTCGCTCTACTACGAGCCGAAGGGGGGAGCGCCGCGAGGGTGCGCGCACTGGACGTCGCCGGGACGGTCGGCTGATGCGCCTGATTCAGACCGGGACTTCGATTAATGTCGGTCTCGGCGAGTGCGTGCCCGCGCAACCAAATCCCTGCAGACACTGAAGTTTTCAGGGCTTTTGGTTCCCTGAAAACAAGATCATTATTTCACTTTGGGAATCACGAAAATTTAAAATTTGGATCGTCGACCGCGGCGGGCGGCGGAAATGGAGCCAGAGATTGGCACCCTCGAAAGTGGCGCACGAGTGTGGGCCGACGAATGGCGATCGATCTCGAATGTCACCCGCGCGTGCCTTCGATAGTCGGCACGAGCAGTTCAGGTATGGCGGCGGACGCCGTTTCCGTCACACGGACCCGAAATTCCATGATGTCAGGGGATCATCAGACCCAAGCCAATCCGGCACGGAACACCGCCAACATCGGGCCGTTGTCAGGTGCGACAAACTGCATATTGATTGGCAAACACCGACACATCAACCATGGCCAATGCTATCAACGGAAGCACCGTGCAGCCGTTCCTCACGACCGGCGGGCCCGGACCCACAAGCGGTTTGGCGAACCGGTGGCGACGCCGGTTCCGCCAAACATCTTCGCACCGGGGCAACCCCGGTGCCCAGTCAGCCTTGAGCATGATCAGGATACGTCAATCTCGAGCTCCTTCAGACACTCCTGTGCTAGATCGCGGTCGGGCGCTTCAGAGCCCGGCATCGTGGCCCAGCCAGACTCCATGACGGCTTCACGCCGATAATAACCTGTGGCCTCCCGTATGGCGGCCATCTTTTCCGTGCGTTCCGGGTCTTCACGGGACATTTCGAGGCAAACCGGAACCATCGCGGACATGACCTCGTCATGCGCCACGCTCGCCGCCATCTTGGTGGCCCCGGAACCGGTCACCCAGCCGCCCCAGGAAAATCCGACGAGAGCTACCAGCAAGCCACCAACGATAGCGCCATAGACACCAGGTTTTGTCCACTTGGGTAAGGTCATATCAAGTCCTCCTGCGGGAAATCGCCGCATATTTTCTGATGATTTTTCGGGAAAGCGTCTGATCCCGGCTCAAGGCCATTTCGAGATCGCTTCGATGGAACGAACGCATTTCAATGCGCTCGGCATGGCGGATTCGGCCGCTGCTCGAATAAGTGGGTCACTGATCTGCGGTCGGCCCCGAAACCGGAGCCCGGCAACAACTGCTCGCCGACGACGACCCCACGAACGCCTGCGAACGGTTCGTTACTGTGACCGCTCATGAATTTGGTTGAGCGAGCGCGACGGTCGAATTCGTCGGATGCACGTTGATCGTCGATCCTCCGCAGAATAAGCACCTCATCGAAACGCAATGTTCCAGATTTTCGTGGTGCCAGATCAGCGAATCGGCGGAGACCTTCGAACGCTCAAGCGCTGCCCGACGCCGTGACCAACTGACCGCAACATTCCAAATGGGTATCTCCGGTGGAATTTTCAAGCCGGAGACGCCGCTTCAACTGAGATTAAAAACATTCTCGAACCTAAAGGGTTGATTCGGGACGAAGGTTTCAAGATCAGCAGTTCGGTTTTTCTGCAGGGACGGCTCGACGCTGGGCAGATCGGCCCATCTCGCTGTCCGTTAGAGGGGTGTGTCCAGCTATCTGCAGGTCCGGCCGGCGGGTGCCAGCCTGAACGGTCCAGGGGACGGATCGTAAAACGCGGCCAATGACGTCACGCATGCACCCGACCTGGGAACCAACCGTTTCCTATCCGATGACGGACGCTCTGGATGCTGTCGAGCTGACACCAGGAAAGTCCCGGCGTGGCCGATTGCGGGCTTGACCGCTGCCGGTCTGGATACGCGATTGTATGCCAGGCGGCAGATCGACCACATGGAACGCGGTCTTCTCAGGGGGTGTCTGTGTGCACGGGAGCAAATAAAGTGTTGACCAGTAACGGACGGCGTCCGCAGACCGCCTGCCGGTCGGACGAAGTCGCCAAGGTTGGTCGCCCTGACATCCGGCCGATCCAGGCGTCACGTTCTTTTTTTCCTGTCGGCGTGGCGCGCAAAGGCCGATGGCACCCGGACCGCCGAGCTGATCCGGTAGCGTGCGGCCGGCTTAACGGGTGCCAGGTGTCGATCATCGCTTCCCGGTGCCGTTGCGACACGTCCTCTTCAATTGGAACGAGACGGATCGTGCCAAGATCCTTCAGGGCACGGCGAACCTCGCGAGCAGGCGTCGAAGGGGCCACTGCAAGGTTACTTCCGGTCCGGGTGTTCGCACGAACTCCGTGCAAGGCCGGTTGCGGCTGGCATCCGGGCCCTTGACCCCGCCGACCAACCACTGCACCGTCCTGGCATCAAACTGGCGAAAACCAATCTCCATGCCGGATTCGTAGCGTTGATCAGCGGTCCGAGTTGAAAGTGTCCCGATGAAAAGAGGGACGACCGTGGGCTGCTGCGAGTCCGAGCGCCTGGCGTGTCTGGTTGCAGACCGATATTGCGTGGGTGGATAACCCCGGACCTGACCCATGCATCAGCTGTTCTTCGTCTTTCTCGTGATCGTGCAGGGCACCGCCTGGGGTGCCCAGTTCGCCATGCTGAAACTCGCTGCAGAGGGTGGCTACGATCAGATAACCGTGCTGTTCATCGCCTTGTTTCTCCTCAGTCTCTGCTACTTCCTGATCGTTCTGGTGCGCCGTTCGCTGTTCCGCATGACGCTGGAGATAGGGACGTTCTTCATCATCACCGGCCTCCTGGGCTATGTCGTTCCGCTCGCGGCCACGCTCCACGCCGCGCCTCATCTGCCGGCAGGTATCATCACGCTGATAGTGTGTCTGACGCCGATGGTGTCGATCGCCGTTGCGATGCTGCTGCGCACCGAAAGGGTCTCGCCGGTGCGACTCGCGGCGGTCGCGCTGGGCATGGCTGCGGCCGTTCTGGTGCTGACGCAGCAACTCTCCCTTCCGGGGCTGGGCTTACTCGACTGGATGCTGCTGGTTGGCCTCGTGCCGCTGTGCTACGGCATCGAATCGGTCTATGTCGCCGCGCGCTGGCCCCCCGGTCTCGATGTTTGGCAGATCGGGTTCGGGGAAGCTGCCGTCGCGGCGGTTCTCGTCGTGCCGCTGGTCGTCGTGTTCGGCGAGCCGATGCCCGCCATGGCGTGGACGTCCGCCGAAACCGGCATTGTCATTTTCGTCCTCGTCGGGCTGATCGAGGTTGTGCTCTATTTCTGGCTCATCCGGGAAACCGGCGGCGTTCTGGTCAACTTCTGCGTGTTCACGGCGCTCTTTGCCGGTTTCGCCTGGGGCATGGTCATCTTCGGCGAGGACCATGGCGCCATGGTCTGGGGTGCCGCCGGCGTGCTGCTTATGGCGATGGGTCTGCTCGGTTACGAAGCCTTCAGGGAGGAATCCCCGAAAAGACCGCAATCTTTCCCGGGATGATGCGAAAAGCGGCCGTCATCGTCCCCGAACGGCAAGGCACGCCAGCCTGCCGCGGTCGAGACCACACAGGTGGCAGTGACAATCGTCAATTTTCCGGCGGGGTCTTGCCACGAAGGGATATTCGTGGCCGCAGGATGTGCAGACCCACAGCCACTTCGCGTGGTTCGCTCGCGAAAGGTAGGGATAGGCGTGGCGGACCTCGGCAGGCTCCCCGAGCACGGCCATCGTGGAGTACCACGATGGGCCATGGTTGCACCGCCTGCCGGCGTCACGGTCGGTGAGGACGTGGGCACACTCATGGAGAAAGGTGGCGTTGCGGTCGCATTCGCGCCCCGGTTGAAGGAGTGCCGGATGAAGCGCGATTCGCTGCCGGAACGGCAGGGCGTGGCCCGCGGTCACGACCGACCGCCGGGCAAGGACGACGATCGAGTCCAGACAGTCGCGGAAGGCCTCTCCCATGAACTGCGCCCGGGCGAGCTTCGGGTCCAGTCCCCAGGCCTGTGACAGTTCGCGAACCGTGCCGATCGACCGGCGAGACATGGTCAGCCGCGGCGGCCTCCCATGAGGCCGCGGGCGATGACGACATTCTGGATCTCCGTCGCGCCGTCGAGCCATTGAGCCATCCGGGCGCAGGCAAGATGGCGTGCCAGGGGATGGCCGTCATCGGCGCGAAACCCGCGGGCACCCATCACCTGCATGCAGTCGCTGATCGCCTTCCACGCCACCCGTGTGGCGAATTTCTTGGCATGGGCACAGGCAATCGAGGCATCCTCGCCTCGGTCGAATAGATCGAGGGCGTCGCGCGTCAGCAATTTCGCGGCACGATAATCCGTGGCAGCATCGGCCAGCATCCACTGGACGCCCTGGAAATCGCCCACGGTCCGGCCGAACGCGTTCCGCGAGGCCACGGCGTCGAGCGCGTGATCGAGCGATGCCCCGATCATGCCGCAGCACATGGCGGCGACCCCGGCACGGGCGGCATCGATGCCCTGCATCGCGCCCCTGAAGGCTTCACCGGGCGCATGGATCATGGCCGACCGGTCGACACGCACCGACGAGAACCTGATCCCGCACACTCCGGCCGAGTGGCCGCCGAGCAGGGTGTAGGGCGCGGTCCGTTCAACGCCATCGGCATCGCCTTCCACGAGAAACGCCGCGATGCCGCGCCACCCCTGGGACGCGTCGGTCTGGACGAAGACCTTCAGAAGCCCCGCCGCGACACCGTTTGTCACCCAGGCCTTTTCCCCGTCGATCACCCATTCATCACCGTCACGCCGGGCCGAGGTCGCAATCGCGGCCGCATCGCTGCCGGCGCCCGGCTCGGTCAGCAGGAAGGCGCCAATGAGGCGGGCGCCAAGCAGGTCATCGAGATAGCGCCCGACAAGGTCGCTTCGATCCGATGTCGCGAGGCTTGCCGTGACGTTGGCATGGACCTTGAGAGCGAAGGCCAGCCCGAAGTCTGCAGCCGCCATGGTGGCTGCGGCATCGCAGGTACCTCCAAGGCCGAGGCCAAGGCCACCGGACGTTTCAGGGGTCATCAGGCCGGCAAGACCCGCCTTGCCGGCCTCGCGCATGGCATCGAGGGGATAGGTCCTCTCGCGCTCCCATACCGGGGCATCCCTCCCGATGTCGGCACAGAACGCGTTCAGCCTTTCCCGCAGCTCGGGACTCAGGGTCGATGCCATGTTCGAGGGTCTCCCCGGTTGTCGATTGCACTGCCGACACCTTCGTCGCCGAACGTACGCGGCTCCTGGAAAGGCCGCGGACCTTTCCGATGCCGCTGAAGCCAACCCGATCGCGAAATGGGAGAAAATGCCGGGTCTACCATATGTGGTGTCCCCAGGGGGACTCGAACCCCCGTTTTCGGCGTGAGAGGCCGATGTCCTAGACCACTAGACGATGGGGACTTGCCATCAGGTATCCGTGTATAATTTATGCACCGCCGACAGGGCTGTCAATGCGATTTGGATGTGCATCGATCTTGAATGGGTCCCCATGGCGTCGAGGATGTGCTCGCTGCCCGTCCCGTGCCGGGGGCCGAATGGAGGGTCGTGGTGAACGGGAAGCCGTGTGCTCATGGCGTTCTGACGATCCGACACGGCGGGGCCCCGTCGACGCATTGCCGTGCAACCCGCGATCGAAGTCGTTCCGCCTCATCGCTTGACCAATTCGGCATGTGTGATTGACAGACGCAGAGGACAGGAGGACATCCATGAGCGAACCGGCGACATGGACCATCACCACGGCAAGCCGGAACCTCCGTCAACGAAGGTGTTCGCGTCGCGAATACATCGAAGCCCTGATCGGCCAATGCGAACGGTTGATCTCACTCAACGCCTTCTCATCCCATGACTGGGACCATCTGATGGATATGGCGCGCGCAATCGATGCCGGAACGCGCGATGGGGGTGTCCTCGGCGGCATTCCCCTTGTTTTCAAGGACAACATCAACACGCGGATGCTCGCCACGACAGCGGGGACCGGCGCACTGCAGGGATTTGTCGCATCCGAAGACGCTCCCGTGGCCCGCGCGTTGTTCGGGGCCGGCGCGCTGCTTGGCGCCAAGGGAAACATGCACGAGCTCGCGTTCGGAATCACAAACAACAACGCGGTCACCGGTGCGTCACGCAATCCCTGGAATCCGATGCTGATCCCTGGCGGATCAAGCGGAGGCGTCGCCGCTGCCATCGCAGCACGCATGATGCCGGGCGGAATCGGTACCGATACCGCCGGCTCGGTGCGATTGCCCGCGGCATTGTGCGGCATCGTGGGCTTCAGGCCCACTGTCGGGCGCTATGCGTCTGGCGGCATCGTCCCGATTTCCCATACCCGCGATACCGCTGGTCCGATGGCTCGCTGCGTCGCAGATATCGTGTTGCTTGACGCGATGATGACGGGATCCACCGGCCAGTCGAGGATCCGGGGTCCGCGCGGACTGCGACTTGGTGTGGCACAGGGGCGATTCTTCGGCGATCTCGAGGATTCGGTAGCGAAGGAAGCAGCGAGGGTGCTTGACCTGCTCGCCGATGCCGGAGTCGAGTTTGTCGATATCGACATGAGCGATATCACGGAACTCGATGCAGCTACCGGGTTTCCTGTCACCCTGTTCGAGTTTCCGGGAGACCTTCGCCGCTACCTTGCAGAGAACGCGCTCCCGTACTCGCTGCAGGACATTCTCGACGGGATCGCAAGTCCAGACGTCAGGGAGATCGTTGCTGAGCAATTGTCGGACGCCGCCGTGGCTGAGGAGGCGTATCTTCGGGCCAGGAATGTCGACAGGCCCGGATTGCAACTCGCCTGGGCTTCCCGGTTCGAAACGGCAAATGTCGAGGCGATGATTTTCCCGACATCGCCGCTTACGGCGCGTCCCGTCGGCGAAGACGAGACGGTCGAACTGAACGGTGAACGGGTCCCCACATTCGCAACATACATCCGCAATACGTCACCGGGCAGCATCGCCGGCATTCCCGGCATCAGCCTTCCGACCGGTCTCTCGGGGAGTGGCCTGCCGATAGGCATGGAACTTGAAGGTCCGGGCGGGTCTGACGTCAGGTTGCTCGAAATCGCAGCCACGGTTGAAGACATCATCGGATTTGATGCCTTGCCTTTGAACAATTCACATGCGGGAAACAGGGGAAGGACATCAGGGAAAGAAAATTGATCAGGACTGCACCCGTGCTGCGGATGCCGGTGCTGTGTCACCGGTCCGAACGCCCGGGGATAGTGTTGACACCTCCCGGTTTCGCCGCAAGCTTGGGTCCGGACAGCGCATGCAATGGATACCCGTGCCGGATCGGTCGCAGGACGGCAAGGCACAAGACCGGTGATCTGCACCGGGTTCGAGTTTCGAAAAGGAGGTCGGCGCATGACGCCCGCGAGTCCCAGCTTCACGATGGGCATCGAGGAGGAGTATCTCCTTGTTCACGCCGAAAGCGGCGTGTTGGCCCGCGATGTGCCCGAGACGCTGATCAGCGAATGCGTCGATGAGCTTGGCGACCAGGTGACAACGGAGTTCCTGCGTGCCCAGATCGAGATCGGCACACGGGTCTGCAGCCGGGTCGGCAAGGCGCGCGAGGAACTGAAGCGTCTCAGGGGCGGTGTGGCGCGCATCGCCGCCCGCCACTCTCTCTCGCCGATCGCCTGTTCGACGCATCCCTTCGGTGACTGGCGCGAGCAGGACTATACCCACAAGGAACGCTACGAGGGTCTTGCGCGCGACCACCAGGCGGTGGCCAGGAGGCTGCTGATCTGCGGCATGCATGTTCACATCGGGATCGAAGATGAAGAAACCCGCATCGATCTCATGAACCAGGCGAAATACTTCCTTCCGCATCTCCTTTGCCTGACGACATCGTCGCCGTTCTGGCTGGGGCGCGATACCGGTCTCAATTCCTACCGGCTCACCGTGTTCGACAGCCTCCCGCGTACGGGATTGCCCGACAGGCTGCAAAGCTGGTCCGAATACGAGCGCCTGATCCGGCACATGACGAGCTCCGGCCTGCTGGAGGACGGCACCAAGATCTGGTGGGATCTTCGTCCATCTGCACGGTATCCGACACTTGAAATGCGCATCTGCGATGTCTGCCCGAATATCGAGGATGCTCTCAGCGTGGCGGCCCTCTTCCAGTGCATCCTCAGAATGCTCTTCCGCCTGCGCCTTTCCAATCAGGCATGGCGGGAGTATCCCAACATCCTGATCGAGGAGAACCGGTGGCTGGCGCAGCGCTTCGGCACGCGAAGCGAACTGGTGGATTTCGGAAAGCGCCAGCTCATCCCCTATGCGGAACTCCTGGACGAACTTCTCGAACTGGTGCGCGAGGATGCCGAAGCGCTCGACTGCCTCGCGGAGGTCGAACGCACCCGCGGCATTGCAGCCTGCGGAACCTCGGCGGAACGCCAGAGATCGGTGTTCCGGGAGGCGGGCGGGGAGGCATCGGCCAACAGGGCCCTGAAGGCCGTAGTGAGCGACCTGGTAGAGCAGACGATCGCAGGCACCGGCTCTTGACGTTGCTTGCGTGCGGGGCCACAAAAGGGTGGTCGGGGCGTGGCGCAGTCCGGTAGCGCACCTGCTTTGGGAGCAGGGGGCCGCTGGTTCAAATCCAGCCGCCCCGACCACGTCACAGGAAACCGGAGTCGAGATGACCGCAAGGATCTATTGTCCTGCCAAGTCGGCCATGCAGTCCGGGCGCGCCGGGACGCGCCGCTGGGTGCTTGAATACGTCCCGTCTTCTGCCAAATCCGCCGACCCCCTGATGGGCTGGACCGGGTCGTCGGACATGATGGCCGATCAGGTCAGGCTGTGGTTCGATTCCCGCGACGAGGCCGTGGCCTACGCCATACGTCACGGCATCAGCCACCGGATCACGGAACACCGGGATCGAAAGATCGTTCCGAAGTCCTACGCCGACAATTTCCGGTGGGACAAACCGGCCGGATGACGCATGTGCGCCCTTAGCTCAGTCGGATAGAGCAACGGCCTTCTAAGCCGTAGGTCCCAGGTTCGAATCCTGGAGGGCGCGCCATCCCCCGGCATGAGAACCTGAGCAGGGGTTGACTGTCGGCAGTGCTGACAGCGTCGTGCGGGCGGACTACATCTGGTCATTCTTCGAAAGGAAAATGAGCGCCATGACGACGACACGCATTTCAACCGCCCAGGCTGTTCAGCACGGCGCCATGGAAGGCAGCGAGGCACCGGTCGATCTCGATCAGGTGCGCCGTTACCGCCTCGCCAACGTCCACCGGCAACTTGCGTTGAGCGATCTTGCCGGCGTCCTGCTCTTCGATCAACTCAACGTGCGCTATGCCATCGATGCGACCAACATGCAGGTGTGGTGCCTGCACAACGAGGTCCGCTATTGCTTCGTGGCTACGGAAGGTCCCGCGATCCTCTTCGAGTTCGGACACGGCACCCACCTCACTGAAGGCTATCCGGGAATCAGTGAGCGGCGGCCGGCGCGGGCAGCAACGTATTTCACGTCGGGCAGCCTCGCGGCGGACCATGCCCGCTCGTTCGCGCGGGAAATCGCCGATCTGGTGCGCGAACACGGGGGCGGCAACAGGCGCATCGGGGTGGACCGCATGGGAGCGGATGCCTACCAGGCGTTGCTGAACGCGAATCTCGAGATTCATGACGGTTTCGCGCTGATGGAGGAGGCCAGAAAGATCAAGTCGCCGGAAGAGATCACGCTGATGCGCTGTGCCATCGAGGCCTCCGAAAAGGGTATCCGGTCGATGCGTGAGTTCCTGCGCCCCGGCATCACCGAGAATGCGCTGTGGGCCAAGCTCCACGAAGCGAACATCGCCGAAGGTGGTGAATGGATCGAGACGCGTCTGCTTGCTTCTGGTCCGCGCACCAATCCATGGATGAGGGAATGTTCGATGCGGGTCATCGAGAAGGGCGACATGGTGAGTTTCGACACCGATCTCGTCGGTCCCTATGGCTACTGCTCCGACATTTCCCGGGCCTGGGTGTGTGATGCCCGGCCCACCAACGAGCAGCACCGGCTCTTCATGACGGCCATGGAACAGCTCGAGCACAACAAGTCGCTGCTGAAGCCGGGACTCTCGTTCCGCGAATGGGCCGAAAAGTCATGGGCCGTACCCGATGAGTTCGTGGCGAACCGGTACGGTGTTATCGCTCACGGCGCCGGCCTGTGCGACGAGTTCCCGGCGATCATGCATCCGCTGGACTTCGAGGAACGCGGCTATGACGGTCACATCCATCCGGGAATGGTCCTGTGTGTGGAATCACTGGTCGGTGCCGAAGGCGGACGTGAGGCGGTCAAGCTCGAACAGCAGCTCCTCGTCACGGAGACCGGCTTCGAGAGGATGGACACCTATCCCATGGACGAGACCTGGGCATCATGACCCCGCTTCACCCCGAGTTCGGTATCAGGCTCGAAAGCCGGGCCATCGGCGATCTCGACACCGTCGAACTGCGCCGGCTGATCGACCGCTACTCCTTTGTGCATGTTCCTGGCGCCGCGTCGGGAGACGAGGCGCACCTTCAACTGACCCGCAAGTTGGGTGAGCCTGAGGCGGACCACGTCCGGCTCGGACAGGAAGGACGGGTCGAGTGGTTCGGTACCGTGGGCAATGTCCTTCCCGATGGCACAGCCCTGGACAATGACCACAGGGACACGGTCTTCCAGACCGGCAACAACATGTGGCACTCGGATTCATCCTTCCGCTCCGTGCCGACCTTCGTCTCGATAACATGCGCCTACGAGGTGCCCGACGAGGGCGGGGAGACCCTGTTCGTCAGTCAGCGCACCGGGTGGAATCGCCTCGACGCGTCCCGACAGGAACGCCTCGAACCGCTTGTCGTCATCCACGATTACGTGTTCTCGCGCTCCAAGATCGCTCCGGATGCCGTGACGCCCTCGCATGCCGCATCGCTGCTGCCGGTAAGACAACGCCTTGTCCGGCGCAATCGGGCAAACGGCGCGAGGAACCTCTACATCGGCTCCCACGCACGCGAGATCGAGGGCTGGGCTTTCGGGAAGAGCAGGGTCCTGCTGGATGGCCTGATCGAGGAGGCGACTGCCGACGAGCATGTGCTCACGCACCGCTGGCAGCCGGGAGATCTGGTGATCTGGGACAACCGATGCCTGCTTCACCGCGGAACAGGATACGATGCCGACCGCTTCCGGCGCTTCATGCGCCAGACCCGGGTGACTGGAGCGGGATCGACCCTCGAAGAGTGACTGCGGCCGTCAGGAGGCCCGGTTGCGCCGGTCGAAAGCGGCCTCGAGATCGCCGATGAGGTCGCCTGGATCCTCGAGCCCGGCGTGGAGGCGCAGAAGCTGGCCCTTCTCTGTCCAGGGAACGACCGATCGCGACGAGGAGGGATCGACGGGAACCAGCAGACTCTCATAGCCGCCCCAGGACCATCCCATGCCGAACAGCGTCAGGCCGTCGACCATGGCGGCGAGTGCCGTCTCTCCGGTTGGCTGGAGAATCGCGCCGAAGAGGCCGCTGGCGCCCGAGAAATCGCGCTTCCACAGTTCGTGCCCCGGATCGGATTCGAGGCCGGGGTGCAGCACGCGCTTCACTTCCGGGCGCGTTTGGAGCCAGCGCGCCAGATTAAGACCAGTCTCGTGGTGGCGGCGCAGCCGCACACCGATCGTTCGGATGCCGCGTTGGGCGAGATAGGCGTCGTCGGGCCCGATGCAGTTGCCCAGCGCGAGAAACGTGTTCCACACGCGTTCGCACCAGTTCCCCCTGGCGACGACAAGGCCGCACATGGCGTCTGAATGACCCACGATGTACTTGGTACCGGCCTGCACGATGATGTCGACACCCAGCCCGAAAGGCTTGAGGAAGTAGCCTCCTGACCAGGTGTTGTCGTTGATCACCACCACCCCCCGGTCATGGGCCGCCCGGGCGATCGCGGGGAGATCCTGGACCTCGAAGGTGAGCGATCCCGGACTCTCGGTGTAGACGGCCCTGGTGTTGGGACGGAAAAGCGCAGCGATCCCTTCGCCGATCTCCGGGTCGTAGAAACTCGCCTCGACACCGAACCTTCGAAGAATTCCGCAGGCGAAGGTACGGGTAGGCAGATAGGACGAGTCCGAAATGAGGATGTGATCGCCCGATACCAGACAGGCCAGCAGCGCCGTGACGATTGCCGCCTTGCCGGAACCAGTCGCCACGGCCATGTCGCCTCCCTCGAGTTCGCAGTAGGCATCCTGGAGCGCGTGCGTCGTCGGCGTGCCGTTACGGCCATAGACAACCTGCCTTGGATCCTTGCCGCGGCCTTCCCTGAGCGCCTCGAGCGTCTCGAACAACACGGTGGAGGCATGGTAGACGGCCGGATTGACGATTCCGTGATTGTTGTGCGGGTCGCGCCCGGCGGTCACTGCTAGGGTGTCGTCGTTCATCCCGATTGGTCCGCCCCGGCTGTGGGCAGCAGGGCAACATTCGATGCCGGGATGTCGAATGCCCCCTGAAAGTACGCATCGGGAATGAGCCAGGCCTTCTCGCGCCTGACAACCCTGAACCCGGCCTTCTGGTACATGGCCAGTGCCCGGGGATGGTCGCGCACATTGGTGTCGACCAGCACCGTCGCGATCCCCGGCCGCCACATGGCGTCGATGATCCAGTCGAGGAAGTAGCCGCCGAGTCCCCGGCCGATGTATTCGGGCACGAAACCGAAGAGTGCGAGTTCGCAAACGCCTTTCCGGCGAAAATCCAGTTCCGCGAAGCCGGCCGGTACGCCGCCGACATAGAGGACGACGATCTCGATCGCCGGCTCGTGAATGACGGCGAGCAGTTCGTCGTCCGGCCACACCAGCCGGTCGGTCCAGTTCCACTCCCGTCCGACGGTGCGATAGAGCCAGAGGTAGAAGGAGCGCGGCGGTTTTTCAGCGCGAAGAAGCGCCAGTTTTCCAGGAGGAGCCGGGCGCCGGGGCCGTTTCGGCCTCTCGGTCATCTCGAGAAACGTGATCACCGTATCGAGCGTGCGGATCGCGTCCCGCTCGAAGGCCCGCGTCACGTCAGGCCGGTCCTGTAGCCACGGGCGTGTCGGCAACACTGCCCCACTCGGTCCAGGAACCGTCGTAGACGGCGACGCCCGGAACACCGGCGAGATCGAGGGCAAGCGCCAGGAAACTCGCGCTGATGCCAGAGCCGCAGGTCGTGACGATCGGCCGGGCGGGATCGACCCCTGCATCCCGGAAAGCCGAGAGGATCGCATCATTGTCGACGACGGTGCCGTCATCGTTGAGCAGCGACACATAGGGAAGATTGCGGCTACCGGGAATGTGGCCGCCGCGCAACCCTGGCCGGAACTCCTTCTCCTCCGCGGTGAACCGTCCCCGGCTGCGGGCATCGACCACCTTTTCCTTCCCGCTGGCAAGATTGGCCTTCATCTGGTCGATATCCCGCACGAGCAGCGTGTTCATGCGTGACGTGAAGTGGCGCTCCCGGGGGATCACTGGTTCGTCATCGACCGGCCGGTCCCCGGCCATCCACTTCGCAAGGCCTCCATCGAGAACCGAGACATCGTCGTGTCCGAAGACCCGGAACATCCACCACACCCTGGCAGCCGCCATCATGTTGCCGCCGTCGTAGACCACGATCCTGACGCCGTCGCCAAGGCCCAGAGAGCGCACCCGGCTGGAGAACTTCTCGGGCCGGGGCAGCATGTGGGGCAGATCCGACGAGTCGTCGGAGATCTCGTCGATATCGAAGAATACCGCACCTGGTATGTGGCGCTCGCGGTATTCTGCGCGTGGATCGCGGTTCTCCGTCGGCAGGTACCAGGAACCGTCGACGATGCGCACATCCGGCGCATCGAGCAGTCGTGCCAGGGTATCTGTGTCGACCAGGGAGTGAGCGCCCATCATTACCGTTCCCTTCACCAGGCGAAGACCACGTTGACGCGGCGATTGTGCCGGCCCTTGTTCTCCACCTTGGAGACCGCAATGCCGATGAGTTCGGAGGTCCTCGAGACATGGGTCCCGCCGCAGGGCTGAAGATCCGTGCCTTCGATTTCCAGCAGCCTCACCTTTCCCAGACCCGCTGGCGGCTTGACGGTCATGGTGCGGATGAGTTCGGGCCTGCGGTCGAGTTCCTCATCGGTGATCCATCGGGGGGTCACGAGGCGGTCGGCTTCGGCGATCTCGGCGAGTCTTGCGCTGAGATCGTCCTTCGTCATGTCCGGTTCCGGCCAGTTGAAATCGATACGGCTCCTGTCGGCACCGACGGCCGCACCGGTGATTTCGGCATCGACGATGGCGCAGAGAGCGTGGAGTGCAGTGTGCATACGCATGTGCCGGTAGCGGCGATCCCAGTCGATCCGCGCGGTGACCGGCGTGCCTTCAGCGGGCAGGGACGCATCGGGCGAACATATGTGAACGACATCGTCGAGCCCGGTGCCCTTGACCGTGTCGACGACGCCGATCAGCGTGCCGTCTGCGAGTTCGAGGTGTCCGGTATCCCCCGGCTGTCCGCCGCCAACGGGATAGAAGACGGTCCTGTCGAGGCGGATGCGTCCGTTGTGCGCCCACGTGACGGTGGCTTCGCAGCTCGTCAGATAGGAATCGTCGCGGAACAGGAGTTCCATGTCAGGCCAGCCAGGGAGGAACGGGAAGATTGCGCTCCTTCAGGAATTCGGGGTTGAAGATCTTGCTCTGATAACGCGTTCCGAAATCGCAAAGGATGGTGACGATGGTATGGCCCGGTCCCAGTTCCCGCGCGATCTTCATGGCACCGGCGACATTGATGCCGGTCGAACCGCCGACGCACAGTCCTTCCCCGATCAGGAGATCGTAGATGACCTCGAGCATCTCGACGTCGCTCACCTGGACCGACATGTCGATCGGGGCATCCTCAAGGTTCTTCGTCATGCGTCCCTGGCCGATGCCCTCGGTGATGGAGCTACCCTCCGAAGTGAGATTACCCGTCCGGACCCAGTTGTGCATGCACGAACCGAAGGGATCGGTGAGGCCGATAACGATGTCAGGGTTGCGTTCCTTGAGGAAGATGCCGACTCCGGCGATGGTTCCTCCCGTTCCGATGGCGGATGCGAATGCGTCCACCTTGCCCGCCGTCTGTTCCCAGATCTCGGGGCCCGTGCTTTCGAAATGGGCCTGGCGATTGGCGACATTGTCGAACTGGTTCGCCCAGACCGCACCGTTGGGCTCGCTCGCCGCGATTTCCAGGGCCATCCTTTCCGATGTCCTGATGTAGTTCCTGGGATCCTTGTAGGGCTTGGCGGGTGTGAGATGAAGATCGGCGCCCAGGGAGCGCAGGGCATCCTTTTTCTCCTTGCTCTGCGTCTCCGGCATGACGATGACACAGCGGTAGCCCAGGGCATTACCGACAGTGCAAAGACCGATGCCCGTGTTGCCGGCAGTACCTTCCACGATGACGCCGCCCGGTTTGAGCTCGCCCTTCGCTTCGGCGTCCCTGATGATCCCGAGCGCGGCGCGGTCCTTGACCGACTGGCCCGGATTGAGGAATTCGCACTTGGCCAGAATCTCGCAGCCGGTCTGCTCCGAAGGGCCCTTGAGGCGCAGAAGAGGCGTGTTACCGACCAGGGAGATGAGACTTTGGTGGATTGTCATGGACCGTTCCGGACTGTGGCTGGCCTCGATGCGGGCGCACTCTAGGCACGGGACGAATCGCGATCAAGAGTGTTGTCCTGCGTGGCTCTCCTTCATTTCGACCTCGACGAAGACGAAATCATGATCGTTGGCGTTGATCACATTGTGTTCCACGCCTGCCTTGTGCGCATAGGCAAGGCCCTGGGTCAGATCGGCGAAACTGTCGCCCTCGCGCGTTTCGAGATGCAGCCTGCCGTTCGTCATGGGAACCACGACGTAGTCCATGGCGTGGACGTGCCAGCCGGTCTCTGCACCGGGCGCGAACCGCCATTGGGATACCCGCGCAAAGTCGTTGTCGACCTGTACCGTTGCCACAGCCTTGTCGCGCATCACGATCCTCCGTTCTACCCGGCCACAAGGTCGCAACCGGTCGGCGCCTCCCGTCAAGCTTGTCCGACGACGCCTGCCGTGTGTATCCTGAATACGTGCCGCTTCCCACCCGAAGGACGGGGAGACCCATACAACGAAGCGTGGGAAGGCGTGAGGGCAGGCAACGCAACGCAGGAGGTTCTGAACGATGAGACGCAATTTCCAGTTCGATGTCGAGGGCCTCATGGCCAAGGACAAAGCACACGCCATGCATCCGTGGCACGAGTTCGGACGGCAGGATCACATGATCCTGGCGGATTCCGAGGGGATCTACGTCTACGACGGTGCGGGAAACCGCTACATCGACGGTATCGGCGGCATGTGGGCGGTGCAGCTCGGCTACGGCAACGAGGAAATGGCGCAGGCCATTTCCGATCAGGTGCGCAGCATGGTGTACTATTCGCCGTGGTCCATGGCGACGCCGCCGCATGCGGAACTTTCCGCCAAGCTTGCCACGCTGACGCCCGGCGATCTCAACCGGTTCTTCTATTCGACCGGCGGTTCCACGGCGAACGATGCGGCGATCCGTTTTGTTCACTACTACTGGAACGTCATGGGAGAGCCTTCCAGGAAAACTATTCTCACGCGCGCCGATGCCTATCACGGCAGCACCTATCTCGCGGATTCGCTTTGCGGCAAACCCGGCAACGACACGCGCATGGAAGTGATCACCGAATGGATCACGCACCTTTCCTCGCCCAACCCCTATCGCAAGCCGGATGGGATGAGCGATGACGCGTTCAGGGATCAGCTGATCGCGGAAATGGAGACCAGGATCAACGAGATCGGTCCGGAAAATGTCGCGGCCTTCATTGCCGAGCCGGTGCTTGCTTCCGGCGGGGTCATCGTGCCGCCGAAGGGCTACCAGAAGGCCTGTCTCGAGATGTGCCGCAAGTACGGGGTCCTCTACGTCTGCGACGAGGTGGTCACGGGATTCGGGCGCATGGGGCACTTCTTCGCTTCCGAGCCCGTGTTCGACATCGTTCCGGACATCATTACCGCCGCGAAGGGGTTCACCTCCGGATACATCCCGGCCGGCCTCACCGCCATTTCCGAGAAGCTCCACCAGGATGTCATCGACAAGGGCAGCGGGTCCCCCACGTTTTCCATGGGGTTCACCTATTCCGGGCATCCTGTCGCCATGGCCGCCGCGCTCAAGAACATCGAGATCATGGAACGCGACGACATCATGGGTCATGCCCGCAGCACGGGAGATTACTTCCAGGAGCGCCTGCGGTCGCTGGCGGATCTTCCCATGGCCGGCGACGTTCGCGGTATCGGCCTCATGGGTTGCATCGAATGCGTCGAGAGCAAGACCACCAAGAAGGCCTTCGATGAAAACCTGAACGTGGGCAAGAAGATCGACGAGAAGTGCCAGGAATACGGGCTCATCGTGCGCCCGATGTGGCATCTGTGCGTCTTCTCGCCACCGATCATCATCAGTCGTGCCCAGGTCGACGACATGGTCTCGATCATGGAAAGGGCCATCAGGGAGGTGGCGGACGAACTGGTGCGGGACGGTTCCTGGTCAGGCAAGGACTGACGGGAACGCTATCGGGGCACCGACGTAGCGGCCCGCGGTTCGAAAGGCGGCGGAGCCTCATCGGTCAGTTCGACGACGTGGCGGGTCATGGTGAAGGGAGCATCGAGCGCCCGGCCGGCGGATGCCACATAACGCTCGATCCGCTCCAGGGAGGCCACGGCGGCGTCTGCCCTCATCTCCAGATGGAAACCCTTGCCGGTGGCGGCAACGGGTGTCGATTTCAACACCTGGCCGCGGCCGGCACACAGTTCGAGGGCAAGGCGCAGCATCATGCCGAGAATTCTTGCCTCTGCGGCGCATTCCGGTTCGAGAAGCCGGTGGCACGGCAAGGCCTCGTCCCCGCTCGAGGATCCGCCGTAGCGGACGAACAGGGCGAGGGCAAGCCAGGCCCGCTGGTTGTGTTCGAGCACCGACCAGGGCATGTGCAGAACCCGGGAGAGGGACCGAACGGCGCGGTATTCCGGGTGTTCCCTCCAGCCCGTGTCCGCCAGGAAGCAGGCGGCACGCACCAGACGTTCTTCGGCATGGCTGAAGCGTGAGGAGACGGGCCGCAGCCATTGTTCCAGTGCCGCCGAACAGTCCGGAAACCGTCGGTGCCTGTCGGCCAGCTCGCGGCATGCGGCGAGCAGCGGATCTTCGGCCCGTGTCACCGGGTCGAGCATATCGAAATGGTGCCCCTCGCGCAGGCCATGGGCCGAGAATATGACGACCGAAGGCTTGAGGATGCGCATCAGGTGCACGAGCACCTTGGCACCCCAGGGCAGGACCGAGGCGCGCCGCCTCGAGATCGCGCGAATTCGTGAAATCGTCTCGTGGCTCAGGTTTTCCAGCATCCTGGAGAAATCGCGCGTCCCGCTTCTCGTCATGCTGTAACCATGGACGATCTTCAGCGGGTAGTCGTGCTGTTCCATGTGAAGGCGGGCGATCGCCCGCCACGACCCCCCCACGGCATGGAAGCAATGGCATTTCCAGTCGGCAAGCCACGCGACCTTGTCGAAGGCCTCGGCGATTGAGCTCTCCGAATCCCCGGGGTTCGCACCCCACCTTTCCATCATCCGCAACGGGCCTATGCCGAGCGTCGAGCGTTCCATGATGGTACCGTGCCGGACCGCAACGAGTTCGAGACTGCCGCCGCCGAGATCGCCGACGACGCCGGTCAGTCCGGGCACTGCGGAGATGACTCCCAAGGCCGAAAGCCGCGCCTCCTCGTCTCCGGAGAGAACCTTGACAGCGTACCCGGTCCTGGTCTCGACGGACCGGCAGAAGTCGGCGCCGTTGGCAGCATCGCGCACGGCTGCCGTCGCGTAGAGTGCAAGATCCGCGACGGGGACGCTCTGGGCAACGCGCACCAGGGCATCAACGGTCTCGATGCCGCGCCGGAAGGCCTCGACGCCGAGGTAGCCCAGGTGTTCGACATCCACGCCCAGGCCGATGACCGCCTTGTGGTTGATGATCGGAAGCGGAGCCCGGTTCAGGCCATCGAAGACAACCAGGCGAACCGAGTTTGAACCGATATCGATGACACCCGTCCTCATGCCGGGTGCCTCGGGCCACACGTCACTCATTGCGCAGACAAAGGTGTCACATTGCCTCGCTGGATCTGCTTCGGCAGCGCGCTGCCCCGGCCCGAGAGGCTGGGATTGGTCATGAAGAAACGATGGGCGGAAAAGGCATTGCCGGTGTGCGCAAGCCTCGTGTATTCCCCGTCCCTGTCCAGACTCCACGACTGTTCGACATCGCGCAGGTTGGCCACCATGATCTGGTCCAGTATCTGCCGGTGAACCGTCGCGTTGAGGATCGAGACCATGGTCTCGACCCGGTGGTCGATGTTGCGCGGCATCCAGTCCGCCGATGACAGGAAGACCCTGGTGTCGGGGGAGGGAATGGGCTTGCCGTCGGCAAAGCAGAAGATGCGGCTGTGCTCGAGAAAGCGCCCGACAAGACTCTTCACACGGATATTGTCCGACAGGCCCGCCACGCCCGGACGAAGGCAGCAGATGCCGCGCACCACAAGATCGATCTGGACGCCAGCGGCGGATGCGCGATAGAGCTGGTCGATAAGTTCCGGGTCGACGATGGCGTTCATCTTGGCCCAGATGGCCGCGGGTTTGCCTGAAAGGGCGTTGGCGGTCTCCCGCTCGATCAGTTCGCAAAGGCGTTCACGCATGTTGCGGGGCGACATGGCGACCGCCTCGAGATTGCGCGGCCGGATGTAGCCGGTGAGGAAATTGAAGATCCTGTTGGCATCCCGGCACAGCGCCGGCGAGGTCGTGAAGAGGGACAGGTCGGTGTAGATCTTCGCGGTGATCGGATGGTAGTTGCCCGTCCCGAAGTGCACATACGTCACGAGTTTCGTGTGTTCGCGGCGCACGACGAGCGAGATCTTGGCATGGGTCTTGAGGTCGACGATGCCGTAGACGATCTGCGCGCCGGCGCGTTCGAGATCCCGCGCCCAGCGAATATTGGCCTCTTCATCGAAGCGTGCCTTGAGTTCCACCACCGCGGTCACGGACTTGCCGGCCTCGGCGGCCTCGATGAGCGCCTTGACGATGGGCGATCCCTCGCTCGTCCTGTAAAGCGTCTGCTTGATCGCAACCACGGCCGGATCCTGCGCCGCCCGCTGAAGGAACTGGATGACAACGTCAAAGCTCTCGTAGGGGTGATGGACGATGATGTCCTTGGCTCTGATGGCATCGAAACAGTTGCCGCCGAAGTCCCGGATACGCTCGGGAAATCGTGCCGAATAGGGCTCGAACAGCAAATCGTGCCGATTGTCCACGATCAGCTGCGAGAGATCGCTGAGCCCGAGTTCGCCGCTGACGACGGTGACGTCGCCCGGATCGACATTGAGCCGGTTCGTCAGGAGATTGAGGAGTTCCCCGGGCATCGCGGCATCGACCACGAGATCGATCACGCTGCCGCGCCGCCTCCTTTTCAGCGCGCTTTCGAAGTGCCGCACGAGGTCCTGCGACTCCTCGTCGATCTCGATCTCGCTGTCGCGGATCACGCGGAAGAAGCCGATCTCGAGCAGCCGGAAACCGGGAAACAGACCCTTGAGGTGCATGCGCACGGCCTGTTCGAGAGGCAGGAACCTCGATCCTTCATCCGAGGGAAGGTGGATGAAGCGGTCGGTCTGCTGCGGCAGCCTGATGATGGCGTGAACCGGTTCGTCCTGTTTTTCCCCGAGCAGCTTCAGCGCCATGCCGAAACCGAAATTGGGAATGAATGGAAACGGATGGGCAGGGTCGATGGCCATCGGGGTCAGGAGCGGCAGGATCTCCTGTTCGAAACGCCCGGCGAGCCATTCCCGGTCATCCGGACCCAGATCGCTTTCCTCGACGACGGATATCCCCTCCCTGGCGAGCAGGCCGCGCAACGTCCGCCAGACCACGTACTGTCCGTCGATCAGTGTCTTCGATCGGGCCTTGATCGCCTCGAGCTGGCGGGCCGGGGAGAGCCCGTCGATGCTCGGAGTCGTGACCCCGGCGTCGACCTGGGCCTTGAGGCCCGCCACCCTCACCATCTGGAACTCGTCGAGATTGCTGGCGGAGATCGACAGGAAGCGCAGCCTCTCGAGAAGCGGATGGCGGGTATTGCGTGCTTCCTCGAGAACCCGTTCATTGAAGGCCAGCCAGCTCAGTTCCCGGTTGATGTAGCGGTCCTTCGGCATGACCGCCGCCTCTGCCTCGATGCGAGCAGAAGGTGATTCGGTATCCAGTTCCTGGCTGACCATTTCATGCTAGCCTTGAGTGAGGTATGACTCTTCCCGAGGCAGGTGAACACCTGCCCCCGGCTCGGAAAAAGGTGCGCCTTGACAACCTCACTCTACCTGCTTCGCCATGCCAAATCCAGTTGGGCGGACGTGACGATCGACGACCACGATCGGCCTCTGCGCGACAAGGGCCGCCGCCGGGCTGCCCGGCTCGCGGCATGGCTCGAGGAACGTTCCCTTGGCTGCGATCTCGTGCTGTGTTCCACCGCGCTTCGCGCCCGTCAGACACTGGAGATCGTGCGCCCGGTCCTGGGGAGCCCCGAGGTACGCTTCGACGACGGCATCTACCGCGCCGACGCGCGCGATCTCGTCGCCCTGTTGCGGCTCACGCCCGCCGGTATCGGGCGTGTCATGGTGGTGGGGCACGATCCGGTGCTGCAGATGACCGCGCAATGCCTGGCACTCAGCGCCAGCGGTGACGCCATGGACCGGCTCACGCGCAAGTATTCCACATCCGCATTCGCGATGCTCACCTTCGGTTCGGCCGACTGGACCTCGCTCTCCCGGGGCATCGGACATCTCGAGCTCTTCCACGTTCCTCCCGACCCCTGACATGATCAGATCGCTGGCCGCCTGGCTCTATGTCTTCGGAATTGTCGCCACGCTGGGCGGCGCGATCGTCTGGTTTGTCAATATCCCGGACATTCCCGATGAGGACGATCTCGTATGGAATCGGGGCTATGTCATCGGCATCCGGCTGAACAAGGATTACGACGGTCTCGATATCGTCAACCTCAGGTTCCGGGATGATGAGAGGCGCTACAAGTACCTCTCCATCTATCCCAAGTACGTCGAGGTTCGCGACCGTCTCGGCATCTACCGGGATGTCGAGGTTCTCGTTGAAAAGGAGCCGATATTCTCGGGAGGAAATGTGGTCAGGATCTGGGGGCTGATCGAACATGATCCCTATCACGAAGGGACCGTCGTCACCTTCGATGAAATCCGCGAGGAGATCACCGAAACGGAACGCTCCTGGCAGGGCGTCGCGATCATCTTTCTGGCAGGCGGCATCGGAGCCATCCTGATCGGTTATGCGATCCGGCGGTGGGTTCCCCATGTCCCGAGGGACCCCACCGCCTGAAGCACCACTCAGAGCCTGCCGTAGATCCTCGATGCGTTGCCTGAAGCA
This sequence comes from Alphaproteobacteria bacterium, assembly GCA_965215635.1. Taxonomy (GTDB): domain Bacteria; phylum Pseudomonadota; class Alphaproteobacteria; order SP197; family SP197; genus SP197. Next base: position 1,456,166 of record CBDCEA010000005.1, on the reverse strand, counting down.
ATCATCGCGACAATGCGGTCGGCCTCCGCGAGGGTGCACATCTGTTCGCCGATCCAGAGATCGAGATGCTTGGCGAGCGTGCGGCGGAACTGAAGCTGGCCCAGATAGTGGAGTTCTGCGAGGCCGAAGGCATCCGAGCTGTAGAGCTGCTTGAAGAAGGGACCCATCTCCAGGGCTTCGTCCATGATGCTTGCGGCTTGCGGTCCGGCAAAGTTGAGGATCACGCCCACGTCGTAATAGACATTGCGGAAGATCTCGGCGAGCCAGGCCGCCTCGCGCTGGAACGGATAGTTGTGAAGCAGCATGCAGTCGACCTCCCAGGCCTCCATGGCGCGCAGGAATTCCGTGAAGTGTGTCGGATCGCAGGCATGCATGGTGATGTCGGGATCGCCGAAACCGACATGGATCTGCAGGGGAATGGCAGGGTCGCGGGCGAGCTCGGCGCCCGACCACAGGCCGAAGCGCACGACATCGACATTCTCGAGGCGCACCTTTCCGGTCCTGTCGATCACCCGATACCAGGCATCCGTGCCGTCCTTCACCTCGACAACCGAAGGTGGAGTCTGATCGATCGCGAAGGTCGTCCGGTAGGCGGTGATGGTCTTGAGGCCGACGGCACCTTCGGCGCGGCAGGCCAGCGTGTCACAGAACGCTTGCGGAAAGCGCGCAGCCTCAACGCCGCTCCTCGCCACTTCCTCGGCGACCGCCTCGATTCTGACGACTTCGTGGGCCGGCCTTCCGGCGAGATCCGCCACCGCCGACACATCGGCAATCGTATCGCTCCTGTGGCCCGTGTCGATTCTGTGGCCCGTGTCGATGATGAGCCGCTCCAGACCACAGGCTCCGAGCAGGCGCCGGTTGACCTCCCCGGCACCGAGCTCGCGACGGCGCTCGACATTGGCCTCACCACCGGTGAAGGGCTCGAGGTCCGGCAAGGGCGCACACTGGCCACGGATCATGAGGCCGAGCGGCTTTTCGAACTGGGTGGTGCCCTGAGGCGCCGGCCGGCAGCTCTCGCTCATCAGCGCCTCGAAGGTTCCCGGGTCGAGATCGCCAGGTGCCACCCCGTGGCAGTGGTGGTCGATCAGCGGCAGATCACAGGCAACGCCCTCAATAGGCACGGCCGTTTCTCTCGCACAACTCGGCTGCGCTCATTTCGGCGGCATGCGAAGCCTCGAGACGCTTGATCGCCTCACAGGCATCGAGCATGGTCGGCGTGAACCAGCCTGAGGCACTTCGATCGGTCATGAAGGCATCGAGGGTGATATCCAGTGACGCCGGCAGTTCGCCGATGCCTTCGGATTCGCGCCCGGCATCGCTCGAGGAACGATCCCCCGGTTGCGATCTCGTGCTGTGCTCCACCGCGCTTCGCGCCCGCCAGGCACTGGAGATCGTGCGTCCGGTCCTGGGGAGCCCCGAGGTACGCTTCGACGACGCCATCTGCCGCGCCGACGTGGGCGATCTCATCGCCCTGTTGCAGCTCACGCCCTCAGGAACCGGGCGTGTCATGGTGGTGGGGTACGATCCGGTGCTGCAGATGACTGTGCAAAGCCTGGCACTCAGTGCCAGCGGCGAGGCCATGGACCGGTTCACGCGCGAGTATTCCACCTCAGCGTTCGCGATGCTCACCTACGGTTCGGCCGAGTGGGCCTCGTTCTCGAGGGGGCATGGGGCATCTCGAGTTCTTCCTCGTTCTTCCCGGCCCCTGACATGATCAGATATCTTGCCGCCTGGCTCTATGCCTACGGAATTGCCGCTACGCTGGGCGGCGCGATCGTCTGGCTTTCCAGTATCCCGGACATTCCCGACGAGGACGATCTCATATGGTATCGGGGCTATGTCACCAGCGTCTTGCTGGCAGATCTATTCAACAGCGCAGTCTATCTCAGGTTCCAGGACGAGAAGAGGTTCTACGAGTACCCCTCCATCAATCCCAGGTACATCGAGGTCCGCGACCACGTCGGCATCTACCGGGATGTCGAGATTCTCGTCGAAAAGAAGCCGATGTTCTCGGCAAGGAATGTGGTCAGAATCTGGGGACTGATCGAACACGATCCCCATGCCGCAGGAACCGTCGTCACCTTCGATGAAATCCGCGAGGAGGTCACCGAGACGGAACGCTCCTGGCAGAGCGTCGCGCTCATCTTTCTGGCAGGCGGCATCGCGGCCATCCTGATCGGCTATGCGATCCGGTGGCGGGTTCCCCATGTCCCGAGGGAGCCTACCGCCTGAAGCACCGCTCAGAGCCTGCCGTAGATCCTCGATGCGTTGCCTGAGGCGATCATCGCGACGATGCGGTCGGCCTCCGCGAGGGTGCACATCTGTTCGCCGATCCAGAGATCGAGATGCCTGGCGAGCGTGCGGCGGAACTGAAGCTGGCCAAGATAGTGGAGTTCGGCGAGGCCGAAGGCATCCGAGCTGTAGAGCTGCTTGAAGAAGGGGCCCATCTCCAGGGCTTCGCCCATGACGCTTGCGGCCTGCGGTCCGGCAAAGTTGAGGATCACGCCCACGTCGTAATAGACATTGCGGAAGATCTCGGCGAGCCAGGCCGCCTCGCGCTGGAACGGATAGTTGTGAAGCAGCGTGCAGTCGACCTCCCAGGCCTCCATTGCGCGCAGGAATTCCGTGAAGTGTGTCGGATCGCAGGCATGCATGATGATGTCGGGATCGCCGAATCCGACATGGATCTGCAGGGGAATGGCAAGATCGCGGGCGAGCTCGGCGCCCGACCACAGGCCGAAGCGCACGACATCGACATTCTCGAGGCGCACCTTCCCGGTCCTGTCGATCGCCCGGTACCAGGCATCCGTGCCGTCCTTCACCTCGACAACCGAAGGCGGAGTCTGATCGATCGCGAAGGTCGTCCGGTAGGCGGTGATGGTCTTGAGGCCGACAGCACCTTCGGCGCGGCAGGCCAGCGTGTCACAGAACGCTTGTGGAAAGCGCGCAGCCTCAACGCCGCTCCTCGCCACTTCCTCGGCGACCGCCTCGATTCTGACGACCTCGTGGGCCGGTCTCCCGGCGAGATCCGCCATCGCCGGCACATCGGCAATCGAATCGCTTTTGTGGCCCGTGTCGATGATGAGCCGCTCCAGACCACAGGCCCCGAGCAGGCGCCGGTTGACCTCCTCGGCACCGAGTTCGCGGCGGCGCTCGACATAGGCCTCACCACCGGTGAAGGGCTCGAGATCCAGCAAGGGTGCACACTGGCTACGGATCATGAGGCCGAGCGGCTTGTCGAACTGGGTGGTGCCGTGAGGCGCCGGCCGGTAGCTCTCGCTCATCAGCGCCTCGAAGGTTCCCGGGTCGAGATTGCCAGGTGCCACCCCGTGGCAGTGGTGGTCGATCAGCGGCAGATCACAGGCAACGCCCTCAGTAGGCACGGCCGTATCTCTCGCACAGCTCGCTTGCGCTCATTTCGGCGGCATACGAAGCCTCGAGACGCTTGATCGCCTCATAGGCCTCGAGCATGGTCGGCGTGAACCAGCCGGAGGCACTTCGATCGGCCATGAAGGCGTCGAGGGCGATACCCAGCGAAGCCGGCAGTTCGCCGATGCCTTCGGATTGGCGCTCGGCATCGCTCATCCCGGCGGGATCGCGATTGACGATATCGGGTGGAGGCATGCCGGCACGGATGCCCTCGAGACCCGCCCGGACGATTGCGCCGATGGCAAGATAGGGACTCGCGGTTGCATCGGTTGACCGGATCTCGATATTGAACGCACCTGCGTCCTCACCGGGCGGCGGGCAGATTCTGATCGCGGCCTCGCGATTCTGGACGCCGACGATGTCGTAACCGCAGCTCCAGTGGTGCGGCCCCAGTCGCAGATAGGAGACCGGGCTCGGTGCGGTGATGGCCGTCAGGGCCTTGAGGTGATGACGGATACCTGCCACGAAGCGGGCCGCGACGAAACTCAATCCGCCTGGTCCTGCCGGATCCGCCGCCGCCGGGTTCCCCTCTTCGTCCCAGAGACTCAGGTGGAGATGACAGCCGTTGCCGACCGCATCCGGCGAGGGCTTGGGCGAGAAGCTTGCGGTAAGACCGCATTGCCGTGCGGCTTCCCGCACGGTCTCCCGGGTGACGACGACACGGTCCGCGCCAGCCAGCCCCGCCGCCGGACCGCAGCTCACCTCGTACTGTCCGACACCGTATTCGGGTTCGAAGGTTTCGAGATCGACTCCGGCGTTGATGAGTGCCTGGGTGCAAAGGTCGGCGAAGGGTGCTGCCTGGCGGATGGAATCGACTGAAAACGGGGCCGCCCACGGCATGGCGCCGCCGCAGAGCAGGAATTCGTTCTCGTAGGCGATCGCGAGCTCGAGGCCGGTTTCCGTCTTCAGATCGGCAAGGGCCCGGGCGAGAAAACTTCGGGTGCAGCATTCCCAGGACGTGCCGTCGGTATGGAGACTGTTGCACAACACGAAATGGAGCGCTGGCCACTCCTGCTTCAACACGATGCGCCGACGCGTCTCGTCGTCAGGTACCTGGCGCACCTCGTCCATGGGTCCCCACGGATTGGGCGCGATATCCTCGAAGGGTGTCAGCGACTGGCCGGCAAGCGCCCAGCCAAGCCCGTGTCGACGGCGTCTTTCGTACTGGCCGACAGGGACGCCCCTGGTTCGCGAGAGGCCCACGAGGTCGTTCCAGACCAGCAGGATCAGTTCGCCATCCGTCATGATTTTCTCTTCAGGGAGGTTTGCCGGCGGGCACTGTCGCAACCGCGGCAACGGCGGTCAACGCCGCTTGACACAGGTGTCGGCGGGTTCCTAAGTTTTTGTCATCTCCTGGCAGGCAAGGCGGTCATGATGGCAATGCTGAACTCGGCACGATGATCGCCCGGTTCGTGGCACGCGAGTCGCTTGCCGGCAGCGCGCTGCTCTTTGTTCCCATTGCGGCGGTTTCGCTGGTGCTCTGGCAGACCACGGGTCCGGCACTCCAGGGGACCGTCACGCACTATCTCATCCTGACCGTCGCGGTTCTGGCCTTCAGCACGTTCACCGGCAACTCGGGTATCCTCAGTTTCGGCCATGCGGCGTTCATGGGCCTTGCTGCCCATATCACGGGCGTGCTCACCATGCCGGTCCAGCAGAAGGCCGTCTTCCTGCCCGATCTTCCACCATGGATCGCGGGCCTCGAGATCCACTTCATGGCGGCGGCCGCCATCGCCGTGGTTCTCGTGACGCTCGTCGGCTTCCTCGTCGGCATCCCGATATCGCGTCTCGGCGGCGCCTCGGCGGCCATCGCGACCCTGGGCCTCTTGATCATCGTCTACGGAGTCCTTGTCGGAGCCAGGGACTTCACACGTGGCAGCCAGGCGCTGATCGGCGTGCCGCGTACCATCGACATACCCCTGGCCCTCGTCTTTGCCGGTGTCGCGCTCCTGATCTGCCGCGCCTTCCGGGATTCCCTTCCGGGTCTGGAGTTGAGGGCGGCGCGGGAGGACGAGCCGGCAGCCCGGGCGGTCGGGGTCGATGTTCATGGCCGCCGCCTTCTGGCCTGGACGATCAGCGCAGCAGTCGCGGCCGTGGCGGGGGTCCTGCTCGCCCATTACCTGGGTGTCTACTCGCCAAAGGAATTCTATTTCCAGATCACGTTCGCGGTTCTCGTCATGCTGATCGTCGGCGGCATGGCCAGCGTGTCGGGCGCCGTGGTCGGCGCCATCGTCGTGACGGTCCTGATCGAGGTCCTGCGCTCGGCCGAGGAGCACATCAATGCGTCGTACTTCGACGGGCCGACCGTTTTCGGCCTGACGGACATCGGCCTCTCACTTGCCATCATGGGTGTTCTGTTCTGGCGCCGCAACGGACTCTTCGGCTACCGGGAGATCGAGGAGACCGTGACCCTGCGCCGGACGGGCACCGGTGATGTTCCGGTCGCGCCCGCCCGGTATCCACCACCACGGGTCGCCGCCGACGGTGTTCTCGAGGTCTCCGAAGTGACGAAGGTCTTCGGCGGGCTGCGCGCCGTCGATGGCGCGAACCTTGCCTTGAGGCCAGGCGAGATCGTCGGGCTCATAGGGCCCAACGGCTCGGGCAAGACGACCCTGCTCGGCTGCATCTCGGGTGCGCTCGATTCGGATGCCGGCCGGGTCTTGCTCGACGGCACCGACATCACCAGAACGCCCACCCACCTGATCGCCCAGAGTGGCGTGGGACGCACCTTCCAGAGCATCCGGCTGTTCTCGAATCTCACCTCGCTGGAGAACGTGAAGACCGCTCTTGCCGCCAGCGGCACCCGTCTGGGTGCAGCGGACATGAACGCCCGCAGCCTTGACCTGCTCGCCGAGCTGGGCATTGCCGGATACGCCTCGCGGCGGGCAGGGACACTCGCCTACGGTCTCCAGCGGCGCCTGGAAATCGCCCGGGCGCTTGCACTGGAACCACGCTATCTGCTGCTGGACGAACCGGCCGCCGGGATGAACGAAACCGAGTCCGACGAGCTGCTCGGCATCCTTGCGAAACTCCGGGAGAGCCGCGGTCCCGGACTGCTGGTCGTTGACCACGATCTCGGCCTCATCATGAGATTGTGCGATCGCGTGGTCGTGCTAAACAAGGGTCAGGTCATTGCCGAGGGAACACCGGAGGAGGTGCAGTCCGATCCCGTTGTGATCGAGGCATACCTGGGCCGACGGCGCGCGCGGGAGCGTTCCGCCGTCCCACCATCAACAAGGGAGTGAAGACCGTGAAACACACGTCATCGATCCACCTTTCAGCGGCCGTTCTGGCAGCCGGCCTCCTGGCGGCCGGCGAAGCCGCGCATGCCGATTCCCATGAAGTCACGATTGGTTATGCAGGGGGCTTCACCGGCTACCTGGCGCCCTACGATCAGCCGTCGCTCATGGGTGTACAGCTTGCGCTCGACCAGATCAACGCAGCGGGCGGCATCATGGGCATGCAGGTCAAACTCGTCGTGAAGGACACGAGGTCCGACACGGCGCAGGCCTCCACCGTGGCCCAGGAACTCGTCGACGCGGGCGTGGTCGCGATGATCGTCTCGTGCGATGTCGATCCTGCCGTGGCCTCGGGCGTGATCGCCCAGGTAGCAGAAATTCCTTCGGCGAGTTCCTGTGCCTCGACGCCGACCCTGCCGGCGGCTGTCGGACCCTACATGTTCTCCAACTACACGGCGGACAACCTGCAGGGCACGGTCCTGGCGCAGTATGCACGCGAACAGGGCTACGAGAATGCCTATATCCTCCTGTCGCGCGACACGCCCTATACCGAGAAGCTTCCCGAGTACTTCGGCGAGGCCTTCGAGGCCATGGGCGGTACGGTCGTCGCGGTCGGCGAGTACACGATGGGCCAGCAGGACTTCTCGGCCGAGGTGACCAACATCAAGAGCCTCGATCCGCAGCCGGACGTCATCCAGACCTCGGCCTACGAGCCCGATTTCCCGGCCTTCATCAAGCAGCTCCGCGCCGTGGGTATCGACACGCCGGTCCTGGGCAGTGACGGCATCGATTCCCCGACGACGTTCGGTCTCGGCGATGTGGCCGAGGGCGTGGTCTTCTCCAATGCGGGTTTCGCGTCTCCGGGCAGCCCGCTGGCGGCCTACGAGATGGCCTACGAGGAGAAGTACGGTGCGCCGAACGATACCGTCTTCACTGCCACGGGCTATGACCTGATGATGGTCATTGCCGCCGCTATCGAGGCGGCCGGCTCCACTGATGGTCCGGCGATCCGCGACGCCTGGGACAATCTGGAGAATGTCCAGGTTGCCACGGGGACGATCACCTACAAGGGCCAGAACCGTGTGCCGGTGCGCGTCGTCGCGCTCAACCGGGTGTCCGGCGGCGAACGGATCCATGTCGGTGACTTCTCGCCCGATCCGTCAATGATTCCCGCTCCGTGAGAAACGGCCGGGAGGACCTCCTTGAAGTCGAAGGGCTTGAGGTTCGCTATGGCGCCATCGAGGCCGTGCGGGGCGCAGGCCTGGAAGTCAAAAAGGGCGAAATCGTGACTCTTCTCGGCGCCAATGGCGCCGGGAAGAGTTCGGTTCTCAATGCCGTCATGGGGCTGGTGCCGCTCACCGCCGGGAGGGTGCTTCTTGACGGCAAGGATGTCGCCGGCGATGCGCCGGAGCGAATCGTGCGCCGCGGCATGACACTGTGCCCCGAAGGCCGGCATGTCTTTTCCAACCTGACCGTTCACGAGAACCTCGCAATCGGCGGGGCGACGCGGAGGCGCACGGGCGGTGCCGGCACGATTCTCGCCGACATGCTGGCACAGTTTCCCGTTCTCGCCGAGCGCCGGGACCAGATGGCGGGAACCCTGTCGGGTGGTGAACAGCAGATGCTCGCGATCGCCCGGGCCATGATGTCTGCACCACGGATCGTGCTGCTCGACGAACCGTCACTGGGCCTGGCGCCCCAGGTCGTGGATACGATCTTCGAACTGATCGTCGGACTCAGGGACCGCGGGGTCACCATTCTGCTGGTCGAGCAGAATGTCGATCTCGCGCTCGAGATCGCCGACCGGGGCTACGTTCTCGCGACCGGCCGTGTCGCGCTCTCGGGGTCTGCCGCGAGCCTGCTGGAATCCGGCGAAGTCGAACGCGCCTACATGGGCAGGGGCTGATGGACATCCTCATCCAGCAGTTTGTCAACGCGCTTGCCCTTGGCGGCACCTATGCCCTTCTCGCCCTGGGCCTTGCCATGGTGTTCAGCGTCCTGGGGCTGATCAATTTCGCCCACGGCGATCTGATGACGCTGACGGGCTACACCATGTTCTTTGCCATCGGCGCCGGTCTGGGTCTGCCGCTCGCCGTGGTCCTCGGCATCGCCTGTGCCACCCTGGTGGCCGTGGCGATGGAAAGGGTGGCGTTCCGGCCGGTCCGGGATGCCAACACGGCGACCATGCTGCTGACGAGCCTTGCGTTGAGCACCATCCTTCACATGCTCTTCCAGAACCTGATCTCGGCCCGGCCCAAGGCCATCCCGGTGCCGGCCTGGATGATCGGCGCGATCGATTTCGGCGGCCTTGCGATCGGCGTGATCCAGTTGATGTCGATCACCGCTACCGCCCTGCTGCTGCTCGGTCTGACGGTCTTCCTCAAACGCTCCATCCTGGGCATCGCCATGCGCGCGGCGGCGCGCGATTTTCCGGTGACACGCCTCATGGGGATCAACGCGAACGCCGTCGTTGCCACGGCCTTCGGCATCTCGGGTCTTCTCGCGGGTGTCGCCGGCGTCCTGTGGCTCGCCCAGCGCGGTTCCGTCGACCCCCTGATGGGTTTCCTGCCTGTGCTCAAGGCGTTCATCGCGACGGTTCTCGGTGGGTTGGGCAGCCTTTCGGGTGCGGTCGTGGGCGGCTTTGCCCTTGCCTTCATCGAGGTCTTCCTGCGCGCGTTCCTTCCCGAGGACTGGCTGCCATTCCGTGAGTCGATCACACTTACTCTCGTCATCGTCCTCCTGCTTGCCCGGCCGGAAGGGCTGATCGGCCGGAGGGAGACGGTGAGATAGGGAGGCTATCCTTGGCGAATTCACTGCTCGAGAGGGATCGCAGGGTGCTTGCCGGGATCGGCAAGCTCAGGACCGCGCCGCTCACCATCCGCAATGCCCGTGGCAACCGGCTGATCGAGGAGAATGGCCGGGAGGTGCTCGATCTTTCCGCCACGGCGGGTGCGGCGCTCCTGGGCTATGGTCATCCCGACGTCCAGGAGGCGGTCCGGCGAGGCCTCGAGGAGTGTGCCAGCGCCTCGGCCATGTTCGGCGCTTCCGAATCGGCGGTCGCACTTGCCGAGGAACTCCTTGCCATCGTGCCGGAGGCCGATGACCACAAGGTCTGGCTCGGACACAGCGGCTCGGACGCCAACGACACGGTGATGCGTGCGGTGGCGGCGGCGACCGGCAGGCGCCGGTTCATGAGTTTCCTCGGTGCCTATCACGGAGGGGTTTCCGGTTCGATGTCGGTTTCGAGCCATCCTTCGCAGCAGCATGCGCTGCCGCGCGCCGGCCTTGTCCAGATCCCCTATCCCAATCCCTACCGGCCGATCTTTGACGGCGATCCGGCCCGCCACGTCCTCGATCTTGTCGACTTCCTGTTCTCCGCAGGCGCGCCGCCCGGCGATATCGGAGCCCTCTTCATCGAACCCCTCCAGTCCGATGGCGGGATGCTCGTGCCGCCGCCGGGATTTCTCGCAACACTCGCCGAAAAGTGCCGTCAGCACGGGATTCTCATAGTCAGCGACGAGGTCAAGGTGGGGCTCGGGCGTCCCGGATGCTGGCACTGCTACCAGGCGGAGGGATTCCGCCCGGATATCGTCACCTTCGGCAAGGGACTTGGCAGCGGTATCCCCGTCTCGGCCATCGTGGCGCCGCGCAGCGTCATGGATTTCCAGGAGGCCTTCGCCCTCATCACCACCACGGGGAACTCAGTCTCGACCAGCGTCGCGCGGACCGTGCTCCGGGTCATCGAACGCGATCGTCTTGTGGACAATGCGGCGGCGCGTGGACGCGAATTCATGGAGGGCTTGCGCGAGCTTCAGGAACGCCATGAGATGATCGGCGATGTGCGGGGGAGGGGTCTTGCCATCGGCATCGAGCTCGTGAAGGACCGGGAGACCCGGGAGCCCGCGACGGCGGAGACCGCCAAGGTGGTGCTGCGCTGCTACCAGCTCGGCGTTTTCCTCACCTACGTCGGGATGTATTCCAACGTCCCGGAACTGACCCCACCGCTCACCCTTTCATCGGCCGAGGTCAGCGAGGCCCTGCAGGTGCTGGGCCAGGCGATCGACGATGTCGCGAACGGACGTGTCGGCGATGACGAGATCGCGGCGTTCGCCGGCTGGTGATCATGCTGGGTCCCGTCGATCCACCGCCCTTCGAGAGGATCAACAGGCATGGCTCCGCACCCTGCCTGATCGTCTGCGATCACGCTTCCTCGGCGATTCCCGACGCCCTTGGGGATCTTGGAATCGAAGATGCGTTCCGTTTCGAGCACATCGCCTGGGACATCGGCGCCACCTGGATTGCCGAACGCCTTGCGGAGCGTTTCGATGCACCGGCGCTGCTCGCCGGCTATTCGCGCCTTGTCGCCGACTGCAACCGCTATCTCGCAGATCCGGCGGTCTTCATCGAGACCAGCGACACCATCGAGGTGCCCGGCAACAAGGCGATGACCGGACAGGACCGCGCCCGGCGCGTGGAAGCGATCTGGCGGCCCTATCACGATGCCATCTTCGAAGTCCTCGAAGGCTTCGAGGAGAACGGCATCACGCCCGCCCTCGTTTCGGTCCACACGATGACGCCGCAAATGCGCGGCCGGGAGCCGAGGCCTGAGGCCTTCACGGTGTGCTGGGGTCTCGACGACAGGATGGCGGCGCCCGTCCTCGAGCGCATGCGCGCAACCGACGGTATCGTCGTGGGCGACAACCATCCATACGGTCTCGACATCGGCGAGGATTTTACGGTGCCCGAGCACGCCATGCGCCGCGGCCTTGCCCATCTCCAGTTCGAGGTACGCCAGGACCTCGTGGCGACCAGGGATGATGCGAGGCGCTGGGCGGATCTCGTTCACGAACTGACGGCCGATCTCGTCGCCGATGAGGGCCTGAGGGACGCGCGCCACTATTGGCCCTGAAGTGGCGCTTTTCGTTGTCAGGCGGTCCGGTGCGGGGATATCGTGGCTGTCGGCAACGTAGAAGACAAGGGAGCGAATGAAGACATGTCGCGGGAGATGGAACGCAATCAGGCCATTGCCGAGACCCTCGAGAAGGTGCGCGCCCTTGAGGCCGAGGAGGGTATCACGCGCCAGTCGCTGACTCGGATTCGCGATGAAATGATCGCGCTCGCCGCGCGGTCCGAACTCTTTCCCGAGGAGGATTTCCCGATCGGGGACGATGGCGCGGGCGAGGTCTTCGACGTTCTTTCGAGGGACGATGACGGGCGCTACGAACTCTGTATCGAGGTCGCCAACAGGCATGTCTGGACGCCGCCCCACAACCACACGACATGGGCCGTCGTGGTGGGCATTCAGGGCGTCGAGCTCAACAGGATCTGGGAGGGAGACGGCGGACCATCGGGCGAGGCGCCACTGAAGCTCGCCCGCGAGATCGAGGTCCGCAGGCATGCCGGAGTCTGCCTGATGCCGAATGATTACCACTCGATTCACATGGAAGACGGTGTCCACAACATGCACCTTCACCTCTACGGGCTGGGATTCGCCCATCTCAAGGGACGCCTGATGTTCGATGAGACGACCGGCGAATACCGCAGTTTCGACTGAGCGGACCATGACGGCGCGCATTGCCACACCGGACCTCCGGGAGCGGATTGTCGCAGGCGGCGAGTTCGCGCTTCTCGACGTGCGCGAATCGGGTCCGTTTGCCTGCGGCCACATCCTCACCGCCAGCAATCTTCCGCTTTCCCGCCTCGAACTCGGCATCGAGGCCCTCGTTCCCCGCAAGGCAACCTTCGTTGCGCTGACCGACGGCGGAGAGGGACTCGCGTGGCGCGCCGCGGCGGTTCTCGATGCCATGGGCTACGGTAATCTCGCTTTCCACGAGGGTGGCGCGCCCTCCTGGCAGGCTGCGGGCGGCGAACTCTTCGAGGGAACCAATGTCCCCTCCAAGGCCTTCGGCGAGATCGTCGAGATTGCGCTGGGTACGCCGGTCCTCGATGCCGAAGAGGTCAGGCGCCGGGTCGAAGCCGGTGACGACATCATCATCCTCGACGGCCGTCCCTGGGACGAATACCGGGACTTCAACATTCCCGGCGGCATCAGCTGCCCGAACAGCGAACTTCCCCTTCACATCCGGGATCTCGTCGGATCCGAGGCGATCACGGTCGTGGTCAACTGTGCGGGAAGGACGCGTTCGATCATCGGAGCCCAGACCCTGAGGAACACGGATCTTCCCAACCCGGTCTATTCGCTCGAGAACGGCACGATCGGCTGGGAGTGGGCGGGCTACCCGCTCGAACGCGGCGCATCACGTCGCTACTGCGATGCGACGAAGAAGGCGCTCTCGTGGTCAAGAGAGCAGTGCGAACGGATGGCCTGGCGGACCGGTGTCGGCACGATCGACGGGGCGACGCTCGAGGCGTGGCGGGGCGATCAGACGACGACGCTCCATCTCTTCGATGTCCGCTCTCCCGAGGAACATGCCGCCGGCACACTGCCTGGATGGCTGATGATCGAGGGAACGCAGCTGGTTCAGGAAACCGACAGCTGGGTGGCGGTGCGCGATGCCCGCATCGTGCTCGCCGATGATTGCGGAACACGGTCCCGGGTGACCGGACATTGGCTCAGGCAGATGGGATACCCGAACGTTCATGTGCTGGATACCGACATGTCGCCACCCCGTGTTCGTCCGCCTTCCCGCCAGGCACCCGGCGCGCCGCTCGTTTCGCCCCGCCATGTGCTCGACAACGATTTTGCGATCGTGGACCTTTCATCCTCCGAGAGATTCATCGAACGCCACCCCGATGGTGCCTTCTGGGGCCTGAGATCCCGCCTCGAGGACGTCATCCACGGCCTGCCCAATGAACGACCGGTGGCACTTGTCGATGACCGGGAGGGGCACCTCGCAGCACTGGCTGCAGCCGACCTTGCCCGCCTCGGCATCGACGCCCGTGTCGTCGAAGGAGGCCTTGCAGCCTGGGTGGCGGCCGGTCTGCCCGTGGCATCGGGCCGTGACGGTGCACTTTGCACCATGGACGATCAGGGAGCGGCCCCATTCGAGCTGTTCGACGGTCCCGAGGCCGCCACGCGCCGCTACATCGCCTGGGAAACGGGGCTTCCCGAGCAGATCGAACGGGACGGGCTATTGCAATTCCGTCCTTCGAACATCACAGCAGTACCAAGGGAGAAATGACGATGAGTGACCTCAAATCCATCCGCTATTCCGACAAGGGGCCCGAAGGGACGGGTCTCGAACCGTGGGATCCGATTCCTCCGGAGTCGCTGGTCTCCGGCGAACCGGTCCAGACCGGCCATATCTACTTCACCGACGAAACCGGGCAGCTTTCCTCCGGGGTCTGGCACTGCACACCCATGGTGGCGAAGCCTGCACCCTATGATGTCAACGAATTCATGATGGTGCTCAAGGGCGCCATCACCATCTGCCACGAGAACGGTTCGCAGGAGACGATCAGGGCCGGCGAGAGCTTCGTCGTGCCGAAGGGGACACCGCTTTCCTGGAAACAGACCGACGATGTGCTCAAGTTCTGGGTCATCTTCGAGGATGCCTCGGGCGAGGAGCTCGACAGCGCGCGCAAGGTGGTGCACCGCATCGATCCGGCATCACCGCTCGATCCTGTCGGTGAACAGGACACCTCCCGGTATGTCGGGAGCGTGCCGGATCAGGGGATCCGGGTCCTCTTCCAGGATGCCACCGGACAGATGATCACCGGGATCTGGCAGACCAGCGAGATGCACACCAAGCCGATGCCGTTCCCCAGGAACGAGCTCATGCACATCCTGGAAGGCGAAGTGACGATCACCGACGGTTCGGGTCATGCCGAAACCTACCGGGCCGGCGACACCTTCATGGTGCCCAAGGGCATGATCTACCGCTGGGACAGCACAGGAACGGTCCGCAAGATCTTCTGCATCTTCCAGGCAAGACAAGTCGCCGCCCAGTCTGAAGCCGCCGAATAGGGATCTTCCGCGCCCGAAATCGGTTTGACGGTCTCGGGCGGCCGGCAGGGATTGCGGTGTTTCCTCCATCCCCACGCAGTTGGAGAGGAGACGTCGCGGTTCCCTGAAGGATTCGCCCGTGGTCGTCCCCAGGAGCGGTCCGCCTGCGATGTACCGGGTCGCGTCGCACACCGGGCCCTGGCCACTTCACAATGACGCCATCCATCGACAACCATGGCGATCGCGCGCGACAAGACGGGACTGCCGCTCATAATTTCATCGGTCAGCCAATTCGTGCAATATTTGACGGGGTGCAGTCGGCATTCGAGATTGCCAAGGGTGCGGTCATTCCGGACCTCCCCGGTCGGGTTCTTGGCGGAAATCAACAAAGGCCGATCAACCCCGGGCAATGGGTGCTACAAGGCTGAACGCTATGCCGACATTCGTGATGTACGAGTGCTTGGTCGCCATTGGTTGCCGGCCAGGCCGTTCAGTTCGTCCAGCAGTCAGCCGGACCATGAGACCGTCGTTGAGGAAGAAGTGAACAACAAGGTATGAACACCTCGAAGAGCGACTCAAACTCCACCTGTTGCCGGTCAGATGGCACCTGGCATCCATGCGACGTCGTCTCCGCAAACTCGAGCCGGAATTGGTGCTGTTGCACGCCCTGGTTCCTCGGGGTCGCGTAGCGCTGGATGTTGGCGCGAACAAGGGGGTGTACAGCTTTGAGCTGCTCAAGCTGGCGTCCAATGTTCACGCGTTCGAGCCCAACACAGATCTGATGCCCTGGTTGTCCCGGCTGCGCCATCCGAGGCTGACCATCCACCCCTATGCGCTCGGAGATTGCGATCGGGAGGCAGTGCTCAGGATTCCGATTGGCCGCGGCGGGGAGCCGTCCAGACAGGGGGCCACCCTGGCGCGCACAATTCGAGTGAGCGAAAACTACCTGGAGATGCAGACGGTTGTTCGCCGCCTCGACAGCATCACCCTGGGCGACGTCGGTTTCATCAAAATTGACGTGGAAGGTTTCGAAATGCAGGTCATCGAAGGGGCGAGCGAGACAATAGCCCGGAGCCGTCCTGTCATGCTGGTCGAAATTGAACCGGTGCATACCGGCGAACCGCCCCTGGCAACGATCGAACGGATAGGCGCTTTGGGCTATTCCTGCTATGCGCTGGCTTGCGGCGTTCTGACTGAAGCGAATTCCGCCGCCGATCTCCACCGTTGTCCGGTATTCAACTGGATTTTCCTGCCACGCTACTGAACAGAACGTCACCAGCGTTCCGCCCCTGGTGAGGCAGAAGCCCAGGCCGACAGACCTGTTGCTTCTTCTCGGCTGCCATACTCTGGCTCTACCCTTCCCCATGCGCATTCCTGCCGTATCTGGGGAGCCGGCAAGAGGCACCTTAAGTAGACAAAAGTCTCGGTTTTTCTTTCCTATCCCCCCAAATATCCGTATCGTGGCGTTGGAAGGACTGCTAATGCCGAATATGTCCGTCGCAAATTTGCTGGACCGCATGCCGGAAGCGTTCGTATCCGACAGGCACATCGCTCGAGCGGTGTCGCGCGCGGTCAAGGCTGGCAAGCTGCGCAAGCTGGCCTCGCGGCTCTATACCCGCAACATGGCCGATCCGCCCGAAGCGATCGTCGCGCGCAATTTGTGGAATATCGTCGCCGGGTATTTCCCGGGAGCGCTTGTTGCCGATCGTACCGCGCTGGAGAACGCTCCGGCGAGCGACGGCTCGGTCTGCCTGATTACCGCGCGCGGCCAGGACATCGCACTTCCGGGTCTCAACCTCCGGCCCCGGCGCGGTCCGGGACCGCTCCCTACCGATCGACCGTTTCTCGGCGAACTCTTCCTGGGTTCGACTGCGCGCGCCTATCTGGAGAACATGCGTCCGTCGCGTGCGCGTCGCGGGCTCGTGGCACGCACCCTCGGCCGGGCCGAGATCGAGCAACGGCTAGATACCCTCATCCGCCGTTCGGGTGAAGAAGCGGCGAACCGGCTGCGTGACGACATCCGTTCCCTGGCGCCCGCCCTCGACCTCGAGGAGGAAGCTTCGGCCCTCCATGCGATGATCGGAGCCTTGCTCGGCACCCGCGAGGCGGAACTGACCGCACCGGTCGCCGTCGCCCGTCGTCTGGGCCGCGCTTACGATCCAGAGCGCCTGGTTCTGTTCCATGCCCTTCACTCAGCACTGCGCGACCACCCCCCGCTCTCCCGCATGGCGCCCATTCGAGGGTTCGAGGAAAGTGCGACGCTCGCGTTCTACGAAGCCTACTTCTCGAACTTCATCGAGGGCACCGAGTTTGCCGTCGACGAGGCCGCCGACATCGTGTTCCGTGGCGTCATTCCCAACGAGCGGCCCGCGGACGCGCACGACATTCTGGGCACCTGGCGCATCGTATCCGATCATCGGGAAATGTCCCGTACCCCTAAAGATGCCGCTGCACTGGAAGCGCTCCTCAAGGCCCGTCACGCATCGATCATGGAAGGTCGACCCGACAGGCAGCCCGGAACCTTCAAGCAGGCGGTGAACCGCGCTGGTTCCACCGTATTCGTCGCACCCGACCTCGTCGCTGGTACACTGACGCAGGGTTTCGACCTTTGCCGCAGCCTGGAAACACCCTTCCAGCGTGCGGTATTCATGAAATTCCTTATTTCCGAGATCCATCCATTCCCGGACGGCAACGGCAGGACGGCACGGATCATGATGAACGTCGAGCTGGTGGCAGAGGGGGAAGAGCGCATCATCGTGCCCACCGTTTACCGCGCCAATTATCTCTCCGCGCTGAAGGCACTCTCACAATCGGGCTGGCCCCAGCCCCTGATCCGCATGCTCGACTATGCGCAGAGATGGACTGCAGCCGTCGACTGGCGCTCGGTCGAGGAGACCAGGCGCGAGCTTGACGACTGTAACGCCTTCCTGGATCCGATGGTCGCCGAGGAAGAGGGCAAGCGGCTGCGCATGCCGGGGAGTACGGTCGTACGAAGGGAAATGACATGAGTTCTGCGGCTGCCGAACATTTCGTTGGCATCGAACAGTTCGAGGCGGGGCTCTGGAAGATCGCCGACGATCTGCGAACCAATTCCGGATTGGCGCCGAACGAGTATTCCATGCCCATTATGGGTCTCCTGTTTCTCCGCCATGCCTCGAACCGATATTGCACGGCGCTGGCGGCAATCGAGGCCGACAAGGCCGCAGGCACCCTGACGCTCAAGGTCCTCCATCCCAAA
Organism: Alphaproteobacteria bacterium; assembly: GCA_965215635.1. Classification (GTDB taxonomy): domain Bacteria; phylum Pseudomonadota; class Alphaproteobacteria; order SP197; family SP197; genus SP197. The sequence continues at coordinate 1,438,354 of CBDCEA010000005.1, read as the reverse complement.
CGAGGCATCGAGGCGATCGAGGCAATCGGCATCATCCCACGCTATGGCGGTGTCCTGGTCCACGACTGCTGGGCCTCCTACTTCAGCTATGACCAGTGTGCCCACTCTCTGTGCGGCGTCCATCTCCTGCGCGAACTCGCCTGCGTCATCGAGGCCCATGACCATGTCTGGGCCCGACGCATGCACAAACTGCTGCTCGAATACTGTCACAAGGTCGCGAAACTCGAGAAAAAGGCGCTGTCCGAGAAACAATACGAGGCCTTGCGCAAACGATACCGAACCATCCTGACCCAGGGGATAGGGGAACTGCCGCCGGTTGTACCCCGAAAGAAGGGACAGCGCGGGCGCGTGGCCAAACCCGATGTCAACAATCTCCACGAACGCCTCAGGACACACGAAGACGCGGTCCTGCGCTTCGCAAGCGATCCTCATACTCCGTTCAAAAATAATCTCGCGGAAAGAGGACTGCGCATGGCCAAGGTCAAGCAGAAGGTCTCCGGATGCTTCAGAACCACAACCTCCGCACAGGCGTACTGCCGGATCTCAAGCTATCTCCAGACCATGGCCGCACACGGCTACAGCCCCTTGGCTGCCATCGAAATCGCCCGCAAAGGCCACGCCGCAGCCATGCCCAACGACGCCAATTGAGATAGTGTTACGAAAATCGGGGTGAGGAGTTACTTTGGGTTTTGAGCCAAGCGTTCAAGTTTGACGGGAGCTGCCCCACTGGGTCAATTCAACGGCCTCAATAGTGCGAGGCCAACCGATTGCCGACCTTACCCCGCCCAGTCGCGCACGCGATAGTAAGCGGCCACAGCACCGACGCCGGCGGTGTGAAAGGGATGGAACGGGATTGTGGCAATGCGTTCCTGCAGCGGTAGCGGCAGCACCTCGTCGCGACCGGTGTCCAACCATTGTGCGATGTACTGACCCAAGGCGGAGAACAAGGAGACGCCGCGGCCGTTGCAACCCACAAGTGCGAGTCCGCGCGAACCCAGCCGATTGAAGTGGGGCAGAGAATCCAGGGTCATGGCGACATAACCGTACCAGCGATGTGCGATCGCCACCTCGCTCGCTTGGGGATAGAGGCGCCGGAGCATGCCTTCAAGCGGAGCAAAGTTGCGCGTTGACTGCGGCGTGCGAAAGCTGGATCGTCCGCCGATCATCAGGCGATTCTGCGGATCACGCCGCCAATAGACGAGCAGCCGGCGCGTATCCGAAGCGCCATGCCCCGCGGGCAGGACCGTGTCAGCCACAGTGTCTGGCAACGGCGTGGTCGCAACTTGAAAACTGCGGACCGGCACAAGGCTGCGGGCAAGTCCGGGCCATAGACCATCGGAATAGGCGTTGGTGAGTAAGGCGAGTGCGTCGCAAGTCACCGACGCGGTGCCTGTCGACACGCGCCAACGTTGGTTCCGGCGCTCGATGCGGGTTGCGCGAGATCGGGTGAAGAGGCGGACGCCGCGCGCAACAGCCGCGCCGGCCAGGCCGCGGACATACTTCAACGGATGCAGTGTGCCGCCGCGACGATCGATCCAGCCGCCGACATAGGCATCGGATCCGAGCAATTGGGCCATCGCATCGGCGTTCAGAGATTCGACGGGCGCACCGAGCCGCGCCCATTGCGCGTAACGCCGCTCCAACATGGCCAATGACTTGGAATCAACCGCCGGCTGCACGAAGCCGCCCGACATGGCATCGCAGTCGATTCCGAGCCGGGCGATCAGATCGAAGGTTGCTGCAGCGGTTCCGCCGGCGAAGGCGACAAGCGCCGGCGCGCGCTCAGGACCATAGACCGTTTTGATCTCGTCGGGGTCATACTTGATGCCTGGATTCACCTGCCCACCGCTCAATCCCGAGGCGCCCAGTCCTATTTCGTCGGCAGCCTCCAGGACGACCACGTTCGCGCCTCGCTCGGCAAGATGGATGGCGGTCGCCAATCCCGCGTAGCCGCCGCCGACGATCGTCACATCGGCGCTCGTATCGCCAGCAAGCCGGGGTGAGGGTGGCGACGGTGTTGCGGTGGCGTGCCACAACGACGCCAAGAAAGGTGCTGGCGGTTGGGCGGCGATCATGGCGTTGGGTTCTCCCACAGCCGGGCCGCGGCGTGTGATACCTGCGGTGCCGGCAAGAAGACAGGAGGTACGGAACGCAGAGTTTCGACAGGGATGTGGCAGCGAATTGCATGTCCCATCGCGACCAACCGAAGCGGCGGAGCAACGCGGTCGCACAGGTCGCCCGCAAGCTTGCGTGGACAGCGCGAGGCAAATCCGCAACCACTGGCATTCACCAACAGGCTCGGCGCTTCACCGTGCAGTTTGATTCGACGTTGCGCGAATCCGGTGTCGGCAACCGGTACGGCGGCGAGCAGAGATTCGGTATAGGGGTGGTATGGAGGCGTAAACACCGCGTCGACCGGACCGATTTCGACGATCTCGCCAGCATGCATGACGATCACGCGATCGGCAATATACCGGACGATGCCAAGATCGTGGGAAATGAATAATAACGCCGTGTTGTAGGCCTGCTGCGCAGCGAGCAGCAGTTCGAGAATGGCGGTCTTTACCGACGTATCGAGCGCGGAGATCGGCTCGTCGGCGATGACGATTGATGGGCGGCCAGCGAAGGCTCGCGCGATGGCGACGCGTTGCTTCTGCCCACCGGAAAGTTGAGACGGCAGCATGTCGGCAACCTCCGCGGGCAGGCGTACCTGGTCGAGAAGACGCCGCATCTCGACGGCACGATGCTTGCGTGAACCGAAGTCTCCCAGCCGCGCCAAGGCGCGCTTGAGCATGGCGCCGACCGTCCAGGCCGGATTGAGCGTACTGTCGGGATTCTGAAAGATCATCTGCACGGCCCGAATCTGGTTGCTGCTGCGACGGTGTGTCTCAAGCCGGCCGACATCCGTGTCACCGAGGATCACCTTGCCCTCCGTGGCGACTTCCAGCCCGATCACGATGCGCCCCAGTGTTGACTTGCCCGATCCCGATTCGCCGACGACGGCGACCGTTTCGCCCGCGAAGAGCGCTAAAGACACGTCGTGGTTGGCTATGATCTCGCGTCCATCAGACAGGCCAAACCGCTTGGTCAGCGAATCGACGCGCAGCACAGGCTGCCGTGAGTCTTCGGGTAGCGGCGCAAAAACGGGACCGGGGAGATCGGCATCGACGGTAGGAGACTCATCCGGGCGGAAGCAACGTACAAGATGCACAGACCCGGGTGCCTCGGACTCAAGCTGCGGATTGGTCGCATCACAAAGGCCGCTTTGAGCACGCTCGCAGCGCGCAAAAAATGTGCACGCAGAAGGTGCCTCGTGCAGCCGTGCCACTTGACCGCCGATGGCGTGGAGCCGCTGTACGCCCTTGTTGCCGTTGAGCCGTGGCAGACAGGCCAGGAGGCCCCTCGTATAGGGATGACGAGGGTTCGCGAACAGAACCTCGGCAGGCCCCTCCTCGACAATCTGGCCACCGTACATCACCCCGACGCGGTCGCAGATCTGCCGCACCAGCGCGAGGTTGTGCGAGATGAACAGGGCGGTCGTGCCCTGCGAACGCTGCATCCCGATGAGCAGGTCGATGATGTCGCGCTCTACCGTGACGTCAAGCGCGGACGTCGGTTCGTCGAGCAGCAGCAGTTCGGGTTTGGCGAGGAATGCCATCGAGATGACGACGCGTTGCTGCTGGCCTCCGGAAAGTTGATAGGGATAACGCCTGAGTATCGTCTCGGGGTCGGCCAGGTTCACATCGCGCAGACTTTCGAGCACGCGCCGGCGCGCCTCCACCGAACCCGTACCTCCGTGGTGCGTCAAAACCTCGACAAGTTGGGCACCGATGCGCTTGGTCGGGTTCAATGCGGTTGCCGGATCCTGATAGATCATGGCGATGCGGCTGCCACGCAGCTGTCGCAGATCGCGTTTTGACAACACCGCGAGGTCGAGGCCATTGAAACAGATCGAACCGGCTGCGATGCGACCGCGGCGACCCAGATGCCGCATGATCGCCATCGCGACACTGGACTTTCCCGATCCCGACTCGCCCACGAGCCCGTAGGTCTCGCCGCGCTGAAGTGCGAGGGACAATCCAGCTACCGCCAACACACAGGGGCCGTCTACGGCGTAACGGACTTCCAAATCAGCAATGTTCAATACCGATGTCGTCATGAGGCCTCAGGTACGCGACTGCAGATCCTGCAGACCATCGGCCAGCAGATTAAACCCCAGCACCAGCGAGACAATGGCCAGGCACGGTATCAGCGCCATGTGCGGAAAGACGATCAGCATTGGTGTGGCCTCGCGCACCATGCTGCCCCAGTCCGGATCGGGCGGTGGCAGCCCGAGGCCGAGAAATCCCAGGACGCCGATCGCGATTATCGTGTAACCCATGCGCATGCACGCATCGACAACCAGCATAGCGCGCGCATTAGGCAGGATTTCCGCCACCATGATGAAGATGGGGCTTTCACCGCGGGTCTGCGCCGCCGCTACGTAGTCGTTGGTTTTCAGATCGAGTGTCAGCCCCCGCGTGAGGCGTGCGATACCCGGGCTGGCAACGAGAACAACTGCGGCAATGATGTTTGTGCTGGACGGGCCGACCGTTGAGATGAGCACGACGTACATCACGAGTTTCGGGAACGACAGCAGTACATCGACTGTGCGGCTGATCATGTCGTCGATCCAGCCTCGAAAATAACCGGCGATCAGGCCCAGCGTTATTCCAACCAGATAGGCGGTGATCAGTGCCAGGGGCGCCAGTGTCAAGACCGGCCGTGCACCCCATATGATACGCGACAGGAGGTCGCGCTTAAGGGCATCCGCACCCAGCCAATGATGCATCGACGGCACCATGTCCATGGCCGTCATGTGCTGCGCAGTCGGTGAATAGGGAGCGAGCAACGGCGCAAACGCGGCAATGATCACCCAGATGAAAATCAGCGCAAGTCCAATCAGCGCAACCGGAGACCGGGGGAGCACCCGCAAGCGCCCCGCCGGAGCCGGTGCGACAGGTTCGAACGTACCTGGTTGCAACCCCTCCAGCCTGTCCGGCGTGGGCCGGTCAATGTCACTCATAACAAGCGTATCCGCGGATTAAGCAACATGTAGCCAATGTCGCCCACAAGCTGAGTTAGCGTGGCGAGGCAGACGGCTACGAGTGTCGTTGCCTCAATGACCGCGATATCGCCGAACAGCGCGGCCTCGAGCAGCAGTCGGCCGATCCCGGGATAAGCGAAGACGACCTCGGTAACCACGACGCCACTGAGCAGCCAGTTCACCTGGAGCAGGATTACGGTAAACGGCGCGATCATGGCGTTGCGAAACGCATGGTTGAATACAACCGACCGCAGCGGCAGGCCCTTGAGGATCGCGGTTCGTATGTAGGGCTTCTCCAGGACTTCGATAAAGGCGGTGCGCACGAAACGTGCCACGTAGGCGGTCACATAGAGAGAGAGCACCGTAACCGGAAGAAGAAGCTGGACATAGACCGGCCAACGCCCGCTGGCCAACAACGGACTTGTGCCGGGTAGCCATCCGAGCAAGACGACGAAAATACTGACCAGAATGACGCCAGAAGCGAATTCCGGCACCGAGGCAAGCACGGTCCCAATGATGGTGATCATGCGATCGAACACGCTACCCCGGTTGATCGCCGCAATCATTCCCATGGCAAGAGCCAGGGGTACAATGACGCAAACCGCCAGCCCGGCGAGGAGGAGCGAGTTGCCCAGCCGGCTCCAAAGCACGTCGGACACCGGTTGTTTCATCTGGGTGGAAAACCCAAAATTTCCGAAATATTTATCGCCACGCTTGTCCTGAAAACCGAGATTCAGTTCCGGGCTCGCCAAAGGATCGGCGACAATGCCGGTGAGGACGCCGATCCAGCGGAAGTAGCGCCGGATCAGCGGATCGCCCAGACGCAGGCTCTCGTGAAGTATTTCGACCTGGTTGGCCGAAGCGAAGGGACCGAGCATCTTGCGTGCGACAGTACCCGGCGAGGACTCGACAAGAACGAAGACGACGAATGATGCAGCGAGAAGTGTCACGACCGTCTGGCCGAGGCGACGAAAGATAAATCGCAACAACGTCCGGGACCCTTCCAAATGCGGCCGCTGCGCAACCGGCGCGGCGGCCGCCTAGATCAGCTCGGTCATGAGTTGACCATTGACGACGTCGAGACGCGAAGGTCGGAAGAAATTATCCCGATCAACGGCTCATGAACACTGGCGGATGATTTCGAAAGCGGTTTGTCTTCCATACCGTTCGTTTCAAGAAATTTCGTGCCGACCTTCATCGCCTCGCTTCGCCAACGATTTTCTAGACCTCGAGCCAAACGTCCTTGTAGTAATTGAAATTCGTCGGATGCATCGTGAAGTTTTTCACGCGACTCCGGTAAGCGCCGAAGATCGAGCGGAAGACCGGCTGAATGATCGGCCCATCCTCCAGGAGAATCGTCTGCAACTTACCCATCGCCGCCTTGCGTTCGCCGATGGACACCTTGCCTTCGGCTTCGACAAGGAGCCTGTCGAATTCCGGGTTCGCATAGCCGGACTCGTTCCACGACGCATCCGTGCGGAAACATAGACCCAGCAACATGATGCCGAGCGGACGGTGGTTCCAATCCGTGAAGCCGACCGGAACCTTTTTCCATACTTCCCAGTATTGCGTCGAGGGTACCGGGTTCATCGTTATGCGAATGCCGACTTCACGCCATTGCTCGACCATGGATTGGACCACCTGGCTTTCCCAGGCCGGAGAGGATTTCAGATAGACCTCTGAATCAATTCCGTTCGGATAGCCGGCCTCTGACAACAGCTTCTTCGCGGCCCCGGGATCGAAGGGCAGAGGCGGTACGGGCCCATAGTCTGGATGGGTCTTGGAGACGAGGTGATGTTCTCCCACGCTTCCCAGGCCACCGATTCCGAGATCAAGAACCGACTGGCAGTCGATGGCCAGCCGCATCGCCTTGCGCACACGCGGGTCGTCGAAGGGCTTTGCCTCTGGCCGCACGCGTACCGCACCGGTGTTCGCGGTCTGGGCCTCGTAGACGTTCACGCCGTCGAGCGTCCTGACCGCATCGAGCGAGGCATTGTCGACCGCTGGCCAGCCGTCAATCTGGTCGGCCGCGAGAGCCGCCATGGCGGCCGGTGCGTTATCACCAAGGTCAAGGAGTTCGAGCTTCTCTACGTGCGGCGCGCCGCCCCAATAGTTGGCGCGCGCAGTCATTACCGCCCGCTTGCCCTGTTCGTAACTCTCAATCCGGTAAGGCCCGGTGAAATTCGCGCCGATCTTGAATTCGCCATTGTCGTCCGGGTCCATCATGAAAAGCTGATGGTGGTACAGGTGTTCGGGCACGGCCAGGTTCGGCACCTTGGCGTTCAAGCGAACGGTAAAGTCGTCGATCTTCTCGATCGCATTGGCGTCCCACAGGCGCCGGCTGAATTTTGGCTGGCCATTGTCGTCCTTTTCGCCAGTGTCATAGCGTTCCAGCATGTAACCCGCCATCAGCCCGACGGTGGCCGAGCCCGTTTTCGGATCGATCGCGCGTTTCAGGTTCCAGATCACGTCGTCGGCAACCAGGGGCCGCCCACTGTGCCACGTCACACCACGGCGGATATTTAGCGTCCAGGTCTTGAGATCGAGACTGGGTTCCCAACTCTCCAGGAGCAGAGGGCGGGTGACATTGTCGATACCCGTCAAAGTCAGGTGCTCCAGGGTTTGGCGCATGAAATCCCCTTGGCCCCAGCTATAGGTATGGGGATCCTTTATGTCGCCAAGCCGCATGGCCAAGCGCAGCGTACCGCCTCTTACCGGTTCTTGCGCTTGCGCGGATGAGATCAGGCCAAACTCGCGACCCATGTCCGCGAAGGTATAAGCCGCGCCGGCAGACAACCCCAACAGTGTGGCGGTTCGCAGAAAATCGCGCCGACCTATGCGACGATTTTCCAGTTGTTCGTACAACACGTTGACATATGGGTGAATCTGGTTCCGTTCAGTCATGTCGTCCTCCATTCAGGGCCCCGGATCGTGCCGTGAAACGTTCTTTGCCGCCATTTCTTGCACGGCCGCGGAAGGCGGGTCGCCCGCAGCCGGTTCTTGACGCCGCACCCTATGGCAGTCGCGTCCGGGGCGGCCGCCTGGTGTCGTGCGCATCGGTTTCAGTACCCCTTCGCGTGATCGTAGACATGGGTAATATTTTCGCCGCCCTGATGACGTCTGATAGCGGCTGCCACGGACTTCGCCGCCGCGCGCGGCAAAAGCTCACCCGCCATATGCGGTGTGACAATCACCTTTGGATGCCGCCAAAAGGGATTCTCGCTTGGTAACGGCTCCTCGGTGAAAACGTCAAGAAAGGCGCCGCCGATCTGACCGCTGTCAAGCGCCGCTATGAGATCGTTGTCAACAATGTGAATGCCGCGGCCGAGGTTGACCAGAAACGCTCCCCGCGGCATCAGCGCGAGGCGCTGCGCATTGATCAACCCGTGCGTGGCCGGGGTCGGTGGCAGGACGTTGACGACATATTGGCAAACAGGCAGCATCGTCGCCAGACCGTCAAGCCCATGGTGGCAGGTCACGCCAGGGAACGTCCGTGGTGTTCTGGTCCAGCCGTGCATCTGGAATCCGAAGGCGCCGAGCTTGGTGGCAACGTCGCGCCCAATATCGCCCAGGCCGAGCACACCGACCGCCTTGTCGGGGGTATAGAGAACGTCTGATTGCTGCCACAGTGCTTGCACCTGGCTGCGGGCATAGCTTGGTAACGCCCGGTGAAATGACAGCACGGCCGCGACGGCAAATTCGCTCATCATTGCGACTTGATAAGGATCGTGCATGCGCACGATGGGGATGCCATTTGGCAGGTCGGGGTCGCACAATATGTGATCGACGCCCGCCGCAATCGAGAAAATGGCCTTGAGATTCGTCAGTCTTTTTAGCAGGCCCGGTTCTGGCATCCACACCAAGGCGTAGTCAATGGCGGTGGGATTGCCGATGTCAGGATAATGACGCACCTCAAGCTCGGGGTAGTGGAGCTTGAGTTCGTTCAGCCACTGTTCCTCACTGGAAACTAAGAGAAGAGTTGGCAGTATCTGAAGCCTCTCAAGCACCTGCGAGATTATCACAAAGTATTCTCGTACAAGAGACAATGTCAACGGGTTGCACGTACGTCATGGGGATCCGGTGCCTGCTGCCATGACAGGGGTGCAGATGGCCATCAGCATACAGAAACGCCAACGCCTCGGGCTCGGATTTGGCCCCGGACCAGGAAGATCGATTCAAGGGGTTCTGGCGGCCCAGGAAACAACCAGGATACACCTTGAAACCGCACCAGTCGATGCTAACCCTTTGATAGAGAGCCGGTTTTTCTCCAACATCTGGTTGCCGGGGAACGGATTGTGCAACTCTTTGCTTCCCGGCTGCAAACTCAACCGGGAGAACATCCATGCCCAAACTCGCTCTCACCGACGCCCGCATCAGGGCGTTCGGACCTCGCAAGACCTGCTACGACATCCGTGACGGCAAGCTCACCGGTTTCGGCGTTCGGGTGCTGCCTTCGTGCCGCAGACGCTTCTTCGTCCACTGCCGGCATCGCGGAGAACGCGTCTGGAGGATCGTCGGAGACACGGCGATCATGGATGTCGGAGAGGCCCCGTTCCTGGCTGCGATCCGGCGGGGCGGGGACACGCCGCGCAGGCCCGACGAGATGGTGTTCGAAGCGGCGGCGGAGAAACTCTTTCTGAGCCACCAGCGGAACCGGAAGCTCGGCACCCGCAAGGTCAACCGGATCCATTGCTGCAACCAGATCCCGCCCTGGTTCCGAGGCATGCAGATCGCGGCGATCACGCGGCGCGACGTCTGGGTGCCTGTCGGAATTGGCGCGGCAACGCTCACATACTCGCCCTGACAGGCTCCTAGGGCCAGTGGGTCTGAAGGGCACCCAGGAAGCCGCCGGGAATGCCTCGAATTCCACCTGCGGGAAGCAAGCACGGGATTGGCCGACGTCACGGACGAAACTCCTGTTCCTTCGTCCTGGGCATTCGTTTCCGGGGACCGGAAGGCGCAATGCCGCGACCAGCACAATCCGTCGACGAAGGGAGCGATCGACAGTCATCTGAAGACCCGGTTGCTGCCAGCCTTCGAACCGCTTCCGCTGGAGCGGATCGCCCGTGCCGGCATCGTCGAGCGGTTCGACGGTTGCAGCCGCACATCGCCGGGCCGTGCCAACCGCGCGCTCGATATCCGGTCGTGGATCATGAACCACGCTGTCGCCTGAGGGCATGTCGTAACCAATCCGCCCGCGGCGTGAAGAGGAACCCCAGACCGCGGATGCCCCGCTTCCTGCCCCGGGACGAGATCCGCCGTTTCCATGAGGCGCTGGATGCGTGTGTGGTCGAGCGGCCGTCGAGCGGACCGCGCGGACATCGTCCGTCTGCTTCTGCTGACGGACTGCCGGAGCGGCGAATTCCGAAACCTGCAATGGCAGGAAGAGGGCGAGAAAGGCCTCGCGTTGAGCGACAGCAAGACCGGATATCTGAACCGGGACGCGAAGGCGCTGATCGCGCGGCAGCCCCGGCTGGAGAGCGCGGATGTCCTTCCGTCCGTGCGGGACAGGAGCCGGCCCTGTCCCGAGCATTCCCTCTGGAACTTCTGGTGCATGGCGAGGGAACGGGCGGGGTCGGAGGACGCGAGGTTGCACGATTTGCGGCATTCCCATGCCTCCCGGGTTGTCACGAAGGGCATCCCACTGCCCGCGATCTCGAAACAGCCTGGCCACAGTCGCGCGAGCATGACGCTGCGATATGCCCACGTCGCTGACCGCGAGGTCGAGGCCACGGCTGAAAGGGTCTGACACGCGACCGCCCCGATGTGCGGCTTTCCGGGCTCCTGAACCCGGAATCCCGTCGGGATTTCGTCCCACCGATCGCCTGAAGCTACAATCACACCTTAACCGAGCGACCGGACTGTCCGATAAGGCGGAGCCACCTCAGTCGGACTCGGCGAAAAGGTCCTGAACACAATGACCGAACCCGGACGTCCCGTGTTCGAACGCATCTCATGACGTTACAGTTTGGGAAAGGGCGAACTCCGTCTGCGTCCCAACCCGTGCAACAATGTCGATCGAATCCCTGAATTTCCGTGACCCGGGCTCGAACATGATCGACAAACATATGCTCTCCAAGTCCCGCTATGTTTCCGGGACGCAATGCCATCTGCGGCTCTGGTACGACAGCTACGAGCGTGACCTCGCAACTGCTCCCGACGACGCACTTCAGGCAACTTTTGACACCGGGCATCAGGTTGGTGAGTTGGCGTGTAAGCGATATCCCGGCGGCCATTTCGTCCGGCACGATCATCGACATGTCCCGGAAGCGCTGGTGGAAACGCGCCAGGTCATCGACGCGGGAACAGCGCCCGTCCTCTTCGAAGCGGCTTTCGAACACGAAGGTGTCCTGGTGCGTGCTGATGTCATCGAGCGCCTTCCCGGGGGCGGCTGGCGGCTGGTTGAAGTCAAGTCGACCACGCGCGTCAAGGAGGTCTTCATCGTCGACCTGGCTATCCAGCTCTGGGTCCTGCGTGGTGCCGGGATGGACATGCGCGACGCCGCAGTGCTTACCCTCAATTCAAACTACGCCTACGACGGCGTGCGGCTCGATCTCGACGCGCTGTTCAGGTCGCATCCGATGTTCCACGAGGCGGTCTCGCGCCTCGATTCGATCGGGGCACAGGTACAGGAGATGCTCCGCATGCTCGCCGGGTCTGCCGCTCCTGACATCGCACCGGATCGCCACTGTTTCGAACCGTATCCTTGCCCTTACTACGCCCATTGTATCCGTGATCGAATCGCTCCCGATCATGGGATCGAAGAACTTCCCGGGCTCACCCCGTCGAGTCGGGCCTTGCTCGAAGCCGCGGGAATCGAAGAAATTCGGGATGTGCCGGACGATTTTCCACTCACCAAATTGCAGCTCATCGTCCGCCAGGCCGCCCGTGAAGGCCGCTCTGTGGTGCACGGCGACTTTCACAGGGATCTCGACCAAATCACGCCGCCGATCCTCCACCTCGATTTCGAATCTTTCGCCCCGGCAATTCCTCGTTTCGCCGGTACACGTCCGTACCAGGAAATTCCATTCCTCTTCTCGGTACATGCCGAGAACGGCCGTGGCCTGCCCGGGCATACAGATTATCTCCACGAGCGAACCGATGATCCGCGCCCGGAGCTCGCCGACCGCCTGATCGCGACCGCCGGCGGCGAAGGGTCGATCTGCACCTATTCGGATTACGAACGCCGGGTGATACACGGCCTGGCTTCAGCACTACCAGACCGGGCGAACGCTCTCAACGCCATCGGGCGGCGGCTGTTCGATCTGCTTCCGGTCGTCCGAAACGGTTATTATCACCCGGAGTTCGGCGGCTCGTTCTCGATCAAGAATGTCCTTCCTGCCCTGGTGCCGGGGATGGGTTACGATGATCTCGCTGTTGCTGACGGTCGGGCCGCCGCAGTTCTCTATATGATCGCCCTTTCCAAACCCCGCCTTACGGAGCGCCAGCGCATGTTTGGAAATCTCCGCGCGTACTGCGCGCGTGACACATTGGCTCTGGTGGAATTGCGGAGGGCTCTTGCGGCGTTGCCAGCGAAGTCAACGTAACTGCCCCAACGCGTTGGCCCCGAGACGTTCGTGGTCCCGTTCGAATTACGAGGAACGGTTCTATGGCGCTCTTGAGCGGCGCGGCCTTCCAGTCCCGAGAATCGCTGTGCACTTGCTCGTTACATTGCCGAACCTGCGGGAGAGGTCGAACAAGGCTCTATGGAACTCCTGGTAACAGAGCCGGATGAGCGGGCGGCGTCAATCGTCCGAGAAGCGGTCCGAATTTTTCGCATTGGTCCAAGTCTTCGGCATCGACGATGACGATTTCGAAGGGTTGGACCGGCGGTTTCGCATCAGCGCTGAACTCCGCCAGGTCGATTTCAGCACCCGTCACGCCCGGTTCTGCAAACCCGCAATGTCAACGACGCAGAGGTCGATTCATCGTCCGTCATAGAAGTAATGTTTTGACGCGCTATCGGTCTCGAAAGCGAAGTCCTTGAGGATAAAATCATGAACCGTCGGGAACACATGGCTGCGCTCAAGCTCCTGGTGCGCACAATGACACGGTCGACGGGACCTTGCTGGAGGGCCTGCCGCTTGACAACTTTCTCCTGGCCGACAAGGCCTGCGACGCGGAATGGATACGCGAGCTGATTGACGATCGCGATGTGGGCTACCCAGATTAAGAGTCCATGACGGGACGGGTCGCGGGTTGGGCTGGCACAAGGCGGAAGAATGTCTATCCTTGTCATTCTCAACGGGGTGTCCGGATGGCATGATCCGACGTCGCCGGAGCCACCTCAGGGCGACACCTGATGAGGGGTTGTTCAGCGCTCAAACACGAAAGGAAACAGTGATGGCATACAAGATAATCAAGGGTCTGGCGGTGGCGAGTGCCGTCGCCGCAGCACTCGCAGTCCATACGAACGGTCCGGTCTGGGCCGACGAGAACGAGCCATGCTACGGTGTGGCTCTCGCCGGCGAGAACGACTGCGCCGCAGGCGAAGGCACGACCTGCGCCGGCACCTCAACGGTCGATTACCAGGGCAACGCCTGGTCCCTGGTTCCCGCCGGGACCTGTCTTGCCATGGAACTCCCTGAAGGCCGGATGGGATCTCTCGAAGAGTTGGATCGCGACCTTTCCGGATAACCTTCGCAATGCCGCGTCCCGGAGGGTTCCGGGACGCGGTACACCTTTCGCCAGCATGGCCAACGACGACAACCGGCGCTGCGGCGGTCTTCCGCTGGACGTCGGCGTAGGGTTCAAGACACGGCACCTCGATGACGTGCTGACGGCGCCCGGGCCGGTGGCATGGCTGGAGATCCATGCGGAAAACTACATGGCGGACGGCGGTCCCAGGATCGCCACGCTGAAACGCATTGCCGAACGATTTGCGGTGTCCTGTCACGGTGTCGGCCTCTCGATCGGCTCAGAGGGGCGGCTCGACCGCGAACATCTTGAGCGCCTCGTCCATCTTGTGTCGTGGCTCTCTCCGGCAATGGTTTCGGAACACCTTGCCTGGTCCCGCCACGGCGTCCGCTGTTTCAACGATCTTCTTCCCGTGCCTTGTGACGAGGTCACGCTGGCGAGGGTGTGCGACCATATCGACGAGATCCACGAACGCCTCGGCCGCCGGATCCTGCTCGAGAACCCGTCGAACTATCTCGCCTATTCCTGCAGCACCATGAGCGAGACCGCGTTTCTGACGGAGGTCGTTGCACGCACGGGATGCGGATTGCTGCTCGATATCAACAATGTCCATGTCTCTGCGGTCAACCAATCCTTCGACGCGCGCGCCTACCTCGATCAGTTTCCGCTTGCCGAGGTTGCCGAAATTCACCTCGCCGGCCACCACGTCGACCGGGACGAAGACGGCTCCCTCCTGCTCATCGATTCGCACGGCAATCCGGTCACCGATGAGGTCCTGGCGCTGTTCTCGGAGGTCTGCGCATCAACTGGCCCCTTGCCGACACTGATCGAATGGGACAACGACGTTCCGGAATGGCCTCGGCTGGTCGCCGAAGCCGAGCGGGCCAGGAGCGTTCTGATGAGTGGAAGCCGGCATGCCTGACAGCCAGGAGCGCTTCTCGCAAGCGTTGCTCGATTCCTCGATACCCGTTCCCGACGGCATGCTCCGGCCGGACGGGATGCCGGCAGCGCGCCGCTTCGACATCTACCGCAACAATGTCGTGAAGTCCCTTGTCGATGCCCTGGAGGAAGGATTTCCAGTGACGCGGTCCATCGTCGGCGAGTCGTTCTTCCGCGCTATGGCCGGCGCCTTCGTCCGTGCCCACCCCCCTCGTTCTCCCTGCATCATCTTCTACGGCGACGGCTTTCCGACCTTCATCGATGGCTTCGATCCGGTCAGCAGGCTCCCCTATCTTGGCGACGTGGCGCGCCTCGAACATTCGCGCCGCATGTCCTATTTCGCGGCTGACGATTGCTGCGCCGACCCGCTGGTACTGCGTGACCTCGACGCCGCGTCGCTGGAAGAAATCCGCTTTGCCCTGAGGGCTTCCTGCCGCATTGTTCGATCTGAACATCCGATCTGGTCCATATGGCGCTACAACTCGACAGATGACCGGTCCGCTATCGGGTCATGTGCCGAGGATGTTCTGGTGTCACGGCCCGGGGATACGGTCCTTCTTCGCCCGCTTCCTCCCGGAGCCGCTGTTTTTCTGTTCTGCCTGCGGGGTGGCACGCCGCTGGGCCGGGCGGCACAATCAGCCGGCAGAAAGGAACCTGAATTCAATCTTGCTGCCAGTCTCGGCGTCATCCTGGAGGCACACGTCATCAGGACCATCATCACGTAACACAACGGAAACTCCGACATGAACACACTCTATTCTCTTGAAGACCGGATCTTCGGATCGCTGGGGCGCCTGCTGGGCGGCGGTTTCCTCACGACCCTGGCGCGACTGGTGTTCTTCGCCACGCTCGCGACATTTTTCTGGGCCTCCGCCATGACCAAGCTGGGACAGGGCTTTGAAGGCATCTTCTCACCATCGGTCGGGGCCTATGCCCAGATCCTTCCGGCGCAGATGGAAGCCGTGGGCTACGATCCCTCGCAACTCGGGATCATCGCCTGGCTTGTGGTTCTGGCGGGTATGTGGGCGGAATTTCTGATCCCTGCACTGATCGTGGTGGGGCTCTTCACGCGTACCGCCAGCGTCGCGATGATCGGGTTCATCGTCGTGGTGAGCATCGTCGACGTCGTGGGCCACGGTGCCGGCGCAACGACGATCGGTGTCTGGTTCGACAATGTTCCCGATGCCAAGATACTCGATCAGAGGCTCATCTGGATCCTCCTGCTGCTTGTCCCACTGACGCGAGGCGCAGGTCCGATCTCGATCGACGCCATCTTCGGGCGCGGAAGGGCATAGAGCGCGCCAGCCGCTGTTTCAGACGAGTGCGGTGACAGCCTGGGTGAGCCAGCCCATCAGGATGGCGCACCCCAGTCCCAGTCCCAGATAGAGCACAAAGACCTTGCGGCGGACGATGACGAACACCGCCATCGCCGTGGGGATGCTGGTGATCTCGCCACCGATGAGAAAGGCGATCGCCGCACCCGGTTCCATGCCGAGTTGAAGCAGTCCGTCGATCACCGGCACCGCGGCATAGCCGTTGAGGTAGGTGGGCATGCCGATGAACGCGGCCACGGGCACGGTCCACCATGCGCCGGAGCCCAGGATGCCGGCAGCAGTCTCCGGCGGAATCCAGGCCAGGAGCAGGCTTTCGATGACGAATGCAAGGGTCAGCCACTTCAACATGAAGAAACCGATGGCGCGGGCCTGGCTGGTGAAACGGGTCCTTCGTTCCGGGTCCCGCCAGAAGGCCAGCATGACCGGCCTTGCATCGTCGAGTTCGCACCCCGTCCCGTAGACCGTCCCGAGTTCGCCGAAGGGAATATCGTCTCTCAAGGGCGAGCGCACCCACGAGAAGCGGATAAGTGCCAGCGTCGCGAAGCCAGCGATGAGTCCGGAAAGAATGGCGGTGATCGTGCGTAAAAGAGCGAAGGGCAGGTCGATTATTCCCGCTGTCAGCACGAACATCTCCGGATCGATCAGCGGCGAACCGATGAAGAAGGCCATGACAGGTGCCAGCGGCACGCCGGCGGCGAGAAGGCCTGCAACCAGTGGCACGACGCTGACCGAACAGAACGGCGAAAGGGCGCCCAGAATGCCCGCGAGCAGCACGGCTTCCCTGGCGCGGCGGCGCAGGGTTTCCCCGAGGGGACGGTCGAGTGCCGTCGCGGCGATCGAGGCCGCGAGCATGCTGGAGACGAGAACAAACGGCAGGGTCCACAACCAGCTCTTCCACAGCATCTCCAGCGAGGCGCTGAACAACGCGGTATCGAAGGCCAGGACGGCAAGCAGGATGAGACCGCATGCCGCCCAGACCTTGTCGATGCGCCTCAGGCGCGAGGAAGCCGGTCGCAGGGCTATCGCCATGTCAGGGAGTGTAGCGCTCGAACGGCCCACGAGTCATCAACAGGACCGGCTCATGTCTCGCCTGGAGGTGGCCCATGCCGATGTCCTCACGCAGATGGCTGTCGAGGCGGGCGACTTGCTCGAGGACGCGACACCTGACCATGGACTTGCGGATCCCGTCAAACATTTCTTCATCTCCTGTCAGCTGTTGGGTAATCCGTGATTGCCCTTCACCCCTTGATTTCGCTATCTTCATCATCATATTCAAGCGAGAAATCTCGCGACAATCTTTTACTATTCCTCAATGACCGATCGCCTGCCCTCGCTCAATGCCCTGCGTGCCCTGGAAGCTGCCGGACGGCACATGAGCCTCACCCGTGCCGCCGAGCAACTGCATGTGACACCGGCGGCGGTGAGCCACCAGATTCGCCTGCTTGAGAAGCACCTGGGCGTGAACCTCTTCGAACGCAAGGGCCGTGCGATCGTGCCGACACCGGCGGCGCTTGCCGGCATGGCGGAGTTGCAGAGGGGTTTCGACCATCTCGCCGAGGGTGTGCGGCGCATGCGCGAGAACCGGACAGGACCGCTCCTGAGGGTCACCTCGGAGACGACGTTCGCCGGCAACTGGCTGGTGCCACGGCTCGCCCGGTTCCGCTCGAGATATCCGGATCTCGATGTCCTCATCGACGCCTCGGACCGCCTTGTCGATTTCGACCGCGAGGAGTTCGATATCGGGATACGCTGGGGTGGCGGCAGCTACCCGGGCCTTGCAGCCGAAAAACTGTTCGACGAGGAGGTCTTTCCGGTGTGCCATCATGCCCTTGTTCAGGGAGAGCACGCCATTCGCGAGCCATCGGATCTTCGCCGTCACACGCTGATCCACCTCGACTGGCCCTCGGGAAAGGGTTACTGGCCAACCTGGGGTGAATGGCTGCAGACAGCGGGCGCCGATACTGTCGATGCGCGGCGTGGACTCCGCTTCACAGTCCACGGCCATGCGTTGAGGGCCGCCATCGAAGCTCAGGGAATCGTGCTGACGACTCCCCTGCTCGTCGCTTCCGACCTCAAATCGGGATTGCTCGTAGAGCCCTTCAGTCTTCGTCTGCCGACCGGGACACAGACCTACGTCGTGTACCGGGAGAGACACTCGCACGAGACATCGATCCGCGCCTTCAGGGAATGGCTCTTCGAAGAGGCGGAAGCAGCACTTCGTGACATGGAAGGGCGTTGATGCGTCAGCGCACGAGATCGAGGAAACGGTACCAGGCACCGGCCATCGGAAGAAACCAGGGCTTGCCAAAGTGTCCCGGAACCGCAGGCCAGTCGAGACCGCGCCAGGGATTCGCCTCCACATCGCCTGCCATGACTCGGGCCATCACCGCTCCCATGTGGACGGACATCTGGACACCGTGGCCGCTGTATCCCACGGAATAGTAGAGGCCGTCCTTTTCGCCTGCCCGCGGCAGGCGGTCCATCGTCATGTCGAGCATACCGCCCCAGCAGTAGTCGATTCCGACATCGGCGATTTGGGGGAAGATCTCCCTCAGGTTGCCGGCCAGCACATGACCGCTCCTGGCGTCCGATTGTTCGCTGGAGGAGGCGAAACGCGCCCGTCCGCCGAAGATCAGCCGATCATCGGGTGAGATGCGAAAATAGTGTCCGATGTTCTTCGTGGTCACCGCCGTTCGACGCGTCGGCATGATGGCGGCGATCCGATCGGGTGCCAGCGGCTCGGTCGCGATCACGAAGCTGCCGACCGGCACGATCCTGCGCCCCAGGAACGGCAGGACGGTGCCGCTGGAGGCACCGGTTGCCATCAGGACCCGTTCTGCCCTGAGGGTTCCCCGTGCCGACACGAGTTCATGGCGCGAACCCTCAATGCGCCGCAGCCTGGTCACTTTCGCCTGCTCGTAGATTCGCGCACCCTGACGTGCGGCCGCTTCGGCAAGGCCGACACCGAAGCGCCCGACATGAAGCATGGCGCTGCGCCGGTAGACAAGCCCGCCATGGAAACGCGACGATCCGATCTCGCCTGCTATCTGCGAAGCGGGAACGAGCGCCGTTTCCCTGTCCGTGCCCCTGGCGAGGAGGTCGTGGGCTTTGGCCAGAGCCTCGAAATGACCTGGTTTGGCGGCCAGCTGGATCTTGCCGTTGCGCCGGAAATCGCAATCGATGGTCTCTCGCACGACCACCTGCTCGACGGTGTCCACTGCCGCATCGAAGGCCCGATAGAAGGCGCCGGCCCGTTCAAGGCCGTACTTTTCCGCAGCCGCCGCAAAGTTCCTGACAAGCCCGTTGTTACAGTGTCCGCCGTTGCGGCCGGATGCGGCAGCGGCGACGCCATCGGCTTCGAGGACGACGACATCGATTCCCTGTCGAGCCAGACCAAGGGCTGCAGAGAGACCGGTGAAACCGCCTCCGACGACGGCTACATCGCAGTTCGCCGGCACGCAATCCGACGCACCGGACGCGAAGGCAGGAGCCGTATCGAGCCAATAGGAACAGAGCTTCATGGCGAGACCGGTCGTTTCGGGAGATATGAATCGTCGTCGGGAAGTCGGGACTCCCGACATTCAGGAAGCCGTCGATGCAGTCAAGTCGAAGCCGACTTCCAGGACGAAATCCCGGAATTCCTCCAGGGTCATGAGGGCAAAACCCTTGTAACCGGACATGTGGTTGCGAACCGCCGACACGATGTCCCGGACCGTTTCGGCGTCTGCCGTCCAGCCCAGGACCGAGAGACTGTAGAGGATCGTGAATTCGTTGCAGCGCCGTCCGATCGAAAGATGATGGCGGTTGCCGACCAGCCGGGGTGGATAGATGAGCGCCTCCTCGAACCGCCCCTCCTTGTGAAGCTCCCAGAACATCTGCTGAATCTCTTCGGTCTCGGGCACCGCGAAAGCCGAATCGCCCACCACCGGTTTCTGCCGGGAGATCTGGACGCCGGTCGATCTGGCTACAAGTTCCGAGAGTTTCTTCAGGCAGGAAAGATCGATTCCCGTAGAGATTCCGATGTGCATTTCGGCGGCCACGGCGAATTCCTCAAGCGGCACGAGGCCCGTGAATTCGCCCAGACCGTTGACCGTGGTCTGGATGGTCGAAACTCCCGCCAGTGCTGCCGCCACGGCATTGACGACGGCCATCGAGGAATGGTTGTGGAGATGGACCTGAAGCGGCCGGTCGGTCCAGCCGGCCACGAGCCCGACGAGATGGTGGAGACCCCAGGGAGAGATCGTGCCGACGGAATCGCCGATGGTGAATTCGTCGCAATGTGGCGTGAGTTCCCTGATCAGCTGTTCCAGGAACTCCGGCCGGGTGCGTGTGGCGTCCATGCACATCAGGCATGTGTGCATTCCCCCAGCTCTGGCGTGGTCTGTCAGGCGGCGGCAGCGATCGATGATGTCCGCACCGCTCCTGCCGGCCGGCAGAAGGGCATCGTTGACCCCGACCAGAATATCGATGTCGTGCAAGCCCGTTCTCCTGGCGATGTCGATCTCTTCGGAGGTCTTGACGAAGGAACTCAACCGGACCGGCAGATCGAGGGCAACGATCTTCTCGGCGCAACGGATATCGTCCGCCGACGGCATGGGCGAGTTGCCGAGGACGGACATGCGTCTGACGCCGGCCTCGCCAAGTTTTCTGGCGATGGCGATGCGATCGGCCTCACTCAGGTAAACGCCGGCCATTTCCTCGCCGTCGCCCTCGAGCGTGAGATCATGGATAGCGACCTCCTTCGGCCTGTCGGCCCCCTGCAACTCGGGTGCGAGCCAGTTGTAGGGGCTGGCATGGGGAGTGAGCGTGGGCATGGTCGATCTCCGGTTCCTTAGCGGGAAGGCAGGACAGCAAACGGTGTCCTTTTCATGTAACGATCCAGGAACTGCCGCGATCTTGGTTCCTGCGGGCTGGAGAGGAAGTCGGCCGGCCGTCCTTCCTCGATGATGAGGCCTTCATCCATGAACACGATGCGATCGGCCGCCTCGTTGGCAAATCCGATCTCATGGGTGACAACGATCATTGTGGTGTGCTGCTCGGCGAGCACCTGCATGACGTCGAGGACTTCTCCGACAAGTTCCGGATCGAGTGCGCTGGTGGGTTCGTCGAACAGGAGGATTTCCGGCTCCATGGCAAGAGCGCGGGCGATGGCCACACGCTGTTGCTGGCCGCCGGAGAGCTTGGCGGGATAGCTCTCGGCCTTGTCCTTCAGGCCGACCCGTTCCAGAAGCGCCATGGCCCGCTCACGGGCGGCCTCTCTGGAGAGGCCGCGCACGATCATCGGCCCTTCCATGACATTGCCGATGGCGGTTCTGTGGGGCCACAGATTGAAGGACTGGAAGACCATGCCGATGCGGCTCATCTGCTGCCTCAACCGGGCATCGCCCGACGGCCTCAGGGCGCCGTTGCCGGTCCTTTCCATGCCCAGCATTTCATCGCCGATCCAGACCGTCCCCGAGGTCGGCGGCGACAGCCAGTTGAGGCAGCGCAGCAGGGTCGACTTGCCGGAGCCGGAAGGACCCAGGACGCAGACGACCTCGCCCTTGGCCACTTCGATACTGATGTCGTTGAGAACCGTCAGATCTCCGAAGGTCTTCACCAGATGTTCGGCGCGAATCGCAGGAATGTTGTCCGTCATGGCCACACCTTAACACCGCACTTTCTGTGATGTAACAAATTGAAATATTGCACGTTTCTCTCTCGTTCTTCAACCATAGGGGGACAAAAGCAACGTGCTTTTCCCCCCGATGCAACAGATCAGAGGAGAAACAATCATGCCCGGATCCCGCCTGACCCAACCGCCTTCTTCGACGGAAGACAGTCTACGACGTTCAGGACAACGAATTGAAGGGGTTCGCGTGTTGCCGTGCGGGCGTCAGCGACGCATTCCTGGCCGTCGCTTCCGCCCACACGCTGACCGAGACGCGATGGCGCGCCGCGATTCTGCTTGCATCGGCAAGGACCGGCGAGGCATCGGTTGGTGCCGCTCGCGAAGTTCGCAACCAGCTCTTGCGGTCCTCGATGGCAGGTGCTGGATGCCATTCCCATGTTGGGTATTATCAGCCCGCAATGTCGAGGCCAAAGTAATCATGGCGGCAGGGGAAAGAGAATGAAGCCAGGACATGTAACCGACCTGGAAGAGTACGGCTACACCGTAGTGCCGAAATTCTTGACTTCGAACGAGGTTGCGGCGCTACGCGCGGCGGTGGATCAGGTCTACGAAGAAGCGATGAAACATCGTTGTACCTTCAGGCATCGAAATCTCGCTTACGAAATCCTGAACGATCCGGGTGCCGGAAAAAAGGTTGTCTTGCAGACGTACTGGGCATCATGGGTCAATCCTGAACTGGAAGCGCAGCGTCGACATCCGCGGTACCTGGAAGTTCTGGAACCGCTGCTTGGGTGCAACATCAAACAAATGGCAAATCAGATCCACTGGAAGGAACCGGATGGAAAGTACACATTCTATCGTTACCATCAGGATATCCGCTTTCGTCCACGTGCCGATCTGTTCGATGATATCGAGCGGAACTCGATCACGACTGGCCTCGCGCTTGAATACCAGGACGACTCCAACGGTACCTTGCGAGTCTTCCCGGGCAGCCACAAGCTCGGCAGGTTACCGCTGGCACAGGGTGCACCAAGCGTCATGAACGAGATGACGCAACGAACCGAACTTCTCGCCGCCGGACTCAACCCGGATGACGCGGTGCCTGTCGTTCTGGAACCCGGTGATCTCGTCATTTGGACTCTCACTACGGTGCATGGCTCAGGACCCAACACTTCCGCGAGAAATCGACCGTTCCTGCTGAACAGCTATGTTCGGGCGGAGAGTACGCCAACCCGAGGCGAGTGGGTGTTCCGTGACGGCGTTTCGACCCCGTTGGGTGATGAGCCGCAAATCTGCAAGCTCGAAAATCTTGCTGACTACGAACAGCCCACCTATGACGAAACCGACTGGACCGGTGAAGGGTGAGGCCGCAAATCCAGGACTGTGATGTCGAGTCATCGACAAGAGGATGGATCGAATAGTACGTCGTTGCAGAGCACGACCTGTTGGGTGGCATTTTCGTGCTGTGCAATCGGCGGAGTGACTCCCACACCTTCACTGTGCTCTGCGGTAGCGGGTCACGTGCCGCTCCAGGGTTCGCATGGCGTTTTCCCAGACGAAGAGAATGGACCAGTAGCAGATGGCGGCAAAGGTCCAGAATTCGAAGGGGGCGTAGGTCCGGGCGACAACCTGCTTGGTCTCGAAGGCGAATTCGTGC
This sequence comes from Alphaproteobacteria bacterium, assembly GCA_965215635.1. Taxonomy (GTDB): domain Bacteria; phylum Pseudomonadota; class Alphaproteobacteria; order SP197; family SP197; genus SP197. The sequence continues at coordinate 1,415,090 of CBDCEA010000005.1, read as the reverse complement.
ACCGAGATGATCGAGAGAATCGCCGAATCCTTGACAAGCCCGATGGAAATGCCGGTAAGCGGCGGGATGATGAGGCCCAGAGCCTGCGGCACGATGATCCGTCGTGCAGCCTCAAGGCGGGACATGCCGACGGCTCGTGCCGCTTCCAGCTGCCCGGCCGGAATGGCGTTGATGGCGCCGCGCATGATTTCGGCCATGTAGGGCGAATAGTAGAGCGTCAGGGTCACGAGACCTGCCGCCACTTCCGAAAGCCTCAGGCCGAGATCCGGCAGCACGAAGTAGATCACATAGAGCAGCACCAGGATCGGGATGCCCAGAATGATCTCGGTGTAGACACGAACGAAGACGACGAGAGGCCGGATGCCGGAACGTTGCAAGGCAACCAGAAGGGCTCCGGTCACGATGGAAAGCACGATGCCCGCCAGCGAGATGATGACGGTGACCTTGAGGCCCTCGAGCAGGAGCGGCGCGTACTTCCAGATCTGATCGAGATCCATCGCGTGTTCCTTCAGTTATGCAGAAGCCGGAAGCGGCGCTCCAGCCAACGGGAGACCTGGGTGAAGGAAAGGGCGATGAGGACGTAGCCTGCCGCTATCGGCAGGAAGATCTCGACGGCGCTGAAAGCTCGTGCCTGGATGACGACGCCGGCATAGGTGAGTTCGGTCACCGCGACGACCGAGGCAAGCGGTGTCGATTTGAGGACGATCGTGAACTCGCTGGTGAGCGCGGGAAGGCTTACCACGAAGGCCTGCGGCAGGATCACCCGGAACCAGACCTGCCGGTTCGACATGCCCATGGCGCGGGCCGCCTCGATCTGTCCGTCGGGCACGTTCTGGACTGCCGCCCTGAGGATCTCGGTGGTGTAGGCACCGCTGTTCAGTCCGATCGCCACGGCTGCGGCGAGGAATGCCTGACCCTTGATGCCCAGGAGCGGCAGGCCGAAGAAGACGAAGAAGAGCTGCACCAGCAACGGCGTACCGCGCATGATGCTGACGTAGGTCCGGCTGAGTAAATAACCGCCCGGGATCTTCGACAGCTGGAGCATTACGGAGAGCGTGCCGAACAGCAGACTGAGGACGACACTGCAGACCGTCAGCTCCACCGTGACGATCGCCGCCGATGCGAGAATGGGAACGGATTCCAGGAAGAGTTCGGTATTGAACATGTGCTTCGTTGATACCGCGAAAGGAGGCACAGGGGCGGCACGCCGCCCCTGTGCCTGTCAGTTGTTTTCCGGATCGATCAGCCGATCGGCCGGGTACCTAACCCTCCGGAATGAAGTTCTCTTCGGGCAGATTGTCGACCCGGAAGCCGAAGTACTTCTCCTGAAGTTCGCCCATCGTGCCGTTGGCCTTCAGTTTCTTCAGGGCTTCGTTGAGCGCCGCATTGAGCTTCGGATCGTCCTTGTTGGTTCCCCAGCCAATCACGGCCTTGGTGCCGATTTCGCCAACGACCTCCATCTCGATGTCGGGCCGGCTGGCCATGGCCTGGTGAAGCACGACAATGTCATCGACGACGCAATCGACCCGTCCGTCGGCAAGGGCGGCAATGGTCTGCTCCACGGTATCGAAACTCAGGAGCTCCACCTCGTCCATGCCCGAGGCCGACAGTTCCTCGTTCATCGCCTGCATCATCTGCTCGGGCTGCGTGGTCTGCTTGACGGCGCACCCGTGACCCGAAAGGTCATTGATGTCGCTGCTCATCACGTTGGCGTTGCCCATGGTCGTCAGGACGGCGTTCACGGTTGACGTGATGGGTATCGTGAAGTCGATCTTCTGGGCTCGTTCGGCCGTGATGTTGAGGGCCGTCGCGGTGAAATCGAACGATCCGGCGATGAGGCCCGGGATGACGCCGCTGAAGGCCATGACCTGATAGTCGATCTCGACGCCCCAGTCCTCGGCAATAGCCTCGAGCAGTTCCGGGTCGTAACCGATGATCCTGCCTTCCGAATCCGTGTACTCGAAGGGTGCGAAGGTCGGATCGATGGCAACGATCATGTTGCCGCGCTCCATGATGTCGTCGTAGGCGTCGGCCCAGACGGGAACAGATACGGCGGTCATGCCAAGCGCCATGACCGCGGCAACTGTCGATCTGATGATATGTCTCCTAATCATTGGCTTTCCTCTCTTTTGCCTTGAAACTGGTTCATTCCTTGTTGATAGGTAAGTTCAGGCGTTCATGAAGGGTCTCCTTTTCCTTCGCGCTTTCCGCCACCTCAGGCTGTTTCCGGCCGGCCGAAGAGGCGTAGCCTGTTTACACCGCCGTCGGGAATCATGTTGAAGCGGACATGGGTGATGCGGCCAAGGTCCATGACTTCGCTCTCGAAGGTGTGGACCCGGTCCATGTCGAGTTTCTGTTCGGGCAACAGGTCCTGCCAGAAGAGCGAGGACGCCACGGCCGAGGAATCGTCGGCGACATGCGTTGCTGCCTGAATCGAACAGCGATCCGGATAGTTGCCCTTGAAGTGGGTGGTGTCGACGATGACACGGCTGACGATGCCGGGGCACCCGAGGCGGAACAGGGCCCACTCGTTGCCGGGTTCGCGTCGTCGACGGGTCTCCCAGCCCTCGGCCATGTTGGCGCCGACACCCGGATAGAGGATATTGTCAGGCAACCCGTAGTGCTGGTCGCTGCAATCGACGAGCCAGCCACCGTTCTCGATCGCCGCGAGGTCCACCTCTGCCACCTCCTTCCAGTCGCGGACAATCTCGCCATAAACGCGCAGACGTGCCACGCCCCCGTCGGGGTAGATGTTGATGCGCACGTGAGTCCACAGGCCGTCATTGTCAATCTCGTGGATGTGGTGGGAATCGCCCTTCAACGGCACCGGCGGCAGGATCTCGGTCCAGTTTGTCGAGTCCCCAGGGTCGCCGTCGCATCTGCAGGCATCGATGGAGGCCGCCGGCGGATAGTTCACGGTGAAATGGTTCGTGTCGATGTCGAAGCCCCTGATTCGTCCGGTCGCCGCGAGTCCCACGATGCAATAGTCGTGTCCCGGCGTTCGTTTTCGCCGGGTCTCCCATCCGTCCATCCACTTGCCGTGATCGTCGTACTTGCCCGCAATGAAGCGCGCCGACCGGGGCTCTAGCATGCGCTCCTTGGGTGCAAACCACTCGTCGTTCGCGAAGACCGCCACGGCACCCAGCCGGGAATCCGCCAGGTTGGGCCAGCGTTCCGCGAGCACGTTCTCCCTGGCGGGGACGAACGCTCCGAGGATCTCATCGAATATCCGGCTGTTGCCTGTCATGTTCATCCCATCTCGAACGTTACCTGAATGTTCTCGCCCCCGATGATCACCTCCTCGTAGTCCTGACCGAATGCATTGCCCCTGGCAGACCTGTCTACGACCAGGAAATCGCCGGCATCGAGTGCGATAAGGGGGTGATGCCAGACGCCCGGGTGAAGGTTGATGCCCTGGCCATCTCGCGCCACGAAACCGCGCATGTTGCCGATCTCCGGCCGGGCGTCACGCGGTGCCACGACGATGAGGAAATCCGAACCGTCGAGCGGAATGAAGGCCTGGCTGGATATCGGGTGGCGCTCCATGAGGCGCAGCCGGAGGGGAGGTGCCGCCGGTTTCACCACCTGGAAGATGCTGATCACGGGCCTGCCATCTTCTGCCGTCACGTCCACCTTCGCAAGATCGTGGTGGCGCAGGACCTCGCCGTCGTTGATTTCAAAGCACGATCCAGAGTCGCGTTCGATCACATCGCCGAATACACGGAATCCCGATCTCGTCAGGGCCTCAACCAGGATTTCTCCATCCGGCATGCCGCAGTCCTCGTTTCACGCGTCCGGACAAATGACCTGTGCTGGCAGCTATTGAACGCCCGTTTCGGACTCCCGGTCAAGCCGACAGGTTCCGGATTCCAGACAACTCGGTTCAAACCCAGATTTCCGCCTCGCCTGGATCCATCCTGGAGGATCGGTGATCGCAGGCGGATGCTCGGTCAGCCGGCAAGGAGGTGCGTCGTCCAGGAGCGGTATAGACCCCGGCCGTCAAGTCAGGCGACGATGCAGTCCATGCGCACGGTCGTTCGAATCCGCATCGACGAGAAGATCAGGGGCGAGGCCACCAACGGTGCTGGACGAGTTCGGCCTCACGGCAGGTGTGGATCGCAGCCAATCGAGTCCGCACGATGGGGCCGATCTCAATGCGAAGGATCGAGTGCGAAGGTTTTGGTCCCAAGTGCCGAGGTTCTGTACGGCCGGGCGGGGACGTTTCGGTAGCCGGTTGAATTGCAAGCGGTAACGCATAGCATCCCTACTTTGATTCTGTTTCGGAGCGATGCTGTCCACGTGACCATGGCGTGGAGGGATTGCGATGGAGAATCCGATATCTATCAGCGTTGCTGTGTGCCGACAGTGAAGGCGGTGCTCATGAGGCCCGTCGATGATGGCTTTGATACCGAGCCTCAATTTAGAGGCAAGCGGTCGCAACAGGGAAGAGTTCGACAATGGACGTCACACCTGCGCCCTTCATGGAAAACCCCATCGACGTTCCCGAACAGGCCAGACAGAAGCCCGACTCCGTCCGCGCTGAGCTTGCATAACGGGAACCGTTGCCCGGGATGATGCATGAAAAAGGCATTCCGGCGCGCCATGACGAGGAACGGCAGAAATCGGGAGAGCTGCCGGTATCCGCGTGCCATCCGGGACCTTGACGGGGTTGTGCGTCACCCCGTGACCGCCCCCTTGTCGTTACTCCCGATCCTTTAGCGGAGGTCCATCTTGTCTTTCGTCATTCCCCCGATCGAATTGACGGCCCTTGCCATCGACGGTTCTGACAACCTGTTTCCGGTCGCCCGCGTATTCTGCATCGGGCGCAACTACGCCGATCACGCAATCGAGATGGGCGGCAATCCGGATCGTGAGGATCCCTTTTTTTTCGCCAAGCCAGCCACGGCGATCGTGCCGGGAGGAGGATCTCTTCCCTATCCCCCGGCAACCGCCAACCTGCACCACGAGGTCGAACTCGTTGTCGCGATCGGCAGCGGTGGTCGCGACATCCCTCTTGATTCTGCTGTGCGTTGCATCTTCGGCTATGCGGTCGGTATTGATCTGACTCGTCGCGACCTTCAGGACGAGGCGAAGAAGAAAGGCCGGCCGTGGGACATGGCCAAGGGGTTCGATTGGTCGGGCCCGGTCGGTGCGCTCATGCCGGCAGAACGGGCAGCCGATGTCGACAATGCCGGGATCGCTCTCGAGGTGAATGGCAGCAAACGCCAGTCGGGCAATGTCAACCAGATGATCTGGAAGACTGCCGAAGCCGTCTCGTTTCTCTCCGGTCTGGTGGAACTCAGGGCCGGCGACATCATCTTCACCGGCACGCCCGCGGGTGTCGGAGCGGTTGTCCGCGGTGATCGCCTCCATGCGGAGGTCACCGGGCTCCCCCCGCTCGCCTGTGAGATCGTCTGATGCACATGACCGCCCGGAGCGGTGTCGGCGCGGTCCGGAGGTGCACTCACCCCGCTGCGGCCGGCGAGAAGCGCGCCCTCACGGCGGAATGAGGCGCATCGAGGGCGGTGGTGAAGGCATGCCAGGCGTCGTCGTCCAGCGTCCCGATTGCCGCCGCACGGTCGATCAGGGCGAGGTATTCATCGGATGGGCATGACATCATGCCTTTCGGAAAGCCGAAGTGCCTGCGCCCGGTTCCGGCAGGCAGTCAGGTCCGGGAAGCCTGGAAGATGCTCTCGACGGAGGAATCCAGCAGGGTGTCGAATTCTGTTTCGCTCTGGGTGACGTGCAGGCCCTCGGTCAGCGCACGGGAAAAGCTCGCGACGACACCGTGGTTGCGTGACATCCTTGCATTGGCCTCCTCGCGCGTGTAGCCGCCCGAAAGCGCCACCACCTTCAGCACCCCGGGATGGTTGACGAGGATTTCGTAGAAGTTGTCTTCCTCGGGAAGGGTGAGCTTGAAAATCACCCTTTCACCGTCGCCTGGATCATTGAGATGGGCGATGAGGGATGCTCTCAGCAGGGCCTCCGCGGCGGCCTTTCCGGGGCTGTGTATGTCGACTTCCGGCTCGATGATCGGGACGAGACCTGCCGCGTGGATGCGGCGTGCGATTGAGAATTGCTGTGCCACCACCTTTTCGACGCCTGCGGGATTGGCGAGCTTGATGACCGAGCGCATCTTGGTGCCGAAGACACCGTTGTCGAGAGCGCGGGCGAGCAGGCTCTCGAGCCCGGGCATCGGTTTCATGACCTGAACACCGTTCTCCTGTGCCGCCAGACCCTTGTCGACCTTCAGGAAGGGCACGATGCGTTTTTTCTCCCAGAGATAGCGGGCCGTGGACTTGCCGGAGATCGCACGGTCCATGGTGTTCTCGAAGAGGATGGCACCGAGAATGCGGTCACCGCTGAAGGAAGGACTGGTGATGATGCGGGTGCGCATCTCGTGGACGATCGAGAACATCTCGTCGTCGTTCTCCCAGGCACCCTCCTCGATGCCGTAGAGCCGCAGGGCCTTGGGCGTGCTCCCGCCACTCTGGTCGAGAGCCGCGAGGAAGCCGGGCTCGTTCTCGATCTTCCTGAACTGTTCCTTCATCATCGTCGAGATCCGTCTGATACCGGCCTCATCAATACTCCCGCCGTGGCGGTCTGCGGAAGTGACTCCCTGTGGATGGGCGTGCGCTACACGCGCGAGAAGCGCGTGCGGAAGCCGCGAGGACCGCTGCCGCTCTTCGGGAAAGGCCCTTCCTCGAGAAACCGCTCGTGGCAGCGCTTCAGCGCCACGGGATCGAGAGTCACGCCGAGCCCGGGGGCCGACGGAACTGGAACGGTCCCGTTCTTCGGCACCGGGGTGCCCTCGTTCACGACATCGTCGGCATACCAACGGAACAGGGTCTGGCTGGGCTCGCGGATGTGCTCGATGGCGGCCGAGACCTGCAGGTATGCGGCGCTGGCGACACCGGTTTCTCCGCTGTGGAAACGGAAGCCGATGTCGAAGCGCTCGCAGGCGCGAATGAACTCGACCGTACGCTGGATACCGCCGAGATCGACCAGATTGGTGACAAGGGTGTCGGGCGCGTTGAGGCGCACGGCCTCGGGCAGATCGAGGACATGGGTCGAGAAGTTCGCGCGGGTGAAGGGGTGAAGCCGTGCCATCTCCTCGTAGGTCTCTGCCGGATCTTCGTAATAATGGATGACGTATTCATCGAAGCGCCGCATCGCCTCGCGTGCCGTCTGGACCGTCCAGCCGCCGTTGGCATCGAGCTTCAACGGCCGGTTGCCGATCGCCTCGCGGATGAGGCGCACCATCGTCACTTCCTCGTCGAGGCCGACCGTCGCCACCTTGCCTTCGAAATTCGTGGCGCCGTGCTCGTCGATCATGCGGGCACAGTAGGCGGCGATCTCCTCGGGCGTCTGCTCGCCCTTTTCGCAGACGCCCGGAAGGCGAAAGCCGAAGTACTCCGAAAGTTCGATCTCGGTCCTCACCGCACCGCCGAGAAGCACATGAAGCGGGACCTCTTCGCCGCGTGCGCGGGCATCCCACATCGCCATCTCGATCCCGCCGAAGGCACGCGTTGCACCCTGGATGTTGCCCCAGGGCGTGTAGCGGTTGCCGGGAAGGCAGATACGTTCGGCGGTCCCTGTCTCGCGGACATCGACACCGGTCAGGTGTTCGCCCATGGCCACGACATCACGGGCGCGGTCACCGTCGGCGACCTCGCCGATGCCGGTGATTCCGGCATCGGTGTCGACCTCGACGATCGTCTTGGTGAGCGATCTCACCGAACCGTGGCTGAAGACATAAGGAGCGGTGAAGGGGATGTTGACCGGGGTCGCACGGACGGCCGTGATTTTCATTGCTTCTCCCTTCAATTCAGCGTGTGGGATCGCTGGAAACCCTGATGAGCTGCTTGCCGACATTGCGGCCTTCCATGAGACCGGCAAAGGCCGCCGGCGCATTCTCGAGGCCCTCGACAATGTCCTCGCGGTACCTGATCTCGCCGGACTTCATCCAGCGCGCCAGGCGGGCAAGACCTTCCTGGTAGCGGTCGCGCCAGTCGAAGACGAGAAGGCCCTTCAATGTTGCGCGTTTGACCAGGAAATGGCGCAGGTTGCGCGGCCCGGTGGCCTCTTCGGTGTCGTTGTACTGGGCAATCTGCCCGCAGATCGCGATACGCGCGCCGAGGGCAAGGTTCTCGATGGCGGCGTCCGTGATCGGGCCGCCGACATTGTCGAAGTAGCAGTCGATCCCGCGGGGGCAGGCTGCGCTCAGGGCGGCCCTCATGTCGTTCGTCGTGCGGTGGTTGATCGCGGAGTCGAACTTCAGCTCCTTCGTGATGTAGTCACACTTCTCGTCGGAGCCTGCGATTCCGACGACCCGGCATCCGCCGATTCTCGCGATCTGGCCAACGACACTGCCGACGGCTCCTGATGCGGCGTTGACGACGAGCGTGTCGCCGGCGCGTGGTGCGAGAACCTCCAGGGTTCCGAAATAGGCGGTAAGGCCCGGCATTCCGAGGACGCCCAGAGAGGTGGAGACCGGCGCAGCTTCGGGATCGAGTCTGCGCAGACCGCGTCCGTCCACCACGCCATGGGTCTGCCAGCCGATGTGGGCCGTGACGAAGTCGCCCGGAGCATGGCAGGCGCTCTTCGAGGCGATGATTTCGCCTGCCACTTCGCCGACCATCACCTCGCCGATCTTCTGGGGCTCGGCGTAGGAAGGGCCGGGGCGAAGACGACCTCTCATGTAGGGATCGACCGAAAGATAGATGCTGCGAACGAGAACCTCGCCTTCTCCCGGCTCGCCCACCGGCGATTCGACGAGCTCGAAATTCCCGGTATGGGGTGCGCCGACCGGATAGTTCTTGAGGACAAGGGCTCGATTGATCTGGGACATTGCGGCTGTCTCCCCGACGGTTGGTGCTCAGGATTCACCAGGACTGGCGCCGGTGACCTTGCGGAAGTGTTTGAGGTAGCCCACGAGCGCCTCGTCGCGCAGCCTCGCCAGATCTTCAGTGGAACGGTCGCCCTGCAACCGCAGGCAGCCCGCGACCATCGATTCGGTGAGTTCGGGCGTGATGGGCGGTGACGGCAGGCGTGTCCAGGCATCTGCCACGGACGGATCGAAATGCTCGAGGAAATGGCGCATGCCGCCTTCGCCGCCCGCCATGTGAAACAGCAGGCAGTAGCCCATGATCGCAAGTCGCGGGCCGAAGCCATGGATGATCGAATCGTCGATCTGCTCGGGCGTCGCCTCGCCGGCGGCGATCATGTAGAGAATCTCGTTCCAGATTGCCTGCTGAAGCCTGTCGGCGATATGGCCGGGGACTTCGCGGTCCATCTTCAGGGGATGCTTGCCGGCGGCGCGATAGAAGGCGCAGGCCCAGTCGACGGCCTGCCTGTCGGTGCGCTCGCCACCGACCACCTCGACGAGCGGCATGAGGTACGGGGGATTGAAGGGGTGCCCCAGCACCATGCGGGAAGCGTTCCGTGACGTCGCCTGGATGTCGGTCATCAGGAGCCCCGAGGTCGACGATGCGATCACCACATCGTTGGGCAGCGCCTCGTCGAGACGGACATAGAGCGCCTGCTTGATGTCGATGCGTTCGGGGGCGCTTTCCTGGACGAACTCCGCATCCCCGACAGCATCCTCGAGATCCGTGGTGAAGCGCACCTTTTCAGGCGATACCGAGTCCCCGACACCCATCGCCTCGAGACTGGGCCAGGCGGCCTCGATGGTGCGGCGCATCGCCGCCTCGGCCAGCGGATTGGGGTCCTGGACGACGACATCGTAGCCCGAGGCCAGAAACCCAGCGGCCCAGCCGGAGCCGATCAGGCCGCCTCCGATGCAGGTCACACGTCGGACATCTTCAGGCGCTGGACGGTTGAAATTCATCGTATCTCTGGTCCTTGACGATTCGGGGAGTGATCAGCCCGTGGCGGCATCGAGTGCGTCGGCCTGTTCGCGCAGGGTGAACTTCTGGATCTTGCCTGTGGCGGTCTTGGGCAAGGGCCCGAAGACCACGGTTCGCGGCACCTTGAAGCGTGCAAGATTGTCGCGGCAGAAGGCGATGATATTCTCTGCCGTCGCGGCGTTCTCCATGCCGGGCTTGAGGGTGACGAAGGCGCACGGGGATTCGCCCCATGTCTCGTCCTTCCTGGCAACGACGGCTGCTTCCAGCACATGAGGGTGGCGGAAGAGGGCGTTCTCCACCTCGATGGAGCTGATGTTCTCGCCGCCGGAAATGATGATGTCCTTGGAACGGTCCTTGACCTCGATGTAGCCGTCCGCGTGCATGACCCCGAGATCGCCGCTGTGGAACCAGCCGCCCGCAAGATCCTTCGCGGTCTGTTGCGGATTGGCAAGATAGCCCTTCATGACGGTGTTTCCGCGCAACATGATCTCGCCGATCGTCTCGCCGTCGGCCGGCACCGGTTCGAGCGTCCCGGGGTCCGCGACCATGTAGCCGGCGAGCATCGGGTGACGCAGACCCTGGCGGGACATCTCCGCTGCGCGATCCTCCACACCCATCGCCATCCAGCTGTCCTGGTAGGGCGAGATGAGTGCCGGTCCGTACGTCTCCGTGAGGCCGTAGAGATGGATGACACGGAAACCGAGCGCTTCCATGCCGGCGATGACGGCACTCGGCGGCGCGGCACCGCCGGTCGCGACGGTGACCGTTCCGGGGAAGCTCCTGCGGTGGTCGACGGGCGCATTGAGGATCATGTTGAGGACGATGGGGGCGCCGGACATGTTGGTGACGCCGTGCTCGGCAATGAGGCGGAAGATCTCCTTCGTGTCGATCCTGCGCAGCAGCACATGGGTGCCTGCAAAGGCCGTCACACCCCAGGCGTGGCACCAGCCGTTGCAGTGGAACAGGGGAAGGGTCCACAGATTGACGGTTCCGGCCGAGAAACCCAGCACCATGCCGTTGGCCACGGCATTCAGGAAGGCGCCGCGATGGTGGTAGACCACGCCCTTCGGATTGCCCGTGGTGCCCGACGTGTAGTTGAGCGATATGGCATTCCATTCGTCTGCCGGCAGCAACGGTTCGTCTTCGGGGTTCCCCTCGAGAAGGAACGCCTCATAGGTCACATCGCCGAAGCCCGGATCGTTGTCGGTGTCGGGATCGTCGATGGCGATGACGTGAACCGGCTTGGTGTGGCGGACCAGCGCCTCCCGGATCACGTCCGTGAACTCCCGGTCCGCGATGAGCACCCGGGTTCCGGCGTGGCCCAGCATGAACGCGATCGATGCGGCATCCAGGCGGAAGTTGAGGGCATTGAGGACGGCCCCGGCCATGGGTACGCCGAAATGGGCTTCCAGGATGGCAGGCCCGTTCTGTGCCATGATCGCGACACTCTCGCCGGGTTCGACCCCGTGGCGGCGAAGTGCGCTCGCCAGGCGCCGGCATCGCTCGTGCATTCCGGCGTAGGTGACGTTCCTGTTGCCGTAGATCCATGCCGTTCTCGCCGGATGCGCGACCGCGGAGCGGACCAGAAAATCGATCGGAGTCAGCGGTTCATGGTTGGCGGAATTGGCGTCGAGGCCCATTTCGAACCGGCCGGTCCGGGTGTCGCGTTTCACCAAGGTTCACAATCCCGCTTGCGCAGGGCTTTCATTGCCGCTTGTCCTTGCCCTGTCAATGCCTGCGATGGCCGGCGCCGGTGTCGGCGATCCGGTGCACCCCCACAGGTCGGTTCCTTCGGTGCCCGTTTTGTGCAGTATCACCAGACAGGGTCGATCGGGAGATGCCGGTGCAGCCTGAAGCAAGCGGGTCACCGGGCAAAGACGTGATGAAGAACCAACACAGATACACCGTGTCATGAGTGCCGGTGTGCGCGGCATCCTGTGCATGATCGCGGGAAGTGCGCTCATCGTTTTCAACGACGTGATCATCAAGTTGCTGACCGACGAATATCCTGTCGGTCAGGTCATGTTCGTGCGGTCCTTCTTCGTCATTCCGCCCACCGTGCTCTTTGCCCTTCATGAGGGTCGGATCAGCAACCTCAAGGTTCACAACGTAAAGGGGCAGGCGCTGCGGTCGGCCATCGTCGTGACCGGGATGTTCCTGTTCCTGACGGCCATCAGCCTGATGCCGATCGCCGATGCGCTTGCCATCACGTTTGCCGCACCGCTTCTTGCCACGGCCCTTGCCGTGCCCCTGCTCGGGGAAAAGGTCGGAGTGCGGCGCTGGACGGCGGTCATCGTCGGCCTTGGCGGTGTCATCCTGGTTCTCAGGCCGACCGGAGAGGGAATTGCGCTCATCGCTCTCCTCCCTCTTGGCAGCGCGGTCACGCTCGCCCTGCGCGATATTCTCACGCGCAAGCTCAGCGTTTCGGATTCCTCCTCCTCGATCCTCATGTTCACGACGGCCGCGGTGATGGCGGTTTCGCTCGCTTCATCGCTTGCCGATCCGTTGTTCGGTTGGACCGCAGCCGCCTGGCGTCCCATGACATGGCAGCATATCGCCATGCTGGGTGGTGCAGGCTTCCTCCTGGCAGGCGCGCAGTATGCGATGATCGAGGCCGTTCGCCTGGCGGAAATCGGGCTCATCGCGCCGTTCAAGTACACGAGCATGGTCTGGGCCGTTCTGACCGGTTACCTTGTCTTTGGCACGGTGCCGGACATCTGGATCATTTCCGGCTCGACGCTGGTGGCAGCGAGTGGCCTCTACATGCTTCACCGGGAAGCGGCGCTGAAGAAGGATCGGCGAACGGTTCCACAACGGCCGGAGACCGTACTCCCGCAACACACGGACAGGGTCCGCTGAAACGGAAGGAACGCGATGGGACGATGTGACGGCAAGAGGGCGCTTGTCACCGGCGGAGCCTCCGGTATCGGGAAAGCGACGTCACGCCTGCTTGTTCGCGAAGGGGCGACGGTGATGCTCGCGGACATCGATGCGGCCAGCGCCGGGAAAGCTGCTGACGAGATCGGCGGCGGGGCTTTTGCAACCGCTCTCGATGTCCGATCGGACGATTCCTGGAACGCCGCGGTCGAGGCCACCCTTGCCATGCTCGGGGGCTGGGATGTCCTTGTGAACTGTGCCGGCATCCTGCGCCGGGGCTCGATCGAGGTGACATCCATGGCGGCATGGCACGAGGTCCTCGACGTCAATCTCAAGGGCACCTGGCTTGGCTGCAGGTCAGCCGTTCGTCACATGCGCGCAATGGGCGGCGTCATCGTCAATCTATCCTCGGTCGCCGGAATCGTCGGTGACAAGGATCTCTGCGCCTACGATGCCAGCAAGGGGGGTGTGAGGCTGCTGACCAAGGCGATCACGGACTACTGCACCCGTCACCGCCTGAACGTTCGGTGCAATTCCGTCCATCCGGGCGTGATCGAAACTCCCATGGTCGCGAACTTCATTGCCGAGGCCGAGGATCCGGTTGCCGAGCGCGCGCTGTGGGATACCTACATGCCGCCGGGCGTCACCGGTCACGCGGAAGATGTCGGTCATCTGATCGTCTTTCTTGCAAGCGATGAATCGCGCCTCGTCGACGGCGCCGAACTCGTGATCGACGGCGGAGGAACGGTGGAATGACGCTGAGACTTCGCAACAAGACGGCGATCGTCACGGGCGCTGGCTCCGGGATCGGGCGCCAGAGCGCCATACGAATGGCAGAGGAAGGTGCGCTCGTCTGCATCACGGATATCGACGATGAGGGAGGGCGCGAGACCCTCGATCTCATCGGCGGGCGCGGTTTCTATCTTCACCACGATGTCACCCAAGAGGACTCGTGGCACGCAGTGATCGCCGGGACACTGCTGCGCTTCGGCAAGCTTCAGATCCTTCTCAACAGTGCAGGCATCGGTGTCGCCCGCGACAATATCGTCGAATGCGACGAGAAAAGCTGGGATCGTCTCATGGCCGTCAATCTCCATGGCACGTTCATGGGTTGTCAGCAGGTGGTCGGGCACATGAAGCGGGTAGGCGGCGGCTCCATCATCAACATCTCGTCGGTGCTGGGCCTGCGGGGGTCGGCCGATGCGATGTCCTACTGTGCCAGCAAGGGTGCGGTAAGGCTGCTGACGAAGTCGATTGCCGTTCACTGCGGCCGCGAAGGCTACAACATCCGCTGCAACGCCATCTGTCCGGGCTACATCGCCACGCCGTTGGGGCTTTCGGTGAGGGACGCCCTGGGCGAGGAGGAGTTCGAGCGTCTCATCGACAAGCATGTCGTCGGCAGGATGGGCGATGCTGACGACGTTGCCCACATGGTGGTCTATCTCGCCAGCGACGAATCGACCTTCGTAACGGGAACCGAGATGGTCGTCGACGGCGGCTACACGGCTGGCTGATCGTGGACGAGCGTTCAGCGATGAAGGCGGGCGACGCCTGGAGAGCTGTAGAACCCGAGGCGCGGTCCATGTACCGCCGAATCTGGGACGAACCGGAACTCGGCATGATGGAGTACAACGCCGAAGCGGCGCTCTCGGCATGGCTTGCCGATCATGGTTTCCGCGTGGAGCGGGGCGCCTGCGGCCTGCCCACGGCCTTCAGGGCGGTCTGGTCGTCGGGCGAAGGCCCCGTGCTCGGCTTCCTTGCCGAATACGATGCGTTGCCTGGACAGGGCAACCGTCTCGAACCGTTGAAGGCGCCGGACGGCAAACGGGCAGGGCATGCCTGCGGCCACAACCTGATCGCGGGTTCCGGTGCCGGCAGCGCGATCGCCGCGCGTCACGCCATGGAGGATCTCGGCCTCGAAGGCACGATCGTCTGCCTTGGAACGCCGGCAGAGGAAATCCTCTGGGGCAAGATCGCGATGCTTCAACGCGGCGCCTTCGAGGGCATCGACATGCTGTTCGCCAACCACGTCGACTATCAGAACGGTGCGGTCTCGAGGCCCTGCCTTTCCTGTGTTTCGATCGAGCTGCTGTTCCAGGGCGTGGCCTCCCATGGTGGTGCGCGGCGCTCGCAGAACGCGCTCGATGCCGCCGAGCTCTTCGTCCAGTCGATGGAACGTCTGCGCGCCCACCAGTTCAGCGATGTGATCATCGGCCACGTCCTGCGTTTTGCCGGCTACATGCCGTCGATCACACCCGACGAGGCCCGGGTCTGGCTTACAGTTCGACACGAGACCTTCGAGAGAGCCGAGGAAATCACCCACCGGATTGTCCCCATCGCCCGCGATTCTGCGCGCCACACGGGAACCGTGGTCCGGGAGATGCTGATCTCCGCCTCGCGGGGCTACCTTGCGAACCATACGCTTGGCGAGGTTCTCTACCGGAACATGGGGGAGATCGGGGCGCCGGCCTGGGACGACGCGGACACGGCCTACATGGAAGCGCTCGCCGAGGCCTGCAGTCCCGGAAAGGACTTCATGTGGGATCGTTGGGCCCGCTTCCACACAGAGGGCTGCGACCCTTATGGCCAGGACGATGGCGAGGCGAGCTGGTCCATACCCCTGGCGAGGGCGAACTGGTCGTGCCCCGAAGGTGTGCTGCTCCACAACTGGGCGATGACTGCGGCCTCGGGCCACGAGAGCCAGTTCAAGGGTGCCTCGTTCGCCGGCCAGGCGATGACCATGGCGGCGATCGATCTCCTGGACGATCCGGGTCTCGTCGACGCTGCGAAGCGGGAACTCGCCGGGCGAGTCGGGGACCGGACCATCGGGCCACCGCGTTGCGGAGGCTTCGAGGTCATGACGGCGCGCCCCGAAACCTTCTGGGATGGAACCTGGATCGGCAGCGACCGGTTCGATCCGTGACACTGCTGGCGCTCGATGCCGAGCCGATCCCGGTCACGGTGATCACGGGCTTCCTCGGGAGCGGCAAGACGACGCTGCTGCGCCACCTGCTGGGCCATCCGGGGTTCGCCGACACCGCGGTCATCGTGAACGAGTTCGGCGAGGTCGGCCTCGATCACGTGCTTCTCGAGACCAGCGAGGACAACACCCTCCTGCTCGACAACGGATGCCTTTGCTGCGGCCTGCGAAGCGATCTCGTCACCACGCTCTTCTCGCTCTTCGAAAGGCGCGAGAGGGACGAGATTCCGCGCTTCCGGCGTGTCGTCATCGAGACCTCGGGCCTCGCGGATCCCGTGCCTCTCCTGCAGACCTTCATCGCCGATCCCCTGCGTCTTTCCGAATTCACCGTCGCCGGCATGGTGACCTGTTTCGACGCCGTGAACGGAGCAAAATCCGTGGAACGGCACGCCGAAGCCCAACGGCAGCTGGCACTCGCCGATACCGTCGTCATTACCAAGGGCGATCTTGCCGAACCGGCGAAGGCAAGAGAGGAAGCGAGGTTGTACAACAACCGCGCCCTCATTCTCGAGGCGGTTGGCGGTGCGGTGCATCCGCAAGACCTTCTTCGTGACACGATCATCGTGCTGCCGGTTCTGCGTGCCCACGCCGAAGGCCACGACCGCATCGTCTCGGTCACGGTGACGGGCACCGGATCCCTGTCCTGGGAACATGTGCGCTCAAGCGTCGCCGATCTTGTGGAAAGCCACGGAGACCGGCTTCTGCGGTTGAAGGGTCTCTTGCACATCGAGGGCCACGAGGGGCCGGTCGCCATCGACGGCGTGCAGCACCTCTTCCACCGGCCGCGCATGATGGAGGTGTGGCCTTCCGGCATGACGTCCTCCGTCCTCGTCGGCATTGCGGAAGGGGCATCCACCGGGGAACTCGATGACTGGCTTCGGACCGTGCTCCCGGTACAGGCATCGACTCGACCACCCTCCCGGTCTTCATCTACGGCATGCTGCGCCGCGGCGTGAAACCGGAGATCAATGCCATCGCCACGCTCATGCTGATGTTCTCGATCTTCATCGCATCGCTCGGGCTTTAAGGGGAAGAAACCGACATGACGAAACCCAGGGCGCGCGAACTCCTCGGCTTTCCGGGCGAGACCGGGACCTTCAACGCCATCACCGACATTCCCGGTGTCGAGGTCGGATTCACGACCAGGATCGAGGTGGACGGTCCCGTACGGACCGGTGTCACGGCCATCCTGCCGCTGGGCCGGTCCGGCGAACCGCAGCCGGTATGGGCGGGCCTCCATGCGCTCAACGGCAACGGAGAGATGACCGGCAGTCACTGGATCCGGGACGGCGGCTATCTTGTCGGGCCGGTCTGCATCACCAACACCCACAGTGTCGGCATCGTCCACCATGCTGCCGTGCGCTGGATGATCCGGACCTACGGCGAGATATGGAGAAGGGAACATCTGTGGGCGATGCCGGTCGTCGCCGAGACCTACGACGGGGTGTTGAACGACATCAACGGCCAGCATGTCACCGAGGCCGATGCCCTGGCGGCGCTCGATGGCGCGGCGCCCGGACCGGTGACAGAGGGCAATGTGGGCGGCGGCACGGGCATGATCGCCTACGAGTTCAAGGGCGGCACCGGCACGTCGTCACGTCGTCTCGATCTCGCAGGCGACACCTTCCACGTCGGCGCGCTGGTCCAGGCCAACCACGGTACGAGGCCGTGGTTCACCGTGCTGGGCCGCAGAATCGGCGAGAAGCTGGCGCAGAATCGGCTGTTTGATGCCGAGCAGGGCTCGATCATCGTCATCCTTGCCACCGACATTCCCATGGCGCCCCATCAGATCGAGAGGCTCGCCCGGCGCGCCGCCATCGGGATCGGGCGGGGAGGCACGCCAGGCGGCAACAACTCCGGCGACATCTTCCTTGCCTTCAGCACGGCCAACCGCGGCACGCTGCCGCAGCTCTCGGGCCCCTGGCGCACCCTGACGGTGATCAACGACGAACTCACCGACCCGGTCTACCTCGCGGCGGTCGAGGCGATCGAGGAAGCCGTGCTGAACGCCATGCTGGCGGCCGAGGACATGGCGACCCTGCGGCCCCCCGGCAAGGTCTGCCGCGCTCTCGACGGCGAAGCCCTTGTCCGGCTCATGGCGGGGTCTTCCTGAATCGGGGTCAGGTGGGCTTGTAGCTCTCCGGTTTGAAGCGCAGCCAGAACCGGGTCAGCGGTCCGGGATCCCGGCCCTCGTGATCGAGCCGGTCCTTGCGTTCGATGGCGGCACGGACGAAGTGGCCTCCGACCCAGCGGAAGGGTTCCCTGGGGAAGGCGCGATCCGGCCTCCTCACCAGCGGAGAGCGGGTCCATTCGTCGTTCCTCTCCTGGACCAGCGAGGCGATGATGTGGCTTCCCACTCTCGATGGCACGATCCCCGCGCCGGAATACCCGCAGCCGAAGACGATGTCCCGGCAGGTCTCGAGGCGTCCGAAGATCGGGAGGCCGTTGCTGGTCCGGTCGATGGGTCCGCTCCATGTTCCCTCGATGGCGACATCACCGAGTTGGGGATGATAGGCGGCCATCACGCGTGTGAGCTCTTCCGTGCTGCGACGCGGGTGCGCCCAGCAGGCATCCAGCCGGTCGGCGAAGGGAAGCCGTCCGCCCGCTTTCGTGACGATTACGCGCCCGTCGGCTGTCGGCCGGCAGGATTCGATGAAGGTCCGTGAATCGGTGAAACCGGGAGCATCGCGAAAGCCGATGGATTCCAGAAGTTCGGGCACCGGAACGGTCATCACCGCGTCGGTGAACATCACCATGACGGCCCGCCTCAGTTCGGGAATCGCCAGCGACCACCCGTAGAGCGCCAGCACGACCTTGCGCGCGGTAACGGTGCCCCGCACGGTCACGACGCCAGGCGGGCTCGAACGCTGAAGTCGGGTCATCGCCGTCTTCTCGAAGATTCGTACGCCGAGCGACAGGGCCGCCCTTCTCAGCGCGCGCACGAGATGGCCTGGATGGACAAGGGCGCTGGCGGTATCGATGATACCGTCGATCAGCGCATCGCTGCCGGTCAGGTTACGGATCTCGTCGGTGCCGAGAAAGCGGAAACTGTGGATCTGGTAGGACTCCATCAACTCCATCATCCGGTCCCAGTGACCGGACTGCCTCTCGCAGGTCGCACCCCAGATCGTGTGGCTGGAATTCATCTGGATGTCGTTTCCCGGCCGCGTACCGAGCGACCGGATGTCGCTTATGGCCTCGATCGACGCCTTGCCGATGCGCAGGGCTTCCGCTGTGTCGCTCGCCTTCTCGAGGACGGGAACCTGCAGCCACATAGGGAGGGCAAAGCCGGCGTTGGCGGCGCTTCCGCCGGCACCGCAGACATCCCTTTCGATGATGGCGACATCGAGGGAAGGATCCCTTGATTTCAGTTCGATGGCCGTCCAAAGGCCCGTGTAACCGCCACCGACGATGGCGACATCGACCTTGAGATCACCCTCGAGTGGGGTGATGACCGCACCGGTATCGGCGGCCAGTGCCTGCTTCAGCCAGACGCTCTGCATCCTGCCCCCTTTCAGCGCCGTGCCGGTTCGACAGCCACCGGGCCCGGCGATGCCGTCGTGGGATGCGGTGGATGGCTCGCGAGGTGCTCCCTCAAGTCGGCCAGTTCGTCGGCACGGCTCATGCCCCTGGCGACCACCAGTCTCTCGGCTGCCGCGAGCCAGCGCTCGTAGTAGTCGCTGCCATCTTCGGCGCCGCGGGTGCCGATCTCGTCGATCAGCAATTGCTGGAATTCGCGCCACGGATAGCGGCCGTCCTGGTGCATGGCCCTGACGATCGCAAAGATGCGCGCCTGCCAGGGCTCGTCGAAGACCGGTTCGTCATCATCGTCCGCAGGGGCACGTTGCGGCAGATCATCCTGAACGTTGGCCATGGTTCGATCCTTCCCTGGTCAAGGCAGCCGGCATCCGGCCAGGGTCCAGCCTGCATGACCGGTTTCCATAGCGCAATCGACCGACTCATCCCACCCTGGGATTACCCGTACCCCACAGGTCTTGCAGATAGAACTGGTAGGTCTCGAAGACCTTCAGCACCCGGATTCGAGTTTGGAGAACATGACGTGGGACGGCAGGTCCGGGTGGTCGCGCCCGACCAGCGTCATCAGCAGAATGTGCCGCGCAATGACGAGATTGATAGCACCGGCCCAGGCGGTGCGCCTGGCAGAGTGGTTGGCGAGTTCTTCCACCATCAGCTGGACTTCAGAATGCGGTGTCAATCCTTGATGCACCAGCGTCGGGCTTAGTATTCGACAACCCGGCGACAGGCCATGGACGTGTTTACGGGAGGGTGGTGAGAATCAGTCACTGGATCGGGTCGGCGCCCCTGGACGTGCGCTCCTCATCCACAGGCATCGCCTCGAGGCGCATCGGCGCCTGGTCCCGGTGGGCGCGAATTCGACACTGCGGGCGCGCAGCAACAGCGACGCATTCCGCCTGGTCCGGCCCGGGTGTTCCGGAGGCCTGTTACTCTTCGGACGTGGCGTCAGCCGGTCGATCGAGACCATGTCCCGAGCGCCCCGGCGCCCGAAGGGCCGAGTGACAGCTGGAGACCCGCGTATGGCCCGGGCATCATAGAGCCCGATATTGGCGCGCAACCGTTCCGCCAAGGCCATCCGTTGCAGCCCTTCCTCTTCAGCCACAACCGAAGCAATGGGGCAGAGCGATGAGGGATGCCCGAGGCCCCGCCGGATCTGGTGTTGCACGTCCATGACGCGCACCCAAGCCGCTCGCGAAACGAATGTCGGGCATCGCGTATGGGACATGTGCAGGTCACAAGCCGGGTCTGCCTCTGGAAAGTTCCGTGCCGGTGCGAACGGTCGCGATGCAAGCGGTGGGCCGCAAGAGGGACGAACTCCTGGGCAATCCTGGGTGCCGTTGAGTAATCGCTTGCCGGCTCCCCTCATGGTATCGATGGTATTTGATGCGACGTATGAATGGTCGGGAAGAAGAATAGGTGCCGAGAGTTGAGACAGGACCCGTGAATCGCTGCGACCGTCTCGCTGCCAGTGCCGTCCTGTTGGCATTCACGCTTGTATCCTCTCCGTCTGTGGCGGGAATCTGCGACAATTGGAACACGGCGGAGTTCTTCGTCGCGGCCACGGCGAACGACGTGCGCGATTGCCTGGCCGATGGGGTCAATCCCATGGCGAGGAATGACAGCGGCATCACGCCGCTACTCTTGGCGGCAGGACTGGCGGAGGATCATGCCATCGTCGAGATCCTGCTGGCCGCCGGTGCCGATCCCATGGCGAGGGAAGCGAAGGATGAACTGGCGCCTCTCCATATGGCGGCGATAATGTTGCGTGATCCTGCCGTTGCCGCGGCGCTGCTCGACGGAGGCGCTGACCCGAATGCACGGGCTTCGGGCGGATTGACGCCGCTTCATGTGATTGCATTAAATGCAGAAGCGATCTCTCCGGTACAAGAGCTGGTCTTGACTTGGCTGCCCGACTGGCCGGTACAAGAGCTGGTCTTGACTTGGCTGCCCGACTGGGCGGGAACGCCTTTGCGCGGCCCCGACATCGTCGCAATGCTGGTGGAGGCCGGCGCCGACCCCATGGCACGGGACGACGACGGCCAGACTCCGCTTCATTGGGTATCGTCGCTGGCGCGCGGTCCCGCCATAATCACGGCTCTGCTGGAATCAGGGGCCGATCCAGCAGCGCGGGATATGGACGGCTGGATGCCGCTTCACGTGGCGGCAGGGTTTGCTCCGGACTCCGCAAATGTCGAGGTGTTGCTGGCAGCTGGCGCCGATCCGATGGCGCGGGACTATGATGGCTGGACGGCGCTTCATTGGGCTGCGTTCAGAAGAGGGATCTTTTCCGAGAACTCCGTCGTCTCTCGTGGCGAGGTACCACAAGAACAATGGAGCCGTTGGGTGCCGGAAATTCTGGACGATCCTTCCATTATCGAAGCGCTGCTAGACGCCGGCGCCGATCCCATGGCGAGGGACAACGAGGCCTGGACGCCGCTTCATGTGGCGGCGCAGCACGCGTCCAACCCTGCCGTCGCTATGTTGCTGCTTGGAACCGGAGCAGATCCGAATGGACGGGCCGACCTTGGCTGGACGCCGCTTCATGTGGCGGCGATATATGCACATGAATCCAGCATTGTGGAGGCGTTGCTGGAGTCTGGGGCCGATCCCAAAGCACGCGATGACAAGGCCCGGACGCCACTTCAGTTTGCGGCAAGATATACGACCAATCCTGCCATTGTTGGGGCATTGCTGGAAGCCGGGGCCGATCCGATGGTGCGGGCAGGTGCCGGACTGACGCCGCTTCATATGGCGGCTGGCCCTGCGACCAATCCCGCTGGCGTTCAGGCGCTGCTGAAGGCTGGGGTCGACCCGAACGTGCGGGCGGATTTTGACTGGACGCCGCTTCATATGGCGGCGATGTATCTCACCGATCCTGCCGTCGCATTGGTGCTTCTCGACGCCGGGGCCGACCCGAATGCACGGGCGGATGATGGTGTAACGCCGCTTCACGTGGCGGCGGTATTTGCGACCAACCCGTCGGTCGCCATAGCGCTTCTGGACGCTGGTGCGGATCCAATCGCGCGCAACGACGAGGGCGAGACTGTCTGGGACCTGCTGCAAGACAACGCTGCCCTTCACGATACTGATGTCTACGAGCGTCTGCGCATGTTGGCGGGGGAATGATCAGGGTCGGCACGCCCTGTCCTCCATCGACAATCAGCATTTAGGGCTGCGTCCAGACTCCGATTTCGTGCCGAGTTCGGAGAACCATGCGAGGAGGTCATGCGGCTGTCGATGCTGACCGAACAACCCGAGGTGAAGCAGCGTATGTCGATGCCGTGATCCGCCAGCCGATTGTCGCAGTAAAGTGCCTGCGATATCCTGTCTTTGCCGCCATTTCGGGAAACACGCATGGAAGACACCCTTCAGATTCCGTCTGCCGACGGTGCAATACCGACCTTCATCGCGGAGCCGGAGGGCCATGACGCGGCACCGGCGGTGATCCTCTTCATGGATGCGCCGGGAATCCGGGAGGAACTGCGCGAATTCGCCAGGCGCATCGCGCGCGCCGGCTATGTCTGTGCGCTCCCCGACATGTACTACAGGCTCGGCACACTGCGCTTCGATCTGGCACGCCGCGACGAGCCGATGGGTGCTGTGATTGCCGCCGCCATGGCGAGTCTCGATCACGAGAGGGTGACGAGCGACTGTGATGCGCTCCTTGATTCCCTGGACAGCCACCCCCGGACGGCAGCGGGCGCAAGGGGCCTCATTGGATACTGCATGAGCGGCCAGTACGTGCTGGCCGCGGCCTCCCGATTCCCGGAGCGGGTCGGCGCCGTCGCCGCGTTTCATGGCGTGCGCATGGTGACCGACGAGCCCGACTCGCCGCACCTCGAAGCACAGAAGATCCGCGCGGAGATGTTTTGTGGGTTCGCCTCGGACGATCCCCTCGTCCCCGACGATGTCATTCCCACGCTGCGCGAATCGTTCGAAGAACACGGCATCGCCCACCGCATCGAGGTCTATCGCGATACCAGGCACGGGTTCTCGTTTCCGGCCCGGGATGTCTACGCCCACGAGGCCGCCGAAGCCTGCTGGGGTGAAATGCTCGATCTCTTTTCCAGAAAACTGAAGTAGCGGTGGTGTAGATCGGCACTTTCCACGCCCGTCAGACGGTCCTTCTTGATTCGGTCGGAGAGTTCCCGGGCGATATACTGCGAAAGTCCGGTTCCCTTGTCACCGATCTGTTTGCCGATGAGGACGCGGTCGTCGGGGAAGCGGTCGGTGAAGGAGATCGCAATCTGGTAGGCCGTGAGGAACGGGCGACCGAAGTGGTGGGCAAGGTTCGCGGGGCGGGACGTCGAGAATGTCGTGGACGCGCGCTTCGATCGAAAATCCTCCCAAATGGACACGTGTTCAGCTCCAGAACCCTGTTGTTGCCGCGAACCAGCGGAGTTGGAACGGTGGTGGAGTGTCAGCGGCGCTGATCTTTGCCGGTCAAGGGCTGAGAACGGCAAGTCCAGCGGTCGCGGTCTGGAATTTCGTCAGTGCCGGATTGCACGGCGGCCGAGCAGCAGGTTGTAAGTTGTCATTTGACAGACGACAGATTAGGGTTGCGCGATGATCGCTTCGTTCCGGCACCGCGGACTGAAGGCGCTCTACGAGGGCAGGACGGCGCGGCGCGTGGCGCCGGCCCATGTTGAGAAGCTGCGGGACATCCTGGCGGCGCTCGATCTCAGCCGGGGGCCGGAAGGCATGAATCTGCCGGGGTTTCGCCTGCACGAGCTGAAGGGTCGGCTGAAGGGGCACTGGGCGGTTTCGGTATCGGGCAACTGGCGCGTGACCTTTCGGTTCGAGGATGGTGCGGCGGTCGATGTGGACTACGTGGACTATCACTGAGGAGACCGGTCATGAGCATGCACAACCCGCCGCACCCTGGCGGCATCGTGAAGCGGCAATGCCTGGAACCCCTCGGTCTGACCGTGACGCGGGCCGCGGAAGGGCTTGGCGTCACGCGGCAGGCGCTTTCGGAATTGGTGAACGAGCACACGGGGATTTCGGTCGAGATGGCGATCAGACTGTCGAAGGCCTTCGGCTCGACGCCCGAGACCTGGCTGGGGATGCAGATGGCCTGGGATCTCTGGCAGGCCCGCGACCGCGCCGGGCAGATCGCGGTGGAGCGTTTCGCGGCGGCGTGATCCCCACCGTCCCGGAACGGGGACCTGCACATCTCCACCTGACCAGAGATGGATGATCTTCTGGTGGATCTGGTGGTCGAGAGTTACGAGGAAGCACCGCGACAGATCGTTCTGGACATCGATGCCACGGACTTCGAGTTTCACGGTGACCAGGAGGACCGGTTCTTTCATGGGTACTACAACGAACATTGGTTGTCTACCTGCCGAGTGATGGGATGTCGCCAGCAATCCGAGCAGGGACCGGAAGGCGTTGAACGGGTACAATCCCGCGCTCGCGTCAGTCGGTACGAACGCAACACAACGGCCCATGACCGGAAAAACCACGCTTCGGCCCGCATTGCAACGACGGGGGCCACGGCAGCCGGCGACCCTGCCCGTCAAGCTAAGTATGCAAGCCCCAAACGAAAGGTCTTGCCGCTGCAAAACATCCATCCCCGCTTCGTCCGCCTCCCGAGCCACTTGTCGCCACACCATACATATAGTGGGTGTGGGTGACAACCGGATAGGCACGCAACGAACATTGCTACCTGCCGGTGATGATGTTCGTCGACAGGCATCCCGTGCTGGCCCGAGACGCGCATCAACGTCACCACCGATTCCGGCAATCGCCCGTTGCGGTCAATCGCAACGGGTGGTCTGGTTATCTAGATCCGCAGTGTCTTGAGATGGGCGTCGATGCGTTCCGTTACCTGCCTGCGTTGCGGCAGGTTGTTCTTCTCTTTCTCCCAGACTTCATGGAAACGCTCCACCGTCTGTTTGGCGGTGTTGAGCACGGGTGTTTCAGGGAGACCGGCCTTGCCTGCAAGGCAGGACAGCTCATCGAGCGTGTAGCCGTCAAAGCGCTTCGTTCTTGCGAATTTGAGCGCCGCTTCCTCATCCACGATATAGGAAATGGTCGAGACCAGATCATAGGCCGGTGACAGAGCGGGCATCCGTTTGTCCGGATAGATCAGCGACCAGTTCTTCAGATGCATATCGGCGTTGCCGGTCAAGGTGCAGAAGGTCAAACGTCTGATGAATTCTTCAACGCCGGTCTCGCCGGTCTCCGCTCCAAGAACGGTCGCGATATTCCGGTAACTCGCCCTGAGATATTTTTTCTCGGGGTAGACACCGAAGACCTGTGCGAAGTCTTCCGTGTGAACAGGGCCATTGGGTATACGGTCAAAGCGCCTGGTCGCAAGGGCCTGTCCTGCGAGATCGCCGATCCCCTCCGGCAGGTTTGCGATTCCATCGATATCGATGAGCTGAATCTCCGGCACATCGATGCCGACCAGTCGCGCCAGGGTAAGAAGCGCATACTCGTTCTCGGGCATGCCCTCAAATCGCAGGGAGGGCAGTTTGACGATCCATGAACCGCCGACGCCGGATGCGGGTATCGTCAGGCCCTTGTTGGTTTGGATGTCATTGACTGCCGAGAATTTCAGCTGAACGCCTGCGAGCGAGAAGCGCAGTGCATTCTCTCTCTTCCTATCGGTGTCTTCGGCGCTTTCGTCTTCAAGCCCAGGCGGCCATTCTTCGCCGTTCGCAGGCTCGACCGAGATCGCACCCGGGAGGTCGCGGCCCAAGGCCCAGAGCAGATAGAACTCGCGCTCCTGATTCACTCCGGCAAGGCGGGCGAGATAGTCCCGAAGATGGCCCTCGGGCAGCAGGTTCGAAAAGAAGGGCAACAGGCGCTTCTGCTTGACCGCAAACCCGGTAATCAGCTGTCCGTACTCGTCCCTGAACCCCAGTCCAAGGGTCGGACGAATCCCGTCGGCTATATAGTCGTCTGCAAAGTTGAAGAGCGTGCGGTCGCCGCCGACGTGCGTCAGCGTGCCGATCGTTTCGCCATAGAGATTTACATTGAGGACGGAGACGTCAGTCATCATCGAGGCGGTAGGCCGGTCGCGGCAGTGATGGCTGCTCGGGGATGGCGTGAACAAGCTGGTTGCGCAGGATCTGTGCGGCACTCACCGCTTCCCGTAGCGCCTGGAGGTGTTCTGCCGGAATTTTTATGGGGTCGTGGATTGCCTTTGGCTGCCCGGCGGACCTCTGCCCTGACTCCGCAAGCTCTTTATACGTCCGTTGCAGTTCACGGATCGGCTTGCCTATATCCCGCAGCACTATCAGCTGTTTGCCGATGTTGGGTAGATTTCTAAAGGTCTGGAAGCTGTCCTGGAGCCTCTTCAGTTCGCTCAGATCGGGATAAACAGTGCAAAGGTTCCTGACCGTATCCAGAATACGGTTGAGTTCCTTGATTGCTGGCGTTGCCGCGACAGTCGGGACTGTGCTGCGCACGATGCTGTCCACCGCAGGCACGGCCTTGCGCGGGACCAGCTTGAAGTCGAGACCGAGCGCACGCGCCAGTTCGATCAGACTCGACAGGCGGATATCAACTCCACCGCTCTCGATCTTGGAGATATGGCTTTGCGGTACGCCTGTGCGCCTGCTCAAGGCCCTCTGGCTGAGGCCCATGGCTGTCCTTGCGCTC
The DNA here is from genome assembly GCA_965215635.1 of Alphaproteobacteria bacterium. Classification (GTDB taxonomy): domain Bacteria; phylum Pseudomonadota; class Alphaproteobacteria; order SP197; family SP197; genus SP197. The sequence continues at coordinate 1,388,213 of CBDCEA010000005.1, read as the reverse complement.
TTGAGTGCATCGGTAATGTCCTGCGTTGCGTAGTTCATAGATATGCTTATCCATATCAAAGAGATTTCACAATATGGAAGGACGTATCATAATTTCAATGAACATGTTCACTACTGATCTGGTCTGAAAGATCATGCGTGGAAAATTATCTGCTATAGCGGATCAGTGATGGTGTCGGGCTGTGGTTTTGTGAAGCCTTCTTGGGTGCCCGAGGATCTTGAACATGCTCATGCCGCGGGCGCACATCGGGATCACCTTGCCGTCGAACCCGTCGACCCTCTGAGGGCGGAGGCCAAGGTGCACAATTGGGACCGAGCCAGAGCGCTATGGAAGGATCCAGGTGACAAGATGTTTCTCTGTCTGCGTATCGTGCGTGCGTTGAGGCGATTTGGGCAGGTTGGGGCGGCGATCCAGCCCTGACACCGGATCGCCTTTCGTAAACCCCAACAATGAACTATATGATAAATAACAATAAATGGCTCCGCGAGTATTTTTGACAAGTGAGTCCGCTGCCGTTCGAGAATAGGCAGTAACCACCTGTTTTCATACATAGAATACCCTTCTCGTTGTTCTTGCTAGTTCAGGCCCGTTCGTGCTATTCCGCGTCGAATTGTAGGAACAATAGTGGGAACAGTGGGTTCGAATCCCAAATTTCTCTTGATTCTTTAGTTTGTGGGAACAAGGAGTGACGGCCAATGAAACGACTTACGGCAACGGCCATTAAACACGCCAAGCCAGGGCGGCATTCCGACGGCCACGGCTTGCTCCTGTATGTCAAAGAGTCCGGTCGGAAGTCATGGGTTCAACGCCTGACGATCCATGGCAAGCGCCGAGATATCGGGCTCGGGAGTGTTGAACTTGTCAGCCTGGCCGATGCACGCGCGAAAGCCTATGCATACTGGCGTGTGGCGCGCACCGGCGGCGATCCTCTCGCAGATCGTGAGAAGAAGATACCGACGTTCCGGGAGGCGGCCGAAGAGGTCGTCAAGCTGTACGAACCGACGTGGCGCACGCCGAAGACGGCGGCGCTTTGGCGCAAAACGCTGGCGGACTATGCCTGCCCGGTATTCGGCGACAAGCTCGTTGCCGACATTGACTCCGCCGATGTGCTGCAGGTCCTGGCCCCGATCTGGACGGCAAAACCTGAAACGGGCAGAAAGGTTAAGGCACGCGTCAGTGCTGTTCTTTCGTGGTGCGTCGCTCAGAACTTTCGTCGCGACAACCCGTGCGATTCCATCGCCAAGGCCTTGCCGCGGACACCGAAGGTCGTGAAGCACTTCAAGGCGCTCCACCACGATGAAATTGCCGACGCGCTTGAGGTTGTGAAGGCGTCCGGAGCTTGGGTGTTCACGAAACTTGCCATCGAGTTCGCTGTCGTGACGGCGGCGAGATCGGGCGAGGTCCGGGGAGCAACATGGGACGAAATCGACCTGGACTCGGCAGTCTGGACCGTTCCTGGCGCGCGTATGAAAAGCGGCCGCGAACATCGCGTGCCGCTAAGCACTCGCGCTGTCGTGATCTTGAACGAGACCCGCGAGCTCGCGGGTTCTTCAAGGCTGGTCTTTCCTTCGCAGCGCGGCAAGAAGATGAGCGACAGCGGCTTGACCAAACTTCTTCGCGAACTCAACGTCGACGGAACCATGCACGGCATGCGAAGTGGCTTCCGAACTTGGGCCGAAGAACACACAAATGCTGAACACGCAGTCATGGAAGAATCCCTCGCGCACACTGTCGGTTCACAGACTGAACGTGCTTACCGACGTGGCGATCTGTTCCTCAAGCGCGAGAAACTGATGCAGCGGTGGAGTGATTTTCTTGGCGGTGAAACAGCGAAGGTCGTGCCATTCAGCGGACGGGCTTGAACTCCCGCGGTCAAGAGCGTAAATAGGAGTGGTGTCGCAGCGGAACGGCCGTCCTCGAATGGTCGTTTCTTGTAACCTGGTACGCGAGGATCGAGGACCTCGCGCGAAGGAGTTGCGACTTGGATTCCGAAAACGACATTCCTGCACCGCGCATGCTCACCCTCCACGAGGTCATTGACCGCGTCGGACTGAAGAAAACATCAGTCTACGCCTTTATGAAAACACGTGGGTTCCCTCGGCCTTACCGCCTGGGCTTTCAGGCGGTTCGCTGGCGCAGTGACGAGGTTGATTCCTGGATCGTAGCGCAAGAACGCGGCGGCGGACGATTGACTGCCGCCTGAACCTCATTTTTCCCATGTGGACTGCCCCGAAACGGTGATTCATGGCGACTCAACTGGTGCTCCCGTTAGAGTACGCACCGGCGAAGGTTCGGACATACGGTTTACGCGACGCGCACAGCCGCCCACTTGTCGGCCGTCGCCTTCGCACAGGTGGCATGACGTCTTGGCGCACTTCGCCAGCATTGGCGTGGACCAAGCCGTATCTTGAGATCAACGCTGCGAATTCATATCCGGCCGTGATCCTTGACTGCGACGACCGGGAGACCGTCGTCGACGCGATCCAGGACGGCGTGCTGCCTGAGCCGAATTGGATCGTGACCAACCTGAAGTCCGGCTATCATCACGTCGCTTGGTGCTTGGCCGCGCCGGTCCACCGCTACCCGGAAGCGCGAATTCCTCCGTTGCGCTACTTCCGGCGAATTGCCGAACGCATGGGCCAACTGGCTGACGCCGATCCTGGTTATGCTGGCGTGCTGACTCGCAATCCGATGGCGGCCGCGGACCCGCACACGCGCACCACGTGGTTGGCGCGCGAACCTTACTCACTCGACGTTCTTGCGAAAGTGCTGCCGTTTGGTTGGAAGCCGCCTGTGCTGTCGAGGACATCCATCGGGCGCAATGTAGACCTTTTCCGCTCTTTAATGCGCTGGGCCGGCCAACGAGAGAATCTAGCCGTCGACGTGTTCACCGCAGCGTTGACTATTAACCAGCAATTCGCGACGCCACTTCCCTTGTCTGAAGTGAGGGCGACCGCTTGCCAGGTGGAAAAGTACCGAGCGCGGTGGGCAGCATATGGCTGGCACCGCCTATTGTGGCTTGCGCGGAAGGCCGCTGCTGGTCGGAAAAGCGGTGCGGCACGGCGGGCGGCTGTCGAGGGACGCGATAGGTCGCTACTGACCGCAGTGCTGGCAGGCGAGGCAATGCGGGCGGTCGCACGGGCGCACGGCGTCTCGGAAGGGACCGTCCGTTACGTCATGCGCCGCGATGCACCTCTATGGCTCGGTGCGTAATGAACAACACAGGTTAGTGCCGTCAGGCGTTGAGATGGCACGACCTGGAACCCATGAAAGGAAACGTCATGAACAAGCATGAGCGGGCGATCACCTTCATTCTCGCCGACACGATGCAAAGCGCGATCTTCGCTAAACACTTCGGTCTTGAGGACGTCGCCACTCGCCACCTGGAAGCGGCCAAGCTGTTCGGCGAGCTGCTGGAACATTTGCCGCCGACGCTGGTGCGATCCGAGGTCATCATTGCTGAGTGCGCGAAGATGGAGCGGTCGCTGCTACATGCCGGGGAGATCCAATGACGCACGATGCGAATGGCACCGGCGAGGCCAATTCAAAAATTGGGGCATCGTCGGGGTACCTTCCTGTTCGCGATTGAGTCACGCCGTGACGAGAGCGTGACAGGCCATGCCGTACCGGGATGAAACCGCTGAGCGACTGGCCGCGAGGGAGCGCCAGCGCCGCCGCCGGGCGAGGCTGAAGCAGTCCGCCGTTGTCGAGCGGTTTCCGCTCCGCGATGGCGATCCAGTGGGCGCTCTGGCGGCGTGGGCGGCCTCGACCCTGAAAATCCCGCCAGGCCATCCGCTGGCCGGTGAGCCTATGGCGCTGCCGGCGTTCGCGGTGGACTTCTTACGCGACGGTTGGGACGCTCACGAATCGGCGGCCTGTTTCGCCAGGAAGAACGCCAAGAGTGCAATCTGCGCCGTTCTGGCACTCGGCCATCTTGTCGGGCCGCTGCGGATGCCAGGATGGCGCGGCGCGATCGCGAGCATCAGCAAAGAAAAAGCTGCGGAGCTCAGGGGCCAGGTGGCGGCGATCGCGGCGGCGTCCGGCCTTGCCGGCGAGTTGACTGTTCGCCGGAGTCCCTATCCCGGCGTCGTATCGTCGAGCACGGGATCCCTCGAGGTCCTGTCGGCCGACCGGACGGCCGGGCAAGCGTCTGGGTTCGACCTGGTGTTGATTGACGAGACCGGACTCATGCCGGAGCGGTCGCGCGAGCTCCTGGCGGGCCTCCGGTCGAGCGTGAGTGCCAAGGGCGGTCGCGTGGTGCACATATCTGTCCGGGGCGATTCGGCGCTGTTCGGTGAGGTCCTGGACAACCCGGCGACGGTCGCGCACGTCCACGCGGCGCCTGCCGATTGCGCGATTGACGATGAGTCCGCCTGGCACGCGGCAAACCCTGGCCTCGCCGTCGGCATCAAGTCTCTGGCCTACATGCGGGCAGAGTGCGAACGGATCCGGGGCGCACCGGCCGATGAGTCGAGTTTCAGGGCGTTCGACTTGAATCAGAACCTATCGCCGCAGGCGGAAATGATCTTGTCACCGGATGAGTTGCGAGCTTGCTTCACGTCGGACCCGCCGCCGCGTGAGGGGTCCTGCTATGTCGGCCTGGACGTCGGCGAGGCTACCAGCGGGACAAGTGCCGTCGCTATCTGGCCGGCGAACGGTCGGACGGAAACATGGCTTGCGTTCGGCGACGTGCCGGAGCTGACGGAACGCCAGAGGCGCGACTCCGCGCCGTACAGTGCGATGGAGACGCGCGGCGAGCTGCGCACCTATCCGGGCCGTATCGTGCCTGTAGCGGCCTTCCTGACGGACCTACAGGGCGATCTAGCCGGTTGCCGCGTCGAGGCGATGGCGGCGGACGGCTACAAGGACAATGAGGTGAAAGACGCAATGGACAGGGCCGCGATCCGCTGGCCGGTCGAGTTCCGCCGCGTCGGCGCTGGTAAGGACGGCGGCGCGGACGTGCGGGCGTTTCAGAGATTGGTTCACACCGGGCGCCTGGCGATGCTGGACAACCTGAGTCTGGTCGACGCCATCGCAAAATCGACCATCCGCCGCGACGGCAACGGCAATCCTGGATTGGACAAGGCACGGCAGAACGGGCGGATTGACGTCCTGAGCGCCGCCGTGATCGCCGCCGGCCTCGCCGCGCCGGCGTTTGACCGTCCGGCACGTCGGCCCCGGTTCCGCGTCATGGTGGCGGGATGAGTTGCAAGAGTCCTGTGGACAGTGCCCCGGCGAGACCTTCAATCGCTGGGAGTGCTCCGTAAGATCGCTCCCGTCGGCGGCGCTAGGGCCGACTGCCAAACCAAGCGGCCTCGCCGGACCGGCCACGGTATGTTGCGTGCTTCACAAGACTCTGAGTAGGAGAGAGTTTCCATGGCAGAAACGTTGTCTGAGAGCATTGGCGAAGTCTTACTTGTGTTCCTTCCTGAAACAGATAGTGGAAAGATAACGTGGCTCATTATTGTCTGCATCTTTATTTTGATTGTCAATCGCGCCTTCAAATTAGAATGGATAGGAAAACTAATGTTGCACCTTTGGTGCAGGCGTGTGAAATGCCCATTGGGATGGCATACTTGGGAATCATTCGGAAAAAGGATGATTGACTTCGAGACTATGATTGATTCTGGCCCGATCAGATGCAAATACTGTCGCAAGCAAAGCCACCTCAGAATTGAGTTGCAGTAGTCCGTCATCAGCTCGGTTTCGGCCACCCCTATTGAGCCATGAGTCGCCGTCACCACGACTTGAATCGCCGCCGTTGGGCCGCCGTCCGGCGCGCCGTGTTCGAACGTGACGGCTGGCGTTGTACGTCATGCGGCAAGGCCGGGTGGCTGGAATGCGACCATATCGAGCCGTTAGAACGCGGCGGCGTACCGTTCGACCTGGAGAACCTGCAAACGCTATGCCGGTCCTGCCACATCGACAAGACACGCCGCGAGCGACCGGACTATGACCCGAAACTTGAGGCCGAGCGCGCCGCCTGGCGGGCCATGGTTGCGACACTCGGCGGCTAGCGGGCGTGTTTCTCAGCCTTGTTCTTAGGGAGACGGCGTTTCACCTCTTTGACATGATCATAAGCTTGGCCTGCCAAATCCGGATCATACGGTCGAATTTCATCTGCAAAGTCCTTCGCGTCGCCAGTTCCCATGATCACCACGTAGTCACCATCATTCTTGAAGAAAATCCCCAGGCGACCGTATTGGTCAGGTTCGACACTAAGTTTGTAGGAATCACGTACAGGCAGCTTGTAGTGTTTGAGAATGGTGGCGCGAGTTGACATTGCGACGGTTCCTTTTCCCTTACCCCGCGCAATTGGGCACCTGACGTAACAATTGCAAGCTCATCATCGGGCACTTGTGCATAACTGGCATAGGCCGTATGGTTCTCCTTGGCCGCCCCATGGCAAGACACCAAGGGGCGGCTTATGACTCCCAGCCAGAAAATTACACTTCGAATTTCCGAGGTCCGCCAGCGACTCAATGAGATCGCTGGTCTTGAAGGCGACGCCTTCACCGATGAATTCCGCAACGAGTCGGATACACTGCAAGCCGAGTTCCGCGACCTGGAAAACCGATATCGCGCGGCTGTCATCGGCGAAGCCAACGCTGAGGAAAGGGCACGTGCGGCGTTCATTGGCAATACCGACGCGGAAACGCGGGAGCGTTTGGAGCTACGTGGCAAGGCCACTGTCACGGGCTACGTTCTTGCCGCCATGCAGGGCCGGTTGCCGAGTGGTGCCGAGGCCGAATTGCAGGCCGCTGCCGACGTCGATGGAATCCCGCTCGAAATCTTCGAGCCCGCGCCCGAGCGTCGCGCTGACGCCACGACGGCCGCGCCCGGAACCGTGGGCGTGAACCTGCAACCCATCCGCCCCGCCGTGTTCGCGGCCAGCATCGCAACCCGCCTCGGTATCGACATGCCGCGCGTCCCCTCCGGTACCTACGCAGAAGCGAGGATCGACACGTCGCTCACGGCGGCGGCCAAGGCGGCGGGAGGCGACGCTGAGGCGACGGCGGCCACCTTCGTGGTCTCCACCGCGACACCGAAGAGGGTTTCGGCTCGCCTCGGAATCCGAGCCGAGGATATCGCCAGTGTCGGGCAAGCCAACTTCGAGGCGGCCTTGCGGCAGAACCTCTCGTTGGCGTTGAGCGACGAGCTTGACGACCAAGTCATCAACGGCGACGAAAGCGCGCCGAACCTCACCGGATTGTTGAAGCGCTTGACGGACCCGACCGACCCGACTGCTGTTGCGAAGTTCGATGACTTTCTCGCCGCCTTCGCCGATGCGGTCGACGGGCTGTGGGCCAACACGACGAAGGATGTTGCCATCGTCTCTGGTCCCGCGACCTACAAGCTGAGCGCCAAGGCGTTCAGGGACGTAGGAAGCAACAACGGTCACCGGGGCGACATTTCGTTTTCTGATTACGCCATGACGCACATGGCTGGCTGGTGGACCAACAAGCGCATGCCGGACGCTGCGAGCAATATTCAGGCCGGCATCCTTCATCGTCGAGGCCGCACCGGCATCCGGACGGCGGTCTGTCCGCACTGGGGCTCAATCTCGATCGATGACATCTATTCGGGCAGTGCGCGGGCGCAACGCTACGTCAGCATGCACGTTCTCCTCGGCGACGTGATCATTGTTCAGCCGGATGCGTACGCGCAGGTTGCGTTCAAGCTGGCATGAGCCATGGACAAGGCCGAACGGCTTTACAGCGGTGCGGAAATCCGGGCCTCCGGACGGACGCTCGAAGGCACCGCCATGAGGTTTGGAGACGTGAGTCCGAGCCACAAGGAACGTTTTGCGCCAGGTAGCATCGATCTGAGCGACGGGGTTCAGCGATGGTTGAATCTGGCACATGATCACTCGCGGGTGCTCGCCTGGACAGCGGGCGGCGGCCTTGAACTGAGGACAACTGGATTCGGTCTCGAAGTCCGCGCCGAGCTTCCCCGGACGCCACTTCACGATTTCGCGCTCCGAGGCGTCGAGGGCGGAAAGTTTCGCGGACTTAGCGTCGAGTTCCATTCACATGGCGAGCACGAGGAAAACGGCGTGCGCGTCATCGAGAAGGCGTTGCTGAATGGTATCGGCCTTGTGTCTGCACCGTCCTATCCGGGAAGCACCGTCGAGGCGAGGGCCGAGATCCGCGCCGCCGGCGTGAAGGGCGAGATCCTTTACGGCGCGGCCCTGGCGTGCCGGTGCCATCCAGGCAGCGCGAACGTGGTCAAGTTCGAGGTCGGCGCGTTCCGGGAATCCATCCGAACCCGGAACGTCATCGCAATCGCTGGGCAGTACGCGCAGGCGGTCGCGAGCACGGCGAAGGGCACGCTGACGCTCACGGACACCGCGAGGGGTCTGCGGATCGCGATTGCTCGCCTTCCTGATACGCAAGTTGCGCGTGACCTGGTGGAGCAGGCGGCGGTAGTGCCGATCACCATGCGCCCTGTCTACCGCGTCGAGGACGATGCGGACTTCACCGAGGAAAACGGCATCGCGACTTACCGCAAGGCGACGCTCCGGGCGATCTTGCTCGGCACGACCGACGAAGACGATGGCTTCCAGGAAGCTGAGTTCGTCGAGCCGGACACACCGGTCCGGCGATCCGCGAGGCGACTGTGGCTGTAGCGCTTTCACCGTGGCCGCCGGCGACGTCCGCCGTCGTCCTCCAGAACGCCCGCACATGCCTTCGGGCAGCAATCGGCAGTGATGCCGCCGATACTGTCATAGATCGCCTCGGCGGCGCTGCCAGCGCACTTGTGGAAGCGTTTGCCAGCGATGCGCCGCAAGCGGTGAAGGACGAGGCCACGATCAGGACTGCTGGATACCTGGACGGCGTGCCGCATATCGGAGTCACGCGCATGAGCGTCGGCGCCGTGGACTTGGTGTTTGACCGCGACCGGACGCGGGCCGCACTTCGCCTGTCCGGCGCTAAGGCATTGCTCGCACCATGGCGATCGCCAGGCGCCGCGATTGCGGAGTCGAGCTGATGCGCTGGCCGTGGTCGAAACTGAAGGTCGAGGTCCGGCAGTCCGCGCCGTTCACGGACGCGCTTGTGCAGGTGATTGCCGAAGCCGCGTCGGGGAAAGTCATCGCCTCGGCCGACGCCACGGCCGCGCTTGAGGCCGCTGCGGGCCTTCTGGGGCGCGTCCTGGCCGGTGCGAGGGTGGAAGGGCCGCCCATGGTTTCATCGGCCTGCACGGCGGATTTTTTGCAGCTCGTTGGCCGTGAGCTGCTGAGGCGCGGCGAGTGCATCTTCCTGATCGACGCCGGACCATCCGGCATGACGCTGACGCCGGCGGCCAGTTGGGATTTCGCCGGCGACGCGGACCCGGCAAGCTGGTGGGTCCGGGCGGACTGTTTCGGGCCATCGGGGAACACGACAAGGACGGTTCCTTACACTCAAGTTCTGCACTTCAAGCACGCGGTCGACCCGGCAAGGCCATGGTGCGGCATCAGTCCGTTGACCGTCGCCAGGCTGACCGGTCGCCTTCATGCCGAGACGGAGGCAGCACTTGCCGACGAGTCATCCGGGCCCCGGGGCCACCTTCTGCCGACTCCGCCCTTCGACCACGACTCCGACGATGACGCCGCGCCGGACCCGACTGCCGCACTCCGGTCCACCATCGCTTCACTCAAGGGCCGGGTGGCCGTGGTCGAGGCGGGCACCTGGGGCCGAGACGAGACCGACCGGCCGCGGCAGGACTTCTCGCCAAAGAGACTCGGTGCCAATCCGCCGGACGCGCTGGCCAGTCTCCGGAGCGACACCGCCAGCGCCATCCTGGGAGCCTGCGGGATCCCGCCGGCATTGTTCGACCCGCGAGCGGATGGCACGGCGCAACGGGAAGCGGTCCGCCGGTTCTATGCGGGAACGGTGCAACCGATCGCCCGGAAGATTGAGGCCGAATTGTCGGCGAAGCTGGACGCGACCGTGCGCTTGCGGTTCGAGGCGGCGGCGTTCGCTGATTATCTCGGCCGGGCGAATATCGCGACCAAACTTGCCGCGATCGAGGGCATCGGGCCGGACCTGGCGATGGCACTGGCGGGCCTCGATGATGCCTGACGAGAAGCTGCAAGACGTGCCACCTCGGCCTTGCACGAACTGCGGCAATCTGTTCGCGCCGACGTTGCGCCGCCGTCGGCTCTGTGCGCAATGTTTCAGGGATCTGGACCGGGTGAGTTTCTAGACTCAGGGCGACCGTTGCGGTAGCGTCCGGCTGTTGTTGAGCCACAGCAACACGGCGCGTCGGAAGCTGGGACGGCACATCCTTTCCGGCGCGCCACCTTCCCCCATGAAATACCGTTGAAGCCTCTCAGGGCGCCGTACAGGCGCTTGCGTTGTGCTGCGCCACTTTGCCAACACTGAACGTCATCGCACTCAGCGGCCTTCTGTGCGCTGGAAACGGCGCTTCGCCGCCTGGCGCTCATGGAACTGATGCAGAGTCCGAACGCTTGCAAACCATCCGTTGACTTCCTGTTGCTATTCCGTCGACATACCTCTCGCAATGAACCAGGAGCTGGACCATGCGTGTTTTCGTATTGGCTATGGTTGCGTGTGTCATGTCAGTCGGCGTCGCGTCGGCTTGCGATGATCACGACGGAGAGTGTGAAATCGAGGATTGGCGCCCGGTCGACATGTTTGGAAGTTTGCAGATCGAAGGTGTTGCTACCTGTGACAGCGGACTTATTTCCATTCGTTTGTACGATGAAGCATCCGGCGAATCAAAGTACCTCGGCAATGCCGCAGGATTCATTCAAGGACACACGTTTTCAGCGATTGCCACCGACATTAGCGAACCCGAATCGCTGATGATCAGGTACAGCATCGATCCAAGTTATTGAGAAGGTAAAGGGCCGCGCCTTGAGGACGCGGCCCTGAATCTGTTGGCGGTTGTGGGAATGTTCGTGGGAACGTTCGGTGCGTCCGTTGGACTATTACCTTTCAATACAACCACTTAACAGTACGAAATGGCTCCGCGAGTAGGACTCGAACCTACGACCCAGTGGTTAACAGCCACTTGCTCTACCAACTGAGCTATCGCGGATCAGTGTTTCGAGGAGCATTTTTAAGGGAAGCGTGCGCCGACGTCAACGAGACGGGAGTGTGCGGGGGCCAAATCGAATTGCGGTGCTCGGGCGTCGACACTAAGGTTTGCGCGCCATCGATCGAGTGCAAGGATTGTGGACATGAACGGCGCCGACCTCATCGCCCGTATCCTGAAGAAGGAAGGAGTCGACATCCTCCCTGCCTTTCCCCACAGCGACCTCATCGATTCGGCCGCCAAGGTCGGCATCCGGCCCATCATCGTGCGCCAGGAGCGTCAGGCACTCCACATCGCCGACGGCTATGCCCGCGTGACGGGAGGCCGCAGGATCGCCTGTACCACCGTGCAGTACGGGCCCGGATCGGAGAACGCGTTCGGTGCCGTGGCGCAGTGTTACGCCGACAACGTGCCGGTTCTCCACATCCCCTTCGGTTATGCCCGCAACGATCAGGTGATCGACAGCAACTTCTCCGCGTGGCAGAGCATGCAGCATGTCGGCAAGCGGTGCGCAATGGTGCCGAGCGTGGAGCGCATACCGCAGATGATGCAGAACGCGTTTGCCATGCTGCGCAACGGCCGTCCCGGCCCGGTGATTCTCGAGGTGCCGAAGGATGTCGCCGAAGCGCCGGCCGATCGGTCGCTCGAGGACGCCTATCGGGTTCAGCGGCCATCCCGGCCGGTCGCCGCCGATGCCGAGATCCGCGATCTTCTGGAGAGGGTCGGGGCGGCGCGCTCGCCGGTCATCGTGGCGGGCCAGGGAATCCTCTACGCCGGGGGCAGTGACGCTCTGGTGGCGTTCGCCGAGCGCGCCATGATTCCGGTGGTCACGACACTCAACGGCAAGAGTGCCTTTCCGGAGAGCCACCCGCTGGCGCTGGGCTGTGCCGGAAAGTCCCGGCGCGGCGAAGCGGTGCACTTCCTCGAGAATGCCGATCTCATTTTCGGTCTCGGCACGAGCTTCACGCATTCGGAATACATCACGCCGTTCCCGACCCGGAACCGCTTCTTCATCCAGCTCACGAACTGGGAAGGCGACATATCCAAGGACTATCCGATCGATCTCGGGATCATCGGCGACGCCAGGGCGACCCTGGAACGCATGGTGGAGATCATGGGCGATGACGCATCCGAACGAAGGAGTTCGGTGCATGACGAGGTGGCCGCCCATCGAAGGGCCTTCATGGATGCCTGGCGGCCCATGCTGCATTCGGACGAGGTACCGGTGAACCCCTACCGTGTCATCCATGACGTCATGGCGGCGGTCGACCGGACGAAAACCATCGTCACCCATGATGCCGGATCGCCGCGCGACCAGACGACCGCGTTCTACGAGGCCATTTGTCCGCACGGCTATATCGGCTGGGGCAAGACGACCCAGCTTGGCCTTGGTCTCGGTCTCGTCCAGGGCGCGAAGCTCGCACGACCCGACCATCACTGCATCAACATCATGGGCGATGCCGCGATCGGCATGGTGGGGATGGAGATCGAGACCGCTGTCCGCAACAGGATCGGCACCACCACGATCGTTCTCAAGAATTCCGTCATGGGTGGCTACATCGATTACCATCCGGTGGCGGCAAGGGAGTATGGGATTCACGAACTCGGCGGCGACTATACCGGCGTTGCGGGTGCACTCGGGGCCCATTCCGAGCAGGTGAAGGAGCCGTCGGCCATCGTGCCGGCGCTCAAACGTGCACTCGCGCGCAACGACGACGGTCAGCCCGCTCTGATCGAGGTGATCAGCGCGGAAGAAAGACGCATTCCGGAAGATCCCGTGACCGGTTGATGACTGAGTTCGATTACATCATCGCGGGCGGCGGCACCGCAGGCAGCGTTCTCGCGGCACGCCTGACGGAGGACCCCTCGATCCACGTTCTCGTCGTGGAGGCGGGCACGGGCCAACGTACCCTGATGCACCGGATACCGGCCGGCGTCCTGGGGCTCTACCAGTCTGGCCGTTTCCACTGGGACTACAGATCCGAACCGGAATCCTGTGCTGCGGGTCAGGCGTTCCCCTACAAGATGGGCAAGGGCCTTGGCGGCTCCTCCTCGATCAATGCCCTGCTGTGGGTGAGAGGCGCTCCGGCCGTCTTCGACGGCTGGGCGGAACGGGGCGCCACCGGCTGGTCGTGGCGGGATATCGAACCGGTCTACCGGCGCCTGGAACGGTTCAGCGATGCGTCGGACCCCCACATGGGCCAGTCGGGGCCGATCGCGGTCACCAGGGGAAGACCGGAATCGTCGGTGTTCAACCAGGCGTTCCTCGAAGCGGGTGTGGAGGCGGGCCTTCCCCTCAACGAGAACTACAACGGCCCGCACCAGGAAGGAATCTGCGTCCTGCATCGCAACACCAGGAATGGTGAGAGGAGCGATGTCTACACGGAATACCTGAAGCCTGCCCTGGGCCGTCCCAACCTCGTCGTTCGGCCTGACACCCTGGTAGACCGGCTTGTCGTGGAGCAGGGCAGGGTCGCGGGCGTTGCCGTCAGGAGCGGGGGCCGTCACGAGACCATTCATGCATCGAGGGAGGTGCTGCTGTGCGCGGGTGCGATCGGCTCGCCGCAGTTGCTCATGCTCTCCGGCATCGGCGATCCGGAAGCCCTCACACCCCACGGCATCGAGGTGCGGCACGAGCTCAAGGGCGTGGGCGGTAATTTTCACACCCACCCGACGATACGCTGCGGCTACACGTCCTTGAAGTCCGACAGGCTTGCCTCGTGGACGAGGCCGCCGCGAAAGTGGCTGGCGGGTGCCAGATGGCTTCTCGATCGCTCGGGCGTGGCGTCGACCAACCACATGGAAGTCGGTGGCTTCTTCAAGTCGCGCGCCGATGTTCCCTGGCCCGACATCCAGATGACCTTTACGCCCATGCTCATCGGCAAGACCTACGGCGATGTGCTGTCCGAGGGATTTGGCGTCTACACGGAACTCGTCGGCATCAGGAGCCGTGGCAGCATCCGGCTCCGTTCGGCCGACCCGGATGCAAGGCCGCTCTTCGGTTTCAACTTTCTCGCCGAAGAGCGTGACCGCGAAACCTTCCGCACCGGTGCTGCGATCATCCGCGATATCGTGGCTCAGCCGGCGTTCGGCGCTCTGAGGGGACGCGAGATCGAACCGGGACCGGATGTGACATCGCCAGACGAGATCGACCGGTGGATGCGGGCGAGTCTCGCCATCACCCATCATCTGGCCGGAACCTGCCGGATGGGTGCGCCCGATGATCCGGAGGCGGTTGTCGGTCCGGATCTGAGACTCCGGGGACTCGACGGTCTGCGCATCGCCGACAACTCGATCATGCCGCATGTCACGAACGGCAATACCCATGCGCCTGCGGTCATGATCGGCGAGAAGGCGAGCGACCTCATTGCCGGCGAACGCAACCCATGAGGAACCTCGAACGGTGGTTTCCCTCGATCACTGCGATGGAACGAAGCGCGGCGCGGCGTATTCCCCGGTTTGCCTTCGGCTACATGCAGGGAGGGATCGACCGGGAGGTCTGTCTTGCGGCCAACCGCAAGGCACTTCTGGAGGTGGTGCTTGCGCCCCGCTGTCTCACCGACGAGAACTTCGAGCCGGATCTTTCCTGTGACCTCTTCGGGCGCACCTGGCCGTTGCCTTTCGCGCCGGGTCCGCTGGGGCTTTCCGGACTGATATGGCCGGGTGCTTCCACCCTGATCACACATGCAGCCGTCAAACACGACATTCCCGTAGGCCTGAGCAGCTTTGCGACCTCGAGTGTCGAGGAAACTGGAGCCATAGCCGGCAGCAACCTGTGGTTCCAGCTCTATTGCACGGCCGATCCTGCCATCGAGAACGATCTTGTCGATCGCGCTGAAGCCGCGGGCGCCGGGGCGCTGATCATAACGGTCGACGTCCCCACACGCACACGGCGTGAACGGGATATCGCGAGCGGCCTTTCCGTGCCGCCGCGTTTCGATCTGGCGACGCTGACGGACATTCTCGCAAGGCCATCGTGGGCGCTCGCAATGGTGCGCATGGGCGTTCCGCAATTCCGCTCGCTTGACCGTTACTTCCCCAAGGGGCTCGCCTGGCGGGAAAAGGGCCGGCATCTTTCGGAAATGATCGAGGGTCGGGTGACGACCGGCAAGCTCGAGAGGCTGAGGGAGCGCTGGAAGGGTCCGATGATCGTCAAGGGCATTCTCGATCCCGCCGATGCCCTGAAGGCCCGCGACCTCGGCATCGATGCCGTTGCGGTCTCCAATCACGGCGGACGGCAGTTCGATGCGGCACCACCAACCGTCGCTGTGCTTCCGGCGATCCGGAAGGCCGTCGGGGAGGACTACCCTCTCATAGCCGACGGAGGCATACGCTCGGGAATCGATATTGCCCGCATGATTGCCTGCGGTGCCGATTTCGTGTTCATGGGACGGGCGTTCGCCTATGCGGTCGCGGCCGCGGGATCGGCCGGGGTCGACCACGCCATCGGCATTCTGAAGGCCGACCTGAGGCAGGCCATGGCCCAGGCCGGAACAAGGCGGCTCAAGGCATTGAGGGACTGCCGGATGACGGGCCAGTGATTACCAGCCAACTTGCAACAGCCTAGGAGCCGGTCGGATTTGAGGCAATGCGACAAGCACTGCCCGTGATGCTGCCATTGAGGCGGATGTGTGTGGTTTCCTGGCCCGTGCGGCGGCGCGCCATGAGGAAAAAGAGAAGATCTGGCGGGAGAAGATGGCGGCGCGCGCGGCCCGGGAGGAGCGGACCGGCCGCAGGAGCGGCGGCAAGCCGCCTTCACTACCCCAGCCTGGACCCGGAGCGAAGGATCAGGTGAACCTGACCGACCCGGAGTCGCGGATCATGAAGACGGCCGACGGTTTCGAGCAGGCCTACAATGCCCAGGCGGTGGTCGACAATGACAGCCATCTGATTGTCGCGGCGCATGTCAGCGATGCCGTCAACGACAAGCGGTAGATCGCTCCGGCCCCGGAGCATCTGGAAGCGGCCGCCCCTGCCGTGGGCATGCCCGGGGTGGTGCTGGCCGATACCGGCTATCACTCCGCGGCCAACCTCGCACTATGCGAGAACCATGACCTCGTGCCCTTCATCGCCGAAGGCAGACAGGCCCACAACCAGCCTCTTGCGACACGCCTGGCCGAGCCGCCGGCGTTGCCGTCGGGCGCTCCCTCGCCGTCCTGTCACGGGCGTCCTGTGCCAGCATGACGGCGCGCAGGTTGAGCTCGACGACCTTGTCGCCGAGACCGAGGGGCTCGAGGTTGTGGCGCGCCGACGCGTAGGTGTTGGTGGTGATGATGTCGACACCGGCCGCGACATACTGTTCGTGCATGCGGCGCACGGTGAAGGGGTGGCTCTCCAGTGCCGCCGCCGCTCAGGCCAGCCCGGACATGGGCACGCCCATGCTCTGGAGCCGGGTGCCGATGGCGCCGTCGAGCAGGATGACCTCGCGCCGCGCCAGGCGCCGTTCAAGATTCGCATATGCGCTCACACTGCCTTCTCCAGACCGATTTCGAGGCTCGAACCATACATCACCGGAACTTCCCGCAGAAAGTGGCGCCCCACCGAGCGGACCGTGGCCGCAGGCGATCGCCTTGGTTCACTCCGGGTCGTCTCCATCCATCGGCCACGTATCGGCGATCCGGTAGCCGGCCGGAAAGGGATCGTCGGCCTCGAGGACGTAGTCGCAAGCCGCGGTGATCCATGCCCGGCCGCTCATGGCGGTCACCACGGCCTCGTAGGGCCCGACCCTGACGAGCTCCGTGATTTCCGAAGAGAAGGCGGAGTCGATCAGGGAGCGGTGCAGGAACGGCTCGCCAACGGAAATCCGCCCGCGCGCATGCAGCACGGCAAGCCGTGCCGATGTTCCCGTACCGCACGGACAACGGTCGATTCGACCGGGCGAGACGACCACCGCGTTTCTGGAGTGGAGGCCGCTTTGCGCACGCACGGCCGGAGACCGGAAGAGGGTCTGCGTTATGCCGGCGATCGTGTGCCACGAAGGCACGAGGAGGCTGAAATGATTTAGCCACCGAAGAGCCATGCTGCATGAGAGATGGAGGCAGGTCCTCCGGAGCCGCTGTGCAGGCGGAGGCTTCAAACCACCCACTGCTGCTGTGTTCAAGAGACATGGTGGTGAGCGAGTTGGGAAAAGGCGGGGCATGACCCTGTCAGGTAGGGATCGTGGAGTCGAACGCAAGTGAACCACTGTGAACGTGTCGAAAGCATAGGGACGACGTCGAAACCGAGGGGTAGTCGTTACCTCGGGATGAGTTCGGAAGGAACCTGTTTACTGACCGAATGGCGTCCGGCACAAAGGTGGCGAGAACGCGATCCAGGCTCTTGTGTGGAACGTGGGAACCTGTCGCTTCGATGCCAAGGGAGAACCGCAAGTGGAGGCCCCACGAGCGGGAGAGTACCGATGCGGAGCACAGGGACGGAGCGACCCGTAGTAGTGATGAAGGTGTTGTAATGGGACTGGAGCGAAGGGGTCGCCCTATGCAGTTCGAGAAGTCGAGGCAACCGGCGACGGGAGGACCTTGATGGACCGGACGAAGCCGTTTCCCATCAGTAAACGCCAGGTCTGGGAAGCCTGGAAGAAGGTAAAAGCCAACCAGGGTGGCGCGGGGATTGACGGCCAGACAATAGAAGCGTTCGAGGCCAAGGTTGGAGACAACCTGTACAAGCTTTGGAACCGCATGGCGTCTGGCAGTTATCATCCGTCTCCGGTACGACGCGTTGAGATTCCCAAGGCGGACGGCGGTGTCCGTCCGTTGGGGATTCCGACGGTGGCGGACCGGGTAGCTCAAACGGTGGTGAAAGAGGTGCTGGAGCCGGAATTGGAGCAACACTTTCATCCGGACTCCTACGGCTACCGACCGGGGAAATCGGCTCACCAGGCACTGGGGCAGGCGCGAGAGCGCTGCTGGCGGAGTGACTGGGTGCTGGACCTCGATATCAGGTCGTTCTTCGACACTTTGGATCACGACCTGCTGCTCCGTGCGGTGCGACATCACACCGACGAGAAATGGGTGTTGTTGTATATCGAGCGATGGCTGAAGGCCCCGGTAATGCTACTGAACGGCGAGGTGGAAGAGCGGGATCGAGGCACGCCCCAGGGGGGTGTCGCAAGTCCGCTGCTTGCCAATCTGTTCCTGCATTATGTGTTCGATTCGTGGATGGAACGACACTACCCGACCATCCGGTTCGAGCGATATGCCGACGATGGTGTGCCACGAAGGCACGAGGAGGCTGAAATGATCTAGCCACCGAAGAGCCATGCTGCACGAGAGATGGAGGCAGGCCCTCCGGAGCCGCTGTGCAGGCGGAGGCTTCAAACCACCCACTGCTGCTGTGTTCAAGAGACATGGTGGTGAGCGAGCTGGGAAAAGGCAGGGCATGACCCTGTCAGGTGAGGATCATGGAGTTGAACGCAAGTGAACCACTGATGAAGTGTCGAAAGCGTAAGGATGACGTCAAAACCGAGGGGGTGTCGTTACCTTGGGACAGGTTCGGAAGTGACCTGCTTACTGACCGAATGGCGTCCGGCATGAAGGTGGCAAGAACGTGGTCCGGGCTCTTGTGCGGAACGTGGGAACCTGTCGCTCCGATGCCAAGGGAGAACCGCAAGTGGAGGCCCCACAAGCGGGAGAGTACCGATGAGGAGCACAGGGGCGGACCACTCCGTAGTAGTGATGAAGGTCCTGTAATGGGACCAGAGCGAAGGGAGTGGCCTATGCGGTCCGGAAAGACGGAACAACCGGAAACGGGAGGATTTCGATGATTCGGACAAAGTCATTTCCCATCACCAAACGTCAGGTGTGGGAAGCTTGGAAGAAGGTAAAAGCCAACCAGGGCGGTGCGGGGGTTGATGGTCAAACGGTCACGGATTTCGAGGCGGAGGTTGGAGACAATCTCTACAAGCTGTGGAACCGTATGGCGTCTGGCAGCTACCATCCGTCACCGGTTCGTCGGGTGGAGATTCCCAAAGAGGACGGCGGAGTCCGCCCACTGGGGATACCGACCGTGGCGGACCGGGTTGCCCAGATGGTGGTTAAAGAGGCACTGGAGCCGGATCTGGAGAAGCACTTTCATCCGGACTCCTACGGCTACCGACCGGGAAAGTCAGCCCATCAGGCCCTCGCCCAGACACGGAAACGCTGCTGGCGCATTGACTGGGTTCTCGATCTGGATATCAAGTCGTTCTTCGACACGATAGACCACGACCTGCTGTTGCGGGCGGTGCGCCACCATACCGACGAGACATGGATGGTGCTGTACATTGAGCGATGGCTGAAAGCCCCGGTGATGATGCCGGATGGTAAGGTACACGACAGGGACCACGGCACGCCCCAGGGGGGTGTCGCGAGTCCGCTGCTTGCCAACCTGTTCCTGCATTACACATTCGACAAGTGGATGGGCCGGAACTACCCGGACATTCCGTTTGAACGGTACGCCGACGATGCCGTCTGCCACTGTCGCACGAAGCGGCAGGCCAACCATCTGAAGGACGCTCTGGAACGCCGCTTTGAAGACTGTGGTTTGACACTGCACCCGCAGAAGACAAGAATCGTCTACTGCAAGGACAGTGATCGACAAAGGAGTTACCCCGACACATCTTTTGACTTTCTGGGGTACACGTTTCGTCCCCGACGGTCGAAGAACCGGTGGGGGAAATTCTTCGTGAACTTCAGTCCGGCGATCAGCAACAAAGCGGCTAAAGCGATCCGGCGAGAAATCAGGAGTTGGAAGCTGCAGCTTCGCAGCGACAAGAGCCTTGATGACCTTGCACGGATGTTTAACGCGACGATCAGGGGATGGATGAACTACTACGGCGCCTTCTACAAGTCGGCGCTCAGTCCATCTCTGAGGCTGATCGACAGGAGGCTTGCCCTGTGGGCCATGCGAAAGCTGAAACGCTTGCGTAGGCATCGGCGGCGAGCCACACGCTGGGTTGATGGATGCATTGTCCGAGACCCTTCCCTGTTCGCACATTGGCGTATGCTTCACAGGCAGGCTGCATAGGAGGAGCCGTGTGAGCTGAGAGGTTCAAGCACGGTTCTGAGAGCGCCTCGGGGTGAGACTCCCCGGGGCGACTCGACTCGTCTGCCATTGTCGCAGTGAGCGGCAGGCACACCATCTCAAGGGCGCTCTGACACGTCGCTTTGTGGAATGCGGGCTTGAGCTGCACCGGGAGAAGACGAAGATTGTCTACTGCCAGGACAGCGGTCGGCGAGGGAAGTACCCCGCAACATCTTTTGACTTTCTGGGCTACACGTTTAGGCCCCGGCGGTCGAGGAACAAGTGGGGCAGATTCTTCGTGAGTTTCAGCCCGGCGATCAGCAACAAGGCGGCGAAAGCGATTCGGCAGGAAATCAGGAGTTGGAACCTGCATCGACGCAGCGACAAGAGCCTCGATGACCTTGCCCGAATGTTCAACGCAACCATCAGGGGGTGGATCAACTATTACGGGGCCTTCTACAAATCGGCCCTCTTTGCCCCCATGCGGATGATCGACAGGAGGCTCGCACTTTGGGCCACGCGCAAGATGAAGCGTTTCCGGAATCATCGGAGACGCGCCGCGCGATGGGTTGCCGACTGTGTTCGTCGGGACCCTAACCTGTTCGCACATTGGCCCATTATTTATCGTACGGCTGCATAGAAGGAGCCGTGTGAGCCGAGAGGTTCAAGCACGGTTCTGTGAGCGCCTCGGGGTGAGATTCCCCGGGGCGACTCGACTCCGGATTCTCCGGATGGCTGACCGGAATCTGCTCGGCCGCGGCCCGCTTGACCGCCTGGCCCACCTCGCAGAGCGTCCGCCCCTCGGACGGCACCAGTTCGAAACCGAAGTGAGCCGCATCCACCAGCACATAGGTCATGCCGCCGAAGGCCACGTCGACCGGCAGCGGCGCCAGGCCCGGAACCTCGATCACGCGATCGAGGCAGTAGACGAAGGCAGGCCGGTTGACGAGCCGGACCGCGCCGATCCTGCCATCGGCCGTGTCGCATTCGATTCCGATCAGGCCGGCCGGCGCTTCGAGGGTGAAGCGCGTAATCGGTTCCGTGATGGGAACCATGCCGGTTTTCAACAGGACCGTGGCCACGCTCACGGTGTTGCCGCCGGACATGGCCGGGTACTCCTCGCTCTCCGCGACGATGTAGCCGGCAACGGCTTGCGGGTGCTCCGAGGCAACGATGAAGTTGACGCTCCTGACGACACTGCCACGCGGCTCGTGCAGAAAGAACCTGCGGATATCGTCATGGTGCCGGCGCAGGTACTTCATCTTCTGGAACACCGGTCCGGCCGGCAATTCCGGCAGACCGGATGTGACGACCGTCTCGACATCGCCCTCGCAATGACAATCGTAGGCGGTGAAGCGGGCCTTCAGGCGGACTCGCCGGTCGAACTGCCCCGGCATCGTGCTGATCACGCCGTTCGACACATGTCAGGTTCGGGGCGGCGGGCTGCCCCGACTACCTCACATCGTCAGGCAGCTCCCGCTCGCGGCGGGCGACGAAATCACGCAATTCCTCGTCGACGGCCTCGTCCAGCGGGGGCGGCATGTACGTTTCGAGCATCTGCCGCACACGGGCGGCGGCGCGCCGGTCGGCATCCAGGCCGCCTTCCGCCTCCCATTGCTCGAAGCTGTCGTGGTTCATCAGTTCGGGCATCATGAAAGCCCGCTCGAAGTTGTCGAGCGTGTGTTTCGTGCCGAGGAAATGTCCGCCGGCCTCGACCTCGCCGATCGCCTCGAGGGCGGCTTCGAGTTCGCCGAAGTCCACGCCTTGGCCAAGCCTGTAGAACATTTCCATCTGTTCGGCGTCGAGCACGAACTTCGTATAGCTCTGGGTCAGCGCTCCCTCCATGTACCCTGTCGTCGAGAGAACGAAATTGGCGCCGGCCATCATCACGCCGTACATGTTGCGCGCAGCTTCGTAGCCTGCCTGGGCATCGACGATCTTGGCGCTCGAGCAGCCGCCGCTGCAGCGCCAGGGTAGACGGTAGTGGCGGGCCATCTGGCCGACCAGCATGTTCATGTGGCAGATCTCCGGCGTGCCCGCCATGGGCGCGCCGGACTTCATGGAGACCGTCGCCAGCCACTGGCCGTAGACGGCGGGCGCGCCGCGGCGGACCAGTTGCGAGAAGGCGACTCCGGCCAGTGCCTCGGCGCTGATCTGGACCAGCGACCCGACGGTGCTCGCCGGCGTGCTGGCACCGCCGAGCACGAAGGGCGTATACAGCATGGCCTGGTTGGCGGCCGCATAGACCTTGGCCGCATCGAGCATGGTCTGGTCCCACACCAGCGGCGAGTTGCAGTTGGCGATGGACGTCATGACGGTGTTGTTCTCGACGAACTCGTCGCCAAAGAGGATCTTCGCCATGGCGACGGTGTCCTCGGCCCGCTCGCGGGCCGTCACCATGCCCATGAAGGGTTTGTCCGAGTGCCTGATGAGGCTGTAGACCATGTGGAGATGACGCTTCGGGACGGGCACGTCCATCGGTTCGCACAGCACGCCGCCGGAAAGGTGCATGGCCGGCGACATATGAGCCAGTTTCGCGAAGGCGTCGAAATCGGCGAGGGTGCCGTAGCGGCGCCAGCCTTCGAGATCGAGAACGTAGGGCGAACCGTAGGCCGGCGTGAAGATCTGCTTCATCCCACCCAGTGTGACCGAGCGCGCCCGATTACGGGCAACCATGGTGTAACTCTCGGGCACCGTGGCGATCAGCTCCAGCAACTGGCCCCGGTCGATACGCACCCGGTAGCCCTCGACCCGCGCTCCGGCGGCCTTCCAGAGAGCCGCGCTTTCATCGTCCCGGAACTCGATTCCCTTGGTCTCGAGCAGCGTCATTGTCGCGTCGTGGATGCGCTCGACCTGGTCCGGCGTCATGAGGTCGATCACGGGAATCCTGCGGTCGAGCTCGGGCAGGAAGCGGGCCGGCCGCTGAGTGCGGGCCTGCTTGCGCGCGTCCCTCCCGCGACGCTTGCGCGGTTTGTCGACAGCATCGATGACGGTCATCGGCGGCACTCCCTGAGTGGCGCCACATTACTTCCTTTCGGCCGGTTGGCCATACAAACGCTTCCCGTCGCCGAACCGGTGGCGGGCATTCTCCGTTTGACGTCGATTCCGGTTGCCGGATAGGATTCATGGCGAATTGTTCACAGTCGTGGTAATGCCGTTCCGGGATCGAAGGAGGCAAGAGATGATCAAGAGAGCAGTTTGGGTCGCAGCGGGCTTGCTTCTGGCTGTCCAACTGGCGCCGAATACGGTGGCTGCGGACACCGTGAAGCCGATTTATCAGGGTATCTCGGAAGAGCTCTTTCAGACCTACATTGTCGGCATGGGCCTGGAAGAACTCGGCTACGAGGTGGATGAGCCGACGGTCGCCCAGATGTAGGCCAGTTTCTTGGCGGTGGTGAACGGCGACGCCTCGTTCTATCCGTCATTCTGGTGGCCGCTGCACAAGACTTTCTGGGAACAGCAGGGCGGCGATGCTTCCTGGCAAAGGGTGGGAATCCTGGTCGAGAATTCGCTGCAGGCTATCTCATCGACAAGGCGACCGCGGAAGCCCATGGCATCACGACGCTCGACCAGCTGAAGGATCCGGAGCTCGCGAAGCTGTTCGACATCGACGGCAACGGCAACGGCAAGGCCGACCTTTATGGCTGCGAGACGGGCTGGAGTTGCGAGCGCGTCATCGAGCATCAGCTCGATGCCTACGAACTGCGCGACACGGTGGAACATCGGCAGGGCGGCTATTTCGCCATCATTCCCGACGCCGTGGAACGTATCAGGGGCGGACAGTCCACGGCTCTACTACACTTGGACGCCGCTCTGGCTCAGCGGCGTTCTGCGCCCCGGACACGAGGTGGTGTGGCTCAACGTCCCCTTCACATCCCTGCCCGATGGCCGGACCGAGGAGGACAGCACGACCGTGGAGGGTATCGGCAACCTCGGGTTTGCCGTCAATACGCAGCATGTCATCGCGAACACGGCATGGCTTGAGGCCAACCCGGTCGCGGGGAAGTGGTTCGAGTTGGTGCAGATCCCCATCGGTGACATCAACGCCCAGAACATGCTCGTGAACGAGGGCGAGAAATCGGACGAGCAGATTCGCCAGCACGCCCGCGACTGGATCGAGGCGAACCGGGCGCAATGGGACAGCTGGATCGCCGAGGCGCAGGCCGCGCAGTAGCGCGCCTGCTCTTTCTCGACGGCCTGGATACAGCGGGTGCATGGTTCGCCATGCACCCGTTTTGATTCGAACGCTGGGAAACAGCATGCCGAACGCCACCATTGAATGCCGGGACGTCTGGAAAATCTTCGGCGACCGCCAGATGGAGGCCCTGGCCGCGATCCGGTCGCGCGGAATCGGAAAACCCAGGTCCTCGACGAATTCGGATGTGTCGTCGGCGTGCGGGATGTCAGCTTCGACGTGGCCGAGGGTGAGATCTTCTGCATCATGGGCCTGTCGGGCTCCGGCAAGTCCACACTCATCCGTCATGTGAACCGGCTCATCGATCCCAGTGCGGGAGAAATTCTGGTCGAAGGTGTCGCGGTCAACACGCTTGCGCCGGAGGCCCTGCGCGAACTCCGGTCGAGGAAGATCGGCATGGTATTCCAGAACATGGCCCTTCTGCCCCACCGGACGGTGCTGGACAATGTCGCGCTCGGTCTCGAGCTGCGCGGTGTCGACAGGACCGCGCGCTACGCTACCGCCGGGAGCACACTTGAACGTGTCGATCTTGCCGGTTGGGACGACCGCTATCCCGACGAGCTTTCAGGCGGCATGAAGCAGCGCGTCGGCCTTGCCCGGGCGCTGGCGGCCGACCCCCACATTCTCCTGATGGACGAGCCCTTCTCGGCGCTCGATCCCCTGATTCGCCGGGAACTTCAGGGTGAGTTCATGACACTGGCCTCCCAGATGAACAAGACCACCCTGTTCATCACACACGACCTCGATGAAGCGATCCGGATCGGCCATCGCATCGCGGTCATGAAGGACGGCGCCCTGGTGCAGATCGGCACTCCCGAGGACATCGTCACCAACCCGAAGGACGACTACGTGGCGGATTTTGTTGCCGGGATTTCCAGGCTCAACCTGGTGACGGCGCAAAAGATCATGGAGCCGCCGGAAGCCTATGCCATGCAGCATGGCGTGATCGACGAGAGGGTCTGCCCGCGGACCTCGCCTGACGACAGCCTGAACCGCCTGACCGACCTTGCCGTCGGAAGCCCGCATCCCATTCTCGACGTCGCGGACGGCAAGACCGTCGGCATCGTGACCGGCCGGACCCTGCTTCGAGGCATCCAGGGCAACCGGTCGCGAGACGGGTCCCAGACAACGGCCTGAGAGGGCCAGGGAGTGCCGGCTCATGGATGAATGCAGCCTGCTCAACGTCTTCGAGTGCGGCACGATTCCTGTCGAGATATGGGTTTCGGACGGACTGCGTTGGCTGGTCGACAACTACCGGCCCTTCTTCCAGGCGCTGAAATGGCCTGTAGAGCTGGTACTGCGCAACTTCGAATGGGCGCTCGGCAGCGTGCCACCAACGCTCATGCTGGTCGTCTTCGCGTTGGCGGCCTGGCAGATCGCGGGAGTCAGGCTGATGCTCGCCGTCGCCGTATCGCTGCTCTTCATCGGTTTCCTCGGGGTCTGGCCGGCAACCATGACGACGCTTTCGGTCGTCTTCACATCCCTGGTCCTGTGCCTCGTCATCGGCATTCCACTGGGTATCTGGACCGCCAGGAGCGACCGCTTCTATGCCCTCGCGCGGCCCGTTCTCGACGGAATGCAGACCATTCCGGCCTTCGTTTACCTGGTGCCGATCGTCATGCTGTTCGGCATCGGCAATGTTCCCGGCGCCATCGTCACCATCGTGTTCGCGCTGCCTCCCGTCATCCGCCTGACCAATCTCGGGATCCGGCAGGTGCCGAACGACGTGATCGGAGCCATGCTGGCTTTCGGCGCGTCGGAACGCCAGTTGCTGTGGAAGGCGCAGCTGCCGCTCGCCATGCCCTCGATCATGGCGGGCATCAACCAGACACTCATGATGTCGCTGTCGATGGTCGTCATCGCCTCCATGATCGCGGTCGGAGGGCTCGGCCAGATGGTGCTTCGCGGAATCGGCAGGCTGGATATGGGGATCGCGACCGTCGGAGGGCTCGGCATCGTGATGCTGGCCATCGTGCTGGACCGGCTGACCCAGTCCATCGCACAGAGCAGCCAGCGCCGAAGGGGCGCATCGTGGCGACAACGCGGTCCCGCCGGCCTCGTCCTGAGATGGATGCGGACATTCCGAACACGATGACCGCAGAACTGCCGACCGGGCGTGGCGAGTTCAGCCAGTCATTCTGAAAGCGGATGTGATCCAGATCTGGCGCAGCGCTGTCGGCAGCACTTCCTGCATCAGGGAACCGGCACACGTCGGAGTCGTCGCTCGCACCCGTCTACCCGAACCAGATCCACGGTCAACCGCGTACCGGTCGCATGGACGTAGCGGCCCTTTATCCGTCGTCTTCCGTCGGTGGCATCCACAGTCGAATTGTGCATTGCGTTTGTCTCCAATGACGTAGAGGGTATAAAGACCCCCATCTTTCTACCGAGGGTGCGATGGGCCTGAACATAAAGAACAAAGAGACCTGCAGGCTGGCGCGCGAGGTGGCCCAACTGACTGGCGATACCATGACCGGCGCGATTACCGCCGCGCTGCGCGAGCGCCTGGAGCGGGAGCGGCAACGCCGACATGCGGATGCTCTGGCTCAGCAACTTCACGCGATCGGACAGCGCTGTGCAGGTCTTCTGAAACCCGGACCGTCCGCAGTCGAACATGGCGACCTGCTCTATGACGAGCGAGGCCTGCCCAAGTGATCATCGATACCTCGGCCGTCCTTTCCATATTGTTCGGCGAGGTGGACGCGACGCGCTTTGAACAAGCGATTGCGGCGGGGTGGCCGCGTCGCATGTCAGCGGTCACGCTGCTCGAAGCGGCGATGGTAGTCGAGGGACGGGGCGGCGCGGCGGCTGGCCAAGCCCTTGACGACGTGCTGGAGAAAGCATCCGTCGAACTCGTCGCGGTCACCGCCGAACACGCCATCACCGCGCGGCGCGCCTGGCGCCGTTTCGGAAAGGGCAACCATCCGGCGGCGCTGAACTTCGGCGATTGCTTCGCCTATGCACTTGCCGAGATGACAGGTGAGCCGTTGTTGTTCAAGGGATCGGACTTCGCTCGCACCGATGTCAGGGTCGCCTTGCCGCCGCTCGCGGATGAAGGTTCGTGAACAGCGGCCCGACGTGTCAGTGGACCTGGTTTGGGGATCTGTTTTCCCCGGCCGCACCTGACGGGAGCGAACACAGGACTTTCGCCCAGGGTTCCACACCGGTAGGCTGATTTCGATCCCACCCTTGGCTGCTGCCACTTGAAGATCGCCGAACTGCACGTCCACCGGATCGACCTGCGGATCAGGACCGGACCCTACGTCATGTCGGGCGCCAGTCTCGAAGCGGTGGACTCCACCGTCGTCGAACTCGTCACGGATACGGGCCTCAAGGCCTATGGCGAGACCTGCCCCGTCGGCCCCACCTACCAGCCCGAGCACGCGCTCGGCGCCAGGGCCGCGCTTGCCGAAATGGCCCCTCACCTCATCGGTGAGGACCCGCTGAACGCCAACGGCCTCCACCGGAACATGAACGCCCATCTCAACGGTCACAACTACGCGAAGGCCGTGGTCGACATAGCGCACTGGGACCTCATGGGAAAGGTCTACGGCGCGAGAGTCTGCGATCTTCTCGGCGGCGCGGTCTTCGAGGAGGTTCCGTCCTACTATGCCATCAGCGTAGGTGAACCCGACGAAGTCGCCCGCCTTGCCCTGGAAAAGAGCAGGCAGGGTTTCCCGCGCCTGCAGCTCAAGGTGGGCGGACGCTCCGTCGACGCCGACATCGCAACGATCCGCAAGGTCTGGGAGACCGTCGGGAGGACGGTCAGACTCGTCGCCGATGCCAACCGGGGCTGGACGACCCGTGACGCCCTGCATCTGTCGAAGGCCTGTGCCGATATCCCGATCGTCCTCGAGCAGCCCTGCAACACAATGGCGGAAATCGCCCGTATCCGTCCGCAACTCGAACATCCCGTCTACCTCGACGAGTGCACGGAAAGTCTCGGCGATATCCTGAACGCCGTCGGCTCCGGCCTCTGCGACGGCTTCGGATTCAAGGTCGGGCGGCTCGGCGGCCTCAGTCACCTGCGCACGGCGCGCGACATCTGCAGGGTATGGTCCCTTCCCCATACCTGCGACGACAGCTTCGGCGGCGACATCGCCGCGGCCGCCTGCGCCCATGCCGGAGCGACGGTGGAGGCGCATCTCAACGAGGGCGTCTGGATCTCGGAGCCCTATACCGGGGTCCACTACGATCCCGAAGGCGGCATTGTGGTTTCGGACGGTCGAATCGCCCTGCCCACTGGACCGGGCCTGGGAGTCACGCCGTCACCGGAGCGACTCGGTCCTCCTGTCGCTTCCTACGGCTGAGCCGGTTGACCGGCTCGACATCCGCTTGCGACTCCGCCTTGTCGCCTCCGGAGTCCCGTCATGAAAGGAGCCGAACCACTGGTCACACGGGATCCCGGGGTCTCCGTAATTGCATTCGAAGTAACGGTGGTGGAGCTGATGGAAGAAGTCACCCGCCCTGACGCCGCTGTCGCTCACCGGTCCGGCCGTCACGGTCTCGAATCCCGAATGGGAGGTGACCGCGATCAGCGCCTTCTGCTGCAGGTGAAAAATGAGATGGAGCGGATGCGACGCCACGACGACGTGGATCAGGACCGAGCTCAGGTAGAGGGCATGCTCGACGGGATGCATCGACAGCCCGGACCAGGGTCCGATGTTCACATTGCGGTGATGGAGGAAATGCACCGTCCTGTAGAGAGGCGGCCAGTGGAGCCACCGATGGATCCAGTAGAAGTGGAAGACGCCGAACAGAGGAATGAGAACGAACAGGGCGATGAACCAGGCCGGATTGGTGTTCCAGGCAAGATGGGACATGAGGCCGTTTGCGTACGCCCACATTCCGAGGACCTCGAAGGCCGTCCAGAAAATGACACCGCTGGCAAGCGACCAGAACATGTTGTCGAAGACCTGATTGGCGAAGCTGTAGCGCCTGTTGTCCTTGTGGAAGGGACGGGAATCGTATCTCCGGTGATCGCCCTGGCGGCGAAAGGTGTAGAGATAGAGATGCAGGCCCCCAGCCACGAGAGCCAGCAATCCCAGGTTCCGGACATAGATCTCGGCGATCCAGTCGACCTGAAACTCGCGGCAACGTTCCAGCGCGGGCGAGAGAAAGAACCAGGTCAGTAGCGAAAGTCCGGCGACAAAAAGGTTGTCCGAGACCGGCAGCCAGGAACGGACCACGTTCCCGAGAAACACCAGGGGCCTGATTGGCCATGAGGCGAGAGGTGAACCGGCCATCGGCACCGCGGGATACCAGTTCCATGCGTCCCCGGCGCTCTGTCCCGACCCTTGTCGAATGGTCGTGGTGATTGCGAGTGCGTCTGCCATCTGTGGTGATCCGGCCCTATCTCCTTTGCAACATTTTTATGGCGTGTCCTTTCTTCGCAGGAAGTGATTGCTCAATCATCGGCATGCCATGACCTTCTCAAACTTCATTCCTTTTTGCAGAACTCTCTGTACACAACCCGGCCGGCCCACGATTCGTTTCTTGTTGATACCACGGGCTCTGACTATCATCGCCCGGCTTCGGCACACCTGCTGCTCCGGGGATGGCGAGAACAGGACATGACCCAATTGCGCGGCATCTTCGCTGCCATGTGCACACCTTTCGAGGACGACGGCGAGACGATCGACAAGGGGCGCTACAGGGCCCATATCGACGACATGATCGAGGCGGGTCTGCATGGCCTTGTGCTGTGCTCGGGAACCGGCGAATACGCCTACCTGAGGGACGACGAGCGCACCCTTCTCATCCGCGAAGGCGCCAGGCACGTCGATGGCCGCCTGCCGACGATCGCGCAGACCACGGCGCTGGGCACGGCCGACTGCATCGCCAGGGCGCGGGTGGCAGAGGACTGCGGCGTCACCGCCGTCATGGTCATGCCTCCCTTTCTCGAGCCCCCCGGCGAACGCGGCGTGCTCTACCACTACGAGGCGATCGCCAGGGCGATCAGCATTCCGGTGGTCATGTACAACGTGCCGCAACAGGCCGCGCCTCTCACTCTCGATCTCTACCGCCGCCTGATCGCGGTGGAGAACCTCGACTATGTCAAGGACAGTTCCGGCAACCTTCCGGAACTGCAGAAACTCATCGCCTGCGGAGGCGGCGTGTTCAACGGCGCCGATCCCTATGCGCCCTACGCCCTGATGGCAGGCTGTGTCGGCATGATCTGGGGGGCGGCGAACTTCATGCCCCAGGAGTGCGTCAGGCTCTACGACCTGATCGCGACCGGCGAGCATGCCGAGGCGCTGGCCCTGTGGGATGCGATGCGTGCCGTTTGCCTGTGGCTGTGGGACAACCGCCACGAGGTCGACTACCTGAGCGGTGTCAAGGCGGCGGCGCGGCTTTCGGGCCGCGACATGGGCCCGCCGCGCAAGCCGCTGCCCTTCGTGCCGGGCCCGGCGCGGCACGACCTGCGCATGGCTCTTTCCAGGCTGCCGGTCAACCGCAGCAAGGCGGAACGACTGGTCTGGCGGGACTGGCAGGAAGAGCGCGACTGGCTCGTGCAGTCCTATCGCCGGGCCTGACGCGAAACGAGACAGGATCCGATGGCAAAGAACCACCTGGCGGACACCCCCGCCTTCTCGACCGGGGCCGTTATCGGCGGGCGCAGTGTCGAGGCCGCAAGCGGCAAGACCTTCGAAACCCTCAATCCCGCCAACGGCACCGTGTTGGCCCGTATCGCCGAATGCGGGACGGAGGATGTCGACCGTGCCGTCGCGTCCGCCCGCGCGGCTTTCGATGACGGCCCGTGGCCCCGCATGACACCGGGCGAGCGCAAGGCCGTTCTGCAGCGCTTCGCCACCCTGGTCGAGGCCAACGCCGACGAACTGGCCATGATGGAAGCACTCGAAGCCGGCAAGCCCATCACGGATTGCCTCGGAATCGATCTTCCCGAGACGGTCAACACACTTCGCTGGCACGCCGAGGCCGCCGACAAGATCTACGACCAGCTCGCTCCTTCGGGCGGCGGCGTGGTATCGATGATCGTGCGCGAACCCGTCGGTGTCGTGGGCGCCGTCCTGCCCTGGAACTTTCCGCTCATGATGGCGGCATGGAAGCTCGGTCCCATTCTCGCCAGCGGCAACTGCGTCATTCTCAAGCCGGCCGAACAGACCTCGCTCTCGACCATCCGGACCGGCGAGCTGGCAACCGAAGCGGGCATTCCCGACGGTGTGCTCAACGTCCTGCCGGGCTTCGGGGAAACCGCGGGCAAGGCGATCGGCCTTCATCCCGGCGTCGACTGCATAGGTTTCACAGGCTCGACCGAGACCGGACGCATGTTCCTGCGCTACGCGGCCGACTCCAATCTCAAGCGGGTTCTGCTGGAGTGCGGCGGCAAGAACCCTTTCATCGTCATGGGCGATGTCGAGGATCTCGACACGGTGGCCGAGCATGCCACCAAATCCATCTTCTGGAACATGGGCGAGAACTGTTCCTCGAATTCGCGCCTCCTCGTCGACCGGTCGATCGGGGAAGCCCTGATGGAGCGCATCCTGGAGCGCACGCACGACTGGGTGGTGGGAGACCCGCTCGACAGCGCGACCCGCATCGGCCCGATGATCGAAGCCGCGCACATGGACAAGGTGCTCGACAATATCGCCGCGGCACAAGACGAGGGAGCCCGCCTGGTGCGGGGCGGCAAGCGCGTGCTGACGGAAACCGGAGGCTGGTTCGTGGAGCCGACGATCTTCGAGGGCGTGGCGCCCGACATGCGCCTGGCGCGCGAGGAGGTCTTCGGACCGGTTCTCGCGGTGATGACCTTCGACACGCCGGAGCAGGCGATTGCCATGGCCAACGACACCGACTACGGCCTGGCGGCCTCCCTCTTTACCGCTTCGAACAAGACAGCCCATAACGCCGCGCGGGCCATCAGGGCCGGCACCGTGAGTGTCAATTGCTACGGTGAAGGCGACGTGACGACACCTTTCGGCGGCTACAAGCTGTCCGGCTTCGGTGGCCGCGACAAGTCCCTGGCCGCCCATGACCAGTATTGCGAAACCAAGACCATCTGGATGGACCTCTCCTCGTGAAGATCGGGGTCCTGCCCAAGTCAGACAACAGAAATGGATGGCTGGAGACCCTGCCCCCGCAGCCCGCTGCGAACCGCGCCGTCGGCACGACCAGCGTCGACTACGCCGTCGTCGGCGGTGGATTCACCGGCCTGGCGGCCGCACGGCGCCTCAGCGAAATCGACCCGCAGGCCCGGATCGCCCTGATCGACGCCGAGCGGATCGGCAACAACGCCGCCGGCCGCTGCTCCGGCTTCGCCATCGACCAGGCCCACAATATCCGGGCCAGGAATTTCGCCGGCTCCCTGGATGCGGAAAGGCGGCAAATCGCCCTGAACCGCGCGGGACAGGACTATCTGCGTGACATCGTGATGCGCCACGAGATCGATTGCGACTGGCGCGAGGAAGGCAAGATCCACGGCGCCGCAACGGAGCGTGGCCGGACGCTCGCCAAGGCCTACAGCGGCAACCTGGATCTGCTCGGCGCGGATTACCGATGGATCGACGCCGCCGGGATGAAGGCGATCACCGGCACGGACTTCTACCTCCAGGGGCTTCACACGCCCGGCACCATCCAGGTCCAGCCGGCCGCCATGGTGACCGGCATGGCGCGGTCGATGCCGGAGAACGTCGCGGTCTACGAGGACTCGCCGGTGACGGGTATCGCCCATGGTCCTCCACACCGCCTCGAGCTGGCGGACGGCACGATCTCCTGCCCGACGCTGGTGCTGGCCAACAACGGCTTCGCACCCCAGTTCGGTTACTATCGCAAGTCCCTCATTCCGGTTGCGACCTGGGCGAGCCTCTCCCGCAGGCTCGAGCCGGACGAAGTCGAGACTCTGGGCGGCACGGCCGCCTGGGGCATCATTCCGGCCGATCCCTTCGGCAGCACGGTCCGGCGCACCGCCGATGACCGCATCCTGGTCCGCAACATCTACAGCTACGCCATGCGCCTCAACTGCGAGGAAGAGATGAGGCTCCGGGTTCTCAAGGCACATCAAAGATCCTTCACCAACCGCTTCGCCATGCTGCCCGGGGTCGACCTGGAATATACGTGGGGCGGTGCTCTCGCCCTGTCGCGCAACGGAGAGCCGGTCTTCGGCGAACTGGCCGAGGGAGTCTTCGGCAGCTTCTGTCACAACGGTGTCGGCGTGGCCCGCGGGACCATCTGCGGCAAGCTGCTGGCGGAAATGATTCTGGAACGCGAATCCGAACTCCTGTCGTATATGCTGGCTGCCGGACGGCCCGATCGGCTGCCGCCCGAACCCTTTCTCGGCTGGGGCGTGAGGAGCAACTTCGCCTTCCGCCGCCACAGGGCAGGACTTGAATTATGAGCGTGCTGGACGGCAAGGTCGCGCTGGTGACCGGTGCGACATCGGGGATCGGCGAGGCGACCGCAATCGCCGCCGCCACCGCGGGCGCCAGGGTCATGCTGACCGGCAGGGACGGTGGCAAGGCTTCGGCGGTGTTGCGCCGGATCGAGGAGACCGGTGGCCTCGGCGCCGTCATCCTGGGAGATGTCGCCCTCTCCTCCTTCTGTGACGAGGCCGTCGCCCGCACCGTGTCGACCTACGGCCGGCTCGACGTGCTGGCCAATATTGCCGGAATCATGTGGCGTGGCGACGCGCTCGATACCAGCGACCAGGTCTGGCGCCGGGTCATGGCGACCAACCTCGACGGCACCTTCTTCATGGCTCGGGCGGCGATCCGTGCGATGCAGGGAAACGGCGGCGGCGCCGTCATCAACCAGGCATCCACTGTCGGCCTGGTCGGCACACCGGGCATGCCCGCCTATTGTGCCTCGAAGGGCGCCGTGGTGAACCTGACCCGTGCCCTGGCTTTGGATCACGCAGCTGACGGGATCCGGGTGAATGCGGTCTGCCCCGGTGCGGTCGACACACCGATGCTGGTCTCGGGCCACAGCGGCACCGGCAACTCGCCGGAGGAGGTGCTGGCACGCAACCGCGCCGAGATCCCGCAAGGACGGATCCCGACGCCCGAGGAGATCGCCCGACTGATCATCTTTCTCGCCAGCGACGAAAGCCGGCACATCACGGGCGCCGCCATTCCGATCGACGGCGGCTATACGGCACGATGATCGGGCGCCTGGCCGGCAAATGCGCCGTGGTGACGGGCGGCGCGCAGGGGATCGGTCTGGCGATCTGCCGGCGTCTGGCCGAGGCCGGCGCGGAAGTCGTGGCCGGCGACCTGCGAAGCCCCCAGGACGGGAACCTGGCCTGGAAGACACTGGACGTCACCGACGAGGACTCGGTCGCCGGTTTCGTTGAGGCCGTGGCGGCCGGACAAGGCGGTATCGACATCCTTGTCAACAATGCGGGAATCATGTTCGAAAAGTCCCTGGCCGAGCAGAGCGCGGACGACTGGGACCGCATGATGGCGGTGAACCTCAGGGGCCCCTTCTTGATGGCCAGGCACGTTGTGGGGCAGATGGCGGCGCGCGGCGGCGGCGCGATCGTCAACATCGGATCCCTTGAGGGTATCGCGTGCAATCCCAGACATACCGCCTATGCCGCCTCCAAGGCCGGTGTCCACGGGCTGACCGTCGCGCTGGCCGTCGACCTCGGCCCGCTGGGCATCCGCTGCAACGCCGTGGCGCCTGGATGGATCGACACCGATCTCAACAGGGCCTACGTCGAATCGCACCCCGACCGGGACCTGGTAATGGCCGAACTGGGCAGGCTGCACCCGGTGGGCCATGTCGGCGACCCGCTCGATGTGGCGGATGTCGTCATCTGGCTGGCCGGCGACGAAGCGCGTTTCGTCACCGGCCAGGTGATCACGATCGATGGCGGGCGCCACGCGCGCCTGTCCTTGCCGTCGATCATGAACCGCTCCTGACACAGGCGCGCAACGAATCCTGAGGGACTGCCCGGTTCGCGCAGGCACGAGTGGCGGTCCTGGCGGGGGCCATCTCCAATCATGGCCGATCAGTTGGTGAGTGCCTGTGCGAGGTCGTCTTCGATGTCCGCAGTGTCCTCCAGACCGACATGCGGGCGCACCGGGCCTTCCGTGATTCCCAGGTGCTCCCGTTCTTCCGGAGAGAGCCTGGAATGTGTCGTGGTGGCGGGGTGCGTGACGAGGCTCTTCGAGTCGCCGAGATTGTTCGAGATGTCGATCAGCTTCAGGACGTTGAGGAACCTGAAGGCGCGTTGCCGGTCACCCTCGAGGTCGAAGGCGATGATGCTGCCTCCTCCGCGCATCAGGCGCCGGGCGAGCTCCGCCTGGGGTGGGCCGGGTGCCTGGGGTAGAGCATGCGCCGAATGCCCTGCCGCGACTCCAGCCAGCCGGCGATGGCTTCGGCGCTTGCCGAGTGGCGCGCGATCCTGAGGTCGAGGGTTTCCAGCCCCTTCAGCAGCACCCACGCATTGAAGGGAGAGAGTGCGGGGCCGGTGTGCCTGAGGAAGGTGAAGAGCGCCCCGTCCACGAATTTCGATGGGCCCGGCACCGCACAACCGAGGCAGCGGCCCTGGCCGTCGATGCGCTTCGTGGCGGAGTAGACGACGACGTCGGCGCCGACTTCCAGGGGCTTCTGCAGCAGCGGCGAGGCGAAGACATTGTCGACCACCGAGCAGACCTCGGGAAGATCGATGATCTCGAGCGTCGGATTCGAGGGCGTTTCGAGAAAGACGGCTCTGGCGCCGCCCTTCAGAGCATCGCGCCACTGGCCGATATCGGTGCCGTCCACGAGGCGCGTCTCGATTCTGAAGGGCGGCAGGATCTTGGCGACGACATGGAGGCAGGAACCGAACAGCGCGCGTGATGCCACGAGCCTGTCGCCCGCCTTGAGGATCGAGGCAAGCGCGGCGAAGACCGCCGCCGCTTCCTCGGCCGTGTCGTAGACATAGCCGGAGGTCAAGTAGAGAGCCTCGCTGGTTTCGCTGTGAGGACTGCGCGTCAGTCCGCCACGCACCAGGCGTGTCGGCAGGCGCCATTCGATCTGAGGCTGTTCCATCGCGTGATCTTCCTTCCCGAAACCCGCTTCGGGGCCGGGCCTTGAGAGCGCGCCACCGTTGTCATGGTGTGACCCATGTGGCCAACCCGCCTGACCGCCTCAACCCGTTCAGCGCCCGTCCGGGAAAACACGACCCTGTGCGGACGCATCGCTTGACAGCACCACCACCAGCCGAGGCTGGAACATTCTCAACGCCCCGGCGCACCTCGAGCGGGTGCACCTGAATCCCCAACTGCACCTCCGAATCACCAGTCGCGGCACTGGCCCGGAGCGCGGAAGATCCTCGAGCGGTTGCCGGACGAGCGGGGGTTTTCCGGCGGCAACGGCTAGTTGTCGTGGATGCCGCCTTCGGCCTTGCGGCGGGCGACGAAGGCATCGAGTTCCTCGCGGATCGCCGAATCGAGCGGCGGTTCCTCGAAGTCCTTGAGCAGCTGCTTCCAGATCCTGTTGGCACGCAGCGCGGCGTCGGGGCTTCCGGCTTCAACCCAGGATTCGTAGTTGCGCCAGTCCGACAGGATTGGCGCATAGAAGGCCTTCTCGTAGCGCTCGAGAGTGTGGCCGGTGCCGAAGAAGTGGCCGCCGGGACCGACTTCCGCCATCGCCTCCATGC
This sequence comes from Alphaproteobacteria bacterium, assembly GCA_965215635.1. Lineage (GTDB taxonomy): Bacteria > Pseudomonadota > Alphaproteobacteria > SP197 > SP197 > SP197. The sequence goes on along the minus strand of CBDCEA010000005.1, from coordinate 1,351,374 downwards.
CGATTTCGGCATCGTTCACGACGGTCGGCGACAGGATCTCGAACATCCCCTGGATCATCTCGGCGTCGACGATCATCTTCTCGAAACTGGCCACGAGTCCACCCTCCATCCAGCCGGCGCCGTGATGGATGAAGTTGCCGTGGGCGAGGAAGGCTGCCCACAGCGACATGCCGGTCTCGTAGGCCGCCTGGGCGTCGACGGCGTTCGATGCGCTGACATTGCTGGTCCTGAAGGGAATGCCGTACCTGCGCGCCAGCTGTCCGCCGGCAAGGGTCGCCTTGACATATTCCGGCGTGCCGAAGGCAGGCGCACCGGTCTTCATGTCGACGTTGCTCGTGAATCCCCCGTAGACGGAGGGATTTCCTGGCCTGACGATCTGGACCAGCGCAAGGGCCGCCAGCGCCTCGGCGTTCTGCTGCACGAGCGCACCGGCCAGGGTAGTAGGCGCCATCGCGCCCAGAAGCGTGAACGGTGTGATCGAGACGGCCTGGCCGGCGCGTGCCATTTCGACGAGGCCCTGGCTCATCGGTTCGTCGAGACGCAGGGGTGAATTGGTGTTGATGAGCGTGATCAGTCCCGGCTTCGCGATCATCTCGTCCATGTTGATCCCGCGGGAGATCCGGTTCATCTCGATGCCGTCGCGGCTGCGTTCGGCGCCGAGCGCGTAGGTTCGCCAGACCCGGTCGGTCTGGGTGATGAACGTCAGGTAGCAGTCGAGGTGTCTGGTCGGTACCGGAAGGTCGATGGGCTCCACCGGGTATCCGCCGAAGAGGTGGATGCAGTTGAGGCTGGCCGCCACCTGCACCAGCTTCCGGAAGTCCTCGAAAGTGCCCGGACGCCGTCCGTTGTCGAGATCGGAGACGTATGGGCGGGCTGGCTACCGCCGAGGTGACGATCCGGTTGCCTCCCAGGGTGACGTTGCGTTCGGGAACCCTGCTGTGAAGCGTGAATTCACGGGGAATCGTCGAGATCGCCTCGAGAACGAGCCCGCGGTCGAAGCGCACGCGCATGGTGCCGTCATCGACATCGGCGCCCGCTTCGCGATAGAACTGCCGGGCATCCCCGCCCAGGACCTCCAGTCCGAGTTCCTCGAGAACATCGAGCGAGGCATTGTGGATGTGTTCCAGCTGGTCCGCCGAAAGGACATCGAGCGGCGGAAACGGATTGCGCACTTCGCGCCAGGAGAGCTGGCTGAGCGTTGCCGTGCGTGGCCTCCGGGCGCCCCCGCGGCGTGATCCGGTAGAACGTGCCATGGAGCGCTCCTGTAAGGTGAGGCCGGGCCGGGCGGAACCTGCGGTGCACTATGGAAGAAGGCCTTGCCGGTGACAAGGTGCCACTCAAGGGGCCAGGATTTCCTCCCTGCGGCGCGCCACAAACCCGGCAAGTTCCTCGGCGACGGCCGGATCGAGCGCCGGCGCTTCCCATGACTCGATGAGGCCTCGGGCAAGCCTTGAGGCGCGCCCTGCGGCATCCACGCTTCCTGCTTCCTGCCAGTTCTCGAAGCTGCTCCAGTCCGACACCATCGGAGCATAGAACGCGGTCTCGTAGCGCTCGAGAGTATGCTGTGTGCCGAAGAAATGACCACCGGGCCCGACATCGGCCATGGCCGCCATGCCGATCGCCTCGTCGGTGACCTCCACGGGTTCCATGACTTCGGTGATCATCTGGATCGTGTCGGCGTCGATCACCATCTTCTCGAAGCTTGCAACGAGACCGCCCTCGAGCCAGCCGGCGCCGTGGAGCACGATATTGGCGTGGCTCATGACGGCACTCCACAACGAGACCTGGCTTTCGTAGGCGGCCTGGGCATCGACTGATGTCGAGGCGTTGGCATTGCTCGAGCGGTAGGGGACACCGTTGAGGCGTGCGAGCTGGCCTCCGATCATCGCCGCCCGGGCGTACTCCGGCGTGCCAAAGGCCGGAGCGCCGGTCTTCATGTCGACATTGCTGGTAAAGCCGCCGTAGACCATGGGCGTCCCCGGGTTGACGAGCTGGACGAGCGTCATCCCCGCCAGGGCCTCGGCATTCTGCTGGGTGACGGCGCCTGCCACGGTGGCGGGCGCCATGGCGCCCGCCAGGGTGAAGGGAGTGACGATGACCGGTTGGCCGTGTTCCGCCATGGCCATCATGCCGTCGAGCATCGGCGTATCGAAACGCAGCGGCGAATTCGCGTTGACCACGGTGACGATGCTGGGCTCAGACTTCAGTTTTTCGCGGGATTTGCCTCTCGCGATAGAGATGATGGACAGGGCATCGTCGATTCTTTCGGCCCCCAGCGAGTAGGCATGCCAGGCCCGGTCTGTGAGGGTCACGAAGGCCGAAAGGCAATCGAGATGCCGGCTGGCCGCCGGAAGATCGGTCGGCTCGACCGGATAGCCGCCAAAGAAATGCAGGCTGTTGAGACTCTGTCCAAGGCGCAGGAAATCGCAGAAGTCGGCGAAGTTGCCTTCGCGACGGCCGCGCTCGAGATCATGGGCAAAAGGCGGACTTGCCACCGGGCAGAAGGCGATCCGGTTGCCGCCGATCGTAATCGATCGTTCCGGGTTCCGGGCATGGAGCGTGAATTCCGGCGGTGCGTTGGCGACGGCCTCTCCCACGAGCGCCCGCGGGAAGCGCACCCGTTTGGTGGCGCGGTCCACGTCGGCGCCTGCGTCTGCCAGAATGTCGAGCGCCCGGTCATGAAGGAATTCGATGCCGATCTCTTCGAGAACGCGCAGCGACCGGTCCTGGATGAAGGCAAGTTCGTCCCGGGAGATCGCTTCCAGCGGCGGGAAGCGGTTGACCACCTCGCGCCAGGCGAGCTGGTGAAGAGCGGACCTTTGGCGGCGCGGACGCCTGCCGGGTCGTGATTGTCGTGCCATGGAACGGCCCCCCCGACGCCGGCAGGGTTCATAGGCTCCCGCCGGGGTTGTGTAAACAGTCCCGGCCGATCACGCCATCAGGGAATCAAGGGCGCACCGGTAGTCCCGGGTAATCTCTTCCTCGAGGGCATGGTGCCCCCCGGCGATGACATGGCGGCCACGCACGACAACGTCGGTCACCGGATTGTCGTTGCCGGCGAAGATGAAGCTGTCGACCAGGCGTCCGCCCCGGCGGCCGATGAGAGACGGGTGATCAGGGTCAAGACAGATAAAGTCGGCATGGCAACCGGGCTTCAGCCCGCTGATCGGCTGTCCGAGTGCCCGGGCACCCCCTTCGAGCGCGCTACGCCACAGCGTCTCGCCCGTGTGTTTCCCGTGTTCCGTGGTGACCACGCAACGCCGTCTGCGGCGCAGCCGCTGGACATACTCCAGCCAGCGCAGCTCTTCGACGGGACTCGTCGAGACATGGCTGTCGGAACCGATACCGAAGGTTCCGAAGCTCTTCAGGAACGCTCCCAGGGGGAACATTCCGTCGCCCAGATTGGCTTCCGTTGTCGGGCAGAGACCGGCCACCGCACCGCTGCGGGCGATCCCGGTGATCTCGCCCGCCGTGACGTGGGTCGCGTGGACGAGGCACCAGCGGGAATTCACCGGAAAGTGGCGAAGGAGCCACTCGACGGGTCTGGCCCCCGACCATGCCAGGCATTCATCGACCTCGCGCACCTGTTCGGCGATGTGGATGTGAACGGGAGCGCTGCCGTCGATGCGCTCAACCGCCGCGAGTGCCTCAGCCAGCACAACTTCGCTGACAGCCCGTAGCGAATGCGGGGCGATTCCGAGCCGGACAGCGTCGCCGCAGGCGTCAGTGAGGGTTTCCCAGAGTCGCAAATAGCTGTCGGCGTCGTTGATGAAACGCCGCTGTCCCGGCGACGGTGGGGCTTCGCCGAATCCGCCCTGCGCATAGAGAACGGGAAGCAGCGTCATCGCGATCCCGGTCTGCCTCGAGGCATCGACCACGCGGTGGGCGATTTCGGCAGGATCGTCGTATGGCGTGCCATCGGCCTGGTGATGGAGATAGTGGAATTCGCCGACTGTGGTGTAGCCGGCCTTGAGCATTTCGAGATAGAGCCGGGCGGCGATGGCACCGACCTCATCCGCCCCGAGGCGCTCGAGAAAACGGTACATGGTCTCGCGCCAGGTCCAGAAACTGTCCCGTCCGGCCGATGCCGCCTCTTCCCCCAGACCGGCCATGGCCCGCTGGAAGGCGTGGCTGTGGAGATTCGCCATGCCCGGCAACACGGGCCCGGGCATCCGGATCGACCCCGCCGGTGGAGCGGCATCCGTCTCGATCGAACGGATCGAGCCCCTGGCGTCAACCGAGATCAGTACGTCATTGGCCCACCCTTCGGGCATAAGTACCGACGGAGCGTGATAGCGTGGTTCCGACATGTCAGCGGCTCCCTTCAAGGGAGCAAGCAATAGTCGCCACAAGATGACGACCGCAAGCCTTGTATCGCATGGCCTGCCGGTCTAACCGTGGCGCAAAGCAAAGGCGGGGATCATGTGGGACACGCTCTGGCTGGACGTCCGGCTGGCCACCATGGAAGAAAATCGCGGGGCTTACGGCATCATCGATGACGGCGCGCTCGGCATCAGCGCCGGACGGATCGTGTTCTGTGGCGAGCGTGGAGACCTGCCGGGCCCTCCCGGGACCCTTGCGCGGGCCGTGCGGCGCCTCGACGGCCGCTGGATGACACCCGGTCTCATCGATTGCCACACCCACCTGGTTTACGGTGGCGACAGGGCAGACGAGTTCGAGGCGCGTCTCGAGGGTGCAAGTTACGAGGCCCTGCTGGAGGCCGGGCATGGTATCCTCTCCACGGTGCGCGCCACACGCGCGACCGGTCTCGAATCGCTGGTGGCCTCGGCGCTCCCGAGGCTCGACGCCCTGCTGGCGGAGGGGATCACCACGATCGAGATCAAGTCGGGCTACGGGCTCGACCTCGAAACCGAATGCACCATGTTGCGTGCGGCAAGACGGCTCGGCGAGGTTCGCCCGGTGACCGTGGTCACGACCTTTCTGGGCGCGCATGCCCTGCCACCGGAGTTCGAGGGAAGAAAGGGCGACTACGTCGACTTTGTCTGCGAGACCGTGATGCCCGAGATCGCAGGCCTTGCGGATGCCGTCGATGCGTTCTGCGAACACATCGCGTTCACGCCCGAAGAGATCGATCGCGTCTTCGCGAAGGCGGGCAGGCTCGGTCTTCCCGTCAAGCTTCATGCCGAACAGCTGTCGGATTCCGGGGGTGCTGAAGTCGCGGCGCGCCATGGCGCGCTCTCGTGCGACCATCTGGAGTATCTCTCCGAGGCCGGGGCGCGGGCGATGGCGCAAGCCGGGACCGTCGCGGTCCTGCTGCCTGGTGCAGCCTATTTCCTGCGTGCCGGCACGATGCCGCCCGTCGACCTCATGCGCCGCCATCGCCTGCCCATGGCCCTTTCCACGGATTGCAACCCGGGAAGTTCGCCCGTCACCTCCCTGTTGCTCATGCTCAGCATGGCTTCGACACTCTTCGGCATGACTCCCGAAGAGGCGCTGGCCGGCGTGACAAGGGAGGCGGCACGAGCGCTCGGCATGTTCGGTGACCGCGGCACGCTCTGCGTCGGCAAGAGGGCAGACCTTTCCGTCTGGGACATCGGGCACCCGAATGCGCTCGCCTATCGCGTGGCCTTCAATCCGCTCCATTGCGCCATCCTTGCCGGTGAAACCGTCAGGCAGCACTGACAGGGTACGCCGTGGTGAATGTTCTGCTACAATGGCTACCCTGGAAGAACGGGAGAATGTCATGACCATCCGCAAGATCCTGAGTTCCATCCTGGTCGTATTCTGTCTGGTCGTGGCCGACCGCGCCGATGCCGACATACAGACGACTGTCAATGTCACGCCCGACGGCATCGCCATCGGCGGCTGGGACACGGTCGCCTACTTCACCGAGAATCGCGCTGTTACGGGATCGTCCGAGTTTTCCCACGAATGGCAGGGAGCGACCTGGCTCTTCTCCTCAGCCGAACATCGAGATCTCTTCGCCGCCGATCCCGAGGCCTATGCGCCGCGGTTCGGCGGCTGGTGTGCCTATGCGCTTACCCAGGGCGAATATGCCGCCGAGGTCGATCCGGAATCGGCCTGGACGGTCCATGAGGATCAACTGTTCCTCAACTGGGACGAGGATATTCGCAAGAAGTGGACTCGCGACGGGATCGAGGACGGCGTCGTCGTCGGGAGCGAGAACTGGGTCGAGGTCGAGCAACAGATCCTGGAAGGAAACGCCCGCTACAGCCGCAAATCGGACTCGCCCTGGAAGAACCTCTGAGCGCACGCGTCAGAAGGAACGGAAGGCATTGCCGTGACGAAACCGCGCGTGCTGGTGTTCCAGCACATAGCCATCGAGCATCCGGGTGTGTTCCGGGATTTCCTCGAGGAGGACGGCGTCGAGTGGACCGCGGTTGAACTCGACGAGGGAGAGCCGATCCCGGATCTCGCCGATCATGATGTCCTGTGGGTGATGGGAGGACCCATGGACGTCTGGGAGGATCATCTCCATCCCTGGCTCGAGCCCGAGCGGGTGGCCATCCGGGAGGCCGTCGTCGAGCGGAAGATGCCGTTCATGGGGTTCTGCCTGGGGCACCAGCTTCTCGCGCAGTCGCTCGGGGGCGAAGTCGGACCTGCCGCGGTGCCGGAAATCGGCATCCTCGAGGTCGAACTCGAACCGGCCGGCATGAAGAGCCCCGTCTTGGAGGGCATGCCCGCAACCCACCGCACACTGCAGTGGCACGGTGCCGAGGTTCTGCGCGCGCCGCCCGAAGCCGAGGTCCTGGCCAAATCGGGAGTCTGTGCGGTGCAGGCGCTGGGCTACGGAGACCACGCCTTCAGCTTCCAGTACCATATCGAGATCACTGCAGACACGGTCGGCGAGTGGGCGAAGATTCCGGCCTATGAGCGTGCCCTGGAGAGCAATCTGGGGAGCGGCGCGTTGCCCCGCCTCCAGGCAGAGGCAGCGCAAGCCATGGCGGAATTCAACCGCAGCGCACGCGTTGTCTATGACAATTTCATGCGGATCGTGCAACGCAAGCGGTGAGGGCGAGGACCGGCGGTCAGCCCAGCAGGGCACGAATCCGGGCGACCTGTTTCTCCACGGAGATCCCCTGTTGTGAGGTGATTTCCAGCTTCTTGTCCTCGAAGACATCGCCTGGATGATCCAGGCGCCATCGTTCGACGACCCTGTCCCTTTCGCGCACGAGATCTTTCACGAGCGGACGGAAGAGCCTCAGCATACCCGTAATCCAGCGATTGACCGGCCAGGACGGCCGTGCGTGGTCGATCTCGAAGCTGTTGACCATGTCGCAGACATCCTCTGCCGCATACCAGGCTTCGCCGGTCACCCAGCGATTGACCGTGAAGAGTCCTATGGCAAAGCCCTTGGAATCCATGGAAACCGCGATCAGGTGGCTCAGCGCCTCGGAATGTGACGGCCAGACGGCTTCACCTTCATAAGGGACGGGTTCGACCCCGCGCTTCATGCCGGTCGCACGAAGAAAGGTGTGAAAGTGGCCGTGTTCTCCCGACCGCTGCGCTTTGGGATGGGCGTGATAGTAGTACTGGCTGTGACTGCTCCGGTCGAAGACATCACCCTTCGGGTAGTGCCGCCACTGGTAGAACGTGCCGGAGTCGCGCAGCAGCTCGCCGACGATGTTGTCATTGGTCCTGCGCAGCACGCGGTGGCATTCGAGAACATCCCTGCCGGCTTCGAGCATGTCCTTCAGGTGATCGCGCCCGAGGTTTTCGAGACGGGTCTCTTCCACAGTCACGTTCCGCATCCTTGCGAGGATGCGGAACGTGACGAGGTTTTTCAACCGGTCAGTGTTCCACCACGAGCCTGAAGCCGATCAGGATGTGACGGATATCCTGAGGGCGGCCGTGCCGGTCGGCCGGACGGCACACGCCGCAACCGCGATCATCCCATGACCCGCCCTTCACCCAGTAGCGACCCGGACGCTGCTCATCGGCGGTCCACTCGAAGACCTGGCCCGCGGCATCGAGCATCCCGTAGGGGCTCATGCCATCGGGAAAGGAGCCGACAGGCATCGTCGAGAAGGGGCCGGCATCGTGGCTGTTGAGCTTCGAGGGATCCCACTCGTTGCCCCAGGGAAACATCCGGCCATCGGTGCTGCGCGCGGCCTTTTCCCATTCGAGTGCCGTGGGCAGGCGCCATGGAAGTCCGGTTTGCGCGGACATCCACCGGGCAAATGCCTGGGCATCCGCGTGGCTCACAAGGACGACCGGATGATCGAGCCTGTCGGGAGGAGGCCGGCCATCGGCCCAGGCGTAGGGCCGGGTGCGCGAGAACGGATGGATCAGCCGGTAGCCTTTCCAGGTCTCCCGATCGACATCGGGCACGGCACGTCCGGTAGCTTCGACGAAGCGGGCGTAGTCGGACTGGGTGACAAGGTTCCTCATGATGGAAAAGGCGTTGAGCTCGACGATCTGCCGGTCCATGTCATCGTCATACCAGCCCCATTCGCGGGTCCTGGAATGGCCGTAGGCTTCCTCATCGAGGCGATAGGCACGTTCCCTCTCGCGTGCGTCGGACCCTGCAACGAATGGGCCTTGCGGTATCACGATCACCTCGAGGCGAGGCGCTTCGCCTCCGGCACGGCCGGCGAGCGACACAAGGATCGCCAGCGCGGCGAGCGCTCGCATGATCATCGATTTGGCCACCAGAATGATCCCTGTTCGAAGCGCCGGGCCGGCATTGTGCAACGCATCGGCGAGGATCGACAACACCGGCTTCCACTGGTTTGCCGTGCCCTCGAGATAAGCTTATCATGTTCACAACAGGCGAAGCGTCGGGAGGCGTTCCGCTCCAACCGAACAACATCACGAACCTGGAGGTTACCGGCAACCATGGGCGACTTCAGAAGGAAACTATTGACAACCACCATGATTCCGGCGGTTGTCGGCCTGGGGAGCGTTATGGCATTCGATGCGGCTGCGAGCATGTGCCCGCGGGAGGCGGCAGCCAAGACCTACACCATGGCCCTTGAGAATCCCGATGCCGCGGAAGAAGCCGTGACCGGCGTGGCAGCGGGCTGTGGTGCATGTGGCGGCGGTTGTGGTGCGCGGTGGCGGCGGTTGTGGTGCCGGCGGCGGCTGCAACCCGTGCGCGGCGTCCTGCGGTGCGTGCAACCCCTGTGCGGCCGAGTGCGAGGAAGACCCATGCAATCCGTGTGCGGTCTGTGAAGACCCCTGTGGCGGTTGCGGCGCGAGCCTCGAGACGGTGACCGGCGTGGCAGCGGGCTGTGGTGCATGTGGCGGCGGTTGTGGTGCCGGTGGCGGCGGTTGTGGTGCCGGTGGCGGCTGCAACCCGTGCGCTGCGTCCTGCGGTTCGTGCAACCCCTGTGCGGCCGAGTGCGAGGAAGACCCGTGCAATCCGTGTGCGGTCTGTGAAGACCCCTGTGGCGGTTGCGGCGCGAGCCTCGATCACACGGGTGACGGCACATGGGTCGCCATGGATGTTCTCCAGGGCGAGCCGACTGTTGCCTACGCCGCTTACGGGCTTCTGCCTCATGGCGATGCGCCTGCCGAGCTCGATCATGGAAGCCATCTTGCCGCAAACCATGTGGCTCAAGGCTTCGGCGTGACCGGTGACGGGACGGCCGAGCTCGGTCCACGTTTCGTGCTGGAGCCGGAGGCCGTCGGCAACGGCAGCTGGCGATACACGCTGTCGGTAACCTGATCGGAATCCGGCTGGTGCATGGTCTCCGGAATCTTCCGGAAGCCAGGCACCGGTTGACCGGATGTCGCAAGGGCCGGGCCGTTTTGTGCGGTCCGGCCCTTGTCTTTTTTGCACTCTTCCTGCTTTCCCTCGGGCCTGGCGTTGGCGACGAAGAAGGCCTGCTGGCAGCGGATGTGGCCTGGGCGCTCGCGAGCAGCGGGTCACTCGTCATTGTCGATGTAAGAACCGAGCGCGAGTGGCGCACGACAGGGTTACCGGACCGGGCGGTCGGCGTGAGTCTTTCCGGCGGTTCCGGTAGCCGGATCGCCGAGTTCGTCGAAAAGGTTTTCCAGACCGTTGACGGCGACAGGGCTCGTGCCCTTGCCGTGATCTGTGCCGGTGGGGTGCGTTCGGCAAGGGCTGCCGACATCCTGCGCCGCAACGGTTTTCTTGAGGTGTATGATATCGGCGAGGGCATGTCGGGAAACAGCCGCCAGCCCGGCTGGATCGCGCGGGGCCTGCCACTGATTGTCTTTCAGGCGCTGAACGATTCCTGAGGCCTGGCCAGGACCCCTGTGACAGGCGAACAGATCCAGCGTGCAGGAAATGCCCCATTGACGAATACGGTTACGGACATTCCAACGAGAAGTCCTACGACATCGTTCCCGATTCGATCCCGGAAGCTCTTGGCATTCCGGATCCTGTTGCACTGATGGCACAGGGGACTTCCATGACGAGATTCCTGCGGACACCCGCGAGAAGATGATCGTCAGGTTCGACGAGGTGAAGGCCCGGTTCTGAGACCCCGCAAGGGAATGCGGGCGCCGGACATTCCGGCCCCGCCTCCCTCATCTCCCGCCTTGTTGCGGCAAGCCGTCAGATGATTGTCATGCGGCGTAACGCATGACCTCGTCGCGGGTTTCCTGAAGCTGATCGAGATCGAAACCGTAGAGGCTCGCCGCGTTGGCGCAGAGCACACGATGTGCGGCTTCGGGGTCGAGATCGTCCCGGATGGTCTGGATCAGGGGAGCGCTTTCGGGGAACGAACCTTCATCGTGGGGATAGTCATTGCCCCACATCAGGATGTCCGTGCCGGTAAATTTCACGTTGTTGAGCGCCACCGGATCATCGGTGATGGTAATCGCGCCCTGACGCAGGAAGTACTCGCTGGGTTTCAGTTCCAGCTTCTTCATGCCGAGATGCCGCTGCCTCTGCATCAGGTCCATGGCATGGAGAACCCATGCCAGCCAGCCGCATTCCGCTTCCGTAATCACCACCTTGAGGCGAGGGTGGTTTTCCAGAACGCCAGAGCCCGTCAGTTCGACGATGGGAGCCATGCCGGCGGCCATGCCGACGACGGTGGAATTGAGCAGCTCCGGCCAGCCCTTTTCTCCTTCCTTGACCGCGGCGTAGGCATCGAATCGGTCCTGTTCCATGGCACCGAGATCGACAAAATCGGCGTGGAGGGCGAGGTTGCCGCTGAACACGTGGAAATTGAGCGGCATGCCTGCCTCTTCGGCAAGCGACCACAGGGGTTCATAGGCCGGCGTGCGGTAGGGTCGCCATGGGACATTGGCGGGCAGGAAGAGCGTGCAGAAGCCGAGCCTGATGCAGCGCTCGGCTTCCTTCATCATCTCGTCGATGTCATCGACGGCGATCATGGCGGCGGGCTTGAGGCGATGCTGCCAGGGACCGAAGGTATCCCAGACGAATTCGTTCCAGGCCCGGGCCCAGGCATGGTGGAAGTCGGCCGGGCCGCTGCCCCCTGAAACGGAAAGACCGATGTTCGGGAACAGCACCGCGGCATCGACGCCTTCCACGGCCATGTCCTGCAGGCGACGCTCGATGTCCGTCCCCTGACTGGGATCGCTGCGGAATTCCTTCATGAGATCGGTCTCGCTGAGTTGCTTCCCCCGCGAGTTCCTGAGGTCGTCGCCGGCCAGCGTGACCTTGAAATCGCCGTTCACATCGCTCTCGAGGCGCGGCAGCAGGTCGTGGTACTTCTCCGGTAGATAGGCGCGCATGGCATCGGGCTCACCCACGTGGGAATCTGCCGAGATGACGACATCGTGCAGCATTCCGGACATCCTTCCCTCCCGTGCCAGCGATCTCGATGGGATCTCGCCCAGCATCTTGCAGGATATCGAACGGCCGGGTCAAACCGGGGCGGCGGTTCGGGAGTGTCCTGCGATTCGGGCGGTTCTAAATCTCGTGCATGCGGGGCTATAGTGGCGATATCGCTCGATGTCGGGGGGATTCATGGCACGCAGTGGATTGCTTGAGGGGAGGCGGGCGCTCGTCACGGGTGCCGCCAAGGGCATAGGTCTTGCCATTGCGAAGGCTTTCCATGACGAGGGAGCCACGGTGGTGGTGAGTGACCTCGATGGAGACCTCGCCGGCAAGGTGGCGGCGGAACTCGGTTCCAGGGCGCGCGCCTTCACGCTCGATGTCACCGATGCATCCGCAACGGAAAGGGTCTTCCGGTCAGCGGCGGACTGGATGTGCGGGCTCGATCTCGTCGCGGCCAACGCCGGCATCTCGAGCATGAATGCCGTCAAGGATCTGACGGAGGAAGAGTGGGACGCCAACATGGCGGTCAATGCCAAGGGTGTTTTCCTCACCAACCGGGAGGCCGTCAGGCACTTCCTTGCATCGGATACCAGAGGAGTCATCGTCAACACCGCTTCGCTCGCTGCCAAGATCGGCGCGCCGTATCTCGCTCACTATGCGGCGAGCAAGTTCGCTGTTGCAGGCTTCACGCAATCCCTGGCGAAGGAAGTCGGCCATCTTGGCATCCGCGTGAATGCCGTCTGCCCCGGCTATGTCAGAACCTCGATGCAGGATCGGGAGATCCTCTGGGAAGGCAAGCTGCGCGGCAAGACGGCCGAGGCCGTGCGAGATGAATACATCGCCGCGACGCCGCTGGGCCGTCTTGAGGAACCCGAGGATGTCGCCTCGATCGTCGTCTTCCTGGCGAGCGATCTCTCCGGTTTCCTGACCGGTGAGGCGATCAACGCCAGTGGCGGCGTCCTGATGGACTGAAACGGTTGGAGAGGAAAAGAATGGAGTGGCTGAAGGAATGCCTGGGAAGCGATAAACCGGTGATTGCCATGGCGCATCTGCCGCCCTTGCCCGGTGCGCCTCTCTACGATTCGGCGGGCGGCATGAACGCCATTGTCGATCACGTCGCCAGGGACCTCGAGGCTCTGCAGGCCGGCGGTGTCGACTGCATCATGTTCGGCAACGAGGGTGACCGCCCCTACCTTCTGGAGGCCTCTCCGGAATCCCTGGCAGCCATGACTGCCGTGGTTGAGGCCGTCAAGGGCCTCGTCAAGGTTCCCTTCGGCGTCAATTATCTGTGGGACCCGGTGGCAACCGTGGCCATGGCAGTGGCGACCGGTGCCGTCTTCGCGCGCGAGATCTTCACAGGCGTCTATGATTCCGACATGGGCCTGTGGCGTCCTGACGCGGCAAGGGCTCTGAGGATGCGTCACGATCTCGGCAGGGACGACCTGAGGCTCCTGTTCAACATCAATGCCGAGTTCGCCTCGCCGGTGGGCAACCGGCCGATCGAATCCCGGGCGCAAAGCGCGGTGTTCTCCTCGCTGGCCGATGCCGTCCTCGTATCGGGACCCATGACAGGGCAACCGGTCGACCAGTCACAACTCGCACGGGTCAAGGGTGCGGTGGGAGCGACGCCGGTGTTCGCCAACACCGGATGCAATGCCGACAACATCGCCGGCATCCTCTCCGTTGCAGATGGATGCGTCGTGGGGACGCATTTCAAATTCGGGGGCGATACTTGGAATGCGGTCGACGGCGACCGTGTCGCGCGATTCATGGAGATTGTCGTGAACGCCCGCTCGTCATGAGCCATCTGCTCGGCCTCGATATCGGCACCACGTCGACCATCGGCATCCTAATCGATGCCGATGGCGGTATCGCGGCGACCGCATCGCGGCCCAGCGAACTGGTGTCCCGTCATCCCAACTGGGCCGAGGAGGATCCGGAACTCTGGTGGGCCAATGTCTGCACCATCGTGCCGGAACTCTTCGAGATCAGCGGGATTCCACCGGTTGAGGTCGCCGGTGTGGGTGTGACCGGCATGGTCCCCACCCTCATCCTGCTCGATGGGGACGGGCGAGCCCTGCGCAATTCGATCCAGCAGAACGATGCCCGCGCGGTCGAAGAGATCGGCGCCATGAAGGAGGCCGTGGATGCGGGCGAATTCTTCGCCCTGACAGGCGGCAGCATCAACCAACAGCTCATCGCCCCGAAACTGCGCTGGCTGGAGCGCCACGAACCCGGCTGCCGGAACCGCGCACGGGCCGTGCTGGGTTCCTACGACTACATCACGGCAAAGCTCTGCGGTTCACTGACCGTCGAACGCAACTGGGCGCTGGAAGCGGGTTTCATGGATCTCGCCAGAGGCACCCTCGACGACGGGCTTCTGGCCCTGGGCGGGCTCACGTCCGATCATCTTCCTCCTCTTCACGCATCGCACGAAATTGTCGGCGCAGTCACTCCCGAGGCCTCCGACCAGACGGGACTTGCCACCGGCACGCCGGTCGTTGCCGGGTGTGCTGACCATATCGCTTCGGCGTTCGTGGCAGGTGCCTCCCATGACGGTGACCTCGTGGTGAAGTACGGCGGGGCAGGCGACATCATGCTCTCGTGCAGCACGCCGGTGACGGACCCGCGCATGTTCATCGATTTCCATATCGTCCCGGGGCTCTTTTTCACGAACGGATGCATGGCCGCCAGCGGAAGCGTGCTCAACTGGATCGCCACCCATTTCGCCCGGGCAGAGGCCGAAGAGGCGAGGATCGAGGGGCGATCGGTCCATGCTTTCCTTGATGCCGCGGCGGGAGGTCTGCCGCCCGGGGCGGGCGGGGTTCTTCTGCTGCCCTATTTCCTGGGCGAGAAGACACCGCTGCACGACCCCCATGCGCGCGGCACCCTGACGGGTCTTGGCCTCCACCACGGGCTTCCCCATGTCTGGCGCGCAGCCCTTGAATCGGTCGCATTCGGTTTCCGGCACCACGGGGACGTGTTCGCCGAAATGGGACTGGCTGTCTCCCGCGTGCTGGCCTGCGACGGGGGTGCTGCGAGCGACCTCTGGGTCCAGATCACCGCCGACGTTCTCGAACGGCCGATCGAGAGGCTCCTGAATCATCCAGGGTCAAGTCTTGGTGCCGCATTCGTCGCCGGGATGGGTGTCGGTGCCATCGATGACTGGGCGGCGATCGGATCCTACGTCGAACCCGACCGCGTCTTCGAGCCCGACGAGAAACGCGCGCGAATCTATCGGGACGCCTATTGTCTCTACCGCGAACTCTACGACCGCCTGGAGACCCTCTATCCCCTGCTGGGCAGGCTCCCCGAAACCTGACGTTTCGGGACTGGTCTTTGCAGAACGAACCGGGCAGGCAACCCGCCGGTCAACCGGTTTCAAGCGGGGTGATCGGCGATCCGGAAATGAGCGTCGAGAGCGATCCGTCGACCCCCCGACGCGGTTCGCCCATCAGTGTCACCCGGTAGAGCCGGCGATCGAAGTCCAGATCAAAGACATCGGATGTCGCCATGTGAAGGCAGGACCGGTTGTCCCAGAAGGCGATACTTCCCGGTTCCCATCTGAAGCGCACCATGCATTCGGGTCTCAGGGCATGCTCGTAGAGCAGTTCCAGCAGCCGCTGGCTCTCGAAAGGCGTGAGCCCCACGATCTTCTCCACGAATCCCGGATTGACGTAGAGGATGCGCTTGCCGGTTTCCGGGTGAACCACCACCATCGGATGCTCGGCTGCGAGATTGGCGGAGGTAACCCGTTTGTCGTACTCCCGGCTCCGGTCATCGGCTGCCGGCGTCGCGAACCGGTGGACGCAGCGCAGGTGATCGAGGAAGCCCCGCAGCGTGGGTGAAAGGCTCTCGTAGACTGCCGTCATGTCGAGCCAGTGGGTATCGCCGCCATAGGGCGGGACAACGACGCCCCGCAGGATCGAGGCGAACGGGGGATTGACTGCTGGCGTGACGTCGGCATGCCAGCCCTTCCAGGCACGGCGCGCGGGCTCATTTGCATTGCTGATGGCCACCCGGAACTTGGAGATGGGGTAGATCTCCGGCGGTAGATCATCCGCGGTACCGAATACCACATGGGCAGGCGTCAGCTCTCCGAAATACCGTGCGAACCGGCTGTGCTGCCCGTGGTCGATGAACTGGTCTCTGAAGAAGACCACCTTCCACTCCAGCAGTGTCTCGCGAATGACCTTCACGACTTCGCCGGAAAGCGGCTCGGAGATATCGACGCCCCTTATCTCGGCCCCGATATGCGCCGTGAGCGGCCTGATCTCGGGTCGTGTCTCAGCCTTGGTGCGGATAGAGGTCATGGTGGGTACTCCGGCAAAAAACGTGGACAATGGTGCGGGGCATTTCGTCACGGAAGTGCGCCGCGGGGAAGCACCATGTCGGCGCCCTTGCGGCCGAGACGCCCGGCCAGGAAACGCAGACTTGAGTGGAATTCGTCGAGTTCGACGGTGCACGAGCGCATGTGGCGTGCGGATCGACGGCGAGACGGCCGTGCATCACCCTGTGATTGTTGAAGAACAGCACCTCGCCGCTCGCCATCGGCAACAGGATCCGCTTCTTCCTGTCATGGCGCATCCCGAGCAGCAGTCGCGACGTTTCATGGAAGGGCTCGATATCCTCTTCGGCGGCATCGAGAGGGCCGATGGCGTGGTCGAGCATGCGGAAGCCGGCGATGTCGCCCTCATCATCGAGGCTGAAGACCGGGCCGCGGCAGAGAAGCGCGAACGCTTCCGGATGACGGGCCTTCAGTTCCGCGCCGATACGGAAGGCATCGGTCAGGGTTGTCTCGCCGCCTTCGGCCGCAGCCTTCACGAAACGAAAGCAGGTGATGGAGGGAGGCATGTGCAAATAGGCCTCGTCACAGTGCGGTGCGAGCTCGTGGCAGCTGTTGGCGAAGATTTCCGGTTCGGGATCGTAGCGCACGTCGCGGATGGTCCCGGTCGTCGGGTGACGAAGCGCGCCGACCTGGCCTGCGATGGCTTCCAGGAGATCGAGGCGAGCGTTGTCCTCCCGGCAAGCGGCGGCGTGGTCGGATCTGGGGATCATGATCCGGCTGTCCCGGAACCTGGGCCTCCAGCGTCTTCGTTCCCGTTCTGCAGCGCTTGTGCAGGTTGCCTGCAGCATCGCGGCGGAATATCGGCTGACATGGCCATCGTGCTTCCGGGCGACCTCGACGTGCGTGCTGTCGAGGCGGGCATCTTCGGGAAGATTGATCAGGCGAAAGCTGCGATGGGCGGTGCGCCAGCTGCCGCACCTCTGGCGTGCAAAGATCGCGCGCAGGGTGGCGGCTGACGTGGCAATCGGCCCAGACGACTGTCAGTCTACGTTCCTCGTAATCGAGGTCTGCAATGGTTGTGCGTTCGGTTTCGCTCATCGGGCGGTCCATCCGCCTGGCACAGGCAAAACTCTACAGGGATTGTCGGCAACAGTGAGCCCGAATCGCAGCCGCTCTGCAAGGAGCGGCCCAGGCGCCTGATGTGCTGCGTCCGGAACAGGAAGACATGCCGATTGGCCCGGTTCACGGGGGAGACCATGGCGATCGCCGTCGCACCGCGTGAACGTCTTGAGCGCGAAAGGTGATCGCGTGGCGTCAAGGCCCTGCGCGAGATCGCCCGCGCCCTACGCAAGGCTCATGCGCGGCGATTGTGGCGCGGTCAACCCTCTTTCATGTAGCTGCTGATCTCCCTGCGCGTCGGGTCCCTGTATCCGCCATGGAGGATGGCAAGACCGCTGCCGGCCTCGAAGAAGTAAATCTGGTCGAGGTCGATGTAGAGCGGAATCCGTGCACCGGCGACTGCGGAAAATGATGGCCCGAGCCTGACCGAGATCTCGTGGTTGCCTCCCAAACCTGCCACGAGAATGACCTCCGGTCCCAGCACCTCCACGGCAACCACGGTCGCATCGACCCTGACATGCTCCGATTCGGGCGGCTCCGTATGGACATCTTCCGGCCGGATACCCAGCACGACCTCGGAACCGGCGTGCCGTCTGAGCGGCGCCTGCCTTTCGTGCGGGATCGGCAACTGGAGCGAAGAGAGGTCGACCTCGTCGACGCCGTGGTGGCCCGAAAGTCTTGCATCGAGAAGATTCATCGGGGGGCTCGCAAGGAAGCCTGCCACGAACGTGTCTGCAGGATGGCGGTAGACTTCCAGGGGAGGGCCGACCTGGACGATGCGGCCTTCCCTCATGATGCAGATACGCTCTCCCATGGTCATGGCCTCGACCTGGTCATGGGTCACGTGAACGACGGTCTTGCCGAGCATCCGGTGAATCTTGATGAGCTCCGTGCGCATGGCGGCGCGCAGCTTGGCGTCGAGATTGGACAGCGGCTCGTCGAGAAGGAAGGCCTCGGGATCACGTACAAGGGCTCGTCCGAGTGCAACCCGCTGCTGCTGGCCTCCGCTCAATTCCCTGGGTCGTCGCTCGAGAAAATCCCCGATCCCGAGCATGGTCGTCGTCTCCCGGATGCGCCTGTCGATGACATCCTGCGGCGTCTTGCGAAGCTTCAGCCCGAAGGCCAGATTGCGTTCCACCGACATGTGCGGATAGAGCGCGTAGTTCTGGAACACCACGGCAAGGTTCCTGTCCGCGGGATCGACATCGTTGACAACCTCGCCGTCGATCTTCAGCTGTCCGGACGTCACCTCCTCGAGACCCGCGATCATCCTTAGTGTCGTCGATTTGCCGCAGCCCGAAGGTCCCAGCAGGACCATGAACTCGCCTTCCTTGACCTCGAGATCGATGTTGTCGACCGCGAGAATGTCCTGGCCATAAACCTTGGTAATGCCTTCCAGAACGATGTTGGCCACGCGCAGTGTCCTCCTATTTCAACGAACTCATGTAGCGATAGAGGTAGGCCGTCAGCAGCAGGATGATGACCAGGAGCCCCGCGGCCATGGCCGATGCGCGTCCGATGTCGAGGCCGAAGAATGCCGCGCGGTAAATGTAGTAGCTGATGAGGTCGGTCGCCGTTCCAGGTCCGCCCTTGGTCATGATGAAGATGATGTCGAAGGTCTTGATGGCGAAGATCAGCCTCAGCAGAAGCGCCACGGCGATCACGGGCCGCATGAGGGGCAACGTGATGTGGATGAAGCAGCTGACCGCTGATGCGCCGTCCATGTGCGCAGCCTCATAGGGTTCCCTCGGCAGTGCCGCAAGACCGGCAAGGAGAAGGATCGCCATGAAGGAGACCTGGTGCCAGATGTCGGTCAGCACCACGGTCCAGAATGCGATATCGGCATCGCCCAGCCAGCTGACGGGAGGGATGCCAACGAGACCGATCGCGTAGTTGACGATGCCCAGTTCCGAATGGAGCAGCATGCGCCACAGCAAGCCGACGACAATCGGATTGATCAGCAGCGGTGCGAGCAGGATGAGATAGTAGATCGACCTGAAGCGCCTCGTCGCATTGAGCGACAGGGCGACCGCGAAGCCGATGACGAACTCAATGACGACGGATGCCAGAACGAACTTCGTCGTGACCCACAGCGAGCCGGGCAAGTACTCCTCGTCAAGAGCCTCCTGGTAGTTCTCCAAGCCTACGAACGTTTCGTAGTTGGGTGTCAGGAGCGTGTAGTCGTGGAGACTCGTGAGAAGGGTGAAGAACAGCGGAAACGTGATGACGATGAGCAACGCAAAGAGACCGGGCGCCGTGAGCAACAACCCGAAGCGCCGGTCCCTTTGCGCCAGTGTCATCCCGTCAGCAGCGATGACGGACATGACGGAACGTCCCGGATACTACTCCTCGATCTTGCCGTCCTTGACGAGCAGGGCGTGAAGTTTCTCCTGGGCTGCGGCCATCGCTTCGGCGACCGGTTTCTCGCCGGTCGCTGCCAGATTGAGTTCCAGGCCAACCTGCTCGACGAACTCCGTCGTGTAGGTGAAGACCGGGAAGTCCTTGGTGCCGGCAAGGATTTCGCCGAGGATCGGATAGTAGGGCCGCGCGGCCACGACATCGGCATCGGTGAAGATCGATGCCTGGGTCGGCGCACCGCCGAGCATGGCCCTCTCCTTGGCGACCTCCGCCGCTTCGGCCCACTTGATGAAGGTCCAGGCAGCCTCCTTGTTCGGACTGGAATTGGGTATGGCCCAGCCCCAGCCGCCGTTCAGGCCGCCACCCGGATTGGGCGTGATTCCGACCTTGCCGGCGACCTCCGAGGATTCTGTATCCTCGAAACCGGCATAGAGGATGTTGAACGTCACGAAGCTGTAGGCCCGGCCCTGCGCCATGACATTGAAAGCCTCGTCGAAGCAGTAGGCCTCTGATCCGGCCGGGCTGTATTTCACCACGGCCTCCCGATAGTACTCCATGGCCCTGATGGCCTCGGGGCTGTCGAGCAGCGGATTCCAGTTCTCGTCGTGGTAGAGGCCACCCTGGGAATAGAGATAGTTCGCCCACTGCATCGAAATGCAGTCACCGCGCTGGCCCTGGATGACGGTGCCGTACAAATCCCGGGTGCCGTCCCCGTCGGTGTCGCGGGTGAAGAACTCGACCTGCTTCCAGTACTCGTCCCACGTTTCCGGAACCTTGAGATCGATACCGTAGGCCTCCTTGAACGCCTCCTGTTCAGCCGGATCCTCCAGGAGGTCCTGGCGATAGATGAGCGCCATGGAATAGTTGTAGAAGGGCAACATGTAGAGAACGCCGTCGACCCTTCCGACGAGGTCCATCAGCTTCGGCACGTAGACGTCGACATCGACGCCGTCGCGTTCGACAAGATCATCGAGCGGCATCAGCCAGCCGGCCTTGGTGAACTCGCCGACCCAGTAGAAATCAACCACGATAAGGTCGTAGCTGCCCTGGGGCGCGATAAGCTGGGGCACCAGCTTTGTATGCATGTCGATGTAGCTGATCGCCTCGATTTCCACATCGATCCCCGTCGCCTCCTCGAACTGGGGCAGAAGTTCCTGGATGTAGCGAGTATCCGGGACCGTCTCCATGAGGATACGGATGGTCTGTGCCTTCGCAGCACCGATACCCAGTGCCAATGCCGCAACAACAGTAAGAAACAGTCTCATGATCTACCTCCCTTGGAGCCTCTTGCAATATTCCTGACCCCGAGGGCCGGTGAGCCCGGATTGGGCAGTTGACCGCAGACAGCTCTGCGCCTGGAAGCCGGAATCCGTGGATTCGCGGTGTCTCGCCGAGGAATTGAGAACAAACGAGGAACCTTTCGGACTTCAGGGCAAGCCTCTCCAGGTCGTCCTCATTAAAGAGGGCGACCAGAGGTCGAAGCGGTCTGTCGGAGCCGCCCTATGGGGAGGCGAGACGTATCAACTGGTCGACCGTCAGGGCAAGGATACCGAACATGAGATGGCAGGAGACCTTCGCGTGTCCCCGGACGCGGACATGGCGCCCGCCGAACTCGTCCTTGAGGCGGGCGTTGGTCCTCTCGACACCGGTACGGATCCGGAAACGCACGCTCCCGGGATCGACATGGCCCGCCGCACGCCGGGCCCGAGCCTCCCGGTCCAGCTCCTCCTTGAGTTCCTTGTCCCGGCGCGGGTTGACGTCGATGATCGGAACATGGCCAAGGCGTTCGCTTGTCTGGTGGATCTCCCTGGCGTCATAGGCCGAGTCCATGAGATCGTAGAGGTTGGTCACACGCTCGGCGGTCATCATTGCCAGTGGGATCGCGACTTGACTATCGTGGACGGATGCCGAGGTGAGGATGGCACTCAGCGGAACTCCGCAGTCGGCTGTATCGAGATGTAGCTTGTAACCTTGCCAGGTCGTCTGGAACCCCTTGGCGTTCTTCTTGGCCCCATGATTGCAGAGCTTCGGCAGGTCGTCGAGCATCTCATCGAGACTCATGCCGTTGACCTGCTGTTCGAGACGGCTCGGTTTTCTCGTCTTCTCTTCGCCCTTAGCGTCGTCGGCCGCGCTTGCGTTTCGGTGTCTTGTCGGCCTCCGGCTTGGGTGCCGGCTTCTCCCGGGCCTCGATGGCCGTCGAGTCCCTTGACACGTGGCCGATGAGCTCGTCGCCCAGCGCCTCTTCAACCAGGGCCTCGTGCATCCTCTCCGGAATACGGAACTGCGAGAACTCGGCAAACGCCCGTGAAAACGTCGCCTCGCTCGGGATCTCCACGACACGCGACCAGCCGCACAGTCTCCGCAGCGTCGGGTCCATCTTGAGCCTGTCGATCAGATGGCGGGTCGTCGGCAGGTCCCACACGGCCTTGGCGATGAAGCCACGGGCCAGCGCCCGGCGATCTTCCTGGGGCCGCCCCGGACCGTTCCATACCTCACTGACGAAGCACTCCACCTTGACGAGATCAAGAACCGTCACGAAGCGCTTGTGCGTCTCAAGAAGAGGTCCGACCTCTTCGGCCAGCGCGGGGAAAAGTTCTCCTTGAAATCGCTGCCAGATGTCCGATAGGGTTGAACCAAGGTTCATTGGGGCCACCTCCGCGGTATCTTGTGGTGTTCGCAAACACAAAATACCACCCGGTGCCCCGGAACCCAGGCCCTTTACAACAAAATCAGCCTCGACAAGGCAAAAAACCGGTCGTTCCGGCAGTTTTGCAAGAGGCTCCTTGGTTAAAGATATCTGGCCAGGAAGCCCGTCAGGGCTCCTGGTTGAATGGTTTCCCTGTCACTTCAGTGCGCCCAGAGACAGGCCCTTGATGAGGTAGCGGCGCAGGAAGGGGAGCAGGAGAAAGGCTGGCAGG
This sequence comes from Alphaproteobacteria bacterium, assembly GCA_965215635.1. Taxonomy (GTDB): domain Bacteria; phylum Pseudomonadota; class Alphaproteobacteria; order SP197; family SP197; genus SP197. Next base: position 1,328,990 of record CBDCEA010000005.1, on the reverse strand, counting down.
ATGGCACAGATCGTCGCGGCCGACAGCAGGGCGATGTCGACACCGCGATGGGTCTGGAAGGACGACAGGCCGACGGGCAGGGTGTTCGTCTGCGATCCGCTCAGGATGAGCGCATAGAGGAATTCGTTCCAGCTCAGCAGGAACGCGAGCAGCCCGGCCGCGAGAATGCCGGGTGCTGCCACTGGAAGTGCGATGCGCAGCAGGGCCTGAAGGCGCGTGGCGCCGTCTATGCGCGCGGCCTGTTCGAGCCTCGCCACGTCGCCGTCGAAGAACGCCACAATAAGCCAGGCGAGGAAGGGCAGGCTAAGCGTCATGTGCGCCATGATGAGGCCGGGAAGCGTGTTGATCAGGGAGGCCTTCAGGAAGAGCGTGAAGAGCGGCAGGACCAGGATCACGGGAGGCAGCATCTGGCTCGACAGGACAAACAGGCGCAGCGGCAGGCCGCCGGTGTTGTAGCGGGCGAAGGCATAGGCGATGGCAATTGCCAGAGGAAGGGCGAGAATCGTGGCCCCGAGTGCGACCGTGGTGCTGTTGAGGAAATAGCTGAAGAAAGGATAGCTAGAGAAGATCTCGATGAAGTTGTCGAAGTTCGCCTGGCCCCATTCGGGCGGAATCTTGTAGGCCGTCGACTTGTTGGTCAACGCAACGCGGAGCAGCCAGAGAAGGGGCAGAAGGATCGTCGCGCTGAAAACGATGAGGATGCTGTGGGGAACAAGCCAGGAGAGAAACTTCAACCTGCGCCTTTTCCGGATGCTGCCGCGGCGGTTTGTCGTCATGCCCTTATCGAAATCCACGTCAGTGGCGCTCCTGCCAGAGGATTTCCATCATTGATCAGTATCGCGAGTCTGCGCCATGCCCGGGGCGTGTTCAACATCAAATGAACTGCCGGTCGCCCGAGTGATTTGTCCACCGGCCCCTCTGCGGTCTATTGTGGGACCCATGATCAGATCATCCCAAACGGCACCATCGGTTTTCGCTTGCGGTCACGCCACTGCGCCGACGTGGCAGGAAGCCGTGAGATCTGTGGCTGCACAACTCGGTGACCGCGATGACGATGACATGGGCTTCGTCTATGTCACCGACCATGTCGCCGGGAACCTCAGGGATATCGTCGCATTCCTTGCCGCGGCGACAGGCCTCGACAACTGGTGCGGGACCGTCGGCATAGGCGTCTGCTCATCGTCGGCAGAATATTTTGACAAGCCGGCGATTGTCGCCATGGCGTGCCGCCTGGCGAACACCGGATCCGCCTTCTTCCGCAACGTCGATGAAGCGATCACGGCGTGGCGGGATCTGGCCACGGGTCAGCCCGGCGCATTCGGCATCGTCCACGGGGATCCACGATTCGCCGAACTGACGGCCGAAGTACCGCGTCTTGCCCGCGATACGGAGAGTTTTCTGGTGGGTGGGCTCACCTCGTCGCGCGGAGACTTCGCCGCCTTCGCAGGGCAGCCGACCCACGGCAACCTCTCCGGCGTGCTGCTGACGGGCGCCAATGTCGCCACCGCCCTTACCCAGGGCTGTTCACTGCTCGAAGGCTGCCACGAAGTGACCGATGCAGAAGACCACAATATCCTGGAACTCGACCGGAAGCCGGCGCTTGATGTCCTCCAGAAGGTCTTTACCGATGCGATGGCCGAGGGCCGCCGCATCGATCCCCAGGCGCTGCATGTCGCGTTGCCGGTGCCTGGCTCGGATACCGGCGCGTTCCTGGTTCGCAACCTTGTCGGTGTCGACCCGGAAAGCCGTTCCATCACGATCGGCGAGCGGGTTCGGCCCGGCGATGCGCTGATGTTCTGTGTGCGCGACCGCGATGCCGCCGAAGCGGACCTCAGGCGCATGCTCGAGGACCTGAAGACCAGGGTTCCCCGTCCGCTGGGCGGCCTTTATTTCAGCTGCCTTGCCCGCGGAGCGAACATGTTCGGCGCCGAGAACCGGGAAATGGAGATCATCGCGGAAATTCTGGGCGATGTGCCGATGGCGGGATTCTTCGGCAACGGCGAAATCTCGTTCGACCGCCTCTACGCCTATACCGGTGTGCTGACCCTGTTCCGGGACGCCTGAGAAGACGGCTCCGGGACTTCAGTCCACCAGGGATGTCCTGATGACGGCATCCGGGAAGAAGGCGTGGAAGGCGAATGCGAAATCGATCGTGTAGACGGCCTCGACCGGCCCCGTTTCGGTCATGCGCCAGACGGTGACATTCCCGACATCGAAACCGGAAGCGATGTCACGGGTATCGAGAGCCGAGGCCTGCCCGGGCTCCCAGGTGATGACAAGGCCATCCTCCTCGATCCGCATCACTTCCTTCATGAGGGCGAGGGACCAGGCCTTCTCGCCCACGCGCACGATACGGGCGAGCGGCGGCACTTCGGCGGGAAGGTCGCCGTCGAAGAACCCGTAGGGTGCCGACCTGCTGTCGTAGCCGACATAGGGGTTGGAACCGTAGGGCCGCACGAAGTCGCCGCCCGGAACCTGCACCATGCCGCCAGGATGCCGTTCACGGAAACGGTCGAAAGACTCGAGCCTGGATGGCCAGGCGACAAGTTGGGTTCCATTCATGGCACCGACGATCGCCTGGCCCGTGAACTGTTGCCACCAGCTCTCGGTCTGGCGGTCGTACATGACGAGATCGGAGTTGCGGAGCTTCCCGGTCACGCCGAAATCGAGGATGACACCGTCGATCTCCCGTTCGAACACGATGCCAGTGTTGCAGAGCGGGCAGAACGTCACCGTGAGCGGCTTGCCGTTGACCTCGTCGTTGACGATCTCGTGCCACGTCAGGATGCGCAGAGGCCAGGCGCGGGCCTCTTCTCCGACCACGACGCTGATAACAGGCTCGGTGCCCGGAAGATCGTCATGGCCGGCGGCCGGAACGAACACGGGATCATCGATCGCTGGAATGCCGTCCTTCGGCGGCCCTCCCGAGAGGATGTCGGCGAGATCGATGGAGCGGTTGGAGAAGTCCGTGCGGGGCCACTCGTGGCGCCACTGGTCTTCCAGCGCGGCGGCGGGCGTCAGTGCCAGGCAGAGGACAACAGCCGATGCCACCAGCGCCCGGCGCATCATGGCTTCCAGGACGCGATCGCCTGGTCGATGGTCTCTACGAGGAGATCCACGATCTCGTCGAGTTCGTCGAGGGTCGCGTTGTAGGGTGGGGCCACGATGATCTGGTCGCCCTTCACACCGTCCACATTACCGCCGGTGGGATAGACGATGAGGCCGTTGTCAAATCCCGTTTTCATGACACGGTGGAACATGCGTGCATCCGGGCTGAATGGCTCCGCGGTCTCACGGTCCTCGACGATCTCCAGTCCCTGGAAAAAGCCGCGGCCGCGGATATCTCCGACGTGGGGGTGCTGGCCCAGCGCCTCCTCGAGCCTCGCCCTCAGCCGGACGCCATTCTCGGCAACCCGTGCCACGAGGTCGTCGCGCTCGATGATCCTCTGCACTGCGACCGCGGCTGCGCAGCAGGTCGTATGCGCGGTGAAGGTGTGGCCCGTGATCGGCAGGCCATCGACCTCGTAGATGGGTTCCGCCACCTTTCTCGAGAAGACGGACGCACCCAGGGGCAGGTAGCCGCCGCTCAGTCCCTTGGCGATGGACATGATGTCGGGTTCGACACCGTCATGCTCGAGCGCCCGCCAGGTTCCGCAACGACCGACACCGCACATGACCTCGTCGGCTATCATCAGGACACCGTGCCGGTCGCAGATCGCGCGAATGCGGCGCGCGTAACCGTCGGGAGCGGGAACGGCGCCTCCGGCCGCACCGACAACGGGCTCGAAGATGAACGCGGCGACATTCTCCGCACCGAGCCGTTGGATCTCGGTCTCGAGCTCCCCGGCACAGTGTTCCGCGACATCGGCGGGATCGACTCCTTCGGGAGGACGGTACGTGTTGACGGGAGAAAGGCGGCTGACCTCGAGGAGCGAACCGGCATAGGGGCGCTGGCGCTGGTAAAAGCCGGATACGGACAGCGCCCCGAGGGTATTGCCGTGCCAGGAGCGTTCCCTGCTGATGAAGCGCCGCCGCGACATCTCGCCGCGGGCGCTATGGTACTGCAGGGCAAGCTTCAGGCATCCCTCGACGGCTTCCGAACCGCCGGTGTTGAAGATGACATGCCGAAGATCGCCACCCGCCTTGCGGGTGACGATTTCCGTCAGCTCCTCTGCGGCATCGCTGCGGAAATGGAAGCGGTAGCCGAACGCAATGTCGTCGAGCTGTCTCTTGATCGCCTCGTTGACCTCGCGGTTGCCGTGACCGATGCTGAAGGCCGCAGGGCCGCCGGAAGCGTCAATGTAGCGTTTACCGTCCCGGTCCCAGACATGGATGCCCTCGCCGGATGCAATCTTCGGGAGCGTGGAGAGCGGGTCGGTGATCATGGTCCGGGTCCGATCGTGGCAGTCGGTTGTCGATACCGCGAGACCGGACGAGGCGCAAGCGGACGGAATGACTGCGACGTCAGTGAAGAGACATCCCGTGGCACCACTGATCAAGTACGGAACGTGTCCCGGGGAATGGTCGACGCGTTCAGGAGAAAAGCCGCGGCTCCCGCATCTCGAAGTACACGGTCGGCAGGTTCATGCGAGCGAATGGCATTCGTCCACCGCGAGGCAGTCGGCGGGCGTCGATCACCACGGACAGCCGCCACTCACCGGCAATCATGCCCGATCTGCTCGACCGCAACTTCGAAGCCGTCGCGCCCGATGCAGTCCGACTCGCTGGCATCCCCTGCATCCCACCTGACGAAGGCTGGCTCTACCTTGCCGCATTGAAGGATCTGGCCACGTTGGAGACCGCCGGCTGGTCGATGTCCGAGCGGTTGAAGAGTGTCCTGCGCAAGGATGCGGTGAAGGGTCACCCATGGAGCTGACCCACCATTCCGATCGAGATCTTTCATAGCCAATGACGGCGCCACTCGAGTATCGGTTGTCGGACTCCGGCACCGGACAGGAGGGACAGCCCATCGCTCAGGCCCATAGGTGAAGAACCGCCTGGTCCGGATTTCGGGAGCAGCGTCATTGGGTCGCTGAGGCGCCCGCATCGCCGCCCGTGCCCCTGTCCACGTCGACCCTCATGAGCAGCGGGGGCAGAACGAAGAAATCGGCCATGAGCGCCAGGGCGATAACGAGCGCGGTGAGCTTGCCCATTCCGGAGTTGAGTTCGAAGCTGGAGAGACTCACCACGACGAAGCCCGCCACGAGCACGAGAGAGGTCGTGAGCAAGGCGCGGCCCACGGTGCGAAAGGCAACGCGCACTGCATCGGGAGACGAGCACCCGAGCTCGCACCGGGCCCGCCGGTACTTGCTGAGAAAGTGCACTGTATCGTCGACCACGATGCCCAGCGTCATGGCTGTCACCATCGACAGGGAGGCCCCCACCTCTCCATCCACCAACCCCCAGATTCCGAAGCCCAGCGCGCCGGGAACCAGGTTCGGGACAAGGCTCGCGAGCCCGAGCTGTAACGATCGCAGAGCGAAGATGAGGACGAAGGAAATTCCGACGAGGGCGATCGTGGTCCCGACGAGCATCGCGACAATGTTTCGTCGGCCGAAATGCGCAAACATCAAGGTGCCGCCGGCGCTCTCTGGACGGACGATGTTCGGCGCGCGTTCCGCGAGCCATTGCAACGCGCGTCGATCGAGAGCGATCACTTCGTTCGATGAGAGAGTCTGCGTCGCCGCCGTCATCCGGGTCGCCGACTTGTCGACGTCGATCTGGTTGTTGAGATCGAGACCGAAGGGAAGCGACATCTCGTAGAGGAGCAGGTACTGCGCGGCCAGATTCCGGCTCGCGGGCAATCGGTATTCATCCGGATCGTCGCCGTGCATGCTCATGTTGAGCCGCCGGAAGGTATCGGTGATGACGTTGATGTGGATCGTTTCGGGCTGCTCCCTGTACCACTCGGCGAACGCCGCGACATCGGAGAGGTAGGCGGGATCGCTGATCCCTCCCGGGGCGCCCGATGCGAGCGAGTACTCCAAGGTATAGATGCCGGTGAGGTTCTCGACGGTGAAATCCGCATCGCGCCGAAACTCGATGCTCTCGTCGAAGTAGTGGAGAAAGACGTCGTCCAGCTCGTTGCGGGGTATCGATGCGACGAGCGCCGCCACGATCAGTCCGGACCCCCACAGCAATTCCCGACGCCGTCGCACCACAAACTCCCCGAGCGCGGCCATCGCCGCGTCGCGGCGGCGCATGGTCGCACGGACCCGAATCGGCAGCAGCGAGAGCAGCGCCGGCAGAATTGTCACGGAGAATACGAACGCCGCGCCGACCCCGAACGCTACGAAGGTGCCCAGCTGACGGAACGGAGGCACGTTTGAGAAATTCATGCTCAGGAAACCGAGCGCGGTGGTCAGGCTCGCGAGGAAGACCGGCTGAAGGTTCACCCGTACCGATTCGACGATCGCATCCCGCTTGAGCTCGCCGGTTCGAGGCCGCGGGAGCGGAGCGCCGCTGCTGCGATCCGCAAGCCCGCGGGACGCATCACCCTGCATGAAGTGGACGAGGGTCGAAAAGATGTGGACGCAGCTGGCGATCGCGACCGTCAGCACGACGATCGGTGCGATGGCGGAAGGCGCCGTCATCGGGAGTCCAACCCAGCCGCCGAGACCGACCGCGGTCATGACCGACAGCGCGACGACGAGCATGATCGCGAACGTCCCGCTGATTCCGCCCGTCAGCAACACGAGCATCAGCGTCATCGCCGCGAAGCTTGCCGGGACGAGCGTCTGAAGGTCGCCCAACGACACATCCACGAAGGCCTGGTTGAAAACTACCAGTCCGGTCACGCGCACGTCGATCCCGGGGAAGCGCTCCCGAACCTGGTCCGCGAGCCCGCGCGCGAACTCGGCGACCCGGGCGCCTTCGAGCATTTCGTCCTCGTCCGGCAGTTGCACGGTGACATCGATACCGCTGACACCGTTGTCGCGGGCGATGAGGCGCCCGGCGAGACGCGGTTCGGCCAGAGCGATCGTGCGAATCCGGGCCCGCTCGCCGACATCGCCGCGGACAGACTCGTCCACGAGATCGCGGACCAGGATGTCGTCTCCGTCGGCTGTGGTGTGCTGGAAGTTGGTGATGGAATCGACGCGGGTCGAGTACGGAATCTTCCAGGACTGTTCGGTGAGCCAGGCGGCCGCCTCGAGCGCGAGAGCCGAGGTGGCGTCGCGGTCCTCCGGTACGACGGCGAAGAAGACATTGCCGCTCTTCCCGTACGTGTTCTCCATCGCCTCGTATGCCAGGAGCTGCGGATTGTCCTTGGAGAAGTAGATGCGGTAGTCGGCCGAGAACTCGAGAAACGACTTGCCCTGGCCGCAATCCCGGCCAGGGCCAAGGTGACGGCGATGATCGGCCACCGCAATTTGATGACCCAGCCACCGAGTCGCGCCTCGAACTCGCGAACCGCCTTCATGCCGTACACAGTTCCACCTTGTTGCAAGGACTATCGCGAAGAAGTCTTGTCATTGGCTTCTGTCACAGCCGGGGCCAGGTCCAGTACCACATATGTTCAACGTCGCCGACGGCACGAGGTGGTCTGCTGGCAGGTAAACGACAAACGCGTCGTGAGGCAATGGAGGCGGGAGGGGATGAAGGTGCCTGCAAGATAGCCAGGGAAAGGACGGCTATGGCGCACCGCTGAATCGCGCGTCCGGTTTCGACCCGGGTATCGCAACCACGCCTGGTCCTACGACTTCGTTTGCTGCCGAACTGATGATGGCCGGTCGCTCCGGGCCCGCCGAGGAATGCTTTCCGGAGAGGCAATGGGGCGACCACGTTCACTGCGAGGCGCGCTCCCGGCGTGGCTGGCATCGCCATGTGAGTCTGGTCGTGGCTGCCGCCCCGCGCTGCCAGTATTTGCCTGACCCTTTTCGGTACGGGCCGGATTGTCTGCTCTTCAACGGGATACGGTTGGCTCACTCAATGAGATGAGCTTCGCTACACAAAGGTGTGGCATGTCGGCAAGCATGGTTGAGGCGGTTGATTCCTTCAGTCCATATTTTGGTTCTGCTTGGCCTTTGCGCACCGGACGTCGCTGCCGACGGACACGAAGCGCCGTTGAAGGTCCTGCACTCAAGCGAGTGGGAACCGTCTTTCGAAGATTTTTTCCTCGCGGCAGAGGGTGCCCCAAAGGCGATGGAGAGCTCGGGGCCTGTCAGTCCGGATTCCTCGCCCGATGTCGCGGCCTACACTGCGAGCATCGGGAGTGAAACCGGCGCGATGCTCATCGCAGTCGGCAGGTCCGACAGCACGATCATGATCGGCGACGCAATGTCGCACCACCGGCAGGGGGCGGTTCCGGTGCGCATGGGAGCCCGGATGAAGTCGGACGGTCCGGCGTCCTGGTGGACAACGATGTGTCGTGCCGGATGGATTGCAGATCTCCGTTCAGGACACATCTGAAGCTGTGGGACCGTGTCGGGATGAGTGCCCGCCCGCCCCGAAAAGGCTCGTGTGTGGTCACGGAGTGGATATATCCTGCCGACCGGTAAAAAACCGGCATAGTTCGGCGTCCGGCACCTGTTCTTCCGAGTAGGTAAAGGTGCCGTGGTCACGGATCTCCTCGGCCGCTCGCCGGATGATCCCGAAGGTGGCACGGGCGAGCGACCCGCCGATACTCACTCGCTTTACCCCTAGGTCCTCGAGCTGGTTCACACTCATCGGGCTACCGGCAAGACCCATGACGACGTTGACAGGGGCGTCGACTTCCTTCACCAGCCTGCCGATGGTCTCTGCGTCGGTGATTCCGGGCACATAGAGACAGTCCGCCCCCGCGTCCCGATAGGAAGCGGCCCTGGTCACGGACTCCTCGAAGGGGTTCGGGTGCCCCGAGAGATAACACTCGGCTCTCGCGGTCAGGGTAAAGGGGAAGGGCAGGGATGCAGCTGCCGCCACCGCCGCCTCGATTCTCTCCACCGACAGCACCCGATCGTAAAGGTCACCGGTACCGAAGGCGGCGGAATAATCTTCGATGCTCGCCCCTACCGCACCGGTATCCGCCACCCGGCGGATGGTCTCGGCCACCTCTTCCGGGGTATGCCCGTAGCCGTTCTCCGCGTCCACGCTGACCGGAGACCGGACGGCGCCGGCAATCCGGGAGGCCTCCTCCAACGCTGCTTCACGGGTGAGCACTCCCTCATAGTCGGGGAGCCCCAGACAGAAAGAGATGCCCGCGCTCGTAGTACCCACTGCGGGGAAGCCGGCTGATTCCAGCATGCAGGCGCTGCCGGCGTTCCATGCGTTTGGCATCACGAAGATCCCGTCGGCGGAATGTAGAGCCTTGAACATGATCCCTTTGCTTTTCTGCACTTTACTCATGGTCTGCCTTCCGTGATTGGGTGTGCCGTACAAGGCGTTCACCGATCTCGTGATCCAGGTTGAAGCATTCTACCGGTGCCGGAGTGATCATGTCCGTCCTGTATGTTGCTTGCGGTGAATCTCCGCGTGGTGATGAAACCGCACATGCGGCTGGTGCTGACGGAAAATCGCTGATGTGGATGCGTTCACCGGTCTCGTCAGCGATCTTCTGCAATCCGTGCTCCCAGGCGCGCGAACGATACCGTTGCTACCACCTGCATCGGCGGTGATGAACAACTCGCGCACCTCGGGGTAGGGACGGTTCCCCATCCCGTTCCATTACAGTCGCAGCGAGGCCACAGCGAACGCGGGAGTGTCGTGGTCACGCCCAACATTCACCCACGCTTCGTTGGGTTCCATGTCATAGATGCCGTAGGGAATCGCCTTGCCCGTCGAGCCCCGGGGAAAACAGTGCACCAATGGGTTTGGATCGCCGCGTAGGTGCACCCTGCCAGGGTGGTCTCGAAGGCGATGCCTGGACCCTCGGCCGAGTGTCGGTCGGCCGGCCCGGAACGCCGCGGTCTCGGGGTGGAACGGCGAGATGCCTGCCGCGATGAGGTCGGCGTTGACGAACACCGGGCAGTTTGCCTCGTTGGGCAGAAACTCCTGGGCGAACGTGGTCTTCCCGGCGCCGTTGGGTCCGGCGATGATGACCACTGTCAAGGGTCATCCAGTTTTCCCCAGTTGTGGTCATCGAAAAGTCTTCACCCTCAGGTGATTTCGCAGGGTTCTTCGGCCCGTACGAGCCCGGATTTGAGCTTGTCCTCGAGCCGGTAGGAGTTCCCTCGGATGTTGACGGTGACCGCTTGATGGAGCACCCGGCGGGGTCCAATACCATATCAACGCCGCCAGTTGCCTGTCTATTATCGTCCGGAAGTTGTTGGAGTTGTTCGATTGTCCACTCTCCCGGCCTATGGTAGCGTCGCGACAAACCACGAGAGGTCGTCCATGGCCCCTTTGGTCCTGCCGCGAGTTTCCGGAACGTTCGATCGAGCGACGGCCGAACCCGGCGAACTTGCCTTTGCCCGCAGCGAATACGAGGTGCGCTGGGTCAAGGCGAAGGGACTCATGGAGACGGCCGGCGTCGACCTTCTGTACGCCACGTCGCCCGCCCACATGTGTTGGCTGCACGGCTATGCGGCAGCCTGGTACCGCACCCACGCGCCGTCGAACTGGGGCGCGTGTCTGGGCACGGCCCTGGCGCTCGGTCGGGACGAACCGATACATTTCGACGCCCTCGGCGAGGACGCACTACTGTTCAAGACCTCGGTCGCTACCGACCTGCGCTTTTTCGACGATCGCTCGCCTGAGGGCCAGCCGTCGTTCATCGTGAAGCAGCTTCGGTCGTCCGGGCTCCTGAAGCCCGGCACGGTCGTCGGTCTGGAACACCGCAGCTTCCAGCCCTGTCGCTGGGTGCAGGAAACCATCGAAGCGGCCTTCCTCGAGGCCGGCTGCGAGGTGGTCGACGCCAGCATGATCCTGCGCGAGGCACGCCGGGTGAAGTCAACCGCCGAGTTGGCCCATATCGAAAGGGCCATGGAGGTCTGCGCCCTGGCCCACGAGGCCGCATGGGGCACGATCCGGCCCGGCGTTACCGAGCTCGACATCCAGGCCGAGATGACACATGCGATGTATGCTGCTGGCGGTGAGGTTTCCGCCATTCCGCTCATGGTCCAGTCGGGCAACACCATTGGTGGTCACCAGCTTCCACGACGGCGGGCCGTGAAGACCAACGAACACCTCAAGATCGACTGCTCGGGCGTCTGGTTCCGCTATCACGGCAACATGCTGAGGGGGTTCTGGACAGGCGAGCCGCCCGAGGCCGTGCGCGACCGCTACCGCCGTTCCGCGGGTTCGTGGGACGTCTTCGCCAGGGAAGCGCGGGCTGGCCGCCCCGTGCGCGAGGTCAATACCGAGCTGCGGCGCTACTACACCGACTGCGGCCTGCATGGCACCAACGGCTGGTGCCTTGGCTACGAACTCGGTATCGCGATGGCGCCCGACTGGGTCGACGAGTTCAACTTCTCCTACGATGAGGATCCGCCCGACGGCGTCATCTGGGAGGAGGGGTTCGTCGGCAATTTCGAGACGCTTTGGGATACCGGCCTGATCGACTCCTACGTCATCGAGAAGGATGGCGCACGGAACCTGGGAGGCCGGATCCCGTTCGACATCCTGGTCTGCGAGAGCTGACAGGCCGCCCGCGGAAGGTGGCTCAAGATGTTGTTGTCAACGGCGGAGGGATTATGTCGGCGCGCGGTGGCGCAATCGGCTCTCGCAGCCGCTGAGCGAATCTCCCGAGCACGCGATCAGGCTGTGCGTCTCAAGGCCACAGAGTGTTGTCGGCGAGTGCCTGTTGCAGCCGGTCAGTGGACCACACGTCGATCCCGTCAGCGGTCCGGAAAGACCGCTTGCCACCGTAGACGAGCACGCGTCGCGCTATTCCCGGGAGCTCCGCGATTGCGCGCAGTCCCGGTAGCATGCCGGTGTGATAGCGGGGCTGTGACTTGACCTCGATCGCCGCCAGCTCGCCACCCCGGCGCAGCAGGAAGTCGACCTCTGTGCGGTTCGCCGGGTGCGGAGCCCAGTAGTGCAGCTCGTCGAACAGTCCACTCTCCTCGGCGTGCGCCCGTAGGAGGTGCAGCACCCAGCCTTCGAGAAGCGCGCCCCGTTCCTCGGGCGCGATCGGTCCGTGGAGCTTCTTCACCGCACGGACCAGGCCCGGATCGGCCCAGTAGAGCTTCGGATGGCGGCGCTCTCGCACCCGCAGCCGCGGCTGAAAGGCGGGGAGGCGGAACGCAAGCAGGGTGTCCTCGAGGATGTCCAGGTAGCCTTGCACGGTGGTGCGTGCGACGCCGCAATCGCGCGCGATACTGGATATATTGACGACTTGACCGTGGTAGAGGGCGGCGGTCGGCAGGAAGCGCGCGAAACCCGGAAGGTTTCGGACCAGCCCCTCCGCCCGGATTTCCTCGCGGAGGTAGAGCCGGACATAACTCTCGAGCACCGGGTGCCTTTCGTCGGCAACCCAGACCAGGGGAATGGTTCCGGTATCAAGGGCTGCATCGAGGTCGAAGTCGTCGCCGAGCTCGGCCGGGGTCAGAGGATACATCGTCTTGTGCAATGCCCGGCCGGCGAGCAGGTTGACGCCGGCCGCCTTGAGCTTTCGCGCGCTTGATCCGAGCAGGGCGAATTTGAGACGCCGATCCTCGATGTGCCGGTGTACTTCGTTGAGGAGATTGGGTAGGCGCTGGATCTCGTCGACCACCACCCAGCTGCCCGGAGGCGCCGACTGGAGATCCACGGCGAAGAGGGACGGGTCGGCGAGGTAGTCCTGGTAGCGGGCCTCGTCGAGCAGATCGATGCGCGGCGCATCGGGAAACTGCCGTCGCGCCCAGGTGCTCTTGCCAACCCCGCGGACGCCGAGGAGAAAGAAGCTCTGCCCGGGCGGCCGGACCAAACGGGGATAGGTCTTTCCTGACATCATGTTGTCATATTTCGAAGAAATCTGACAACATGATGTCAGTCAAGCGCCGGCGAGTCAATGACGCCATGCAAGGCGTCTCCCGCCCGCAACGCATCGCGACGAATCGGAGCACGAACCAGACCGGGTGCGCAGCCGGATCGAGGTAGAACGGCAGGAGGTGGTTGGCGTATGCCTGCATGAAGCCCAGATCATGTTCGAACGAGGTGCGACGATGGTACTCGCCAAGGGGCGCTCAAGCGATGGCAGGCCCTGTCGAGAGGTGCTGATCAAGACGACGGTCGAAGACCTGCCGACCGACCCGGCCCGGAGCGAGCCGCTCCACCCCATTTCAGTTGACCGCCAACCCGTGGGTGGGAAGCAGGTCCCGGAGCACGAAGGTACGGTGGATCGCCGCCGCCTGGTAGAACCGGAAGGTATCGCTCTCGACCACTTCATGGCTCCGTACGGCACGGTCTGTTCCCTGGCGCGAACGCCAGTCCTCCAAGGTCTCAAGCCAGTCGTGTCCAGCATAAGGCGGGATATCTTCCTCCTGACCGCCTGTAAAAGCCCCATCCGCCGCCGCCGCCTTCCATGCTTCACCACGGACACCCTTGTCGCCCACGGTGGCCAGAATTCCCTTGACCGGCACCTCGATATCCGCGAACCGGGTCGGGATCCGCTCCCTCAGATGGGGCGCCTCCCTCCCGACTTTGCAGAACATCTTATGCAGCGCCCGGCATCCTTCGAGGAAGGTCTTCGGGTTGTCCCTATGCTGACGCACCTCCCGAGCCGGCACCTCGTGCTCGAACACTGCGGTCCACACCAAAAACGGCTTGTCCGGCCAAGTCGCCACGCCGGCGTGCCCGAGCGCCCCCGACGCAACCTCGGCGATGCCTGCCACCAAGTGCTCCGCCATATCGGTCCACCAGTGGCGGCCGTCTTCATGCTCCACGTTGCCTCCGGCGGTGAATTTGTTGCGGCTCCTTCGCGCCTCGGAAGCCGCCTCGTCGTCGTCTACGGGACCGCTCTCTGCCGTCTTCACCCGGTTGACCGGACAGCTCGCACCGGATCTCGGAGTCCATCTCCCGGTTCGGTGCACTTGCGGTGCTCGATGGAGGGGCCGCGGTTCCCTTGCACCGCCCTGCGCCGGGCCCAACCGCCGAACTGGCTGGGCGAACCTCCGAATGCCCAAGCCCGCCTCGGCAATAAAAGCCCATCCCTCGCCGCTCCCAGATGGAGGAGTGCGCCCGCGATTTCAAGACCAGGTCGGAAGACGGCGGCCGTCGAAAGTCAGGAGCTACAGAGCTGCAGCCCGCGGTGGATGGATTCTCTATGTTATCCGGAGACTGTTTCGTGTGAGTCACGCGGCTGTCAACGACGGAGAGACAAGGTGATTCGTCCGAGCCACGACACGGATCACAGTTTATTATCATATGTGTTATAAGCGCCCGTAATAATTAGAAGATAACGTTCTTAATCGGCCTCCCCCCTTGCATCGCCGCTTACAGGGGACGTCGTGCCTTGTCGGTGCTCCGCGAGCACCGTCTTCTCGGTGCAGCGCACATCGTTTCCGACAAGGATGAATTGCTGGGCCAACCGATTGTGACGAACGGTCTACCCTTGTCGAAGATTCACCATGCCGCGTTCGATGCGCACCTGATCGAGCAGCGTGATGGACCGATGTTCGACGCGTTGAAGCAGATACAGTGCGGCGTTCCACACCTTCCGGGCCGTGCCAGGAATCGGCCGGACCGCGATGCGAAGGAGGAGGCTGGCGCATCTGTTCGCCGCGCCATGCGCCGAAATCCAGCCTTGAAGGCCACCTCACCTTCGCCTTGAAGTACGAGGGTCTGGACTTTGCCGTTCTCAAGCACCTGTCACCGCGACCGGCCCGGTACCCATCGAAGCTCTCGTCAGGGCCAAGCCTACGGACGCCTACGCCAGGCGCGTGCGGTTTCTCCACGAATGGCTCACCGGACAGCAGCTCGCCCCGAAAAATCCCGGCGGCATCGAGTGAAGAACAACCTGCCGGGCACGCCGCGATTCTGTCCGCTGGTGTTCCACACCGAGGCGCTGGACCGCTTCGCTTCGATGGAACTGCAGGCGCGCGCGGGAGGCCGTCGGCGCAATCCCGAAGGACCTGCTGGCTCGAACGGCGGCCTTTGTGCTGCTGAAGGATTCCAGGTCCAGCTTTGCCATTGAAGGTGAACGTCCACCCCAGGACCGTATTCAACGGTGGGGCCGGGCCATCGGCCAGGCCGGCAGTCGATCGATCTTGACGAACTACTGCGCCTGCAGCGCATCGTGATCGGCGATGCCCGTTTCGTCCGTCTTGGACTGCGCAGCGAGGGCGGTTTCGCTGGAGAACGGGATCGCGAGTCGCGCATGCCGATCCCCGACCATATCAGCGCTCGCCCGGAGGACCTGGCCGGGCTCATCGAAGGCATGGTTGCAACGCAGCTCGATCCTGTGGTGGCCGCGTCGGTTTTCGCCTTCGGCTTTGTCTATGCCCACCCCTTTGAGGACGGTAACGGCCGGTTGCACCGCTACCTTGTTCACCATGCCCTCGCCCGGCGCGGTTTCAACCCGCCCGGCATCGTCTTCCCGGTATCGGCAGCCGTTCTGGAGCGGATCGGGGAGTATCGCGCTGCACTCGAAGACCATTCGCAGCGGTTGTTGCCGGTCGTGGACCGGGAGCCGACCGATACCGGCGACTGTTACCGGTTCTTCGATGCCACGCCTCAAACCGAATTCCTGTACGGCCGTGTGCAACAGACCGTCGAACGCGATCTGCCGGAGGAAGCCGCATTCCTGAGGCGCTATGACCGGTTTCGTGTTGGGCTGAATCTGGTGGTCGATATGCCAGAGGGGCTGTCGGACCTTCTGTTCCGGTTCCTGCATCAGAACGGAGGCAGGCTGTCCCGCTGCGGCCGGGAACGGGAATTCGCGGTGCTGACAGACGGCGAGGTCCTGCGCATCGAAGCGATTTATCGTGGGAGCTTCCTGGATGAGGGGGGCTGAAGCCGGGACCTTCCCCCCGATCCCGCTGGCCGCCGAATCCGCCCGCATCGCCGCTGCTCACGCCAGAGCCACCACAACCCGACAAAGACCGGATCTGAATCGTCAGTGTCGGCCACGCGGTGCGCCGGTGCGTCTCGCAACCTGTGCGTGCCGAAAACACACCGACGTGCGCGCGATGCTGATTCGATGTGAAGCAGATTCGGCGGGAGGCAGCACAGGTTGAAGTGAAGATGATGGTCGGAGTGGGAGGATTTGAACCTCCGGCCCCTGCCTCCCGAAGACAGTGCTCTACCTGGCTGAGCTACACTCCGTGACCAGGGTCATCAGCCGAGCGGCCTTATACCGGCTGCTGTCTCAGGCCGCAACAGCGCCGCCTGTCCTCAGGGCCCGGGTCGCAGCGTGGTCGATCTCGCCAGTGTCATCGATGGCAACACCATAGTGCCTGTGTGCTCCCTCGACGCTGACGAGACCGTCCCTGACGTCCCGTGCGACTGCTTCGACGGGACGCTTCAATGGATCGCCCCATCCTCCGCCACCCGGTGAGAAAGCATGATATGTGCAGGGCCCGTAAGCATGGCTGCCGTATGCGCGGGGGTGGTGGATGGTCCCGTTCTCCGCGACCACCTTCATCTCGCCGCCTGCGCCCTCGGCTCCGTTGGCGGCACCGTGTCCGCTGGGCCGGCCCAGGCCCTCGCTGCGGAAATGGAAGGTGGATGGATCCTGGACCTCGACATGGTATTCGACGCCGCATCCTCCCCTGTGGTACCCGGGCCCGCCGCCGTCGCAGCGCAGTTCGTGCTTCAGGTAGCGGACGGGGTAGAGTTGCTCGTAATCCTCCAGGTTGGGGATGGTGAGGCCGCCCAGCGAGATGAGATGGCCGATCTGGCCGAAGCCGTCCCTTTCTTCGAGCGCCCCGCCGCCTGGCATGGCGTGCCAGTGATACATGATGAAATCGCGCTTGAGTGTTCTATCGCGGCCTGCGGAAATCGGATGCACGCTACGTCCCCAGCCGGCACAGGCAAGCTCCGGCCTGGCGTCGCCGAGCGCACGCCAGATCGCATGGATGATATGGTGCGCGATGAAGACCGTGTTCATGGTCATTGGCGCCGGCGGCCTGGGATTGACGATCGATCCCAACGGCATCATCAACCTGACGGAGCGGAACGTTCCCTCGTTTCTCGGCAGGTCTTCAGGGAAGAACGAGCCCAGCGCCATGTAGGCCGCCGACATCGTGTTGGCGACCGAACTGTTCTTGAAACCCCTGATCTGCGGACCGCATCCGGAAAAGTCGACGGTGATCTGGTCGCCGCGGACAACCAGGGCGACCCTGATATCGGTGCGGATATCATCGAAGCAGTCATTGTCCGTGGCATCCTCGCCGTACCAGGTGCCGTCGGGAACGCTGTCGATGCATGACCGCAGCATGCGGTCGCCATGGTCAAGGATGCCCTCGAAACAGGCGACAGCCTGGTCTCCGCCCATCTCGGCGACGAGCGCATGAAGACGTTCCATGCCGATCCGGGTTGAACCCAGCATGGCACGCAGATCGCCGTCGAGAAGATCGGGAGTTCGCGAATTGAGCAGCAACAGGTTCCAGACATCCTGCCTTGTCACTCCCCGTTCGACGAGCTTCAGGGGCGGAATGCGCAGTCCCTCGTGAAAGATCTCGGTGGCTTCCGGATTGTAGGTTCCGGCAGCACCGCCCCCGATGTCAGACTGGTGCGCACGGTTGCACGCGAACCCGATGCGTTTGCCGTCATGAAAGACGGGCCGCGCGATCACCCAGTCGGGAAGGTGATTGCCGCCAGCGACGTAGGGATCGTTCAGGAGAAAGACATCCTCCTCTTCGATCGCATCGCGGAACTCCACGATCAGTGCTCTGAGCGCCAGCCCGCCCCCGCCAGTATGGATCGGTATACCGTCCGCCTGGCTGATGAGTACGCCAGCGGCATCGCCCAGAAAACAGGAGAAGTCGTGACTCTGGCTGAAGATCGGGCTGCGTGCCGTCCGGGTCATGACCCAGCCCATCTGCCGCGTGATATGGTCGAGACGGTTCTGGGTAAGCGTCAGGCTGACGGGATCCGGTGCACTCATCACGCCTCCAGGGTGATTACATAGTTGCCGAAACGGTCGACGTCGACACGATCGCAGGGACCGGCGTAGATCGTGGTCGTAGGCTCCTCGATGAGCAACGGTCCATCGAGCGTCAGGCCGGCAGCGAGAGTGTCGGCGGAATAGACCGGAATGTCGAGAAAGCCATGGGCGGAATCGGTGAAGACGGACCGACGGGCGACCGGCCCGGGTCTTCCACCACAACGCAGGTCGGGACTGGGAACGATACGCGGGACGAGGCCGCGTCCGGTGACATGAAGAGCGGTGATCTCCAGGTCACCGTCCGGCTGAATGTGACCGTACATCTGTTGATGCGCGGCCTCGAAGGCTCTGCGAAGATCTTCCGGGCTGAAATGGGGCGCGGCTATCCTGATCGACCACTGCTGCCCCCGGTACCTGAGACTCATACCCCTGTCGGTCGCGGCCCGGCTTTCGCGGAAACCCTCCGAGGCGAGGATTCCAAAGACCTCTTCCTCGAGTTCGCCGTAGAGAGTCTCGACAACCTTGCCTTCGATCCCGTCGAGATTGCTGATCAGGACACGCGCGTGATCGCATCGGACATCGGTGTTGAGCATGCCCAAGGCGCAGAACGCGCCCGCCTGGCGCGGGATGTAGACTGTGCGGCACCCGAGAAGGCTGGCGACGGACGAGCCATGCATCGGTCCGGCTCCGCCCGCGGCAACCAGAATTGAGGTTGCCGGATCATAGCCCTTTTCGATGCTGATCCGTTCGACCGCATGGAGCAGGTTCTGCTCGAGGATGCTGACAATTCCAACAGCGGCATCTTCGATCGTGATTCCCAGCGGCTCCGCCACAGCCATGGCAAGTGCAGTGTGCGCACGTTCGGGAACAAGCGTGACAGCGCCGCCTGCGAAGCCGTCCGGTCTCAGGCGTCCGAGAACCAGAAGGGCGTCCGTCACGGTCGGTTCCCGTCCACCGAGACCGTAACAGGCCGGTCCGGGATTCGCCCCGGCACCTTCCGGTCCGAGCCTGATCATGCCGCCGGCATCGACGGAGGCGATCGTGCCGCCGCCGGCGCCAACCGTGTGGACATCGATTGCCGGTGCCGCAACATGGTAGCCCGCGATCATCAGATCATCGGTGAGGGCCACCTCACCCTTGTGCATCATGGCCACATCGCAGCTCGTGCCGCCGATCTCCATGGAAATGAGGTTGTCGTGGCCGGTCTGCTCGGCGACGAGATTGAGGGCGCCCACACATGCAGCTGGCCCGGAAAGGAGAAGGTTGACCGGACGCCCGCTCATCTGTGCGACGGAGGCGGTGCCGCCGTTGCTCTGCACCAGTAGGAGCGGATGGCGAAGGCCCCGTCGCCGCAGTTCGTTGTCGAGCCTCACAAGATAGGGGACCACCTTCGGGGAAAGGCAGGCATTGATGACCGCGGTCGAGCTCCTTTCGTACTCACCGATGATCGGCGCAACTCTGGTCGAGAGGCTGACCGCGGCGGCACCGAAGTGCTGTTCGAGAATCCTGCCCGCCTCGAGTTCGTGGCAGGGCTCCACGAAACTGTTGAGGAAGCACACGGCCACGGCTTCGACAGATTCGCTTGCCATGTATTTCGCGGCGTTCTCGACAGCCTCGCGATCGAGTTCGACGATCTCCCTGCCATCACGATCGATACGTTCGGGAATGCCGATGCGCAGGTACCGTGGAACCAGCACCGGGGCAAAGGGCGTGCGATGGTCCCACATGTTCTGGCGGACGCCACGCCTGATTTCCAGACTGTCACGGAAACCTTGCGTGACGAGCATGCCGACCCGCGCACCGGTGCTTTCGAGCATCGTGTTGGTGGCGATGGTCGAGCCATGAACGAAGGTCTCGCATCTTGCGAGCAACGCTTCGGGGTCCATGCCGAGACGTTCCGAACTCGAGTCGAGCGCCCTCAACACGCCCTTGGCGGGGTCATCGGGTGTCGAAAGGACCTTGACGATGTGAAGCGCGCCATCGGCATCAAGGAGCACGAGATCGGTGAATGTTCCGCCGATGTCTATGCCAACTCGAAATTTTGTTCGCAATTCAGTCATAACCTATCGTTTTTATTATGCTTTCCCAGCAGATCAATCTTTCGAATCTTTCCGCGTTCTGTCGTCACCGTAAGCATGGCGCAAGCGGATTCAACCCAATACAAGACGTGACATGTCCCTCCTGGGCGGTGATCGCCCGGATTCGCCGATTGTGGGCTCCGCTCCATCCGTCACGCGACTCCCCCCTGTCACTGACCTCGTCCTGCGACGACGTCCCGGCCAGCAACCCTTCTACACAAGCGCCCCGGCCACAGCCATCCTCGCAGACCGATCCGACGCGTCGTCTGCCCCATGATAACCCGGCACGCTAGGAGCCTGTCGGAATCGGCGTAGCAACGCTCACATACTCGCCCTGACAGGAGAATTTCTCCGTTTTCGGCATGGCAGTCACCGTGCGGCCATTAGCGGCACCACGGCAACCCAGCGGGCGATTGTCGCGTGAGGAGCCGTTTTACGGCCCATTCGGGTGCCCGGAATCATCAAACACCATCCCTGTTCTTGTTGTGTGCTTGCTGCCAGGGCATGCATCCGCTTCAGGTTCCACGCCAGGCTCACCAGGGTCCACTCGCCGCCGGCCGCATGCAAGCCTCTCAGGTGAAAGCGCCGGAAGCCCATCACCTCCTTGATTACCCCGAATATCGTTTCCACGGTCGCCCTGCACCGGCCAGCACGATCGAGAGAATGACCCGCGAGTCGAGGTCGGCCGAGGCGAGCAGGCGCATCTCGGTGAACACCGAGGGCAGCAGTTCCCGGGCCTCGTCGATGAGCAGCAGCGGGCGCATGCGGGCATCCTCGAGATGTGCGCGCCAGCGCTGCCTGAGTTCTTTGAAGCCATTCCAACGATTGTTGTAGAGCAGGGTAATGCCGGACAGGTCGCCCATTTCGCGGTAGAAGTCGGCGAGCCTGGAGGACGGGTGGGTGAGGACAGCGACGCGTAGCCCGTCGGCGCGCGTCGACAGGAACCGCCTTGTCGGGATATGGCGAAACCCCTATAGTCCGGAATCAACGCCATGTTGAAGCCAGTCCAATGGGTCGGTTCGAGCAAGGCGAATCTGAGGCGATTTCCCGATCCCGTGCAGGACCGCATGGGCTTTGCGATCTACCAGGCTCAGGCCGGTTTTCGGCACCGCGACGCAAAGCCGCTCAAGGGCTTCGGCTCCGGCGTCCTGGAGGTGGTGGCGCGCCATGACGGCGACACCTTCAGGGCCTGTATACGGTCCGGTTCGAGACGGCGGTTTATGTCCTTCATGCCTTCCAGAAGAAGGCCAAACAAGGCGCCGCCACCCCAAAACCGGAACTCGACTTGGTCCGGCGCCGTCTGCGGGTGGCCGAGCAGCATTACTGGGACACGCGGAGGGTAGAACCATGACCACATCCGGCCCGACCGTCGAACGCGGGAGCGGTAACGTCTTCGCGGATCTCGGCCATCCCGAGGCCGATACCCACCTGCTCAAGGCGGACCTCGTTGGCCGTATCGACACCATTATCCGCCAGCGCGGCATTACCCAGACCGAGGCGGCGTGCCTGCTCGGCCTCACCCAGCCCGACGTGTCGCGGCTGCTCAGGGGCGACTTCCGCGAGTATTCCCTGGAGCGCCTGTTCCGCCTGCTGACCGCGCTCGGCCGCGACATCGACATCGTCATCCGGCAACCGCGTTCGGCCACCGGCGGAAAACTGCGCATCGCGGCAAGCGAGACCGGCTGAGACCATCGCCGCCTGGTCGGTCGCACCGGCGGCCCTGTTGCGCAGCCGCCCGCCGTCCTCCGCTCGGAACAACACGTTTCAGCCGCCCAGGCCGAAACGAGGCCCGCCGCGCAGTCTCCAGGACTTTCCCACGCTGGTTGTCGTTGTGTAACATTCCTGCAGTCCGGGCGAACGGAAGTGTTGGGTTTCCTGGGTAAGGAGTCCAGTGTGGAGCACCATGTCGTTGACGAAGTCTGGCGGTTTGGGCAGCCCCGATTCATGGCCCGGCGCCGGGTTTCGTCCTGACGATGGCGTTGATGTCTTTCTCAGGCCGGCTGCATGTGCTGCACCCGGGAACGTGTATCAGGCAACGGTTCGGGTTCGGCTGGACCATGTCGTGGGATCGATGCCGTATTTTGCTACCATGTCTCTTCCTCCTTGAAGCGAGGTTGAACACGCGCAAGCGGGGGCCTTTGGACAGCTGACATGCATCGATGCGGTGCCGTGTTTTTTGCTGTTCGTCCACGGATTGAACCGGGTACTTCAAGGGGCACGAAAGCCACGAAAATAACTGCGTCCACGAGCCCGCTTCCGCGCCACATGGTGCAGCACATGCGTCAGGCGGACAACCCACCGCCGGCCCCGTCGCTGCACTCCGGGACCGGCGGTTGAACTTTGTTACATGACGGACGGGGTGTGCTTGATCCGGGGGACACTGCTGAAGCTGTAAAGCGCTGGATATGACAAAACCTTCGGCGGACGCAGTCGCAAATGCGCCTGTTCCGCCGAAGGCAGCGTTGTGCGGATGAGGATCGTTTGATCTCATGCGTTATACGCTTGAGAGGTGGAGTTCATCGAAAAATGCCGAAACCAGGTTTCATTCCGCTGAAGCTAAAGCCATGGATCGAGGCGCGGACAAAATTCAACTTGTCACACGCGCAGACCCAGATGGCCCGGGAACTCGGTATGAATCCCAGAAAGCTGGGAGGCATGGCGAACCACAAACAGGAACCCTGGAAAATGCCGCTGCCCCGGTACATTGAGCATCTCTACAGGAAGCAATTCGGTAAGGATCTTCCTGACGACGTGCGCCCGATCGAAACCAAGGTACGTCAGAAGCGTAACCGCAAGGATTCAAAGGCACGAACAGAGCCCTCCGAACGTGGTGGCGCATGACACGTCATCAAGATGATCCAATCGCCGAAGAAATGCGGGCGCATGGGCGCGGGTTCGCTGCAAGGCATGGTAACGACGTCCGCCGCATGTGTGAGACGTTGAGGGAGTTGGAGCAGGAAGAGCCGACTCATCCAGGTCCACAATCAGATCGGTGTCGGCCGTCAGACACGTATAAATTTCAACATCGCGTTGAAATCGCCGATATTCGTCTCGCGGATCGATCCGTCCTACTTCACTCCCGCCCTCCGGACTTCGCGGACTGCCGGTACAAGGCCATCAAGGCGTTCAGCGGGCGGGAATGCAGGTTGAGCGGCCCGGGGGTCGCTTCCCAGCGGTACACGGTAACTGGCGATACGCCAAGCTGTCCGGCGAACCGGGCGACGGACAGGCCGCTCCACCGGCGCAGCCGGGCCACCCATTTGCCGGTGGGACGGTTGTCGCGGGGTGGGGCTACGGTCCGCTCTCGAGATGCGGCGGTTGGAGACGCTTCCTTGCCGCGCCCGGTGCCCGAGGCCGCCTTGCGCAGACGCCCGCCGGACGCCGTGGAGACAGGGAGATCCTGGGCCTTCACGACCGGCGGTGCTTGCCGTTCAGAGGCAGGAACGGCGCGCCGGCGCGCCGGCTTTCGCGGTTTTTCCGGCGCTTTCGGGGCCGGCGGAGGCGCACCCCCGGAGCCGATGCCGGTGTCGCTGTCAGTGTCGAGGTCGATGCCGAAGATGCCGGCGAGCGCATCATCGGCCAGGGAGTCGTCCGTGGCCGCGTCGCCGGGCAATGTCATCTCGGTCGCAATCAGCTCCGCGGTATCGACACCACGCAGGACAAAGAGCGACTCGGGGCGATCGTCGAGCCGGCTGCCCACGCCGTAGAGCACCGCTGCCACGTGCTTGCACATCGATGCCCAGTCGGCGCAACTGCAATCGAGCTTGATCTCGCCCGGTTTCGGAAACAGGCCGCGCTCACGGTCGGTCACGACACTCATCACCTGATGGGACAGCTTGCCCTGAAGCAGCTCGAGCATCGAGCCGATCTGGCCGGAGCATCTGGTCTTGACCGACTTCCAGACAGCGGCATTCAGCCTGTCGATTCGAATGGTGACGTCGTAAAGCTCCGATCCGCTGACGATGGCGTCGATGCGGCCGGTCCGGATTGCGAGGTGGCAGACGGAGCCGTTGCGCACGTAGGTACGCCCGCGCGGCAGGCGGTTAGCGTAGTCGGAGAACGATTCCAGGTGCTCGCACCAGAGCTTGCCCCAGAAGCTGCGGGCGATGGTGCGCCCCTCGATCTTGATGGGCTGGATGTCCTTGCCTTTCTTGCGGAGCTTGTTCATCTCCCGGTGGACCTTCGCGTGGCGCGCGGCGGCCGGGACATACTTCCTCCATTTCATTGTGCTCAGTTCCTCATTGCCCGGATCGTATCGGAAGTCCCCGACACGCCCGGGATCGTCCACGAAATCGCCACGATTTCAGAGACCGGGTCGCCGGGTTGCCGAAGCTGCCGCGAAATCGCGTTGTGGAGTGGATCTCTTGGGGCGTTGGCAGGCATTGCTCGACTCTCATGAACGGCATCTGAATATATTCATGACCAGGCTTCGGGCTCCAGCAACGCCGGCTCTCGGGTGCTAGAGCGCCGCGTGTGTCACGTCGAGACGGACGAGGTTCATCAACGCCTCGTCGGACAGCTCGGTGAGGTTGAGCTCACCGTCACCGGCCGGGATATCATCCGCCAGCTTGCGTTTCTCGGCAATCATCTCATCGATGCGTTCTTCAACCGTGCCCGTGGTCATGAACTTGTGCACCAGCACGTTGCGGCGCTGGCCGATGCGAAAAGCGCGGTCGGTAGCCTGATTCTCGACCGCCGGGTTCCACCAGCGGTCGAAGTGGACGACGTGCGACGCGGCGGTGAGATTCAGCCCGGTGCCGCCCGCCTTGAGCGACAGGATGAAGAACGGCGGCCCGTCGTCGCTCTGGAACCGGGTCACGAGGTCGCGGCGCGCCCCGACTCCGGTCGCGCCGTGCAGCACCAGCCCGGACTGCCCGAAAATCGTCGCCAGATACTCGGCCAGTGGATCGATCACCTCGCGGAACTGGGTGAAGACCAACATCCTCTCCTGACGTTCGGCAAGCTCTTCGCAGATCTCCCCCAGACGAAGAAACTTGCCGCAGTCGGCGGGCCGGAATTCGCCGTCGCCGAGAAGCTGGCTGGGGGTGGTTGCAAACCTGCTTCAGGCGCAGGAGCGAGCGCAGCACCGCGCCGCGCCGGGCGATGTCGACGGCAGACTCCATCTCCCGCTTCATGTTCCGTACGACCTGCCCGTAGAGCTTGACCTGGGTTCGGGTCAGGTAGCAGTAGCGGGCCGTCTCCGTCTTCTCCGGCAGGTCGCCGATGATTTCGCTGTCGGTCTTCAGACGGCGCAGGATGTAGGGGCCGACCAACCGCCGCAGGGGGGCGAAGGCGTTCTCCTCCCGCGCATGCAGGCTCTTGACGAAGGACTGGAACACCGTGCGTGATCCGAGCAGTCCGGGATTGAGGAAATCGAACAGCGCCCACAAGTCGGCCAGGCGGTTCTCCACTGGCGTGCCGGTCAGCGCGATGCGGGCAGCGGCGGTGAGCTTCCTGACCGCGCGGCTCTGCCGCGTCGCTGGATTCCCGATGGCCTGGGCTTCGTCCAGGATCACCAGCCGCCAGGACACCTCCGCCAGCCAGGTCTGCCGCACCAGCATGGCGTACGTGGTGACGACAAGATCGGTCTCGGCCAGATGCGCCTCGGGCGCGGCCGCGATGTCCGCCAGACGCCGGCGATCCGTCACCGCCGGGTGCAGGAAGCACAGCTTGAGCGACGGCGCAAGGCGCGCCGCCTCGTCGCGCCAGTTTCCCAGGAGCGACGCCGGAACCACGAGAAGAGACGGTGCTCCCGGCCGCTCGGCGCCGTCGCGACACTCGCCCAGCAACAGTGCCAGCACCTGGATGGTCTTCCCGAGGCCCATGTCGTCGGCGAGGCAAGCGCCGAGGCCCAACCTCGTCAGAAAACGCAACCAGCTCAGTCCCTCGTGCTGATAGGGCCGCAGCGTGCCCTGCAGGGCATCGGCGATCTCCACCGCATCCAGAGCGCCCGGTCGGCGCAGGCCCGCGATGATCTCGCGCATGGCATCGCCGGGCGCCACGTGCACCCAGTGGCGTTCTTCGTCTGTGCGCTCCTCGTGCCGGAGATCCGCTGACGCGCCGGCGAGCAGACGCATTCCCTCGACGAAAGAGACCTCACCGCCTTCGGCCTGCCGTTGCAGCGTGTTCCAGTGCTCGATGGTTTCACGCAGCTTTTTGCGGTCCAACTCGACCCACTGGCCCTTCAGCAGCACCAGACCGTCCTCGCCGTCGAGCAACGAGTCCAGCTCTTCGGGAGACAGGGAGGCATCGCCGAGTGCGACCCTGACATCGAAGTCCAGCATCGCGCCGGTGCCGAGCGTCGCCGGCGCTCGCGCACCGAGGATCACCGACACCTGGGGCCGGGGCCGTCGCCGCCACCAGTTCGGCAGACGCACCGACAGCCCGCTCTCCTCAAAATCCGCAGCACTGCGCAGCAGCCGCCAGGCATGCACCGCGGTCCAGGCCATGGGCCGATAGACGTCGCCGGAGTCCACCAGATCCTTTACCCAGCCGCAGACCCCGGCCGCCTGCTGTATCGGCGAGAGCAGCTTGACGAGCGCGGGGCGGTTCTTCGCTTCCGCATACTGCTCCAGCGCCTTGCGCAACGGCAGGTGCTTCACCCGCCCCGCCGCACCGAAGCCGGACGCATAGGTCGCCATGAACGCGAACGGATGCGCCTCGTCGTTCCGGTTTTCGGCCAGATGGAAGCAGACCCGCCCCACCTGGTGCCATTTCGGCGCTCGCTGTTGCAGGAAGGCGGCCAGACCGCCGGTGCTCGCGACCGTCTCCCGCACCCAGCCGTCCAGGCGCTCCCAGATGCGTTGCAGTGTCCCTTCGGAGAGATACTCGCCGCCGTGCATGGGCGGGGCGGTCACAATCCAGCGAGCACAGTCGGCGCAGGACAGGGGCTCGACCTCGAAGGTCTTGGCATCCTCGGGAACGTGGCACAAACCAGTGAGATAGCGCTCGGCGAGCTGCTGCCAGTAGCGCACACTCGGCCTGTCCTGGGCCGGGATCTTGTCTGCCGCGAGGGTGAAGAGCGCCTCGCGCCAATCGCTCTCGAAGGTGTGTTGCAGGGACTGCGATCGGCCCGACGCAGCCTCGTCTCCGGAGGATTCCCAGCGCAGACGTCCCGCCGGCGTCAGTCGTATGCCCATGCGTCTGTTGTTGATCAGGCGCTGTTCGGCGAGTCGCCCGGATCGAGAGAGTCCGGCGGGAGCTTCGCGAGGATGTGGCGCAAGGTCGGGGATGCGGTGCCGGTGAACGACGGCCCGCTGTAGTTCCCCCGTGCGATCGAGCTCCCTTGCGCGTCGAGGACCACGACCGACAGATCCTCGCTCTCGTGCAAGATGGTCGAGAACGAGCTGCGGACGAGGGCGGTGACGATCTCGTCGGTGATCCCGACGAGCCGATCCCACATGATGGACCGGCTCACCGCGTCGATCGGGTGGGTGCTCATGAATCGGTCTCCTCGTTGGACAGCTCCGCCACCAGTGCGCTGCGGGAGGGCGGCCGTGCCTTCAATCACCGCAATCAAGGGGTCGGCCGGCGTGGTGAGGCGTTTCAGCACCGCGATCTCGCTGCCGCTTTCGTCGAACAGCGCGAAGTCGGTGAATGTCCCGCCCACGTCCACGCCAAGACGGTAGAGCGGCGCGGTTTCAGTCATGGTGACATCGGGCCCGCTGCCGTCGCGCGAACCCGGATCAGAACTGCCGGTCGACGCAAAAATCTACCAGATCCAGAAGTGCCTCCCTGTAGACATTGTCCGGAAGGTTCCCGATCGCGCTTCTGGCCATGGCGCCGTGGCGGCGCGCCTCTTCCATGGTGGCCTGCAAGGTGCCGTGGCGGGCGAGGATGGCCATGGCGAGTTCGAGGTCGCCATCCCGCTGTTCCACCTTCTCGAGGGTGCGTTCCCAGAATTGCCGTTCCGAGGCTGTGCCGCGTTCGACCGCGAGCACGACCGGTAACGTGATCTTACCCTCGCGGAAGTCATCCCCGATCGTCTTGCCGAGTTCATGTTGCAGCGCGGAATAGTCGAGAACATCGTCAACGAGCTGGAACGCGATACCAAGCAAGAGGCCATACCGTCTCATTGCCTCCCGAGCCTCGTCTTCCTCGCCCGCGATCACGGCGCCGACTTCGCTGGCGGTGGAGAAGAGGGTTGCGGTCTTGGCCCTGATGACATCCATGTAGGCATCGGCGTGCGTCGAAAGGTCGTTGGCAATCGCAAGCTGGTTGATCTCGCCCTCGGCAATCACGGCCGAGGCTTCGGTCAGAATGCGCAGAACCTCAAGCGATCCGTCCTCGACCATCAGACGGAAGGCTCGGCTCAGCAGAAAGTCCCCGACCAGCACGGAAGGCTTGTTGCCCCACAGCGCGTTGGCCGTCGTGGCACCGCGCCTCAGAGCACTGTCATCGACGACATCGTCGTGAAGAAGTGTCGCCGTGTGGATGAACTCGACGCACGCCGCAAGATTGACGTGGCGTTCTCCCCGGTATCCGAACATCCTTGCGGTGAGCAGGGTGAGCGTGGGACGGATGCGCTTGCCGCCCGACGAGACGAGGCGTCCGGCGATCTTCGGGATCAACGTGACCGGATTCTCGAGAAGTTCGACAATGATCCTGTCGACCGCCTCGAGATCCCCGGAAACCAGGTATCTCAGGCTTTCAAAGGACTGTTCGGGGGTTTCGCGGTTCAGGCGTGCAACGGACAAGTCAGGCTCCGGACCCGGACTGCAACGACATCGCCGGATGCGGTCCGCCGATGGCCGATGGTATCAGCAAGGGCAGGGCCGATAAAGTGCAGACAGAAGAGGATTTGTCAGAACTCAAATGCACCCCCGGAAGGCTCAGACTACCTGTCAGCTACCGGTTCGCCGCGGCCGAACCCGCCCATACGCCTGTCGAGTCTGGCCATGTCCGAGCGCGACCGGGCGAAGAGGCCTGTCATGGGGGCGGCGAAGTCCGTACGGCTGTGATCATACCTGTATCCATGACGATACAAAAACATGGCGACAGATGCATGAGCCACCGCTATCTCCTGATGAACACTATCGGGATCACGGGCCGGTAAAGCGTAATGGACACTCAGGACTCCGACAGCAGCGCCATCGGAAACGCCGTACGCAGCATGGAATCGGCAAGCAGATGCCTGCCAGGGTACAGGTCGGGAATTATCGAAGTGCATGTGCACGGGAATACTGTCCGCCTCTGTAGAACCCGGTCCCGGGACGGGCGATCATGAAGGAAGTCCTGCGTACCAACGACATGGTGACCCTCTCGTGGGCCCAGGCGCTCCTCCTGGATGCCGGTATCGAACATCATGTTTTCGATCAGTACACGAGTGCGATTGAAGGCAGCATCCTTGCCATACAGCGGCGCCTTCTTGTCATCGACGAGGACGAGGATGAGGCAACCAGGCTGCTCCGTGAAGCCGGGATCGATGCCGGAGCCGGTTGAGACTGGCGAGACGCTTCTTGCCGGACGGGTCACGCTGGCCGGTTCGGGGCGCGGACTGAAACCCACCACGGATACCGTCGCACTGGCCGCGGCGGTTGCGGCCGGTAAGCGGGATCGCGTGCTGGACGCCGGATGCGGCTCCGGCGGCGCAATGCTGTGCCTTGCTGCCCGTTTACCGATGTGCAGCGTCACCGGACTTGAACTCGACCCCGAACTGGCGCGCCTGGCGCGGCGGAATGTCGAGGCCAACGGCTGGAGCGGGCGTATCGCCGTCAGGGAGGGCGATATCGCGGCATGGCGCAATGAAGGCCAGCCTTTCGACATCGTCATGACCAACCCGCCCTACCTCGATCCGCGAGTTTCCAGGGCACCGCGGGATCCGGTTCGCTCCGGTGCCGTGATCGAGACGATGCCGCTGGGGGACTGGATCGCTCACTGCCTGAGACTTCTCGGGCCAAGGGGCTCGATTGTCCTGATCCATCGGGCCGACCGGCTGGGCGACATCCTCTCCGCGCTGGAACGGCGAACTGGGGCTGTCGACATCATGCCGCTGCTGCCCCGCGCCGACGGGTCCCCGGCCAGACGGATACTCGTCCGCGCCACCAAGGGTTCGGGAAGACCCCTCAGGATTCTTCCGGGTCTGGTCCTTCACGAACCGGACGGGCGCTACACGCTCGAGGCCAGAAGTGTTCTTAATGACGCCAAGGCGCTGCCATGGCCCTGAGAAATTCCCCGGCGGCTTCGACCGTGTCACCGGACCCCGGCCGGGCCTGGGGCAAGGTCACTCACTGAACGATTGCGGGTGTTCCGGTGCTCTGTACCACCGGCACGGCTGTTGACCTGATGATCCGTGCCATCTCGGGAAGGCTCTGAAGGCACCACCGACAACGAAGAAAGGGCCGGAGATGCCCCGGCCCTTTCTTGAAGAGTACAGTGAATGCCGGATTGTCACATGCCGGCCTTGACTTCCTCGAACATGGTCTGGATCTGGGCTTCCGGGTTCATCGCAACCTGGAAGATGCCGGTCGACAGCAGGTCATCCGGGTTCTTGGAAAGGCCGCGTTCGGCAAGCTGGTCTTCCGACACCTCGTCGTAGGCCTTCGCGTTGGCATGGCCGTATCCATAGGACATGATCTCGAAGACGCCGGCTTCGGGCGAGAGGTAGGAGTCGATGACGTCGTGTGCCTTGATGATCATTTCGTCACCGTGCCCGTCGTTCATCTTGCTGCGCGACAGCCCGCACACCCAGGTCATGGCGCCTTCCTTGGGCTTCATGAAGGCGACAGGGAGGCCCTGACCGGTCAACGCCACGATGGAACTGTTCCAGGTGGCGGCCGCGATAAGTTCGCCCGATGCGAGAGACTGCTCGACGTCCGTCATGCTGTTCGAGTAGTAGCGTAGCAGCGGCAACTGCTCGCGAAGCAGGTTGGCGACGGTCTCCATGTCGGCAGGATCCGAGAGATCGTAGGGATTCTCGAGCCTGGCATAGATCCCGGCAACGGCGACACCGTCGATCAGGCTGTCGATCATCGACAGACGGCCGGCGTACTTCGGATCCCAGAGAATGCCCCAGGAGTGATTCTCCTCGTCGACGTACTCCGGCGCCAGGTCGGTGCGGAAGGTGACCGATGTCTGGCCCCAGTCCATCGGGACAAAGATGCGATTGCCATCGAGGACGGCATCATCGACGTTCTTCAGCGACGGCAGGATGTCATCCCAGTTGCTGAGCAGGCTGGTATCGATGTTGCCCAGGAGCCCGGCGTCATACCACTGGCGCAGCTTGTAGGTGCAGGGCGCCGTGACGTCGGGTGAAAAGCCGGCCCGCATCTTGGCGAAGGCCTCTTCCTCGTCACCCCAGAACGAAAAGTTCGAGGCACAGCCGTACTTGTCGATGTATTGCTGGTGGAAATGAACCTCGTCATAACCAGCCCATGTAAAGGTCAACGGGGTATCGCTGTCGCCACAGCTTTCCGCAGCAACTTCGTCCTGCGCCGATGTTGCCAGCGGCACCATCATGGTGGAGATGCCGAAGGCACCGAGAATGGCATTGGTCTGGCGGCGGTTGTATTTGCCGCTGCGGATGCCATCGGTGATCTGGTTGATATCCAGCTTGGTGGGATCGAGTGGTTTCATGAACATGACCTCCTTGTTCTAATGTCTTGTGCAGAGAAACGCACATCCCGCAAATGTTCCATGAATGGCCCTGCCATTCAATGAATGATGCAGGCAGCGCCTGTTTGTCTGGACGTCCCGTCATTCGCTGCCGAGCCTGGCCTTGAGCCCCTCCTCGAGCGTGAGGAGAAACCGGTTGGTGGTGAGCCAGGGCTGGTCGGGACCGATCAGGAGGGCGAGATCCTTCGTCATGTGACCGTTCTCGACCGTATTGATGCAGACGTCCTCAAGGGTTTCGGCGAATTCGACGACATCCGGTGTTCCGTCGAATTCGCCCCGAGACTTCAGGCCGCGCGTCCATGCGAAGATCGAGGCGATCGGATTGGTCGAGGTCTCCTTGCCCTGCTGGTGCTGACGGTAGTGTCTCGTCACCGTGCCGTGCGCCGCTTCCGCTTCCACCGTGCCGCCGTCGGGTGTCATGAGCACCGAGGTCATCAGCCCGAGGGAACCGAAACCCTGGGCGACGGTATCGGACTGGACATCGCCGTCATAGTTCTTGCATGCCCACACGAAGCCGCCTTCCCACTTCAGCGCGGCGGCGACCATGTCGTCGATCAGGCGATGCTCGTAGGTGATGCCCCTGTCGGCGAATTTCGCCCTGAACTCGTTGTCGAAGACTTCCTGGAAGAGGTCCTTGAAGCGCCCGTCATAGGCCTTGAGGATGGTGTTCTTGGTCGAGAGATAGACCGGCCAGCCGAGGCCCAGACCATAGTTCAAGCAGGCCCTCGCGAATCCCCGGATCGAGTCGTCGAGATTGTACATGGAGAGCGCCACGCCGCTCCCCGGGAAATCGAAGATCTTGCGCTCGATGGTCTCGCCGCCTCCCTCCGGCTCGAACCTGACGGTGAGCGTGCCCGGCCCCGGCACGACGAAATCCGTCGCGCGGTACTGATCTCCGAAGGCATGGCGGCCGATGACGATGGGCCTGGTCCATCCCGGAACCAGGCGCGGCACGTTGGAACAGATGATCGGCTGGCGGAACACGGTACCGCCCAGGATGTTTCGGATCGTGCCGTTGGGCGAGAGCCACATCTTCTTCAGTCCGAATTCCTCGACCCGGGCTTCGTCGGGCGTGATGGTGGCGCACTTGACACCCACGCCGTGGCGCTTGATGGCGTTGGCCGCATCGACGGTGATCCGGTCGTCGGTCGCGTCTCGGGACTGGATCCCGAGGTCGAAGTATTCGAGATCGATGTCGAGCCAGGGAAGGATCAGACGCTCCTTGATGAACCCCCAGATGATGTGCGTCATCTCGTCGCCGTCGAGTTCGACCACAGGGTTCTTCACCTTGATTTTTGCCATCGGCTGCAACTCCGCTTGATGGTGCGGCGCAACATAGCGCGTTGTGCCGTCCGGACAACCGCAGCGGAGATTCCAGTATGCGGTTGAGGCCGGCAAACGGCCCCGACGGTCGGGAGTTCCCGGAAACCGATGCGTCGATCCGCAAGAACCGTGAGTTGGACGTCCGATTGACGGACGTGGCCCGGGTGTCCGGCAAGGGAAGCGCACGAGGCCGTAGTCCATGGCTCTACCGGGAGCGGCGCCGACGAGGCTATGCGAAAACCCGGCAGACCATGGCCACAGAGGCTGCAGTCAGCGCACATCCTCCGATCGTTCGATGCGATTGACGAGCCCCCCGTTCGAAACCTGATCGACGGAACAGGTCTTCAGGAAAGCCGGTGCACCGGATACCATCAGCGCGGCCAGGACCGAAACAGGCCACGCGGGCCAAACGGCCGGGTCGATAGTGATGCGACATTCATGGTATAGAAGCTGATCGTGCCGGAGCCGCCCCGCTTCCCGTCGGGTAGCGGGGTAGGCTGTCCATCACTGGGCCGGGAATCCCAACATGAAGAAATTCGTTGCTGTGGTCATCGTGTTGGCCGTTCTGGTCCTCATTCTCTATCTCGTGATGCGGAAAGACGATGACCGTATCGCCGAGAGCGGCACCGTGACCGAAGATACAACGAGCGCGGCCGCAACCGGCGATGAACAACCTGATGTTGCCGATGTTGCGGACGCCGGGGTCGGTACGGACCAGGAAGTCGTGCCTGATGGCACGGCCGGTGAAAATGAAACCGCGGCACTCGTGGAGGAGACCCCTGCTGAAACCGGCACGGACGAAACCGGGGAAGATGTCGCGGCCTCGACGGAGCACGAGGTTGCCGGCGATCAGGCCGAGGCTGAAACGGTTATCGTGACCGAGGCCGTGCCGGAAACTCCCGCCGAAGAGACGGAAGTTGCCGATGTCGGGGCAGGGACAGCCGGGACCACGGCATCAGCAGACGGAATGACAGATCAAGCCGAAGCTATCGAAGAACCTGCGACCGAGACTGTCGGAACCGATACCACCGGAACGGCGGCGGTCGCAGCCGAAGTTGTTGAGGCGGTGGAAGAGGCTGCCGATGACGAGGTGGCCGAAACCGATACTGCCGGAACGGCGGCGGTCACAGCCGAAGTTGTCGAGGCGGTTGAAGAGGCTGCCGATGACGAGGTGGCCGAAACCGATACTGCCGGAACGGCGGCGGTCACAGCCGAAGTTGTCGAGGCGGTCGAAGAGGCTGCCGATGACGAGGTGGCCGAAACCGATACTGCCGGAACGGCGGCGGTCACAGCCGAAGTTGTCGAGGCGGTTGAAGAGGCTGCCGATGACGAGGTGGTCGAAACCGATACTGCCGGAACGGCGGCGGTCACAGCCGAAGTTGTTGAGGCGGTTGAAGAGGCTGTCGATGACGAGGTGGCCGAAACCGATACTGCCGGAACGGCGGCGGTCGCAGCCGAAGTTGTTGAGGCGGTTGAAGAGGCTGCTGATGACGAGGTGGTCGAAACCGATGCTGCCGGAACGGCGGTGGTCGCAGCCGAAGTTGTTGAGGCGGTTGAAGAGGCTGCCGACGACGAGATGGTCGAAACCGATGCTGCCGGAACGGCGGCGGTCGCAGCCGAAGTTGTTGAGGCGGTTGAAGAGGCTGCTGATGACGAGATGGTCGAAACCGATGCTGCCGGAACGGCGGTGATCGCAGCCGAAGTTGTTGAGGCGGTTGAAGAGGCTGCCGACGACGAGATGGTCGAAACCGATGCTGCCGGAACGGTGGCGGTCGCAGCCGAAGTTGATGAGGCGGTTGAAGAGGCTGCTGATGACGAGGTGGCCGGAACCGATACCACCGGAACGGTGGCGGTCGCAGCCGAAGTTGTTGAGGCGGTTGAAGAGGCTGCCGATGATGAGGTGGCCGAAACCGATACTGCCGGAACGGCGTTGGTCGCAGCCGAAGTTGTTGCGGCGGCTGAAGAGGCTGCCGACGACGAGGTGGCCGGAACCGATACTGCCGGAACGGTGGCGGTCGCAGCCGAAGTTGTTGAGGCGGTTGAAGAGGCTGCCGATGACGAGATGGTCGAAACCGATGCTGCCGGAACGGTGGCGGTCGCAGCCGAAGTTGTTGAGGCGGTTGAAGAGGCTGCTGATGACGAGGTGGTCGGAACCGATACCACCGGAACGGTGGCGGTCGCAGCCGAAGTTGTGAGGCGGTTGAAGAGGCTGCTGATGATGAGGTGGTCGAAACCGATGCTGCCGGAACGGTGGCGGTCGCAGCCGAAGTTGAGAGGCGGTTGAAGAGGCTGCGAAAACCGATACCACCGGAACGGTGGCGGTCGCAGCCGAAGTTGTTGAGGCGGTTGAAGAGGCTGCTGATGATGAGGTGGCCGAAACCGATGCGGAACGGTGGCGGTCGCAGCCGAAGTTGTTGAGGCGGTTGAAGAGGCTGCCGACGACGAGGTGGTCGGAACCGATACCACCGGAACGGTGGCGGTCGCAGCCGAAGTTGTTGAGGCGGTTGAAGAGGCTGCCGATGACGAGGTGGCCGAAACCGATACTGCCGGAACGGCGGCGGTCGCAGCCGAAGTTGTTGAGGCGGTTGAAGAGGCTGCCGATGACGAGGTGGTCGAAACCGATACTGCCGGAACGGCAGTGATCGCAGCCGAAGTTGTTGCGGCGGTTGAAGAGGCTGCCGACGACGAGATGGTCGAAACCGATGCTGCCGGAACGGCGGTGGTCGCAGCTGAGGTTGTTGAGGCGGTGGAAGTGGCCGCCGATGACGAGATTGTCGTGGCGGGGCTGCCGGCCATCGGTACCGATGACGAAGAAATGACAACCGCGAGCGTCGACACCGAAGCCGTCACCGACAGCGAATCCTCGGCCCTCACCGGGAGCATGCTCCCTGCAGGCACCGAAGAGGCGGTCGACGAAACCCTGCCGGGCATCGTTCCCGATTTCGATGTGGTGCGGATTGAAAGGTCGGGAGAGGCCGTGATGGCCGGCACCGCCGCACCGGGCGCGACGGTCCAGGTTCTGAGCGGAGAAACCGTGATCGGCGAGACGGTGGCCGACGGCGATGGCAACTGGGTGATCATTCCCGATGACCCCCTCGAACCAGGGGCCCACGAGATCCGGCTTGTGTCCACGGACACGCAAGGCAATTTGCTCGTCTCGGACGAGGTCGTCGTGGTGTCCGTCAGCGGCACGCCCGGAACGGAAGAGGAGGAGGAAGATGTCCTCGCCGTTGTCATGAGCAACGAAAGTGCGGGCGATGTCGAGGTGATCCAGGGTCCTGAGGAAGGGGTCGGCATTTCCGGCGGCGGCGATCTGACA
This sequence comes from Alphaproteobacteria bacterium, assembly GCA_965215635.1. Taxonomy (GTDB): domain Bacteria; phylum Pseudomonadota; class Alphaproteobacteria; order SP197; family SP197; genus SP197. The sequence goes on along the minus strand of CBDCEA010000005.1, from coordinate 1,292,713 downwards.
CTCGATAGCATCACCTACGACGACGACGGCAACGTGACGATGAGCGGGCAGGCGACGAGCGGCGGCACGGTCTTGGTCTACGTGGATGACGAGATCACCGACGAGGTGGAAGCCGAAGAGGGTGAATGGCAGACGTCCATGGAAACCACTGTCGAAGAGGGTACCCACAGTGTTCGGGTCGACGAAATCGACGAAGAGGGGACCGTCATCGCGCGGCTCGAGACACCGTTCGTGCGGGCATCCTTCGTCATGCCTTCATTGTCCGAATCGCTGGTCGTGATCCAGCCCGGACACAATCTCTGGGTAATTGCCCGGAACACATACGGCCGGGGTATCCTCTACACCCATATTTATGAAGCCAACCGCAGCCAGATCGCGAATCCCCACCTCATCTATCCCGGACAGATCTTCGTCGTTCCCCTGGACGCGGCGTTGGACGGTTGAGCGTGCATGGCGGCCGAAGGCAATCCGGTCTATGAGCCCGAGGGACCGGCATCGGAAGCGCTCTCGTCCTGGTATGTCAGAAACCTTGTGCAGCGCACCATCGATCAGGCCTTCAAGCTCGCCCCGCCGCCAGCTGGCAGGGCCGATGCCGGACCGGCAGAGAGCCGATCAGGTTAGGACGGGCATGGAGGGGGAGCGCCGCGTCCGCTCACGCCAAGTTTGACTGGAATTTGGCCGGGCGGCGGCGTATAGACACCTCACTCTTTACCGTAATTTGCACCGCACGACGGGGGCAAGGCCTCCGATGTGCCCTGCGAGGACGTCATGGCTGCAAAGTGGACACCGTCGACCTGGCGCGGCTTGCCCGTGAAGCAGGTTCCGGACTATCCGGACAAGAACGAACTCAAGGACGTGGAAGATCGCCTTCGCGGCTTTCCTCCCCTGGTGTTCGCGGGCGAGGCGCGTTCGCTGAAGCAGGCGCTTGCCAAGACCGCAAGGGGCGGTGCCTTCCTTCTCCAGGGCGGTGACTGTGCCGAGAGCTTCGCGGAATTCCATCCCGACAACATCCGCGACACTTTCAGGGTGCTCCTCCAGATGGCGGTGGTCCTCACCTTCGGTGCTGCACTGCCGATCGTGAAGGTGGGGCGCATGGCAGGCCAGTTCGCCAAGCCGCGCTCGGCGCCGACGGAGACTCAGGACGACGTTGAACTGCCGAGCTACCGGGGCGACATCGTCAACGGAATCGAGTTCGCGGAAAGTGCCCGCAAGCCCGACCCGCAGCGCATTCTCCACGCCTATCACCAGGCCGCCTCGACGCTCAATCTTCTGCGCGCTTTCGCCCAGGGCGGGTTTGCCGATCTGCAGCGCGTGTCGAGCTGGAACAACGACTTTGTCGCGGATAGCCCCCAGGGCCACCGCTACAGCGAGATGGCCGAGAGGATTCAGGAAGCGCTGTCGTTCATGAGTGCCTGCGGTCTGACTTCGGACAATATCCCGCAGATGCGCGAGACCGAGTTCTACACCTCCCATGAAGCCTTGCTGCTGCCTTACGAGGAGTCGATGACGCGCATCGATTCGACGACGGGCGAGTGGTACGACACATCCGCACACATGCTCTGGGTCGGTGACCGCACACGCCAGCCCGATCATGCGCACGTCGAATTCCTGCGCGGCATCAACAATCCGCTCGGCATCAAGTGCGGTCCGTCAATGGACCCGGACCATCTCATCCGTCTGCTCGATACATTGAACCCCGGCAACGAACCCGGCCGGATCACGCTGATCACCCGGATGGGGGCAGGAAAGGCTGTGGAGCATCTGCCGCGGCTGATCCGGTCCGTCGAATGCGAGGGGCGGGTTGTCGTCTGGTCCTGCGATCCAATGCACGGCAACACGATCAAGGCGGCGAGCGGTTACAAGACCCGGCCCTTCGACAGAATTCTGGCGGAGGTTGTTGAGGTTTTCGCGATTCACCGGGCCGAGGGCACCTATGCCGGCGGCGTGCACTTCGAGATGACCGGACGCGATGTCACGGAGTGCCTCGGCGGAGCCCAGGCGATCACGGACGACGATCTTTCCGACCGCTACCACACGCACTGCGACCCCAGGCTCAACGCGAGCCAGGCGCTCGAACTGGCATTCCTCATCGCCGAACAGTTGAGAGCGGAACGTGAACAGATGCTCAAGGCGATCGCCGCGCAGTAACCGCCCTGATGCGCGTTGCAGGGTCCGGACGACTCCTCGATACGTCATGCCGGCACGCCGGGGGAGTCCCTGATGCCAGCGGCGGGCGGAGGCCGCGACCGGGATCACAGGCCGCTGGAAAGCGAGGTCGGATGGTGGACGGACGCTTATCTCAACCGGACAAGGAAGGCCGTCAGATCCTTCGGTGACTGCCGGGTAACCTATGCCGTCTTCATGCGCCGGCCCGTGGTCTGTGCCCCGCGCCTGATGGTCGAATGGCTTCAGTCGATCGCATCCGCCCGCGGACAGGGCATTGCGATCGAACTGGAATTCAAGGAAGGCCAGTGGATTGGCGCCGGTGAGCCCATCGCCTACGTTTCCGGATCCTTCGAAGATCTTGTGGATCTCGAGACCCTGTTTCTCCAGAAGCTCGGTGCGGCCTGCGTTGCCGCCTACAACGCCTACACGATGTGTGTCGACATGCCGCAGACTGACTTTCTCGCCATGGATGCGCGTCATTGCGCCGGAACCGAGATGGCCGAGATGATGGCCTATGCCGCCTCGGTGGGTTCAGAGCGCGCCCGGCGCAAGGTCGGCGCCAGGGGTTTCGTCGGCAATGCGACCGATGCCACCAGCCATTACTTCGGCAACGAACACGGTTTCGGCACGATGCCCCATTCCCTGATCGGCTATGCCGGCAGCACGGTGAGGGCCGCGGAGATGTTCCGCAAGGTCCATCCCGATCTGCCGTTGACCGTTCTTGTCGACTATTTCGGGCACGAGATCACCGACGCTCTGGCGGTCTGTCAGCGATTCCCCGATCTTGTGGCCTCCGGCGAACTCGCCCTTCGCATCGATACCGGCGGCGGACGCTTCGTCGAAGGCCTCGATCCGCCGCGCAGCTATGCCGTGCTGGAGCGCAACAGGCCGGAAGCGATTCGCGGTTACCGTTCCGAAACCGAATTGCGCTATCTGATCGGCACCGGCGTCTCGGCCGCTGCCATCTGGCACCTTCGCGAACAGCTCGACAATGCCGGATTTCCGAAGGTGAAGATCGTCGCATCCTCGGGATTCGACCCGGCCAAGTGCAAGGTCATGGCGGTGGCGGGCGCGCCGGTCGACGTGATCGGCACGGGAAGCTATCTGCCTGACCTGTGGAGCGAGACCTACGCCACTGCCGATATCGTGGCCTATGACGGCCAGCCCAGGGTCAAGGTCGGACGAGAGTTCCTCTTGCGCGGACAGTCCGGGCCGTCACCGGATGTCTGACAGGCTCAAGATCGCCCTGGCCCAGCTCGATCCGGTCGTGGGCGACGTTCATGGCAATGCGGAGAAGGTTCTGGCCATGCGCCGCGAGGCCGCGGCCGAAGGTGCGGATCTCGTGATTTCGTCCGAACTCGTGATAGACGGTTATCCGCCCGAGGATCTCGTGCTGCGTCCGGCCTTCCAGGGCGAAGTCAGGACTGCCGTCGAACACATCGCCCGGGCAACCGACGACGGTGGGCCCGCAGTCCTCCTGGGTGCCAGCCATGTCGAGGACGGCCGGCTCTACAACGCTGCCCACCTGCTCGATCGGGGAGCGGTCCGGCATGTGAGGTACAAACACGATCTGCCGAACTACGGTGTCTTCGACGAGAAGCGCGTCTTTGCCCAGGGGCCTCTGCCGGGTCCGATACCGTTTCGGGAAGCGCTTTTGGGAGTCATGATCTGCGAGGACATGTGGACCGGCGAGGTCGCCGAGTGTCTCGAGGAAAACGGCGCCGAGATTCTCGTTGTCCTCAACGGATCGCCCTTCGATGTCGACAATGTCGCCAGGCGCATGAACCAGGCGGTGGCACGCGTCACCGAGTGCCGGCTTCCGCTCGTCTACGTCAACCAGGTCGGTGGCCAGGACGAGCTCGTATTCGACGGCGCATCCTTCGTGCTCGATGCTTCCTGGCAGCTGAAGGCCCAGCTTCCCTCGTGGTTGCCATCCCTTGCCATCACATCATGGCAGCGTTCGGCCGAAGACTGGCAGTGCGAGACGGGCCCGATCGCCCCGGAGCCGGCACGTCTGGAGTCGATCTACCGGGCGCTTGTCGCCGGACTGGCCGACTATGTTTCCAAGAACGGCTTTCCAGGTGTCCTGATCGGGCTTTCGGGGGGCATCGATTCCGCACTGTCGGCGGCCGTCGCCGCCGATGCCCTTGGTCCCGAAAGGGTGTGGTGCGTCATGATGCCCTCGCGCTACACGAGCCGCGAGAGTCTCGATGACGCTGAAGATTGCGCCCGTGTTCTGGGGACAAGGCTCCACACCGTCTCCATCAGGCCGTCGGTCGAAGCCTTTGACGGCATGCTGGCAGACCTCTTCGAGGGGACGAAGGCCAACGAGGCGGAAGAGAACATCCAGGCGCGCAGCCGCGGCATGGCGCTGATGGCGCTTTCCAACAAGTTCGGCCACATGGTGCTTTCAACCGGCAACAAGTCGGAGATGTCGGTGGGTTACGCGACTCTCTACGGGGACATGTGCGGCGGTTATTCGGTGCTGAAGGACGTCTACAAGACGGATGTCTACCGGCTCGCCGAATGGCGCAATACCCATCATGTGGCAGGTCTCCTGGGTCCCCGCGGATCCGTCATACCCGGGAACATCCTCGAGAAGGCGCCGACCGCGGAGCTCAGGGAAAACCAGAAGGACCAGGACAGCCTACCGCCCTACGATGTCCTCGATGACATCCTCGACGGCCTCGTGGAAAGGGAGATGACCTTTGACGAGATCGCAGCCAGCGGCCATGACCGGGCTCTTGTCGAAAGGGTCTGGAACATGCTGGCGCGCGCGGAATACAAGCGCCGCCAGGCACCCCCGGGCGTCAAGATCACGCCCCGGGCCTTCGGCCGCGACCGCCGGTACCCCATCACCAACCGGTTCCGCGGCGGCTGACCACCGATCGATACGCCGACCCCCCTCCTGATGGCCGGGAAGCCCACCGTATCCGGGCAGCCAACCGTCAGTGATCGGCTTCGGCAAGGAACCTTTCGATGCCGTCTTCGCTCATCCCCGCTTCCCGGAAAACAGATCGTGCGAACTGCGGTGATTTCGACCTTTTCCAAACACAGTCGTGACACTTTGCGGTCGCTGAGACGCATCCCTTGTGTCATGTTCATCCTTCCTGTGGCAAGGCAGGGACGTGGACTATGCCCAGCCGATGATCAGGGAGACCCAGGCGCGCTTCCCCGAGCTTCGCTGGTGCAGCTTCGACCGCGGCTTCCACAGTCCCGAAAACAGGCTTCGTCTCGACGAGCTTCTGGATCACAATGTGCTGCCGCGAAAAGGACGCCTGTCGAAGGCCGATCGGGACCGCGAACAGGACGAGACATTCGTCGCCATGCGACGTCAGCATCCGGCGGTTGAATCGGCGATCAACAATCTGGAGCATCGGGGTCTCGATCGGGTCCGTGCCTTCGGGGCCGATGGCTTTGCCCGCGTGGTGGCGCTTTCCATCGTGGCCTTCAACATCCACCGCATCGCCCTGCTGCTGCGCCGAAGGGCGCGCCGACGACACGCCGCCTGACGGCGCCCTCCGGACAATCTGTCATCCTGGCCAGCCGAAAGGCGGGAACGGGGACCTGTGTCCCAATACCGGCGACGGCAGTCAGATTTGGCCAAAAATACACCTTCCGCCGTCTGGAACGCGATTCACGTCCTCAAACGGGGCATAATTGCATGCGACTCAGCACCACAGCCCTGCAACCTCGCGGCCTGTCATCGCTGGAGATGGGGTTCTCTGGCAGTCACTATCTATTATCCGGCTGGAGACGATATGTCCTTAACATCACGCGCGAGCCTGACCGACGGGCGGAAGCTCTCGTTCGCCACAGACGATGACGACCTGCGCCATATCGACCTCGCTTGGAGCTCGACGGTGCATCGGGCCCAAGCTCCAGGAGACTTTCAGCGGAGCAGTTTTCTGATTCCAGCTATGCCGGGATAGGGTCTAAAGGTGTACTCCGGCGGGTGGCGCGACGTATTCTGCGGACATGCTGGGGCCGAAAAACCTACGATGCGATGGTATGGTGTCCAGTCATGTATCGGCCAATGGCCTGCGGAACCGCTTCGTCCGCTGCAACCTCATGTACCAGACGACCTTCAAACATCACAATGATGCGATCGGAAAGAGCCATGAGTTCGTCCAGGTCCTCGCTGACCAGCAGCACGGCGGCTCCACGGTTTCGAGCGGCCATGATCTGACTGTGAATTTCGGCAACCGCTCCGACATCGAGACCAAGACAAGGATTCGAGGCAACAAGCACTTGGACGCCAGCAGATAGCTCCCGGGCGAGAACCGCGCGTTGAATATTCCCCCCGGACAACTGCTCCATGGGAACATCGACGTTGGCTGCTTTGATGCGATACCGAGCGACGAGTTGGCGTGCCCGATCCTTCATCCTGTCCTGGCTCAACATCCACCGTCTTCGACACAGCGGGGGTTGGTCGAAGCCCCTGAACGCGAGGTTCTCGGCCAGCGTCATAGACGCCACGCTGGCGTTCCTGAGAGGTTCTTCGGGAAGATAGAACACCTTGTGCTCGAGCATCTCGCGCCGGGTCGCGTGATAATGGGTGCCATGAACGTCAACGGAACCTGTCTTCGCCTGTCGTTGTCCCGCGAGCATTTCAAGCAACTCTCGCTGCCCATTGCCCGACACGCCGGCAATTCCGACGATCTCTCCGCCGCGAACAGCAAGATTCACGCCCTTGACTGCATCGTTACCCTTGTCGCTCTGAACGACAAGATCATGAATTTGAAGCCGTATCTGTCCGGCCAGCGTGTCCTCTCTGGCCACGATCGTGGGCAGGCCCGCCTTGCCGACCATGTGATGGGCGAGATCGTCAGACGAGAATTCCCGCACTGAACCATCCGCCACAACCTGACCGCGCCTGAGAACGCTCACGACCTCTGCGAACTTGAACACCTCGCGAAGCTTGTGGGTGATGAGAAGAACGCTGAGCTCTCCGTGCTTCGTCCTCTCATGCAGCATGCCGAAGAGCCCATCCGCCTCCTCCATCGTAAGGACGGAGGTCGGTTCATCGAGGATCAAGATGTAATGCCCAAGAAAAAGCTGTTTGAGAATCTCGACCTTCTGCTTTTCACCCGCCGCCAAGGAACCGACCTGCGCCGAAAGGTCGACGGCGAAAGGCATGCGTGAACAGAAATCCTCCAAGTCCCGGGCTTCGTGCCGCCAATCGATAATCTCGGGTCCGGTCGACCTTGCGATGACCAGGTTTTCCGCCACTGTCATGTTGGGGACCAGCGAGAAATGCTGGTGAACCATGCCGACACCCCAGTCGTGAGCCTCTCTCGGACTGGCTACGCGCCGTTCCTGGGCGTCGATTTCGATCCGCCCGGCATCCGGTTCGTACAGCCCAATGACGCACTTGGCCAGAGTGCTTTTGCCGGCGCCATTCTCCCCCAACAACGCGTGAAAACTGCCTCTGGCGAGGCACAGGTCGACGCTTTCCAATGCCACCAGGTTACCAAAGCGCTTGGATAGCCCGGAGATTCGGAGCGCAGCGTCTTGATCACCCATCAGGTACCGCCGGGAAACGCTTGGGACGAGCCAACGGACCCGAAGTATCTGCCCTCCCGCTTGATCGTACTGACTGCCGCGACATGGTTGCTCCGGACCGTCGCTGCCCTGCAGTCTTCCAGCAGAAGCGAGACATTACCGGTTTCGATCGTGGCCTGTTCGCGCTGTGGATGCAGGCGTCCGTCGAGGTTCCTGTGAACACGAGGTTTCGGCACCGCAGGATCAAATCCGAATCGGTCCCACAAAACGCTCCGCTTCCGACCTTGTCGACAACTGTATTGTCCTCTCGTGGCTGGAATTCTTGGACGATGTCGTGCCTCTTTTCGCCGTGCACCAGGAACCGTCCCATCGGTCCCGGCGAGCCAAATTCTGTCTCACCGTTCTTGCTGCGCCCCCTCATCGCCGACGGCAAATCCGAAAGGTCAGCCCGCCAGCCTTGGCGCGTGTGAACGACGAAGAGCCCTCGCTCCGGCGACAGCTCAAGAACGTTGTGAATGGTGGGATTCAACTCACGCATTTCCGTAACATTGTACCCCAACGATGAGAACAAGCCTTCCGGATGGAGAAAGTCGTTTTGCATATCGATAATGATCAACGCCGTGCTCCTCGCTGTCTCACGGTGCATGACACGAGCCATGACTCCCAAAATGATTGAATTCGCTCCCTGATATGACTGCGACGTCCATTGGTCGAGCCTTCCAACTGGTGGCTACTTAAACAACGTCAGTTCTCCGGGCGCACCCCCGCGGGTGCGGCCGGGTGAATACTCGAAAATCATGATTCCCAGTGTCAACAGATAGGGCGCTGCATTGAACAGGTGATAGCCTTCACTGATCCCGATCGACTGAAGCGCGGGGCCAAGAGCCCCTGCGCCACCGAACAACAATGCGGCATAAATGCAACGCACCGGGTCCCAACGTGCAAAGATGACCAGCACGACGGCCATGAGTCCCTGGCCGCTGGACAGGCCCTCATGCCAGCTTCCCGGATAGAACAGGGAAAGCGAGGCGCCGCCCATTCCCGCAAAGAAGCCACCGATGGTCGTCGACAGGGCTCGCACAATGTTGATCCGAATACCGAGTGCTGCGGTCGCAGCACTGCTGTCGCCGACCGCACGCACAGTGAGACCGAGGCGTGTACTCTTGAAAAACCACGCCATTGCGATCGCGAGAGCAATGCCGAACACAAAAAGCGGATTGATTTGCAGGGCCGCCTGGAGCTGTGGGATATCCGTCCAAGGAGCCAAATCCAATGCCGGCAACAAAGGTGCTTGGGGTTGTATGAATGGCTTGCCCAAAAAGATGCCGAGCCCCGTGCCCAGGATCAGAAGAGCGATGCCAACTGCGATGTCGTTGACGCGACGGAAACTGCAGACAATGCCATGAATCATTCCCAGAAAGGCACCCGCGAGGCCGGCGGCAATGACACCAAGCCATGGCGAGCCACTGACAAACGACACGGCATAACCGGCCATGGCCCCGATCACGAGTGTTCCTTCGAGACCCACATTGATCCGACCGCTTTTTTCCGTCAAACATTCTCCGAGGCTGATCAGGAGAAACGGAGTGCTCGCCCGGATTGCCCCGGCGACCACCGCCAGAACGACGCTCAGCCACTCGATGGACATCACGCGCGCTCCTAGATTACGAGACTTGGTATAAACCGCCTGAAAAGAGCACCAAATCGGCCGTAGAGAGTCTCACACGCCAAGATCAGCAAGAACACGATGCCCTGGAGCACGATCGCAGTGGCGTCAGGCAGATCGTAGACGCGCTGGAGCAGACCGCTGCTCGCCGCGATACCACCTGTAAGGATGGCGGCGGGAATCACGGCGAGCGGATTGTGTCTCGCCAGGAACGCGACCAGAATTCCCATATAGCCGTAGCCGGCGTGCAGGGCGCCGCTGGCGCGGCCCTGAACAGCGGCAACTTCGAGCGCACCCGCCAAACCCGCCGCGGCACCCCCGACCAGACAGACCGCAATGACCATGCGCCCCACGGGCAGACCGAGAGATAGCGCGACGCGGGGATTCCCTCCGGCGATCCGCATGGCGAACCCCTGCGGCGTGAATCGCATGAATAGCGCCGCTGCCAGGCATGCCAGGCATCCCACAACCAAGCCCCAATGCATATCCGTGCCGGGAAGGTTGTTGATCTTGAATGTGTCGTCGATCGGATGTGTGGAGGGAAAGTTGACGTTACTCAGATCACGGAGCGGTCCGTCGACCAAGTGATCGAAAATCGTAACGGCGAGATAAACGAGCAACAGACTCGAGATCGTTTCATTGACGCCCCGATAGCAACGCAAGACCCCGCAAAATCCAATCCATAGCCCCCCCATGACAGTGCCCGCGACAAGCAAGATCGGAATGCCGAGGATCGCCGGTAAACCGGAGAGATGAATGCCGGCAACGGCAGCGGCGAGACCGCCAAGCATGATCGCGCCCTCGCCGCCAATGATAACTAGGCCGAGCCGAGCCGGCAGGACGACGCAAAGCGCGGCCAAAATCAACGGTGCCGCACGCGACAGCGTGTTCTGCCAAGAAAACCAGCTGCCGAAAGCGGCCTTGTAAATCGTCGCGTATACGCCAAGCGGGTCGACCCCAAGAGACATCACGAATGCGCCGAATATCAACGCCGAAAGTACGAGGGCGGTAGTGGTGACGAGCAGTCCGCCCCAGAACGAGAGCGGAAACACCCGCAAAAGAGAGATTGTACTACCAGAAAATGACGCGGCTATGGCACCATCGTCCCAACGGCGAAACATCAGGTGGTGCTGCCGACAATGCCCTCAACCAGCCATTCGGTCATTTCCAGAGACGCATCATCAACGGGCAGAATCTCACCTGCCGGTACCACAATGTTGCCTTGATTGTCCCGCAACTCGCCAACATAAAGTCCGCGCGATCCCGACTTGAGATCCTCGACCACACCATCCGCCTCCTGCCGAATGTCTTCGGGCACGGCGTTGCCATATGGTGACATCTTGACCATGTCCTGGCCCAAGCCACCGCGCATGTTGTGCTCGTAAGGCTCGCCCGACAGCACTGCGGAAACGAAGCGGTCCACAGGCGCAATCCAGTTCCATTCGGCGCCGGTGAGGAACCAGTCCGGCGCCAGTTCGCGTTGGCTCACGTGCATGCCGGTGCAGAAGGTTTGCCGCTTGGCGCAGGTTTCGATAAAGACCTTCGGGATATCGACGTCGCAACCGATCGCCTGGATCCCTTGATCGATCAGACTGTTGGTGGCTTCCGCCTCGCGGACCGGATTCGTCCAATCACCCGTGAGCACTAGTTTCGTCGTAAGATCCGGGTTGACTGTTCGGGCACCGATGGTGAACGCGTTGGCAAACCGCAGTACCTCCGGTATGGGTTTCGAACCCAGGAAACCGAGCTGGTCGGAAGAAACCATCTTGGCCGCAACGTAGCCGGCCGCGTATGCGACCTCATCGGTAAAGGCGAAATACGTCGCCACGTTTTGCGGTTGGTCCGAATCCCAGATGCCGCCGCAATGGAGGAAATGCACGTCGGGATATTCTGCCGCAACCCCGAGGACATGCGGATCATAGTAACCCCACGCCGTGGCGACGATCACTGACGCCCCACTGAGCTCAATCATGCTCTTCATGGCCTTTTGGACCTCTACGCCTTCGAGAACACCCTCTTCCTTCAAAACCGTCACATCTCCTCTCTCGCTGAGGGCGTTTGCGGATTCCAAGTGGGATTGGGTGTAGCCGTAGTCGTTCCAGTTATCCACGGCCAGAAAACCGACCGTGACAGACTCGCTGCCCCATGTGAGGGTTTGCGCTCCAAATGTCATGATACCAACGGCGCTGCCCCCGAGACCTCGCAGTACGGTGCGGCGGGTAGGTTGGTAGATTCTCATAGCTGTGCCTCCCAGTTTTAGCCTCCGACCTTGATGATGCCCCAATTGTCTGTGTCGGACCTGTCGAGGTCGTTCTTATTCGTTGCTCGTGGGGCGGTCAGAACTGACATTCTACAGGAAGACGTTGGATCAATCCAGACCAATCAACAGTACTGTTGAGATACATCAAACGTAACTAGTGCCTGCCAGAAAACTCTAAAGTGTTGACATTGCGTGATAATTTATGTTATTTGCAAGCGAAAATTCGCGCCGCGAGGCGATTATAAGGCCCTATGGCCCTGAATCTGGCCTATCTCAGGGATTCTTCGCAAGGCAGCAGCATGAGACACGTACGCAATCCACAGATGGAACTCGGTGAGGTCCGGATCGAGGACATCCGGATCAACCTGAAGTCCCGGGATGACATTCCGGCGCTGTTGCTGGGTCTCCAGCATCTCTATGCCGACGAGGAGACCCGCACCCGGCTGTTTGCGCTTCTCGAGGAACACATGCTCCCACGTCTTGCCGCAGGGCCTTCGGTGGTGATATCCCTGAGGAGGAAATCGCGAAGGGAAAACCGCCGACAACAACGTGATCGCGTCGCTTCGCTCCGGGGTGGCTACTTTGGTGAGAATCGGCATTCGACCCGCCGTGCCCGTCCGGAACGGGTCGAGGCGTATCTCGATCGCTGCCGCGATCTTGTGGAGCACGTGCAGGCGACGCTCCCGGATCTGGCCTTGCGTAGTGCAACGCCCTGGGAACTCACGGCCATCGAGCATTATCTCGGGCATGCCAGGCGGCAGATCGACCATGTGGAGCGCCGTCTTCTCAAGGGCGAGACGATCCCTTAAGGACGAGAAGGTGTTCTCGATCTTCGAGAGCCACACGCGGTGGATCTCGAAGGGCAAGGCGGGCACGCCGGTGGAACTCGGGGTTCCGGTCTGCGTGCTGGAGGACATCTGAGGTTTCATCCTGCACCACGAGGTCATGTGGCAAGGCAGCGACGTTGACTATGCCCAACCGATGATCAGGGAGACCCAGGTGCGCTTCCCCGACCTTCGCTGGTGCAGCTTCGACCGCGGCTTCCACAGTCCCGAAAACAGGCTTCGTCTCGACGAGCTTCTGGATCACAATGTGCTGCCGCGAAAAGGACGCCTGTCGAAGGCCGATCGGGACCGCGAACAGGACGAGACATTCGTCGCCATGCGACGTCAGCATCCGGCGGTTGAATCGGCGATCAACAATCTGGAGCATCGGGGTCTCGATCGGGTCCGTGCCTTCGGGGCCGATGGCTTTGCCCGCGTGGTGGCGCTTTCCATCGTGGCCTTCAACATCCACCGCATCGCCCTGCTGCTGCGCCGAAGGGCGCGCCGACGACACGCCGCCTGACGGCGCCCTCCGGACAATCTGTCATCCTGGCCAGCCGAAAGGCGGGAACGGGGACCTGTGTCCCAATACCGGCGACGGCAGTCAGATTTGGCCGAAAATACACCTTCCGCCGTCTGGAACGCGATTCACGTCCTCAAACGGGGCATAATTGCATGCGACTCAGCACCACAGCCCTGCAACCTCGCGGCCTGTCATCGCTGGAGATGGGGTTCTCTGGCAGTCACTAATTCGCGCTGCCATAGAAGCGCAATCCAGGACCGCGGCCGAAGCCCACACAGGTGGCACCAAGTTGGGGACTGCTTCGGGACCACGGACGGGATTCCTTCAGGACGCGGAAACGGCAGGATACACTGTTGAGTAAAAATACTCAACAGTGTATCCTGCCCGAATGACGGTCTACGAGCGAACACAGAAGTCCACGCTTCTCGAACGTTTGGACGAGAAACCGCAACGGCTGATTGTGGTCACCGGCCCACGTCAGACGGGCAAGACCACGCTCGTCGGGCAGGTTCTGAATCGGATCGACCGGCAGACCCGGTATTTCTCTGCAGACGAACAGGACACGCTCACGCTACCCCCGGTTCCCGGTGCCGGGGGCGATGCGATCGACTATACGGGGCCGACCGCTGAGCCGCTCGTCCACGAACCCGACACACGATGGCTGGTGTGGCAATGGGAACAGGCCCGAATGCATGCCGATCGTTCGGCACGAGGGTTCGTTCTGGCGATCGACGAAGTCCAGAAAATCCCGAACTGGCCGGAAACGGTCAAGGGGCTCTGGGATGCAGACCGGCGTCATGACCGCCCTCTCCATGTCATCCTGTTGGGCTCGGCGCCGCTGCTCATGCAGTGGGGGATGAGCGATAGCCTGGCAGGCCGGTACGAGACCGTCCACCTCACTCACTGGTCCTTTGCCGAGATGTCGGCGGCATTCGATTTCGATCTCCCGAGCTACATCTATTTCGGAGGCTATCCGGGTGGCGCCTCGCTGGTAGGGGAGCAGGACCGCTGGCGCGCATACATTACGGAAGCGCTGGTCGAGCCCAATATCGAGCGCGACATTCTGGCGATGCAGCGCGTCGACAAACCCGCGCTGCTGAAGCGGCTGTTCGAGCTCGGCACCGAATACTCGGGTCAGATCCTGTCCTACAACAAGATGCTCGGCCAACTTCAGGACGCCGGCAACACGACGACACTGGCGCGCTACCTGGACCTGCTGTCGACCGCCGGACTGATCACGGGACTCCCGAAATACGCGGCGGCGGCCCACCGTCGCAAGGCTTCGAGCCCCAAGCTCAACGCACTCAACACTGCGCTGATGACCGCTCACTCGGGGTATACGTTTGAAGAGGCCAAGGCAGACCGAAGCTATTGGGGACGCCTGGTTGAGACGGCGGTGGGCGCACATTTGTTCAACACGGGCACCCCTGCGCACCGGGTTCACTATTGGCGGGAGAACAGCCGCGAGGTGGATTTCGTTCTGCAACTCGGCCGCAGGGTTGTGGCTTTTGAAGTCAAGAGCGGCGCTCGCCGGTCGAACGTGGGCGGCCTCGATGCGTTCGCAGAGCGTTTCGACGTCACGGGGTCGTTTGTCGTCGGCGAGGGCGGTCTTCCGCTGCCGGAGTTCCTTTCGACCCCGGCTCCCGAATGGCTCGGGGACCCATGACCGAATTCGTCGCCCGCACCTGTACGGAGGTATTCGAGGGCGATTCCCACGCCGGCCCCGAAAATAGCTCCCGGCCGCTGGAGGAATTCCGGGCGACCGATGCCTATGTGCTACTCGGCGCTCCGGGTGCCGGAAAGTCCGAAGCTTTCGAGCACGAAGCCGAGAGCCAGGCCGGCTGCTATGTCACCGCGCGCGACTTCAGGACCTTCGACGACAGACCGGAGTGGCGCGGCACGACGCTCTACATCGACGGACTCGATGAAACCCGCGTGGGATCCTCCGACGGGTGCACGCCATTCGACGACATTCACGCAAAGCTCGACCGCCTGGGCAGGCCGAGATTTCGCTTGTCCTGCCGCGAGGCCGACTGGTTCGGGCTCAATGATAGAGATCGTCTGAAGGCGGTGTCCCGCGACGGCAAAGTTACGGTTCTGCGCCTCGACCCACTGTCCGCCGACGATATCTGTGAAATCCTGCGCACCAAATTCTGTATGGCAGACGCGGACGGATTCATCGCTTCCGCCCGCAACCGGGGAATCGATGCATTGCTCGCAAATCCCCTGAGCCTGCGGATGCTGGCATCGGCGGTCAAAGAAAGCGAAGGTTGGCCGGAAACCCGGATACAAACGTTCGATATGGCCTGTCGAACGCTTGTTCGCGATCCCAACCCGGAACATCGAATAGCGATACCAGACAGCTTCGATATTTCTTGTCTGATGGATGCGGCGGGACGGCTTTGTGCGATCCAGCTTCTGGCCGGCCGCGCCGGATACGCTCTCGCCGGCTACGAGAGCAACCCGAATTTTCTCGAATTGGAGCAAATATCCGGAGAAGATCGGACAATATTCGGCCGCGTCTTGCGTTCCAAACTGTTTGAAGCTCCACCACAAGGTCCGGCGACTCCCGTTCACCGCCAGGTAGCCGAGTTCCTTGCCGCGAAGTACCTCCACGGCCTCATCGACAACGGACTACCGGTCGGTCGGATTCTTGCCCTTATGACGGGTCACGACGGTGTGATCGTGTCGGAGTTGCGTGGCCTGTCCGCCTGGCTGGCCGCCTGGAACAGGTCCAGCCGCGCAGAAATCATCGCACGCGAACCTCTCGGTACCGTCCTCTATGGCGATGCGCGGAACTTCTCGGTCCAGGAGAAGACACTGGTGCTGGAGGGCTTGCAACGCCAGGCGAAGAGCGATCGCCATGTTCTGCAGACCGTTCGAATGGATGCCCGGCTGGGAGACTTGGCAACGCCCGACATGGAGGACACGTTTCGTGCGGCCCTGACGGATCCTTCGCGAGAAGAGAACCAGCAAATCCATGTATTCAGCCTGATTTCAGCCCTCAGGCACGGGCAGGCGCCTCCCGGCATTGTCGATCTCATGCTGTCCATCGTCAGGGACAGGCATTGGTATCGGGCAATAAGAAGTGCCGCCCTCCGGGTGTTCGTCCGACCCGGAGCAAACACACCGTCTGCAACCGCGGAGCTTGATGCTCTACTGGCGGACGTCGATACCGGATTGATTTCCGACCCCGACGATGACCTGCTGGGAACCCTTCTGGGCGAAGTCTATCCTGCCCGTCTGTCCGTCCCGGAAGCACTGAATTATCTGCGGGCACCCAGGAGCCCGTCATATTTCGGAAACTATTACTCGTTCTGGACCAGAATGGTTCCAGAGAACTCGACCACCGATCAGCTTGCCGAATTCCTGGACCTGACCGTCGTAAGATTCGACCGATTGCGGCCTGTGTTTGTCGGCTCGCCGGGTCAGATCGCCCCTCTGCGCCGTGTGCCGCTTGTCTGGTTGACGCGTTTTCTTGAACGGTCCCAGGAGGGTGTTCCTTCGGACCGTCTCTTCAACTGGCTTGGGGTAGCATCGGATCCCGAACTTCGCTCATCGGGGGAAGAGGCCGGGTTCCTGAGACGCTGGTTGAGCTTCCATCCCGCCACGATCAAAGATATCGTCGAACGCAGCATCGAGCGCTGTTCCGGCTCGGGGAATTTCGGGTCCTGCATGGGTATGGCGGAGCGTCGCCTCTTTCGAGCTGCGTGGCCGGCGGATTTCGGAGCCTGGTGCCTGGACAAGGCCGTTGCCACTCAGGACCGAAACGCGGCAACCTGGTTCATCGGCAGGGTCGCATATTGCATGCACCATGGCCGTCAGGATGCAGGTCTCTCCATAGCGGACGTGAACAGACGCCTTGCCGGAGACGCTGATCTCCTTGCTTCGTTCACCGACAGGATGGACGCACTCAAGGGCTATGATTCAACTGAAGCAGATCTCGTACAGGAACGGCAAACCGAGTCCCGACGGAAACAGCGGGATTGGCGTCGCAGTGTGAAGCAGCATGAAGTGGCGCTGCGCAAAAACCGATGTCAGCCGCCTCTGCTTCAACAGCTGGCCCAGGTCTATTTTGGCGAGTTCGTCGACGTAAAAGGTGCCACACCCCTGGAGCGATTGCATGATCTTCTCGGTAACGATCGGAGCCTGATAGACGCTGTCCTGCAGGGTTTTCGTGAATCGATAAGGCGAACCGACGCCCCCGATGTCGCCGAAATTCTGCGTCTCCGCACCCGGAACCAGACCCACCGGCTGGCGTTTCCGATCATGGCCGGTCTGGAGGAGACCGCACGGGCTGCAGCCCCCTGGGGAGGGAGCCTCGACAAGGAGGAAATACGACTGGCCCTCGCCCTTCACTACACCGCACCGGTGCCCCGCGGCGCTGGACGGCCGCCGAGCTGGTTTCCGCCCTTGCTGGAGTCCGACCCTGAGATTGTCGCTGATGTTCTGGTGCTATCGGCTCGGTCCAAGATGGAGGGCGGCAATGATTTCAGGGAAGACCTCTACGATCTGGCGCTCTCCGAGAATCACGCGACCGTCGCCGGCCTGGCGGCCTTGCCGCTGCTGACGTCATTGCCGGTGCGTTGCACGGCACGGCAACTGCCGGGCTTGGGCATCCTGCTCCAGGCAGCTCTGCTTTACAGCGAAGAGACCGCGCTCCTAGAGCTGATCGACAGGAAGCTCGTTTACCGGGGCATGAATGTCGGGCAGCGCGTCCACTGGCTCGCAGCCGGGTTCCTCGCTGCACCTGACAAATTCCGGGAAGCGCTGGAATCGTACGTCGCCGGGAACGAACGCCGAGTCCGACATTTAGCGGCTTTCGCGGCCGGGGACGATTTTCCCGCCGCACTGATAGGTCGCCTCGATGTCCGGATGCTGAGAGTTTTGATCCGGTTGATCGGAAGTACCTACAGACCCTATTCCCGCGTTTCCCAGGGAACAAACGACATTGCTCGACGAGTGACGGCGTCCGGTCGCATTCCAGGATTCATCGACAAGCTGGCGTCCATCCCGACCAGCGCCGCTACGCGGTCTCTCCAAGATTTATTGTCCGATCGCAACCTCCGCCCGTGGCGATCTCATCTCATCGATGCAGCATACCGGCAGAACGCCACCCGCCGTGATGCCGAATTCCGCCATTGCGATATCCAGCGGGTCACCCAAGCGCTCGATAACCTCAGCCCGGCGAACGCGGCCGACCTGGCCGCGCTGACTGTCGACTTATTGGCGGATATTTCAAGAAACATCCGTCGCGGCAATACTTCTGACTGGCGAAAATACTGGAATTTTAATGGGCACAATCGGCCTTTCGAGCCGAAACCTGAAAACGCCTGTCGCGACTACCTCCTGCACGATTTGAGGCATTGTATGGACCGGCTGGATATCGACGTTCAGCCAGAGGTCCGTTACGCCAATGACAAGCGGTCGGACATTCGAGTTTCCCATGGCGGTTTCAACGTCCCGGTAGAAATCAAGAGAAGCTGCCACCGTAATCTTTGGAGTGCGATCGGGAACCAGTTGATCTCCAGGTACACCCCGGACCCGGGTACAGACGGTCATGGAATCTACCTTGTGTTCTGGTTCGGAGACACCGAACGTTGTCGGCCAGTAGCGGGGCAAGGATCACCGCCAAAGAGCGCTGCGGATCTCGAGAAGCGGTTGCGCGGTACGCTTGGTGCCGCTGAAAGGCTCAAAATCTCGATTTGCGTGATCGACGTCTCCGACCTTCGGCATGAGTAATTGGTCGTAAGGCAAAAATTGATCGTAGCGGGAACGAAGCTTGCCGCCCGCCTCGGTTGTCCCCGGGGATGTCAATCGGCTTTGAAGTTTGACCCAAAAATTTGGGATCAATTTGCCACGCCGATCAACAGCTCGGCCTCTGGGCCGCCGGCGAGACGCCCTTCGAGGGCATCAAGCAGCGCCCTGACCGGCATGAAGTGCCCCTCGCTGATCCCCGCCGTTGAGGCCGATCTAGACGCCGGGCGCTCGGCGGTCGTCCAACTGGTCTCGACCGGCGAGGCGCTGATGGAGCGGCGCATCGCCGAGATCCCGGCCTCGGAATGGGGCGACCTTAATATCGACCTCACCCCGGGACGGCATCCTGTCGGCTCTGTTGCAAAGTTCGGCGCAGAGGTGGTGAACTGGCTGCGTAGGCTGGAGCGAGGGATTGGGGGATGAGCGATTTCAAGGGTCGCCACTTTGGGGGTGGGATCGTGCTTTGGGCCGTACGCTGGTACTGCCGATACCCGATCAGCTACCGCGATCTTGAAACGATGATGACCGAGCGCGACGTTGCAGTCGACCACTCGACGATCTATCGCTGGGTTCAGCATTACGCGCCGGAAATGGAGAAACGCCTGCGCTGGCAGTGGCGCCGGCCACAGTCGCGGAGCTGGCGTATCGACGAGACCTACGTCAAGGTCCGCGGCAAGTGGGCGTATCTGTACCGGGCGGTGGACAAGCTCGGGAACACGATTGATTTCTACTTCTCATCGACCCGCAACACGAAGGCAGCGAAGCGATTCCTCGGCAAGGCGCTGGGAGGATTGAAGGAGTGGGAGAAGCCCGAGGTGCTCAACACCGACAAGTCGCCGACCTATGCCGCTGCCATCGCGGAGCTGAAGGCTGAGGGGAAATGTCCGACAGAGACGAGGCACAGGCAGGTGAAGTACCTCAACAACGTCATAGAGGCCGACCACGGCAAGCTCAAGCTGTTGATCCGGCCCGTGCGCGGGTTCAAGACGCTGATGACGGCGTACGCCACGATCAAGGGCTTCGAGGTGATGCGCGCGCTGCGCAAAGGCCAAGCCGGGAATTTCGTCCTCCAGGGTGGCATTATCGACGAGGCTCGGATCGTCGAACGCGCCTTCGATCTCGGACTGTGCTCCCTGACCGAGGCCATGGCGTTGCTACAGGACCGTCTGGCCAATACAGAATCATGAGGTGAGCAGGATCCCCCCTGATCACACATCGCCCCTTCGCCAAGTTTGCAACAGAGCCATCCTGAAAACACATCCGCACCCGTTGCCTGTCCTCATTGCGGCGGGGAACTCCGGAAAATTGCGCCAATCCCTCCCAGACGTAAGGGGTTCTCATCCCGTGACCCACCCGTGCCGTCACCGCCAGTGGACTCACCACCATGACGCGGTCCATCACAACCAGAACCAGCATCATCGCCACCAGGACAGCGATCCAATCGTCGCGCGCCCATCCCGGAAAGTCCGATCATGAGACCGCAAAAACACGGCCGTCGGACACCATCACGTGTCAATCGTCATTGCTAACGTCGGCAAACTGCTCACCGCACGCAAAACAGTGCCGCTGACGCCCCGTTCGCAGCAAAACACCAACACAAACCTTCCACATAGGTGAGTTCAGAGCCTTTCATCGGGACACTGTTAACTCGGGCCACTGATTACCGTACGAATCGGGCATGCAGATTGGTCTTCGCCAGTTTGATGCCCAGACGGTGCAGTGGTTGACCGGCGCGGCCGCGGCATCGGATGCCAGCCGCAGCCGCCTGGCACGGGGTTTGTGCGAACGCCTGGACTGGAGGGACAGTTCCGGGGGCCTTGCGACGGCCTCGGCGCGCAAGGTGCTGCCGCGCCTGGCGGACAAACTGGGCATTGCGTTGCCGGCATCGCGGCCGGGGATACCATCCGGCCGGGCCATTGCCGCTCCGTCGGTGCCTGATCGCGAGGTTTGCTGTGCCCTGAAGGATCTTGGCAGGGTCAGTCTTGTTCCGGTCAACGATGACGCGTCGAGGCGGCGCTGGGAAGCGGTGATCGACACCTGGCACCCGTTGGGCTGGGCGCGTGCTCCCGGCGGCCAGATGCGCTACTGGATCAGTTCGTCGATCTACGGCGTTCTGGGCGTCATCGGTTTTTGCGCGGCAAGTTGGCATCAGAAGGCGCGTGACACCTGGATCGGCTGGTCGGACGATGCCAGGGTAGCCCACATTGGCGATATCGTTTGCAACCAGAGGTTCATGATTTGTCCCTGGGTTCGGGTCCCGAACCTGGCCTCGGCGGTTCTCGCCATGGCGTCTTCGCGCATCGCGGATGACTGGCAGGCGGCCTACGGACGGCGCCCGCTTGTGGCCTATACCTATGTTGCTCCCGAGCACACGGGCACCTGCTATGCCGCGGCAGGCTGGTCGTGTTGCGATGAGCCGACCAGCGGCATGCCGCCGGGGCACGAGGCACCGGGAGCGCAGCGCCGTGTCTGGATGAAGCCTCTCGCGGCGGACTGGAAGGCCGGGCTTTGTGCTGCACCGGGGAAGCTGATCGAAGAGCCCCGACCGGTGTATCTCGAGGAGACTGCGGACTGGGCCGATCACGAGTATGCTCGCTGCCGCCATCCCGACGGCCGTGTCAGGGAGCGGATCGTGCAGATGGGCCGTTCGTGGCTGAAGCATCCGGGCGCATCCCTGCCGGTTGTGTTCCCGGGCAAGGCCGAGCGCAAGGCGGCGTACCGTTTGCTGTCCAGCAACAAGGTGACCATGGAACACATTCTCGAGAGCCATCAGGCTGCGACGGCCGAGCGCTGTGCCCTGGAGAAGGTCGTTCTTGCGATCCAGGACACCACCGCGATCAACTATAACGGCCTCGAGGCGACCAGGGGGCTTGTCGGGCTCGGTGGTCCCGGCAAGGGTGTCAAGGGCCTGATGGCCCACTTCGGACTTGCGGTGAACCCGGTTGGCCGGCCTCTGGGCGTGTTCTCGCTTGATGCCGACTTCCGTCACGAGGCACAACAGGACGAGAAGGAAAGCCGCCGTTGGCTGGAAGGCCTCGAGCGTGCCGGGGAACTGGCGGCCGCCTGTCGCGAAACCCGCGTGATCACGGTTTGTGACCGTGAGGGTGACATCTGGAAGATGTTCCGCGAGGCCGCAACCACGGGCGCGGGTCTGCTGGTGCGCGCCAACCGGGCGCGCAGCCGCCGCGTCATCAGCGCCGACGGCAGCCTCGAGGACCTGTGGGACCATGTTGCGGGACAGCCGTCGCTCGCCAGCAAGACGATTACCATCGAAGCCTGCGGAGGCCCGCGCAGCCGCGAGGAGCGCAAGGCCAAACTGGACTTGAGGGCCTGCACCGTCACCCTGGCGGCACCGACCGACGCCACGGACAAGACAGCCACCCGGATGCTCGCGGTCTCTGCCACCGAAACCTCCCCACCACACGGCAAGGAGCCCCTCCACTGGCTGCTGCTCACCACCGAGGGCGAGCCTTCGGCCGAACAGGCTCGCAAGGTCATCGCCTTCTACGAGCGCCGCTGGAGCATCGAAACATGGTTCTCCGTTCTCAAGACCGGCACCCGCGTCGGGAAGCGCCAACTCGATGACGCCGATGACCTGAGGAAGTGCCTCGTCTTCGACGCCATCACCGCCTGCCATATCCATGATCTGAACTTCATGGCCCGGACCGCGCCGCAGACCCCGGCCGACGAGGTCGTCGAGCAGGACATGATCGACTGTCTGTACGAATACCTCCACATCCTCGGCGTCCTGCGCGCCCGGGCACCACCCGGTCACCGGCCCGACATCCGCACCTTCGTCGTCGATCGCCATCGCAGGCTTCGACCACCAAACGACAACCCCTGCCGGGAACAGGGAAGCATGGATGCACTTCAGAGCAGCCCACCAAACGACAACCCCTGCCGGGAACCCGGAAACTCTGGGAAGCATGGATGCACTTCAGAGCAGCTCTCACCTCTATCGGGGACTGAAACAAAACAGGCAGTTGAAATGAACACCGAAATTGCATCGAAAATACTCTGAGTCGTATGTGGGGAGATGAAAGGTTCAGAGCGGTGCTCGCAGCCTCGTTCAATGAGATTAGTCAGACTCTCCGAACCTGACTAATCCTTAACATAATGCCGATATCGGCATAATCTCGCAGAGAGGGGACTACGCATGGCCAAGGTCAAGCAGAAGGTCTCCGGATGCTTCAGAACCACAACCTCGGCACAGGCCTACTGCCGGATATCAAGCTATCTCCAGACCATGGCCGCAAAGGGCTACAGCCCCATCGCAACCATCGAGATCGCACTCAAAGGCAACGCCGCCGCCATGCTCAACCATGCCAATTGAGATATTGTGACGAAAATTGGGGTGAGTAGTTACCTTTTTTCATACATTCTCGCATTCTCTCGGTGCATTTGTTAGCCGCCTTATCTCATAGCACCCTGTAACGGCTGCCTGAAGGGTTGGTTCCGGGCACGTTGACCGGTAATTTCCGCAAATAGAATGTTCGAGCAGAGGATCGGCCGGGGTTCTGCGGTGATTTTCAGGATTTTTCCGTCTGTGGAGCCTTGGATCAGCAATTTTTCTGTTTTCCGGACGAGCGGATCCGGTCTCCCGCATTCCCGGGGACTTCGTCGTGACTGGTCTGCGGAGTTCGAACGACGTCAGATCGGAACAAGAGCCTTCCACGCCGCGGCAAAGGAACTCTTGTCAGGGCAACTACTTGACATGGCAACATGGATGCGCCGTGCGGAGACCCTCACCCGCGCGCCGATCTTGAGCAACCGCAGGCGCAGCGTTGTCGGGCAGGCCCTGGAAAGCGGTGTCGCGGCGAGAGCCCGGCGAAGGCGGTTGTAGAGAACGTGAGCGTAGGTCGAGAGGTAAAGCCTGACGGTGTTGACATCGAACAGGTTGGACGAGTTGCGCTCGGCGAACAGGTCGCACTTCAGTTTCTTCACACGATTTTCCGCATCGCCCCTGGCACAGTAGAAGCTCTCGTAAAGGGCCTAGCCAGGATGGCTCTGCGCACTGAGGGACGTGACGATGTATCGGTCATTCTCCTTCGTTAAGGAAAGTCCGTCTCGTCTTCGCCCCTGGGTCCGGGAAGAGCTTCGGCCTCGGCAACCACCCGGCGGGCCCTGAACCAGCCTTTCTGTGTCCGGTAGGTGAACTCGCAGAACCGGCGGCACGCCTTGCCGGTCTTCCTGGTCTCGGCCGGGGCCTCGGCCATCGCGTCGGCGCAAAGGTGCTTGAGCCTGCGATTCTTAGCCAGACCAAGCACATAGTCGACAATCTCCTCATCCTCGCACCACGCCATGATGTCGTCGCGGCAAAAGCCGGAGTCGGTGCGCACGATGATGCGCGTCTCGGGCCAGTGGGCGCGGATCCGCCCGACCACACCCTCGAGTTCGTCCTGGATGCCGGCAGTGGCATCCAGGGAGGCGGTGCGCAGACGGGCCAGCACGGGATGCCTGTCGACGAACATCATCACCGGCAGGTAGCAATATTCGTCGTAATACCCATGAAAGAACCGGTCCTCCTGGTCGCCGTGAAGCTCGAAGTCCGTGGCATCGATGTCCAGAACGATCTCCCGCGGCGCTTCCTCGTAAGTCTCGACCAACAGCTCCACCAGAAGATCGTCCTTCCTGCCGAAGTCGGCGACGATCTTGTGCGCCTTCTTCCCGTTGAAGCCCGCGGCCGACAACTCGAGCCGGTTCAGCGTGCTCTTGCCCGCAAGCGGCTCGCAGTCCCCTCGCCGGGACGCCATGCAGCCGAGCACCGCGCCGGCCACCGGATCCTTGCGGAACTCGTCGTGATCGTTGAGATCCTCGAGACCGACAATCAGGCCGAGAATACGCTGGCCGACCATCGAGCGGACCTCATGGACAATGAGGTCCCGATTGCGAAAGTCGGTAAAACACTCGGCAATGCGGTCGAACAACCTTGTGGCCTTCGGCGAGACCTGCGAGCAGCAGGCCGGCATGCGAGGTGATGGTACTGCCGGAAAAATCAGCCTCGATGCGCTTCGGCCTGGCACCATAGGGGGTTGGACAGGAGAACCTGGTAGGAGTACAGTCTGTCGTCATGGGGGTTTCGCTATTCCAACGGTTGTTGATGCAATAACAATAGTTTATAGCGCACTCCCTTGCATTTTAAGCCTCAGGTATGAAATATCTGGGCTAGATATTCGGTCGCATATGCAATAACTGTTTCCACGGATCGTCACACATGAACGAGCTCAGCCGACGACTGCGCCAGCTTCGGATCGGATTGGGCATGAGCCAGTCCGAAGTGGGAAGGCAGGTGGGGCTGTCACGCTCGGCGGTGACGCAGATCGAGTCCGGAAATCGCCATGTCACCGCTGACGAGGTGGTCCGGTTCTCGGCCATATTCCGGCATAGTCCCACGACGCTGTTAACCGGTGTCGGGCAGGCGGCCGGCGTCCCGGTCGCGGAGAAGGACAGGATACTCGACGACATTCTCGGCGCTCTGCTGGGGTTGGAAACGGATTTGGCCGGATTGCGTTCGGACATCGAGCGTCTGATCGAGCTTTCCAGGCAGCTCACGAGGATCGAGGCCGAGCTCGGTGTCGACGTCTACGCCCCCCAGGCGTTCGCGTTTCGGGGGACGAACTCGCGAACCCACTGGGAGGCCGCTCATCAAGGCTACACGGTTGCCGAGGACGAGCGACGGCGTCTGGATCTGGGTTCGGCGCCCATCCGTGACGTCCCTGAAACCCTGGCGACCTTGAGGGTGCGGATCTCGCGCCTCGCGCTACCGGAATCCTCCTTGTGCTTGTATTTGCATACGCCGGAAACAGGACCGCTGGTCATCGTCAACCGGAACTCCAGTCCTGAGGAACGGCGATTCTGAATGGTCCATGGGGTCGCCCATCTGTTTTTTCGAATCCGAGCGGCGCTGGCTCATCTGCCGCAGGGACGACATGGACCATCGCCACGAGGTGCGCGCCAATGCCTTCGCGAGCCGGTTTCTCATGCCTGCAAAGGGAGTAGAGCGCGATCTCCATTCGATTGGCCGGGACACCATGGCGGCGAGCCTCGGGGGCGTGTTGGAGGTCTTCTCCGACCAGGCCGCGGTCCCCAAGACCAATCGCGGGTCCGAGTGAGCGGTCGATCCTGCCGTGGGAGTTGGGGATTCAACACTTTCGAGCTGTCTCAGGTTGCTGGTTACTTCGGCGTGACTCGATCCTTCGTCGCGCATGTGCTCAGAAATCTCCGTTTCCTTTCGGATGACGCACGCGACCGATTGATCGACACAGCGCAAGAGGGAGAGAGCGACCCGCCTTGCACGCGGTGGGACGGCTGGAGGGCGGGCGAGAACGCGAGCACGACGCCTTCGTATCGCGCTTGCTCGCGCTGGCCACAGAGGCCCGGCGTCGCGGAGCTCTCTCGGCCGATCGAATCGAGCCGATGCCGGGTTATTGGGCCTGAGCGCAGAGGGCCGGACGCGGTTGCTCGGGCCCCCGATTCCAACTCTGGAGAGGATCATGGCATCGGCCGGGATCGGCGCGGTGAGCCTTTCGATCAAGACAGCGCGGACCCGTGACCCGAGCGCTCGGTCCGCTTTGCCGTAACCACATAACCACAGAAAACAGGAGCCACGTCATGGACAAAATTCGTGTCGCGATTGCCGGTATCGGCAACTGTGCCAGCTCGCTGATTCAAGGCATCGAGTACTACCGCAGGGGTAACACATCGCAATGGACAGGACTGATGCACGAGAGCATTGGTGGCTGGCACGCCTCGGACATCGAGATCGTTGCGGCGTTCGACATCGATCAACGCAAAGTCGGCCACTCGCTGGAGGACGCGGTGTTCGCAGCGCCGAACTGCGCTCGGGTTTTTCAACCCGTATTGCCGACAGGGGGGGTGACCGTTCATATGGGGCCGGTTCTCGACGGGGTCGCGGGCCACATGGGAGACTATCCCGAGGACGAAGCGTTCCGCCCCGCCGACGAAGCCCCTGTGGACGTGACGGCTGCGCTGCGCTCGGCAGGAACCGATGTGCTCATCTGCTACCTGCCGGTCGGATCGGAGCAGGCCGTCCGTCACTACGCCCGAGCCTGTCTCGATGCCGGTGTCGCACTGGTCAACTGCGTGCCGGTCTTCCTGGCCTCCGACGTCGAGTGGGGGGAGCGATTCCGAGCGGCCGGCCTCCCGATCATCGGCGACGACATCAAGAGTCAAGTAGGCGCGACCATCGTCCACCGCACCCTCTGCCGCCTCTTCGCGGACAGGGGGATCAAGCTCGACCGGACCTACCAGCTCAACACCGGAGGAAATACCGATTTTCTAAACATGCTGGAGCGTGCCCGTCTCCAGTCCAAGAAGCGATCGAAGACGGAGTCGGTTCAGAGCCAGCTCGATGAGCGATTGGACAGTCACGACATCCACATCGGTCCTTCCGATTACGTCCCGTGGCAGGACGACAACAAGATCGCCTTCATTCGTATGGAGGGGCGAGGCTTCGGTGACGTACCGCTCGATCTGGAGCTCAGGCTCTCGGTCCAGGACTCCCCCAACAGCGCGGGTGTGGTGATCGACGCGGTGCGGTGCGCCAAACTCGGTCTCGTGCTGGGACTGGCCGGTCCGCTCGAGGCGCCCAGCGCCTACTACATGAAGAGCCCGCCCCGGCAGATGCGCGATGACGCGGCGCTTCGCGAACTCACGTCTTTCATCGAATCCGGAGGGCTGTGACCGACTCGGGCGCGCAACTCAGGCATGGGCGGAGGTGTTGGAGGATCATCAAGACAGGCCGGCTCTGACCGGCAGACTTCGAACCGGGACTATTCGTGAAATCACTGCCGCGCAACATCGGGACGCCCTCATTATGAGAGCACATGACGAGCAAGGCTTCGTCTTCGCCTCGGACCGACGGGCACGCAGTTGAACGAAGGGTACAGGGATGGGGATGGACGGGAAGCGTACGAGCGAAGCCGGAGCGCTTGGCATTCACTGGTCATCTCACGGCAACAACCAGACTCATTTTTCATGGAATATCACAGCCCGGTAGCTGCGGGCGGGCAACCGTCCGCGGCGACCCGGCCACGCGTATTGATGACGAGTTGTAGAGTCGCGGGGGCCGCCCACATTTCTCACCCGTCGTCATCGCGCACCGCGTGGATGAGGACATTCTCGTCGTACCATTCGACGGGATCGGCAAAACGACGTTCGATGATCGTTCGGAAGGCAGCCAGCGCCTCTTCAAAAGCGTCCGGTTCGTAGAGAGAGAACGTCGAATAGTGCCGGTTCCTGGCCTGCTCGAGGAGGCGCTCGAGCGGTGCTTGCCGGCGATACCTCAAACATGTCGCACCGCAGAATCTGAGCCCTGGGGTGTCCTCGATTGCCCCGTGGATGTCGCCGAGTGCCAGGAGTCGTGTTTCCTTTTCGACAAAACCCGGAAAATACCGGCCCCAGACGCTGCGCGAGTTCTGTCCGGGCAGCCGCGTATAGACGAACAGTCGTCCGTCTTCGGCTAGCCCGTCGCGCGATTTCCCGAGGAAGGCCGGAAAGTCGAAATGATGCACGGCGTTGAAGGAGGACACGAAGTCGTACTCGCCGGGCTCGAGCTCGAGACGTTCAACGGTCGACTGCCGCGTCTCGAACTTGTCGATTCCGTTGGCCCTGAGCAACCCGTCGACCTGTTTCAGCATTGCAGGGTTGGCATCGACGCAGGCGAGAAAGAGATGCGGTATCGTCTCGAACATCAACAGGTCATAGCGCCCGGCGCCGCAGCCGATGTCCGCGCCCCTCGGCTTGGCCAGACCTTCGAGCTCCCGTGCGATTCGTTCCACCGGTTCCCGGTCGGTCGTGCGAACGGACCGGTAGACCGGAGAGACCTCGGTGAAATGCCGGGCCATGTCGGGCCGGGTGACCATGACAAGCCTCCGGGAAGTTCGTCGTTCTCGGGCGGAACGATGTGGATGTTGTGGCTTTTCAGTCGCTCATTCCAGCTACGACTGAACGGACTCCATCTTGGAGATCCTCTTCGACACGAGCCTATCATGCGCCAGCATGTTGATGAAATCTGTATTGCCGCCCGTACAGGACCGTTTCACGCTGATCGTACGTCCATTCACGTGGGCGGGAGGCCGTAGGGGCGACGCATGCGTCGCCCCTACGCGATGCGGGGCCAGGATCGCTACGGCTGTTCCAACCATGTCATGACCGGCAGCTGCGCCAACGGGCGCGGCATCGCCCGCACGGTCCTGGAAGAACGCGTGCTGGCCGGCCTCCGGGACCGGCTGATGGCACCGGAGGAGGCGGCCGAAGCTATCCGGGCATATACCGAAGAAACCAACCGGCTCAACCGCGCGCGGCGCGCATCCGGCGCGAACGACCGGAAGGAGCTGGCAGATGTCGAGAAGAAGATCGCGGCAATGATCGCGACGATCGAGGACGGCGGTTACATCCGGGGCATGGTGGACCGGCTACACGAACTGGAAGCGCGCCAGGATGAACTGACAGCCCGCCTTGCGCGCGTGCCCGCCGACATCCCCGACATCCCCGACATCCACCCGAACGTCGCTGGCATTTACCGGCGCAAGGTGGCGCGTCTCGCCGACGCCCCGGACAACGCTGGCGAACGCGACGAGGCCGCTGCCGCCATCCGCGGCCTGATCGACCGCATCGTGCTCATGCCCGGCGTCAGGCGCGGCGACCTCGGCGCCATCCTCGAATGGACGGGAAACGGACAGGGAAAAACAAAAACCGACACCCCCATGTCGGGAATGTCGGTATCGGTGGTTGCGGGGGCAGGATTTGAACCAGCGACCATCAGGTTATGAGCCTGACGGATCCCAGATGTTGGAAATAATCCTGGCCGACCCGTTCTGCTGCCGCCTCGACCTCTTTGTCATGGACGTGAGCGTAGCGCAGTGTCATCGAAACCTGGCGATGACCGAGAAGCTTCGCAACCGTCGGGAGCGCGAGGCCCTGCATGACGGCGTGGGAGGCGAAGGAGTGCCAGAGGTCATGTCCCGCTATGTTGCGCAAGCATGGATACGAATGGTATCGGTATATTGTTGAAAAGACTATATAGTACACGAGGTTAGGACAAATTCCGGCCCAGTTCTGGGCTTGCATCGGCGTCACGGACCGCCTCGAATACACACGGATTGAGTTTCAGTCGGTGTCGAGGTGATTACGGTTTCGCCGAGACGCGGCCGACCGAACTGCGGGAGGGCGGCATGCCCCGGAACAGCACCATCAGGCTCAACAATCGGGTCGTCGACGCGCTCACGGTCGAGCGCGGGGACGCGGTCTTCTGGGATCGGGAGCTGGCCGGATTCGGGGTACGGGTCTACGCCAGCGGCCGCAAGATCTACGTGGTCCAGAAGCGCGGGCCTACGGGTAGCCCGAAACGCGTCTCCGTCGGGTCGTCGGGGGATATCACCGTGGAGGAGGCCCGCCGGGAGGCGGCGGCGATTATCGACCGGCTGAAGCGGGGCGAGGAGGCGTTTCCGGAGGCGCCTGCGCCGGAGCCGACGGTGGCCGATCTGGCCGAGCGCTACATCAAGGTGCATCTGGAGGTGAACTGCCGGCCGGGCATCGTTGAGACCTTCGGGCGAATCGTCCGGCTCTACATTCTTCCGGAGTTGGGGCATATGCCCTTGTCCGCGGTGGAGCGTTCACATGTCGCCGCGCTTCATCACAAGTTGCGCGACAAGCCCTACTCGGCCAACCAGACCCGGGACGTGCTGGCGAAGATGTTCAAGCTCGCCGAGGCGTGGGGCATGACGCTGCCGCGGCGCAATCCGTGTCTGTCGATTCGGTGATACAAGGAGTATCGGCGCGAGCGGTTTCCCTCCCAGGAGGAGTACCAGCGGGTCGCGCGGGTGCTGGACGAGGCCGAGGCGGACGGACCGGTGTTCCCGACGGTGATGCCGGCGATCCGCCTGCTGCTGCTGACCGGGTGCCGCAGGAACGAGATCCTGACGCTCAAGTGGGACGACATCGACCGCACGGCGCGTGAGCTGCGGCTCAGCGATTCGAAAACCGGCTCGCGCCGGGTGAAACTGACCCCGGCGGTGGAATGGGTGCTCGATCGCATCCCGCGGACCGAGGGCAACCCATGGGTCATCAGCGGCCAGAATCCGGACGACCGTCTCAAGAACCTGGACATGATCCGGCAACGGCTCCGCGCCGAGGCGGACATCGAGGATGTCCGTTGCCATGACCTTCGTCAATATTCCGGACTCCGTTTTATTCCGGAGGGATTTCGAGAGCATCGCGGCCGATATCCTCACCGGATATCCGGGGGTGAAGACCGAGGCGTTGGCCGAGGCGCGCGGCGGGACGGCCGACGAGGACGAGGCGATCGTTACGCCTCTGTTTCCGGCGCGGTTTCGTGCACGGTCGGTCCGTGTGGCGTGAAGCGAGGGAGTCCTTCGTCGTAATTGCACCGAAGTAGCGGCGACGGCGAAGTCCGAGCCGGGCGGGGGGAATTTGCGGTCTCCGCCGGAAACCGCTTGCAATCGCCGGCGCGGGACGGCACCTGTCCGGGTGCAACGTGAGACACTTTCCCATCGAAGCCACCGGACAGGCCGGTTCCCGTCATGCCCAGTCCCCTTGCCGGCATCGCCCGCTTCCCGCGGGTCCGGCTCGGCCATGCGCCGACGCCGATCGATCCCGCCCCGAACCTGGGTGCGGTGCTCGGCGTCGATCTCCGGATCAAGCGCGACGACTGCACGGGCCTCGCGTTCGGCGGCAACAAGGTGCGCCAGCTCGAGTTCCACTTCGGCGAGGCCCGGGCGCGGGGCGCGGATACGGTGCTGGTCACCGGCGCGGTGCAGTCGAACCTGGTGCGCATCGCCGCCGCGGCTGCACGCAAACTCGGAATGGCAGTCCACATCCAGCTCGAGGACCGGGTGGCGGACGGCGGCGAGACCTACCGCACCTCCGGCAACCTGCTGCTCTACCGGGTGCTGGGCGCAACGCTCCACGCCTTCCCCGAGGGCGAGGACGAGGCGGCGGCCGACGCGGCGATGGAACGGCGCGCGGCGGCGCTCGTGGCCGAGGGCCGCAGGCCCTACGTCATCCATTCCGCCCCCGGCCATGCGCCGCTCGGCGGGCTCGGCTACGTCGTCGCCGCCGAAGAGATCGTGGAGCAGGCCCCCGGCACCGGCTTTGACGCCGTGGTCTGCGCCTCGGGGAGCGCGCTCACCCATGCCGGGATACTGGTGGGCTTGCGGGCGCTCGGTGAGCGGGCGCCGGTCCTCGGCATCTGCGTGCGCCGCGACGCCGCGAGCCAGGCCGCCCGGGTGGCGCGGGTGGCGGGAGCGCTCGCGGCGATGATCGATTGCCCGGACGCGTTCGATGCGGGCGACGTCGACGTCTGCGACGCGGTGCTGGCGCCGGGCTACGGGCGGCTCAACGAGGCGGTGCGCGAGGCGATGGAGATGGCGGCGCGCCACGAGGGGCTGCTGCTCGACCCGGTCTATACGGGAAAGGCGATGGCCGGGCTGATCGCCCATGTGCGTTCGGGGCGGATCGCGGCGGGCAGCCGGGTCCTGTTCGTTCACACCGGCGGCCAGCCGGCGCTCTTCGCCTATGCCGACAGCCTGGGGTCCTGGCTCTCGGAAGCGCCGGACGGACGGGCTTGTTGATGGGGGAGCACGGCGGATGCGCCGGCCGCGCCCGGCACCGGGTCAGGGGTAGCCCGGGGCGGTGGGCGGCGGCAGCGCGGCCTCGCGCAGGATCCACGCCCGGAACGCCCGCAGCTCGGGCCGCTGCCGCGAGGCGTCGGAGGTGATCAGGCAGCAGCGCTCCGGCGCCTCCTGCTGGTGGTCGAAGAGTGTTACCAGGATCCGGCGTTCCAGCTCGCGGGCGATCAGCATCGGGCGCCCGATGGCGGCCCCGAGCCCGCTCGCCGCCGCCTGGATAAGCATGGAGTAGAGGCGGAAGCCCGAGGCCCGCGAGAGATCCGGCGCGGGCTGGCCCTGGCGGGCGAACCAGTAGGACCAGTCGGCGTCCCAGCCGAGGTCGTAGAGCAGCGGCCAGTTGCGCAGCTGGGCGGGGCTACGGGGCCGGCCGCGCGAGGCGAGCAGCGCCGGGCTGCACACCGGCAGCAGCGCCTCCTCGTAGAGTGTCTCCTCCAGCAGCGTGTCCCCGCGCCGGGTCAGCGGGCGGGGCGCGGAGGTCTCGCCCGAATAGGCGAGCCAGGCGTCGAAGTCGCGTCGCGCCGGGTCGACGCTCCGGTGGTTGGTCTCGAGCTCAATGGCGATGCCGGGATGGGCCGCCCTGAACGAGGCGAGCCTCGGCAGCAGCCACATCTCGGCCACCGCCTCGACCGAGACGATGCGCACCCGGCGGGGGATCGAGCGCTGTTGCTCGGAGACGCCGTGGACCTCGGCCAGGATGCGCTGCACCTCCTTGAGATAGGCCCGACCGCGGCGGTTGAGGTGGACGCTCCGGCGCAGTCTCTCGAAGAGCTCGGCGTCGAGATGCTTCTCCAGGGTACGGATGCGGTGGGCGACGGCGGCGGCGGTAACCCCGAGCTCCTTGCCGGCCAGCGCGAAGCTCTGGTGGCGAGCGGCAGCCTCGAAGAAACGCAGGCTGTCGAGCGGGGGCAAGTGGAGCACGGCGAAGGTCTGGAGGGATCCCGTTGGTAAAGAGCAATTATATCATCTCACATCCACGCGTCGCAGGCAAGGTCGGTCGCCGCCAGGACTTTCCCACGCTGGTTGTTTTGGTCCAACTGCGGTCTCCTGACTCCTTGGGTTGGCTGAATTCTGTTGGTTCATCCGGTTTCGAATTGGCAACGCAGCTCCACCACCGGGGTGATTCGTCGGCGGATATGGGCTCTGGCCCGTTCGAATTGCACGCTGCTTTACCGCGCATGTAGCTGGCGGCAGCGGTGCGGCGGGTTTCAGGAAGGGTGGTCTCAGCCGGAGGAGAGCACGGCCCTGGCCGAGCGGATCCCTGGCCGAGCGGATCCTTGCAGTGCGGAGCCGGCTGCGTCCGGCAGTCGATGAAGCCCCACAGCAAGTGGATCCGGAGGGCGCGCGCAGCGGCCTGACCCAGCGAAACCCCGTCCGGGGGCGCAAGCCATCCGCCCGCCACGGGTGCGCCCCCTTAAGGAAATGACCCCGAATCCTTGAAGAAATACCATTGCCCGGCGGGTGGCAGGCCATGTCCACCCCAGGAGCGTGCGTTTCCGGATCCGCAGTCCGGTGTCGAGAGGACCAACGCCCGCCTCAAGGACGAGTTCGGCGGGCGCCATGTCCGGGTACGCGGACATTCCAAGGTCGCCTGCCATCTCATGTTCGGTATCCTTGCCCTGACGGCCGACCAGTTGATACGTCTCGCCGCCCCATGGGGCGGCTCCGACAGACCATGCCAACATCTCGCCGCCCTCTCGAAGAGGGCGACTTGGAGAGGCTTGCCCTGAAGTCCGTAAAATTCCCTGTTTGTTCTCAATGCCTCGGGAAAGACACCGAAAATCCACGGATTCCAGCTTCCAGACGCAAAGGTGTCCGTGATCAACTGCCCAATCCGGGCTCACCAGCCGCTCGGGTCAGGAATATTGCAAGAGGTTCGTTCGATAGAATTTCCAATTTTGGCAGTATACATCAGCGCAGGTCATCCCGCGGCGGAGAGCGAGGAGGAAGAGTGCAAGGGCAAGAAATCGGTTCAGGAACGACCTTGAGAAGCAGGTATCAGTCGGTTTCGCCGTCGAAGGGCACGAGTGTCATGCAGGTTTTGGCGGGGACTCCAGTGACATGGTTGACCATGGCTGCGGCGGTAGGCTTGGTCGTAATGGCGGCTGGTTGTGGGGGAGGCGGAGGCGGCATGGCCGCCACCTTCGGTGGAGACAGAGGGCTCACGAGCGTTTCACGGCCGGATTCCAGCCGGGCCCCGCCGCCGGCTGTTCGGCCTGCCAGCCTTCAGGTTGACGCCGCCCCGTATGAAAACGATTCAGAATATTCGAGGGCATGGCCGCTGCAGCAGGTGGATGCGGCCACCGCCTATGCGCGGATCGCACAGCGCGATGGCGCGGGAACCGCCCCCGGAGCCGGCGCCCGCGTCGCCGTGATCGATACGGGTATCGATGAGGGTCACTGGGAGTTCGACTCGAGCCGGATCACGATAAGCGGCGCGGCTGGAACCGACAAGGAACACGGCACGTCAGTATCGAGCGTCATCGCCGCGCGGCGCGACCAGACGTTCCCGACCGAAATCCCGATCAACGAATTGCCGATCCTCAGACAGTTGGATTTTCACGGCATCGCGTGGGGTATCGACCATCTCGAAATATTGGCCGTTCCGCTGGGCACAAGCGATCCAGACAAAAACTACGAGGGAGTCACGCCGGCGGAGTTCGAAGACGCCGTCGCCTGGCTCGCCGGCCGGTTCTCTGCGCTGACGACATCCGTCGACTTCGTCAATATGAGCTTCAACACCCAAGGACTCGTGGAAAACTATGTAGGCGAGACGTTTGGCCCGCTCTACAACTCGGCGATAGTGACCCTTGCCCAGACCGGCACAACCACCGGAAAGACGATTCTGGTGATCGCGGCCAGCAACGACCACCGCGACAAATGCGAAAGCCCCGAGCCGAACTGCGTCGGAGGCAGGATGAACGCTACCTCGCCGGCGGTTTTCGCGGGTCTTCCTGTCCTTGAAGATTCATTGCGCAGCCACGTCGTCGCGGTGGTCGCAACGGACAGGCAGGGCCGCATCGCCTCTTTTTCCAACCGTTGCGGGATCGCCGCGAAATGGTGTCTCGCCGCGCCGGGCAAGGGAGTGCCCGTCGCCACCTTCGAATTTACTGCGGATCCGGACGTGGTATTACGCGGCTACGACACATGGGATGGAACTTCGCTCGCTGCTCCGTTCGTGACGGGCGGCCTGGCGGTGTTGAAGCACTGGTTCCGCACGCAATTGCCGAATGAGGACCTGCTCACGCGGCTCTACGAGACGGCGCGGGTGACCCCGGATCACGTTCCGGCCGGCAGTTCCTGCCCCACCTACCTTGACCTCGATGGGGACCTCTCCGACTGCGAGCTGTCGTCCGCATTGGGGCGCGGGCTCATGGACCTCGGCGCCGCCACAGCCCCGGTCGGCGTGATGTCCTTTGTGCTGGGCAACCGGGTAGCAGGCGGTGGTCCGCCGGCGGCATCAAGCTGGGTCTCTGCCGGCCAGGCGACGGGGGACGCCATGGGCCGCAGCCTCGCGGGCCACGAAGTCGCCCTCTTCGATTCGCTCGACGCACCGTTCTGGATCAACGCCGACCGCTTCGTTCAGGAACCGACGCCGAAGAGCCTGGCGACGCGCCTGTTTCGCTGGCTGGCCGGGAAGGATGGACGCGACCGCCCTGCGGAAACCGGCATCACCTTCGGCTTCGGTCCACCGGTTGAGGCGCATGCCGGCGTCGTTTCACAACCGGCTGCAGTCGAAACCCGGATAGGGAATGCGGTCCTGTCGACATTCGCCTCGACAGCTTCGCGCGGCAATGTCGGGGTGTACAGCCTGGACGGAGATGCGTACGGCCTGTCACTGGCCTGGAAGCCGAAGAATGGGCCGGCCAGCCTTCATGCAGGCTGGATCAGGGAGACGGACGCGCTCTTCGGCTCGGGCGCGGAAGGCGCCTTCGGCAGGCTCTCCTCCAACCTTTCCTTCATCGGCGCGTCGGGAGCCTTCGAGGCCGGAGGCTGGAGCGTCGATGTGGCTGCCGAAGTGGGGCGGGCGACGCCGAATGCGGGCGGCGGCATGCTGCAGGTCGCGGATAAACGCGCGTTCAGCTCGGCGTTCTCGGCGGAAGCCGCCCGGCCTCTCGGGCGCGGGATGTTCAGGCTTTCGCTCCAGCAGCCGCTGCGCGTCGAGAGGGGGCGTCTGGACCTCTCGCTTCCCACGGGCAGGACGCCGGAAGGTGCGGTGGAACGCCGGCGGGTGGCTGTCGGCCTGGAGCCATCAGGCCGGCAGCTCGATTTCGGCGTCGATTGGACCGAGGCGGTCGTGCCGGATGCCGTTTGGCGGGTAGGCGCTGTGCTGAGCCATGAGCCGGGCCACAGTGCCGGGCGGGCTCCGGAGGTTGCCTTCCTCACCGGCCTGCATATCAGGTTCTAACCCGCAGTTCCGGTGAGCTGGAGGTGCATCGAGATCGGTGATGCCCGACAAAGCGAAACACGGATGCCCCGTGAGCGTTGTCGGCGTCCCACCCTGGGAGATTTTCGACAGGGTTGAAGTGCTGCCGACGCTGGGCGTCGGCCGGCTTCGGTGAAGGCGCGGATTGTTGCGGAGATGTTGGAAGTGGGCCCGACAATTGCCGCGGTTGTGCGTCGCCATGAGATCAACAGGTTGTGCCACATCCCTGGATCGGCACAGAAGGAAGTGTCGGCCTTGACAGGCTCATTGCCTTGCCGGAGGGATGGGGTATATAGAGCGCGACGGGATGCCGGTCTCGACGGTGGAAATCCGGCCGGAGACCCTTTTGATGAGGGGGCGTGCGGGTCCGCGCTTCGGAGACCGATCCATGACGTTGTCCATCCACAACACGCTTTCGCGCCGCAAGGAGGAGCTTGTCCCCGTCCAGGCGGGAAGGGTGGGATTCTATGTCTGCGGTCCGACGGTCTATAGCCTGATCCATCTCGGCAACGCCCGGCCACTCGTCGTCTTCGATGTCCTGTTCCGGGTCCTGCGCCATCATTTCGGAGAGGCCAATGTCGCGTATGTCCGCAACATCACGGACATCGACGACAAGATCAATGCCGCGGCCACCGCGCGCGGCATACCGATCGGTGAACTCACGGCGTCCACGATCGATAGCTTCCACGACGATGTCGGTAGTCTGGGTTGCCTCGAACCCACGGTCGAGCCGCGTGCGACGGACCATGTCGCTCAGATGATCGGCCTCATCGGGAGGCTGATCGAAAGGGGGCATGCCTACGAGGCCGAAGGCCATGTCCTCTTCGATGTTCCCTCGTGGCCGGACTACGGCAAGCTTTCGGGCAACAACCGCGGCGAGATCGTCGAGGGCGCGCGCGTCGATGTGGCGCCCTACAAGAGG
Organism: Alphaproteobacteria bacterium; assembly: GCA_965215635.1. Taxonomy (GTDB): domain Bacteria; phylum Pseudomonadota; class Alphaproteobacteria; order SP197; family SP197; genus SP197. Next base: position 1,254,997 of record CBDCEA010000005.1, on the reverse strand, counting down.
GATGCTGCGGACTTCGTCCTCTGGAAACCCTCGGCCGGCGGTCTCCCGGGATGGGAAAGCCCGTGGGGCTACGGGCGCCCAGGCTGGCATCTCGAGTGCTCGGCCATGAGTGCACGGCATCTGGGAGCGGAATTCGACATCCATGGCGGTGGCATCGATCTCCTCTTCCCCCATCACGAGAACGAGATCGCCCAGACGCTTGCTGCCGAGCCCGATGCCGGTTTCGCGCGGATCTGGATGCACAACGGCTACCTGACGGTCGACGGCGAGAAGATGGCGAAGTCGCTGGGCAACTTCCACACTGTCCGTGACCTGCTGAAGGACTGGCCCGGCGAGGTCCTGCGTTTCGCGCTGCTGAACACGCACTACCGCAAGCCGCTCGAATTTACCTTCGACCTTCTGCGTCAGGCCAAGGCCAGCCTCGACCGCCTCTATGGCGCCATCGAGAAGGCCGGCGAGCGGGACGACGCGGTTCAATGCGGGGATGTCGTCGATGCGCTCGATGACGATCTCAACACACCGCTGGCAATTTCGGCAATGCATGGCCTGGCGGACCGCGTCTTTCGCGGCGAGGCGGCGGCGGCCGACCAACTGCGCGGGGCGGGGTCGTTGCTGGGGATCCTGCAGTCTTCATCAAGAGCGTGGTTGCAGGGCGATGGCGACGACAGTATCGAGGAAGCGATCGCCCTGCGCGAGGAGGCCCGCAGGCAGAGGGATTTTACCGAGGCCGACTGCATTCGGGATGACCTGAAGGCAAGGGGCATCGAACTCATGGACGGACCCGCGGGAACAACCTGGAGGCGCGCCTGATGGGCGAGCGTGTCTGGCTCTTCGATACCACCCTGCGCGACGGCGCGCAGACCCAGGGTGTCTCGTTCTCCCTTGCCGACAAGATCCAGATCGCCGAAGCGCTCGATCTCATCGGTGTCGACTACATCGAGGGCGGCTTTCCGGGCGCCAATCCGGTCGATGACGCCTTCTTTTCCTCACCCCCGACGTTCAAGCGGGCGAGGTTCACCGCCTTCGGCATGACCCGGCGCGCCGGACGCAGCACCGAAAACGATCCGGGACTTCAGGGGGTGATGGCCGCGAACACGCCTGCGGTCTGCCTCGTCGGCAAGGCATGGGATTTCCATGTCGAACTGGCCCTCGAGGTCTCCAGGGACGAGAACATCGCCATGATCGCGGACTCCATGGCGCACATCGTCGCCCGCGGCTCCGAGGCCATGTTCGACGCCGAACACTTCTTCGACGGCTACAAGGCCGATCCGGGGTTTGCGCTGGCCTGCGTCGAGGCGGCCCTCGAGGTGGGAGCGAGATGGGTGGTGCTCTGCGATACCAACGGCGGGACGCTGCCGGGCGATGTGGGCGAGATCGTGAACGCCGTGGTCGACCGGGTGGGTGGTGAACGCATCGGCATCCATGCCCATGACGATACCGGAAATTCCGTCGCCAACAGCCTGATGGCGGTGGACGCCGGCGCGCGCCAGATCCAGGGGACCCTCAACGGTCTGGGCGAGCGCTGCGGCAACGCCAATCTGGTTTCGGTCATTCCGACGCTGAAGCTGAAATCCGGCTACGAGACCGGTATCCGCGACGAGGATCTCATGCACCTCACGCGGATCTCCCACATGCTCGACGAGATCCTCAACAATCCTCCCGACCACCACGCGCCATATGTCGGAAGCGCCGCCTTCGCCCACAAGGGCGGCCTCCATGTCTCCGCGGTCATGAAGGACCCCAGGACCTACGAGCATGTTCCGCCCGCCAGTGTCGGCAACCGCCGCCACATCGTGGTTTCCGGGCAGTCGGGGAAGTCCAATGTGCTCGCCCGCCTGGCCGAGGCAGGGATCGAAGTCGACCAGGGGCATCCGCGCCTCGGCCGTCTCGTCGAGGAGATCAAGGCCCGGGAATTCGAGGGCTATTCCTACGACGGCGCCGAGGCGAGTTTCGAACTCCTGGCACGGCGCGTTCTGGGCACCGTCGCGACCTACTTCGAGGTCGAGAGCTTCCGCGTCCTCGTGGAGCGGCGCCACAACGCTCTGGGCAGTCTCGTGACGAGTTCGGAGGCGACCGTCAAGCTCGTCGTTGACGGCGAGCGGCTGCTCTCGGTCGCCGAGGGCAACGGTCCCGTCGATGCTCTCAACCATGCGCTCGTCAAGGATCTCGGCAAGTACGCCGGCTATCTGGGAGGCTGGCGGCTGGTCGACTACAAGGTGAGGATTCTCTCGCCGAAGGCCGGGACCGGTGCGGTGACAAGGGTCGTCATCGAGAGCACGGACGAAAGCGACGTTTCCTGGAGCACCGTCGGGGTTTCGGCCAACATCATCGATGCATCGTTCCAGGCGCTGGCCGATTCCATCACCTACAAGCTGCTGCGCGAGAACGCGCCGGCTTGATGAGGCCACCGGCGATCATCCTCGTTCGCCCCCAGTTGGGCGAGAACATCGGGGCCGCGGCCCGCGCCATGGCCAATTTCGGGCTTGGGGATCTGCGCATCGTGGCACCGCGCGACAGCTGGCCGAACGAGGCCGCCCGGGCGCTGGCCGCGGGAGGCAGGGAGATCCTCGAGCGGGCGAGCCTTCATGCCACTGCAGCCGAGGCCGTGGGCGACCTCCATCATCTCTGGGCGACCACCGCAAGGAAGCGTGACATGCTCAAACCAGTCGTCACGCCCCGGGACGTGGCCGTTGCATGCCGGGCGGGGAAGATGAAGACCGGCATCCTGTTCGGTCCGGAGCGCTCGGGCCTCGACAACGACGAGGCGGTTCTGGCCGAGGCCCTCGTGAGGATCCCGACCTCGCCCGACAACCCGTCGATCAATCTCGCCCAGGCGGCGCTCATCCTCTGCTACGAATGGTTCCGCCTCGAGGGGGACGGTGGAGTCGGGGATGTGGTGCCGGGCGACGGCGCGCGGCCTGCGACCATGGCGGAACTCGAGGGTTTCTTCGGCCACCTTGTTGGCGAACTCGATGCCGCGGGCTTCCTGCGCAACCGTGAGCAGAGGCCGGTTACGGTACGCAATCTGCGCAACATGTTCCTGCGAGCCGGCCTCTTCGAACAGGAGGTGCGGACGCTGAGGGGGGTGGTGAGTTCCCTGGTCAGCGGGCGAAGTCAAGGCTGAGCGGAACCAGGGGGCGCGATGCGGCGCATCGCAAACGATGTCATGTTGTCGGATGAACAACTGCCGGAAAGCGAGCGGTCCGGTCATGGGTGATGGAGGCTGACGATCCGTTGCAGCCGGCAAACGCAACAGGTGCTGTGGTCTCGATCGAGGAATCGATTTGACAAGTGACCGGCGCTTGACTACAACGCGCCCTCGCTCCGCGTGGGGCGAATCACACTGCATGAAGAAGATTGCGAAAGCTGGATGACCAAGCGCCTGTCATCGAAGTACAAGATTTGTCGCCGCAATAGCGAGAACCTCTGGGGCCGGCCCAAGAAGTTCCTGACCAACCGTCTCTATCCGCCTGGTGTGCACGGCCGGGCCAGGCGGCGCAGGCCGACGGACTACGGTATCCAGCTCGCGGCCAAGCAAAAACTCAAGGGCTACTACGGCAATATCACGGAAAGGCAGTTTCGCCGGATCTACGAGGAAGCCTACAAGCGCCGGGGCGATACCATCGAGAACATGATCGGCCTGCTCGAGCGCAGGCTCGACATCGTGATCTACCGCATGAAGTTCGTGCCGACGGTGTTCGCGGCGCGCCAGTTCGTCAACCACGGACACATCCGCGTCAATGGCCGCAAGGTCAACATTCCAAGCTACTGGATCGATCCCGAGGACGTGATCGAGGTCAAGGAGGCGTCGCGGGAACTGCCTCTCGTGCTCGAGGCGGTGGTGTCAGCCGACCGCGATGTTCCCGAGTATCTCGAGGTGGACATCGACCGGATGCGGGGTGTCTATCACAGGGTCCCGGCGTTTGCCGAGGTTCCCTATGCAGTCCGGATGGAACCCAACCTTGTGGTGGAGTTCTACTCCAAGGCCTGATCCTCATCCCCTTCGGGGAAGCTGACACCGAGCCGTTCGTTGATCCACAGCGCGTTATCGCGGTGGTCCTCGACAACGTTGCCCGTGTTCGGATGGATGAAGATCGACAGGCCCTGATGATTGACCATCAGCCAGGGCACGAGACGGGCAAACTCCTCCGTGCCGAATTCCACCATGAACATCGCCTTGGGATGGGGACCGACCGGCTCGTCTCTCATCCGGCCCAGAACGGCCTGGAATCTCGATCCGACCTCGTCACGCAGCAGGAGCGCTTTTTCGCGATCATCGGGATCGTAACTGACATGGGCGTGATAGTCCCGGATCTCGCCGGGATCGGCGATCTCCAAGGTATCAGCCCACCGGATCGAGCTCGATTCCCTTTCCGACCAGATGGTCCTGAAGCTCTCCGGTCATGTACATCTCCTTCAGGATGTCGCAACCGCCCACGAACTCGCCCTTGACATAGAGCTGCGGGATGGTCGGCCAGTCGCTGTAGCTCTTGATGCCTTCCCGGATCTCGGGCGCCTCCAGGACGTTGATGCCCTTGAAGCGTACACCGAGGTGAGAAAGGATCTGGACGGAGGCCGCCGAGAATCCGCACATCGGGAACACCGGGGTTCCCTTCATGAAGAGAACCACGTCGTTCTGGGTCAGTTCCAGGTCGATCTGCTGTTTGGTGTGTTTGTTCAGTGCCATGATGTCGGTCTCCCCTCAGGCGTTTCAGCCCGGTGTGCGGGTGGTAAGCGCCAGGGCATGCAACTCACCGCCCATTTTGCCTTTCAGCGCTCTGTAGACAAGCTGGTGCTGCTGCACCCGGGTCATGCCGGAGAATGCGGTGCTCACGATGGTTGCAGCGTAGTGATCGCCATCGCCGCGCAGATCTTCGATCTCGATCGAGGCATCGGGGAACGCCTCGAGGATGAGGGATTCGATTTGCGCTGCGCTCATGGCCATCAGGCATTCTCCCTAGCGCCGGCCATGATGTCCGGAAACCAGCGCTCGTGGATCGTTCGGATACTATCCAGCGATATGGGCCTGCCATCATCGACTGTCAACGTTCTGCCGCCCGTGCGGCCGAGAACTGCGAACGGCACACCGGCTTCAAGGGCCTCATCGCGCATGGTTGCGCTGTCGCCACTGAAGGCGAGCACAAAGCGCGCCTGGTCCTCGCCGAACCAGAATGCGTGTGCCGGAAGGGTGCTGCCGGGCCGGCTGACCGTGAATCCGGTCCCCGAAGCAAGGGCCATTTCCGTCAACGCGACGAGGAGGCCGCCGTCCGATACATCGTGGCACGATCGCACCCCCGACGCGCGGATGAACTTGAGAACGAGTTCGCCGGCAAGCCTTTCGCTTTCGAGGTCGACGGGCGGCGGCGGACCGTCCTCGGAGCCGGCGATCTCTCTCAGCCACAGGCTCGATCCCAGGTGGCCCGTGGTGGCACCCAGAAGAACGATGGTCTCGCCGTCGCCCCCGAAACGTATCGACGCCATGCGGTCGAGGTCGTCGATGTGGCCGATCGCCCCGATGGTCGGTGCCGGCTGCACGGCCCTGCCCGAGGTCTCGTTGTAGAACGAGACATTGCCGGAGACGACCGGCATCTCGAGTTCACGGCTTGCTTCGGCAATGCCCCTGATCGATCCGACGAAGGTTCCCATGACACAAGGTGATTCCGGATTGCCGAAGTTGAGGCAGTCGGTGACGGCGAGCGGTCGTGCGCCGACGGCGACGAGATTGCGCCAGGCTTCGGCGACGGCCTGGCGGCCGCCTTCGACCGGATCGGCCTCGCAGTAGCGGGGTGTGCAGTCGGCAGTCATGGCAAGCCCCCGATCTCCTGGAATCTCGATGACGGCAGAATCGCCGCCTGGACGCTGGACCGTCCTTCCCATGACCAGATGATCGTACTGTTCCCAGATCCAGCGCCGCGAGGCAAGATCGGGGGACCCGGCAAGGGCCAGAAGCGACTCTTCCGTCGTCACAGGCGAATCCGGAACGCCGATGTCCGGCCGGGGAGCGGGAAGTGCCCATGGGCGGTTGTAGACCGGGGTTTCACCGGCAAGCGGAGCGATCACCAGATCCGCCTCGATGCGGCCGTCCTTCCTGACCACGAGGCGTCCTGTCGTGGTGATCTTTCCCACCACCGCGAGGTCGAGCTCCCACTTCGCGAAGATAGACCGGGCGCAGTCCTCGGCCTCGGGCCTGATCACCATCAGCATCCGTTCCTGGCTTTCCGAGAGCATCAGCTCGTAGGCCGTCATGCCGGTCTCGCGCTGGGGCACCGCGTCGAGATCGAGGTCCATGCCCGTGCCGCCCTTGGCGGCCATTTCGACCGACGAGCAGGTAAGGCCCGCCGCCCCCATGTCCTGGATTGCGATGATCGAATCTGTCGCCATGAGTTCGAGGCATGCCTCGAGGAGCAGCTTCTCCGTGAATGGATCGCCGACCTGCACGGTGGGACGTTTCTCCTGCGCGTCCGAATCGAATCCCGCCGATGCCATGCTGGCGCCGTGGATACCGTCGCGCCCGGTTTTCGAGCCGACATAGATGACCGGAGCTCCCGGAACGTTCGCGGCGGAGTAGAAGATGCGGTCCGCAGGTGCGATGCCGACGCACATGGCATTGACGAGATTGTTGCCGTTGCAGCTGGCGTGGAAGGTCGTCTGGCCGCCCACCGTCGGCACACCCATGCAGTTGCCGTAGCCGCCGACACCGCTTACCACGCCGGAGACCAGATGGCGCGTACGGGGATGGTCGGGGCTGCCGAAGCGCAGCACGTTGAGATTGGCGACGGGCCTTGCGCCCATGGTGAAGATATCGCGCATGATGCCGCCGACACCGGTCGCAGCCCCCTGGTAGGGTTCGATGAAGCTTGGATGGTTGTGGCTTTCCATCTTGAAGACCACGGCAAGACCGCCGCCGATGTCGATTACGCCGGCATTCTCGCCCGGACCGCAGATCACCCAGGGCGCATTCGTGGCCAGGGTCTTCAGCCAGATGCGGCTCGACTTGTAGGAACAATGCTCGTTCCACATGGCAGAGAAGATGCCGAGCTCGGTGAGGTTCGGTTCGCGGCCGATGAGCTCCAGGATCCTGGCATACTCCTCGTCCGTGAAGCCGTGCTCGGCCACGAGGTCCGGCAAGCCGCCGATCATGACAGGTTCTCGACAATGCCCCGGAAGAACAGCACGGCATCGGTGCTTTGCTGGCGCGGCCCGGTGGCATCCTCGGGGTGGGGCATCATCCCGAGAACATTGCCGGTCTTGTTGACGATACCGGCGATATCGGCCGTGCTGCCGTTGGGATTGCCCCTGCCGTCGGGGCCGGCAACATAGCGAAAGACGACCCGGCCTTCGTCCTCGAGCATGGCGAGCGTGTCCGCATCGGCATAGTAGTTGCCTTCGCCATGGGCCACGGGTACCCGGATGACGTCGCCTTCGCCGAGATGGCCGGTGAGGGGTGGCAAGCTCCTCTCGAGTCTGAGGTCGACATCGCGGCACACGAAATCAAGTCCGGCGTTCCTGAGCAGCGCTCCGGGCAGCAGGCCCGCTTCGATGAGGATCTGGAAGCCGTTGCACACGCCGAGTACGGGAATGCCCTTGCGGGCGCTTTCGACGATGCTCCTCATGACAGGGGCATGGGCGGCCATGGCGCCGCATCTCAGGTAATCGCCGTAGGAGAAGCCGCCCGGCAGCACGACGAGGTCGCAGGCCGGAATCGCGCTGTCGCGATGCCATACCGCGACGACCCTCGCTCCGGCCCGTTCGAGGGCATCCTTCATGTCGATATCCCGGTTGGTCCCGGGAAACATGACGAGAGCGGCCTTCAACGATCCGGCGTCCCCGATCGGCCGGCCATCGCGGTACGCCTCTTCACCAAGGCTTCAGCCGAGCTCGATGGTATAGTTTTCGATCACCGTGTTGGCCAGAAGCCGGCGGCACATCCGGTCGACGTCCTGACGCGCGCTCTCCTCGTCCATCTCGTCAAGTTCGAGTTCGATGACCTTGCCCTGGCGAGCATCCCTCACGCCCTCGAATCCCAGCGTCTCCAGGGCATGGTGGATGGCCTTGCCCTGCGGGTCGAGTACGCCGTTCTTGAGGGTCACCTGAACGCGGGCCTTCAACTTCACGGCTCCGGTGCTTCACCGATATTGTTGAGTTCCTGGAGGATGCCCAGACGCATGGCGACTTCGCGGTATCCCTCGGCAACATTGTCGAGGTCTCTGGCAAAGCGGTCCTTGTCCATTGGCTCGTTGGTCTTTACGTCCCACAGGCGGCACTTGTCGGGACTGATCTCGTCGGAGATCACGAGGCGCATGTCCTCCTCGTGGTAGAGGCGGCCGAAGGTCAGGCTGAAATCGACGAGCCTGATGCCGACACCAGTGAAGAGACCCATCATGAAGTCGTTGACCCGCATGGAGAGGTGAACCATGTCGTCGATGTCGTGGGTGGACGTCCAGCCGAAGGCCGTCATGTGTTCTTCGCTCACCAGGGGATCGGCGAGATCATCGGAACGCAGGTAGAACTCGATGATGGAACGCGGCAGCACCGTGCCTTCCTTGAGCGAGAACTTCTCCGCGAACTCGCCTGCGGCGATGTTCCGGACCATGACCTCGACAGGAAGCACCTCGACCTCGTGAACGAGCTGCTCTCTCATGTTGAGCCTGCGAACGAAATTCGTCGGCACGCGAATCTCCGTCAGGCGGGTCATCAGATACTCGCTGATGCGGTTGTTGATGACTCCCTTGCCGTCGATCACGCCGACCTTCCTGGGCCGGCGAACCCAGGCGGAATCCTTGAAATGCTGAACGAGGAGGCCCGGGCTCGGTCCTTCGTAGAGGTCCTTTTCCCTGCCTTCGTAAACACACCTGCGACGAGCCATGGCATGATTCCCGTGGACGTTGGACCTTGCTTGATACAGATCATGAAGAACCAGCATCTATACTACAGTTTGTGCGTCATCAATACAATGGATTGTGTCCACAGAATTGATACACCCATACCTTGGACGACTGCCCGGTGAGCCGGTTCCCTATACTCCATGTGGTGCGTCCGGATACCGATTCCAGATCCCTTGTCCTCGGGTCTTGGGTTCGGACACGGGTTGGGCTATGAATGAGAACGGTACGCTGCTGCCTCGTCCCGCGGCAGGGGCCAGGTATCCAGACATGGAAGGTTGCAATGGCACTCTTTGATGATCGCAAGAAGGTTCAGGAGAATAAATTCGTTCACGACCAGGGCCTGAGATTCAAGATGACGGCACGGCGCAACAAGCTGCTCGGGCTATGGCTTGCCGGCGAGATGGGCAAGACCGGCGAGAGCGCCGAAGCCTATGCCCGGGAGGTCATCGAAGCCGATTTCGAACGTCCCGGGGACGATGATGTCGTCGAGAAGGCGATGGCGGATATTCGCGAGGCCGGTCTCGACATCGACGAGCACAAGCTCAGGACGCGCATGGCGGCTCTGGAAAAGGAAGCCGAAAGTCAGGTGAAATCGGAGTAGGGGCCTTCAGCTGAGGGCACGTTCGATCACCTCCGAGGCGTGCCTCGTGTAGAAGGCATAATCGAAGATCCGATCGAGATCCGCTGCACCGAGCACGGCCGAAACCTCAGCATCGCTTTCGAGTTTTTCCCGGAAATCGCCGCCCGATTCCCATACCGCCAGGGCATTCCTCTGGACGAGGCCGTAGGCTGTCTCGCGGCTGATGCCCTTGCCGGTGAGCGCGAGCAGCACGCGCTGGCTGAAGACGAGGCCTCCCAACCGGTCGAGATTGTTCCGCATGGCGTCTCCATGGATGACGAGACCGTCGACGACGCCGGCGAGCCGGTCGAGCGCGAAGTCGAGACCGATCGTGGCATCGGGCGCGATGTTGCGTTCCACCGCGGAGTGGGAGATGTCGCGTTCGTGCCACAGGGCGACGTTTTCCAGCGCAGGGTGGACGAAAGTGCGGACCAGACGCGCCAGTCCCGTCAGATTCTCCGAAAGGACGGGGTTCTTCTTGTGCGGCATCGCGGAACTGCCCTTCTGTCCCGAACCGAAGGCCTCCTCGGCCTCGCGCACCTCCGTGCGCTGGAGATGCCGGATCTCCACCGCCAGGCGCTCGACGGATGATGCCACGACCGCCAATGCCGCGAAGAAGGCGGCATGGCGGTCGCGCGGGATGACCTGCGTGGAGACCGGCTCGACGCCGAGCCCGAGTTTTTCCGCAACATGGGCCTCGATGCGGGGGTCGACCGTTGCGAAGGTTCCCACGGGCCCTGATATCGCACAGGTGGAGATTTCCTCGCGCGCCGTCTCGAGGCGCCGCCGGGCACGGCGGAACTCCGCGTGATGGCCTGCGAGCTTGAGACCGAATGTGGTCGGCTCCGCGTGGATGCCGTGACTGCGGCCAACGCACAGCGTGCCGGCATGCTCGCGGGCGCGCCGCGCGAGCATGTCAAGCAGGCGATCGGTATCCTCGATCAGCAGGTCCGCGGCCTCTCTCAACTGAACGGCAAGGGCGGTATCGAGCACGTCCGAGGAGGTCATGCCCTGGTGCATCCAGCGCGCCTCTTCGCCGACATGCTCGGCGACATTGGTGAGAAAGGCGATGACGTCGTGCCTTGTCTCGCGCTCGATATCGTCGATCCGCGCGACATCGAACCGGCCGCGCTCCCGCAGCGCTTCAGCGGTGCCTTGCGGGATGGTGCCGATCGCCTCCATCGCCTCGGCGGCAAGGATCTCGATCTCGAGCATGATCCGGAAGCGGTTCTCCGGCTTCCAGATGGCGGCCATGCGGGGGCGGGTGTAGCGGGGGATCACAATCAGGCCCGCTGACGCCCGGCACGCCGGCGCCGCCGTCCTTCCGGCGCGCCGGAGCCGGCGTGCCGGGCAGGAAGGGTGATGACGGTCTCGAGGAACGGATAACTGGCGGTCTTGTGGGGAATCGCCATGGCGTCGACGAAGTGTTCCTGGAACTTCGGCTCGACCGCCGTCTCGATCTTTTCGATCCGCCGCACCTCGTTCTCGAGTTCCTTCCTCAGCCTGCCGTTCAGGAGCGCAATGCGCGCTCCGGTTCCCGCGGCGTTACCGGCGGAACCCGTCCGCTCGAGAGCGCAGTCCGGGATCATGCCGAGAACCATGGCGTAGCGGGTATCGATATGGCTGCCGAAGGCGCCTGCCAGGGTGATGCGTTCGATCGTTTCGGTTCCCATGTGATCCATCAGCAGCCTCACTCCGGCATAGAGCGCGCCCTTGGCGAGCTGGATCTGCCGGATGTCGTTCTGCGTGACGACGATCGGCGACGTCCCCTCATGGAGCACGTAGGCGAACGTGCGATCCTGCGGAATGACGCGCCGCGTTCGTTCGGCCATCGCACCGTCGATGATGCCGTCGGTGGTGAGGAGGCCTTGAAGGTACATCTCGGCCAGCAGTTCGATGATTCCGGATCCGCAGATCCCTGTCGGTTCCGTCGAGAAGCCCGGATCGTTGGACCAGCGTTCGTCCCCGATCACCCCGAATCGCGGTTCCAGAGTCTCAGGATCGATCCTCACCCGCTCGATGGCACCGGGCGCTGCACGCTGGCCCGAGCTGATCTGTGCCCCCTCGAAGGCCGGACCCGTGGGCGACGAGGCGGCGAGCAGTCTTTCCCGGTTGCCGAAGATGATCTCGGCATTGGTGCCGACATCGACAATCAGCGTCATCTCGTCGTTGCGGTAGGGCATCTCGCTCAGCAGGACCCCGGCGGCATCGGCGCCGACATGGCCTGCGATGCACGGAAGCACGTAGATCCGGCTGCCGGGATTGAGGTCGAGATCGATATCGGAGGCCAGCATGATCGTGGCATCATCGGTGGCGAGCGCGAACGGCGCAAAGCCCAGTGGCGTGGGATCGAGGCCCAGGACCAGATGGTGCATGACCGGATTACCGGCGATCGCGACCTCGAAAATGTCAAGCAGCTCGACTCCGGCCTCGGCCGCGGTCTCGCGGGCGAGTTCGTTGAGTGCGGTGCGCACGACGGCGGTCATGGCCTCGGCGCCGCCCTCGTTCATCATGGCATAGGAGACACGGCTCATCAGGTCTTCGCCGAAGCGGATCTGGGGGTTCATGCGTCCCGCCGACGCCAGGACCTCTCCTGTCTGGAGATCGCACAGATGCATGGCGATCGTGGTCGAGCCGATGTCGACCGCGAGGCCGAAGAGCCGGTCGTGGAAGCCCGGGCGGATGTCGATCAGGCGCTTGCCGCGACGCACTATGACGGTGGCCTTGTAGCCGCCCTCTACCAGAGTCCCGTGAAGCTTCCTCAGGACATGGGCATCGACTCCTGCGACCGTGACGTTCCAGGTTTCCTTCAGCGCCTTCTCGAGGCGGCGCAGGTGCGAGGCCGGATCGTGCATGTCGGGCTCGGGGATCTCGACATACATGGCCCGGACAACGGGATCGACCTCCACGGTCCTGGCATCGGCGCGCTTGCGGACGATCTGCTTGTGGACCTGGCTTTCCTCGGGCACGTCGACCACGAGGTCGCCACCGATCCTTGCCTGGCATGAAAGGCGGCGGTTCTCCTTGAGGAGCCCGCTGGCGCGCTGGCGCAGCTCCGACTCGGTGAGTGGTGTCAGGTGGTCATTCGAGGAGACGATTCCATGCTTGGCGAAACCGCCCTCGCCGATCCTGACCTGGCAGCGTGTGCAGATGCCGCGACCGCCGCATACCGAATCAAGATCGACTCCAAGATCACGAGCGGCCTGAAGAAGCTGCGTTCCTCGGCGGACCCGTCTCCTCAGGCCCGATGGCGTGAAGACGACGAGGGGATCGTCAGCCACGGCGCCTCCGTCCCTCGCGGCGCCTGGCTCTTGCCTGGGCGATGGTATCGGCCGCCGCCCCGGTACCCGCATTGAGCTTGATCCAGGTGCGGCAGTTGCGGTCCGCCCCCATCAACACGTCGCCGGCACGGATCGCGGTCATGATCTCCGCTTCCAGCGGGTTGGTGATCGCAGACGTCATGCCGCTGGCCATGGCCATGGTGAGGAAGGTGGCATTGAGCGCAGGGCGCGCCGGCAGGCCGAACGAGATATTGGAGGCACCGCAGGTGGTGTTGACCTTCAGTTCCTCGCGCAGGCGCCGGATGATGCGGAAGCTGGTTCGTCCGGCCTCGCCGATCGCGCCGATCGGCATGACCAGCGGATCGACCACGACATCGGCAGGTGGAATGCCGTAATCCTGGGCCCGTTCGACGATCTTGCGGGCGATGTTGAAGCGTTCGTCGGGATCATCGGAGATGCCGGTCTCGTCATTCGAGATCGCGACCACCGCGGCACCGTACTTGGCCACCAGCGGGAGCACCGTATCGAGCCGCTCCTCTTCGGCGGTCACGGAGTTGACCAGCGGCTTGCCGACATAGGCCTCGAGTCCCTTTTCCAGGGCCGCGACGATGGAGCTGTCGATGGAGAGCGGCGCGTCGGTCAGCGACTGCACGAGCTTGATGCAGTCATAGAGAATCTGGGGTTCGTCGGTGAGCGGTACCCCGGCGTTGACATCGAGCATGTGGGCGCCGGCTGTCACCTGGGCGATCGTGTCGGATTCCACGCGGCTGTAGTCGCCGTCGGCCATCTCGGCGGCGAGACGTTTGCGTCCGGTGGGGTTGATCCTTTCACCGATGACGGTGAACGGGCGATCGAAACCGATGACGACGGTCTTCGTTGCGGAACTGATGACGGTTTCGGTCATGCCTTGGCTCTGGCTTTCCTCTGCATGTGGTCGGGAATGACGGGATGGACGGAATGGGGTGTCCGTCCTTTCAGGACATCCGACTCCTCGATGATTTCGGCAACGCTTTCTTCCTGACGATAGGCCATCAGGTGTATTCCGGAAACGCCATCAATATCCTGAATCCGCTGAATGAGCTCGATGCAGAGTCTCTTGCCCTCGGTTTTCTGCTTCGAGGCACCATCAAGTCTCGCAATGACGTCGTCGGGAATATGGACGCCCGGCACGTTTGCGCGGATCCATCGCGCGGCTCGGGCCGAGGCGAGGGGACCGACACCCACCAGGATGAAGCATTTTTCGTGAAGGCCCAGATCGCGCACCCGTGCCATGTAGCGTTCGAGTTGCGGGATGTCGAAACAGTACTGGGTCTGCACGAACTGGGCGCCCGCTTCAATCTTGCGCCCAAGACGCAGGGGCCGGAAATCGAAGGGCGGGGCGAAGGGGTTGGCCGCGGCCCCGAGAAAGAGTTCGGGCGCCTTGTCGAGCCTGCGGCCCGATGCGAGCGCACCTTCATCGCGCATGGTGCGGATGATCCCGAGCGTTCCCATGCAGTCGAGATCGAAGACCGGCCTGGCCTCCGGCTGGTCGCCGCACTGCACCCCGTCGCCGGTGAGGCAGAGGATGTTCGCGACACCCATCGCGGCAGCCGAGAGCACGTCGCCCTGGATCGCGATCCGGTTGCGGTCGCGCGCCGAGATTTGCATGACCGGCGCATAGCCGACACGGGTCAGGAGGGCGCACACCCCCAGACTCGACATGTGGCAGTTGGCGCCTGAGCCGTCCGTGGCGTTGATCGCGTCGACCCAGCCGTCGAAGATCGCGGCGCGGTCGAAGACATCCATCGGATCGGCGGAGTCGGGCGGCGAGAGTTCCGCGGTGACAGCGAATTCTCCCGACCGCAGGGCCCGCTCGAGACGACCGCGCGAGGTGTGTCCCGGCAAGGGTTCGAGCGGCGCGCCCGGATCGATCGGACCCGGAGACTTCATCCCGGGGAACGCCGGGCCCTCGTTGAGTGGACCGGACCCCGAACCGTGGCCGGCCCCGACGTCGCCGGTCATCTCGGGCCCTCTGCCTTTTCAGGGCGTATGATGCCGAGCCAGGACGAACGCCCTTTCAGACGGTGATCGATCGGAGGAAGCAGATCGATGGTGCCGCCACCCATGTTCCGGTCGCCTTCGAAGGCCTTCACCCAGACACAGGCCATCGAAGGTTCGATCTCGCACAAGCCGTCGGCGCGCACCCCGCCGCAGGGGCCGTTCCTCAGGTTCTTCGGGCAGTTCATCGGACAGGACATGCCGGTCGACGACAGTACGCACGCGCCGCACATGCGGCAGTCGAACATGGTCTTCTTGATCGCCCGCTCGACGGTCGCGACCGGCCTTTCCAGCCGTTCATGACCGATCAGGCGAACCAGAGGCTCGATCGCGACGATGACGCGCTCGAAGATGGAATAGAGTCGGGCAAGGCCGCCGGAATGACGGACGGACCAGTCTCTGACGGACTGCATGGAAGGAACCCCGTATCGGCGCGGCGATCAGCCGCCGAGGTTGTAGTCGGTCAACGTGCGGGCAATCGCCTTCTCGCCCCTGGGCGCCATCAGGTGGGCACCGGCTATTCCCCTGATCTCCCTGAACTGGTCCACCAGTTCGGCACAGAGCTTGCGGCCTTCGGCCTTCTCGTCCTCGGCACCCTCGATGCGGCGGATGACGTGATCGGGCACATGGACGCCGAACAGGTTCTCGGTCATCCAGCGGGCGGACCGTGCGGAGGTGATCGGGCCCACGCCGACGATGAACCACGCCTTTTCGGTGATACCGTGATCGTCGAGTGCCGCCATGTAGCGCTTGAGCACATCGATATCGTAGGCGAACTGGGTCTGAAAAAAATCGGTTCCGGCCTCGATCTTGCCCTGGAGATCGGCCGTGTCGAAGTCGGGGCCTGGATCGCGCGGCGTGTCAGCGGCACCGATCAGGAGGCGGGGAGGCGGATCGATCGGGCGTCCCGACGGGAAGACGGCCTCGTCGCGCATCCGGCGGGCCATGGATATCAGCCCCCGGCTGTCGGTGTCCTCCACCGACTTGGCGTCGGGCTGATCTCCGTTGGTGATGCTGTCGCCGTGGAGGCAGAGGATCGAGTGGATGCCGAGTGCGGGCGCGCCGATCATGTCGCCCTGGATCGCAAGGCGGTTGCGGTCGCGCACCGTGAACTGCAGGACCGGCTCGATGCCGTTCGAGGCGAGAATCGCCGCGCAGGCCATCGCCGACATGTGCGCGCGGGCGCCTGCGCCGTCGGTGACGTTGACCGCATCGACGAGGCCCCTGAGGCAGCCTGTTCGTTCCATCACCGACCCTGCATCGGCGGCATCGGGCGGTGTCGTCTCGGCGGTGAGAACGAAGTGCCCTTCGCGCAGGCGTGCCTCGAGTCGTCCTGGTGATTTCATGGATTGCGCCATCAGGGTTTGAGGCCGCCGGCCCGTATATGGGCCCGGAGCACCTCGTCGGTGAATTTCCGATCGATTGCCGAAGTCGCAGCCTCGGCTTCGGCCTCGAGATCATCGCCGCAGGCGACCGGCTCTCCCCGGCGCCAGTGCTCGAGATAGGCGTCCGTGTCGTGGAGCCTGGCATGCATCGCCGCCTGATCGATCGCCTTCTCGAAGCGTTTGGGGAGAACGCGCTTTGCAGCCTTGCGCCCGGCCTTCGCGATCACCTGTGCGGGAATGTCCCGCCAGTAGACGATCGTCAACGACGCCGCCATCAGGGCGTGCCCGTGGCTGCATGTTCGGCATCGGCGAGCAACGACTCGAGCGCGCCGTAGCCGGTGTAACGGCTCTCGAAGGCAAGACCCAGCCGCGACGCCGCGGCCCGTGCCTTGTCCTCGAGGTCCGCATCACGGGTCTGGGCGAGCCACACCAGCCTTCGATAGTTGCCGAAGTAGAGGGGCTCGAGTTCGGGATGCCGGTCGATGCCGAGGCCCTTGATGATCAGGGTCTCGAAATGGCGCGCGAGATAGTCGGTGAGATAGAACGTGCCAGGCTCCTCGTCGTGGAGCGTTCCGAATGTTTCGGCGCCCGCATAGAACTGGTAGCAGTGGGGTCCCTCGATCCTCTCGATGCCCTCTTCGGCGAGCACGGCGTCGAGTTCGCCGCCCGTGCCGCAGTCGCCGTAGGCAACGAAGATGTGATCGAAGGTGCCACGCGCCTCGCGAATCTTTCGGCGCACCCCGTCGGGGATCAGCGAGGGGCGGTTGTGCCATTCCGCGGGCAGGCACTGGACCTCGATCGCGTTCCAGCGGTTGACGCGGATGAGCGTCATGATTTCTCGGGCGAGCGCCCCGCAGGCGATGACGAGGCTGCGGTGTGCCATGGCGTTCGCCTTCAGGAGACCGCCTGCGCCTGGCGGAGTTCCGTGACTATGGCCTTGGCGGTCTCGACCGCAACGGCGGCATCGCGGCAGTAGGCGTCGGCGCCGACACTCGTGGCGAAGGCTTCGTTCAAGGGTGCGCCGCCGACAAGGACCACGTAGTCGTCGCGCAGGCCGCGTTCCTTCAACGTGTCGATCACCACCTTCATGTAGGGCATGGTGGTGGTGAGCAGGGCCGACATGCCGAGGAAGTCCGGCTTGTGCTCATCGAGGGCGCCGAGATAGGAATCGGCGTCGTTGTTGATGCCGATATCGAAAACATCGAAGCCGGCGCCTTCGAGCATCATGCCGACGAGGTTCTTGCCGATGTCGTGGATATCGCCCTTGACCGTGCCGATCACGATGGAACCGAGCTTCGGCGCGCCGGTTTCGGCCAGGAGCGGGCGCAGGATCGCCATCCCCGCCTTCATCGCGTTGGCGGCAAGCAGCACCTCGGGAACGAAGAGGATGCCGTCGCGGAAGTCGATGCCGACGATCCTCATGCCCTCGACGAGCGCTTCGGTGAGGGTTCTGTAGGGCGTCCAGCCGCGCTCGAGCAGGATGTTGGTAGCCACGTGAGTCTCGTCGGCGAGGCCGTCGTAGAGGTCCTCGTGCATCTGCTGCACGAGTTCGTCGTCCTCGAGAGTACTGAGATCAAGATCGTCCTCGACGTCGGCCATCCGGCACACTCCCATGGTCGAGCAAGAGTCGCACACGTATGTCCAACATATGCCCATGTATAGTGTATAAACGACATGTTTTGTCGCGTTTGCGACGTGCCTGGCGCTATTTCATCACGGCACGCGCGCAGGAAAGGCGGGCAGGCCGGCAGGCCCGAAATCCCGGAGCAACCGGAAACTCCTGCCGGGCGTTTCCGCACCATCCGACCGTCGACTACTCCGTCACCTCCCGTGTCATCGCGTCAGGCCGGCCCGACCGGAACGGCACATGCCGACCACCTGGAATCTCTCGCGTCGGCAAAACAGGTGAACCGGCCGGGCGCCACTTGAGACCGGCAGCCCCTCGGTCCTGTCAACGTCAGGATTCGGACACACGATCGGCCCAACGAAATCGCCAGGGTCGAGGAAGGCGCAATCCATGTGATGGGGGGAAACAATCCCCCGCCAGTTCCCCGGATGCACAAGTGGATTTGTTCATAAAGACCGCCGTCAACTATCTGCCGGGCTCGATGAAATGAGGCGGAATACCATTTACGCAGTTGACCACGGACACCTTGTTCACCTGGTTGTGTGGTGTCTCGTCGGGGGGATTGCCACCAGGATTTGGGCAGGCCGCGCTCTTCGACCCGAACGGACCTCAGGCCGCGGGCAACAGGACCTCGTCGAAGGCCGGTACGCCAATTCCGTGATAGCTGGTCACCGCCTGCGGAACACCGATCCATCCGTGGTCGACGAGAACGGCCCTGGCGTTTTCGAAGGTGGCGCCGCCCTCCGCCAGCCGCCCGGCGATGGAGTCGAGATCTTTGGCGTAACCGGCAAGGCGGTCGTGGTGGTTGACCAGGTCGTCGGTACCTGCCCAGGTATCCCAGGGCAGCAGTTCGATGCCCGCCATCGCGGCTGCGTCGCGCACGACACTTGCGCCTGCGAACCAGGCGCCCGTGAGTCGGATGTGGCCGACGCCGAGCCGTTCCGTGTCGACCTCGCCGCGCCGCACCGCCAGCCAGGCATCGGGCGAGGTGACAAAGGCGTCGCGCGGCACATCGGACGGATCAAAGTCGATGTGCGACGAAACCACCGCCTCGGGCCCGAGTTGGGTGTCAACCAGACGCCAGGCATCCTCATGGCAGACCTCGACTACCCAGTGGTCGTCCCAGAAATCCGCTTCGAAATAGCGTGAGAAGCCGCCCCGCATGCGCGCCGGTACACCGTGATCACGCAACACCGCGACGCCGAGCATGGCGTGATCCCGGCAGATGCCTCCCAGCCTGTCGGGCAGGGCGCGGGGATGGTCGAGCGGGCCGCTGTCCCGCGACAACAGGTGTTCCAGAAGGCTGGCGACGGTACGCCGTTGGCGGTCGCGGATCTGCTCGGGCGTGAGCGGCAGATTTCGCATGGCGGCGATGGCGGGATGGATCATCAGCGCCGCGACCCGTTGAGGCAGCATGCGGACATCGGGTTCGATCCGGTCGAGAAGCGCGGCGTAATGTCCGGGATCACTTGCCGCCGTGTGCCTGATGTAAACGGCGATATCCGGATCTGTCACGATCGCAACTCCATTGCGCGTCTTGACATAAACACTTTGGTCCGCGTTAATTTTGCAACGGCGGTCGCGACCGCGAACTGAAAACCGCCGGAATGGTATCCGGCGTCTAGGGGTATGCGTCACGGTCAAGCCAATATACGCCGTAGCGTAAGCGGTCAAATTAGGACGTTCCCGCAGGCAGTTGATTTCGGCGTGTCCCTGAGTGCTTCCTTTACGCGAGAGTTTGATCGCGAAGGGAGAGGGTTTGATGGCGGGTCACGGGAAGGCGCAGGCAGGCACGCGGGCCCCGAGGCGGGGTGCCGAGGAGTGGCGGGAACTTCTCGCCGATTTCGATCTCCACGAGGGCACCAAGGCGGAGTTCTGCCGTCATCGTGGCATCAGTCCGGGGTCGTTATCGTACTGGCGAGGCAAGTGTGGGACGGCGGGCTTTGTCAGGATCGAGGCGCCGGCTTTGGCGCCTGGTTGGGATGTCGAGCTTGATCTCGGGGACGGCATGGTATTGCGGCTTCGGAGGCCGGGGTGCTGAACGGCTGGCCCGCGGGAGGTATCTGGCTTTCGACGCAACCGACCGACATGCGCAAGTCGTTTGACGGTCTGTCTGGCCTGGTGAGGAACCATCTTCGTGACGACCCGCTGTCCGGTAGGTGGTTTGTCTTCATCAACCGGCGTCGGACGATTCTGAAGATCCTGGCTTTTGAGGCTGGAGGCTTCTGGGTCTGGGGCAAGCGCCTGGAAGGGGGATTGTTTGCCCGCGCCGGATCTTCCGAGGTGCGCAAGACGGCGCTTTCGCGCACCGAACTTCTGGCCCTTATCGATGGTCTGGACATGAAGGTGGTGCGTCGTCGCAAGCGCTGGGTCAAGGATGCAGCGAGGTAGAAAACAGTTGTTCAGGCACGATTTTTATTGACATATTCCACATGGTGCGGTAGTAATGAGCCATGGTATCCACAAGGTGACGTAGTCAGTCCCCATGACAGCAGAAGCCCTCAGGATCGTCGAGCTGGAGCGGGAGAACGCTCTCCTGCATGAGCTTGCCGGTCGCCATCGGGAAGTGCGTGCCATGCTGGAGAAGAAGGCTGGCCTCCTTGAGGAGACGCTTGCCCTTACGAAGCAGAGCTACGCGCTGCTTGAGAACTCCAACGCCCTTCTCGAGGAAGCGAACGGGCTGATGCAGGAGGAGATGACCTCTCTCAAGCAGCAGGTGGCGTGGTTCCGGCGCCAGATCTTCGGCTCCAGGTCGGAACGCCGGTTCGGGATCGATCCTGTGCTTCAGGGGAACCTGTTCGCCGAGTTCGGGCTCGAGGAGGTGCCGGACCGCGAGACCCCGGACGAGACCCCTGCTTCTCCCCGCCGCAGGTCCAAGCGGCGCGACACCGCAGTCAACGATTCGGGCCTGCGGTTTGACGAGAGCGTGCCGGTGGAGACGATCATCGTGGAGAACCTTGCGGCCGCCGGGATACCCGAAGGAGAACGCGAAGAGATCGGCGAGAAGGTTGTCTGTCGTGTGGCGCAGGAGATCGGCAGCTACAAGGTCCTGCGCTACGTCATGAAGACGTACAAGCGCTGAGGACACCGGCGAGCTTTTGCCCTGTCCGGCGCCGGCCAACGTTCTCGAACGCAGCTGTGCCGATGTGAGCTTTCTTGCCGGCATGCTGGTGGACAAGCACCAGTGGCATTTGCCGCTTTACCGCCAACACAAACGCCTGGAGGCCGCAGGCATCACGGTCAGCCGGTCGTCACTGACGAACTGGGTCGGGCGTTCCGTCGACATGTTGAAGCCGATCTTCGATGCGCAGTGTGCCTCGGTCCTCTCGAGCCTGGTGATCGCGATGGACGAGACGACGATCAAGGCAGGCCGGATCGGCCCCGGGAAGATGCGCCGGGCGTACTTCTGGCCGATCTTCGGCGACAACAACGAGATCGTGTTCCACTATGCGCCGTCTCGGGAACACCGCCACGTTGGGAGCTTCCTCGGCGATTTTGAAGGACCGCTCCTGAGTGACGGTTATCAGGCGTACGAGGCCTGGGCCGCGGCGCGCGGCGATGTCGTGGTTCATGCAGGCTGTTGGGCGCATGCCAGGCGAGAGATTGAGACCACCAGGGACCACGACCCGATGCGTTGCGGGGAGGCCCTGGACCTGATCGGCGGGCTTTACGCGCACGAAGAGGAGATCCGCAAGAAGAAGCTTGCGGGACCGGCGAAGCTCGCCTGGCGCAGGGAGCATTCGGTGCCGATTGTCGAAGCCTTCTGGCGATGGTGCAGGACCATTGTCGAGGACCTGTCGCGACCGCCGAAGGATCCGCTTCTGTTGGCCGTGAACTATGCGCGCAACCGGCGAGATGCGTTGGAGGTCTACCTGTCGGATCCCGATGTTCCGATCGATACGAATCATCTGGAGAGGGCGATACGTGCCATCCCGATGGGACGGCGGAACTGGTTGTTCTGTTGGTCCGAACTCGGCGCGGAACATGTTGGAATCATCCAGAGCCTTGTCTCGACATGTCGCATGCACAAGGTGGACCCTTACATCTGGCTGGTCGATGTGCTGCAACGGATCGCAATCCATCCCGCCCGCGATGTGGCGCAGCTGACGCCACGACTGTGGAAGCAGCACTTTGCCGCCAACCCGTTGACGTCCGACATCGGAAAAGGCGTCCTGGAACCCGCGCTCAAATCCGCGGCCTGAACGTCACAACCCACACTGAGCAACGTCCCAAAGCGCCCGGATACTCTTCGGCGACGCCAGGATGACCAGCGCTCTGCTCGATCGCCTGACCCACTGCACCATCCTCGAGACCGGCAACGACTGCTGGCGCTTCCGGAACCGAAGCTGAGGCTCGGGGTGCACCCGGTTCAGCGAGAAACCATCACGGCAAGGGAGAACGACGATGGCTCTTGATGGCGCCGGGAAACAGCGCCGTTACCGCGAGCGCCGCAAATGTCACCGGTCCGTTATCGGCGACCCCAGGACCGCCGATCGAAACCACAACGCTGGCGCGACGCGGTGGAAGTCCTCCTGACGTTGCAGGCCGATTACCGGGAGTGGTTCGACAACCTCCCGGAAAACCTGCTCGTCACAAGCCTCGGCAATAAACTTCAGGCCATCGCCGAGCTCGATCTTGAACCGCTGCAGGGCATCGATCCGCCACGCGGACACGGCCGTGGCCCCGGTAACGTTACCATGTTCAGTGGACACCCATGATCGCCATCAGACACGAGCGTCGCGTTCAAATGTCTTGTTCCGATCGGCACGCCGGTGCCAGCGCGACCGCCAGGTCGGGTCCGGCCGGTAGCCCGGCAGCGGTGCAACCCCGCCAGGAGGCCTGTGTCTCACAGCGTCGGCCAACCCTTGCAGTTCGAGACGTGCTGCACCTTCTATCGCTCACTCTCCCAAAGGCGCTTCCCGAAAAACAAGGCTGTCGGGAAAGGAAAACCTGAAAAGGCGGGTCAATGTTGGAAGAGCATTGACATCCAGAGCCTCGTCTCGACGTGTCGCACACACGAGGTGAACCCGTACACCTGGCTGGTCGATGTGATGCACCGGATCGACCCATCCCGCCCGCGATGTGGTGCAGCTGATGCCACGACTGCGGAAGGAGAACTTTGCCGCCAACCCGTTGACCTCCGACATCGGAAAGGGCGTCCTGCAACCCGCGCTCAAATCCCGCGGCCTGAGCGTCAAATATTAACACCAACCCAGGGCAACGTCCCAAAATGGCCGGTTACCGACAACACGCTCAACTGCCGGATCAGAGCCTGCCCGCAGAACAACGCGGCCACCGTCGAGAAGTTCTAGTTGAGGCATAGCGCGGACTCCGACGTGATGGCCTTGTCGAGCACATCGAACGAGATCAGGGGCAAGCCCGATCCGAGGAACTCGCAGAGATGTTCGACTCGAAAAATGCAACTCGGACATGAACTTCCGGTCGAATGCGACCTTCACCTTAACCCGCGGTACATCTACCGACCGTGCCGCGATCTTGCGCACCTTGGCCTCTGTCCAAATCTCGTAGAAGAACCCGTTCCGGCCTCGTGGTGTCGAGATCATCAAAACTCGACCATCCGCCTTGCGCATCGGCAGAAGTGCGGTGATAGCCTCGTCCGGCAGGAAGCAAGCCTCCTCGATGACGATCGTATCGCACGTGAAGCCGCGCGCCTGATCGGTCGCCGGGACGCAAAGGATGCGTCCGCCGTTGTCCGCTTCCAACTCGACCAGGTTTGCCCGCACGATTTTCGGTGGTGCGGGATCGGCGTCACGGAAGGCCGAACAACGACGAAGCAATTCACGGCTCTGCCGTTCCGATGGCGCGGCGATCAGAACCTGCTTGCCGCGTGTCAGGTCATCCCAGGCGAGACCAGCGACCGTGGTCGATTTGCCGAGCTGTCGAACACAGCACAGCGATGAATGCGTCGTCCGGGTTCCTGCAAGGATCGGCGCACAGAATATCACGCTGCCAGTCGTCCGGCTCGCCGACGGCCTGCCGGAATCGCTCAACCGGATCGAGGCCGACGACGATAGATGACAGATATGTGCTGAGTTCAGGGTCCATGCTCGACTTGCAACTGGCTTCGAACCTGACCGAGAAAGTCGGCCTTCGCGTCGGGATGGTGTTCGAGAACGTTCAAGATGATCGTCCTCAACTTGTGATAGCGTGGGTCCTCCGAGATCGAGATGTGGCGAACCGTCAGTTCGGAATTCAACTGGCCGTGAATCTTGGCAAGGGCGAGAAGCGTGGTGCGCATCTCCCGTAGTGAGCCAAGCGCGAGCAGGTCGTCCTCGTTGCCCTTCGCTCGAGCCAGGATTGCCTCGATCTCTTTCACCACTTTGCGCAGTCCGCTGTCGACTTCGACCCGTTCGTCGTTGAGCGCGGTTGCCTGCTGCCGGTGTTCGCCAATCTTGGCGTCGAGGATGATTTGCCGTTTCAAACCCTCGCTATCACGGACATGGCCTCGTCAATGGCGGGTGATCGCGTCTGGATGCAAGCCGTAGTGCGCGGCAATCGTCGCATGACTGCCGTTCTTGAGCACGAGATCGCGGTTGATATCGTCGAGACGGGGATGCCTTCGCACCTGGCTCGGCCGACTGCGCTCCAGATCGTCGGCCACCGGTTCGACGATTCGACCGTGCTGCGGATCGGTGCCGCGGTCGAGGCAACCAGGCCATGGGCAGAGCGGCGTCCCAACATATAGGCAACAACAATTGGCACAGACCATCTATTCGATGGCGCTGTACGGCCGTGTCTAGGACAGCGCTCGCCACATTGGCTTTGATGTCCGGTTAGGGTCACAACAGCCCTAAACCATATGGCCAGGATAGGTCGGTTTCTCGGTCAACAGCAGACATCACGACCCGAAGGTCCGCTCTTGAGGGCAAAGCGGTCGTGCCGAGCAGCGTACTCCAACTTCGGCTTATAGCCATAACCGGTCATTCTGACACGCGATCAGTGACGTAGATTCTCTGACCTGCCCCCGATAGTCTTATGGTCGAGGGAAATCAGAAATGGGATACCACCTAGCCGGCATGCCTACAGTTGATGTGATCAAAGACTGCGGTGAGGTCCATGGCGAGGACAATAAGCTCACAAAGTAAATAGGGGAGCCGTCGCCAAAGGAAAATCTCTGGAGCTTATTGACGGCGGATGACCACATCGCCTCCAGGACAATCGGCAAAAACTGCCCGCAGGAACGGGGCGGATGACCGCAGACCTCAACCTCGCGCCATATTTGGATTCTGCTTGCGGCTAAGAGGCGGCGATAGGTACCGAAGTGCGCGTTGTTTCTGCTTCGGCTAGCAGCCAGTCACGGAATACCTCAAATGTTGGATGGTTGGTCATTGATGGTGGAAAAACGAGAAAATACGAGCCCAACGCGGGGCCATCGACCTCGAAAGGCACTACGAGGCGACCGGTTGTCAAATCATCTGCCACAAAGATCCGATCAAGCAACGCCACCCCATAACCCCTTAGCGCTGCGTGAAGTGCCGGCTCAAAAAGGTCGAAGTCCATACCATCGTCTGGATCAAGGTCTGAAAGACCCAGAAGCTCGGCCCACGTCCTCCACTCGAGATGATTGAGCGAGGTGTGCAATAGTTGTACGTGTCGCAGATCATCCGGCGTGCGAAGGCCCGCCGGGCCCGCGCACAGCGCTGGGGCACAGACCGGCACCAGCACCTCCTCCCACAGCAGGTCGGATTTCAGATCCGGCCACCGTCCGTCACCATATGCGATCCACGCTTCGAACTCGTCGAGCCTAAAACCGCCAACACGTGAGCTTGTTGTGAGTCGGATATGGAAATCCTCGCGTTCCGTCTCGAAGCAGGTCAGACGTGGGATTAACCAGCGTGTGGCGAATGAAGGTAGTACGCGAAGCCTCAGGTCGCGACGCCGGCGGGTAACGGTCTCAGTTGCGTGTGCCATGCGATCAAATGCATTGCTGATGACTGGCAGCAGGGCGGCACCATCATTTGTTAATCTCAGGCTATTGTGACCCCGAAGGAAAAGGCGCCTGCCAAGCTGATCTTCGAGTAACTTGACGTGCCGGCTGATTGCGCTTTGGGTAACGTGTAGCTCGGTCGCAGCGCCGGTGAAACTCAGATGACGGGCAGCCGCTTCGAAGGCGCGCAGGGCATTGAGCGAAGGCAGTTGTCGGGCCATGGTTGCATGACATTCTTTGGGGCAGCCTATGATTTTTTCCGTTTTGCGTCACTAGTGTAAAGTGTGATTTTCTGCGATAGCCGATTGATCCCCTGGAGTATCTGTTGTGTCTGAAGCTGACGCATTGCCCAGCACGATAGCACCGCCTCACGCGCCATCAAACCTCTCAGTAGCGCATGCTGTTGACGCAGCATTAGAACGTCACGGAGTGGAAGTGCTAATCGGCATGTGCTCGCCTATTGCAATACATCACTACGCGCCCTTATTTGGCATCCGTCAAATCGGCATGCGGACGGAGAACGGCGGCGCAATGATCGCGGACGGCTATGCCAGAGTCTCGGGCAAAGTCGGCGTGGTCGGAGCGATGGGCGGACCGGGCGCGGCACTTCTCGTGCCAGGACTAGCTGAAGCCATGCACGCGTCGACTCCAATTGTTGCACTGGTAGAGGACTGCGCGGTGGTCGACACCGACAAGAACGCCGACGAAGACCTCGATCCCTTCAAGCTGTTCGCATCCTGTGCGAAGTGGATCCGCCGACTAAACCGAAATGACCGGGTGGATGATTACGTCGACATGGCTTTCCGGGTTGCCACAAGCGGCCGGCCTGGCCCGGCGGTGCTATGCATTCCGCGCGACCTAGAGTTCGAGGCTGCGAAGCCCGGTCGTGCACGATCAGCCAACATGGGCCGTATACCGCTTCATCGTTCTCTGGCCGACCCGGCGTGCATCGCTGAGGCCGCCGACCGCTTGGCGGCAGCAAAGCGACCACTGGTCGTAGCTGGCGGCGGCGTTCATCTGTCCAGAGCTCACGATTCTCTCGCTCGTTTGCAGGACGATATTGGCCTCCCAGTGGCGACAACAAGCCAGGGCAAAGGAAGCGTCGATGAGCGTCACCCACTGTCACTCGGTGTGGCCGGCAACGCACTCGGTCGCCACGGACCGGCGTTCCAGCACCGGCAACTGATCGACGAGGCCGACGTGATCTTGCTCGTCGGCAATAGGACGAACGAGCGAGGCACCGCATCGTGGACGATGGTCCCGCCTGCAGCCGATGTCATCCATATCGATATTGATCCGCAGGAGATCGGCCGCAATTATGAAGCTCTCGGACTCGTTGGTGATGCAAAGCTGACTCTTGAAGCGTTACGGGCGGCATTGGTTGAGCGGGACCTGACAGGTCTGCGTTCTGCACGATCTGCGCTTGAGGCACAGATCCGCACCGGACGTGGAGCCTTTGCCAGATTGGCCGATCCACTCCTGACATCGAATGCACGGCCAATCCTGCCGCAGCGCCTGATGGCCGAGATCGACCAAGTCTTGACGTCTGAGTCCGTCGTTGTGAGCGACGCTAGCTTTGCCACGCTCTGGATGGTCAGCTACTTGACGGCCCTTCGGCCCGGCATGCGTTTCCTGTCGCCGCGCGGCCTGGGCGGCCTCGGATGGGGACTGCCGGCTGCGCTCGGTGCGAAAGTGGCAGCCGGCAACGCACCTGTATTCGCAATCTGCGGCGACGGTGGATTCGGGCACATGTGGTCGGAGCTTGAGACGGCCGTGAGATTGGGTATCAGGGTCATCCTATTGGTACTAAACAACCAGATGCTCGGATACCAGGTCGTCGTAGAGGACAAGCTCTTCGACGGGAACCATTCGCCGGGCGCTGACTTTGCAAGGGTCGATCATGCGCTACTTGCCAGAGCTGTCGGATGTCGCGGCGTGCGCATCGAAGACCCAAACACGATTGGAGCGGAGTTGCGCCGCGCGATGACATTGGACGAGCCCACGTTGCTCGACGTGATTGTCGATCCCTCAGCCATTCCGCCAGCTATCGGTCTGGATGACTAGACCTGCACACCATCAATGGGATCCTGAAACGATGGCGCCAACCCACAAACACTTCGACGACCGCATGGCTTTGCTCGCATCGATTGTCGATGTTGACCGCTATCCGCTACATGGGATCGACGGCTCAAGAATGCAAAACTTAATAACGGTATGCAGTGCAGATCTCACACACGCGGCGCTCTGCATAACGCCGGGCTTCCTGATGCCAACGGCATGTAGATCCATGGCGACCAAGCCGACCCATATCGATGTCGTAGTCGACCCCCGGGCCGTGCCTCCCGTTATCGGCGTGGATGCCTAGAGGAATGCAACTGTTACAACCGGAGAGCCCACCGATGAAATCCGCGAGGAAAGTTTCCATGGATCCGGAGGCGCATACCCTGGCCGGCATCGTCGATCTTGACCGTTATCCACTCCACGATCTTCGGGGTGCTGTCATGGACCGACTCCTGGGTGTCATCAGTGCAGAGCTGACCCGCTCCGCGCTCACAACCTTGCCGGGATTCCTTACAGCGGCTGCGTGTCGAACTATGGCGGACGAACTGCTTGGTCTAGCACCTGACGCATTCCACGGAAGCTACGATAGAAACGCGTACAGTTGGCTCGACTGCACCGGGTTCGCCGATGATCATCCCCGGGCGATCCGACACCTCGAGCAGGTCACACTCGTCACCTACAACATGTACGGCCGCGAGTCGCCAACGCGTCGACTCTATGAATCTGAGGCACTCACCGAGTTCGTCGCTGCTGCAGTCGGTGAGGATGTGCTCTATCGAGTCGCCGACGAGATTCTCGGCCTTGAGGGCCACGTGTTGGCACCAGGTGATCACCATGGTTGGCACTTTGACCGCAATGATTTCGTCGTCTCTCTTCTACTTGGCAAGGCCGAAAGTGGCGGTCATTTCGAGCATGCACCGTACGTCAGGAGCGAGGACGACGAGAATTACGACGAAGTGAAGCGCGTGTTCGACGGCACTTCGCCACTCGTCAAACGTGTTGAAATGGAACCTGGTGATCTCGTTCTTTTCCGGGGGCGCCGCTCATTGCACCACGTAACAACGGTTGAGGGGGCGCACCGCCTGATCCTTGTTTTTAGCTACAACCGAAGGCCGGGCCACTATTTTGCGAAAGACATGGTGAATCGGGTGACACAAAACCGATTTGTCGAGCTGGTGGCCGCGCGTCCATGAATTTCGAGACCCAGATGTGTGCGCGATGTCGTTACGCGCTAGTCCAAGTCCAAGCAATGAAACAAACCCAGAGGAGGCGTAAATGATCGGTTTTCCACTGACACGACGTGATTTAGTTAGGGCTGGTGCATTGGCGACAACAGGGGCGGCTCTGTGGCCTTACGAACTGTCGGCGGCGGGAAACGTCCTGACGGTTCGTGTCGAGACAGACCTCAACACCCTCGATCCGATTAACATGGTAACCAGGAACGATTTAGACGTCGCAACCACAATCTTTAACAGCCTCGTCAAGAACAAGTCGGGAAGCGAGTGGGGGTTTGTGAACGATGCGGCGGTGGAGATTGAGCCGGTTGACGCCACACATATCACTTTCACACTTCGACCGGATATCGGTTGGACCAACGGCTTTGGCGAAATGACCACAGCTGACATAAAGTTTTCCTTTGAACGGATCGCCAATCCAGCCAATCAGTCGCCATATCAGAGTGACTGGGCCACCCTCGACCACGTTGATGTGATCGACGATCGACGGGGAGTCATCGTTCTCAACGAACCATTTGTTCCTTTGTGGCAGAACACCCTGCCGTACTCGTCGGGCTTAATCATGTGTAAGAGGGCTGTTGAGGCGGCCGGTGGTACGTTTACGACAGAAGTGCCTGCGAGTTCCGGGCCCTATGTCATCATGGAGTGGATCCCGCAGCAGAAGATCGTGCTTGCACGCAACCCGGACTTCTCAATTTACGCGGCAGATTTCGACGAGATCCACCTTATCTCTGTCCCGGATAGCAAGATAGGCGAGATTGCCTTCGAGGCTGGCGAGGTGGACTATACCCAAGTGAGTATGAGCTCGATCCCGCGCCTGCGCGCTGGCCTTGATGCCAACGAGGCGCTCACCGAGAAGCCCTCAACCACCTTCTGGTGGATTGGCATGAACACCGACCATGAGCTGTTCCGTGAACAGCGAGTCCGAAAGGCGGTGCAGTATGCCGTCGATTGTGACGCCATTCTCGAGGCCGCCTTCTTCGGTGTCGCCGAACGCTCAACGGGCATAGCGACGCCTGGGATCATCGGTCATCGTGACGCCAACCTGATCGACCACCGCGATATCGACAAGGCGCGCGCCCTGCTGTCCGAGGCGGGTCGGGGCGATGGCTTCAGCACAACGATTACCGTCCTCAATGAGACTGACCGGGTCGCGGCCTGCCAGGTGATTCAGGCCAACCTGGCCGAAATCGGGATTGAAGTTGAAATCCTCACTTACGACCCCGGCACCTATTGGACGCTGGGGTTGGAGGAGGAAGGTGAGGCGTGGCGCGACCTCCAGCTTATGCTTCTGCGCTTCACATCGACGCCGGACCCGAGCTATGGCCTGCAATGGTTTACACCTAGCCAAGTTGGAATTTGGAACTGGGAGCGATGGAACAGTCCTGAGTTCGGCGAACTCTACAAGCAGTCGGTGATCGAGCTCGACGCGGCCAAGCGTAACGCGATCCTCACCCGCATGCAGGACCTTATGGAGGAGTCGGGCGCCTACATCTTCCTTACGCATGGGGTCAACGCTGCGCTTAACAATCAACGGATCGTACCCGCGAGCGCGCCAGATCTCGGGATCTCGCTCCGGGAGTTTCGAATGGCGTGATTCTCGACTCCAAGATCGTTCACGCCAGGTTGTCGTCACTTGCCAAACAGGGGAAAATGCCGCTAGAGACGGCAAGCTTCTCAAAGAAATGGGCTTCACCAATGTCTCCTATATGGAAGGTGGTATGGAAGCCTGGAAAGTTGCGGGCCTGCTAACTGAGTAGCTCCCACGATGGAGTTGTCACTCGACCCATTGCCAACGCTGCAACGTCCATTTGGTGATGCCGAGCGAAACGATGATGGCAGGTAAGCGTTCGGTTGTGGCGTGACCGGTTGCGACGCGCGTCGGAATTTTCGCGGGCAATGGGTTTGTGGTAATTTGTATCGGGATTAGCGGTTGAGGATTCGCTTCTAGTCTCTGCGGAGTGGGCAGAGCCAGATGTGTTTTTTCGACAGCGCGTACTGGTTTTTAGTGTCGTAGCGTCCACGTCCCTGTGTGGTGCCGACATGGATCCATCCGGAGGCACGGTAGGTTGCGCCGGTGAATTTCGGTGTTTCGACGAAAGTTTCGATCAGGACGGGGTTGATTGCGTACTGGCGGCGCCAGTCCTCGGGCAGGCGGCGGCGGACGATGGAGAGGATATGGGACGCCAGGTTCGGGACGCGGACCCATGGGAAGGTGCCCACACAAACCCCACATTGCGGGTTTCGAGGTCACGATTCACTATCGATTCCACCCACTGGCCGGTCAGACGGTCACTAAGGTCGGGAAGAGATCGCATCGCGGCGAGCCGATCGTGCTGGTGGTCGATGCACGGGGGTGCAAGCATTACGTTCCGGGCTGGATGACGGCTCCGGAAGCATTGCAGTGGGGTCTTTGTGACACGCCGCGGTTGTCGCTGACGGCGTTGTCGGACCTGGCCGATCTGCTCACACGCTTTTTCCGGAAGCCGGCGTCGCCAGCACCGGGAGATGCGAATGGCAACACAGCGATACACGACGCTCCAGGCGGACCTGTTCGAGCGTCACAAGACGGTCAATCTGGAGCCGGACCTGCGCAAGACCGCGGTTGCGGCGCTTGCCCAGCTGATGGCGGCGGTGGTCGGGATCCCGGCAGACCGGGAGGACGGGTGCGATGATGACGCCTGAGCTCCTCACGCCGGACCATCTGCAGCGGGCGGCGTGTGTCTATATCCGTCAGTCAAGCCCGTTTCAGGTTCGCAACAATCTGGAAAGCCAGCGCCTGCAATATGGCCTGGAGGATTACGCGCGCGACCTGGGGTTCCATGACGTCAGGGTTGTCGACGGTGATCTTGGAATAACAGGAAGCGGGATCGAGCGGCCGGGTTTCGACCGCCTTCTGGCGGCGGTCGGCAAGGGCGAGGTCGGGCTGATCCTCGCGACCGAGGCGTCGAGGCTCGCTCGAAACGGGCGTGACTGGCATGGCTTGCTGGATTTCTGTGCCGTTGTCGGATGCCTGGTAGGCGACCGCGACAGGCTCTACGACCCCGGATCGATGGAGGACCGGATGTATCTTGGCATGCGCGGCACCTTCAACGAGTTCGAACTCTCGGTGTTCCGCAAGCGGTCGCTGGAAAGCCGCATGGCGAAGGCGAAGCGAGGCGAGCTGTTCCTGCATCTTCCGGCCGGCTACGACAAGGTCGGGCGTGACGCCATCGAGATGTCGCCGGACCAGCATGTTCGGGATGCGATCCGCCTGGTGTTCGACACCTTCGACGAGCTTGGCAGCGTACGACAGACCTGGCTGTGGTTTCGCAACGGACAGGTTGAGATCCCGGTGCGAACACCGGCCCGGGGTCTGCACTGGCGGGTCCCGACGGAGACCAGCCTTCATTCGATCCTGCGCAATCCGATCCACGCCGGGGCCTATGCCTATGGCCGCAAACGGCGCAAGACGGTGATCAGGGACGGCCGCAAGCAGGTCCTGCAGCAGCCACTGCAGAAGAACCCCGAGGACTGGATCGTGCTGTTGCACGACCGCCACGAGGGCTATATTTCGTGGCAGGACTATGAGCGCAACCAGGCGTTGATCACCTCGAACAGGGCTGGCGATCGTGGCGCGGTGCGCCCTGGCCGGGCGTTGCTGGCGGGCCTGTTGCGTTGCGGCCATTGCCAGCGGCGGATCCAGGTGCGCGACAACGGCAAATCAGCCCGTTATCTCTGCTCTGGCGCAACCGGTCCGGGCGGAAGCTGCCTGTCGTTCGGCGCGGTGCGCGTGGATGAAGCGGTCGGGCAGGCGGTGATCGAAGCCTTGCAGCCGCTTGCGATGGAAGCGGCGCTGCAGGCGATGGAGACGGCGGGCGCGGCGGAGCGCACGACGCTGGCCGTGGCGCGTTCCGCGCTTTCGGAGGCCCGCTACAAGGCTGAGCGGGCAAAGGACCAGTTCGATGCGGTCGACCCGGCCAACCACAATGTGTTTCACAATCTGGCGGCAAAGTGGGAAGCCTGTCTTGTCGAAGTGTCCCGCTGCGAGGTGCGGGTGCAGGATCTCGAGGATGTCCAGCCTGTCGTATTGACCCCGCAACAGCGTCAGGCCTTCCGGGATCTCGGCCACGATCTCGGCCGGGCCTGGGGCCATGAACGGGCGACACCCGAACTCCGCAAGACGGTGTTACGGGCTGTGCTGGTCGAGATCACCGCACGGCTCGAAGACGCTCATGTCCATCTGCTGCTGCACTGGAAGGGTGGCGACCACACCGAACTCCGGGTGGCACGTATGCGCACCGGCGAACATCGCTGGACGACCGACACAGAGACAGTGGCGCTTGTACGGGAGCTCGCGCGCGTGATCGACGATGCCACCATCGCCGCACTGCTGAACCGTCTCGGGAAACAGACCGCGAAGGGAAACGGCTGACTCAAAGCGGGCGGTATCCGCTAGATGAGAGACTTGAATAGGTCACAGTTTCGAATGGATGGCTCCCGCGACCCGCTCGGCAGCTTGGCTCAGCGTCGCGTCGTCGAGATGGACGTAGCGATTGGTCGTGGTAGCCCGCCGGTGTCCGAGCAGGCGTCCCGCGACATGCAGGCTTTCGCCGTTCATGACCGCGTGCGAGGCGTGCGCATGGCGAAGGTCGTGAAGCCGCGCATCGGCCACGATCCCGGCGGTTTCGGGCCGATGGCCCCACGCGATGGCGCAGTCGAACATGTTGCGCAGTATTTCATGACTTCGATTCGCGCCGCCCGGCTTTCTGCGTCCGTATTCGTGGAAGAAGCGGGCAATGTCGGCGCGCACGACCGAGCCGACGCGCAGATGGCCGAGCGCGGGCAGGATGGCGCCGTTGAGGTAGCTCAGGGTCGCCTTCACCGTGGACGGCTTCCACGAGGGCGAGCGCCGCTCGACGTATTCGGCGGCGAACTTCGTCAGCGTCGGGCCGGAAGCGGGAAGGGGCACCGGACTCCCGCCGCCCTTCTCGCGCGCGAGAAAGGCGAGTGCGGCAGCGCGCGCCTGGTCGGCCTTCACCGCATCCGGCTTGCCGAGCGTGACTCGGCGCGGCTTGCCGTCGCGCCGGAACCGGAACACCCAGGACCGCGCGCCGTTCGGCTGGACCCGGAGCATGAAGCCCTGCAGCGCGGTATCGTGGATGGAGTATTCGCGTGCGAGGTCGGGCCGCGAGCGCGAGCGCATCGGTCAGGCGGGCGCGCTCGGTCATCGGCCCGCCTCCCCGCCGTCGAGCATATCGGCAAGGCCGCGCGAGACCTGGTTGGCCGCGTCGAACACGGACCCCTCGGCAAGGTGCGCATAGCCGAAGGTGGTCTTGATGTCGGCATGGCCGAGCAGCCCGGCGACGACGCGCAGGCCCTCGCCGCCGTTGACCGCAACCGCCGCGTGCGAGTGCCGGAGATCGTGAATGCGCAGCGTCGGCACTCCCGTTGCCGTGCGGACCGCGTTCCATGCCTTGTCCACCGAGACAGGCCCACCGCAGGGAGACGCGAACACCCACGGGCAATCTGCCCGGCGCGGTTGCGCCGCCAGCACGGCGCGGGTGGGCGACGCAAGCCAGATCGTGCGGGGACCGGTCTTGCTATCGGGCAACACCGCGCGGTCGCCGTGGACGTGCTCCCACTTGAGGCGCAGCGCCTCGGACTTGCGCGCGCCGGTGTAGAGCAGGAAGCGCAGCGCGGCAACCGCGACCGGATGATCGGCTTCCGCGCCGTCGAGCGCCCGACCGAGCGCGGCGAACTCATCGTCCGTCAGGTAGCGTGCCTCGAAACCGGTCTTGCGCCGCCGCAGTCCCCGGCATGGGTTGGAGTCCTCGCGCCGCAGTCCGAGCGTCTCCGCGTGCTGCATCAGCGACGACATCGCCGCCAGCGTCCAATTCGCCGAGCCGGGATGAGCGGCCGCGATACCGTCGTGCCAGTTGCGCACGTCCTTCGCGCCGATCGCATCGACCGGGCAGTTGCTGAAGGCAGGCAGTATCCGGCGCCGCACGGTATGAGCGTAGTTCTCCCGCGTCGCGGGCTTCCAGCGTTCGGCGCAGTCGGCGAGGAACGCCTGCGCGAATGTCTGCACGGTCGGGACCGCCGTCGCCGCGCCGACCGTTTCGGCATCGGCAATCAGCGCGCGCGCCGCGCGCCGATAGTCCGCTTGACGACGGAGCCGTTGCAGCGCCGATGCACGATCCACGTCTTGCGCCCGTTCGGTCGCGCCCGCAGTCCGAGCCCCGGTGCCGCGCTGTCCCACAGCACGGCCTCGCGCCCGCCATCGTGATCTTCGTCTTGTTCGCCATGTTCCGATCCCTTCCGTTCGTTTCGGTCGCGACCGGCGCGTCGCGGGCGCCCCCGTTGGGGAACACCCAGGACACGCCGGGTAACGGAGCCGCGTTCGGAAGCTGGAAGGGTCGGAAGCGCCGCGCTCAAACGCCGCGCGGGCTGCAAACCGTTGTCATGGCTGGGCTTACAGCGCTTCGCGGATGCGCGGAAGAAATGCGATTTTCTACGCCATGCGGCGTTTAGTTCTCACATCCCACGCATCGACCGTTCTTTTCATGTGGCTCCCGGGGCCTTCGGATCATGCATCCGGCATGCCGCACATACCGGCGATGATGGATCCGATCCTGTCCGCCGCTGCCGCAACTTCATGGTCTGCAACGTGCGCATAGCGCAAGGTCATCGAAACAGTGCTGTGACCAAGTAACTTCGCCACGACGGGCAAGGGGATTCCGTTCAGCACCGCCTGGGATGCGAATGTGTGGCGAAGCCCATGGCATCGCACGTCCTCGATCCCGCAGCGTTTCCTGGCCATGTCCCAAAGCGGGATCCAGCTTTTTGTCGACCGGGACGGGTCGGATGGCGATGGAAAGACATACGGGCTCCCGGTCCTGGGTTGCCTCTCGATGATGCGTTGTGCCGCCTTGTTCAGGAGCACACGCCTGGGCCCGGTCTTGCTGTCGCCAAGTTCAAGCGAATCAATGCCGACGTCATGCCACTGGAGGCTCTGGATCTCGCTGCGCCGGCATCCGGTCAGGAGCAGGAGACGGATGATATCAGCCTGCCTCCGGCGGGACGGCCTGTCGGCGACACAATTGTCAAGTTCCGCATGGAGTCGGCGGATTTCGTCCTGCGACAGGAAGCGGGTAAGGCGGGGCCGCGGGTTGCGCTTGATGCCGCTGGCGGGATTGGCCGCGATGTGACCGTGGACAATGGCTCGGTTCATGATCTGGTGGAACACCTTCAAGATAAAGTTCGCGCCACCCGGAGCGGTGGCGCTGTAGCGGTCGAACCAGCGGGTGACGTCAAGCCGTGTGATCCGGTCGAGAGGCATGGCACCGAACTCCGGCAGGAGTTGGGATCTGAGGGCCGAGACGGCACTTTTACGGGTCGATGGCTTGTAACGGTCAAGGCAGGCTGTCTTCCACTCGCCTTCGATAAACTCGCGGAACAGCGGAACCGGGTCAGAACAGGCATCCGGCCCGCCATCCGGTCTTTCTTTCGACTGGATTTCATGACTCCGGTGCGCGCCTCATCGACAGTCATCAGCGTCACGGGCCCGAATGTGCGCCTTGTGGACGTGCCACCACGGTTATCGAGGTATATCCAGGTCCTTTCATCGGGACACTGTTAACTCGGGCCACTGATTACCGTACGAATCGGGCATGCAGATTGGTCTTCGCCAGTTTGATGCCCAGACGGTGCAGTGGTTGACCGGCGCGGCCGCGGCATCGGATGCCAGCCGCAGCCGCCTGGCACGGGGTTTGTGCGAACGCCTGGACTGGAGGGACAGTTCCGGGGGCCTTGCGACGGCCTCGGCGCGCAAGGTGCTGCCGCGCCTGGCGGACAAACTGGGCATTGCGTTGCCGGCATCGCGGCCGGGGATACCATCGGGCCGGGCCATTGCCGCTCGGTCGGCGCCTGATCGCGAGGTTTGCTGTGCCCTGAAGGATCTTGGCAGGGTCAGTCTTGTTCCGGTCAACGATGACGCGTCGAGGCGGCGCTGGGAAGCGGTGATCGACACCTGGCATCCGTTGGGCTGGGCGCGTGCTCCCGGTGGCCAGATGCGCTACTGGATCAGTTCGTCGATCTACGGCGTTCTGGGCGTCATCGGTTTTTGCGCGGCAAGTTGGCATCAGAAGGCGCGTGACACCTGGATCGGCTGGTCGGACGATGCCAGGGTAGCCCACATTGGCGATATCGTTTGCAACCAGAGGTTCATGATTTGTCCCTGGGTTCGGATCCCGAACCTGGCCTCGGCGGTTCTCGCCATGGCGTCTTCGCGCATCGCGGATGACTGGCAGGCGGCCTACGGACGCCGCCCGCTTGTGGCCTATACCTATGTTGCTCCCGAGCACACAGGCACCTGCTATGCCGCGGCAGGCTGGTCGTGTTGCGATGAGCCGACCAGCGGCATGCCGCCGGGGCACGAGGCACCGGGAGCGCAGCGCCGTGTCTGGATGAAGCCTCTCGCGCCGGACTGGAAGGCCGGGCTTTGTGCTGCACCAGGGAAGCTGATCGAAGAGCCCCGACCGGTGTATCTCAAGGAGACTGCGGACTGGGCCGATCACGAGTATGCTCGCTGCCGCCATCCCGACGGTCGTGTCAGAGAGCGGATCGTGCAGATGGGCCGTTCGTGGCTGAAGCATCTGGGTGCATCCCTGCCGGTTGTGTTCCCGGGCAAGGCCGAGCGCAAGGCGGCGTACCGTTTGCTGTCCAGTAACAGGGTGACCATGGAACACATTCTCGAGAGCCATCAGGCTGCGACGGTCGAGCGCTGTGTCCTGGAGAAGGTCGTTCTCGCGATCCAGGACACCACCGCGATCAACTATAACGGCCTCGAGGCGACCAGGGGGCTTGTCGGGCTCGGTGGTCCCGGCAAGGGTGTCAAGGGCCTGATGGCCCACTTCGGACTTGCGGTGAACCCGGTTGGCCGGCCTCTGGGCGTGTTCTCGCTTGATGCCGACTTCCGTCACGAGGCACAACAGGACGAGAAGGAAAGCCGCCGTTGGCTGGAAGGCCTCGAGCGTGCCGGAGAACTGGCGGCGGCCTGTCGCGAAACCCGCGTGATCACGGTTTGTGACCGTGAGGGTGACATCTGGAAGATGTTCCGCGAGGCCGCAACCACGGGCGCGGGTCTGCTGGTGCGCGCCAACCGGGCGCGCAGCCGCCGCGTCATCAGCGCCGACGGCAGCCTCGAGGACCTGTGGGACCATGTTGCGGGACAGCCGTCGCTCGCCAGCAAGACGATTGCCATCGACGCCTGCGGAGGCCCGCGCAGCCGCGAGGAGCGCAAGGCCAAACTGGACTTGAGGGCCTGCACCGTCACCCTGGCGGCACCGACCGACGCCACGGACAAGACAGCCACCCGGATGCTCGCGGTCTCTGCCACCGAAAACCTCCCCACCACACGACAAGGAGCCCCTCCACTGGCTGCTGCTCACCACCGAGGGCGAGCCTTCGGCCGAACAGGCTCGCAAGGTCATCGCCTTCTACGAGCGCCGCTGGAGCATCGAAACATGGTTCTCCGTTCTCAAGACCGGCACCCGCGTCGAGGACCGCCAACTCGATGACGCCGATGACCTGAGGAAGTGCCTCGTCTTCGACGCCATCACCGCCTGCCATATCCATGATCTGAACTTCATGGCCCGGACCGCGCCACAGACCCCGGCCGACGAGGTCGTCGAGCAGGACATGATCGACTGACTTTACGAATACCTCCACATCCTCGGCGTCCTGCGCGCCCGGGCACCGCCCGGTCACCGGCCCGACATCCGCACCTTCGTCGTCGATCTTGCCAAAGTCGCAGGCTTCGACCCCACCAAACGACAACCCCTGCCGGGAACCCGGAAACTCTGGGAAGCCTGGATGCACTTCAGAGCAGCCCTCATCTACCACCGAGGGCTGAAACAACACGGGCAGTTGAAATGAACACCGAAATCGCATCGAAAATACTCTGAGTCGTATGTGGGGAGATGAAAGATCCAGGTCCTGTACCCCGAGGGGCGCACCCGCACGCCCAAACCGGCCATGCGGGTATCCCAGACCGTATATTCCGTTCTCTCCACAGAGAGCTTCGCGGCGCTTCGGCCCGTCAATCGTATCCTTTGCACCATGGTTCAGCTCCTCCCTTCGAGAACCGCGGACACCGTCTCGACCGCGTTCCTCACTGCCGTATCGGCAAGATGTGTGTACTTCAGGGTGGTCGCCGGATCGTTGTGCCCCAGGAGCCGTCCGATGGTGAGGACTGTCTCACCGTGGGCCAGCGCGACCGAGGCATAGGTATGGCGCAGATCGTGCAGCCGAACGTCCCCGATCGCGGCTTCCTTGCGGACACGCTGCCAAAAGCGCGGGATGTCGTGCATGGGACGGTTGGTTCGCGATCCCGGAAACACCCAGGGTCCCTTGCGCGGCAAGGCGTCGAGATCCTTTCTCGCGTGGGACGACAGCCAGACCGTGCGGGGACCGGTCTTGCTGTCGCGAAGGTACAGATTGCCTTCACGATAGTCGGACCATTCAAGCGTCAGGATCTCCGACTTCCGGCATCCGGTCAGAAGAAGCAGGCGCACAACCGCCGTCTTCGAGGGATCCAGGAGTTGGTGGCGGTCAAGCACCTCGCCGAGCCGCCGCATCTCGTCCGCCGTCAGGAACCGTTCGCGACCCTGCCGGCGATAGCGCCTGATGCCCGCGCAGGAATTGCTCCCCTCCGGACGGTAGCCGTAACCCTCAGCCTGGCGCATGATCACCGAAAGAACCGGCGCAGACCTGTCTGCCGCGACCGGCGTGGCATGGAGCGAAGCGAACCATTGCCGTACGTCTTCTGCCGTGATGTCCGCTATCGGCGTACGAGTCTCCCGGATCAGCTGTACCGGCCGTTCGTCCATGCAGAGCACCGGACAATCGGAATCCAAGGGTCGAGCGTAGGTCTCGAGCACCTCCTCCATATGCGCCGCAAATTCGGCGTCAGCGTCAGGCGGGATCACCCAGTAGGCGATTTTCCGCTGGCACATCCCGTTTTTTTTAGCGTCCGTCGGAGCGTTTCGCGGCTGACCGACTCGACAATCCTCAGCTCGACCACGTGATGCGCCAGCAACCGCAAACTCCAGTTGGCGTAACCCTCCGGCGGTGGCCCGAGACGCAAGGCGATGATCCGCGCCTCGGACTCGCCGTCGAGTATCTTCGGCGTCGGCGGCGTGGCCCGCCGCTTGCGTTCCAACGCCTTGTCGAAGCCCTCCAGCACACAACGCTGGCGAATATTCTCGACCGTCTTCACACGGCACGAAAACGCCGCCGCAATTTCCCGGTCCGTCCGCCCCGGCCCGTCAGCGTCGGCCTGCAATAGAACCTGTGCACGACGCACTCGCTCGCTCGACCCTTTGAGCCGGCGGATGACATCCCGACAGATCTCGCGCTCGTCCTCCGTCAGGCGGACAATGTAGAGCTTCTGCATAACGGCGACCCTCATACTGGAAAGCTGGTCCCGCAA
This sequence comes from Alphaproteobacteria bacterium, assembly GCA_965215635.1. Classification (GTDB taxonomy): domain Bacteria; phylum Pseudomonadota; class Alphaproteobacteria; order SP197; family SP197; genus SP197. The sequence goes on along the minus strand of CBDCEA010000005.1, from coordinate 1,214,446 downwards.
TAACAGATTTCACTCCCAATACCTAATATTTAGATGTGCCAGAACACTAGTCTCGCTGCACTACCTCCGTAAACTGCCTTGGCTGCTACCAACCGAAGCGACAAGTGTTGGGTGGGTTTCGCACCCACCAGGAAAACGCGCCTTTCCACGGCGCACTGAGAAAAGACCGCCAGACTGCGCATCGCGCTTGCAGAAAGGGAACGCCCCTCTTATCCAGACATTCCCGAGGGCACCAGTCCGGCCAGGCGACGGCTGTGGCGATAGATGCGAGTGAGGTTCTCCACGAGCTCCATCTCTCTCTTATATGTCTGCAAACGTTTCGGTTCATGCGTAATCATCTGATCGAGTGCATGATGAACCGTGTTCCCCGCCAACTCCGTCATGTCTCGCTTCATCTTGCGAACCTGCCGGGCCAATTCAGCATCTCCGTCGCGAAATGCCTGGTTCGAGTCCCGCAACGCATCACCCACAACCTTGTGGTAGTCCCGGATGGTGCGTCGAGACACTGGACCTATCGTAACGCCGTCCATCACCAGCTTCTGTCCCACGCCAATCAGATTCGTCACGATGAGATCACCTATGTTTTCGAGCTGGTTTACCGCCTGTACAAGACGCATGAGGGCATCCGTTTCGTTTCGGGGCAATTCTCTTGCGCTGATGTGCGAGAGATAGTTCACAATCTTACCATACAAGGCGTCAATTTCCACCTTCATTGCGGCGATACTCACCAAACGTACCGTATTCTTGTCAATCGTAGGTTGGAGAAACTCCTCGTACATTTGGCAAACTCGATCTCCAAGGCGACCGATTTCCAGTTGTGCTCGTTGCAGCGCCAGGGACGGTGTATCCAAAAGGACATCGTCCAGGTACTTTGCGTCGATTCTCTCAGAATAATTTTCGGAATCGGTGATCATCCGATCCGGAACGATCCACTCACACATGCGCGCGAATGTTACTACAAACGGCAAGAAAAGCAATCCGATTCCAACGTTAAACAAAGTGTGGGCATTCGCAATTTGTCGTGGCGTATCGGAGGCCAGACGATCCGCGCCCGTCAGATGTTCACTGACCGGTGAGATGCTGCGCACCAGGTCGGCGAACGGAGGAATGAACCAGACGATCAGCAACACGCCGACGACTTTGAAGGTGACGTGAGCGATGGCCACACGTACTGCCTCGCGCGGCTTGCCGAGGGCGGCCAGTCCAGCCGTGGCACATGTGCCTATGTTGGCGCCCAAGGTCAACGCGATGCCGGCTTCCAAGGAAATCATGCCTTGGGATGCAAACACGATGACGATACCCATGGTGGCGGCCGAAGCCTGGATCAGCGCGGTAAAGACAGTCGAAACCAGGATTGCAACCAGGGGATTGGTGACATGCTGCATGACGTCCAGGAAGGGCTGATAGCTCCTGAGCGGTTTCATCGCCCCACTCATCAGGGCTATCCCGAAGAAGACCAGGCCCAGCCCCATGATCAGAACGCCAGACTGGCTGACGTGGTTTCTCTTGCTCGTGAAGAGCAGGAAAAATCCGACGGCAACCGGTAACAGGGCATACTCCTTGATTGGAAAGGCGATGATTTGTGCTGTTATCGTCGTACCAATATCTGCACCCAGGATAACGCCGATCGCCTGTGGCAGCGACATGAGACCGGCGGACACGAATCCCACCAGCATCACCGTCATGACCGAAGACGATTGGACAATGGCCGTCACCAGGGTACCGGTGACCAATCCCATGAACCGATTGGCCGTCAACTTCCCCAGGATTTGACGCATCCTGTCGCCGGCGACGTTCTTGAGCGCTTCTCCCATCTGGTTCAATCCAAACAGAAACAGGCCCAACCCCCCAACGAACTGGATGATCATCCCGGTCCAATTGAGACGCTCGACGCCGGTCGCCGCGTTTCCCGGTATTGCAAACCAGCATGCGACGATGCCGACCGAGACTCCCAACGCAACGCGTACGCTAATTTGTCGGATACTTGTCAAGGCGCTGTGGGCCGTTTGTTCGGTCCGAGGTCGGTCATGTCCTGGCCGCCGATGACGACCTTGCCGGAACTGGGCCTCAGGAAGCCCGAGATCATGCGCAGGATCGTCGTCTTACCGCAGCCCGACGGCCCGAGGATCGAGAAGAACTCGCCGGCATTGACCGCAAGATCGCTTGGATCTACGGCCGTGAAGTCACCGAACTTCATGGAGACGGAGTCAAGCACCACGTCTTTGCCCCGTGCCGTCTGCAAGCCCATCGCCCCTCCCTTAAGTATAGGCCACAAACGCGAAGCGCACCGGGCAAACCCGTCGGCTGCCCGGTGCGCTTCATCAGTCCGCCTCGATCATCAGGCGTTGGTGATCATCTCGGCGAACACTTGGCGCGTCGGAGCAAACCAGGGCGTGTCGGCCTGCCACCACCACAGATTGCCAAGGGTCTCCTCGGTATAGATCTGACTGAAAGTCTCGGCATACTGATCGCCGGCGAACGCGGCCGCACCGACGGCAGCCGAGTTGTAACCGGTGTTCTGGACGAAGAGACCCGCCATCTCAGGCTCGTACATGGCGTTGATGAAGGCGTAGGCCTGATCCACGTTCTCGACGCCGAGCGGGATCGCTATCGAGTCCATCCAGGTGATTCCGCCTTCCTTGGGCATGCGATACTTCCATGCCGCGTCCACGTCCCAGCCGAGCTTGATGCCGGTGGTATCCCAGGTCTGGCCGATGACGCAGCCTGCGTCGGTGAAGGCGGTGGTCGCCTCGGTGGCGTTGTTCCAGAACGCGCCGACGTTCTTCTTGTGCTCGATCACGAAGGCCGTGACCGCTCCCCAGACGCGCTTGGCGTCGTCCTCGGTCTGGTAGACGTCGAGCATGCGGTTGGAGGGAACCTCGCCGATCGCGTCGAGGTAAAGGCCAGTGCCCATGATGATGGACTTCTGACGGAAGGCCGCCTTGCCCTCGAGCCCGTCGGCCCAGAGTGAACCGAAGGAGACCTCGTCGTCCGCCAGCGGCACGACCGAGGAGTTGAAAGTGATGGCCTCGGTGCCCCAGTCGAAGGGCAGCGCCAGGCGATTACCACGCTGTACGCCGCCGAGCTGGATCGAATCGCGGACCATCGAGGCGATGATGTTGTCCATGTTCACGCGCGACTCATCGATCGCCGCAAACAGAAAGCCGTCGTCATCGTCTCTGTAGTTCGGGACGTTGGTGACCGATGGAAAGATCACGTCGAAACCGCTGCCACCGGAAGCCTTGAGCTTCTGCTCGGCTTCGTCGTTGGATCCGAAGGTCGAGAGATTGACCGTGATACCGGTATCGGCCTCGAACTTCTCGATCATGTTGTCCTGGATGTAGTCGCCCCAGGCAAAGACGTCCACCTGGCCCGACGCCGACAGGGCGTCGTGGGCGCGCAGAACAGCCGGAGCCGCAATCGCGGCGGCGGCGCCCTTGAGCGCCGTACGACGGGATAGCTTGGTCATCGTTTGTCTCCCATTGGTTTCCTACCAGCACTACCAAATTTTGGCCTCTCATGCAAAATTCCTGACCATCAGGAACCGGTGAGTTCGGATACAGCAGTTGAGCTCGGACATCTCAGTGCACGGGACCCGGAATCTGTGGAATTGTGGCATGGTAAGGTAACGTAGAATGGGAGTAACTACTCACCCAAATTTTCGTCACAATATCTCAATTGGCATGGTTGAGCATGGCGGCGGCGTTGCCTTTGAGTGCGATCTCGATGGCTGCCATGGGGCTGTAGCCCTTTGCGGCCATGGTCTGGAGATAGCTTGAGATCCGGCAGTACGCCTGTGCGGAGGTTGTGGTTCTGAAGCATCCGGAGACCTTCTGCTTGACCTTGGCCATGCGTAGTCCCCTCTCCGCGAGATTGTTCGTGAACGGGGTATGAACGGGGTATGAGGATCCCTTGCGAAGCGCAGGACCTCGTCTTCGTGTGTCCTGAGGCGCTCGTGGAGATTGTTGACATCGGGTTTGGCCACGCGCCCGCGCTGGACCTTCTTTCGTGGCGGCACCGGCGGCAGTTCCCCTTCCCCCTGGGTCAGGATGGTTCGGTATCGTTCGCGCAAGGCCTCGTATTGTTTCTCGGACAGCGCCTTTTTCTTGAGTTTCGCGACCTTGTGACAGTATTCGAGCAGCAGTTTGTGCATGCGTTGGGCCCAGACATGGTCATGGGCCTCGATGACGCAGGCGAGTTCGCGCAGGAGATGGGCGCCGCACAGGGAGTGGGCACACTGGTCATAGCTGAAGCAGGCGGCCCAGCAGTCGTGGACCAGGACACCGCCATAGCGTGGGATGACGCCGATCGCCTCGATTGCCTCGATGCCTCGTTTGGGATGGAGGACCTCGAGCGTCAGGGTGCCTGCGGCAAGGATGTGGATCCAGTTGTTCTTGCCTTCGACACGCAGCGAGGTCTCGTCGACATGCAGGGCCGGCATGGCGAGCAGGCGTTCGATGGCGGCCTTTTCCCATTCGGCAAGGGCGTGGTGGAGGCGTTCGACGTAACGCTTAGAGGGTGGCTTCGGCGATCAGCCGTCCGGTCATGGTCTTGATCATCCGGGAAGCCCGCAAGAGCTTCGACCATGTGGGTGACGAGGAGATTGACGAGAAAGGCCTGGATGCCGGGTCCGTAGCTGAACGGCGCCGTCATGGTCTCGGGGAAGCGGCCTGTGGTCCTGGCCCCGCACCGGGGGCAGTGCTTGATCTCTGCCGTGACATGGTGCTCGACGGTCTCGAAGACGATATCGATCTGGACGCGCTTCTCACAGGCGCTGAGACGGCGTCGAAGTCAGATCCTCGCCGCAGTGTTCGCAGGCCTCGACGGTGACCGTGTCATCGACCGTCACGAAGCGTGTGTTGTCGGTGGCAGTTTTCTCCTGCCCGGGTCCCTTGCCCGTGGAGCCGCTGCGCCCCTTCGAGGTCTCGTCCTTGTCGACCTGGGAACTCGGCAGGCCAGAGTTGCGAGACGTCTTGTTTGTGGTCTTCTCCAGGAACAGTGCGATCATCAGCTTCATCAACAGAAGCATGCCTTCGAACAGAGCGATCGCCGCCGGGCTCATCTCGTCTTCTTCGCGCAGGTGCTCGAAGGTCTTCTGACACTCCTCGAACTCCTTGCGCAGCGAGATCCGGTCGATCGCCATCACTGGGCCTCGACCGCCATCATCGCCGCCAGCACCGCAAGACGTTCGCCATGGGGCAGCGCCTGGTAGCGCCGTCCCCAGTTCGCGGCCTTGCGCTTGATGCGCTGGCGGTCGGTGAAGTTCCGGCCCGCAAAGCGCGCCCAGTGCACCCTGTCGGGCACGAAGTTGAACCATAGCTTCTCGGTGACGACGCCAGCCTGGTTCATCACCTGCAGCGACAGGCTCTGCCAGTCGGCCAGATGCTCGTCATAAAGCGCCGATGGATAGCCGGAGATCATCACCTGACAGGCAAGGCCCCCGAGCAGCTCGAGAAGCGCGACATGGTCGGCCTCACCGTAGTCGTACCGGTAGCGCCGTGCCGACTTGCGGACGCCATGCAGATAGGGCGGATCGCAATAAACCAGCTCTGTGCCCTGGAAGGCAAAGTCGGCCAGGAAACGGTGTGCACATCCGCAGACCAGCTCGACAGGGTAATCACAGGTGAAGTCCGCAAGCGCCCGCCGGTTGAGATCGATCCCGATATTGCGCAACGCCGGCGGCTTGCGCTTCATGATCGCGCCGCCACCAAGGTGGGTCTCGATATAGGTGCCATGCGGAGGCATCAGAGCTATCAGCGGCTGACACAGTCCCGTCGTCGCCTTGGACCCGAAGTGGTACACCCGTGCTGCTCCCGAATCTCAGCTCAAGTGCCCCTTCCATAGACCGCTGATGCTACACTGTCAACCGCTCTATGCGTACAGCGAAGTCGGAACCCTACCGGGGTCAATCCGGGCTCGCCGTGAGGGCCGGTGAAGGTTTTTGCTCAATAATCCCGCGGTCGGATCGCAAATTGGGGTGAGTAGTTACGATATTTCTGGTTTTTCATGACCCTGATGTGGGGGTCCCAGAGCTCGTCAAATCCCCAGTCCTCTTCGGTGGGATAGGTGAAGGAATCGCACATGCCCAGGGTTTGTTTCGTAAAATATATTTCCGGGATATCTCTGGCATTCTCTCCCGGAATATCGATGGTTTGCGTCGCGTTTGCGGAGGAATTCAAAAGAATTTTGGTGGTTACGACACCGACTGCGAGGCCGATCGTGGAAAGAATTGCGATCGACAATGCTGCGCGTAATTTCATTGCGACTCTCCTTGATGTCGATTGATACATCATACAACGCCGCACCGGATCCTGGAATTGATCGAGGCGGGTCATCCATGAACGTGTTGCAGAAATGTCAGGACACTATTGTTGTGCTTACCCGAGGATTGTGCCTCGGGCGAGGAGCCGATGCCGGTCGTTCCGTCGGATGACCGGATGGCCCGGGCGAAGGGCGACGGCGGGGCTTCGCCGGGCACTGATTGCGCTGATGTGGCTACCAAGTGTTTATATCGAGAGCCACCTGGAGGCAGGGCGCTGATGAAGCGCAAGCCACCGGCCGTGCGCTCGATTGGCATCGACTTCCTGTGACTACCCGGTCGAGACGGTGCATGGCTGTGCTCAGTCCTGTTTGGCCTCGTTCTCGTTCCTGGGCCCGGAACCGAACTACAGTGATCCCCCTTGTCATTATGTGACCCGCCGTTCGGCCCGGCGCTTTCGCTTCGACTACGGGGCGGCCGACCGCATCGCGTTCCTGGAGCTGTTCAAGGCTCTATTCTGCCAGGTGATGGTCTCCGGCCATCCTCCGGCCTTTATGACGAAGTGCCGGCGGGCGAACGCCACGCGGTGCTGGCCGCCATGATGGCTGTCGATGCCGAGGACCCGCGACGGTGTCGTGCCGGCACGGAAGACCTCGCCGCCCGTGCCGAAGCCTTGGCTTAACCAGAGCTTCTCCCCTGGAACCGGAAAGCCCGCCGGCACCCCGCCTAGAGCATTGTCCGATTGTGGCCCACAGACCTTCGACGGTGCGCTCGACGACTTTTCCCAGAAGCGCCTTGAGCTTGGCGAAGGCCATCTCGATGGGGTTGAACTGTTGGCCCCCGATCTGGAGTGGATAAGGACGTTCTAATTTCCCTGAGGACCGCACTCCAGTTCGACACCCGGGAGCCTGATGCCCGGGACCGGCGGGACGGCGGCGATATCGCCTTCTGGCTGGTGACGTTCAGCATTTCGGTTGTCGCGGTTGTCGAAATCGTGATCCATGAATTCCGGTGGATTTGGCCGGTGGAACCGAAGCGGCGGACGAGTTCATCCAAAGACTGAATTTGCCCGAGCTCCAGGCAGGCCTCGCATCCTGGTTCGACACCGAAATGCTGGTGGACGACAACGCGGTTCAGGCGGGATTGATCGTGCTGGCATTGGCGGTCGGCCCGTGGCTGGGCCTTCGACTGCCCCAACCGCTCTATCTCTGGCACGTGCCATCATCCCTCCGGCGTCGTTCGTGAAGAATAGATGCCGCTTGACTGATGGAGAGGGTGCCACGGCTGATGAATGCACGTTCAGCCAACGAGACCGGGGAGATACGGCGTTTCTTGCGTGCGACTGCGATGTCCCCGGCTGGCTGCTCCGGGCAGCGCATGTGTCGCCAGCGTTTGCCCTTCGTTCGTTGTGCCAATCCAATGAACAACAGGCCCCCGTATTGTTCATGTCATAGGACATCTTGAGTCACAGTGGAGATTTCCGGGCCCTGTTCGTACGACGAACCGGGGACCGTCCCTTGGGCCGTGTTCCGCGGAGGTGCGACGGAGCCTAGCCTCGAAGGAAATCCAGATCTGGTGAGCCTTTTTGCGAATAGGCTCTTGCATGATACTTACGATGCCTGTCTTGTTATGCCGTTGTCGCATGACCATAACTTCGCAGGGAGGAGACACAATGACTGATTTGATAAAACTCAAGGACATGCTGGAATCGGGCAGGATCGGCCGGCGCGAGTTCCTGAAACGGGCGACCGCAGTCGGCATCATTCCGGCGCTTTCGACACCGTTCCTGAACGGTTCGGCCCTGGCGGCCGACAAGATCATCAAGATTGGTGGTGCCGTGCCCCTGTCGGGCCCGGTGGCCTACTGGGGCATCTCGACCATGCAGGGCTGGGTCGACGGCGCAGCGGTGATCAACGAGGCCGGCGGCATTCCGATCAACGGCGAACCGCACATGCTCGAGGTCATCAACTATGACACCAAGGGCACGGTCGCCGATTCCCGCGCGGCCACAACCCGCCTCGTCGAGCGGGACGACGTGAAGTACGTATTCAGCCAGGCCGCCGCGAGCACCATCGGAATGCTCCAGATCACCGAGCCCAACGAGGTGCTCTCGGTCGTCGCGTGCTGGGGCTATCTCGAACTCTTCGGCAAGGACTATCCGTTCCACTTCCGCGCCGAGATGTCGGACTACGAACAGGGTTATGCCTACATGCCGTTCATGAACGAGTACTACGGCAAGGAGAACCTGAAGACCGCATCGTTCATCGGGCCCGACGACCAGGACGGCTACGACTGCCACTTCTCCTACGAACGGCTGATGAGCTACTACGGTGTCGATATGCTCGGGGTCGAGTACTTCAACTGGGAGGACACGGACTTCTATCCGATCGTCACCAAGACCCTGAAGAACAACCCCGAGTTCATTGTTACCAGCCCGTCGCCGCCGGGCATCACGGCAAGCATCGTGAAGGCTGCCCGCGAGATGGGTTACGAGGGTCCGATCTGTTCACCGGCCGCCTCCGAGACCACGACCATTCTCGAGGTTGCCGGCGAATATGCCCACAACGTCGTGCTTCCCGTGACCTGCGTGGAGCCCGTCACCGAGACCCAGACGCAGATCCGCGACCGCTTCACCGAGCGGTTCGGCGACTTCAATGCCCTTGGCGGGAACTACTCTTGGTGGGTTTATGCCCTGGCCCAGGCGTTCCAGGACGCAGGCACGGCCGACGACACGAAGGCTGTTGCCGATGCGCTCGGCGAGGTCGTTCTGGAGGATACCTACGTGGGCAAGGTGACCTGGGAGGGCGAGAACTCCTTCGGCATCAAGCGGCAGGGTGTCTACGACTGCTACACGACGCTCATCGAAAACGGTGAAGCGCGACTTGCCGACGTGCGCTATCCGGAACTTCCGGCCGATTACTGACGCATGGCATCGGTCCGGACGGGCGGGGGCCCGTCCGGACCGATGATCTCGCAACCTGTTGGCCTTCGTTTCGGGGTTGGTTGAAGTTGGCTTTCGACGAATTCACACAGATGACGCTGACCGGGATCAATCTCGGTCTGATGTACGCGCTGATCGCGATCGGACTTACCCTGATCTTCGGCGTCATGCGCATCATCCAGTACGCGCATGGCGAGCTCTTCATGCTCGGCGCCTATGTTCTCTACTACTGGTTCGCCGAGTTCGGACTGCCTTACTGGCTCGGTGTGATCGCCAGCGGCGTGGTGGTCTTCTGTCTCGGCGCCCTGCTGCAGATCCTTCTGTTCAGGCCGCTTCACGGCAAGAACATCCTCTATCCCCTGGCTGTCTCCATGGGCCTCATCTTCATCATCTCGAGCGGCGGACTGCTGGGGTTCGGAACGGTGGTCAAAGGCATCCCCAGCGTTGTCTCGGGCGGCGTCATGGTGTTCGGCGCGTTCTACACCTACGAACGGATGGTGATCTCCATCTTCTCGGCGGTACTGATCTTCGGCCTCTGGATCTTCCTCCAGAAGTCGAGCATGGGCATGGCCATGCGTGCAGTGTCCGAGGATCCCGAGGTGGCTTCCCTGCAGGGGATCAACACGCGCCGCATCCACTGGATTGCCTTCGGGCTGGGCAGCGGACTGGCCGCCGTCGCCGGCTGCCTCATGGGAACCCTGCTCTCGATCGTTCCCACGATGGGATTCGCCGCCACCGTCAAGGCCTTCATGATCGTCATCATGGGCGGTCTCGGCAGCGTCTTTGGCGCGCTGCTCGGCGGCCTGATCCTGGGATTCATCGACAGCTTCGTCACCACGCTCGTGAGTGCCGACATCGCCTACATCATGGGCTTCGTCGTCATCTTCGCGATTCTCGTCTTCCGGCCTTCGGGCCTCTTCGGACAGCAGTGGGACTGACCGGTGGCAGCACTCCGGGCAAAGGACGATGGCGACCGGCGGCGTGTGCCTGGAGCACCGGTCCTCTTCTGGTCGGCGTTTCTCGTCTTTGCGGCGCTCTTTCCCTTTCTCGTCGACTACGACCGCTATCTTCTCCATACCGGGATCACCATCGCGCTCAATATCGCGCTTGCCACGAGCATGTGGCTGATCTGGACGCTCGGGTTCATCTCCTTCGCCCATGCCGGATTCATGGGCATCGGCGCCTACACGTCGGCGCTGCTCTTCACCAGCCTCGGCTGGTCGCTCTGGGTCGGCATGTGGGTCGGCGCCCTCGTGGCGGCGCTGGTCGCGCTGGCGATCAGCGTTCCGCTGATGCGCACCCGCGCCGTCTACTTCTTCATGGCGAGCTGGGCCGTCGGCGAGGTGATCAAGCGGACATTCGCCTACTTCCGCGAAACCTTCGGCGGCTGGGACGGCGTCTTCAACATCATGCCACCCAAAATTGCCCTGGCGGGCATCGAGATCGATTTCGGTTCAAGGGTGGCTTACTACTACCTTGCCCTCGTGATGTGTTCGCTGATCGTTCTCGCAATCTACAGGATCAACAAATCGAGAACCGGCATCATCTACTGGAGCATTCATGAAAGCGAGATCCTCGCTCAGCATGTCGGAATCAATGTTCTCAAGCACAAGGTCGTAGCTTTCACGACGGCATGCTTCTTCGCCGGGCTCGTCGGCGCACTCTATGCCCACTACCACACCTATATCAACCCGAAGACCTTCGATATCTGGCAGTCCGAGTTTTCCCTGGTCCACATGATCGTCGGCGGGCTCAGCACCGTGGCCGGTCCCGTGCTCGGCGCCTCCATCCTCACGGTTGTCGACGAGTTGCTGCGGCCCACGGGATTCTACCGCGTCATCTTCTTCGGCATCGTCGTCATCCTCACCGTCCTCTTTCTCCCCGGCGGCCTCGAGGCCGTGCCCGCCAAGGTCCGGAATCTTCTCGGACGACTGCGCTCGAGAGGAGGGGATCGGCAATGAGCCTGCTTGCGATCCGGGATCTCAGCATGCGCTTCGGCGGACTTGCCGCCATCAGCAATCTCGACATGGAAGTCGATGAGGGCGAGATCAGGGGACTGATCGGTCCCAACGGCGCGGGCAAGACGACGCTCTTCAACGTCGTCAGCGGCGTCTACAGGCCGAGCGGGGGCTCCATCCTGTTCCGCTCCGGCGACGTCAGTACGCTCAAGCCCCATCAGACCGCCAGGCTCGGCATTGTCCGTACGTTTCAGTCGATCACACTTTTCAGGAATTTCAGCGTCATCAGGAACGTTCTCATCGGCGGTCAACTCCATGCCGACTACGGCTACTGGCGGGCGCTCTTCAATACGCCGAAGAACCGCGAACTGGAACGGCGCAATCTCGAGCGCGCCTCGGAAATCCTCGATTTCATGGGGCTTCTCGGGTACCGCGACGAACTCGCCGCCAACCTGCCCCACGGATTCCAGCGCGCGCTTGGCATCGCGGTCGCCCTGGCTGCCCGGCCGAAGATCCTGATGCTCGACGAGCCCTGCACCGGCATGAACATCGAGGAAACCGCCGGCATGGTGAAGCTCATCGCAAAGATCCGCAAGGACGGTGTCTCGATCCTCCTGATCGAGCATGACATGAAAGTCGTGATGGGCCTGTGCGATACCATCACGGTGCTCAACTTCGGAACCAAGATCGCCGAGGGGACACCCGATGCGATCCAGAAGGACGCCGCCGTTCACGAAGCCTATCTGGGATCCGGTCTCGATGCTGCTTGACGTCAACGATCTCCATGTTCACTACGACAAGGTCGAGGCCGTCAAGGGGGTTTCGCTGAAGGTCGAGGCCGGGAGCATCATCACGCTCATCGGGGCCAACGGCGCCGGAAAGACCTCCATCCTCAAGGCGATTTCGGGTGTCCTGAGACGTTCGGCGGGCACCATCGGTTTCGACGATACGAGAATCGACCAGCTCCCGGCCCATCGCATCGTCAAGGCCGGAATTGCCCATGTTCCGGAGGGCAGGCGGCTTTTCGGGCTCATGACCGTGCGTCACAACCTGCGCATCGGCGCCTGGCTGCAGCGCGACAGAGCTGCCATCCACCGGGGATTCGAGAGGGTCTACCGGCATTTTCCGATCCTGAAGGAGCGCGAGACCCAGCTGGCCAGAACGCTCAGCGGCGGACAGCAGCAGATGGTTGCCATCGGCCGTGCCCTGATGGCGCAGCCCAAGCTCGTCCTCATGGACGAACCGTCTCTCGGGCTCGCGCCGATCATGGTCGCCGAGATCGCCAACATCATCCGGGAGTTGCGCGACGACGGCCTTTCCATCGTTCTTGTCGAGCAGAACGCCTCGCTTGCCCTGAGACTTGCCGACAGGGGCTATGTCCTGGAAACCGGAAAGGTCGTCCTCGAAGGTGATTCGCGCGAGCTCGCCCGCAACGAGTACCTCAAGAAAGCCTATCTTGGGGGATAGCGGCGGGGGTACAGCACCAATACGATGCCGTCGATCAAGCCAACCGCCTTGTTGCGGCCATGCAGGAGCGATGGTGGAACGATCGGCTGGCGATGGTGCGGCGGCCCGTCCGAAGGCGTCGTCGTGCGTGAAAACGCAGTGCCTGGTCAACAAGATAGCGAGCGAGGATGTTACCTTCCTGACGGCGCAAGAAGCAGTCGAGATGGCCACTATAGGTGGGGCGCGTGCAATGGGCATCGACCACGTCACCGGATCGCTGGAGGTCGGCAAGCGCGGTGACGTGATCATCATCGATTTGCGAACGCCCCATGTCATGCCTCGCCATGATGACGCGACAGCCCTAGCCTACTGTGGATCGGGGCGCGACGTCCGGCATGTTTACGTTGACGGGTCTTGTGTGGTGCGTGACCGGGAGCTTCAGACAATAGACCTTGATGATATTCTTGACCGAGTTGAACATTCGCGTGCGCGTGTCGACGTCCAACTCGAGAACATGGCTCTGGCCGGCTAATCTCACAGCACCCTGTGACGGCTGCCTGAAGGGTTGGTTCCGGGAACGTTGACCAGCATTTACCGCAAATAGAATATTCGAGTAGAGGTTCGGCTGGGGTTCTGCTGTGATTTTCAGGATTTTGCCGTCTGTGGAACCTCGGATCAGTTATTCAGCCGTTTTCCGGACAAGCGGATCAGGTCCCCGGCATTCCCGGGGACTTCCGTGTAACAGGTCTGGAGAGTTCGAACGACATCAGATCGGGACAAGGATGTCCAGCAGCACGGGTTTGGTTCCGCTGGCGAACGAAGGGAGTGCGCTCAGGCGTCGAGGGTCTTCAGCTCGCGACGCATGATCTTGCCGGTGCTGGTTTTCGGCACGTCGTCCACGAACTGCACCTGGCGTGGCACCTTGTAGGCAGCGAGGTGCGCGCGGCAGTGCGCGACGATGCTTTCCTCGTCGGTCGTCTCGCCCGGCTTGAGCATCACGTACGCCTTCGCGATCTCGCCCTTCATCGCGTCCGGCTGCGGGCCGACGGCGACGAGCGCAACCGCGGGATGCATGGCGATGACGCGTTCCAGCTCGGCCGGATACACGTTGTAGCCGGCTGTCAAGATCATGTCCTTGCGCCGGTCCACGACCCACACGTAGCCGTCCTCGTCCTGCCGCGCGAGGTCGCCCGAATGCAGCCAGCCGTCGGGCTCGATCGTGGCCCGGGTCGCTGCCTCGTTTCCGTAGTAGCCCAGCATGACGATCGGACCCCGCACCATGAGCTCGCCGACCTCTTCCACGGGCACGGTCTTCGAGGCGTCCTGGAGATCGGCGATGCGGCATTCCACGTGGGGTAGCTGAATACCGATGGAGCCGTGGCGGTTCTTCCCGTAAAGGGGCGTGGTGGTCCCCAGGCCCGCGATCTCCGTCATGCCCCAGAGCTCGACGAGCGGGCAACCCGCGCGTCGCTCGAACTCTTCCATCTTGGCTGCCGGCATCGTCTGTCCGCCCACCGTGCACCGGGTCAGGGAGGAGAGGTCGAAGCGGTCGAAGTCGGGGTGGGCGAGCATGTACATGTACATGGTGGGAACGCCCTCGAACAGGGTCGCCCGGTGCTCCTCGATCGCCGCCATCACCACGGCCGGGTCGAAGGAGGGGAGCAGCACCAGCGTCATGCCGTAGAGCAGGCTCGCATTCATGACCACATTGCCGTAGACGTGCGGGCAGGGGAGGGCGCTCACCACCGTATCTTCGCGGGTGCGGACATGCATGACGGCAGTCATCGCGACGTTGACGATGACGTTGCGATGGCTGTGCATCGCCCCCTTGGGATGGCCGGTGGTGCCTGACGTGTAGCAGATTGTCGAGAGCGAATCGGACGGCACCCGGGCGACCTGCATGTCGGCGTTCCCGGCGGCCAGGAGCTCGTCGAATGCCCGTGCCCCCGTCGGCGGGGCGCCGCCCCCGAAGAGTACGACCTCGCGCAGGGTGCCGCCTCCCCCGTCGCTTGCCTCTGCGTCCCCCCGGAGCGCGAGCACCGGCTCACCCTTCTCGCGCGAGGCGATCAGCGCTTTCGCCCCGCAGTCCTTCACGACGAAGCCGACCTCTTCCGAAGTCAGCATCGCGTTGATGGGGTTGGCGACCGCGCCCAGCTTGTGGATCGCGTGGTAGCTCACCACCCATTCCCAGGAATTGGGGGCGTAAAGGGTGACTCGATCCCCTGCCTCGACTCCGATGCCGCGCAGACCGTTTGCGAGTCGATTCGAGAGCTCGTTCAACTCGGTGAAGCTGAACCGGCGGCCGCCGGCCACGAGGGCGGTCTTGTCGCCGAACTGGTCCGCTGCCGCGGGCAGCACCTCGCCCAGTGTCTCCAGCATGTCGTTACCTCCCTCGTTGATTCTTCGCTTCCACCCGCCGACAGGCTCTTCGCCCGTCGTCCGGGTCCCCGTGGTTGCGGGGCGATGCTCGTCGTCACTGCCCTCCCTCGATCTCGCGCCCGAAGACGGGTTCGACGCGGGCTCTCTTCCTTCCCGGCTCCAGGAATCCGCAGCGTCTCGACCATGAAGTGGCTACGCTCGCACCGACAACGAACCGCTCGGCAACCATACCAACCCTCCCCCAACAACTGAAATGCCGAATCTCACCAACGTAGCGTGCGCCGTGGAAAGGCGCCTTTCCCTGGTGGTTTGATTCAATCATTTGGTACCCTCTTTTCCATGATGCGATGATGTCCTCGGGTTTTTTGCTCCAGCGGAACGCGCGGGCTTCGTTGGCGTTGTGATGATCGATGAAGGTCTCGATGGCGTCGATGCACTCGTCGAGCGAGTTGAAGATGGCGTTCTTGAGCCTTCGCCTGGAGAGTTTCGAGAAGAACCCTTCGACCGCATTTGTCCAGGACGCCGAGGTTGGGGTGAAGTGGAAGCTCCAGTCGGGATGATGCTTCTGCCATTCGTGGACCTGGGCCGATTTGTGGGAGGAGACATTGTCGAGAATGACATGCACCTTGGTGTCGGGCTCGATGCTTTTTGCGGCGTGGTCGAGGAAGGCGATGAACTCTTCGGAGCGGTGCCGTGACGTCATCTGGCCGACCACCCTGCCGGTGGCGACATCGAGAGTCGCCATCAGGCAGGTGATGCCGTTGCGCTTGTAGTCGTGGCTGCGGGTCTCGGATGGCCCGACGCCATCGGCAAGGGCTTCTGTGTACGCGAAAGCGCCTGGATCTGGGTCTTTTCGTCTACCGAGAGGATGACGGCGTGGTCTGGCGGGTTGACGTAGAGGCCGACAACGTCGCGGATCGTCGCCTCGAACGCCGCATCCCGGGACACCTTGAACGCCTTGACCCTGTGCGGCTCCAGTCCGTGCTTGTGCAGGATGTTGTGCACGGTGGAAAACACCATCCCCATCCTCTCCGCCAGGGCCCGCAGCGTCCAATGGCTGGCATGCGGCGGCGGTGGCGACATCGCAAGCGCGATCAGGGCCTTCGCCCTGTCCTCGGCCACCGGCGACCTGCCTGGCGGACGGGTGGCGTCGTGCAGAAGGCCGTCGACGCCCTCGGCGAGGAAGCGGTCCCACCAGCGCCAGACAGTGGGCTTCGACATCCCGGTCCGCCTCATCGTCTCCGACAGACCGCAGCCCGCACCGAGTTCGAGGATGATATGGGCGCGCCACGCATGCTTGCGGGGTGTCTGAGGATGGTTCATGAGGCGCTCGCGTTCTTCGTCCGAAAGCGTGAACTGCGTTTTCTTGCTCTTGGCCATATGCAATTCTCCCTTGCCCCACCACCGCCCGCATCACCGCAGGGAGCGCCGTGCGCGGCGCCAGCGTCGCTGCGCTCCGGAACAACCATGTCTGTCACACAACCAGCCGAGGGGAAGCATGTCACGCCCGCGCCGCTACGACGCGTGGAGGGTCACGCGTCGCGGGCGCGCCATGCCCAACCGTCTTGCACATGACTTCGGATGCGCTATCGCAGAGACCATAAGCAGGAGAGGATAAAGGCCAACATCAACGTAATCGCTTCGCTCCGCTCCGAGGTGGCTACCTTGGTGAGAATGGGTGGCTACGTTGAGTGAGAAACACCGGCTACTTTGGTGAGAATTCGCATTCTGCCGTCCGTGGAGTCCCGGATCAGCAGTTCTGCGGTTTTCCGGACAAGCAGATCAGGTCCCCGGCATTCCCGGGGACTTCCGAGTAACAGGTCTGGGGGAGTTCGAACGACATCAGATCGGGACAAGAGTCTTCCACGCCGTGGCAAAGGAGGTCCTGTCGGAGCAACTGCCTGACACGGCAACATGGATGCGCCGTGCGGAGATCCTTACCCGAGCACCGATCTTGAGCAACCGCAGGCGCAGCGTTGTCGGGCATGCCCTGGAAAGCGGTGTCCCGGCGAGAGCCTGACGAAGGCGGTTGTAGAGAACGTGAGCGAAGCTCGAGAGGTAGAGCCTGACGGTGTTGGCATCGAACAGGTTGGACGAGCTGCGCTCGGCGAACAGGTCGCACTTCAGTTCCTTCACACGATTTTCCGCATCACCCCTTGCACAATAGAAGGTCTCGTAAAGGGCCCGGCCGGGATGGCTCTGCGCACTGAGCGACGTGACCGAGGGCTATGCTGCGGACTGGACCGTCGAGCAGCTCCGCGAACCGGCACAGCGCATCGCCGACCGGATTGATGAGCTCGGTGCGGTCGCATCGCGAGTGGCAGCCTGAGAGCGGGCTGACCGGCAAACACCTCATTCGCGACGGCCACCGGTGGACTGATGGGCTTGTGGCTTCATCGAAGTGGAGTCGCGGAATAGCGTCCTGTCGGCGGGGAGGGGTTGCATTTCCAGCCTCTCCAATGGTACGAAAGTGCAACTTTCAAACGCACCACACGCGAGGCTGCCATGCCGTTCGTCACCGTGAAGCCGAAGTTCCAGGTCACCATTCCAGCCAAGCTGCGCAGAGGCATCGACCTTCGCGAAGGCGACATCATGGAGGCGACGCTTGTCGGCAACGGTATCCTGTTCAGGCCCAAAGAGGTGGTGGATCGGGATGAGGCCGCCAACCGCATTGCCGCCAGCTTTGCGGCGGCCCGGCACTCGCCCGTGGATCGCGGGCGTTCCGAGGACGAGATCATGAGGGACTCGATCGCCGAAATCGCCACCTCGCGCCGTGAACGCCGCCTCCGTGAGAAATGAGGGTCGTCCTGGACTGCAACGTTCTGGTGTCGGCGGCGCGAATCAACGGCACGTGCCGTGAGGTCATCGACAGGGTTGTGCGGCGGCACGATATCGTTCTGTCCGAGCCCATCTTGGCCGAATACGAAGCTGTTGCCGGACGGCGCGGCCAAGCGCCGTATCGCGACATCATGAAAACCGTCATCAGGGAGATTGAGCGGCTGGCTGTCCGCGTCGAGCCGGCGGACATCGTGTTCGGTCTCCGCGACCCTGACGATGAGGTATATCTGGCGACCGCCACGGCTGGCCATGCGGTGCTGATCACCGGCAACACTCGGGACTTCACGGAGGCGCGGTATGGGGCGGTCGAGGTCTGGTCGCCGCGGGCCTTTCTCGACCGGACGACCTGAGTTGTTGCGCATCATCGGTCGAGAGCATGGTGAGAGGTCGGCCTCGCACACCAAGCGGATGGTCGCGCCACGGATGGCGCTGTAAGCGGCCAGGGAACCCGCCCACTTTGATTGGAGCATAGCGGAGTGCAGCTCCTGTCGCACTTGAAAATTCGAATCCAGCGGCATAAGGGAAGGCGAACGACATCGGTAGGCGCCTCGATGTCTGCACCGGCCTCGACCAGCGCGACGGTCACGTCCGGGTTGCCGTTGTACGACGCCGCAAGATGCAATGGGGTTTGCCGCCCATGTGAATCTCGGGCTTCCATGTCCGCACCAGCTGCGATCAGCGCGGCCAAAATGTCGGGATTGGCATTGCCGATCGCTGCGACGTGCAACGACGTCCAATTGTTCACCTCCCGCGTCTCGATATCAGCGCCGGACTCAATCAGCGCGGCAATCGTGTCGGGATTGTCGGTGCGCGCCGCCGCCCGATGAAGCGGGGTTCAGTCATTGTCGTCGCGCGCCTCGATGTCGGCCCCGGCCTCAAGCAGCGCTGCTGTGATTGCGGCGGAATTCCGATTGTACATCGCTGCCAATTTGAGCGGTGTGTCGCCAGTGTCGTCTCGGGTCTCGATGTCGGCACCAGTCTCGATTAGCGCGGCAATCAGGTCCGTATCATCGTTTCCAATCGCTGCCACGTGCAGCGGTGTCCAACCATGGACGTCGCGCGCGCCTAAGTTCGGCACCCGCCTCGACAAGCATCGCGATCACCGCGGGATTGTCACTGTGTGCCGCCGCGACATGCAGCGGCGTGTCTCCCAAGTCCTCACTTCCTGCATGCGCACCATGCACTGCGATACAGGCACGCAGGTCGGCTTCGGAGATCGTACTCCAGAACGCCGGGGCCGCGTCCGGATCGCCGACATAACCGTCGCAGTCGTTCGTCAAAGACGGTGATGCGGTGAACGCCAGAAGAGTCGCACCGGGGGCGACGACGAAGACACTCCGGCGCCAGTCGCGCGGTCTTGATCCCGTCAATGTCGTTGACGCCAATCTGCTTTCTCCAGTAACTATTGCCATCCCGAACGAGCGACGCTCCAACCATAGAGGGCGCCGCTTAGTTGGTTCACCAGGGAATCCGGATCAATACGAGGTTCTTTATCGTAGTTCTCCTTGCCAGCCCAGACGGTGTGACACTTTAAAGGTGGCTATTTAGGTTATAGACGTTGGAACCTTGCCTATCCGGTTAACGCCCATGACCGCTACATGTAGGGTGCCGCCACTCTCCCGAGTAAAGCTCGGCATAGGTTGGAGCAGAGGTGTCGCCCGCGATGCCGAGCAATGAGCGGAAGGCGTTGAACGGGTAGAACCGCCTGTTGAAGCGGAAGGTGAACTCGTTGAGGTAGGCTTGTAGGTGCTGGTGGCTAACGCCGTGGTGGATACCGATCAGCCACGTCTTCAGGTTGGCGAAAACCAGATGGATGATCGGCAGGTATTGCTCGGCAACCTCTGGATCACCACACTCGGCAACAGCGAAGTGCTCATAGCCGCGCTTACCGAGGCCAGCATAGCCGCTCCAATCGTCAGTAACGATCAGCGATCCCGGCGCGACGGTGCTCTCGACGAACCCACAGAGCGACTCGGCGCTACGGTCGAGCACGACGGCGAGCCGAACGCGTCCGGCATAGCGTCCGTCTTTCCGGTTGTCGAGCTTGGTGCCCGGCTTTCGATGACGCACCTCGATGGCACAGGAGACGAGAACCTTGTGGTGAACACCACGGCCTTCCCCACGCGTTCGCCCGCCAACCCAGGTTTCGTCCACCTCAACATGGTTCTTGGGCTGTCCACCGATCCTGTCTTGGTTGGGCCGCACCATGCCCGAGCGGAGCTTGTGGAGAATTTGAAAGGCCGTCTCGTAGCGCGAAAGACCAAGTTGCCGCTGAAACTGCACGGCAGACATGCCGGGCGTCTGACTGGCGACCAGATAAGCGGCCCAGAACCAGACGTTCAGCGGAGTGTGGCTACGCTCCATCACTGTTCCCACCGTCAGCCCGGTATTCTGGCGGCACTTGCGGCAGCGCAGGACGCCAGGGCGGTTTTCAAAGTGGAACGGCTCTCCCGCCGTGCCGCAGTGCGGGCAGGCAAAGCCGTCTCCCCAGCGGGCTTTCTCCAGGTAGGCGGCGCAGGCCGCATCATCGGGGAAAAGTCGCTGGAACTCGGGTAGCGAATGCGGGAATGGGAGATCGGCGCGGTCGAGAGCATCCATGGCGCGCTCCCCTATATCCAGTTTGCGCCCATTCTAGCCCTAGTGGGTGTGGGTGTAAACCGGATAGGCAAGGAACGAAGTTTATCGGTGACGATTGTCGATGGCGCAAAACCCTGCTTCTTCAACAGTTTGCGCATCAACCGAAGCGCGGCCTTCGTGTTCCTGCGGGACTGAATCAGGAAATCCAAGACTTCGCCTTCGCTGTCCACGGCACGCCAGAGAAAGTACCGCCTTCCCCGGATCACCACGACCATCTCGTCCAAGCGCCATCGTTCGCTCGGTCGTGGCCGCCGACGTTGAATCCGCCGCGCATATGCCCGGCCGAATTTCAAGACCCATCTTCGAACTTCGAACTGTCTCATACGAGAGGTCGAGACCACGCTCGGCAAGCAGGTCCTCAACGTCCCGATAGCTCAGCGTGAAACGGCAATACAGCCAGACGGCATGCTGGATGATGATCGGCGGAAAGCCGTGACAACGGTACGATATCTTGCACATTCAGAGACGCTAAAGCACCGCTAAAGCACCGGCCGTGCCGAAGCCACGCTGTTAACGTGACAATGCCATCCCCCCACCTTCCATCCCGAAAAGGATCGAAGGCTACAGGTGGCAGAGTTTTGCTCCGCCCGCGGCTAGCCAAATCTCGCCGCTTCCGTGGACTACTTTTGCACCGCCGCATACAGTCCGATAAAGCATACAGTCCGATAAAATAGAACTTGATCTGATATATCGAATGGTCCTAAATATGGGGCCGGGAGCACAATCAAGAATCGGGACTAGGAGGATGTCATGACTTGTATCGCACTTACGCGACGCGGCTTCGTGGCGACATCTTTGGCTGGTGCCGCGGCATTTGGTCTCGCACCGCGGCAAGCGATCGCTTTAGGCAGGACGCTGACCGTTCGCATGCCGGGAGATATCGCTTCGATTGACCCTCCGTTCTGGGGCGTTGGCTTCGGCGATTTCGACGCCATAAACCTAATTCACGGCAAGCTCATTAATTTCCGGAGCGGTGAGGATTGGGTATGGGAGCCCGTCGCCGCCGAATCGATAGAGCAGATCGATGACACGCGTACCAAGTTCACCCTGCGGCGCGGCCTCATGTGGACCAATGGTTACGGCGAGGTGACAGCGGAGGACGTCAAGTACTCCTTCGAGCGCTACATCGATCCGGACCTGGAAGCGTACAACTCAGTCGACTGGCTATCGCTCGATCATGTTGAAGTGTTGGACAAGTACACCGGCGTCATTGTCACGAAGGAATACTTTGCACCCCTGTGGTGGAGCGTACTCCCTTATTCTGCCGGACATATTGTGTGCAAGCGCGCCGTCGAGGAGGTCGGCGGGAAGTTTACGACTGATCCACCGGCAACGTGCGGCCCATTTAAGATTGAGGAGTGGCGTCCCAGAGAACGGCTCACGCTCGTGCGGCACGACGGATGGGCCGGCCCGGAGCCATATTTCGAGCGGATCATTCTCGTTTCCATCGAGGATCCGAAGACGGCGGAAAAGGCATTCCTGGCGGGTGAGCTGGATTTCACCCACGTGAGCGAAAGCTCCGTCCCGGCGTTGCGAGAGGACACGCCGCCCGACGCCAACTTAGTCGTGCGGCCTTCGCTCGACTATTATTGGCTCGGGATCAACATGAAGAACCCGAAGTACGCGGACATGCGGGTGCGCAAAGCCATCGGCAAGGCGATCGACGTCGACGCGATTCTGGACGCCGCGTTCTTCGGGGCGGCCCGTCGGGCGACAAGTTTGATTGCGCCCGGCATGCCGGGGTACCTCGATATTTCCCCGTCCAAGCCTGACATCGACGGCGCCCGGCGGCTCATGGCGGACGCGGGTCTGGCTGACGGATTCGACGCCCAACTCGAGGTCCTCGCTCAACCGGACCAGTTGACGGCCGCCCAAGTCATTCAGGCGAACCTCGCTGAGATCGATATCAATGTCACCATCAACAGCCATGATAGCGGCACATTCTGGAGCTTGACCGAGGACAAGGGCGAGGACCTGGAAATGACGTACAAATTCTATTTCCAGCCGCCTGACCCGAGTTGGGGCACTCAGTGGTTCCTGTCAGAGCAAGCTGGGATATGGAACTGGGAGTATTTCACAAATCCCGAATTTGATGAATTGCATAAGCGGGCGCTCGCCGAGTTGGACAATGCGAAGCGACACAAGCTTTACGTGCAGATGATTGAAATCATGAACGACTCCGGCTGCTTCGTATGGATCGCCCATCCACCTCAGGCGTCGCTTGCTCGGAAGACCATCGAGGCGGCGATCTGGCCGAACGGCATAGCGGATTACTGGCGCTTTCGGGCTGCCTAGCGCCGCTGGTAAGGCCGTTTGGTCCCGCCCCGCGGGCGGGTACGCCGGGGGACCGGATCGGCAACGTGCTTCAATGTGAGCGGACTGAATTTTATAGGGTCGACCGATGCGAATCGTTTCCGAGTTCCCCGCCAAAACGCGTGTAATCGAGAACACGTGGATACCCATGTCCGACGGCTGCCGGCTGGCCGCACGGATCATCCTGCCGGAAGACGCGAACACGAACTCGGTTCCGGCCATCCTGGAATACATCCCCTATAGGAAGCGCGACTACACTGCGGTGCAAGATGCTGCCGTGCATCAATATTTCGCTGGGCACGGTTACGCGTGCGTCCGCGTGGATATGCGTGGATCGGGCGACTCCGACGGCATCCTGATGGACGAATACCTGCCACAGGAACAGGAGGACGGCGTCGAGGTCATCGCTTGGATTGCTGCGCAACCCTGGTGCGACGGTGCCGTCGGCATGATGGGCTACTCCTGGGGCGGGATCACCTCCATGCAAATCGCCTCACGCAGGCCGCCCGCTCTGAAGGCCATTATCCCCGTCACCTCGTCCGTCGACCGTTACTACGACGATGGCTCCTACTTCGTTGGCTGCTACTCCGGGCAGACGGTGGGCTGGGGCGTCGAAATGGATGCGTTCAATGGACGCCCGCCGGACCCGGAGATCGTCGGGGAACGCTGGCGGAACATGTGGCTCGAGCGCTTGGAGAAGACGCCGTTCTTTCTTGAGATCTGGCTCCGGCATCAAAGGCGTGACGCGTACTGGCTTCAGGGCACGATTTGCGAGAATTACGACGATATCCAGTGTCCGGTGATGGCCTTCGGCGGCTGGGCGGACTGCTGGCCCAACACGGTCAGCCGTCTCCTCACAAATCTCAAAGTCCCACGCAAAGGCGTATCGGGACCGTGGGGGCACAACTATCCCTGCTTCGCCATGCCGGGACCACAAATCGGCTTCTTGCAGGAGGCACTGAGGTGGTGGGACTTTTGGCTGAAGGGCAACGACACTGGCATCCAGGATGAGCCTGCCTTTCGCGGTTTCATGCTCCATAGCGTCGAACCGCGCACCTTCTACAAGGAGCGACCGGGGCATTGGATCGCGGAACCAGACTGGCCTCCGCCATCGGTAAGCGAGCGGCGCTTGTTCCTCAATCCGGGACGGCTGTCGGAGGAGGCCGGCGGCGAAGCTACCCTGTCGTTCCGCTCACCGCAGACCTGCGGCCTCGCCTCGGGCGAGTATATGCCCTCGTTCGTCGCCGGAGTGGGTGCCGAGCTGCCCCCCGATCAGCGCGAGGACGACGGCAAGTCGCTCCTGTTCGATACCGCACCGCTCGACGCTCCCCTTCAAATCTTGGGCAGCCCGAAGTTGTCGCTTCGTATCGCGTCGGACTGCTCCGCCGGCCTGATCGCGGCCAGGCTTTGCGACGTGGCGCCGGATGGTGCCTCCACGCTGATATGTTTCGGCATCCTCAATCTCGCGCAGCGCGAAGGCCGAGAGGCGCCTTTAGCGGTCGAGCCCGGCGTCTATTGCGATGTCACTGTGCGGCTCAACGACGTGGGCTACGTCATCGCACCCGGGCACCGTCTGCGGGTCGCCTTGTCGACCAGCTATTGGCCGATGGCTTGGCCGGTGCCCGAGCCGGCCACCTTGACCGTGATGACCGGCCCGAGCGCCCTCTCGCTTCCGGTGCGCCAACCCAAGGCGGAGGACGAAGGCTACGAGCCCTTCGACGAGACCGAAAGCGCGCCCAAGCGGCCCACCACTATGCTCGAGCCGGGCTCGCGGCGCAGAACGATCACGTACGACCGGGAGACCGGCGTTTGCACTTACGAAATATTTCACGATGCATCTTGGATCGGTCCGGGAGTCGTGCAAATCGACGATATCGGCACGCAGCTCCAGTCGCTGGTCACGCAGACCTATCGCATCGACGAACACGATCCCCTTTCCGCGTCGGCTGACTACCGTTTCATCCACACGATTGAATGTGGCGACTGGCGCGTCCGGGTGGAGTCACGTACCCGGCTTTCATGCGACCGGAAGAACTTCTTCCTGACACGAACTCTGGAAGCCTACGAGGGCGATCAACGCGTGTTCATCAAGGACTGGGACGAGACCATCCCGCGCGACGGCTTCTAATGGGACGAAACCGACGCTAACCTGCTTTTCGAGTTTAGCGGTTTTAATGGATATCGACCTCAACAAGGCGCTGTCCCTTCTAAATAGTGACTGCCAGAGAACCCCATCTCCAGCGATGACAGGCCGCGAGTTTGCAGGGCTGCGGCGCTGAGTCGCATGCAGTTTTGTCCTGTATCAGGGTGCGAATCGCCTTCCGGACGGCGGATTACGTGATTTATGGTCAAATCTGACTGCCGTCGCCGGTATTCGGACACAGGTCCCCGTTCCCGCCTTTCGACGGGCCGGGAATGACGGATTGTCTGGCGCGCGCCGTCAGGCGGCGCGTCGTCGTCGCGTCTTTCGGCGCAACAACAAGCCAATGCGGTGGATGTTGAAGGCGACGATGGAAAGCGCCACCACGCGGGCAAAGCCATCGGCGCTGAAGGCACGGACCCGGTCGAGGCCCCGATGCTCCAGATTGTTGATCGCCGATTCAATCGCCGGATGCTGACGGCGCATGGCGACGAACGTCTCGTCCTGTTCGCGTTCCCGGTCGACCTTCGACAGGCGCCCCTTCCGCGGCAGCACGTTGTGATCCAGAAGCTCGTCAAGACGAAGCCTGTTTTCGGGACTGTGGAAGCCGCGGTCGAAGCTGCACCAGCGAAGGCCGGGGAAGCGCGCCTGGGTCTCCCGGATCATCGGCTGGGCATAGTCCACATCGCTGCCTTGCCACATGACCTCGTGGTGCAGGATGAAACCGTGATTGTCTTCCAGCACGCAGACCGGAA
Source organism: Alphaproteobacteria bacterium (assembly GCA_965215635.1). Classification (GTDB taxonomy): domain Bacteria; phylum Pseudomonadota; class Alphaproteobacteria; order SP197; family SP197; genus SP197. The sequence continues at coordinate 1,188,780 of CBDCEA010000005.1, read as the reverse complement.
CCCCGAGTTCCACCGGCGTGCCGGCCTTGCCCTTCGAGATCCACCGCGTGTGGCTCTCGAAGATCGAGAACACCTTCTCGTCCTTAAGGGATCGTCTCGCCCTTGAGAAGACGGCGCTCCACATGGTCGATCTGCCGCACGGCATGCCCGAGATAGTACTCGATGTTCACGAGTTTCCAGGGTGTTGCACCACGCAAGGCCAGATCCGCGAGCGTCGCCTGCGCGCGCTCCACAAGATAGCGGCAGCGCTCGAGGTACGCCTCGACCCGTTCCGGACGGGCGCGGCGGGTCGAATGCACCTGATTGAACAGCCTCTTCACCGACTGTGTCAGATGTCGCCACTGGCACCAGCCGGCCACCTCATGCTCACTCGCCGCACGGCCCGTCACCCGAACCAGGCAACGCATCGCGTCCATGAGGAGATTGACGTCCGTGGGATAGTGCACGTCCGTCTCCACAACGAAGGAGTCACAGCGCCCTCGCAACGGCTCGCCAGGCTTTTTTCTCGCGACCGCATGGCCGCTCTCCACTATCAGCTGGCCAACCTGCGCCAACAACTCGGGACGCACCAGACACACGTTGTCCACCACCGTCTGGTACTCGTACTTCCTCTTGTCCCAGATATCAGCGTGTCCCAGAAACTGACGAAGCGATGGAGTGGACGCCCCCATCTGACGGCGTCATAAGCGCCAAGAAGGAACGCACGCGGGGTGCGTTCGATCAACGAAGGAGGCGTCCGTGGACCAGATTACCATTATCGGCATCGACATTTCGAAGAAGAGTTTCCAACTCCATGGAGCGACGACAGAAGGCGAGCCGGTCATCCGCAAAATGCTTTCGCGGGGGAAGTTCCTCGCATTCCTCTCCGAAGTGCCGCCGTGCCAGATTGTGATGGAAGCGTGCGGCAGCGCGCATTATTGGGGCCGGCAGATCATCGCTCTTGGCCACGCGTGCAAGCTGATCCCACCGATCTATGTCAAACCGTTTCTCAAGCGCCAGAAGAATGACAGCAATGACGCGGCTGCGATTGTCGAGGCGGCGCAGCGCCCGACCATGCGGTTCGTGGTGGTGAAGTCGGAAGAAGCGCAAGCAGATGCAATGTTGTTTCGCACCCGCGCGCTGCTTGTCCGCCAACGCACGCAGACGATCAATTCACTGCGGGGCCAGCTGGCGGAGTTCGGCGTGATCGCGGCACAGGGTGTGGCGAGCATCGCAATGCTACGGTTTGAATGGGGAGCGGCGAAGGCGACGCTTCCCGAACAGGTCGCGTCGATGACCGAGCTGCTGTTCGAGCAGATCACCGCACTCAGTCAGAAGATCGCCGACCTTGAGAGGGAGATCCGTTCCAGGACCCGGGCGGGTGAGGAGATGAAGCGGCTGATGACGATCCCCGGCATCGGGTCGATCTGTGCGATGGCGGTGAATGCTTTTGCGCCACCGATGGAGAGCTTCGGTTGCGGACGCGACTTTGCGGCCTGGGTCGGGCTGACACCGCGGCAGCATTCGACGGCCGGCAAACAACAGCTCGGCATGATTACCAAGATGGGGCAGCGCGACCTCCGCCAGTTGCTCGTCCTGGGGGCAACGTCAGTTCTCCGGCATATGCGCAAGCGCGAGGATCCGGGCGATCCCTGGCTCCGGAGGAGGATGATGGCGGGAAAGCCGCCGAAACTGGTCGCCGTCGCACTGGCGAACAAGATGGCGCGCATCATCTGGGCGCTGTCGGTCAAGAAGGAAACCTACCGGGCGCCAGCAGCGGTTGCCGCTGGGGCGGAATAGCTGCCTGGAAGAGAAAGGCTGATTGGAACGCCGGGTTCTGCGGACACGGTCTTGAGAGCGTGATGCGCGGATAACCCCGGTTGGTGCGGTTGGGACGAACGACAACATAGGGGCAAAAGGTCAGAAAGACGGGGTCGGAAAAACCAGTACATGACGCAGGGCTGTGAAGCATACCGCCGAAGCGATTTGGATCCGATCCACGAACACCATATGGGCCCGCGGCGCATGAATGCCGCTTCATAGAGGCCGGACATACGACAGTACCTGACCGTATGTCACAAGTTGTTCAAATTCCTTCTTGCACTGCAGGGGGCGTCCACATAGGTCATGTGCTCGTTCACCAGTTCATGAAGGCGGTCGAAATCGCAACCCAGCCCCTGCATCACCACGCCCATCACCAGGATCCGCCACATCTCCATGCCCGGGCGGCCTACAGTGCGGTCGACGCCGGGAAGCATGTGCTCCTCGAGAAGCGCAAACAGCCGGGTGCGGGTCTCCTCGTCGGCATAGAGATGCTGGAGGCCCAGCAACAACGCAGGAATGTCGTCCCGGGACTTCAGGTTGATCCAGATGTCCTCGATCCCGATCTCGCCGAGTTCCATTTGTGGATTGCGGACGTGTCTCATGATGCTGCCTTGCGAAGAATCTCTGAAATCGACCTGATTCAGGCCTATAGGTCCCGATAACCGCCTCGCGGCGTGAATCTTCACTTGCTAATACCACATATTATCACGCAATGTCAACACTTTAGGGTTTTCTTGCAGGCACTAATTATTCCATCCGGCGCGGAAAACCTACCGATTCGGAGTGCTCATGGATAGCATTCGCGGATGCATACGATGCTCTCTCTGCTGCTCTCCGCCGTCCTCCCAAGCCTTCGAGATAGGGCCTCGCTGCAATTCGAGTTCATTGCCCTTCGCCATCAGCTGTTGGTGCTCGAGCGCAAACGAACGACCCAGTCCCGGCTGACCCGCATCGACCGGTTCTTGTGGGTCTGGCTCTATCGTTTGTGGCCGATCTGCCTGGACGTCGTCGTCATCGTCAAGCCGGACACCGTCATTCGCTGGCACCGAAGGGGCTTCGGGTTGTTCTGGACATGGAAGTCCAGGCCGCGACGACGGGGACGCCCGCCGGTGCCCCAAGAGGTCAAGGCGTTGATCCGGCGAATGAGCCGCGAGAACGCGCTATGGGGCGCGCCGCGTATTCACGGCGAGCTCTTGAAGCTGGGGATCGAGATCAGCCAGGCTACGGTGTCGAATTACATGGTCCGCCATCCCCGCCCGCTGTCACAGACCTGGAGGACCTTCCTTGCCAACCATGCGGATGGACTCGCCTCGATCGATATGTTCGTCGTCCCGACCGCTACCTTTCGAGTGCTCTATGCCTTCATCGTGCTGCGCCATGAGCGACGCAGGGTGGTTCACTTCGACGTCACGTCCCATCCGACGGCGGCCTGGCTCAAGCAGCAGATTGTGGAAGCATTTCCGTGGGGAACCGCACCGCAATACCTGATCCGCGATCGCGACGCGGCCTATGGGACGATCTTCCGCGATCGGCTGGAGACGATGAGCATCGTCGACCTGCCGACGGCGCTACGATCACCTTGGCAGAACGCCTATGTCGAGCGCGTCATCGGATCGATCCGGCGGAAATGCCTCGATCATGTCATTGTCCTGAACGCGCGTCACCTGCGACGGATCCTGTCGTCCTACTTCGACTATTACCACCGATCCCGGACCCACCTGTCGCTCGCCAAAGACTGCCCCGATCCGCGTCCTGCCTCTCCGCCGGGTGCGGGCAAGATTGTAGCTTTCCCGCAACTCGGCGGCCTTCATCATCGGTACGAAAGGCTCGCGGCTTGATCCGAGCCGCAATCGGCTTCGACAATGCTGTGGCAGTCAACCGCCCCGGGCAAGAGGTCGCCGTGGCGCCTCGGTGTGCTTTTCCGTGTGCTTTTCCGTGCCCAAACCCGCCGTTTCGACGAGGCCCCACATAAAGCTTGGCAACCCGCTGACCGGAGGTCAGCACTGTATCCGCCACAGCGGCACGGCTGAGACCAGGATCATCTTGGATCGATTAAATATAGGAGGGACAGGCGTCCAGATCGTCGACCATCAAATCGAACGATGCGTTGCCGGGCTCGATGTCGTGCTTCGCGACGAGCACCAGGTGGGTCGCCGCGCGAAGTTCCAGGATCGCGATCTCGTTGGTCTTGAAGATGGGTCGCATGCCGAGCACGATCATGAAGGATTCCGACGCCTCCAGTTGGTCGGTCTCCATTTCGATATGTCCGACCCAGACCTCAGGCCGCTGATCGTCCGCTGTCACGTCAGGCCTCGGCGCCGCGCCGGAGTGGAAAGTGGCAGACGAATTTGTGGCCGGGCGCGGCGCTCGCCTGGGCGGGAAATTCGCGGCGGCAGATGTCCTGGGCGTAGCCGCAGCGGGTGTGGAACTCGCACCCGCTCGGCCGGTTCCTGAGGCCGGGGATTTCCCCCTGGAGCTCGACCACCTCGCGCCGCTGATCCGGGTCGGGCCGGGGAACCGCCGAAAGCAGCGCCTTGGTATAGGGGTGGATCGAGTGTTTGAAGATTTCCTCGGTCCTGCCTTGCTCGACGAAGCGCCCGAGGTACATGATCGCCATTTCGTCGCAGATGTGGCGCACCACCGGCAGGTTGTGCGTAATGATGAGGTAGCTCAGGCCCAGCTCCGCCTGCAGCTCGCCCATCAGATTGAGAATTTCGCCCTGGACCGAGACATCGAGCCCGGCGGTGGGTTCGTCGGCGATGATCAGCTTCGGCGACAGGGCCAGCGCCCGGGCGACGCCCACCCGCCGCGCCTGGCCGCCACTCAATTCATGTGGATAGCGGCTGAAAAAATCGGCATTGAGCCCGACCATGTCGAGAAGCCGGCCGGCCTCGGCATCGAGGTCGCGGTCCTTCAGTCCATGAATGATAAACGGCTCGGTCACCAGCGCGCGCACCGTCCGTCGCGGGCTCAAAGAAGCGACGGGGTCCTGGAACATCATGGCGATGTCGCGCCGATAGGGCTTGTAGGCCGAATCGGAAAGTCCCGTGAGATCGGCGCCGTTGAAGCGGATCGTTCCCTCCTCTGCCGGCACCAAGCCGACGATGGCGCGCCCCAGCGTCGTCTTGCCTGATCCGCTCTCGCCCACCAGGCCGAAGGTGGTGCCCTCGTCGAGCGATAGGGACACGCCCAGGACCGCGTCGATATAGGGATCGTGTACGCCGTCGATCAGCGCCCGCATTGCGCCAACGACTCGAAATCGGACCCGAAGGCTCTCGATCTCCAGGAGCTTAGTCATTGGCGAAAAGGTGGCAGCGGGCGGTATGACCGTCGACCACGGTCTCGGTGTCCGGCGCCTTCTGTCGGCAGGTGTCGAACGCCTTGGGGCAGCGGGGGGCGAAGACGCAGCCGGTCGGGATGCGAATGAGGTCGGGCACCCCGCCCCGAATGGTCGGGAGCCTGCGGTTACTGTCGAGAATCCGCGCTGGGTCGCATGCCAAGAGAAGCTGCGTGTAGGGGTGTGCGGGCCGCTGGAAGACGTCATGGACGGTGCCCTGCTCGACGACCTCGCCGGCGTACATCACGACCACCGCGTCGCAGAGCTCGGCGACCAGGCCAAGGTGGTGCGAGACGAACAGGATGGAGCCCTGGAGGAAGCCAGCCTTGAGCTGCCGCAAGAGGTGGATGATCTGGGCCTCGAGGGTCACATCCAGCGCCGTCGTCGGCTCGTCGGCGATCAACAGGTCGGGGTTGGTGATCAGCGCCATGGCGATGGCGATGCGCTGGCGCATGCCGCCGCTGAACTGGTGGGGAAACCGGTCGAGCTGGTCGCCCGGGTCGGCCATCCCCACGCGACGCAACATCTCGACCGCCGCGGCGCGCTTGTCCGCCATTCTGCGTCCCTGTTCGCGGTATTGGATGTCGGTCATCTGCGTGCCGATCGAGAGCACCGGGTTCAACGCGGTCATCGGATTCTGAAAGACCATGGTGATCTTGCGGCCCCTGATATCCCTGAGCTCGGCCCCCGTCATGGCGAGCACGTTGCGCTCGTCGTAGATCACTTCGCCGCCGCGAATCACCGCGTTCTCGGCGAGAAGGTTGAGCGCCGCCAGGGTCAGCGTCGACTTGCCGCAGCCGCTTTCGCCGACGATGCCGACGATCTGGTTGCGCGGGACTTCGAGGCTTACGTTCCTCAGCGCGTGAACGTTGCCACGCGGAGTCACGAAGTCGATTGTCAGGTTTTTGACCGCGAGAACGGCGTCCATCCCGATTAGATGTCCTTGCGCAGCTTGGGGTCGAAGATGTCCCTGAGCGCCTCGCCGAGGAAGGTGAACCCCAGGGTGGTGATAATAAGCGGCACACCCCCGGCCACCACCAGCCACGGCGTGTTGCGGATGAAGGCGTAGCCGTCGTTGATGATGGTGCCCCAGCTCGGCGTCGGCGGCCGCACGCCAAGGCCCAGGAAGCTCAATCCGGCCTCGATCGTGACCACGACCGGCACGTCCATGCTGACCAGGATGAACAGCGGCCCGATGACGTTGGGCAGCATGTGCACGCCCAGCACCCGCACCATGCCGGCGCCGAGCGCGCGTTCGGCCAGGATGAACTCGGTGTTCTTCAGCGACAACGCCTGGGTGCGGACGATGCGCGCGTACGTCGGGATCGAGATAACGATGATGACGATGATGACCGTCTCCATGCTGGGCCCGAACAGCGTCACCACCGCCAAGGCGAACATGATGGTCGGGAACGAGCGCACCGAATCGAACAGCAGCAGCAGGATGTTGTCGAGCCATCGCGGCCCATAGCCGGCAAGCAGGCCGAGCACCAGGCCGACGCTGAGAGCGGTGGATAGGCACACAAAGGCCACGGTAAGCGCGATCCGCCCGCCCATCAGCACCCGCGAGAACACATCGCGGCCGAGCTGGTCGGTGCCGAACAAGTGCGCGAGCGAGGGGTCCTGAAACCGCGACGGAACATCGAGCATATTGGGGTCGTAGGGGGCGAGCCAATCGGCGAAAACCGCGCCGAAGACCACGATTCCGACCAGGACAAGACCGAGCAGGCCGAGCGGATCACGGATCAGGCGCCGCAATCCGACCCATCTTTGGACCGGTGGCGCCTGCTCGCTAGCCGCCGCCGGTGCGATGTCAGAGGCTGGCGCGGACACGCGGGTCGAGCCAGGCGGTGAAGAGGTCGGCGATCAACGTGGCCATGACGAAAAGGCCAATGGTGACCAGCACCGATCCCATGACGACCGGGTAGTTGCGGGAGATGACTGCGTCAAAGATCAGCTTGCCGATTCCGGGCCGGGCAAACACGATCTCGACGAACACCGCGCCGGAGAGCAAATTGCCGACGCCGACGCCGAGCAGCATAACGGTCGGCAGGATGGCGAGCTTCAGCGCGTAGCGGAAGACGATGACGTGGTCGGGCAGGCCAAACGCCCGTGCCGTGCGGATGTAGTTCTCACCCAGCACCTCGAGCATCGACGCCCGAACCAGACGCGCAAGATACCCGACCCAGCCGAGGCCGATGGCAAGGGAGGGGAGAAGAAGGTGGCGAAACTGGTCAACTAGATCACCTGGTTCTCCGACTCCGATCGCCGGAAGCCAGCGCAACGCCACGGCGAAGACGAGCAGAGAGTAGATGGCGACGACGAAGGACGGAATGGCGATCACGCTCACCGAGAAGATCCCCGTCAGCTTGTCGAGGAAGCTGTTGCGCCGGATCGCCGAATAGCACCCCATGGGAATGCCGATGAAGATCGCCCAGCCGAGTCCCATCAAGGTCAGCGCCAGGGTGTGCGGCAACTGCTCGAAGACGATCACGGTGACGCTGCGGTTGCTCCACACGTCGATGCCGAGGTCGCCCTGAAGCACGTTCCGGAAGAAGTAGAAGAATTGCAGCGGCAGCGGCTGATCCAGCCCCATTTTGATCTTCAGGGCGGCCTTCATCTCGGGCGTGGCGCGGGGCCCCAGGGCGATGCTCGCGGGATCGCCCGGCACCATGTAGATCATGCCGAACAAAAGCGCCATGGCGACCGAGATGATCAACACGGCGAGGCCGATACGCCACAGCGCATAAATCCACATGGTTCGGAGACCCTTGCCAGCCGCCCTCGTTGCCCGACACTTTGATCGACCGCCCGGCGAACGTCAAAAGGTTACCTGATTACGCACTTGAGGAGCCGATAGGGCATGGGCGGCGTGCGCAGATCGACCCAGGCCAGACGGGGGCATTGTCACGTTAACGCCGTGGCTTCGGCACGGCCGGTGCTTTAGCGTCTCTGAATGTGCAAGATATCGTACCGATGTCACGGCTTTCCGCCGATCATCATCCAGCATGCCGTCTGGCTGTATTGCCGTTTCACGCTGAACTATCGGGACGTTGAGGACCTGCTTGCCGAGCGTGGTCTCGACCTCTCGTATGAGACAGTTCGAAGATGGGTCTTGAAATTCGGCCGGGCATATGCGCGGCGGATTCAACGTCGGCGGCCACGACCGAGCGAACGATGGCACTTGGACGAGATGGTCGTGGTGATCCGGGGAAGGCGGTACTTTCTCTGGCGTGCCGTGGATAGCGAAGGCGAAGTCTTGGATTTCCTGATTCAGTCCCGCAGGAACACGAAGGCCGCGCTTCGGTTGATGCGCAGTGAATGTTCGCGGTTGCCGGTTCGCAGGACGTCGGGTTTTCAATGGAAGGTGGTACTGCGTGCTTCATCGAGGGCGATGCTTTGGAGCTTGAGATTGACCCATGCCTTTCGGTCGTGTCCGAAACCCTCGTTGAACCTGTCGCAACTATGGTGAGCTCACCATAGTTGCGATTATGGTAACAATAGGACTATGGAGAGTTGAAACAGTAACAATTTGAAATTACGGGAGAATTCCTCCCAGACTCTATCCATAGTATTAGCATTCTCCTTGCTTCAATCCACATGCAAAGGAGAATGAAGATGCGACCAGCAAGCGAGCCAGGCCGTTCATGGCACGTCATTAACGATCTGTATGCGGAGCTGATGTCGGAGTTTCACGGTTACCTGAAACAAGCGGGCACCGCAGCGAACTCAGTTCGGCTCTATCTCGGTACAGCAAGGCATTTTCTGGCCTGGCTGCGAGTAGACAGTGTCGAGTTGGAAACCATTGATGATGCGGTGCTATTGGCCTTCCGGGACCACGATTGCTGCTGTTTCCTCTCAACACAAGGGTTTCCATGGCCTAAGCGCGAACCTGGGCTTGGCGAGATGTCCGTGTTGCATGCCATCCGCTTTGTAGACTTCCTAGAAAGCAGCGGCAGAACCTGTCATCCGGGCGAGATTCCAATTGGCATTCAATACCTTGATGGCTATTGGGAACAATGTTTGGAAGTGGGGTATCGACAAGCGACCCTTCGTGGCTTTCGCTTCTACATCCAGCACTTCCTAATCTGGCTCCACCGAACGAGAACTCCGCTAAAGGCGATCAACCAGAACACCTTCGAGTCATTTCTCAGTCATGACTGCCTCTGTCACAACTACGCTCTAACCCCCAACAAGCTTAGAACGGTCAAAACTTGCGAAGCTGCTGTCAAAGACTTCGCGAACTTCCTAGCCGAACGGGGCGTCGCACCAGAGGCCTTTGTGAAATCAAAGCAAAGAAAGTCTCGAAAACTGGAAGAGTTTTGCATCTGGCTTGAACAGCACCGCGGCATATCCACATCAACAATCGACGGCCATGATCACTATGCATCCATTGTTGTTCGCGATCTCGGAACGGACCCGAGCCAATACGATGCCGCTTTAGTCCGCCAGGTTCTGCTTCGCCAATTTGCGAAAGCTAGCATAGGTCACGCCAAACGTATCGCTGGTTCTATGCGGATGTACCTGCGCTTTCTCACGTCGACCGGCGCATGTTCTGCAAGCCTCATCAATGCGGTTCCATCCCCGGCGTTTTGGCGACTCTCGACCCTGCCGCGCTACATTCCCATGGAGGATGTCAACCGCGTGATCGCATCCTGCGATGTGACCACGCCCGGCGGCGTTCGTGATCGAGCCATCCTGCTTCTTCTTGCCAGGTTGGGCCTGCGCGCTGGAGACATCTGCGAACTTCGCCTTTCTGACATCGATTGGGTCAACGCCGAAATCCATGTCTGCGGTAAGTCGAAGCGGTCTGTGGCGTTGCCCCTCCCGCAAGACGTTGGGGATGCATTGTTACAGTACATTCACACCGTTCGCCCCTCCGCGGCTACACCAAGCCTGTTTCTGTGCCTGACTGGCCCGCATCGGCCTTTCGCCGATTCATGCGCTGTGTCGATGATCGTCGCGGCCGCCCTGAGACGCGCAGGCATACATAGGCCACGCGGTCGAGGTGCCCATCTTCTGCGCCATTCGCTTGCCACAGACATGCTCCGCTCCGGTGCATCGATGGAAACCATCGGAACGTTGCTACGTCACAAGTCTCGGGAAACCACCGCGATCTACGCGAAAGTCGACGTACCCATGCTCGAAAGTGTGACGCAGGCGTGGATCGGAGGTGACCAATGACGATGACATGCCACGTCGAGCGTTACGTAGCTCTGAAACGCCATCTCGGCTTCCGGTTCGTCCGGCAGGGACGAATCCTGGGAACCTATGCCAAGCATGCGGACGATCACGGCGATGAGATCATTCTTTGTAGCCGCATGATCGAAGCGGCGACGCGAGGCGGAATACTTCAGACCGTAAGGCAAAGACTCGCGATTCTTCGGAATTTTGCGTTGTGGCTCCACTCAGAAGACGAACGCCACGAAGTCTTGCCCCGGAATGTGCTTGGCCGGCAAGAAACACGACGTCGAACGCCATGCCTGATGACGCCGGAGGAAATCCGGAAGGTGATGGACGCCGCGCTCGACCTTCGCCCTGCAGGTTCGATCACACCGTACAGCTTCCACTTCATGATTGGACTTGCCGCGGCCACGGGAATGCGAGCAAGCGAAGTCGCTTCGTTGACGATATCGGATCTCACCCCCGATGGTGTTGTTATCCGGGAGACAAAGTTCAAGAAAACGAGGCTCGTTCCGTTGCACGTTACGGTTCGTAGATCTCTCGAACGGTATCTAGAGATCAGGAAGCAGAACGGAGCCGCGCACGACCGCCTGTTCATTCTATCGAACGGCAATCCGGTTCGGCCCATGCTCTTCTCTCAGAAGTTCACCGAACTGGCCACAAAAGCGGGAATCAAGGAGGGGCCGGGAGAGGGACCTAGCCTTCACAGTTTGCGCCACACCTTTGCCGTCAGATCGCTGGAAACAGCCGATGCGACCGATCGCGCAAGCATCAGCCGACACATGGCGGCTTTGACCACCTATCTCGGCCACGCTCACATGGCGAGCACCTACTGGTATCTGGAGGCAACCCCGACTCTGCTCCAGTCAATCTCCGATGCCGTCGAGGACGCACATGTGAAAGGAGTATCGCAATGACAAACCTCGCCCCCTACATTACGTCGTTCTTGCAAGAGCATCTGCCCCGTGACCGGAATGTCAGCCGCCATACAATCGCGAGCTACTCCTTCACCTTCGAGTTACTGGCCGAGTTCGCCGCCACGAGGTTGGGTCTCTGGCCATCTGAAATGGCGATCGAGCAGATCACGGTAGAGCTGGTTCTTGACTTCCTCGATAGCCTGGAAAAAGAACGCGAAAACACGGTACGGACGCGTAATCTCCGTCTTGCCGCAATCAAATCGTTCTTCCGGTATCTGGAGTTCAAGGCCCCGGCGTGCCTCCATCTAGCGCAACAAGTTCATGCAATCCCCATAAAGCGCTTTGACCAGGCTCTGGTCGACTACCTCGAACGGGATGAATTGCAAGCGGTACTGGATGCTCCGGACCCGACGACCATGAATGGCATACGGGATCGAGCAATGCTGCACTTGACTTACGCCGCTGGGTTGAGAGTGTCTGAGCTCATCGGGCTAAAGTGCAAGGATCTCGCACCCGATCTTGGGTGGGTTCATGTGATGGGTAAAGGCCGGCGCGACCGCAAGTTACCGGTGAGAAAGGAGACGCGATCGCTCTTACAGGATTGGCTGGCCATACGACCGGATCGTATCAGTGATCATCTCTTCCTGAATGCCCGAGGAAGGGCGATGATCCGGCATGGGTTTGCACATCGATTTGCGCTCCATGTCGCCGCAGCCAAGCAGAAAGTTCCATCGATCGCAGAAAAGCGGGTCAGTCCGCATGTCATTCGACATTCCTGCGCCATCCATACCTTGGAGGTGGTCAGAGATCCACGAAAGGTGTCGTTGTGGCTAGGTCATGCGAGTGTGCAGACGACCGAAATATATCTGCGTGCAGAACCAATACAGAAACTCGAAATACTGGGGGAAATGGTTCCGCCACACATCAGGAAAGGCAAGTTCAACAATATGCCGGACGACTTGATCTCAATGTTCCGTGACCTCAAGAGAGTCTAATACTATGGAAACTGTTTTGGCCCCGAAACCCAGCGTTTGCGGGGCCTTAACTCTTCAACTCTCCATAGTCCTATTGTTACCATAATCGCAAAGCCATTCGGCTGCGTCGAGGTTGTCGGCGGTGATGGATGTTTCCGCGTAACCGGGCATGCCTTGGAAGACGATGCGGATCCGCTGGGGTTCGGATGGGTCGGCGGTGTATTCGGGCACGAAGGCAAGCACGACCTTTTTGGGCACGATGTTGGAATTGGTATCATTGTCCATAGGTGACTCCGATGTTGATCTCGCGTTCCGAGCGAGGGTTGATGGAGACGTGCTGCGATGTGACAGGACTGTGGCTGAGGACGCGGGTGAGGATGCCGGAGGATGGCAGGAAGGCGCGGGAGCGCCAGGAGGCGATTTCGAAAACACAGCCGAAAGACGTGAGCGATGCGAATGCTGGCATCGGTGATGTTTTCGATCTCCATCCGGTTGATATCCAAGACCCTGCGGCGCTTGAGGCGCCGACCGGTCGCAAGCGGCAAGTGCCAGTCGCGAACGGTTGTCCAAGCTTGTTTCGGGAGTGATCTGTACGGAGTCGGAATGTCCGGAGGTCCTCGGGACCTGGCGGACGGTTTCGGAATCGAGCACGCGTCTTTATATACGATTTCCAGTGTCAGAAGTCAATCCGCAGACACGCATGGACGTGATGCCGAGCCTGCCAGACAGACAAAAGCAGGCCAGTGGCGAGCCGGAATCGGGATTGGAAAATGACAGCGTGAATGGTAGTTGTATAAATGTTGTATAATCATTCAGCACCACGTTCTGCGTGCCGCAAACACGCCGTGCACCGAAACGGCATGAAACGTGGTTGTATAACCGTTGTATGAGACGTTGCCGTCCCCAACGTGCTGCATTCCATGCCCGGTACCGCGTGAAACAGCTTTCAACGGCCACGGTTCCGTTCACGAACCTCCTCGGCGATTTGCGAAGCCCGGTCATCGCCGAACACGGTGGCGAGCAATTTTGCCATCTTCCGGTGACGTCCGGTCCGGGTCATCTCGTCGAGCTTCATATCGAACAGTACCCGCACCGCGCTCGGCAGGCTGGGTTGTTGCGCGTCAGCCGGTTTCAGAAGCGGCAAAAGGAGATCGGCAAGAGCCATCACCCTGTCATGGAGCGTTCGCTGCCCGTCCCCGGTCAAGGCCAGGTCCTGCGACTGTCCGGCACTTCCGCGCGGGTCGCCATGGAGAGCACGCTCGACGACGAACCGGGATATCGACATTCTCTTGCGTCTCGCACATTCGCGAAGACGTTCCCATTCCAGGCGGGTGCAGGACACCGATTGTGTCCTGGCGGCCTCCCTGTCTTCCTTTCCAGTCACCGTCCGTCCCCGTCCAGGTCGGGTCCGGGCAAGCCCGGCTGGCCCGGTCCCGTCTGCCGCCGCACGGGATGCTTCCTTCTTGTCTGCTGCGATTGCGCCTCCAGGTGCAGGAAAGCCAGCGCCTCGCGCAACGTCACGCCGGATCCCGGCAGCGGCACCACCAGAGCCTCGATACCGGCGGCAAGCCGTTCCACGCCATCGGCCAGAGCCTGCTGTTCATCTTTCGACAGCCCAGAGCGTCGGTCATCGTTCTCGACGAGGGCGCAACGGATGATGAAGCGCGAGGTCGACATGTTAAAAGCCTTCGCCCGGGCCTTGATCGCCTTCCACTCGCTGGGCTTGCAACTGATGCTGTGCTGCAGGGAACGCCGCACCGTCTTCAGTCCTGCAGAGCCTCGGCATCGAGAAGCGCCTCGGCGTCACCCACCACGGCAAGCCAGGTGTCCTCCCGGCCGGCCTGGGAAAAGCGTAGTTCCTCGAGACGCAACAACACGCGGATGTCCCGCGCCATCCGCCACTGCACGCTCAACGGAAGCCGGCCCTCCCGAGCTGGTCTTTCGACCGTTCCAGGGACTGTCGCACGACATAGCGGGAGATCGAAATTCTTTCCCGCTCGGCCCGTTCCCTGATGCGTGTCCACTCGCTGTCGGTGGCCATGATGGATCTGGGTTTGCGTTTACCGTCCGCCGCGTCGTTCATGATGATGTCCTTGCCGGGCCATGCGTGTACGGGATCGCGACAGGCCCTGAAGCGTCTTGTCCCTGAGCGGAATGATCAACAAAACCTCAATAGGTTGCATGTATGCCATAAATCCATCGTTCGCTGGTTGGAAAGTATATCGGGTCAACGTAACAAGTTATCTGACAGGCGCCAAGAATCGCACATGACAACCCCGAGTGCAACTGATGCCAGTTCTGTTCGAGAACTTATACAACTTCAACAATCCCAATACGAGCGTTGACAGACCAGTAACAACCGGTTATAAAATAACTATTCGAGAGAGAAGACATGTGTGGTTTCAACGTCTATAACCTAAATAGCCACCTTTAAAGTGTCACACCGATGTCAGCGTTCCAGCACGGTACAGGCCTGCCAGCTTCACCGCATCGCGCCGGTCCGTCTTCACCCGGTCGCCGGCACGCCGCGGGATCAGGCTCGGTGCCACCACCTCGCAGTGATGACCCGTTGCCACAATCTCGCGATACACCATATCCGCAGGGACCCGCCTCGTAGCAGAAACTGATGACCTCGCCATCGGGACTCAAACGCCCGATCAGACGGCGCAAGGATGAACGCTGATTGCGGATCTCACCCCGAAACACCGGATCCTCGCGGCCCGGCAAGGCGACCGCCACCGAAATCGTGTCCTTGTGCACGTTCAGACCAACATATGCGCTATACTCGACCAGGACCTGTCCTCCTCGATGTGGCTCTGTGTTCGATGGAAGTAACTGACCTCGAGCATAACCCACGACACTCGAGGCCAGGACAGGTCAATCCATGATGTCTAAGGCTGTTCTCGAGAGCGCGCAATCGAGCATCGATCGCGTCGAGACGGATAGGCAGCGCATTCGCGTCGAACTCGGGAAACTGGACACGATGATTGACCTCCTGGCCGGCGAGGCGGTCGAGGAAGAACTGTCTGACGTCATCACGCGCGTGGGCGATGCAGAACGCGTCCTTGACGAGCTCAAATTCGAGGTTGCGGTTCTAAGAAAGCTTGAGGAAGTCTTGGAAAACGCTCGAGCGTTCGCGCGAGATCGCTATGTGAAGCCAGTCTTGGCCGAATTTGAACCGCTTCTGCGCTTGCTGTGGCCGGAGGCAGCATTGCGTATTGATGCAGAACAGGTACTGCCTGCTGCCCTGGAACGGGCAGGCATGGAAGAGGAATTCGAGGTTCTATCGGGGGGCACACAGGAACAGATTGCGCTTCTTGTTCGGTTGGCCTTTGCCCGGATGCTGGCGCGGAGCGGTACGCCTGCACCAGTCATTCTCGATGATGCGATTGTCTTCACCGACGACGATCGGATTGGTGACAGGCCGAACTGCGTGGTTCTGGCCATAGCCTTCTCCTTTAGCTTGAGGTCGGCGTGCAGATAGACATAAGTCGTCTCCACGGATTCATGTCCGAGCCACAGGGCAATGACGGCCCGGTCGACTCCGCTGTGCAGGAGCGACATGGCAGCGGTATGCCTGAGACAATGGGGCGTGACGCGTTTTTTCTTGAGGGAAGGACATTGGGTTTGTGCGATGGCGAGGTTTTTGGCGAGCAGATAGTCGAGACTGTCATGGGTCAGCGATCTGCCCTGTTGGTTGGGGAAGACGGGATCGCCTGGTTCACCGCGGCGCTCCTTGAGCCACGCCCTCAATTGCGTTGCCGTATCCTTGCGGAGCGGGACGTAGCGTTCCTTTCGTCCTTTACCGTGGCACCGCAGGTGGGCTCCAACACCGAGTTGGACATCTTCGCAATGCAGACGGATAATCTCCGATGCGCGCAATCCGGTTTGTACGGCGACCAGGAGCAAGGTGCGGTTGCGCCGTCCAGACGGAGTCTGGAGATCCGGCGCCTGGAGCATCGCTGTGATTTCGTCATGGTCGAGGAAGGCCACGGGACGACGGGTGTAACGTTTGCTTGGCATGGCCAGGATCTGCTGAGCCAAAGCGGCGTGTTGTGGTTCATGCAAGGCGACGTAGCGGAAGAAGGAGTGGATGGCGGCCAAGCGGCTGTTGCGGGTCCGTGGACTGTTGCAGCGTTCGTTCTCGAGATGGCTCAGGAAGTCACCCACGAATGCAGAGTCGATGTCATCGAGTGCGAGGTCCGCAGGAGGCTTCTTCAACGTTCGCTGGGCGTAGTGAACCAGCAGGCGGAAGGTGTCCCGGTAACTGGCGATGGTACGCGGGCTTGCCTGACGCTGTTCGATCAGGCGTTTGGTGAAGAACATCGCCAGGAGGCGGGGGAAGTCGGCGACCGTTGTCATGACAACCTCCGATCCGAACCGTGATCGAGTCTGCGAGCGGCAAGCTGCATCAGGTCCGGGGTGGCGGTGAGATACCAATAGGTATCGCTGACATGGACATGTCCGAGCCAGGTTGTCAGACGGGGGATGTGTTGCTCGACATCGACGCCATCGCGATACCATCTCAGCAGAGCCTTGACGGCGAATGAATGGCGTATGTCCGTGAGACGAGGGCCCCTGCCATGAGACTTCGACGGGCCCCGCAAGCCGGTCTTCCGGGACAGGTTCACGAACGTGGAACGCAACGTCCAATCTGTGATCCGGAGCCCGTTCTCGGCGACGAAGAAGGCCGGACAGCGGGCAGCAGGACAACGGAGATCGCGCTGTCGCACATAGCGTTCCAGTGCCTGATTGGTCGAGGCATGCAGGGTGATGTGGCGTGACTTGCCGAACTTGCCGGCCCGGACTGTCAGGATGCCCTGGGCAAGATCGACATCATCGCGGTCGAGATTCAGGACTTCGTTGGTCCTCATGCCGGTGACCGCGAACAACCCGATCACAGCGGCGTAGGTCAGGGGTCTGAGCCCGGTCGTCCCTGGCAATCGCCGTGCAGCAGCGATCAGATCGGCGATCTGCCTGTCACTGTAGATGTAGGGCTTGCGGCGGCGATACCGGTAAGGCAGCAGTCCTGGTGGCACGATCTCGTGGCGCTCATCCACGGCGTTGGCATAATCAGCGAAGCGGCGCACCATGCCGAGACGATCGGCCCATTGGGAGGGTTGTGCCTTGGCCGGCTGGGTTGCCCAAAGCAGAGCGCACTCTCGTGTGATGAAGGTGTTCCCGTGTTGTGCGGCGAAGGCGACGAAGGGCTTCAACAACCGTCCCTGGAGCTTCAGCCTGGCGCCAAGCGCACGACGTGTCAGGTACTCGCCAAGGAGGAGATCCAGGTCTGTCATGTCTTGGCTCCGGGCCAAACAGGCGCCAGACCACGCAACGCCTCGAGATCGAGCTTGGCGTAGATTTGGGTTGTCTCGGGATGCCGATGACGCAGGATCTGCCCAATGGATGCTCAAGTGAGGCCCCGTGACGCAACATTCTGGTCGCCAGGGAATGACGCAGCAGGTGGGCATCCTTGAACGCAGATTCGATTCCGGCACGCTTCAAGGCACGCTGCACGACATTGCAGACCGCCATTGAGGATCTGAATCCCACATGTGGTGCGCGACTTCGGACAAACAGACGTCGGGTGGAACAACCTGGGCGGCCTTCGCGCAGATACCCGACCAAGGCCTCCCCGACGTCATGAGGCAGAGGCAATCCCTCGCGCTTTTGTCCCTTGCCGGTGACGATCACGACACTCTTGTTCCAGTCAACATCATCCAGCGTCATCACCACCACTTCTCCGGCGCGCAGTGCCAGGCGCGCCAACAACAACACGATGGCGTGGTCGCGCCGACCACCGATCGGCGTCGTGCGGTCGCAGGTCCCGAGCATGGCCTCGACCTGCTGCGGAGCCAGCACCTTGGGCAAGCCCGACAATCGCCAGTCCATGACCGGGAGAATCGCTCCGGCAAGATCACGGGGAGTGTCACCGCGCTGATACAGATGGCGCAGGAAGCTGCGCAGTGCCGTCGCGTGCAATTTGGAGGAAGACCGGCTGGCCTGATGGCTGTGGCGCAGGATGAACCGGTTACCGTCCTGGCCGGTCAGTCTCTCAAGAGCGACGGCGTGTGTCCCGAAGTGTTCGCTGAGAAAGCTGTGAACGATCGGAAGATAGCGGTTGACCGTGGCCGGACTCAGACCTCGCTCCCTGATCAGGAAGCGTTCCCAGCGGGATTCGATCCGCCGGATCGGATCATCGCTACCGGAACAAGATGACACTGCCGGGATCCGGCCGAGATCACGCAAATGACCCAGCAGCTGCCGGGCGGTCGTTGGCTCGCCCCGGTATCTGTATCCAGGATCCCTCGTCGACAGGAAGGTCTTGATCTGCAGGTCTTCAAGGGATTCGACACCGATCCCTCGCTGCGCCATCCAACGGCTGAGGTCTCTGACGAACTGGACCTTGTGTCTGACCGTCATACGGGTATGGCCCAAAGCTTCCAGACGCCCGATGAATGCGTCGAGATCACAGGCCAACGGGCCGATGCACAACTGCTGGCGCCCCTGTGAAGCAGGAAAATCAAGTTCAATCGACATGCGTCTTCTCCTCAAATCTGGCACCATTGCCAGCAAGAGAAGACGACCGGATTATTCCGGAATTTCAACCATGGGTTGCTCGTGAACTCACTGTAATCACGAGCCTTTAATGCACTTCTCGAAATCCCTCCGGAATATTGGCGAAGGTCATGGCAACGGACATCCTCAATGCCTGCCTCGGCGCGAACATTCCGCCAGAACCCGTGGAGAGCGCTTCTCGAAAGATGGCTGTTCCGGCGCGGTGACGGAAACACCCAGGGGCCGGACTTCTGCAGGCCATTGAGGACCCGGCGGGAGGCGGACGACAGCCAGACCGTGCGCGGTCCCGTCTTGCTGTCCGAGAGATGAAGTTTCCCCTCGCGGTACTCGGACCACTTGAGTGTCAGGATTTCCGACTTCCTGCATCCGGTCAGGAGAAGCAGACGCGCGATCGAAGT
This sequence comes from Alphaproteobacteria bacterium, assembly GCA_965215635.1. GTDB lineage: Bacteria > Pseudomonadota > Alphaproteobacteria > SP197 > SP197 > SP197. The sequence continues at coordinate 1,169,588 of CBDCEA010000005.1, read as the reverse complement.
TTCCAGAAGATGACTTTCACGATGGCGGTCGAGAATGTGGCTCAACCGGCGCATCTCGTCGGCTGTCAGGAAGCGCTCCCGGCCGCGCCTGCGATAGCGCTTGATACCGGTACAGGGATTGGAGCCTTCGGGACGGTAGCCGTAGACCTCGGCCTGCTTGAGGATCACCGAGAGAACCGGTGCCGAGCGGTCCGCGGCCACCGGCGTTGCATGGAGCGAGGCGAACCACTGCTGAATGTCCCGGCGCGTGATGTCGGCAATCGGCCTGCCCCTGAACCAGGGCAGGATCTGATTCCTGAAGTACCCGAGATTGACCTCCAGCGTGCTCCGTTTCCAGTGCCGCCGATAACGCCGGAAGACCTCTTCAGCCACCGTCTCGAACGGAACATCGGAGGTGCCGGGAGCGGACTCTTCACCGTTGCGCCTCGACGCCAGCAAAGCTCGCACCTTCGAGCGGGCGCACTCCAGCGTGATGTCATCGGCATCACCGATGGCACGCCAGATCCGATTGCCGTCGACCTGACTGTGGAGGAAATAGCGCTTGCTGCCCGAAGGCAGAACCCGGACACCGAAACCCTTGATATCGGTATCGCGAATGTCGCAGGTTTTCCTGCGCGGCTTGAGGGCGTCGACCCGATGTTGCGTGAGACGACTTGTCGGCATGTTTCTCTCTCCGTTGCTGTTGCACCGGGGGCACGGAAACGTCGTGTTTCCGTCCACCCGGCACGAAATTGCGAGAGAGAAAACGTCGTTGTATCAGTTAGTTACAGTTTGGTTCAGCACCAAAGGTGCGGGCCTGGTGTGAACTGCGCGACGATTTCCGCCACTTTCGCACCGACCGCATCGTCGCTTGCCATGAGACCGGCGACAGCTTCGCCGACTTGGCCCCGCGGTTGCGACGAAACTGGCATGACCGACTGGGCATGCCTTGTCAGGGCCAGGACGGCGGATAGCGCGCAAGCGTCGCGTCCACCGGCGCCAACAGCCGCGCCACCTCCTTCTCATGCCGGCAGGCGTCGCACTTGACGCCCAGGAATCCGCATTCGAGACGCGCGTAGAACCGCGATCAAGCGTAGCCGCACCTTGCGCAGCAACAGCGCACGCATGATCCGCAAAGCGTCAGTCGGGTCGGCATCGAGAACCGCTCGCTTCGACGCCACTGTCCACCGGAATGTCCAGCCTTCGTTCCAGTTCGCCCACCCGAGCGGTAGCGGCCACCTTCACTCGCCGAGGCCACCTGGCCATACTCCCGTCAACCGTGCCCGCCGCCCATGCAAATGCCAATCGCCGCTACCCGGTCCGAGATCGACCACGACCTCGCCCCGTGCTGCATCCATCGGCGGCTCGATCAAGCCTACCCCATGGCATGTTCCCTCACTGCGGGGCCCCTTACATGTTCGTCCGCCTCTGCAATACGTTTCCCTACTTCACGGTGAAGATCCGCAGAGACGAACCAGACTCGGACAGTTCGGCCCAACGATGTAATCGTGATTTCCGCCACCGTTGTGCCACATGGGCGGATGTCCGCGCGGCAAAAAGACAATTAATTTGCTTCTCCCAAGAGCCTTGGCCTTGGGTAATAAACAAATAGCAAGTCGGCGTCGCCGGAATGGGCGCGTCTTTGACCATGTTCGTTTCCTCTGGGCGTAAGGCGGCGCTGACTCGATCGGTGAACGCCTATCCCTGCCGGACAGGTGAACTGTCCTCTGCACGACGCCGAGATCGAATGTATGGCAGGTCATATTCCATCACTGCGCCGCAACTGCCATCGCCGTAGGACGAATTCCACCGCCTCTACGCAGGTCCGGTACTTCCTTCGCACTTGCGCCAGACCGTGGCGAGCCAGGGCTGCTCTGCACGGGGTCGTCCGGGTGGGCGGTAGTAGTGGTGGAGCTCTGTGAAGCCCGCTGCACTGGCGAGGGCGCGCCACGTTTCCAGATCGTAGAAGCAACCGTAGCGGCCGCCGACCCAACCTTCCTCGTTCTTACCGCGCGGGTTCGAGCAGAAAAGCACGCCGCGGGGCTTCAGCGCGGCCGCGAGATCGGTGAGAACGCGTACAATCTGGCTGCTCGGCACATGGAACAGCGCGGCATTGGCGAAGATTCCGTCGAAGCGGGCGGGTGGCAGGTCAAGGTCGAGGAAATCCTGATGGAGCACCTGGCAGTCGGTCTCGCTGCGGGCGATGGTGACCTGCCCGACCGAACCATCGAGGCCTGTAACATCATGACCGAGCGCTACAAAGGCGTGGAGATCACGGCCCGGCCCGCAACCGAGGTCGAGGATCGCATGGGGCGGCGGGCCCTCAATAGCGTCCAGCAGGGCCGCGATGTTCTGGCTCACGTCGTGGTCGGCGGTGCCGAGGCAGTAGGCGGCCGACATGCGGTCGTATTCCGCGAGCGTGATGGCGGCAGCCTCTCGCGCCGCCACGTCGTCGCGCGAGGGCCCGTTCATCGAATCATCCGCGTATGCTGCCCGGCGCTTCCGTGGCCGCAGCGGTCAGGTGGCGCTGGAACTGTCCTCGGGAAGATCACACGGACATGATCCCGAACGAGCCGACCATCGCATCCATGATCGGCCTCGCTTGGCGTTACCGCCCTGGCTGTTCCATTCCCTGTTTCCCCGTTCATCCTGACTTCCTTAATGCAACCACCTCAGAAGGCATAGCGCAGGGACAGCCGCATTCCATGGCCCGCGAGCTTTGCCCGCGTCTCGGCGAGATCGAGGGGCAGCGGTTCGCGGCTCCCGTCCCGCGAGATCACCCGGCCCGCGCCACGTTCGGTATGGACAGCGCCGCGGTCGGAATAGCGCCACGCCAGGTCGACCGTCTCGCACTCGCCCAGTGCTGCCGCAACTCCCGCCGTTATCATCCATGCCAGACCTGTCCGACTTGCACCCGGGACGATGGTCGCCGTCGCCGGAAACGTCGTGCGGGTCTGGCCGATCCGGGTGCGCACGATGCCGAGCCCGGCACCGACAAACGGCTGGAGGCCTGGGACGCCCGGGCCGGGCAGGTCGATGTAGGCGGCCAGCATGCCTGCAAACGATGACAGATCGGCAGCGACGGATTGCCTGCTCTCCGGCGACAGGAAATTCGCCCGCCCTTTGAAGTCGAAGTGCGGACGGTATTCGACCAGATCCTCGAGCCGCGCCGCGGGCGACACTGTGTAGCCACGCCCGAGTTCGAGCGGCATCGCGGTCCCGAAATCGCCAACCGAACGATAGGGAGCTCCATCGCCGCCCGTGCCGCAACCATAGAGCGCCGTCGGCGAGGCGCTCGAACAGTCCCGATCCGTAAAGGTGGTCTTCTCCGGGCGGTCGAGACCGATTCCGGCGCGCAGGCACCAGTTGGCGCCGGCGGGACCGACGGGCATGCACCAGGCAACTGCGATAACCGCCATCATGGCCCCGGCCTTGTGGCGCCATCCGGCCCACGCCGGCCCGACATCGTGACATTGCCGTTTCCGATTCATCGCCTGTCGTGGCCGATCACGTGGAAGGCGTCCCAATTCGGGAACTTGACGTGCAGGACCATACGACTGAGCAGTCCCTGGGCGTTGACCCGGCCCGTCGACCTCAGTTCACTGAATCGTTCGGCGCCTTGCCTGCCTTGAAGGACACCGTGTTCGACGCCCCGTTGGCGATGGGCTCGCCGGTGCGCGGGTTCCGACCCGCGCGTGCAGGGCGCCTTTTCGCCGAAAACGTACCGAACCCGGCAATGGTGACGCTCTCGCCGCACGCAAGCGCTATGCCGAACCGGTGCCGCATCCCCCCGCCGGTCCCGACAATCGGCATGAAGGAGACGGCACCATGCATGCAGCGATAGCGGTTCCCGGGAACGTATCCACGATCTTGACCCACGTATTCGGCCGTGGCGTGGCGGACGAGCGTTACGTCGTGGAGAGGTTTCAGGCATATGTTCCACAGAGGATTGTTTTGCGATGTTTTGAAAATTCATTGTTTGGCAGTGCGTAGACGGTGCGGCAGGAAAATTAATTTTTCTGAAGGCATACGGTGCACAAGATCGTGGCTCCAGCAGCACGGCAACACCGCAATGTTCGAGACACTATTCACGAAGCCCGGTACGATTGAGAAACACCAGGCAACACCACTCGCCGAACAGCGGCTGAGATATCTCCACCATCTCGCGGAATTTTTCGTCTCGGATTTTGGCGAATGGCAGTGGCGGGATTGGTCTGGACACAGCCGTGAACCATAGCGCGATTCATGACCTGGCGCCGAAGGTCAAGGGTCGTGCTGGTCCCACCGGGTACTGTCATGCTGTAGCTGTCGAACCAACGGTTCACTGCTGTGCGTTCGATGCGATCAGGAGGTTGATCGTCGAATACCGGAAGAAGCTGGCGCGTGAGGATGCAATTGGAGTTGCGACGAAACGAAGGCCTGTACCGGGCATGGCACTCCGCCTTCCAGTGAAGATATTACTGTTCCATGACCGGCGTGCCTGCTCGTGCCGTCCTTCAGACCGGATGATCCGTGTGGTTTGTCTGCCTGGCGGTTACCGCTACCCGACGACCCTTGATTCCGACTCCTCGAATCTTGCGGGTGCAACTGTCACAAACCTGTCGGCCGTAACGACAAAGAAGGCCTTCCGTAACCTCTCGGACCTCACGTTCCAGGTAATGACTTCACCCTGGTGGCAGAACCAGCTGTCGCCCGGTCCGTAGGTCACGCTGTTTCCGTTTTCATCAGACAGGGTGACCTCTCCTTCAAGAACGGTCGCGTGTTCATGAAAGGGATAGATGACCTTGAATTTCCCTCGTGTGACCTCGTAGACCCCAGCCGAAATCGGCCCTTCGCCTCCACCGTACAGTGCCTTGCCGTGCATGATAGGTGCTCCCTCCAGGGTGACGGCGGACAATCGTTCAGGAGGCCCCCAGACATCCAGATCGATCCTGTCGTGTCCCAGCTTGAACGCGATCATCGGTTTCCCTCCCAGTTGGTCATTGACGAAACCTTGGCACAACATCGGGATCATCCCTCATCATCCGCCGCTCCCGCAAGAGACTGTCGGTCACCCCTCGACGAGTACCCGGATCAGGCCATCACCGGCGTGACGCTGCGGCGCAAGGGAATGTCAGGGACAGGAACAGGTGCTGCTGCCATATCCCCACAGATAACGTTCTGCTCACACATAGCCAATGGCGACGCTGCTGCCTCGGAGTTCGAAGACATAACGCGGACGAATCAGAGGTCTCGGAGGACTCGCGATGCCATCGTCCCGCCCCATCCGCCGTGTGGCGACTCCGGACCGGGTGCGGCAGGTGTCGTGCAGGAGATTCCCGGTATCCTTGCTGACGGCGACGCCGGTTGCCGGGAACGACAATCTGCTTGCCGCCGATGGCTGTTGCACACGTTCACCCCTCTGTGCATGGCGTCCGGCACTTCCCGTATGGTAAGATCAACCGTCGGCCGGGATCGCGTGGAGCCCGGCCTTTCACCGCAGGCATGAACCAGGGAATGCGGACGTGATTCGGTTCGAGAACGTCGGTCTTCGCTATGGCAGTGGACCGGAGGTGCTGCATGATATCGATCTCACCCTGGAACCGGGTTCCGGCCACTATCTTGTCGGACCGACGGGTGCCGGCAAATCCTCGCTTCTGAGCCTGCTCTATCTCGGACGGCGTCCGACAAGGGGGCTTCTGACCATGTTCGGGTGCGACGTCGTGACGGCATCGCGCCAGGCCCTGACCGGAATCCGGCGGCGCATCGGAGTCGTGTTCCAGGACTACCACCTGCTCGATCATCTTTCCGCTTTCGACAACGTTGCGCTTCCGCTCAGGATCGTCGGCACGGATCCGGGGATGGTTCACGATCATGTGCACCAGCTTCTCGAATGGGTGGAGCTGGATTCCATGGCGGATGTGAGACCCCCCTTCATGTCCGGGGGCGAGAAACAGCGTGTGGCGGTGGCCCGCGCGGTGATCGGCCAACCGGATGTGCTTCTTGCCGACGAGCCGACGGGCAACCTTGACGAGCCGATGGCGGACCGCTTGCTGACACTCTTCATGGAGCTCAATCGCTACGGTACGACCCTGGTGATAGCGACGCATAACACGAGGTTGCCGCAACGCTTCCCCCATCCTGTGCTCCATCTGAAAGAGGGCCGCCTGGAAAAGGAAGACTCATGGTGAGGCTGCGGCAGAGATCGCGGGAGGTCCCTCTTGCCTCGGACCCCTCGTCGCGCTTCTTCCCGACGATCATCGGGGCCATGGTGTTCCTGTCGACCATGGTGCTCGCCGCCTCGCTTGCCATCGAGAAGGTCACGGATCAGTGGCAAGCCGGTTATCACCCCCGTCTGACGGTGGAGGTCTCTCCGGAAACCGCTGCCGGTGGCGGCGTCGATGGGGCCGTGAAGGTCCTGCTTCAGATCCCCGGGATTACCATGGCGCAACCGGTCAGCGATGACGAGATCCTCGAGACGCTCGAGGCCTGGACGGGAGGCAATCCCGATCTGGCACTCCTGCCCCTGCCGGCGCTGATCGATGTCGAAACTTCTTCGCCCGAATCCCTCGATGTGCAGGTGATCAGGAAGATCCTGGAGGAGCGCGTCGGGGGCGTGACGGTTTACGCCGAGCCGCTGTGGCTTCAGGCCGTTCGCAACACCATGGGCACCGCCCAGCTGGTGGCCGCCCTGATGCTGGTCGTCATTGCGCTGGTCTCGGTAGTCTCGATCATCTACGTGACGCGCACGGCTCTTTCCATTCATCGGAGCACCATCGAGATCCTGCATCAGGTCGGAGCCCGGGACAGCTATGTGGCGAACCAGTTCCAGGTCCAGTCGCTCATTCTTGCGCTGATCGGCGGCTTGCCCGGAACCGGACTGGCGGTCCTCATCCTTATCCTGGTGCGTGAGTTGTCCGGGGGTGCCGAGGCCCCGCTGCTGCCGGCGGTCGTCTTCGGGCTCCGCGAATGGCTCATCCTCGGCGCCCTCCCGGTCGTGGCGGCTCTGGTGACCATGTTCGCCGCGCGGTTGACGGTCACGTCCACTCTGGGTCGAATGCCGTGAGGCGCCGGAAGGCAAGCCGTTTCCGGACCTTCGTCGTCTTGCTGCTGATCCTGTCACTTGTCTGGGTCGGCGGACTGGTGAGTTTTGCGGCATACATACCGCAGGCGTCCCCGGCCGTGACGCGGCAGGCGGATGCGATCGTCGTGCTGACCGGCGGCAGCGAACGGTTGCCTGCCGGGATCGGACTTCTCGAGGAGGGGGTGGCGGATCGGCTGTTCGTGACCGGAGTCCATACCGGGGTCGATGTCGCGGAAATCCTCGATCTCAATGCCCAGGTACTGACAACGCTGGCATGCTGCATCGACCTTGGACACGATGCCCGCCATACGGTGGGGAATGCACGCGAGACGGCGAACTGGATGGCGTCGGGCGAGCGCACATCCATGTTTCTCGTGACCGCCAACTATCACATGCCGCGCAGTCTCGTACTGTTCAGGCGGATGATGCCGACGATCGAGATCATTCCCTATCCGGTCGATTCCCGAACGGTCCGGATGGACATCTGGTGGCGGCATCCACGAACCCTGATCCTGCTCGCCGGTGAATACTCGAAGTTTCTTGTCAGCCTGTTCTGGCCGCCGGAATGACCATGTTCCGGTCGCTGCTGTTTCTCGGCGCGTCCCTGGGCGTCATGATCATTGGTGGCATCGTGATGCTGCCGGCACTGCTTTTCGCGCGTCGCCTTGCATCCAGAACCCCTTCCTGGTTCGCGGGTATCCAGCTCTTTCTCCTGGAATCGATTGCAGGACTCGCCCTTGAGGTGAGGGGCAGGAAGAACCTGCCTGCCGGAGCAGCGCTGATCGCGGTCAAGCACCAGTCCGCGCTGGACGCCTATGCCCTTGTCCGGCTCTTTCCCGACGCGTGTTTCGTGCTCAAGCAGGAAATCCTCGACGTTCCCGTCGCCGGCTGGTTCATCGCGGCCATGGATGTCATTGCCATCGACCGCAGCGCCGGCACCGCCTCTCTGAGGCAGATCATGACGAATGCCAGGAGGGCCGTTGACGAGGGCAAGTCCCTGGTGATCTTTCCCGAAGGCAGGCGCACGGCTCCAGGCGAGAGGGTCGCCTATCAGAGGGGTGTGGCCGGTCTCTACTCTGCTCTCGACGTACCGGTCGTTCCGGTTGCGTTGAACTGTGGGCTGTTCTGGGCCCCGAAGCGTGTCAGGAAGAGACCCGGGCGGGCGGTCATCGCGCTTCTCGAAGCGATACCGCCCGCTCTGCCGCGGCACAAGTTCATGAATGAACTGGAAAACAGAATCGAAACCGAGACTTCGCGGCTGATCGTCGAGGCAGAATCCTTACAGCGGTCCGGGCAATTGCGTTGAGTGTACATTTCAAGAACGTTATGATGCTGGAAATGCAATCCGGGATGTCTTCATGAACGACGCACCGTCACCCATCGCCCTTCAGATCTGGGACATGAAGTACCGTCTCAAGGCTCCCGACGGCACGCCCGTCGACGACAATGTCGAGGCGAGCTGGAAAAGGGTTGCCCGCGCCCTGGCGTCGGTCGAAGCCGAGGATGTGCGCGACCATCATGAACGGCAATTCTTCGAGGCCATGTCGGGATACCGCTTTCTGCCTGCCGGCAGGATCCTGGCGGGTGCCGGTGCCGACAGGAACGTCACTCTCTTCAACTGTTTCGTCATGGGGGCCATTCCCGACGACATGGGCGGAATTTTCGACCATTTGAAGGAGGCGGCGCTCACCATGCAGGCCGGTGGAGGGATCGGCTACGACTTCTCGACACTGCGTCCGGCCGGGGCTCTCGTGAAGGGGGTGGGCGCGGATGCCTCCGGACCGCTCACGTTCATGGATGTCTGGGATTCCATGTGTCGCACCATCATGAGTGCCGGTCACCGCCGCGGCGCAATGATGGCCACCATGCGCTGCGACCATCCGGACATCGAGGCGTTCATCGATGCCAAGCAGGAGGCCGGCCGCCTGCGCATGTTCAATCTGTCGGTTCTCGTGACTGATACCTTCATGAGCGCGGTGAGGCAGGATGGTGCCTGGGAACTGACGTTCGACGGTGTCGTCCATGGTACGCGCAGCGCCCGCGAACTTTGGGACCGGATCACGCGCAGCACCTACGCCTGCGCCGAACCGGGCGTGATCTTCATCGACCGGATCAACGCCAGGAACAACCTTTCCTATTGCGAGACGATCAACGCCACCAATCCCTGCGGCGAGCAGCCCCTGCCGCCCTACGGCGCCTGTCTTCTCGGATCAATCAATCTCACGCGGTTCATCGAGGATCCCTTCACCGACGATGCGCGTCTCGACGAGGTGGTCTTGGACCACACGGTCGCCGTGGCCGTACGCATGATGGACAATGTGGTCGACGTGTCGCGCTTTCCGCTCGAAGAGCAGAGACAGGAGGCCATGGCCAAGCGCCGCATCGGGCTCGGCGTGACGGGGCTGGCCGATGCGCTGATCATGATGAAGGCGCGCTACGGGAGCGACCGCGCACTCCGGTTGACCGGTTCCTGGCTTGCCCGGCTTCGGCGCCAGGCCTATCTGGCATCGACACGGCTTGCTGCCGAGAAGGGGGCCTTTCCGCTCTTCGACAGCGAGGCGTATCTGGCGGGCGAGAATATCGCCGGTCTCGACGGGGACGTCCGCGAGGCCATCGCCGCCAATGGCATACGCAATGCTCTCCTGACGTCGATCGCGCCGACCGGGACGATTTCGCTCTTTGCCGACAACATTTCGTCCGGGCTCGAACCGGTGTTCGCGTTCTCCTACACGCGCAATGTCCTGATGCCCGACGGCAGCCGCAGGAGCGAGGAGGTGGCCGACTACGCCGTCAGGCTGTGGCGCAGGCTGCGAAGTCCGGACGCACCCCTGCCGGACTATTTCGTCGATGCCCAGGTGCTGAGGCCGGCCGATCACATCCGCATGCAGGCCGAGGTCCAGAAGTACATCGACAGCTCGATCTCGAAGACCATCAACGTGCCCGAAGACATCCCGTTCGAGGCGTTCAAGGATGTCTATCTCGGGGCCTATGAACTCGGCTGCAAGGGATGCACGACCTACCGTCCCAATGATGTCACCGGCGCGGTTCTCGAGACCCGTCCGGCCGAGGACGACGAACCGAGCCTGCCTCTGGACGATCCGGTTTCCGAAACGCCAGCCGACATCTTCGAGACCGGCGGCGTCATTCATCTCACAAGACCGCTGGACCGTCCGGAGGTTCTTCCGGGCCGGACCTACAAGCTTCGCTGGCCCGAGAGCGACCATGCCATCTATCTCACCGTGAACGATGTCGTCAGGAACGGGCGACGCAGGCCCTTCGAAGTCTTCATCAATTCCAAGAATATGGACCATTACGCCTGGACGCTCGGTCTCACGCGCATGATTTCGGCGGTGTTCCGTCGCGGCGGCGACGTGAGCTTCGTCGTTGAGGAGCTGAAGGCGGTCTTCGATCCCCGAGGCGGGCAGTGGATGAACGGGCGCTACGTTCCCTCGCTGCTGGCCGCCATCGGCGATATCCTCGAAACCCACATGATCAGCATCGGATTCATCAGCGCCAAAGACGACAAGGCGGAACTTCTCTCAGCTTCCGGTCGCCGCCCCGAGAACTGCCCGAGATGCAGTCTTCCGGGCCTCATCCACCAGGAAGGCTGCAACCTCTGTACTTCCTGCGGCTATTCGAAGTGCGCGTGACGAGGCATATCCGAGCGTATTTTGCGTGCGTCCGTTCAATCACAAAGGGTCATCACGGTTTGCGGCCGGAAAAAATTGCATGGCCGGCCCGCAGCCAGTGGAGATCGATATCCACAAGGCCTGCCTCTTCCATCCATTTCAACTGTTCGAAGAGTCCGGACGGCTTGTCGACCGGGTCGGCATCGGGGTCGCTGTAGTAGTTCCAGCCATCGTTCCGGAAGAAGTGCAGCATGTCAGCATTACCGTCGAGAATGATCGATCTTTCCCTTACGCCGTCGTCCCAGTGACGTTCCCAGAGCTTCAGCCCCTCGGGACGCTGGGCCTCGACCAGATCACAGATGACGATCACGCCCCCGGACGCAAGCTCGCTGACGAGATCCCCGAACAACCGGGCCTTTGCCACGCCGTCGAGATGATGGACGGCAAGCGATGACACGAATGCATGGACCGGCCGATCGAAATGTCGCCAGTCTGATTCTTCGATCTGCATGAGCGACGTGTGCCAGGGAGCCCCGGTTTTGCCGAGTCTTTCCCTGGTTGCCTCGAGCATCGCAGGCGAACCGTCAAGCGCCAGTATTTCGCTGTTCCGAAACCGTTTCGCCAGAGCGGCGCTAAGCAGACCTTCGCCGCAGCAGATGTCGACAATGAGGGAATTGTCGGGCGGGACCGGTATCACACAGCATATCGTGTCGATCTGGGTCTCACGCTCGGGAACGAAATAGGCGCCGTAGTCGATGAAATGATGTGAATCGTCTTCGTCCCAGCCCCTGGAAACGTCACCATCCGTCATGTGTCAGACTCCGCAGGCTACATCGATCCTGAAATCGTATCACATTGTCCGGGCCCGGTCGAAACCTGGTGGGGATTCATGTTTCAGTCATATTTCAACCGGCGCTTGCCGGAGATCTGCTGTTCCGACAAACCTGTCATGACACAATGTAAGAAAATGTTTGACGCATGAATTGGTTCGGCGTAATGAGAGCGTCTATCTTCACCCACCCGCCTCTCTTTCGATGACACGGCCGGGATTTAAGAAAGGAACAACACATGAACAGCGGCAAGATTTCAGGAGTTATGTCGGTTATCGGCAAGGAAATTGCGGACGCGGAGAAGAAGCGTCAGGCGCTCCTGGCCGAAGCGGTGGGTATTGAGGAAACCATCGCGGAGATGAAACAGGTACTGAGCGGTCTGGAATCACTGTTCCCCGACCAAAAGCGCAAGCCCGCGCCGTCGAAGAAACCCGGCCGTCCTTCGCGCAAGAAAGCTGCCGCGCCGGCCGCGAAGGCAACAGCCGTCGATGCAGCGGTGGTCCTCGAAGTGATCGCGTCTGCCGGTGACAGGGGAGCGAAACATTCGGTCGTGAACGAACAGGTGGGGAGCCGGACGGGTTGGACTCCCTCCAAGAAGGCCCTGAGCACCGCACTCGATACGCTCCTCCAGGTCGGCGCCATTCGCCGGGAAGGTTACCGTTTCGTGGCCTCCGGCAATTCTGCCGCGCCCGAAGCGGCGCCTGCGGATGAAGAGGCGCCCACAGTGGATGATGCACCGGCAGGGGGGGATTCGGGCGAAATGCCCTTGTGGCAAGAACCCGTTGAAGAAGTGCCGGAGGCTCCGGCCAGACGGGGACGCCCCCGCAATCCGGTTTCCGAGGACGTCGCGCGCGCCATGGCCGAGGTCTTCAATGTAATCCAGGCGGCAGGAAACGACGGCTGCAAGAGTTCCGCCATACGCGGCGCAGTGGAGGAAGCGACGGGTGTTCCGCTGTCTAGCGCGCATACGACAAGATCCCTGAAGGACCTGCTGGCCGAAGGCCGCGTACGCCGCGACGGCTACCGCTATTTTGCAGTGTAATCGGATTTCGATGAAGCCGGCGTTCCGGATCCATCTCCGGGCGCTGGCTTCGCGACGAATGTCCAGGCGCCGTCACGAATTTTCGGCACCGGGACCCCGACATCCCGGGCCGCATCGACGAGGCCCTGCCAGATTTCAGCATGGAGTTCGATGCCGGCCTCCCGCTTGAGGGTCTCGCTTTCCCTTTCCGGATCGCCCGGAACTCTCACTTTGTCTATCCCCGGTGCCGGAGGCGTGGCGCGCAGACTTTCGACAATTTCCCGGGCATCCCTGTCATAATTCCCAGCAGTGCCGAATGCACCGGTGTCGAGGGCAATGATGAGCCAGTTGAATTCGAATGACGGTCCGAGCATGGCGCCGCCCACCAATTCGGCGATGACCGCAAGGCCGTAACCCTTGTGGCCTCCGGCGGGCAGAATCGCTCCGCCGTCGTCGTAATCGTCGATACTCGTGGTGGGATTGCCCTCCCGATCGATCAGCCAGCCTTCGGGCACGGCTTCACCGGTGCGGCGGCGAAGGCGAATCTTGCCGTTTGCCACGACACAGGTCGCAAAATCCGCCGAAACACATCCGGCTTCGCACGCCGGCAGGGCAAGCGCCCAGGGGTTTGTCGACAGTACGCTACCCCGTCCGCCATGGGCCGCCACCATGCGCCAGCGCTCCCGGCCTCCGCCGCCGCAGATCATGGCGAATTTTCCGCTGCGGGCCAGACGTTCTGCATAGGCACCCAAGCGGCCGGTATGTGAGACATTGAAAATTCCGGCGCAGGCAATCGGCTGAACGCGTGTCATGTCGATCAGTTCGTTGACCGCGCGTTCCATGGCCGGGATGCCGAGCCCGCAACCGCCATCGACGCGCAAAACCGAAGAGTCAGTGCGCGTGGCGGTGACATCGGCAACCGGTTTGGCACCGTCCTTTTCAAAAAGCGAGAGATAGTAGGGAACCCTGTTGACCCCGTGCGAGACGACATTCTTGAGTTCCGAATCGACGAGATGTGCGGCAACCATTCTCCCGTCCGGTCCCCGCATGCCGGCACCGGCAAGAATATCGGTACAGAAGGCCTCAAGATATCCCGCTTCGAACCTGGGCATGGCTGAACTCCGGAATGCGCGCCGAATATGGTCCCGGTTTCGAAGCAATGTTACAAGGACCCGATTGTCATGGAGAAACGGTCATGACCATGCGCAGGGCTCTCGTGACGGGCGGTAACAGGGGTATCGGTCTCCAGACCTGCCGGAATCTGGGTGCGGGAGGCATGAGCGTCCTGCTCGGTTCAAGAAATGTTGCTCTGGGAGATGAAGCCGCCGCCGGGCTCCGCACAGATGGGCTCGCAGTCACTGCGATCGAACTCGATGTCGCGGATCCCGCATCGATCACCCGTCTTGCCGAAAGACTGGAACGAGACGGAGTCCATGTCGACGTGCTGGTCAATAACGCCGGTGTGATTGCCACGGGCGATCTCTTGGCTGGCTCCGGGGATCAGATGACGGAAGCCCTCGATGTCAATCTGCTCGGACCCTGGCGCATGGCGAAGGCATTCATGCCGGCCATGGCGGCGAGAGGCTGGGGACGGGTTGTCAACGTCTCCTCGGCGTGGGGTTCCTTTGCCACCGGCCTCGAGGGGCCTGCCGCCTACGCCATCACCAAGGCTGCGCTCAATGCCCTGACGGTGCGCCTTGGGCGCGAAGCCGGCGCTGGCGTCAAGGTGAATGCCGCGTGCCCGGGCTGGGTGAGGACCCGCATGGGCGGCGAGAGCGCGCCCCGTTCGGTCATCGAGGGCGCGGACACGGTTGCCTGGCTCGCCACGCTGCCCGATGACGGGCCGACAGGCGGGTTCTTCAGGGACAGGAAGCCGGCCGAGTGGTAGGAGTCCGTTGCCGGATCATGCGTCGAGCTGATCGAGCGGAAAAACGATCTCTTCTGGCCGAATTCGACGCAGGGAACTGCGTCAGCGGGCGCAAGGACCGGTTGCGAACCCGAGACCGTCCCCCGCTCCCGGGCTGCCTATCTGTTGCGCCGGTTCTCGATGAGATCGTCCACCACGCCAGGTTCGGCGAGTGTCGAGGTGTCGCCCAGATTACCGAAGTCGTTTTCCGCGATCTTGCGCAGGATGCGCCGCATGATCTTGCCGGAGCGGGTCTTCGGCAGGCCCGGGGCCCACTGCAGCCAGTCCGGGCTGGCGATCGGCCCGATACCCTTGCGCACCCACGCGACGAGCTCCCTGGCGAGGTCATCGCGTGGCTCTTCGCCGACATTCAGCGTGACATAGGCGTAGATACCCTGACCCTTGATGTCGTGGGGCGCACCGACGACGGCGGCCTCGGCGACCTTGGGATGGGCAACGAGCGCGCTCTCGATCTCTGCGGTCCCCATGCGGTGACCCGAGACATTGAGCACATCGTCCACCCTGCCTGTGATCCAGTAATAACCATCCTCGTCCCTGCGCGCACCGTCGCCGGTAAAGTACTTGCCCGGATAGGCCGAGAAATAGGTCTCGATGAAGCGCTCGTGATCGCCGTAGACCGTCCGCATCTGGCCCGGCCAGGAATCCAGCAGGCAGAGATTGCCGGAGGCGGCACCTTCGAGAATGTGGCCGTCATTGTCGACGATGGCGGGCCTGACGCCGAAGAAGGGCCTCGTCGCGGAACCCGGCTTGAGTGCCGTCGCACCGGGCAGGGGCGTGATCATGATTCCTCCGGTTTCGGTCTGCCACCATGTATCGACGATCGGGCAACGGCGGTCACCGACGACGCGCCAGTACCATTGCCATGCCTCGGGATTGATCGGTTCACCAACCGAGCCGAGAAGGCGCAGGCTCGCGCGCGACGTGGCCTTCACCGGCTCGTCGCCCTCTCTCATGAGCGCGCGTATGGCGGTGGGTGCCGTGTAGTAGATGTTGACCCCATGCTTGTCGATCACCTGCCAGTGACGGCTGGCATCGGGCCAGTTCGGGACGCCCTCGAACATCAGCGTCGTGGCGCCGTTGGCGAGCGGACCGTAGACGATGTAGCTGTGGCCGGTCACCCAGCCGACATCGGCAGTGCACCAGTAGATATCGCCATCGTGATAGTCGAAGACATAACGATGGGTCATGGAGGCATAGACGATGTAGCCACCGGTGGTGTGCAGGACTCCCTTGGGCTTGCCGGTTGAACCGGACGTATAGAGGATGAAGAGCGGGTCTTCGGCGTTCATGGTCGCCACGGGACAGTCCGGGCTCGCCGATTCCTTCAGATCGTGCCACCAGTGATCACGCCCTTCCTCCATCGCAACATCGGCACCGGTGCGTTTCACCACCACGACGGCGGCGACATCCGGACAACTCTCGAGGGCCTGGTCCGCATTCTTCTTGAGCGGAACCCTCCTGCCGCCGCGCAGCCCCTCGTCTGCGGTGATGACGTAGCGTGATTCGCAGTCGTGGATCCGGCTGGCGAGCGCGTCGGGCGAAAATCCGCCGAACACGACGGAGTGGATGGCCCCGATACGCGCGCAGGCGAGCATGGCAAAGGCAGCTTCCGGGATCATCGGCATGTAGATGGTGATGCGGTCGCCCTTGCCCGCGCCAAGCTCAAGGAGGGCATTGGCCATACGGCAGACTTCCTCGTGCACCTCCCTGTAGGTCAGCGTCTTCGAGGCTTCCGAGGGATCGTCCGGTTCCCAGATGATGGCTGCCTGATCGCCTCTCGTTGCGAGATGACGGTCGAGACAGTTGTCCGCGACATTGAGTTCGCCGTCCTCGAACCATCTGATCTCCACGCCGTCCCGGAAACTGGTGTTCTTGATCTTCGAATAGGGCGTGATCCAGTCGATCCGGCGTCCGTGCTCCGCCCAGAAGCTCTCCGGACCCGAAACCGACGCCTCGTACATGGCAAGATAGGCATCGATGTCGACATGGGCCCTGCCGGCCCATTCGGATGATACGGTATGGACGATTTCTTCGGACATGCCGGCCCACTCCTTCCTGAAGGCTTCACTGATTCACACGAGTGTTGCCTTACAACCTGCCGAGAATCAAGAATTCGGTCGGCGGCGTTGTTCCGCAACCATGCGTCGCGCTAGTGTTGCGGCGAAGCGAGCGAGGGACGTCATGCAACTTAACCTTTCTACATGGCAGGAAGTGGAACGCTATCTGGAGTCGAGGTCCGGCATCATCATGCCCGTGGGTTCGACCGAGCAGCATGGCCCCAACGGGCTGATCGGTACCGATGCCATCTGCCCCGATGTCGTCGCGGCGAGACTCGGCGACAAAACCGGTGTCATCGTGGCCCCCACCATCCAGGTCGGGGTCGCGCAGCATCACCTCGGGTTTTCCGGTTCGATGTGCCTGCGTCCCTCGACACTCATCAGCGTTATCCGCGACTATGTCGTCTCGCTGGGCCGTCACGGATTTGACAGGTTCTTCTTCCTCAACGGACACGGCGGGAACATCGCGACCATCCGGGCGGCGTTCGCGGAGATCCATTCCGAGGTCTCGATGCAGACCCGTCCGCCGGGCCGGTCCCTGCGTTGCACTCTCTCGAATTGGTGGGATTCCGGCGGTGTCAACACGATCAGCAACGAACTCTACGGCGCGAACGAGGGGGAGCACGCGACATGCAGCGAGGTTTCCGTAACGCAGTTCGCCTATCCCGATCATGTCAAGAACGTGAACTTTGCCGAAAGGGCCCCCGCCTATTCGGGCATTCACGATTCGCAAGACTACCGCAGGCGCTATCCTGACGGACGAATCGGCAGCCTGCCTTCACTGGCGACGCCGGAGGCCGGCAAGCGCCTGGTGGAAGCGTCGGTCAGGGACCTCGCCGCGAAGCTGGGACGTTTTCTGGATGAGGCGTGAGGGATGATGGACAAGAATGTCATGAACGGGGCCGAAAGCCTTGTGCGCACCCTTGTGGAAGGGGGTGTGGACACATGCTTCACGAACCCCGGCACCTCGGAAATGCACTTCTGCGCCGCACTCGACAAGGTCGACGGCATGCGCTGCATCCTTGGCCTCTTCGAAGGAGTCGTGACGGGCGCTGCCGATGGCTACGGGCGCATGAAGGACAGTCCGGCGGCAACCCTTCTCCACACCGGTCCGGGTCTCGGCAACGGCCTTGCCAATCTGCACAACGCAAAAAAGGCCAGGACGCCCATCGTCAACATCGTCGGCGAGCACGCGACCTACCACATCGCCCATGATGCTCCGCTAACCGCCGATATCGAAGGAATCGCCTGGCCGGTCTCCGACTGGGTGAGGACCAGTACCGATTCGGCGTCGGTGGCGAGCGACGGGGCACAGGCGATCGCCGAGGCCCGCACATCGCCCGGAAGGATCGCCACCTTGATCCTCCCGGCCGACACGGCCTGGAACGATGCCCTGGGACCTGAAACCGTTCCCGGCGTGCCGGCCCGGGAAAAGGTGGACGACTCGAGAATCAGGGAGTGCGCCGAGGCGCTCTCTTCCGGCGAGCCGACCCTCATCCTGCTCGGCGGAAGGGCGTTGCGCGAAGACGCGCTCGAGATCGCGGGCCGCATAGCCGAGCGGACCGGTGCCCTGCTCATGACGGAATTCGCGGGCGCGCGCACCCAACGCGGTGCCGGACGGGTGAACCCGGAACGCATGCCTTATGTGGTCGATGTCGCGCGCGCCGCGACTGCCGAAATCCGCCATGTGATTCTCGCCGGTACGACGATGCCGGTCGCATTCTTTGCCTATCCCGACAAGCCGAGTCTCCTGGTTCCCGAGACCAGCAGGCCGGTGCTGCTGTCGACCGTCGCCGAGGATGTCACGGACGGGCTCGAACGTCTTGCCGAGGAAGTCGGTGCCTGCGGGAGCGAGCCCCGCCGCGAGGCGTTGGAGCGGCCGGATCTGCGAACAGGGGACCTCGATCCCCATTCGATCGCGGCCGCGATCGGCCACCTGATGCCCGAAGCATGCATCGTTTCCGACGAGGCGATCACCTCCGGCCGCATGCTACATCCCTTCACCACGGGATGTCCGCCTCATGACTGGCTGTTCGGTACCGGCGGTTCCATTGGCCGGGCCCTGCCCGAGGCGACCGGTGCCGCGGTCGCCTGTCCCGACCGCAAGGTGCTCTGCATCACCGGCGACGGCAGCGCGCTCTATACCGTTCAGGCGCTGTGGACCCAGGCCCGGGAGAATCTCGACGTCGTGACGGTCGTCTACGCCAACCGGACGTACGCCATCCTCCACACAGAGTTGCTGAATGTCGGCGCGACTCCCGGGCCCAAGGCCCGTGACATGTTCGATCTCGATCGCCCCGAAATCGACTGGGTGAAGATGTCCGAAAGCATGGGAGTCGAAGCCCTGCGCGTTCAAACCGCCGAGGAATTCAACCGGGCGCTTGCTGCCGGGTTCGAGACCTCGGGTCCGTTCCTGATCGAGGCCAGAATCTGATCACTCTTCAAGGGGATTCATCGGGAATCCCGGCCATGTCGCAGAGGATCGCCCAGTGTTCGTCCGACACCGGGACGACCGACAGGCGCGACTGGCGAACCAGGGCGAAGTCGCAGAGGATCGCCCAGTGTTCGTCCGACACCGGGACGACCGACAGGCGCGACTGGCGAACCAGGGCGAAGTCGGTGAACCGGCCGCTCTCCTTGATCTCCTTCAGCGTGACCGGCCGCTGGACGGGCATAACCGGCCGGACATCCACCACGACCCACTTGCTCCCCTCATCGGCCGTGGGGTCGCGATAGGCTTCGCTCGTCACCTCCATGATGCCGACGATGCGTTTCTCATCGACTGAATGATAGAAAAAGGCCTTGTCGCCCTTCTTCATCCTCCGGATATTGGCAGCGGCCTGATGGTTGCGCACACCGTCCCAGTAGCTTTCCCCTTCGGCCACGAGATCGTTCCATCCCCATTCGCTGGGTTCCTGCTTCATCAGCCAGTACGCCATGAGTTCTCCTTGGTCGGTAACAGCGTCATGGTAAAATCACATGGCTGTTTGATTACGGGAATATGGAATACATGCAAGCAACTGCGTTCTTGGGAGGTGAAGCTCCCCGATAGCAAGACGGGCGCGCGGGTGCTGGCTGGCATTGCGCGTGTCGATGGACACCCCGATTTGAACACAGAAAAGCTACTCAAGGGTGGGACGCGTGGGTACATGATTCGCGCGATTTCTCCTGCCGGAAAGCGGATATTCGACCGTGGCATCTGTTGAAGTTGCGGATGAATTGAACCCGGCGTCCAAATCGAACCGGCGTCTTCAGGCTTGTCGGGCCGACGCACATCCCATATGCCGGAACTCGAACCGGTACGCCACCTGGCAACGAGATTCCGGGGTTATGGACGGGGAGGGTCGGCATCGCGTGGCGAATGATCCATGAGGCAGGCGAGGACGTCCGAAGGATCGGCCCTGCCTTCGAGGATGTCGTTGACGGTGCGGGAGAGCGGCATCGGCACACCAGACCGTTTGGCCAGGGACGCCACGGCTGGGGCGGCCGCGGCACCCTCCACGACATCCTTCCTGTCGCTGAGCAACTCTTCGACCCGCCGCCCCTCACCGACGGCCCGGCCGAATGTGAAGTTGCGCGAGAGGGTGCCGGTACAGGTGAGCACGAGATCGCCGAGGCCAGCGAGCCCCATCAGGGTTTCGCGCCGTGCTCCCATGGCATCGCCCAGGCGGATCATTTCGGCGAGTCCCAGACCGATGAGGGCAGCGTGTGCATTGTGGCCGGCGCCCAGGCCCAGAACTATTCCGCAGGCGATGGCGATGACGTTCTTGACAGCCCCGCCGATTCCCAGACCGGTGATGTCATCCGACGGATGAATTGTGAATGCCGGATTGGCCAGCCCCCTGACGATGCGCGCGACATGGGAAGGTTCGCCGGCGGCAGCCACCGCGGTAGGCAGACCCGAGGCCAACTCGGCGGCGAAGGAGGGTCCCGAAAGTCCGGCGATCCCGTCAAGGCCGAGAGCCGTGGAGGCGACCTGGTGCATCAGCCGGCCCGTTCCGGGTTCGATCCCCTTGGTCCCCACACAGACCGTGGTGTCTCCTGCGAGATGGGGGCCGAGATCCCGGCAGACCCGCGCGAGGTGTGCCGAAGGCGGTGCCAGAACCACCACGTCCGAGGCGCCGAGCCCGGCAAGATCGGCGACGGCAAGAATCGAGGGGTCGAGCGGTATGCCGGGGAGAAACGCGGTGTTTTCGTGATGCCTGTTGATGGCCTTCACGGTATCCATTTCCCGGGCCCAGAGTGTAACCTCCGAACCGGCTCTTCTTGCCGCCGAGGCGAGCGCGGTTCCCCACGCTCCGGCACCGGCAACACCCACATGAAGGACATCCGTCATGGCACCGGACTATAGCACTGCTGCTGGAGGTGGTTCAGGAAATATGATTGATCATCCGGAGATCGGGTCATGGCACCCTTGAGAATCGCCACGCGCGGAAGCCGGCTGGCGCTTCTTCAGGCCGGACTGGTTCGCGAAGCGCTTCTCGCCGCTCATCCGGGTCTTGTCGAGCCGGAACTGGTGATCATCCGGACCACCGGCGACAGGGTGCAGGATCGTCCGCTCAACGAGGTTGGCGGGAAGGGAGTCTTCACAAAGGAGATCGACCGGGTCGTGCTCGAGGGTGCCGCCGACATGGCCGTCCATTCCATGAAGGATGTGGAAACGGCGCTCGAGAATGAAATTGCGCTTGGCGCCCTGCTGGCAAGGGAGGATCCACGCGACGCCTTCGTGTCTGCGGTGGTCCGTTCGATCGGGGAGCTTCCCGAAGGTGCCCGTGTCGGCACATCGTCAATACGCCGCCGCGCACAGATCCTGAGCCTTCGCCCGGATCTGGAGGTCGTGATGTTTCGCGGAAACGTCGACACACGCCTGGCACGGCTGAAGGAGGGCAAGGTTGCCGCGACCCTGCTGGCGGTCGCGGGGCTTGCACGCCTGGGATTTCTCGATGAGGTGACGGCGATCCTTCACCCCGGCGTGGTGCTTCCAGCCGCGGGCCAGGGAGCCATCGGTGTGGCATGCCGTACCGGGGACGAAACCACGATGCGTCTGCTGCAGGCCATCGATCACGAACCCACCAGGCGATGCGTGGAAGCGGAGCGGGCTGTCCTGGAGGTTCTCGACGGATCGTGCCGGACCCCGGTGGCGGCCCTTGCGAGGCTCGATGGTGAAACCCTGGTGGTGCGTGCCCAGGTCCTGTCGGAAGACGGAAGCCAGTGGACGATGACCGAAGAGCGGGGTTCACGCCGTGATTCGGGTGCTGTCGGAACCACCGCCGGCCACAGGCTGATGAAGCGTGCCGGTCGCGATCTCTACGGGAGCAGGGCGCCGTGACCGTTCTGCTGACAAGGCCGTGGAAGGATTCTCTTGCCTTCGCAGGCATCCTCAGAGGTCACGGTATCGATTCGGTCATTGCCCCGCTGCTGACGATCGTTCACGAACCGGTGGCCCTTCCCCGATCGAGCGATGTCCAGGCTTGTGTGGTGACAAGCGCTAATGGCGCCGATGCCCTGGAAAGGGCCACAGGCGAACGTTCGGTTCCGGTGCTGGCTGTCGGAATGGCATCGGCAGAAAGGGCAAGGAATCATGGCTTCATCGATGTCACGGTCGCTGACGGCGATCTCGCGAGTCTGGCGGTACTGATCCGGGAGCGCCTGGACCCGGACGCAGGCAGACTCTTGCACATTTCGGGATCGAAGGTCGCAGGCGATCTTGCCGCCCGGCTTGCCGCTGACGGTTTCCTCATCGAGCGTATTGTCGGCTATCATGCCGAGGCTGTCGGTGGCCTTTCACAGGTGGCGATGGAAGCGCTTTCGGACGGTCATCTTCTGGGTGTGGCACATTTTTCTCCGCGAACGGCTGCGATCTTCTCCAGGCTGGTTCACAATGAAGATGTCGACCCCTGTCTGCAGTCGCTTTCTGCGTTCTGTCTCAGCGATGCCGTGGCCGAAGCCCTTCAGGGACTGTGCTGGAAGAACCTCATTGTGGCACCCCGGCCCGATGCCGAAAGTCTTGCAGGCACCATCGCCCTTGCCGGAGAACATTCATGACGTCTGACAACAGTTCATCCTCCGGCGACACCATCACCGATGTGGATTGGACAGAAGAATCTGTGGGATCGGAGGATTCCAGGAGCGGGCCGTGGGCGGGTGCGTCCGAGCGCATACGCCGGCTCAGGCAGTCGAAAGGGTGGCTGCGGCAGGCAGTCCGCATGTTGGTTGCTCTGGTGGCGATCCTCGTTATTGCGGCGCTGGTGTGGCTGTGGTTCGGGATTCGCGACAACACGATGCGCCTGGCGGGCGTGGAAGACCGGACGTCCAGCCTTGGGGAACAGGTGGCCACTCTCGAAAGTGCTCCCGACGCGATATCCGGGATGGACCGTTTCGAGGAACGTCTTGGCGTCGCTGAAGACTCGATCGCGGGCGAGGCTGGCACCCGGCAGGAACAGCTTGCCGGTCTGATGCAGGAGCTTTCGAATCTCGCCGTACGACTTCACGATATCGAGCAGACAATCGCCGCCGTCCGCGTCTCGGGCGACGCCGATTCCGCCAGTGCCAGCGCCCGTTTCGACCTCGAGAACAGCCTGGAAAGTCTCGACAATACTGGCGCGGAACGATCGAGGCGGATCGATGCGCTCGAAGCGGACGTGGCGGTCCTTCGTGAGGCGCTGGAAAATCTTGCCGTTGCCGTGCCAGACGGCGGTACTCAAGATGGCATCGGAGCAGCGTTCATCGTCGTTCTCGGTCAGCTCCGGGACGCCGTCGATTCCGGCGATGTATTCACAGGTGAGCTTGAAGCCGTCGCTGCCCTCGAAACCCGCGATTCACAAGTGTTGGCCGCTCTTGACGTGCTGGCAGGCCATGCCGAAACCGGCATTCCTACACACGACGAACTCGAGGACACCCTGGGCGATGTCCTTGCGTCCGCCATGGATGCCGACAAGGTGGCCGCCGCAGCCGGATGGGTCGACAAGACACTCGCCCGTCTCGAGAGCCTCGTCACCGTCAAGCGGATTGACGGCGACATTGCCGGCACGGATATCGCCGTGGTGGCCCTGCGGATCGAGACGAAGGTTGCCGCCGGCGATCTTGACGCGGCCTTGAGGGAACTCGACTCCCTTCCGGCTCCGGCCGCCGAAGCCATGCAGGGCTGGGCAGGTGGCGCGAGGGCGCGTGCCGAGGCGCTTGCCGCCCTGGAACGCCTCCATCGCTGGTCAATCGCGCGCGTGATGGCAGGCGCGCAGTAGAACCATGGTCGCGCTGCTTTTTTATATTGTTCTGATGGCCGCGGTTGTCGGCGGCATTGTCTGGGTCGTCGATCGCGGGGGCGACGTCACATTCGTCTGGGATGTCTGGGAGGTGTCCACAAGCACCCCTGTGCTCGTTCTGGCGGTCATCCTCTTTGCTCTCAGCGCCGTGATTGGCGTTCATTTCTTCTTGTGGCTGTGGCGTGGGCCGCGCCGCATCCGCCTTGCGATGGGCAATCGCAGGAAGGAAAAGGGCTATCAGGCGCTCACGTCGGGACTGGTTGCCGTGGCGGCAGGCGATGCGTCGGGCGCGCGCGCCCACGCCAGGAGAGCCGACAGGCTGCTGGACCGGCCGCCGCTGACTCTGCTGCTGACGGCCCAGGCAGCACAGCTCGACGGAGACGACGAGGCGGCCGATCGGCGCTTCCGGGCCATGCTGGAACGTCCCGAGACCGAATTTCTGGGTCTTCGTGGACTGATGGCGGCAGCCTTGAGGCGTGGGAACCGGGAATCGGCGGGAGAGTATGCACGCAAGGCCCATGCCCTGAGACCCGATGCTGTCTGGGCCGCCGAGGCCGTTTTCGAATTGCAGACAAAGGCCGGGGACTGGCCTGGTGCCCGGCAGACGCTTAAGTCTGCGCGGGACCGCAAGGTCATCGACGCCGCACCGGGCCGCCGCCGCCACGCCGTGCTGCTGGTCGAGGAAGCGAGGAAGGCGCTTGACGATGATCATCGCGAGGAAGCGCTCAAACTTGCCCGCACGGCGCATACCGAGGCGCCGGATCTCGTGCCGGCAGCCCGGATCCTGGCGCGTCTTCTCATCGACGCGAAGAAAGAGCGCCAGGCCGCCAGAGTCGTCGAGAAGACCTGGAAATCATCGCCTCATCCAGACCTTGCCGAACTCTACGTCGAAGCCGGGCGCGATGACGGCGCCAGGCGCTACGGCAGGATGGAGCATCTGGTGGACATCAATGCCGATAACCGCGAATCCCATAGTGCGGCGGCGAGAGTCGCGCTGGAAGCGAAACTCACCGGCGAGGTGCGCCGTCACCTGAAGGCCATTGGCATGGAGGGGCTCTCGGCCCGGGAAATTGGTCTGTGGGTCGATCTCGAGAAGAGCGAGAACAATGCAGACAAAGCCGAAGAGTGGCAGGCACGCATGGTCGAGGCCAGTCCCGACAGGGCCTGGCAATGCAGCCGCTGCGGCCATATTGCCCAGACCTGGAACGCCGTCTGCGCGGAATGCAGCGGGTTCGACACGGCTGTCTGGCGCAGCCCCGGCACCATCGAACCAAAATCGTCGGCCCTTGCGCCGCGCGAGCCCTCGATCGAGCCCGCAACCCTCTCCTGAACGCGCGGTTGGACCGGCAGGCGAATCGTCGCGCCTGAAGACCGGCATTGACCGGTGCGCCTGGTTTTGACTACTTTCTGTGCCACAAGGCTGACGGGCCGTCGACAACAGCGAGCCGAAGTAGCTCAGTGGTAGAGCAACTGATTCGTAATCAGTAGGCCGGGAGTTCGAATCTCCCCTTCGGCACCATCCGCACATCTTCGGGATCGAATGGTCATGGCCGAATTTGACGTGATCATCGTCGGAGCAGGTGTGGTCGGGGCCTCTCTTGCCTGGCGTCTCGCCCCCCACCGGCGGGTGGTGATCGTCGAGGCTGAGGAACAGCCCGGGTATCACAGCACTGGACGTTCGGCGGCCCATTACACCGACGTGATAGGCGGCGCGGTGATCCAGGCGCTCTCTGCCGAAACCCGCCGGTTCCTCGACAGCCCGCCGAACGGTTTTGCCGATGTTCCCCTGATCACCCGTCGTCCCGTCCTTCTCCTCTTCGGACGGGATACCCAGGACCCGAAATTCACCGCCGAAGGCCTTGCCCATGTCATCGGCAGCATCCTCTTTCCCCTCGACCATGCTGCGTGCCTGGAACGGTGCCCGGTCTTGAAGGCAGGCAGGATCGAATCCGCCCTCTGGGAGCCGACTGCCGGCGATATCGATGTCCACGCGATTCACGGCGGTTACCTGAAGGCCGCGCGCCGTCAGGGCGTCGAACTCCTGTGCAATGCGAGGGTCGAGGGCATGGAACGGCGCGACGGGCTCTGGCAGGTGATGACGCCCCGGGCCACGCTGAAGGCCCCGGTCGTTGCCAATTGTAGCGGCGCCTGGGGAGATCAGCTCGGCCGCATGGCAGCTGCGAACCCGGTCGGTCTTGTCCCGATGCGACGAACGGCCTTCACCTTCCCGGCACCCGACGGCATGGACCATGGCTCATGGCCTCTTGTCGCCGACGACGGGGAGGGTTTCTATTTCAAGCCGGAGGCGGGTCTCATCCTGGGCTCACCTGCCGACGAGACACCGAGCGAACCGTGCGATGCCGCTCCCGACGAGATGGATCTCGCCCTTGCCGCCCACAGGATCATGGAATGGACCACGCTCGAGATCCGCCGCATGGAAAGCCGCTGGGCGGGGCTGAGAAGCTTTGTCGCCGACAGGCTGCCGGTGACGGGATTCGATCCTGACGTCGAGGGCTTCTTCTGGAATGTCGGTCAGGGAGGTGCGGGTATCCAGACCTCGATCGGCCTGTCGGCCTATGCCGCAGCCCTGATCCTGAAGAGACCAATACCCGAGCCGCTCGCCGAGGCTGGCATGACCCCGGAAACACTTTCGCCTTCAAGGCTTGCCGGCGCCCGTTCCCCTTGACAGGAACAGGCGCCGGCCATGATCAGGCCGCGTCGAGCAGGCTCATCTGCTGGACGTGATCCCGGGTATCGTCGAGCGCGGCTTTCAGGCGGTCGAAGATCTGATGAATCTGGTCTTCCTCGATGATGAGCGGCGGACAGATCGCGACCGAGGTGCCTGCGGTCGCACGCAGGATGAGCCTGTGTGCGAGGCAGCGTTCGCCACAGTAGGTGGCGATCTCCGGCGCGAAGTTCTCGCGGGTCTCCTTGTTCTTCACGAGTTCCACAGCGCCGATGAGTCCGGCTCCCCGTGTTTCGCCGACGATCGGGTGATCGGCCAGCGCGTGCAGCCGCTCCTGCATCACGCGTGACACCTTCGCCACATGATCGGCGATGCCGATTTCGTCGTAGATCTTGAGCGTCTCCACGGCGACGGCAGCCGGAACCGGATGGCCCGAATAGGTGAAACCGGTCGCGAGCACGCCGTTCTCGTTGGAGAAGTCGCGAATAGGACCATAGACCTTCTCGTTCATGATTACGGCACTGATCGGCAAATAGGCCGAGGAGAGCTGCTTGGCCACGACCATGATGTCGGGCTTGATATTGTACGTGTTGCAACCGAACAGCTGGCCTGTGCGATGGAATCCGCAGATCACCTCATCGGCAATCATCAGCACGTCGTATTTCGCGAGTACGGCCTGGATTTTCTCGAAGTAGCCCTTGGGCGGCAGAATGACGCCGCCGGCGCCCATGATCGGTTCGGCGACGAAGCCCGCCACGGTTTCCGGGCCCTCGGCGAGGATCATCTGCTCGAGTTCCTCGGCCCTGCGGGTCGCGAACTCCTCCTCCGATTCGCCTTCCTCGCCGCAATGGTAAAAGTGCGGCGAGCCGGTATGCATGATGTTCGCGATAGGCAGATCGAATCCCTGGTGCATGAGCGGCATGCCGGTGAGGCTGCCCGACGAGACACAGATCCCGTGATAGCCGCCGATGCGCGCGATGATCTTCTTTTTCTCGGGCCTGCCGAGGGCGTTGTTGTAGTACCAGACGAACTTCACCATGTGGTCGTTGGCTTCCGAACCGGAATTGGCGAACCAGACCTTGGACATCGGCACCGGCGCCATCTCGATCAGACGTTCGGCCAGTTCGATCGACGGCATCGAGGAGCGGTGGAAGAAAGCATGATAGTAGGGAAGCTTGCGCATCTGGTTGGCCGCAGCCTCGACCAGGCGCTCGTTGTTGAACCCCAGTGAGGTGCACCACAGGCCGGCCAGGCCCTCGATGTAGGTGTTGCCCTCGAGATCCTCGACATGGACGCCATTGCCCTTCTCGATGATGAGCGGCCCCACATTCTCGTGGGCCACGAGATTGGAGAAGGGATGGATGAGCGACGCGATATCGCGCGCGTGGGGAGAGTTGGGGATGACGTTCATGGCGGATGGTTCCCTAGCAGGTCTCGAAGGATCGATCGGATCAACGACCAAACCACCTTTTAAGTCTACTTCCACGTCCGTGGCAACCATTCTCCCGACTGGCCGGCGTGTCTGGAAGGCCCAGGCACCCTTGGCGCCGGAGAAGGGCGGCTTCGAGCCAGGGGGCCCGCGAGCCACCGTTCACGGTGTCAACATCAACGGGCAGCCGCGTCCCGTCCCGGCCGAGGAGATTCTGTGCCATCGCGGCTCCGCGAGACCGCTCGAACGTCTCTGTCGGGAAGCGGGCCGACCGCAATCGGGTGACTCCGGGTTGTCTGTCCCGGGGGCTGGTTGTGCATGACGTACAACGCTATTGTGGATGTCGTTCAATCCCTGAAGCCGGCCGCATGCAATGCCTCTGAGAGAGGTCAGCCTCGATGACAAGTATGTCCTTGAAGACGGGCGGATCTATCTGACGGGCGTCCAGGCCCTGGTCCGCCTGCCGCTGATGCAACGCCAGCGGGACATCAGGGCGGGGCTCAATACCGCCGGGTTCATCTCCGGTTATCGTGGTTCACCCGTCGGCGGTTATGACCAGCAACTGTGGCGCGCACAGAGCCATCTTGCGGCACATCACATCCACTTTCAGCCGGGAATCAACGAGGACCTCGCTGCGACTGCCATCTGGGGCAGCCAGCAGGCAACGCTTTTCGACGATGCCCTCCATGACGGAGTATTCGCCTACTGGTACGGCAAGGGTCCAGGTGTCGACCGCTCCGGCGATGTCTTCAAGCACGGCAACATGGCGGGTTCGGCCCGCCATGGCGGTGTGCTCCTGATCGCCGGAGATGACCATGGGTCCAGATCCTCGACGCTGCCGCACCAGAGCGAACATGCCTTCGTTGCAGCCAGCATTCCGGTGCTCAACCCGGCGGGTGTGGGGGAGATTCTCGATTTCGGGATTGCAGGCATGGAAATGTCCCGGTTCTCGGGCTGCTGGGTCGCCTTCAAGACGACGGCGGAGAATCTGGACGCATCCGCCTCGGTTGACGTTCACCCCGACCGGCCGGTCATCGAAAGGCCCGATATCGAGCTTGTCGCAGGTGGTCTCAATATCCGCTGGCCCGATGACTGGATGGTTCAGGAAGCACGGCTTCAAGAGCACAAGCTCGCGGCCGCCCGGGCATTTGCGCGCCTGAACAGGATCGATCGTGTGGTGATCGACGCACCGGCTGCGCGTATCGGCATCGCGACGACCGGGAAATCCTATCTCGACACGCGCCAGGCACTCAATGACCTCGGCATCGACGCCGAAAGGATGACCGCCATCGGCCTGCGCCTCTACAAGGTCGGCATGTCCTGGCCCCTGGAGCCGGAAGGTCTGCATGGGTTCGCCGAAGGCCTTGAGGAGATCCTTGTCGTCGAGGAAAAACGCCCCCTTGTCGAGACACAGATCAAGGAGGAACTCTACCACGTGCCGGCGAACCGCCGACCGCGCGTAGCCGGCAAGCTCGACCCGGCGGGCGCGCGCCTCCTGTCGTCGAACGGAGAACTTGATTCGGCAGCGGTTGCTCAGGCCATCGCGGCGCGCCTCGACGCGATACTGGGCGGCACGGCCTTCAGCGACCGGTTCCGCGCCACCCGATGCACGGCATCCGCCGACCCCAAAACGCCATCCCTGAAGCGCACGCCCTACTTCTGTTCCGGCTGTCCGCACAACACGTCGACCCGGGTTCCCGAGGGCAGCCGGGCGACCGCCGGCATCGGCTGTCATTTCATGACGCTCTGGATGGACCGGAATACCTCGACCTTCACCCACATGGGTGCCGAGGGGGCATCGTGGATCGGTCAGGCCCCGTTCGTCGACACGAAGCATGTCTTCACCAATCTCGGCGACGGCACCTACACCCATTCGGGCCTCCTGGCCATCCGTGCGGCGGCGGCCGCGGGCGTCAGTATCACGTACAAGATCCTCTACAATGACGCAGTTGCCATGACTGGCGGCCAGTCGGTTGACGGCGGATTCACGGTGCCGCAGATCGCTCAGCAGGTGGCGGCGGAAGGCGCGAAGGAAATTCGCGTCGTCACGGACGAACCCGACAAGTATCCCGCCGCCACGAAGTGGCCGCCCGGATGCACGGTTCATCACCGTGACGATCTGGACGCGGTCCAGAGGACCTTGCGGGAGGTTCCCGGGCTCACCGTGCTCATCTACGACCAGACGTGTGCCGCAGAGAAACGCCGCCGGCGCAAGCGCGGGACCATGGTCGATCCCGCCGCGCGAATCTTCATCAACGAACTGGTCTGCGAAGGTTGCGGTGATTGCGGGCTTGCGTCGAACTGTGTCTCGATCACTCCGATCGAGACCGAATTCGGCCGCAAGCGCCGGATCGACCAGTCGTCCTGCAACAAGGACTATTCCTGTATCAACGGATTCTGTCCGAGTTTCGTGACGGTCATTGGCGGGAGGCCGCGCCGCGCGCGTGGATCTCAACCGGAGACGCTGCCGTTCGAGGCGCTGCCGAAGCCGGCGACAGCGCCGCTCGAGAAGCCCTGCGGCATCCTGGTAGCCGGCATCGGCGGCACCGGAGTTGTCACGATCGGCGCGCTATTGGGCATGGCGGCGCATATCGACGGCAAGGGCGCATCGGTGCTCGACATGATCGGGATGGCCCAGAAAGGCGGAGCGGTCGTAAGCCACATCCAGATTGCAGGTACGCCCGACGACCTTCACGCGGCGCGGATTGCCGACGGCAATGCCCGCCTTCTGCTGGCCTGCGACATGGTGACCGCGGTTTCACCGGAAAACCTCGCGAAACTCTCGATCGGCACGTCCACGGCCATCGTGAATACTGAAGAGACCATGACCGGGGCCTTTACCCACGATCCCGATCTGGTCTTCCCGGCAGCGTCGTTCCGCAAAGCGCTGCAGCGCGCTGCCGGCGAGAAGTCGACGCATTTCGTGGATGCCACCGGAATTGCCATACGGCTTCTCGGTGACAGCATCGCAGCCAATCTTTTCCTGCTCGGCCATGCCCTGCAGAAGGGTCTGCTTCCGGTCTCTCTGGATGCGATCGAACGGGCAATCGAACTCAACGCGGTGGCGGTCGAGGCCAACAAGCGGGCACTGTTGTGGGGCCGGTGTGCAGCGCACAACATGGCGGAGGTCGAGAAACTCGTTTCTCCGCGCCGGGACGAACCGGCGCATGGCAGCCGTGCCGATGATCTCGAGGAGATCATCCGGCGTCGCGTAGCGTTCCTCACATCCTACCAGGACCGGGCCTATGCCGAACGGTATCTGGATCTCGTGCGCCGGATCGAGGGCGCCGAGCGGCAGCGGACGCCGATGCACCGCGAACTTGCACTCGCGGTCGCCCGCTATGCGTTCAAGCTCATGGCCTACAAGGACGAATACGAAGTGGCGCGGCTCTATACCGACGGCAGATTCGAGGCCGGACTCGCGGAGGCCTTCGAGGGCGATATGCGGCTGAGGTTCCATCTTGCGCCGCCGCTCTTCGCACGCCGCGATCCGGTCACCGGCCATCTCGTCAAGAAGACCTGGGGTGCCTGGATCCTGCCTGTGTTCCGCTTTCTCGCCGCGCTGCGGCGCGTGCGCGGCACCGTCTTCGATCCCTTCGGGATGTCCCGCGATCGTCGCGAGGAGCGCCGGCTGATTGCCGAGTACTTTTCACGCATGGACACGGTCGCCGCAGAGCTGACGCCGAACAACCATGCCGCCGCCATTGCTCTTGCAAGCGTGCCCGAGCAGATCCGCGGCTATGGACATGTCAAGAAGCAGCACCTCATCAGGGCCCGCGCAGCCGAGGCCGAGGCTCTCGCGCAGTTCCGTGACCCGGACGGCCACCGGCTCGCAGCCGAATAGCTTCCCTGTCACGCCAAGCCCATGTACGGCCAAAGGGCCGGCGATGCAGGTCCACACCGCACAGTCCGGGCGATGAGTTTCACCTTGGAAGTCGGCAAGGACATCACAGCACTGTTGCTCATCCTGCACTTCGTCATGGAACGCATCACCGGTGTCCCGATGTTGCGGATCGAGCGCACCTTAGCGCGTTGTTATTGTGATGTATTACATTGTAGTCAGGGGGATGTCACCCGATGCCCGTGAGGGCCGAGTCGAGTTCGCTGATGAGGTCGTCGACATCCTCGATGCCGACGGAGAGGCGGACGAGACTGTCGCTGATGCCGATCTCCTCGCGAATCTCACGAGGGACCGAGGCATGGGTCATGATGGCGGGATGCTCGATCAGGCTCTCGACACCGCCGAGGCTTTCGGCAAGGGCGAAGAGGTGGCATGCCTCGAGGAACCTTCGGGTCCCTGCAAGATCGGTGTCGAGAACCGCCGTCACCATACCGCCGTAGCCTGCCATCTGCCGGCGGGCGAGATCGTGTCGGGGATGACCGGCAAGGCCCGGGTAGTGGACGTGCCTGACACCGGGGTGGCTCTCCAGGAACCTCGCGATGGCCAGGGCATTCCCGCAATGGCGTTCCATCCTCAAGTGCAGGGTCTTGAGACCCCGCAGGGCCAGGAAGGCGTCAAACGGGCCCTGGATTCCGCCGACGGCGTTCTGCAGGAAGGCGAGTCGGTCTCCAAGTTCGGGGTTGTCACCGACAACCACCATGCCTCCCACCATGTCCGAATGACCATTGAGGTACTTGGTGACCGAATGGACAACAAGATCGAAACCATGGTCGAGAGGACGCTGAATCCAGGGAGTCGCGAAGGTGTTGTCGCAGACCGCCAGGGCACCTGCCTCGCGGGCAACGCGCGCGACCATGGAAAGGTCCGCTACCGATAACAGTGGGTTCGTCGGCGTTTCGACCCAGATCAGCCGGGTTTCGGGTTTCATGGCCGCGAGGAGTGCGCCTTCGCTCGTCATGTCGGCGAAACTGAAGGCAAGTCCGGCGCTTCTTTCCCGGACATTGGCGAACAGGCGCCAGGTTCCGCCGTAGAGATCGTTGCCGGCCACAACATGGCTTCCCGAATCCAGCAGTTCCAGGATCGTGGAGGTAGCGGCAAGTCCGGAGGCGAAGGCAAAGGCCCGGCTGCCGTTCTCGAGATCCGCCATGCAGGCCTCGAGCGCTTCGCGCGTCGGATTCTGGGAGCGGGAATACTCGTAACCCTTGTGGACGCCTGGACTTTCCTGGACATATGTCGACGTGGCGTAGATCGGCATCATGATAGCGCCGGTCGAAGGGTCGGGTTTCTGGCCGGCGTGGATGGCGCGGGTGGCGAAACTGGAGCGGTTCGGGCGTGCCATGGCAGGTATTCTTTCTGGAGGTCCCTCCTTGCAGTCGAGCCCGGTCCACGTCAAGCAGCTTCACGGGCGCCGGGTTGTCGGTGCATATTTGAGAATGAGGAGATGGCGATGGCCGATGATGAACTCATCTACATGACGGCACACGAGGCGGCGCGGCGTTTCAGGGAGCGGACGCTGTCGCCGGTGGATCTGCTCGATGCCCTGATCGATCGGGCAGAAAGGATTTCCGAAAGCATCAATCCCTTCGGCGACTGCTACTTCGACGAGGCAAGGGATCGCGCTCGGGAGGCGGAGTCCTCCTTCATGGAGGAAGGGAGAAACCCCGGGCCGCTCGCCGGCATCCCCCTGGCAGTCAAGGATTCGGCGCGCATCGCTGGCAGGAGGTCCGCGAAGGGCTCGATGATCTTCAAGGATCACGTCGACGCGGTGACCGATCCCGATATCCAAAGGCTCATGGATGCAGGCGCCAATCTCTTCGCGCGCACCACGATGCCCGAGTTCGGGTGGCTCTACACGACCCATTCGCGCATCTGGGGCGTCACCCACAATCCCTGGCGCCACGGCATCTCCCCGGGCGGCTCCTCGGGCGGTTCGGCGGCCTCGCTGGCAGCCGGTGCCACGACCGTCGCCACGGGAGGCGACAGCACGGGGTCGATCCGCCAGCCGGCCAGCCAGTGCGGCGTCGTCGGCT
Source organism: Alphaproteobacteria bacterium (assembly GCA_965215635.1). Taxonomy (GTDB): domain Bacteria; phylum Pseudomonadota; class Alphaproteobacteria; order SP197; family SP197; genus SP197. The sequence continues at coordinate 1,135,774 of CBDCEA010000005.1, read as the reverse complement.
GGCAGGCGCCGTTCGGCCGCATTCCCATGCCGGGAACGAACAGCTTTGCGATGTACCTCCATCACGGTCCCATGACCCGCTCCGTCACCGATGCGGCACTGATGGCGAACATCATGTCGGGTCACGATCCGCTCGATCACAACAGTCTTGCAGAGACAGTCACGGTACCGGTGAGGTCCGAAGGCATCGCCGGCATGAAAATCGCCTTCTCGATCGATCTTGGCCACTACGAGGTTGACGAGGATGTCGCACGCGAGACTCGTTTTGCGATTGACGCCCTCGGGGATGCGGGCGCCGAGGTCCATGAGGTGCCTGTGGACTGGGCCTCGGAGGCGATCCGGCTCGGTCACGGCGGCCAGGAGTTCCTTGCCGCCGACCTGCTCCAGGAGGCTCTCGACAACCATGGAGATATCGTCAGCGTCTATGTGCCCGAGCTCGTGAAAACCGCCAGGAGCTTCACGGCCGCCGACTACCGTCGTTCGCTCGTCGTGGCGGGCGAAGTCTGGAACGACCACCTCGGGCCGCTCTTGCGGAGCCATGATGCCTTCATCACGCCGACGGTCTCGTGTCCCCGGATCCCCGCGACCGGCTGGCAGCAGGACACCGTCGAGGTCAATGGCAAGCGGGTGACGGATACCCAGACCGCCATGACCGTGCTGTGGAACATGTTCGGCCATGCGCCCGTGCTTGCCGTGCCCTCGGGCATGACGGACGACGGCCTTCCGACCGGCATTCAGATCATCGGCCGGCCCTTCGACGACGCATGTGTCTTCCGTATCGGCCATGCCCTGGAGGAACGCCGCCCCTGGCTCGACGTGCCGGAACGACGTCCGGCGCTCCTCTTCGACGAAGAGTTCGAGGGCCAGCGATGATCCCGCGGCTTTACCCTGCCGGTTCCGTACCCTAGCATCGCCGGCATGAAGGTTCGTACCGAGTTTCCCCGGACGGTTCGTGAGGAGCTGACGGTCCGGATTCCGGTGTCGGGAGGTCGGCACCTGGCAGGGCGCATGTGGTTGCCCTGCGATGCCGATACCGATCCGGTGCCAGCCATTGTTGAGGCGATTCCCTACAGGAGGCTCGACGGCACGATCCGTCAGGATGCCGTGACGCATCCATGGTGGGCGGGCCACGGCTATGCCGCCATCAGGCTCGATCTCGCCGGATCCGGTGATTCCGACGGGGTGCTGCTCGACGAGTACCTCGAAACCGAGCAGGACGATCTCTGCGAGGCGCTTGCCTGGATGGCAGGCCAGCCCTGGTGCACCGGAGCCACGGGCATGATCGGGATCTCATGGGGTGGCTTCGCCGCCCTCCAGGTCGCGGCCCGGCGCCCGCCTTCGCTGAAGGCGATCATCACCTGCTGTTCGACGGACGACCGCTACCTCGACGATGTCCACTACATGGGGGGCTGCCTCCTCAACGACAACATCAGCTGGGGCAGCGGGATCTTCTCCTCTCTCTCGCGCTGGCCTGACCCCATCGTCGTAGGCGAGGCATGGCGCGACACCTGGCTCAGGCGCCTCGAGGAGACGGGTTGTCCGCTCATCGGTTGGACACATCATCAGCGGCGGGACGCATTCTGGAAGCACGGCTCCATCGCCGAGGACCGGGTTGCGATCGAGGCGGCAGTCTACTGCGTGGGCGGTTGGACCGACGGCTACACCAACGCGCTGCTGCGCATGATGGCGCATCTGACGGGACCCAAACGGGCCCTGGTGGGCCCCTGGACCCACGTTTATCCCCATTTCGGGTTTCCAGGTGAGCCGATGGGATTCCTCCAGGAGGGCCTGCGCTGGTGGGACCGCTGGCTGAAGGACGAAGAGAACGGCATCGGCCGCGAACCGGCGCTCAACCTGTGGATGCAGGAGGATTCGCGACCCCACGCGATGCACCCGGGGATCGCCGGCCACTGGATCACCGAGGACGCCTGGCCACCCGGGACGACCGAAGCGCGTTTCCATCTCGGCGACCGCTCGCTCGATGGCGTGCCGTTTGAGGGCGGCACGTTCGACATCGTCACGCCGCTTTCCTGCGGCCTGGCGGGAGGCGAATGGTGCCCCCGGGACGGCGGTGGGGAAGGGCCCGAATTCGCATCCGAACAGGCCACCGACGACATGGTTTCTCTGTGTTTCGACAGCGAGGTCCTCGAGGAGTCGGTGACCGTTCTGGGCGCCCCGGAAGTTACACTGATGATCGCCAGCGACCGGCCTCAGGCCCAGGTGACGGCAAGGCTCTGCGAGGTGACGCCCGAGGGCCGATCCGCCCGGGTGACCTTCGGTCTGCTGAACCTCTCGCATCGCCATTCCCACGAACGGCCCGAAAGCATGGTTCCGGGACGCACCGAACGGGTCGTCGTGCGGTTGAATGACACGGCCTGGCGGTTCCGGCCGGGCAACAGGATCCGCCTGGCGATCTCGACCGGCTACTGGCCCATGGCGTGGCCGTCGCCGGAGATGGCGACACTGACGCTTGCCTGTGAAGGCTCCGTGCTCATCTTGCCCGCGTGGAGTGGAGAGAGTGCTGCGCCGGCCTTTGCCGAGCCTGAATTCGCACCCGAACATCCGGCAAGCGTGCTGGAGGAAGGAAAGGGCACCCTGACGATCACCCGGGATATCGGTGACAATTCAGTCCGGCTCCACCGCATCGATGATACCGGAAGAACCCGACTGGACGACATCGATTTGGTGGTCTCCAAGCGCTCGGAGGAGATCTTCAGCATCCGAGAAGGCGATCCCCTGAGCGCCCGGACCGACATGGTGCGTATCGTCCGGGCGGAACGCGGGGACTGGAAGCCTCGGACCGAGACAAGGCTTTCCTTCACCTGCGACAGGGAGAATTTCCATATCGCCGCCATGCTCGAGGCCTTCGAGAACGGCACGCGGTTTCTCGTGCGACGGTGGGACGAAACCATCCCGCGCGATCACATGTGATGACCCGCGACCCTCGCTTCGACATTCTCTTCGAACCTGTCGCAATCGGTCCGCTGACGGCGAAGAACCGTTTCTATCAGGTGCCCCATTGCACGGGCATGGGATACGAGCGGCCGGCGACGCTGGCGGCCATGCGGCGGGTGAAGGCTGAAGGCGGCTGGGCGGTCGTCTGTACCGAATACACGTCGATCCATCCCACGAGCGACGATGCCGCGTTCCCGAGCTGCAGTCTCTGGGACGAGGACGATGTAAGGACCATGTCCGTCATCGCCGATGCTATCCACGAACACGATGCACTGGCTGGAACGCAGCTGTGGCACGGCGGCCTCTATTCCGGCGTCAGGATGACCCGGGAGGTGCCGCTCGCACCCACCGGGAGGCCCATCGGATACCTCTCGCCGCTCCATGCGCGGACCATGGACAGGGACGATATCCGGCAGCTGCGCCGCTGGCAGGTCGACGCGGCGCTGCGCGCCCGCCGGGCGGGATTCGACATCATCTATGTCTATGCCGGCCATGCCTATCTGCCCGCCCAGTTCATCAGCCGGCGTTTCAACCGGCGCTCGGACGAGTATGGCGGCAGTCTGGAAAACCGTGTTCGTCTGACCCGCGAGATGATCGAGGATACCAGGCAGGCGGTCGGCGAGACCTGTGCCGTCGCCATCCGGTTTTCCATCGACGAACTGGCAGGCGAATCGGGTCTGGTGAGCCAAGGAGAGGGACGCGAGGTCGTCGAGATGCTCGCCGACCTCCCGGATCTCTGGGACATCAACATTGCCGACTACCGCACCGATTCGGGAAGTTCGCGCTTCTTTGCCGAGGGCTTCCAGGAAGATTACCAGAAGTGGGTGAAGCCGCTGACAGCCAAGCCCGTCGTCGGTGTCGGGCGTTTCACCAGTCCCGATGCCATGGCAAGCCAGGTCAGGCGCGGTATTCTCGACATGATCGGTGCTGCCCGGCCCTCGATCGCGGATCCCTTCCTCCCGAAGAAGATCGAGGAGGGGAGGATCGACGACATCCGCGAGTGCATCGGTTGCAACATCTGCCGCGCGGCCTTCAAGGGTTGCGTGCCCATCCGCTGCACCCAGAATCCGACCATGGGAGAGGAATGGCGGAGGGGATGGCATCCGGAATCGATCGCTCCAGTCGGGGACGAGGCGGAGGTTCTGGTGGTGGGGGCAGGACCGGCGGGTCTCGAGGCGGCGCGCGCCCTGGGCGAACGGGGCTGCCGGGTGACCCTGGCCGATGCCGGACGGGAGGCAGGAGGCCACCTGCTGGCGGTCTCGCGCCTGCCGGGCCTTCAGGCATGGAAGCGCGTCGTCGACTGGCGTACGGGACAGATCGCCAGGATGGCCCATGTCGCCCATTACCGCGAAAGCAGGCTTGCCGCCGAGGATGTCATCGGTTTCGGCGTGCGCGATGTCGTGATTGCCACTGGCTCTTCCTGGGTTCGCGACGGCATCGGCCGCAGCCATATCGCCCCGATCCCGGGGGCCGGGCAGGATCACGTGTTCTCGGCCGACGATCTTCTGGGTCGCGAAGTGCAGCTCCTTCGCGACCCCGTCGTGGTCTACGACGACGATCACTATGCCCTTGCGGGCGCGCTCGCCGAACGCCTGGCACGGGAGGGAAGGGACGTCACCCTCCTGACACCGGCGCCCGAGGTGTCGGTCTGGACCGTTCAGACCGATGAGCATCACCTGCTGGTTCCCCACCTCCACGGCCTGGGCGTGAAGATGGTGACACTGGGCCGCATCGCGGCAATCGAGGCGGATCACCTGCGCCTCACGCATGCCCAGACCGCGGTCAGCTCGGTGATGGAGTGCCGGTCTCTGGTTCTCGTGACGTCACGAATCCCGAACGACGGTCTCGTTCGCGAGATCGCTTCGCTGGATGAAACGCTGAATGTCACCGCCATCGGGGATTGCCTGGCGCCGGGTCTTATCGTGGACGCGGTCTATGCCGGGCATCGTTACGCCCGGGAATTCAGGGTGCCGCCGGCAGCGCGACGGGTGCGCCGCGAGCGGGTCGTGCTGGAGCGCTGCCCGTGAACCGGCGAAGTGGAAGCAGGCGGCGAAGGCGGTCGGGCGCCGATGTCATACAACAGCTGCCGTGGCGCCGCCTGAAGAATCCCTATCCTCCGGTCGAGATCGTTTCCGCGGACCATCTCGAGGCAATCCACCAGACGTCGCTGCGCGTGCTCGAGGAACTCGGCATCGAATTCCTTTCGGACGAGGCACGGGGTCATCTGAAGGCCGCGGGTGCCGAAGTGACCGGCGAACTCGTCCGTTTCGACCGGGCACTCGTGATGGAGCTGGTTTCCCGGGCGCCGGCCGAATTCACGCTTCGCCCGCGCAATCCGGAACGCGCCGTCACCTTCGGCGCCAACCATGTCGCCTTCAATTCGGTGGGCGGTCCGCCCTATTCCAGCGATCTCGACGGCGGCCGCAGGCCGGGCAACTTCGCCGATTTCCAGAACTACATCAGGCTGATGCAGAGCCTCAATATCCTGCAAATGTGCGGCGGTGTGCCCGTGGCGCCGATCGATCTCGATGCCGAAACACGCCATCTCGATTGCATCCACACGATCCTGACATTCTCCGACAAGGTCTGGCATGCCTCGGGACTGGGTCGGCAGCGGGTCAGCGATGCGGTCGACATGCTCGCGATTGTGCGCGGCGGCACCAGGGACGAGGTGCGCAAGGAACCGGGCTTCTTCACCACCATCAACGTCAATTCGCCCCGGCGCATCGACGGCCCCATGCTCGAGGGGCTGATGGAGGCGGCGACGAACGGCCAGGCCGTCTCGCTGACACCGTTCACCCTTTCCGGCGCGATGAGTCCCACCACCATTCCCGGCGCTCTGGTGCAGCAGAACGCCGAGGCGCTGGCGGGTATCGCCTTCACCCAGGCCGTGGCCCCGAAAGCGCCCGTGTTCTACGGCGGCTTCACCAGCAACGTCGACATGAAGACCGGCGCGCCTGCCTTCGGGACACCCGAATACACCAAGGCCACGCTGGTGGGCGGTCAGCTCGCCCGCAGATACAATCTGCCCTACCGCTCGAGCAACACGAATGCCTCGAATGCCGTCGACGCCCAGGCGGCCTACGAATCCCAGATGTCGATCTGGGGAGCGGTCATGGGCCACGCCAATCTGGTGCACCACGCCGCCGGTTGGCTCGAGGGAGGGCTGACGGCGAGTTTCGAGAAGGCTGTGCTCGATGCCGAGATGCTGCAGATGATCGCCGAGGTCCTCCAGCCGCTTGTCATCGACGACGACTCGCTCGCCTTCGATGCTATCGCCGAGGTCCGGCCGGGTGGCCATTTCTTCGGCGCGCGCCATACCCTGGAGCGCTACGAAACCGCGTTCTACAGTCCCATGCTGTCCGACTGGCGCAACTTCGAGACCTGGCAGGAGGACGGCGCGAAGACCGCAACCGAGCGCGCCAACCGGATCTGGAAGGAACTCATCCGGAATTTCGAGCCCCCGCCTCTCGATCCTGCAATCGGCGAGGAACTCGAGGCATTCGTCAGACGGCGCAAGGAAGAGGAGGCGACATGAACCAAACCCTGTTCGACCCGGACCGGTACCGGGCCACAAGGAAACCACTGCTGGAGGCCGAAACCCTGCCTGGCGACTGCTATACGTCGCAAGACTTTTTCCGCCGCGAGGTGGAGACGATCTTCATGAAGAGCTGGAATTTCATCGGCCGCGAGGATCGCCTGCCCGAACCCGGGTGCTACTTCGCCTTCGAGTTTGTCGGTGTTCCCGTCGTGGTGGTGCGTGGCCGGGATTCGAAGGTGCGCGCCTTCGCCAACACCTGCCGGCACCGGGGTTCCCGGATCATGTCGGGCGAGGGCATCCGTACCGTCTTCTCGTGTCCCTATCATGCCTGGACCTATGCCATCGACGACGGACGCCTGATCGGTGCCATGGAGATGGAGGAGACAGAAGGCTTCGACAGAAAGCATTACGGCCTCATCGAATTCCGCCTGGAGACCTGGGCAGGCTTCATGTTCCTCAACTTCGATTTGGACGCCGAACCTCTCGAGGTGTGGCTTGGCGATCTTCCCGAGGTGCTCGCCTCCTACAATCTCGACGCCATGGTGACCACCAGGCGTGTCGAATACGATCTCGACTGCAACTGGAAGATCTATGTCGAGAACGCGATGGAAAGCTACCACGTTCCGACGGTTCACCAGCAGACCATCCAGAAGCAGAAACGCGATCACAATCCGCCGATACCGGCGAACGGCCAGTACTGCGGCCTCTTCACGCGCCATGAAGGAAGCCGCGCGCTGCTCGAGGGCATGAAGGGCTTCCCCTACATTCCCACGCTCGAGGGCAATGCCGCGGCAGGTACCTACTACGTCCTTCTCTACCCCTCGACCATGTTCGGCCTGACCTACGACTGCATGTGGTGGCTGGAACTCCACCCATCGAGTGCGACGAAGACGAGGCTCGTCGTGGGATCCTGCTTTCCCGAAGCCACCGCAAGGCGCACCGACTTCGACGAACTGGTCACCAACTATTACCAGCGCTGGAATAAATCGATCGTCGAAGATAACGACGTCTCCGATCTCCAGCAGATCGGCCTTCAATCCCCCTTCGTCGAACCGGGCAGGTTCAGCCACCTCGAGCCACTGGTTCATGCCATCGATAACTGGGTACTCGATCGCGTTCTGGACCCATGACGTCCGAGCTGAGAGTCCACGTCAGCGCGCTCTCCACTCAGGCGCGTGTCTTCTGGGTGACTGAGGAACTCGTGGCGGCCGCCTCGGCACGCCATGAGGATCTGGCCCGCCATATCCGCTTCGACTGGAGCTGGGATCACGACTGCCTTGCCGAAGGAGTGGCGGAGGCCGACATCATGATCGGTTGGCGATTCCCCAGGCACGATCTCAAGGCCATGGCGCCGAGACTGGGATGGATCACGCTCACCGGAGCGGGGACCGAGCATCTGCAGCCCTTCGACTGGGTCTGGAGGGGGCTTGCGATCACCAACAACAGCGGTGTTCATGGTCCGAAGGCCGCCGAGTTTGCCGGGGCCTCGGTGCTGGCCATGGCCCATGGCCTGCCGTTCTTCGCGACGGCCAAGTCCGAATGCCGCTGGGTGCGGCGGTTCACCACGAGGCTGGAGGGCGGAACCGCCGTCGTCATCGGTCTTGGCGGCATGGGAGGTCCGACAGCCCGCTGGTTGAAGCAGCGCCTTGCCATGAGGGTGATCGGTGTCACGCGCCAGGGCAGGCCCTATCGCTGGGCGGACAAGGTGGTGCGAGTCGATGAGATCGACGCGGTGCTCGGCGAGGCCGATACCGTTGTCGTGATGGCGCCGCTGACCCGTCAGACCCGCAATCTGCTCGACCGCCGCAGGCTCTCGCTGATGAGGGAGGGCGCCACGCTGCTCAACATGGGGCGCGCTCGGATCGTCGACTACGACGCGCTCTGCGATCTCCTCGAGAGCGGCCATCTTTCCGGAGCCGTTCTGGACGTCTTCGATCCGGAGCCCCTGCCGGAGGAGTCGCGCCTGTGGACGACGCCCAATCTCATCATCTCGCCCCATTGCTCGTCCGACGACATCAAGACCTACATTCCCGATACGCTCGACAGGTTCTTTGCCAATCTCGCACGCTATGTCAGGGGCGCTCGGCTCCGCAATCGTGTCAACACCAGGCTCCAGTACTGAGACGATGACCGTTCACGAGCGTTTCAGGGTCTTCGATACCGACCAGTGGTACCGGGGCCAGCAGAAACTGGGGTCCCGCTTCGCCATGGTGGTGCGGGCCGGACGCATGCTCACGATACGCGGTCAGACCGGGCACGATCTCGACGGGGAGTTTCACGGCCTCGGCGATGCCGCCGGCCAGACCGAGCAGGCGATGTGCAACCTGAAGACGCTGTTGGCCGAAGCAGGAGGCGATTTCGAGGATATCTGCAAGGTGAAGCTGTGGGTGAAGGATCGCGCCTTCATCCAGCCGGTGTGGGGTGTGCTTGGCCGGCACCTGCGAGGCATTCCCATCGTCCTCAACACGGTGGTGATCAGTGCCCTTGCACGACCCTGGCTCGACATGGAAATCGATGTCTACGCCGTGCTGCGTGAACGGGCCGAGGAGATATGATGCCAATTGCTCTGAAACGCGCGGTGATGTAATCCGTCACCATGGTTGGATGGATCGAAACACACCGCTCCATGGTGACGACCTGGGACTGCGACCATCAGGGTCACATGAATACGGTGCAGTACTACGCCAAATTCGACCAGGCGGGCTGGCATATGATCCAGCGTTCCGGCATCACGCGGGAAAGGCTGGAGAGCGAAGGCCTGGGCTTCGTCGATGTCCGCGTGGAGATCGATTTCATCGCCGAGATGCTGGTCAACGATCCCCTGATGATCGAATCCGGAATCGAGAAGCTCGGACGGTCCTCCGTCACATTCCGCTCGAGAATGCGCAATGTGACGACCGGTACCGTGACTTCCCGGGCGCGGTGCACGACGCTCTGCTTCGATCTTGGAAAGCGGGTCAAGCAAGCCATCCCGGACGATATCCGCACCCTGCTCGAGCGGCTGACGATCGCGGATGACTGAACGCTGGTGATGCCCGCTTGCCCGGGCACTGTGCGCGCCTGCGGCATTCTCGGCTTGACGGCCTCTGGATGCACGACGGACCCCGCGACGGGTCTCTCTGGTCACGGAGGAACGCGCGATCGGCGCGGAGAATCACCCGGAATTCCTCAACGAATACGGAGTTTACGAGGAACTTCCGACGCTCAACGCTGAAGTGGCCTCGATTGCCGCCCGGATTCACGCCGTCTCGGAAATCCCGCCGGATCAACTCACCGTCACGCTTCTCGACAGCGATGTGGTCAATGCCTTCGCGCTCCCGGGCGGCTACATCCATGTGACAAGGGGCTGCTGGTGAACAGTGAAGCCGAGCTTGCCGGCGTGATCGGTCACGAGATCGGGCACGTCACCGCCGTGAGCAGGAAATCGAATCGGACAGTCTCGGGGTCCGCCATCTCTCGCGAGATGTCGCTGGTCGATCACGATCCCTCGTTTCTGGATATCTGGTTCTCGGGCCATCTCCGAACGCCCGAGCGCATTCTGGCCGCTGCCAGCGAGGCCCGCGCCACGATCGCTGATTCCATCGTCAATCGCGACGGCTACCTTCGCATGATCGACGACGTGGCTTTCGGGGAGAGCCCGGGTGAGGGATACATCCGGGGCCGCCGGGACGTTCACCCGGAGTGGCGCTTTGCCTTCGAGGTACCGGAAGACTTCGTCATGATCAGGGTCGCCGACGAGGTGCGTGCTCTCAACAGTTCCAACGCCGTGGTCGTCTTCGAGAGAGCCGAGGAAATCCATGCCGGGATGGCGGCGCATCTCCTCGACTGGGCGGACGAACTGCTTCCCGCCTTCACGTATCTCCAGGGTCCCGAATCTCTCGAAATTGCCGGCTTCGAGGCCGCGGCCGGAAGCTCCGATGCTCATCTCGACGGCGATGATGCGCGTTTCCGGCTCGTGGCGGTCGCTCTCAATCCCGGCAGGATTGCCCGCTTCCTGTTCGCCGCACCGGTCGACGACGGCGCAGCACTCGACGGTCTCGTCAACCGGACAATCGCGAGTTTCCGCAGACTTTCTCCGGCCGAAGCGGCCCGGACGGGCCCGTTGCGCGTCAGGATCGTCGAGGTTCAGCCCGCCGACACCGTCGATTCGCTCGCCGCCGAGATGGCGTTCGAAGACTCGCGTCGCGAAAGGTTCATGGTCCTCAATGGTCTCGAATCGCAGGCGGATCTGGAGGCCGGCATTCTGGTCAAGTTGATCCGTTCCCGGTGACCGGTCTCACGCGATCGAGCATCGCGTGGAGCAGGACATTGCAGCCCGCCTCGAGATCTGCGGGCGTGGCATTCTCGATCTCGTTGTGGCTGATGCCGCCTTCACAGGGGACGAAGATCATCGCCGTGGGTGTGACCCGGCTGACATAGACGGCATCGTGTCCGGCCCCTGAAACCATCTCCATGTGGTCGTAGCCTGCAAGCCCGGCAGCCCGCCTCACCGAATCGATGCAGCCCGCATCGAAGGCGACGGGCGGCGACGACCAGATCTCGTCGACCTCGATATCGACACCGGTCTCAGAAGAGGTCTCCGTGGCCACCCGGTGGAGCCCCTCGGCCATCCGGTCGAAGGCCGATTTCTCGGGGTGCCTGAGATCGATGGTGAGCGCCACCTCGCCTGCGATCGTATTTCGTGTGCCGGACGGCAGGCAGCTCTCGATCTTGCAGGTGGCTCGGCCGTGGGGTGCCTCCTCGAGAGCGAGGTCATTGACTCTTCCGATCAACCTTGCCGCCGCGACGACGGCATCGCGTCGCATTTCCATCGGCGTCGGCCCCGCGTGCGCCTCCATGCCGGCAAGGCGGGCATCGAACCAGCGCAGGCCCTGGACGCCGGTCACCACGCCCACGGTTTTCCTCTCGGCCTCGAGGATGGGCCCCTGCTCGATATGGGCCTCGAAGTGAAACCCGAGTTGGTGTCCGCCCGGTTCCTCGTCCCCGAGATAGCCGATGCGTTCGAGTTCCCCGGCAATGGTCCTGCCGTCGGCATCGCTTCGCGAATGGCCGTATTCCAGACTGAAGTCTCCGGAAAACACGCCCGAACCGATCATGGCGGGTGCGAACCTGGCCCCCTCCTCGTTGGTCCAGCAGATCACCTCGATCGGAGCCTCGGTCTCGATTGCCGCATCGTTGAGGGTGCGTACGACCTCGAGTCCGGCGAGCACGCCGTAGACACCGTCGAACTTTCCGCCCGTCGGCTGGGTATCCAGGTGGCTTCCCGTGGAGACGGGCAGGGCCGACGGATCGGTTCCGGGCCTGCGCGCGAAGATATTGCCCATGCGGTCGACCGTGTAGCTCATGCCGGCCGCCTCGCACCATCGAACGAAGAGATCGCGACCCCTGCGGTCATCGTCTGTGAGTGCCAGCCGGCAGTTGCCGCCCTTTTGGGTTGGCGCGATCTGCGCCATCGCCATGATCGCCTCCCAGAGGCGGTCGCCGTCGATCCTCAGATTGCCACTCATGCCTTGTCTCTCCTTCGTCACACAGCGATATGGTCGACGAGGCGCCCCTCGGCGTCAAAGCAGCCAGCCACGAGGGAACCCGCCGGTCCGCCGCCATCCAGCGACACCCTGAATTCGCCGATGTCGATGCCCGCGTGGCCGGGATCGAACCCGCGCACCACGAGGCGGAAGTTGTTATAAGGACGGTCCATCGCCTGGAAACCGCCGGGGTTCCACCAGAAGGCATCGGACTGGACCTCGAGAGGCCGTTCGGGATCGAGCCCGGCATGGACGAAGAGGAGCGCGCCGTCGTCGGTCACGCAGGCTCTCTTGAGATTGCTCATCAGTTCATGATGGCCCGGACGACGGTACATGGCGTCCCTGAGCTTCCCGGTCCAGCGCATCAGGGCGTTGACTCCGGCCCTGGCGGCCGCCACTCCCTCGTCGGCCGAGTTCCCGTAGGAGGCGATCGTGGATGAGATCCCGTGATCGATCATCCAGGCGAGCACGCCAGCAGGATCGACCGCCAGATGAAGCTGCTGAAGCTTCTGCCACATCTCCTCCTGGGTGCCCCGCACAAAGACGATGTCTTCGGGCATCATGCCGCGCCGGGCAAGCGTCTTGCGGCGGAACACGATCAATTCGTCCAGCGTGCCCGCGGAATCCTCGCCGGCGCCCAGACAGTTCCCCAGATAGACGAGACGGTCGCCGAAACCGAAACGCTCGCCCAGAGCCTCATGGAGGCCGAGCAACTTCGCCCGCTGGCCATTGATCGAGGCGACGGCCCAGACACGGCACCAGCCGGCAAGAATGCCGAACCGACTGGGATCGAGCGTTCTGGCCGATCCCTTGCCCGGTTCTAGAGCCATGGAGGCACTCCTGCGTCGCCTGCGACGGGCGGGTAGAAAGGCCGGTCAGGCAACCCGCAGGGTTTTTTCGATCTTGGTTTCCGCCTGATCCTGCTTGACGCCCTCGACCGCCGCGAGTTCGCGGGACAGGCGCTCGAGCGCTGCTTCGTAGAGCTGCCGCTCGCTGTAGGACTGTTCCGGTTCGCCGACCCGGACATGGAGGTCGCGCACAACTTCCGCAATGGAGACGGGATCGCCGGAATTGATCTTGGACTCGTATTCCTGCGCACGCCGGCTCCACATGGTTCGCTTGATCCGCGCCCGCCCCTTGAGGGTGGTGAGCGCGCTCTTCATGATATCCTTCGAGGAGAGCTTGCGCATGCCCGAAGACGAGACCTTGTTCACGGGAACATGCAGGATCATCTTGTCATGCTCAAAATTGACGACCACCATTTCGAGACTGGCTTCGCCGATTGTCTGGGTTTCCACTTTCTTGACCATGCCGACACCGTGTGTCGGGTACACCACATAATCACCTGGCTTGAGATTGAGCTGTTCTGTATTCATCAGTGAGTAACCTGCCGACCTTCCTGATCATTCAAGGTTTTCGGGCACTGCATGCCACGCCGGGTCGACACCGTGCCCTTTCAGTAGCGACCCCGATCGCAGGAGGACCGAAGCGGACCGGTCTTCCCATCAAGGCACCCCAAGACGATGTTGAGGAAGTGTCGAAACTACCACATTTATGACACGAACGGAAGCGTTTTCTACAAGAGTCAGTCTTCGCCGGGGTTGGGGCTGAAGAACCGCTTCTTGCCCTTCACGTCACGCCACTCGTCGGAATCGGGAGGATGGTCCTTCTGGCGCGTGATGTTGGGCCAGATTTCCGCATACACCCTGTTCAGTTCCAGCCAATCCTCGAGGCCGGGGTCGGTATCGGGCTTGATGGCATCCACCGGGCATTCCGGTTCACAGACCCCGCAATCGATACACTCGTCGGGATGAATCACCAGCATGTTCTCACCCTCGTAGAAGCAGTCCACCGGGCAGACCTCGACGCAGTCGGTCAGCTTGCACTTGATGCATGCGTCATTGACGATATAGGTCATGAAAATCTCCTCGCCCGGGACAGATCGAAGCCACGGGCGGTAAAGGTGATGGCGGTGTGTTGATGCTTATCTAGGACTCTTGGGCGCCGGGTCAAGATTGCGACGTCGGATGCGATTCCTCGCGGTTTCCAAGCCTCGCTTCGGCCCGTCGTTTGGCCAGTGCCCGATCCCGGTCATCGACGTGAAGCAGGCCGGCAATTCTTCTGATAAGCGAATCCTCGAAGGCATGGAGTTCACCGTCGGCGAGCACCACCTGCCAGAGTCTTTCCATCATGCCCAGCCGCTCGGCGGCATCGTACTCCGCCTTGAGTACCCGGGTGAAACGATGCCAGTCGACCGAATCGGCGGCAATTCTCGTCGCCTCGCTGACGAGGAGGCGCACCTCATCTGGCTCGAGGCCGAAATGTTCCTCGAGCACTGCGTGGAGGTGCCGTATCTCGCGTTCGTCGACATGACCGTCGACGAGCATGGCCTCGACGAGGATGCAGGCCGATGCCAGACGCAACTCGAGTTCCGGCGAGGCCGTCGGCTGATCGCCACGCACCTCGATGTCGAAGAGTCTTCTTATGCGTGCGAACATCACCAGCCTGTCATGACAGAAGGATGCCGTCGCGGTCAAGCCGTCGGCGCCGAACGATCACCGGACTCAGGTGCCATGTCCTCGTAGAGTTCGGCGGCTTCCGAGGCTGGTCCCCGCCGGTGTCCGACATCGATCACACGGATGACACGCACGCGCCGGTCCTGGGGAAAGGTGAGAACATCGCCCGGTTGGAGCCTGCCATGGGACTTGGTGACCCGCTGCCGGTTGAGGCGGACGCGCCCGCTTGCCACGAGGCGTGTCGCCATGGCTCTGGTCTTGAAAAACCGTGCATACCAGAGCCACTTGTCGATGCGCATGGCCTGCGATGTCACCGGGCGAGTTCCATGTTCGCGAGTTTGGCAAAGGGCGAGGACGGATCGGGGGGCTTCGTCTGCCTGGCTGGCCTGATCCGGCGCCGCCGCGCTGCGGATACCAGGACTTTCCCGTCAACGAGCCTCGCACGGAACCCCAGTGCCCCCGCGATGGCGGCGAACGCCTCAGGGCTCGATCCCGAAAGGGAGACAAGATCGCCGGATGCCGGTGCCGGGCCCTTGCGGGTCAGCCTGCGCACTTCGGCGGCAAGCCTTTCGGCCATGTCGACCCGCAGGGCGCGCGGTCCGAGCCTCATGTAGCCGATCGCGTGCCAGAACGAATCGGGAAGTGTGTCGTCGGCCTTGAGAGAGACCTCGCCCCTCAACGGTACATCCGGTATCGGTTCGTGGCCATGGGCGAGCGACCAGAGGGCTGCGCGAAGTTCGAGGTCGAGCGATGACATCAGCGGTTTGACGTAGGCAGCGAAGGTGCCGAGCCTGACGCCGAGCCTGGCCAGTTGGCGGCGTTCGTTGGCATCGAGATTGCGGATCAGATCCTGGCAGACATCGCCTGCCGAAACTCCCAGACCCTCGGTGAGCTGGAAGGCGATGCCTCGGGCCGCACCTTCGAGTTCTGCCCGTTCGAGTTCGAGGAGCGGCCCGGCACCAGCTGCCAGGCGTTGCTCAAGCCATGCCGAAAGCCTCCTCTTCACCCGTTGCTCGTCCTCGCGAACGAGGACGTCCGAGGCGAGAACCTCGACTCCGGCTTCGAGAACCGAGCGGCCCGCCACGAGCCGCGCCACCGGATCGCCGCGCCACCGAAGCGTGAGGTTCGAATCCATGGAAAAGTTGGAGGCGTCATCTCCGGCGAGCTGCCCGGCACGCCGCGCCACCTCCCGGGCCGCGATCCGGCGCGTTCGGGAGGCCAGCGTGCGATGGAGCGTCCATCTCGTCCGTCCCGTCCGGAGAACCTGAAGGCCCTGCAGCCGTTCGGCGGTCTCGCCCTCGACGAGGATCCGGCCGGCATCGTCGATGACGATGTCGAGCGCATCGCCTTGCCTCAACCTGCGCGCGACGGCAGCCATACGCCGGTCGACGAAGCGCAGGATGAGCCGCTCGTGAAGGGCGTCCGACAGCCGGTCCTCGATCGCGCGGGCCCGCTCCTGCAGGCCGACGTGATCGCGCACCCAGTCGGAGCGGTGCGAAATGTAGGTCCATGTGCGGATATGGGCGATGCGGCTCATCAGCAGATCGAGATCGCCGTCGACGCGGTCGAGACGGGTGATGCTGCGCATGACCCAGTCCTCGCCAAGTCTTCCATGGGCCCCCGTCAGGTGCCGGTAGATATGGGCGAGCAACCGGACATGGTGGTCGTGCAGCACCTTGCGGTAGTCGGGCACCTGGCAAACCTCCCACAGCAGGCGCACTGCTTCGGGATGCGAGGCGAGGTTCGCGATCTCGGGATCGCGGACGAGGTCGGCCAATGCCCTGTGGTCGTCTGCCATGCGTGCGCGAACGAGGTATTCGTCGTCGCGGGGGTTCCTCTCGAGGCTCTTCAGCAGTGCGAGGCAGCTGCGGAAATCGAGAGACGGGTTGCGCCACATCAGGGCGCCCACATTCTCGAAGGCGTGGTTCTCGATGGCCCACACGAGCGGTTCGTCCATGCCCCTCAGTGTGGCGGTCGTACCGAACGTGCCATCGTTGGTGTGGCGGCCGGCACGCCCGGCGATCTGCGCGAACTCGTGCGGGGCGAGCACTTTCACCTGCCTGCCGTCGAACTTCCTCAGCGCCGCGAAGGCGACATGGTTTACATCCATGTTGAGGCCCATGCCGATGGCATCGGTGGCAACGATGTGCTCGACTTCTCCTGCCTGGTACATGGCGATCTGCGCGTTGCGCGCGCGTGGAGACAGCGCCCCGAGGACCACAGCACAGCCGCCGCGCTGGCGGCGCAGGATTTCCGCGAGTTCGTAGACATCCGGGATGGAGAAGGCGACGACAGCGCTGCGCGGTGGCAGGCGTGCCAGTTTACGGAATCCCGAGTAGGCGAGATCGGAGAACCGGGGCCGGACGACAAAACGCGCATCCGGGAGAAGTGCCTTGATGGCAGGACGCATGGTGGCGGCTCCCATCAGGATGGTTTCCTCGGTCCCCCGTGCCCTCAGGAGGCGGTCCGTGAACACATGGCCGCGCTCCGGATCGCCACACAGCTGGACCTCATCGACGGCGAGGAACTCCACCGCCATGTCAAGCGGCATCGATTCCGTGGTGCACACGAAGTAGCGGGCCCGTTCGGGAACGATCCGTTCCTCGCCCGTGATCAGCGCCGCGTGCCTCACGCCCTTCTGGGCGACCACACGGTCGTAGATTTCCCGTGCGAGAAGCCTCAGCGGCAGGCCTATCATGCCGCTCCGGTGGGCGAGCATCCGTTCGACGGCGAGATGCGTCTTGCCCGTGTTGGTCGGACCAAGAACGGCGGAAAGGCGCGTTTCGGTGCGCGGCATGCGGCCACATTCGCCGTGAAGCGCCACGATTGCAAGCGGTCACTGCCCGCCGCTTGCTGCCCGTGGCGCCAGCGGACAGGTCTCCTTCGGCAATCATTTCAAGGAGAGATTCTTATAATATTCCTGACCCCAGGGGTCGGTGATAGGCAGTTGATCACGGGCGACCTCTGCGCAGGTTAGCTGGAATCCGTGGACTTGCTGCGTCTCGCCCGAGGCATTGAGAACAGACAGTGAATTTTGTGGGCGTCGGGGCAAGCCTCTTCGAGAGGGCGGCCAAAGGTCGAAACCGCCTGTAGGAGCCGGGGCGACGAGACGTATCAACTGCAGATGGCAGGCGACCCTGAATGCCCGCGAACCCTGGAACTCGTCCTTGAGACGGGCGCTGGTCCTCTCGACAGCGGTAGGGATCCGGAAACGCACGTTCCCGGGATTGCCGCACGGCCCCGGGCCAGCTTCTCCATGAGCCGAACCAATCCGCACCGTGGGGCCGCCATCCCTTCCTGCAGTTGCCGGAAATCGTGGTTACCCCCGCATTGCCGACGCCTTGTCACGGCCCGCCGCCAGCCTTGTCACCGTGTCCCTCGCTTTCGCGACGGCGGCGTCAAGCGAACGGCCTTCCCCGGCAAGGATCAGGTCGGCAATGGTGTGGCTCAGATCGTCCATTTCCCCGATGCCGAAGCCGCGGGTGGTGACGGCTGAGACGCCCAGACGTAATCCGTTCCAATGCGATGGACGGGCCGGATCGAAGGGAATGGGGTTCTTGTTCGACGTGATCCCCGCGCGCGCCAAGGCGTCTTCCGCCTGCTGACCCTTTGTCCCGACGCCCGACAGATCGACCAACACCATGTGTGTGTCCGTGCCTCCGGTAACGACGCCGATGCCACGCTCCATGAGGACCTGGGCGAGTCGTCGGGCATTGGTGACAACGGAAATGCCGTAATCCCTGAATGTCGGCTTCAATGCTTCGCCCAGGCATACCGCCTTGGCAGCAAGCACATTGGGGTGCAGGCTACCCTGGACGCCCGGAAAAACGGCCGACTGCAACTCCTTTTTCAGACTGGACGACCGCGACATGATCAGCCCGCCGCGCGGGCCGCGCAGGGTCTTCGTCGTGGTGCAGGTCACGATATCGGCATGCGGCACCGGCGAGCCGTGGACGCCAGCCGCGACAAGTCCCGCGACATGTGCCATGTCGACCATGAACCGGGCACCGACGTTTCGCGCGATCGTCCCCATGCGCTCGAAATCGATGGCACGCGGATAGGCCGATCCGCCGGCGATCAGCAGCGCCGGACGGATCTCCTGCGCCTTGTCCTCGATCGCGCCGTAGTCGAGCAGCCCGGACTCGGGATCCACGCCATAGTGGTGGGAGTCGAACCAGCGACCCGACAGGTTCGCCTTCGCGCCGTGGCTCAAGTGACCACCGGCCGCGAGGTTCAGACTCAGGACACGGGCATAGGGTCTCGCCAACGCAAAAAACACCGCCTGATTTGCTTGCGTTCCGGAATGCGGCTGCACATTGACGTAGTCCGCGCCGAACAGGGCCTGTGCTCTCCCGATCGCGAGCCGTTCGACGATGTCGACATACTCTCCCCCTCCGTGGAACCGCCTTCCCGGGTAGCCTTCGAGCGTCTTGTTGTTGATCTCGTGGCCAAGCGCTTCGCGGACCGCGCGGCTGACGATATTCTCCGATGCGATCAGCTCGATCTGTGCCGTCTGGCGTTCACGCTCCCTGCCGAGAGCCTGGTTGACCTCGATATCGGCCTCTTCAAGCGGAATGTCGTGATGGTGCATTGTCGGCCTTGATAGTCAGCGATCCCCGGAGCCCTGCATGGGTGGAGGCGAGGCCGCGTTGCCCGCGGCGAGGATTAAGGTGCTCGCGGCTGCATCTGCGACATCGTCTCCAAATCGATTTCCGGCCCCGGAAATTCGTTGCGAGGTCTTGTGTCAGGTACGGATTCCCGACTTCCATCCCCTGGGATCGTGTCAGAATCCATCTCCGTTGCTTTCGCTCCCACCGAAGCGGTTCCGTCGCCGCCTCGTACTATACGCGGCACATCGAGTGAACTTCCAGCCACGATCGCCGGCGCGAATGCCACCCGGCATGATCGCGCGCAGCAACTGGCAAGGATGTCCCGTTCCGTCCTCCGATGCACAGCGAAGCCGGGATTGCACGAACAGAATCGGATTTCTCATTGTGCTCGCATTGCCCTGAACGGATGTGCGCTGTGCCTGGTTCTTGCGTCGTCGTGGCGCCTGCGCTTGACCACGTTGTCCGATTCATCGCAAAGAGCGCAGCCATACCGCAAGGGAGAAGCACCGGTGAGCGTTCGTGGCACAACCCTGCGACGATTCCGTGCCTGCAGGGATGCGGTTGAATCCAATCTCGCCGATGGCCTTGACCTCGGCTTCAGCTTCTGTGTGGTCAAAGACGGCGAATTCGTGGTCGATCTTTGGGGCGGCCATGTTGATGCGGGTCGTACCCGGGCCTGGCAGGACGATACACTGGTCAACATCTGGTCAACGACCAAGGGCATCCTGGCGTTTGCCGTCGCCCTGGCCGTGGAGCGCGGACAACTCCGCTATGAAGACCCGATCGCTCGCGTATGGCCCGAGTTCGCGGCGAACGGCAAGGAAGCGATCACGCTGGACCTCGTCATGACGCATCGCGCCGGATTGCACGGGACCACCACGCCGATACGCCTTCAGGACGTCTACGACTGGCATTCCTGCGTCGACTCGTTCGCCAGGATGGCGCCGCTCTGGCCGCCGGGGAGCCGCTGCGTGTATCATGCCCTTTCCTTCGGGCACCTCGCCGGCGAGGCGTTGCGCCGGGTCGACGGTCGCATGCCCGGCCGGTTCGTGGCCGACGACATCGCGGGACCGCTCGGACTCGACCTTTTCATCGGTTTGCCCCAGGACCAGGAGCACCGCGTTGCCTGCCTCGTGGCGGGTCAGGGCGTCGATGACTGGATTGTGGAACGGAAACGCACCGGATACCCCAATGCCTTGCTCACGCCAGCGATCACCGCGCTGACCCCAAATGAGCGAGCCTGGCGTGCCGCGGACATCCCCGCCGCCAACGGCCAGGCGACGGCACGGGCCCTGGCCGGTCTCTACGGACTGCTGGCGCAGGGTGGCGGCGACTTGATTTCCGAGGCGAGCCTTCGCAGGGCAACCGCCGAGCGCTTCGACGGTCTGGATGTTTCAGTAAACGAGCCTGCCCGATACGGCGCCGGCTTCCTGCTCGGCGGACCGGATAGCCCGCTCGGTCTCAACCCCGTCTCGTTCGGTCACAACGGTTGGGGCGGCGCGTTCGCTTTCGCGGATCCGGATGCCCAACTGGGTGTTGCCTATGTCATGAACCGCATGTTGGGAAACGGCGCCGATGCGCAGACGCGCCACGGACGCATGATCCACGCGATATACGGTGCTCTGTGAATTGCCGGGTAACACGGTTTGACTACCGCCTCGGACATTCCAAGAGATATTCAACTAGAGAACCTCTTGCAAAATTTCGAACCCCGGGGACCGGGGAGTCCAGATTCAGCAGTTGACCACGGGCGCCTCTGTCCATGGGAACCGGAATCTGCAGATTTATGGTGTCTCGCCCGAGGGATTGAGAACAAAGAAGTGGTTTTGTGGACCTCAGGGCGAACCTCCCCAAGCCACCCTCTGCGAGAGGGCAGCGAGACGTATCAACTGGCCGGCCGTCAGGGCAAGGATGCCGAACATGAGATGGCAGGCGATCTTGCGATGTTGTTACAGTTGATTAGAACCGAAGGTGCGTGGCGGTGGGTGCCAGCACGCTACGCGAACAGGATGAGAAAGCAGCCGATGCTATCAGGGCGAGGAGCAGCACCCATCTCCACGGACGGGAGCGGATGCGTTGCGGTTCAACGTCGAGCCTCCTGCCAGCATTTGCCGCGCTCCGTCGCACGATCCATGGCAGCAGTGCGACGGGCAGCAGACGTCAGGAAGTTTTCCGGACCGAATCTCGGGAAAATCTCGTCGTTCAGAGGGTTTTGCAAGAGGCTCCCTTTTGCAGAGCTTCCTGTACACGACCGTCGCGGCCCGCTACGGTTACCGCCTGCGGGTGTTGCTTGGCTGCATACCGCAGGGATCGGGCGATGACCTGTGCGGCGGTTTCCGAGGGAAATGCCCCGCGTGGGTTGACACGCCGCCGGAGCCCTCATGGCGGGCCGACCGGAGCCAGGTCAGCACCATTGAACACACCAGGGCGGAGTCTGACACTCACATGGTCCTCACCGGCGCGACGACGCCGGCGACACACAGCAGGACGGTACCTGCCAGGGACTCCGTCAATCGACAGGGGAGACAGTGTATGAATATCAACCGCTTTCAGGACATGCTTTTTAGCGGACGACTGACACGCCGCGAGATCAAGAAAATCCTGGCGTCCATGGGAATTGGGACCGTGGTTTTGCCAATGATTGGCGGAACCGCCGCGGCAGTTCCGGAAGACCAGCCCCTGTTCTTCACCTGGGTTGGATACGACAGTCCAGAGTTCATGGTTCACTATATCGAGAAGTATGGTGAAGAGCCGCGCTACTCGTACTTCGACAGTGAGGACGATGGATTCCAGAAGATGCGGGCAGGCTTCGAACCGGACATGCACTTTCCTTGCAGTGCGGTCTTGACGCTGTGGAACGACGCCGGTCTGTTGGCGCCAATCGACACCTCTCTACTGAGCAACTGGCCGGATGTCCTCGACGTCTTCAAGAACGCACCCCATACGACGATCAACGGCAATCGCGTCTACGTGCCCGAGGATTGGGGCCAGACCTCGATCCTCATCCGCACCGATCTCGCCCCGGAATACGCGGACCCCGAGAATCAGAGTTGGAAAGCACTATGGGACGAGAAATATGCCGGGCGCATCGGCATGACCAACTATTCCTACATCATCTTTGCTGCGACTGCCCTGGTATTGGGCTTCAAACCCTGGGATATGACGAAAGACGAGACGGAGGCATGCGCCGACCTGTTGCGCCAGCAGATGCCACTCAACCGCGTCATCACTGACTCCGCAACGGAACTTGGCCAGGCACTCGCATCGGGTGAGGTGGTCATGGCGGTGGCGGAGAACGCCATCATTTGGGAACTCCAGGAGGCTGCCCGGGGCACGGACATAGAGTGGACATGGATCGCGCCGAAGGAAGGTGCGCTCACCTGGCACTGCGGACTGAGCATTCACCCCGCCGCCATCGAGAATGGCATGTACGAGAAATGTCACGAGGTGATCGACTCCATGATCTCGCCGGAGGCAGGCGCGTTCGAGATCGAGAGCTGGAATTATGGCCACTCCAATCGGCGTTCCTACGAGGGCTTTTCAGACAAGTTCCTCCGCTCGATCGGCCTGGCGAAGGACGTTGATGCCTTCCTTCGAGAAACGGCGTTCGTTCAGGAGATGAACGACATCAAGACAATTACCGAGCAGTGGGAGGCGGTCAAAGCCGGATTCTGAGCCGTCAGTTTCGTCCGGCTACGTGATCGCGTCCATCACTCCAGCGTCATCGCGAAGCCTCAAGAGTGATTGGAGACACGGCCCGTGGCCCGTGATTCCCGATACGACATCCCGTTCGGGCCGATAACGAGGCAACGGACGCAACATCCGTCCTCAACATCTTGACGACAACGTGTCGTTTCGTTGTCGGCGCATGGTCCAAACGCGATGATCGTCGCAGCACGGCATTGATGGAGGGCATCGTGGACGAAGACCTCTACGACGACAGTCACATCGCCCTTCTCGATGAGATGTGGGGGACACGGATACCTGTCGCCCGGGGGGCCGAAAGAGGTCGCCCGCATCTTGCAGGGCCTGGATCTGGACAGTGCCCGCGTCCTGGAGCCCGGCGGCTGGTTCGCCGCCTCGGATTGGCTGATCTCCCACGACGCCCCTTCCAGTCCCGAGATGGCGCGTTATATCGAGCTGGGAGGGCTCGACTTCGCCATGGCGTCTCCGGCGCGCTACGAGGCGGCCCTCAAGGGCGCGGGCTTCGTGAATGTCAGTCTGGTCGACCGCAATCCCTGGTACACGGAGCTGAGCCGCCGCGAGGTCGACTTCCTGACGGGCGGATCCCGGGCTCCCGTTGCGTTTGGCTGCGGGGGATCCCGGAGACCGCGCCGATCGACGCGCTTGTGCTCACTGGTCCAGTGCCATCACGAACCCCGAGCAATAATTGGGAGGAAGTCCCGTGACCCGCGATCCCCGTTACGACATCCTGTTCGAGCCGCTCAGGATCGGCCCTGTCACCGCGCCCAACAGGTTCTACCAGGTACCCCACTGCAACGGTATGGGCCGGGTGTATCCCAACGCCATGACCGGCATGCGCGGCGCGAAGGCCGAAGGCGGCTGGGGGATCGTCTGTACCGAGCAGTGCGACTTTCTTGCGAGCGGCGACGCCTCGCCCTACGCCGAGACCAACATGTGGGACGAGGGCGACGAGGGCTATCTCGGCCGCATGGTCGAAGAAGTGCACCGGCACGGTAGCCTCGCCGGCATCGAGCTTGTCCACAACGGTCACGACACGCCCAATCTCTATAGCCGGGAGATCCCGATCGGCCCGATGCACCGGCCGGGGAACTGGAGCCTCGCGCCGATCCAGGCGCGCGCAATGGATCTCGAGGATATCCGCGAGTACCGCCGGGCACACAGGCGGGCGGCAATCCGGGCGCGCGACATCGGCTTCGACATCGTCATTGTCTATGCCGGGCACGATGGCACGGTCCCGAGCCATTTCCTGGCCCGGCGTCACAACCAGCGGACCGATGAATACGGCGGCAGTCTCGAGAACCGGTTGCGCCTGTTCCGCGAACTGCTCGAGGAGACCAAAGACGCGATCGGCGACGACACCGCTGTCGTGGTGCGATTCGCCGTCGACGAGATGATGGGGCCGGACGGCCTGGAGTGGCACGCCGAGGGCCGCGAGGCGGTCGAGATGCTGGCCGAGCTTCCGGACATGTGGGACGTCAACGTCAGCGACTGGACGAACGATTCGAAGACGTCGCGGTTCGCGCCGGAGGGCTACCAGGAGAACTACGTTGCCTTCGTGAAGCAGGTGACGACCAAGCCGGTCTCCACCGTCGGACGCTACACCTCGCCCGACGCCATGGTCTCGGCGATCCGGCGCGGCATCGTCGACCTGATCGGCGCGGCACGACCGTCGATTGCCGATCCGTTCCTGCCGAGGAAGGTTGAGGAGGGCCGGCTCGAGGACATCCGCGAGTGCATCGGCTGCAACGTCTGCATCGGCTGGACCCAGATGACCGCGCCCGCGCGCTGCACCCAGAATCCGACCTTCGGCGAGGAGTGGCGCAAGGACTGGCATCCAGAGACCCTGCCGCCCGCGGAGACGGACGCGCATGTGCTCGTCGTCGGCGCCGGGCCCGCCGGGCTCGAGGCAGCGCGCGCGGCCGGACTGCGGGGCTTCCGCGTCACGCTGGCCGAGGCCGAAGTGGAGCTCGGCGGGCGCGTCACCCGCGAGAGCCGGCTGCCGGGGTTGTCGGCCTGGGCCCGTGTGCGCGACTATCGGGTCGGCCAGATCCAGCGCATGGCCAATGTCGAGGTCTACCGCTCCAGCCGCCTCAGCGCAGCCCAGATTCTCGAGTTCGGAGCCGATCACGTGGCGATCGCGACCGGCGCCACCTGGCGGCGCGACGGCTACGGCCGCCACCTGACGTCACCGGTGCCCGGGGCCGACACGGCGCACGTCCTGACGCCCGACGACATTCTCGCCGGACGCCGTCCGCCGGGACCGAAGGTGCTGCTGTTCGACGATGACCACTACTACATGGCCAGCGTGATCGCCGAACTGCTGAGCGCGGAAGGCTACGCGGTGAGCCTGGCGACGCCGGCCGCGACGGTCGCCGCCTGGATGATCCACACGCTGGAGCAGGCGGCGAACCAGGGACGCCTCTGCGATGTCGGCGTGGACCTGTTGCCGAACACGACCCTTCTGGCCGTGGAGATCGGCCAGGCGCTGCTTCGTGATAGCCTGCGGCGTCGCGAAGTCGCGCTGCCGGCCGACGGCGTCGTCATGGTCACGGCGCGCCTGCCCGAAGACGGGCTCTACCGCGACGTCCTGCAGGCGCTTGACGCCACACCCGACGCCGGCATCCGCACGCTGCGTCGGGTCGGCGATTGCCAGGCACCCGGCATCATCGCGACCGCTGTCTACGAGGGCCACCGCTACGCCCGTGAGCTCGGAGCCGAGATCGATCCCGGCGACGTTCCGTTCCGCCGCGAGCGCCATGTCATTGAGCCCGCGACTGCGTAGTCTCCGATCACGCCCGCGCCAGCTCGGGGATGACATCCCCGAGCCACTGTACGGAAATCATCCGAGACCACAGATGCTCAATACCCATGGATTCCGCGTTCAAGCGCCGGGTCGTTCAGGAGGGCATTGTCACGTTATTGAACGGCCGTGCCGCGAATTGGCATAGAACTCAAACTCAAGCGGCAGCGGTGGCGGCTTGCCACAGGCCCATTGCGTGGTTGCGAAACTGGCGCAATGTTCTTCGGGATGTCAGATGGCGTTGGACGTTGAAGGTGTTGTTGTGGATGGCGTGGGTAGAGAGAATCCGCTACGCTGATCGATCCGATCTGAGGCGTTGCATTCGTCGTTCCCGCTGTCGGACTGGCAAGTGAGGATTCACGGGCTCGGTTGTTCTTCCTGCCACCAAAGTCGTGGTGCCTGGCAAGGCCCAGCTCCTTCAGAGCAGCACCACAAGATGGCAGTTTGTCTGTGATGAAGGTATCTGGGACGAAACCTTGCTTTTTCAAAAGTCTGCGCATCAATTTGAGCGCTGCCTTCTTGTTTCTGCGTGACTGGACCACGATTTCCAGCACTTCGCCTTCACCATCGACAGCGCGCCATGGATACATCCGCTTGCCGGTGATGGAAACGAACACCTCATCTAAGGTGCGGGCGCGCTGTCCTCAGTTTCCGGGCATGCCCGAATTTCAATGCCCAGCGCCGCACCGTTTCATAAGAAACATCGATGCCACGTTCAGCGAGCAGATCTTCGACGTCTCGGTAGCTGAGGGGAAACCGGAAATACAGCCAGACAGCGTGCTGAATGATCACAGGTGGAATTCGGTGTCGGCATAGGAGATTTTCTGCATCCTGCGACATGACTGCGCCTACAGCGACAGGTCACACAGTGAGTGTGACAGCCCCGGTCCTCCTGTGGCTGACCCGGACCGTCCCAGACCTCACCGACAAAGCACTCCGCCTTGACGAGATCGAGAACCGTCACGAAACGCTTGTGCGTCCCAAGGAGAGGATCGACCTCCTGGGCCAGCGCGGGGAAAGTTCCCCTTGAAATCGGAGCCAGATGTCCGATAAGGTCGAACCAAGATTCATCGGGGTCGCCTCCGCTGTATTTTGTGCTGCATTACACACAACCTACCACGGGGTGGACTTGAAGCCGAGGCGCCTTACACCAAAATCAACCCCGACAAGACTAAAGAAACCTGTCATTGCGACAGTTTTGCAAGAGCCTCGGGAGGCAGCACCATGGATGTCCGTATCGAGACCATCGACGAGATCAAGGTGGCGAGAATCCGTCACGTCGGCCCCTACAATCTCATCGGCCCGTGCTTCGGGCGCATCTTTGCGTGGATTGCCGAAACCGGCGCGGTGCCCGCTCGTGTGTTCACCATGTCGTGGGACAACCCGGATACCGTCGCGCCCGAAAAGCTGCGCTCGGATGCCTGTATCGAGGTTCGCACCGACGACGTGCCGCCCGAAGGCATCGTGCTGGACCGGGTGACTCCCGGCCGCTGCGCGGTCGCGACCCACCGCGGCGCTTATGACGGTTTGCCCGGGACGTACAGGCGCCTCTTCACACAATGGCTGCCGCTGAGCGGCGAGAAACCGTCAGGCCGGCCGTGCATGGAGATCTATCTCAACTCGCCGCTCGACACGGAGCCTTGCGAGCTTGTGACCGAACTCCTTGTCCCGCTCATGCCTCCTCAGGGTGGCTGAACGGGGCAAGCGTCCCCGATGCACCCGGCGTGATCCGGTGCTATCCTGTTACGAACAGGTCAGTGAGGACTGCATGGCGCGAGGAATACGGATTCTGGCTGTTGCCCTTCTGGCGGCTCTGGCGGCCTGCAACGGCACCGATCCCGAGCCTTACGTGGAACGGCCGGTCGAAGAGATCTACAACAACGCTGTCAATCTGCTCGAGGCGGGAGAACGGAATCTCGCGGTGGAGGAATTCGACGAGGTCGAACGCCAGCATCCCTATTCGCAGTGGGCAAAACGCGCCCAGATCATGTCCGCGTATGCGAGTTATCTCGATGGCGATTTCGACACGGCGATCGCGTCCGCGAGCCGCTTCATCGAACTTCACCCGGGCAACGAGGAGGCTGTTTATGCCTACTACCTGATTGCTCAGAGCTACTACGAACGCGTTCCGGATGTGGAACGCGACCAGTACATGGTCGAACAGGCGCGCGACGCCTTTCTCGATCTCCTGAGACTGTATCCGGATTCGATCTACAGCCGTGATGCCACGCTCAAGCTGGAACTGACCCTCGACCATCTTGCCGGCAAGGAGATGGATATCGGCCGCTGGTACCAGAATCGCGGTGAGTACATTGCCGCCATCAACCGCTTTCGCATAGTTGTCGACGAATTCCAGACCACATCGCATGTCGCCGAGGCGCTCTTTCGTCTCGTGGAAACCTACCTGGCGCTCGGCATCGTTCCCCAGGCGCGCGAGGTCGCGTCCGTCCTTGCCTACAACTATCCCGGCAGCGACTGGTACGAGGATGCCTGGTCCCTGCTGGCGCGCCATCGGCTGATTCCGGAAAACGTCGATGATGGGGTCGAACAGGCAGGTTGAGGTCGTATACCGGCTCGCCATGTTGACCTCGCTCAGTGTTCGCGACCTTGCAGTCATAGAGCGCATCGATCTGGAATTCGGTAGCGGACTGACGGCCCTCACCGGTGAAACCGGCGCAGGCAAGTCGATCCTCCTCGATGCCCTGGGGCTCGTTACCGGACGCCGCGCCGATGTCGCCATGGTCCGGCCCGGCGCCGACAGGGCCCTGGTCACGGCCACATTCCAGGTATCCCGCGAGAGCGAGATCGCCGGTATGCTCCGGGAAAGAGGTATCGACTGTGACGATGAGCTCATCGTGCGCCGGCAGATCAGGGCGGATGGCCGCAGCAAGGCCCATGTCAATGACGAGGCCGTCGGTGTCGCATTGCTCGCGGAACTCGGCGACCTCCTCGTTGAGGTCCACGGCCAGCACGACCAGCACGGACTGCTGCGGCCTTCGGCGCACCGTGCTCTGCTCGATGCCTTCGGCGGCCATGCGAAAGCCTGCGGAAATGTTCGGCAGTTCCACGTCGCCTGGCGTGCAGAACGCTCCAGGCTTGAGGTTCTCGAGGCCGATGAGGCCGGACGCAATGAGGCAGCCGAAGCGTTTGCCCGCGATCTCGAGGAACTCGAAGGTCTCGACCCGGGCGAGGACGAGGAGCAAAGGCTCGCGTCGCTGAGGACGAGGCTTGCCAACAGCCAGAAGGTCGCCGAAGCGCTGGCGACGGCCGCAGAGGCCCTCGAGGGAGAGAACGGCGCCGATGCCGGTCTGGCCCGTGCTTGCGGAGCGCTCAGGCGTGTTGCGGATGTTGCCGGCGGCATCGTTGACGAAGCGCTCGGCGCGCTCGATCGTGCCCTCGTCGAGGTCGCCGAGGCGTCCTCCGCCCTGAGGCACGCGGCCGATGAGCTCGAGGACGACGCCGGCAGGCTGGAGGAGGTCGAGGAACGCCTCTTTGCGCTGAAGAGCGTCGCGCGGCGCCACATGACGTCGGTGGCCGGGCTCGTCGAGGTCCGGGAGCGCCTGGAACAGGAACTCGCGAATCTCGGGACTCTCGAGGACGATCTCGAGTCCGCGAGGCAGACGGAGGCACGCCTGGGCGAGGTCTTCAGGGACCACTGCGGCATCCTCACCAGCCTGCGCAGGGAGGCGGCGCGTGCCCTCGATTTTCAGGTGACGGCGGAGCTTTCGCCGCTTCACATGGAGCACGCCGTCTTCGCAACACGCCTCGTCCCGCTCGCGGCCGGGGATTGGGGCGCTGACGGCGCCGAGACGGTGCGCTTTACCGTGGTGACCAATCCCGGGATGCCTCCCGGGCCCCTCGACCGGATCGCGTCGGGCGGTGAGCTGTCGCGCTTCATGCTGGCGCTGAAGGTCGCCGCACAGAAGGGCAACAGGGTGGAGACCCTCATCTTCGACGAAATCGACAGTGGTATCGGCGGCGCAGTTTCCGATGCGGTCGGCGAACGCCTGTGGCGTCTGGGCACCAGCGCCCAGGTGCTTGTCGTGACACATGCACCCCAGGTCGCGGCGCGTGCCGATCATCACATTCACCTCACGAAGGAAGGCACCGGCCGTTCGGTCGCTACGCGGGCCGGTGTGCTTGCCGGTGTGCAGCGCCAGGAGGAGCTGGCGCGCATGCTTGCGGGTGCGGAAGTGACCGAGGAAGCGCGTGCCGCAGCGGCGAGTCTTCTGAAGGCGGGAGCGAGCTGACGATGGGGCAGGGGGATCCGGATGGTCTGACGCCCGCCGCGGCCGAAAGGGAGATCGACGAACTCGTCCGGGAGATTCGCCGCCACGATGAACTCTATCACGGCAACGACGCCCCCGAGATCGATGATGCCGAATACGATGGCCTGAGGCGGCGTCTGGAAGCGCTCGAGGCCCGGTTCCCCGAACTCGTCCGCGACGACAGTCCCTCGCGCCGTGTCGGCGCAAGGCCGGCGTCCGCTTTCGCGACGGTTGCCCACACGGTGCCGATGCTCTCCCTGGGCAATGCCTTCGACGAATCGGATGTCGCGGACTTCCTCACCCGGATCCGGCGCTTCCTCGGACTCGGGATGGACGAGGAAGTCGCGGTCGTGGCCGAACCGAAGGTCGACGGTCTCGCGGTTTCACTGCGCTTCGAAAACGGCCGGTTTGTGCGTGCCACGACCCGGGGCGATGGGCAGACCGGCGAGGACATCACCGCCAATGTGGCGACGATCGACGAGGTGCCGGAGCGTCTCGAGGGCCCCGCGATCCCGGACGTCATCGAATTGCGTGGTGAAGTCTATCTGCGGCGCGAGGATTTCCTGCGCCTCAACGAGTCCCGCGATGCCGAAGAGGAACGCCGCTTCGCCAATCCCCGCAATGCGGCGGCGGGATCGCTCCGACAGCTCGATGTCTCGGTCACGAGGTCGCGGCCGCTTCGCATCTTCGTCTATGCCTGGGGCGAGGCGAGTTCGCTTCCGTGCGACACCCACAGCGGCATGCTGGAGGCCTTCACCGACTGGGGCGTTCCCGTCACCCCTCCCGTCAGGGTGTGTCGCAGCCTCGAGGAGATTCTGGAGTATCACCGGAAGATCAGCGGCATGCGCGCGGCCTTGCCATTCGACATCGACGGTGTCGTCTACAAGGTCGACCGGCTCGACTGGCAGACAAGACTGGGCTTCGTCAGTCGGGCGCCACGCTGGGCTGTGGCCCACAAGTTCCCTGCCGAAAAGGCACGCACCCTGCTCAACGACATCCGCATCCAGGTAGGCCGTACCGGCAGTCTGACACCGGTCGCCATCCTCGAGCCCGTCAACGTGGGCGGGGTCGTCGTCGAGCGTGCGACGCTTCACAACGAGGAGGAGATTGCGCGCAAGGATGTCAGGATCGGCGATACCGTCATCGTGCAACGCGCCGGTGATGTCATCCCACAGGTGCTCGGCCCGGTGCCGGAGAAACGGCCGCCGGAGTCGCAACCCTTCGTGTTTCCGGACCACTGTCCGGTCTGCGGCAGCCGGGCCGTGCGCGACATCAATCCCAGGACCGGCCAGATGGATTCCGCACGGCGCTGCACCGGCTCCCTGGTCTGCACCGCACAGATCGTCGAACGCCTGAGGCACTTCGTCTCCCGCCAGGCCTTCGATATCGAGGGTCTGGGTGACCGGCAGATCGAATTCTTCCGGGAGAAGGGGATGATCCGCAGTCCTGTCGACATATTCGATCTGGAAACGAACCGTGGCGATGTCCTGGCCGAGGAGGAGGGATGGGGCAAAACCTCCGCGCGCAATCTCTATGCAGCGATCGGGGCGCGCCGGAAAATCGCCTTCGACCGTTTCATCAACGCGCTCGGCGTGCGCCATGTCGGCGAGACGACGGCAAGGCTTCTGGCGCGCCACTGGGGCACTCCGGATGCCATGCGCCGCTCACTCGGCCAGGCCGAGGCATGGGAGAGCCTCAGCGATATCGATGGTGTCGGACCCGCAGTCATCGAAGCCCTGATCGCGTTCTTTTCCGATCCCGGCAACAGAGCCGTTTTCGACGGCCTGACGGAGCGCCTGGAGATCGAACCGATGGAAGAGGTCGCCGATCGCTCGCCGGTCGCCGGCGCGCGTGTGGTCTTCACGGGCTCGCTCGAGACGATGACCCGTCAGGAAGCCAAGGCGCGTGCCGAGGCGCTGGGCGCACGGGTTGCCGGTTCGGTCTCCGCCAACACGGACATCGTGGTGGCCGGCGAGGCGGCAGGCTCGAAACTGAAGAAGGCCCGCGAGCTCTCCATCACGGTCATGACGGAAAGCGAGTGGCTCGAACACATCGGATCGGAGTGAAGCGTCAGTCGAACTGCGTGAAGTCGGGCTTCCGTTTCTCGAGAAACGCGTTGAACGCCTCGCGGGCTTCCGGCGACCGGACACATTCGGCGAAGAGCGGCGTCTCCTCGGCGATCACGGCACCGAGATCGCCGTAGCCTGCCTTCACGCGAGCCTTTGTCAGGCGTAGCGACTTCGCCGGCTTGCGGGCCATGCGTTCGGCGATCTCGAGACTCCGGGCTTCGAGGACATCGTCGTCGAACACCGCGTTCACCATGCCGATATCGCGTGCCGTCGATGCATCGAAGGTATCGGCCATGAGCATCAGTTCCATGGCGCGTTGGTGCCCCGCGAGTCGCGGAAGGAGAACCGTCGAGGCGGCTTCCGGAAAGACGCCGAGATCCACGAAGGGAAAGCGGAAGACGGCGCCTGGTGCCGCATGAACGAGATCGCAGTGAAGCAGCATCGTCGCTCCTATGCCGACCGCGAGGCCGTTGACCGCGGCGATGAGCGGCACGTCTGTGCTTGCGAGCGCATGGATGAATCCGTTCACTCCGGGAGAATGGTCTTCCCGCGAATCCTCAAGGAAGGATGAGACGTCATTACCGCTCGAAAAGGAATCGCCGCTGCCGGTGACCCAGACGACCTTGACGCGACGATCGTTGCCGGCGTTCGTGAGGGATTCCTCGAGTGTCCGGTACATCCCGCGCGTCAGCGCATTCTTCTTTTCCGGACGGTTGAGGCGCACCGTGAGGACACCGTTGGCGATGGATGTCAGAACATGTTCGGTCATGTTTCCTGCTCCCGTTCAGGGGTTGATCGACGTTGCGCCCGGACACCCGTCGATGACGGGTTCGCCTGGCGCCAGTGGATGAAGGCCACCGCCGTCATGATGAGAATGCCGCCGGCGATGATCCAGGGGGTAAGCGTTTCGCCCAGGAAAAAGACGCCGCCGACGATGCTCGTCACCGGCACCAGAAGCAGGAACGGTACGACCTGGTTCATCCGGTAGCGTCCGAGCAGGCGGAACCAGAGGGCATAGCCCGTCACCGTCATGAACACGGCAAGATAGACGACCGCCAACCAGCCCGCCCACGTTGCAGTGCGCACCGCCTGCCACTGGCCGCTTTCCACGATGAAGGATGCCGCGAGCAGCTGGGGCCCGGCGAAAGCGGCGAACCAGGCGATGAGGCGAAGGCCGCCGACCGGCCCCAGCGTCTTGACCATGGTCTGGCCGGCGGCCCAGGCGGCGCCGCCGACGACCACCATGATGAAGGGGAGCGGCGCCGCCTGAACATCCGGTTCACCCGCGATCAGCGCAACGCCGGCGAATGCCACGATCATGGCGAACCACTGCTGGCGGGAAAGGCGGTCGTGGAAGAAGACGCTCGCCATGATGGCGGCGAAGACGACCTCGAGCTGGACCACGAGAGCGGCTGTCGAGGCGTCGAGGTCCACGAGGCCCGTGAACTGGAGACCGTAGGCCAGGGTCCCGCCGAAGAACGTGACCGCCGCAAGTTTTCCTGCCTCGTTCCACATGGGCTTGACGAACCAGACAAGGATGAGCGCGGCCAGCGTGAAACGCATGCCCATGAGGAAGATCGGCGGAAACTCGTCAAATGTTCCCTTGGCGACGGCAAAGCCGGAGCCCCACAGGACCGGTACGATAACAGCGACGGCAAGATCAACGGGTTTCATCAGATGGGCGCCAGGAAACGCTCATTCGTCTGCGGTCTTTCCATCGAATGCAAGCAATTGTGTCTTGCCAACGGTCGATGTGCAGGGGCAACGTTCGGCATGCTGAAACTGACGGGCATTGTGGGCTTCCGGTCCAACGCCGATATCGGCGAAACGCTTCATGCCCTCGAGCATGATGGCAGGGTCGAGAGCATCGTCCTCGACCGCCACGACATGCGCCGCCACAGGCTCCGTACCGTCACGGACAAGGGCACAGACTGCGCCATCGCCCTGCCGCGTTCCGTCGATCTCGAGGACGGTGCCGTCCTGCTCCTGGAGAAGGACCGCGCGATCGTTATCAGGGTCAGTGTCGAGAGGTGGCTGGTGCTGAAACCCTCGGATGCGGGAGCCGCACTCGCACTGGGCTATCATGCGGGCAACCTCCACTGGCGCGTCGAGTTCCGCGGATCAACCCTTGCCATCGCGCTCGAGGGTCCCGATCAGCAATATCTTGATCGCCTGGAAGCGTTCCTTGCCGACGGCCGGGCGTGCCTGCTCGATGACTGACGTTCCCGCCCTCCTGCTTGCCCTGCGGATGGGTGACAGTGCCTTCCCGTCGGGTGGATTCGCGTTCTCGTGGGGTCTGGAGACACTGAAGGAGGACGGTCGGGTCAACAATAGCGGTGATGTCCTGGCCTTTGCCAGGGGCCTCATCTGGGGACGCTGGGCGACGGCGGACCGCGTCATGCTGAGGAAAGCGGCGATGGCCGACGGCGAGGACGAGTGGATCAGCCTTGATGCCGAGGTCGAAGCCATGACACTTGCCAGCGAATTGCGCGCCGGGTCGTGCCGGGCGGGCCGGGCCATGCTGCGCGCCCACGTCGGTCTCGGCAATCCAAGTGCCGCAGCCTGGCGCCGCCTGATCGCCGACGGCCGGGCGCACGGTCATCTTCCGGTGGTTCAGGGCGCGGTCTGGAGTCGCGCCGGCGTCGAAACCGCGGCTATCGAGACGCTGTCGGCCTGGACATTGGC
The DNA here is from genome assembly GCA_965215635.1 of Alphaproteobacteria bacterium. Classification (GTDB taxonomy): domain Bacteria; phylum Pseudomonadota; class Alphaproteobacteria; order SP197; family SP197; genus SP197. The sequence continues at coordinate 1,101,101 of CBDCEA010000005.1, read as the reverse complement.
CTCAGGCATCGGACAGACCGCCGTGAGGCTGGCGCTGCTGGGGCCGTTGGAGGCCCAGCAGATCATTTCCGGACTGGCAGAGGACATTGCGACGATTCTCTCCGGGCCACCGCCATCCGAGCCCCATGCCTTCACACCTGCGGCCGACATTGCAGTGATGCGCCACGAGCGGGGAACCGTGAGGCTCTTTGCCAACTGACGGAGTTGCCATGACGGCCATGGAGAACATCGGAGCGGCGCGTGTCGGAATCGGAGGACCGGTCGGCTCGGGAAAGACTGCGCTTGTCGAACAGTTGATCCCCCGGTTCGCCAGGCGGGGGACCAGGCTTGCTATCATCACCAACGATCTCGTCACCCGGGAAGATGCCGAACGGCTTCGCAGGAGCGGCCTCATCGAGCCCGAGCGGGTGGTGGCCGTGGAAGCCGGAGCCTGCCCCCACACGGTCATCCGCGAGGATCCGACGCTCAATCTCGATGCGGTGGAATTCCTGGAGATGCGCTTTGCGCCCCTTGATCTTGTGCTTCTCGAATCGGGTGGTGACAATCTCGCATCGACCTTCTCGAGCGAACTCGTCGATTACTGGATCTTCGTCATCGACACGGCAGGCGGCGGCGACATTCCGCGCAAGCGCGGACCGGGTGTTCTCCAGTCGGACCTTCTGGTGATCAACAAGGCGGACCTTGCTCCCCATGTCGGTGTCGATCTCGAGACGATGACGGCGGAGGCGCGCGAGGTCCGGGACGGCAGGCCCGTTGTCGTGACGAATTGCCGCACCGGCGACGCCGTCGACGAAGTCGTCGATCATATCGTTCTGAACGTGCTGTTCGACGGCTGATGAACGCAGCACCCCAGTTGGCGCTCGCCTTCGCGCGTGCGCCGTCGGGCGAGACCTTCCTCAAGCGCCAGTATGCCTCCTTTCCGTTTCACATCACCCGGCCGTTCGCCCTTGATGGCGAAACCCTTGTGATCGTCCAGTCTCTGGGCGCGGGTCTTGTCGAGGGCGACCGTTTCGCAACGGAGATCGTTGCGGGCGAGGCGACGTCGGTGAGGATCGAGACCCAGGGAGCGACCGTCGCCCACGCCATGCCGAAGAGCGACGCATGGCAGAAAGTGCGCCTCGAAGCGCATCCCGGCAGCAGGCTCGTCTGGCAGCCCAGGCCACTGGTGCTGTTTCCCGATGCAAGGGTGGTGACGACGCTGGAGATCGTTCTCCACGAAGGTGCTGAGGCCATGTGGTACGATGCGTTCATTCCCCACGATGCCGGCGATCCCGGCAGGCGATTCGGCTCTCTCGAATCCGAGACCGTGGTGCGGTCTGCGGACGGGCGGATTCTTGTCCTCGACCGCTTCAGGATATCGGGCAGGGGTCTCGACGAGGCGGGAATCACCGGCGGCATGCCGGTCCACGGCACCTTCGGCCTGATCGGCGGCGCTCTCGCGACCACCGGACTTGCGGAGACCGTCGCTTCGGGGCTCTCGATACCCGATGCCTATGCCGGGGTGTCATCGCTTCCAGGCGAGACGGGAATCATGGTTCGTGTCCTTGCCCGGGACGGTGATGCGCTCGAACGGTTGCGCAGGGCCGTGGTGCGGGCCGTTGCCTGACACGATTTCAACGGGCTTGGCCCTCGAGGGGCGATGCTATACCAGGTGACCCTTTCAGCTCCGGATGGATGCTCATGACACGCAAGATTGAATCGGTTGCCGTGATCGGCGGCGGAACCATGGGGACCGGGATTGCCGGCAAGTGCGCGGATGCAGGTTGCAGGGTTCTGCTGCTCGATCTCGACGAGGAGAACGTCGAAAGCGCGATGGAGCGCATCACGGGCGGCCGTCCTCCGGCGATCGACAATCCCGAAAGTGCCGGCCACATCGAAACCGGCACGTTCGATGAACTCGAAAGGGTCGCCGGCTACGACTGGATCTGCGAGGCCGTGATCGAGGACCTTCAGACCAAGCGCGATCTCTTCGAAAAACTCGAGACCCACCGCAGCGACGGCTCGGTGATCTCGACCAACACCTCGGGGATTCCGCTACGCTCGATCACCGAGGGCATGCCCGGAAGGCTCTGCCGGGATGTGGTGGTCACCCACTTCTTCAATCCCGTCAAGGTGATGAAACTTCTCGAGATCGTGCCCGGCGAGCACACCGCACCGGACGTGGTCGAGGCCATGGCGGAATTCGGCAGGACGAAGCTCGGCAAGGGTGTCGTTCATGCCAAGGACACGGTGAATTTCATCGGCAACCGCATCGGCTGCTTCTGGATGCTGTCCGGCCTCCACAAGGCGAGGAAAGCAAGGCTCGAGGGAGGCCTTGCCATGGAGAGCATCGATGCCCTCATGTCGGCTCCGGTGGGCCTGCCGCCGACCGGGCTCTACGGCCTGATCGATCTCATCGGCCTCGACGTCATGGATTTCGTTGGCAGGAATCTCGCTGTCAATCTGCCCGACGGCGACACCGGCCACCGCTACACGTCATTCCCCGCCGAAGAACAGGCCATGCTGGAGCGGGGCCAGCTCGGGCGAAAGTCCGGAGGAGGGTTCTTCCGCGTCACAAGGACCGAAGACGGCGGCAGGTTCCGCGAAACCTTCGATCTCGATTCGGGGACCTGGCGGGCGTCGACGAAGCCGGAAGTCGCCGAATCCCACGCGACGATCGGCGGCCTCATGGCTTCCGGCGGCCCCGAAGGGGCGTTCGCCCGCGACCTCATGGGCGGCGTGCTGGCCTATGCCGCGGGTCTCGTGCCGCAGATCTCGGATGACATCGTCAACATCGACCGCGCGATGCGATGGGGATTTGCCTGGAAGCGGGGGCCGTTCGAACTCATCGACGATCTGGGCCACGAAACGGTCATCGACATCCTCGAGGCGTCCGGGGAGCCATTGCCGGCGATGCTCGGTGTCGCGAGGGACGCCGGGGCATCCACCTTCCATACGCCGGACGGTGTCCGGTTCCTCGGGCTCGACGGTCTCTGGCACGACGTGCCGCAGGCCGACTGAGGACCCTGGTTCAGGGTCCGATCATGGCGATTGCCAGTTCCACGGTTCCGTCGGAGGCCGGACTCAGCGTCACCTCGGCCTCCTCGAGAACACAGATTCCGGACTCCTCGAGGCAGGCGCCGAAGGTGATGGCAAGCACGGCCGGCGTGGCAAGGAGCTGACGGTCGAAGGCGAGTTTCTCCAGGACCGGCCCGTCGAAGTACTCGGACTCGATCGTCACCACCCTGGGAAGCTCGTCGATCCAGATCGCCCTGTCGTCCGGCGATGAGAAGCCGATCCCGAGCTTGCCGTTGAGCGGCGCACCGAGCGGCGGGATGAGGGCGATGACGAGCCGGTTCTTCAGGTCCACATGACTCTCGACGCGCACACCGGTGGCGGACACCAGCATGGCGACGCTTTCGGCGCCCGCCGGTCCCGCAAGCAGCAGGGTGGCGAGGATGATGAGGCGACCGGCACGTTTCATGGACCATGTATAGCGCACCACCGGCGCTCCCGATACCTCAAGGCGAGGCAACCTGGCGGCTGGACAAAGCCTCGCGATGACGCCCCACAGGCGCCAATGGAAATAAAACCACCGGAACCGATGAGTCCGAACGTCGCCTGAAAAGGGGAGGTCCCGAGTCGCGCGGGGCACCGGTCGGCCGCCGCTCCGCGATCAACGTCAGTTCCTTTGTTGCCCCATGGCAAAGGCTTGCGATCCGGGACGCGGCTGGTGCCGATCGATACTTGTTCACTTCGGGGATTCGGTCTGGCCCGCCATCGCCAGGCTGATCGCCAATTCAGTCTTCCCCGCTCCGGGTGGCCGAGGAAGCCGGGATCGTGCAGGCTCTCGATCTGCTCGCGCTCGATGCCGGGCTGGATGGCGGCGTCGAACTGGACCAGCGTCTTCACGGCCGACAGCCGCGAGGCACGCATGGCGGTCTGAAGATGGCGGTTGTTGCCGGACATCGGCAGCTCGGAGAGGATGCCGGCGACGGCTTCCAGAGCACCGGTTCGTCTTGCCGAACCATCCTTGATCCAATCAGCGCATGTCAATCGCGGCCGCCTTGAGGCTCACCAAACGGAATTCCGAAGACTGCCGGAATCGAGCGTCGTGAAGGCATCGGCCTCTATGCGGGCGGCTTGAATTTCCAGCCCCAGGCCCGGGCGGTCCGGCAGCGTGACGCTGCCTTCCTGGTCGATGCGGATTGGATCGGCGGCAGCGTAGTCGAAATGCTCGACTGGCACCGGCTGTTCGAAATAGCTGCAGCCTTCCACACCGAGCATCAGTGCCAGGTTGGCGGCCTGTGCGAGCGGGTAGCCGTAACTCTGCAGTTCGGTGCCCAGCCCTCGCGTGCTGGCCAGGGCCATCGCTTTGACAGCCTGGCTGATTCCGCCACAATTGTTGGGATCACAGCGCAGTCTCGACCAGGCGCCGACGTCCAGCGCACGTGCCATGTCCGGGAGATCGACCAGCGTGTTGCCGGCAGGAATGATGTCGACCCCGGCAGCCCGGTTGAGCTCGGCATAGGCATCGATTTCGGTGTCCTCGAGCGGAGCCTCGAGCCAGTCGCATGGCATGTTCTCGAGCTCCATGCCAAGTGCCAGGGCATCGTCGAAGGCGTAGCTCTGCTCAAGATCGAACATGAAACGCAGCGCCCCGCCGAATCGGTTGGTCACGGCTCACGCCAATTCAACTTCGAACGGTGGTGAACACATGACGTGAAAGGAGATGAACGGCGAAAGCTACAGGCTCAAGCAGAGCAGGTTCCGACGCCGGCCTCCTTCCGAATAACCCCGCTTGCTCCCGTGAACTTTTGTGAGGCAACAGAAGTCAAGGTGCGATGCACGCTATGTATCGAGCTTGTCTTGTCTCCGTTGGTTGGCCAGACCGGCGGCGTGTCTTGCCGGGTCGGAACGCTTCGCCGCGCGCGGCTCAGTAGAAGCGGTCGAAGAAAATGTGACCTGACGCAACCTTGCCGCTCCGCATGACCGGTCTGAACAGTGCATCGATCAGCCCCGGCGGCCCGGCCATGTAGAAGAGGACTGAACGCGTTGTCCCCCCTTGCTCCAACGGTCGGAGAAGAGGCAGGTGTCGGCGCGGTCCCTGCTGCCGGTAGCCGGGGCCGCGGTCCGGCATTCGGGCTCGTCGCGCACAGCCCGCCAGATACCGGGAACAGGCACTGCCTGGCGATCCGCAATTGCGAGGTTTTTCGAGAATCCCCGGCTCACCGCTGGCGCCGGGATCAACCGAGCGTGTTGACCAATTCCGCTTCGGCGATCCTGCGGTCACGGGTCAGAAGCGTCGCGCCGAGCACGCGGGCGGTCGCGACAAGAATGCGATCGGCCGGGTCGCGATGAAAGGTCTCCGGCAACGACGCTAGTTCCGCCGCCACCGCCGGAGAAATGCCGTGCCGCCGCACCAGCGGCGGTGCGACCGCCTTCTCCAGCCACTCTCTCAGGGGGATCGCCAGACGGATACGGCCCATGCCCTGCAGCATGGCCACTTCCCACAGCGAGATGTCGGAGACGCGAAGGGGTGAGTCCGCATCGGCGGCGGTAATGACGTCCTGCTGTTCCGGAGACAGCCGCGTGCGGTCTCCATGCCACCACAGCAGGATATGGGTATCAAGCAGCGCTTTCACCGCTTCAGGCTGTCCCAGTGTTCTTCCGGGAATACCGGTCCCAGGACATCGCCAACGACGACAACCGTGCCCTCTAGCTCAGCCTGGGGATATCCCTCGCCCTCGTCGGTCGCGCGCGAGAGCGCGGCGACAGGCCGACCATGCTTCAGGATCACCACCCGCTCGCCGGTTTCATGGACCCGGTCGAGGATAGCGAGACAGCGCGCCTTGAAGTCGGATGCGTTGATTGTCGTCATATGACCAGTATCGATGGCCGGTCAGGTGGTGTCTAGGCGGCGTGCCTCACGTACTCGCTCGGTCGGCTGTAGAGAGCCTTGATCCCGACCGGTCTCACTGGCCGCAATGCAATCGCGACCGGTAGCTGCGTCTTCAATCGCTGTGATGCTTCGGCCGTCGCCGCCTGCTAAAACCGCCATGATCCTGGCGTCATGCACACCCCGCCCGTCATGTAACAAAGTTCAACCGCCATGCCCTGGCGCGTAGCGGCGGGGCGCGTAGCGGCGGGTTGTTCGCCTGACGCATGTGCTGCAAGATGTGGCACGGAAAGAAAGACATCAGCACCAACGTCAGGACGAAAACCGGCGCCGGGCCATATAGCGGGGTTGCCCAAGCCGCCAGACTTCGTCAACGACATGGTGCTCCACACTGGACTCCTTGCCAAGGAAGACTGCAAGAATGTTACACAGCAAACGAGCGGACACTACATCGATCGGCCGCGGCTGTGCTCCCGGGTCGCCGCGGTGGCTGGAGCGTGGTTCAGGGTTCGGTCACCGCTCTCCGGAACCTATGCAGATCTGACAGTATCCGTCTGAAGCTGTTCAGGCCTGCCGTCCGGTTCCTGCTTCACGGGGACCCGTTTCACGCGACCGGTCCGGACCCGCGCGGAGCGGGCGGCGGCCGCGCCAGAGCGCGTCCCTCCACAGGCTGTGACCGCAGAGCTTGCGGCCAGTTGCTTAAGATTGCGTGCGGCGTTGAGATCCCTGTCGATCTCCAGGCCGCAGGAGGCGCAGCGGTAGTGGCGCTGCGAGAGGTCCAGTTCGGCCAGGACCGAACCGCAGCGGGAACAGGTCCTGCTCGAGGATACCAGCGGTCCGCGACGATCACCGTCGCGCCATAGATCCTTAGCCTTGTAGTCCAGCTGGCGGCGGAACTCGTGGAAGCCGCCGTCCATGATTTCGACCGAGCGGCCAGGCGGCGGTTGGCCGCCATGCCGCGCACATTGAGGTCCTCGACGACGATGCGCCGCCAGCCCCTGGCGAGGCGCGTCGTCGCCTTGTGCGTCGCGTCCCGGCGGATAGTGGCGATGCGGGCGTGAAGCCGGGCGAGATGCGCCTTCGCCTTCCCGCGGTTGGCCGAGCCCTGGTGCGCGAGTGCCCGGCTGCGCCGCCTGAGCACCGCCAGGAGCCGCCTGTGCGCCTTCGGACCGGGGATACTCTCGCCGGTGCTCAGCACCGCCAGCGTCTTCACGCCCAGGTCCACGCCGCCGGCGTCCCAGGGCTGCGTCATGCATGAAAGACGAAGCGGCCGTCTACCACGGTTGCTTCCGGCTTCAGTGTGTCCAGCGTCCTTTCGTCCACGGTTGTTGGATCACAGGGGAGGATCACGAAATCGGCCAGCTTGCCCGGGGTCAGGCTGCCCTTGAGTTCCTCCTCGAACGAGAGGCGTGCGGCCTCGACAGTGCACGTTCTCAACGCCGCCAAACCATCGAGCCTCTGATCCGGCCCGATGCACCGTCCGGTGACACGCTCGCACCTTTGGCGCGTGACGGCCATGGTCTTGAACAGGGAAACGGGAATGTTGTCTGTGCCGATTGCGACCGGGATGCCAGCCTCCAGCAGGGACTTGTGTGCTGCGACCTCGTTGCCTTCATTTGGCGCGTCGAAGTAGTCATCGCCGTTCTTCCAGAGTTGATAGACCGGAATGGTGGTAACGATGAGACCGAGTCTGTGCACCCGTTGGTAGTCGGATGGCGCGAGCTGGCCGACATGCTCCATCACCCAACGGCGTCTCGCGATGGGGTAGCGCTCGGCGAGCCGCTCGAAGATCGGCAGAACCCGTCCGAGATCCTCTAGGATCACGGTGTGAACACGCAGGTCGAATTCGGCGGCCAGAGAAGCAAGCGCGGCGTACTGTTCCTCGTCGTTGCACCATTCGACAAAGCCGGCCCATCCGGTATCGGGTAGTGATTCACGCACCAGATCGGAGGTGCAGGCATTCCCGCCGAAGCCGATGTAGACACCAGATACACGCAACCATTCATCGCCCAGCCCGCGGCCTCGGGCAAAGCCCAGCCAGTCACGCATGATTCGCCGGGCTTCGTCCGGGTCGCTCCAGGTCGGGCTAATCGTCAACGACACGCGGACGCTGAGCTCCCGCTCCTCCCAGAGCCTCTGATAGAGCCCGACGCTCGTGGCGTAGGAGCCATGGCCTTCGTAGACGCTGGTCGTTCCGGCGGCATTGTAAACCTTCATGGAGCGCCGGACGGCTTCGAGGCGCTGGCGCCAGGTGAAACCTGGCAGGCTCTTCAGAAGATCGAATTCCAGGCTTGGGCGTTCGTTTTGCTCGATGATGATGCCGTTGGGAACGCCGTCCGCATCGCATGCGATTTCGATGCCGTCACAGCGTGGCCTGGCTCCCTGAAGGATGCCGGCACGTTCCAGTGCCAGGCTGTTCAATGCTGCATGCGTCGGCACCCGGCTCCAGGTGCCGAACGGGGCCATGATGTAGACGGCATGGTCGGGAGCCACTTCGTCGAGCTCCCGACGGTTCGGCAGGCGACCTTCCGCGAGTGCTGATGGGCCGTCCAGGTAGAAGGGAGCGGTTCCGACCGGCATTGTGACGATCCATTCGCCATTCGGTGTCGTGGTGGCAGCAGCGGCCACCCGCGACAGGACATCGTCGAGTGAAAGCGCGCCCGCCAGACTGAATCGAATGTCCTTGAGGCCCTCGCGCTCCATGTGGGCATGGGCGTCGATCAGTCCGGGAATAACGCATCGGCCCTCAAGGTCGACCGTCTCGGTGCCGGAAGGAAGATCGTCAGCGATCTCGTCGTTGCGACCAACCGCAACAATCCGGCCACCACGAACCAGCATGGCCTCGGCACGGGGCGAGGCAGCATCCATGGTCACGATGTCTCCGCCGCACAGGAACAAGGGGCCGCTCATGGCCAAGCTTGCCTCATTTCACTCGAACGATCATCGCGCTTCGGCGCCATACCAGGGAAAAATTCTGTCGAGTGCCGCTGCAAACAGCGCGTCGGCGAGGAAACCCAGTGCGCCCAGCGCCATCAGCCCGACGAACATCATGTCAACTCTGAACACCAGGTGAGAAAATGAAATAAGATAGCCAAGGCCACTGCTTGCCCCGACCAGTTCTGCAGCAACCAGGATGACAAAGGCAACGGCCGTGGCTTGACGCAGGCCTGCAATGACAAACGGTAACGCTGCTGGCAGAACGACCTGCAGCATGATTCCCACGGGTGAAGCCCCCAGGCTTGCCGCCGAGCGAACATAGATGTTGGGCACGTCACGGACGCCGATGAACGTGTTCACCCAGACGGGGAAGAACGTACCCCAGGTGATCAGGGCGATCTTGGGCGTTTCGCCCAGACCAAACCAAACGATGGCCAGCGGAACGAATGCGATCGATGGTATCGACCTCAGGCTGTGAAGCACGGGATCGGACAGGTCGCGCAGCAACATGAGCCGCCCTGTCAGCAAGCCGACAAGGACGCCGGCTGTCGAGCCCAGCACGAATCCGGAAATCGCTCGCTTCAGGCTCGACCAGGCATGACCGGCAAGTTCACCGCTGGCAATCAGGTCCCACAAGGTCCCGACAACGCCAGACGGCGGGGGAAACATTTGCAAGTTCACCCCGGGAACCACGCGCGGGGCGACCTCCCAGACGATCATGAACAGGATCACACCCGCAACGTTCAACATCAGGCGCTGAACCCGGCGGCGGCGGCGCCTTCGCTGCAGGTCATAGCGAAAGCTCTCCTCGATTTTTTGCACAAGATCCGGCGTCAAAGTCTCCAGTTCACCAGCACGAGCAGAACGAGAGTCCGGTTCCACCACCGTCATGACGCCGGGTCTCCTTGCCGATGGAAAATATCGTTGACCTTTGCATAATACCGGCCGAATTCCAGTTCACTCCGGTTCCGTGGCCGGGCGATGTCCACCTCCACTGTTTCCTGTATCTGACCGGGATTGGGTGACATCACAACAATGCGGTCCCCGAGATAGACGGCCTCCTCGATATTGTGTGTGATGAAGAAGATCGTGATGCCGATCTCCTCCCAGATCCGCAGCAGTTCGGTCTGAAGGGAGGCGCGAGTCAGAGCATCGACTGCTGCAAAGGGTTCATCCATCAGCAGGATCCGGGGGTGATTCACCAGCGCGCGCGCGACAGCCACCCGCTGACGCATGCCGCCAGAGAGCTCGAAAGGATAGCGTCGAGCCGCATCTGCAAGACCGACGAGTGTCAATGCCTCGCTAGCGCGTTCCCTTCGCTCGGCTTTCGCCATGCCCTGCATCTTCAGACCGAACTCAACATTGCGCAGCGCTGTCAACCAAGGAAAAAGTGCATATTCCTGGAAAACCACACCGCGTTCAGGCGCCGGCCTGGAGATCGGTGTCCTGTCGAAACGAAGTTCGCCGCGCGTCGGTTCGATGAAACCGGCGATCAGGTTGAGGAGCGTCGTTTTCCCGCACCCGCTCGGGCCGATAGCGCATATGAACTCCCCGTCCCGGATGGACAGCGACACGTCGAGAAGCGCCCAGGTAGACTCGCCCTCCGTCGAGGGATAGAGCTTGGAGACATGTTCGATCGCGACCACACCGTCATCCGGCCGCTCGGCCACATGGCTTTTACCAGAGGATCGAGCCGCCTCGCTTCCCCCCGCGACTCGTCTCACGCTCTTCCCTCGCTGCCACCTGAAATCAGCCCGACAGGGTCACGCGCTCAGGTGCCAACTTCTGGAGAGCGTCCTCGTAAACCGCACCCCTGAAGAGAGCACGCAGGTCGCCATCGTATTCCGATGAGATACCCTGACCTATCGCCCACTCGGCCTCCGCAACCATGACGTCAACCAGGCCGTCATCGAGTGTCACCCCGATATCCAGCAGGTCCATCCCCGTGGAGGTGTCATCGATGGATGTCGCGGTCCGTTCGGCAACATGCGCAATTGCCTGAGAGCGGTCCGTGTTGATCAATTCTTCCGCGTCCAACAGGCTCTGCACCGCCATCTCGACCGTTTCCGGCGATTCCTCGACCAGGCTGCTGTTGGCGACAAGAATCAGGCGGTAGGCCCAGATCTCTTCTATGCCTTCCCGATCCAGCACGACAATGTCTTCGCCTAACTGGTTCTGGGCCGCAATGGCTGTCAGCCAGTCCCAGGCGAAGGCGTCGACATCTCCGCGAACGACCGCGGTCACCATCTCCGGGCCACCCATGTTCACCAGCTCCACATCACTCAATGTCATGCCATGAAGCGCCAGCCATTGATTGAGGAAGAAATGGCCACTCGTGCCGACCTTGGTGGCAATTTTTCTGCCCTTGAGGTCAGAGGGCTCGGAAACGCCCAGTGTCCTGTTGGCGGCAACCAGCATTTCCCTGGAGGAGCGGCTGAAATCAGCCACGACACGCGGTTCCAGGCCGCGCATCAGTGCGAGCAATGTCGGGCTCTGGGTGGTCGTGCAGAAGTCGGCACTTTCCGTCAGCACCGCATCAAGCGCGAGACGGCCGGCCGTGAACTTGGCGACGCTGGCCTCCAGACCATTCTTGGCCCACAGGCCGGCAGCGTCTGCCGTATAGACCACGGCCCAGCCGTGTCCTTCGCTCTCCGCGATGGTGATGGGAGTCCCGGCTTGAACCGGAACGATAATGGAAGGAACGACTGCCGCCAGTCCCAGGCAGCTTCCGGTTTGAAGCAAGCTACGACGAGAAATCATGTTTTGGTCCTCCTCAATCCATTGTTGTACTCGGATGGTGCCCCTCATGGCTCTTGACGCGGCCATGTTGTGTTGACTGGCAAGCATGCAACATCTTGAGATTTATTTCACCACAATCTTCGCCGTTGTCTTGGGGGAAGAGAGAATCTCCCGGAGTCGCTTGATCATAATTTTCTTTCCTCTTGCATCTTCCTGATCACCCCCGAATCCAGGCTGCACTTGGCATAGGATATCGGAACCGAAGACCAATGCCTCGACGCGCTCTTTCAATGGCGCTGGCCGAACGGTTCTCTTGGCCCTCACTGCGGCCATGATCGGTGCTGTCAGTTGACCAGCCGAATCCCCAGACTTGCCTCAGTGGGGTTCAGGACGCCGCCGATGCCGGAACGGCTGCTTAAGTTGAACCTGGCTTGAGTGGTACTCAGGTTCTTCTTTGCCCCTTGATCGCAGACCTTCGGCAGGTCGTCGAGCATCTCATCGGGGTCCATCATGTTCACTTGCCGTTCGAGACGGCCAGGCTGCATCGGCTTCTCCTCGCCCCCAGCCGTGCCGGCCGCGTGTGCGCTTCGGTGCCGGCTTCTTCCGGCCCTCAAGTCCCGCGACACGTGGCCGATGAGCGCGTCACCCAGCACCCCCTCAACCAGGGTCTCGTGCATCCCCTCCGGAAGAGGAGACCGCAAAAACCTGGAAAACGCCCGTGAAAACGCCGCCTTGTTCAGGATATTCACGACATGCGACCAGCCGCACAGTCTTCGCAACCACCTTGAGCCTGTCGACCAGATGGCGGGTCGTCGGCAGATCCCACACAGCCTGCACGGACCAGCACCTGTCGGTCATCCAGGGGCCGTTCCGGACCTCATCGACGACCCACTCCACCTTGACGAGGTCGGTCCCATCACGAAGCGCTTGTGGGTCTCAAGAAGAGGTCCGACCTCCTGGGCCGGCGCGGGGATAAGTTCTCCTTGAAATCGGTTCCAGAAATCCGATAGTGTTGAACAAGGGTTCATCGGGGTTGCCTCCCCGGTATCCCGTGGCTGTAGAAACCCAACATACCTCTGGGTAGCCCCGGAACCCAGGACCCTCTCAAGAAACACCACCGAATCTCGAAAAAATCCCGTCGCTCAGAGGGTTTTGCAAGAGGCTCAAGAGACAGAAGGACCATGACGTTCCTCAAGGACGAGGTCGCGCGCCGGCGTACCTTCGCCATCATCTCGCACCCGGACGCGGGCAAGACGACGCTCACCGAGAAACTCCTGCTGTTCGGCGGTGCCATCCAGCTCGCAGGGGCCGTCAAGGCGCGTGGCGAACGCCGCCGCGCGCGTTCCGACTGGATGAAGGTGGAGCAGGAGCGCGGGATTTCGGTGACCGCCTCGGTGATGAGCTTCGGCTACGCGGGATGCGCGTTCAATCTTCTCGATACCCCCGGTCATGAGGATTTCAGCGAGGATACCTACAGAGTGCTGACGGCGGTCGACAGCGCGGTGATGGTGATCGATGCCGCCAGGGGCATCGAGGCCCAGACCCGCAAACTGTTCGAGGTCTGCCGTCTCAGGGACATGCCCGTGGCAACCTTCATCAACAAGATGGATCGCGACGGGCGCGATCCCTTCGAGCTGATCGACGAGGTCGAACAGACCCTCCAGATCGAGATCGCGCCGGCGAGCTGGCCGATCGGCATGGGGCGCGACTTTCTGGGTTGCTACGATCTGGTTCGCGACTGCCTGGTGCTCATGGCACGGAGCAGGGGCGAGACCATCGGCGAGGGCATCGCCTGTGAGGGTATCGATGCGCCGGAACTCGACGAACTGCTGCCACCTCACGCCGTCAACCAGTTACGCGATGAGGTGGAGATGGTTCGCGAACTCATGGTGCCGTTCGACCGGAAAGCCTATCTTGCCGGCAATCTCTCGCCGCTCTACTTCGGCAGCGCCCTCAACAATTTCGGTGTTCGCGAACTCATCGAGGGTCTGGTGCACAATGCTCCCTCGCCCGGGCCTCAGCCTGCACGTGAGCGCACGGTCGATCCGACCGAGGAGGAGGTTGCCGGCTTTGTCTTCAAGATCCAGGCCAACACGAATCCGCGTCACCGCGACCGGATCGCCTTCATCCGCCTGGCGTCGGGCCACTTCAGGCGGGGCATGAAAATGAAGCATCACAGGACCGGCAAGCAGATCGTGATGCACAACCCGCAAGTCTTCATGGCGCAGGAACGTGAGGTGGCCGAAGAGGCGTTTGCCGGAGACATTGTCGGTGTTCCCAACCACGGCAATCTCCATATTGGCGACACGCTCTCCGAAAACGGAGAACTCACGTTCACCGGTATTCCGAGTTTCGCTCCCGAGCATCTCCAGAACGTGCGGGCGACCGATCCCCTGAAGTCCAAGCATCTCGGGCGTGCCCTCCAACAGCTTGCCCAGGAAGGTGCTGCGCATGTCTTCCGGCCGGTCATGGATTCCGACTGGGTGGTCGGTGTCATGGGCCCGTTGCAGTTCGACATCCTCGCAGACCGCATCCGTACCGAATACGAGGTTCCGGTGCGCTTCGAACCTTCGGGCATTCACACCGCGCGATGGATCGATGCGCCGTCCGAACAGATCATCAGGAAATTTGCCGACCGCAACCGCGGCGCGATGGCGAGCGACCATATCGGCAGGCCTGTGTTTCTGGCGCGCAATGCCTGGCATCTCGACCGGGCCATCAGCGATGCACCGGATCTCTCGTTCCGCGAGATTCAGGAGCATGTTCATGGCACATGATGTCGCACTCTTTGGCCTGCGCGGTTTCAGCCACGGCGCATCACGCCTGATCACGGTCATGAGTCCGTCGGGAGTTGCAGCGGTCGTCGAGCGCCTGACGTTCGACCCCGAGGATATTCGCGCAGAGATCTATCCGGGCGTCCTGCCGCAGTATCACGAGAAGGTAAGGGGCGGTATCGATCGTCTGGTCATACGCCACGGCATCGAGGTTCTCGACTTCAGGGCCTGGACCGACAGGAAGTCGGCGCTGGGTGCTGTGGTCTATCGTTGAACCTCCCGACGAGCACCAGGGAGAAGTCACCATGATCGAATCCATTGAAGCCCGTCCCGAGTCAGTCGGCCTCTCATCGACCAGGCTCGACCGCCTGAATGCCTGGATGCAGCGCTACGTCGACGAGGGGAAGCTGCCCTGGGCGATGACCGCTGTCATCAGGGAGGGACAGCTCGCCTTTCAGGGTTCCGCCGGCCTCGCGGACATGGAAGCCGGACGGGCCATCTTCCCCGATGCGATCTGCCGCATCTATTCGATGTCGAAGCCGGTGACCGCGGTTGCGGCCCTGCAGCTCTACGAGAGGGGCCTCTTCCAGCTCGATGATCCTGTTGATGCCTACATCCCGGCACTTGCCGACATGTCCGTGCGCATCGCCGAGAACAGGTACGGCATGCATATCGAGCCCGCCAGGCGACCGATCACCATCCGGGATCTCTTCTGTCATACGTCGGGTTTCACCTACGGCTTCAACGGCGACAAGGGCCTGCCGGGCCTCTACCGGGAGAAGTCGGTCAACTTCGGCCCCCGGTCGGGGTCACTCACCGAGGTCGTCGGCCGCCTTGGCGAACTCCCGCTCGATCACCATCCCGGTGCCCGCTGGACCTACGGTGTCTCCATCGATGTCCTGGGCCATCTCGTGGAGGTGGTCTCGGGCAGGACGTTCGATCGCTATCTTGCCGAGGAGATCTTAGAGCCCCTGGGCATGACCAATACTTTCTTCGAGCTTCCAGCCGACCACATCGACCGCATCGTGCCGTGCTACGAGCGGACTCCCGACAATCGTTTCCGGAGGGTCGACGGCACTACAGACAGCCGTCACGCCTCCGGTGTCACCTGTTTTTCCGGCGGCGGCGGCCTGCTTTCCTCCATGGCCGACTATCTCAGGTTTGCCGACATGCTGCGTGCCGGAGGCAGGAACATCCTGGGCAGGCGCACCGTCGAATACATGGGTACGAATCATCTCCCGGATGACAGCGATCTCGCCTCCATGGGACAACCTGTGTTCGCGGAAACAAGCTATACTGGAGTCGGTTTCGGACTGGGCGTCTCGGTGATGCTTGACCCGGCCGCCGCCGAGGTCATGGCATCGCCGGGGGAGTTTGCCTGGGGTGGCATGGCGTCGACAGCGTTCTGGGTCGATCCGCTCGAGGACATGGCGGTGGTCTTCATGACCCAGCTCATCCCGTCTGGATGCTATCCGATCCGCAGGGAACTGAGGGTTCTCGTCAATCAGGCGCTGACAGCCTGAAAGGCAGCGACTATACCTGCGCAAATTCCGGGAACCCTGCAATGAGACTCGAGAACCAGCAGATGACAGACCTCGCCTTCTTCCCGTCAGCACGCGACTTCAACCCCGTGGCCCTGGAGACCGTGAACCGGGACTATGGCGAGGCAAGACCGCTTCCGGCGGAAGCCTATGTCTCGCAGTCGTGGTTCGAGTCCGAGCGTGTCCGGCTATGGTCGCGCAACTGGGTCTGCCTCTCCGCGGCCTCCTACGTCCCCAACCCGGGTGATGTCATGCCGCTGGAACTCATCGGCATTCCGCTCTTCCTGGTGCGCGGGCAGGACAACAGGGTCAGGGTCTTCCACAATGTCTGCCCGCACCGCGGCATGAAGCTCGTCTCGGAGCGCGGCAACGCCGGCGTGGTGATAACCTGTCCCTATCACAACTGGACCTTCGGGTTCGAAGGCAGGCTGCGCCTCACTCCCCACATCGGCGGTTCCGGCAAGCACGAGTGCGAGGGTTTCGACAAGGGGGGCTTCGCCCTCAATGAGGTGAGAAGCGCGGTATGGTTCGACCAGGTGTTCGTCAATCTTTCCGGTGGCGCACAGTCCTTCGAGGATTTCATCCGCCCCCTCGACGAGCGCTGGTCCTGCTTCGACCAGACCCTGCTGCGTCACGGTGGCGAAGACTCGATCATGTATTTCGATCTGGAAGCCAACTGGAAGCTCGCGATCGAGAATTATTGCGAGGCCTACCATCTTCCCACGGTGCATCCCGGGCTCAATTCCTATTCCCGGCTCGAGGATCATCTCAACATCGAGGAGGAAACCTTCTCCGGACAGGTGAGCCTCGTCTACAGACCTGAGCGCAACGGCCGTCATCTGCCGCGCTTTCCGGATCTCCCGGAGCCCTGGGATACCCGCGCCGAATATGTCGCGCTCTATCCCAACGTGATGCTTGGCATCCATTACGACCACTTCAAGGCAATCCGCGTGTTACCCGACGGTCCCGGCCGCTGCCTGGAGATCTTCGATCTCTATTACGCGGGCGACGGTATGGCCGGTCCCGATCACGCCGGCCTGCGCGCCACGGTCCGCGAGACCTGGCGCGAGGTCCTCCAGGAGGATGTGGACGCGGTCCAGGGAATGCAGAAAGGGCGTGCTTCGCCCGGTTTTTCAGGAGGCGTCTTCACCCCCATTCTCGAAGGTCCCTCCCACTGCTTCCACCGCTGGGTCGCCCGCGCCATGCTTTGAAGCGTGCCCGGGAGACCCGGCGGTACCGGGGTGACCCGCCCCCGTCGACTGGTCCAGTTTGAATGTTAGTGCATTGACGGTTTCTCCGCCAAGCTGGATGGCCGACGGAGCGTAGCGTAGCCGGGCGGCCAGCTTGGCGCGACGATCGTTTCCGGGGCCGGCGGCTGGTATCCCAGGCTGCCATGTGGGCGTACGGCGTTGTAGTGGCGCCGCCAGGATTCGATGAGAACCTGGGCTTCTCTCAGGGTGCAGAAGATCTCTCCGTTCAGAAGCTCGTCGCGCAGCCGCGCGTTGAAGCTCTCGATGTATCCATTCTCCCAGGGCGAACCTGGTTCGATGAAAGCGGTTCGGGCGCCGACCGCGGCGCTCCATTGCCGGACGGACCCGGCGACGAACTCCGGGCCGTTGTCGGAGCGGATACAGGCCGGGACCCCGCGCAGGATGAAGAGGTCGGTCAAGACTTCGATGACGTCGACGGAGGAAAGCTTCCTGCGAACCCGGATCGCCAGGCTCTCGCGGTTGAACTCGTCCAGGACATTGAGGGTTCGAAAGGCCCGCCCGTCATGCGTCCGGTGATGCACGAAGTCGTAGGACCAGGCATGGTCGGCCCGCTCGGCGCGCAGCCGAACACAGGAGCCGTCGTTGCCCTGCCGGCCGGCGTCGCGCAGCAGGGCGGCGATCCGCCGGTATCCGTAGCGGCCATACCGGCGGGCCGGCTCGATCATGTCTGCGACCAGGCGATCCTCGTCGTTACGCCCGCACGGGATACGGCGCTGGGTCGAGCGGTGCTGCGCCAGCACCCGGCAGGCGCGGCGCGAGGGGCCTAAAAGTTTCCCCCGGGCCGCCTCCGCAAGGATCTGCTTGTCCAGCGTCCGATCGGAAACCGCCCGGCGCAGCCGTTCGTTCTCCTTCTCAAGCTCCTTGAGACGGCGGAGCTGGTCGCCGCTCGTCCCGCTATACTCCTCCGGCTCGTAGCGCTTCCTTGCCATCTCCGGTCATACAAGGTTGAACCAATCCGATGGGGGAGGATCAGAGCTGGTTGCACCAGGACATGTCAGTAAATTGATTGAACAAACGCATGACCAGGCTGGGATAACGTGTCATTGGCACCGTATCCAACAACGGTGAAACACACGTGATGCCCCGGTCTTTCCCCAAAAACCTGCGTGGTGTTTTCGGAACATTGTTCGGATTCCTGGACGTACGAAACTATGGCACCTCGACATCAAGCAACGGTGCATGTTGCTGGCAGCCATAGATATCGGTATCCCCTGCATCCCCCTGGCGCAATTTTCTCCGCAACGTGAACTTGATTGCGAGGCCGGGATCGAACTCGTGCAGAGAAACGATCTCATGTGTGTTAATTTTGTAAAGGTTTGAAATTGTCTCTCGTGTGAGTACACGGGCCGCCTTGACGCGTTCGTACGTGGCCAGATCACTGAACACAATGTCGAAGGTTATTCGAAACGGCTTGGCGTTCTTGCTGCGTATGATTTGGGCCAATTCATGCAGTTTCTGTGGTGGCACTACACGTCCTCAATCTCGAGTGGAAACAGAACGCAAGGATCGGAAACCTCCAAGAGATGATAAAGGGAAAACTCGAAAGTAGGTCCGGCATCAACCTCTGATGGGGAATGAAGAAAGGCAAGATTTCCCGCATTGTTTTTCTGTCCATCGTAGCTGTAGTGCAGCAATGTGCCGGTCGTTACATGGCAGATCGCATGGGCGAGTTCCTGTGTAGGTGCGATGGCTTCGGTCACAAGCCCCAGCTCATGCGGCAGCAACTTGCGTTCTTGTTCCTGTTGTCCCATCACCGCGTCCCGCCCGTACAGATGGAACAACAAAGTGAAGGAAGGCCCACCGGAGAAGTATTCCTCGATCTGTCGGCGTACATCCTCAAGGATCGGGCTGATCCTCGCAATCATCGTGGGGCATCGAATTCCCGCGACA
Source organism: Alphaproteobacteria bacterium (assembly GCA_965215635.1). Lineage (GTDB taxonomy): Bacteria > Pseudomonadota > Alphaproteobacteria > SP197 > SP197 > SP197. The sequence goes on along the minus strand of CBDCEA010000005.1, from coordinate 1,082,071 downwards.
GAAATCGTCCGATAGCCCACTCGACGGGCGCCTTCGAGTTTTATGCAGTAACGGTCTTCCGGTACGAATTGCGTACCCGATACATGGACGCGTCGGTCGTCGACCTGAACAAATCGGGTATTTCTCATGTCTACGCAACCGCCGGGACCAGCCTGAATGTAGGGATCTTCACGCTCATATAGAGAATGCCCGGCAACTGTGGCGACCGTGCATCGTCGCTTGAGACTGCCCGGTTCGAGCGTAAAGCCGTCATCATCGATCGTTCCCAGAATGACATCCATACCGAAGGGTTCCGCGCAGAAAGCCCCGCATTCCAGGATCTTGCCCATGTGGATTGCCGAGCCACGATCATAGCCCATGTGAATTGGAAAAGCGGCAATGACCGCATCGTCGCATGCCCGGCCGGCCAGTATGACCTGTGCGCCCGCCTCGATCGCAGCCATGATCGGTTCCGGACCCATCTGTGCGACAATCACCTCGCTCGCCTCCACCTCTGCTTCCGTCGGCAAGGCTCCAGCTTCAAAATCAAACATGCGCCCGTCGCGCAAGGCTTCGATGACGAGCCGATTGGGAATTTCCGCTTCAATGGTTGCCATGGAGAAATGCCAGCCATGTTTACCGGCCAACACGCGAACCATCTGGGCTGTTTCCTTGAGCTGATCGCTTCGCCCGCTACCGCCACAGCTTCCGACTATGAGCGGGATCCCGTGATGGACCGCCGCCTCTAGGAGATGTTCCAGCTCTCGTTCGACCGCGATCCTTGGTGCCAAGGACTCTCCTGCGCCCAGGTAATATGGCCCGGGATCCGTGGAGCCGGCATCGACCGCAATGAGTGCCGGTCCAAGTTTCATGCCTCGTGCAAGTGCATCAGGGTCAAATCCGTAGCCGAGCACCCCGGTAGGCGTCAGCACTGTCATGCTTTTCATGCAATCGCTCTATTGCTCGTATCAATGACCTGAAGGGTGGACTACGCGATTGTCCAGAACGTCATGGAAACTCTATCTGAATTCGGTGTCGTTGTACATTGGACCCTCGCCACGTCACAGCATCTCTCGGCGGCGATGACCCATTGGTGACCCGCCCCGTCGACTGGTCCAGTTTGAATGTTAGTGCATTGACGGTTTCTCCGCCAAGCTGGATGGCCGACGGAGCGTAGCGGAGCCGGGTGGCCAGCTTGGCGCGACGATCGTTTCCGGGGCTGGCGGCTGGTATCCCAGGCTGCCATGTGGGCGTACGGCGTTGTAGTGGCGCCGCCAGGATTCGATGAGAACCTGGGCTTCTCTCAGGGTGCAGAAGATCTCTCCGTTCAGGAGCTCGTCGCGCAGCCGCGCGTTGAAGCTCTCGATGTATCCATATCTCCCAGGGCGAACCTGGCTCGATGAAAGCGGTTCGGGCGCCGACCGCGGCGATCCATTGCCGGACGGCCCCGGCGACGAACTCCGGGCCGTTGTCGGAGCGGATACAGGCCGGGATGCCGTGCAGGATGAAGAGGTCGGTCAGGACATCGATGACGTCGACGGAGGAAAGCTTCCTGCGAACCCGGATCGCCAGGCTCTCGCGGGTGAACTCGTCCAGGACATTGAGGGTTCGAAAGGCCCGCCCGTCATGCGTCCGGTGATGCACGAAGTCGTAGGACCAGACATGGTCGGCCCGCTCGGCGCGCAGCCGAACACAGGAGCCGTCGTTGACCTGCCAGCCGGCGTCGCGCAGCAGGGCGGCGATCCGCCGGTATCCGTAGCGGCCATACCGGCGGGCCAGCTCGATCATGTCTGCGACCAGGCGATCCTCGTCGTTACGTCCGCACGGGATACGGCGCTGGGTCGAGCGGTGCTGCCCCAGCACCCGGCAGGCGCGGCGCGAGGGGGCCAAAAGTTTCCCCGGGCCGCCTCCGCAAGGATCTGCTTGTCCAGCGTCCAATCGGAAACCGCCCGGCGCAGCCGTTCGTTCTCCTTCTCAAGCTCCTTGAGACGGCGGAGCTGGTCGCCGCTCATCCCGCTATACTCCTCCGGCTCGTAGCGCTTCCTTGCCATCTCCGGTCCTCCTCGTTCCATAACCTGAGCATCCATGTTTCCTGGCAAGGTTTTTGTGCGTGTCCGGGATGGTATTTCCCGTGTTTGTCCACATGCGGTTTGGCGTTCCGTTTCCCGGTGTTTGTGCCCTGTGACCGGGAAGACGAGTGGCTCGTGGTCCCGGGAGCATGAGTTGGTTGCCGCCCCTTGTGCACGGTAACGTTACCATGCGTGAGGGCGCTGGGCGGCAACGTGACCGCGCTCAATGGTAACGTTACCGTGCGCAAGGGGGTTGCCGGGGTCATGTGTCCCACCCGTAGCCGCGCGGTGGTTCGATCTCCTCGAGGGCCTCGATGTCGGCCTCGACGATGGCCTGCAGGCGTTCTCCGTAGGGCGTGTCGCAGAGGGAGTCGGGGAGCTTGTCGAGACAGTCACGATAATGCTCCTGCAGCGCACGCAGTTCGGCCACCGCGTCGTGCCATTGTTGTGGGCGCGAGCGCCGGTCACGGGGTGAGCGGGTGCTCAACCGTGGGGCTCCGGCCTTGAGCCGTTCCCGGTAACGACGCTGCTTCTCAGCGGGGGCCAGGGCCATGAGGGGGTCTCCTTCGCTCAGTCGGCCTGGATCCGGTCACCTCAGCGACCGTGCCGGCGCTTCGGGCAACCAGCAGCGCTGCTCCCGGAGCAGGGTGTTCGCCAGCACGATGAGCTTGCGCATCAGAGCGACAATCGCGACCTTGTGGGCCTTGCCGGCGGCCTTGAGGCGTTCGAACACGATTGTGAGATCTTCGTTGAAGCGTGCCGCCGAGGTGGCGGCCATGAACAGGAGATCTCGCGGCCTTCGGCGCCCGCCGCGGATGTGTCGGGCGCCACGATGCTGGCCGCTGTCGTTGGCAAACGGCGCCACCCCGATCAGTGCCGCTGCCTGGCGATGGTCGAGATTGCCGAGTTCGGGCATCCAGCACAGAAGTGCCGCGGCGGTCACCGGACCGACGCCGGGGATCGAGGTCAGGATGCGGTACCTCTCGGCCTGCTCCGGATCACTGGCGATCACCGCTTCGATCGCGGTCTCCAGCTCGGCAATCTGATCGTCAAGCTGGGCCATCGTGGTTCTGGTGATGGCCTCGCCCTCACCGTCCACCTCACCCGCCACCTGTCTCAGCATGGTCCGTGCATCGACATGTTTGGCACGCGCCACCAGGAGATCCTCCAGGCGGTTGAGGAAGGCCTCCTGCGGAGCCACCGGCTCAAGATCGCCCAGCGCAGTCCCGAGCCTGGCCAGCATCAACGCGTCGACGCGGTCGGTCTTGGCCAGATGGCCCACCCCCTCGGCGAAGCGCCGTGCCCGCAACGGGTTGACCAGGACAACCTCAAAGCCCCGGTCATGAAGACACTGGTGAACCTTGCGGTGATAGCGGCCCGTGGCCTCCCCGGCTCACCTCGAGATTCCGAAGCCACGTGCCCAGCGCCCGCCAGCTCGTGGCGTCGTTTGCAAAACGACGCTCCTCTCCGGCCGCATGAACGTCCAGGCTGGCCTTGCTGACATCGATCCCTGCCACTACCTTAACCATCGTCCCTTGCTCCTCGTCTTGCGATGATACGGTCCAAGCCCAGGCATCCATTCAGGACGCGAGGGACGTCAAGGAAGGCGGGCCGACCAAGCTCAGGTACGGCTCTACAAAGCCAAGGTTATAACGGTCCGACCCGCCTTCGCGGAGATCGCTTGATCTCCGCACCCCGCCCCCCTGTGCGCGCTCGCGCAGGGGGGCGGAATCTCGTTGGCATCATAGACCAGTTGACTCTCCCACAACCGCGATTGCCCACAATTTCCCGCCCCCAACTGCTGTGGATAACTTCTTGATCAAAGGGATAAAACCTGGTCATACAAGGTTGGACCAATCCGATGGGGGAGGATCAGAGCTCAAATTCATAATAACTTGCCGGTGTTTGGTATCGTTGTTCGGTTGACGAGCCTGACGGGTTGCCCTACGGTTCTGGTCAAATATTGGACCGTGCACGGTTTTCCTACGCCGTGATGCCTGAACGGTCATACAGCATTGGCGTGGCTTTCGTCATTGATACCGAGGAGACGGAGGTTCCGCTCCAATGGCTCCATTTCGCGTCGCCTTGGTCCAGTGTTCTCCACCCCCTCACGTCGACGCGATTTGCGAAGAAGCAGAAAGCTGGATTGCCCACGCCGCATCGCAAGACGCTCAGCTCGTTTTGTTTCCAGAACTTTTTTATCCCGGCTTCCACGGATTGATGGCTGGCTGGCGCGGTGATGAGGAGGCGTTGCGTTCGTTTCTTGATTCAGCACATCCGATTCCCGGACCGGTAAGCGATGAGGTTGGCAGGATAGCGAAACGCCATGATGTTCATGTCGTCTTTACTCAGCTGGAGTTGGATGAACGTTCGAAGCATCTCTACAACGCGTCCATGCTGATCGGACCCGACGGATCATTGATCCTGCGACATCGGAAGACCATGCTGACGCCGGGAGTTGAGACCTTCGGGTTGGCACCGGGCAATGAACACCGGGTTGCCGCGACGGCTCTGGGCAACATCGGTCTGCTCATCTGTGCGGATGCGACATGTCCCGAACCTGCGCGAGTGTTGGCACTGCAGGGTGCGGATATCGTGTGTGTGAGTTCGGGAGATTTTCACTCGAACTGGCGTGTCGATGGTAGTGATCTGGCTCAGCAGTTTTGGACTCATTGCAGCGCTTCGCCGACGCGAGCCGTGGACAACAATGTCTTCTGGTTGGTCGTGAATCCGGCCGGCAACCAAGGTGGCTCCGAATTCTTCGGCGGCAGCCGCATTATCTCGCCACTTGGACAACTCATTGCGCAGGCAGGCTGTGGAGCGGATGCGCAGGAACTTCTCGTTGCGGAGATCGATGTTGCGCAACGGAATCGTATTGAAGCCTCGTTTTCATTGCTTCGGCGACGTCGGCCGGAACTCTATGGCGAGATTTCCCGGATACCGGAATCATCCGCCGGGTGAGCCACGAACACGGGTCCATTCGGCTGATGGTTGGCGTTTGCCATCGCGGCAAGTAGGATGCATGGATGTTGTCAAGGGGCCATGGCGGTCCGTGAAGGGCAGGCTCGATGAGGACATGAAGACGAGGTCAAAGCAGCACGCGGCGTGAATTGAACTGGAGGTGTCATGGAAGCGGTCTGGGGACGATACCTGCTTACGATGGATGATGAACGGCGAATCCTTCAGAACGCCGGTGTCGTTCTGGACGGATCCAGGATCATCTCGGTCGATACGATTGAATCGATACGAGAGCGCTTTCCGGGGATTGCAGAGACAGGCGGTGCCTCGTTTGCGGTTTTGCCCGGGTTGGTAAACAGCCACATGCATCTGTCGTGCAGCCTTTTCCGTGGATACATCGACGATCTGCCGTTACTTGAGCACGATGTGCGATTCCTTTTCCCCGGACAACGGGCAATGAACGCGGAAAATGTTTACTGCGCTTCGCTGCTTTCGTGCATGGAACTTCTGAAAAACGGCGTGACAACCGTCGCCGATGCCTACCTCTTGCCGCAGGCCACCGCCAAGGCGATGGTCGATAGCGGGATCCGGGGCATCGTTTCACCGGCGATGATGGACACCTGGCTCGGTGGTGAGGAACGGCCCGTTATTTCAACAACCGATGAAGCCATCGAAGAAGTCAAGGAACTTCGGGACGGGTGGCATGGTGCGGGGAACAATCGAATCTCGGTTTGGCCAGCCCCATTCACTGACCTTTCGGCCGGACCCGAGCTTCTTCGCAGATCGGGCGAGCTGGCACGGGAATGGGATGCGGGCGTTCAGATTCACCTGGGGGAAACGCTTGAGGGCTGCAATCTCGTAAAGCGGATTCATGGCAAGCCCGTTCTTGAGTACGTTGAAAGCTGTGGTCTTCTTCAAGGCAATCGTGTCGTTGCAGCACATTGCTGCTGGGTGACCGAGCGTGATATCGCGGTCATAAAGAAACACAATGTTGCAGTCAGCTACTGCCCGTCCTCGGAATCAAAGATGGCCGACGGCATCCCGCCTGTGGCTCGCCTGCTCGCCGATGGCGTATGCGTTGCCACGGCCATAGATGCGACATGCGTCAACAATTCGGCAGATCTTTTTCGGGAAGCAAAGCTGGGCGCAGTGCTGCAGAAAGTCGTTTACCCCTTTGATGCTGAAATTCTACCGGCAGAGCAAGCGCTTGAGATGATCACATGCCTGCCTGCGCGTGCCCTCGGGATGGACGGCGCTGTCGGTTCTCTGGAAACCGGCAAGAAGGCGGATGTCATCACAGTTCGCATTGATGGTGCACACTACGTGCCGCTGCTGGAACGACCTCGTCCCACTGTGGTCAACCACCTCATCTATACGACCACGGGGCACGATGTTTCGGATGTCTATGTCGACGGTCGACGGATTGTTGCGGAAGGCCGGGTGATGACCATGGATGAAACGGAGGTGATCGCGACTGCTCAAGAGGTCATGAGAGGTTTCATTCGAGACAGCGGTATCGAACAGGAAATCACTCCCCTGCGCTGGACGCGGAATGCCTGAGGCCGTCGTCTGCCCGGGACCGCCGGTATGATTGTTGTGACGTGTGGAGTTGAGGCTGTCTACTCCATGCGAGGACAGCCGGAGAAATCATGAGCGACGAGGTCCAAATCGCGGTTGACGTCGGTGGAACATTCACGGACGTGGTGCTCCATGGATCTTCCGATGGCCACACCGTGATCGCCAAAGTGCTGTCGACCCCCGAATCACCGGCGATCGGTGTTCTAAACGGGATCCATCTCGCGCTCCTTTCGGGAAAGCGCAGCATTCAGGACGTCGCCTCGCTTCGCCACGGTACGACCATCGCGACAAACGCGATACTCGAACGCAAGACCGCGAGGACAGCACTCATCACGACCAAGGGATTCAAGGATGTGCTGTTCGTTGGCCGGCAGGCACGAGCGAGTCTCTACGACCTGCGCGTACGACATCCGGAACCCCTTGTACCCAGACACCTGACATTTGAGCTCGACGAGCGCACAACCTGGTTGGGCACCATCGAAAAACCTGTTGCACAAGACGAGATCGAGGAAATTGCTCGCAGGTTGGACGAGGAAGACGTGGAATCGCTTGCCGTCTGTCTGTTCCACGCATACGTCAACGCGACCAACGAAATAGCCGTCCGGAACGCCCTGGCCAACCTGCTTCCGGATCTGCCGGTGTGCCTGTCTTCGAACATTTGTCCGGAAATCGGCGAATACGAGCGTGCCAGCACAACGGTCGTGAATGCGAGCGTGGTGCCAACCGTCTCGCGCTATGTTTCCGGGCTCATACGCGAGCTCCAGAGTTTTCGGTCGGACTGCCGGATATTCATCATGCAATCCAACGGCGGCGCCATGGGCCCGGAAGTTGCCGCGAGCAAGAGTGTTCATACGATGTATTCGGGACCGGCTGGTGGCCTTATGGGCGCGGCGTACTTCGCCCGTCTGGCCGGCCTCGAAAATGCAGTGACGTTGGACGTTGGCGGGACCAGCGCCGATGTAGGCGTCATCCTGGGGCAACGCCTGCAGGAGGCGCGCGATGGTCACATAGGTGGCCTGCCAATCCGTGTGCCACTGCTCGAATGCCATTCGGTGGGTGCCGGCGGCGGAAGCATCGCCTGGATTGATGACGGTCGGGCCCTGCGAGTTGGCCCCCGTAGCGCCGGCGCAAGTCCCGGACCTATCTGCTATGGACAGGGTGGAACGGAGCCGACCCTGACTGATGCGCACATGGTCTTGGGAAACATTGGAGCCCAAACCACGCTCGGTGGCCACGTCGCACTGGACATCGAAGCGGCCGCCCAAGGTATCGACAGCACCATTGCAGCCCCCCTGGGTCTGCCGCTCGCAAAGGCGTCTTTGGGTATTCTGGAAATCGCCAATGCAACCATGTTTCGGGCAATCCGTGTCCTGACCGTGCAACGGGGTTTGAATCCAAAGGACTTTGCTCTCGTCGCTTTGGGTGGCGCCGGACCTCTTCACGCGGTGGCTCTTGCCCGCTCGCTCGGCATCAACACGGTGTTGGTTCCGCCGGCCGCTGGTGTGCTTTCCGCACTCGGCATGCTCACGGCAGCCATCAAGCACGATTTCGTTCGAACGCGAATCATGCTTGCTTCGGATCTCACAGCGGAAGGGATTCAGGGAGACCTCGCCGTGATGATCGAGGAAGCCTTGCATGTCATGGAACAGGAAGGCTTTGACCGGGACAGCGTTCTTCTGGAGCCCTGGGTCGAAATGCGATACCGTGGGCAGGGATTCGAGTTGCCCATTCGTCCGGTTGGTGATCGCGAGTTCATGAACCCGGCTCTTGCACTCAGCCAGGCCTTTCACGACGCCCATGAGTGCCGTTACGGATTCGCACTTCCCGAGGAGCCGGTCGAGCTCGTCAATCTTGGCGTGACGGCTTCAGGAGGACCATCGGCGTTCAGGTATTCGCAACCGCGGGAGAGAGCGGAGGGAACGCCTGCAACCCATTTTGACGAACGCTCCGTTCGTTTCGAAGAGGGGGAGAAAGTCGCGAGAGTTTTTGTTCGGAATCGGTTGCCGTCCGGCACGGTCCTGCAGGGGCCTGCGATCTTGGAAGGTGAAGATTCCACGACGCTCATTCCGGCCCGGGCCATTGGTCGCGTGACCAATGCCGGTGCTCTCCTCATAACCGTCGACGCCGAGGCAGTCCGAGATGACCGCAGTACAATCCGACGAGCCTGACCCTATCTTGCTCGAGGTCATGCAGAATGCCTTTGCCATGGTCGCTGAGGAGATGGGTACGGCATTGCAACGGACGGCCTATTCCACGAACATCAAGGATCGGTTGGACTTTTCCTGCGCCGTCTATGCGGCCGATGGCTCGTTGGTGGCTCAAGCCGAACACATTCCGCTGCACCTGGGCCAGCTGTCCTGGGGGATCAAGAATCTTCTTGCCCGCCTGCCAGCGGATGCGCTTGAACCAGACACCATCTTCATGGTCAACGACACACAAATCACGGGCGCGCACTTTCCCGACATTCTCATGGTCAAGCCCATCTTTGATGGAACCGATTTGATCGGGATCGTGGCGAACCTGGCCCATCATGTTGATGTTGGTGGATTTGCTCCGGGAAGCCTCTACAGCGGTGCCGAGGAGGCGTTTCAAGAAGGAATCCGCATCCCCCCGGTTCGGATCGTTCAGAAGGGACAGGTGAACGAGGAAATTCTGACCTTCCTGGTATCAAATACGCGCACCGAGCGGGAAAACCGGGGCGATTGTTTCGCTCAAATCGCGGCCTTGAATTCTGGTGAACAGAAGATCAGGGAGCTGTTGGCACGTTATGGCCATGGAGTCCTGGTTGCCTACATGCGCCATGTCATCGCCTATGCAGAACGGCGCATGCGTGGAGCAATGGCGGACCTTCCGGTCGCCAGAAGCTCGTTCGAGGACGTGTTGGAAGGCGACGGCATAACACGGAAACGCATCCCTATCCGCGTCACCGTATCGTCCGAACCCGGCCGGCTGAGCTTCGATTTCAGTCGCTCGAGCCCGCAAGTTCGCGGGCCCATCAACGCAGCCCGCCCTTTCACTCTCGCCTGTGTCGGGTTTGCGACGAAGGCCATACTGGATCCTTCCTTGCCGGCAAACGAAGGCATGTTTGCGCCACTCGAGGTGATTACCAAGCCGGGGTCCATTGTTGACGCCCAATTTCCCGCAGCGATGTCCAACAATTCCTCGATTCTGGGTCTTCGCCTGGTGGACGTGCTGTTCGGCGCACTGAGCAAAATGTTCCCGGACCGTGTGACCGCCGCATCATCGGGGACCATGAACGTGGTGACGATTGGCGGTTTCGATCCGCTGAGAAATGAACCATTCGCCTATATCGAGGCCTATGGCGGCGGCCAGGGTGCCGCCCAAGACCATGATGGCATGGACGGAATACAAACAACGACGAGCAATACGCGCAATGCTCCGGCCGAAGTCATCGAACGGTATTATCCGCTGCGCGTCCTCCAGTACGGACTCGTCGAAGGCTCCGGTGGTGCCGGCGAATTCCATGGCGGGCTCGGTTTGCAGAGAGAAATTGCCTTTGAAGCCGATGCCACGATCAGCATCGTCTCCGATCGGCATTCGGTTCGCCCGTGGGGGTTGTTCGGCGGTGGTCCGGGAGGAGCGGCGCGATGCCTTCTGACCCTGCCGAGTGGCAAGCAGATGGTTCTGCCCCCGAAAGTCACGCGACATGTCAAGCGCGGCAGCAAGCTCTATCTGGCGACGGCCGGGGGAGGCGGATACGGCAGTCCGTCCAAGAGACCTTCGACGCAGAGAAAGATGGGCCCGTGTGCACAGGGCCGGCCTTCCGGCCTTTCTGAAGATCAGGGATGAACACGAGTCGTGCTCACACAGCGCGGGTGAACACATGAATGCAGGTCGACACATACCAGACAAGGATATTTCAAACGAACCGCGCGGTGCCCTTGCAAACTGCTGGAACTTCAATGTGGTCGCCGTGGTCAAGCACAGCGTTTCACGATGATTCCTCCATCACCTGATGCCAGCACCGCAGATGCGCCCATCGTTCGTGTCGTCGACCTGCACAAACAATTCGGTTCGCTGGAGGTGTTGAAGGGCATCAACCTGGAAATAATGCGCCAGGAGGTCGTGTCGCTGATAGGCTCGAGCGGGTCCGGCAAGAGCACCTTGTTGCGCTGTCTGAACTTTCTCGAGGAACCGACCGGAGGGCGAATCTATATCGAGGATCAGCTTCTCGGATACCGTGAGGCACCGGATGGAAGCATCAAGCGTTCACCGCGCAGGGAAGTCTATGCGATCCGTCAGAAGGTGGGCATGGTGTTTCAACTGTTCAATCTGTGGCCACACCGGACCGCGCTGGAAAACGTCATCGAGGCACCGCGAATGGTGAAAGGGCTGAACCGGCGGGAGGCAACGGAAATCGGGGAGGCGTTGCTCGACAAAGTGGGCCTGTCCGACAAACTGCATGAGTTCCCGGAAAGACTCTCCGGTGGTCAGCAACAGCGGGTTGCGATCGCCCGTGCGCTCGCCATGTCTCCGAAACTCATGCTGTTCGACGAACCTACATCGGCACTGGATCCCGAACTGACCGGCGAGGTGCTCGATGCCATGAAGGTCCTGGCGAGCGAGGGCATGACGATGATCATTGTCACTCACCTCATGGAATTTGCACGGGAAGTTTCGGATCGGGTTCTGTTCATGGACGACGGTATCATTCTGGAAGAGGGGCCGCCCGATCAGATGATCCTCAACCCCGCACATGAACGGACGCAACGGTTCTTGTCCAGAATTCTCGGTTAGTTCATTGCAGGATGCAGAAATTTAGGTGCCGCACGTTCAGGCCACTGTTCCAGGGCTGTAGGTAGAACAAGACCCTGGGGTCTACGTCGCGGAATACGTCAATTTAAACCGACAAACAGGGAGAAGGAAAAATGACCAGAAAAATACTTAAAAGTGGAATGCTTACCGTTGTCGCGGTGCTTGGCCTGGTGTTGACAGGTGGCGGGATAAAAGCCGTTCACGCCCAGGATACCGGCAGCAGGCTGGAACAGATCCAGCGAGCCGGAACGGTTCGCGTGGGTATGGCGCAGTTTTCGCCCTTCGTGTCGAAGAACCCTGACACGAACCAACTCGAAGGCCTTGAAGTCGATATGGCGGAACGGCTCGCAACAGAGCTTGATGTGGAACTGGAGCTGGTTCAGGGCACATGGTCGACGCTCTTTGCCGGCTTGCATGCAGACAAGTATGACGTCGTCATGAGCGGCAGCAAGCGCACGCTGCAACGTGCAATGGCCGTCAACTTCACAGAGCCGTACGTATCCTTGACTGAGCATGCACTGGTGAGGGAAAGCGACAACATCGAAACGTGGGCCGATCTCGACCAGGAGGGCGCCACAATCTGCAGCGTCCTCGGAGGCGCCGCACACCTTGGTCTCACGCGCGATCACGCCGACGCCATTCAACACGCGGAGATTTTACCGTTGAAGGAACTCACGCTTTGCGGGCAGGCGGTCATCGGCGGCCAGGTAACGGCATGGGTCGAGGACGTTGTGAGTACGTCCAGTTTCGCGAAAGCTCACCCGGACGCCGGATTGAAGATCATTTCAATTCCGTTTGCAACACACGGCGAGGGAAACGGATACGCCGTGGCAAAGGGGGACATGGATTTACTGAACTGGCTCAATCTCTTCGTCGCGAAGATGAAGAACACCGGTGAGTACAGGCGTCTTGCCGAGAAGTATGGCTTGCCTGAAACCATTCTGGTGAAGGGCTGGGGTGAAAACTGATCATTCTGTGGCCTGGACGCTCAAACCAGAGCGATCCGGGCCACACGCCCCCGCATGGAGGCTTGCATGTACGACTTTCGCTTCGACGTTGTGTTCTCGAATTTTTCCTTCCTGTTGGAAGGAGTCAGACTCACCTTGATCATAACAAGTCTTGCCTTGGTCATGGGGGTCATCGTTGGTCTGCTTAGTGCAATCATCCGGCTGGCCAAAGTGCCGGTTTTGACACCGTTCGTGATCGGATACGTAGAGTTTTTTCGTGGGACGCCACCCCTTGTTCAGATCATGTGGTTTTTCTTTGGCCTGCCGCTCCTTTTGGGTGTGCACATCCCGAGCGAGGTTTCCGGTACACTGGCACTCGGGCTTAACGCCGGCGCGTTTTTGTCGGAAGTGTTTCGGGCCGGAATCCAAGCGATACCCATCGGGCATGTCGAAGCGGGTTTATCGGTGGCAATGTCCCGCCTTACGGTGATGCGTCGGATCATCCTGCCGCAGGCAATCGTGATCGTTCTGCCCGCCCTGGGCAACATCTTCATCTCGCTGATCAAGGACTCCTCGCTGGTTTCCGTCATTGCTGTCGACGAACTCATGCGCCGAGGCGACGAACTCAATACGCGTACCTATCGCCCGATCGAAGTCTATACCTGTGTTGCGTTCATGTACTTCGCACTGACCTATGCAACATCCAGGCTCATGTTGGCCTGGGAGGCGCGCTTGGGACGTCGAATGAAGAAAGTCACGATATAGCCTGTCACGGCGATGCAGATCTTGATCATTGCTGAGACGAACGTTGAATTCCGGCCAAACCGCAGATGTGGAGTCAATCGACACGAGATGAACATTCAGTTGCGGCCACCTCCGGAACATGAATGTCGAGCCATCGGTACCGGGTGACGCCGGCCCTGTCACCGCCTCGAAGCAGCACGGTCGTCGTGTCCGCCTCCACGATGGCTGGGCCCGGGATGGTCTGATCGCGAACGAGGCGGTTGACCCGCCCCCGTCGACTGGTCCAGTTTGAATGTTAGTGCATTGACGGTTTCTCCGCCAAGCTGGATGGCCGACGGAGCGTAGCGTAGCCGGGCGGCCAGCTTGGCGCGACGATCGTTTCCGGGGCCGGCGGCTGGTATCCCAGGCTGCCATGTGGGCGTACGGCGTTGTAGTGGCGCCGCCAGGATTCGATGAGAACCTCCGTCTGTAAGAAGTTCCCGATGCTGGGGCCGTTACAGTTGCCAATGACATGATGAGCGACCGATGCAAGGGCGGCCGGGCTGCCGTCCATGGCAACTCCCGTCCCAACTTCGTCAAACAGGCGGATGTCAGGCAGATCGTCACCGAAAGCGATCGAACGCGACAAGTCCACTTCATTCTGATTTGCATATGCTACGAGTGCCGCTCCTTTATCAGAGCCCTTGGGAAGGAAATTGACGAAGGTGCCCGATATCTCAGGAACGACATTTAAATCGTACACTTCGGCGTAACCCTCAACATCAATAAGTCGCCCTTCTCCATCTGCTGCAATCTTGGATACCCGGTCGAAGTCGATATCATGCCAGTTGACAACGTCCGCGGGCGTTGCTTGCTGACTGCACAAGGTGTCTGATGTCTGACGGTGATTGGAGCCGAACCTGCGGCCGTCAGTTTCTATCGAGAGGTTGTAATCCATGTTGCGCAACCGCTCGCCGAGCGTTCCGTTCAACGTCGGTCGAGAGTCCAACCCATGGGCGTAGGTGACCGCACCGTTCAACGTGATTATTACGGATTGCTCTAGCAAGTCCTTTTCAACGAAAGACTCTACTGCGCGTATGGGACGTGAGGTTGCGATGACGATCACGAAACCAATTTTCACGCAGGCCAACACAGATGAGACCGTTTCTCGATGTACGGTCTTGTCGGACGTTAGCAGCGTGCCATCCAGGTCGAAGACCAATGCTCTTTTCGACTCAATTGCCTTCTTGAACCTCTTGCATGTTGACCGTGAGTGAACTCTCTAGTCACGGTAGGAGTCTGGAGCAATCCTGGTCCCTACCGCGACGAGGACATGTCGCTCAGGATTATAGGTTCAGTGATGAAAGTGGAAGGTTTTAGCAAGAGTAATCGTGTGGGCAACCCACCCGGTTGAAGAACATCCTCCGTCAGCTCGACGAAACTGAGCGATCTCGTTTGCCTTGGCGTAAATGTTGGCATCGAGCAATCCTGCAATCGCTGCATGGTCCTCAAATCCCGTATCCGCTATCGGGTCGGGTTCAGGGCCATGGCCAGGGCAGAGATGCCGTGCGATGGGGTCTGCGTAGCGTGTGGCGGTGACAACCTTTTCGAGTTCAAGCATGTGCGTAGGTCAATTTTTCCGTTGGAACCAGATACACAGACTCTTCCCAGCTATGACACTCCTAACTCATGAACAGTTGTCTCGGACCGACCCAGCTCTTCCGTGAGGGAACGCGCCCAATGATCTTCCTTCTCCTACCACTTCGCCTTGAAACCGAGCATGAGCGGCAGGTCCACCGTGCCCGGTTTCCTGTACCAGTAGCCATCCTGGGATAATTCCATGTCGGGAAACTGGCCATAGAAGCTGAACGGGTACTCGCGGACCTCGAATATCGTGAGTCTCTGCCGCTCGAGCGCGCCGAAGATTTCCTGAATCGGCCAGTTGAATTCATGGCCTTCGGTCTGGATCTTGTAGTCCGGAACAGCGTAGTCGCCATCGCCGGGTGGAACGATGTCGGCTGCCTCATTCTGGAAATAGCTGTACTTCACCCGGGCATCGGTGGAGGTTTCGTCGAACATCATTTGGAAGGGGTGGCTGTCGAGGAAATAGAAAAATCCGCCTCTCGCGAGGTTCGCGCTAATGGTCGCGGCCCAGCCGTCCAGGTTCTCCAGCCAAACGATGGTGCCGAAGGTCGTGTAAATAACGTCGAAGTTTCCGTTCTCGACGCGCCCTACTTTCGTGACGTCGGCCTCGACGAAAGTGACGCGGTCGGTGAGGCCGGTACGCTCAGTGAGATCTCGTGCCGTGGCAATCGCGGCATCGGAAAAGTCGATGCCAGCCACGCAATGTGCACCCAGTCGGGCCCAGGAGAGCGTGTCCATGCCGAAGTGACACTGCAGGTGGAGCAGGCGCTTGCCGGCAATGTCACCCACCGCTGCGCGTTCGACCTCGCCAAGAGTGCTGCGTCCGCCGACGAAACCCTCAACATCGTAGAACTCGCTGCCGATGTGGACTGGCGTCACTTCGTTCCAGCGCCGCTTGTTGGCCTCATGGGCTTCGCTCGTGACCGCGTCCCTCATCCGACATTCCCCCGAATGATTCAGTCGCTCCGGATTATCCAGAGTCCGTTTTGTATGAGCTGGGATTTTCTGGTTGAACGGCTCATCAGCGGAGCCTTGCAGTAGATTCTCACTCTGGCTTGCCGCAGTCAAGTTGTGTCGTGGTACGAAGGGACTCTGGGCCCCCTGTTGCAAAGTTCGGCGCAGAGGTTGTGAACTGTCTGCGTAGGCTGGAGCGAGGGGTTGGCGAATAAGCGATTTCAAGGGCCGCCACATTGGGGGTGAGATCGTGCTTTGGGCCGTGCGCTGGTGAAAGTCCGGCGGGAGGAAAGGCGTAACGAGCCGCCTTCGCCGAGAGCCGTGCGCAGGGCACCGTGAGGTGTCATGTGAAGTGTCGGTAGCGGCGCGTGTGGGCAGGGCTATTGAGTGTCGAAACACGGTCATTCGGAATACCGAGGCTGTATCAGCGGCCGAAGGCAACACTGACCGCCCGCTTTCGTGAGGGCGCGAGGGCTCCGCGGCGCCTAAGAACCCAGGCACGTACGTACGTCCATCCTGGCGAAGTCGGCGACGATCTTGCGCGCCTTTTTCCTGTTGAAGCCCGCGGCCGACAACTCGAGCTGGTTCAGCGTGCTCTTGCCCGCAAGCGGCTCGCAGTCCTCGCGCCTCGACGCAATGCAGCCGAGCACCGCGCCGGCCACCGGGTCCTTGCGGAACTCGTCCTGATCGTTGAGATCCTCCAGACCGACAATCAAGTCTAAAAGCGGGGTCGCCCAAGCCGCCAGGCTTCGTCAACGACATGGTGCTTCACACTGGACTCCTTAACCCAGGAAGCCCAACACTTCCGTTCGCTCAGGCTGTAGGAATGTTACACAGCAAATAATTGGCCCGGCAGAGCGATGATGCAATCTACCACGTCACCCTCGACCATGACGTGGACAGCCAGCCGCGAGGAGTCTTCCAGCAGTCTGCTATAGGCCACTCAACCGCATCATTGCCGACTCCAATACGGAGATTGGCCAGGCCCTCGCATCGGGCGAGGTGGTCATGGCGGTGGCAGAGAACTCCCTCATTTGGCATCTCCAGGAGGCCGCTCCGGGCACGGACATAGAGTGTGACAGCCCCAATGGGATGCCGAATCAGGCGCGTACGGGCGATCCGGCGTGGGATCGGAATGCCACCGCCACGTTGTGGGCAGGATCAGCCGAATTCCCGCACTTGTTCAGGCAACGTGCTTTCAGAACAAGGAGAACGACCCCGAAGGCACCTTTCGTTCGGGAATGGCTTCCCGCAACGGGTTGACTATCAGTCGTCGTCCCTGAATTCCGGCTCCATATCATTGATGGCATCGGTCAGGCGTTGGACCAGACTGGAGACTTCCGGTTCGGAGATGATGAGCGGCGGGGCCATGATGATCGTGTCTCCAACGGCCCTCACGAAGAGTCCGTGGCCCTCGGCTCTGGTGACAATGCGGTCGCCGATTCTGAGATTGGGGTCGAACCTTTCCCTGGTGCTCTTGTCGGCAACGAATTCGATTGCCGCCATGAGGCCAACGCCTCTCACTTCTCCCACATGCCGGTGATTTTCGAACGTCCGCAGAACAGACTGCAAGACCGCGCCCGATTGGCGAACGTTGGAAACGATGTCGCGTTCCTCGTAGATCCTGAGCGCCTCCAGAGCCACCGCGGCACCGACCGGATGTCCGGAATAGGTCAGGCCGTGGCTGAAGATTCCGATCTTCCGGCTCTGCTGCACCATGGCCTCATAGATCTCATCGGACACCAACAGGGCCGAAATCGGAAAATAGGCGCCCGAGAGGCCTTTGGCGAGGGTCACCATGTCCGGCTCCATTCCGAACGTCGTCGATCCGAACAGGTTCCCGGTTCGGCCGAAACCGCAGATGACTTCGTCCGCAATCATCAGGATGTCGTGCTTCCTGAGCACCGACTGGATTTTCTCGAAGTACGTTTCCGGCGGAACGATCACGCCGCCAACTCCCATGACCGGCTCTGCGATGAATGCAGCGATCGTTTCGGGCCCCTCCGATCGTATGAGCCGCTCCAGATTGTCTGCCAGCCTGCTTGCGAATGAACTCTCCGACTCTCCGGGTTCGGCACAGCGGTAGTGGTGTGGCAGATCGGTAAAGAGGATGCCGGACACCGGCGGCTGAAAGTCCCGATGCATCAGAGGCTGTCCCGAGAGGCTCGCGGTCAGCCACGTCGAACCGTGGTATCCGCCATGCCGCGAAATGATCTTGCGTTTTTCGGGTCGACCCTTTGCGTGGTTGTAGTACCAGGCCAGCTTTATAGCGGTGTCGTTCGCTTCGGAACCGGAATTACCGAAGAGAACCTTGCTGACCTTTCCGGGTCCTATGGAAACAAGCCGTTCAGCAAGCTCGATCAGTTTCGGGTTCGAGCGGCCCCGAAAAGTGTGGCTGTACGGCAGGAGTGCCAGTTGTGCGCTTGCGGCTTCCAGCAGGCGATGCTCGCTGTATCCCAGTGTGGCGCACCAAAGACTGGACATCCCGTCGAGGTAGCGGCGTCCATCCCTGCTAACAAGATAGATACCTTCACCTCGTTCGATAATCTGCGGGCCTTTCCGTTCATGCATCTCCAGGTTGGTGAATGGATGAACGTGATAGCGGATATCATTGGTTTCTTCCGTACTCGGGGACGCCCCCGGTGCGTCTTCGGACTTCACCATGGTTGGACCTCCTTGAAACGTTGGAAACCGGCCGTCGGGCATTCGAGATCGTCAATGCACCGGAGGAATCCCACCCAGAATATGTTGCATTCCGAAAGAACTCCATGTGCACCCGATCTCTTGCGATCGACGTCCCAAACAAGATGGTCCGGGCCGGGTTCGTGCTGAGGCCGGTACCGGCCCGTTCCGCGTATGTCACGTCGAGTTGTCAGGGAACGTGCTCGGGCGATGTCAACGGATTCGTTCCGTCGGTTCAGGAAGGAAAGTCGGCCCTCTCGACCGGCACCCGTCGAACCGCGAAGCCGATGCGGTCACCGATGCCGGGCCATAAATCGGGGTCGCCCAGGCCGCCAGACTTCGTTAACGACATGGTGCTTCACACTGGACTCCTTACCCAGGAGGCCCGACACCTCCGTTCGCTCGGACTGCAGGAATGTTACCCAGCAAGAACGGTGGCACGCAGGTCCTGTCCGTCTTCGAAGCGGTGGGGTGGGTGCGGTACGTTCCATGTCTTGTGTCGCATTCCGCGATTGAAGGTCACATGCGAACACGGATGCGTTCAGAATCGTATGGCGGTGCAAGCGACGCCGTGGCCGGAAAACGTTCCGCCGCGATCTCGATCTCGTAGATGCCGCTTTCGATGAAGTCCTTCGAGACCCCGTCATCAGAGGTCACGTAACCCAATCCGACGGCACGGCCAACCGTATGGCCGTAGGCAGCCGAGGTCACTTCGCCAACCAGCCTGCCATTGCGCCAAATGGGTTCGTGGTGGAACAACACGGGTTCCGGCTCCTTCAACTGGAACACGACCATCCGCCGTTTGAGACCAGCCAGCTTCTGTTCCAACATCGCCTCTCGACCAATGAAATCGACATTCTTGTCGAAACCCAGAACGAAGCCCAGTCCGGCCTCCAACGGCGTGTCCATCGACGCGATGTCAGAACCGTAATGTCGATAGCCCCGTTCGATACGCAGAGAATCCATGGCGTGGTACCCGACATCGCAGACCCCCAGGTCTGCTCCCGCGCCAATCAGATCCTCGTACACTGATGCCGTCTGTTCGGCCGGCATGGCCAGTTCCCAGCCAAGCTCGCCGACAAATGTCACCCGCGAAGCGCGACAGGTACCGAGGGCGATGTCGATCTCTTTCGAAGTGGAAAAGGGGAAGGCCTGGTTGGAAAGATCGGCTGAGGTGAGCCGGGAGAGCAACGTCCGGCTTTCCGGACCCATCACGGCGATTACTCCAAAGCCCGAGGAAACATCACGGATCCAAACGTCCTGATCCGGATCAACGTGGCCACGGATCCAGCCCAGCACGTGTCCGTGAGCGGCAGCACCACAATAGATCAGAAAGGTCCGCTCAGCCGTCCGCGTGACCGTCACGTCGCATTCGATACCGCCCCTGGGATTGAGCATCAGGGTATAGACAACGGTTCCGACCGGAACATCAAGGTCCCGGGTACACAACGATTGGAGCAGGGGCAGGGAATTCCGGCCATGGATCTCGAACTTCGTGAAGGAGGTCACGTCGATGAGGCCCACCCGCTCCCGGATGGAACGGTGCTCGGCCGCCGCGAAGTCGAACCAGTTCTGACGACCCCAGGCATAGCGATAGACCGCAGGCACACCGTCCGGGGCGAACCAGTTGGGACGTTCCCAGCCGGCCGTCTCTCCGAAGCAGGCGCCTCTGCCGGCGAGCCTGTCGTGAAGGGGGGAACGTCGCAGGCCTCTTGCCGTCTCGGGTTGCCGAAACGGCCAGTGCATGGCAAACGCCATGCTCACCGTCTCGCGGACCCGGTTCTGCAGGTAACGCCCGGTGCCCTGGAAATCACGAAACCGCCGGATGTCGACGCCGCCAAGGTCCATGGTCGGTCCGCCATCGACGATCCACTCTGCCAGCGCCCGGCCTGCGCCACCGCTCGACACGATGCCAATCGAATTGAATCCCGCACAGACGTAGAAACCGTCCACCTCCAGGCATTCCCCGAGGAGGTATTGTCCGTCTGGCGTGAAGCTTTCGGGCCCGTTCAGCAGTTGTCGTATGCCAACCTCTTCAAGGGCCGGGACCCGATGGACAGCACCTTCCATCAGGTCCTGAAACTGGCCCCAGTCCTCTTCCAGGAGAGTGAATTGGAAGTCATCCGGTATTCCGTCGACCGCCCACGGTCGGGCTTCCCGTTCGGTCCCGCCCATGACGAGCTTGCCGGCGTCTTCCTTGAAGTAGGTGAGGCTGTCAAAGTCCCTGAGGCTGGGCAGTCCGGGTTCCAGTCCGTCGAGTGGTTCCGTGACGAGATACATATGTTCAACCGCCTGCAAGGGAACACTGGCACCGGCCATGAGACCGAGTTCGCGCGCCCAGATCCCCGCACAGTTGACTACGGCTTCGCAGGAGATGTGCCCTGTCCTGGTTTCAACTCCGGTCACCCGTCGGTTGGCGATCCTGAATCCCGTTACCTCGGTGTTCTCGAACAGGCGGGCTCCATTGCGGCGGGCGCCTTCAGCGAGGGCCAGGGTTACGCCGGTCGGATCGGCCTGGCCGTCGCTGGGGACGTAAAGGCCGCCAACGAGATCATCCGAGCGCAGGATATTCCAAAGACGGCCAGCTTCACCCGGACTGACGAGATGGCTCTCCAGGCCATGGAACTTTGCCTGTGAGTGGCGCCGCTTGAGCTCGATCCAGCGCTCGTGGGTCCCGGCCAGCATGAGGGTGCCGTTGCGCTTGATTCCGGTTGCCTGTCCCGTTTCGGCTTCGAGGCTTTCGTAGAGTGAGAGGCTGTGCTTCGCCAGCTCGGTTTGTGTCCGGCTGAATCGGAGTTGGCCCAGGAGCCCGGCCGCGTGCCAGGTCGTGCCGGAGGTCAGGGCATTCCTTTCCAGCAGCACCGTATCGGCAATGCCGAGTTTCGCGAGATGATAGGCGACGCTGCAGCCGGCGATTCCGCCGCCAACGACGACGACCTGTGCACCCTCTGGTAGGTTTCCTGGCATGGAGCGACGCAAGATCCGGTTGTTGGGCGAACGTGATGAAGACGCACGACCGATTGTCCCGCAGCCCCCATCGAACTCTGATCTGGATACTTCGAAACGCAATTGTGTGGTAGAAAATTCCGACGTTGGAACTCGCGAACAACCTGGTGTCAGCCCGGTGTCAGGAGGAGTGGCATGCGCGAGGTCACGACGGAATCCTCTCAAAGAGATTGATCTTCCATGGAAAGCCATGCTCGTGTTGTGGTGATCGGCGGTGGCGCAACCGGGTGCAGTCTTCTCTATCACCTGGCCAAGCTTGGCTGGACCGACTCGGTGCTCCTCGAGCGAGAGGAGTTGACGGCGGGCTCAACATGGCATGCCGCGGGAAATTGCGCGAGGTTCAGCCATAACCTGACACTGCTGAGAATTCGGGACTACTCGATCAGGCTCTACCAGGAGATCGAAGCCGATACCGGGCTGGCGGCGGGCTATCGCCTGACGGGAGGCATCCGCCCGGCCCGAAACCAGGATCGCATCGACGAGTATCGCCATTTTGAGTCTCTGGCCCGTTCCCTTGGATTCGACGTCGGGTTGATCGGAGTCGATGCGCTGAGGAACCTGCATCCCCTCCTCGACACCAGGGATTACATCGGCGCCCTCCATGACCCCATGGAAGGCAACGTCGATCCGGCTCAATTGACACAATCCTACGCCAGGGGTGCCCGGGACAGGGGTGCCAGGATTTACCGGAAAAAGCCGGTGACCGGCTTGTCCCGCAAGGCCGGCGGCGCCTGGCGGGTCGAGACGACCGCAGGAACGATCGAGTGCGAGATTCTGGTCAATGCCGGTGGTCTCTGGGGGCGGGAAGTAGGAGCCCTGTCGGGATTGCAGGTTCCGATGGTACCGATGCAGCACCACTATCTCGTGACCAGGTCGGTTCCCGAGCTCGCAGATCTCGACCGGAGCCTTCCTCTTTTCCGGGATGGCGAAGAGTCTTTCTACCTGCGACAGGAACGAGACGGGCTGATCGTCGGACCTTACGAGTCCCGACCGGCGACATGGGCCGCCTCAGGAACTCCGTCCGATTTCGGCATGGAATTGCTGCCCCCAGAGCTCGATCGCATCGGCGACACGCTGGAGCTTGCCATGGCGCGGGTTCCGGCAATCGCAAGGGTTGGCATTCATACGATCGTGAACGGCGGCATCACCTTTGCAGCGGACGGCCAGCCCTTGATCGGGCCACCGTTCGGCGTTGAAAACTACTACCTTCTGACCGGGTTCACGGCCGGAATCATGGAATCCGGCGGTGCGGGCAAGTGCCTTGCGGAGTGGATCGTGGAAGGACGGCCTCCATACGACATGTTCGCCTTCGACCCGCGGCGGTTCGGCGATTTTGCCGATCACGACTATGTCGTTGCCAGGGCTGCGGAGATCTACCCGAAGACGTATGCGATCGTGTATCCACATGAAGAGTTGATGTCGGGTCGCGGCAAACGCCAAAGCCCGATACACGACAGGCTGTCAAGGGCGGGGGCCGTATGGGGTTCCCGTTTCGGCTGGGAACGTCCCAACTGGTTCGCTCCGGGGGGTATTCCGGCCCGCGATGAATTGGGTTTCAGGCGGACGAACTGGTTTGCGCAAGTCGGCGACGAATGCAAGGCCATGAGCCGGTCTTGTGGCGTCATCGATCTTACATCCTTTGCGAAGTTCGAGGTTTCGGGACCGAACGCAACCAGGTATCTCGACCGCGTGACCACCAATCGACTCCCGACCAGAGTGGGGCAGATAAGACTGACCTACTGCCTCAATCCATCTGGCGGGATAGAGTGCGAGTTCACCGTGACAAGGACCGGGCCTCAACGGTTCTACTTGACCGGAGCGGCGATCGCCCGGCTGCACCATCTCGATTGGCTCCTGCGCCAGAGGGCACACGACGAAACAGTAGTCGTCGAGGACGTGACGGATCGCTACGGAATTCTGGTCGTGGCTGGGCCGCGATCCCGGGAAGTGCTGTCGGCCCTCACTGTCGCGCCGCTGGACAACGAACAATTCCCCTGGACCCGTGGCCGACATATCGCCGTGGCCGGTCATGAGCTGTGGGCACTACGGTGGAACTACACGGGGGAATTGGGATGGGAGTTGCACCACGACTTGGCCCATCAGTGCACGATCTACGATGCCGTCATGAGGGCCGGCGAGGTTCATGGAATCCGGAATGTCGGCATCCGCGCTCTCGAACCGATGCGCATCGAGAAGGGTTATGCGGCCTGGGCCATGGAGCTGACACCGGAATTCACGCCCCTGGAGGCGGGCGTGGAGCGTTTCGTCAGAATGGACAAGGGTGACTTCACAGGCCGTGAAGCACTTCTTGGCATGCGGGAAACCGCCATCCGCAAGCGTCTGGTGATGCTCCGGATCGATGCCCGGGATTGCGACGCGATGGGGAACGAGCCGGTATTTCGGGATGAAACCTTCATCGGTCTGACTACTTCAGGCGCTTTCGGGCATCGTACCGGAGCAAGTCTCGCGTTCGCCTATATCGACGCAACGCAGGCCGAAGCAGGGTCGAAGGTCGAAGTCGTGCTCCTTGGAGACCGCTTGAGTGCGTGCATCCTGTCCGGCCCGCCGTTCGATTCCGGAAACAGCAGGCTTCGTGCCTGAAGGGTGCGCTATTTCCCTGGCAGGCCCGGAAATCTTGTCGAGCGGGAATCAGGCACCCGGGTTTCGCCACCCGAAGCGGTAAATCCACTCGGCAAGGGCTTCCGGGTGAACGGTCGCCCCACTTGACGGATGCTGGTTTCTGGAGCTTGATATCCCGGAATTGGGAAATCCCGGCCAGAGGAATTCTATCGAGCAGTGGGAAGGAAGAGACGCCATGAACAGACAGCAGCATTCCGAGTTCTTGCACAAAAGCACACTGAGTCGGCGGAAGTTCCTGGAAGGAACCACCGCCCTTGGTGCGTCCACCGTACTGGCAACCAGCCTGGCAGGCACCTCCAGCTGGGCTGAAACACCGAACAAGGGTGGAACACTGAAACTGGCCATGGCCGGGGGATCGAACGCCGACAGCATGGATACCGCGACAACCAATGACATTGTCGGCATCTTCAACGATTTCACGACGTTCAACTGCCTGGCAGAACTCACACCCGATCGTGAGGTGATCCCCGAGCTTGCGGAGAGCTGGGAAGCCAGACCGGGTGCCCAGGAGTGGGTCCTGAACATCCGCAAGGATGTCGAGTTTCACAATGGCAAGACCGTTGATGTCGAAGACGTCCTCTTCTCGATCAACCGGCACCGGGGCGAGGACTCCCACTCCGGTGCAACGGGTGCGGTATCCGGCATCAGTGACGTCAAGATTCTCGACAAGAATCAGGTGCTCGTCACCCTGCACTCACCCAACGCCGATCTGCCCTATGTCTTCACAGACTACCACATCGCAATCGTCCCCAAGGATTTCTCGGATTGGGCCAATCCGGTGGGTTCGGGACCTTACATGATGGTCAACTACATTCCCGGTGTCGGAATGTATTCGGAACGCAATCCGAACTACTGGAAAGAAGGCCGTGCCCATGTCGATGCCGTCGAAGTCGTCGTGGCGAACGATGCCAGCGCCCGGATGAGTGCCATCCAGGCGAAGGAAGTGCATGCCATCAACCAGGTCGAGCCGAGGACGGCAAGCCTTCTTCAGGAGTCCGCCAGGCTTCAAACGGCATCATCGGGCAAGTTCTTCGCCCTCTGCATGCTGATGGACCACGAACCCTACACCGACGCCAACGTCCGGAACGCACTGAAGTACGGCCTCGATCGCGAGGCAGTGGTGAAGAATGTTCTGGGTGGACATGCGAGCCTGGGCAACGATCATCCGGTTCCTCCTTCCGATCCGTTCTTCAACAGTGAACTGCCCCAGCACAGCTTCGATCCCGACAAGGCCAGGTGGCACCTGGAACAGGCTGGTCTGTCGTCCCTGACGGTCGACCTCAGCGTTGCCGAGGCGGGCTTTGCCGGAGCCGTGGATACCGGTGCGATCTTTCAGGAAAATGCGAAAGCGGCCGGCATCGACATTGTCCTCAACCGCGAATCGTCGGACGGCTACTGGAGCAATATCTGGATGGTGAAACCCTTCTGTGCGTCGTGGTGGAGCGGACGACCGACGGCCGACCTCATGCTGAGCGTCGCTCTCAAGTCCGACGCACCCTGGAATGAAACCCACTTCAGGAACGAGACCTTCGACAAGATGCTTGTCGAGGCCAGGGGCCTGCTGGACACCGAAAAGCGCCGGGAGCTCTATTGGGAGATGCAGAGGATGATCAGCGAGGAAGGCGGCTACATCATCCCGGTCTTCCCGAGTGTCATCGATGCCTACAACGAAGAGGTTCAGGGAGTAGTCGAGGACCACAACTGGGGCCTCATGGGGATGCGTCTCGCAGAGAGAGCCTGGCTTGCCTAGTTTCACCCTGCTGCCGTCTTCATCTGCCTCCGGCACTTTCCTATCGTCTCGCCCCGATGGACTGAACTGAACAGGTTCGGTCCATCGGGGTGGACGTGAGCTGTGGGAAGGGCCATGGCGGGAGAGCGCACCGG
Source organism: Alphaproteobacteria bacterium (assembly GCA_965215635.1). GTDB lineage: Bacteria > Pseudomonadota > Alphaproteobacteria > SP197 > SP197 > SP197. The sequence continues at coordinate 1,056,231 of CBDCEA010000005.1, read as the reverse complement.
CCGAAGGAGGGGCAGAAGAAGAGTGGAGAGAGTCAGGCAGTCAGGCGCGCAAGCGGATCCTGTCCGGCCGGGACTCTCCGGTGGCACGTTTCGCCCGCTGACCGAGCGGGAGATCGTTCGCATCTACGGCACCGCGCTTGACGTTCTGGAGAAGGTGGGTGTCTCGGGAGCCACATCCGAATGCATCGGGAGGTTCGAAGCAGCTGGTGGCCGGCTCAACGACAATGGCCGGCTTTGTGTGCCAAGGGGACTCGTCGAAGACCTCATCGCGCTCGTGCCGAAGTCCTGGCATCTCTTCGGCCACGACGACGCTCACAACATCGAGGTTTCAGGAACGCGGGTGCACATGTGCACCGGCGGGTCCGCGGTGTACATGCTCGATCATGAACTCGGGGAATTTCGGGATACCACACTGCTCGATCTCTATGACAACTGTCGCCTTGTCGATTCACTCGACAACATTCATTGCTGCCAGCGCACGGTCATCGCCCGTGACATGGCCACACCGAGAGATCTTGACATCAACACGGCCTATGCCGTCGTAAGCGGGACCAGGAAACCTTGCGGGATCAGCCTCGCCGAATCGGAGAGTGTGGAGCCGGTGGTGGCCATGCTCGACATGATCGCCGGTGGCGATGGCAAGTTCCGGGAACGTCCCTTCTGCTGGCTGGGCGCAACCTTCATGGTACCGCCCCTGCGTGCTGCCGAGGAAGCACAAAGAAGCCTTGAAATCCTGGTCCGACTGGGGGTGCCGTATCTCTACGCAGCAGTCCCCCAGGCCGGTACGACGGGACCCGCGTCCCTGGCCGGCACGCTTGTCCAGTCCTTTGCCGAGGCGCTGTTCGTTCTTTGCTATGTGCAACTGGTAGCGCCCGGACACCCCTTCCTGTTCGGTTGCTGGCCATGTGTCTCCGATCTGAGGACCGGCGGGTTTTGCGGGGGAAGCGGTGAACAGGCCGTGCTCATGGCGGCAGCGGCCCAAATGGCCGCGTACTACGGCCTGCCGAGCAACGTGGCCGCAGGGATGACTGATTCGAAAGTGGTCGATGTCCAGTCAGGTTACGAGAAGGGCTGCAGCATCGCACTTGCCGCGCTGGCGGGCGCCAATGTGGTCTGGGCCTATCCGGGAATGCTCGCGAGCCTGCTGGTGTTCTCCCAGGAACAGCTGATCGTCGACAACGAGATACTCGGCAATGTCATGCGCATGGTGCGGGGGTTGGAAACCGAGGAACCGGATCTCTCCTTCGACGTGATTGCGGAAGCTGCGATCGACCCTGGCCATTTTATGGCCCATGGACAGACCCTTGACCGGATGATGAGTGACTTCCTCTATCCGGAGATCAGCGACCGCTCCAGCCCGAACGAATGGATGAGCGCGGGCCGTCCTGACATCGTGGAGCACGCCCATAGACGGGTCAGGACGACACTCGACACTCATTTCCCAGACCACATTTCGCCCCGGATCGACGAAAGGATCCGTGAGCATTTCGATATCAAGTTGCCGCGCGATGCCATGTCGTCGGAACGTAACCGGGCAAACGGGGACGTTTCGGTAGCCGGTTGATTTCAGGATGACCCTGTGTGCTCTCTTTCCCACGGAGATTTTCGCGGAAGGAGACGGCCTTATGGCTGGCAGGACCAGGACAGTGTCGCGCGCACAGGGGCGTGACGGACACTTCTCACTAATTTCGATCTCCACGAGGGCAGCCAGGCTGAGTTCTGCCTCCTCCTGTCAGTACCGGGTGAAAACTCCCCAAATGTGCCGAAGCCCATTCCGTCGGCGATCTTGGCGGAAACCATGTCGTAGACTCCAAGCGCCACGACGAAACGACCGTCTCTCTGATAGCGCTGGCGAGCGCGGCACTCTTCTCGCTCGCAGTCATGGTCGTGTTCCTCCGTCTGGGGGCGGTTTGATCGTGTGAACGGCTAGCCGCGATTGGCGTCGAGGAAGCCGAGCAGGGTCTCGAAATAGGCCTCCGGCTCCTCGAACATCGGCAGGTGGGACGAGTTCGGGAACACCTTAATCTGTGCATTGGGCAGCGCGGTCGCGATCTTCATGGAGCACGCCGGCGTGAGCTCGTCGTGTTGGCCGCAGAGCACCAGCGCCGGTTGATGCACCCGGTGCAGATTGGGCAGCCAGTTCTTGTCCTTGATGCTGCCGGTATAGCAGAACTCGTTGGGTCCCTGGATCGCCATGTAGGGCGCCATGTTCCAGTCGCCGAGGGACCGCATGACCGGGGCCGGCCACTCATCGAGCCGGCACACATGGCGGTAGTTGAGGATGGTGATGGCCGCCTGGTAGGTGGGGTGCTCGAGGGTTCCTTCCGCCTCGTGGCGTTGCATCATCGCCACGGTCTCGGGCCCGAGCGCCTGACGAAGGCGGTGCAGCTCGCTCACGAGGTGCGGAATGTCGCCGGCCCCGTCGGCCAGCGTGATGGTCTTGAAGCTCTCCGGATAGGTCAGCGCCCATTCCTGGCCGAGCCAGGTGCCCCAGGACTGACCCAGGAAATGGACGGGGCCGAGCCCGAGCGCGGTGCGCACGGTCTCCGTCTCCTCGACATAGCGCTCGATGGTCCAGAGCGCCTCGTCATCGGGCCGGTCCGACTTGCCGGTGCCAAGCTGATCGAAGGACACGACCCGGTAGCCCTTGTCCACGAGCCAGGAGTGGCTGTCGCGCAGATAGTCGCAGGAGAGCCCCGGCCCCCCGTTGACGCAGAACAGCACCTCGTCGCCGGCGCCGAAGCTGTAGGCGACGACGTTGTAGCCGTCCACGGTGACGTTGATGGTCTCGTCCGGCGCGCGATCGTCCATCATGGCCTGCGTCTCCCTCCCCATGTGGCGCGGCGGGAATATTTCACATTTGCAATGCGCCTCCAAGCCGGGCGGGCGGCTCGCGGCGGGGAGGCAGTCCCCCGTTGGCATTCAGGGGGGCTCGGCAGGCCGGCCTTGCTCGTCTATCCCAGCCCGTACGCCCCTCATGGAAGAACGACAGTTGCTGGTGGCCGTGCACCGGATCGCAGGCGTCGTCGATGTCGAGGGTGATGGCCGCGGGAGGAGTCGGGAAGAAGCGGCAGAAGAGATCGACGAGCGCCGCCGTCATGCGCGCCACATCGAGGCCCTCGAGTTGATCGGCGGGCTCCATGCGAACGAGGAGATGATCCGCAGGAAGAAGCTTTCGGGGGCGGCGAAGCTCGCCTGGCGCAGGGAGAATTCGGTGCCGATTGTCGAAGCCTTCTGGCGATGGTGCAGGTCCATCGTCGAGGATCTGTCTCGACCGCCGACGGATCCGCTTCTGGTGGCCGTGAACCATGCGCGCAACCGGCGAGATGCGCTGGAGGTCTGCCCGTCGGATCCCGATGTCCCGATCGATACGAGCCACCTGGAGAGGGATCCGTGCCATCCCGATGGGACGGCGGAACCGGTTGTTCTGCTGGACCGGACTCGGCGCAGAACATGTCGGTATCATCCAGAGCCTGGTCTCGACGTGTCGCATGCACGAGGTGGACCCGTACGCCTGGCTGGTCGATGTGCTGCAACGGATCGCGGACCTATCCCGCCCGCGACGCGGTGCAGCTGACGCCACGACTGTGGAAGGAGCACTTTGCCGCCAACCCGTTGACCTCCCAAATCGGTAAAGGCGTCCTGGAATTCGCGCTCGAATCCGCAGCCTGAACCTCACAAATCAACACCCACTCCGGACAACTGCATAGGGCATGAACCAGTTTTTGTATTATGGACACAGCGAAATATCCTGATGCAAAATTAATAGGATGAGTATTCTATGCCAGACAACTTTCGGGACATGACAGTCCCCATTGTACGTGATGCCGTGCACAACGACATTCCCGCTATTGTCGATATACTGATGCGCTCGTCCCGCGCCGCCTACACTTTCATGCCCTGGATACACAGCGATGATGATTTCGCCGAATATGTTCATGCGTCCTTCGATGAATGGGACGCGGTACGCATAGCGGAAACGGCATGCGGGTGCGCTGGCTTTCATTGCCTTCGCAAGGATATCGTTGATCAACTGTTTGTCGCGCCCGAGGTCCAACGGCGAGGGGTCGGATCGACCCTACTACGCGATGTCATGACACTCAGGCCGCATGGCTTCACGCTCCGTACATTCCGGGCCAACCGGGCGTCGCGCGCGTTTTATGAAGGTTTCGGTCTTGTCGCGACTGATTTCGGTTCTAGTGAAGCGGAAAACGAACCGGACGTTACATACCGCTGGAGTCCCTGAACGCAGATCTCACGTTGACCGGCGTCCGGGTTTGGCACCGGTCCGCGAACTACACTGCTGATCGCGTCCGGATCGTCCCATTTGGATCGCTTGCGTCGGGCCAGCGGGCGGGAGATTCGATCCGAGGCGAAGCGCGACCGACGAGGATGGCAACCATCGCCTGTTCGGTAAGCCTGTCGCTGCAGAAACGATCAGTGCCTGGAAACGGCGGGGCCCTGCCTTTGCTCGCGTGAGCTTGCCGCCCTTGAGCGATGGTGTGGTTGCACGCCTCGGCGGGCGGCTCATGTGGCACGGGCAGGCTAGGCAGGGTACCTGGTTGCAACCTCCCTTCGAATGAACTCGGCCCGTTCGTCACCTTCATACCGGTCCGCGGAGAAATAGATCTTCGCAACGTCCTTCTGAAGTCTTTCGAGCAACGCCCTGTCATCGGAACGATCCACAGGCACGCGCAGCACGGTGTCGCCGCCGAATGTGTGCACCGGCCTGTCTTGTGTGCCCTCAGGTCGAAAGACTGTACCATTTCGCTTCAGCCCGTTGATGTCATTCCTGATACGCCTGCGAAGGAGAGCGATACCCCGGTCTGTGGAACCGAGGCACTCGCGTTTGTGCACGTTTATGGGCCCCTGACTCGTCCAGGCATCCCAATCTCCGGGATTTCGCTGCTTTTCCTCGTAGGATCGATGAGCGGTCTGGCCGTAGAAGTCCACGCTCTCCCAACCCACGGCCTCCCTTTCACCTTGCCTGAGAACCTCGTCCCTGTCGTTGAAATGGCGCCATCCAAATTTTCGGCTGTTCGTGTCGTCGAGGGGAACGACCCATTTCGTCAGGCTCGTGCGGCCGAAGACCTGCTGTTTCTCCAGCCTCTGGAACATGGCGCCGTTCTGCGCAAGATTCGGAGTGAGATAGTCATGAAAACGAAGCATGGCGAACTCGCCGACACGTCGGGCGTGACTGTAGGCAAAGCCTTCCGCCCTTTCGTGGTAGACAACACGGGCAGTTCCACGAAGTGCTCGAGCCCGGCGAATTGAGGTCCGTTGACGCGGCCGTGGAGGAAGACGCTGTGGAAAGGATCCATTGCGTTTTCTGTCTCCTGCAGCCAGTTGCAGGGCGAATGAATGGCATAGGGGACGAGGTCGTGATCCGGAAGGTCCAGGGTGTCCAGGTGCGGGAATCCGGGCTTGTCCTCCGGGGGCCCCATGTAGGCGAATATCAGCCCTTTGATTTCGCGGACCGGATAGGCACCTTGACAGTAGTTGTTTCGGATCGGGTTGCTTTCCGGTTCGGCCGGTGTTTCCAGAATCGTTCCATCCACGTCGAAATGCCAGCCGTGGTAGCTGCAGCGGATGCCGCGTTCCTCGATCCGGCCGAACTCCAGTGAAGCCCTGCGATGCGCGCAGTGTTTGTGGAGCAGTCCTAGGCGTCCGGATCCATCCCTGAATATCACCAGATCCTCTCCGAGAATCCTGATGGCCACCGGAAGATCCTTGAGCTGACCCGACATGGCCACCGGGTGCCAGAACCGTCGAAAGTACTCCCCGCAAGGTGTGCCGGGACCGACATGGGTAAGTTCCACATCCTCCTGATCCGGCTGGTTGATCGCATATCCACTGTACGGGCTTGTGGCCCTTCGGACCTCACTCTTCATCGAAGGCTGCTCCCTGCATTCATCAACGCCCGACCGATCGGACAACCGATAAGGAATGTAGCTTGTTCCGTCAACCGTCAAGAACACAGACGCGATCAAGGCCGAATAAAGGATTGCCGGGCGGATCGCGCACGACTTCAATGTTCCGGTACTTTTTCCTGACCATACGCCTGCCCGGCCGCAGGCGGCCGTGTCCCTGCATGAGGAGCAGTCGCCATAAACCTGTTGAAGCCAGGATGTCTCGTCGATTTCCGACTCCCCTGGCCCCAATCCAGGCTAAACCCGGATTGCACTTCGATGAATATTGGCGCATGGAACTGAATTGATGGCACCGCCCGAGCCATACGGTCAAGGAGGAGGCCGCTGATGCAGGAAACTCCGAAATCGGATGACACCGTAGAGACGCTCGTCCGTTTCGCCTCCGGTCTGGAGTACGAAGATGTTCCCGCAGAGGCCATCTGGGAAGCCAAGCGGAGGATCATCGACTCGATCGCCATCGCGTTGGCAGGCTTCCAGGAGGAACCGAGCGTGATTGCACGCCGCTTCGCTCTCGCCAGCACCGGTTCGCCCGGCGCGACCGTCATCGGAACGAAACATGTGGCCTTTCCGGAACTGGCGGTCCTGGCGAACGGCACGATGCTTCACTCTCAGGATTTCATGGACACCTACCTTTCCAGGGAATCCCTTCATCCCAGCGATACGATCGCGGCAGTTCTCGCGGCCGCGGAAGTGGCCGAACGAAACGGAAAGGATGTCATCCTGGGGGTCGTTCTCGCCTACGAAGTGATGTGCAGACTTGCCGATGTTGCGAATGTCCGGGAGAGGGGTTGGGACCATGTGGTCTTCGGTGTCATTGCATCGGCACTGGCGGCGGCCAAGGTTTTGGGATCGAGTGCCGATCAGATGCGTGAGGCACTGGCCCTTGCGGTGGTGTCCAATACAGCCCTGCGACAGACTCGCGTCGGTGAGATTCCCATGTGGAAAGCCTTTGCTCCGGCAAACGCGGCACGCAACGGACTGGTCGCGGCACAGCTGGCGAATATGGGTGTCACCGGCCCGGTGCTGCCTTTCCGTGGTGAAATGGGGTTCGAACGGCAGGTGTCCGGCCCCCTGAAGCTCGAGTCCTTCGGCAACTCTGTCAGAGGCTTCATGATCAACAAGACCTTCATCAAGAACTGGCCGGTTCAGTACAATACACAGGCGGGTATTCAAGCCGCCCTGGCGCTGCGCGGCGAAGTCGGGGCATCCGGGCGTATCGAGCGGATCATCATTGAAGTATCCGAGACCGGACGCGTTCTTGCGGCTGATACGGCGGCGAAGTGGGATCCACAGACCCGCGAAACGGCAGATCACAGCTTGCCCTACATCGTTGTTGCTGCTCTGCTGGACGGAGAGGTCACGCGAGCGACGTTTGACCGGGGTGCCTACAGGGATTCGGAGAAACTTGCTCTGCTGGGCAGGGTCGAGGTCCGTACTGATGACGAATTCACACGGACCTACCCGAAGATGTTGTCGATCCGCGTGACGGTCTGGACCGGGGACGGCCGGGAACTGAGCCACCAGGTCGACATTCCCAAGGGGCATCCTCTGGATCCGCTCACGGACAGCGAGCTGGAAAGGAAGTTCCGGGACGCCGCCGGGGTCTACTTCGGGGATCACGACATGAGACGTGCGCTTGATTCGATCTGGTCCCTGGAAACGGCATCGAGCGTGAGGGACCTGGTGACGCAGTTCGAGATCGAGCGTGGCCTCGTCGACCGCTGAAGGCGGAGCCGTCGCATCGCGTCTTCCGCCAGGTTGAACACCAGGAGCCTGTCGGAACTGGCGCAGCAACGCTCACATACCCGGCATGGCAGTCACCCAGCGGCCATTAGCGGCGCCACGACAACCCAACGGTTGATTGTAGTGTGAGGAGCCGCACTGCGGCCCATCCGGGTGCCCGGATCCCCTGTTCTAGTCGTGTGCTTGCTGCCAGGGCATGCATCCGTTTCAGGTTCCACGCCAGGCTCACCAAGGTCCACTCACCGCTGGCCGCATGCAGGCCTTGCAGGTGAAAGCGCCGGAAGCCCGTCACCTTCTTGATCATTCCGAACACCGTCTCCACGGTCGCCTTGCACCGGGTATGAACGGCCTTGCCCTCCCTGCCTTCGGCGATGAAGGCCACGAGGCCACGGTTCTCGCAAAGCGCGAGGTTGGCCGCGGAGTGATAGCCGGTATCGGCCAGCACAGCCCCTGCCCACGGCAGGGGCTGTGCGACCTGCTGCTTGTCGTTGACGGCGTCGCTGACATGCGCCACGACAATCAGATGGCGGCCATTGTCGGTCACCGCCCGGGCGTTGCCGGCCTGCTCGAAGCTGTCTTCATGATCCGTGCCAGGGGAGGCAGGTTCACCTGATCTTTCGCTCCCGGCTGGGGCGGTGAAAGCGGCTTGCCGCCGCTCCTGCGTCCGGTCTGCTCCATCCGGGCCAGGAAACCACTCACATCCGCCTAGATGACAGCATCAGGGGGCAGTGCTCGCCGCATTGCCTCAAATCCGACAGGCTCCTGGGCCTTACGAGCTTCGAGAAAGTCGTCCCGGATTGCCGGCTGGGACCGTTCACAACGCAGGAACGTGCCTCGACCCGGTTCGCCCATGAACGTTTCGTCATGCCAGATGACCTCGCCCCGGGAGACGGTCGTCACTGGCCAGCCGGTGACATGGAGTCCTTGGTAAGGCGTGTAATCCATGCCGTCGTGCAGCTTGTCGATCGAAATCGTGACGGATTTTTCCGGGTCCCATATCACGAGATCCGCATCGCTCCCGACCTGGATCGAGCCTTTCCTCGGATAGAGTCCGTAAATCTTCGCGGGGTTGGTTGCCGTCAGGGCGACGAAGCGATTGAGATCGATCTCCTCGCGCGCAAGCGCGGCCGAGAACAGGAGAGGCATCCTGGTTTCAACGCCCGGTACGCCGTTGGTGATTCGATGGAAGGGCGTCTTCACACCATCAGGCAGCTTGCCGTGCGGATCATCGAAACGAAAGGCCGCGTGGTCCGACGAATAGACCTGGAAGACGCCTGCGCCAAGCGCCTGCCACAGCTCCCGCTGGTTTTCCGCGCTTCCCGGAGGTGGTGCGCACAGACACTTCGCGCCTTCCAGGCCCTGCTTGTCCAGATCGTTCCGCGTGAGAAAGAGATACTGCGGGCAGGTCTCCCCGAGTACCTTCAAGCCCCGGGACTGCGCCCAGCGAATCATGTCTGCGGCTTCGCCGCTGGCGACGTGGACGATCAGGATCCTGGCATCTGCGATCTCGCCCAACGTGATTGCACGGTGTGTTCCTTCTCGCTCGACCGCAGGTTGATGCGCCACACCCTTGTACTTCGGAGCCGTGCGCCCGCTTGCTATGAGCTGTTCCGTGAGCCAGGTGATGCAGTCGGCATTTTCGGCATGAACCATCACGATGGCCCCAAGGCGGCGGGCCGTGGCCATGACTTCCAGTATCTGATAGTCGCTCAGCATCATTGACTGGTAGGTCATGTACACCTTGAAAGATGTGTATCCCGCTTCCACGAGGGCCGGAAGCTCCTGTCCGAGCACGCTTGGTGTCGGGTCGGTGATGATGAGGTGCAAGGCGTAGTCGATGACAGCTTTCCCCTCAGGACGCCGCTGATACTCGGCCACCGCTTCGCGCAACGGACGGCCCTTGATCTGGCGAACGAAGGGAATGAGGGTTGTCGTACCGCCGCAGGCGGCGGAGACCGTCGTCGAGTAGAAATCGGTTCCTGGCCACGCTCCCGTTTCGGTGGAATCCTGTTCGATGTGGACATGCGAATCGACCCCGCCCGGCAACACGAACTTGCCTGCGGCATCAATCTCCCTGTCGGCCGACGGAAGGTTTCGGCCCAGCAAGGCAATTGTTCCATCCTTGATGCCGATTTCCACAGGCGTCGTATCGGTGGCAGTCACGACAACAGAATTTCGGATTACGAGATCCAGCTCACTCATTGCTTACCTCTTCGCAGGTCCACCGATGATCCCACAGGCGTCGGCGGCATGAACCATTTTCCGGAGTCGGTTCAAACCAACCGCGTTCTCGCGGCGATGATGGTATGACCCGGACATCGGATGGGACAAGGTCTTTGCCGACATCAGTGTCCCTTGTCCGAAGTGACATCGCCGTACCTGGCCCTGGGTCGTCACCTGCAGCGCCGGCAACTCGTCGTAGAGTGCCAATGAACGCATCACATGGCATGGCAGAGCCTTGAGCAGTTCCAGGAGCGCGACGTGGCCAGCCTGCTCGTAGTTGAAACGGTAGCGCCGCACCGAACGGTGGGCCGTTTCAGACCAGCTCCGGATCCAGGAACGGGAAAGAGGCCAAAAAGCCATGGGCACTCGACCGGGTAGTCACAGACAAAACCCTCAGGCGCCTGCGCATCATCAGCGCCCCGCCCTCAGGCGGCATCAGCGCCTGGCAAAGCCCTGCCGTCACCTTCGAACCGGAATACCCACATGCTGCTCCTGTCACACGAGAGCGGATCCGCAATTCTATGACGTCAAAAGACCATCAAACCCACGTCCGAGCCAATCCGGCAACGGACACAAGATTTCCCATTCCATCCGTGCCCGAGAGAGCCGGCCAACTCTCCTGGAGCACAACGCTCTGACAGCGCTGGAAACCCTCCGCGCGGCGTTCCTGCCCCATTGCAGACTTGTCCAGGCTCGCGAGGAGCGAGAGCGACCGTGGGTCGGCGTAGGCCCTTGACCGTAGTAGCTTGAGCGAGGTCGGTTAACTTGCCGTGCCGATCAGCGTCCAGCCTGCGCGTCGAACTACAGGTCTCCGGCTGCGTGGTAGGCTGCGTGTTTGAGGGTGAGGACGACCTGCGCCGGCTCCTGAAGCCGGAGCGGTTTGCGATACCGGGCTAGTTTGTCCAGGAGGGCAGATGATCGAAATCAGTGATGAAGCACGCCGCATCCACGCATCGTCGATCGTGATTGATACCCACGTCGACACTGTGGTGCGCTGGATCGACCTCGACGAGGACCTCGGCGTCGAAACTGGTAACGGCTACATGGATTTGCCGTTGATGAAGAGAGGCAACCTCACGGCGTCCTTTTTTGCCTGCTGCGTTGGTTTCCACCACGTCGCCGAAGGCACGGCGATCCACCGCGCCCTCGACATGATTGACGGTGTGAAGGAGATCTGTCGGTTCTATCCGAATGATGTTGAGGTCGCCCACGGCGCTTCGGACGTGCGGCGTATCGCCGCGGCGGGCAAGCTTGCGGCGATCATCGCGATCGAAGGCGGGCATGCGATCGGCGACGATCTGCGGGTTCTGCGCCAGTACTTCGATCTGGGTGTGCGCTACATGTCGCTGACCCACTTCAACACGCATGGTTGGGCCGACTCGGCGACTGACGTGGCACGGCACAACGGACTAAGCCCATTCGGTTGCGAAGTTGTCGCGGAGATGAACCGGATCGGCATGATGGTCGATGTCTCGCATGCGTCCGACAACGTGTTCAGGGACGTGATCGAGATGACGGAAGCGCCGGTGATGGCCTCGCACTCGTCGATGCGGGCCTTGGTCGATCATCCCCGCAACATGTCCGACGACATGCTTCGAGCCGTTGCGGGCAATGGCGGCATCGTCTGTGTAACGGCATGGCCTGAGTATATTTCACGGAACTACTGGCATGGTCTGGAGGATGTTGCCAACCGTCGTTCCGGGCGTGGCGCTGGCGCCAATCGACGGCGGAGCGCATCGGGTACGACATCGGCGATCTCGGACCTGATGGCGATGGTGAGTGGCGACCGGACCAAGAGCTACAACGTGTTGATTGATGCGGAGATCCCGTTTCCTTCACTCGAAGATCTGCTCGTTCATATCGATCATGCGGTCGACGTTGCCGGCGTCGACCATGTCGGTGTCGGCACCGACCATGGCGCCGTCCGCTTCGAACTGGTCGATCTCGAAGACTGCTCCAAACTCCCCGTCTTGACCGAGGCCCTGGTGCGTCGCGGCTATCGCGAGGACGACATCCGTAAAATTCTCGGTGAAAACGTGCTGCGCGTTATGGAAGACGTGATCGGTTGCTGAACTTGCGATGCCGTGCGGCCGGTTCTGTGGCGGCACGGAGGGCATTGTCACGTTGTTGAACAGCCGTGCCGCGAATTGGCATAGAACTCAAACCTTTCATCGGGACACTATTAACTCGGGTCACTGATTACCGTACCAATCCGGCATGCAGATTGGTCTTCGCCAGTTTGATGCCAGGACGGTGCAGTGGTTGATCGGCGCGGCCGAGGCTTCGGATGCCAGCCGCAGCAGCCTGGCACGGGGTTTGTGCACCCGCCTGGACTGGAGGGACAGTTCCGGGGAACCTTGCGACGGCCTCGGCGCGCAAGGTGCTGCCACGCCTGGCGGACAAACTGGGCATCGCGTTGCCGACATCGCGGCCGGGGATACCATCGGGCCGGGCCATTACCGCTCCGTCGGCGCCTGATCGCGAGGTTTGCTGTGCCCTGGAGGATCTTGGCAGGGTCAGTCTTGTTCCGGTCAACGATGACGCGTCGAGGCGGCGCTGGGAAGCGGTGATCGACACCTGGCACCCGTTGGGCTGGGCGCGTGCTCCCGGCGGCCAGATGCGCTACTGGATCAGTTCGTCGATCTACGGCGTTCTGGGCGTCATCGGTTTTTGCGCGGCAAGCTGGCATCAGAAGGCGCGTGACACCTGGATCGGCTGGTCGGACGATGCCAGGGTGGCCCACATTGGCGATATCGTTTGCAACCAGAGGTTCATGATTTGTCCCTGGGTTCGGGTCCCGAACCTGGCCTCGGCGGTTCTCGCCATGGCGTCTTCGCGCATCGCGGATGACTGGCAGGCGGCCTACGGACGTCGCCCGCTTGCGGCCTATACCTATGTTGCTCCCGAGCACACGGGCACCTGCTATGCCGCGGCAGGCTGGTCGTGTTGCGATGAGCCGACCAGCGGCATGCCACCGGGGCACGAGACACCGGGAGCGCAGCGCCGTGTCTGGATGAAGCCTATCGCGGCGGACTGGAAGGCCGAGCTTTGTGCTGCACCGGGGAAGCTGATCGAAGAGCCCCGACCGGTGTATCTCAAGGAGACTGCGGACTGGGCCGATCACGAGTATGCTCGATGCCGCCATCCCGACGGTCGTGTCAGGGACCGGATCATGCAGATGGGCCGTTCGTGGCTGAAGCATCTGGGTGCATCCTTGCCGGTTGTGTTCCCGGGCAAGGCCGAGCGCAAGGCGGCGTACCGTTTGCTGTCCAGCAACAGGGTGACCATGGAACACATTCTCGAGACCCATCAGGCTGCAACGGTCGAGCGCTGTGCCCTGGAGAAGGTCGTTCTCGCGATCCAGGACACCACCGCGATCAACTACAACGGCCTCGAGGCGACCGGGGGGCTTGTCGGGCTCGGTGGTCCCGGCAAGGGTGTCAAAGGCTTGATGGCCCACTTCGGGCTTGCGGTGAACCTGGTTGGTCGGCCTCTGGGCGTGTTCTCGCTTGATGCCGACTTCCGTCACGACGCAAGAACAGATCGTCGAAGTGCTCAGGGATCTGAAGACCCGGCTTGGGACGACGATGCTCTATGTTACTCACGACTTGGCGCTGCTCTCGCAGATATCCGACCGTGTCGCGGTTATGTACGCTGGACATATCGTTGAAACCGCACCCGTGGTGCGCCTGTTTTCGGAGCCCCTTCACCCCTACACTCGAGGTCTGATCGCCTCGGTCCCCGGTATCGAGGCCGCCGGCAACGTTCTTTCGGGTATGCCGCTTCGGGGAATGCTCCGCCGGGACGAGCTGCCGCCTGGCTGTCCATTTGCGCCTCGCTGCCACTATGTCGGCGAGAATTGTGCGCGGCATCGCCAAGTGCCCGAGACGGTTCATGCTGACCATCTGGTCGCGTGTGAGCGTTGGCACGATATTGCCGGCATCCGGACGGTCGAATCGCGGCCGGCGGCCCGGCCCGGCACGCCGTCAAGTGAGCCTGTGCTCGAGGTCAAAGACCTCACCATCGTCTATGGGCAGCACAAGGGGCTGCGCGTCCCGTTCCGGCAACCGAGGCTGACTGCTGCCGCGAGCGCAATCTCCTTTTCCATCCGGCAGGGTGAAACGCTCGCGCTGGTGGGCGAGTCGGGAAGCGGCAAGTCAACGATTACCCGGGCGATAAGCGGACTGTTGTCGCCGACCGAGGGAGCCATCTTTTTCAAACGCGATACGTTGCCCGGCCTCTCCGGCGCGCGGAGCCCGGAGCAAAGGCGACGCATCCAACTCATTTTTCAAAATCCGGGCGCATCGCTCAATCCGCGCGCATCGATAGCCAGCATACTAACGCGCCCGCTGCGGCAGTTCTTCGATCTCGACTCCAGCGAAATCGAGCACAAGATCGAGGCGGCGCTGAATGCCGTGCAGCTAGATCCTACCTATGTAAGTCGTTTCCCAAGCCAGCTCTCGGGAGGCGAGCGTCAGCGCGTCGCCATCGCACGCGCACTTTCCGCCGAGCCCGAATTGCTGCTGTGCGACGAAATTCTCTCTGAGCTGGACGTCTCGGTTCAGGCGAACATTGTCAACCTGCTGCGCAGGCTTCGACGCGAGTACCGGGTCGCGATGTTGTTCATCTCGCACGATCTGGCTGTCGTACGGACGCTGGCAGATACGGTCGCGGTGATGTTCGGCAGCCAGATCATGCAGGTCGGCCCGAGCGCCCACGTATTTGCGCCTCCCTTCCATCCATACACCTACCAGCTGCTGATGGCGGTGCCCCGACTGGGGGGCTCGGTCAAACGCGCCCGTTCGCACATCCTTCCGCCACGGACGGCCAGCCGTGGCGCATGTGCCTTCGCGGGACGCTGCCAGTGGCAGATCGGGGAAATCTGCGAGAGCGTGGCACCGCCCTGGCGCCACACCTCCTCGGGAGTTGCAATTCGCTGCCACCTAAATCTCGACGAGCTCACTGCGCGAGCCGCGCAGGACGGGGATGCGCAAGACGGCCCATCAGCGGACGGGCATCAGGGCGCTGCTTTCAGCCCAAACCCGCCACGCCCGTCATGATCCAAACACGCCAGACAGGGGGCAAGGCCACAGTCAATTTTCGCGACATAAGTTCGTCATGAACACACCAAATACCAAACCAAATCTCATCGACGTTTCAACGCCGCTTCGTTTCGAAACGCGAGTCTACATCAATGACAAGTACCTTCCCGCCCGTTCCGGCAATGTCTTTTCCACCATCAACCCGGCGACCGGGAAGACGCTCACCGAAGTAAGCGAGTGTGACGAAGCCGACGTCGATGACACAGTCAGCCCAGCCCGGCGCACTTTCGAAGCCGGGTCATGGTTAAAAGCGGCACCAAAATAGCGCAAGAAGGTGCTGCGGAAGTTCGCGGACCTGATCGAGGCGAACGCCAGCGAACTCGCTCTCATGGAGACTCTCGACACGGGCAAACCGATTAGCGACAGCTCGAATGTCAACCTTCCCGATACCATCGAGACTATGCACCGGCATGCGGAAACGCCGACGAGATTTACGACCAGATATCGTCAACCCCGGCCAACGTGGTCTCGATGATCGTGCGAGAACCGACCGCCGTCGTCGATGCGGTTTTGCCGTGGAACTTCCCGCTGTTCGTGGCGATGTGGAATATTGCGCCAGTGCTTGCCAGCGGCAACTCGATCATCGTCAAGCCAGCCGAGCAGACCCCGCTGACCGCAATTCGCATCGCGGCGCTGGCGACTGAGGCTGGCCTGCCCGATGGCGTTTTGAACGTCGTGCCGGGCTTCGGCGAACCCTCGGGTCAGGAGATCGGGCGCTACAAGGACGTCGATTGTGTCAGTTTCACCGGCTCGGCCGAAGTCGGCCTCCTCTTTCTCAAAATTCCGCGGACTCCAACCTGAAACGAGTCACCCTCGAATGTAGCGGAAAGAGCCCTGCGATCGTCATGGACGACATCACCGACGTCGAACGCGTTGCGGATAGCCCGCGAGGAGATCTTCGGACCGGTGATTTCGGTGATCGCTTTTTCGAGCGTGGTGGAAGCGATCAGCATCGCCAACGACACGAATTTCGGTCTCGTGTCTTCGCTCCATACAAAGGACCTGAATACCGCTCTCAAGGTCGCAAAGGCGCTTTGCGCCGATACCGTGTCCGTCAACCTCTATTCGGAGGGCGACACTGCGGCTCCCTTCGGAGTATACAAGGAATCTGGATTCCGGGGCAGGGAAAAATCGTTAATGGCCCATGACCAATACACGCAGACCAAGACGATCTGGATTGAGCCCTCTTAGTCGAGATGTCCCGCACGTCGGAAACTCGAAACGCAGTGGTAGCTGACCAGCAGACGCGCATCATCCCGGTTGCTCTTGTGCAATTCGACGCGGTTCCGGAACAAGTGGCGAGAAACCTTGGCGAGATCGAACGGCTCGCCGAACAAGCCGCCGCCGCCGGGGCGCGCTGGATCATGTTCCACGAAGGCACGCTTTGCGACTATACACCGAGGTTCGCCGAACTGGCCGAGACGGTGCCAGTCGGCAAATCGGTGCGGCGGATCGAGCGTCTGGCGCGCCGGCTTGGTTGCTACCTCGCCTACGGGCTCACGGAGGAGGCCGATGAACGATACTACATTTCGCACGTTTTTACGGGCCCGCGGGGCTTCATTTACCGCTATCGCAAGACTTGGATCTGGCACGAGGACGGGGATCGCAACTATCGAGACGAATGGAGCCGCTACGATGTCGGTACCGGCCCAGAGACGTTCGCTCTCGACGGCGTGAAAGCTACCTGCTTCATCTGTTCGGATGGTGAAGCGCGACGATGTATTCAGCGCGCCGCCGAGCTCGAACCCGAGGTAGTCTTCTACCCCAACAATCGCAGCTCGTTGTGCGACGCCCGCGGCGAATTCAGCTCCTATGCAAGAATGATCGGCGCCCCACTTTTGTCGACGAACCGGGTTGGATCGTCCTGGCAGAAACCGACGGCCGGTGGCTGTATGGTTCATTCGGCGTCTGGAGAGTTGCTTGCCAGTGCCAACAGCGAGGGCAGAGAGGAAATCCTCCGGTACGACCTGCGGCTAAGCACGCGCTGATCACGCGCCAGACATTTCGGGCCTGCCCTTCTCGCGCGCTGGAGAAGGAGAATGAACGGCTGCGAAGAGCCGTATCTGATCTGACGCTGGACAAGGTTGTTTTCACCGAGGCCGCCCGGGGAAACTTCTAAGCCACTTTCGCCGCCGAGAATGCATCAAGCCCGTGCGTCACAGGCTGGGCGTCTCCGAGCGGCGCGCCCGTCACGTGCTTGGCCACGCCGTTCCACCCGGCGACAGGTGTCAACGGGCCATGAGGCCGAAAAACGGTGTTGTCTCACACGAACTGGTCTCAGTTGCTGACGGACTGTGGAATTTTCAGGCAGAGCCGAGCTGCCGCCACTCGGCGAGTGTGGCGGCGCGGTTGAGTTTGAAATTGTCACGGCGGTTGAGGTGTCGGTCCTGGTTGAAGTGGTTGTGGATTGAGGAATGAACGGCGGTGAACCTCCGCAATCTTCGCTTGCGTAGAAAACGTAGCATGGCCCGTTCTCTTCGTCGGAACGGCAAGTGAGTATCGTGGGTTAAATATCTGGTATGGAAAGGCCCACTATGACGACGATCAAACCCGAGTTGTTGGACGAGATGATGGCCGATTGCCACCGGCCTGAAGACCTGCTTGGTGAAGAGGGCTGTTCAGGCAGCTGAAGAAAGCGCTGCTGGAACAGGCGCTGAGCGCCGAGCTGAGCGTACATCTGGGTTACGAGAGGGGCGACCCGGCGCGGCACGGGTAACAGCCGCAACGGTTTTTTGGACTAGACGGTACTGAGTGATGACGGCGAGATTGCCCTCGCCGTGCCGCGCGATCGCGACGGTAGCTTCGAACCAGCCTGATCGGGTGCCCAAGGGCTCGAGCGGCGGTTCCGAGCGGCTTCGACGAGCGGAATGTGATCGTGTAGGCGCTCCATGGGCGGCCACGTCTTCAGCATGACGGCAGCGCGAGGCGAGGTCCGCGGGCATCTGCAAGAGCCAATCTATGGCGTGGCGGTCTCGCCCGCAGAGCTGATCAGCGCGGGTCACCGACGCGAGTGCTCGAGGACCGTTCCGCTTGAGTGGCAGATCCGGCGCGGCTGTCGTGATCGCGGTTGCTACCCGGTTTCGTCTGTGGTCTTCCGACGCGCTGCGCGCGGAGCTCTGAAAGATTTCCGCGACGAGGGGCTGGTGCGCAACCAGACGGAATCATACCATGTCGCGCTGGCGATCACCTGGCAGCGCAAGGGCGGCCAAGTTCTGGCTCAGAGGTCACCCCACCGCGCCTTCTCCAGGTAGGCGGCACAGGCGTCGGGGTCCGGGAAAAGTGAACGAACTCAAGACGACCGCGGAAACGAAAGGTCTTGCCGCAAAACATCCATCCCCGCGTCGGCGACAGGCACGCTTCGAACCAGTGATCGTGCCCAAGGGCGAGCGGCGGTTCGACGGCTTCGACGAGCGCATCGTGTCGCTCCATGGGCGGGGCATGACGGTGCGCGAGGTCCGCGGGCATCTGCAAGAGCTCTATGGCGTGGCGGTCTCGCCCGACCTGATCAGCCGGGTCACCGACGCGGTGCTCGAGGAGGTTCGCGAGTGGCAGATCCGGCCGCTGGATCCGGTCTACCCGGTGCTGTTCTTCGACGCGCTGCGGATCAAGATCCGCGACGAGGAGCTGGTGCGCAACCAGACGGTCCATGTCGCGCTGGCGATCACCTGCGAGGGCGCCAAGTTCTGGCTCAAGGTGATGAACGAACTCAAGACCCGCAGCGTCGGCGACATCCTTATCGCGGTGGTCGACGGACTCAAGGGCTTCCCCGAGGCGATCGGCACGGTGTTTTCTCGAACGACGGTGCAGGCCCGCATCGTGCATCCGATCCTCATCTCGCTGGCCTTCGTGTCGTGACAGGACCGCAAGAAGATCGTGCTCGATCTGCGGGCGATCTATCGCGCCGAGACGATCGATGGCGCGGTCGCCCCGTGTTGGCGCCGGGCCTGGGAGCACGTGGTGCCGCTTTTCGCGTTCCCGCCGGCGCTCCGCAAGATGAACTACACGACCAACGCGGTGGAGAGCCTGCACCGTCCAGGGTGATTGCTCCGGCATCGTCGATGGTGTGCCAGATACGCTTTCCGTCGGTTTGGCTGTCGAGGAAGTAGCGCTTGCTGCCCGACGGCAGGATGCGAACGCCGAAGTCCTTGAGACCGGGGTCGCGAACGTCATAAGCTTGCTTGTTCGGTTTGAGGGTATCGACCCGGCGTTGGGTGAGACGGATTGATGGCATGATTCTCTCCCCTGTTTCTGTTGCACCGGGAACCCGAAACGGCATGTTTCGGGTTCCCGGTGCGGGACAGAAAGAGAAATAACGGCGGTGGTTCAATTAGTTAATTTTGTTCAGCACCGAAGGTGCCTGCCTGCGGGTACGGGCCGGGAGTGCGCAACATCCTCGTCGGGACGAAGGCATGTCGGAGTTCGTCAGCCTGAACGAGCCTGCAATTCGGCTCGGATTCTTCATCGGCATCTTCGCGCTCGTCGCAGCCTGGGAATTCGCGATGCCGCGCCGGCGGCTCTCGCGACCGCGCTGGCTTCGCTGGTACGGCAACATCGGCATCGTCGTTCTCAACACGATGATCCTGCGGCTCCTCTTTCCCCTCGCGCCTGTCGGTCTTGCGGTTCTTGCCGAGAGCCGCGGCTGGGGCGTCCTCAACCTCGTCGCGCTGCCCCTGTGGCTGGAGATCGCGGTCTCACTCGTCGTTCTCGATCTCGTCATCTATCTCCAGCATGTCGTGTTCCACGCCGTCCCTGTTCTCTGGCGGCTGCACCGCATGCACCACGCAGATCTTGACGTCGACGTTACCACCGGATCGCGCTTCCATCCTGTCGAGATCATCCTGTCGGTCCTGCTCAAGATGGTTGCCGTGATCGTGATTGGTCCGCCGGCCATGGCAGTGGTGATCTTCGATGTCGTGCTGAACGGCACGTCGATGTTCAATCACGGCAATGTCCGCCTGGCGCCCGGGCTCGACCGGGTGTTGCGCTGGTTCGTCGTGACGCCGGACATGCACCGGCTGCATCATTCCAACCTGCCTGCTGAAACCAACAGCAATTTCGGTTTCAACCTGCCGTGGTGGGACCGCCTCTTCGGCACCTACCGGGCTCAACCGGAACTCGGACATGAAACGATGACACTCGGCCTCGACATTTTCCGGAAGTCCAGCGAACTGCATCTTCACAAGATGCTCATCCAGCCCCTGCGACGCGACAACAGGGGTTATGCGATCAACCAGCGACCGCATGACCGCGACAGAACCTGATTCGCCGGTTGACCCTTGTTGCCCGCCCGATTTCTCTTCGGCACGAACAGCGAGAGAATGACGTGCCAGGATGGCGATGCCTTCGTGTGCCTGCAGGAGTTTTTTGACCCCACGTCCTTTGCAACGCGCCCGTCAGCGCCATCCGAAAATGGGGTTGTTGCGTCTGACCACAGCGCTCGAACGGAGCTCGGCGCTTGCCAGCACTACCACCAGCAAGCCACCCGCCAGCGACGGCCTGGATTCAGGCTTTCCCATGCGATGCTCCTGATCAACTCCAGGCAATGACGCGGGCTGCCGCAGATCATCGCCAACGTCGGGCCAGGGAGGCCCATTCAACCCGGGTGGTCGTGATATTGACGTCTTCCGGGTGAGAGGCATACGCTCTCTTGTCGAATACTGGAGAGACGGAATGGCACAGGCGAAAACGCTTCCGGTCGGCAGGTTCACTGGCGATCACCGGACATCGTTCACCCTGCCGTCACCGTGGTACTACCGGCCCGAGGTTCATGAGCAGGAGAAGGAAGAGATTTTCTTCAGGTCCTGGCGTGTGGTCTGCCACAAGAGCCGGCTTGCCAGTCCCGGCGACTACGTCACCGTCGACATTCACGGCCAGGGCGTCTTTGCGTTGAGGGCGCGCGATGGCCGCCTGCGCGCCTTCTATAATGTGTGCCAGCATCGCGCCCATGAACTGCTTCAGGGCAGCGGCACGCTGAAGGCCACCATCACCTGCCCCTACCATGGTTGGGCCTACGGCACGGACGGCGACCTGCGCACTGCCAGACTGTGCGACAAGGTGCGCGATTTCGACAGGGCCGACTTCAGCCTCGTGCCGGTGCGCGTCCAGGAGTTCGCAGGCTTCGTCTTCGTCAATCTCGACGACGACGCCCCGCCGATGAACGAATGGGCGCCCGGTTTCGAGGCGGAATGCCGCACGTGGTTTCCCGATCTCGAGAACGTGGAATTCGGCGGCCAGAAGGACTTCGAAATCGCCTCGAACTGGAAGGTGGCGATCGAGAATGCCATCGAAGGCTACCACTTCCCCAGTTCCGGGCCGGTTCACCGGGAGCTGTGCGACATCATCGACATGGATACCACCAGACTCCATGTTCACGACCACTGGGTGGCGATCATCGCGCCTCCTGGCAAGAACGAGACGGACGTCTATCCCTTCCCGAAGAACGGCAACGGCGGCCAGACCGACCACTTCATCACGCTCTACCTGTGGCCGGACTGGATCATCTATTCGTGGCCCCATGCCGACATGATCTCCACCTACATGACCCGCCCGACGGGGCCCCAGACCTGTGTCGTGGAGAACGCCTATTTCCGTGTTCCCGGTCATGGCGACGACGAGACCACACGCGCTTCGGAGACATGGTTCAACGAAGGGCTCGGGCCCGAGGATGCGGCGCTCAACGAGGGTGTCCAGAAAGGCATCGTCTCGAGGGGCTACTATCAGAGCCGCTTCATTTCGAGGGACGGCGAGCCGGGAGACAGCGAACACTGTGTCCACGCGTTCCAGAACTGGGTCAAAACCGCATTGCAGGAGTCCCGAGACGATGAGTGAAGCGCGGATGTTCCGGGGCAACGGCCTCGATCTCAAGGTGGAAGGCGGCAGCGGCGGTAATGTCGTGGCGACCGTGAATGCGGCGATCAGCACCACCCTGGGGGGCGGGATAGGAGTCTTCGAGAACTGCAACGTCCCCTGGACCGTCACCTACGACGAAATCCTCTACGGCCTCGAGGGGGTGATCGAGATCCATACGGCCGAGGGCGTACACAGGGTCGGCCCAGGCGACATCATGTGGCTTCCTGCCGGAACCGAACTGGCCTACGTGGCACGCGAGCCGGCCAAGTTCTTCTTTGCCGTGGCGCCGGTCACGAAATCGAAGTCGGGAAGCAGCACCCTCCGTCACGAACC
The DNA here is from genome assembly GCA_965215635.1 of Alphaproteobacteria bacterium. GTDB lineage: Bacteria > Pseudomonadota > Alphaproteobacteria > SP197 > SP197 > SP197. Next base: position 1,034,051 of record CBDCEA010000005.1, on the reverse strand, counting down.
CGTTCCGCCGGCTCCTCAGGACTGAGGCCCGACGATGCGGGTCACCGGCTTTCCGAAGAACGATCATTCGAACGGCTGGTACAACATTCTCGGTGAACACCCGCCGGCGAACGTCGGGCGTGGTGACGCGAAGGCCGACTGGGTGGTGATCGGTGGCGGATTCGCTGGCCTTGCCGCCGCGCGCCGTCTGGGCGAGCTGAGGCCCGCCGATCGTGTCGTGCTCCTGGAAGCGGGCCGAATCGGCGAGAACGCGTCCGGGCGAAATTCCGGATTCATCATCGATCTTCCCCATGCGCTCTCACGCGAGCAGCCCGAGCACGACCTGAGGCAGATCCGTGTCAACCGGCGATCGATCGCATGGCTCGCGGATCTCGTGGAACGGAACCAGATTCGCTGCCAGTGGAGCCGCCGCGGCAAGGTGCACGTGGCCTCTACCGGACGGGGCAGCCGGAATCTCGACACCATGGCCGCGCGCCTCGATGATCTCGGGGAGGCCCGGGAGCGGTGGGAGTCCGCGAGGCTCAAGGCGTATCTGGGCACAGACTATTTCCAGGACGGCCTCTTCACGCCGGGCTGCATCCTGATGCAGCCCGCTGCTCTCGTGACGGGTCTGGCGCGCACCATGCCGCACAATGTCGAGGTCTTCGAGAATTCCGCGGTGAGGGAATTCGACGACGGGGCGACCAAGACCCTGACCACGGATGAAGGCCGGATCACGACGCCCCGGATCATTCTTGCGACGAACGGCTGGACGCCCGCCTTCGGATTTCTGGAGCGGAATCTTCTGACCATGCACACCTTCGCCAGTCTTACACGGCCACTCGACGAAACCGAGCGGGAAGCTCTGGGCGGCGAGGGCGACTGGGGGACCATTCCCTCAATTCTGGGTGGCACAACGATGCGCTACACCCGGGATCACCGGCTCCTGATCCGGCTTTCCCTGCGCCACAGGCCGGACTTCACGATCACGGCCCGGGATCTAGAGAAGGTTCGCGCCGATCACGTCCGATGCCTGAGAAGGCGCTTTGCGATGGTGCCTGACGTCACCTTCGAGCATACCTGGAGTGGGATCATGTGTTTTTCGCGCAATTCCGTGCCGAAATGCGGAGCGCTGGCTGACGGTGTCTGGGCCGCGGTGTGTCAGAACGGCGTGGGCGCGGCGAAGGGCACCATATCAGGGCGCGCCGTCGCGGAGTTGGCGACGGGTGAGGATACCGATCTCGTGGCCGACATGGCGGGCTACGAGGAACTCCAGCGTTTTCCGCCGCGTTGGGTGACGAGGATCGCCATGAGTGCCCGCATTCTCCGTGCCCGGTTGACCACGGGCACGGAGGCTTGAAGGCCGACGCGCTCGCCATTGAACGGTGCGGTCCGGTCTCCTGGGCGAGAATGAACCGGCCCGAGGAGTTGTCCGCGCTCGATCAGGCCCAGCTCTGCCTTCTGCTCGACTGGGTTCGTGGCGCCGGCAGCGACGATGCGACCGGTTCTCGTCCTCACGGGCACTGGACGCGCCTTCAGCGCCGGTGCCCGTGAGGACGATGCCGCGTTCGCTGTCAACACGGCCCTTTACCAGGATCTCGCCCGCACGTGCAGCAGTCCGGGAAAACCAATCATCGCCGCCATCAACGGGATCTGCCTGGTGTGATCTGAGGATCGCAGCACGGTCGGCCCGCCCGGGCCTCCCGGACGCCTCGCTCGGGTACAGCGTGTCCGGCGGGCTTTCGTGATTCCTGCCGCGCCTGATCGCGCGGGTCTCCGGAACTCGCCGCGCGGATCGCCGGTTTTCCAGCCTGCGGAACGGCCCACATGAAAGCGCTCCTCAATGCCTCCGCCAGGCCGCTCGAGGAAACACTTCTCGACGAAGAGAAACGTGATCGGGCCTGCTTTGCGGATCCACTGGTGAAACGGCAGCTCGCGGCGCGCAGAAGATGGCGTTGAGCTCGCCGATCGTCGCCGCTGCGGATGACTTCCGGGAAAGTTCCTGCGATGCAATGCACTACCCATTTGCAATCAACATGTCTAAGATGGTCTCCGGACGTGAGGGAGGTTCGTCGCTCTCCCCGCCTCCGGCCAGCGGACGCGGCGAAGAAGGCAGACAAGGGGCTCAAGGTATGCAGAAATCGCTTCTGATCGATCCGGACAAGTGCACGAGTTGCCTCCAGTGCGAGATGGCCTGTTCGTTCGAGCACGAGGGCTCGTTCAATCCGGCGCGGTCCAGGATCAAGATCTTCGAATTCGAACACGGCAAGCGGGCGGTTCCCTACACATGTACACAGTGCGCCGAGGCATGGTGCGTCCATGCCTGCCCGGTGGAGGCTCTGGTGCGCAATCCGGCAACGGGCGCCGTGGAGGTCAAGGACGATGTCTGCGTGGGGTGCAAGGTCTGCACCATCGCCTGCCCCTTCGGGACGGTCAACTACAACCCCGACACGGGCAAGGTCATCAAGTGCGACCTGTGCCATGGCGATCCCAAGTGCGCCGAAGCCTGCCCGACCGATGCGATCGTCTATGTGGACTCGGCCTGGACCGGCCTCGACCGCATGAAACGGTGGGCCGCACATATTGACACCAACCAGTCGGCCAAGGCCTGACGGCAGCAGGGAGGAGAAACGACAATGTCCTGGCAAGGTCAAATCCTGCGCGTGAACCTCACCAAGGGCACCGCGGCAGCCGAACCCCTCAACATGGAATGGGCCAATGCCTATATCGGGGAACGCGGACTCGGCACGAAGTACCTTTACGAGAGCGTCGATCCCAAGTGCGATCCGATGGGACCCGACAATGTCCTCATCTTCGCCACCGGGCCGCTCAACGGAACCATGGCCTCGACGAGCGGCCGCTATGCGGTTCTCTGCAAGAGCCCGCTGACCGGCGCGATCGGCGATTCCAATTCCGGCGGCAAGTTCGGCGCCTTCCTCAAGTATGCAGGCTACGATCTGCTGCTGATCGAGGGCAGGGCCGAGAAGCCGGTCTATCTTCACATCGATGATGACACCGTCGAGATCCTTCCCGCCGACGAGCTCTGGGGAACCGGCGTCTGGCATACCGAGGAGTGGATCAAGGCCAGGCACCAGAACCCGCAGCTCAAGGTCGCCTCGATCGGCGAGGCGGGGGAAAATGGTGTGCTGTTCGCCTGCGTCATCAACGACCTGCACCGCGCTGCCGGACGCTGCGGCGTGGGCGCCGTCATGGGATCGAAGAATCTCAAGGCCGTGGCGGCCTACGGCACGAGGGGCGTCAAGGTCGACAACCCCAAGATGTTCATGGAGGTCGTGAAGGACACGCACGCCAAGCTTGCCGCGAGTGATGGCCGTCTGGAGCTCACGGAAGGTGGCACCCACCCCATGATCGACATGATGCAGGAGTGGGGCGGGCTTCCCACCCGGAACTTCCGGGAGGTCCAGTTCGAGGGCATCGACAAGGTCAATCCGGCCGCGACGGTCGCGCCCAACGCGAACGGCCACACCAACCTCATCACAAACAAGGCGTGCTTCGGCTGCACGATCGCCTGTGGCAGGATCGCGCATATCGATCCCGAGCACTTCACGATCGTCAACCGGCCCGAGTACCGGCACGCTTCGGGCGGTCTCGAGTACGAGACCGCCTATGCGCTCGGCCCCGTGGTCGGCGTGGACGATCTCGATGCCCTGAACTTCGCCAACTACATGATGAACGAACACGGCATGGACCCGATCTCGTTCGGCGTGACGCTGGCGGCGGCGATGGAACTCTACGAAATGGGTATCATCACCAAGGAACAGACCGACGGGATCGATCTCCGTTTCGGGAGTGCGGAAGGACTTGCCGTCATGGCGGAGAAGACCGGCAAGGGCGAGGGCTTCGGCAAGGAACTCGCTCTGGGGTCGAAACGCCTGTGCGAGAAGTACGGTCATCCGGAACTGTTCATGGGCGTCAAGGGCCAGGAATTTGCCGGCTATGACAGCAGGGCCCTGCAGGGCATGGGTCTCGGCTACGCCACCTCCAACCGCGGTGCTTGCCATCTCAAGCACGATGTCTTCGGGCCGGACATGGAGGACATCTCCGGTAACGGCAAGGCCGCCCCGGTCAAGGAGAGCCAGGACCTGGTGTCGATGATTGACTCCACGGGCCTGTGCCTCTTCACCACCTCCGGCTGGGGGCCGGAGGATTTCGTTGCGCAGCTCGATGCGGCGCTACCGGGCGAGTGGACCCTGGAACGGTGCATCGAATCGGGTGAGAGGACGTGGACCCTGGAGCGGATGTTCAATATGGCCGCCGGGTTGACGGCAGCCGATGACACCCTGCCGCCCCGCATGCTCAGTGAACCTGCCCCTTCGGGCAGCGCCGAGGGCAAGGTCAGCGAGCTCGACAGGATGCTGCCCGAGTACTACAGCCTGCGCGGCTGGACCGAAGCCGGGCAGCCGACCAATGAGACTCTGGCGCGTCTGGGCCTTTGACATCACCACCGTCGGCGGGATTGCCGGGTTCGTGAAAAGACGGGAAGCCGGTCGCGTGGAACGCCGTGACCGGCTTCCCGTCCCTTAAGAAGGGAACAAGGGAACCATGAGCTATGTCATCGTTGGCGCCGGACCTGCCGGCGTGATCGCTTCGGAAACACTCGCTCACATGGGGCACGGCGGGAATATCACACTTATTTCCGATGAACCGGAACCGCCCTATTCGCGCATGGCGATCCCCTATCTCCTGGCCGAGAATATCGAAGAGGAAGGAACCCATCTGCGCCACAGCGACGGGCACTACAACCGGCTCGGCATCGCGGTCCGGCACGATTCCGTCACCGCCATCGATGCCGCATCGAGGTCCCTTTCACTCGGCAGCGGTGGTTCCATGGTGTTCGACAAGCTGTTGCTCGCGACCGGAGCGACCCCGATTCGGCCACCCATCCCGGGCATGGATCTCGACCGGGTGATGTCCTGCTGGACGCTCGCCGACGCCCGCCGGATCATGGAGCACACCCAACCCGGCGACAATGTCGTGCTCATGGGCGCAGGCTTCATCGGTTGCATCATTCTCGAGGCGCTGGTGGCTCGGAAGGTCAATCTCACCGTGATCGAAATGGCCGACCGCATGGTGGCCCGCATGATGGACAAGACGGGCGGCGACATGATTGCGGCGTGGTGCGAGAAGAAGGGTTTGAAGGTTCAAGTGTCGACCCGCGTGACAGGTATTTCCGAGAACGGTGACGGCACTCTCACCCTCGACCTCGACGGCAAGGACCCCGTCAGGGCCGATCTCGTCGTGTGCGCCACGGGCGTTGCATCGAACACGGGTTTCCTGGACGGCAGCGGCATCAACACCGACGTAGGTGTCCTGATCGACGAGCGCATGGAGACCAACATCCCCGGCATCTATGCAGCCGGAGATGTGGCGGCAGGCTTCGATTTCATGACCGGCGGCCATGACGTCCATGCCATACAGCCCACAGCCAGCGAGCACGGACGCGTGGCGGCCTACAACATGGGCGGCCGCAGGACGGCCTATCGCGGCAGCCTTGTCATGAACACGCTCAACACGCTGGGTCTGATCTCGACTTCCTACGGCCTTTGGGACGGCGTCGAGGGCGGGGACGAATCGTCTGCGGTCGATGCTCGGGCTTTCAGGTACCTCAGGCTGAGCTTCAGGGACGATATTCTGGTCGGATGCCTGGCCCTGGGCCTCACCCAGCATGTCGGTGTGCTGCGCGGACTGATCCAGACCCGCACGCCGCTTGGCAAGTGGAAGGACGTGCTGATGGAGGACCCCCACCAGATCATGTCGGCCTATCTTGCCTGTGCACAGGACGCATCGCGCCGCGCTGCATGAAGATTCTCGTGAGAACCGCGGGACTGCTCGGCAAGCACCTGCCGCCAGGCCCTGTCAAGAATCGCGCCGAGATCGATGTGCCGTCAGGCTCCACCATCACCGATGTGATGAAACGGCTGGGCTTTCCGGAGCGCAACTTCCTCGTGACGCTGAACGGCATGGCCGTGCCTACGGTGGAACGTCCGGGACGTGAACTCGGCGAGGGCGACAACCTCGCCCTGATGCCGCCGCTCAAGGGCGGCTGACGGCATCAGTGGAGCTTGCGCTCCAGGTCGATCTTTCGGGGGGCAGGGCCGCTACCGTCGGTTTCGTAACCCCTGCGGATCTCGACATTGCGCAGGATCGTTTCGAGCAGACGAATGGCGTGAGTCTCGTTGTGTGACGGGTCTTCGTAGTTCGTCCTGAGGTACGCGACCATGTCCCGTTCGTTGTCGGCAAGCTCGCCCTCCACTTCCCCCACCTCTTCAAGCAGTTGTCTGACCTGCGCATAGCGAACAAGGTCTGTCATGCGGCTCTCCCGTCCGACTTCACGGTGCCGGTCGAGACTGATGGGATTGCTGCTCTGTGTCCAGAAGAGACAACATGGTCGTACAGGCCGGACTTTCTGATTCTCCGGCCTCGACAGGCATCCCCAACTCTCGAGATGTGGATGTCATGGCGCAGCGGGATACCGGAGTCATGATTTCGAACATCGACATTGCGTCCGATGAAATTGCCGAATTCTGCCAGCGTTGACGTGTTGCCGGGATGGCGCTCCAGGACTCGCATTCTTCAGCATGGCTTCGGAACTGTCGGATCTGTTGAAGGCCGGTAGATGTCCTGACACGTGCGGCTATCGATCTCGGAGGTCTCTGGAACATTGTTCATGACGGGGTCCCTGACTTAATCAGCAGGTTGAAACGCATCGTGGCATCGAACACTGCATAGGGGTTGGCCCGCCGCTGATCAACGCATCAGGAGCGGACCGGACCTGCAAATTATCGGGGACCCTGCACGCCTGACCGGTGGCAAGGGGTCGTGGAATCACCGGTATCAGCTGACGAAACTGGCGCAGATGCCGAAAGTCGATGGGCTTTGCGACTGCCGGTTTTGCAGCGAGCCAGGCGGCACCCGAAAGTCCGGCTGACGGACTCGGTTCGGACGACTGAAGCGGGCAGCACGAAGCGGTGAATGGCCGTTCCCCGGCGGTTACATCGCACGGTGGTGGCGTGGTATGGTCCGGCAAGGTCCGAAAAGGGGAGAGTTTGGTGTCGCGCAGGAGGATCGCACTCATAGGGGCCGGTCAGATCGGCGGCACTCTGGCCCATCTTGCCGGACTCAAGGAACTCGGAGACATTGTCCTCGTTGACATCGTGGAGGGTGTGCCCCAGGGCAAGGCGCTCGATATTGCGCAGTCCGGGACGGTCGAGGGGTTCGATGCCCGGATATCCGGTGACAATGGCTATGACGCCATCGAAGGCGCCGACGTGGTGATCGTGACCGCGGGCGTTGCGCGCAAGCCGGGCATGAGCCGCGACGATCTCATCGGCATCAATGCCAATGTGATCAGCCAGGTCGGCGCCGGTATTGCCAGGTATGCGCCGAATTCCTTCGTCATCTGCATCACGAACCCGCTCGACGTGATGGTCTGGCACCTCCAACGCGAGTCGGGACTGCCGGCAAACCGGGTAGTCGGCATGGCCGGGGTCCTGGATTCCGCGCGCTTCAGGGCTTTCCTTGCCGAGGAGATGAACGTCTCCGTCGAGGATGTGAGCGCCATGGTGCTGGGCGGCCACGGTGACACCATGGTCCCCCTGGTGAGGCATTCGACGGTCGCCGGTGTAGCGCTGCCCGACCTCGTTGCCATGGGCTGGCTGACACAGGAGAAGCTCGATGCCATCGTGCAGCGCACCCGCGACGGCGGCGCCGAGATCATCGGCCTCCTGAAGACCGGCTCTGCATTCTATGCGCCCGCTTCGTCCGCGATCGCCATGGCCGAATCCTATCTCAAGGACAAGAAGCGTGTCCTTCCCGCTGCCGCCAGGCTCGACGGCCAATACGGTGTCGAAGGCCTCTATGTCGGTGTTCCCGTCGTGATCGGCGCGGCCGGCGTCGAGCGTATCGTCGAGATCCGTCTCGATGATTCCGAACAGACGATGTTCGACCGCTCGGTTGCGGCCGTGAAGAACCTGATGGCGGCACTTGAAGCCGTTGTCTCCCAGAGCGGCAGGTGACGGCAGGGCGCCGCGGTTGATCGGGAACCGGCGCACCAGGTCGGTTTCTTCCTTTCGGTCGCGGTGCGTTCGGATTGCCGCGCTCCTCTTCGTTCTCCTGCCCGAGGTGCTTCAGGCCGGGGAACGGGGTACGGCGTACCAGGCCCAGGATCTGGTGAAACGCGCCATCGAGCTCTATGATTCGCAAGGCATGCGGGCGTTCTACACGATTACCCGTGATCCTTCATTCGTCGAACATGATCTCTATGTTTTCGTGATCGACCGCATCGGATCGATCGCCGCGCACGGCATTTATCCGCGCATGGTCGGCGCCAACGCGCTCAACGCAAGGGATCCGGAAGGCGTGTGGTATGTCCGTGAGATGCTGGAAAGGGCAACACCGGCCGGCGTGTGGGTCGACTACATTTCCCTCGACCCGCTGCTCGGGGAGCGTGCCCCGAAATCGACATGGGTCGTGCGCCACGACGGGTTCGTCTTTGCCTGTGGCATCTACGCAGGCGAGCTCAGCATATGAAGGGTCCGTGTGCTGCCGGTGTCCCGGGAGCGGTTGTCATCCGCCTGCCGGGTGGTAGAGTCAACCCGGTCTCTCGCGGGACGTCTTTCTTTGGATAAGGCATGAATCTTCATGAGTACCAGGCGAAGCGGTTGCTTGCCGGGAGGGGCGTTTCGGTCCCGCGCGGCAGGGTGGCCGACAGCGCCGGTACGGCAGCAGAAGCCGCACGGGAGCTCGGCGGGGGTCTCTGGGTGGTCAAGGCCCAGGTGCATGCAGGCGGCAGGGGAAAGGCCGGCGGAATCAGGGTCTGCCGGAGCCTTGAAGAGGTGCACGCCGCCGCCGATGTGATGATCGGCGACCGTCTGGTCACCCATCAGACCGGGCCCGAGGGAAAACCCATCGACCGGGTCTACGTCGAGGAAGGTCTCGACATCGCCCGGGAATTCTATCTTGCCCTGCTGGTCGATCGTGCCTCGAGCGGCATCGCCGTCATTGCGTCCCTGGATGGCGGTATGGATATCGAGGAAGTCGCCGCGTCGACGCCCGAACGCATCACGACACTCGCCGTCGACCCTGCGGGGGGGCTGCAGCCCTTCCACGGACGAAAGCTCGCCAACGCTCTGGGTCTCGAGGGGGACGCAGCGAAGAAGGCGGCGAAACTTCTGGCGGCGATGTACGCGACGTTCGAGGATTCGGATGCAAGCCTTCTGGAGATCAATCCCCTCGTCGTGACGGGATCGGGGGATCTCGTCGTCCTCGACTGCAAGTTCAACATCGACGACAACGCCCTTTTCCGGCATCCGGATCTCGTCGACATGAGGGACGAGAGCCAGGAGGACCCCGCGGAAAGGGAGGCCAACGCAATCGGGCTCAACTACGTCAAGCTCGACGGTAACATCGGCTGCATGGTGAACGGCGCAGGCCTCGCTATGGCGACCATGGATATTTGCAAGCTTGCGGGCGGTGAACCCGCCAACTTTCTCGATGTCGGCGGTGGCGCCACCAAGGAGCAGGTGTCGGCAGCGTTTCGCGTCATTGTCTCGGATCCCAACGTCAAGGCCATTCTCGTCAACATTTTCGGTGGCATCATGCGCTGCGACGTGATCGCCGAAGGCGTGGTCCAGGCGGCGCGCGAACTCGACCTCAAGGTTCCCGTCATCGTCCGTCTTGAAGGCACCAACGTGGAAAAGGGAAGGTCGATCCTTGAGCAATCGGGCATGACGATTACACCGGCCGACGATCTCGATGACGCCGCGGTCAAGGCCGTGGCAGCCATCGGTGGGGGATCCTGATGTCTGTTCTCGTCGACCGCGCCACGAGGGTCCTCGTCCAGGGATTCACCGGCAAAACAGCAACATTTCATTCGGAACAGGCGATCGCCTACGGCACCACGATCGCGGGCGGCGTCACCCCGGGACGTGGCGGAATGAGCCACCTCGAGCGTCCTGTCTTCGATACCGTGGGCGAATGCGTGGAGGCGACAGGCGCGAATGCGTCCGTGATCTATGTTCCGCCGCCGTTTGCCGCCGATGCGATCCTCGAGGCGGCCGACGCCGAGGTGCCGCTCATCGTTGCCATCACAGAAGGCATTCCGGTGCTCGACATGGTGCGGGTCCGCCGTGTGCTCCAAGGCTCCCGGTGTCGGCTGATTGGTCCGAACTGCCCGGGTGTCATCACGCCCGGGGAATGCAAGATCGGCATCATGCCGGGCCACATTCACAGGCGCGGGAGGGTCGGCATCGTATCGCGTTCGGGCACGCTGACCTACGAAGGCGTCCACCAGACCACCGCGGCAGGCCTCGGCCAGACCACCTGCATCGGCATCGGCGGCGACCCTGTCAACGGCACGAACTTCATCGACTGCCTCGAGATGTTCCTCGGCGACGACGAGACCGAGGGCATCATCATGATCGGCGAGATCGGCGGTTCCGCCGAGGAGGAGGCAGCCGCCTTCATGACCCGTGAACGGCGAAGGAAGCCGGTCACCGGTTTCATCGCGGGCATGACCGCTCCTCCCGGTCGCCGCATGGGACATGCCGGAGCCATCATCGCGGGTGGCAAGGGCAGGGCCGAGGACAAGATCGAGGCCATGAAGAGCGCGGGATTCCACATTGCCGACTCGCCGGCGAGCCTGGGCACGACAATGCTCGCTGCGATGCGGGACTAGGGGAGGCTGACTCCTTCGAACGGGGCAGCAGAACGACATGGAACAGCGGACCGACGAAATCTCTTTCCTCTACGGTCACAACACCAACTACATAGAAGAACTCTACGCCCGCTATTCGACCGATCCGGGTCTGGTGAGCGAGGCCTGGCGGGAAGTCTTCGACGATCTCGCTGGCGACGAGGAGGCGACGCAGACCGAGTTGGTGATCACCCGCGGAATCCACAGTGTTCCCGATTACCCGGATTCGGGCAATGGCGCGCTGCTCGCCTCCCGTCTGCCAGTGGGCGCGCCGCCCGAGCCCGGCAGCCGCGAATCGGTTGCCGAGTTCGCGCTTGCCCGCGACAGCATCCGGATTCTGATGATGATCCGTGCCTACCGCGTACGCGGACACCTCGCGGCCGACCTCGATCCCCTGGGTCTCGACACCTACCGCTACCATCCCGAACTTGATCCCAGGACCTACGGCTTCATCGAACAGGATTTCGGCCGCGAGTTCTTCGTCGACGGCGTTCTGGGACTTCAGAGGGCTACACTTCATCAGATCCTCGATGTCGTGCGCAGGACCTATTGCGGCACGATCGGGGTGGAGTTCATGCATGTGCAGAGCGCCGAGGAGAAGTCCTGGATCCAGCGCAAGTTCGAGGGCTCGCGCGGTGACGCCGAACTCGATGCGGAAGAGAAGAAACGGGTGCTTGCCGAAATCACCCGGTCGGAGGGTTTCGAGAGGTTCCTCAATGTCAAGTTCTCGGGGGCCAAGAGATTTTCCCTGGAGGGCGCGGAAAGCACCATCGCCGCCATGGAGACCATCATCCGTGTCGCGGCCCACCAGGGGATCGAGGAAATCGTTCTCGGCATGCCTCACCGCGGCCGGCTCAATGTCCTCACCAATGTCATGGGCAAGCCCTATAGTCAGGTCTTCTCCGAGTTCCAGGGGGAATCCGGCCATCCCGACGCCGTCCAGGGAGCTGGCGACGTCAAGTACCATCTCGGGACGTCTTCGGATCGCGAGGTCGCCGACGGCCGGACCATCCACCTCTCGCTGACCGCCAATCCCTCCCATCTCGAGGCGGTCTGCCCGGTCGTGGAAGGCAGGGTTCGCGCCAAGCAGGCCCTCATCGGCGACGGCGACCGCAAGAAGGTCATGGGCCTGCTGCTCCACGGCGATGCGGCCTTCGCCGGTCAGGGCCTCGTCGCCGAGACCCTGGGCATGTCGGAACTGCGTGGGTACAAGACCGGGGGCACGATCCATCTCATCGTCAACAACCAGATCGGTTTCACGACGAGTCCGAAGTTTTCGCGATCATCGCCCTATCCAAGCGATGTCGCCAAGATGGTGATGGCACCGATCTTCCATGTGAACGGCGACGATCCCGAGGCGGTCGTTCATGTCGCCAAGCTGGCAGCCAAGTACCGCCAGGAATTCGGACGCGATGTCGTGGTCGATGTCTTCTGCTATCGCCGTCACGGCCACAACGAGGGTGATGAACCCGCATTCACGCAACCGTTGATGTACGGCCAGATTGCCAGGCAACTGACAACACGCGAGCTCTATGCACGCAGACTGGTGTCCGAAGGTGTCATCACGGACGACGACTCCGAAGAGATCAGCCGGAACTACATCGGCATCCTGGAGGAGGCGCATGCCGCTTCCACGGGGTACAAGACCAACAAGGTCGACTGGCTGGAGGGAGTCTGGTCGGGACTCGAGGTCGCCGACCGGGATGGCGCGAGGCGCGGCAAGACGGCCGTGACGATGGAGGATTTGAGGAAGGTCGGTCGTGCGATCGTGTCGGTCCCGGAAGACTTCAACATCCACAGGAAACTCACGCGCATTCTCGCGCAGCGCAGGGACATGATCGAAACGGGCCGGAATATCGACTGGGCGACGGCAGAAGCACTGGCCTTCGGCACACTTTGCTACGAGCGCGCGAACGTGCGGCTCTCGGGTCAGGACTGCGGGCGGGGCACCTTCAGCCAGCGTCATTCGGTCCTCGTGGACCAGCAGACCGAGGAGCGCCACACCCCGCTCAACCACATCAACCAGGACCAGGGAACGTTCGAAGTGATCGACAGCATGCTTTCGGAAGCCGCGATCCTCGGCTTCGAGTATGGCTACAGCATTGTCGATCCCAGCACGCTGGTCCTCTGGGAGGCGCAGTTCGGCGATTTCTCGAACGGTGCCCAGGCCATCATCGACCAGTTTCTCTCCGCTGGCGAAAGCAAGTGGTTCCGCATGTCGGGACTCGTCATGCTGCTGCCCCACGGCTACGAGGGCCAGGGTCCCGAACACAGTTCGGCAAGGCCCGAACGCTATCTCCAGCTTGCGGCCGAAGACAATCTGCAGATCGCCAACTGCTCCACGCCGTCGTCCTACTTCCATATCCTGCGCCGGCAGATGAAACGCCGGTTCCGCAAACCGCTCGTCATCTTGACGCCGAAGTCCCTGCTGCGTCACAGGCGCTGCGTATCCTCGGCCGAGGACTTCACCGGCAGCACCGAGTTCCACCGCATGCTCTGGGAACTCGAAGACGCCCAACGCGGTCACGAGATCGAACGCCTGATCCTGTGCACGGGCAAGGTCTATTACGACCTCCTCGAAAAGCGCGACGAATTGGGTCTTGCCAACGTCACCTTTGCACGGATGGAACAACTCTCGCCGTTTCCTCTCGACCTGCTCCAGGAAATCGTCAACACCTATCCCAACGCGGAGATCATCTGGTGTCAGGAGGAACCGCGCAACATGGGCGCCTGGACCTATGTGCGCGACAAGATCGATCAGGCCTTGGAGGCAGGTGAACTGAAGATGCCGATACCCCGCTACGTCGGAAGGCCTGATGCGGCATCGCCGGCGACAGGCTACATTCGGGTCCACGAACGTGAACAGGTAACCCTGGTGTCAAAGGCCCTGACAGGATGATGGTCCTCTGGCGCCCGGAAACAGGGAAGACTTCGCGATGCCAGTCGACATAACGGTTCCACAGCTTGGCGAATCGGTGGCGGATGCGACCGTTGCGTCGTGGCTCAGGCAGAAGGGCGATACGGTCTCAAAGGACGAGCCGCTTCTCGAACTCGAGACCGACAAGGCAACAATGGAGGTGTACGCTCCGGTCTCGGGCGTCATCACGGATGTCCTGCACGAAGAGGGATCCGATGTCGAGGTCGGTACCATCCTCTGCAGGATCGAGGAAGGCACCGCCCGACCGGCCGAGGCCGTGGTGGACACTGCATCGAAACCGTCGCCTGCCGTGCGCAGGATGCTCGAGGAGCACGGTCTCGATGCCGGGGACATCGAAGGAACCGGCAAGGACGGACGGCTGACCAAGGCGGATGTCCAGACGCACCTCGAACGTTCGGCAAGGCCCGCGCCACTCCCTCGGCCACCCGCGCCCGAGGCCGTGAAACCCGTTGCCCGGCCCCGGACGGCGATCTCGCCGTCGCCACCGGATCCGGAGGGGCGCGAGGAACGGGTGCGCATGAACCGCGTGAGGAAACGGATTGCCGAGAGGCTCAAGGCCGCCCAGGACACGGCAGCGGTGCTGACGACCTTCAACGAGGCGGACATGTCGGCCGTGATCGAGGCCCGCGCGAAGTACCGCGATCTCTTCGAGAGGAAACACGGCGTACGCCTCGGATTCATGTCCTTCTTCGTGTACGCGGCGGTCCAGGCCCTGAAGGACATTCCGGCCGTCAACGCCGAGATTGCCGGGGACGAAATCGTCTACAAGCACTACTACCATATTGGCGTGGCGGTGAGTTCCCGTCAGGGTCTCGTTGTCCCGGTGCTGCGCGATGCCGACCGGATGTCGTTTGCCGAGGTCGAGAAGGCGATCGGCGAATTCGGCACCAGGGCGCGCGACGGGAGCCTTGCTCCCGACGATCTCGCGGGCGGCACGTTCACGATCTCGAATGGCGGCATATTCGGCTCCCTCATGTCGACGCCTATCCTCAACCCGCCGCAGTCGGCCATTCTCGGCATGCACAAGATCCAGGAACGGCCGGTTGTCTCGGGAGGTGAGGTGGTCGTGCGCCCGATGATGTACCTTGCACTCTCCTACGACCACCGCATCGTCGACGGCCGCGAGGCCGTGACCTTCCTTGTGCGGATCAAGGATGTGATCGAGGATCCGCAGCGCCTGTTGCTGAAAATCTGAACGGCACCCGGCGGCGAGCGGGAACCAGGGGCCGCCAGGGGAGATAGCGATGCCCGATCGGGATTTTGACGTTGTGGTGATCGGCGCCGGTCCGGGCGGCTATGTCTGCGCAATCCGCTGCGCGCAGCTCGGGCTGAAGGCCGCCTGTGTAGAGAAACGCAAGGCCCTGGGCGGAACCTGTCTCAATATCGGCTGCATTCCCTCGAAAGCGCTGCTGCAGTCATCCGAACTCTTCGAGCAGACCGGGCATCTCAAAGGCCACGGGATCAGGATCACCGGCGCCGAACTCGATCTGGCGGCGATGATGGCGAGGAAGGACAAGGTGGTCTCGACGCTGACCCGTGGCATTGCGGGGCTTTTCAAAAAGAACGGGATCACGCACCTTGCCGGAAGCGGCCGCATCGTCGATTCCCATACGGTCGATGTCGACGGCAAGAAGGTGACGACCAATCATATCGTGATCGCCACGGGTTCGGATGCTGCCTCGCTACCCGGCATCGAGATCGACGAGAAACGCGTCGTGTCGTCGACCGGCGCGCTCTCACTTTCCGCCGTACCGGATCGCATGCTCGTCATCGGTGCCGGATTCATCGGCCTCGAAATGGGCTCGGTGTGGCGGCGTCTGGGCTCGAAGGTCACGGTGGTCGAATATCTCGATCGGATCGCACCGGGCATGGATGGCGAAATTGCCGGGGAGTTCCGCAAACTGCTCCAGCGCCAGGGCATGTCGTTCCGTCTCGCGACCCGGGTGACAGGCGTTGCTGCCCGCAAGAATGATGTCGAGGTCACCCTGGAGCCTGCAGCCGGGGGGAAGCTGGAGACCCTCGTCACGGATATCGTGCTCGTCAGCATTGGCCGCAAACCGTACACCGAAGGTCTGGGCCTCGCCGAAGCCGGCATCGAAACCGATGAGAAGGGGAGGATCAGGGTCGACCACCGCTTTGCCACCAATGTCCCCGAAATCCATGCGATCGGCGACTGCATCGCCGGAGCGATGCTGGCGCACAAGGCCGAGGACGAAGGTATCGCGGTCGCCGAGAACATCGCGGGCAGATCCGGACACGTCAATCATGATGTCATTCCCGGTGTCGTCTACACCAATCCCGAGGCGGCATCCGTCGGCAAGACCGAAGAGGACCTCAAGGCCAAGGGCGTGGACTATACGGTGGGCAGATTCCCGATGCTCGCCAACAGCAGGGCGCGCACCTACGACCAGACGGGCGGGATGGTGAAGATCCTGGCCGAAAGGGCAACCGACCGGATCCTCGGAGTCCATGTCCTGGGGAGCGCGGCCGGCGAGCTGATCGCCGAAGCCGCCGTGGCCATGGAATTCTGCGCATCGTCGGAGGATCTGGCACGGACCTGCCATGCCCATCCGACATTTTCCGAGGCGGTCCGCGAGGCGGCTCTTGCCGTCGAGGGACGCGCCATTCACGCGTGACGTGCGGGTTCAGGCTCTGGGGTGGGCCCTGCGGTAGGCATCGAGAAGACCGCCGGCGTCGACACGGGTATAGAGCTGCGTGGTCTTGAGGCTGGCGTGGCCGAGCAGTTCCTGGATGGTTCGAAGATCCACGCCGTTGCCCAGGAGGTGGGTCGCGAAGCTGTGGCGCATGGCATGGGGTGTCGCCGTGTCGGGGAGTCCGAGACGGTGGCGCAGGGTCCGGAAGCTTTTCTGGGCCACACCCGCATTGAGGCGGCCGCCTCTGGCACCGACAAAGAGCGGGCTCGATGCAGGCGCTCCATCGGGACGATGTCGGATGTAGTCGAGCAGCGCTTCTCTCACCCGTGAGAGGAGAGGGACCATCCTTTCCTTGGCGCCCTTGCCGACGATGCGCATCGTCTCGCTGGCGTTCGTGACGTGCCTGACATCGAGCGTCAGGGCTTCTCCCAATCTGAGCCCGCCACCGTAGAGCAGCATCAGGAGGGCAAGATCGCGCTTGCCGATCCATGCTTCGGCCGCGGAATTTTCCGCACATGCGAGCACATCGGTCGCCTCGTCCATGGTCAGCGGTCTCGGCACCTGCCGCGGTATCTTCGGCGCCCTTGCCACATCGACGGTCGGGTTGGAGACGAGTCCCTGCCGGTCGAGGTACCTGAAGAAGCTCTTCACCGCCGAGAGCGCACGTGAGGTCGATGTTCGGGCGAGGCCCCTTCCCGTGCGGCTTGCAAGCCACGAGCGCATCTCCAGGTGCCCGAGACCTCCCAGCACTGCCAGGGTTGCCGGCTCGCCAAGATGCTCCACCATGAACTCCAGGAATCCCCGGAGGTCGCGGCGGTAGGCCATGACGGTGTTAACGGCGACACGGCGTTCCGAGGCCAGCTGTTCCAGCCAGGCCGGGATCGCCTCCGCCAGCCCCTCGCAGGCCACCGGCAACGGTTCGTTTTCGTCTGCAGGGATCGCCATGCGCCGCCTGGCTTCAGGTTGGCAGTTTGAGAACCCTGAGCAGGCACTGGTCGAGAACACCGGCCAGGAACCTGTAGGGATAGGAGGGATCACCGGATCGGAAGTAGTCCGTTTTGCGCGAGCCCAGTGCCAGGATTCCCGAGGGAAGGCCGTCGCTTCCTCCGAACCGGATGAGAAGTTCGGATCGGATCAGTGCAGATGATGCACCGAAGAGTTCGCGGGTCGCCAGCGCCGGGGACCGGGCAATCACGTCCCGGTCCTCGCCCAGCAACCGCAGGACCGAGCCTGAGGCGAGACAGCAGACACCGCTGGCGGTTGCCCGATCGGGCGGGCACTCCGTTTCGACCGCCAGTGCGACGGTGTCGACATCGAGAAGCCAGGCAAGCTCGCCCGTGGCGGTTTCGACGACCTGGTTGAGGTCGCGTGAACCGGCCAGAGCCAGGGCCGCCGCCTGAATCTGCCGGTCCCGGGAAGCGGCCATCTGCATGCGCTTGACGAGCTGTTCGAGTTCCGTCTTCAGCGCGGCGTTCTCCCGGCGCAGGCGATCGATCATGCACGCCTGGAGATCCTGGACATTGTCGCCGAGCACGCGGCGAGGGACCGAGAGATGGTCGAGAACATCCTTGCGCCGCTCGAGGAAATCGGGATGTCGCCGCAGGTAGTCGACAACCTTCTGAGCCGGAACGTCGCCTGTGTCCTTGGCGGTATCCGGGCTGTTGGACATGGTCATGAGTCCTGGAGGATGGCCTGGCCGGTCTTCTGCCAGTCCGCCAGGAATGCCGCGAGCCCTTTTTCGGTCAGCGGGTGGTCCGCAAGCTTGCGCAGGACACCCGGGGGCAGGGTCGCCACATCGGCGCCGATCAGTGCGGCTTGGCGCAGATGAAGCGGGGTCCGGATCGATGCCACGAGAATCTTCGTTTCGAGATCCGGATAGTTGTCGTAGACCTCCCTGATCTCGCCAATGAGTTCCATCCCGTCATGGCCGATGTCGTCGAGCCTGCCGACAAATGGCGAGATGTAGGCGGCACCGGCCTTGGCCGCGAGCAGTGCCTGGTTGACGGAAAAGCACAGCGTGACATTGACGGCCGTACCCGCATCGCTGAGCGCCTTGCAGGCCTTGAGACCGTCCCAGGTCAACGGCACCTTGATGGTGATGTTGGGCGCGAGACCGGCCAGTCTTCGTCCTTCGGCAAGCATCGTGTCGAAGTCGGTGGCCGTGACCTCGGCGCTTACCGGGCCCGTGACGATCGCACAGATTTCCCTTAGGACATCCATGAAATCCCGGCCGGTCCCGGCAATCAACGAGGGGTTGGTGGTCACACCATCCACCATGCCGGTTGCGGCAAGGTCCTCTATTTCGGCCACATCAGCCGTATCGACAAAGAATTGCATCCGTGTGCTTTCGTCGTCTGTTGCGTACCCACCGGACCGCAACCGAATTGCGTTACCTGCCGGTCCGGTCCGTGGCAAAGTGTAGCGGATGGCCCCCGAGGAAGCTACATCTCCTACGACCGTTCAGGTTCTGGTGCCCGTGCCGGTTCCGGGTCCGTACGATTACAGTGTCCCTGACGGCATGCATGCCCCACCGGGAGCGATCGTGCGTGTGCCCTTGGGAACGCGGGAGATCACCGGCGTTGTATGGGGGGAACGCCGCCCGCAGATCGACCGCAATCGCCTGCGTCCGATCGCCGGAGTCTGGTGCGTTCCGCCCCTTCAGCCGGTCATGCGCAAGTTCATTTCCTGGGTTGCACGCTACACCGTGAACAGCGAAAGCGCCGTGCTGCGCATGGTTCTGCGTTCACGCCAGGCGCTTGAACCGCCGGCGGATCGGCGCGCGTTGCGCCTTTGCGGTCCGCCTCCCCAGAGGGTCACGCCGGAGAGACTGCGTGTTCTCGATCTGATGGCTGACGGGAGGGCGCGGGTGCCCGCGGACATCGTCCGGCAGGCCGGTGTCAGCATGGCCGTACTGAAGGGGCTGGTCCAGGCGGGAAGCCTCGAGACCGTCCTGATTGCGCCGAAGTCCCCATTTGTGCCACCTGATCCGGATGCTCCGGGTCCCCAGCTGAGGTCTGATCAGTCCTCAGCCGCCGCCAGGCTCGCCGGCGCGCTGCAAAGGGGACAATACGAACCGGTTCTCCTCGAGGGCGTGACGGGTTCCGGCAAGACCGAAGTCTACTTCGATTCGATCGCCAGGGCCCTTGCATCGGGGCGTCAGGTGCTTGTCCTTCTTCCTGAAATTTCCTTGAGTGCCCAGTTTCTCAAGCGCTTCGAGGAGCGGTTCCGGGCACCCCCGGCCATCTGGCATTCCGATGTGCCCCAATCGCGGCGCCATCTGGTATGGCGGGGTGCCGCGACCGGCGAGGTGAGGATCGTCGTGGGCGCGCGCTCCGCGCTCTTCCTTCCCTTTCGCGATCTGGGGCTCGTCGTCGTGGACGAGGAACACGACGGTTCCTACAAGCAGGATGACGGAGTCTGCTATCACGCCCGCGACATGGCGATCGTGCGTGCGTATCTCGAGAACATCCCGATCATCCTGTGCTCGGCGACGCCGTCCATCGAAACGCTTGTCAATGTGGACCGTGGTCGTTTCCGGCGCGTCGATCTTCCGGCACGCCACGCCGGCGCGCTGCTTCCGGAGATCCAGGCCATCGACATGACCAGCGCCGGGACCGAACGCAACAGCTGGCTGTCGAAACCGCTCGTCCGGGCGATGACGGTCCGTCTCGAGGCGGGCGAGCAGACCCTTCTCTTCCTCAACCGCCGTGGTTACGCGCCGTTGACGCTGTGCCGGGCTTGCGGCCACCGGTTTTCGTGTCCTGACTGCACTGCGTGGTTGGTCGAGCACCGCTACATGGCAAGGCTGCAGTGTCATCATTGCGGTCGCTGGATTCCGCGCCCGCAGACGTGTCCGGAGTGTGAACAGTCCGATTGCCTGGTGGCCTGCGGACCCGGTGTCGAGCGTCTCGATGAAGAGGTCGCGCGCCGGTTCCCTTCTGCCCGCCGCGAGGTGATGACATCGGACACCCTGCCCGGACCGGAAGCTGTTGCCGGACTCGTGGGGCGGATCGAGCGCGGCGAACTCGATATTCTCATCGGCACCCAGATTGCCGCCAAGGGCCATCACTTTCCGCTGCTGACGCTCGTCGGGGTCGTGGATGCCGATCTCGGACTCCATGGCGGCGATCCCAGGGCGATGGAACGTACCTGGCAACTGCTCCATCAGGTGGCCGGCCGTGCCGGCCGGGAAGAGCGTCCCGGAGAGGCCCTGCTCCAGACCTGGGATCCCGGTCATCCGGTGATGCGCGCCCTTGTGACCGGGGACAGGGAACGGTTCATCGAGCGCGAGAAGCAGGAACGCGAGAAAGGCGGCATGCCGCCCTTCGGCAGGCTCGCCGGAATTGTGGTGTCCGGAACCCGTGAAGACCAGGTGCGCGGTCTTGCCCATTTTCTTGTCCGGCGTGCGCCGAACACTCGCGGAATCGTGACATTCGGACCGGCGCCCGCGCCGCTGGCCGTGCTCAGGGGCCGGCATCGCTGGCGCCTTTTGGTCAAGGCCGAAGTAGACATTCCCCTTCAGCATGCACTGCGCAACTGGCTGGAACCGGTGCGCCTTTCGGGTGACCTGCGCCTTCAGATCGACGTCGATCCGCTCAATTTCATGTGACTCCAGCAACCCGGCCCGGCAGTCTTGCAAGCAGGGGTTGGCTGTGATACCTGTCCGCCCGCTTCCCACCGCAACGGGGCGAAAGCCCCGACGTCATTTCTTTTGGATCTGGCACCACTTATGTCGAGACAGCGAGGGCTGATCGGTTGGCCTCCGGCGATCATGTAGTGACCGGCCTCTCGGGCCGATATGCACGTGCACTCTATGAGCTTGCCGACGAAGCAAAGCAGCTCGATGAGGTGGCCGAGGATCTGCGCTCGATCACGCGAGCCCTTCGGGAATCGGGTGATCTGCGCCGCCTTGTCGAAAGCCCGCTGCTCTCCCGCGACGAACAGGGCCGCGCCATGGCTGCCGTGCTGCAGGCCATGCGGGTCGGTGAACTTGCCCGCGACACCGTCGGCGTGCTGGCCGGCGCACGACGCCTCTTTGCGCTTCGCGATATCGCCCGCGACTTTCTGCGCCTGCTCGCGCAGCGGCGTGGCGAGACCACGGCCGAGGTGACGTCCGCGCGCCCCTTGAGTGATGCGGAACTTGCGGAACTGCGTAACACGCTGAAGCGTGTCGTCAAGCGCGACGTATCGATCGAGAACAGCGTGGATCCGGCACTGATCGGCGGGCTTGTCGTCAGGATTGGATCGCGCATGCTGGACAGCGCGATACGTACCAAACTTCAACGTCTTGAGCTTGCGATGAAAGGGATCGGCTGATGGATATCCGCGCCGCCGAAATCTCCTCCATTATCAAGGAACAGATTGCCAATTTCGGCACCGAAGCAGAGGTGTCGGAAGTCGGACGTGTTCTTTCGGTGGGTGACGGCATTGCCCGTGTCTACGGCCTCGATAACGTGCAGGCCGGTGAAATGGTCGAATTCCCCGGGGGAGTTCAGGGCATGGCGCTCAATCTCGAGACCGACAATGTCGGTATCGTGATCTTCGGCAACGACCGCGGAATCGTCGAAGGTGACACCGTGAAGCGGACCGGCTCGATCGTCGATGTGCCGGTCGGCAAGGGACTTCTGGGTCGCGTCGTCGATTCGCTCGGCAAGCCGATCGACGGTGCCGGTGCGATCGAGCACAACGAGCGTCGGCGCATCGAGGTCAAGGCTCCGGGCATCATTGCCCGCGAATCGGTGAGCGAGCCGATGCAGACCGGCCTCAAGGCCCTTGACACGCTGGTGCCGATCGGACGCGGTCAGCGGGAACTGATCATCGGCGACCGTCAGACGGGCAAGACCGCCGTGGCTGTCGACACGATCATCAACCAGAAGCAGAACTGGGAATCGGGCGACGAGAAGCGGCGTCTCTACTGTGTCTATGTCGCCGTCGGCCAGAAGCGTTCGACGGTCGCCCAGATCGTCAAGACGCTCGAGGACCATGGCGCCATGGAATACACGACGATCGTGGCGGCCACGGCATCCGATCCTGCGCCGATGCAGTTTCTGGCGCCCTACAGCGGTTGCGCTATCGGCGAATACTATCGCGACAACGGCATGCATGCCCTCGTGATCTACGATGATCTCTCCAAGCAGGCCGTGTCGTACCGGCAGGTTTCCCTGTTGCTGCGCCGCCCTCCGGGCCGTGAAGCCTATCCGGGCGACGTGTTCTATCTCCATTCGCGCCTTCTCGAACGCGCGGCGAAGATGAACGGAGATTCCGGTGGAGGCTCGCTGACAGCGCTTCCGGTCGTGGAAACCCAGGCGTCCGACGTGTCGGCCTATATCCCGACCAATGTGATCTCGATCACCGACGGCCAGATCTTCCTCGAGTCCGAACTCTTCTACCAGGGCATCCGGCCTGCCATCAATGTCGGCATCTCGGTGTCCCGCGTGGGTTCGGCCGCACAGACGAAGGCCATGAAGAAGGTCGCGGGATCGATCAAGCTCGAACTGGCGCAGTACCGGGAAATGGCGGCTTTTGCCCAGTTCGCGTCCGATCTCGATGTCTCGACACAGAGACTCCTTGCGCGCGGCGAGCGGCTGACCGAACTGCTGAAGCAGGACCAGTACAAGCCGATGCCCGTCGAAGAGCAGGTCGTATCCATCTTTGCCGGTGTGAACGGCTACCTTGAAGGTATCGAGGCGGCCGCCGTCACGCGTTACGAACGGGAGATGCTCTCTGCGGTGCGGGACAAGGGTGGCGACATGCTCGCCGATATCCGCACGTCCGGTGCGCTTTCCGACGAGACCGCGGGCAGGCTGAAGGCTTTCCTTGACGACTTCACAGGCTCGTTCGCGGCCTGATCGCGTTCCTCAAAGACCATGGCGAATCTCAAGGCTCTCCGCACGCGCATCAGCAGCGTCCGTTCGACACGCAAGATCACGAGCGCGATGAAGATGGTCGCTGCCGCGAAACTGCGGCATGCCGAGGAAGCGGCCGAGTCGGCGCGCCCCTACGCGGAGCGCATGGCGCGCATGATGGCGTCGCTGGCGGGCACCTTCGCGGGCCGTGAAGACGCACCCCGCCTGCTTGCGGGAACCGGCAGCAGCCAGGTGAACCTCATCGTTGTCGTCACCTCCGATCGCGGATTGTGCGGCGGTTTCAACTCCTCCATCGCGCGTGCGGTGCGCCAGCGTATTGCAGCACTCGAGAAAGAAGGCAGGGAGGCGAAGCTCCTGTGCCTCGGGCGCAAGGGACGCGACATCCTGAGACGCGACCACGGCAATCTGATCGTCGATACCCTGCAGGGGCTCGACAAGGGATTCTCCTACACCACCGCAAGGGATGCCGCAGACCGGATCACGGCAATGTTCGAGGCAGGAGAATTCGATCGGTGCACCGTCGTCTTCAACCGGTTCCAGTCCGTCATGGCCCAGGTCGTGACATGGCAGGGCCTCATCCCGGCCGTGGCGGAAGCCGAGCCGGTCGACGATCTCGGCGGCGCGGCCTACATCTTCGAACCGGACGAGGTTGCGATTCTCGAGAAGCTTCTTCCCCGCAATCTCGGTGTCCAGGTGTTCCGCAGCCTTCTAGAGAGCCAGGCATCGGAGCATGCGGCGCGCATGACGGCGATGGACAATGCCACGCGCAATGCCGGCGACATGATCGATCGTCTCAACCTGATCTACAACCGCACGCGCCAGACGGCGATCACCACGGAAATCACGGAAATCGTTTCGGGCGCAGAAGCGCTTCAGTAAGCAAGGAAGGGTAAGGAGAGTCTCGATGGCAACCAACTCTTCAGGCCGCATCAGCCAGGTCTTGGGCGCGGTCGTGGATGTGCAGTTCGATGGTGATCTGCCAAACATCATGAATGCGCTGGAGACCAGCAACCAGGACAAGCGCCTTGTTTTGGAAGTGGCACTGCATCTCGGCGAGAAAACGGTCCGGACCATCGCCATGGACGCCACCGAGGGTCTCGTGCGCGGACAGCAGGTCGAGGATACCGGCGGGCCAATCAGGGTTCCAGTCGGACGCGAGACCCTTGGACGCATCCTCAACGTGATCGGGGAGCCGATCGACGAGCGAGGGCCCGTGGAGGCCAGCCTGTCGCTGCCGATCCACAGGGAAGCGCCCGTACTGACGGATCAGTCGACGGAAGCCGAGGTCCTCGTGACCGGAATCAAGGTTGTCGACCTGCTCGAGCCCTATGTGAAGGGCGGCAAGATCGGGCTGTTCGGCGGCGCCGGCGTCGGCAAGACCGTCATCATCATGGAGCTCATCAACAACATCGCGAAGGGGCACGGCGGATACTCCGTTTTCGCCGGTGTCGGAGAGCGCACGCGCGAGGGCAACGATCTCTATCACGAGATGATCGAGTCCGGCGTCATCGATCTCGAGGGCGGCAATTCGAAGGCGGCACTGGTCTACGGACAGATGAACGAGCCGCCGGGTGCGCGTGCCCGTGTCGGACTCTCGGGCCTGACGCTCGCCGAATACTTCCGCGATGTGGAGGGTCAGGACGTTTTGCTCTTCATCGACAATATCTTCCGCTTCACCCAGGCAGGCTCCGAAGTATCGGCTCTGCTCGGACGGATTCCCTCGGCGGTCGGCTACCAACCCACGCTGGCCACCGAGATGGGCAATCTTCAGGAGCGCATCACCTCGACCACCAAGGGTTCGATCACGTCGGTCCAGGCGATCTATGTTCCGGCCGACGACCTGACCGACCCGGCACCGGCAACATCGTTCGCCCATCTCGATGCGACCACGGTCCTGTCCCGGCAGATCGCCGAACTCGGTATCTACCCTGCGGTCGACCCGCTCGATTCGACCTCGCGCATCCTTGATCCCAGGATCATCGGTGACGAGCACTACCAGGTGGCGCGGTCGGTCCAGGAAGTCCTGCAGCGCTACAAGTCGCTCCAGGACATCATTGCAATTCTCGGCATGGACGAGCTTTCCGAAGAGGACAAGCTTGCGGTGACGCGGGCGCGCAAGATCCAGCGCTTCCTTAGCCAGCCTTTCCATGTTGCGGAGGTGTTCACCGGCGTGCCCGGGGTCTTCGTCGAACTCGACGACACGATCAGGGGCTTCAAGGCGATCGTCGCCGGCGAGCACGACGACCTTCCCGAGCAGGCCTTCTACATGGTCTCGGATATGGCTTCTGCGATCGCGAAGGCCAAGAGGCTGGCAGCGGAAGTGGCCTGACGCCATGGCCGACAAGGTCAATTTCGAGTTGGTGAGTCCGGAACGGGTTCTGGTTTCCGACACCTTCGACATGGTCGTGATCCCCGGAGGGGATGGCGATTTCGGCGTACTGCCCGATCACTCGCCGCTCATCTCGACGATCCGACCCGGCGTGATCGATATTCATGATGGCGGCAATGTCGCGCATCAGGTTTTCGTGGCCGGCGGCTTCGCCGAGGTCCTGCCAAATCGCTGCACGGTCCTGGCGGAACAGGCGTTGATGGTGGAGAGCATCGATCCCGAGGACGTCCGTCCCCAAATTGAGGCCGCCGAGCTCGATCTGCGCGATGCGGAGACCGACGCCGACCGCAGCAAGGCCGAAGAAGAACTCGCCGCACTCCGCGCCATGCTGGACGCCGCACCCGGCCAGTAGCACCCCATTCCTCCCATGGGAGACCTGCTGGTCCCATTGGAGAGACCCGGCCTGGAGCCTTTTGCGCCCGACGTTGATGCGAGATGGTGCTGCGTCTGGACCTTCCCCCTGGAGATCTCCGCGAATCGGGATGGTTGCGGAGGAATGCCGGGAATACATCTGGGACGACGTAAAGGACCTCCAGAGAGCCCCGGGTCGGTTTGGTCATTGGTCGACGAACTCGGTTGCCTGCCCTTCGCACAAGGCTGGCGGACTACTGCCGTTCCACCTCTTCAGCCAGGTGTACGAGTGCACCTCGACCGCCATCGGAAAAATGGGTGAGATACAAGTAGGGGCGAACTGCTCGCGCACAGCAGATGAATGACACCGATTTATCAACGGCTGGCGGCGGATGGGGTGCAGGCCCTGGCGAATTCGTTCCTGATCCTGGTGGCGGCGAGATGGCGGCCGATGAGGACAATCCGTGAACTTCGGGCGCCTTCGGGCCAGGAGGAAAGGCGCCTGAGGGGATGAAAGACATGGCCGACGCCATGAACTGCGATCGGCACGTCGCTTCCTTCGAGATCGAGGATGCCCTTGAGGCGCAGAAGCCGGTCTCCATGGGAGGCGATGATCCTCTCGATCCAGTCAATGATGTGGTGGGCGCGCAAGGGAACACAGGCTGTGAGCGAGAGACTGGTAATGGATCTGTCGTGATGAGTGTGGGACGGGGTGGAAAGCCAGTGCGCCAGGCGTCCGGCTTCCGGGGATCCGTTGTGGAGATCTTCAGGTGTTATGGGAGAGGTGAGGATCGGTGCATCTTCGTTCAGCGCGGCAAGGCGTGTACGAAGCCTCGTGGTATCGGGGGCGATGTCAGTCTTGGTGAGGACCACGAGATCGGCGACCGCAGCCTGCCGCACACTCTCGGATTCTTCTGCGAGTTGCCGTTCGCCCTCAAGGGAATCGACGGTCGTGACGATGCTTGCGATTGATGCGACGCGGTTGATCCTTTCGTCGGCGATGATCGTGTGGAGAAGGGGTGCGGGATCGGCAAGACCGCTCGTCTCGAGAATGACACGGCGGAAATCCGGGATGGTGCCCGAGGTGCGCCGTTCGAGAAGGATCGTGAGGCCCGCCACCACATCCTCGCGCACGGAGCAGCACAGGCAGCCCGCGCCGATCAGCATGGTCGCTTCGTCGAGATGTTCGACCAGGAGATGGTCCACGCCGATCTCGCCGAACTCGTTGACGAGAACGGCGGTCCCGGCCATGCCGGGGTGTTTCAGAAGCCCGTTGATGAGCGTCGTCTTGCCACTGCCGAGGAAACCGGTGATGACGGTGACCGGAATCACGCCGGATCGATGCCCAGAAGGGAGAGCGGGCGCTCGTGAAGGATCGATTCGATCAGCCAATCTGGGATCCTGGGCATGGCAAGACCTTCGCCCCAGTCGTTGATGGCGCGAAACTCGGCGATGGCGACGGACGGCCTGCGAACCGGGAAGTCCGAGCCGAAGAGGAGCCTTTCCGTCACCCCGTACTCGTGTGCGATCATGAGCCCGTTGTAGAGTTGCCATGGTCTGTGGAAGCGCGCGGAGAGGTCGGCGAAGATGTTCTCGTTCTTGCGCATCAGGATCGCCGTCTGCTCCATGTAGGGCTGTCCGAAATGGGCGACGATGATCTTGAGCCGCGGAAAATCCATTGCGACCCTGTCGAGCAGGCTGGGGTCCGAGAATTCGAGGCTGCCGGTGTAGGCACCGCCGCAGTGGAACATCACAGGCAGGTCCCGGTGGCAGGCGATCTCGTAGAGTGCCTTGCAGGCATCACTTCTGGGATCCATGGCCTGATAGGTGGGCGAAAGCTTGAGCCCCTTGAGGCCAAGCGAGATCGCCCGCTCGAACTCGTCGGCAGCATCGGCATCGTCGGGGTGGACCGAACAGAAACCGACCGCACGGCCCGGATATCGCTGGACCACGGTCGCGATGAATTCCGGAGGCGTGTGGTTTCCGGCGTGTTTCGGCAACGCCACCACGACGAACCTTGCGACCGATGCCTCCTCGATGGCTTGCCGATGGAGATCGGGGTCCGCCTTGCCGTCTCCCAGAACGTTGCGCAGGGACTGCAGCGCCCTGTCCTCGTCGGTGCGGTGTTCGTTGAGGAAGGAGTGCGTATGCCAGTCGACGAGTTCGCCCATGATCGGTCCTGAACTTGTGAATTCTCTCGCTCCACGTATATACTATGCCACAACTACCGAAGACCTGTTTTCAGGGGACTTCCTCGGCGGGACGAGTTGATGAGCCACTGGGATCTTGACGATATCGGCTGGGAGGCGTTTGACCGGTCCAAGGTCGATCCCGACATGGTTTGCCTCGTCAAGGCCGCATCACTGGTCGAGTTCAATGGCGACCTCTACGGCGGGTATCTTGCCAACATCTTCGAGGGTGACGAGACCTTCGTTGCCGCAGTCGGCGAATGGGCCAGAGAAGAAGTGCGTCACGGTATCGCGCTCGGCTGGTGGGCGATGATGGCCGATCCCGGTTGGGACTTCGAGGCAGCCCGGGAGCGTTTCAGGTCCGAATACAGGCAGGTCGATCTCACCCTGACACATTCGGTTCGCGGTTCGCGCTTCAGCGAACTTGTTGCCCGCTGCATCGTCGAAGTCGGGACGTCGTCCTACTATTCAGCCCTTGCCGATGCGACCGACGAACCCGTTCTCGGGCAGATCTGCAGGAACGTCGCGGCAGACGAGTTCCGCCACTACAAGCTGTTCTACGACCACATGAAGCGGTACCGGGAGCAGGACAATCCCAATCTCATTACACGGATCCGGATTGCGGTGGGCCGGATTGCGGAGACCGAGGATGACGAGCTCGCGTTCGCCTACTACATCGCCAACGAGATTCAAGGTTCCTATGACCACAAGGCGTGCACTGCGGCTTACGGGAGCAGGGCCCTGCCGCACTACCGGCAGGGCCATGTCAGGCTCGCCGCCAACATGACCATCAAGGCCATGGGATTGAGGCCGAAGAGCCGTCTGGGCACCTGGATTTCATGGATTGTATGCCGTCTCTTCGACTGGCGACGGCAGCGCCTTGCAAGGCATGCTCCGGCCTACTGATCCTCTGCGGCGAGAAGATCGTCGAAGGCGGCGAAGACCTGCCGGTAGACCTCTCTCTTGAAATTCACGATGCCCTCGAGAATGACCTGTGCGTGCATCCATTTCCAGGCACGGAACTCCGGATGGCTTGTGCACTGAATATCGATCGTGTTGTCCATTCCCTCGAATTGCATGGCGAACCACACCTGCTTCTGGCCGCGGTAACGGCCATTCCAGACTCTGCCGGCGAGTTCCGGTGGCAGGTCGTAGGCAAGCGGATGGGGCGTCGATCTCACGACGCTGACGTCGCGAACGCCGGTTTCCTCTGCGAGTTCCCGCAATGCTGCGGCGCAGGGGTCCTCGCCCCTGTCGGTTCCCCCCTGGGGCATCTGCCAGACACCGGGACGGTCGATCCTCTCGCCGACGAAGACCAGTCCGGCAGCATTGAGAAGGACGATTCCCACACCTTCCCGCCAGGGGAGATGACGGATCGAGGACGTCATAGTGATGACAGTCAGTGTTGCAATGCCAGGGCAATACCCTCGACGAGGTCGAGCGCGCGGCTCAACTGGTAGTCCGCCGTGGCCTGCTCGCTGCGGCTGGATGTGCCGTCCGCAGCGTCAGGCGCTTCGACGGTGTTTCCGGCATCGAGGATGTTGGAAAGATCGGATTCGCTGAGCCTTACCACATCGCTGGCCTGGATCACCGCTTCTTCGACGACGATATCCGGTGTGATGCCGGTGGCCTGGATCGACATACCGGACGGCGTGTAGTACCGGGCGGTCGTCAGGCGCATGGCGCCGCGGCTTGCGAGCGGAATGACCGTCTGGACCGAGCCCTTTCCGAAGGACTGCGTGCCCAGGATGATGGCCCGTCGGTGGTCCTGGAGGGCACCCGCGACGATTTCCGAGGCCGAGGCCGAGCCACCGTTGATCAGCACGATGATCGGAAGACCTTCCGCCAGGTCGCCCTTGGTGGAATGAAACCGCTGGGCATCGTCGGTTCGCCTGCCTCGTGTCGAAACGATTTCTCCCTGGTCAAGAAAGGCATCCGATACGGCGATGGCCTGATCGAGCAGACCGCCGGGATTGTTGCGCAGATCGAGCACGATGCCCTGCAGTCCGTCGTCGGCGGCACTCCTGATGCCCGCCATGGCGTCGTCGATCCCGCCTTGCGTCTGTTGCGTGAACGATGTGACACGCACATAACCGACCTGTCTTTCGAGACGCCAGCGGACGGACTGAATCGTGATGATCTTTCTCGTTATGATGATGTCGATAGGCTCGTCGGTGCCCTCACGTACGATCGTGAGCTTGATGTCGGTATCAGGAGGACCGCGAAGTCTTTCAACCGCTTCGTTGAGCGTGAGGCCCAGCACCGGTTCGCCGTCCAGGTAGGTCACATAGTCGCCGGCCTTGATGCCGGCGCGCTCGGCGGGCGTGTCGTCGATCGGCGAGACGACCTTGACGAAGCCGTGTTCCATGGTGACTTCGATTCCCAGCCCGCCGAATTCGCCCGTGGCCTGGACCTGCATCTCGTCGAAGCTCTCGGGTGAAAAGTAGCTTGAATGGGGATCCAGCGAACTCAGCATGCCCTGAATGGCAGATTCGATCAGTTCGGAATCGGAAACCTCCTCGACATATTCCGAACGCAGGCGTTCGAACACGTCGCCGAACAGATCGAGAGCGCGATAGGTGTCATCGTCGGCGGCAACGGACCGGACCGGACCGCAAAGGACGAGAAGGCCAAGGATAATCGCAGCACAAGCCGTTCGTTTCATGGATCGCTCACTTCGTTTGCCCCTGCGGTCAGCCACGCAAGGGGATTGATGGGAACTCCGTCGTGCCGGAGTTCTATATAGAGGGTTTGCCGCACGGAGTTGTCCGATGCCATGACTGCAACGGGCTGTCCCGCAAGCAGCCACTGTCCGGGATCGACATTGTCGTAGGCGAATCCCGACAGCACCGACTGGTATCCTCCGCCGTGATCGACGATCAACGTATTACCGTATCCGGTGAACAAGCCCGCGTAAACGACCATGCCGTCGAAGGGCGTCACGACCGTTTCGCCCGGTGCCGTCGCGATATGGAGTTCTTCCTGGCCCGAGGCATCGCCAGGCGCGGGAAGGGGCATGGCGCCCTTCCAGGCCTCGAAGTTCATCACGGCGAGTGCTTTCCGGATTTCCGCCGTCCGTGCATCAATTTTCGGGGGCTGCGGTTCGGGCCGGCCCGCCAGAGTCCTGATGAATCCCTCCAGTGTCGCCGGTGTCTCGATCACGGGCTCACGGTCAACCTGCAGGGGGGCAAGGATTTCCCGTGTGCGTTCGCTTGCGGTTTCGATGTCGCCGCGAATCCCGAACTCGTGGGCGAGCGTATCGCGCCTGAGCGATTCCTCTTCGGCTCGGGTATCCTCGAGTGCCACCAGCCTGGCAACGCTACGGGTCATGTCCTTCATGCGCCAATCGAGATTGGCGGAAAGCGTGTTCGCAAGAACGAACGAGCGGTGGACCACGAGAGACGAACCAGGCATCGCGACGATCGCGCCCGCAGGAACGCCGGTCATCTGCCAGAGCACGGCGACATGTGTGCTGTAGGATCTGCTGTGGGAATCGAGCCGTTCGTTTTCGGCGGCGATCTCACGATCGAGATCTGCGAGCGAGACCTGCATGGTCTCCAGAACGCCGGCAAGGCGGCGTCTCTCGAATTCCGAGGTCAGCAGTGCCGTGCGCAGGGAATCGAGCGCCTGTGCCGGAGTGAGGAATTCGCCTTGTTGCGGATTCTCTCCGGAAGACATGAGGGTCTCGAAATCGTCGGACGTCTCTTCGCCCGGCACCGGCGCGCTCACCAGGAAAACTGACAGGGCGACGCCGGCCGCCAGGAGCTCCGGGGCCCGGGAGCGCTGCCGACAGGTCACTGGATTCATAGCCGTGGGACCAGCAGGGACCGTCCCGACATCTCTTCGGGCTGGGCAAGATCCAGCAGTTCGAGCAGGGTCGGAGCGAGATCCTGGAGCGAACCGTCACGAAGCCGAAGTCTCTTGTCGCCATGAACAAGGGCCAAAGGTACGGGGTTGGTGGTATGGGCCGTGTGTGGACCTCCAGTGACGGGATCGTGCATGGTCTCGATGTTGCCGTGATCGGCCGTCACGACGAGGTATCCTCCCGTATCCTCGACGGCGGCTGCGATGCTGCCAAGACAGTGATCGACAGTCTCCACGGCCTTGACGGCCGCTGGGAAGACACCGGTGTGGCCGACCATGTCGGGATTGGCGAAATTGCAGATCACGACATCGAAGACGCGGTCACGGACTGCCGATACGAGACGATGCGTGACCTCGAAGGCCGACATTTCGGGCTTGAGATCGTAGGTCGACACGGCAGGGGAAGGAACGAGAATGCGCTCCTCGTTGCGGAAGACGTGTTCGCGTCCTCCGTTGAAGAAGTAGGTGACATGGGCGTACTTCTCGGTCTCGGCGATGCGCAGCTGGCGCATGCCCGCATCTGCAATCAGGCTGCCGAAGCTTCTGGTGACCTCGAGCGGTCTGAACATCGTCGGAACAAGCGGCTCCAGGGCGGCAGAGTAGGGGACCATGCCGACTGTTGCGGCAAAGCGTGGATTTCTGCTGGTGTCGAAACCGTCGAAATCGGGATCGACCAGCGCGCTCAGGATTTCGCGTGTCCGGTCGGTCCGGAAATTCGCCATGACCAGACCGTCGCCGTCGCGCATTCCATCGTAGGCGCCGATGACCGCAGGTTCCGCGAATTCGTCCGTTTCCCCGGCCACGCGGGCGCGTTCGATCGCCTCGGCCAC
Source organism: Alphaproteobacteria bacterium (assembly GCA_965215635.1). Lineage (GTDB taxonomy): Bacteria > Pseudomonadota > Alphaproteobacteria > SP197 > SP197 > SP197. The sequence continues at coordinate 1,001,277 of CBDCEA010000005.1, read as the reverse complement.
GGATCGGGACCTTCTGCCTTCGGCTCTGACCATCGCGGACCAGGCCTTTTCCACCCGTGGCCAGCGCCTGTCCCGGTCCATCGCAAAGTAGCGGCCGCCGATTGTGGCAAGCCGTGCCCCCGGCGCGTCGGCAGCAAATCGTACCAGGTGTTCCGCAGCGCTTTCAGGCGGGGTGTCCCGGCCGTCGAGAAAGGCATGAACGAGAACCTCGATGCCGTAGCCGTCCAGGATATTGGCGAGCGCAGCCATGTGATCCTGATGGCTGTGGACGCCGCCTGGCGACAGAAGTCCGGCGAGATGGCAGGCACCTTTGCTCCGGCCAAGCGCGCCGACGAGGTGCATCAGGGCCGGATTGGTTGCCAGCGACCCGTTCCGGATGGCGCCATCGATGCGCGGCAGGTTCTGCATGAAGATGCGGCCGGCACCCATGGTGAGATGCCCCACCTCCGAGTTGCCCATCTGTCCGCACGGGAGGCCGACGGCTTCACCTGATGTCTCGAGCTGGGCCATGGCTCCCGAAGTGCACATGCGCTTCCAGGCGGGCGTCCTGGCATGTGAGATGGCATTTCCCGGTCCGGGTCGCCCAAGGCCCCAACCGTCCAGGATGCAGAGCACAAGAGGTCGGGATTTCACGGGGCTTGTTTCGGCGATATGGCTGCGTGCGGCAGAGCCACGACAGTGTCAGGCCATGGCTTCCACAGGAAACGATACCGGCATCGCCCACATCCGTTCCAGATTGTAGAGGCCGCGCAGCTCATTGCGGAATATGTGAACAATCACGTCTCCAAGATCGATCAGGATCCAGTCGCCAGGATCGTATCCTTCCATGCTGTCGATGCGCCGGCCATTGTTCTTGAGCGATGTGATAATCCTGTCGGCGAGTGCCCTGATCTGCCTTCGCGTCTGTCCGCTGCTGACGATCATGGTGTCCGCGAATGTGGTCTTTCCTGCAAGGTCGATGGTCACCACGTCTTCCGCCTTGCCGTCTTCCAGCGCGCTTGTTGTCAGCGTGACGAGGTCCAGGTTTCCGTTCCTGGAAGCGGTCTCATGAGGAATGGATGGATCTCCCTTTGATGGTTTTCCCGTCGGTCACTCCAGCGAACACGAACCTTCTGTCACCGGACCTTATTGCCGTGGCCGAGGCGTCATGCCTGGGACCCAGAATGAGTGTCCACGCCGGAGGCGTTCTCGTGGCCAGGGTCCTGGCCTGGTATCCCGGTATACGGCAATGTCGGTATCGGATCGCAGCCCGGCTCGCAAGACTGGAGAGAGAATAGGGAGCGCGGTCGAACACCGCAACGGGGATCGTCTCGAAGATCCCCTGCCAGTGTTTCCACAGATGGACCGCGGCGAAGTTGTCGGCACCCATGAGCCAGACGAAACGGGTATGCGGCGCGCGGCGCTCCAGGCAGGCGACGGTATCGACGGTGAAGCGTGTTCCAAGCCTCTCTTCGAGACCCGTGACCGTCACACCGTGGCCCCTGGCGAATGCCCGCGCCCGGATCAGCCGGTCATGGAATGGCAGCATGCCGGCTTCAGGCTTGAGCGGATTGTGAGGTGCCACGAGCCACCACACGTCATGGAGACCGAGACGCCGCCGCGCGACACGGCTGATGAACAGGTGACCCTCGTGGGCAGGATTGAACGACCCGCCGAGAAGGCCGATGCGCCGGCCGGAGCCGGGATAAGGAATGCTGTTTCTCAGGGCCGGGTCTGTCCATTGCCGCGCACGACATACTTCATGGTGGTCAGCTGCTCGACACCCACCGGTCCGCGCGCATGCAGTCTGTTGGTAGAAATTCCGATTTCCGCGCCCATGCCGAATTCCCCGCCATCGGCAAACTGGGTCGATGTGTTCCACATCGCGATGGCGCTCGGAGTGCGGGCAAGGAAATGCTCGGCGGTGGCTTCATCCCGGGTCACGATCGCGTCGGTGTGTTCCGAACCGTGCCGGTTGACATGGTCGAGGGCACCGTCGACACCGTCGACGGTGGCGGCCGAGATGACGGCATCGAGGTATTCCGTCGACCAGTCGTTGGCCGACGCAGGTTTTACCCTTGCATCAAGCCCCTGGACTGCGCGGTCGCCCCGGATTTCGCAATTCGCATCGATGAGTGCGGTGATGATGGTCCTTCGGTCCCCTTCCCTGAGGCCGCTGTCGAGAAGAAGGGTCTCGGCAGCACCGCAGATGCTCGTGCGCCGCATCTTGGCATTGACCGCGATGTCGCAGGCCATGGCAATATCGGCCGCGCGGTCGACATAGACGTGGCACAGCCCCACGAGATGGGCGAGCACCGCAACGCGGCTCTCCCTCTGGACCCGTTCCACCAGCGACGGCCCGCCCCTTGGAACGATGATGTCGATCCAGCGGGACATGGTGAGCATCTCGCCGACAGCCGATCGATCGGTGAACGGTACGAGCTGGATGGCGTCTTCGGGAAGTCCCGCGTATTCGAGGCCGCCTCGAAGGCATCCGGCAATGACACTCGAGGAATTGGCGCTTTCCGAACCGCCGCGAAGGATCGCAGCGTTGCCCGACTTGAGGCACAGGGCACCGGCATCTGCGGTGACGTTGGGCCGGGACTCGTAGATGATCCCGATCACGCCCAGGGGAACCGAGACCCTGGCGATATCGAGGCCATTGGGCCGGGTCCAGCGGGCCCGTTCGCGTCCGACCGGATCCTCCAGCAGGGCGATGGCCTCGAGCGCGTTCGCCATGGCCTCGATTCGCGCGCCGTCGAGAGCAGCCCGCTCGAGCATCGGCGCTGCGACCTGCATTGCCCGGGCGGCATCGAGATCGTCCGCGTTGGCCTCGAGCAGTCTTTCGCGGCTTTCCCGCAGGAGCGAGGCCGCCCGGTCGAGCGCACACCGCTTCTTCCCGTCCGGCGCATGGGCCAGCGCACCGGCGGCCCGGCGCGCTGCCCGGCCGATCCCGTCCATGATTTCGGGTATGGTGTCGGCGGGGTTGAGGGTAGTGGTCCGGTTCATGATATCACCAGATCGTCCCTGTGGATCAGTTCTTCACGACCTCGATAACCCAGAAGCCGCTCGATTTCACTGCTTTTGTGGCCGGCGATGGATTCGGCATCCACACGGGAATAGGCAACAAGGCCCCGGGCGATCTCTCGGCCGTCAGGCCCCTGGATGATCACCGCATCGCCTTTCTGGAACGTGCCGTCGACACTGGTGACACCGGCCGATAACAGGCTGCGTCCCCGGTTGAGAGCGGCCAGCGCTCCGGCATCGACCGTGATGGTACCTGCCGGTTTGAGCGCACCGGCAATCCAGCGCTTGCGGGCACCGGCCGGATTGTCGCGGGCAAGGAACCAGGTGCACGGCCTGCCATCGAGAATGGCACGCAGGGGATGATTGATGCGGCCGTTGGCGATCACCATGTGACAGCCTGCCGTGATCGCGATTCCTGCGGCGATGAGCTTGGTCTTCATGCCGCCCGACGACTCGCCGAGGCGAACCCTGCCTGCCATCGCCTCGATACGGGGCGTGATCCCGGTGACTTCCGGAACCAGTTCGGCGTCGGGATCGTCCCGCGGGTCCCTCTCGTAGAGGCCGTCGATGTCCGATAGCAGGATCAGGGTGTCGGCACTTGCCATCATGGCGACACGCGCGGACAACCGGTCGTTATCGCCGAACCTGATTTCGTTGGTGGCGATGGTGTCATTCTCGTTGACGACGGGGACAGCACCGAGCTTCAGGAGCCGGTTGAGCGTATTCAGCGCGTTGATGTAGCGGCGCCGGTCCTCGGTATCGTCGAGGGTAAGCAGGAGCTGTGCGGTTCCCGCGTTGTGCCGGCCCAGTGCCTCCTGGTAGGCGTGCACCAGCCGTGCCTGGCCTGCGGCAGCGGCCGCCTGGCTGTCATCGAGACGCAGGGATCCGGGCGCCAGGCCGAGATGGCGGCGGCCGATCGCGATGGCGCCGGAGGTGACGATCACGACTTCGCACCCCCGGTCCCGCAGCATGGCGACATCGTCGGCGAGCGAGTTGAGCCAGGAACGCCTGATCCTGCCTTCCTGGCCTTCGACAAGAAGTGCGGATCCGATCTTGACGACGACCCGTTTGGCGTGGTGAAGCCTCGACATCACCGCTCTCCTGATCCCTCCTCGACGCGCCGGCGTTCGACGATGCCGCCCAGAAGCCGCACCAGATCCGCTACGCCCTCGCCGGTCACCCCGGAAATCTCCATGACATTGCCGCCAGTTGCATTGGAGAGTTCCTCCGAGGCTCTGCGCCGCTCATCTTCGGAGAGGGCATCGACCTTCGTGAGAACCGGCACCACGGTCTTCGCCTCAAGGTCGTTACCATAAGACCTGATCTCGTGGCGCACCGTCCTCCAGTCACCAGCCACATCCTGCGATGTCCCGTCCACAAGATGGACCAGTGCAGCACACCTTTCCGCATGCCCCAGGAAGCGGTCACCCAGGCCGGTGCCCTTGTGTGCACCCTCGATCAGACCGGGAAGATCGGCCATGACGAAACCGTCCCCGTCAAGCGGCACCATGCCGAGATGGGGATGGAGCGTGGTGAAGGGATAGTCGGCGACCTTGGGCCTTGCCCGCGAGACGACCGAAAGCAGCGTGGACTTGCCGGCATTCGGCAGGCCGACCATGCCGACATCGGCGATCAGCTTGAGACGAAGCCAGACCCACAGCTCCTCCCCCGGACGGCCCGGTTCGGCGCGTCTGGGCGTTCGGTTTGTCGAGGACTTGAACCGTGCATTGCCGCGTCCTCCGATCCCGCCGCGCAACAGCGTCACCCGCTCGCCGGGCACCATCAGATCCGCGAGGACCGTGGCCCTGTCATCGGTGAGCACCTGGGTGCCGGGCGGAAGATTGATGACCACATGCGCAGCGCTCGCGCCCGTGCGCTGACTGCCACCGCCAGGCTTACCGGTGTGCGCCCTGAAGTGCTGCCGGTAGCGGAAGTCGATCAGTGTGTTGAGGCCATTGACACAGGCAAGCACGACATCGCCGCCGCATCCGCCATCGCCGCCATCCGGTCCGCCGAATTCGACATACTTCTCGCGGCGCATGCTGGCGGCGCCTCTGCCGCCGTCGCCGCTCTTCAGGTAGATCTTCGCTTCATCAAGGAATTTCATGCCGGCATCCGGAGACAGCCGGATTTCCCAGCGTTGCCCAGCGAAACCGTCCGGAAACGGTGAGGAACGATCGCTTGCGGGTGAGGCCTATTCCGCGGCGAGCGCAGCCGGAACCACGTCGATGTAGGTTCGGTCACCGGACTTACGGCGGAACTGCACGGTGCCGTCGGACTTGGCGAAGAGAGTGTGGTCCTTACCCATGCCGACGTTTGTTCCGGGATGGAATCTCGTGCCCCGCTGGCGAACAATGATATTGCCAGGGATGACCTGTTCGCCTCCGAACTTCTTGACGCCCAGCCTCTGCCCCGGAGAATCACGCCCGTTGCGCGAACTGCCGCCTGCCTTCTTGTGGGCCATGGATCAATCCTCCAGTTGGGCGTTTCCGTCCTGACCGGCGGGGTTCTCGTGGATCTCCCTCACCCGGACGACGGTCTGCAGCTGTCGGTGACCGGCGCGCCGGCGGTACTTCTTTCGGCGCTTCTTCTTGAAGACGAGAATCTTGGCGGCACGCTTGTGCTCGAGAATCTCGGCCTTCACCGTGGCACCGGCGGCCGACGTGTCGATGGCGTCATCGCGGCCGATCATCAGAACCCTGTCGAATTCGACAATGTCTCCCGGGCTGCCGTCGAGGCGCTCCACGGAAAACACGTCCTCGGGGGCGACCCTGTACTGCTTGCCGCCGGTCTGGATGACTGCATACATCGGTGATCTCACAAGTGCTCAGGCACCGCCGCCGTGGCCTGGCGCGCGGGCGTGCGGACTATAGAGTGAGGGCGGTCGATGTCAACCGGCACCGCGCCGGAAAGATCAGCGGTAGAGTTCGTCCCACAGGAAGATGGTGCACACCAAAAAGACCAGCAGCGCGTAGAGCAGGGTGGTCCCCACCTCGTGCGGCGTGCAGGCGAACAGGGAAACCCGCCCCTGGCCATCGTGGCCGAAGAGAGGCGGCGCATGCTGACGGGTGGTCTGCATCGTCATGATGACGGCAAGCGGTACGATACCCAGGATGTAGGCGAACGGCGCCAGGAAACTCAGGTCCAGGAAGGGGAAGAAGCCGCTCGCTCCGAGCACGCCGACCGGAAAGATCGACCAGAAGAAACCCATGTTGGCCAGAAACTCGGTGCTCATTTCGGTCGACTTGCCGAATCCGCGGCACAGCATCGCGAACACGGACGCGAGCAGGAAACCGCAGAACATCCAGATGGCAAGTCCGGTTCCAGTCAGTTCCATGAATCATGCCCCGGTTGTTGAGTTCGCCAAGGTGCCTGGGACGCCTTGAAGGGCCGATTATAGAGAACCTTGGCTTCGCCGTGCAACCTTCATCCCCTGCCGATATAGGGCATCGTGTTTGCCATGACGGTCAGGAAGGGGATGTTGGCATCGAGTGGCATGTTCGCGATCAGGAGGATGGCATCGACAACGTTGGCGACATCCATGACCGGCTCCGGGACGATCCGGCCATCCGGTTGCTCGAGACCTTCTCCTGCACCTGCTGTCATCTTGGTCAGCGCATTGCCGATATCGATCTGGCTGCAGCAGATGTCATGGTTCCTGCCGTCGAGCGAGGTCGAACGCGTGAGGCCGGTGATGGCGTGTTTGGTCGCGGTATAGGGTGCCGACAGCGGTCTTGGCACGTGCGCAGAGACCGAACCGTTGTTGACGATCCGGCCACCCTTCGGGCTCTGGGCCTTCATGATACGCATCGCGTGCCTGGTACACAGGAACGCGCCCGTGAGATTGGTATCAACCACGGCCTGCCACTCGTCGACCGAGAGCTCTTCCATCGGAACGGCCCGGGCGCCGATACCGGCGTTATTGAACAGAAGGTCAAGGCGTCCGAATCTCTGCTCCACGACGGCAAAGAGGGAATCGACACAAGCGGGACTGCCGACGTCGCACGGCACCGCAACGAGGCGTCCCTCAAGGGCCGGGCGGTCCGCCACGACACTGTCGAGCCGTTCGATGCGGCGTCCGGCCAGCACCACACTGAAGCCGGCGTCGGCGAGTCCAAGGGCCGCGGCTCGCCCGATGCCGGCACCGGCGCCCGTGACGAGAGCGACACGTCCGGTGATGTCAGTCATGGTTTATCTCCCCGTATGATGCGAATAGAATCCGCTGCGGATCACGATACGGTCAGATGGTTGAACGGTCATCCCCTTCTCGCCGTCCATCTCCGGGATTGAAGACATGAAGATCACGCGAGTTTCTGTCCATGGTCTGGAACTCCCCTACCGGGAAAAGGCCTACCGGTGCCGCAACCGCACCGAGTACGGACAGACCGCGACCATGGTCGAGATCGAGACGGACGAGGGTCTGTCGGGCTGGGGCGAAGTCACACCCCTTGGGGCCTTCTATTCGGAAGCATTCGCCGGTGGGGTGAGGGCGGGACTCAAGGTTCTGGCTCCCGAAATCCTGGGCGCCGATCCGAGGGAGACAGGCAAGCTCATGCGTGTCATGGACGGTGCGATGTACGGCCAGATGGACGTCAAGACGCCCATCGATATCGCGTTGTGGGACATCGCGGCACAGGCTGCCGGACTTCCGCTCGCCGAATATCTTGGGGGCCGCGACGGCGACTCCGTCTTCCTCTACAGATCGGTTTCACAGGACGCGCCGGAGGTCATGCTGGCTTCGGCCCGCCGCTACATCGAAGACGGCTACCGCCGCATCCAGGTGAAGGTGGGCGACGATCCCGTCGAGGATGCGCACCGCCTCGATATCATTGCCGACAAGGTCGGCAGCGATGTCGTGCTCTTCTGCGATGCCAATGGCGCCTGGACCAGCCACGATGCCCTGCGCTTCCTCGACCGGACAAGGGACATCGACTATGTCCTCGAACAACCTTGCTGGTCGCTCGACGAGAACCTCATCGTCCGGCGCCAATCATCCAAACCGATGGTCCTCGACGAGAGTCTCGGTGCCCTGTTGCGCATCCAAAGGGAAGGGATGGCTGACGGCGTCACCATCAAGATTTCCCGGTTCGCAGGCATCACGCGCGCGAGGAGGATCCGCGATCTCGCAGTGGACATGGGTCTCAAGGTGACGGTCGAATGCATCGGCGGGGCGGATATCATCAGTTCCGCCATCGGACACATGTCGCTTTCCACACCGGAAGAGATGAGGCTCCACACGGTCGACTTCCACAACTGGAAGTCAGTTTCGAATGCGGCCGGTATTCCTGATGTCGTCGATGGCGCCATGCGCGCACCCGAAGGTCCGGGTCTTGGGATTGTGCCGCGCAGGGATGTCATTGGCGACCCCCTGTTCGTATGCGGACCGAAGAAGTCCTGATTTCGGAAGAACCCGCCAATCTGATCGCGGCGCCGGACGATCCCCGTGCATGGCCGGCGTGGCGCGCGCGCCTTGAAGCGTGGAGCCAGAAGGCGCGGGAAACCGGCGTGCACGCTCATGCCGGCGACGGATCGTTCGACTGGGTCGGCCGGTGCATCACGACCCACAAGATCCTGCTCTGGGACGAGCGTTTTCGGGACCGGGATACCGGCACGTGCCGGGTCGAAACCTATGTCGACTCGTTCGAGAGGCGGTTCGGCGTTCTTGACGGCGTCATCCTCTGGCATGCCTATCCCAACCTCGGTTTCGACCGACGCAACCAGTTCGACTTCTGGCGCGGTATGCCGGGCGGTCTCCAAGGCATGCGCGAGGTGGTTGACCGGCTGCATGCCCGCGCTGTTCGCGTCATCCTCGCCTACAACCCCTGGGACAGGAAGACGCGTCCGGAAGGAAAGAATGACCACGCCTGCCTGGCGGATCTTGTCGGTGAACTCGACGCCGACGGCCTCTACCTCGACACCCTGTCGGCAGGGGTCCCCGAACTGCGCGCCGCGCTCGATGCCGTCAAGCCGGGTGTCGTCCTGCAGTCCCAGGCCTATGTGCCGCTCGAACGCCTCGGCGATCATCACATGAGCTGGGCCGAAGTGTGGCGCGATTCGCGCGTTCCCGGTGTCCTGCGCAACAGGTTCCATGATCGCGGCCACATGATGCACGTGGTGCATCGCTGGATGGCGGACCATGGACCGGAGGTGCAGCTGGCGTGGATGAACGGCACCGGCATGATGGTGTGGGAAAATATTTTCGGATCGTGGAACGGCTGGAGGGATCGTGATGCAGTGCAGTTGAGGCTCATGAGCAGGGTTCGTCACCGCTGGCACCGTCACTTCGAGGAAGGCGTCTGGACACCGCTGGCGATGGCGCCAGCGGCAGGTGTCTACGCCTCGTGCTGGGACCATGGCGGGGTCCGCCTGTGGACCCTCGTCAACAGGAATGGTCACACTGTCACCAATGTCCGTCTTCCCGTATCTGCGGAATGCGCAAGCGATCCGATGGCTGGGCGCGAACTCGATATCGTCGACCGGCATGTCTCGATCGACCTTCCCGGGAGCGGTCTCGGTGCGGTCATCGAAGACCGGGTCCCCTCGGAATTTCTCGAAGGCCAGGCAGAGCTCTGCCGACAACGCGATTTCGCTTCCGACAAGGCGCCGCTTGTCGAGGTCCGCAGTCTGTCCCCAGGTCCTGGCGTGCCGGCAGGCGAGGTGCCGCAGGACATGGTCGCCATCGCCGGTGGCTCCGTCGTGCGGCGGACGAGGTACCGGCTGAGGGAATGTGGCATGTATGCGAGCGCCAGTGCCCACGATTGCGACGACCGGGTGCTGCCCGGACTGCACTCGGAGAAGGAGGCCGTGTTTCGGGAAACCCTGGCGTCGTTCGCGATCGACAAAAGATCTGTCACAACCAGGCAGTATGAGAGGTTCATCGAAGTGACGGGCTACCGTCCGGCCGTGAGCGAAGCCTTCCTTGATCCCTCCGGGCGGCCGGACGAGCCGGTTTGCCAGGTTGATCTTGACGATGCCCGCGCCTATGCCTCCTGGCTCGGGCGGCGCCTGGCCACGGAGGCCGAGTGGCAGAAGGCTGCCGAAGAAGGGTTGCTGGAGGAGGATGCGGTGCGTGTCTGGAACTGGACCGAATCTGAAATGAGTGATGGCCGAACGAGGTTCTGCATGGTGAAGGGCGGCAGCGACAAGGGGGTCGAAGGTTCCGAGTGGTACGCAGACAGCGGGCCAAAGGATGTGGCATTCTCCGCCAAGTATCTGCTCCTGTGGCCTGGACTCGACCGCTGCGCCACCATCGGGTTCCGGACCGCCGTCGATCTCGACCGCCGAACCGGCGTGCCGGATCGTGAGGAACGACCGTGCAGACGGTAATGCCCAGGGACATCACAACCGGACGACTGGTTCTCGAACCGCTCATGCTGCGTCATGCGCCTGCGGTGACGCGATTCTGTCGGCTGTGGGAGGTCGCGCGTTACACGGCGAATATCCCCCATCCCTATCCTGCGGGCTGTGCCGAGACGTTCGCGAAGGACGCCATCCGGGAAAGGGAGGAGGGACGGGGCTGGGTCTATGTAGTGATCCCGGCCGAGGACGGGCAAGTTGCCGGCGTCATCGACATCACGCTCTCAAGCGATTACCGGACCGGTGAGATCGGCTACGCCTTTGCGCCATGGAGCTGGGGCAAGGGCTACGCCACGGAGGCGGCACGCGCGCTGGTCGGTTTCGCATTCAGGACCCTGCGCCTGGACATGATCGAAGCGTTCGTCATGGTGGAAAACAGCGCGTCCGCAGGGGTGCTCGCCAAGATCGGAATGCGCTGCATCGGTGAGCGCATGATGCCGGCACCGGCAAGGGAGAGGGAGACGCTGTACAAGGTCTACAGGGTGTTCTGGTCGGAGACCCTGAAGTGATGTTGCTCGTGGTCGCCTGTGCGCTGGTGGATGCCGACAACCGCGTCCTGCTGGCGCAGCGCCCCGAGGGCAAGCCCATGGCGGGACTGTGGGAGTTCCCCGGCGGGAAGGCACTTCCCGGCGAAACTCCCGAGAATGCCCTGATACGAGAATTGCGCGAGGAACTCGCCATCGACGTGACCGAGTCCTGTCTCGCACCCTTCACGTTTGCAAGCCATGCCTACAGCGACTTTCACCTCCTGATGCCGCTCTATGTCTGCCGCCGGTGGGACGGCCGGATCACGGCACGTGAACACGCCAGGCTGGCGTGGGTCCGTCCCAACCGAATGGCCTCATGGCCCATGCCACCGGCCGATGCCCCCCTGGTGGCGATGCTCTGCGATCTCCTGTGAAGGGCTACAGGACTTCCGCAAGACTGACGCGTCCGCTGCCGGGTCTCAGCGGCTTCTGTTGGGAGATGTCAGGAGCCCAGGCCGTCAGGTAGATGACATCGAAGGTCGTCCGTATCCGGCCCTCGCTGTCCGCGTGCCGCTCCTGATAGAGGGATGCGGCCGCCAGGAACACGTCCCTGCGTGCGAGGTGCCTGGCACGGTCGCGCAAGGCATTGTTTTCACCCATGGCCTTCAGATCGCGCATGAGGGCGAGCGCGTCGGCATAGGTCACGTCGATGCGGTCCGTATCGGCGACCGGCAGGGCGAAGCCGGCACGCTGCAGCAGCGCGCCGGCATCCCTGATTTCCACCATCGGAGAAAGCCGCGCCGAGAGGCCGCCGGTGACGGCGATCTCGGCTTCCGCCAGCACGGATCTCAGTTCCACGAGCGTTTCTCCGCCCAGCAGCGAGGCCAGAAACAGCCCGTCGGGCCGGAGCGCCATGCGGATCTGGATGAGCGTTCCCACGAGATCGTTGACCCAGTGGAGCGCAAGGTTGCTGATGACGGCATCGAGTGATTCCCGGGCGAACGGGAGAAATTCCTCATCGGCGGCGAGGCCGGGACCCTCGAGGCGGGCAGCGAATACGGGCGAAAGATCGGACTGGACGAGGAAGCCTGTCGCCTTGCGATCGAGGAGGCTGGAGCGCAGCCACCCGTCGCGGGCACCGAGTTCGCACACGACCGGAAAGTGGCGGGTGATGTCGTCGAGACGGTCGATCAGGCGGCCACCGACTTCACGATACAGGAACTCAGCCTGCCGCCGGCTTGCAACAGCGTTTCGGTGACGCTGAACCGCGCGGCGGTCGAAAGGCGCAGGGATATCGTTCATGGCGTCATCGTGCTCGGTCGGGCTGCGTGGGACAACCCGGGGGAGACAATTCCTGTCAGGCACGAACACTGGTATGATCCGCAGGGATTCGGGGAAAGAGAGCCGTGGCCGAAGTCGTCGTCTACACGACCATGTTCTGTCCCTACTGCTCGGGCGCAAGGCGTTTCCTGAAATCCAGGGGCATTGCGTTCGAGGAGATCGATGTGACAATGAACGCCGCGAAGCGGGCCCGCATGACGGAACTCGCCGGCGGTGCAAAGACGGTGCCCCAGATCTTCATCGACGGGGCGTCGATCGGTGGATTCGACGAACTTGCCGCACTCGACCGAAGCGGTGATCTCGCAGCCAGACTTGGACCAGCGTCATGACAAGACTGAAGATAGCCTGCATTCAGGTCAACGCGCAGCTCGACATGGATGCCAATATCGAGATTGCGTGTTCGTTCATTCACGAGGCCGCCGATGCGGGTGCGGATCTCATCGGACTGCCGGAAAACGTGGCGCTCATGGCAGGAAGCGAGGAAGAGCGGCTGGAAATGGCCTTTCGTCCCGCCGATCACCCGGCGCTCATCGCCTTCGCAGGCGTTGCCAGGAAAAGGGGCATCTGGCTCCAGGCGGGTTCCGTGGCGGCACTGCGTACCGACGGGACACTCGCCAACCACGCCTTCCTGTTCGGTCCCGATGGCAAGGCCGCCGACTACGAGAAGATCCACATGTTCGATGTCGACCTTCCCGACGGCTCACGCTACCGGGAATCGAAGATGTTTCATCCCGGCGACAAGGCCGTGCTCGCCCCCACGCCGTGGGGGCTTCTGGGCATGACGGTCTGCTACGATCTGCGGTTCCCCCATCTCTACCGCGATCTATGCAAAGCGGGTGCGGTCATGCTCACCGTGCCTTCCGCATTCACGAAGGTGACGGGCGAGGCCCACTGGGAGGTGCTGCTGCGGGCCAGGGCGATCGAATGCGGTGCCTTCGTCTTCGCGCCCTGCCAGACCGGCAGCCATCCGGGCGACCGGCGCACATGCGGTCATTCGCTCATCATCGATCCCTGGGGCGTGGTTCTGGCGGACGCCGGTAGCGATGTGGGATACTGCATCGCGGATGTCGATCTTGCCGAGGTCGAGCGTGTCCGGAGCATCATTCCGGCCCTCGCACGACCGCCCCTATACGCTTCATCCGACCGGCTCATGCGTCTCTGCGGGCACAGAGCCTCTGGATGGCGCCGGTAGCCGAGGTCGAGCGTGTCCGGAGCATCATTCCGGCCCTCGAGCACGACCGCCCCTATACGCTTCATCCGACCGGCTCATGCGTCTCTGCGGGCACAGAGCCTCTGGATGGCACAGGGACGGGGATCGTCGAGGACGAGGTCCTCATACGCCAGCACGCGTAACCGTCCGGCCACGGCATCGAGGAGTTCGCCGGGCCTGAGGAGAAAATCGGGATTGCGGGGCCGTCCAAAGCGTTCATTGCCTTCAGCGAAGGTCTCGTAGATCAGGAGACCGTTTATCGCCACGCTGGCCACGATGTCCTCGAGGCGGGGCCGCCAGAGGTAGTTCGTGACGACGACGCCTTCGAACGTTCTGCCGGCGAACGGCCAGGGTCCGCCGGTTTCGAGGTCGCATTCGATGATCTCGACCGAGGAGTCGCCGAGGAACCGGGAAAGCGGTTCGGCATCGCGGTCGAGCGCGGTCACCCGATGGCCGTGTTGGAGCAGCAGGCGCGTGTGACGGCCGCTCCCGGCGGCCAGGTCCAGCACCCGTCCGCCGGCCGCAAGCAGCGGCACGAAACGCCTGACCCAGGGGCTCGGTGCGAGGTCATCGTGGGGCGGTCGAGTGCTTGTCATCTTGTTCCAGTGCCGATTCGGCCTACATTGGATACAACCCTTGCGGGGTGCGTGTCATGATCGTGTTCGATATCCAGTGTAGCAACGGCCATGTCTTCGAGGGTTGGTTCGCCGATTCGACATCGTACGACGCTCAGGTCAATTCGAAGGATGTCGCTTGTCCCATGTGCGGCGATACCCGGGTCGAAAAGGCCCTGATGGCGCCCAATGTCGCCGTTGCGCGACACACCAGGAGCGAGGATGCTCCGGCCCCGGAGCCGGGCAAGGCTCCCCGGACCGTGACGCTTGCCAAGCAGAAGGAGCACGCCGGGCGAGCCATGGCGATGATGCGCGCGGTCAAGGAGTACGTGGAACAGAACTTCGAGAACGCGGGTCCCAAGTTCGCCGAAGAGGCGAGGAAAATTCACTACGGCGATGCCGAGAAGCGCAGCATCTACGGCGCCGCCACCTTGAGCGAGGCGCAGGAACTGCGTGAAGAGGGGATCGAGTTCGGCGAACTGCCGCTTTTGCCCGACCTCGACGGGTAGGGAGCCGGTCTGCTCTCGGGTGGTCAACGCCGGGCTCAGGCGGCGTCGGGCGCGGCGACGGTCGCGTCGTCTCCGAGAAGCTGTTCCAGACCGAAGCTTTCCTGAGGGATGCGGTGGCCTGCGGTCCACAGGTCGACGAGCCAGGTTGCGATTTCGCCAGGAAACAGACTGGCGAGGCCGGTGTCGAGACCGTCTGCGGGTGTCGTTTCCAAAGGGCAACGGCAGCCGTGCTCAAGCAACCATCGGTAAAGACCGCGATGAGGTCGCAATGTCGTCCGTCCTTCAGCCTGGCGGCGTTGGTTGACCCCGATCAGAATTCGAATTCCGGCGGGATCGAGGTCGCCGACGTAAACGGCTCCGATGGCGGCGGTGGCGGCAATGAGGTCGTCAAGGTTGCCGGCCCCTTGCCGGAAGGCATTGCCGGCGCCGTAGGCGATCGCGGCGTAAAGCGCCGCTTGCCGGTTCCATCGGCAAAAGCTGTCGTAGGAGTGGTAGTTCTCCAGAACGAGAACAGGCCGTCCGTATGGCCGTTGCGGTGGCATTTCACAGGGCAGCGGGGGCGCAACCGGGTAGCAGAGGAGGTCCTCCAGAGAGATTCTTCCCTCGAACAGACCGGTTTTCCCCTTGCGCAGATCGTCGAGGCGTTTCTCGTCGCCGAATATCTGCAGCGAGCGCTCCCGTGTCGGCGCTCGAGTGGGTTTCCTGTCGCGGGCCGAGATCAGAAATGCGTTGATAGCCTGCAGGTCGGCCAGACGTACCGGGTGACGTTCGTCGGCGGCGAAGGCGACGACCGGGAGCCAGGGCTGGGCCGCCCGGATACGCCGGGCGGGGAGCGCATCGGCGAGACTGGCAGTGCGCGGAAGTGCTGGAGAACCGGACCTGTCCCATCCCTTGCGGGGAAGGTGGATCGCTCCGTCGCGCTCGAGTCCCCTCAATGTATCGAGAAGCAGCTGGCGCAGATCCGGCACCGCGAGAGCTTCTGGATGGGCGCGCAGAAAGGCGGCGCGCAATTCGGGCAATCCGATGCGGCGCTTGCCGAGCGATCGCAACTCCTCCGCGAACGAGGACATGTCATTCGGCTGCCGCGGTGGGACGCGCCGTCCGCCCGGCGGTCGGCCTGTCGATGTATGCGCGCATCGCCTCGACCTCGATATGGATGCGGCCCGTGGCCCGTGACTGGCTGCTGCGCCGCAGCCGGACGATATTCTCGAACTCGGCGAGCGCGTTGGTGTCCTGGATGCCGGTGGTATAGAAGAGCTGGATCCCCATGGCATCCGCAAGGCCGATCTGGGTCTTCAGAAGCAGGGCCTTGTTCGCCTTGCCCAGAGGGTTGTCCATGATGAGGACGCCGCCGTCGCTTGCGCGGCCCTGCATGGCTTCGGCCCGCAGGCGTGCGAGTACCAAGTAGATCATCATCGCTGCGGTAAGAAGCTCGCCGCCCGAGACGGTGACCTTGTCGATCGGCATGTATTCGGTATCGCCTTCGCCCTTGGGTTTGAGGAGCCGGATGCCGAGCGAACTCCTGCCGATCGCCCTGGTCAAGCGGTCGACGAGCTCGGCGGCGATATCCTGGCCCGATTCCGGGACCCGGTCGGTTTCCGCCAGGTCGGTGACATAACTGCGCAGGATTTCCCTGCGCTGTGCGGCCGGGATAGGCGAGAAGTCGGCGCTCATCCGGAAGACCTGTTGCCCACCGAAACGAGGCACGTGGTCCGGGATCCGCCCGTTGCGGGTCATCCGCCGAAGGATATGCAGGGCGGTGCCCAACAGGCGCTCCAGCTCCCCGACACAGGCCTGAAGATCGTCGTCGAGGCGGGCGATGTCGTGCTCGATCGTCTTCAGGCGATCGTCGATGAGTCCGGCGGTCCTGCCGGCAGTGCCGGCAGCGGCGAGGGCGTCGTTCGCGCCGAGGTGCAACGCGACCTCACGCTCGCTTCCGAGTTGCCTGAAGATGTCGGAGTTCGTGAACTGACGGATGACATCGTAGCTTGTAAAGACCGCCTCGCGTGCACTGGCCAACGCCTCCTGAGCCCGGCGGAGTGCGGCCACGGACTCGCCGACCAGTGCGTTGAGCTCGTCATGGGGCGGAAGGTCGACCGGTTCGACCGGAACGATTTCGCTGCCGAGGACGCTCTCAAGGGTGGTAGCCAATGCCCGGCACTCCTTCGCCGTCCGCCCGGTCTGTGCGGCTTCGTCGCGGCACCGCCGTGCGGCATCGGCTTCTCGTTTGGCGATAGCCTCCTCTTCGATGATGATCACCTCGGACCGGGGCGTGATGCGGGCAAGCGCCTCTGGCTCGAGCAAACCGAGGTCGATCAGCCGATCGGGCCGGATATCGCGGGCGCATGTTTCCTTCTCGGAGTGATACCGTTTTGCGGCGGCATCGGCTTCCGCGCGGGAAACTGATGCGTTCTCACGCGCTGCTTCAAGCGCTGCGCCGGCAGCTGCGGAGGTCTCCGCGAGTCCGTCGAGGACGGCTTCGGCTTCGGCTTCGGCGCGTGTAACATCCCCGAAATCACGTGCATAGCGTTCCTCCTTTTCCACCAGACTGCGTTTGGCTTCGTCCTGCCGTCCACGCAGACGGTCCACCTCATTTCGCTCCAGGGTCAGCAAGGCCTCCAGGTTCTGCCTGTAGTCGCGGCGCAGGACATCAAGGTCGCTCTCCTTCTCTCCTCCGGGTTCCGAATAGGCGATTTCGCTCGCCTCGCGTTCCGTTTTGGAAGCCTCGGCCGCCGCTTGCGACGCCTCTTGCCGCCGTTCCTGGGTTTCCCGTGTATTTGCTTCCCGTTCCGCTTCCTTCTTTGCAGCAAGTTCAATGGCGGAAACGGCCCGCTGTCGGTGATCGAGGTGTGTCCTGCGCCAGCCGTCGACTTTCGATTCCCATTGCGCGTGGTGGCCGTCCGCGCGCCGTGACCTCTCGGCGCAGGCATGGGATTGTCCGACGCGCTCGTTCGCGCGGTTGCGGCAGTCCCGGGCGTCACGCTCGGCATCTCCGATCCGTTCGGACAGCGCTTCGACCTCGCTGTGGATCTGCACGATTCTGGCCTCCTTGCGGTTCGCCTCTTGCTGCATTGCTTCGAGACGGCCGCCTCCGAAGCGTTCGCGCCAGGCGTCAATTTTTCGCTGTGTGGCTTCAAGGCCGTCAATGCGCACCTGCTGTGCATTGATCGACAGTGCGACGTCGGCGAGGTCGGACTCTATCCGTCTTCCCAGGTCCCCAGCGGCGGTCCGGTCGTAAGCGGCCGGCTCGTCCACGGCCAGCACGAAGCGGTCGGCCCCGGCCGTCGACGGGGTATCGTCGGCGATTGCAACGGTCACGGGCCGGCTCAGGGCCGGAGGCGACCCCAGCACGTCGCGGGCCGCGTCCAGGTGGTTCCGATTGGGAACGGCGACGCCGATAAAGCGGGCCGGGTCGGTTTCGGCGAACCGGCGAACCTCATCCGGCGAACCAAGGACGTCGGCGAGGTACGCGGCAAAGGGTTGGGCATCGGCAATGCCCGAGTCCCGGAGCCTCTTCACGACGGCATGGACATCCATGTCGATTGATGCGAGCCCGGCGACCTCCAGGGACTCGCGATCGGCCTGCAATACCGTTCGGCGGCGTTCGTCTTCGCGCAGCCTGGCCGAGCGCTTGTGCCGGGCATCCGTCAGAACCGCGGCGACAGCGTCTGCCTCCGGGTCGACTTCGCTCTCGCCGGTCAGCTCGAGGATCACCGGCTCGATGGCCAGTTCCATGCGCATCGACTCGCCTTCCCGGATCGTTACCGAGAGAGACTCGATTTTGGCTTCCAGGCCCGATCGTTCGGTTTTGAGATCGCCCTGGATCTCCCGATGTCGTGCGGCATCGCGTTCTCTCCCGTCGCCGTCGACGTGCAACAGGTCGGCCTGATCGCTGGCCGCTTTCGCGTCTGCAGCATGACGTTGAACCGCCGCCCCGGCGCTTTCGCCCGCCTCAAGGACAAGCCCCACTTCCAGCTCGGCACGGAAGTCGCGTGCATGACCGAGGTTGACCTCGATCTGGGCCGCTTCCCGGCGTTCGGTCTCAGCGCTCTGGCAAGCGTCCGCCCGTTGAACCTCGGCCTCGCGTGCTGCCGACTCCAGCTCCTCGGCGCTGGCCAGGAGAAAGCGCTGGAGCTCGCGCAACCGAGTGGCATGATGGCCGAGAGTGGCCGCGAGGCTGGCCCCGATTCTGCTGAGTGCGTCGCGACGCGGCTGCAGGTCCGCATGTTCGGCGTCAATCGCCTCGTTCAGCGTCCGGATCCGCGAACGGTCATCAATAATATCGCGCATCGACCCCGCGGCCCTGATGAGACGTGCGCGCGACTCGGCCTTTTGACGTTCCTTGTCGCGGGTCGACGCGGACGCTTCGGCGTGCTCGTGCCGCCGCCGTGCAGTCTCGACCACAGCGGAGGCAAGCTCCACCCGCGCTGCCTTGCGCGCGGCCTCGGCTTCCCTTGCGGCGGTTTCGTGTGTGCCCATCATTTCGTTGAGCCTTTCCGAATGCCGTGACGCCTCGTTTTCGCGTGCGTCCAGTGCTGTCTTGATCGATGAGACATAAATGCCCGAACGTCTTGCCTCGTCCTGTGCCGTGCGCAACTTCGCGGCGATGTCGACAAACGGTGCGAATTTCTCCTTGAGCCGGCCCATTGCATCGCGCCGGCGCTCCAGGCGTGGCAGGTCCGCGAGTCTGATGACGTGTTCGGCGAGCACCCCGCGCGCAGCGCTGGCCTCGGTTACCGGCACCGTCATGGTCAGGAACTTCCGCACGAACTGCGGCTCGTTGCGGAAGTTGAGGAAGTCCTCGATGCCTCCCTCGCTACAGTTGAAATCGACTTGGGCGGAGAGAAGCCCGGTGTCGATTTTTTCTTCGGCAAGTTTGCGCTTCCAATCCGACTGTCTGACGAAATCCTGGAAATTGCCGGGATGGTCCGAACGCATCGCGTGAAGCCATTGCTGTACGTCCTGGTGGCCATTCAGACGACCATGCTCGTCGAAGCCCCCCAATCCGGGCGCGGGGATGTCGTCGAACGTGAGGCCGGGCCCGCTCCGGAACGTGAAAAAGTGCCGGTCGAGATCGCGTTGCACACCCTCGCCGCGGGGCACTACGACTTGCCCGGTTACCAGTCGTTCCGGCTCCAGGAAGCTTGCCTGAGCGCCGGAGAGGTCCCACTCGACGAGGATGAATGCCGGAAGGCTGCCGAAATAGTGGTTGAACTTCTGATTGGGTCGGATCAGCGTCTTCAGGAACCGGCGCTCGCTGGTGTCGAAGCAGCTCAGCACCAACGCCAGGAAGGACGTCTTGCCACCGGTGTTTTCGAGGCTGAACACTGTATGGGATGGCTCGCCGGTTCGTGGATCGGCGAGTTCGATGGTGGTTCCGGGATAGTAAGCCTCGTGCCAGCCGCAATCCGAGAGATGAATGCGTGTGATGAACCGCATTCATCGACTCCCGGTGGCGAGAAAGTCCGGCAGGACCGCGGTGCAGCGCTCGAACAGTTCGTGAGCCGCGAACTCTCGTACCTGAAGCCGGTAGCGGGGCGTCGGCATGTAGGTTTCGCCTTCTGCCGTGTCCAGGGTCCGCACCATTCCGTGGTCGTACAGGTGGTTCATGACCAGCTTGACCATGCCCACCAGTGAACCCAGTGCCGCGCGCTGGCCGCCGTCCGGCCTGGTTTCCGGCAGGCGCATGAGCTCACGCCAGGCCTCCACCAGCCCGGCTTCCTCCAGATCGGGGTCGTCGGTCGCCTGTTCCTCAAGACGCTGGCACTGCTCGCGGAGAAGCGCCGCTATGCGCGCAGGGGTCGCCGTCAGCTCAGCATGATCCTCCTGTGTGCCCACCAGAACCGCAGCGGTCGGGAAGAACGTGGCTGCTATTGCAATATGGATCAGAGCAAGTGCGCCGCGCGACATTTCTCCCAGGTCCCGGCGCAGATCTGTGAGCGTCGACGCGAAGACGCTGTCTGGACCAAGCGGTGCCAGCACGATCGAATGCTCAAGCACATCGATCACCCTGAGATCGAGCATTGGCGCAAGCTCGCGAACCAGCTCGCGGAACTCGGGTTCGGCGCGCCAGTGCGCGAGCAGCATCCGATAATCGGAATCGCCGCGCGACGCGGAGGCTCGTGGCGACAGCCCCTTGTTCAGGAGAAGAACCGCTTTTTGGGCTTCGCTCAGCCGTGTCAGATCGGCCATCGTTCGGCATCCCTCTCGAGCACCAAATTGTCGCCCGCCACGCGGTCGTGCGTGATCGCGCCGTCGATTGAAGCGATCACGCCCAATGGATCGTCCTCCGGGCACCATGACCTCAGCATCAGGAACAGTACACAACGCAGGATGGATTCCGCGAGATCCTGGTTCTCGGCCTCCCTGATGGCCGACGCCATGTCTAGGCGCATGCGAGCCGTAATCGTCCGGACCAGCCAGTCCTGTGCAGTGCGGATGTCATCGGCGTCGAACTCGGGCGGTACGCGCTCGAGCGTCATGAGATCGTACATGTCTTCTGTGCCGGCCGGGTCGCGCTGAGCGCGGGGTTGCGTGACAGTCTCGAAGAGCAATGCCAGATCAAAGAGGTGCGGTGGTGAGGGAGCGGCGAAGACGATCGCAATGTCGTCGCCCATGTCCGCCGCAGTACGGATGGGCGCTGCAAGAAGAGGACCCAGAATGCGCTCTTCGATGTCCGGAATGTCCCGCACAAGACGGGTCCGGAACGCGCCAGCCTGTATTCGCCTGAACTCCTCCGACGCCGACATGACGCGCTGGAACAGCGCCGCGTGGCGCCCAAGGCTGTCGTCGATAGAATTCTTGAGGACGACCAGATTGTCACGCGCATCACCCTGCGCCGCAGCTATGTGTTCCCGGATCGATTCGATGATCGTGGCCTCGTGCTTGCGTCGGTCCGTCAGGTGCGCGCGGGCCTGATCGAGCTTGGGCAACACCGTTTCGCTCCACGTTACGCGATCGGCCGCACGCCGGGTGTGGAACAGCTGGTCCTCGATAAACTGCTTATAGTGGATGGAGCGAATGCGCGAGCGACGGGCGAGGGTGATGGCGTCCTCGAAGCGGCCCCGTTCGACCGCCTTCTGAAGCATGATGGCTTCCGCCTCCTGCGCGAACTCGGGTCCGACGTCCAGCATCGCCAACGCCAATGTCTGTGCGCCGGCCGCTAGCTTGAAGCGGGGCGACCCGTCAGCGGCAGTGAAAAGGGCGAGAAGCCTGAAGTCATGAAACGAAAAGCCGCCCCGGTCCGGGTCGTAGTATTCGGCGCGAAACGCCTTGTGCCCCTCCCGTGCATTACCGAGATGATCGACAATCGTCTGTCCCACCTTGAGACCCTGCCGCACGGTAAGGGCCGGTTTGATGCGTGCCGCCTCTCTGGCGACATGCTCGACGATCTCATCGGGCGAAGCGCCAGACTCTATCGCGGATCGTTCCATGACGAAGTCGATGGCGCTCAGCGCCAGGTATTGAACGTCAAGGCGATCAGGGATGCCCGGGTCGTCCCTGAAGATCACCCTGCGGTCGAGAGACAGCCGCGCAATCGGTTCGACCAACGCCATGTTGCGTTGCTGGCGTGTGAGCGTTTCAAGAGCCTTGCCGTCAGTCACGCAGGTCGGCCATCCGTGATGAGTGCCGTGGCGGACATGACATGATTCGGTCGGCTGGGTGGTACATCGCAAGCGGGTCGCGGTTCGACAAAGGGGTATTCTGCATGCAATTCCAGCCAACCTGAAATACCAAAGAGAGGATCAGGCATACCTGTCCTGGTTTCGGTCACAGGATGAAGCGCGTTTCTGGCGTATCGCAGTCGCTGTGCACCGGATGATCGCCCACCCCGGCGCTCAACATTTATGGACGCAGTTGCGCTCCATTCGACCGTGGCTTCCCTCCTCAAGGTGGTTCAGTGTTCAATGGAATGCTGAGCCCGTTCAGGAACGGGCGGTGGCGGCGCGAATCCTCGGCTCCATGTGCACGTAGGCGATCAGGAATGCCATCAGCAGCGTGGTCATGACAAAGGGCCCCGGCGTCCAGACCATGTAGAGCGGCATGGCGATCAGCGGGCTCAGGACATGGCCTGCGGCGCCTGTGCCGATGAGCGTGCCGGCGGCGGTTCCCTGTTCCTGGGATGAAACCGAGAGCGAAGCTGCCGTTGCAAAGCCCGGGCGCAACATGGAATGGCCGACGCCGAAGAGAATCATGGCAACGACCATGACCGGATAGGAACCGCCTGCGAGGATCAGCACGAAGCCGGCGAGCGCCACCGGTCCGCCGACCTTGAGAAGGAATCGTGGACCAAGGTCGAGGCGGGGCACGATGACGATCTGGAATACCAGTGCGGCAATGGCCGCAAGTGTCAGTCCGAACCCTACCTTGCGCGCCGCTTCCTCGGCATCGAGCTGAAGTGTGTCCATCATGAAGAATGCGATGGTCTGCATCGATGCGGCGTGGCAGATGCTCATGATCACGCTGCCGATGACGAAAGGCACGATCCGGCGATCGAGAAGCGAGATGCGCGGCATCGTCTTGCGCGGGCCCGCGGACCGGGTTTCGGGAAGGTAGATGGCAAGCAGGAGAACGCTGAAGCAGGCGATGACCGCGACCGCCACCAGGGGGGCCAGGAGGTGGACGCCCACCAGGAGCGCGCCGAGGCCGGGGCCGAACACCACCCCGGTGTTGAAGGCGGCATTGATCATCGAGATGCCGCTGGTGCGCTGCGACCGGCTGGTCCTGTCGGCGATATAGCCCTGTGCGGCCGGGAAGGAACCCGAACCGAACGCGCCGTTGAGCATTCGGGCCAGAATCATCAGGGGGAAGGCGACCATGACCGGCAGCCAACCGGCCAGCCCGGACTGTATGGCAAGAACGAGCAGCGTCATTGAGACGGCATAGGTTGCCACACCCATGGTTATGATGGGCTTGCGCCCGATCAGGTCGCTTCGGCGGCCCCAGAACGGGCTCATGGTTGCCCACAGGCCGCCGGAAATCGCGAAGAGCAGGCCGACCTGCCACTCATTGAGGCCCATCGTCCGGGCCACCGGTGGCAGAACCGAGAAGAGCAGCGACTGACCGATCCCGACACAGATCAGACTGGCAAAGAGAATGCGAAATGCCGCCCCGCGCTGACCGGGCGACTCGGTCTCAATCGTTGTCACGGGAAGGAAGAGTCGAGGATGTCGAATGCTGCCTTGCCGTGCGCATCATCGGCACCTTGACCGAGGTTCAGATGGGTGGACGCAGGTGCGCCCAGGGGCGAAGTCTCTCGATCGCGGCGCCGATCTTCAGCACCGTCGGATCGTCGAACCTGTGGCCGACGATCTGAAGGGATGTTGCAAGGCCGTCCTGCGTCATGCCCGAGGGTACGGAAAGCGCAGGACATTGCGCGACATTATTGAACACGAGCGTCATGTCGTTCGAGAGCATCTTGCCGTCCTCGGTCTCCCCGAGCTGGTCGATATCCGAACCCTCGGCAGCGGGCGCAGGAGCCGGCGTCGTCGGGCAGATCAGGGCATCATGCTCTTCGAAGACCTCGCACAACCGGTGCCACTGCCGGGTCCTCACGAACTCGAGTCGTTTGAAGCTGATCGCATCCATCTTTCGGGCGGCCTCGAACATGGTGACAATGGTGGGATCGAGATCGTCACGCCTCTCGTCGAGATGTTGTTCGAAGAACGCGGCAAGATAGACGTTCCAGTAGGCGAGCCAGGCATCGGCACATTCCCGTGTCCATCCGAGATCGACCTCTTCCACCGTGGCACCGGCGCTGCGCAGGGCATCCGCACAGGCCTCGACATGGGCGGCCACCGTCGGATCGACGTGATAGAAGCCAAGATCGATGTCCATGGCAATTTTCATGCCATCGACATCCGAAGGCAGCGGACGTCCGAACTCGATGGGCGAGGGGATCGACATGATGTCGTATTCGGACGGTCCCTGGCAGATCTCGAGAAAGAGGGCGGCATCGTCAAGAGTCCGGGCCAGAGGCCCGAAATGGCTGATGTTGTCGAAGACGGACGCAAGGATGGTCATGGGAATGCGTCCCAGGCTCGGCTTGAGGCCGACGATGCCGCAGAACGCTGCCGGGATGCGCACCGATCCGCCCATGTCGGATCCCTCCGCCAGCGGAACGCATCCAGATGCCACGGCCGCTCCCGAACCGCCGGATGAACCGCCGGGAGTGCGTGACGGGTTCCAGGGATTGCGCGTCACGCCCCACAGCGGGCTGTGGGTGAAACCGTCATGGGCGAACTCGGGCGTGGTGGTCTTGCCCACCATGATCGCGCCGGCGCCCAGAAGATCGCTCACCACCAGCGCATCCTCTTCCGGAACGTTGTCTCGGTAGACCCTGCTTCCCAGGGTCGTGGTCTTGCCGGCTGTCGGCGTGAAGTCCTTGATGGCGATCGGAACGCCATGGAGCGGGCCAAGGGGTTTGCCTTCCATGACCGCCATTTCTGCGGACCGTGCC
Organism: Alphaproteobacteria bacterium; assembly: GCA_965215635.1. GTDB lineage: Bacteria > Pseudomonadota > Alphaproteobacteria > SP197 > SP197 > SP197. The sequence goes on along the minus strand of CBDCEA010000005.1, from coordinate 976,315 downwards.
CTTTTCAACGCCTCTTCTGGGTAGGTAAAGCAGAAGCAGTTGAGCGTGTCGTTCACCTCGTCGATGCGCTCAAGGCTGTTCTCCACGACTTCTACCGGCGATATCTCCCTGGCGGCGATGCGCGCTGCGAGTTCGCCAGCGGAGGTATAGCAGAGATCAAGGTTCGCCATGGTGTCAATTCCTCCCGTCGTTCGATTCCGAACTCTACACGCGCCCGCACCCGAATAGCCATGGCGTCACCCGGGCAAACAGTCTAGAGAACGTGCGTCAGTTGCGCCAGTTCCATGACTTTGGGCACGTTCGAGCACTATCACCATCTTTGTTCATCCGGCGATCTTGTGCACGATCCTCAACAGGAGAATGCCGCAAGGCGCCTCGATCGACTGGCACATGAACTGGCCGGGTCGAGGTCAAGGGGATTTCTTGATCGCGTTCTGGGACGAAGGCATGGCGGTCCGAGACCCCGGGGTGTCTGGCTCCACGGGGGCGTGGGAACCGGCAAGTCCATGCTCATGGATCTTTTCTTCGAACGGGTGCAGGTCGAAGGCAAGCAGCGTCATCACTTCCATGGCTTCATGCGTCACGTGCATCGCGCCATCCAGGCGAGGCAGAAGACCGCGTTTGATGCGAACGACACGATCCGTTTCACAGCCGAAACGCTTGTCGGGAGTTCAAACCTGCTGTGTTTCGACGAGTTTCATGTCGCGGACATCGCAGATGCCATGATCCTGGGCCGGCTCTTTGAACAGTTCCTCGGTCTCGGCGTGGTCATGGTTGCGACATCGAACCAGCATCCACGCGATCTCTACCACGGCGGCATCAACCGTCAGCTTTTCCTGCCTTTCGTCGCCATGCTCGAGGAGGAGCTCGACATCGTCGAGGTCGATGCCGCGCGAGACTACCGGCTGGCTTTCCTCGCCCACACCGGCGTCTACATCCCTTCGGTGGATACCACGGCAAGCCAGGCACTCGACGATGCCTTTCGGCATCTCATCGGTGATGCGGATATCGAACCTCTGGACATTCCTGTTCAGGGCAGGGTGCTCCATGTGCCGCGGCAGGCCCGTCACGTCGCGCGCTTCACCTTCGACGAACTGTGCTGCCGTCCTCTCGCCGGCCCCGATTACCTGGCGCTTGCCGAATCGTTCCATACCGTCATCATCGACGACATACCGGCCATGACTCCGGAACGGCGCAACGAGGCACGGCGATTCGTGACCCTGATCGACATCCTCTACGCAAACAGGGTGGGTCTTCTGTGTTCCGCCGAGGTACCGCCGGACGGCCTCTATTCCGACGGTGACGGAGCCTTCGAATTCCGCAGAACCGCTTCGAGGCTCGTCGAGATGCAGTCGGCAGAGTACCTGGAAAGCCGGCGGGAACTCAGCCAAGAGGGACGTCGAGGAAGGCCACGAACGATACGAAACCGATAAGCGTGACGATGACTGCGCCACCGAAGTTCAGCGCGTGCCGCGCGACGACCGTGCTGCCGGATCCCGTTCCATGGCTTTCGACCAGCTTCAACGCGGTCTTTCGGGCGATGATGGCGCCAACACCAAGGGTGCAGATGGTAAGACCGATTCCAACGGACATCGCCGCCACGAGAATGAAACCCGGATAGATCATGTCGGTGGCCACGGCATAAAGCATGATCAGGACCGCGCCCGGGCAGGGGACGACACCTGCTGCGAACGCCATCAGCCTGCTCTCGACCTTCGAAGCCTCCCCGGTACTGGTCGCCGCATGACCGTGTGCGTGACCGCGCCCATGGCTGTGGCCGTGGCTGTGACTGTGTCCGTGACCTGCTTGCGCCGGTTCGATGTAGCCCAGAGCCGCCCGGAAAGCCTGGTAGAGCATGTAGATGCCGATGGCGGCGATGATCAGGAAACTTGCGGCCCTGACGCCGGGGACTTCGGCAAGGCCAAACCCGAAGCCGGCACGCAGTGTGGCGTCCGCAAGCCAGACGATCACGACGGCAGAGATCACGTGCACAACGGCCACCTGGATGGCCATCACGATACCGCGTCCGACTCTGGCATCACGGCCGAGGAAATAGGAAACGATGATGAATTTGCCGTGGCCGGGACCGAAGGCATGGAAGACGCCGTAGACGAAGGCGATGGCAAGGCCGAGGAAGAACGCGCCCAGATTCTCGCCGCTTGCGATCGCGTTCATGTGCTGGGCGACTTCGGCGTTCGCCCGGCGCTGGAAATCGATAATGAAGCTCTTCCAGCGCTGCCAGGGCCCGCCTTCCTCTCGTGAGATCTCGACTGTGGAAACGCTTGTCACCGAGACTTCGACGGAATCGTCGGCCAACGATGGTTGGTTGACGGGAAGGAAAAGCAAGAATGAGAGGCAGGCGATTGTACCGAACAAACGCAAGATCCGGGTCATGGCTGTTCTCCGCAGCGAAGAGCGATGGTTGAAGCGTGTCCGTCAAGGAGATCCTGTCCTGGACCCACGACAAATCCGCACAGGGGATCGAATGGCCCTTCCACCTTGAGGAAGTCGTCCGGGGCAAACGAGAAATCGAAGAAGGTCTCGTCGTCGTGGAGACTCGTGATCATCTCCATCGATCTGTAGTCGACCGGTTCGTCGAAGACGACGTTGAACTTGAGCATGAGGTGATCCGGTTCGAATACCGGTTCGAAACTCTCGAGGCTGAAGGGCATCGGTACGCCATCGGCCATGACGTGGAGGTGCCAATTCTTCTCGGCGAGCATGCCGAGGACGCCGGTCTTCATCGCTTGTGCTTCCATGGCCGTCACGACACCGTCCATGTCCGTGTCAACCTGATCGAAGAGGAAACTGCTGGCGACGGGATCGAATTCCCAATCCATGGCAAGGCCGGTGACGGAGCCCTCCTTCAACCTGTAGAGGTAGCTTGTCGTGACCCATACATCCGGATTGGCCAGTGCCGGTGAACCTGCCGCAAGCGTCAGCATCAGCGAGGCGAGGAGCTTGCGGAGCACGTTTCGTCCCATTGTCCTTGATCCTCTCGTTCGGCCAAGCTATGACATGTCAACTGACATTTCAAGAGTGTCATGCTGCGCGACATCACCGAGGTCATTCGCCGTCCGGCTCCCTGGCATCTGGCTCCCATGGGCTACTTCAGGGAGCTTTCCGGTATCGCCCGACGCGCGGATGAGTGCCGGGAGGCGTGGCAGCCTCATCTGATGAGCACTCAGGCCATCATCGAACGTGCGGTCTCGTCGTGCCGGGACCTTGACACGGTTGTCGTGGCCGGTTCGGGCCTGCTGCTGGACGTACCGGTTGACACCCTGAACCGCTCCTTTCGCCGTGTCGTGCTGGCGGACATCCATCATGGCAGGGAGACACGAAAGGCGGTTCGCGGCCTCTCCAATGTCGAGCTGGTTTCGGTCGACATCACGGGTGCGGTTCGCGCGTGCTACCGGTTTGCCCGGTCGGGATGCCGTGGGCCCCTGCCGGAAAGCCGGCCCGGAATCAATGCGGACGGCCCCTTCGATCTCGCGGTTTCCGTCAACCTGCTCTCGCAGCTTGCAGTCATTCCACGACAGTACATCCAGGCCCATTGTCCGGCGTTTCCCCCTGTTCGCATGGAGGAATTCGGCAGGGAACTCGTGTTGAAACATCTCGACTGGCTCGCCGGAAATGCGCGACGGGCCTGCCTCGTCAGCGATGTCGAGCGTCACGAAGAGGGCCCTGATGGCCGGACGGTGGTGAAGGACCTTCTCGACGGTGTACACCTGCCCGAACCGGAAGAGACCTGGATGTGGAACATCGCCCCGAGGGGCAAGGTCTTCAGCGAATTCGCGGTTGCGCATCGCGTCGCCGCCTGGTCGAACTTCACGTGGACGTCGAATTGCCCATCAGGATCTCGATGATCTTCTTCTGGCTTCCCCGTATGGCCCGTTCGGCAGTTGCCGCCGCCCTGTCGCCGTCGCCCTCGAGCAGGGCCGTCACGAGATCGTCGTGAAGATGGTGGAACTCGACATCCCTGTCCTTCAGGGAAAGGCTGAAATGCACGATCCGCTCGTGATGCTCGATGAGGGACATGACGATTTCCGCTAACCGGCTGTTCCTGGACGCCTGCACGACATGTTCATGGAAGGCATAATTTGCTTCGCGGTAGGAGGCGTTCGTCCCGATTCCGTCCGATGGGTGGCATGCACGAACCTCGGCATCGAGCCTTTTCAGGAGCGGTGCATCGACATGGCCGGCAGCAAGGCGGGTGGCTTCCACTTCGAGCAACAGTCTCAACTGAAACACCTCGTGGACATCCTGGATGGAAATCGGCGCCACGATATTGCCGAGACGACCCCGGGTAAGGACCAGTTTTTCCTGGCGTAACCTTGCCAGAGCGTTGCGCAGCGGTGCCTTCGAGAATCTGTAGCGTTCCGCCAGCATGCCCTCGGAAATCTCCACGCCCGGATGCAGGCGGCACAGCAGGATCTCGTTCTTGAGGATCCGATGGACCCTGTTGTTGAGACTCTCGCCTTTCCCGGCATCCTGGCCGGAACCGGGAGCTGCTGAATACTGCATGAAACCGCCAGTTCGCGAGCCGGCCTTCAGTATGGCGTCAGGTCGCTGCGGGTCCAAGGGCGCATCAGCTTTCCCAATGATGGCAGGAAACCAGGTGTTCTTTCCCGATCGTCAGGGCCTCCGGGTAACGGGTCATGCACATGTCGTCGGCGAGCGGGCACCGTGGATGAAAGTGGCATCCAGGCGGCGGCCGCATGGGGCTCGGAGGTTCTCCGGAAACGAGTTTGCCAGCGGCCTCCAGGCCGATTTCATCGAGCAGCGAGGCAGCGTTGAGCGCCCGTGTATAGGGATGGGCTGGCGCGGTGAAAATCTGCTCTACGGGTGAGATTTCGACGATCCGGCCGAGATACATGACCGCCACCCGGTCGCAGATGTGCCGCATGGCCCTGAGATCATGAGAGATCATCAGGAGAGAAAGATCGAACCTCCGCTTCAGATCGTTCAGCAGGTTGAGAATCTGTGCGCGGACCGATGCATCCAGCGAGGAAGTGGGTTCGTCGCAGACGAGAAACGTCGGCCTCAACAACAAGGCCCGTGCGATCACGATACGCTGGAGCTGCCCACCGGAACATTGGCCCGGATAACGGTTCGCGATGTCGGGATCGATGCCGACCTCGCCGAGCATGGCCCGGATCCTCTCCAGGCGTTCCTGCTTCGTGCCGATCCCGTGCTCGCCAAGCGGCGCCAGGAGGGAGTCGATCAGCCGCATCCTGGGATCGAGCGCCGATACCGGTTCCTGGAAGATGAGCTGTATCGTCTGGCGGAATCGCCGCAGGTCCCGGCGTTTCATGGCAAGGAGATCGCAACCGTCGATCACGACCGAACCGTGGTCCGGCCGGATCTGGTTGAGGATCAGGCGGGCCAGGGTGGACTTGCCGCAGCCCGATTCGCCGACCAGGCCCAGCACCTCCCCACGCATGATTGAAAGCGACACACCGTCGACCGAGCGCACCGCCGCTCCCCTGCTCCCGCGCACCGGAAAGTGTTTCACGAGATCGCGTGCCTCGACCAGGAGAGCCGATCGGCTGTTCATGAAGGGTACGCCCAGCAGCGCAGCCGATGACCTTCGCCAACCGCTGTTGACGGCGGTTCGCTCGCCCTGCATGCGCTTCCCTCCTGGTGCGCAAGTGCATGGGTGCAGCGGGGATGAAATCTGCACCCGGGAATGTACATGGCGGGGGACGGTATGGTTCCCGGAATGGTCTCAAGGTCGGTGGCGCTCACCTTTCGCATCAATGAACACCCCACCAGCGCCCTGGTATAGGGGTGTTTCGCGTCATTCATGATCGTCGCCGTCGTCCCTTCCTCGACGATGCGTCCGGCGTACATCACGACGACGCGGTCCGCCATGGCCGAAACGATCGAGAGGTCATGGGTGATCAGCAGGATCGAGAGCGTCCTTTCCGTTCTTTCCCTTTCCAGGAGGCCGAGAATCTGCGCCTGGACCGTGACGTCTAGCGCCGTCGTGGGTTCGTCTGCGATCAGCAGGTCCGGATCCCCGCTCAGGGCCGCGGCGATCATCACCCGTTGTGCCATGCCGCCCGACAACTGATGGGCAAAGGAACGGGCGCGCCTTTCGGGTTCGGGGATGCCGACTTCCCGCAACAGTTCGATGGCGCGCGACCAGGCGCGGCTGCGCGATGTTCCCCGATGCACGCGCAGGGCCTCGCCGACCTGGGAGGCAACCCTGCTCGAGGGATCGAGCATGGACTTGGGCTGCTGGAAGATCATGCCGACCCGGTTGCCCCTGATCCCGTCGAGGACGCCCGGAGACGCTTCCGAAATCGTTTCGCCACAGATCGTGATGCTCCCTTTCGTCACTCTGATCGGTTTGGGCAGAAGATCGATGAGCGACAGCGCCGTGACGGTCTTGCCGGAACCGGACTCGCCGACCAGGGCGACGATCTCGCCGGGGAGGATCTCGAGGTCGAAATTCTCCACAACGGTAATGCTTCCGCCAATCGAGATTTCCAGGCCTTTGACCGTCAGAACGGGTTCGGACTTGCCCGGCATCATTCCGTACCGGACCGGAGACGGCGCGACCTGTCGGCATCGATCTCCAGTCCCTGTCCCATCAGGGTCACGCTGAGTGCGGTCACCATGATGGCAATGCCGGGCGCGAACACGAGCATGGGCTGCCTGTCGGCAAACTGCCTGGCATCGGCGAGCATGGCACCCCAGTCGGAACCTGGCGGCTGGACGCCGAGGCCCAGATAGGAGAGCGCCCCGACGGTGATCAGCTTGTGGCCGAAGCGCAGGAACGTCATGGCAGAAATGGGACGCAGCGCATTGGGGATCACGTGCCTCATGAGAATGAAGGTCCGCGAGCAACCGAGCACCTCGGCCGCCGTGACGAAATCCCTGGAGGAAAGGTCGAGTGCGAGGCCGCGAGCGAGCCTTGCAAACGGTGTCCATCCGACCAGTGTCAGGGCAAGAACCAGGGTGCCGAAGCCGGGGCCCATGATGGCAATCAGGAAGAGGGCGACGATGATCTCGGGAAAGGAAATGAGGACGTCGACGATGCGCATCACGGTTTCGTCAAACGACCCACCGACGCGCCCGCACCAGGCTCCGATGACGGTGCCGATGGTCACCGAGAACAGCAGCGTGAGGGCCGCGACCACTACGGAGAAGTGGCCTCCGTAAAGCAGGCGGGCCCAGAGATCCCGGCCGAGCTGGTCATTGCCCAGCCAGTGTTCGCCACTGGGCCCTGAGAGGCGTTTCATGAGATCCTGTGCCACCGGGTCGTGGAGCGAGATGAGAGGCGCGGCAAGGAGCAGCAGGACCACGATTGTGCCCGCGGTGAAACCGGCGATGAAGGTCCAGTGCTGCCTTGCGATCCAGATGGCGGCGCGGGAGCCCATGGCTAGCCTGAGTGGCCCGTCACGGTGACGGTCGGATTGAGAAAGCCGTAGAGGAGGTCTGCGAGCGTGTTGATCAGGATGGCCAGGCCGACGATGCAGATCACGCTTCCCTGGAGCATCGGTATGTCGTTGTTAATGACCGCCGAATAGACGAGGCGGCCCATTCCCGGAATCGCGAAGATCACCTCGACGACGACCGAACCGCCAAGCAGTCCCGCAAGCCACAGGGCGAAGATTGTCAGAACGGGCTGGATGCCGTTTCTGAGACCGTGCCGTACCAGGGCCCTGACCATGCCGAGGCCGCGGCTTCGTGCGGCCATGATGTAGTCGGCGTGGAGAACATCGATCATCGATGCCCGCATGACCTGCGCGAAGTAGGCAAGCGGACGCAGGCTGAGCACGACAGCGGGAAGGATCAGCGTGTCGATGCCCGACCACCCAGCCGAAGGCAGCCAGCCCAGTTCCACGGCAAAGAGGAGAACCAGTACGGGTGCCAGCCAGTATTCGGGAATCGAGACGAAGCCCTGTGCAAGGAAGGTCACGATACTGTCAAGACGCCGTCCCTGGTGAACCGCCGCCAGCGTGCCGACCGGCAGGGCGATGAGCAATGCCAGGAAGAGAGCGGTCAGTGCGATGGTGGCCGAGACCTGCAACGCGCGCAGGATCTGGTCGGCCACGGGAAGCCTGCTGGTGAAGGAAAGGCCGAGATCGCCCTGGAAGGCCCGGCCCAGCCAGTCGATGAACTGCACGATGAGCGGCTGGTCGAGGCCAAGTTCGATGCGCAATGCCTCGGCGGCCGCGCTGTCGATCGCAAGGTCCGCCACGCGGGAGCGGATGATGGCGCGCGCGGGATCCATATCACCGAACCAGGGAACCAGAAATGCCAGGAACGAGACAAGAGCCAGGGTCACCACTAGGACAATCGCTCTCTTGAGCAGAAATCGCTCCATCGGTGGCATCCTCGAAGGCAGGCGACTGCCTACCCTATCACATCCATGAACCCGCAGCGGGCTCCGATGGCCGGACAGAGGAGGTCGCACCGGATGCTGGCGTCTCCCTCTGCTTCCACGATGGTCGACATCCGGACGCCATGACCATTTCGGCCCTTGGCGTGGCGAAACCTGTTACCGACAAGTGCCGCTGTTCTCAGAGGCCGAGCAGACCGGGGAGGTGCGTGATGTCGGGGATCTCGTGGTACCGGAAGAAGGGCACGGAGGGCTCGTAACCGCGGTTGACGTAGACCTTGTTGACGATACGCATTCCGTGACAGGGCATCAGGTCGTAATAGAGGCTCGCCGACACGTGCAGGATCTCGTCACGTTCGCAGCCAAGGCTGTCCAGCATGTATTCGAACGCTCCGAAGCGCGGCTTGTAGGACTTTGCCTGTTCCGCCGTGTAGACAGCATGGAAGGGCACCCCGAGCTTGTCCACATTGTGCCTGATCTGTTCGTCGTTGGCGTTCGAAAGAATGACGAGGGGATACCGTTCCGCCGTCCTCGCCAGGGCTTCCGGCACGTCGGGATGCGGCCCCCATGTGGGGACCGCATCCACGATCGCATCGGCGATGTCGCTGCTGTACGCGACCTTCCAGAGTTCGCAGGTCCGCCTGAACGCCTCGGTGATCACCTTCGCATAGGGCTTGAACGCTCCCAGCACCTCGTCACCGCGATAGGCTTCGAAATCGTCCAGGAAATCGTTCATGTCCTCTCCGGTAATCCGGTCCGCCATCAGTCCGGCAGTTACGTCGGACATCTGGAAATTGGTCAGCGTTCCGTAAAGATCGAAGGTGATGTACTTGGGATTCAGGTTCATGTCGGTACTCTGCTGTCCTCCGTGGAACAAGGAGCGAAACGAGGCATTCCGTCAGTTGAGCGTCAGGTCTTTCGTGAACAGGTAATGTCCGTCCGGATGGACGGCATAGTTGGCGACATTGGAAAGATGCCCGTCGCTTGCCTGCTGGTGGACGATGAAGACGGTTACGGCCCGTGCATGGAGTTCCGATGCGATCTCCTTGTAGAGGGCATAGCGCTCGGCTTCGGTTTCCGCACTGCTCGCCGCATCCACCTTGGCATCGATCTCGGGATCGCAGAAGTGCGACAGGTTGTAGCCGCCCTCGCAGGTGTAGTCAGCCGTCAGGAAACCGATCGGATCGGCGACATCCGACAGATAGCCCCGCGAGAGGACCAGCATGTCGAATTCACCGGAAAGCAGATCCGCTTCGAGAGCGCCGTAGTTTGCCACGTTGAGTTCGACGCTGATGCCGATTTCGCCGAGTTGCGCCTGGATGACGGTGGCAAGGTCGGGCAGTTCTGCGCGTTCCACATAGGCATAAAGGGTAAGGCTGATCGATGCGGGATCAACACCGGACTCCGCCAGTAATGCCCTCGCCCGCTCGGTGTCGTGGGGAACAGCCATGGCGTCGTCCGGAGCCCACGGATCGTTGGGACCGAAGGGACCGACCGCCGGCTGCGCGGAGCCTTCGTAGATCGACTGGGCGATGGCCGTCGAATCGATCGCACTCTGGATGGCCTGCCGTACCAGCATGTTGTCGAGCGGCGCCTTCATGTTGTTGAGATAGAGGCTGTTGGTGCGCGCCTGTGCGACCGTCTGGACCTCAATGCCCGTTTCCGAGCCGAGTCTCAGAACGTCGGCAACGGACAGGAGGGCCGAGATATGGGCCTCTCCGGTTCGCAGCTGTGTCGCGCGTCCGCTGCCATCCGGAATGAAGCGCATTTCTCCGCTTTCAAGGCTCGCAGGTCCGCCCCAGTAGGTGTCGTTGCGCTTCAGCATCAGCGCCTGCTGGGGAACGTGCTCGACGATGTCGAACGGACCGATGCAGTGACCGACCGGATCAACCGTTGCGCCGGTGAGCGCGGCCGGCGAGAGGAACCCGGTGTTGGGCGACGAAACGCGCATCGGCGTCAGCACGCTCGCCCTGACGGATTCGATCCTCACCGTCGAGTCGTCGACGACTGACACCGACGCGATCCTCTTCGGTGCGAAGGCCCTTGGAGGAGCGGTGGCGGTCAGCAACCGGTTCAGGGCATCGCTCACGATCTGGGCGGTGAACGGTGTTCCGTCAGCGAACTGGACATCCTGCCTGATGGAGAAGTCCCACTGGGTCGGTGAATGCCGGGTCCAGGAATCGGCCAGGGCCGGCTCGAGCGCTCCATCCGCCGTGCGCCGGGTCAGAGATTCGAGGCATCCCGCACGGGCAAGGATGTACGCATCGTCCGTTTCCAGGGCCCAGCCGGCCTGGGGCGGGAAGGCGTGCGTTGCAACGAGATTCAGGTGCCCGTCCGCGCGCACGTCCTGCTGCGGTAAGGTCAACGCGCCTGCCAAAGCGAGAAACCCGGCTGCGCCCAGGGTGGCCATCCGGCCACAGAGGCTTCGATCGATGGAATTCATTGTGTTCCTCCCCAAGTTCGTTCATTTCTCAACTGGAATGCATCGTCAATCGAACGGCGTGGCTGCATCATAGACAACCGCAGACCGCGCCTGTCAATCTTTAGGCATCCCGGTTGGCATTTCGCATGTCCGGTGGTATGTCCGGCGTGATCGCCCCAGCCGGGCGACATGGAGGAGTATGACCGGAACACCGCACAGCCATTCCCACGGTCACGGCCATTCCCATTCGCACGGCATCTCCGATATTGAGAACAACAGCCGCAAACTGGGACTGGTCGCCCTGCTGATCGGCAGCTTCATGATCGCGGAATTCGTCGGCGGTCTGCTGTCGGGTTCGCTGGCGCTGCTGGCGGACGCCGGACACATGCTTTCGGATTTCGCCAGCCTCACGTTTGCGTGGTATGCGTTTCATGTGTCGAAGCGCAGGCCGACGCCAAAGATGACCTATGGCGTCGACCGCATGCAGGTCCTGGCTGCCTTCGTCAACACCATGCTGATGGTCTTCCTGAGTGTCTGGATCGTCTCGGAGGCCGTTCAGCGCCTGATCTCGCCCCGGGAAATTCTCAGCGGCACGATGATGATCATCGCCGCGCTCGGGCTCGTTGTGAACATCGCGGCGTACCTGATCATCAGCAGCGCGAACCGGGAGAACCTCAATGTCCGCGGCGCCAGGCTCCATGTGATGGGAGATTTGCTCGCATCGCTGGCGGCAGTCGCTGCGGCCGGCATCATCATGGCTACCGGCTGGACCATCGCCGATCCGATCCTCTCCCTCGTCATCGTCGCGATCATCCTGCGCAATGCCTGGCCCATTATGAAGGAATCGGCGCACATCCTCCTCGAGGGTTCACCGCTCTTCCTGAATCCGCAGGAAATCAGCGATGACCTGACGAGCCATGTGGGTGGCGTGGCCGATGTGCATCACGTCCATTTCTGGTCGATCACCCAGGCACGGTCCGTCGCGACACTTCACGCGAGGGTGCTGGAGTCCGCCATGCCGGACGAAGTGATCCGGAACATCAAGGAACGGCTGCAAGAGAGGTTCGGAATTGATCATTCGACAGTCGAGATCGAATTCGAACAGTGCGCCGATGTCGCGATCGATCCCAATCCCACGCGAAGCCGGACCCGGTTGGCCTGAGAACGAAGGGACCGGCCGCCTCAGCAGCAGGCGCAGGGGCTGCAGTGACAGTCGTCACAGGCGCAGGCCGGGTTGCCGCAGGCCCGCACCCCGAATCCACCGTCGCGTATGGCTTCGTAGACGGCATCGGGCTCGACCGAGGGATCGCAGGTCACGGACGCGGTTCCGGTCTCGTGGTCGACCACAGCGCCGCTGACCCCTGCCAGAGAGACGGCCATTCTTTCGACGCCCTGCGAGCAACCCTGGCAGACCATGCCGGTGACTTCGAATTCAAGAGTGTTCACGAGAGATGTCCTCCAGTCCCGGGCGCCAGGTCCTCAGGACAAGTGAATTGCAGACAACGCTCACACTTGAGAGCGCCATGGCGAGAGCTGCCAACGGTGGGCTGAGGAAACCCGACGCCGCCAAGGGCAGTCCGATGACATTGTAGATGAAAGCCCAGAAGAGATTTTGCCTGATTTTGCGGAATGTCCTGCGGCTGACGTCGACGGCGGCCGCCACGAGTCTCGGGTCGGGACGCATCAGGGTGATGGCGGCGGTCTCCATGGCGGCATCCGTACCGGAACCCATGGCGATACCGACGGTTGCCCTGGCCAGCGCCGGCGCATCGTTGATGCCGTCGCCCACCATACCGACACGCGCGCCGTCCTCCATGAGTTCGGCGACGATGCGCACCTTGTCTTCCGGGAGTACTCCGCCCCGGAATTCAGGGATATCAGCTTCAGCGGCAATGCGCCGTGTCGCGTGCTCGTTGTCACCGGATGCCAGAAGCGGTGTGATCCCGAGCCGCTTGAGATCGGCGACGGCCTGCCTCGCCTCGACCCTGATCTCGTCGCCGATGTCGAAGCAGGCGAGCCAGAGATCGCCGTCATCGCGTCGGGCGCCGAGCCACACGCCGGCTTCGAAGTCGTGAGGATCCGGCGCCCTGAAGTTCCGGTTGCCGAAGAGACGCCGGTTGCCCGCCAGGTAATGGACACCGTCGACATCCCCTTCCACACCCTCGGCCACCGTGCTGGAGAAGTTTTCGACCGGAACGAGGCAGAGTTGCCGCTCTTCGGCGGCACCGCGAAAGGCCTCGGCGATCGGGTGCCTGCTGCCCTGTTGCAGGGACGTCATGATTCGCAGGACATCATCTTCATCAAGATCAGCCAGGACTTGTGTATTCTTGAGGCGCGGTTTGCCTGACGTCAGTGTTCCGGTCTTGTCGAGCACCATGTGCGTCAGTCCGTGTGCCTGCTCGAGAGCCTCGACATCCTTGATGAGAATTCCGGCACGCGTTGCCGCACCGGAACCGGTCATGATGGCAGTCGGCGTAGCGAGTCCGAGGGCACAGGGGCAGGCGATGACGAGCACCGATACGGCATTGACGATCGCGGTTTCGAAACCGGCGCCGGCGGCGAGCCAGCCGAGGAACGCAACGACGGCTATCGTGACCACGGCAGGAACGAAAATCCCGCACACCCTGTCGACGAGCCGCTGAACCGCAGGCTTGCCGGCCTGCGCATTCTCGATCAGACGAATCATTCTTGCCAGGGTCGAATCGGCTCCGGTGGCGCGGGTCTCGATGCTGATCAGGCCGTCGATGTTGATGGATCCTGCGGTCACCCGGTCGCCCTGCTGCTTCGGTACGGGCATGCTCTCGCCGGTGATGAACGCTTCGTCCACCTCGGCTGCTCCGCTCGCGACGATACCGTCGGCGGCAATCTGCTGGCCGGTTCTGCAGACCAGAATGTCACCTGTTTTCACCTCGCGCACCGGCCGTTCCACAAGGCTGCCGTCCGGCTGCCGGACGAGAGCAGTCCGGGGCTTCAGTGCCAGCAATTCCCGGATGGCCCGGGCCGCACCGCGCCGCGCCCGGGATTCCAGATACTTTCCGACAAGCACCAGGGTGACGATGATGGCGCTTGCCTCGAAATAGAGTTGTCCTGCGGTGTCGCTGCCGAGTGAGAGATACTGATACCAGCTGAAGGCGTAGGCGGCCGTGGTACCCAGAACGACCAGCACTTCCATGTTCGCCCCGCCACCACGCAGCGAATTGAAGGCTCCGCGGTAGAAACGGGCACCGATCACGAACTGCAGGGGGGTCGCGAGCGCCGCCTCGACTAAGGGCGCCATGGACCAGCTGATTCCCTGGAACTGGTGCAACGCCATCTGGATGATGAACGGTACCGACAGGACAACGGCTGCGGCGATCGCCCAGTGGTCCCGGATGGCCCTCTGATGCTCTCGCTGGGATGCGGCATCGGGCGCATCATCGAACATGGCAAGACTGAAGCCTGCCTCCTTCACAAGGTTTGCAAGAGCATCATCCGGCACCGCGAGGACAAATCGCTCCAGCCGGACCTGGCCGTGGGCGGTATCGACCGAAGCGGAAACGACACCTGGCGTACCTTCGAGTGTCTCCTCGACCTTCACGGCGTCGGCCGTGTCCTTCAGGCCGGAGATGCCGAACACCCGCGTTTCGGTCCTGGCATCGAAGCCTGCCCGGCGCACGATCCCGACCACGGACTCGACGGAGGTTTCCGCATCGACATCGACGGTGGCCCGTTCCATGGCAAGGTTGACGGCAGCAACGGCGATGCCGGTTCCTCTTGTCAGCACCCGTTCCAGACGCGTGGAGCAGGCGCTGCACGTCATGCCGTCGATGAGGAACTGATAACGTACCGTCATGATCGCTCCGTTGCCACGGAAGGCATCAGGTTATCACGGACAGGGCAGCGGAGCCGAAACACTCGCTGGTTCCCGCTCATCGGTCGCACTCTTCAGGGTTCCCTGCCGGCGGCGATCGCCCGTTCTCGCCACGGTGACGGCGGTGCATTGGTCCCCTCGAGCCAGGCCGGGATGCGTTGATTGGCGAAGAGGCTGTCAAGAGTCTCGGCGGCGCGGATGATCGCGGCCTCGCTTCCGCGCACCATGACTGTGGCGGGTCGCGGTACCCAGTTCAACTGGTGCGAATCGGACTCGGCGTACATCCCCGCGTCCAGGATGGCCACGAGGCTGCCCCGCGACAGTTCGGGAAGGGAGCAATCCTCATCCAGCACGGAGGGAATGCAGATCGGTCCGACGACATCGGCGCGCAGGCTCATCGTACTCTTCATCGATGAGGCGGCGATGACGAGATTGCGGGTGCCTTCTTCACCGGCACCGATCAGCGGCATCAGATTGGTGCTGGCGTCGACATTTACCCAGGTCATGCCGGCATCCTGCTTGACCGCGCCCACGGTCGAAACCAGGACGCCTGCATTGCCGGCGATGTAGCGGCCGGGTTCCAGCCACAGGGCGGGCAGAGGCAGACCGGCCCCGGAAAGCGGAGCGCAGAGGGCTTCGGCAGAAGCCTTCGCGTAGTCCTCGATGGTGTGGGGATTCGGCCTCTCGCTCTTCGATTCGGGATCGCGCTTGCGCGCCCAGCCGCCGCCGATGTCGATGATGGAAGGCGCGAAACCGGTCGCGTCATGGAGTCGGACGGCAATCCGGCCCACCTCGCCGTCGAAGGCGGCCCGATGAGCGAGGCTTTGGGTCATGCGTCCCAGATGGGCGTGGTATCCGACAAGCTCGAGTTCATCGATGCCGGCAATCTTCCGGATCATGCGAACTGCCACGCCGGGCGTCACGCCCCACTTCCAGCGGGCAAGCTCCGGCCGGATGTCCCCCTTGAAAGAGACGAGATCGCTGTCGAAGTCGGCGAAGGCATCCGGGATCACCTTGAGCCGGATGTTGACCCTCACCCTTGAGCCTGCCTGCTTCGCCACAGCGGCAAGGCGGTCGATCTCTTCCTCGTCGTCGAGATTGACACAAACTCCGAGCTCGACGGCCCGGGAGAGTGCCTCCCGGGTCTTGTTGGAGCCGTTGAGAGCGATGATCGAGGGATCGGCACCTCCCGCAAAGGTTGCCTCGAGCTCGCCGGTACCGAAGCAGTCGCCACCTGCACCTTCCTGGTGCAGCACCGCGCGCACGGCGAAATTGGGATTGCACTTGATGGCGTACATGACGTTGACAGGACCCGGCCATGCAGTCTCGAACGCCGCACGGATGCGCCGGTAGTTGGCGCGCAGCGTGGCGTCCGACAGGACGAAGAGCGGGGAGCCGAAGCGTGCGACGAGTGCACGCACGCCGACCTCCTCGATTGTCAAATCACCATCGTCCGAGACCGAGAGGTGGTCACCGGGGGTCAGAACCCGCGAAAGCAGCTCGGCCGTCGTTTCCTCTTTCATATATTCCTCGCCCGGTTTCGGTCCGCAGCGTCATATGCTCGGGAATGCGGAAGCCGTTTTCCCTGCCACCGTACCGTCCCAAGCGGCATCAGGCCCAAGAGGCCGGATGCCGCCACATTTCGGATACGCTCCGCAGTTCCAAAACTGACGCCCGGCATTTCGACTTCTCCTGGCGGTGCGGCGCACCATCGATGTGTTGCACTGCGGCCAGGAGGGCGATGCCGAACTGGAGGGATGATACTCGTCATTCATGTTTTCCACAGGATCTCGGTTCGTGCCGCCTGCCGGCAGATCCAGAATTCGGACTGGAACACCAAACACGTCCGCCGATCCGAGCTTCCCGTCTGCCAACTGTCTTTCAAGAACACCATGCGCTCCGCGATTGGCTCTGCCCAGCGGCGGACCACATCGTCACCCTGTTGCCGCATGTTGATCGTCGCCATCTTGAGTCTCTTCCATGGCTTGCCATCAATCTGGCATCACGCCGCAAGGAGCCCGACAATTTCAGTGCCGGTTCCGCTTCGCCCAACCTCCCGCTGCTCCTCCGACGCGGCGCTGCGTTTGAGCGCGAGTGCACCGCGTTTGATGCACCATGCCGTTGAGCAGGCCCCGCTCCGTCACCGCCGCTTCGATCTCCCAGCACATCACATCGCGCGAGACGCCCGCAATCTCGAACCGCTCGTCGGTTTGCGTCTTCTCGATACCGGTAGCCGTCCTGCCATTCAATCCGAATGGTCAGATGGTGTTGATCTTCATTGATTCCTCCGGACACGCAAGGTGCGTCCATGAAAGAGCCGTTGAGGTGATGGCCAAGCCGTGACAGGCCCTGTTGTTGTCACGATCCGCCGGGAGTACCGCGCGCCGGACCGGTCGTCCAGGCATCGGCCGCGAACGCATTTCCGTAGAATTCCATCTGGCGCCTGGCGCCGGCGATCGTGTTGTGCATGAGCATGGCAACGGTTACCGGACCGACACCTCCGGGCACCGGCGTTATCCACCCGGCCACTTCGCGGCAGCTTTCGAAATCGCAGTCGCCAACGGTCCGGGCACTGCCGTCGGAAGCCGTCACACGGTTGATCCCGATATCGATTACCGCGGCTCCCGGCTTGATCATGTTACCGGTGACAAGGCCCGGCTTGCCGACGGCCACGAAGACCGCATCGGCCTGTCGGCAGTGTACCGCAAGATTGCGGGTCCGGTGGTGGCACACGGTGACCGTGGCACCTTCGGCCATGAGGAGAAAGGCGATCGGTTTGCCGACGATCTCCGAGTGGCCGACGACCACGACCTCGAGACCGGAGAGATCGAGGCCCGTCGTCTTGAGGATGTGCACCGAAGCCATGGCGGTGCAGGGACCGAGATCCAGTTCATTGTAGACGATGTTGCCGACCGATGCGGGATGCAGCCCTTCCACGTCCTTCAGCGGATGAATGGCGCTCTGGAGCCTCTTGATGTTGATCTGTGGCGGCACGGGTCTCTGGACGATGATGCCGGTGACGCGCGGGTCCGCGTTCATCGCCTGCACGGCTGCCAGCATCTCCGGTTCGGTGATGCCTTCCGGGTAGTGCCGCTCGTCGAAGGCAATTCCGAGCCTTTCAGCGGTCCGCTTCTGGTTCCGGACATAGATTTCCACGGAGGCCGCATCTCCGATTACTACGGAGACCAGACGCGGCGCCCAGCCGCTTTCCTTCAGGGAAGCGACCGCTTCCCGGGTTTTCTCGTTGAGTCCGGAAGCGATCCTGCGACCGTCAAATTCCTTGTGTTTCCACTGGAGTTCGTCGGTCACGAACGTCCTCTCCCGTCTCGGATCTACTCAACCCCGGGGAGGGGGGAAGGATCATGGGAAAGGCTTCGCATCCAGGCGATCACCGCGCCGCGATCCTCCTCGTCACGAAGACCGCGGAAACCCATCCTGCCGCCGGGAATGTCGGCACGGGGATTTTCAAGATAGGTCCACAGACGCTGGTAGGTCCAGGTTCCCTCCTGAGCCTCCAGGGCATCCGAATAGTTGAAACCCTCGACGGTCGCGATGTCGCGGTCCACCATGGCCCACAGGTTGGGACCGACACGGTTCGCGCCGCCTTCCTCGAAGGTGTGGCAGGCCTTGCATTTACGCGCAACACCCCGGCCATCCTCGACGGAGGCCGCGGCGATCACGGCAAGGATCGGATCGTCCGTCTCATCGGCGACACGATCCTGGGCTTCGGCATGTTCGTCCGGTGTTTCCTCGGCTTCGGGTTCGAGCAACGAACTTTCCTGCGCCTCTTCCTCGCCTGCTTGTGGAAGAACCAGCGGTGCGTCGCTCTGGGTGTTGAGCCACGCGATCAGATCGGCGCGATCGGGATCGTCGGAAATGCCCTTGAACACCATCCTGTTGCCGGGTGCGTAGGCCTTGGGATTGGTGATGTAGAGGTTCAGTTCCTCGAAGGTCCAGATTCCGCCGAGTCCAGCAATAACGTCGGAATAGTTGAAGTTGTCGCTGCGCGCCTGCGGTGAACCGACGATACCGAAGAGGTTGGGGCCCTGGCCGTTGGGCTTGTCCGCCTTGATAGTGTGGCAGCTCTTGCATTTGCGGAACTGTTTCTCGCCGTTGGCGAGATCGGCACTGGCAAGCAGCGACGTGATCGGCACCGCTTCGGCGACAGGCTGGACGCCCGGCGCCTCGTCGACAGGTTCGGCACTGGTCATCATGTCGTCGGCATGGTCCGCAGTTGCGTCTTCCGTGATCTTCGGACCATAGAGGGTGTTGCCCAGCTTGCCGATCCCGAAGGCAAGAAGTAGGCCAACCAGCAGGCCGGCTGCAATTTTATTGAACTCCAGAGAATCCATGGACACCGGCCCTGAAGGATGATGATCTCGGACTAAGGGGGGAAGCCCGATGAGGCGTTGCGGAGATTAGCCAAGTCGCGCCTGCATTCAACCCCCCGCAGCCGCATTCCCGGAGGTGCCGATCTGGGAGAGTTGACGGGCTCCGACTGGCAGGTGGATGCGTCCCGACAACGCGGCATGTGCCGTCATCGCGCGTCAATGACACCCCGACCAGCCTGAACCCGGTATCGGGCGAATCAGGTGCGATCACGCCAGGTCGACCGGGATTGCGCCAGCCAGGCTGCCCGGTATCATCCCAGGGACGAAATCGATTGAAGAGCCGGCTCGCCACGAGCCTCTCGAATGAATCTTCCCGACCTGTGCGCACCGGAGGTAGTCATGACCAAGTCCCGTATGATCCGGTCAGTGGATGTTCCGGGGTATTCCGGTGGCTGGATCCTGGCAGAAGCCGGACACTTCGTTCGCGTGGTCGATGTGGAGGGCGTGCAGATCGGCGATCTGTTTGCGGTCAGTTCCGATGATCACGGCGAGTTCCTGAGCCCTTCGGTTACCCGACTGCACAACGGCAACCTGTTCCCGAAACTCGGCGAGCCATTCTTCACCAACCGGGACCGGCCGATCCTCACATTCATCGATGACCATTCGCCGGGTTTTCACGACATGCTCTATGCTTCATGCAACCGGGACTGGTACAGCAGTCGGGGCTTCCCGGATCACCCGAACTGCCGCGACAACTATTTCGAAGCGGCGCGGTCCGCGGGCATCGACCACGTCCTTCAGCCCGACCCGGTCAACATCTTCCAGAACACGCCACCCGGGCCGGATGGCCGATTCTTCATCGGCGTCACCATGAGTAACGCCGGCGACAGTGTCACCCTGAGAGTGGAGATGGACTGCGTCGTTATCCTGACGGCCTGCTCTTCCGAGCGCATTCTCGGTGGACGTTCCACGCCGATGCGGCTCGAAATCCATGACGGAGAGCCACAAAGCGCTCACGCGTGAACGCCGATCAGTTCGGCTTGCGCATACCATCACACTCACGCCGTACCTGCGATGCTGAAAAATAATAACTGATTGAAATAAAATCGTTTTCTCTCTCCATCCCGCACCGGGAACTCGAATCATGACGTTTCCATGTCCCCGGTGCAACAGAAACGAGGAGCGAGAATCATGCTCACAACCCGTCTCACCCGACGCCGGGTCGATACCCTCAAACCGCGCAAGCAAACCCATCACGTTCGCGACCCCAGTCTCACCGGTTTTGGTGTCCGCATCCTGCCGTCGGGCAGCAAGCGCTACTTCCTCCACAGCCAATCCGACGGAAAACGCATCTGGCATGCCATCGGCGATGCCGGAGCGATCACCCTGGAAAGTGCCCGCTCCCGGGCAAGAGCCCTGCTTGCGGCGAGGCAAAACGGGAATGCGGATAACCTGGACACCTGCGATTCCATTCCCTTCGAGACCGTGGCGGACGAGGTCTTCGGGCGCTACGGGAGGCACTGGAAACCGCGCCCACTGGCGGTCACCCTCGGGTACTACCGGAAGCAGATTCTGCTCTGGTTCAAGGGCAAACCGATTTCCGACATCACACACCAGGGCGACCAGCCCGGCATTCTTGGCCAGGCCGATGATGTAGCCGATATCGTTGCGCTCGCACCAGCTGAGCAGCTGCCAACGGCAGAAGCCGGAGTCCGCGCACACGACAATGCGCGTCTCGGGCGAGGTCTTGGCGCAGGCGCGTGACCAACAGCTTCAGGATGCCAAGTGCATGCTTGGCCTGGTCGATGTCGGCCCGGCGCAGATAGGCGACCAGCAGATGATCGCCGGCAAAGACGTAGAGCGGCAGGAAGCAGTAGCGGTCGTAGTGGCCGTGGAAGAAGCGCCCTTCCTGACGGCCGTGCGCCGTATCGTCGGTCGCGTCGAAGTGAACACGATCTCCGCGGGCGGCCGATCGAAGGAAGCGATGAAGGTGTCGACCAGGACCTGGTGGATGAGCCAGATCCACCACGGCTCGGCCCGGTTCTCCAATCGGCACAAGGTCGGCGCGCTGGCCAGCGCACCATCGCGCTCGGCCGCCGTCTGCAGGGCGAGGTCATGGTACAGGCTATCGTGGTCGTTGAGGTCCTCGTAGCCGAGCGCAATACCAAACACCCGCTGGCGCAGCATGTCCACCATGCGCTGGCGACCTTGCCGCGCTGGCGCGCGTCCGCCAGCCCGCGCGCCAGCGACCCGGTCAGACCAAGCAAGCGATCGGCCTGACGCAACATCAACACACCGCCGTTAAACGACGCCTTGACCTGCCGCTCATGGCAGGCTGGAAATAAAAGCGCTTCAGAGGTGCAATCCGTCACCGCCGAACTCCCGCGTGTGATGCAATTTAAGCAACTGAATCATAACGTAAAACGGAGCTCGGCAGTGCCTTCTTCATGAATTTTCCAGCTGGCTTTGAGGAATCACAGCCCTTTCCGGAACATTTGTCAGACACAGGTTGTACCTTCCCGACACATATACGCGCTCGTATCGTTGCTAGATGGCTGCTAGGATGCTGCTAGCGACCTTTGGTCTGGAACAATGGGTAGGCAGGAAATGGCCGCTCGAAGGCGGCTGATCAAACGCAACGTGGAGGCGGTGGAGCCCGGCCCGGTCGTTTGGGATACCAAGGTGAAGGGTTTCGGCGTCCGTCGACAGCGTCGCTGTCACGTCCTGCATCATAAAGGCGAGAACCAAGGGACGGGCGCGCTGGTTCCTCGACGAACATGCGGCTCAGCACAAGACGACGCTGGGCTACGAGTCCGACCAATGCAACATCCGCATCCGCCTGCCATCTCGGTCATTCCGGGGATGCGTTCCGTCGAGGAGATTCGGGACAATATCGCAAACATGGCGACAGAATTCGCCCCGGCGGTCTGGGACGAACTCATCAGCGATGGGCTCTCGCATCTCCCGGGACGGCACAAGGGCAGCGTCCCAACGCCGGACAACCGCAAAGACTTGGCGACGTCGGGCAATCCGGACCCTGGTCGCTCACCGACGACAAATCCGTCTGCACGGATAATTCCAGGAGGCTGACATGAATCGAATCGACGAGCTATGTGACGCGGTTGCACGCGGGCTGGTTTCCCGGCGTACCGCTTTACGGCTGCTGGCGGCTGCCGGGGCAAGTCTGCCAATCGTGAAGCAGGTCCTTCCGGCACGTGCCGAGGACACACCACAGCATGGCGGAAGGCTGCGGGTCGGGTTTGCCGTTGGCAGTTCCAACGACACGCTGGACCCCCACAGGGGGACGACGGCGATGGACCAGTCGACCTGTGCCAACATGTACAATCGCCTCGTGTCTATAGGTCAGGACCTGGGCCCCGTACCGGAGTTGGCGGTCTCATGGGAGCCCGATGCAACTTCAGAACACTGGACATTCGAGTTGCGCGAAGGCGTGACCTTTCACGACGGCCGGTCCTTTACAGCAGCGGACGCCGTCTATTCGATCCAGCGTCTGATTGCGCCGGAAACTGCATCTCCGGCCTCATCGATCTTGGGCGATATCGATCCTTCGACGGTCAGGGCCGATGGCAACCACCACATAAACATTGGCCTCTTCAGGCCCAATGCAGACCTTCCTTCAATTCTAGGCGATTGGCATGCCGTTATGGTGCCGCTGGACCAGACCGACTTCGCCTTCGGCCAGGCGGTTGGCACCGGGCCTTTCGTGATCTCGGAGTTCAGTCCGGGCAGACGGTCGCTGTTCCGGCGCAACGACAGCTATTGGCGCGATGCGATGCCCTATGCCGATGAGCTGGAGAACATTCCCATCCCCGATCAGGCGGCGCGCGCCAGCGCTTTGATAGCCGGAGAGATTGATCTGCTTGAGGGTGTGGATCCTTCGACCATTGACATCTTCGAGAGCGACCCGTCAATCCAGCTCTTTTCCATGCCTTCGGGTGCACATCGTACCATGCCCATGCACATGGACACGGCGCCCTACAACGATAATCGCGTTCGATTGGCCCTGAAGCTGCTGGCTGATCGCCAACAGATGATCGATGTCATCCACAAGGGCCATGCCACACTGGGCAACGATCACCCGATTTCGCCCATGGACCAGTTCTATTGTGCGGATCTACCGCAACGGGAACGCGACCCTGATCAGGCTAAGTTCCTGCTCAAGGAAGCCGGTGCTGAAAACCTGACGTTCGACCTCAGTACAGCCCCCGTGATCACCGGTGTCCTCGAAAGCGCCCTGCTCCTTCGTGAGCAGGCTGCAGAGGCAGGGGTCAATATCAACGTTATTCAGGAGCCTGTGGACAGCTACTGGGAGGCGGTTTGGCTGAAGAAGCCATGGTGTGTCTCGGAGTGGAACATGCGGCCCGTTCCCGACATGATGTTTGCCATGGTCTACACGAGCGAGGCACCGTGGAACGAGACGCACTTCCGAAACGAGACATTCGATCGCCTCTTGGTCGAGGCCCGCATATCGTCAGACCATGCCAAGCGCAAGGAACTCTACTGCGAAATGCAGACGCTCTTGCGTGACGAGGGCGGTGCAATCGTGCCGTACTTCCTCAACCTTCTGGATGCTGGTCGCGACAATGTCCGGGGTGTCAGCCGGAATCCGATGGGGCCAATTGGTCAGTGGCGGATGGAGACAATCTGGTTCGACGCCTGATGCGGCAAGCATGCCTCAATTACGGTGTCGCATTGGCGCCGGCGGTAGCGTTTGTCGCGGCAGGAGTTGCCGTGCCGAAAGGCTTGTTCCGGAAAAATTTTCGGTCTGATTGATGGTCTACGACGAAGACCCGTTGCGACGTAGGCCGAGGAAATCTACAGCGAGGTAGAGCCGACGGGAGAGGCGGGTTTGGATGACGACAAAATTGGCCTGATGGACTTCCGATAAGCGCATCAACCGCGCTTCGGCTTGAGGCAGGCCCCTGCAGGAGAAAACCTTCTGGTGGTGAAACCCAATTTCCTGATCCTTTGCACCGATCAACAGCGTGCCGACAGCCTGGGCTGCTGCGGCAACCTTGTGGCCAGCACGCCGAACCTGGACGGGCTGGCCGCGCGCGGCAGCCGTTTTACCCGCCACACGACACCCAACCAGATCTGTTCGCCCAGCCGCGGCACCATGATTACCGGCCTCTATCCACGCCATCACGGCATGACCACGAACGGCCGCGCCCTGCCGGACGACCTGCCGACGCTGCCGGGACTTCTGGCCGAGGCCGGCTGGCGGACCCACTGCATCGGCAAGCTGCATCTGCAGCCGATCATGGCGCCCCTGGCGCGTGCCATGCCCGAATCGGAGTTGTTCTGGGATAGCGACTTGGCCGACGGCTGGTCCGGTCCCTATTACGGTTACCAGAGCGCCGAGTTCATGATCGGCGACTCCATGCTGGTGACCGAAGGCGGCCACTACGCCCGCTGGCTAAAAGAAGAGCACCCGGAACTGATGCCGCTTTATCGACCGGAGGCAGCGCTGGATGGTCCACTTGAGGACCTGGACGAGGCCTGGACCTCAGCCGTGCCGGCCGATCTACACTACAACACCTGGATCGCCGACCGCGCGGCCGATTTCCTGGAAACCGTGAATGAACCATTTTGCCTCTTTGTCTCCTCGCCCGACCCGCACCACCCGTTCTGCCCGCCACGACCCTGGGCGGACATGTTCGATCCCGACGCCATGCCCGATCCAATTGTCGTGCCAGGTGAATTGGACCTGATGGCGCCCTATATGCTGGAGACCCGCGCCGCCGACTGGCTCGCCAGCACGGCGCCGTGGATCGAAGACGGCGGCATGGCGGTAACCGACGGCATCGCTGCCGCGAGCCTGAGGAAGGCGATAGCGTTGACCCATGGCCTGAACGCCATGATCGACGACGCCTTCGGCCGTGTGCTCGCGACACTCGACAAACGAGGTCTGACCGACAACACGATCGTCGTCTTCACCTCCGACCACGGCGAATTTCTGGGTGACCACGGCCTCTTGCATAAAGGCCCGCCGCCCTATCGCCAGTTGCGCGAGGTGACCTTTTTGATGGCCGGACCCGGCGCCCCCGAAGGTGCGGCGATCGACACCATGACGAGCCACCTCGACATCATGCCGACGCTCCTGGATTTGGCCGGCCTGGGGACCGCTGGCCTCGAACTGGACGGTCGCTCGTTCCAACCGCTGCTGGAAGGCGACGACAAGAATTGGCGCGACGCCCAGTTCCTGGAGTACCACGCGAAGATCACGCCTGATTGCTACAACCACTCGATCCTCACCGACGATTGGCGGCTGACGTTGTATCCCCTGAGGCCCGAATGGGGCGAACTCTTCGACCTCAACGCCGATCCCGGCGAGCATCGGAATCTTTTCGCAGATCTGGCCCATGACGACATTCGCGACAAGCTGGCGATGCGTCTGGCGGCACAGTTCGGAGCGCGGCCCGAGGCTGGCGGCGAGTTCATCGCTAAGTGGTAGCACCCAGAAGAAAATCCCCGGCGCATCAGCGCCGGGGGCTATCGTGAACCGCGTAGGGTCTGCGCGCTGTCGTCCTTCCACTTGAATTTGGCGACGTGCCAAGCATAGCCGTTGGGCTGGATCACAGTTTCCAGATCGTCGCGATACATGACGATGACAGTCGGGAACATGAGCTAGACACAAGCGCCCGTGTCCTCCATGATCTCCTGCATCCTGACTTAAATCTCATGGCGCGTGGCTTCGTCGGTCTCACCGAGACCGGCGGCGTACAGTTCGTCGTAACCAGGATCGGTCCAACGCTCCCAGTTCCAAACCCCGACCTCGTCGGAGATGTGCCACTGAACCATCTGGCTGGGATCCGGCAAATCGCCACTATTACAGTAGCGGTGGAATTTGGGTACGGTTGGAGTGAGTTTGACTATTATATGGGAAATGTCGGTTGAGGGCATGGCCCATGGACGGAAGAGTGGCCGAATGTTCGTACTGATTGTTCGCCGGGTGATGTTCGGTGTCGTTGCCTTGTGGTTGCTGTCGGTCTTGATCTTCGGTGCCACTGAGGTTCTGCCCGGAGATGTCGCGTCCGCAGTTCTGGGCCAGTCGGCCACGGAGGCGCTCAAAGAGGAGATCCGATCGCAGCTAGGCTTGGATCGGCCCGCGATTGAACGATATGTTGAGTGGCTATTGGCCGCATTCTCTGGTGATCTTGGTGCCTCGCTGGCTAACGGCCGGTCGGTGAGCGAACTCATTCAAGAACGTCTTGTGCCTACCTTGATTCTCGCGGCAGCAGCCATGGCAGTGGCTCTGCCGCTTGGCTTGGGTGCCGGTATATTCGCTGCCTCTTTCCCGGGCAGCCGGGTCGAGAAGTTCGTCTCACTCGTCGGCCTTGTGGCGGTGTCACTGCCCGAGTACTTCGTTGGCGCATTGCTCGTCATCATTTTTGCTGTCGAATTGCGGCTGCTGCCGGCGATCAGTTATTCGCCAGACTTCTCGACCTTGTCGGGATTTCTGAGAGCGCTGACCCTGCCCGTGCTTACGATGACTGCGGCGATTTTCGCCCACATGTCGCGGCTGACGCGAGCTGCGATGACGGAAGTACTGAGAAGCAGCTACATAGAAATGGCAATCCTCAAAGGCGTATCGCGCCGCCGGCTAGTGTTCCTCCATGCATTGCCCAATGCCCTGGGTCCGATCGCTAACGTAGTGGCACTTAGCATCGGGTACATGTTCGGTGGCGTCATCCTCATCGAGGTGGTGTTTGCCTATCCCGGGCTTGCCCGGCTGATGGTCGATGCTGTTTCGTCACGCGACATCCCCCTGGTGCAGGCAACCACTCTGCTCTTCGCTGGAAGCTATGTCGTCATCAACATGCTAGCCGACATCGTGATGGTTGTCGCCAATCCGAGACTTCGGACATGAATAAGGTGGCGGCATGGCCAATGTTGCTCGCCATATTCTGGAGGGGGTCGAACTGGGAGGGACGCACCGGACTCGCCATTTTGACGATGCTGGTCATCATCGTCGTCTTGGGTCCGGAGTTTTCACCGTATAGGCCAGGCACGATCATCAGCGTAAAGGCCTATGCACTTCCTGGGGGCGATGCGCTTCTTGGCACCGACTACCTCGGCCGCGACGTGCTGTCACGTATGCTCTATGGCGGTCGTGTGACGCTGAGCTTAGCCCTTGTCACCAGCATGCTGGGTTGTGGCTTGGGCGTCATTGTCGGGTTCGGCTCAAGCCTTTCAGGCGGCAACGTTGATGGAGTCATCGCCGCAACCATCGACTTTATGCTTTCCCTGCCGCCGATTATTTTCGCACTCGTAGTGCTGGCCGGCTTCGGCCCGACGATTCCTGTCCTGGTTGTGGTCGTCAGTATCGTCCAGATGCCGCGTGTCGCACGTATCGCACGCTCACTGGCCACTGATGTTGCGGTCCAGGAGTTCGTCGAAGTTGCACGGGCGCGCGGCGACACGAAGCTGCAAATCATGGTGTTCGAGATCCTCCCCAATACACTCCCGACGCTTTGGGTCGAGTTTGCCCTTAGGTTCACCTTCTCGATCCTTTTGTTGAGCGCACTGAGCTTTCTCGGACTAGGTATTCAGCCGCCGACAGCGGACTGGGGCGCGATGGTTCGCGAGAATCTCACTGGTCTTCGTCTCGGCGCCCTGGCCGCGGTCATGCCGGCAGCTGCCATTTCGCTGATCACCGTCGGCGTCAACCTGCTGATCGACGGCATCTCGAAGGGCGACCAGGGGTATCTTGCCAAGGAACTCGATAGTTGACGCGGCTCCTGACCATCGATCGCCTGAGCATCGTTTCGAGCGCTGACGGCGCTCGCATTCTGCACGACGTCACACTGTCTGTGGATCCGGGAGAGATCGTGGCGCTGATCGGCGAGTCGGGCGCCGGCAAGACGACCCTTGCAATCTCTGCTCTCGGCTATGTCAGACCCGGCATGCGGGTGACGCAGGGTCAAGTCGCTCTATCCGGTGTCCGAATACTTCGGCCCGGTCTTGCCAACAGTGAACTGCGCGGCGACCGGGTTTCCTATGTTGCACAGAGCGCCGCGGCTTCCTTCAACCCTGCTCTCAGGCTCAAGACTCAGGTTGCCGAACCCCTGATCATCCACCGAAGTTTCAAGCCGAAGGCAGCCTTCGTCCGTGCGATAGACCTTTTCGAGGAACTCCAATTGCCTTCGCCAAGCGGATTGGCAGAGCGGTATCCCCATCAAGTGTCGGGCGGCCAATTGCAGCGAGCAATGACGGCAATGGCTGTGATTGCCACGCCGGAACTCATCGTGTTCGACGAGCCCACGACGGCGCTCGATGTGACGACGCAGGTCGAGGTGCTACTCACAATACGGAACCTTCTTCGCGACAAGAAATGCGCTGCGATATATGTGACGCATGATCTTGCTGTCGTGACACAGGTCGCCGACCGCTGTTTCGTGATGAAGTCGGGAGAATTCGTCGAACACGGCACGATGGACGCCATCCTCACCAGTCCAGCAAAGCCTTACACTCGCCAGCTCCTCGATGCGCGACAACAAGCGAAGCAACGTCATGGTGTGCCCTATCGTGACAAATCCAGCTTGTCCTGCGGGCAATCGGATCTGGTGCTCGCGGCTGTAGGACTCGCCGCGGGTTACCATTATCGACCCGTGCCACATTTGCCTATTTCCCGTGTGCGCACAGTACTGCGCGGTATCGACATCTCTGTCGCGAGGGGTGAGGTGGTAGCCGTCGTTGGAGAATCGGGCAGCGGCAAGAGTACGCTTGCTCGTGTAATCGCCGGGCTGCATGAGCCTGCATCAGGTAGTGTTACGCTGGAAGGGCAACTGCTCGCTGGTGATGTTGCCAATCGAGCCACCGACGAACTGAGACGAATCCAGATAATCTTTCAGAGCCCCGACAATTCCCTGAACCCACGCTCGACCGTGGCGTCGACCCTGGCACGCCCCTTGAAGCGGTTTTTTGCGACGAGTGGTGCGGATCGGCGGGCACGAATGCTGGAATTGCTCGCCATGGTGGGTTTGGACCCCGAATACTTACGCCGGCCGGTCACTGCGTTATCGGGAGGCCAGAAGCAGCGGGTCTCGCTTGCGAGGGCCCTGGCAGCGGATCCCGACTACCTGATCTGCGATGAGATCCTGTCGGCACTCGACACCATTATCGCTCATGCAATGCTTGCGCTTATGCGCAAACTCCAGCGCGCACGAGCTTTCGGCTGCCTGTTCATTTCGCATGATCTCGAGCTCGTGCGCGGATTTGCTGATCGTGTCGTCGTGTTGTACGCCGGTCGAATCTGTGAAGAGGGCCCCGCTTCACTGGTCCTTACCGATCCGCGTCACCCCTACACACGCCTTCTTCTCTCTTCGGTGCCAGAGCTGCGGACCGGATGGCTCGATGGGTTGCAGCGCGTGCAGTCTTCCACCCTTAAGGGCGACATGACAGGAGATGCTGAAATGCCGGGTTGCCCTTTTCAGTCGCGATGTCCCGTCAATTTGGGCGACACCTGTAGAAACCCTGTCCCGGTTCGGGAAACCGACGACGGACGTCGCAAGATAGTGTGTCACAGAGAAGCCGCCAGTGGGGGCGGGAGCGGCTGAACCAGTCGATCTAGCGCTCGCCGACAATCCCGCAGCCTTGGTCATGCTCGAATGCGCACGAGATCTCGCGCAAATTACCGTGCCTTGCACGCTCGGCGTATTGCATTGTGCATCCTGGAAATCGACGTAGGCGTCCGGTCACTGAGTCAGCATAAGCAGTATGATCCCCAGTCCCTATCGAATGATTGTCGCCGGCGGAGCAAAGATAGACGCCAGAGCAGGTTATCAAGATGCTGCGTGAGGCCGAAGTGCGTCTAAGCCAGGGAGAGACGACAGGGTCATCATGACCTTATCTCCCGCGTTTAACGGTCGGTGCGATAGCGCTCGACCGCCTCCTCGTTCAAGTCGATGCCGAGACCCGGCCCCTCGGGCAGTGTCATGCGACCACCTTGGATTGTAGGTTCCGGGCTGACCAGGTCGCGGCGCAACGGAGAATTGAAGACCGCCGGCGAAATAAACTCGAACACCGGGACCTGTGCGCATGCGGCCTGGAGATGGCGGCCACAGGCTGACGTAATGCCCGTCTTCCAGCCGTGGGGGATCACGTCGGCGCCGTAATATTCGGCAAGTTCCGTGATGCGCCTCAACTCGGTGAAGCCGCCGGCGCGATCAATCGCCGACTGGATGACATGTACTTTGCCGACTTCCAGCCATTCGCGTGCTTCAAACCTGGTCGCGCCGAACTCCGCGCCGCCGATGCGTATCGGGCTCGCCTCCGCGAGCCGGGCATGACCAAGCAGATCGTCGTGCTGCAGCGGCGCTTCGGCAAAGTAAATATTGCAGTCGGTCACCCGATCGAGAACCCAGCGCGCATCGGCCCAGCTCGACCAGCGATAGCTGAAATCGAGCGCCATGGTGACGCCGTCGCCGAGCATGCGGCGGCCCAGCTTGATCTGTTCGATCAGCTCGGTATCGCTGACCAGATCGCCGAACACGAGCTCCATTTTGACCGCGTCGAACCCGATGGCAAGCGCGGTATCGAACTGGGTCTCGATGATCGCCATCAGTTCGTTGATGGAACGGCCATGGGGCAGGCCCGGGAAGATCGTACAATAGGGTCTCAGCGTCTCGCGTCTCGCGCCGCCCAGGAGTTTGTAGACCGGCAGTCCGAGCTGCTTGCCGGCAAGGTCGTGAAGTGCGATGTCGATGGCGGAGAGAGCATGAATGCCGAGACCGCGCCGCCCGGGAAAGATGGTTCCCTCGTAGAGCCGCTCCCACAGCGCGGTTGTTTCTACGGGGTCGGACCCAATCAGCACCTCAGATGCGTTCCGGCTCCAAAGATGCTGAGTCGGCATCTCGAGAAAAGCCTTCACGACATGCGCGGGCGCATCGCACTCGCCGATGCCGCTCACACCATTCTCGTCGCTTATCCGCACGACGACCGTTTCCGTGGTGCCATCGAGGTCTTCCGGATTGGTATCCGGATTGGCTAGTGGAATAACCTCGATTTTCGCGATCGGGCTCATGGCTCAAACACTCCCGAGAATGGCATCTCGAAAAGGCCGACAGCGGTAACACGTTGGTCTCTCGCTGTCGATGTCGAGCAGCACGGCGCACCGCCGGGTCGGTAGCGGCGTCCATGACCTGCTCCTCGAGATGGCCGTAGGAGGTAAGGCCCGACGCCGCCTCGACGACCGGCCCCGTTCTTGACCGCAGGCGCCGGCCGGCCCTCATGATTGGGGATCATCATGCCGGAGGCAGGAGCCTCGATGCCGATGCGCGGGCCGATGACGGCGAGGATCACCTCGAGCTTGGCCTGTCCGACCACCAGCGGCGTATCCAGCACCTGGTTCGCGATATGCGGCAGCATGGTCATGCCGGCCTCCTCATCTCGTTCATGGGTTCGTTCTCCCGGCTGTCAGATTCCCGTTCGATCTGGTCGTCCCGTTCTCGCTCCACACCGGATTCCGCGTCGGGCTGGGCAGCGCCTGTGCGCGCGACCTTGTGCGGGTCGGTGTCGAGCATCAGGCCGAGCGCATCGGCGCGGGCGTTGTCGGCGGCGATCTCGCGGTCGATCTCCTCGGCGTCGTAGCCGAAGGCCGAGATCGCCTCCGACCGGCTCATGAGACCGGCCCGGATGGCAAGCACCACCGCCTTGAGCTCCTTCTCCGGATCGACCCATTGCCAGCACTGGGGAATCCACTTGGCGACCAGGCAGGGCGCCGGGTCGGCCGCGAATCCGGGTGTGTCCAGGGCGCCTGCGAGCATCGCTGTTCTCATCCATTCGCGCCACACCCACGCCGCCTGCGGCGCATGCATCATGACAACAGCCTCCCACTTGGATGCTGCCGTCCCGGCATATGTTGTATTCATGAGGAAAACCGGCGATTTTGTGACACTGTTCCCCAGAGGCGACGAGGCGCCAGTCGTCCATGAGAGGCGTTGTCGAAGCCGATTCCCTTACAAATTTCCGGA
Organism: Alphaproteobacteria bacterium; assembly: GCA_965215635.1. Taxonomy (GTDB): domain Bacteria; phylum Pseudomonadota; class Alphaproteobacteria; order SP197; family SP197; genus SP197. Next base: position 944,364 of record CBDCEA010000005.1, on the reverse strand, counting down.
GACGTGAAGGAGAGCATCCGGATGTCGGCGATTGTTGTCATACCGTCCAGAATGGCGTCGACCAGACTGCCGGGTAAACCTCTCGAGATCATCGGCGGCGAACCGATGATCGTCCAGGTCTGGCGCCGCGCCGTCGAGGCCGATGTCGGGCGTGTCGTCGTGGCGGCGGCGGACCGTGTCATTCTCGATGCCGTGGACCGTGCGGGAGGGGAAGGGGTCATGACGGACCGGGACCTCGCTTCAGGTTCCGATCGCGTGCATCAGGCACTCGGCCGAATCGATGGCGAACACCGGCACGATGTCGTGCTCAATCTTCAGGGCGATCTGCCGACGCTGGAGCCTTCGGCGATGCGCCTTGCCGTTGCGGCCCTCGCCGAAACCGGGGCCGATATCGCCACCCTGGTTGCGCAAACCACGGACGACGGCGAGTGCAGCGATCCAAATGTCGTGAAGGCCGTGGTGTCCTGGCGGGACGGCGGGAAAACGGGAAGGGCGCTCTACTTCACACGGGCTCAGGCGCCCTGGGGCGTGGGTCCCCTCTGGCACCATGTCGGCCTCTACGGCTGGCGCCGTGAGGCACTGGGCCGTTTCGTGTCGCTGCCGGTGAGTGACCTGGAAAGCAGGGAGAAACTGGAACAGCTGCGCGCCCTGGAGGCCGGCATGACCATCGCGGTGGCCCGCATTGACAGCGTTCCTGTCGGTGTCGATACTCCGGCCGACCTTGAGCGGGCACGATCCTTCTTCTCTGAAATGCCCGCGTCCTGATCCGGCCCAAGCCATGATGTCCAGCGACAACATTATCGCCTTCCAGGGGAAACCGGGCGCCTACTCGCACCTTGCCTGCCAGGAAGCCTTTCCGGCGATGGAGGTGTTGCCTTGCGCCTCCTTCGAGGATGTATTCCAGGCCGTGGAGGGCGGCGATGCGTACATTGCCATGCTGCCGATCGAAAATTCGGTCGCCGGACGGGTTGCGGATGTTCACCATCTGATGCCGCTCTCCTCCCTGCAGATCGTCGGCGAGCATTTCCAGAGGGTGAATCACAACCTTCTGGGCATCTCTGGCGCGAAGGCCGCAGGCCTTGTCGTCGTTCACTCCCACGTGCAGGCGCTCGGCCAGTGTCGACGTGCATTGCGCCGCCTCGGCGTCGAACCCATGGTCCATGCAGATACCGCCGGCGCGGCACACGATGTTGCCGACCGGGCCGATCCAGCGCATGGCGCCATCGCTTCGACACTCGCGGCGAAGATCTACGACCTCGACATCCTCGCGACCGATCTCGAGGATGCGGACCACAACCATACCCGTTTCCTGATCCTGTCGCGGCCGGCCCCCCTGCCTGATCCGGCATGCGATTCGCTGATCACCAGCATGATCTTCCGCGTTCGCAGCGTGCCTGCGTCCCTCTACAAGTCTCTGGGAGGTTTCGCTACAAACGGTGTCAACCTCACCAAGATCGAAAGCTACATGGTCGACGGAACCTTCAGCGCGGCACAATTCCATGTCGATGCCGAAGGCCATCCGGAGGACCGGTCGATGCGTCTTGCTCTGGAGGAACTGAGCTTCTTTGCGCTCGAGGTCCGGATTCTCGGGACCTACGCGGCTCACCCCTACCGGGCGGCCGTGCGCGAACGCGCCGGCGACTGAAGGTGTAACACTTTAATGTGGGGTAACTACTCAAATGTGGGGTAACTACTCACCCCGATTTTCAACTGGTCCGCGGGATTATTGAGCAAACGCTTCACCGACGCCCACGGCGAGCACGGTGGGACCCTGGTAGGGTTCAGGCTTCGCTGCACGCATGGAACGGTTGACAGCGTAGTATCACCGTTCTATGGAAGGGACACCTGAGTTCGGAGTCGGGAGCAGCGCGGGTGTATCACTTCGGGTCCAAGGCGACGACGGGACTGTGTCAGCCGCTGATCGCACTGATGCCTCCGCATTCCACCTATGTCGAGAGCCACCTTGGCGGAGGCGCGATCATGAAGCGCAAGCCGCCGGCGTTGCGCAATATCGGCATCGATCTCAACCGGCGGGCGCTTGCGGACTTCGCCTGCGATTACCCTGTAGAGCTGGTCTGCGGATGTGCACACCGTTTCCTGGCCGACTTTGCCTTCCAGGGCACGGAACTGGTTTACTGCGATCCGCCCTATCTGCATGGCGTCCGCAAGTCGGCACGGCGCTACCGGTACGACTACGGTGAGGCCGACCATGTCGCGCTTCTCGAGCTGCTCAGGGGCCTTGCCTGTCAGGTGATGATCTCCGGCTATCCATCGGCGCTTTATGACGAGCATCTGGCCGACTGGCAGAGCCTGTCGCTGCAGGTGATGAACCAGGCTGGCGTCGTCACCGAGAAGCTATGGTTCAACTTCGTGCCCGACAGGGTGCACTGGGCGCGCTTTGCGGGCCGGAACTTCACCGACCGCCAGCGCATCAAGCGCAAGGCCGCGAACTGGGGACGGCGCTACCAGGCGCTGCCCCATGGCGAACGTCTTGCGGTGCTGGCGGCGATGATGGCGGTCGAGGCCCAGTGATGGCGATCGACCGGATCTCGCTGCGCTAAGGAGTTCGAGGAGTGTCAGAAGACCTTCGAGCACCTGCGGGACGAAGGCCGGATGAATCCGGAAGTCATCGCCTGGTCAACGCCCTGTTGCTGCTGTCGAAACCGACGATGGTGGTGTTTCTGGAGAAGACCACAAAAAAGACGAACCGCAACTCCGGCCTGCCGAGTTCCCAGGTCGACAAGGACGAAACCTCCAAGGGGCACAGCGGCTCCAGGGGCAAGGGCCCGAAACAGGACAAACCGGCAACACGCGCTTCGTGACGATCGATGAAACGGTCACCGCCGAAGCCTGTGAACACGGCGGCGAGGATCCGACCTCGACGCTCTCGTGCGGCCACGAAAAGCGCGTCCAGATCGACATCGTCATCGAGACCACCCCCGGACTCACGTCAAGGCCGAGATCAAGCACTGTCCCCGGTACGGTGCCCGGAACAAGGGCCGCTTCCCCGAGACCATGACCGGGCCGTTCAGCTACGGACCCGGCATCCAGGCCTTCCTCGTCAATCTCCTCGTTATCCACATGGTCGAAGCTCTTGCAGGCTTCCCGGATGATGAAGACCCGACCGGACAGACAATCGCCGAAGCCACTCTCTAAGCGTTACCTCAAACGTCTCCACCACGCCCTCGCCGGATGGGAAAAGGCCACCATCGAACGCCTGCTCGCCATGCCGGCCCTGCATGCCGACGAGACCTCGCTGCGTGTCGAAGGCAAGAACCACTGGATCCACATCCTTGCCGCAGGCACCCTGACGCTCGAGGTCCTCCATGCCAAACGGGGCATCGAGGTGATCGGTGACATCCCACGCGATGGCGGTGTCCTGGTCGACGACTGCGGGGCCGCCTGCTTCAGCTGTAACCAGTGTGCCCACTCCCTGTGAGGCGCCCATCTCCTGCGCGAACTCGCCTGCGTCATCGAGGCCCATGCACAAACTGATGACCGAATACTGTCACGAGGTCGCGAAACTCGAGGACAATGCCTTGCGCAAACGATACCGAACCATCCTGACCCAGGGGAAAGGGGAACTACCGCCGGTTGTGCCCCGAAAGAAGGGCCAGCGCGGGCGCGTGGCCAAACCCGATGTCAACAATCTGCACGAGCGCCTCAGGACACACGAAGACGCAGTCCTGCGCATGCCAAGGTCAAGCAGAAGGTCGCCGGCTGCCTCAGAACCACAGACTACGCCCAGGCGTACTGCAGGATCTCAAGCTACCTCCAGACCATGGCCGCACAGGGCTACAGCCCCATGGCCGCCATCGAAATCGCCCTCAAAGGTCACGCCGCCGCCATGCTCGACGACGCCGATTGAAATATAATTACGAAAATCGGGGTGAGTAGTTACGGTTGAAGTGTTGCCTGCGCGGGGCGGTTTCCCTATGTCGTCCGTGATAGGATGACACGCATGTCAGCGGAACGGATCGATACCGTCAAACTGCGCTCGCTTCGCGAGCATGAGGACGCCGAGTTCGTGCGCCGCCGCCCGCGCTCGCGCGAACTGCTGGAGCGCGCTCGCGCCTCCATGCCGGGCGGGGTGCCGATGTCCTGGATGACGGGTCTCTACGAGCACGCGACGATATTTCCAGTGGCAGGCGATGGGGCTTACTTCGAGGATGTGGACGGCCATCGCTATCTGGATATGAACCAGGTCGACATCGCGGGCTTTATCGGCTTTGCCCCGGCACCGGTCACCGAAGCGTTGAGCGCCCAGGCAGCCCGGGGTTCGTCCTTCCTGCTGCCAACCGAGGACAGCATCGCGGTGGCCGAGAATCTCGCCGAGCGCGTGGGCCTGCCCTTCTGGCAGTTCACAGGCGCTGCTTCCAACTCGAACGCGGAGGCGATCCGCCTGGCACGGGTCAGCACGGGGCGCGAGCGTGTGCTCATGTTCGAAGGGAAGTACCACGGTGACGTCGAGGATGTCCTGGGACGAAACGATGGCGATGGCCCGAAGGCCGAAGTGCCGGGGCTTGCTGCCAACGCGGCCCGGGGCGAGGTGACTATTCCGTTCAACGACCTCGCTGCGCTCGAGGCCGCGCTCGCGGGAGGTGACATCGCCTGCGTCCTCAGCGAGCCCATGCTGACCAACTTCAATCTCATCTTTCCCGACGAGGGATTTTGGACGCAGGCCCAAACGATCATCCGCTCGGCCGGCGCCCTGCTGGTCGTCGACGAGGCCCACACCCACTCCTTTGCGTACGGTGGGCTGACGAACGCGTGGCAGCTCTCGCCCGACGTCGTTACGTTGGGCAAGGGGCTCGGCAGCGGCGTCCCCTTCGCCGCCTACGGAATGACCCAGGAACAGGCCCGTGTGCTAGAGCACCACTCGAAGCCTCCGTCCCCGCTGGAAAGCGGCGGCGCTGCCATTGTGACCGGCGGCACCACCTACGCGAATGCGCTGGTGCTCGCGGCTGCGCGCGCCACGTTGGAGCAGTGTCTGACGCCCGAGGGGTACGCCCGCATCGACGCGCTCGGCAGAAAGCTCGCCGAAGGCCTCGAGGCGATTTTTGCGGGACGCGGACTTGCCTGGCGAGCCCCGCAGATCGGTGGTCGCTCCGGATGGGTGCTCGGTCCGAAGCTGCCACGCAATACCGAGGAATCTGCCGCGGCGATGGACATCTTCTTCTCCAATACACGGCGCGTGTTCATGGCCAACCGGGGGATTTGGGAGGCGCTGGATACGGCGGGTCCGGCGTGCTCCTTTGCACACGACGAGGCCGACGTGGATTGCTATCTGGAGGTGGCCGAGGCGTTCGTCGAGGTCACCACGATCCCTGCCTAGGGCGCTGCCTTGCCGCTGGCAGGTCGCAGGCGATGCATCTGCTTGTCATGGACCCAATCGGCAGAAGGCCAGGGGGTGGCTTCGGCCGGGCGCGCCCGAGTTTTTCTGCGTCGTCCCGACCCGCTACGCGACCGGCAGGGAATTTCCCCAGCGCTCCAGGCTCACCACCTCTTCCAGCGGCTTGCGGGTCACCGGGCCGAGCTTCCCGAGCGGGTAGCCGATCGGAATCATCGCCACGACGCCGTACTCGTCCGAGATCCCGAACTCGGTGTGAATCCTCGACTCGAATCCCCGGTGCGCGGTAGCGAGCGTTGCGCCCGGCAGGTGAGCAGGATGTTTTGAACACACGGGTAAACCGAGCCACAGGAAGGCGGCGCCGAACTGACCCGACGTTCGCCTTTCATGTCGAATTGCCAGTCGCGAAGCCCACAGACCAGCAGCAGCACCGGTGCCTGGTGCAGGTGCTCGGCAAGATATTGGGCGGCCCGCAGGTCTCTGGCCAACGCCGAGTGATCATCGGCCACAGGCAGTTGCGCCGAGAATTCCTCACGAAAAACTTCCTGGTACCACCCGCCGAGCTTTGACTTGCCTTCGGTCTCGGTGATCACGACGAAGTGCCAGGGCTGGGTGTTCTGGCCGCTCGCGGCCCGTGTGCCGGCATCGATGATCGTGCGGATTATCTCCATGGGCACCGGGCGGGTGTCAAGCCGTCGCATGGACCGAGTCGTGCTCACGATATGAAAGAAATTCTGTTCTTGCATCTGAACGTGCCGCTTTCGTCGCGCAGTCGATGCTGCATCGAGTAGTCTCGCGCCAGATGTTGGAGTTGCGGCCACGCCAATGCAGGCCAATCAGAATTGTCTCCTTGGAGTTAATACTCGCCTGCCAACTCGTATACTGGGCCCGAGCTACACGGGAGCGAATACATGACTACTGGAAGGCGAATTCTTATGGGCGGGCGCGTCTTCACCGCAGACGCTGAAAACCCCTGGGCGGACGCCGTCGTTGTTGACGGTGACCGAATAGTCTTCGTGGGTGATGTGCAAGCCGCGGAGGCCATGGCCGGCGACGAGGCAGAGCGAATCGAAGTTGACGGCGGTCTCGTTCTGCCCGGTTTCGTCGATGGTCATGTGCATGTGACGTTGACTGGCTCCGCCATGCTCAAGGCGTATCTTCGCGACGCCGAGAGCGTCGAAGAGATCCAACGTCGGGTCAAAGCGTGGGCAGACGACAATCCAGATGAGCCGCGGGTCCTCGGGACTGACTGGATGCACTCGGTGCTTCCCAACAACAGACCCACCAAAGAGATGCTGGATGCGGTCGTGTCCGATCGACCGGTGTATCTCGAAGCCTTTGATTTTCACTCTTGCTGGGTAAATTCCGCCGCGCTCGAGGAACTCGGCATCGACAACGACACGCCAGATCCGGTCGGTGGGACAATCGCTCGCGACCCTGAAACCGGTGAAGCCACCGGTCATTTGCTGGAAACCGCCAGTTTCGAGCTGGTGACGCCACTCCTTGCGCAGGTTGATGACGAGGTGCGAGATGGTTACGTGTCCACGGCGCTCGAGGCCTTTGCGCGGGCAGGTATCACCACGGTGGTCGAGATGGCGCTCGAGGAGGATGCACTCGAGTCGATTGCCAGACTGCAGGCAGCAGGCAAGCTGACCGCACGGGTCGTGGCGCACATGATCATCTGGCGCAAAGGCGATACCGCTGAAGAGCTCGAGCTGGTGAAGAGGGCCACGGAGTTGGCCCAGGAGTATCAGGGTGATTGGCTCCGTGTCGGCGGCATCAAGATCATTTCAGACGGCTCGATCGATGCCTGTACCGCCGCACTCAGCAAACCGTACACGAATGGGTCCAGCGCCGATCCAATCTGGGAGCCCGAGGCGCTCGACCCGATTGTTGAGGTCGCCGACGCCGCCGGGCTGCAGATTGCCGTTCACGCCGTGGGCGACCAGGCGATCCGAAACACCGTCGACGCGATGGAAAAGGCCATGCGGGTCAATGGAACGTCCGGCAGGCGCCATCGCATAGAGCACCTCGAGTACGCCCGCGACGAGGACATCGAGCGTATGGGCAAGCTCGGCATCACGGCGTCGATGCAGCCGGTGCACATGGATCCGGCCTATCTGCAGAACTGGATTGCGATGGTCGGTCCAGAACGCGCGAATCATGGTTTCGCCTGGCCCTTGCATGTCGCGGCCGGATCGGTCCTCGCTTTCGGCACGGATGCGCCGACCACCCCGCACTGGTCGCTGCTCAATATGTACATCGCGTCAACCCGCAAGTCGCCTGTAGACGACTCCTTGCCAGCACTTCGACCCGATTGGGCATTGCCGCTCGAAGAGGCCATTGTGCACGGTACCCGTGAATCGGCCTGGGCTGCATGGCTGGACCATGTGACCGGTGTGCTCAAGCCGGGGTTCGCCGCAGATATTGTTGTGCTCGATCGTGATTTCTTTGCGCAAGGGCCAGCCTCGCTGCTAAAGACCAATGTGCAGTTGACGATGATGAACGGCGAGATTGTCTATTCGGTTTAGCGGCTCTGTGGGGACAGAGTACGGACCCGTAGAGCTTTGGTCGTTGCGTCGCACTTACTCGTGAAACAGGTATCCTGTCCGCGTAAATCGGCTGCCTCCGCTAATGTGATGATCCAGAGCGGATCTTCGACGTGGTGCTGGAGGGGGAGCTGAACCAAGGTCCAAATGCCGAACGTCCGTCCTGCACCGCTCTCGCCGCCGATGTTCGCCTCGCTTGCGACGGTGTTCGTCTTGCTCTGGTCGACCGGATTCGTTGCCGCGAAGTTCGGCTTCCCCTACGCCGAGCCCTTCACCTTTCTGGGCACGCGATTTGTCATCGCCAGTGTGCTCTTGTTGATGCTTTGTTTCGCCCTGCGCGCCAAATGGCCGCGGCGCCTACGCGACTACGGTCACATTGCGGTCACCGGCCTGCTTGTGCAGAGCATCTACCTGATCGGTGTCTACTACGGCATCTTTCTGGGGGTCTCCATTGGCGTCATGGCACTGATCGCCGGGCTGCAGCCGTTGATTACCGGAGCGCTGGTAGGCCCGTTTCTCCGCGAGTCAGTGAGTCGGCGTCAATGGGTTGGGCTCGCGCTCGGATTCGGCGGCTTAAGCTTGGTCGTGGCGGAGAAGATCGCTCTCGGCGAGGCGGTTTGGTTCGGCTATGTGCTTGGGCTGGTGGGGCTTGTGACGATCACGGCCGGCACTCTTTACCAGAAGAAGTTCTGCGCAGACTTCGATCTGCGCACCACGGTGGCCGTCCAGAATGGCGTCAGTTGTGTGCTGATGCTAGCCCTTGCGAGTATGTTCGAGACCATGGAGGTTTCGTGGACCGGAGAATTCCTGTTCGCGCTCCTCTGGTCGGCGGTGGTCCTTTCGGTCATCACCATTATGGTCTTCTACTATCTCGTGGCCCGCGGTGCCGCCACCAAGGTCACCAGTCTGATTTATCTCAGCCCACCCACCACGGCGGTGATGGGCTGGCTCGTCTTCGCCGAGACTCTGGCGGTGCTTGCAATTGTCGGCATGGTGGTCGCCGTGGTCGGTGTCGCAATGGTCTCGAGTGAGCGTCGCTGACGCGCGGCGCGCGACCTCTCCGACGTATTCGAAGGATTCGCGGCCTACCCGTGTCGTCGGCAGTAGCGCGTCGATGTTGATGGGTGTCCCGAATCGGCATGGAGACGGGTCTGGGGCAGCAGCCGTATCGAATGGGCACGCTACCGAGCGAGGTTACCGGCGCCGTGCGTGCGCCGTCAGCCGTGCATATGGAAGACCTTATTGACTATCATCTTGAAGCCGATCTTCGAGGCGCAGTGTGCCTCTGTCCTCTCGAGCTCGGTGATCGCGATGGACGAGACGACGATCAAGGCAGGCCGACCGGCCCCGGGAAGATGCGCCAGGCGTACTTCTGGCCGATCTTCGGCGAGAACAACGAGATCGTATTCCACTATGCGCCGTCTCGGGAACACCGCCACGTTGAGAACTTCCTTGGCGATTTTGAAGGAACGCTCCTGAGTGACGGTTATCAGGCGTACGAGACCTGGGCCGCGGCGCGCGGCGATGTCGTGGTTCACGCTGCTTGTTGGGCACATACCAGGCGAGAGATCGAGACCATCAAGGACCAGGACCCGGTGCGTTGCAGGGAGGCCCTGGACCTGATCGGTGGGCTCTACGCGCACGAGGAGAATTCCCGCAAGAAGAAACTTGCGGGGTCGGCGAAGCTCGCCTTGCGCAGGGAGCATTCGGTGCCGATCGTCGAAGCCTTCTGGCGATGGTGCAGGACCATCGTCGAGGACCTGTTATTGGCCGTGAACTATGCGCGCAACCGGCGAGATGCGCTGGATGTCTGCCTGTCGGATCCCGATGTCCCGATCGATACGAATCACCTGGAGGGGGATACGTGCCATCCCGATGAGACGCCGGAACTGGTTGTTCTGTTGGTCCGAACTCGGCGCAGAACATGTCGGTATCATCCAGAGCCTTGTCTCGACGTGTCGCATGCACGAGGTGGACCCTTGCATCTGGCTGGTCGATGTGCTGCAACGGATCGCAACCCATTCCGCCCGCGATGTGGCGCAGCTGACGCCACGACTGTGGAAGAAGCACTTTGCCGCCAACCCGTTGACCTCCGGCATCGGAAAAGGCGTCCTGGAACCCGCGCTCAAATCCGCGGCCTGAACGTCACAAATCAGCACCTACCCAGGGTAGCTTCCCAAAATGCCCGGATACCGCGATTCTGCGGCCTACAGGTTATGAGCCTGCCTGTTTGCAGAAGAGGCCCACTTCAGGCCGCGTCACCGGAACGAATCGGATCTGACCGACGCCGCCGACACCAAACTACTTCCGTCTGCGTTCCCTGATCGCCTCACCGAACGCTCGAAACAGGGCTTGGTTGACCGGATTGGTTTGCGGATCGTACTCGGCATGCCACTGGACGCCCAATGCGAAACCCGGCGCACCGGCGATCCGGATGGCTTCGATTGTACCATCCTCTGCCACGCCCTCGACGACGACGCGGTCCCCCGGCTCCAGAATGCACTGACCATGGAGTGAGTTGACGCGGATCGTCTCTCGGTCGAATAGCCGCGCGAAGACGCCGCCAGAAACGAGATGGACATCGTGACGGTCCGCGAAAACGACTTCCGGGTCAGGATGGACCTCCCCGTTTTCCAGTCGAACCGCCCGGTGGTTCATGCGTCCAGGCAACTCGCCTGTTTCCGGATGCAAGGTGCTCCCGAAGGCCACCCCCATCTCCTGAACACCGCGACAGAGACCCAGGATCGGAACGCCCTGTGCAACACAGGCCTTCACCACCCGCAACGCCACCGCATCCCGCTCCTGATCGTAGGGTTCGTGGCTCGGATGGGGTTCGACGTTGAAATGACTCGGATGAATGTTGGCGCGGTCGCCCGTCAGCAAGATACCGTCAACGACACCGAGCAGCGACCCGATATCCGTGATGTCGGGCGTGCCCGCGAACATCAGGGGCAAGGCATCGGCGACATCCGCCACAGCATACAGGTTCCTTTCGCCGGCCAGCTGTATGGCATAGCGATCATAGATGAGATGTCTGGATCCGATGACACCAACCAATGGCTTTGGCATTATTTGGTTCGCGCCCTTTCGTACATCGTCCGCACTGGCCTCCAACCTGTCTGACTCAGGACGGTCTCAAGCCGCGCAAACGGATCAAAGGCCCGCAATCCCAAGGTTCACCGGCGGTTTGTAAAACTGGACGTCCGCCGTGTCCAGATCCGGGGCATCGTTGTTCAAAAATATCACCATCCCGACCTGTCTGGCGGAGGACACATCGGTAATCGGAAACGGATGCATGGAGCCGGCTGGTCGCGCCTTCAGGCGGGGAATGATTTCAACAACGACGCAATCCGGTGCGGGCCTGATAGCATACCACAGCCTGAGGAGTTCGCCAGCAGCCACGCCCCCCGGTCGAGGCGACCAGGCAAGCGTTCGGGGCTCTGGCCCAGCCCTCGTTCTGGAACATCGAAGGTCGTTCATCGACCGGCGGGAATGGGTCCGGATCGTCTGGGAAAACAATGTCGCAAGGATCGAGCAGGCCGTTGACCGTAGCGGTTCCGCCCACTCAGCAGCAGCGCAGGTTTGGCGGTCGTGCGGAAGTCAGGCTGGCCAGCAGGGGAGTGATGAATTGTCCGAACGGCACTACCACGAAGCATGAGATCCCCAGGTCGATCAGCGATCGACAGCCAACGACTACGAGACGGCAATCGAGGATGGCCCACAGGCTGGTGCGAAAATCAGGGGGATCGATGAAGGCGTTTGCCACTGACATCCTTCGTGACTGAATCCCATCGACCGCCGCCAAACCCTTCGAGTGTGGTGTATGACCCGGCTGTTGTGTCGATACAATTCGTGGGACGTGTTGATGGAGAGCAACAAACAGTCCTCGATCGGCCCAGTGCGGCTCGCGGGTCGCCAGCGATTCGTCAGCACCTGTTCTGCAAATTCAGGACTCATGCTAGGGTTTCGATTGGATCATCGGTGATGGGCCGTGCCGCCGGCTCCGAATTGATGGGGGGAGGCCCATGGAGGCAGACCGTTACGTCAGGATCGATGAAGGGCTCGTCAGCCGCAGGATATTCTTCGACCCGGAGATCTACCAGATGGAGTTGGAGCGTGTATTCGCACGTTGCTGGCTGTTCCTCGGTCATGAATCGCATATCCCCGAGTCCGGAGATTACATGGCAGCATACATGGGTGAGGATCCCATCCTCGTGTGTCGTGGAGAAGACGGACTCATTCGGGCGTTTTTGAACTCCTGCCGCCATCGGGGCATGAAGGTCTGTCGTGCAGACCGCGGCAATGCACGCCAATTCACCTGCAGTTTTCATGGCTGGACCTACTCCAACACGGGCCGGCTCAAGGGCGTACCGCTGGGAAATGATGCCTACGGAGATCGCCTTGACAAGGACCAGTGGGGCCTGCTCGAGGTCCCGAACCTGGCAATCTACGGAGGCATGATTTTCGGCAACTGGGACGCCGGAGCCGAGAGTCTCGACGACTTCCTGGGGGATCTCCGCTGGTATCTGGATGTCATGATCGAGCGTCAGGTCGGAGGAATTGAGTTCATTCCCGGTATTCAGCGCTATTCCCTCAACGCCAACTGGAAGATCGCGAGCGAGAACTTTGCAGGCGACACCTATCATCTGCCCTATTCGCACGGATCGATGTTCAAGCTCGATATCCGGCAGATCAATCCGGCCAATCCGAACTTCCGTGGCAAGGAGGCTCAGTACTACAACATCGGCCTTGACAATGGCCATGGCATGACGGGTGTCGTCTTCGGCAGCGAGCGCTACGAGGTCGACCGGGAACTCGCGAAAACTTACGGACCGGAAGTGGTCGAGTATGTCGAGGAGTGCCAACAACGACTGATAAGGGCGTTACCGAAACACCAGGCCGGTGTCTACGCACTCTCGTTCAGCAACATGTTCCCCAATCTCTCGTTCAATGACTTCAGTGCGTTGCGGCCGATTGGATTCTACCTGTGGCTTCCAAAGGGGCCTGGCCGTCTGGAGGCCTGGAACTGGTGCGCAGTCGACCGGGATGCGCCGAAGGTCATCAAGGACCTCGCGCGTGTCGACTACACGCGCATCCAGGCAGTCAGCGGTATCGCGGCGCAGGACGATACCGAGAACTTCGAGCAGGTTACCCAAGCGACGCGGGGCGTAGTGGGACAGAGGCTCGATTTCAACTACCAGATGAACGTCGGGCAGGCATTACTGGACGGGCCGGAGGGATGTCCTGGACGTTTTTCGCCTTACATCTCGGAAACCAATCAACTGAATTTTTATCGGCACTGGGCGACGCTTGTGAGCTCACCCTTGTCGGGGCAGTCTCATGGTCAGCGTCGCGCTGCAGCACCACGTTGAACAGTTCCTCTATCGCGAAGTTCGCCTGTTGAGCGAGCTCCGCCTGGAAGAATGGCTCGCCCTTTTCACGGACGATGCCCGCTACTGGATGCCGGCGCGTGAAACGGTCGACGGGCAGCCCGACGCTGTTTCCGCTGACGGTGAGATGGCGTACTTCGATGATGACAAGGAGTTCCTTGCCGCCCGTATCGAACGTCTGCGTTCATCTCTTGCCCATGCAGAACAGCCTCCTTCACGGATGCGCTACTTCATCTCGAATGTCGAGGTCCTCGAAGTGAACGATGACGAACTCGATGTACGGTGCAATCTTCTCGTCTACCAGTCCCGTCTGGAACGCACGGAGGTCATGTACGTCGGACGTCGCGAAGACCGGCTTCGCCGCCATGGCCGGCAATGGCGCATCGCACTTCGCAAGGTTATTCTCGACCAGACCCTGATACCGAGGACGATGTCGACGTTTTTCTAGATCCGTGTCCATGGTTGCTCGCGCGTAATCGAGGCGAAGTTCATGGCCCGTGATCCCCGTTTCGATATTCTCTTTGAACCCGGTCCCATTGGTCCGGTAACGGCACGCAACCGCATTTTCCAGGTACCTCACTGCAGTGGCATGGGACACATGTTCCCGCGATCCGATGCCGCCATGCGAGGCATCAAGGCCGAGGGCGGTTGGGCTGTCGTGTGCACGGAGCAGTGTTCGTTTCATCCTCACGCTGACGCCTCGCCCTTTCCGGAGAGCAAGTTATGGGATCAGGATGACGTCGTACGCATGCGGCACTGGGCCGATGCGGTGCACAATCATGGTGCACTGGCCGGCATCGAACTTGTCAGCAATGCCTCTGCGCTTCCCAACTACTAAACGCGCGAAATTCCACTCGGGCCGTCGCACACGCCGGTGACCTGCAGTCATGACCCCATTCAGGCGCGTGCCATGGACCTCGATGATATTCGCGAGTTTCGACGTTGGCACCGCGACGCCGTCTTCCGTTCCAGGGATGCCGGCTTCGACCTGGTCTGTCTCTATTGCGGCCACGACATCGCCATGCCGATGGATTTTCTTACCCGGCGTCGCAACCGCCGCACGGATGAAGACGGGGGCAGCCTGGAAAACCGCGTACGGCTTCTGCGGGAACTTCTTGAAGATACGCTGGAAGCCGTTGGTGGCAGCATGGCGATCGCATTGCGGTTCGCCACCGATGAACTGATCGGCAAGGACGGCATAACATGGGAAGATGAGGGCTGCAGGGTCATCGAAATGCTTGCCGACCTTCCCGATCTTTGGGACGTCAATGTCAGCGACCGGGTGCACGATTTCGCGACCTCGCGGTTCAGTTCGGAGAGTTTCCAGAAACCCTACATTGCCCTTGTCAAGAACCTGGTCAAAAAAACCCGTGATCAGTGTGGGGCGGTTCACCTCGCCGGAGACCACGCTCTCGCTGATCACGCGCGGCATTGCAGATTTCATCGGCAGCGCTCGCCCGTCCATTGCCGATCCGTTCATTCCACGCAAGACCGAAGAGGGGCGCCTCGACGATATCCGCGAAAGCATTGGCTGCAACATCTGTGTCACCGGACAGCACATGAAAACGCCCATGCGGTGCACATAAAATCCGACTGTCGGCGAAGAGTGGCGTCGCGGCTGGCATCCTGAAAAAATTGAAGCCAGGGGATCCGATTCATCGGTGCTCGTGGTCGGTGCAGGGCGGGCGGGCCTGGAATGTGCGCTTGCCCTGGGACACCGTGGCTACCGGGTGGCGATTGCCGAGGCCAAGCGTACTCTTGGGGGACGGGTGACTGATGAATCTTCTCTCCCGGGTCTGTCGGAGTGGGCGCGAGTGCGTGACTATCGGGCCTTCCAGATCGAGAAGCTCCATGACACCGTCGAGGTTTTCCGCGAGAGCGAGTTGAACGCCGCTACGGTACTGGAGGCCGGATTCCACCATGTGGCTGTCGTCACCGGATCCCGCTGGCGTCAGGATGGCATCGGCCGGGCCCACCGTTGCGCCGATCCCGAGCACGTCCTGACACCCAACGATCTCTTTTCAGGGACAACACCGGCAACTCCCGTCGTGGTGTTCGACGACGATCACAACTACATGGCGCGCGCGGTGGCTGAGAAGCTTGTCGAAGACGGTCATGCGGTCATTCTCGTGACTCCCGCACCGGTGGTTTCCTCATGGACGGAGGAAAGTCTCGAACAGGAGCTCATCCAGCCGAAGCTTGTCAGGATCGGGGTCGAAACCGTCACCGGCTACAACCTGAAAATGATCGAGACTGGGGGAGTGCAGGTGGAAAGCGTCTACGGTGAGGGCTCGAAGAGCATCGACTGTTCCTCGGTCGTGATGGTGACCTCCAGGCTTCCGAACGATGCGCTCTACTACGCACTCATGAAATCTCCGGCGAGTCTTTCCGAGGCCGGAATCCTCTCTGTCAGGCGTATCGGCGATGCCCTCGCTCCCGGGCTGATTGCCGCTGCTGTGTGGAGCGGACACCGTTTGCCCGCGAACTCGATGCCCCACCACCTGGTGATGTCCCGTTCAAGCGCAAACTGGTGATCGCCTGGCGGGTTGGACCACTCCCGGACACGTCCGTCTTCCGGTCGGCCGTGACATGACGGTACAGCGGGGTTGACCGTGTCGTTGCCACACACAACCGCCGTGTCGAGAATTTCCGTCGCCATGCAACGATTTCGTCGACTACAGCATTTCGCATGGACGGTTGCGACCCTGCTGGATGGTGCACTGAACGGAAGTCATCGAGAGGCGCCGGCAATTTGTACGCCGCTCGCCACGGTACCGGCTGATGCTCTCCGCATCAGCCATGCCACCACACCGGGCCGGAAGCCATGCACAAATCGCAGACTATTATGGACTCAACTATCCGTGCCTTCAGCCTGTCTTCTCGCAAAGCGCATCGCTGCTGGGCACCGGCTGTATGTCCAAACTGTCCGTGATTCAGATGTACTGCGTCAAGACGATGAACACTACCTGCCTGGAACCAGGATCATTCTGCAGGATTGTCAGAGGTGAACGACGGTCGGCCCTCCTCGGCGGTGTACGGCGGCCGGGGCATCTGGACGATTATGTGGACAAATGGCTTGTCACCAATCACTTCGAAACGGGCCACCGTACCGATGCGAATAAAGAAGAGGTCGCCGGCCTTGAGATGCATGCGGTGCTCAACGTCGAAGTTTGGGGGGGACCGGAAGATACATTCACACTCCCCGCTGATGCCGTAGTCCACCTCATCGTACCAGTAAAACCAATCGCCAGCCGGTTCCTCCGGTCGAAATTCTTCAAAGGAGGCGTAGCACGTTGGGGTATCAATGTCGCCGCTGAGCCATGGCGCAGTCTTGCCGGCCCAGGCAGCGAAACGCTGCATTCGGCTCTTTTCGTACCGGTGCACTTGGATTTTGCGCTGGTCGATCATGGTTTTCTCTCGCGTCATCGCAGATTCTGGTGGCCGAGATGATCGGGGACAGTCTCATCACGCAGGTCGAAATATTCAGCTCTGCCGCACTCAGCCGTTCGCTATGCAGGGCTGGCACCGAAGAATGTTGCCTGCCTGTCACATTGCGGCTCGCATCGCACGGGCACACCGGCCCGAATGACCGCACGAACATGGCGCCTTCGGTCATCTGCCGACGCGGGACCCAAGAAAACAATCTCCTGCGTCGTCGTCAACCGTTCAAGACGTCGCCGCCATTGGGCATGAGCACTTGGCCGGTGTAGTAGTCGGAGTCTGGCGAAGCGATGAACGCCGCCGTCAGCGCCACATCCTCGACCGTGCCGAAACCGAGCAGGAACTGCTTTTCTTTCTCGCGCTTCCACTCCTCCGTGAGGTCGCCCAATATATCCGTGGGATGGGTTCCGGGCGAGATGGCGTTCACCGTGATGAGGGGCGCCAACTCGCCGGCCAACGCCTTGGTGAAGCCGATGATGCCGGCCTTGGCTGTCACGTAATGGACGATGGTGGCGCCGCCGGCCCCGCCTTTCTGACCGATACCCGAACTCATGGTGATGATCTTGGCAGCGCGCCGCTCGCCGTTCATCGGTCTGAGCTTCATCATGGAGGGCAGACAGGCCTTGGTTACCAGGAAATGCGAGCGCAGGTGCGAGTCCATCATCTCCTCCCAGGCTGCAAGCGGCATGTCGATAAAGCGCATCTGAGTCAGAATGCCCGCATTGTTCATCAGTATCCGAATTTCGCCGAACTCCCCAAGGACGGCATCGACCATGCGTTCAACGTCGTTTTCGCGCGTGCAGTCGGCCTGAACGGCAATGGCGCGACGACCCATCGCGCGTATCGCTTCGACCACTTCGTCAGCCTTGTCCTTGCGTTTGATGTAGTTGACGGCGACGTCGGCCCCTTCGTTGGCAAAGGCTAGGGCAATGCCGGCACCGAGCCCCCGGCTGCCACCGGTCACAAGCGCCGTTTTACCGTCGAGCTTGCCCATCTGCGCCTCCCTAGAATTCGAAGTATTTCGGGTTGGGCATATTGACGAAGAGCGTACGGTAAGGCTCATCGCCGATCACTTCCCAGCGCGCTTGATAACCGATGGGTAGAAGGTATAGGTCGCCCTCTCCCACCTCGAGTTCGTGCTCCTCGTCGTAGGTCGGGGGCACTCGATAGATACACTTGGCCTTGCCTTTGAGGGCAAAGTGGACCTGGTCGTACCAGAACACCCAATAACCAAGATTTTCGTCCGGCCTGAACTCCTGGAAGGCAGCGGAACAACTTGGCTCGTGAATTGCCATCTGTAACCAGTCGACGTACTCGCCACCGCGCACAACCACGCGCTTGAGCTCACTCTCGTTGAACCTGTGCTTCGTAATCATCGAATTATCCTCCCGATACCTTGGCGTGGTGCGCGTGGGATCTGCTGACCGATACTGCAGTCGGTGCGGAACCGCATGCACTTGCCGTCATGCGCATGAGCACCTTAGTCCACCTCTGCTTGTCAGTAAATCCAAATGCTGCCCGGTTGCGCCATACTGACGATCGGGCACTCGCCGCGGCAATGCCGGTCAGTAGGCTTCAGGGTCTTCACCTGTCACCGCTTTCCAGCGCAGGCGGAAGCGCATCCACTCCGCCTCCTCGCGCGAGTGGAAGATCTGGTCCTCCAGAATTCTGATTGGATCGCCACGATGTTCTCCCAGGGTGGCTAGCAACCATTCTCGTCCTGGCTGTCGGCAGACCAACACGTAGGAGGGTTTCTCGGCATTCAGCCGAAACGTGTTCAGCAGGTGTTGCAGCGCCGGACTGTGGCGACCGTGGGGACAGCGGCGGAACTCATGCACCAGGGACCGGTCATACGCGGGATCTTTCTTGTCCACGGCAGACATCCTCAAGGATCGCGCCAGCAAACTAGGCCGACACCACGCCACCTAGAAACATGGCGGATCGAGGAATCGATCGAGCACATTGCGCGTGATTCGCGAGACATTGTTACTGTAGCCATTGTGCGAAAGCGATGGTCCCCAAGCGATCGAGCCGGTCGAAAACACGGCGCCGCCGTTGGGGCATTCGAAGAACACCATGTCAGCGCGCGCCTTTGGATCTTGTACACCATCCAGTGGGATGAAACACCCTTCCGGATCCTCAGGGGTGGTGACGTAGGCGTTGGAATGATTTTCCGACGAGGCAACTACCAGCGTGTTTGCGGGTGCCTGCAACGCGCCATCGTGGATGTCGATCTCCCAGCCAGCCGCTCCGCCGCCTGCCGCTCCGAAATTGCCGATCAGCTCCTCTTCACCTATCCCTTCGAAGATGAATCTGGCGCGCTGATCGAAGCTTCCAGGCCGTCGGCGGTAGTAGGATGACACGTCGAAACCGGCCGCTGAGAACCCGACTCCGACCAACGCCTGTGGAGGACGGCCCAGGTAGCGCCAAAGCCCGCCGTATTCACCGGTGAAGCTGTGATAGTACTCACCGGGTTCGGCAACCCAACCGCGCGGCCCGTTCTCTGCGCGGCGCACCTCCAGAACACCGGGGAGGTCGGGGTGATAGGCAATACGCCAGTAAAAT
Source organism: Alphaproteobacteria bacterium (assembly GCA_965215635.1). Classification (GTDB taxonomy): domain Bacteria; phylum Pseudomonadota; class Alphaproteobacteria; order SP197; family SP197; genus SP197. The sequence goes on along the minus strand of CBDCEA010000005.1, from coordinate 925,069 downwards.
CCGTTGCCGCCCAGGTACATGAGCCGACCGCCACGATCCCTGTAGGCGCTGAGGGCCCGCCACATGGCAAGTGAGGTGTACTCCGGGTGGGTACCAGAGATAAGCACGCGATAGGGCGAGATCAACGCCAGTCCCTCGTCGTGGAGGTCCTCGTCGGTGATCACATCGTAAGTATAACCCCCGGCCTCGAGCCAGTCTGTAATGTGGGTATCGGCCGTGAAATTCCAGCGTGCATCCTGGCCGATATGGCTATCGGGACGCATGTCGAGAATTGGTCGAAGGCGCGAACTGTAGCAGACGCCGCTGCCGTCCCTATGAGTGTCGTATGTTGAGTAGCCGTATTCCCGATGAGCGTTCAGGAACAGGTCGTGCGTCCTCAGCTCGAGCATACTACCGCATTCGAACTCGCGGCCTGTCGGCGCGTCCACATTTTTATGCGAGTTCGCATAGGCCATATAAGTGGCGCTCGAGAAAAGGAAGCAGACATCGGCCGTTGGTCGACCGCTACGGGGGCGCACGACAAAGGGGATATGGTCGCGTCCACTCTCCGTCTCGACGCGCGCGGCATAAACTCCGCTGCGCAAGTCGACCGGCACGTCAAGTGTAAAACTGGTCGCCCAATCCGCGTCGTAGAGGTCGTCCTCGTGGAAGTGTATGGCTCCGTACTGCTCAGGTGCCGCTTGCCAGTCCATGATCTCACCTGTCCAGTTGTGTCCGGTCATGGCGCGCGCCGGCAGGTTAACCGTCACACCATGGTGGTGATTGGGCGAAATGTCGGTGACCCTGTTCGATTGGATGCCCTTGGAGAAATCCCAGGCGGCCAGCACGGAATGCTCGATCTTGCTGGCGAGCGGTTCACGCAGCAGCAGGTTCATTTCCAGCCGGTCGAGCGGACACATGGCCATGCGAGGGCTGTCGATTTTCCCATTGAAGTGAGCGCCAATCAGCTGGCGCGGGATCCCGGAGGAAAGACAGTTTCCGGCGATCACCATCGGTACGCGAGGACATCCGATGGGGGTTGACGTCACGGCAGTCACGCAATCGTGCGTCTGGTAACCCGGCCAGGCGTGGAGCCGTTCCTTGTGGAGTTGAATGACCTTCGTGGTGCGGTCGTAGGTCGCCGCGACGAGGTACCAGGTGCGCGGCGCCAGCATGTGGCGGCTGCGGACCGTCTCGCATGAACCGTGTCCGTCACCGAGTGTCGCGGCAAGGTGTCCCCCGGCATCGATGTGCAGCATAAACCCGCAATCGACGTCTACCAGCCACTGGGAGAGAATGGCCTGCAGTCCGCGATCTGGCAGCGTGGGCCAGATCAGGGCAAGCACCGTAAAGCCGGGCAGCGCGCCCAGGTCGGGTGTGCCCGGCACCACGACACAGGAGCCGGCGTGGACCAGCTGACGGCACGCCGGATATTCGCCGGTCATCGATACCTCTACAGGCTCGAGTTTGAGCCCGGGACCGTCCGGGTGGTGGTCGCCACAGATAACGCGCAGGATCTCGGCACGAAAAGTGGGCGCGTCATCCTCGCAGCTCACCTTGAAATCAATCTGCTCGCCGGCTTTCACGGCAATGCGGTCGCTGTAACCGACGATTGTCGTGCGCGCCCAATCCGGTACAGGCGGTGTGGTCATGGCGGATGTCCTTTGAGCGGCGGGATCACAGAGATCGATCCGGGCACGGCGGAATTCCCCCGTCGCGCGCGTGGTCGCCGTTCGGGGCCGGGTCCGGATCGAATGACATGCGGATACTGGAGGTGCCAGCGGGCAGGCAATTCCGGCTGAGAGGATACCGGCGACACAGCCGCAACCAGGCGACCGTTATCAGCGCTGCCCCGGACAGGTCCTCTTTCGCGTCTACACCACAGCAAACGGAACTCCCGAGGCGAACCTCTCTACGACATTTCGCGTGATGGTCGAAACGTTGTTGTCGTAATCGTTGTGCGACAGGCTGCCGACCCACGCGACGGACCCTGTCGAAAAGACCGCGCCTCCACCACCGGTCTCAAAAAACACCATGTCTGCGCGTACACACCGAGATACGGCGTCGTCGATCTTCAGGGCGTCCATGTCCATGATCTCCTCGACCGTTGGCAGGTAGGCCGGCGAGTGCAGACCGGCCGACGTCGCCAACAGGAGTGAGTGCGGCGGTGTGCCCAATGCATGGTCCAGTCGATCCATCTCGTAGCCCGCGGCGGCGCCGAGAATCAGACCGAAATCCCCGATGATCTCATCAGCATCAATGCCGTCGAAGATGAACGATGCTCGAGGATCGTGACTGGCCGGTAGTCGACGGTATCCAGTTCCCTTTTCGCTACCCCAGGCTGTCATGCCCACACCGAAGAGAGACTGCGTTGTGCGGCCGCGGAAGCGCCACAGGCCACCGAGCTCGCCGGAGGAACTATGGTGGTATTCGCCTGGAAGCGCGCTCTGAGTACGGCTCCCACTCTCACCCCGTCGCACCTCGATGATGCCGTGGTGATCCGGGTCTTTGCTCGTTACCCAATAGTACCCGTTTCCTCCAAGGTAGATGGCACTACCGCCATGATCGAGGTACTCTTCCCAGGCTGCCCACATGGCATCGGTCGCGTATTCAGGGTGGGATCCGGTCACGACTACCTGGTAAGGGCGCAGCAGCGCTGCCCCTTCGCGGTGGAGGTCTTCATCGGTAATCACATCATGCGCGATGTCTTGCTCCATGAGCCAGTCAATCAGACAAAGATCCGCGCTGAGTCGGGCGGGAGCCCCTATGTTCTGGGCGTGGTACGCAGGTCGCATCGTACTCGGCAACAGGCGGGACGCGTAGTAGACCGGACTGCCGTCGCAGTGCTTGTCGTACAGGCTGAGGAGGCCGTGCCGGGACACGTAGTCGTCCTCTGCTTGTCTGATTTTCGCAGCCGAGCCACCGAAAACCTGGGAATTGGCATACGCTTGGTACGTCAATGTAGGCAGAAGCACAGCCAGCCGAACCCGGGACGCGTTGTCGCAAGGCCGTACAGCAAATGGAATTCTGTCCTCGCATTCACCTGCCCTGATGCGTATGGCATACACCCCGGACGGGTAGGTGTCGTCGATCGGCACGACCAGATCCGTCTCCCAACAGGCGTCTTCCAAATCGTCGGAATGGAAGTGAATGGCGGCGTAGTGTTCGCGCGCCTGGTTCCAATCCGTCTGATGACCGGTCCACCGGTGGCCAGTCACGGCGCGAGCCGGACGATTCACGAGTACTCCGTGAAGTTCGTTGGATGAGAGATCCGTTACCAGGCGACTGGAAATTCCCGAGGCAAAATCCCAGGTGGCAACCATGCAGTTTTGGGGCGTCTGCCCAGCGGACACTCCCATCTCCGTTTCGAGTTCCACAACCGTCAGGGCCTTTCGCGCCAGCTTTGGCGCTTCGATCTTGCCGTCAAAATGACGGCAAGGCGAATTGCGGCCCCCGATGGCAGCAACGAGGAGCGGCACAGTCCCGCCGCCGATCGCACGGCTATCCAGCGAAGCGTTATGGGTCACAGATGAGTCGGCGCCCGGCCATCTTCGTGCCGGTCTCTGCAGCAACGTAGCCAGCCCCTTGTCGCAATCCACGCTGACGGCGACGAACGTCCACTGGTTCGGCAAGACAGGGACCCCCGAGTGCACCCGGTCGGGCGCGGTGTTGCCGTCGCCCACCCAAAGTTCAAGATCACCGGCATCTCCGAGGAGTACCGCGAATCCCGAGACAGTGGCTTCACACCATCTTGAGACGATGCCTCGCCGACCATGGCAACTCACGGTTGGCTGTATCCACGCGCTACAGCTGAACGATGCGAACGGTACCAACTCGCACGGGACGCGAACTTCCATGAACGAGCCCGGATTGATCGGCTGTTGGCGACCAGGGTACCGGCCACTTGCCGGCGAGGGATGGATTGATTCCTTGATCCCGGGGCCGTCCTCAACGCCATGCCGGAGACGGACAACATCGGCGTCAAAGTGTGGCGGCCCGCAGCTGACTTTCACCTGCAATTCGTCCCCCGAGGCGACCGAAATCTCCTGGCAATAGCCAATCACATCCTTTCGCAGGGGACCTCGCCAGGGAGCTTGGCGGCACTTCCGGTGATCAGGCATCCACGACGCCCATCTCGTCATACTCGTCCACGAGGCGAACCGGCCCCGAGTCGGTGATCAATACCGCATCGACTGGCGCGAGATCGCTCAGCGCCCGCGATTCAGCGCGTTCGAGCCAGAGCAGCGGATGCAACACGACAGCCATACCGGCCTCCAGCACGCGGGCTGCGCCAGGACAGGTCGGGGCTTCCACCGCGTTCACGCCCGTACCATGTGCGTGGAGGCTGACTTGTCCGTGGTTTGAGTAACCTTCGCGGCGATAAACATCGTTGATTGCCTGTTCGAGCTCGGCACTGTCTACGCCCGGCTTCATAAGTGCGAAGGCCGCATCGAATGCCTCGCACCGCATATCCCAAAAGCGGCGCTCATCATCATGAAACGCGGAAAATCGGTAACGACGACGAATTTCTACCCAGTAACCCTCCGGTCCGGCAACATCCATCTCGATAACGATCAGATCGTCGCGAGCCAGCGGAGCGGGGTCAGGGGCCGTCCCGCCAATCAACCAACCGCCCGCTCTGCAGCCGAGGCCCTGGAACGGACGGCGTGAGAACGCCACGGCCGCATCGGTGCAGCCGTCTAGGCGTAAAGAGCGATGCGTCTCCGCAATCAACTCGGCTGGCAGGACGCCCGGGCGAAGCAGTCCCTCCAGAGCGTCTGCCGCGCGTCTGACAATTGCTGCGGAGTGGCGCAGCGCAGAAACTTCCACCTTGGTTTTTCTACAGGTTGCTGTCTCGTAGATTCTGTCGGCAGGATGGAACACGGCATTCGGCAAACCTGTCGAAAGGCTTCGCCAGTCCTTGAGCGTGAGCGAGTCCTCGAACCCGATCGTGCCGATCCGGCTATCGGCCAGTCCCAGTTCTGACATGCAGATCGCAAGGTCCCTCCCACGGTCCTCGGTCGCGCGGACATCTGGAATCCAGTCTGACAGGGCATAAATCCGCACCGGATCCATGAACAGAACGGGCGTCCCCTCCAGAGGCAGCAGCATGATCGAACATGGCTCGACGAAGTTCCTGATGTTTGCGAGATAGGTCAGGCGACCCCGAGAGCAACCGTCGCCTCGAGCAGCAATCAGAAGGGCATCGAGATCGCAAGCGCTCATCTGCTTGCGCAGCGCCGCATAGCGACGGTCTCGTTCAGCGACACTCGATAACTGACCTGCAATATCTGCGGTTTCGGCCGCTATGGCGGTATCTCGTGTGTCTGCATGCATGGACCACACTCCCGGATCCTTGGTTCAGTTCTGACGTGCTACACCATGGCTGACGGGTTGCACGCCGCACAGCGTAGACAGGCGTGCCTTTTCGTCGGAACGTCGTGCCGGTTTCACTTCGTGTTCGCCGGACCCTCTTCCTCAAGACGACGACGCTCCACGATCCGCTTCGTGTTGCACTGCGAACTCGGTTTCCGGTCCACAACGTCCGATATCAGCGCCATCATCTTGCGTGAACGCGAAAGCAACGTCTAGCAGTGCGAGTTCACAAAACGTGGCGTCGGCTTATCTTGCGCTTCGATTTCCATGAGATCACTGACGGTGCCCTGGCGAACTGTTTCACGCACCGCTGGAACAAATGACCGTCGTCTGAACGACCCACGGTACATCAGGACGAAACGCTCGAAGCCACATGCCGACGCCAAACTCCGGAACGTAAAGCAACAAAGTCCCGAGGGCACATAGCAAAGTGGGTTTGGTTCGGTTAGACTGGAACGGAGAGAGGATCAGGAGGAAGGCTTGTTTCATGTTGACGTCGCGGAACACTGATCCATGAGCGATCAACCCGCATCCGCCACCCGGACGCCGGCGGACGGGCGCGTCGTGGACAGGACACAAGAGCCGGGAATGCCCAAGCTTAGCGTTGACGGCGTTTCGATGGTCTTCGGTGACCAGACGGTGTTCGAGGCGGTCAACCTTGATGTGGGGGCCGGGGAGTTTCTGTGCCTGATAGGATCCAGCGGCTGCGGCAAGACCACGCTGCTCAATCTGATTGCCGGCTTCATGCCTCCCACCGAGGGCGAAATCAGAGTCTCGGGACGTGTTGTGGACGGGCCCGGCTCCGACCGGGCAATGGTGTTCCAGGACGACGCGGTCTTTCCCTGGTACACGGTTCTGCAGAACATCGAGTATGGCCTCAAGATCCGCAAGATTCCGAAGCACGAACGCAGAACTCAAGCACGCGAACTCACCGAACTCGTGGGTCTGGGCGGTCGCGAAGATTACTATCCTGCACAGCTTTCCGGAGGCATGCGCAAACGCGTTGATGTTGCTCGAGCGCTCTCGGTCCAGCCCGAGGTACTTTTGATGGACGAACCGTTCGCCGCGCTCGATGCCATTACAAAGGCACACATGCAGGAAGAGTTTCTCCGAATGTGGGAGAGCCGCGAGACGACCGTCGTGTTCGTCACTCACGATATCGAAGAAGCGCTTTTCCTTGGCGACCGGCTGATCCTGATGGGCGGAAACAGCATAATGCGCGAGACGAAGGTTCCGTTCGAACGGCCCCGAACTGAAGAGGTGCGCACCAGCCCCGAACTCCAGGGGATGCGCAGGGAAGTCATCGAATACAATCGCAGTGTGACCCAAGAGGATGAGAGCGGCACATGACCGCAATGGATAAACGGGCCGGCGGGAACGAATGGGACGATGGGGCCGGCAAGCGCGCCACCAAGTCCGGGTCTTCGAGGCTTCAAGCAGACCGTGCGGGCGTAAGCGGTTTGGTTGGAAAGGTCCGTCGATGGATTTTGGTCTTGTCTGTGCCCCTGGCGTTTTTTGCGCTCTGGTATGCGGTCGCCGAGGCCGGGTTTGTCGGGAAGATCTTCATTCCGCATCCAGAAACTATTGTGGAACGAGTGACACTTCTTTGGCGGGAGCTTCTGGGTGCGATTTGGGTTTCTCTTCAAATGGTGGCGATGGGCGCGTTCATTGGATCAGTCTCTGGCATTTTCATCGGATTGCTGTTCGGCTTCAGCAGGTTGGCGAGAGAGCTGTTCGAACTTACCCTGGACACAATCAGGCCCATACCGATTTTTGCTTTGATCCCCCTCTTCGTACTCTGGTTCGGGATCGGTCTCATGCCGCAAGTCGCTCTGGTGGCGCTGGGAGTGTTCCTCATCTTAAGCTTCACGACGATCGAGGCAGTACGAAATGTCCCACGGATCTTCGTGCGAGCAGCGATGACCTGTGGTGCGAGCAGAATAGATGTTTACCGCACGGTCGTCATTCCCTCGATAGTTCCGGAAATTCTTCTGGGTATCCGCTTCGGTCTGATCGCTGCCTGGGGCCTTGATGTCGCGGCGGAGTTTTCAAGTTCGAGCGAGGGGCTCGGATATTTCATGATCGTCCGAGGCCAGTACCTTGATACGGCAGGTATCGTCCTGTCGGTTCTACTCTATTGCGGGTGTGCCATCATCGCCGACCGTGCTTTGCGGTATCTCGGGCGCAAATGCATGCCGTGGAATCCTCGGGTTACCCAACAGGATTTTATCTCTGAACTACTTGGAGGACGTGGATAAGTTGGTTGTTGAACATCAGTCACAATCTAGAAGGAGGAATAAAAATTATGAACAGATTGTCATACATTGCAAGACGCGGGTTTACTGCCGTGTGTCTTGCCGCAGTATTCGGAATTACCGCTTTTGGGTCATCATCGTTTGCGGATGAGCTGACGAAAGTCAATATCGAGACTCAGCCATACTACGACTTCAAGTTTTTTGATGTGGCGAAGGAACTCGGTGTCGACAGGGAATTTGGACTGGACATGTCCATCATCACTACTCCGGAGCAGTTCTCCTGGCGTAAACTTGCCCGTGGAGACGTCGACATCGCGGCATCGTGCCCGACCTGTGTCTTGCCGGCAATCGGCGAACTCCCGAACCTGCGCGATTTCATGATCAATCAGGTCTTCAAGGGCTTCGTTCCTATCGGCCGCCTGAAGGACGGGATGCCTGAACGTCCAACCTACAATCAGTTTCTTGAAGAGAATGGTGGCGATGTCAGGGCAGCGCTGGCCTCGTTTGCCCAGTCACTCAAGGGTTCGTCCTGGTCCGTGACGCCCGAGATTCAGAAAGCGAACATGCAACTCATGCTTGCGAAGGGTGGTTTGACACTCGACGACATCACGATAATCCCGTTCGCGGACGAGACGAAGTCGGCACTGGGATTCATTCATGGAGAGGGTGACTACTATTTCGGCTCCCTGCCGCAGTCGGTTCGATTGGTAAGCGCGCCAGAGTTGGAGGGACAGTTTGTGATCGCCGGCTCATCTGATCTGTTCCCGACAGCGTTCGGCACCTTTGCCGCCTTGCAGGAATGGCTTGATGAGAACGAGGAGACGGCCATCCGGCTTTATGCGATATGGTTCCGGACTACCAGGTACCTCTATGAAGATCCGGATCTACTCCTGGAGATCGTTGGTGAAAGTCTCAAGGCTGCAACTGGTGGCCTGTTGACGTCGGAAGCCACGATGACGGCGCTTGGCAAGTTCAATTACTTCCCGTTGTACGAGGACGCGTGGAATACCTACTTCGATCCAGATTCTACTACCTACTTTGGGACCGCGAATGAGGAACTGTTCACGGAGGCTGCCAATCAGGGGCAGTTCCCCAAGGAGATCACGTGGGATCAGATCCAGGTGGGTGACAAGTACTTCAACTTGCTTGCCGCGCGGCAGGATCTTATCGACATCATCAATGCCCCGCTGAAGGGGATGTAGACGGTTCGTTGACGGACCGGTCCCACTCGCTTTCCGGCGAGCGGGACCGGTTGTCAACCACGGCACTCCTCCAGGATTCGTGTTTACTTGCCGGCTTCCGTTTATCGCGTTGGCCGGAGGATCGCTTCACGTGAGAATGCGGAAATCATTGAGCCGACGATATTTCTGGAAGTGATCGTCGTCACGGCTGCCGACAAACGTCAAGAGTGTTCCCGAGGAAGTGCGCGCCACGCCACGCACTTTGTTTCCAAACAACTGGAACAACGTCATTTTCTCTCTCGAAAATCTGCACTTGGACGTTGAAACACATCATTTCCATGTCCTTGATGCAACAGAAAAAGGTGAGAGAAACGCGCCTTCGGCCCATCTCACCCAACGCCGGGTCGACGCCCTCAAGCCGTACAGAAAATTCTGTGACGTTCACGACACCGACATCAACCGTTTCGGTGCTCGGATCCTTCCGTCAGGCGGCGAACGCTGTTTCCTCCATAGTCAGGTCAAGGGACATCGCGTCTGACATGCCATTGGCGATGCCGGGGCGATCCAGGCGCGTTCACAAGCCAGGACCCTGCTGGCATCGTGACGCAGAGGAGAAGGGACATTCCCGGTCACCTCCGTCATGTTCGGGACCGTCGCCGAGGAGAACTCGAGGCGCTACCGGAGGCACTGGAAACCACGCACGCTGGCGGTCAATCCAGACTACTGACATTGTCACGTTATTGAACGGCCGTACCTGGCATGGAACTCAAGCAAATCAGGGTGCCGGCAGACAGGGAGGGCGCGTTCAGCAAGCCGTTGCTGCCAGCAACGGTTGTGGCCCCTGCAATTCCCTTCAGAATCGAGTTGAACCACCACTTGTCTGGATTGTCTCTGAGCAGGTGATGTAGTCTCGAACCGAAGGCAAGGGAGGCTCCGGCGATGATGGTGAACGACTCCTACCACAGGCCGGTCGCCATCGCGAACGCGGTACGATACGACCGCCATGTCGAGATCGTCTGGGACGACAGCGAAACGAGCCGCTTTCATCATGTCTGGCTGCGGGACAACTGCCAGTGCAAGACCTGCCACGACGAATTCAGCCACCAGAAAATGGTCTGGTTGAGCGCCATCCCGCGCGACATCGCGCCGGTGGACATTGGCTTCGATTCCGAAGGGTTGACGATCGTCTGGAACCAAGATCGTCATCCGTCGCGTTACCGGGCCGGCTGGTTGCGCGCCAACTGCTACAGTGAACGTGGCCGAGCCGAACGTCGCTTCCGCCCGGCCCTGTGGACGGCCGCCACCATCGAAGGCCGCGCGGAGATGGACTATTGCGAGGCCACCGCGACCGAGGAAGGCGAGTTACGTATGCTCGAGACGGTTCGCGACTACGGCTTTATTCTGCTACGCAACGTCCCGGTCGATCCGGCGGAGACGGAGAAGATCGGACGCTTGTTCGGTTATCCGACCGAGACCAACTGGGGCATCGTTTTCGATATTTGGGCCGAACCGGAAGCGATCAACATTGCCAACACGGGCCAGCCAATCGCTCCTCACACCGACGATTCGTTCCGCTACGCCTCACCAGGCATCGAACTCTTCCATTGCCTGGAAGCAACCCAGAACGAGGGCGGTCTATCGCTTTTGGTCGACGGCTTCCAGCTGGGCACATCCATGCGCGAGGAGGAACCCGAAGCCTTTCGCCTGGTGAGCCAGTTCGCCTGTCCTCAGTTTGCCCTCGACCGGGCCACCGAGCTGCGGTCCCGTGGCAAGGTGTTCACGCTGCACGATGACGGGATCGTTGGCGTTCGCTACTGCGAATGCACCCAAGCGCCCCTCGACCTGCCCGAGCACCTGATCGAACCGTACTACGATGCGCTTCGCGTTCTGGCCGGGATGGTCCAGCGCGACGATCTCGTGTTCCGGTTCCGTCTCCGGCCCGGCGACACGCTGGTTTTCGACAACCAGCGCGTGCTTCACGGTCGCACAGCCTATGACGGTGCCGGTGTCCGTCGGCACCTGCGCAACACCATGATGCATCGCGACGGATTTCACAGCAGGCTGCGGATTTTGGGAATGAAGCTCGGGCGGCCGGACGTCAACCGGGTTCTACCGCTGGGGGCGGGCTGGTGAGATCCGCATCGGTTGTGCAAATCAACACATTGCTGGACGATTGATGGCGTGCGGAAACCGGACGCCTGACGTGAATCAGTCCATTCTGACATACCGGTCCGGAGGTTCGACAGGACGCTTCCGTCCGGGCGGTTCTCCGCCTCCAACAGAGTAATGACCGGGAATCTCGACGACATTTGCCTGGCCGAGCCATCCTTTTGGAAGCGGCCCGACAAGATGGTCGTGTTTGCACGCTTTCGTTGTGAACGACCGGTCGCACGGCAGTTCATGCCCAACGGAGGCCGCCCGTACTGGTCTCTCACCCGGCACGCGGAATGCCGTACGGTCACCAGAGAGAGTTCGCTCTTCCTGTCCCGCTATGGTACGGGCATGGCGACCGACACGCCGGAGGTGGCTTACGACACCGGGGGCATGCTGAACCGTGATGCACCCGTTCATCCCCGCCTTCGCCGGGTCGTCGCCAAGGTGTTCACGCCACGCCTGCTTCGAATCCTCGGGCCCGACATGGCGGCGGCCGCCAGGACTGTGATCGGTGCCATCAGCGAATGTGGAACGTGCGACTTCGCCGTTGATGTGGCGAACCGAATGCCCATGAAAGTCATTTGCGACATGCTCTCGGTGCCCGAAGGCGATGATCGCGATGAACTCGCGCGCCTCACATTGCAGGCGCTGGGTTACGGCGACGAAGCCATCGGCGATGCAGCCGACGCGTTGGAGGCATTTTATGCCCTGAACGCCTATGGCGAGGAACTGGGGCGCCGGCGGCGCAAGCGGCCTGGCGAAGATCTCGTGTCCATGATGGTCGCGGCCGATGTCGATGGCCAGGGATTAAGCGACTATGACGTCGGTGTCTACTTCCAGCTTCTGATCACCGCGGGCATCGAGACGACGGCCAGTTCGATAGCCCAGGGCATTCGTTTTCTCGCCGAACACCCCGACCAGTGGCAGGCTTGGCGCAACGACTACGACGGGCTTGCCGCCACCGCGCTCGAGGAAATTGTCCGCTTCTCCAGTCCCGTGGTGCACTTCGGGCGAACAGTTGAGCACGACACCCAAATCGCCGGCCAGCCGATCGCGGAGGGAGAACAGGTCGTCTTCTGGTACAATTCGGCCAACCGCGACGAAACGGTCTTCGACAAGCCGGAGCGTTTCGACATCCGTCGCACGCCCAACGATCACGTCGGCTACGGCGGTGGTGGCCCGCACCACTGCCTGGGAATGCATCTGGCCCGACAGGAGATGTACCACTTCTTCAAGACATTGTTCGCAACCCTTCCCGATCTGGAAATCGATCTTGACCGGATGCAACCGATCAACGGCCTTTTCATCAACGGCATGCGCCGCCTACCCTGTCGCTACACGCCGGTGAGCCTCAACGCGTGATCTTCGATGACAGAACAATCGTTTTCACAGGAACTGCATCGGGGATCGGTGCGGCAATTTCACGTCCGGACAGCAAGCTGCGTACGCGTAGTCGGTCTCGACATCAGGAGTTCTGGTGCCGGTCTTTTCGAGGAACTCCTGTGCGATCTGGCCCTTTCGGCCATCGACAGCCCGCTTCATGGTCTTGCCAACGTCGCAGGCGTGCCGGGCAACCCCGACAGCGAAACGATCATGCGGATCAGCCTGCCGGGCCTGCGTCAGGTCACCCGAAACGATGAACGCACCGCCCGGTGCGCAGACCGCGTTGCTCTGGGCGTTCGCGGATCGTCGACAGAGGCAATCCCGCGCACCAGCCGGCGGAGCTGGTTCGTGGTGGTGCGTCAACCCTGTGCTCGCATGCCACGGACGGACAGTCCTGCCTCGCCGTGCAAGGGTCTCATCGCCCTGGGGCTGGGCACGCATCGCGTTCCTCATTGAAATGTGCAAGTTGAATCAGGTCGAGCCCCATGCCTGGATGAAATCCACTCTCGAGAAGCTGGCTGCCGGCCATCCCCAATCACGGTCCCTTGAACCTTTGCCATGGACATTCGAACCCGCTGAAGAACGATCGGTGTCGGTCACACCGGATGCAGAATCCAACCATCCATAGTCATCCCCCTGCGGGATGATGGGAAGAACGATCGTTTACGATGGAGCGAGGATGACTCCATCGATGTCACCTCCGGCGCTCCGAGGTCAGGCCAGGACCCTGCTGGCATCGCGACGCAGCGGAGAAGATACGGCCCCGGTCGCCTCCATCATGTTCGAGACCATCACAGCTTCGAAGTGCGGTTAAGACGCCACCAGCCAAATTACGAGAACATCCGAAGGGGGACAGCAAATGAACATCAAGGACGTGAGGATAAGACCTCTCTATTGCAGATTCAAACAACCCTATATCTGGGCACAGGGAAAAAACCATGGGCAATTCATCGCTTTGATAGAAATTGAAACGGATGACGGGATCATTGGTATCGGAGAAACCGCGCCTACAATGATGAACATCCATCCGGTGCTTTCATTTCTCGAAACAATCAAACCAATTTTGAGTGGAGAGCCGGTCTTTGACCTTTCGTTCTTGATGAGAAAGATATTCACCAGAAATTTTGGCGTACATACGGTGAGCCATTCTCACCCGCGTGTCGCCAATCAGGTTTTTGCCGGTGTTGAGCTTGCTTTGTGGGATGCTTTGGGCAAATGCGTGAACCTGCCTGTCCATAACCTTCTGGGCGGCAAAGTTCACGAAGAGGTCAGTTATATGGGCTTCGTACAGGGCGATACTACGGAAGAACTTGCACAACATGCCAGAGAACTGGCAGATGAGGGGTTTGAAGTCATTTATCTCAAGGCCGGGAGAGAAAACCAAAGCGACCTTGAAAATACCAAAGCTGTCAGGAATGCCATTGGGGACAAGAGACTGCGGATTGATCCGAATGAATCCTGGGATGCTCTTGAAGCCGAGGTGATGATCAGGAAACTCGCCAAGTATGACCTGGAAATGATAGAACAACCAGTCTCCGCAGTCTGTGGAGTGAACGCCATGGCGCATCTAAAACAGTCCAGTCCCGTTGCCTTGGCGGCCGACCAGTCAGTTTATACGCCTGAAGAAGCGCAGGCTATGTGCGCCAGCGGTGCTATCAGTCTCCTCACCGTTGGTTTGCATGAAACAGGTGGCATTGCGGGTTTCCGCAAAGTTGCTGCTATCGCTGAAGTCTTCAACATCAATGTTTGTCTGCATGGTGTTTGGGAAACCGGCATCACAACCTGTGCCTCGATACAGGCCGCATCAACGGTTCCAAATCTTGATGATGGCAATCAGATCATGTGGCAATTGTTGGAGGAAGATATCGTTGAAAAACCGGATCTGATCCCCAAGGCTGGACGGATTCCTGTGATGTGCGGTCCGGGACTGGGGTTCGATTTGAACCAGGATGCCGTCGGCCGTGCACATGAAGAATTTTACAAACAAAGCTAGTTTTTCGGTACATTGGCCTGATCGCGTGCAGTCTCATCTGAACGGAGAACAAACATGTTACTCGGAAAATACCTGGTCGCGGGAGATTGGGATACAGATGAAACCACCTTTGCCTCACAATCCACATTCAGCCCGAGGCCGAAGTTCGAGTCGGAGCCGGGCTTTCCGGTATTCTCGCGTTCGACCGCATGATTGAGGACGCAAGGCTTGCCGGCGGAATATGGCAGAACCTCTGACATGTCGCGATCATGCCGAACCGAGATGCTGCGGCTTGGGATCGTTGAGTCCGGCGAAGACCGGTGAAACATTCCGCGGGATCGGCGGAGGAGCCCGTGCGGGTACCGCTCGCCTGCATGACGGGAAGCCGCATGGCCGCTTCCATGCTGGCGTGCTTCCGAATGTCGCCTGCAGGAACGGATGATGGCTGGAGATCAAACGCAGCCTCCTGATGTGGCTGTAGTCGATGTTCGCCAGCTTCGAGCGCCAGATTCCGGAAGCGGGCAATGCGCTGCCCGTGCACGTGGCCGGCTGCCCAATCGTGCTGGTGTGGCGCCACGACTGCGCGGTTCCCGCCTTCCACAAAAGCCTGCCGCCACAGCGGCGGCGTGATCGTCGCCGGTCCGTGCAAGGGGCTCGCGGCCTTCAACTGCCTCTACCACGGCCGGGCCTTTCGATGGCAAGCTGCGAACCCGACCGCACTTTGACGGGGACGACCGTCATGATGTCGTGAGCGGTGGTAATGCGCGCGCGTAGGGGCTCTCACCTTGTTGGTGCGACAGTCCAATCCACAGAACATCCATGGGTGAGTGCGGCGCCCGGCGCCCATGCCGCAAGCAGTCTGACCGGAAACTGTCGTTAAACCGGAAGATGGCTGAGTCGAAGTTTGGTCTGGCGCACAAACAGGAGACCAATCACCGTGAAGTTCATCGCGTTGAATCCAAATCCAACAAGGAAAGCATGCTTGTAAGTGCCGGTGAAATCATAGAGTGCGCCTCCCAGCCAACCGCCCAATGCCATGCCTGTGGCCGCGAACAGATAGGTTACGGCCACCCTCCAGCCAATCTGATTGCTTGGAAACCAATGCCGAATCATCAAGGCGTAGTTGGGCATGATCCCGGCAAAGCCGATACCAAACATCAATGCGGCAAGATACAGGCCGATTTCGGTGGTAACGAAGGCGAAGGCCAACAACATGACCGCCTGGGAACTCGAAGCGATCAGCATTGATTTGACTGCGCCGATCCTGTCGGCAAGCAAGCCAAACCCGATGCGGCTGAAAAATGACGCAGCAAACAGCACTGACAGCATGCTGGCACCGGTAGTACGCGAAAATCCTATGTCGGTTGCGTGGCTGATGAGATGAACGATCGGCATCGCCATCGCCGTACAGCAACCCACGACCGCCAGGCAAAGCAAGGCTTGCACCGTTCTTGGGGAATACCCCAGCACGGTATATTCACCCATGTAGGTGCCCCGAGCCACGTCGGCAGGCGCTATCGGTGGTTTCGGTTTGAGGAACAATGCAAGCGGAACAAGCGTTGCCAGCGCAAAAATACCGTAATAGAGGTACGTTTCCCGCCACCCCACGGAATCGTTCAGAAACCTTATGACCGGTGGCCATATCGCTCCGGCCACACCCTGGCCTGACGCGATAATTGCCACTGCAAGACCCCGCCGCCGATCGAACCATCGTGTGGCATTCGCAATGAGTGGCGCGATCATCGCCGCTTCACCAAAAGCACCGATAAGCAACCCATTGGCGACATAGAAATCCCATCGTGCGCTCGCATGGCTGGCGACTATGGCGCCGAGACCGATCATGACCGAGCCGAATACGACCGGTTCGATCACGCTTCGCCTGTCCATCCACAAGCCCATGGCAATGCCACCCACACCACTGCCCATCATCAGCAAGGCAAATGCCATCGAGGGACCCGCACGGGGCCATCCGAAGTCGGAGGCAATGTCCTTCAGACTGACAAAGAGAATGTTGGGTGCCGCCATGGCGATGGTCCCAATCGCCAGAGAGACGGCGAGGATGACCCAGCCATAGCGGACTTCGGTACTGTCAGCGCGTCGGATCATGGCATCTGCACTTCAGGAACCAAAGGATGTTTGCCAGACAGAATCGATGATGGCGTGGCCGTGCACTGGCCAAGCGCCTGGGCGCGATCGAGGCTCAGTCCACCATGCCAGCGAACAGGGCCGTGACCCGGCACGGAGAGCGCTGTGCCATCGAGGGTGGCGACCGCACCGAAGCGATCCGGGACGGTCATCGTGTTGCTCCCTCAGGTCGCGACCGCACCGCCCATGACGTCGGCGTAGACGTCGAGGTCGGCGAAGTCGTCCTTCATGTGATCGGCGTAGGTGAACGACCGCCCGTCCTCGTCCAGGGCAATCGCCTCGGCAAAGCCGGGCTCCAGGAAGAAGCCCATGGAACAGCGGTCCAGTCCCGTACCGACGACCCTGTGCGGCGTACCCGCGATGCGATCCTCTGCCATCAACGCCATGGCGCGCCCGGCGTGAATCGAAAGCCGTCCGTTGCCTGACGGCACCTCGTACCATGTGCCGTCGCGGCTCTCGTACTGCAGACCGCCGGTCCGGTCCTGCCAGAGCACCGAAAGCACACAGGCGTCGATGTGGCGGTGGGTGATTATGCGTCGTCCCGCGGCGTCGACCCGCTCGGGCAGGGTCTCCCTGTGCGCGGCGACGAAGTCTTCGGGCGGCGGTGGATAGTGCAGGATGCGGAGCGTACCGTTGCCGTCGTCGAACCTGGTCATCATGGCCCCGACATCCTCGCCGAGCGCACCGGCGAGCGCGGCCATTACCGCAACGGATAGCGCACGCAGGTCGTCGAAGAGCGCCTCGGCCCTGGCGCGCCAGCCGGCATGGGGCTCACGTGTTGGCCACTGGTTCGACTCTTCCAGGAAGCGCTTTACCGGATGACCTTGCGGCGCGCAGGACGGCTCTTTCGGCCCGAAATCGAAAATTTCGTTGTGGGCCCAGTCCCGCTCTTTGGGCAACGGGAAAAAGCCGCGGTAGCAATGTTCGGTGTCGACGCGGTGCCGTCGCGTCGCGATGGCCAACCGTTCGGCCTCACGCAATTCGAAGAAGCAGAGCAGGTCGCCGATCCGGGTGTCGAGCGACGCCGCACCGGGGAGGCCCGCTGCGACAAAGCCATTGGATGTCTCCATGGCCGCCAACATGGCCACGCCCGTATCGACCGCATCGACTTCGGTGCCATCGAACAGTGGTGACAAATCGACGGTCCCGAGCGTGGGGAAGGTGCTTGGCATGGTCCAGTCTCCGTCATTGACAGATCGTGGCCCTGTTGAACGAAACGCCGTGGTTCCGGACGGCGGTGAGACTGTGACGAAATCGACGGGACCGGTCAAGGACCACCCGCCATTTGCTTCTCGCCGGAACCCGACCCATCACGACCACCCGAGAATGATCATGGACGCCGCCACGGCGCTTCTGGAGTACGGGCCTTTTGCGCGGAGTGCTTCAACGATTTCTGCGGTCTCTGGTCCAAATTCGTGGCGAATACGTTCCAGCGGAACCTTCGGCAACAGAACGGCCAGCTCTGCCGCTTCCCGGGAAGTCGCCGTCATGTCCAATCTGTCCGCGCCTTCTCGGCAGCGACAAACGCCGAGAGGGACGACACGGTCAGGATTCGTCCCTCCAGTTCGCACGCCATGAAGTCCAGGACTTTGACACCACTCACTTGCTTCCCCTCCTCATCCTCCTGGCCGGCATAGCGCTTGGCTATGAGACCCTGTTCGGCGCCCAGATGCACTACGCCGTCCAGGACCGCAACGGGGTTCCCCATCGATCGGTGTTCCGCCCTTTGCCACCCGACGAACCGCGTACGAGCTTCGGCCCGTTTCTGCGTTTCTGAAACTTCGGCTCGGGCCTTGCGCCACGACGGCGCAGCCCCCCGTAGCCGTTCCGACGTCGGGTGATGCAGGTGACGAAAGCACCAGGCCAGACCGACCGTGCCCGGGTTGTCCGTCGTCAGATTAAATGGGCCAACTGGGTAGGTCACGTAACGGAGGCACTGGCTCTCTCTGATTGATGTCAGGCTGCGTGGCGCTGGTGCGCCCGTTGTCGTTTTTCGATGGTTTGTTTCTTGATGCTCTTCCTTCGTTTGATGATGGCCTTGTCCCGTCCGAAGTAGACGTCGACGGGCGTGAGGTTGCCGAGGTTCTCGTGGTAGCGCCGGTGATTGTAGTGCTCTACGAAGGCGTCGACCTGCGCTTTCAGGTCTCCCGGCAGGTAGTAGTTTTCGAGTAGGATGCGGTTCTTCAAAGTTTGGTGCCAGCGCTCGATCCTGTCCTGCGTTTGGGGATGATTGGGCGCGCTGCGGATATGGACGATATACCTGTCATCGAGCCATTCGGCCAGGTCGCCGACGATGCAGGAGGAGCCGTTGTCACTGAGCAGGCGCCGGCCGATGGGCGACCCTGGCGCCATCACATCCTGATGCCGCCAAAGCCCGTGTCAGCGTGTCAGTGACATCGCCGGCCTTCATGGTCGCACACAACTTCCAGGCGACGACGTAGCGCGAGTCGTCGTCGAGGATGGTCGACAGATAGAACCAACCCCAGCCGATCACCTTGAGATAGGTGAGGTCGGTCTGCCAGAGCTGGTTGGGTGCCGTTGTCTTGTCCTTGAACGCATTGGCCGCCTTGATAACGACGAAGGCCGGGCTGGTGATCAGGTCGTGGGCTTTCAGCAGCCGGTAGACGCTGGCTTGCGAGACGAAGTAGCCCTTCCGATCAGTGAAAGTGACGGCAAGTTCCCGGAGCGACAGGTCCGGCTCGTCCAGAGCCATCTCGACGATCTGGCGGCGGATGTCAACGGGGGTCCGGTTCCACACACGGCCCAGGCCGTTGTTGCGGTCATTGAGGCCGTCCTCACCCAGAGCCCGATAGCGGTCGTATCAGCGATAGAAGGTGGTGGTCGGGATGCCCAGCTTGTCCAGCGTGCGGCGCACGGGCAGATAGGAGCGCTCGACCAGGCGGATGATCTCGCGCTTCTCTGAGGCGGGGTATCTCATGCGTCGTCGTCCCCATCCCCGATCATACTTTTTTTGAGAAGCCGGTTCTCCAGCGTCAGGTCGGCGACCAGTTCCTTCATATCCCGTATCTCACGGCGCAAGTCCCGGGCTTCGGTCGTGTTCGCCTGGCGCGCGGTGTCGTCGGCCAGGCGCTTATTACCGGCCTCAAGGAACTCTTTCGACCAGCTGAAATACAGACTCTCGGCAATGCCTTCGAGCCGGCACAGCGCGGCAATGCTCTCTTCGCCGCGCAAACCCTCAAGGACGATCCGGATCTTATCTTCAGCCGAACGCTGCTATGCGCGTCCGGCACCGAATATCCCGCACAACCTGTTCAGTGGGCTCTTTGGCTCCCAAGGATTTTCGTCTCATTTCCGGTCCCTTCGGTCACTACGATGAGCCAGAAATCCTCCATTACAAAAGTACCTCAGCCTGTCCCATAGGCGCTGACGTCAGACAGGCGATAGCTCCCCCGATCACGCGCAAATTCTCTCGCCGTGAGTTTAGATCCGGAGGAGGGCGGATCAGACATGGTGCATCAGAATATCGACCTGATTGCGATGGGAGGTACTCTCCCACAACAACATCGGCCTTGGTTCAGATTTCAGCTATCCGGAAGGGGATGAACCCCCAGGTGTTAAGCATGCATTCCAGCCGGTAATTTTGCTCGCCTACGCCCACCAAACCAGCCTACGCCTGGGTCTTGAGCAGTGAGTAGGCGGCAGATACGGCCAAGGGCTGCAACGCGCTCACAATTCCACTTCCATGCCGAGTATACGTACTGCATTGTTGCCGATGATTCCGAGTTTTTCCTCGTCCGACAGAAGCGGTAACTCCATAACCCGCGTAATCGTGTGGTCGAGATCATACCAGGGGAAGTCCGAACCCATCATGACGCGATCAGGGCCGATATCCCGGATCAATTGTGCTAACTCATGGTCGTTAGGCGCATTGTGCCGCCCGTCCATTCAATGATCTCACAGCAATAGAAGTACACGTTGGCGAACGTTTCCGCGATCTCCAGCGTCTGACGCCATGATCCACCTCCCAAGTGGGCAAGCACAATTATCAGCTCCGGGAATTCCTGTAGCATCGCGGCGAATGCCCTCGGATCGGCAAGGCCGGCGCTTCGTCTGTCACTTCCCGAGTGAGCAATGACCGGTGCATCAAACTCGCGGCAAACAGATAGCGTCGGCCAAAGACGCCCATCCGACATCGCATAATTGTGGGCGGATCCATGGAGCTTTAGACCGGCCGCACCTGCATTCTCGATCATATCGCGTATGTGATCTGCGCTTTCCTCTGGGCCGAGCAGTGCAATATCGGTGCAAGCATATGCCAGTAGCTGGGGATGGCGACCGGCAACTTCACAGCCCCAACGATTGAAGCCTTTCAGGCCCTCGGGAAGCTCGGACTCGAAACGGCTCAGTCTTCGGTCGCACTCCGCTGCAGACATGCCGCCGGGCAGCCTGCGCTTGTAGCGATCGCGCTCCCAGTTGGCGATAAACAGATTGAGCACAATTGACCGTTCAATTCCTGCCGCGGCCATCGCCGGCAACATCTCTTCCAACGTACCCGTCATAGTGCTCAGATGGACATCCCGTTTCTCGCCGAACTCGAAAATCTCGTATTCCGCCTTCAGATCCTTGGCGTCACGCTCGGGCTGAAACAGATGGGCATGCGTGTCGATAATGACCGGCGAACTCATTGATGCCAGTTCTCCCTATCCGCAGTGTTCACGACCACGGTTCGCCTCGGCTTGCCTAGTCCAACCATGCTCGCTTGCATCGCGAAGATTCAACACGTCGATGCAACGCTGAGACAACCGATTGATCGCCGCCTGTCGAACTCCTTGCCAGCGGCGATGTCGATCTCCGTCATGTACCGCTCTAGCGGCCGATGTCGATTCTCAACCAATCTGTGCTCGCGAAGATAGGCAGATACCGTCTCATCCACCTCGGAGCGGATCTCTGCTTCGTCAACACGCGTTAAAGTTCTGTCTCGAACGACGAACTCGCCATCGACCATAACGTGGCGCACAGACGAGCCATCCTCGCAGAACCCCAGCTGTGTGTAGGCGTCGTTCAACGGCGTTAAGTTAACACTATTACCGTCGAGCATTATCAGGTCGGCGCGCATACCTGCTTTGATGAGGCCTAGCTCAGTGTCCATTTGTGCGACCTTCGCACCTCCGACTGTCGCCGCATGCAGCACATCGAAGGCCGAGGGCCAGTCTTTTGGATCGGCCTCACCCAGGCGGTGAACTAGGAGCGCCAAACGTACGGCCTCGAACAACCGTGTCGTGTCGCTACTCGCCAGCCCGTCTGTTCCGAGACCGATTGGGATTTCTCCATGCAAGTAGCGCATGAACGGGGCGAGTCCACTGCCCAGTTTCAGGTTCGAATGTGGGTTGTGGACAACCGAAGCTCCGCTTTCGCCAATCGCGGAGATCTCTTCCGTCGATGTCCAGACCGCATGAATCAGGTTGGTGCGGCTGGTCAATACGCCCAGATCGGCAAGGTAATTTATCAGTGAGCCGCCAAAGTGATTTTGGGCGATCAGTGCCTGGGCTTTGGTCTCTAGAACATGGGTATGGAACTGCAAGCCGTGCCGGACAGCGAAGTCATGCGCTGCGATGAGCATATCGCTGGTGCACCATTGTGGCGCCACCGGTGCGACCATGTATCGAAGTCGCCCGTTGGGCTCATGGAACCTTCGATGGGCTTCAGCACAAAATTCAAGGTAGTCCGGCACATTAGTAAGGGGCAGCGAGAGGATCTCCTGCACCTGTAGTGGCACCGCCCCAACGGCTGGCAGTGTCTCCAGCGCATGACGATTCATAACATTGCCGGAGCATGTTGCCCGAATTCCGAGTTCACGATAGACACCGAACACGGCCGCCAACCTGTCAAGAGCCTGCCCGCTGATCTCGTCAGCAACATCGTCGATGACAAAAGTAACACCGCTCTTTAGTGCTTCGATTCCGGCGATCAGGGTGCGCAGCCGCACCAGGGATGGAGTCATCGGGGCAGTGGCCAACAAGGGGTACGCATAGAGTCCCCAGGCATCGAACGTTAGGCGGTCATATCGCCCCTTGAAGAACGCCTCCGACGAATGGATGTGTGCGTTAATCAGGCCTGGCAAAATCAACATGCCCGTGGCGTTAATGACATCGTCGCAGTCGGAAACCGTGATGTCAGGGGCGAACTCCACAATGCGAGAGCCATCAATTGCAATGTCACACGACAGCGGCCCGCGGTCGTCCGGATCCATCGTCAGTACGGTGCCGCCCTGCAGGATGGTTCGTTGTCCGGTCTCGCCAACTTCTTGGTGCTGCACTCATCGTCTCCCGGCTGCGATCATCACCCCGCCGGAGCCAAAGTTAGCGTTCTTGATAGTGAATCCGCTTGTAGGTTCGACTCCAGTAGGTCTCCAATCGGGGCCAGAAGTGCGCGAATCCCTTAATCGCCTGCAGTTCCGGCGTCCACATGGCCTCCTCGTTCTCCATGCCATAGATGGCGATATAAGAAGGACTGCCATCCAGCGACTTGTAGCGGGCCCCCCAACGCCATCCTGGACAGTCGAGAACCTCGCGTACATGCTGTTCGTCGTACCAGCGATTGAATGCTTTCTCAGCGTCTCGCTCGACATCGACGCCGACGAGAGAGATGACTTCGTCAATCATGAGATCTTCCTTTGGTTTTGGTTCACCCGTCGTGAGCTGTTTGGCGAGCTGTTTCGGGGCGCAGATCAAGCCAACGTCGTCCAGGGCGCGAACGGCCAAGGTCCAATTCCTCGTCCGAGGCCAACCGCGCAATGGTCGCCGCGGCGACGGTTGCTGTGTCTGCCGCGATACTGAAGTTAAGAAGCTCTGGCCGGTCGCCAGCGGTGTGATAATAGGGATGACGTGGTGGATGCCTCCAAAAGAAGCAGGCTGGAACGCCTGCGTCGATGAAGGGGTTGTGGTCCGAACCGGGGAAGACCGACGCTTCGACCTCCTCATCCGGAATCCAGTCGACGGACGCGCCAGCCTCCAGGGCAAAGTTACGAATTGCCGGGTCGGCATGGAGCGATCTTTGCGCAGACCAGCCCGGCGCATCGACATTCACCATACCCACGATCCGGTCGAGCGTCCCGGCGTGGTCTCTACAGTATTGGGTGGCACCGCGGAACCCGCCTTCCTCGTCAGCAAACGCCGCGAACACAATCGACCGGTGGAACTTGCGATCCACAAGATGCCGCGCAATCTCAATCACACTCGCAATACCGGCGGCGTTATCCGACGCACCCACACCTTCGAGCTGGCTGTCATAATGGCCGCCTATGACGACTTGCTCGTCGCTTCCAACCGCTTGCAACTCTCCAACAATATTCGAAGTTCTGACGATCTCATACTCGGCCTCATGAACCACTCGAAGCCGGCAGTTATCCGTCGTCAGATAGCCTCGCAGCTTTTCGGCCGCTTGCCGTTCCACCGTTACTCCTGGGATGGCGAGCCGGGTTCCGTTGGGCTGCGCTGCCAATGCCGGGTACATCATTCCGTTCAGGTGACAGATGTGTCCGTCTGGCGCATTGCTGACGACGACTAGTCCTGCCGCTCCTTCGGCCACGAGGCGCTCCGCAAAGAGGTACGGATAGCTCGACTCAAAGACCACTATGCGGCCATCTATTCCACCAGCATTTCCGATTGTTTGCTCAAGAGCCTCCAAATCCTCGGGCTGGCCGAGATCCAGTGCTGGCGCCGTTACCTCTGCTGCAGCAGTGAACTGCAATCCGACACACGCTAGTCCGGTTTGGCCGGCGGTGCCCACTAACTCACACCGTGCCGTAAGAGGACGGTAGGTAGCCACTTCGAATGGTTTGCTTCTTATGCTGGTCAGGCCCACCTCCGCGAAGCGCGTCATGATAAAGTTTCTGGCCTCGACTTCGCCCGGGGTGCCGGCAAAGCGGTTACCTATCTCGCACAGCGCCAGCGTGTCACGCCTGATACAGTCGCTTTCGACAACCACAGACATCACAGTTCACTAATCCTTTCTTTAGATGTCGTCGACGCGCTCACTGGCAACCGTGGCCTTGAGCACAGGCGAACTCCACCATTTCGAAACTCCCCCGAGGACGAGCTAACTCTCCAGCGACCAGGCGCCGTCACGAACCCATTCTGGCCTCATTGATCATGTTGATCATCTTGCCTCCCAAGACAGGATCAATGGGACGGAACGTGATGCCACGATCGAGAACCGTGACCGGATCCGACGGGAAACCGAGTGCTTCGACCACTGCGGAATCCGATATTTTGAAGGAGTCGGAGTTAGAATGTCCCATGCCATAATCTTCAATCAGGAACTGGCCAGCGCGCTGATCAATCCATGCATCGATGAAAGCATAAATGAGATCTTCGTCAGCTTCGCTTGATGGTAGGACTGAGAGGCCGCAAATCCAGTTGACGATCCCTTCCTTCGGGTTGGCGTAGGCGACCGGAACACCTTGGTCCTGTAGTGACTTGACACCGGTACTCCAACCTAGAGCAGCGACAATCTCACCGTTTGCCAATGCGTTTACGATCTCCGTCTCGTCACTCGAATAGAAGCGTGCAAGCCTCGCCTGGCGCTCGATCAGTGGGCGAATTTCTTCGAGCATCTCATCGGTCATACTGAAGGAGTCCGCTCCGAACCCATGGCACAGGCCGGCAGCCAATACCGTCTCCTCACTCTCGACTGCCGCGAGTCTTCCTTCGTATTGCTCGTCGAAGAGCAGGCACCAACTGACTTCATCAGGCGGAACATCGATGACGTCAGTCCGGTAGATAATCGAGCTGTTTCCCCAGTCGGTTGGGACCATAACGACATTGCCGTCAATGTCCCGAATGTCCGGAAGCTCGCGTAGCCTTGGGAACACCTTGCCCCAATTGGAAAGACGATCGGTGTCGATCGGCCTCAGCATTCCGAGATCAGACATCCGTTCAAGACTCTCGGTGCAAGTGTGCATGATGTCGACCTGAAAGCCGTGACTGAGTTTGCTCAGCATCTCCATCTGGTTCGCATAGAGCGCAAAGGCCGGTTCACCATGCGTTTCGTAATAGGCGGGATAGAGCTCAGGAACTTCGTAGCCGCCCCATTCGTAGACCGTCAGCTGATCGTCTGCGTGTGCTCGGCGACCCAGAGCCGCCGGTATTGCGAATGATCCCGCAGCAGCCAGGAGACTCAGTGCACTACGTCGGTTAACTCCGTCGGCGCTTGCCTCCTTCGGATATCTGTCAATCTTTGAATTCATCATGACCCCTCTCCCCTTTCAACCGACAAATGGCGTAAGCTGCCATCAGAGTTCGATGCTACTCCGAACCGTTGGTTCCAATCAACTCCGCCATATCGACGTTATGTTCGACGCAAGTCGACCTATCGTGAGGTCAAGTCCGAGAAGTGCTGGATGATTCGGCCTGATCTGCATCGGCCAAGGGTTTTGGGGCGAGGCCGTTTTGGGCCTCGTACTTCTAATCGATCTCATATCTGATTGTGGCCATCTACCGTCACTCGAAGTCGGTGCTCGAACGCGTCTTCCGCCGTCTTCAATCGGCCGGTCCGGGAGCCGTTCCGATTTCCTTAGACTAGGCGCGGCGCCATGCGCGTAGTAGTCCCGTCCGATGGCTCTGTTGCAAACTTGGCGAAGGGGCGATGTGTGATCAGGGGGGATCCTGCTCACCTCATGATTCTGCATTGGCCAGACGGTCCTGTAGCAACGCCATGGCCTCGGTCAGGACGCACAGTCCGAGATCGAAGGCGCGTTCGACGATCCGAGCCTCGTCGATAATGCCGCCCTGGAGGGCGAAAATCCCGGCTCGGCCTTTGCGCAGCGCGCGCATGACCTCGAAGCCCTTGATCGTGGCGTAGGCCGTCTTCAGCGTTTTGAAACCGCGCACGGGCCGGATCAGAAACTTGAGCTTGCCGTGGTCCGCCTCGATGACGTTGTTGAGGTACTTCACCTGCCTGTGCCTCGTCTCTGCCGGACATTTCCCCTCAGCCTTCAGCTCCGCGATGGCAGCGGCATAGGCCGGGCCTTGTCGGTGTTGAGCACCTCGGGCTGCTCCCGCTCCTTCAATCCCTCAGCGCCTTGCCGAGGAATCGCTTCGCTGCCTTCGTGTTGCGGATCGATGAGAGGTAGAAATCAATCGTGTTCCCGAATTTGTCCACCGCCCGGTACAGGTACGCCCACTTGCCTCGGACCTTGACGTAGGTCTCGTCGATACGCCGGCTCCACGACTGCGGCCGGCGCCACTGCCAGCGCAGGCGTTTCTCCATTTCCGGCGCGAAATGCTGAACCCAGCGATAGATCGTCGAGTGGTCGACTGCGACGCCGCGTTCGGTCATCATCGTTTCAAGATCGCGGTAGCTGATCGGGTATCGGCAGTACCAGCGCACGGTCCAAAGCACGATCCCACCCCCAATCCCTCGCTCCAGCCTACACAGACAGTTCACCACCTCTGCGCCGAACTTTGCAACAGAGCCGTTACAACTATGTAGTTGTCTTCGACGACTGGATGCCGCGCTTCGAAAAGCTGTTGGCCGCCTGAGGAAACGCTCCTCAAGAGAACGGGATCGGAGGGAATACATTTCCGAAAGTATCTCCTCCGACGGTATTGTCACGTTATTGAACAGTCGTGCCGCGATTTCTGTGTGACTGAGCCAGGATATCCGGCACTTCGCCTTCACCATCGACAGCGCACCGTAGATACATCCGCTTGCCGGCGATGCACACGAGTACCTCATCCAGGTGCCAACGGGCGCGTTGTCCTCAGTCTCCGGGCATGCCCGAACTACAATGTCCAGCGCCGCACCGTTTTGCAAGAAACATCAAGTCCTCGATGTCTCGGTAGCGGAGGGGAAACCGGAAATGCAGCCAGATAGCGTGTTGAATGATCGCGGATGGGAATCGGTATCGGGCATAGGAGATATTCTGCATGCAGCGACATTACTGCACCTACATCAACAGGTCAGGCTGTTAGTGTGGCAGCCCCCACTATGGTATTGTACACGTCAGACTGGACTGTGATCTTGATGTTCCTTATATACGCGCGTCCTTTGGGGATAGGCACAATCCGGAGAATCGGGCCAGCCCCGACGATGTAGAGGAAGGAAATAGGTCGCTCATCTGCAACCGAGATCCGCTTGAAGGAACGAGATCGAACTCAGGCCTGCCCTAACACAGAGGTGTGGACCTATTGAAACAAGCCTCGGGATGGCGCGGCAAAGACGAAAGGGGAAAGCCTGTGGTTTACAAACTATTTTATGCACAAGGCAGTGCGGCTGAAGGAGTTCGGTTGATCCTGGAAGAAATCGGTACGCCTTATGAACTGATCCAATCGACGATAGACAGAAACGAACCACGCTCGCCGGAACAGCTGGCGGTAAACCCGAATGGCTGGGTGCCGGTTCTCACATGGGGCGACAAAGGCATGTACGAGTGTGCCGCGATTACGGTGTTCCTGTGCGATCGTCATCCCGAGGCGAACCTGGCGCCCAAGTTTGATGAGCCGGAGCGTGGGCAGTATTTGCAGACACTGGTGTACTTTTCCAACTCCGTGCAGACTGCTTTTCAAACCAACTATTATCCGGATCGTTTTGTCGATACGCCCGCTGATGAACCGAGCGCCCAACGACGAGGCATCCGGCGATTGCGCGAGACGTGGAAAGTAATCGACGACCAGATTGGTGGCAACGAATGGGCCCTGGGCGACCGGTTCAGTGCTGTCGACATTTATCTATTCATGCTGACCACTTGGCTTGCTCCGTCGCAAGGCCATCCAACAACAGGTGAATTCCCCAATGTCAGGCGGATTGCCGATGCTGTCATGTCCCGTCCAAGCGCACAGCTTGTTCATGCGGAATGGATTGCTGCGCATAAAAAACATGGATCATGAAAGTGAAAAATAACGTTTTGGCGGTTTTTCATGCGATTCGAACCGGCACACTAGGTCATTGATTCTCGGTCATGCGAAAATACCGAGGGCTCTGTTGCAAACTTGGCAAAGGGGTGATGTGTGACCAGGGGGATCCTTCTCACCTCATGATTCTGCATTGGCCAAACAGTCCTGTAGCAACGCCACGGCCTCGGTCAGGGCGCACGGTCCGAGATCGAAGGCGCGCTCGACGATACGAACCTCGCCGACAATGCCGCCCTGGAGGGCGAAAATCCCGGCTTGGTCTTTGCGCAGTGCGCGCATCACCTCGAAGCCCTTGATCGTGGCGTACGCCGTCTTCAGCGTCTTGAACTGACGAAGCGTGTTGCGCACGGGCCGGATCAGCAGCTTGAGCTTGCCGTGGTCAGCCTCTATGACGTTGTTGAGGTACTTCACCTGCCTGTGCCTCGCCTCTGTCGGACATTTCCCCTCAGCCTTCAGCTCCGCGATGGCAGCGGCATAGGTCGGCACCTATCGGTGTGACACTTTAAAGTTGGTTAATTAGGTTGTAGGATTTTATGTAACACCGAAATACTCTCTCGATAAACATAGTTATAACGCGCTGTTGCAATACTGTCAATATTAAGGGTTAATCCAACTCTTCGAGCCGGATTAACCCTTAATATTATCGGGAAGGGCAAAGGATATTTACGGTCGCTTTAGCGGCCGGTGAATGCGCAAGTGACAGACCCTATAGCGGAGCCCAATGGCTCCTCTTGTGGCCGAGCGATTTAGAGCGAACCGTGTGCACCGCGGTGCACACACAGGATAGGGTGGGACGGGCGTACAGCGGCGCACCGTTGATGCGTGTGCTGTAGCCCCGCGCCGAAAGGAGGGAAATGACCGATGCCGGACAAGACATCCCTGTTTGACCGCGCTATGCCTGTGCTCGCGTCGCTGGATATCGCAGCCTCGCTCGAATACTTCCACGAACTCGGTTTCGAAACGTACGACTTCGGCGACAGCAACTACGGCATCGCGATCCGCGAGCATATCGAGATCCACTTCTGGCTCTGCGCGAACAGGCACGTCGCCGAGAACACTTCCTGCTACGTCCGTGTGAACGACATTCATGCGCTGCGCGCGGATCTCGCCAGGCGCATCGATGTGGGCGAAGTCGTCGAAACGCCGTGGGGTATGGACGAACTGTATGTGTACGACCCGAGCGGCAGCCTGGTGAAATTCGGTCAGGTGACGGACAGGTTCATTCCGGCGAACACCGTGCAGGAAGTGCCCTCGGAACAAGCGTCCGTCGAAGACCGCGGGGTATAGGGTCTGATTTTGAGCGGGGAGACCGGCCGGCAGAGGTTCCGGGCGAGGAAGCGGGCGAAGCCGCTCCAACGCTTGAGCATGTAGTCCAAGGGACCAGCGTCTCCCGTCGATTTCGTACTTCCCTTGGCGTTGTCAGAGTAAATCGGCTTGAGCCGCCTGGCGAGGTCCCTTAGCGTTCAGGAATGCAGAACCCCTTCCGGTATTTCAACAGTTCGCCCGAGATCATCCGGCTCGCTGTGATGATGTATGTTCGCTTCCCACTGTCGCTGCGGCAGGTCGAGGACCTGCTGTCCGAGCGTGGCATCGACATCTGCCACGAGACCGTGCGGTACCGGTGGAACCGGTTTGGTCCGCTGTTTGCAGCCGTGATCCGCAAGCGCCGGGTTCATCGTCATTGGTATTCGAACTGGCGCTGGCACCTTGATGAGGTGTTCGTGCGGATCAACGGGAAGACCTGCTATTTGTGGCGCGCGGTTGACCACGAAGGCGAAGTTCTTGAGGTTTTTGCTACGATACGGCGGGATCGCAGGGCTGCACTCAGGTTTCTGAAACGCGCGATGAAGCGTTATGGCCGGCCGGCGTCGATCGTCACGGACGGGCTACCGTCCTACCGGGCTGCGATGACTGTGATCGGCAATGCGGCCGCCCGGACCCGCGGTCGTTGGCTCAACAACCGGGCCGAGAACTCGCACCAGCCGTTCCGACGACGGGAAGCGGCAATGGCCAGGTTCAGGGACGCAAAGACCCTGCAGAAATTTGCTTCCGTCCATGCCTCGATCCACAACCACTTCAACCACGAACGCCATCTCAACCGCCGCGTAATTTTCAAACGGGCCCGGGTCGCCGCCTTGGTCGAGTGGCGTCAATTGGCAGCCTGAGACCGTTTGATTGTAGGTTCTATAAGTCCTGTCCAGTTAGTTTGACAATTCCCGGCCCGCGATCAGGGCATGATGCGGCGTTCGAGGCGGGCGAAGAACCCAGTTCGATCACCCGATGTCCGGAGAGTGGAAGCGCATGATCCATCATCGCCTCAGTCCGTCGCCACGACACGCTGCGCGGGACTCTCCGACGCGAATGCCACATCCTCGCGCAGGAAGTCGGGCATCTCGGAGAGGTCGAAGGTCAACGTGCGGGCGAAGCGGTGGCCGGCATAGACTGCCGTCGCGATGATCGAGGGCGCATGACAGTCGCCGAAGGTGACGACCCGCGGTCCGCCGGTCCGTTCCGCCAGCGCGCGCGAGAGCCCGTCGTTCGGCGTCATGCCTGTAACCATCACGACTGTGCCTGCCGGGATGAATCGGCCCGGTCTGCCGTGCACGCATTCAAGCTCCACCTTCTCGTCGTCGACCGAGGCAAGCGCATGGAACCCGAGCACCTCGACACCGAGAGATGCCAGCCTGCGGTGGATGTGGTCGAACTCCAAGGTAAACTGCGTGAAGGCGGCGGTCGAGGCCTGGGGGGTGACGATGGTGACCGTGTGCCCGGCCTTGGCCAGCACCTCAGCCATGACGCCCGCCATGTAGTAGTGGTCGTCGTCCCAGATCACCACGGGACCTGTGACCGTTGCATTGTCCATGATGTCGTCGGGAGTCAGCACGTGTTCGGCCTCCGACCCGGGGATGGGGCTCCGGCGATAACGTCCCACACCGTCGCGCCGCCACGACGCACCGCTTGCGATGCCGACCAGTGTGGCGTCAGTCTCCAGCACGGCCTCGACGTCCATCGCGCTGCCGGGAAAGACCTCGACATTGGGCAGCTTGTCGATCTGGCCCAGGCGCCAGTCCCGAACCCGCGCCCAGACTGCAAGGCCGGGCAGGCGGCTTTCTCGGGTCACCCGGCCACCAAGCTCGTCGCGTGCCTCGGCAAGCGTCACCGGATAGCCCCGTTGGCCCAGCGCCCGGGTAGCTTCGAGTCCAGCAGGGCCCGCGCCCACGATCAGGATGCGGTCGCCGGTGTCCGCAGGTGGGATGCGCTCGGGATGCCAGCCGCGCCGCCACTCCTCGCCCATCGTCGGGTTCTGCGTACAGCGGATCGGCGTGATCATGAAGTTGTTCGTGGTGCAGACGTTGCAGCCGATGCACTCGCGGATGTCCTCGGGCCGCCCCTCCTCGATCTTCTTCGGGAGGAAGGGATCGGCGATCGTGGGTCGCGCCGCGCCGATGATATCGAGGATACCGCGCCTGATCTGCGAGACCATGGTATCGGGGCTGGTGAAGCGGCCGACGCCGACCACGGGTTTGGTTGTCACCTGCTTCACGAAGGCAACCTTGTCTTCCTGCGAGCCCTCCTCTGCGAAGCGCGAGGTGATCGAGTCCCAGGACCAGGGCGCCACGGTGACGTCCCAGATGTCGGGCAGTTCTGCCAACATCTCGACGACCTCGCGACCCTCGACCTCCGACGTGATGCCCGCTGGTCCCATCATCTCGTCGACGGAAAACCGTACACCCACTGCACACGTGTCGCCGATCGCCTCCTTGGTCTCCTCAAGCAGCTCGCGCAGGAAGCGCGCGCGGTTTTCAATGGACCCGCCGTATTCATCGGTGCGGTCATTGTAGCGGCGGGCAAGGAAGTGCATGGGCAACGCCAGGTTGTGCCCGGCATAGACATTGACGATGTCGAAGCCGGTGTCGCGGGCCAGCAATGCCGCGTTGCGGTGGACGGCGCGCAGCGTCTTCAGATCCTGCTTGTCGAGCTTGCGGGCATGGCCCGGCATGATGCCGAAGGACGGGATCAGCGACGGCGCCAGCGGCGTCTCGCGCCCGATCAGGTTGGCCGTGGCAAAACCGTTGTGGGCCAACATGAGGCCTGCAAGGCTGCCGTAGGCGTGTACCTCCTCGACCATGCGTCCGATTATCCGTGTGTCCTGCCTATCCCACAGGCGCACGTTGCGCTGGTTGTCGGTCGAGTGGTGGAAGTCGCACTGCTCGGCGAACACCACGCCCCAGCCGCCCTCGGCCTTGATCCCGCGCATGATCGCCCAGGAAGAGGGATAGTTGCGTCCCATGCCGCTGCACTGGGGTGTCTGGTAGAACCGGTTAGGCGCGGTGACCGGCCCGATACGCACCCGATCGAACAGGATGTCGTAGCGGGGATCACGGACCTTGGGCATCGTACAACTCCATCGAAGCGGGAATCCATTGTAGCCAACGGGCAGGCATCCCGGTCAACATCGTTTCCGATCCCTCTGCCGAAGACCTGCCATGGACACCAGCAGTTTCCGAAACTGCTTCGCCCATCACCATCAACAACGTCACACTGAAGAACCGCATCGTGTCTTCGGGCCACGCCATGCGGCTGGTCGAGAACCTGCCTGACCTGATCGCGGCGTATCCGGAGTGGTATGCGAAGGTCGAGGCATCCCGGACCGACACCATGCATGTCCTGACCGGTCGGCTCGGCAAGCTCCCGCAGAAGGACGGCAGGGTTCCCCATAACGTCCGGAGCGACCTCCGCAGGCACGCACGCGGGCCCCGAGGCGGGGTGCCGAGGAGTGGCGGGAACTTCTCGCCGATTTCGATCTCCACGAGGGCACCAAGGCGGAGTTCTGCCGTCATCGTGGCATCAGTCCGGGGTCGTTATCGTACTGGCGAGGCAAGTGTGGGACGGCGGGCTTTGTCAGGATCGAGGCGCCGGCTTTGGCGCCTGGTTGGGATGTCGAGCTTGATCTCGGGGACGGCATGGTATTGCGGCTTCGGAGGCCGGGGTGCTGAACGGCTGGCCCGCGGGAGGTATCTGGCTTTCGACGCAACCGACCGACATGCGCAAGTCGTTTGACGGTCTGTCTGGCCTGGTGAGGAACCATCTTCGTGACGACCCGCTGTCCGGTAGGTGGTTTGTCTTCATCAACCGGCGTCGGACGATTCTGAAGATCCTGGCTTTTGAGGCTGGAGGCTTCTGGGTCTGGGGCAAGCGCCTGGAAGGGGGATTGTTTGCCCGCGCCGGATCTTCCGAGGTGCGCAAGACGGCGCTTTCGCGCACCGAACTTCTGGCCCTTATCGATGGTCTGGACATGAAGGTGGTGCGTCGTCGCAAGCGCTGGGTCAAGGATGCAGCGAGGTAGAAAACAGTTGTTCAGGCACGATTTTTATTGACATATTCCACATGGTGCGGTAGTAATGAGCCATGGTATCCACAAGGTGACGTAGTCAGTCCCCATGACAGCAGAAGCCCTCAGGATCGTCGAGCTGGAGCGGGAGAACGCTCTCCTGCATGAGCTTGCCGGTCGCCATCAGGAAGTGCGTGCCATGCTGGAGAAGAAGGCTGGCCTCCTTGAGGAGACGCTTGCCCTTGTGAAGCAGAGCTACGCGCTGCTTGAGAACTCCAACGCCCTTCTCGAGGAAGCGAACGGGCTGATGCAGGAGGAGATGACCTCTCTCAAGCAGCAGGTGGCGTGGTTCCGGCGCCAGATCTTCGGCTCCAGGTCGGAACGCCGGTTCGGGATCGATCCTGTGCTTCAGGGGAACCTGTTCGCCGAGTTCGGGCTCGAGGAGGTGCCGGACCGCGAGACCCCGGACGAGACCCCTGCTTCTCCCCGCCGCAGGTCCAAGCGGCGCGACACCGCGGTCAACGATTCTGGCCTGCGGTTTGACGAGAGCGTGCCGGTGGAGACGATCATCGTGGAGAACCTTGCGGCCGCCGGGATACCCGAAGGAGAACGCGAAGAGATCGGCGAGAAGGTTGTCTGTCGTGTGGCGCAGGAGATCGGCAGCTACAAGGTCCTGCGCTACGTCATGAAGACGTACGAGTGCTGAGGACACCGGCGAGCTTTTGCCCTGTCCGGCGCCGGCCAACGTTCTCGAACGCAGCTGTGCCGATGTGAGCTTTCTTGCCGGCATGCTGGTGGACAAGCACCAGTGGCATTTGCCGCTTTACCGCCAACACAAACGCCTGGAGGCCGCAGGCATCACGGTCAGCCGGTCGTCACTGACGAACTGGGCCGGGCGTTCCGTCGACATGTTGAAGCCGATCTTCGATGCGCAGTGTGCCTCGGTCCTCTCGAGCCTGGTGATCGCGATGGACGAGACGACGATCAAGGCAGGCCGGATCGGCCCCGAGGTGCGGGAAGATGCGCCGGGCGTACTTCTGGCCGATCTTCGGCGACAACAACGAGATCGTGTTCCACTATGCGCCGTCTCGGGAACACCGCCATGTTGGGAGCTTCCTCGGTGATTTTGAAGGAACGCTCCTGAGTGACGGTTATCAGGCGTACGAGGCCTGGGCCGCGGCGCGCGGCGATGTCGTGGTTCATGCAGGCTGTTGGGCGCATGCCAGGCGAGAGATTGAGACCACCAGGGACCACGACCCGATGCGTTGCGGGGAGGCCCTGGACCTGATCGGCGGGCTTTACGCGCACGAGGAGGAGATCCGCAAGAAGAAGCTTGCGGGACCGGCGAAGCTCGCCTGGCGCAGGGAGCATTCGGTGCCGATTGTCGAAGCCTTCTGGCGATGGTGCAGGACCATCGTCGAGGACCTGTCGCGACCGCCGAAGGATCCGCTTCTGTTGGCCGTGAACTATGCGCGCAACCGGCGAGATGCGTTGGAGGTCTACCTGTCGGATCCCGATGTTCCGATCGATACGAATCATCTGGAGAGGGCGATACGTGCCATCCCGATGGGACGGCGGAACTGGTTGTTCTGTTGGTCCGAACTCGGCGCGGAACATGTTGGAATCATCCAGAGCCTTGTCTCGACATGTCGCATGCACAAGGTGGACCCTTACATCTGGCTGGTCGATGTGCTGCAACGGATCGCAATCCATCCCGCCCGCGATGTGGCGCAGCTGACGCCACGACTGTGGAAGCAGCACTTTGCCGCCAACCCGTTGACCTCCGACATCGGAAAAGGCGTCCTGGAACCCGCGCTCAAATCCGCGGCCTGAACGTCACAACCCACACTGAGCAACGTCCCAAAGCGCCCGGATACTCTTCGGCGACGCCAGGATGACCAGCGCTCTGCTCGATCGCCTGACCCACTGCACCATCCTCGAGACCGGCAACGACTGCTGGCGCTTCCGGAACCGAAGCTGAGGCTCGGGGTGCACCCGGTTCAGCGAGAAACCATCACGGCAAGGGAGAACGACGATGGCTCTTGATGGCGCCGGGAAACAGCGCCGTTACCGCGAGCGACGCGAATGTCACCGGTCCGTTACCGGCGACCCCAGGACCGCCGATCGAAACCACAACGCTGGCGCGACGCGGTGGAAGTCCTCCTGACGTTGCAGGCCGATTACCGGGAGTGGTTCGACAACCTCCCGGAAAACCTGCTCGTCACAAGCCTCGGCGAAAAACTTCAGGCCATCGCCGAACTCGATCTCGAATCGTTGCAGGCCATCGATCCGCCACGCGGATACGGGCGTGACTGAATGACACGGCCGTGCTCCCGGTAACGTTACCACGTTCAGTGGGCGCCCATGATCGCCATCAGACACGAACGTCGCATTCGAATGCCTTGTTCCGATCGGCACGCGATGCCGGCGCCAGCGCAACCGGTCGATCGGGTCCGGCCGATAGCCCGGCAGCGGTGCAACCTCGCCAGGAGGCCTGTGTCTCACAGCGTCGGTCAACCCTTGCAGTTCGAGACGTGCCGTTCCTGCCATCGCTCGCTCTCCCAAAATCGCTTCCCGAAGAACAAGGCTACCGGGAAAGGAAAGCCTGAAAAGGTGAGTCCGTTTTGGAAGAGCATTGACATCCAGAGCCTTGTCTCGA
Organism: Alphaproteobacteria bacterium; assembly: GCA_965215635.1. Taxonomy (GTDB): domain Bacteria; phylum Pseudomonadota; class Alphaproteobacteria; order SP197; family SP197; genus SP197. Next base: position 888,760 of record CBDCEA010000005.1, on the reverse strand, counting down.
CGTGTCGCATGCACGAGGTGAGCCTGTACACTTGGCTGGTCGATGTGCTGCAACGGATCGACCCATCCCGCCCGCGATGTGACGCAGCTGACGCCACGACTGTGGAAGGAGCACTTTGCCGCCAACCCGTTGACGTCCGACATCGGAAAGGGCGTCCCGGAACCCGCGCTCAAATCCGTGACCTGAACTTCACAAATCAACGCCCACCCTGGGTAGCGTCCCAAAATGACCGCTTACCCTGGAGGCGCAATCGCAGCAGACAAAAAGGAAGCATCCCATGCGACGGCAAACGGGACCGGGCCAGCCGGGTCTCGACCTGGACGGGGATGGACGATGACCGGAAAGGGAGACAGGGAAACCGTCAGGACGCAATCGGTGTCCTGCACCCGCCTGGACTGGGAACACTGCCTCCGGAAGCGCTATCGCTGACACCGAAATCGCGAAACAACAAACGACCACAACGAGGTCATCACGTCGCTGCGCTCCGGGGCGGCTAAATTGGTGAGATTCGGTACTAGACTGTCATCTCAGAGTAACTAACATGTTGAAATGTTAGTTTCCAGAGATCAAAGAACACATCCGTCGAGCATGAGCGGACCTGACGCCGTCCGGTATCCGCGAGCATTTCGGAAGCTGATGACGCTCGAACGATTCGACGGAACACTTGCCAACCGGGTCTATCTCAGCTTGCACGAGGCCATTGTCGAATTGCGCTATCCGCCCAACTCTCCGGCGGCCAGCGCCAGCGGGTGGCCCTGGCGCGCGCCATGGTGCGCACGCTCTCGGCGTTTCTGATGGACGAGCCGCCGTCAAACCTCGATGCCAAGTTGCGTAGCGCCATGCGAGCGGAGCTCAAGCGCCTGCAGTCGGATCTCGGTGTCACCACCATCTACGTGACGCACGACCAGATCGAGGCGATGACCCTCGCGCACCGGGTGGCGGTGATGGACGGCGGCGTGTTGCAGCAGGTCGCACCACCCAAGGAAGTCTACGACGACCCCGCCAATCTCTTCGTGGCGCGCTTCATCGGCGCACCGGCCATGAACATCATCGGTGGAGTGCTGGAAAACGGTCTATTCAGGGTGCGTGACGGAGCGGTTCCGCTCAGCAGTGTTGCACCCCGCCCGTCCCTGTATCTCGGGTTCAGGCCTGAGGATGCCGTCCTCGCGCCCGTCGACGAGGCGATGTTGCGAGCGCGGATCTATTCCACGGAAATGACCGGCAACGAGACCATCGTGACCTGTCACCTGGACGGCGAGCCGATCGTGGTTCGTGCGGACAAGGACTTCAGGGGCGTGCTGGATTCGGCTGTCGGTATCGATTTGGACCCGGCCAAGGCGAGGCTCTTCGACTGCGACACCGGCAACAGGATCCGCCAGTGAAGGCGCATGACGCGACGATACTGGACGCGCGCACGTCCCGCCCCGTTCGCCTGACCCGCATGGGCTTCGGGGGTGCGCCACTCGGGAACCTGTACCGCAGGGTTTCGGAGGAGGACGCACAGGGCGCGCTGCGCGCGGCCCATGCCTGCGGCATCAGGTATTTCGATACCGCGCCGCTGTATGGTTTCGGGCGCTCCGAAGAGCGGATCGGCGTCGCCATCGAGCGCCTTGGACGCGAGAATATCGTGCTCTCGAGCAAGGTCGGGCGGCTCCTGGTCGACTGCAGCGCCGCGGAGATGGCGCCGGCGCCCTTCGTCGATGTGCCCCGGAAGAAGGCGGTGTTCGACTACACCTACGATGGCGTGATGCGTAGTCTGGAGTCGAGCCTTCAACGGCTCGCGGTCGACGACATCGACATCGTGTTTGTCCATGACATCGACGCGTTCACGCACGGAACCCGGGCGCTCTCCGACGCCCGGGTGCGCGAACTCTTCGATGCCGGAGGATACCGTGCCCTGGAGGAGCTCAAGGCCGGCGGCCGCATCGCCGCCTTCGGTGCGGGCGTCGACGAGTGGCAGGTCGGCGAGAAGCTGCTGGAGCTTGCCGAGTTCGACGTCTTCCTGCTTGCCGGGCGCTATACCCTGCTCGAGCAGGAGGCACTCGACACCTTTCTGCCCATGTGCCAGGCGCGTGACGTCGGAATTATCCTTGGGGGACCCTTCAACTCGGGCATTCTCGCGACCGGCGCAGTGGAGGGTGCAAGGTTCAACTACGAGGCCGCGCCTCGGCCGATCATGGACCGCGTGCGCAGGATCGAGGCGCTGTGCAGGGATCATGGCGTGAGGCTGCCCGCGGCGGCGCTTCGCTTCGTTCTGGCGCATCCGGCGGTCAGGAGCGTCATTCCCGGCGCGATGTCGGAACGGGAGGTGCGGCAGAACGTCGCCCTGCTGGAGCAGCCAATACCGCCGCAGTTGTGGGCGGACTTGAAGACCGCCCTCCTGTTGCACGACGAAGCGCCGGTACCGGCCGTCTGAAGGGATACCACGACTATGCTCATCGGCATCGATCCGCAGCAGTCTGCTGACCTGCTGCACTGTCTGAGTGTCATGGGCCACTGTGACGAGATCGCCATTGTCGATGCGAACTTCCCCGCAGCCGCCTGCGCTGCCCGTCTGGTGCGGCTCGACGGCGTGGATGCCGACCACTCCGACACGATCACCTCGATCGAGCGCCTTGCTTTCTACGAGCGTGCCGGGAAGGCGTTCCTCATCGTGCAGACCGCCGAGAGGCGGCTCTACGGCGACATCATTCTCACGAAGGGCGTGGTGTGGCATTTCGCTGCGAGTTGACATGACGAAGCTCGATGCTCATCAGCACTTCTGGGCCCTCGAGCGTGGCGACTACAGGTGGCTGACCCCCGCACTCGCACCGCTCTATCGGGAATTCAGACCGCAGGACCTGTCGCCCAGGCTGACCGCGAACGGTATCGACGGGACGATTCTCGTCCAGGCGGCTCCGACCGTCGCGGAGACCGAGTACCTGCTGACGCTGGCCGACCGGAACGAGTTCATCAGGGGTGTCGTCGGCTGGGTCGACTTCGAGGCCGACCACGCGGCCAAGGATATTGCGCGTCTGGCCACGCACCCGAAGCTCGTGGGGCTGCGTCCGATGATTCAGGACATCGGCGACGACGACTGGATGCTGCGGCAAGGGCGTTGTCAGAGCAAAACGGCTTGAGCCACATGGCGAGGTCCCTTAGCGTTCAGGAATGCAAAATCCCTTCCGATATTTCAACAGTTCACCCGAGATCATCCGGCTCGCTGTAATGATGTATGTTCGGTTCCCGCTGTCGCTGCGGCAGGTCGAGGACCTGCTGTCCGAGCATGGCATCGACATCTGCTATGAGACGGTACGGTTCTGGTGGAACCGCTTCGGTCCGCTGTTTGCAGCCGAGCTCCGGAAGCGCCGGGTTCATCGTCATTGGTTTTCGAACTGGCGCTGGCACCTGGATGAGGTGTTCGTGCGGATCAACGGGAAGACCTGTTATTTGTGGCGCGCCGTTGACCACGAAGGCGAAGTGCTCGAGGTTTTTGCAACGAAACGGCGGGATCGCAAGGCTGCGCTCAGGTTTCTAAAACGCGCGATGAAGCGTTATGGCCGGCCGGCTTCGGTCGTCACGGACGGGCTTTCCTCATACCGGGCTGCGATGAATGTGATCGGCAATGCAGCCACCCAGACCCGCGGTCGTTGGCTCAACAACCGGGCAGAAAACTCACATCAACCCTTTCGGCGACGAGAACGCGCAATGACAAGGTTCAAGAGTGAAAGGACGCTGCAGAAATTTACCTCAATCCACGCTTCAGTTTACAACCACTTCAACCACCAACGCCATCTTAACCGGCGCGATATTTTCAAACAAACCCGGGCCGACGCCTTGGCCGAGTGGCGTCAACTCGCAGCCTGAGGGCCTTCGATTGTAGGTCCTACAGGCCCGATCAAGTTAGTCTGACAATGCCGACCATGCGCCGGCGCCCCGTCGCATCCGGCGGCGCTACGGAGCAGGATCGCGTCTTCAGCCTCCCGCCACGCAGCCGTCTGCCGATCGGCCAAGGCGGAAAGGTATTGTTCCCTGGGCGCGGCCCGCTCGTCCTCCCGGCTTCGCTGCTCGGTGGCCGCCTACTGACCCGCCTCAATCAGGAGTTCGTTATAATAACTGATCAGCTTCTCACGCGTGGCCGGCGGATTCGACCGGAACCAGTTGCCCTTTGCCAAGAAGGCACCGATGTCGCTAGGCAACCCCAGGCCGTCCATGGTTTCCTTGCTCAACAGATCGAAGGTCTTACGATTCGAATGGCCATAGCCAACCTCCTCGACTATCGCCTTTCCTGAGCGTGGGTCGAGCATCGCGTTGAGGAAATCGTAAGCCTTTTCCTCCGGCGCCGTCCCATCGTTGACGAGCATTAGGGCACAATACCACGTCATGATGCCTTCATTGGGGGTCCACATGAACTTCACGGGCACGCCGTCCCGCCTGAGCTGCTGGTAGGTGTCGTTCCAGCCCCACGCGACGACCACTTCGCCCGAGGCCAAGGCTTGGGCAAGGACGCTTGGATCGCTCCACGTGAACCGCAGATGCTTTATGAGTTTCCTCCAGAGCACGCGCATACGCTCGATCTCATCGTCGGTCATGTCGAAGGGATCCCTGGCCTCGGTCAAGAGTCCGCCGATGGCGGTCCAGGCGTCGGGTCCGTCGTAAATAGCCACCTTACCCTTGTACCGCTCGTCGAGGAGGAGAGTGAATGATTCCTCCGCGATATCGACCTTGTCCGTCCGATACAGAACCGACGAGTTTCCCCAGATAAACGGCGCTGCCCAGACCTTACCGACGTTATGGATCTCCTTCGTACTCAGCAACTCGGGGAAAAGGTCGTTCCAGTGCTCGACTCTTGACGTATCGATAGGTTTAACGAAGCCACTGTCGTACCAGCGCCGAATTTGAGGAAGGCAGATGTTAGCGGCGTCGGGCCTGAAACCGGCACGAACCTTCTGGAGGCCCTCCTCCTCTTCGACCATCAAGCTGAAACTCGGCGGCACGCCGTACTTCTCGACGTACGGCACATAGTACTGAGGTTGATCAAAACCGGCCCACGTCAAGAATGTTGCCTCCGATGCGGCAAGCGCCCACCTCGTCGTGGCTGGCATGGTCACGGCGGCGATGCCGGCCGACGCCAATACCTTGCCGACCTCGCGGCGGGTAAGCTTGCCCTCGGCAAGTTGGTCTGAAAACTGGTTCACGTTCATGGTTACCTCCAAATTGGCCGTTCCGTGCTCTTGCGACACAGACGCCTGGTTGGTTCGATGGTTCAGCCCAACGATGGAGTCGTAGTCTGAATCATCGATCGCCGCAACCGGCCAACTCCCCGAGTCGACGTCAGCGTATCGCGAGTTCTCTCGGGGCAGCGCCGAGCGGCTCCGCGCCGCTCTTGGTGACAACCACGGTTTCACTGAAACCGACGCCGTACTCGCCGACGACGCGGAACGCGATGGGCAAATGGAAGGTCATTCCCACCTGGATCTCGCGGGGGTTGCCAGCGGTGAGGGTAAAGAACGATTCCTCGAGCCACGTAGGCGGAAGACCAAGGCCCACCGAGTAGCCGAAAATCTCGTGGTAGAAGGCGCGGTCAAGAATCTGCTCGACGGCCGCGTGCCCCCGCTCTGCCACGGCAGAGGCTGCGAGGCCGGGTCGGATCGCCTCGATCACCGTCTCGAGCGCCGCAAGCGAAACCGATGCGAGTTCGCGAACCTCCGGTAGCGGAGGGTCGCCGACGCTAGCCGTGCGCATCATCGGCGCATTGTAGCGGCCGTAAACGCCACTGAGTTCCACGAATACCAAGTCTCCTGACCGTGCGATCACGCCCGTGTGGTTGCTGTGGAGCGCTCCGGCCTTCCAGCCGACGCTCACGTTTGGGTCCATTGCAAAGAATTCACCGCCGGCGCGCCAACAGCCATCCGCGGCAGCCGCAGCGATCTCGTAATCGCGCACCCCTTCGGATATCGCGGCGAGGGCGGCCTCCACGCCCTTGTCCGTGAAAGCCGCCGCCTTGCGCATGCAATCGATCTCAGCCGGCGACTTTATCAGCCGAACGGATTCGATGAGGCCCGTCGCCTGCTTCGCATCGAGGACGTCAAGGAGGCGAACGGTCGCATCAGTGCGCGTCTGGGTGCCGCCAATGTCCACGACAACGATTCCGCGGTCCCACGACCTTTCGCGAAGACAACTCACGACATGAGCGGCTGCATCGGCCCCCATTTCGAACCCGTCGAGGTCGGAATCCACCAGACTCGCCAAGACGCGGCCCCGTTCGCCCTTCCAAGTGATCAGTAAGGGACGATTTTCCTGCCTTAGGACGAGAAATATCGGATCCCACATGTTCGACGTAATGAAGCCGGACAAATAGCAGACGTTTGCTGGACAACCGGTGATAAGCGTGTCGTACCCGTCCTCGGCCATGCGAGCCCAAACCGCCTCGCGCCGTCGGGCGTACTCTTCGGGCGAAAAATATTCCTCGCGCGCTCCTCCGGTCATCCCGGGCTGCACCGAATCCTGCGCTGCCATTGTTAAAGCTCCCTTCGTTGTACTTCTGAATTCCAATATAGCTAAATAAAGCGTTTAATTCAATTAGTTGTCGACATCGGCCCCAGCCTGTGCTAATCACCCTGGTTGCGGGAAGGATAATCCGGAATAACTGGGGCCAACGCAGGAGATGCCAATGCCCGCCGAATGCGCGATCGCCATCCTCGGTGGTGTTGTCGTCGACGGCACCGGCGCCCCCGGTGTGCGCGCCGATGTGGCCATCGTCGACGATCGCATTAGCGCGCTGGGCGACCTCGCCGATACCCGCGCCGATCTGACGATCGACGCGTCGGACAAGGTTGTGGCGCCGGGCTTCATCGATGCCCACACCCACGACGATCGGGCGCTGCTTTCCATGCGGGACATGGCGCCCAAGGTGAGCCAAGGGGTGACCACCGTCGTCGCCGGCAACTGCGGGATCAGCCTTTCGCCGCTGATCCTTGAAGACCGGCCGCCGCCGCCGCTGGACCTGCTGGGCCTCGCCGAATGGTACCGCTTTCCGACCTTTGCCGCGTATCGGGACGCCCTGGATAAGGCGCCGCCGGCGCTCAACGCGGCCCTCCTGGTGGGCCATTCGACCCTGCGCCTGGGCGCCATGGACGACGTGACGCGGCCGGCGAGCGCGGCCGAGATCGAGACCATGCGCCAGCGCATCGGCGAAAGCATGGCGGCCGGCGCGATCGGCCTGAGCACCGGGCTCGACTACCCGCCGAGCGCCGCGGCCCCCACCGCCGAGGTCACGGCGTTGGCCGAGGCCGCCGCGGTCATGGGCGGGCTGTATGCCACGCATATGCGCGACCACGCCGAGCACGCCAGGGAAGCGGTCAACGAGGCGGTCGAGATCGGACGCGGCGCGAACCTGCCGGTCGTCATTTCCCACTACCACTGCCGGGACCGGAACGATCCCGAGTTGTGCGCCCGGTCGCTGACTTGGTTCGAGGACGCCAAATCACGGCATCCCGTGGCGATCGACGCCTACCCCTACACCGCCGGCTCCAGCTCGATCATTCCCGAGTTCTGCGTCGAAGGTGAGCCCGTGCTCATCGCCTGGTCCGAATCACACCCCGAACAGGCCGGGCGCTATATCGCGGACATCGCCGAGACCTGGGGCGTAGACGTGCCCGAGGCGGCGCGGCGGCTGCAGCCGGGCGGGGGAATCTATTTCGGAAATGTGGAGGAGGACGTGTGCCGCCTCATGTCCCACCCCGATTGCATGATCGGATCGGACGGCCTGCCGCTTTTGCCCCACCCCCACCCCCGCCTGTGGGGAACCTTTCCCCGGGTGCTGGGGCGCTATGTCCGCGAGCTCGGACTGGTCGGCCTCGAGGAGGCGGTGCGACGTATGACAAGTCTGCCGGCGCGGACCTTCGGCCTTGCCGACCGCGGGGTGGTGCGCCAAGGCGCGGCCGCCGACCTGGTGATCTTCGACCCCGTCACCGTGGTCGATCGCGCGACCTACGAAGACCCCGAGCAGCAGTCGGCCGGAATCGACACAGTGATCGTCAACGGCGGGGTCGCCTGGCGCCACGGCGCCGACACGGGCGAACGCCGCGGCCGGGTGTTGCGGCGCGAGGCCGATGGCTCGGACGCATCTAAAATTGACCTAGCCAACTGAGGCCGTCGGCGATAGAGTTTGGCCCACCCGCTGATTCGGTGGCGTTCTGCCTCAAGCTCGCCTGCGCTATGGTCACCACATACCTTGCGACACAGAGTACGACGATGTGCGGATAGGTGAATGGCCCAAATTTGACCAGTCGGGCCCTTACGTACGTTTCGTGATTGGTTGGTGGCTTAGTCTGATCTGTGCTGTTGCCCGTGTAGATGCCCTCTGAGTCGACCTCCGGGTCGATGTGTGCACCCTCTTTATCGGCAACGATCTTGATCGTCGTCATGAGGTCATAGACCAAGCCGTCGACTTCAAAAATCGGCTGCTTTAGCCAGTCGACGAGATCCACGGTTTCGGCGTGCGTCCAGATTTCTCTGCTCGCAAGGACCGCGAACTTATTCGCTTCGCACTTCGTGATCCCAGGCAATGCACTGATGACAAATCAGTGCCTGTATGGAGGGGTCCGGAGTCGCCGACGCTCTCCAGTGTGTTCGAGTTCATACTCTAGTTCCATGGTGGGCGATGCATCGACAACGACCTTGGCGAGTATTTCTTCTGGCAGCGTCGGCCATCTAGGGAAAGTTCCGTCCTGGAAGAGTCTGGTGAACAGGCGTCCGTTTTTCTCCACCAGCATGCTCCGCAGCGAGACGGACATCCTCCGTACGCAGCCAGTCAGGACTCCGTCGGACTTGCGGTTTCGGAGTGCGTCGTTCGGTTGCGAAAGCTGGTCAGCGACATCGGATATAGCGAGCAGCCCTTGTGCGAGGTGCTGACTCCTAGTGGCGTGCGCAAGCTTCGGGATAGGGATCTTGGTCATTGGCTCGCAACTCGAGGATCAAGTACGCATGGTATCTCGGCACGAAATGGATGCAACGGTCGAACAGGTATTCCAACTCTAGCACGGGCCTACTTCAACCGGACTAGGGCAATCGGCTAGTCGATCACCTATTCGTATTGAAGTTCTGGCATTTTCGATGCGGCGAAAGCATGGAATCTCGCTCAATCGGCATTTTCCGTCTCAGCGCCTGGGTGACAAGGAGGTCGGTCCGGAAGGCGTCTGAGGGCAGTGTCAAAGCAAATCGTCTTGAGCTGGGAAGGCAGCTCCCGTAGCGTCTGCCGATGCACAATCCTTTCCGTTATTTCAACAGCTCACCCGAAGTGATCCGCCTGACGGTGATGCTGTACATCCGCTACCCGTTGTCACTGAGGCAGGTCGAAGATGTGCTGTTCGAGCGCGGTATCGACATCTGCCATGAGACTGTACGGTTATGGTGAAACCGGTTCAGTCCATTGTTTGCCGCTGAGGTCAGGAAGCGCCGCGTTCGTGATGCCTCAATTTCCCAATGGCCTGGCACCTGGACGAGTTGTTTGTCAGGTTCAATGGTGAGACGCATGACCTCTGGCGTGCGGTGGACCATGAAGGCGAGGTGCTCGAGGTTTTTGCCACGAAGCGTCGGGACCGCTGGGCAGCACTGAAGTTTCTGAAACGGACGTTGAAGCGCTACGGCCGGCCAAGGACTATCGTAACGGACCGGCTTGGCTCTTACGGCGCCGCGATGAAAGGGATTGGCATCCTGGAGGGCCTTGTCAGAGCAAACCGGCTTGAGCCGCCTGGCGAGGTCCCTTAGCGTTCAGGAATGCAAAATCCCTTCCGATATTTCAACAGTTCACCCGAGATCATCCGGCTCGCTGTGATGATGTATGTTCGGTTCCCGCTGTCGCTGAGACAGGTCGAGGACCTGCTGTCCGAGCGTGGCATCGACATCTGCCACGAGACCGTGCGGTACTGGTGGAACCGCTTCGGTCCGCTGTTTGCCGCCGAAATCCACAAGCGCCGGGTTCATCATCATTGGTATTCGAACTGGCGCTGGCATCTTGATGAGGTGTTCGTGCGGATCAACGGGAAGACCTGCTATTTGTGGCGAGCGGTTGACCACGAAGGCGAAGTGCTTGAGGTTTTTGCAACGAAACCGCGTGATCGCAGGGCTGCACCCAGGTTTCTGAAACACGCGATGAAGCGTTATGGCCGGCCGGCTTCGGTCGTCACAGACGGGCTTCCATCCTACCGGGCTGCGATGACTGTGATCGGTAATGCGGCCGCCCGGACCTGCGGTCGTTGGCTCAACAACCGGGCCGAGAATTCGCACCAGCCGTTCCGACGACGGGAAGCGGCAATGGCCAGGTTCAGGGACGTAAAGACCCTGCAGAAATTTGCTTCCGTCCATGCCTCGATCCACAACCACTTCAACCACGAACGCCATCTCAACCGCCGCGACATTTTCAAACAAGCCCGAGCCGCCGCCTTGGCCGAGTGGTGTCAATTGGCAGCCTGTGACCGTTTGATTGTAGGTTCTACAAGTCCTGCCCAGTTAGTCTGACAATGCCGGACGGAGAGGCATATAGACTGCGAGAAATCGCGCTGGGAGATCACCGTGGAGGACCCCGAAGGAAAGCCCGCTACCGCGGACCTCCCCCGCAGCAAAATCATTCTTTGTGGCTGGGTGATGGACGGTTGGGAGATGTTCACTTTCAATCGCAAGGGCTGCATTCTCAAACCTAAGGTTCGGTTCTGGATGCGAAATGTTGACGCCGACCAAATGCGCCAGTGCTTTCGATAAGTCCAAGCATCTTCCGATCCCCACAATTAGACCGCTAAGTCGAACCGAGTAAGGAGTACGACAATGACCGAGGAATTGACCCTTTGGGAAACGACACGGCTGTCGAAGCATTTTATATTGTTGGACTTTATGGCTGACCGTGCTGTCTATCGGTCAGAAAAGCCTTTGGCATTCAACGATATTTGGAAAGAGAACGACGAACATGACGCCCTCGCCAGAAGCTTGTGCAATAGATTTCTCGAACCTCTGATGGAAGTCTGGGGTCCAATTTCCATTGCGGATGCATTCTGGCCATCTGTCTTCAAATCGGGGCATGCAAGCCCAAAAAAGTATGGTTCAAAGCACCGCTGGACCGGGGGCGAGGCGACGGCCGATATTGCGCTCTACAGACTGGTGGACGAGAGAATAACAGGCGCGGCTCTTAAGAAAACAGTGGAAGATGTGAAGACCATTGATGACTGCCGCGACCGGATTATCAGTTACCTCATGACCGAATTTTTGTGCGTAACGTTTAAAGCGAAGGGTACGAAAATTTGCGGAGACCCCAACACCGACAAGAAAAAAAACACAAAAGCTGAGAGCCCACCATGTCAGAGTGGGTTGCTATTTCAACCTGCTCGATTTCTGCCGCAATGGTCGGGCGGTCGAACAAGGTATCGATCTGGTGCCGAAGGGCGCCGAAAACAAAGACGGGCGCGACTACAGCCCGGTTTCGGAGGAAGCGGCGGCGCGGTCCTTTGCTGCCGCCCTGGACCCGCTGGTCAAGCGGGTTGGCCGAATTTCGGTGGTGCGCGGGATGGAGACGGCCGGATTTGCCGGCGACGAACATGCGGACCTGCACCGCTGGGACAGGGACGGCCCTTGGCGGCTGGTCTTTGTGCTGCCCCAAGGGACGGACCCAGAAGGGGCTCGTGATCTCTTGGTAAGGCAAAGGCACGAGCATGATCGGGACGTTCAGCTATTCCGCCACGCATCCGACTCCTATGCCGTGGCGTTCGTTGTAGACCGGAGGGATTACGACGAACACCGCGGGTTGCGGGCCGAGTATCGGATTTTCTTGCCGTAGGATTTCGCCTCCCGCCAGCCTCGTAGCGCTTTGGCATCCATGGTGGGGCTGAAATCGCGATTACCGTAGTCTGGTCGGCAGAATCATGGGGGCAGAGTGACATCCGCGCCGACCGAGTTCAGCAAGCTGGGGTGCGGCCGGCATGCAGTTCCATTTCGGCGTTTGGCCACGAAAATGGATCATGCGTGCAGCGCGCCCGCGCGCCGTTCGGCGGCGACCCTCTCCCGGCGCGCCTGCGCAAGCTCGTAGCTCGCCTGCATCCGCATTCAGTGCTCGGCGGTGCCCCAGCCGATATCCTCCAGCGTCAGCGCCATGTTCGCCGACACCCCCGCCTTGCCGTTCAGCAAGCGCGACAGCGTTCCGCGCTCGCAGCCGAAACGCGCCGCCGTATCGGTCACATTCCAGCCCACATCGTCCATACTCTCGCGGATCAGCTCGCCCAGATGCGGCGGGTTCTGCATCGGGCCAACGCGATCGGTCGCAATGTCGTTCATGGTCAGTGCTCCCCTTCGGTCAGTGGTAGTCGATTAGGTCCACGTCCAAAGCCTCGCCGTCCTCGAAGCGGAACACCACGCGCCAGTTGTCGGAGACGCGGACGCTCCACTGGTCCGCGCGGTCGCCCTTGAAGGGATGCATCCGGACGCCCGGCGCGTCGGCGCTGCCGGGATGCGTGGCCTCTTGCAGGCGGAACAGGATACGCCGCAGCCGTGGCACATGACCGGCAGGCAACCGCGCGGCATCGTCGCGCTCGTGCAGCGCCCGCAGTCCCTTGTGCCTGGTCTTCATGATTCACTGTAGCGCCCCCCAAGCGTCCGCCGTGCCGTCACGTCCGGCGACGACTCTGCGGAGCGGTAACGTGTGCACGTCCCGACCCTACGCTGCGGGAACATGTGCGGCGGGCGCTGCCGCTCGGGCTAACTGCCGATTACAAATCGGTTTGCATCGCGTGATCGTTTGAGCGGCCAGGAAGCGGGATAGGGACGCCCTTCGGCGCGTGGTTCTCACACCCCAAGCATCGACTGTCCTTTTCATGTGGCTCCCGGGGCCTTCGGATCATGCATCCGGCATGCCGCACATACCGGCGATGATGGATCCGATCCTGTCCGTCGCTGCCGCAACTTCATGGTCTGTAACGTGCGCATAGCGCAAGGTCATCGGAACAGTGCTGTGACCAAGTAACTTCGCCACGACGGGCAAGGGGATTCCGTTCAGCACCGCCTGGGATGCGAATGTGTGGCGAAGCCCATGGCATCGCACGTCCTCGATCCCGCAGCGTTTCCTGGCCATGTCCCAAAGCGGGATCCAGCTTTTTGTCGGCCGGGACGGGTCGGATGGCGATGGAAAGACATACGGGCTCCCGGTCCTGGGTTGCCTCTCGATGATGCGTTGTGCCACCTTGTTCAGGAGCACACGCCTGGGCCCGGTCTTGCTGTCGCCAAGTTCAAGCGAATCAATGCCGACGTCATGCCACTGGAGGCTCTGGATCTCGCTGCGCCGGCATCCGGTCAGGAGCAGGAGACGGATGATATCGACCTGCCTCCGGCGGGACGGCCTGTCGGCGACACAATTGTCAAGTTCCGCATGGAGTCGGCGGATTTCGTCCTGCGACAGGAAGCGGGTAAGGCGGGGCCGCGGGTTTCGCTTGATGCCGCTGACAGGATTGGCCGCGACGTGACCGTGAACGATGGCCCGGTTCATGATCTGGTGAAACACCTTCAAGGCAGCGTTCGCGCCACCCGGAGCGGTGGCGCTGTAGCGGTCGAACCACCGGGTGACGTCAAGCCGTGTGATCCGGTCGAGAGGCATGGCACCGAACTCCGGCAGGAGTTGGGATCTGAGGGCCGAGACGGCACTTTTACGGGTCGATGGCTTGTAACGGTCAAGGCAGGCTGTCTTCCACTCGCCTTCGATAAACTCGCGGAACAGCGGAACCGGGTCAGAACAGGCATCCGGCCCGGCATCCGGTCTTTCTTTCGACTGGATTTCATGACACCGGGTGCGCGCCTCATCGACAGTCATAAGCGTCACAGGCCCGAGTGTGCGCCTTGTGGACGTGCCACCACGGTTATCGAGGTATATCCAGGTCCTGTACCCCGAGGGGCGCACCCGCACACCCAAACCGGCCGCGCGTGTATCCCAGACCGTGTACTCCGATCTCTCTGCAGCGAGTTTCGTGGCGCTGCGGTCCGTCAATCGCATCCTCTGCACCATGGTTCAACTCCTCCCCTCGAGAACCGCCGACACCGTCTCGACCGCGTTCCTCGCGGCCGCATCGGCAAGATGAGTGTATTTCAGGGTGGTCGCAGGATCGTTGTGCCCCAGGAGCCTGCCTATGGTGAGAACCGTCTCGCCGTGGGCCAGTGCGACCGAGGCATAGGAATGACGCAGATCGTGCAGCCGGACGTCCTCGATGGCGGCTTCCTTGCGGACACGCTGCCAAAAGCGCGGGATGTCGTGCATGGGACGGTTGGTTCGCGATCCCGGAAACACCCAGGGTCCCGTTGCGCGTCAGGGCGTCGAGAACCTTTCTCGTGTGGGACGACAGCCAGACCGTGCGGGGACCGGTCTTGCCGTCGCGAAGGTACAGATTGCCTTCACGATAGTCGGACCATTCAAGCGTCAGGATCTCCGACTTCCGGCATCCGGTCAGAAGAAGCAGGCGCACAACCGCCGTCTTCGAGGGATCCAGGAGTTGGTGGCGGTCAAGCACCTCGCCGAGCCGCCGCATCTCGTCCGCCGTCAGGAACCGTTCGCGCCCCTGCCGGCGATAGCGCCTGATGCCCGCGCAGGGATTGCTCCCCTCCGGACGGTAGCCGTAACCCTCAGCCTGGCGCATGATCACCGAAAGAACCGGCGCAGACCTGTCTGCCGCGACCGGCGTGGCATGGAGCGAAGCGAACCATTGCCGTACGTCTTCTGCCGTGATGCCGGCTATCTGACGCCCCCTGAACCACGGCAGGATCTGGTTCTTGAAGTAGCCGAGGTTGACCTTCAGCGTACGGGGTTTCCAGTTCCTGGCGTAGCGGCGGAAAACCTCGTCTGCCACGGTCTCGAACAGTGTCTCGTCCGGTTGAGCGGCAATGTCGTCGCCACCGTTGCGTTGTGCAGCGAGAATGCTCCCTGCACGGTCCCGTGCCCTGGTCAGCGTCACGGCATCGGCATCGCCGATGCGCTTCCAGGTTCTGTGGCCACGGACCTGCGTGTGGAGGAAGTAGTGTTTGCATCCCGGCGGCAATACGCGGATTCCAAATCCCCTGAGCACGCCATCGCGGATATCATGGACATTCTTTCGGGCCTTGAGGGCATCGACCCGGCGTTGGGTCAGCCGATGCGCCGGCATGGTTTCCTCTCCCTTGTCGTTGTTGCACCGGGGACAGGAATGCGGGATGATTCGAGCCTCGGGGCAGTGGATTACGAGAGAGGAAACGGTAATATTACAGTTGTTTAGCACCGAATGTGCGTCTGTTGGTGTGACAGTCCCGCGGTGACGGTGCGAGGTTTCAGAAGAGTTTGAACTGACCGCTGTCGTCTCCTGTCGAGCGCGACCGGCGTTGCCGCCGGGGCGGCGCCTTGCCGCCGCCTTCGTCCACTACGACGCCGAGTGTCGCGTCACTGAACTCTATGCCAAGGCGGTCTCCCGGAGAGGCGCCGGCAGCGCGTGTCAGGGTCGTTTCGCCGGATTTCACCACTGCATAACCGCGCTCGAGAACCGACCGGTAGCTCAGACTCTCCAGGAGTTTCGAGAGCTGGACGATCTCCCCGGCCGGCACCGCCATCCTTTCCCTGATACCGCGGTCGAGGATGTCCGAGATGTGCGCCAGGCGGTCTTGCGACCGTGCCATGCGGTCGGCAAGCGCTCCGGGGCGGATACCGGCACCGAGCTCGGCGAGCATGACGCGCCTTTCGGCAATGAACGTGGCGGGCCGTGGCATGGCATTGACGAGGTCACCGAGGCCCTTCTGGAGACCGGCGAGCCTCAGGGACATCACCCGGTTGAGGCTCGAGAAGACATGATCGAGGTCCTGGGTCTTCTGGTCGACGATGTGCCCGGGCCTCGGCAGACCGCGCGCGAGATTGGCGAGATGGTTGCCGAGCCGCTGGGCAAGCCCCGTGGTGGCGCGGACCAGGCGGCCATCGTTCTCGATCAGGCGGGTCATGAGTTCGGAGCGAACGGGTACGGCGATTTCCGCTGCAGCGGTCGGCGTGGGCGCGCGCCGGTCCGAGGCATGATCGATGAGCGTTGTGTCCGTTTCGTGTCCGACCGCCGAGATGAGCGGTATGGCACTGTCTGCCGCGGCGCGGACGACGATCTCCTCGTTGAAGGGCATGAGGTCCTCGAAACTGCCGCCGCCGCGCGCGACGATGAGAAGGTCCGGTCTCGGAACGCTCCCACCCGCTTCGAGGTCGTTGAAGCCACGAATGGCCTTCGCAATCTGCTCGGCGGCAGCTTCGCCCTGCACGGCCACAGGCCACAGAAGGACATGCCTTGGAAAGCGGTCGCGCAGGCGGTGGAGGATATCGCGGATCACCGCACCGGTGGGCGATGTCACGACGCCGATCACGTCGGGCAGTCCGGGCAACGCCTTCTTGCGGGCCGGGTCGAAAAGGCCCTCGGCCTCCAGCTGCTTGCGCCGCTTTTCCAGCAGCACCATCAGCGCGCCAAGTCCGGCCGGCTCCAGGCTCTCGATGACGAGCTGGTAGCTGGAACGGCCCGGATAGGTCGTGAGCCTGCCAGTTGCCACCATTTCGAGACCCTGTTCGGGCGCGTGCGCAAGGCGGCTCGCCGTTCTCGACCAGCAGACACAGTCGAGCACGGCATTGTCTTCCTTCATGGCAAGGTAGACATGGCCGGAAGCCGCCCTCGTGACCCTGCCGATCTCGCCGCGGACACGGACACGCTCGAACGCCTGTTCGACGGTCGACCGCACCTTCTTCGAAATCTCGACGACGCCGAATTCGGGAATGTTGCCCGAAAGCCCGGGCGAGGCGTTGGATGTTTCCATGACATCCTCATGATACAAGACATGCATCCGCAGACCAGCGGCACCCGGTCCGGGGGAGCACGAATTCCAGATGAGAGTCCTTGTCTCCGGAAGTGGCGGGCGCGAGCACGCGCTCGTGAGGGCGATCGCCAATTCATCGCTTGTCTCGACAGTTTATTGTGCTCCCGGCAATGCCGGCATCGCGATGGAGGCGAATCTGGTCGGTCTTGCGGTGGACGATGTCGAAGGGCTGGTCGCCTGGGCGTGCGACAACGCTATCGACCTTGTCGTACCCGGCCCGGAAGCCTCGCTCGTCGCCGGCATCGTGGATGCCATGGAAGAGGCGGGCATCGCGTGTATAGGACCCACCGCATCGGCGGCAAGGCTCGAGGCATCAAAAGCCTTCATGAAGGAGATTGCCGATGCCGCCGGTGTCCCGACTGCAAGCTGGCGGCGCTTTTCCGGCGCAACCGAGGCGCGGGCATGGATCGGCGAAACCGGCGCGCCGGTCGTGGTCAAGGCCGATGGCCTGACCGGCGGCAAGGGCGTGACCGTCGCCATGACCGTCGCCGAAGCGGTAGCCGCGATCGATGATGTGCTCACGGTCAGGATCTTCGGCGATGCAGGCTCTTCCGTCGTTATCGAGGAGTACCTCGATGGCGAGGAGGCAAGCTATCATGTCCTGGTGGACGGCACTTCGGTCCTGCCTCTCGCGACAGCCCAGGACCACAAGCGTGCCGGGGACGCCGATACCGGCCCCAACACGGGCGGCATGGGATGCTATTCGCCGGCTCCGGTGGTCTCCGCGGAAACGGAGACCCGAATTCTCGGCGACATCATCCGGCCCACCGTCGCCGAGATGGCGCGGCGCGGCACCCCTTTCCGCGGCATCCTCTATGCCGGACTGATGATCACGTCCGACGGACCGAAACTCCTCGAATACAACGTCCGCTTCGGGGATCCGGAATGCCAGGTTCTGATGGCACGCCTCAGGTCGGATCTCGTGCCTGCGCTTCTGGCAACCCGCGACGGCGAGCTCGACCATGTCGATCTGAGGTGGCGCGAGGAGACCGCACTGACTGTCGTGATGGCGACCAGGGGCTATCCGGGAACCTATCCGGAAGCCACACCCATTGACGGGCTCGAGGATGCGATACCTTCCGATGGCGCGATCTTCCATGCCGGAACCGCAAGGAAAGACGGTGGCTGGGTCTCCGCGGGCGGGCGGGTTCTTGGCGTTACGGCGCTCGGCGGCACTCTGGCCGAGGCCCGCGACCGTGCCTACGCGTCCGTCGACCGGATCGACTGGCCCGACGGGTTCTGCCGTCGCGACATCGGCGAAAAGGGAATGGCACGTTCGGGCTGACGGGAAATCAGACCCCGAGATGGCGGTGGACGATGTCGTCGCCCAGGTCCTCGGGTCGACCGGACCAGGCCGTGCGTCCCTTTTCCAGAATGACGCAACGGGTGGCGTTGGCGAGGAGGTCGTCCAGAATCTTGTCGACCAGAAGGATCGACTGCCCCGAGGACTTCAGCATCCGTATTGCCGCCCAGATTTCGCTCCTGACAGTCGGCGCCAGACCTTCTGTCGCCTCGTCCATGACCAGCAGCTTCGGGTTGGTCATGAGGGCGCGGCCGATTGACAGCATCTGCTGCTCTCCACCGGAAAGGGTGGCCGCATCCTGCTGAAGACGAGGTCCGAGCGCGGGAAACAGCTCCGCGATCCTATCGATGTCCCAGAACCCCCGCCGCGCGGCCACGACAAGGTTCTCGCGCACCGTAAGGTTCGGGAAACATCTGCGGCCTTCGGGAACCAGTCCGACACCCAGACGGGCGATGCGGTTGGGCTCCGCGGCCAGGACATTGTGGCCGTCGAGCACCACGGCGCCCTGGCATGGCCGGATCAGACCGCACATTGCCCTGATCGTCGTCGTCTTGCCCATGCCGTTGCGTCCCATCAGCGCCACGACCTCGCCTGCGGCGACTTCGAGGTCGACGCCGAACAGCGCCTGGCTGGGGCCGTACCATGCCTCGAGGTTGCGGATGCCCAGAAGCAGGGTCACAGGCACTCCATTCCGAGGTAGGCGGAGCGCACATGGCTGTTGGACCTGATGGCGCCGGGAGAACCGGTCGCGATGATGCGTCCGTAGACGAGAACCGAAATCCTGTCGGCAAGCGCGAAGACGGCGTCCATGTCGTGCTCGATGAGAAGGACGGGTGCCGTTTCCCGAAGGCGGTCGAGAATGCCGATCAGCACTCTGGAACCCTCCGGGTCCGTGCCGGCCATCGGTTCGTCCAGTATAAACACGGCCGGTTCGAGCGCCAGTGTGGTCGCAATTTCCAGAAGCCGGCGCTCTCCATGGCTGAGTTCGAAGGCACGCACCGTTTCCCGGTCCCCAAGGCCCACGCGCAAGAGGCACTGCCGGGCCGGTTCCTTTAGGGCACGGTCCTTCCCGACGGGCGCGAAGAACCTCATGCTTTCACCCAGGCGCCCCTGGACGGCGAGCATGACGTTCTCCAGCGCCGTAAACTCCGGGATGAGCGAAGAGACCTGGAAGGTTCGCGCCAGACCCAGGCGGGCCCTTCCGGCGGCACTGACATGGCCGATGTCGCGTCCCATGAACCGGATGGTGCCGCCGTCCTGGCGAATTTCGCCTGCGACCTGCTTGACGAGCGTGGACTTGCCGGCTCCGTTGGGCCCGATCAGCGCGTGGATCTCTCCGGCCTTCAGATCGAACGAGACATCATCGTTGGCCTTCAGCGCACCGAAATTCTTCGAGAGGTTGTTCACCTCGAGAACGGCGTCGCGGACGGGAGAATTATCGGGCATGCGCGTGCCGCCTTGCCAGAAGGCCCATGACTCCGCCACGGGCATAGAGCACCACGACAACGAGCAGAAGGCCGACCCAGAATTGCCAGTGATCGGTCATCCCGCCGAGCACCTGCTCCAGAAGCACATAGAGTGCCGCGCCGGTGATCGGACCCCACAGGCGCGCCACGCCGCCAAGGATCACGAAGATCATGATTTCGCCGGAGGTGTGCCAGCTCAGCATGGAGGGGCTCACGAACCGGTTGAGGTCGACGAACAGCGCACCGGCGAACGCCGTGATGGCGCCGGATGCAACGAAAGCCGTCAGCCGGATGCGGAAGACACTGATGCCGACGCTTCTGACGCGCGCGTCATTCTGCCTGGCGGCGTTGAGCGCAAGACCGAACCTTGAGTTCACGACCCTGGAAACCAGACCGATCACTGCCAGGAGAGCGATGAACACGATCAGAAAGAAGGTCAGCGGATCCATCGTTTCCAGACCGAACAACCGGTTGCGCAGGTAGATCGGCAGACCGTCTTCCCCGCCGTAGGCGGGCCATGAAACCGTGAAGTAGTAGAGCATCTGGGCGAACGCGAGCGTGATCATGATGAAGTAGACGCCGCTGGTTCGCAGCGAAAGACATCCGATGAGCAAGGCCAGGAGGGCGCCGATGACCATGGCCAGCAGCCAGATCATGATCATGCTGTCGGTGCCGTCGAGCCTGAACGGCCAGAGCAGCACCGGACTCTGGTTGAGGGCATGATGCGCGAGAATGCCGGCCACGTAGCCACCGATTCCGAAGTACGCAGCGTGCCCCAGCGACACTAGGCCGCCGTATCCCAGGACGAGATTGAGGCCCACGCCCGCCATCCCGAGAATGGCAACACGCGTTGCAAGGGTGATGAGATAGGGCTCGTCCAGCACATGGCCTGCCAGGGGGACGGCCAGCAGTAATAAGGCGACTCCCAGATTGACGATCGTCTCGCGCATCGGCGATCAGGCGAGCTTGTCGAACAGGCCGCCTGTCCTGAAGAACAGGATGCCGGCCATCAGGAAGTAGATGAGCATGGATGCGAGCGATGAGCCCACTGCGGCGGCATCGGCCGGTTCGAGAAAACTGCCGAAGATGACCGGCAGAAGAAACCGCCCGACGGTATCGGTCACGCCCACCAGAATGGCGCCGACGAGCGCGCCCTTCACCGATCCGATGCCGCCGATCACGATCACCACGAAGGCCAGGATCAGGACGGGCTCTCCCATGCCGACCTCGACCGACTGGATGGTGCCGATCACCGCTCCGGCAAATCCGGCCAGTGCCGCTCCGAGCGCGAACACGGCCGTGAACAGCAGCCGCACGTTGACCCCCAGCGCCGCGATCATCTCGCGATCGGATTCTCCCGCACGGATACGCATGCCCAGCCGCGTTCGGGAAATGAGATGAAAGAGACCGGCCGCCACCACAAGGCCCGTTGCGATGATGACCAGGCGATAGAGCGGATACTCCAGTCCTCCGGGCAACAGAACGGTTCCGGCAAGCGACTCCGGAATGTCGAGGTAAAGGGGAAAGGCGCCGAAAATCCAGCGCGTTCCTTCCGAAAACACGAGGATGAGCGCGAACGTGACCAGCACCTGATCGAGGTGGCCGCGCTCGTAGAGCCGCCGCATCACGACCATCTCGACGATTGCTCCGGCCGCGGCAGCCGCAGCAAGACTCGCCGCAAGCCCGAGCCAGAACGAGCCGGTCGCGGATACCACGGCGGCACAGGCGAACGCTCCGATCATGTAGAGGGAGCCGTGGGCCAGATTGATGAGTCCCATGACACCGAAGATCAGGGTGAGGCCTGCGGACATCAGGAACAGCATGACGCCGAACTGCAGGCCGTTGAGGACCTGTTCCGCGATCAGTGTTGCCGGCATGTCGGGACAGGGGCTCCGGCGGATGGTCCGGTCGTGCGGTTGCACCCGCCGGAGACGGAAAGGCTGTTACATGGAGCACTCGGCGGCATAGGCGTCCGCGTGATCCTCCATGGCAAGGGAGACGATCCGGTTGGTGAGGATGCCGTCTTCCATGATCACTTCGCGCACGTAGATGTCCTGGATCGGATGATGATTGGAGCCGAACTTGAAATCCCCTCTCACGGACGCGAAATCCGCCGCCCGCAACGCACCGCGGAAGGCATCGGCATCAGAGACTTCGGCCTTGTCGAGCGCAGAAAGCAGGAGATTGGCCGTGTCGAACCCTTGCGAGGCATAGAGCGAGGGCAGGCGCCCGTAGACTTCCTGGAAGCTGGCGACGAAGGCCGCATTCGCGGCGTTGTCGAGATCCTTCGACCACTGGGACGTGTTCTTGACACCGAGTGCGGCCTCGCCCACGGCATTGAGAATGCCCTGGTCGAAGGAGAAAGCAGGACCGATCACCGGAATGTCGACACCCGAGCCGGCATACTGCTTCATGAAGGAAATGCCCATGCCGCCCGGCAGGAAGAAGAAGACGCTGTCTGCGCCTGAAGCACGGATCTGTGCGATCTCGGCGGCATAGTCCTTCTGGCCGAGTTCGGTATAGACCTCGTTGACGATATCGCCCTCGAAGAATCGCTTGTAGCCGGTGAGCGCATCGTGGCCGGCCGGATAGTTGGGCGCCAGGATGAACGACTTCAAGTAACCGGCATCGTTGGCGTGACCGCCCGCAGCTTCGTGGAGATTGTCGTTCTGCCAGGCCACGTTGAAGTAGTTCTCATGACAGCCCGATCCGGCGAGCTTCGAAGGCCCGGCGTTGGGTGAAAGATAGAATTTTCCCTGGGATACCACAGAAGGCACGACGGCGAGAGCGAGGTTCGACCAGATGATGCCGGTCAGAACGTCGACCTTGTCGGACTGCACCATCTTGTCGGCAATCTGGACGGCGATTTCGGGCCTGCGCTGGTCATCCTCGATGACGACCTCGATGTCGGTTCGGCCGGACTGCTCGATGGCGAGCATGAAACCGTCGCGTACGTCAATACCGAGCGCCGAGCCTCCGCCCGACAGGGTCGTGATCATGCCAACCTTCAGGCCATCGGCCGACGCGGTCATCGAGCAGGCAAGAAGCGCCATCGCCACGACCGCCGTCTTCAGCTTGTTCATCATGCGTCTGTTCCTTCTGTCTGGATTCCCTTTGTGTGTCATGATCCCTTGAGGTTCGGTAGAACCGGGCAATTCACGAAACTGCGTAACAAGCATCATCACCACGTTCAAAGTTCCTGCTTCCGAGGCTCCGCACAGGAACGCCCCTGAACCCGGTTCGTCGATCCACGTTCATGGGCGCCACAGGCCTAGCAGATATGGGCGCCGAATACCATGTTCCGGGACGGCACCAGCAAGGCGTCGAGCAGAGACGGCCTCGCCTTCCGGATCGTCAGTTTCCAGAGCAACCTGTCGCGTCGTGCCCGGTTTTCCTGGCGCGAGATGGTGTCCGGTCGTACATCCGGACTTCGGCGTTTCACAAGCGACGTCGAACCGCCGTTACCGGTACGAGGTGCCTGTCCCATCGGGAGGTCTCGGTGCCGTTGACCTGCTGTTCAAGACGGCGAGGTTCCTTCGTCTTCTCCTCTCCATCGAGCTTCGGTGCGGGCTTCTCGTGGCCCGCGATGGTCTCTTGAGGCGTGGCCGATGAATTCGCCATCAGGTGCATCCTCTCCGGAAGACGGGACCGCGGAAATGTCGCCTCGCCCGGGATCTCCACACAATTGTCGCAGTTCCGGGTCCACCTTGAGCCTGTCGAACAGGTGACGGGGCAGCGCCCTGCGGTCCTCCTGGGGCCATACCAGATCTAAGCTGAGCGGATCAAGAACCGTCGTGAAACGCCTGTGCGGATCCAGCCTCCTGGGCCGGCACATGGGAAAGTTCTCCTTGAAGCCGGTTTCAGATGTCCGATAGGGTGGAACCAAGGGTCATCGAGGTCGCCTCTGTGGTATCTGGTGGCTCAATCAATCTCAAAATACCATGCAGGTGGCCCCGGGAATCCGGGCACCGTACAATGTAATCAACCCGACAAGGCAAAAACCTGTTATTGCGACAGTCTTGCAAGAACTTCAGGGAGACCTTCAACGATGCATGTTCTGAGAAAACCACGGGTGGAAGCGTTGCAGAAGAAGCTCATCAACCGGGAAATCGGACGCCGCGAATTCATGGCTGCCGCCGCCACTGCAGGGCTGGTACCGGTTGCGTCTTCCATGGTGCCCGCCGCCAGAGCGGCCGAAGGCGACATGATCCACTACTTTACCTGGTCCGCCTATGAGGTTCCGGAGCTCCACCAGGCGTTCGTCGAACAGTATGGGCGTTCGCCCGACTGGTCGCTCTTTGGCAATGCCGAAGACGGCCTGCAAAAGATCCGGGCGGGTTTTGTCACCGACCTTGCCCATCCTTGCGTCAGCGATGTTCCGCGCTGGCATGAAGCAGGTGTCATCCAGCCGCTGGACACATCGCGCATCGGCCACTGGAACGACATGTTCCCGGCCCTCCACACCATGAACGGTGCGGTGATCGATGGCGACGTCTACATGGCGATCTCCGATTTCGGGCTGTCCTCGATCATCTACCGTACCGACATCTACGAAGGCGAGGAAACCTGGAACATGCTGTTCGACGAGCGCTATGCCGGGCGCATCTGCCCACAGGCCGATTCAAACAATCTCTCGATTGCGCTCAAGCTCCTGGGTTACGACCCAATGTTTCCGACGGCCGAACAGGTCATGGAGGCTGCGGAGATGGCCCGAAAACAGCGCCCGCTGGCCCGCTTCTACTGGGAGAGTCAGACCGACATGGAACAGGCTGTCGCCACTGGTGAATGCGTTGTTGCCTATGCCTGGAACGAGGCCCTGGTGAATCTTCTCGAACAGGACATTCCGGTCGCCTTCGCGACACCCAAGGAAGGGGCCTTCGGCTGGGCCTGCGGTCTCGTGCGCCTTGCGGCGGCCGAGAACGACGAGCAGATGGCCTATGACTTCATCGATGCCTGGCTGGCGCCGGAAACTGGCAAGTTCCTCATCGAGGCCTACGGCTACGGTCACGGCAACATGAACTCGTTTGATCTCGTGGACCGCGGAACCCTCGTGGCACTGGGCTATGACGATCCCGTTGGCCTGATGGAGGGCACGAACTTCTGGGTTCCGGGTAGTCCGGAGATCGACCAGCTCACGTACGAGGTCTGGGAAGACATCATGGCGGGTCTCTGACCCCCTCGTGAATCGTGGAGGTTGCGCGCCGGGCAAATCAGCGATTGAGGAGAGGCTGGTGCCCGGCGCGTCAGGCCCAGCCTGACGCGTGGTGTCCGGAATACCGGTTGAAGGCCGGCCGTGCGTAAGCCATGCTCACCGCCGAAGCGGGGAATTGTCCCGGGTCCGACACCTTGGAACAGGGGAGTGCTGAACGAGGCATGTTCTGAGAAAGCCGCGTGTTGAGACGTTGCAGAGGAAGCTGATCAACCGGGAAATCGGACGTCGCGAGTTCATGGCCGCCGCTGCAACCGCCGGGCTTACGCCGGTTGCGTCCTCCATGGTGCCCGCCGCCAGAGCGGCCCAAGGCGACATGATCCAATATTTCACCTGGTCAGCCTACGAGGTGCCGGAACTTCACCAGCCGTTCGCCCGACTGGTCGATCTTCGCTTCGGCCGAAGACGGCCTTCAGAAGATCGGGGCAGGCTATGTCGCCGACCTCGCGCACCCTTGTGTGGACAATGTACCGCGGTGGCATGCAGCGGGCACCGTCCAGCCACTGGATACCTCGCGCATCGACTACTGGGACGACATGTTCCCGGCTCTTCACACCATGAACGGTGCGGTAATCGATGGTGACGTCTACATGGCGATCACCGATTTCGGGTTGTCCTCGATCATCTACCGCACCGACATCTACGAAGGCGAGGAAACCTGGGGCATGATGTACGACGAGCGCTATGCTGGCCGAATCTACGGCAGGCAGGACCCGGTCGGCATCTCCATCGCGCTGAAGCTTCTGGGCTACGATCCGATGTTTCCGACGGCAGAACAGGTTCACGAGGCAGCGGATATGGCGCGCAATCAGCGCCCGTTGATCCGCTTCTACTGGGAGAGTCAGACCGGCATGGAACAGGCGGTCGCAACAGGTGAATGCGTGGTGGCCTACGCCTGGAACGAGGCCCTGGTCAATCTTCTCGAACAGGGTGTTCCGGTCGCTTTCGCAGCACCCAAGGAAGGAGCCTTCGGCTGGGCCTGCGGTCTCGTGCGTCTTGACACGGCCGAGAACGACGAGCAGATGGCCTATGATTTCATCAACGCCTGGCTGGCACCCGAGACCGGCAAGTTCCTCATCGAGGCCTACGGCTACGGTCACGGCAACATCAAGTCGTTCGATCTCGTGGACACCGAAACCCTCGTGGCACTGGGCTATGACGATCCCGTTCGCCTGATGGCGGGTACGAACTTCTGGATCCCGGTCGATCCGGAGATCGACCAGCTCATGTACGAGGTCTGGGAAGACGTCATGGCCGGCCTTTGAGGATCTCGCCTGAAACCGGTTCCGGCAGACCGGAGCACCTGACCATGTGTTCCGGTCTGCCGTTCATTTTCTCAATTCGGAGAAGAAGTCATTCAGGAGTTGCGAGCATCGTGATTCGTTGATGCCGCCGTAGACCTCGGGGCGATGATGGCAGGCCGCCTGGTCGAAGAGCCGGATGCCGTGATCGACAGCGCCTCCCTTGGGATCTTCGGCGCCGTAGTAGAGGCGCCGGATGCGGGCTTCGGCGATCGCTCCTGCACACATGGCGCATGGTTCCAGTGTGACATGGAGGTCGGCGCCGTCGAGGCGGTGGCGGCCGGTTGCCTTGCATGCCTTGCGCAGGGCAAGGATCTCGGCATGGGCCGTGGGATCCGCGAGTTCGCGGACGCGGTTGCCGGCTGCGGCGATGATCTCTCCCTGCAGCACGACAACGGCCCCGACCGGTGGTTCCTGACGCAAGGCGGCGGCCCTTGCCTCCTCGAGGGCGATATCCATGAAACTCAGGGCTCTCTGCATGATCCCGATCTTGCACGCTCCGGGCCAAACCGCCACAGTGAAATTACCAGATGCCAAAGTGACGCGATGCCTTCAAGACGCCCCCTGATCGGCCTGACTCTTGATTCGGAAGAGCCCGGTCCCTATTCGAACATGCCGTGGTATGCGATCCGGCAGAACTACATGTCGTCGGTTGTCGATGCCGGCGGGCTTCCCGTTGCCATCAGCCACGAGACCGACCTCGCCGAAGCCTATCTCGAGGAACTCGATGGCGTGGTGGTCACGGGAGGTGCCTTCGACATAGATCCGGCGCTCTTCGGGGCCGAGGCCCGCCACGAAACGGTGAAGACCAAGGACCGTCGCACGCGATTCGAATGGGATGTCACCGAAGGCGCGCTGCGGCGCGATCTTCCCGTCTTCGGGATATGCGGTGGCCAGCAGCTGCTGAACGTCGTGCTCGGCGGCACGCTGATCCAGCATATCCCCGACGCTGTCCCCGATTGTCTCCAGCACGAACAACCAGGCCCGCGCACACGGGCAGGGCACACCGTCAAGGTCACCGGCAACACCCTGCTCCACGACATCGTCCGCGTGGACACACTGCCGGTCAACAGCGCGCATCACCAGGCTGCCGATGGCATGGGCGACGGTGTAAGGATCAACGCGGTTGCGCCCGATGGTGTCATCGAGGGGATCGAACACCCCGGGTTCCGATTCTGTCTGGGTGTCCAGTGGCATCCCGAATACGGGATTTCCGAGGGCGATGGGCGCCTGTTCAGGGCCTTCCTCGAAGCCTGTCAGAGCTGATGGCCGAGCGCATCGCCAGACGCCTTGCCCATGCCGGTGTTGCCTCGAGGCGGGAGGCGGAACGTCTGATCGGCGAGGGCAGGGTGGCCGTCAACGGTGTCGTGCTCGAGACTCCGGCCGTGACGGTGTCGCCGGACGATACCGTGACCGTCGATGGTGAACGGATCGCCGAGCGACCGCTTCTGCGCCTGTGGCGCTTCCACAAGCCGCAGGGTCTGGTGGTTTCAAGGCGGGACGAAAAGGGCCGTCGGACCGTCTTCGATCTCCTGCCGGAAGACTTTCCCCATGTCGTTTCCGTGGGTCGTCTCGACATCGGTTCCGAAGGTCTTCTGCTCTTCACCAACGACGGCGAGTTTGCCCGCTGGCTGGAGTTGCCGAAGACCGGATGGGCACGCCGTTACCGCGTGCGCGCCTACGGAAACGTGGATCAGGAGGCACTCGAAACGCTTGCCCGGGGTGTGACGGTCGAAGGTGTCGATTACGGCGCCATCGATGCGCGCCTCGACAGCCGCGCCGGTGACAACGTCTGGATGACGATGACCCTGCGCGAAGGGAAAAACAGGGAGATCCGCCGGGTTCTGGGATCACTCGGCCTTTCGGTGAACCGGATCATTCGAACGTCCTATGGCCCTTTCCAGCTCGGGCAGCTCGCCAGGTGTGCCGTAGAGGAGGTGATGCCGAAAGTGCTGAGGGAGCAGCTCGGAAAACGCTGGTCCGCCAGGATCGATGCGCATCGTCGCCGGCCGTCATAGGGGCCGCCGCCTCGTTGCGCCTGCGGGAAAGGATATCCGCCCGACCAGTGACAGGGTGCGTGAGGCGCTCTTCAATCTTCTGGCCCACAGCCTGGCATGGCACGGCCTTGCAGAGGCGCGTGTCGCCGATCTCTTCTGCGGCACCGGTGCGGTCGCTCTCGAGGCTCTCTCCCGAGGCGCCCTGGACGCTGTTCTTGTCGACAACGCACCCGGTGCCGTGGATGCGGCGTCCGGGAACATCGCGGCGCTCGGTGAGCAACATCGAACCATCCTTATACGATGCAGTGCCCATGGCCCGTTGCCTTCCATCCCGCATCCTGTCGATTTCGCCTACCTCGATCCCCCTTACGAATCCGGGCTTGCCCCGGTCACGCTCGCGAAACTGGAATCGTGCGGTTGGCTGGTCCCGGGAGCCCTCGCCGTTGTGGAACTCCCGAAGAAGACGTGCCTTGAGGCGCCCGGCAGTTTCGAGCCTGTCGATGAACGTGTTTACGGTCAGACACGCCTGACCTTCCTCCGGTTCAGAGGCTGACGGCGAATCCGGTCCTGAGCGAGTCCTGGATGGTCTGAACGCGGATGCCGATGGCAATGTCGTCGGTCCCGATCGTGCCTCGAAGCGTCTCGACCGGACGCCGGGAAGGCGGTCGGTTCAGCGGCGGCCGAACAGGCGCTCGATGTCGGCGAGCTTGAGTTCGACGAAGGTTGGTCGGCCGTGGTTGCACTGGCCGGAATTGGGTGTCGCTTCCATGTCGCGCAACAGTGCATTCATTTCCGCCGCATTGAGTCTACGGCCTGCGCGCACGCTGCCGTGGCAGGCCATGGTGCTGCAGACATGTTCGATCCGTTCGGCAAGCGAGAGTGTCTGGTCGAATTCCGCCAGTTCGTCCGCGAGGTCCCTGACGAGTCCGTGGACGTCCGTCTCGCCCAGAATGGCAGGGGTCTCCCGGACCACCACGGCACCGGGACCGAACCTCTCGAGGACGAGCCCCATGCCTGCGAGTTCGCCCTGCCTCGCCGCCAGGCGGCCGACCGCGGCCTCGTCGAGTTCCACCACTTCGGGCAGCAGCAGGACCTGGCGTCCCACGCCCTCCCGGGCCATCTGCGCCTTCATGCGTTCGAGCACGAGGCGTTCGTGCGCGGCATGCTGGTCGACAATGACGATGCCGTCTTCGGTCTGGGCGACGACATAGGTGTCGTGCAGTTGGCCCCGGGCCGCTCCGAGCGGGTATGCGGTCGAGTCCGCTGCCCCGGCTTGCGTATCGGCTTCCTCGATATCGATGACCGGCCCGGAAGGTGCGAGGCCGCCGGTTTGCCCTTGTTCCGGGGAGATGGACGGGAAAGGCCAGGTTTTTCGTCTTGGCGTGAACAGGTGATCCTGGAAAGGGGTGTTGCCGGGTCGCAGGCTTTCGAGCGCTTCACGGGAGACGGTCGTGGATGCCTTTCGGCCGTGTTCCTCGATGGCGCGATGGATGGCGCTCACCACGAGGCCGCTGACCCGTTTGTTGTCGCGGAACCTCACTTCGGCCTTGGTGGGATGGACGTTCAGGTCCACCGCGAAGGCGGGCAGCTCCAGGAAAAGCGCCACCATGGGATATCGGTTGGGCGCAAGAACGCCCTGATAGGCGCCCTTCACCGCGCCCAGCAGCAGGCGGTCCCGGACGGGACGGCCATTGACGAACAGGAACTCGCCCTGGGTATTGGCCCTGTTGAGTGTCGGCAGGCCGGCGAATCCGGTGATGCGGATCCCGTCGCGCTCTGCATCGACCGGAACCGCGTTCTGCTGGAAATCGCTCCCCAGGACGGCGCCCAGGCGGGCGAGCCGGGCGTCCCGGTCATCGCCTGTCTCGGCGCGGCAGGCGAGATTTCTCCTTGCGTTGAACTTCAGCGTCATTGCGATGCCGTGGCGGGCCATGGCTAGACGCTTCACCACATCGGCCACGGCCGCGTTTTCTGCGCGTTCGGACTTGAGGAATTTCAGACGCGCCGGTGTCGCGAAGAAGAGATCCGAGACCTCGACGGTCGTTCCTGCATTCCGGGCAGCAGGGCCGATCGCGCCGACGCGACCCGCCTCGACCGAAATCATGAGGCCACTGTCGCTCGACCGCTGGCGCGTGATGATCCGCAGTCGCGTCACGGCACCAATCGACGGCAGGGCTTCTCCCCGGAAGCCCAGCGTTCCGATTTCCGTGAGATCGTCGTCGGGCAGTTTGGACGTCGCGTGGCGTTCGACCGAGAGGGCGAGATCGGTTGCATCCATGCCGGCACCATCGTCGGAAACCGAAATCGAGTTCCTCCCACCACCGTCGACGTCGATCTCGATGCGCGTGGCGCCTGCATCAATGGCATTCTCGACCAGTTCCTTGACGACCGAGGATGGCCGCTCGATCACCTCACCGGCGGCAATCCGGTTGACCGTTGTCTCACTGAGGCGCCTGATCACGCTCATTGCATCTTGTCCTCAAGTCTTCCCTGGCACGCCTCTTGCCGTCATCGACGGCCGGCTGGTTGAAAGGATCGATGCCGGACATGTACGCCACGAGAATCGTCTCGATCATGAAATGAACGAGAAACGTGCCCAGGACTTCCTCGTCCAGGTGCGGAACCTCAATCTGCCGGACCGGAACGCCGGCTGCAACCAGCGATGCCGATGTTGCCCGCCTTGCTGCGGCAAACAGGGTACCAAGGGTCTGGCCGTCCAGATAGTCGAGTTCCGGATCGCCGGTCGCGATCAGCCTGGTATCGGTCATCCGGCCAACACCGAGAAACGTCACCATGTGACGCTTCGCGCCGTCGCACCACAGTTGAAGCTGTCTGTGCTGATCGTGCGTACCGGACGCGGCGACCGGCGTGGACCCGCGGCCGTCCTTGCCAAGACTCTCGCCCCAGAGCTGGGTCCACCAGCGGGTGAGCGTGGCGAGCCTGTCGGCATAGGGCATCAGAATCTGCACCGAGATTCCCTGGCGTTCTGCCCAGACGAGTTGCCGGGCGCCGATGGCAGCCATGCTGTGGACGCCGTTGCTTCGCGTATCCTCCAGCGCCAGGGCGGCTCCGCGGCGGAGGGCCATGACGTCGATCCCCTCCAGAAGGGCAGGCAGCAGACCCACCAGGGTGAGGACGGAATAACGCCCGGAGATATCTGCTGGGTGATCGAGGATCCTCGCGGCTTCCTCTTCGCCCATGGAGCGCAGAGGGTTTGCACACTTCCCGGTGATCACGGTCAGCCGCCGCCCCGGTGCCACTCCCCCCTGTCGCAACCAGTCGATGGCGAGAAGGGTCTGCGCAAGGGTTTCTGCGGTTCTGCCCGACTTGGAGATGGCGAGAACATGACATTTTGCGGGATCCGTGCTTTCAAGGGCGAAAGTCCAGGTGCCGGGATCGATATTGTCGACAAAACGCACGCGTCCGCTGCCGCGATCAGCGAGCGACAGGAGAGTCTGGCCTCCCAGGCTCGATCCTCCGGTCCCCAGGACCAGCACATGTTCCTCGCCGATGTCCCCGGCGATGGTCTTCAGGACCGAATGGTCGCTGACCTGGCGCGCAATCGAAAGCGCCTCGAGTTCGCCGCATTCAAGCGCGGCAAGGAATCGCGCCACCGCTTTGCCAAGTTCTTCGGATGAAACGCGTTCGTCCGGTATTCCGCCGGAGACCGAAAGAAGTCGATTCACTGGCAGGGGCTCGTCGCGCGCGTGAGCCTGGTCTAGAACCAGTCCCAGAAGCCGCCTTCGTCACCGGACGTCTCTTCCGGCGCGCCGGTCACGTCTTCGCCTTCAGGGACCTCCTCGATCACTTCCGGTGTCGGCGGCGAGGCTGGAAAGTCACCGAATAGAAGAGTCTCGACGAGTTCGGGGTCACCGGCGAGGATGGCATTCTCGCGGGCAAGCGTGTCCCGGATCCCGGGATCCGCAGCTTGCGCGTCGGCGCGCTGGAGAAGCCCCGATTCTCCCGTCGTCGTATCGAGTGCTCCGAGATCGATTTCGGTCTCGTCACTGCGGTCGACAATAGAACCAGATTGCGCGGCATCGCCGTCGTCCGGGCGCAGGGAGAATGATGGAGGAACAATGAGCGCGACGGTTCGCGAAATGGTGTATTCGCCGACCGTACGGTCGATGCGCCCCGCAAGCACCTCTTCCCTGTCGCATCCGGCAACAAGAACCGAACCGGAAAGCAACATCGGAGTGATGAACCTCGAAAACCTCTTCATGGCTCAAAGCAACCCCTCGAGGAGGGCTTTTCCCTGTTCCTCCAGGATCGATTCGGCGAAGTCGCCGGAATTGATCGGAAGTCCCAGGGCGGCAATCCCCTGGAGGCGCTTGCTTTCCTTTTCGGGATCGATCAGCACTGCCGTTGGATCACCCGGATCCCTGATGGGGTTGATTTCATCCAGCCAGGAAACATTGGCCAGAATGGCCTGGTGTTCGGAATCGATGAGCGACCTGATGGCGGGCTCCACTTCATCCGCTCCGCCCATGGCCATGAGCACGACTTCGGCAGTGCTTGCATCCGGTGTTTCGAGCGCCTGTCCCAGAAGCTGTTCTTCGGCAGTCACCTGCGGCTGCAATTCCTGCGGCCCGGTGGTTCCAGGCACCGGGGGCGGCAAATGGTCGAGTGTATCCGGCACCACCAGGGGCTCGTGCGAAACCACCCTGAACTCGTCGGGCGGGTTGTGAACGAGGCCGAGGGATTCGCGTACGTTCCCGCAACCGCCGAGAAACAACACTCCGGCAACAACGGTCACGGCCGCAAGATGTTGCTTGATCATGGCGTCATCCTACGTCCGCTCCGGCTCTTCAACAAGGCGTTGAGGACGAGAATGGCAACGCCGGTGGTGATGGCAGAATCGGCGACGTTGAAGGCAGGCCAGCTCCATTGTCCGACATGAAGATCGATGAAGTCCGCGACCGCGCCATGAACGATCCGGTCAACGCCATTGCCGACGGCGCCTCCGGCGACAAGACTGGCAGCGAGGATCTGCCAGCGGTCCGTGAGCCCGCGTATCCAGACCACAAGGCCCGCGGCCACCCCGAACGCGAAAACGGTCATTGCCCAGCGCAGCGCATCGTCGCCGGCCGACAGCATGCCGAAGCTGATACCCCTGTTCCACACCGTCACGAGACTCAAATGCGCCGTGATGTCGAACGGCTCGAAGCCGCGGCTTGCCATGAAATCGATGATGAGGAACTTCGAGACCTGATCGGCGGCCAGGACCAGAATCATGATCGCAAGGCCGAACGGCAGACCGTGGCGTGCTCCGCTCAATCCGGCGCGCTCCGGACAACTGCGTCGGCACACCGCACGCAGAGGTCCGGGTGCACCGCAACGTCACCCACCTCCGCAAGGACCTTCCAGCAACGTTCGCAGCGTGCGCCGACGGCAAGACCGACCTCGACCGAGATGTCTGCGATTTCCTCGAGCCGGAAGGCGCCTTCGGGACTGTGGCCTTCCGTCAGCGTTATCTGCGAGGATATGGCGATTTCCGCCATGTCCAGGCCTTCCAGCGCCGCGAGCTCGCGCGCCGGAGCATAAACAACAGGATGGGCCTGGAGACTCGAACCGATGCGCTTTTCCCGGCGCCCGATTTCCATGGCGCCGGTCATCACACGGCGGATCTTGCGCGCGGTTTCCCATCTCGCGGCCAGGGCATCGTCGCGCCAGCTTTCCGGGATGTCCGGAAACAGGCGGCGGTGGACACTCGCTTTCTCCCCCGGGAACCGCAGGACCCAAGCCTCTTCGGCCGTGAAACAGAGGATCGGCGCGAGCCAGGCTGTCAGACAGGAGAACAGGATGTCGAGGACTGTTCGGCAGGCCCGCCTGCGTGCCGAATCCGCCGTGTCGCAATAAAGCGCGTCCTTGCGGATATCGAAATGGAAGGATGAAAGGTCCGTGGTGCAGAAGCCGTGCAGGACCACGAACATGGTGTGGAAGTCGAAATCGTCGCACGCCCTGCGGATAACGCCGTCGATCTCCACGAGGCGATGCAGGATCCAGCGCTCGAGTTCCGGCATTGCTGCTGCCTCGACACGTTCATCTTCCGAGAAGTCCTTCAGATTGCCGAGAAGGAAGCGGAGCGTGTTCCGCAGGCGACGGTAACTGTTGGCCTGGTAGTCGAGAATCTCCCGGCTGATGCGCAGATCTTCACTGTAGTCGGCCGAAACCACCCAGATTCGCAGGATATCCGCGCCGTAACGGTCTATCACCTCCTGGGGAGAGATGACGTTGCCCAGCGACTTGGACATCTTGCGCCCGTCACCGTCGACGACGAAGCCGTGTGTGAGCACGGCGTCATAGGGTGCCCGATTGCGCGTGCCGGCTGATTCGAGCAACGAGGAATGGAACCAGCCCCGGTGCTGATCGGAACCTTCCAGATAGAGCGAGGCCGGCCACTCCAGATCGTCGCGCGCCTCGAGAACGAAACTGTGCGTCGAGCCTGAATCAAACCACACATCGAGGATGTCGGTGACCTGCTCGAAATCCTCGGCGCGATAGTCGTTGCCGAGAAAGTCCTGCGGTTCGCGGGTAAACCAGGCGTCCGCACCTTCAGCCTCCACCGTCGCGGCGACCCGGTCGATCACCGCCTGATCGCGCAGCACGTCTCCCGTCTTCCGGTTGACGAACACCGCGATCGGAACACCCCAGGCGCGCTGGCGGGAGAGCACCCAGTCGGGTCGCGTTTCGATCATCCCGCGAATCCGTTCGCGGCCGGATGCCGGCACCCAGCGGGTGGCATCGATCGCCTCGAGCGCCTTGGCGCGCAGACCCTGTGTTTCCATCGATATGAACCACTGGGTCGTGTTGCGGAAGATCAGCGGCGCCTTCGAGCGCCATGAATGCGGATAGCTGTGGACGAGGCGTCCGCTTCCCAGAAGACAGCCGGATTTCGCGAGTTCGGCGATGACACGACCGTTGGCGTCACCCTCCTTGCCGTCGTCCGTGAGGACTCGGGCACCGGCGAACAGGGGAACGTCGTCGAGGTAGCCGCCGTCTTCGCCCACGGTATGCGGAACCTCGATTCCATTGGCGGTGCCGAGCGCCCAGTCTTCCGCACCGTGACCGGGAGCGATGTGAACGAATCCAGTTCCCTGGTCCGTCGTGACATGCTGGCCTGCCAGCAGCGGGACATCGAAATCGTAGCCCCGGCCCCGAAGCGGGTGGCGGCATACGGTTCCGGCGAGACTGTTTCCGGCAAGACGACCGATCTCCCGGTAGTCGGTGATCGAGCAGCGCTTCATGGTCAAGGCTGCGAGTTCGGCAAGGACCGCAATCTTCTGTCCGACCGAGGCGCCCGATTTCTCTTCTGCGTGCTCGACCTCGATGATGCGGTAGTCCAGCGTCTCGCCATAGGCGATCGCGCGGTTGCCGGGCAGCGTCCACGGCGTCGTGGTCCAGATGACGATCGAGACATCCTCGAGGTCCGCAAGCGGAGAACGGATGACCGGAAAGGCCACATCGACCATGGGCGATCTGTGGTCGTGGTATTCGACCTCGGCTTCGGCAAGCGCCGTCCTCTCGACACAGGACCACATGACGGGTTTCGAGCCGCGATAGAGCTGGCCCGACATGACGAACTTGCCGAGCTCGCGGACGATCTGTGCCTCGGCGGAGTAACTCATCGTCGTGTAGGGATTGTCCCAGTTGCCGATCACGCCCAGCCGCTTGAATTCGGTGCGCTGGATGTCGATCCACTTTTCGGCGAACTCCCTGCACTCGCGCCGGAACTCGACGGTACCGACCTCGTCCTTGTTCCGGCCCGCCGCGCGGTACTGCTCCTCGATCTTCCATTCGATCGGCAGTCCGTGACAGTCCCAGCCGGGAACATAGTTGGCGTTCTTGCCCAGCATCTGCTGGGAGCGGTTGATCACATCCTTGAGAATCTTGTTGAGGGCGTGGCCGATATGCAGGTGACCATTGGCGTATGGCGGCCCGTCGTGGAGGATGAAGGGCTCGCGGCCGCACGCATCTTCGCGCAGCAGGTCGAAGAGGCCGATGACCTCCCAGCGGGAGAGAATGTCCGGTTCGCGCCTGGAAAGGCCGGCACGCATGGGAAAGGGGGTATCCGGCAGAAACAGCGTCTGCCTGTAGTCAGCGGTCATTTTGGCGAAATCCGTCGAAACCTTGAGAAACGGGAAGAATTGCGAGGCGTCACCCGGCCATCAACGAGAGGGCCGGGCCGGCAATTCGCAATGATATCCCGTGCTTCATCGACATGGCGCGCTCTCTATCATCACCATGGCGCGTTGTCGAGGATGATATGGCCGTGCCAGTGCCGCGGTACTCAGCGTCCGTTATCCACGCTCGCGCGGAACTAACGAGTCCGGCCTTCGACCGGTCGGCGCCGCCTTGAACGGGGTCGATTTCCAGTTCGATGCCCTTGTTCGCGTTCCCGGGCAGATGGTGCACCACATCTGCCATGGCGAACGCCGGTTGCCCAGGCCGCAGGACTGCAACGGACGACGGGCGCTTGAGGTTGCGGTCCGGGATCAGCCCTCAAGTCGTCCCGGTTCATGGTCCGAGCGCGGTGACAGTCTGTGGAGGATCTCCCTTGCACGATCGCAATCCTGCTCCATCTGCCGGGCGAGGTCGTTGGCGCCTGTGAATGTCATGTCCTTGCGGACACGCGCGGCGAACGCAACCCGCAGGTGTCTGCCGTAGAGATCGCCCGAGAAATCGAAGAGATGGACCTCGAGCAGCATCATCTCGCCCTGGAAGGTCGGACGGGTTCCGATGTATGCGGCACCGTCATGCCATGTGGTGGACGACCCATGCGCAAGGCCGACGCGAACGGCATAGATGCCAGAGCCCGGGTGCAGGACTCCGTCGAGCGGCAGGTTGGCGGTCGGGAAACCCATCGTGCGTCCCCGCCGGTCGCCTGACCGGACGCGTTCTTCGTATTCCCACAGGCGACCAAGATGCCCCGCCGCCATATCGACCTGGCCCCGGCGCACGAGGACCCGGATATCGGTCGAGGAGACGCTGCGGTCGCCACGGGTGAATGTCGGGACTTCAGTGTATCCGAATCCCTCGCGTTCGGCCATACGGGCGAGGATGTGGCTGTTGCCCTGGCGGCCCTTGCCGAACACGAAACGCGGACCGGTGATGACATGATGAACGCCCAGCCCGTTGACCAGGGCATTGACGACAAAATCCTGTGCAAGGTTCGCCGCCATCTCCTGTCCGAATCTCAGATTGACCATGAGGTCGACACCAATGTCGGCGAGTACCCGGCACTTCTGCCGGAAGGAGGTCAGGCGGAAGGGAGCCCCGGACCCCTGAAAAAAGCTGCGGGGATGCGGTTCGAAGGTGAGAACGCCTGCCGGCAGGCCGGCACTGCGGGCCAGTTCCAGGGCATGGGCGATCACGCTGCCATGGCCCAGGTGCACACCATCGAAATTGCCCAGTGCGACGACCGGACGGGAGAGTTCAGCCGGCATAGGGCCCGGATGGCGAAAGATCCGCATGACCGCTTTCTAGCGCAAACGCGAATGCAGGGGTATCAGTTGGCGAGCTGCGGAACCATGACGAGCGCCTCGCCCTTGATGACCGTCGTCTCGCCAACCGTGCAGACGGTATCGAGCGTCAGGCGACGTTTCGCCTCGTCAATGGTGCGCACGGTCACCGTCGCGCACACGGTATCACCTATCCGGACCGGGGCGCAGAACCTCAGGGTCTGCCCCATGTAGATGGCACCGGGTCCGGGAAGTCTGGTGCCGATCACCGCGGAGATGTAGCTCGCCGACAGCATGCCGTGGGTGATGCGGCCCTTGAACATGGTAGCCGAAGCCCAGTCGTCGTCGAAATGCACCGGATTGTCATCACCCGTCACGTCCGCGAATCTCTCGATATCCGCCTCGGTGACAGTGCGCTCGTAACTGTCGGACTGTCCGATGCGGATTTCCGAAAGAGGAAGCGGGGAATGGTGAACTGACATCGTAGAGGACTCCGGTGCAGAATTTGTGCGTCGCACAATAGTACCGAAGCGTCGTTGCGCAAGCGGGAATCGGCCAGAAAACCG
The DNA here is from genome assembly GCA_965215635.1 of Alphaproteobacteria bacterium. GTDB lineage: Bacteria > Pseudomonadota > Alphaproteobacteria > SP197 > SP197 > SP197. The sequence goes on along the minus strand of CBDCEA010000005.1, from coordinate 850,588 downwards.
GTGGATTGTTGCAGTGCAGCACTCAGCTGCGCCGGCGTCGTGACCGGCGGATCCGTTGCTGTGACCCTGGGGGCGGTGTGATCCGGGCGAGCCCGAGTGCCTCTTCGATGTCCTGGAGTTCCGGTCTGCCGCGGGGACGGTAGTCTCTCAGCGCATCTGCAATGGCTGCGACATGGGAAGGTGTCGATCCGCAACAGCCGCCGATGAAGGACGCACCTGCATCCCTTGCCAGCCGGGCGTAGATCTTCATGGTCTCGGGTGTGCCTGTGTAGCGTATCTCGCCATCGATATATTCGGGCACGCCGCAATTGGCCTTGGCAACGAGGAGATGGCGGCCCTGCGAGACTGTGTCCATGGCGGCGACGGCGGCAACCAGTTCACCGAATCCGTTGCCGCAGTTGGCTCCGAAAGCCGCCAGCTGCTGCCCGCAGGTAGTGCAGAAACCCATGGCTTGTTCCGGCGTGACGCCCATCATTGTGCGGCCGTTGGTATCGAAGGTCATGGTGCAGACCATCGGGAGGCCACTTGCAGCGGCGCCTTCGATGGCCGCCGCCGCTTCCTCGATGGCCGACATGGTCTCGATCCAGATCAAGTCGGCACCGCCTTCGGCGAGCCCTCGCGCCTGCTTGCGAAAGGCCCGTACCGCTTCTTCGTGGTCCAGTTCGCCGACCGGCTCCATGATTTCGCCAGTGGGGCCCATCGCACCGGCGACGAGGACAGGCCGCCCGGCCCGGTCGGCCACGCTGCGCGCCAGGGTCGCGGCGGATCGGTTCAGTTCAATGACATGGTCCGCGGCGTCATGCAGCTTCAGGCGGTTGGCAGTGCCGCCGAAACTGTTGGTCAGGATGATATCGGCACCTGCCGCCACCATGGCTTCGTGGTTGGCCGCAACGAGGTCCGGTCTGTCGACATTCCAGAGCTCCGGCGATGCGCCGGTCTCGAGACCCGCCATGAACAGGTTCGTCGCGGTGGCGCCATCCACGACAAGCACGTCCCGTTCATTCCGGAGAAATCTGAATCGGTCGACATGCGGAAGATCGAGGTAATTCAAGGCGGTCTGGTTTGCGCTGGTTTAAGCGAAGCAAAGGAGCATCCCCTATGTCGCGCGGAACACAACGGTGTACAAGGTCTGCGGCGCATGAAGCCTTGTGTTGGGGGCTGGCATTGACGAAGAACGGCGGAACCCCGTCTTGAGGGATTCCGCCGTTCGGCTGGCCCGGTTCATCGAAGCGTCTGCGATCATGAGGTGCACGGAATAAGCGGCTTCAGCGTGTTGATCCGGATACCGAGGGGCGGAAGGGCATCGCGCCGGACATGGGTCCTGTTCGGACGGGGCGCCGCTGGATCGGGCCTGCGATCATTTCTCTTGAATAACATGGTACATCTCCTTGTATCACTCGTGAGCGGACCGTACATTCCGCGGACCGTTCACTTGCCTTGGTCCTGTTGGAAACCTGGGCGTTCACGTGCCATTTCACCAGCGACATCTTTTCACTCCAGACATGAGGAATTGTTATAGGTGGCCCACTCCCGCCGGCTCCCCCCACTCAATGCCCTGCGCGCGTTCGAGGCCGCGGGCCGTCATCTCTCCTTCACCCGCGCGGCCGAGGAGCTCAATGTCACCCAGGCTGCCATCAGCCACCAGGTCAGGGGCCTTGAAGAGCGTCTGGATGCCCGCCTTTTCGAACGCCACGGACGTGGCCTGTGGTTGACGGACAAGGGCGAGATGTATCTTCCCTTCCTGCGCCAGGCCTTTGATCTGATCGCGGATGGCACGGGCCTCGTCATCAGCCAGGATTCCCATGGTCCCCTGGCGGTCACCATGTTGCCGACGTTCGCCATCAGATGGTTCATTCCGCGCCTGCGCGATTTTCATCTCCGGCATCCCGATATCGAGGTGCGCATGGTCACCAACGACCGCATTGTCGACTTCTTCCGCGAGGATATCGACTGCGGCATACGCTACGGGACCGGATCGTGGCCCGGGCTCGAGGCGGACAAGCTGTTCGAGGATCGCTACATCGCCGTGTGCAGCCCCGACCTTCTCGTCGGAAAGCATCCACTCAAGAGGCCGGAGGATCTCCGCCATCACACATTGCTGCATGACGAAGACGAGGAGGACTGGCACTACTGGCTCGCCGCCCTTCATGTGGAGGGTGTCAACAGTGCCGGCGGTCTCACATTCGACAACAGCGACCTCGTTCTCGAGGCCGCCGCCGCCGGGCTCGGCGTCGCTCTGGGCAGCCGTATCATCGTGCAGGACGATCTTCACGACGGCCGTCTCGTCATGCCGTTCGGCGATCTCACGGATGAAAACCTGTCCCACTGGCTGGTCTATCCCCGGGGCAGCGCGCGCAAGCCGAAGGTTCGCGTATTCCGGGAATGGCTGCTCGGCAAGGCGGAAAAGGCACAGGATGCCATCGTCAGGCCATGACACCCGGCCTTCCCATCGGCGAGCCGGCGAGTATCATGACGCTGACCGGGGGGACCCCGAGTAGCAGGGAGTCGTGTCATGACGGTGTTTTGCAGGCGTGCCATGCGTGTGCTGATTGATCTTGCCCGTGCGGAAAGCGGTTTGATCAGGGTCGAACGAGCCCTGCTTGCAGGCACCGTGATCATGGTCCTGCTCATCGTGCTGTTTCTGCTCGGCGTCGACATTCTCGGCTGGTTCGGAGTCGAGCCTCCTGCTGTCGAATAGCGGCACCTGGTAACGCGGCCCGTCTGGGCGCGGTACCGCACGCCGTGCGACGAACGTCCAGGGCGGGCACAAGGACACGAACATGACGGCGAACGGCAAACTCAGGGTCTCGGTGCTCGGTGCGAGCGGCTATACAGGCGCGGAGCTCCTGCGTCTGCTTGCCGGGCACGGCGGCATCGAGGTCGTGGCGCTGACCGCCGAACGGCGCGCCGGCGCACCTCTGGGCGAGGTTCACCCCCATCTTGCCCATCTTGGACTGCCGGATCTCGTCGCTCTCGACGACGTCGACTGGCACGGGGTCGATGCGGTCTTTTGCTGCCTTCCTCACGGCACGGTCCAGGCCACCATCAGAGACCTTCCCCGGCATCTGAAGATCGTCGATCTGTCGGCGGATTTCCGGCTCGCCGATCCGCAGGCCTATGGACGCTGGTACGGTCACGAACACCTTGCGCCGGCGCTGCAGGACGAGGCCGTATACGGCCTGACGGAAATCAGGCGTGGCGAAGTAAGCGCCGCGAGGCTTGTCGCCAACCCGGGCTGCTACACCACAGCCAGCGAGCTTGCTCTCGTTCCCTGTCTCGAGGAGGGACTGATCGGGACAACGGACATCGTGATCGATGCCAAGTCGGGTGTCAGCGGCGCCGGAAGGGCGGCCCGGGAATCCAGCCTTCACACCGAAGTGTCGGAAGGTATCGTGGCTTACGGAATCGCCAGTCACCGGCATGCGCCTGAAATCGATCAGGAACTTTCGAGGGCGGCAGGAGAGCCGGTCTGCTGCACCTTCACGCCGCACCTCGTGCCCATGAACAGGGGCATCCTGGCAACGATCTACGTGACGCTGAAGGATGGGGCGACGCCCGAGGATCTGCGTGCCGCACTTGCCCGGCGCTACCGGAACGAGCCTTTTGTCAGACTGACACCACAGGGCAGGCCCCCTGCGACACATCATGTCCGGGGTTCGAACCTCTGCCTTATCGGGGTCTTCCCCGATCGCATGTCCGGACGCGCGATTCTCGTCTCGGTGCTCGACAATCTGGTCAAGGGCGCATCGGGGCAGGCACTTCAGAACATGAACGTCATGGCAGGGCTCGAGGAAACCGCGGGTCTTGCCGGGGTCGCCGTCTTCCCCTGAAATCAGGCCTGTCGCCGCAGATCCACCTTCACGTAGCTTCCCGGTGCGTCCTCGATGACGGGCAGATTGCCGTCGCCGGGCTCTCGGGCCTCGACCTTGCCGCCTCCTCTTCTGGCGAGCCAGGCCTGCCAGTGGGGCCACCAGGAACCTTCATGGCGTTTGGCGCCATCGAACCAGGCCTGCGGATCCTCGGGTGTCCTGCTGTTCGTCCAGAAGCCGTACTTGTTCTTCGACGGCGGATTCACGACACCTGCGACATGGCCGGATGCGGCCAGGGTGAAGACGGACTTGCCGCGGTAGTGGCCGGTCGCGCGATAGGTCGACTGCCAGGGCGCGATGTGATCCTCCTGGGTGGACAGGAGATAGGATGGTGTCTCGATGGAGGAAAGATCGATCGGCGTGCCGCCCAACTCAAGGGCTCCCGGTTCGACGAGCGCGTTATCGAGATACATGCGCCGCAGGTAGTAGCTGTGCATGGCGGCGGGCAACCGGGTGGAGTCACTGTTCCAGTACAGAATGTCGAACGGGAAGGGGTCCTTGCCGAGAAGGTAGTTGTTGATGACGAAGGACCAGATGAGATCGTTGGCGCGAAGGGTGCTGAAGACCGCCGCCATTTCGGAGCCGTCGAGATAGCCGCGCTCGGCCATGGCCCTTTCGAGGTCGCGGACCTGGTCATCGTCGATGAAGACCTCGATATTGCCGACGTCCTCGAAATCGACCAGCGACGTCAGATAGGTTGCGGAAGCGATGCGGTTGTCATTCTTCACCGCCAGGTGAGCCAGCGTGCAGGCGAGCAGGGTGCCGCCGATGCAGTAGCCCACGGCGTTGATCCGCTCTTCTCCGGTTGCCTGCCCGACGGCGTCGAGAGCCGCCAGGGGTCCCTCGATCATGTAGTCCTCGAAGGTCCTGGATGCGAGAGCGGCATCCGGATTGACCCAGGAGACGATGAATACGGTGTGTCCCTGTTCGACGACCCAGCGCACGAACGAGTTCTGCGGCCTCAAGTCCAGGATGTAGTACTTGTTGATCCACGGCGGGATGATCAGCAATGGTCGGCGGTGCGCCTTCTCCGTCGCCGGCGAAAACTGGATGAGCTCGATGAGATCGTTCCGGAAGACGACCTTGCCCGGTGTCACGGCAAGATTGCCGCCGACCTCGAAGGCGTCCTCGTCGACCATGCGGATCGATAGCCGGCCCTTGCCCCTTTCGAGGTCTTCGAGAAGATTGGAGAGGCCGTTGACGAGATTCTCGCCCTTGCTCTCCATCGTGGCGCGCAGGACCTCGGGGTTGGTCGCGGCGAAGTTGGTCGGCGAGAGGGCGTCGATGTAGAGCTTCGTGTAGAAGTCGAGCTTTCTCCTTTCCTTCGGCTCGAGGCCATCGATGCCGCCCAGGAGAGTCTGCAGCCAGTTGGCGGAGAGCAGATAGGACTGCTTGATGTGATCAAAGACCGCGTCGTTCGACCAGGAATCATCCTTGAAACGCCTGTCACCGGCCTCCGGCTCGATGACCGGCGGGACGTCCTCCCCCATCATCCGGCGGGTCGTGGTCTGCCACAGGCTCATGTAGTCGCGCCACAGATTGGCCTGGGCCTCGGCAAGCCGTGACGGATCGTTCATCAGCCGCGTGAAGGCGTCCACGAATACCTCGTTCATGCGCTTGAAATCTGCGAACGGCGCATCCTGGCGGGACAGGAAATCGTGAACCAGGATGCTGCTGCGTTCGGCGACGGCCTGCCAGTCCTGGGGACCGAAGCGGGTGTCGGTCATGATGGAATGTCCGATCTTCGGGAATGGAGTGATGTTGTTCCGCTCCGGTTGAGAGAGCTACCGGAACACTGTAGGTTGCCGACCGCGACCGGCAACCTTGCAAGGCGGGATATACAATGGCGTTCCATGCTTTCTCAAGCATGATTTTGCCGGGGCGAAGAGCCGTACCGATTGTCCTGTCGGCCGCATTCCTGGTGCTCAACGGCTGTGCGGAAGAATCCTATCCCCTGCTCTCGTCGGTTCCCGAGCCTCCCGAAGACATCAGATCTCCCGAGGAGATCGCCGGGATTGTCGCATCGCTGTCCGAACTCAAGGAGGCGATCGAGGAGAACATGGCCAACCTGTCCGACGCGGCTTCCGGGAACTGATGTCGACGCTCAACATAGCGATTGCCGGACTGGGAACGGTTGGCTCGGGTGTGGTCGAACTCCTTCGGCGCAACGCCGCACTCATCGAATCCGACTGTGGCCGCAGTCTCGAGATCGTCGCGGTCTGTGCCAGGGACCGGAAACGTGACCGGGGTCTCGACCTTTCCGGCTTCCGCTGGGTCGATGATGCGCGGGACCTCGCAGGAGACCCTGGAGTTGACGTTGTCGTCGAACTGATCGGCGGCGAAGACGGCGTGGCGTTCGAACTTGCGAAGCGCACCCTGGAGGCGGGAAAGCATTTCGTGACGGCGAACAAGGCGCTGCTGGCGGTTCACGGGACCGAACTGGCAATGGCCGCCGACAGGGCGGGCGTGCATGTCGGATACGAGGCCGCTGTTGCAGGCGGCATTCCGATCGTGAAGGCGCTGCGCGAGGGACTGGCGGCCAACAGGGTGACGCGCGTCTACGGGATTCTCAACGGCACATCAAACTACATCCTGACGGTCATGCGGGAACATGATGCTCCCTTCGATGACGTTCTGGGCGAAGCACAGCGTCTGGGTTATGCCGAAGCGGATCCGACTCTCGATATCGGAGGCGGGGATGCGGCGCACAAGCTTGCGATCCTTGCCGCCCTGGCGTTTCGCAGACCCGTGGATTTCTGCGGTGTTCATGTCGAGGGAATCCGGCAGGTCGCACCCATGGATATCGCGTTTGCGCGCGAGTTCGGCTACCGCATCAAGCTTCTCGCCATCGCGCAGGATGGTCCCCATGGTGTCGAGCAGCGGGTCCATCCCTCCATGGTTCCCGAGAGCGGGGCGATCGCGCACATCGATGGCGTGTTCAATGCCGTGGTCGTCGAAGGCGATGCCGTCGGCGTCACGACACTGGTCGGGGCGGGTGCGGGCGCCGGCCCGACCGCATCGGCGGTTGTCGCCGACCTCGCAGACATCGCGCGAGGCGTCCGCCATTCCATGTTCGCCGTACCGGGGTCGGAATTGGTTCACCGCCCCGCCGTGACCATCGACAGGCGTCATGGCGAGTACTATGTGCGCCTGATGGTGATCGACCAGCCCGGTGTCATGGCCGATATCTCGGCGATCCTGCGCGACGAGGCAATATCGGTGGGCAGCCTGCTGCAGCGCGGCCGCGATCCCGGCGAAACAGTGCCGGTCGTGATGACAACCCATGAAGCGGACGAGGCGTCAATGCGCCGGGCCTGCGAGCGCATCGCCGCGCTCCAGTCGGTCACCGAACCACCGTTGACGATCCGCATCGAGCCGGTCTGAACGGTTGAGCGGGAAGATCCCTGATGATGGTTCCCGGACACCCCCGATGCTGCCGGATGTGATGACGGGCATTTGCGGACAGGGAGTGTCCCCATGACGTCTGTACGTCACCTTGTTCCTGATGCCGTGGCGGTGTGCGAGGCGGCCGCCATCGCCGCCGAACGACTCATGGGGCGAGGCGACGAAAAGGCCGCCGACCAGGCGGCGGTGGATGCCATGAGGCGCGCGCTCAACGGTCTCGATATCCAGGGCGAGGTGGTGATCGGCGAAGGGGAACGCGACGAGGCGCCGATGCTCTATATCGGCGAGAAAGTCGGCACCGGATCCGGTCCAAGTGTCGACATCGCTCTCGATCCTCTCGAGGGAACGACCCTCTGCGCCACGGGCGGGCCCAATTCGCTGGCCGTTCTGGCGTTCGCGGGCAGAGGGAGGCTTCTCAATGCTCCTGATACCTACATGGACAAGATTGCGGTGGGTCAGGACCTGCCGGTGGATGTCGTCGACATCGACCGGCCGCCGGCGGAGAATCTGCAGCGCCTGGCGGAGGCCAGGGGCCGCAAGGTTGGCGATCTTGTCGCACTGATCCTGAACCGGCCGCGCCACGACCACCTGATACGGGCCGTGCGCGAGGCCGGTGCACGTGTTCGACTCATCCAGGACGGCGATGTGGCCGGCGTGATCGCTACCACCAGGCCCGAAACAGGCGTCGACATCTACTTGGGAATCGGCGGAGCACCCGAAGGCGTGCTTGCTGCCGCGGCCCTCCAGTGCGTCGGAGGCCAGTTCCAGGGCCGCCTTGCCTTCCGGAACGACGGGGAAAGGGCTCGCGCACGCACCATGGGCATCGAGGATCCCGAGAGGGCATTTCGTATCGACGATCTGGCGAAAGGCGATCTGGTGTTCTGTGCCACCGGTGTCACCGACGGCTGGTTGCTCAGGGGCGTGCATCGCGGGGGCGGCAGGATCACCACCGAGTCCCTTGTCATGAGCTCGGACACCGTGCGCGTCGTGGCCACGGATCGTGCAATCGCCAAAGACAATCAGGACGGCTGAAGCGTGACAGACGCTGTCCTCGGCGTGACGAAATCGCTCACCGGGCGGCGCTGGAAAGCCCGGCTCGAGAACGAGGTCACCGCCATGATGCTTGCCCAACGTCTTGGTCTGCCGGAGGTGCTGGCACGAATTCTGGCCGCCCGTGGTGTGACGGCCGACGAGGTCGACGGGTTCCTGGAACCGCGTGTGAAACACCTGATGCCCGATCCCCTCGGCATGGTTGACATGGAAAGAGCCGCCCGCCGGATTGCGGATGCAGTCGAAGCTGGAGAGACAGTGGGTGTCTTCGGTGATTACGATGTCGACGGAGCCACTTCGGCCGCACTTCTTGTGCGTTATCTCGATGCCGTCGGAACGAGCAGCGAGGTCCACATTCCCGATCGCCGGAAGGAGGGATACGGACCCAATATCCGCGCACTTGCGGCTCTCAGGGAGCGAGGGGCAGGACCTGTGGTGACCGTGGACTGCGGTATCACCGCGCTGGAACCCCTGCGCCTCGCGCACCAGGCCGGCATCGATGTGATCGTTCTCGACCATCACGCGGTCGCGCACGAACTGCCGCCGGCTCTTGCCCTGGTCAATCCGAACAGGCCGGACTGCGCAAGCGGGCTGGGGCATCTCGCGGCTGTCGGGGTGACATTCATGACCATCGTTGCCGTCAACAGGGAATTGCGCCTCAGAGGCTGGTTCGAGAGCCGGCCCGAACCCGATCTCATGCAATGGCTCGATCTGGTCGCGCTGGGCACGGTCTGCGACAGTGTTCCGCTCGCCGGGCTCAACCGGGCGCTTGTTCGCCAGGGGCTGAAAGTGCTGGGCCGGGGTACCAATGAAGGCCTTGCGGCTCTTGGCCGGGTCGTTCGAATCGAGGCTGAGCCGACGGCCTATCACGCAAATTTCATGTTCGGGCCGAGAATCAATGCGGGAGGAAGGGTCGGTTCCGCGGATCTGGGAGTACGCCTTCTCACCTCCCGGAGCCATGAAGAGGCAGGAGGTATCGCCGTCAAGCTGGACGATCTCAATGCCGAGCGCAGGGCCATCGAGCAAACGGTACTCCACGCCGCCACCCACCAGGCCGAAGCACAGTCGGGCCACAACTGCATTGTGGTTTCGGGCAGGGACTGGCATTCCGGTGTCGTCGGCATCGTGGCGAGCAGGCTGGTGGAGAGATTCCATCGTCCGGCGGTGGTGATCTCCATCAATGACGGCGTCGGCACGGGATCCTGTCGTTCCAGAAACGGTGTCAGCATCGGCGGCGCCGTGGCCTCTGCGGCACGGGAGGGGCTTCTCGTCAAGGGCGGCGGTCATCCCATGGCGGCCGGACTGACCGTCGACGAGGAGAGGATCGAGGCGCTGGCGGCCTTCCTCGACGACCATGTGGCAGCGGAGGTTGCGGCCATACCGGATATTCCGGATCTCGGAATCGACGGTGTTCTCTCCGTCGGTGCGGCCAACGAGGACCTGATCCGGTCCATAGAGCGCATGGGTCCCTTCGGTATCGGCAACGCCCAACCGCGATTCGCTCTCAAGAGTGCCCGTGTTTCCTGGGCGAAACCCGCAGGCGAACGCCATGTGCGCTGCACGGCCGAGGATCCGGGCGGCACAAGGCTCGATGCCATTGCGTTCCGCGCCGTGGGCGGTCCGTTGGGCAATGCGCTGCTTGCCCGCGAAGGTACATCCCTTCACCTCGCCGGACATCTCACCCTCAACATGTGGCGCGGAAGGGAAAGGCTGCAGTTTGTCATCGAGGACGCCGCCCGAGCCACTTGAATTCGCCCAGGCGCGCCCTTCATCGTAATCCAGGGGTGGTTCGATACCCGGCCTCAGGCTCGCTCAATTCGTTGAAATCACCACAGTTTGCCGGTCTCCAACGCCCTTGTGTTCACAGAATGTTTCTGGTTCTGCGGCGCGAGCAAGGGGCGGCAGGGCACATGATGACCGCGATCCTCGACAGCAATCACGGCTTGAAATCGCTGGTGCAGGCCTCTATGTGGAGTTCGGTTGCGGACGACCCCTTCGTCTAGCGGTTAGGACACAACCCTTTCACGGTTGAGACAGGGGTTCGATTCCCCTAGGGGTCACCACCATTCGCACTCTATCAAGGTGCGCAGCAGGTACCCAGTGTAACAGGTTCGACGGGGCGATTGATACCCGGTCCGTCCAGGACGGGTAACCTGATTCGAACGGCCTTCCGGATGCGCGCCCGTGACGACGAGTCAAAGACGCACCTGACTGAAGGGAACAACCTCCGCGTCGGCAAACACGGCCTGTAGGCCGGTTGCTCACCGCCAGGAAGCCGGTGGCATACCGCAGAAAATCGACCTTGCAGTATCGCCCTTTCACGGCGCCAGTGTCATGCCTATTCCGTTGATTTCGTTCGGGCGGTCTCCCGGAAACGGGAGCGAAGACATGCCGGTGAAGGGCATGCGCCGAACGCCCCCCTCGTCACTGGCGGTGAAGTTGACCGCCACGGAGTTCGACGGTCTTCCTGATGGCGTCAGCTAAGGAAGATCTCATGAAGGCGATCGAGGCCGGCGGGACTGGGAAATTCCCAGGTGAAACCCCTGGGTTGCCTGGTCAAGCGCCTGGCGTTCGAGCTCGGTGGGCAGATCAGCAGGGTTGTGCGGGAATTGGCCGAGGCCAGATGGATCTCGCACTGCGATTCCGGCGACCGTCACCGCAAGGGCGAACGGGATCCTGTCACCGGGTGCGCCATCCACACCAAGGGCGTCGATCTCAGGCCGCTCGGCATCCGCTACGGCAAGACGCATGGCCGTTCCATAACGTGACGATGCCGTTTCCGTATGAGTAATCGAGGTGGCTGTATTGGCTGTTGATCGGAGCAGGCACCTTAGAACAGATCATGCATCGGATCTCCGGGGAGCACCTGCGGATGGCGGGCCCAACCCGGGCCGCCGTCTCTGCCTGCACGTTTACGGTAGGTGTTGTGGAAATCCTCGCGGTCCATCGCGCATTGCTGGATGCACGGCGGCCCGGCCGTCGGATCCAACGCCATGCGCGCGTGCAACACCCGGCGATTGGCGAAGACGTGACATTCGCCCCGCCACTGCTTGTGGCGGTAAACGAGGTCCGGCTCACAGAATTCCTTCGCGAAGGCGCGATGGTGTCCTCGTCCATCTGCTGGACATCGAGCGTTCGGATCGACCACGATCAGCCGGCCGTAGGCGATGTGGCGTTCCTCGGGGTTGCGTTCGGCGGCAAAGCGGGACGGCCCGCGGGTCAGGAGCGCATAGGTGTCGGGGCCGTTCCGGCGCGGGCGCGCCACGGCCAGGAAGCCGTCACGGAGCATGGATTTGCCGTCTTCGCCGGGCGTGGCCTTGCCCGCAGGGGCTTGGGTGTTGACGCCTTCATTAAGACGACTCGTACCTCCCGCATGGACATGATTTCCGAATGGATATAGAAGATGCAGTAGTTTGTTTGTTTGTATGACCAATTTGCGTCACTACTCATGATGATCGAAGTTCCTACGCTTCGGTCCTCGAACGTCTAATGGAGGTTCCGGTATGGAAGTTCTTGATCGCGTACGGAATTGGATCGTGCAGCTTACGGAGATCGGCCTGGCCCTCGTGGCACTCGGCATCGTCCTCCAGTTGCTGTTCGGCGCGAACGTCGAGTTCATCGCTGGCAATGTGACGGGCAACATCATCGGCCTGGTGAGTCAACTGGGTGCCGCTGGCGTCGTCGGCCTCGTTGCCATCGCCATCATTCTTTACCTCTTCAACAAGAGAACCTGACAAAGGTTTCCTTGTCGAAGGCCCTTTAGCGTGGGAGCGGGCCGGTGGTCCGCTCCCTTGTATTCGATCGTCGGTCAGGTCCGCTTCCGGCAACCGGCATGAAGGTTCCCGATGGTCCGGCCATGTCCGTAGGCAGCGATGTTGACCGCACATACGCGGTGTGCTGGACTCGGGCGCATCGATCCGCTCGGCTCGGGCGGGCGTACTCACGCGGCCGGGGCTGAATTTGCGGCTCCCCCGGCGCCAAGGGAGGATGCGAATGGATACCAGGAAGTTTGTCGAGGCATGGCGCAGCGGCATGATGTCGCGACGTACCTTCGAGAGCGGTCTGGCCGCCGCCGGCCTCGTGACCGTGCCCGCGATGCACCGACCGGCGCACGCCGCCGGCGAGGTGATGTATTACGGCTGGGCGGGCTACGAATCGCCGGGATTCCATGGCGCCTATGCCGAGAAGCATGGCGGCTCGCCGGAGGCCACGTTCTGGGCCACCACGGAGGAGGCGTTCCAGAAGATTCGCCAGGGCTTCGCGCCCGACGTCATGCACCCCTGCGACTCCGACCTCATCAAGTGGCGCGAGGCGGGCGTTATGGCGCCACTCGATCCCGACCGCTTGGAGTGGCTGCCCGACATGTTCGATGGCCTCAACGACATCGTTGGCTCGGTGCATGACGGCGTGCGCTACTACATGCCGATGGACTGGGGCAACTCCACGGTGATCTATCGCACCGACGTCGTCGCGCCCGAGCACGGCGGCGAGAACCTGAGCTGGGCGATCCTCTTCGAGGACTGGTACAAGGGACGCATCGCCAGCTATGACACCATCGCGAACATCCAGATCGCGGGTCTGTTGCTGGGCTATGACAATATCTTCGACATGACCGACGAGCAGCTCCTGAGCACTCGTCCGTTGCTGGAGCGACAGCGCGAGAATCTGCGCTTTTACTGGGGCGATGTGTCGGAGATCGACCAGGCCCTGGCTTCGGGCGAGCTGGTCGCCGCCTATGGTTGGAACGACTCCTATGTGCGTCTGCTGGCCGACGGCGTGCCTGTCGAGCTCGGCGTCCCGAAGGAGGGCATCTTCACCTGGGTGTGCGGGCTCACGATCCACCCCGAGACGAAGGACCTGGACGCCGCCTACGATCTGGTGAACGCGATGACCAGCCCCGAGGCCGGCGCCTACGAGATCGAGAACTTCGGTTTCGGACACGCCAACATGAAGGCCTTCGACCTTGTCGACGGCGGCACGCTTACCGAACTGGGGCTGAGCACGCCGGAGGCCCTGCTCGACAACGGCGTCTATTTCACCGCCATGGACGGTCCCCGGGAGGAGACCTACATCCGCCTGTTCGACGAGGTGAAGGCGGGATTCTGACAGGGGTCGCCTGCGGCTGCTGTCCAGACGTCGGGCCGGAGCGCGGACTCTCCGACCAGGCGTATTGAATCAGGCTCTTAAATCCGACAGGTTCCCAGGCACCGGTATTGAGGGCAGGTCCCGCGCCGCGAATGTGATGGCTGCCCGGTCATGGCCCTGAGGCGTTGCGTGGACATCGCCGTTGAGACCGGCAGTGGTGAGCGTCTCAGCTGTGCGGACCGCCTGCCGTCTTTCGGGCGACGTGCTGGGAGACCTTTCTTGCTGCCTGCGTGGCGCGCCGGACATACCATGCGGCAAACACCGCACCGGCCCAGAAGACCACTCCCAGTGCCTTGGCAGCCATGGACTCCTGCACAATCAGCCAGGCGCCGATCAGGAATATCAGAATGATGCCCGCGGTGTGGCGGCCGGTGGGCATTGTCTCGAGGACGTCGGTCTTGTGGTTGTAGAGGGCAAGCACCTGGAAGTAATCGCGCTTCATGAGACCGCATGCCGTGACGTGGTCCTTCTCGGAGATGGGAAGATGACCGGCCCGCCTCATCCGGGCAGGTGCTTCAGCTATCCGAAAGTACGTGGTCGGCCGGGAATACCCCAGTTCTCTTGCCACCTGGATGGCGCTCAAGGGCCCCGAAACAAGGGTGAGCGGCATGGTTCGATGGAGACTTTTCACGAGTGAAGTTCCTGATGAATCGTCGGAATTGGTTCGAACGGTCAGCACAAGGTGATCGGCCCGGCCGTTGGCGTCAACGGCCGGGAACCGCTTCCAACGATTGACACGAAACGGATTTCGCGCCTACGAATGTCCACCCGCACCTTTGAGTCCAACAGACTGGCGGATGCCAGAGCAGCCGGGATGCTCCGGCAGGCTCGTGGATAATCCCCTGACGCTGCTGAACGGCATCGAGTGATACGACGGTTCAGAGGTCGGGGTGAAGACGTATGGCGATCACGGAGAAACGGTATGGAACAGCGTCTCAGCATCGTCACCCTTGCCGTTGAAAGCCTGGCACGCGCGCGGGCGTTCTACGAGGCACTCGGCTGGCGCGTGGCAACCGAGGCAGGCGCCGATTCCATTGTCTGCTTCACGCTCAACGGCGTCGGTTTCTCGCTCTATCCCCGCGACAGGTTTCTCGAGGACATGGGGCTTGATGACATTTCCGGCATTGCCAACGGAGCGGTCATCCTGGCCTGCAACGTGCACTCCCGCGAGGAGGTGGCGCCGGTACTCGATGAAGCGGAACGCGCGGGCGGAACCATTGTCAAACCGGCACAGGATGTCTTCTGGGGCGGCCATTCCGGGTACTTCAGGGATCCCGACGGGCACATGTGGGAAGTGGCGTGGAATCCCTACTCGCCGCTGGGGGAGGACGGGGCCTTCGCATGGTCGTCCGGTGAACCCTGAAGCGTTGGCAAGCCGCGATCAGTCGGTCGAGAAACCCCTGCTTTCCGGCTTTTCGTCTTCGGCCCAGGTGTGCTGCCACATATGGTGCTCGCAGACCATGGTGCCACGAAGAAAGAAGAGTTCCGCTCCACTCTCGATCATGACCTTGCCGGTTTCGGGGTTCGTGTAGCGGCTCTGCCACGTTCCGGCGATGCAGTTGCCGTGATGGCCCCGATAGGTCTTGGTGATCTCGAGATCCTTCGCGAACGCGAACCAGCGGGCCGGCCACCTCTTCAGGGCCTCTCCCCGGTGCGTCTGGCCCTGGCCGTAACGAACCACGGCGTCTTCGGTATAGGCCGCAGCCGCAGCCTCGCCATCCCGCGCCTGCCAGATCTTCTCGGTCTCCCTGACGAACGTCACGGGATCGACAGCAAGCGTTTCTTCATTCCTTGTCTTGACCATGTTGCGGTGCTCCCTCGAAACGGTATCGCTGATCTCATATGTCGAGCAGCAGCAGTCGCCTCTCGACATCGGTGACCCGTTTATCGAAGACACGGGCCGTTTGCAGGCCGAAGTTGGTGTAGTGCTTCTGGACTTCGGCAGAGAAGGAACCGGCTACGACCGGCGATTCGCCGAAGACGGCGACTGCATCCTGAAGTGTTGCCGGGATCGCAGTCCCATCGTCCTTTCCATAGGCATTGCCTGTCGACGGCGGCTCTTCGAGCTTCAGGCCCCGATCCAGCCCATGGAGACCCGCTGCCAACATGGCGGCATAGGCAAGATAGGGATTGACGTCAGCGCCGGGGATGCGGTTCTCGATACGCCGCGCCTTCCCGGAACCGACCACACGGAAGGCGACCGTCCGGTTGTCGATGCCCCAGTTGAGGCGCGCCGGTGCAAAGGTATCGGGCACGAGGCGCTTGTAGGCATTGGTCGTCGGCGCAAAGAGGAGAAAGAAGTCACGCCCGCAATCCAGCAGGCCGGCGAGAAAGGAGCGCATGGTGCCGGTCATGGCACCGCTGTCATCCTCGAACGCAGACTGGCCGCTTTCATCAAGCATCGACATGTGGACATGACAGCTGCTGCCGCCGAGATCGTGCCCGAGCTTGGCCATGAAGGTCGCGACCAGCCCCTGCTTCAGCGCAATCTCCTTGGCGGCCGTCTTGAGAATCATGTGGGCATCAGCAGCCGCCAGGGCCTCGTCATACCGGAGGTTGATCTCCATCTGGCCCGGTGAATATTCCGCCTTCACGAGTTCCACCAGGATCCCGGAGCGGGCCAGGCCTGTGCGCAGCTCATGAAAGAAGTCCTCGTCCTCGGACGTGCGGATGACCGTTTCGGGGTGCATGGCATGGTGACGCGTGCGGATATTGACGAAACCCTTTTCCTCGAGGGAATCCGGGCTCTCGCGGAGCAGAAAGAATTCGAGTTCCGATGCGAACCGGGGGTGAAGGCCCCTTTCATGGCAACGTTCGAGCTGGCGCTGCAGCATGACACGGGGCGAGACGGCGACCGGCGGGCCCGAAAGTGTCCTGGCTTCGGCCAGCACCAGGGCCGTGAGGGGGTGCCAGCCGCAGAGCCTCAGCGTTGACGGCACGGGAACCGAAAGCATGTCCGGGTAGCCGGTCTGCCATCCGGTGAAACCGTAGCCCGGATCCAGCGAATGATCCTGGCCCCATCCGAGAACCACGGAACAGGTGGCAACGCCGTGCCGGCCGACATCGAGAAAATGGCGTGCCGACAGACGCTTGCCGTAGAGCCTGCCCTGCATGTCGGTGTCGGCGACGATGACCGTGTCAATGTCTCCCGACATGACCTTGTCTTCGAGGGTCCCGAGCGTGAGATCCATGGCCATTTCTCCTTCCTTCCCCGAAAGGTTGCTCCACATGGTAGATCCGTTTGGCATGCACTCAAGTGGTGAAGCGCCGCGCGCCCGACAACGTGATTGATCGGGTTTCCGGGCAGGTCTTTACTGCTGCGCCGCAACGTTCAGCCGCAGGTGAAGTCGATGAACATCCTGTTTCTCATGGCAGACCAGCTCGCGCCACACTTTCTGCCGGCCTATGGCCACAGGGTCGTGAAGACACCGCGGCTCGATGAACTTGCCGCTCGATCCGTGATCTTCGATGCCCACTATTCGAATTCGCCGCTGTGCGTACCGGCGCGCGCCGGCCTGCTGACCGGACGCCTGCCCTCCGAGGTCAACGTGTTCGACAGCGGCTGCGACTACGAGTTCTCGGTGCCGACGTTCGCCCACTATCTCAGGCCAACGGCCATGTCACCGTGCAGAGCGGCAAGGCGCACTATATCGGCGCCGACCAGCTTCACGGCCTCGAAAAGCGCCTCACGATGGATATCTGTCCGGCAGACAACTGCTGGTTTGGTAACTGGGATGAACCGGACCTCAGGCTCGACTGGTTCCACGATCTGAAGAACGTGGTGACGGCCGGTATCGCCGAACGTTCGAGCCAGCAGGATCACGACGATGACGCGGCGCATGCCGCCGTCAGATGGCTCTTCGACTACGCCAGGGGACCTGACCGGCGGCCGTTCTTTATCAAGGTGAGCTTCACGCACCCGCACGATCCCTATGTCACGCCGCCGGCATACTGGAATCGTTCTCGCCACGACGTTATCGACATGCCGGTGGTACCCTTCATTCCGGCCGAGGAAAGGGACAGCCACGGCACATGGCTCTACCACCACTACGATCGCGGCGAATACGAGGTGACCGAGGAGGACATCCGGCGGTCGCGCCACGGCTACTACGGTGCCATCGCTCTTGTCGACGATCTGGTGGGAAAGGTCCTTGGCGCCCTCAAGGCGGCGCGTCTCGACTCGATGACCATCATCGTGTTCACTGCCGATCACGGTGACATGCTCGGTGAGCGCGGATCATGGTCCAAGATGAGCTTCTTCGAGCACTCGTGCCGGGTCCCCCTGATGATTTCGACACCCGGTGAAACGGCCACGCACCGGGTGGCCGCGTGCACTCCGCTGATCGATCTGATGCCCACCCTTCTCGACATGGCGCTTGACGGTGGCACGGACCATCTCGTGGAACCCATCGAGGGTCGCAGCCTCGTGCCGCTCATGACCGGCGATCCGTCCGGATGGGTCAACGAGACCTGTTCGGAAATCTTCTTCGAGGGCGTGAAGGCGCCCGGCATGTTGGTCCGGCGGGGTGCCAGGAAGTACGTTCACTGGGAAGGCGGGCCGTGCAGCCTGTTCGATCTTGAGAGCGATCCACATGAACTCGTCAACCTCGTCAACGACGCATCGTGCGCCGAGGAGGTGGAGTCCTTCGAAGCGGAGGTCCAGAGGCGCTGGCCGGTCGAGGAACTCACGCGGCGCATCCTGCTCAAGCAGCGGCGAAACGCGCTGGTCCACAAGGCGCTGATGTCCGGCGAGGTCACACCGCTCGATTTCCAGCCCTTCGACGATGCCTCCAGACGATACTACCGGGGCCACGGCAACTGGCACGAGGCCGAAGCCCGCGATTTCCTCCGGTTTGAAAGGTGACGGCCGTGACGGTGTGGGACTACGTCATCGTCGGCGCCGGTTCGGCGGGCGCCGTTCTGGCGCACCGCCTGAGCGAGGATCCGGACATTCGGGTCCTTCTCCTGGAGGCCGGCCCCTCCCACCGTGACTGGCGCGTGGACATGCCGAGCGCGCTCGCCCGTGCCATCAGCGGCCCGCGGTTCAACTGGTGTTACACGACGGAAGAGGAGCCATACCTCAACAACCGGAGGATCGACCATCCCCGGGGGAGGGTTCTGGGCGGCTCCTCGTCGATCAACGGCATGATGTACATTCGCGGCCACGCGCGCGACTACGACCGCTGGGCACAGAAGGGTTGCAGGGGCTGGTCCTTCGCAGAGGTGCTGTCGTACTTCAGGCGCGCCGAATGTCACGACGAAAGTGGCGACGACTGGCACGGTGCGGACGGTCCGCTCTGCGTTGCGACGGCAAGGTCCGGCAATCCTCTCTACGATGCCTTCGTTCAGGCCGGCATCGAGGCGGGCTATCCCTTCACCGGGGATGTCAACGGCTGCCAGCAGGAAGGATTCGGTCGCACGGATCGCACGACCACGCCAGGTGGCATGAGGGCCAGTGTCGCGCGCATGTATCTCGATCCGATCGCATCGCGACGCAATCTCGGGATCGTCACTGATGCTTTTGCAACCCGACTCGTCGTCGAGGGCCGGCGTGCCGTCGGAGTGGTCTACCGGACGGGAGAGCGAGAAACCGAGGCAAGGGCGTCGCGGGAAGTCATCCTTTCCGGCGGGGCCGTCAACTCGCCGCAGCTGCTGATGCTCTCGGGAATCGGCCCCGCAGGCCACTTGGCCGAACACGGCATCGAGGTCATCCACGACCTCGCCGGAGTCGGCGCCAATCTTCAGGATCATCCGGACTTCGCGGTGGTGGAGGCCTGCAGCCTGCCGGTTTCGCTTCACGGCGCGATGAACGCCTGGGGAAAACTGAAGATCGGGCTTGCCTGGTTCCTGTTCCGGCGCGGGCCCGGAGCGACCAACCATTATGAAGCCGGCGCCTTCATCCGAACGAGGGCAGGGCTCGAACATCCCGACCTCCAGCTGACGTTCCTGCCGCTTGGACTCGGCGGTACCGAAGCGCAGGCCGAGGCTTCGATTGGCCAGCACGCCTGGACGACCCACTGCGATCTCCTGCGTCCCGTCAGCAGGGGCGAATTGACCCTGCGGTCGCCCGATCCGCGAGATCATCCCCACATGCTCTTCAACTATCTTGCCGCCCGCGAGGACGTGGAGGCCATGGTGACGGCGGTGAAGCTGGTGCGCGAAATCCACACACAGCCGTCTTTGAGGTCCTTCAGTGGTGGCGAGCTTCGGCCGGGAGGCGATGTCGTGGCAGACGATGCGATCGAGGCCTGGTTGAGAAACAGTGTCGATACGTCCTATCATCCGGTCGGCACGTGCCGGATGGGTCCAGCTGGCGATCCCCTGGCCGTCGTCGACCCCGAACTCAAGGTCAGGGGCATGGAGGGACTACGGATCGTCGATGCCTCGATCATGCCGGATCTCGTCAGCGGTAACACCAATGCGCCCGCCATCATGATCGGCGAGAAGGGTTCCGACCTGATTCTCGGACGCCCGGCGCCTGAGCGGAGCGAGCTGGACGTCTGGATCCAACCGGACTGGGAGAAGGTACAACGATGATCACCACACAGCCATCCATGCATGGCGAACTGGTTCGCCGCATTCTCGACGACGATGTTGTTTCGCGCTTCGGGACGGCAACCGAGGCCGGCAGCGGCCTTCCCAACGAATGCTACACGAGCCCGGAATGGCTCAAGGCGGAGAACGAGGGGATCTTCGCCTGCACATGGATGCTCGCAGGGTTCTGCCGCGATGTGCCCCGGCCGGGCGACGTCTCACCGGTCGAGATGGCAGGCATGCCACTCCTGATCGTGCGCGATCACGATGGAAAGATAAGGGTTTTCCACAACGTCTGCCGACACCGCGGGGCGGTCCTGGTCGCGAGGCCTTGCCAGCACCTTTCGGTGCTGACCTGCCCCTACCATTCCTGGGCCTACGGGCTCGACGGAACCCTGCGCATGCGGCCGAACTTCTTCGGTGGTGGCAGGCACGACACGTCACCCGGAACCGATGCTCCAGGACTCGTGCCGGTCCGTCATGCGGTCTGGCACGATCTCATCTTTGTCAACATCTCGGGCGATGCACCGGCCTTCGAGGACCACTGGGAACCGTTTGCCCGGCGCACGAAGGACTATGACTTCGGTGCCTTGCGCTATGCGAAGACCCTGGATTTCGACGTCAGGGGTAACTGGAAGCTCATCTACGAGAACTTCTACGATGCCTACCACGTTCCGACGGTGCATCCGAAGCTGGAGATCTTCTCTCCGCTCAGCACCAGGGTCGCCGTCCAGGCCGAGGGGCCCTGGTTCCACAACACGGTGAAGATCACCCAACTCCAGGAAGGCCGCGGCATCGGAATGCCGACGTATCCCGGACTTGACGAGGAGGGGCAGCGCACCGAATGGTACTTCCACCTGTTTCCGACGACGGCCATCCAGATCTGGCCTGACCAGCTCGCCATCTTCCAGCTCCATGCCCTGGAACCGGGCAGGACCATGGAACACATCCACCTGTATTTCGTAGGCGACGCGGCGACGGACGAAGCCCATGCCCGGTATCGCCAGGAAGTCTACGACATGTGGAACGAGCTCAATACCGAGGACTTCGAGATCATCGAGAACATGCAGCGCGCCAGGACCTCGCCGGGATTCGACGGCGGCGTTCTTTCTCCCTTCTGGGATCCGGCTACCCAGCACTTCGCCAGGCTGGTGACCGACTGCATGCGCGGATTCGAGGCCGTTCAGGGTGACGGTGGGACGTCGCCCGTGAGGGTTTCGACCGCCAGGACCCGGGACTTCGTGGACGCAATTCGGTACTGCAGGACCTCCTGGTAGTCATTCGAATGGTACATAGCCTCCAGCGAGGCCATGTCGGGGAATTCGAGCACCACGAGCCTGTCCCGAAACGCCTCGCCTTCCAGGGTCGTGACATCGCCGCCCCGGACGACGAAACGGCCGCCGTAGCGTGTGACAATGTCGCCGGTTCTTGCCGTGTACTTGCGATAGGTTTCGGGATCGTTGACCCGAACGGTTGCGATCAGCATGGCGGGCATGGTCATTCTCCCCAGAGGTCCTCATGCCACGGTAAGACGGACAGAAGTTCGTAGCTGTCACGGGTCTGAGCGACCGGTTGCTCGGGCTTCACGCCTTCACCGCCGTGTTCGGAACCGATGAAACTCTCGTTGCAGATTACCATATTCTCCTGCAGTTCGCCCCGGTCGATCGGCCACGGATTTGCAGGCCGCTCGTCTCCCATATCGATGCCGTGTGCCAAGGACCGGATAGCGGTGCTTGAGGAACTCTTCGGTTACGGCCGGCAGCCCTTCGAGAACGCCCGAAGGATGAACCGTTCCTTCACCGGTTCCCGGGGATTGATGCAGCCGCAGGAGGCAGGGAGTCGGTATTCCATCCAATCGCCGCCGAACGGAGCACCAGCCACCGGATCCTTGCGGAACTCGTCGTGGTCGTTGAGATCCTCGAGACCGACACCAGAATGCGCTGGCCAACCATCGGGCGGACCTCATGGACAATGAGGTCCCGATTGCGAAAATAGGCAAAACACCCGGCAATGCGGCCGAACAACCCCGGGTGACCTTCGACGAGACCTGCGACCAGCGGGCCGGCCTCCGAGGCCCACTATGCGAACCCCGTGGCGTGCCCGATGGGACGGAGTTCTGGGTCACGGAGCTTGGTGTGGGCGGCAGAGAGGCTATGTGCCAGCGCTGGCGTGCGCCCCGGAGACTGGACGGATGGTGGGTCGTGATCCGATCGGCTTGTTCCCGGACCATGCGCTTGTATCACCTTTGGCGCTATCCTATCCTGAGGGTCTCGTTGCACCGCCTTCCCTTCGAAAATTCAATAATCGACCGTAGAGGTGAGTATTGCGATGATGAACTTCAGTGGAAAGGTCGCGTTGGTAACGGGATCCACTACCGGCATCGGCGAGGCCTGCGCCAATGCTTTCGCTGAGGCAGGGGCGTCGGTAATGGTCACCGGACGCAGCGAAGAGCGCGGCGCATCCGTCGTCGCGGCGCTGGAATCTCAAGGAGCCGATGTCGAATTTTTCGCGTGCGATGTGCGCAGCGAAGGGATTGGGGACAGGCTCGTCTCGACGACCGTGGAGCGATTTGGCGCTCTCGACATACTGGTGAACAATGCGGGAGTTCTCAGCGCCGGCGACATCGTAGAAACAACTGAAGAGCAATGGCACGAGATCGTCGATGTCAACATAACCTCGCTCTTTGTGATCAGCAAAGCGGCAGTGGTGCAGATGAGAAAACAGGGAGGCGGCTGTGTTGTTAATATTGCCTCCGAGTGGGGCCTCAATGGTGAGGCCGGCTACCTCGCCTATTGCACGAGCAAGGGTGCCGTAGTGCAAATGACTCGGTGTATGAGCCTCGATCACGCCCAAGAAAATATCCGGGTCAACTCAGTCTGCCCCGGCGAGGTGCATACCCAGATGGTCGGCGAGATGTTGAAGGAGGCCGGCAACACGCCGGAGGAGCTGGCATCAGGCGTTCCTATGCGTCGCCTGGCGAAACCCAGTGAGGTGGCGAATTGCGTACTGTTCCTGGCCAGCGATCTTGCCAGTTATGTCACCGGAACGAACTTCTCCGTCGATGGCGGGAACGACGCCACCGGAGGGGGATATCCTTGATGCTCGTGCCCGCCAAGGTGACTGAGAGCCTGATGCGGCGACCTGCATGTATCCAACCGGGGGAGGTCCTGTTGTCGGTCCGCTTTCCAGTGCCAGGGGAGAAGCTCGTGCAGACGGCGCTGTCGGACTGACTGGGCCGGACCTGAAGAATCTACAGTCGAGGACTTTTAGGCTGCAAGTTGACACCACTCGGCCAGGGCACCGGCTCGGGCTTGTTTGAAAATGTCGGGCTCTGTTGCAAACTTGGCGAAGGGGCGAGGTGTGATCAGGGGGGATCCTGCTCACCTCATGATTCTGTATTGGCCAGACGGTCCTGTAGCAACGCCATGGCCTCGGTCAGGGAGCACAGTCCGGGATCGAAGGCGTGTTCGACGATCCGAGCCTCGTCGATAATGCCACCCTGGAGGGCGAAATTCCCGGCTTGGCCTTTGCGCAGCGCGCGCATCACCTCAAAGCCCTTGATCGTGGCGTACGCCGTCTTCAGCGTCTTGAATCCGCGCACGGGCCGGATCAACAGCTTGAGCTTGCCGTGGTCGGCCTCTATGACGTTGTTGAGGTACTTCACCTGCCTGTGCCTCGTCTCTGTCAGACATTTCCCCTCAGCCTTCAGCTCCGGATGGCAGCGGCATAGGTCGGCGACTTGTCGGTGTTGAGCACCTCGGGCTGCTCCCACTCCTTCAATCCTCCCAGCGTCTTGCCGAGGAATCGCTTCGCTGCCTTCGTGTTGCGGGTCGATGAGAAGTAGAAATCAATCGTGTTCCCGAGCTTGTCCACCGCCCGGTACGGATACGCCCACTTGCCGCGGACCTTGACTTAAGGTCTCGTCGATACGCCAACTCCGCGACTGTGGCCGGCGCCACTGCCAGCGCAGGCGTTTCTCCATTTCCGGCGCGTAATGCTGAACCCAGCGATAGATCGTCGAGTGGTCGACTGCGACGCCGCGTTTGGTCATCATCGTTTCAAGATCGCGGTAGCTGATCGGGTATCGGCAGTACCAGCGTACGACCCAAAGTACGATCTCACCCCCAAAGTGGCGGCCCTTGAAATCGCTCATCCCCCAATCCCTCGCTCCAGCCTACGCAGCCAGTTCACCACCTCTGCACCAAACTTTGCAACAGAGCCCTTCCTTGGTCGACAAGCGACTGACGGCACGTCTGATCAAGAGCGCCGCGCTGCTGGCGGACTATCCGGGGCGTGCGATCACCGGCACCGCGAAGAGCGATGCGGCGGCGGTTGACGGCTACTACCGTTTCATCGAACAGCCGGCGGATTCGCAGGTGACGGTGGTGAGCATCCTGACTCCGCACCGCGCGCAGCGTGCAGCGGATGCGCAGCCAGGACACCGTGCTGTGTCTTCAGGACGGCTCCGACCTCAACTTCGCGACTCGTCCGGGCTGCGCGGGGTTGGGGATTATCGGGAGCAACCAGACCAAGAACCCTGGGTCTGCATCTTCATGCGACGCTCGCGGTGAACCCGCAAGGGCTTCCTCTGGGCGTGCTGCGCTACGGCTTCGACCCCGCCGGCAAGGATGACGCGGGCCACAAGATGCGGCGGTGGATTGTCGGCTACCGCGACATCGCGGAGGCGGCGCGCGGCCTGACACGACACACGCAGGTGATCAGCGTCATGGACCGGGAAGCCGATTTCTTCGAGCTGTTTGATGAACAGCGCCGCCAGGGACGGGTCGAGATCCTTGTTCGCGCCAAGCACGACCGCTGCCTCGAGGACAGAAAGAGGAAGCTGTTTTCGGCCATGAGCGGGGGAGACGCGGACGGCCTTGTGGAGGTCGAGATCAGCGCTCTGACGGAACGCCTCAAGTCAAGCCACAAGCAAGCGCGCCCGGCGTGCCGCAAACGCCTTGCGCGCTGTGAGATCCGGTTCCGCAGGCTGACCCTTCCCGCGACCATCGAAAACGCTGATCCGGTCACACTGTCCGGGGTCCATGTCGTCGAGACACACCCGCCCGAAGGCGAGACGCCGGTGCAGGGTATCTTCTGACCAGCCTTGCCGTCGACGATGCCGAAACCGCCGCCGGGATCGTCGGATACTATCTCCAGCGCTGGCGGATCGAAGACTTCTTCCGGGTCCTCAAATCCGGCTGCCGGGTCGAGTTCCTGGCCTTCCGCACCGCCGATCGCCTGCAACGCGCGATCGCAATCAACAGCGTCATTGCCTGGCGCATCATGCTGATGACACTTCTCGGGCGCCAGGTGCCGGAGTGTGGCGCCAACCTGATGTTCACCGATCATGAACTGAACTTCCTGCACGACTATGCCGTACAGTATGGGCTGTCAGTACCCGTAAACCTCGGAGACACCGTTCGCCTTGTAGCCCATCTCGGCGGATATCGGGACCGCAAGCATGATCCCGACCCAGGCAACCAGATCATGTGGCACGGCTACGACACACTGTCCAAGGCAACCCTGGGACATCGAATCGGCTTCGAGGGCGGAAAAAGACACGCCTTGGAAAACGCCACAAAACCCATTGTCACGTAAACTTATGGCTACTCGGTAGCGCTAGGCACGCCGCGGCCTCGCGCTTGTGGTCGGCGTTCTCCGGAGTTGGCGACAGCAACGTCTCGGCGACCGTGCGTGTGGCATCCTCGAGATAACGCCGGCCGGCACGGCGACGGTCTTCGGGGGACACCCGCTAGGGACTGCTCGTCATGTCGCCGTCCACGAACTCCTCGGCTCGGCGGACCAGCCCCTTGTAGAGAACCGTGAGGACGCCGTCCTCGAAGTAGTAGTACCGGCAGGGCTCCACGCCCCAGGCCGCGACGTGCCAGCAGACACCGCCCTCACCGTCGACACTCCACTTTCCGGTCTGGCGAACACCGTTCCAGACGGTCATCAGAGTGAAGTCGGGCGCGTAGTAGACCGCGCCATCGGACTCGAGGATCGCGGTCTTGTCCGAAACGAACGCGGCCGTCTCTTCTGGCGTGAAGAGGTTCCTGGCGAAATTCGGGTCGATGTCTTCGGCAGAAGCCGGCGACTCGACGCCGGCCTGCAGGTAATCGAGGGTGTTGCCTTCCTGAAGTTCGGGCGCGGATCCCGTGTCGCCCTGGTATACGTAGCTGACAACGTCGCCGTTGTGATAGTAGGCCTCGCAGGGTAGCTCGCCCCAGTCGTAGACGTGCCAACAAAGCTCGCCTTCCCCGGTGGACGACCATGTGCCGCTGTCGCGCACGCCGTCCCACAGGGTCTGGAGCGTGCCGTCTTCGGCATAGTAGGCCCCACCGTTCGGGTCCCAGACCTGGGTCTTGCCGACAAGATAGGCGTAGAGTTCACCACGGGTGAAGGGTGTTGCGTCCTCTCGCAATGCGTGACCGTCCTCGGCAAGTGCCACTGTTGCCGACAAGGCGGCGCCAGAATAAAGCGCAACGGCCAGCGCTGCGCGCCGGATCGTCAGCCATGGTGTCATGAGGGCGCTCCCATTGACGGTCTTCGAGATCGGCAATCTGTTCGTCTATCAACGCCTCACTGCTGGGCAAGCTGGGTGCGGATCACGGCGTCGTCCTGCTGCCAGACCAGACCGTAGCCCTCCGGCGGCCAGATCAGGCAGCGGCCCTCGATGTCGCCCTTCAGGAAGCCGCCCGCACCACCCTCGGGACCGCCCCAGCGGTCGGACTGCCCGTTGTCGCGGTAGTTGTAGAAAAGATACTCGGTCTCGAGGTCGTAGCCCATCGCGACGGCTTCCCAGGACAAAACGCCGTTCTCGTCGACCCAGGCGATCCCGTTGGCGTCGAGGAAGTAGTCGTCGGCCATCACGCCCTCGAGCATCCTGTTGCAGCTGTCGCCGTAGCCGAAGTCACGGTTGTCGAGCGTGCGGCCGACACGCGCGTTACAGTCGGTCCGGATCTGGTTGAGGCCGTAGAACGACGACTCCATGTAGGGCGAGTCGTCCCACTCGATCAGCCGGCCGTTCTCGTCGGTCGCGAAGTGGCCGCCGGCGAAGTGCAGCATCAGCCACCAGCCGGCGGCATCCTCGGCGGCGACTGTCCTGATGTAGTTCCGGTACCATTCGACGTAGTAGCCGTAGGCTTCCCAGGGCCAGTCCGTCACGCCAGTCAAGGCCTGACAATCGTAGTCGTCGTAGGCACAGTTTCCGCCCCGCGCGCCTTCCGTGTTGTAGTAGGCCCAGCAGATCGTCGACTGACCGAGATCAGAGTTGTCGTAGCGGTGCTTCAGGTCGTAGAGGTGTGCGTGGATCGTGGGATAGCGGACGCTGTCGCGCAGTTCCTGCGACGGCTCGAGCGACAGAAGCCCCTTCTCCCCATCGATGATCAGCGTCATCTCGCCGTTGACCATGGGATCGCCGTTGGGTATCCAGCCAGGCTCGTAGCTGTTGGGCGCGCCGCACACCGGAAAGGTGTAGGTCAGGAACTCGGCGTGACCGGCATTGGGAACCGCGCATGCCGCGAAGAGCGCCGTCAACACGGGCAAGACAATTCGATGTGTCGAGACCATGATGGAATCCCTTCATCCAGACCGGTACCGATTGTGGCAGCTATGGGATATCCGGTCCAATCTTTAACTGACTGACCAGTCAACCAGATTCAACACTGGCTCGTGTATCTGTTGTTCGGCGCACATGTTCGATGCCGATGGGTTCGACAACCTGTTGATCTTTCTCTGTTGGGTGGGGTCCGTACACCATATCCGCAGGGACCCGCCTCGTAGCAGAAACTGATGACCTCGCCATCGGGACTCAAACGCCCGATCAGACGGCGCAAGGATGAACGCTGATTGCGGATCTCACCCCGAAACACCGGAACCTCGCGGCCCGGCAAGGCGACCGCCACCGAAATCGTGTCCTTGTGCACGTCCAGACCAACATATGCGCTATACTCGACCATGACCTGTCCTCCTCGATGTGGCTCTGTGTTGGACGGAATAACTGACCTCGAGCATAACCCACGGCACTCGAGGCCAGGACAGGTCAATCCATGATGTCTAACTTGATCGGACCTGTAAGACCTACAATCGAAGGCCCTCAGGTTGCGAGTTGACGCCACTCGGCCAAGGCGTCGGCCCGGGCTTGTTTGAAAATATCGCGGCGGTTGAAATGGCGTTGGTGGTTGAAGTGGTTGTAAACTGAAGCGTGGATTGAGGTAAATTTCTGCAGCGTCCCTTCACTCCTGAACCTTGTCATTGCGCGTTCTCGTCGCCGAAAGGGTTGATGTGAGTTTTCTGCGCGGTTGTTGAGCCAACGACCGCAGGTCCGGGCGACCGCATTGCCGATCACATTGATCGCAGCCCGGTATGAGGCAAGCCTGTCCGTAACGACCGAAGCCGGCGGGCCATAACGCTTCATCGCGCGTTTCAGAAACCTGAGTGCAGCCTTGCGATCCTGCCGTTTCGTTGCAAAGACCTCGAGCACTTCGCCTTCGTGGTCAACGCCGCGCCACAAATAGCAGGTCTTCCCGTTGATCCGCACGAACACCTCATCCAGGTGCCAGCGCCAGTTCGAAAACCAATGACGATGAACCCGGCGCTTCCGGAGCTCGGCTGCAAACAGTGGACCGAAGCGGTTCCACCAGAACCGTACCGATGGTGTGGACGCCCCCATCTGACGGCTTCACAAGCGCCAGGAAGGAACGCACGCGGGGTGCGTTCGATCAACGGAGGAGTATCCATGGACCAGGTTGCCATTGTCGGCATCGACATTTCGAAGAGGAGTTTCCAACTCCATGGCGCGACGGCAGAAGGCGATACCGCAAAATGCTTTCGCGGGGGAAGTTCCTCGCATTCTTCTCCGAAGTGCCGCCGTGCCAGATTGTGATGGAGGCGTGCGGCGGCGCGCATCACTGGGGCCGGCAGATCATCGCTCTTGGCCACGTGTGCAAGTTGATCCCACCGATCTATGTCAAACCGTTTCTCAAGCGGCAGAAAAATGACAGCAATGACGCAGCCTCGATTGTCGAGGCGGCGCAGCGCCCGACCATGCGGTTCGTGGCGGTGAAGTCGGAAGAAGCGCAGGCGGATGCCATGTTGTTTCGCACCCGCGCTGCTTGTCCGCCAACGCACGCAGACGATCAATTCACTGCGGGGCCAGCTGGCGGAGTTCGGCGTGATCGCGGCACAGGGTGTGGGGAGTATCGCAATGCTGTGGTTTGAATGGGGAGCGGCGAAGGCGACGCTTCCCGAACAGGTCGTGTCGATGACCGAGCTGCTGTTCGAGCAGATCAGGCACTCAGTCAGAAGATCGCCGACCTTGAGAGGGAGATCCGTTCCAGGACCCGGTCGGGTGAGGAGATGAAGCGGCTGATGACGATCCCGGACATCGGATCGATCTGTGCGATGGCGGTGAATGCTTTTGCGCCACCGATGGAGAGCTTCGGTTGCGGACGCGACTTTGCGGCCTGGGTCGGGCTGACGCCGCGGCAGCATTCGACGGCCGGCAAGCAACGGCTCGGCAGGATTACCAAGATGGGGCAGCGCGACCTCCGCCAGTTGCTCGTCCCGGGGGCGACGTCAGTTCTTCGGCATATGCGCAAGCGCGAGGATCCGGGCGATCCCTGGCTCCGGAGGATGATGATGGCGGGAAAGCCGTCGAAGCTGGTCGCCGTCGCATTGGCGAACAAGATGGCGCGCATCATCTGGGCGCTGTCGGTCAAGAAGGAAACCTATCAGGTGCCAGCAGCGGTTGCCGCTGGGGCGGAATAGATGCCTGGAAGAGAAAGGCTGATTGGAACGCCGGGCTCTGCGGACACGGTCTTGAGAGCGTGATGCGCGGATAACCCCGGTTGGTGCGGTTGGGACGAAAGACAACATAAAAGGTCAGCAAAGACGGGGTCGGAAAACCAGTACGAGACGCAGGGTTGTGAAACATACCGCCGTACCGATTTGGATCCGATCCACGAACACCATATGGGCCCGCGGCGCATGAATGCCGCTTCATAGAGGCCGGACATACGACAGTACCTGACCGCATGTCACAAGTTGTTCAAATTCCTTCTTGCACTGCAGGGGGCGTCCACATACGTCTCATGGCAGATATCGATGCCGCGTTCGAACAGGAGATCTTCGACCTGTCTCAGCAACTCGGGGTAACGGACATACAGCATCACCGTGCTGCGGATTACCACAGGCGAACTGTTGAAATAACGGAAGGGATTGTCCATCGCTGGAGGCTACGAGGCCTTACGTCCCCGCTCAAGCCCATTTGCTCTGACAATTCCGTCTCGTCCTCGTTCCTGATGAGTGTCGCCATTTCGACAAGCCGGTCCGCCGAGAAAACGTCAAGACCCTCGGCCATGACGCATGAACCAGAACCAGATGGGCGATATCGAGAGCGATCCTGTCGTCCCCGGGGAGCATGCCAGTTCCGCCGTCTGCCGGGCGAGGCAGACCGCTTCCGCAATGCCGCTGGGGGAGTATGCAAAAACCACTACGGACCGCAGCTCTCCGGCCGTTCGGGAAGAACATGCGGATTGTCCGGACGGAACTGGTCGAACGCCGTGATGAGGCCGAGACGAAGGTCGCGCGCGACGGCTTGCGGGGCCTTGCAGATGCCCGAGCGCACCGTTCCCGAGGCGTGGTGCGGCCCATGATGAGAGCTCCGCAGCAGTCTTCGGCGGCGATCGCTTCCTGCAACCGGGCGAGCTGGCACCAGAGTATGCGGCTGGGTTCTCCTCCCTCGGCGCAAAGCCGGCGAGGTTGCGCGAGACCGCACCGTTTCGGTCCATGGGCCACACAATCTGCAGACGTTGTAACGGCAGCAATAATTATCTACGGTCCCGGCAGGCGTCGGTCCCGTAGCTCAGTTGGATAGAGTGCTGCCCTCCGAAGGCAGAGGTCACAGGTTCGAATCCTGTCGGGACCGCCAAAACTTCCATAACATGCAATGGCTTATTAAACTTGTTCTTAGAAGAACTGTTGCTGATGTTGTACCCGGAAACAGTATCGTTATGACTTGCGTTCAATGGCATCGAGTACGCTGGCAAGGTGTTTCGGGTGATGGTGGCCATAAACACACTCCAGAATTTCTTGTGACATGCCGTAGTAACCGGCAACCTGAAAGCGATCCGCGTCGCACTGCATGGATCATGTGACGCTTGTATGGCGCAGGTCATGCGGTCGGCAGTGTTCGATGCCTGAAGCCACCAGTGCACGTTTCCAACCCACCTTGATGTCCTTGAGACGGTTTCCATCCACGTGGACGAAGAACTGGGAACCGTCTTCCTTCCATCGCTTCATATGGGCAAGCAACTGGCGTGGGACCGGTATGGTCGGCGTACGCTTGATCGTTTCAGCTTCACCTATCCCTTTCCGATACATGAGCCTTGCATCGACATCTATCCAACCGCCTTCCGTGTTCGGCATTGTCTGAAGGTTCAAGACGGCTGACTTTCTGGTGCCGGTGTAAAGCGATATCAGAATGAAGCGGGCAAGGTGCTTTCCGCGTTGACTTCGCCATGTTGCCCAAAAAAGACGTGCGACTTCACTCCGGGTCAACCAACGTTCCTTAGCCGTTGCCTTTGCCGATAACTTGACTTTGCGGCTACCAGCTATGTAGTCTTCCGCGTGACAGTGATTGACGCTGCTTTGCAAGATTCCAAGTTCACGCCTAACCGTAGCTGGTGATCGATTCCGTTCTTTCGCATATCGCCTGCAAACTTCGGACGTGACACTCGAAATAGGAACAGCGCCGAGTATCGGAACGATAGCTGATATTGCATAACCGATACGTTCAGGCGCTTTTAAGTGTGGCGCACGTTCCCGCGCGAATATATCCAAAACTTGTAAAACTGTTACGCAATCAAGTGTTGATGGTCCAATTCTTTTGATCGATGTGCCTAGTCCTTATATTTCATACTCGAGGTTTGAAAATGCAGGGGAATGTTCTATAAGCCGTTGTTCTACCACAAACAACAGTCGGAATAGAGACACTCCCCATGGCGACAGACTGTACTCCACCCAGGTTCTCCTGTCCAACCCCCTACGGTGCCAGGCCGAAGCACATCGAGGCTGATTTTTCCGGCAGTACCATCACCTCGCATGCCGGCCTGCTGCTCGCAGGTCTCGCCGAAGGCCACAAGGTTGTTCGACCGCATTGCCGGGTGTTTTGCCGACTTTCGCAATCGGGACCTCATTGTCCATGAGGTCCGCTCGATGGTCGGCCAGCGCATTCTGGTGTCGGTCTCGAGGATCTCAACGACCACGACAAATTCCGCAAGGATCCGGTGGCCGGCGCAGTGCTCGGCTGCATGGCGTCGAGCCGCTTGCGGGCAAGAGCACACTGAACCGGCTGGAGTTGTCGGCCGCGGGCTTCAACGGGAAGAAGGCGCGCAAGATCGTCGCCGACTTCGTCAGGATGGACGATCTTCTGGTCGAGAATTGCGAGGAAGCGCTGCGGCAGATCGTTCTGGACATCGATGCCACGGACTTCGAGCTTCACGGCGATCAGGAGGACCGATTCTTTCATGGATACTACGATGAATAATACTACCTGCCCGTGATGATGTTCGTCGACAGGCATCCCGTGCTGGCCCGCCTGCGCACCGCCTCCCTGATGCCGCTGCCGACATCCAGGACGAACTCGAGGGATCCCCGCCCACCGGCCCGAGACGTGCATCATCGTGTGCATCGATTCCGGCTTTTGCCGCGACGATGGGGAGAATGTCGACTATATGCCTGGTCTGGTGAAGAACAGCATACTCAAGGAACTCAGCGGCGGCGCGATGGCCGAGGCTTCGGCCGAGGCCAGGAAGACCGGCAAGGCGTGCCGCCGGTTCTGCGAGTTCACCTGCCGGACGCAGAAAAGCTGGTTCAGGGCCCGCCGGGTGGTTGTCGAGGCTCTTCCCGGACCCAGGGGCGAAGACGAGACGGACTTTCCTTAACAGGGAGAATGACCGTTACATCGTCACGTCCCTCAGTGCGCAGAGCCATCCTGGCCAGGCCATTTACGAGAACTTCTTAGTGTGCCAGGGGCGATGCGGAAAATCGCGTGAAGGAACTGAAGTGCGACCTGTTCGCCGAGCACAGCTCGTCCAACCTGTTCGATGCCAACACCGTCAGGCTTTGCCTCTCGAGCTTCGCTCACGTTCTCTACAACCGCCTTCGTCAGGCTCTCGCCGAGACACCGCTTTCCAGGGCCTGCCCGACAACGCTGCGGCTGCTCAAGATCGGCGTGCGGGTGAGGATCTCCGCACGGCGCATCCATGTTGCTATGTCAGGCAGTTGCCCCGACAAGACCTCCTTCGCCGCGGCGTGGAAGGCTCGTTCCGATCTGACGTGGTTCGAACTCCGCAGACCGGTCACACGGAAGTCCCCGGGAATGCGGGGAACCGGATCCGCTCGTCCGGAAAACGGCAGAACTGCTGATGCGAGGCTCCACGGACGGCAGAATCCTGAAAATCACCGTAAAACTCCAGCCGATCCTCTACTCGAACATCCTTCTTGCGGAAAATCCCGGTCAACGTGCCCGAAACCAGCCCTTCAGGCTGCCATCACAGGGGGCTATGAGAAAAGGCGGCTAGGCGCTCAACCACTTCCCCATCTTGATGTCGAAGAGACGGCCACCCGCAATCCCGGGCAACTCCTTCTTGATTACCCTCTGGGTTGGCGTTCGAGGAAACGACGACAGAACGGAAACGAATCGCGGGACCTTGTGTTTCGCGAGGCGACCAGAAGCGAACGCCAATAATCCATCGAGCCCAGCTTCCAAGTCCGTGACGGCACATCCGTCGACCGGCATCAAGAAGATCCAGACCTCTTCGCCACGGATTGGGTCGGGACGAGGGACAACGGCGCAGTCGAGGATGAGACGTGCCTGCCGAAACACGCTTTCGACCTCCGTCGCCGAGATGTTCTCTCCGGACCGACGTACGATGTCCTTCTCCCGGTTCAGGAAGCGATAGCGTCCATCCTGCCTCTCCATTCTGTCGCCGGTGCGATACCAGCCGTCGTCCGATAGGACCTTCGCAGTTTCCTCGGGAGCGTTGTGATAGCCCTTCATCACGATATCGCTGTGCACTTCCAGAATGCCCTGGCCATCTCCCTCGATCACTTCGCCTGCCGAACCGATGAGGCGAACTTCGACCCCGGGAGTGGCACCTCCAACCCAACCCGAACCAGGCTCGTGCCTGGAGGGTTCGTCGCCACGCTCCATGAACACTGTGGCGGTTTCGACGGTGCCATACACCTCCAGCCACGGGCACCTGAAGCGTTTCTCCAGATCGCCGTGGATCTCGCGCGGTATGCCGACCGACCAGGCCGCCTCGAGGCAGAGATCGCGCTCCACGTCGGACACCGGCGTGTTCATGATCATCGTCGGAACAACGCCGATTGTAAGAATCTTGGTTGTTCTGGTCCGTACCAGGAGTTCCACGAATGTCTGAGACCGGAAGCGATCGAGCATGATCATGGTGCTTCCGCTCAAGATGCTCGCGAAGAAGCAGTAGAGCGGATCGCCATAATACAGGGGTTGTGCGGTCGCGACGCGATCGTTGCGTGTGAGCGCCATGCCTTCAGAAATGATCCGGGCAATCTGGACCCACTGCCCCTGAGTGCGTGGTACCGCCTTCGGCATGCCGGTCGAACCGGAGGAAAAACCGAAACTGACAACTTGCCCGGCTTGGTCGCTCATAGCGGCTGCACCGTCGCGGCGTTTGGGCGAAAACACTCCGCAATCCGGGCGCGACTCATCGACCAGGAACTCTGCTTTGACGTTCCCGATAATCACGTCTC
This sequence comes from Alphaproteobacteria bacterium, assembly GCA_965215635.1. Classification (GTDB taxonomy): domain Bacteria; phylum Pseudomonadota; class Alphaproteobacteria; order SP197; family SP197; genus SP197. The sequence goes on along the minus strand of CBDCEA010000005.1, from coordinate 815,792 downwards.
GGTGTTGGTCCAGAAAATCAGCCCAGGACACGAAGATCTTGGGCTGCAAGAGCTTGAGAAAGTATGTCAGTTCGTTGGACTTGTAGCTCGTGTTCAGCGGAAAGGTAGCGGCGCCCAGTCGTGCGGCCGCGAGCAGGAGGAGCGGGATCTCGGAGCGATTGGGCAAGGCTACGGCGATCCTGTCGCCGCCACGAACGCCGACCTCCTCCAACCAGTTCGCGATGTCGAAAACGCTAGACGCGAGCTCACGATAGGTGAAGGCTTCGCCGGCTTCAGGCAGCTCAAGGGCTGTCGCGTCGCCAAAGAGTTGGGCGCCACGTGTGACCAGCGAGCAAAGATCGGTCACATTCCGTAATGAGCGTGCATCCATGGATCAGTTCCCGGTGGCGAACAGACAAATCCAATCGGTCACCGCGATTACGTCGTTCTCCGAATCGCTAACCGTCTTCACCGTTCCGCTCCATATGCCCCAGCCCTTCTTCGATTTGCTCAAGCGCTCCGAAGGGTTGTGTATTTCCGCATGAATCGTCTCACCGACTCGTCCGTTCCGGTGAAATCTCCAGCAGTTCGAACGATTGACCAGGGACGTGTGCGGTTGTTGCACCAGACCGAGCCGACTGATGGCGCCCGATACCGCCGAGGTGACCAGGGGCCAGGGCACGATGCCTGGCTTCGCGAGCTGTAGACTCGGTAGCGAACTCGAGAGCCACCAATCGAAGACCTCCCGATCGCCCACGGTCAGGGTTCTGCCCTTGCTCACCCGGCTCGGCGTGGATGGCGCAGGGGGCACGTTCTCTTCGGGCGTGAAGACCATCTTCAGCACCCGCCGGTCTCCGACCATGACATCGATCGATGTTTCGGCCGGCGTGCCGGACTGCCGTATGCCGATTTCATCGTTCGCCAGAACAACGGAATCGAAGGAGAGATCGAGGCGTCCTGGTGGCGACCACTTCGTTGCGGCCGAATGATGGGCAGAGGCGAGGCAGGTCAGAGCCAGCCCCGACAGAACTCTGCCACCAAACTCGGTTTTTCGGGCGTAGATGTCGTTGTAATGGAGTTCGTCTCCGGTGCCTTCCCAAATGGAATTGACGATGAAGTCCCGATCGTGAACTCGATGCTTGAAGTCCTGACTCATGTCTTGATCTTTGGACGTCATGTCAATTTTCCGCGGGGTTGTTTATCTGCAACGATTGTTTCGTGCCGGCCTTGCGTTGTCTTCATCGGTTGTCATGGCAGCCGCAGCACGCCGCATGGCCCGAGAGTTCAGCCGTACCAGATTGTCCGGAAGGCTCGGAGGAAGTTCTCGCCCAGGAAGGCGCGGACATGTTGCTCCGACCAGCCGGCACCTAGGAGGATCGTTGTGATGGCGGGATAGTCCGCGATTGTCTCGCAGTCCGTGGGATAGCGGTTGAAGTAGGTGTGACCGAAGGCCGCACTGTAGGCCGCGGCTGCCGGATTGATGTCGTCCTGTGCCGTATTGAGTCCGTCGCAATAGCGAACACGATCGGTGGACTGGTACTGATCGGTTCCCATGCCGACATGCTCGATGCCCACCAGATCAACAACGTGGTCGATGTGGCGGCGGTAGTCGTCCAGAGTCGGGCGCGCCCGGGTATCGCCGTTCCAGATGATCGGGCCGTAGAGGCTCACACCGATGATGCCTCCGGTTTCGGCGACGGCCTTGATGGCCTCGTCGCTGCGGTTGCGTTGCCAGCCGTTGATCGCGCTCGCACCTGTGTGGGTGATGAGAATCGGCATGTTCGAGGTTTCGGCGGCCATGATGGTCGAGCGATCGCTCGAGTGGCTCATGTCGACGGCGATACCGAGCTCGTTCATCCTTCGGATTGCCTCTCGTCCGAGTGCTGACAATCCGCCATCGTTGAGCTCCAGGCACCCGTCGGCGAGGAACGTGCGGTAATTGTAGGTCGGCTGCATGATCCGCAGACCGAGCCGCTGCAGGAGCAGCAGGCGATCGAGGTTGTCCTCGATCGCCCTCGCGTTCTGCCAACCCATGATTATCCCGATCTGCCCGGCCGCGCGCGCCTTCAGGATGTCGTCAGCCAAAAGCACGAGTTTCCACTCATCCGCGTGAGCATCGACGTAAGCCAGCCACCTTGCGATATCGTCACAGCACTCGGCAAACCCACCTTCGATGACCTTCGACTGAACCGTGAAATTGATCGCCGCGACATTGGCTGCCTTCAACTCGGAGGTGTCGCCATCGAGGTCCCAGATCAGACCATCGATGATGAGAGCGTCATGATGGAGTTCCTCAGCGTCGGCAGTCGTGGCCACCGTTAACTCCCCTTGTGTCGCTGCAGACGAACAGCGAAAGACACCGCAGTCCCGTCGCATTCCGGCGAGTGCCTCGCGATTGAGCGACGCATCGGAGGGTACCTGGATTTGGTTGGCTGGCCAATTCCATCTTGCTAGGGTGGGTGTCGTGTCACGTTCTCCAGCGGATGCGCTCAGGGGCGCTTCCGCTTTGGAGGGGGCGCGGCAGGAACTCAGTTCGTTCCTTGGGATGTGCGGTCGCTCATCGGAGTTACCGCAGGACACTCTAATCAGATGGGGAATGGTCATGAAAGATTCAGTGGCGAGGCGTATACGGTTCGATCTGTCGCGGCGCGGGTTCCTCGCGGCCGCGTCCGGTGTCGCGTCTGCGGCGGTGATGCGGCGCCACGGCGGGGCGGCTGTCGCGGATACGGGCGATGTCACGTACTTCACCTGGGCTGGCTATGAACTGCCGGAGTTTCATCAGGAGTTCATCAACAAGTACGGCAGCTCTCCCGTTTCGACGTTCTTTGCCGACGAGAATGAGGCGCTCTCGAAGCTCCAGGCCGGCTTCAGGGCGGACGTGGTGCACCCCTGCACCTATTCAATTCGGCGCTGGCACGACGCTGACGTCATCCGGCCGATCGACGTGTCCAGGCTGCCCCGTTGGACGGAAATCATCCCTGACCTCAAGGCCATCATTCCGGTCTCGGAGGATGGTGCCCCGCTTTGGATCCCATGGGATTGGGGTCATTCGTCGCTGGTGGTGCGCTCGGATCTCATCGATCCCGAACTGCTTGAAAACCCGTCCTGGAGTTTGCTCATCGATGAACGCCTCTCGGGCAGGATCGCGATGTGGGACTCGCTTGAGACCAACGTCGGCATTGCCGCTCGCATCGCCGGCGTTCCCGGTCCCAACGACGTGACGGATGAGGAGTTCGGCCGAATTGTCGATGTCCTCCGGAAGCTGCACGCGCAGTCAAGGTTTTATTGGGGTTGGGAGCCCGACATCGAACCCGCGCTGGCTTCGGGAGAAGTCGTCGCGACGTATCTCTGGCCTGCCGTGGTGAACCGGCTGACGGCCGATGGCGTGCCCATAGTATATGTCCAGAACCCGCAGGAAGGAAAGTTCTATTGGGCCTGTGGCCCGGCGCTTGGTGCCGGAGGTGAGGGCGACGAGACTGCAGCATACGACTTCATCAACGCGATGCTGGCGCCCGAGGCAGGCAAATACCTGATCGAGGAGTACGGCTACGGCCACTCGAACGCGAAGTCGTTCGAGATCGCAGGTCCGCAGGCCGTCAGCGCCTTTGGGGTGAGCGGGGATGTCGGCGAGGCGATGAAGGGGGCTAGGCTCGACGAGTTCTCGCCAATCATGTTGGAGCGCTACACGACGGCCTACGAAGAGATCAAGGCGGGAATGTAGGGCGCCGATACGCTGCTCTGGTCACGACGGCTGCGTGTGGTGCGTGCTCCGCGCCGTGCCGAATGACGCTCGCGGAATTCGCAGCCCGGTTGAACGGGTCTCGATGCTTTGACTGATCGCTCGTTTCTTCGGGCCAAGTGCGGAAGCGCGGGGTGCGCTTCTGCACCGGTCCAGAGCCAACAGTCGGGAATCAGCGTGAGTTGGTAATCTAGAATGCGGGGAGGCCAAACGATGAATTCTGGGGGTCACGGCAGCACGAGTGGTGAGCCGGAGGAGCAAAGCGACGTCCGTGTGATCGAGCACCAGACCTTCCGCCTCGGAGACGGTTGTGCGATCGCTGCGAAGCTCTGGCTGCCGAAAGATGCCTCGTCTGAGCCGGTCCCTGCGATCCTCGAGATTCTGCCGTATCGCAAGCGCGATTCGATGTCGTTCGTCGACTCGATGATCTATCCCTACTATGCGGCAAGGGGCTATGTCTGCATCCGGGCCGATTTACGGGGAGGCGGCGAGTCGGAAGGCACATACAGTGACTATCTCCAGCCGTTCGAGGTCGACGATGCGCTCGAGCTGATCTCGTTGATTGCGCGGGAGCCCTGGTGCGACGGGTCGGTGGGCGTGACCGGCTTGTCTTGGGGAGGGATGAACGCCCTTCGTATCGCTGCGCGCTCGCCTAAGGAGGTCAAGGCAGCGATTTCCATATGTGCTTCCGACGATCGTTACGGTACCGACGTCCACTACATGGGCGGCTGTCTTCTCCACGAGAGCTTGGCGTGGAGCACGCTATTGCAGGCTGAATTCTGTCGCCCACCGGATCCGGCGCTGGTTGGGGATGCCTGGCGCGAGATGTGGCTCGAGCGGCTGAACCACGAGCGGCCGCCGATGGCCACGTGGCTCGAGCACCAGCGTCGGGACACCTACTGGACGGAGGAAGTTGCAAGCGAGAACTACGGTGGTGTTACCTGTCCGATGCTCGTCGTCGGTGGCTGGTTCGACGGTTACGTGAACACCGTGCTTCGGCTCATGGAGCGAATCAGCTGTCCCCGAAAGGCGATCATCGGACCCTGGCAGCATATCGTTCCTCACTTTGATTGGACGCGGCCGGGGCCGGCCATCGGTTTCCTCAAGGAATCCACCAGGTGGTGGGACCGCTGGCTCAAGGGGATCGAGACCGGCGTCGAGAACGAACCGATGGTGCGTGCCTGGATTTACGATACTCTTCCCACCAAGCCCTTCTTCCAGGATGCACCGGGTCGCTGGGTTGCCGAACAGACTTGGCCCACCGACCGCATTACGCCGCGGATTTTCAACCTGGCGCAGGGTCATGCATTGACCGAAAGCCGGGGAGCGTCGGCCACATACACAGTGTCGTCGCCACAGGACACCGGGCTTCTCGGCGGGCTATGGCTTCCCGAGTACGATGGCCCCGATCTGGGCCTCGAACAACGCGCCGATGACGGTAAGTCCCTCGTCTTGGATTCAGAGCCGCTGACGGAGGCCATTGAGATTCTCGGCTCGCCCAAGGTGCAGCTTCGGCTGAGCGCCGACGTGCCGCAGGCCATGGTCGTTGCCCGCATCTGTGATGTTTCCCGGGACCAGGCATCGCGGCGCGTGAGCTACGGCATGCTCAACCTCAGCCACAGGGGGGGCAGCGCTGCGCCAGAATCCCTGGTGCCAGACCAAGATTACGTTGTCGAGTTGAGAATGAAGGACGTGGGCTATCGCTTTGAAACGGGGCACGTCATTCGGCTCGCTATCTCGACCTCCTACTGGCCGATGGCATGGCCAGCGCCGCAACGTTTCACGCTTTCGGTCAAGAGCGAAGACAGCATCGTGACATTGCCGCTTCGTCTGGCCGAAGGAGGCCCGCCCGATCCCACGTTCGGCCACCCGGAGAGGCTCACGCCGGTTCCGATCACGACTCTCCGAGACCAAGACTACTCGGTCGAGGTAACGCGTGATCTCGGAGCCGGCTCGACCAGGGTGAGGATGGCCAAGGACACAGGCAGCTGCCGACGCGACGACCTGGATCTCGTCTACGGCCTGGCGGGCGATGAGGTTTATTCGATTCATGACGACGATCCGCTCTCTGCTACGGCGGTGAATTCATGGGTTGGGACCATGGCGAGAGGCGATTGGAAGATTCGGGTCGAGAACTCCGCACGGCTCACCTCGGATGAGCGCAACTTCCACCTGTCGGCGGAGCTTCGTGCCTACGAGGCCGATCAGGAGGTCGTCTCGAGATCGTGGTCATTCACAATTCCACGCGACCATCTCTAGACTAGTAGAGTCAGAGGCTGGCGCGCCAGCTTTAGGGTCCGGTGGTACAATCCTGCTACGGGGGAACCCGTCACTTTCGTTCCGGTCCTCAGTCCGGCTCCCATGGCCACGTTTCCAGGCCCCTGCTCATCAATCCGGACGTGCGGATTTCCCGCATCCGGCTTTCGGACGAGATCATGTTTTCGCCCATGGAAGGTCGCGTGTCGTTTTCCCAAGGCCAATGAGGCCGTGGTCTTGCCACAGCTTCGCGTGCGAGAAGCGCACGTACTTCCCGGACCTGACCTCGTGCTTTCGACAGAACCACTGGCGCAGCCGTTTCACAACATGCCGGTCAACCGCGTCATAAGCCGGGCTGACCTGCCCAAGACGGAAGTAGTTTGCCCAGCCGGACATGGCCCGGTTGACACGGCTCAACACAACCTCGGCCGACAATCCACCGTACCGGGGGATCGAATCCTGTCGGGACCGCCATTCTCCAGGAGCTCGGATTTCCGGCCGGACCACTGTTGAGGGTCCGGGGAACGCGCTTGTAAACAGGACGGTTCCGGGGTGTTGCCGCCGGCACCCGGTTCCTTGACCGCGCCGGTCAATCTCTTCACTGTTCCTGCGTCGAACACAGGAGCGCAAGTGGTCTCTTCAGGCGACATGCTGCACGTCACCGAGTGGCACAACGGTGACAAGGTGTACCGGCCATTCTCGGATGGCGAAATGGCGCGGCGCCAGGATGCCGTGAGGGATTGGATGGCGGCACACGACGTGGATGCCACGCTGTTCACCTCCTACCATTGCATCAACTACTATTCCGGGTGGCTTTACTGCAGCTTCGGACGCCGGTACGGCATGGTCATCACGCCTGATGCGGCAACGACGATCTCGGCCGGGATCGACGGTGGACAGCCCTGGCGCCGCTGTTTCGGCGCCAACGTCACCTACACCGACTGGCGCAGAGAGAACTACTTCGAGGCCGTCAGGGACCTGACGGCGGGTGTGCGCCGCCTGGGACTCGAATTCGACCATGTCAGCCTGGAATTTCGACGCCTGCTGGAGGAAGCCCTGCCCGGCGTCACCTTCTTGGATGCCGGACAGCCGTCAATGTGGATTCGCACGGTCAAGTCCGACGAGGAAATCGCGCTGATCAAGGAGGGTGCAAGGACGGCGGATATCGGCGGCTGGGCCTGCGCGAAGGCCATCGGGGCCGGTGTTCCCGAACACGAGGTCGCGATCGCTTCGACCAATGCGATGATCCGCGAGATTGCGGGCAATCATCCGTATGTCGAACTGATGGACACCTGGACCTGGTTCCAGTCGGGGATCAACACCGACGGCGCCCACAACCCGGTCACCAACCGCGTCATCCAATCGGGTGACATCCTCAGTCTCAACACGTTTCCGATGATCTTCGGTTACTACACGGCACTCGAGCGGACCCTCTTTTGTGACCATGTGTCCGATCATCACCTTGACCTGTGGGAGAAGAATGTCGAAGTGCATCGGCGCGGCCTCGAACTGATCCGCCCTGGCGCGCGTTGCTGCGACATCGCGGCGGAACTCAACGAACTCTATCGGTCCTGGGACCTTCTGAAATATCGCTCCTTCGGCTATGGCCATTCGTTCGGCGTGCTGTGCCACTACTACGGGCGCGAGGCGAGCGTCGAGTTGCGCGAGGATGTAGAAACCGAACTTGGGCCCAACATGGTGGTCTCCATGGAGCCGATGATCATGATACCCGAGGGTGAGCCGGGAGCCGGAGGCTATCGCGAGCATGACATTCTGGTTGTCACGGAGGGCGGCGCGGAGAACATCACCGGATTCCCCTTCGGACCCGAGCACAATGTCATCAGGAACTGAACGACCGGAGAATGCCATGGACTACCGCGACGAGGTCTACTTCGAGGCGCAGCCCGAGCGCGAGGCGCCGTTTCCGGAAGAGGAGTTTGCCGGGCGCCTGACGAGAATCCGCGAGGCGATGGCTCAGGCCGGGATCGACTGCCTGTTCCTGTCGTCGCCGGAAAGCATGTACTACGTCTCCGGTTACGTCTGCATGTGGTACCACACGGAAAGTCCGATCGAGTGGAGCGCCACCAACGGCATCGCGGTCCATGTCGACCATGACCGGTTCATCCATTTCGAGACCGAGCGCGAGGCTGTGTTGACACGGACTTTCACGGTCTCGAAGGATACGCGCTACTTCCCCAGGTCGAGCTATCGCGACGGCACGGCCTTCATCGCATCCGAACTGAAGGCCGAGGGCTGGCTTTCCGGATCGGTCGGCCTCGAGATGTACGCCATGCGTCCGAACCGGGCGGTGAGCGACCGGTTCCAGGCGGCGTTCGAGGCCGAAGGCGCGAGGGTGGTCGACGGCAGCCGCATCCTGCGGGAGGTGCGCTGGGTCAAGACAACCGCCGAAATCGCGTGCCTGAGGGAAAGCTGCCGCATCGCCGCAGCGGGCCTTGAGCGGGCTCGCGAGGTCCTTGCTCCGGGTGTCACCGAGCTCGAGGTGCAGGGCGAGGTCATCTGCGCCATGGCGAAGGCCGGCGGCGAACTCCAGTCCATGATGATGCCCGTGCTTTCGGGGAAGAAGTCCAATGCGGCTCACGCCCTCGCGACGCGCCGCAGGATGCGCGCGGGCGAGACGGTGACGATCGACGTGGCGGGAGTCTGCAAGCGCTATCACATGAATTGTGCCCGTACCTTCAGCCTCGGCGAGCCCGCCCCGGACGTGAAGGACGTCGCGGACCGGTCGGCCGCCGTCATGGATGTGGTCCGAGATTGCCTGCGGCCCAATCTTCCGGTGCGCGAGCTCAACGAGAAGGTGAAGGCCCACTATGAAGCCGAGGGCCTGTGGACGAGCCGCGGCTGGATCGGCGGCTACGAAATGGGCATCGGCTTCCTGTCGGACTGGGTGGGGAACTTCGTCTATGACCCCCTTTCGGAGAAAAACGCCGATCGCGTCTTCGAACCCGGGACGGCGGTCAACCACGAAATCCAGATCTTTCTGCCCCGCCATGTCGGGCAGTTCTTCATGATCGAATCCTTCTTGTTCGAGGATGATCGGGCGAGGTTCGCGACACCGGATGTGCCCTATTCGCTGATCGTCGTGGGATAGGGATCTACCGGCAGCGACACAGTCGAGGAGGAAACGTCATGGCAACCTGGATAAGGGGCGGAAGGCTTTACGATGTTGCCGAAGGTACCTGGCGCGACGGCGACCTCCGTGTGGATGAGGGACGGATTGCCGATCGCGGTGCGAGCGGAAGGCCAATGGGCGATGACAGGGTGATCGATGTCGAGGGCGCCTTCCTGATGCCCGGTTTCATCGATTGCCATGTTCACCTGTGCATGCCGACCGAAGACGGCAATCCCGACAATCCGTGGGCCGGCAGACTGCCGGGAGAAACCGCGATCTATGCGGCTCAGGCGGCGGAACGCACACTCATGGGCGGCATCACCACGGCCCGGGATGTCGGTGGCTGGGACTATCACGAGATCGCCGTGCGCAATCTGATCAACAGGGGCAGGCTCAAGGGTCCCCGTCTCTATTGCGCCGGCCGGCTGCTTTCCATCACCACGTCGACGACGGCCTATTACACGGGCATGTATGCGACAGCCGACGGGCCGGACCAGGTCCGCGCCGCGGCCCGGCAGCAGCTTGCCATGGGCGCCGACCTCATCAAGGTCATGGCTACGGGTGCCATTACCAGCACGGAGTACGAGGACGCCCGTGCGATCCAGTACCAGCTCGATGAATTGAAGGCCGCGGTGGCAATCGCCGAGGAGAACTTCAAGCACTGTGCTGCTCATGCGCACGCCTGCGAAGGCATTCGCAATGCAGCGCTTGCCGGTTGCCGAAGTGTCGAGCATGGCAGTTTCGGCGACGAGGACACCTACGCACTGATGGCCGAGAAGGGTACCTGGCTCGTGCCCACGCTGTGCGTGCACTCCGCGCTTCTTGCGGACAACCGCGCATCGGCGAACCTCCTTCCCCACATCCGCGAAAGATACATCGAGACCGAGGAGATCCACCTCAGCAACACCAGGCTTGCCAACGAGGTCGGCGTCAGGATCGCCATGGGTACGGATGCCGGCACGCCCGGCAATCACCACGGCGATAACACCCAGGAGATCGAGCGCATGGTGACGGGTGCGGGCATGTCGCCGGAGGAAGCCGTCAGCGCAGCGACCCTGGGTGGTGCGAGGCTGCTGGGCACGGAAAACGAAACCGGTTCACTCGAGGTGGGCAAATTCGCGGACATTACCGGTTTTGCCGATGACCCCATCCGCGATATTCACATGATCCGCGATGTGCGCTTGGTCCTCAAGGGCGGCGAGGTGATGCGCAACGATCTTGCGTGAGTCAATACCCCAGGGCGATACCGTCCTTGCGCGGTTCGGTTCCGCCGGCAAGCGTCCCCCTTTCCCAGTCGATCCAGATCGCCTGGCCGCCGCCGAAGGGTTCAGGCGTGATGCCGACACGGTGTCCACGGTTTGCAAGATCGTGCATGACATTCCCGGGTACTGCCGGCTCCATCATGGCGACGCCGTCCTGGTAGCAGAATCGCGGCAGATCGAGCGCTTCCTGGGGGGACATGCCGAAATGCAGCATGTTCTGGAGAACATGGGTGTGGCCCCAGGGCTGATAGTCGCCGCCCATGACGCCGAACGGCATGACGGCCTTGTGGTCCCTTGTCAGCATCGCCGGGATGATGGTGTGCATCGGCCGCTTGCCCGGAGCAATGCAGTTGCGGTGACCAGGCTCGATCACGAAACCGCAGCCCCTGTTCTGCAGGGTGACACCGGACTTCGGCGCGACACGCGAGGAACCGAACGAGAAATAGATCGAATTGATGAAGCTTGCCGCATTGCGGTCCTTGTCGACCACTGTGAGATAGACCGTGCTGGGCGTATTCGGCAGCCTGGGACCGGGCACTTCATCGAATGCCCGTTCGATGTCGATTTCGGCGCGCAGCATGTCGGCGTAGGTCCCGGAGAGAAGCGTGTCGACGGGCACATCGGCCATGACCGGATCGGCGACATATTCTGCCCGGTCGCGGAAGGCGAGCCGGCCCGCCTCCAGCGTGAGATGGAGCCGATCTGCCGAAAGCGGCCCTTGGCTGGCGAGATCGTAGCCCTCGAGGATATTCATCATGATGAGCGCCACGATGCCCTGGCCGTTGGGAGGACACTCGTGGATCCGGTAGCCGCCGATTTCGGTCGAGATCGGATCGACGTATTCGCCCGCCGCCGAAGCGAAATCCTCCGCCTCGTGAAGACCGCCGAGTTCCTTCAGGCGGCGGACGATGTCGTCGGCCACCCAGCCCTCGTAGAATCCGGCGCGACCCTGGCCGGCGATCTCCCGTAATGTGGCAGCGAGCAGGGGCTGGGTGTGAATGGAACCGACGTCCGGTGCGCGGCCGTCCACCAGGAGAAGTCTTCCGGCGTGTTCGTCGTGCGCCAGACGCTGCTCGGCAGCAACCCAGGCCTCGTGGATCACAGGATGGATCGTATAGCCATTCTCGGCATGGCGGATGGCCGGCTGCAGGACCTCGCCGAGATCCAGTGTGCCGTGATCGTCGATCAGCCGGCACCATGCATCGACACAGCCCGGTATGGTGACGGCATGAGCGCTCTCGGCGGCGATCGTGCCGATGCCCCGGTCCAGGTACCAGGATGCTTCCGCACGCCGGGGCGCGCGGCCCGATCCGTTGTAGGCCACGATGCCGGATGTGCCCCTGGGTGCATAGAGGCAGAAGACATCGCCGCCAATCCCGGTCGACATGGGCTCCACCACGGCAAGTGTGGCGGCCGCGGCGACGGCGGCGTCCATGGCGTTGCCGCCGGCCCTCAGGATATCGAGCGCGGCAAGAGTGGCACTCGGGTGCGATGTTGCCGCCATGCCGTGCTCGGCATAGGAGGTCGTCCTCGGCGGAGAATGGTGTTCGCGCATTGGTCCTGTCTTCCTCATCCTTGAGACGGGAGGTCTGAACGCAACGGTCAGAAATCGACCACGCGTCCGTTGATCTCCCATTCGCCGTAGCGTGTGGGCTCGGGTCCCTTCGGTCCTCCGACTTCCTCGACCGGACCGGCTTCGGAATCGGGTGAGGGACGTTCTTCCCGATCCTTCTCGTTCGTCATCGTTTTCTCGGCTGGCCGATGGCACGTCCCACATTGGCATGCCGCTCGAGTTCCGCGTGTTCGGATACCGTCTGCTGCAGGCAGTCGCGGGCCCTGGGGACGAATTCCATCATGGCGCGGGTGTTCAGATTGAAGCCGAGTGACATCACCTCGTTGGTTGCCGCGAGATAGCCCTCGTCCTCGTGGTACAGGCGATGGAAGATCCGAAAGCGCTTGGTATCGGCGGCGAGCGCCTGCGTAGTGACGAGAACCGGGGCACCGACCCTCAATTCGTCGAAATAGTTCACATGGGTCTCGACAACTGCGTATTCGGCGCCGTTGCGCCGGTCCTGGGTGTCGGGGGCATTCATCGTGTCCCAGAACGCCGCAGTGGCGTTGTCGCAGATCAGGACGTAGTAGGCCATGTTGAGATGCCCGTACTCGTCGATCCACTCGGGCTTCACGACGGCGCGGAGCTGGAACAGGCAGGGGTCGATCTTCAATGAGCTCATCCCGGATTGCGCGGATGTAGTTCTATCTTTACGGCAGGGCGGCTGCAACGGCATGATCGTCACCGTTTGCGAGCGGAGTTCCTCGAGATGCCCCATCTCCACTTTCCCGAAGACGAGCTGGCCGAGCGCAGAAGGCGCACGTCCGGGCGGCTCGACGAGCTTGGCCTCGACGCCCTGCTCATCTTCCGCCAGGAAAGCATGTACTACCTCACCGGCTACGACACCGCCGGGTACTCGCTGTTCCAGTGCCTCGTGTTCCGTGCCGACGGCGACATGGTGCTCGTCACGAGGTCGGCGGACAGGGAGCAGGCAGCCTACACCTCGATGATACCGGACGTGCGCATCTGGGTTGATCGGGGAGGTGCGAATCCGGCCGACGATGTCCTTGCCGTTCTTGAGGAGAAGCAGCTTCGCGGCGCGAAATTGGGCGTCGAACTGAACGCTTGGGGCCTGACCGGCCAGCGCTGGGTCATGATGGAAAGGGCGCTCCAGGGTTTCGGTACATGGAAGGATGCCAGCGATCTCGTCCAGGGGCTTCGGCTGATCAAGAGCCCGAGCGAACAGGGCTTTGTCAGGAGGGCGGGCGGGCTCGTCGATGACGGACTGCGGGCGCTCAACGCAACCATCGCTTCGGGCGTCGATGAAAGCAGGCTCTATGCCGCACTGGAACAGGCCATCCTCGGCGGCGGCGGCGACTATCCGGCGAGCCGCGCGATCATAGCGTCGGGCGATGGCGCGCTCCTGGTGCGCTATTTTACGGGCCGGGAGACGATCGGTGCCAATGACCAGGTGCAGCTCGAGTTCGCGGCCGGCTACCGCCACTACCATGCGGCGATCATGAGAACGGTCCTGACCGGCCGCGCAGACGACCGTCACACGAGGATGCACGAAGCCTGTGTCGAAGCGCTTGCAGCCTGCCAGGCCATCGCCAGGCAGGCTGCGACGTTCGGTGACATCTACGATGCCCACGCCCGTGTCATCGACGCCCACGGCCTGAAGGAATGCCGTCTCAATGCCTGCGGTTATTCGCTTTCGGCCAACTACCCGCCTTCCTGGATGGAAGAGCCCATGATCTATCATGGCAACACGGCAACGGTGGAACCAGGCATGGTCATCTTCATGCACATGATCCTTGTCGACAGCGCCAACCGCCTGACCATGAGCCTGGGCGAAACCGGCGTTGTCCATGAGGACCGTTTCGAGCCGGTCTCGTCGATGCCCCATGACCTCGTCGTGAAGTAGGAGAACGGTCATCGTGCCTGCCCATCCCCGAAGGCTTCCCACCAGGAGCGAGCGCGAGCGGTTCTGGACCATCGGCGCGGTGCCGCTCAGGGGCGTCTATCAGGCCGACTGGGTGGACCTGCTGCGCGAGGGCGTCGAGCAGGCCATGCTGACCGAAGGGCGCTACGCGCGGCGCATCCAGGAGGCAGGCGAGCCCGTCTTCTTCACCGACTATCTCGCATCGGACCGTGTGCCCCTGCTCAGGCGTTTCGTACTGGAGGGGCCAGCCGCCGAACTCTCTGCCGCCCTCATGAACTCGAGGCGCGCCAATTTCCTGTTCGATGGCATCTTCGTGAAGGAACCCGGTGCGGCCAAGCAGAGCACATGGCATCAGGATCAGCCCTACTACTGCGTTGCCGGTCGCCAGATCGTGGTGCTCTGGGCACCCCTGGATCCGGTGCCGGCCGATGTCTGTCTGCAGTGCGTCGGGGGTTCACACCTCTGGGGTACCGCCTTGCCTCCGGTGCACTTCCGCGACGGCGGCGATTTCGGCCGCGGTGAACAACACGGTTTCATGGAGCCGCCCGATATCGAGACCGATCATGCCGACAGGCTGCTTTCCTGGGATCTCGAACCCGGAGACGTCGTGGCGTTCCACGGCATGACCATTCACGGCGCGCCGGGCAATCCGCAAAATTTGGTTCGCCGAAGGGCGACCAACACGACGTGGGTCGGTGACGACACGGTCTATGTCCGGCATCCCGGGATCATGGAACCCGATTTCCCCGATTGCGGGCTTGCTCCGGGCGACCCACTGGATTGCCCGCGGTTTCCCCGGGTTTTCGACGCGGACCGCAAGGATCTGCCGTCGGACCCGAAGCACTGAGGCATCCGGACCGTGGGCCGTATCGTCTGGATCGCCAGCTATCCCAAGTCCGGCAATACCTGGGTGAGGGCGTTCCTGCACGAACTCCTGCGCAGGCCCGACGGTGCCTTCGATATCAACCGCATGGCGCAAACCGCCGGCAACGAGGCCGCGATCGCCAACTACGCGGCCATCGATCCCAGACCCTGGACGATGTGGACGCCCAGGGATGTCGCGCGGACCCGTCCGGCCGCGCAGGCCGCCTTCGCAGGCCGCCACGCCCGTGATACCTTCTGCAAGACCCACCTCGCCGTGCTGCGCGCCTGGGGTCATCCCACCGTCAACATGGAGGTCACTTCCGGCGCGATCTATGTCGTGCGCAACCCGCTCGACATCGCGCTTTCCTTCGCGGACCATCAGGGTGTGCCGCTCGATGTCGCGATCGGCCTCATGAACCTCGAGAACCATGAGACACCGTCCACGGCGAGCCATGTCTCTGAGCTCATGGGAAGCTGGTCCCAGAATGTGGAAAGCTGGACAAGGCGGTCCCTGCCGGGGCTCCATGTCATGCGCTATGAAGACATGCTGAGATCGCCGGTCGATTCATTCACCCGTCTGGTGAGGTTCCTCAATCTCGGGGTATCCCGCAGCCGCATCAAGAGCACTGTCAAGGCCACATCCTTCGAAAGTCTGCGGCGCCAGGAGGAGCAAAAAGGGTTTGCGGAACGCTCGGCTCCGCAGAAGCGCTTCTTCCGTCAGGGCCGTTCCGGAGTTTGGCGTAACGCGCTTTCTGCCGGTCAGGTGGCCGCCATCACGTCCTGCCACGAGGCGATGATGCGCAAGTTCGACTATCTGGAAGGTGTGACAACATCAAACGAGACATGTGGTTGACATGTGATATTAAACACTGTTGAAAAATCAAGGTTTTGTCCCAGAAGTCGTTGTCACAGACAAACTGCCATCTTGTGGTGCTGCTCTGAAGGATCTGGGTCTTGCCAGGTACCATGATTTTGGTGGCAGGAAGAACAACAGAGTCCGTGAACTCTCACTTGCCGGTCCGACAGCGGGAACGACGAATGCGACGTTTCAAATCGGCTCGATCAGCGCAGCGGTATCTCTCTATTCACGCCGCCATCTACAACACATTCAACGTCCAACGCCATCTGATATCCCGAAGAAATTCTTCACAAGTTTCGCAACCACGTAATGTGTCTGTGGCAAACCGCCACCGCCACCGCTTGAGCTTGAGTTCAATGCAGATTATGGAGCTAAAGGCTGTGGCAGAGAGGCCTCCAGAATTTGAGGTCGAGGCTGTTGGAACGATCCTGAATTCCGGCCAGTGGTTCAAACGCATTGTCGATGTGAGACTGAATTAATTTTGCTGCCTCGTCCTCATCTCTTCGGATAATGACGTCGAGGAGTTCGCGGTGTCGTCCGGATTTCTGCAGGCAAGGCGCATCGCAAGTTGCTCCTGCACGATGCACAGCGAATAAATCTCCTCCAGATCATCGAGTTTCAATCGCGTTACATAGGTTCCTCGGTTCAGGGAGGAAACGACGAGACCTACCCGCTCCAGCTTCCGCAATGCGTCGCGAACCGGGCCGCGGCTTACATTGGGCGCTCAGTCAGGCGCTCACCCGGTAAGGAAGTCGCCGTTGTGGATGGCCGTACGAATGAAGTCCAGGGTCAATACAGACACCGACTTGCGCGGTAGCGTTTGAAGACGCACAGCGCCATCGGCCCGTGGCGCCTTCGTCATGCCGCTTCCCCATCAACCAACGCGCCACGTATCCGCGCGGCAGCTTCACGAAGCCGGTCGTCCGGGACCATCAGAGCGACCCTGAAGAAGCCCTCTCCAGCCGTCCCGAATGCGTTGCCGGGCGAGACGACCACGCCGGCCTTATCGAGCAGCCGGTCGCAAAACTGCTTGGAGGATTGTCCCTCAGGTGTCGGCACCCACAGAAACGGTGTGGCGCATTGTGGCCGGGCATCCAAACCGACGTCGCGCAGCGTCTCCACCATGAGGTCGCGGCGTTGTTGATAAATCGCGGACATTGCCTGTGGAAACTTGTGTTCGGATGTTACTGCGGTGATGGCCGCCGTTTGCAGGGCACCAAAGATTCCAGCGTCAACATTGGGCTTCAGATGGCCATATCGCTTGATGATCTCGCGATTGCCGGCCAGCCAACCGACACGCCAGCCGGTCATGTTCCACCCTTTGGAAAGCGAGAAGACCTCGACGCCAACATCCATCGCGCCGGGGGTCGCAAGAAAACTTCCTGGCCGGTAGCCGTCAAACGACAGCTCGGAATAGGCATTGTCGTGAACGACAATGAGATCGTTCTGTTGGGCGAATGCTACAACGCGGGCAAAAAAGTCCTCATCGACCACCGCGCCGGTTGGGTTGTTGGGGTAGTTCACATAGATGAGACGCGCCCGTTCCAGAGTTTCGGCAGGTACGCTATCTAAGTCCGGCAGGAAGGAATGTTTTCTCAGCAGAGGGAGCGGGTGGACACCCGCACCGGCAAGCACCGGTGCAGAATGATAAACCGGGTAACCGGGATCAGGCGACAGGCAGACGTCACCTTCCTCCAAACAGATCATCGCCAGGTGGTGGATGGCTTCTTTGCCACCCAGGACCGGAAAGATTTCACAATCTGGATCAAGTGAAACGTCAAATCGATTGCGCATGAAGGCGGCGGCGGCCTCGCGAAATTCCGATTTTCCGCGGTTGTCCGGGTAGCGGTGGTTTACCGCGTCGGCCATCGCGCGCTGGGCGGCCGCAATGACGGGTTCGGGTGTCGGCATGTCCGGGTCGCCGGCGCCAAGGGTAATGACGTCAACACCCTGGCTGCGCAAGTCCAAAACCTTCTGGCGAAGTTCAGAAAACAGGTAAGGGGGAAGTCGGTCAAGCCGGTCTGCGAACTTCATCGCGGCTGCCCCTTCATGGCGCCCTGCCGGCACCGAAGAAAAGCTCCGCCAACTCGCTTTCCTTCAGTGTTTCGTTTTTTGCCCATTCGCCGGCAATGACGCCAGACTGCATCAGGTAGCTGCGATCGGCGTGGGGCAGGATTTTCATCGCGTCATCACCGACGATCCAAAGGATCGTCGTCCCGGCGCCGGCGATCTCCAATGTCTTCTCGATCAGTCCGTCGACGATGATGGGTGCTAGACCGCTGGTCGGCTCATCGACCAGAAGAAATTCCGGTTCAAGGACGACGGCGCTTGCGAGCGCCAACATCTGACGTTCGCCGCCGGAGAGCGTACTGGCGCGCTGGCCTCGCCGCCCACCAAGAGCCGGGAACATGTCGTATGCGCGCTCCAGGGCGGGCTTAAGCTGGACGCCGCGCCGGCCCGCGAGACCGACGCGCAGGTTGTCATCGACCGAGAGTGTAGGGAAGCCGTTGCTCTCCTGAGGCACATAAGCGAGTCCCAACCCATTCAGCCGCTCCGTTGGAATCGCGTTAAGTAATTGACCGTCATACGTGATCCGCCCCGCACTGAGAGTTAGTCTGCCGAACACGCTTTTGGCCATGGTCGATTTGCCTGCCCCGTTGGGGCCAAACACGGCGGCCAACTCGCCGGCTCCAACACTAAAGTTGACGCCGTGCAAAACGGGCAGTTTGCCATAACCCGAATGCAGGTTCGCCACTTCAAGCAGCGCCATGACCGGTTCCTATGTAGTTGCTGATCACGGCCTCGTTCCTGACAACGGAGTCGGGATTGCCGTGGGCAATGACATTGCCGTTTGCCAGCACAAAGACGTAATCAGCCAAATCCAACACAAAGGAAAGATTGTGTTCGATCAGGAGGATGGTGATGCCGTCATCCTTGAGCCGGCGCACAAACTTGTCGAGCTGTTCGATCTTGTCGGGACCGAAGCCAGCCGCCGGTTCATCGAGCATGAGCAAAATCGGCCGCGACATGAGTTGGCGGGCTATTTCTACAAAGCGCAGATCCGCCGCGGACAGCGCGCTGAGGCGGTGGTCGCAGATGTCACCGAGTGACAGGCGGTCGAGCAGCTGTGCTGCTGTCGCGGATACTTGCCGTTGAGTTTTGGCAAGCCCGCCGCCCGCGGTCAGCGCCGTTACCGGCGAGTCCATAACATAGTCGGATCCCGCGACCATCAGGTTCTCCCATACCGTCATCGACGAGAAACCCGATGGCGTCTGAAAGGTGCGCGATAGGCCGAGGCGGACAATCTGCCATGGTTTCAGGCGAGTGATGTCCTGACCGCCGAAATCGATTGATCCGCGATCGACCGGGGTAAATCCGGCTATGGCATTAAACATCGTCGTCTTGCCCGCGCCATTGGGCCCAATCAGAGCCGTGATGGAGCCTGCCGTAACTGATATGCTGGCGCCTTGCAGCGCCCTGATGCCGCCGAAATTCTTGGCAAGGGCTGTTGCCTGCAATATCATCGTCGTTCCTTTTCATCAACGGCACGGCGTGCACCGGCAAAACTCCCGCCTTCCGGAAGCAAACCCTGAGGTCTGAATCGTAGAATCAGGATCAAAGCCAGGCCGATGATGATCGGACGGGCGGAAGCCAACAGGACGGCATGTTCGACGGAGATCTGCAGGAATTGCACCGCCTCGGTCAAGCCTATCAACAGGACTGCACCAAAGATTGGAGCCCAGCGATTGCCCATGCCGCCGATGACCAGAGCGGTCCACACGGTAAATGCCAGGGTCACGTGAAAATGGTGTGGCGACAATGAACGGACGTACCAGACATAGATCGGTGATACCGCGCCGATCAACAACCCGGCGATAACGAATGTCTGGAGGCGCGCCCGTGTGATGTTCTTGCCAACCGACTGGGCTGCCGCTTCGTTATCGCGCAGGGCTCGTAGCAGACGACCGAAGGGCGCTCGTCCCAGCCTATCGACAATGAGCCAGACGATTATTGCGGCAACAACGACGAAGGCGAGCAGGACAAAATTATAGTCGCGCGCAGAGACGGTACCTTCGAAGGGTCGGGCGATGTCGTGAAACCCTGTCGCGCCCGACGTGATGTGTCGTTCCGTTGTAATCAGCTGCAGCACCACAACGGAAAATGCGAACGTCGTAATAAGGAAATATTCGCCACGCATGCGCAGAGATGATATTCCGATCAAGAATGCCAGGGCACCGGTCACCAATGATGCGCCGATAACGCCGACCCATAGAGGCAGGTGGGGCGCAAACACAATTGCATCGCTGGCAACCGTCAAGATGACGTAAGTATAAGCTCCGGCGGCAAGCAGTCCGGCCATGCCGAGATCCCATAGGCCGCCCCAACCCGCCTCCAAATTCAGGATCGTCGCCAAAATCACGTAGATGCCCATGAGCGCCAACATGCTGGCCAGGAAAACGGAAATGCCGCTCATTGGCCGGCCTCTCGCCGACGCTGAATCGAGAACAGGCCTTGAGGTCTGATGACAAGTGTCAGGATGATGACGCCGAAGGCCAGCACGGTTCCATACTTGCTCGGAATAACAAGCGAACTGAGATCGATGACCATCCCCAGGATCAGTCCCGACGCCAACACGCCATAGAGATTGCCGATCCCGCCCATGACGGTCACTGCCAGAATGGTCAGGATGTATTGCCAGCCCAGCTCGGAATGCACCGAACCGAGGACACCGATCAGCACGCCGGCCAGGCCAGCGAGCGCCGATGCCAGAAACCAGACGATGACCATCACCAAATCGGTCCTGACGCCACGTGTCGCGGCAAGATCGCGATTGCTGGCGGTCGCACGCACCCACAGCCCCAAATTTGTTCCGGTCAGAAACAGATGGAGTGCCAAAACTCCGAGCCAGGCGACCCCGATCACCACCAGTTCGCCGGTTGTGACGCTAACGCCGAGAAGATCGAAGGGACGGCCAAAATCTACCGGGTAAACCTTGATGCCGCTGCCCGTCCACGTCGCCAGGACGACACCATAGACAACGAACGCGACACCGATCGAACTGAAGAACTGAGACAGCTGTCCTTTGTCCCGCAACGGAAAAAAGACGACCCATGCAATTGCGACGCCAACCACGCCAACGATGATTGCCGCGCCGAGGCCGGCAAGATAGATATTCAGTCCGGCTTGCATCAGTCCAAGACCGACCAGCGCACCGACCAGCATGTATTGACCGTGGGCGATGTTCAGGAACCCCTCGACCTGGCGGATCAACGCGAACCCGGCTGCGGCGATCGCCAGGATGCTGCCGGTTATCAGACCAAAGAAGACGAACTGCACGTGAAATCTTCTCTAACCGGGTTGGTGCCGGGAGAGGTGGCCTACGCCATGCTCCCCCGGCGATCCAAATCCCAATTACCGCAAGCTCGAATCGAGCTCGACGGCACGCACCTCGACCCAGATACCGTCCTGGGGTGTCACTTCGCCGTAGAAGCTGGCGACGTTGCCGAAGTCGTTGAAGTCGATCGAACCGGACGCGCCATAATAGGCAATCTCCTCGCCGGCATTAAGGGCTGCAAGGCCATCGGCATAGTTGTAGACGACCACGCCGGGCTCGTTGGCAACGTTGGCAAGGTTGTTGCGAATGGCTTCGCCATCATTGCTGCCCGCCGCCGCCGCCGCCAGAGCCAGGATGATGATCTGGTCGTAGTAATTGGGTTCGTACATTGCGGCTGACGGCCTGTTGCCCGTCTTGGCCTCGAAGGCCGCGGCGAAGGACACGAAGGCCGGATTTTCAAGGTCGTAGGTCGGGCTGACGCCGAGCACCTTGCCATCGAGCGTACCATCACCCATGGCGGCGACCTCGTTCGCAATCAGCTCGGGTATGACATAGAGGGTGCCGCCATAGTCGCGGCGCAGGTATTCGGTCAACAGACGCGTGCCGACCTCGAGATCGGTTGAGATCATCACATGATCACTGGCCGCGAAGGCGGTTTCGAGATCGCCCCGAAACGACGCGGAATCGCCGCTGAAACGAATATCGCCAACAACTTCGCCACCGCCATTGGAAAAGGCGCGGATGAAGACATCCGTAATGCCTTCGGTCGCGTCCAGCCCGAGCTGCGTCAGGATGGCGACGCTCTGGGTCTGCGCCAGCGCAACCTGGGCCATGATGACTCCGAGATCGTCGTCCCCGCCGGTAAAACGCCAGACGTACTTGCCTCCGAGCGTCGCCAGCTTTGGCGTGCCACAGGCCGGACACATGACGGGTACCTTCGCATTCTCCGAATCATCAAGCAACGCGAGTGCGCCATCGCTCTCGATACCGGCGACCGCCACAACATTCTCAACTTCGACCAACCGTTGCCATGCGGCGACGGATCCTTCGGCGCTGGATTGGTTGTCTGCGGGAATGAGCTCAACCATGGCGCCATTGGCGCCGCCAGCGGCGTTGATCTCCTCGGCGGCAACTTCAGCCGCCTGGAGGCCTGCCTGACCCCAGGGCCCGTAGCCGCCGGTTAGTCCGGTCAGGATGCCAATCTTGAAGCTGTCCTGGGCGGCCGCCGTTCCGCTGGCCGCAAGAAGAACTGCGCCTGTAAAAGCAAGGTATCTCAAACTCTTATGCAATTTAACCATTCGATTCTCTCCTCTTGTGTATCCGCCGAATCTGTCGGCAGGCTTCCTTGGTTTCAAAATGTCCGACGTGTCCTAAGCCTTCGAGGGTTTGGCTGTAAATGTATCGATGGCCCAAACCGGTCCGAGTTTAGAAACGTCAAACGTCACGTCACACCACACTGCGGATCAGGCCGCCGTCGACCTGAATAACGGAACCCGTGACATACCCGGCCTGTTCTGAGGCCAGGAACGCGATCATCGCGCCCAGTTCGGCCGGTTCTCCAAAACGTCCCATCGGAATGTTGCTTTTGAGCAGGTCAAAGCGCGCCTCGACCGTCGTGCCCGTCCGCTCTGCGATCGCCTTCTGATTGTTCAAAATCCTGTCGGTCAAATAGACGCCTGGCAGGACGGTGTTGATAGTGATGTTGTTCTTCGCGAGGTCATCAAGGATCGATTTGAAAAATCCGGCAACGCCCGCGCGCACACCATTGGACAGATGCAGCCCCGCGACAGGCTGTTTTACTGAGCTCGATTCAATCGCGATGATCCGGCCCCAGTTATGCGCCCGCATGTGCGGCAGGCTTGCCCGTATCATCCGCACGGCGGAAAGATGAGTGAGCTGGTAGGCAGCGAGCCAATGTTCGTCGGTCAGGTCGTCGAGCGGTACAACGGGCGGGCCGCCTGCATTGATCACCAGAACATCAACACCTCCGAAAGTCTCCGTCGTTTATCGAACATTCGGGTGATCGCATCTCCATCACTGAGATCGCAGACGATATCGAGGACTTCGGCTCCAGTGCCGTTACGAATCTCTTCCGCAGTGGTGGCCAGTTCTTCGCGATGGCGCGCACACACTGCAACCCGACAACCCTCTTCGGCCAAGACTATTGCTGTCGCCTTGCCAAGACCCTTGCTCGAAGCAGCGATCAGCGCGGTCTTTCCCTTCAGACCCAGATCCATTATTTTGTCCTCTCCTTCATCGTTCTTTGCATCGCATCGCGCGCCTCGCGTGCCGCGAACCTGATATTTTGATAGCCAGTGCAACGGCACAGAACGCCATCGAGCGCGTCCTCGATCTCCTCGTCCGAGGCATCTGGCTTGTCACGCAGCAGACCAAGCAGCGTGACCAGGAAACCCGGCGTGCAATAGCCACATTGCAGTCCATGGTGATCGTGAAAGGCTTGCTGCAGGGGATGTAGACCGTCAGAACTGTTCAAAATTTCGATGGTCTCGATACGGGCGCCATCAGCCTGCACCGCGAACGTCAGGCAGGAGCTCACCGTCTTGCCATCCATCAAAACGGTGCAGATCCCGCAGACACCAAGCTCGCAGGACACATGCGTACCGGTAAGACCCAGGTCCTCGCGAATGACATCGCATAGCAAACGCCTTGGCTCGACGGAAAGGCGGTGTTCATGTCCATTGACGGTCAGCAGGATGTCGCGTCTTGCCGTCATCACCGGTTACCTTCCGCTGCCAAACCGAGGAGCTCCGAAAGAGCACGTCTGGTCAAGGTACCGGCCATATGCCGTCGGTCATCGGCGCTGGCGTGTGCATCACCGGAAGGATCGATGGTCTGCATCACCTGCTCCGCTGCCCGATCGATCGAGGCCGCACCTGAACCAGGTCCCGCCAGGAATGACCAGTCGGTGATTGGCGCCAGTGGGCGAGGACCACAGCCACCGATCGCCAGGCGGACATCGCGGACAAGTCCGTCTGACGCGATGTCCGCCCCCGCCAGCAACAGAACGAGGCCAAAGGCGCCCGATTGGCGTGCGATCTCGTGGAACGACCAGCGCCACTGCCCGCCACGCAAGGGAAGGCTTGCGGAGGTAAGGATCTCATCGTCCTCAAGAGCCGTCGTCAAAGGAGACTGGACAAAGTCGTGGGCGTCGATATGGCGCGGTCCGCTCGGGCCGAGGGCTGTGACGCCGCCGCCCATGGCCAGCAGTGTGCACGGCCATTCGGACGCGGGGTCGGCGTGGGCGAGGCTACCGCCAAAGGTGCCGCGGTTGCGAATTGCTGGATGAGCAATGTGGCGCGCGATTTCCGGCAAGATCGGCAGGGCTTGGCGCAACTCCGCTGAGCGTTCAATTTGTGCATGGGTCACCATCGCACCGAACGTTATCTTGTCTTGTCCAATCTCGATTGAATCCAGACCGGAGATTCGGCCGATGTCGATGAGTGTCTCCGGCCGTGCCAGGCGCAAGTTCATGGCCGGAATGAGACTTTGGCCACCCGACAGAACGCGTGCATCGGCTCCCCGTTCAACGAGCATGGCAAGCGCCTCCTCAAGGGATGCCGGCACGAGATAATCAAAAGCCGCCGGGCGCATGCTCACGCTGCTCCCTTGGCTTCACGCAATGCCCGCAAGATGTTCGCCGGCGAAAGCGGAGTTTGGCTGATCGTGACACCGAAGGGTGCAAGCGCGTCTTCAACGGCGGCGGCGAGAACAGCCGGTGGTCCGATGGTGCCGCCTTCGCCCGCCCCTTTCACACCCAATGGATTCAAGGGCGACAGGCTTTCCATCGAGATGGTCTCGATGTCGGGGATGTCGGCAATGCGCGGCAACATGTAGTCGGCCAGGGTGGAGGTCGTGAGGTGGCCGTGTTCGTCATAGACCAACTGCTCCAACACGGCGCCGCCGATGCCTTGTGCGACGCCGCCATGGACCTGACCTTCAACGATGAGGGGGTTCAGCACACGGCCGCAATCATGCACGACGACGTAGCGCAGAATCTTGAAGGTCCCCAGTTCCGGGTCGACCTCGACGGTCGCGGCATGGGACGCATTACCCCAGACGACCGATGTGCCCGGCTGGAAATGTGTCTCGTCGAGACCGGGTTCCATGCCGGGAGGCAGGCCGACGATAGCGCCTGCCGAGGCAACCGCTGCCGCAACGGATGAACCGTCGGGGACGCAGAGCTGGGCGCAGCGTCTCACGGTCATCGACCGGTCCGTGCCCTTCACGCGCACCGCCCCTGCGGACAGCTCCAAGTCTTGGGGCGAAGCCTCAAGATGGTGGCTCGCCAGCTGCAGAAGCTTCGTTTTGACCTTTTGGGCGGCGCCGTGCACCGCGTTGCCGGCAAGCACGGCAGCGCGGCTGTGATAGGTGCCCCGGCTGTATATGACGCCGCGTGTATCGCCTGAGCGTACGGAGATGTTCGCGACATCCATGCCCAGTACATCGGCGCAGATTTGAGCGAAGGTGGTTCGGTGCCCTTGTCCGCTATCAACCACGCCCAGATGAATGACAACATCGCCGGAACTGACGATTTCGACCCGCGCGCCTTCGACGGGCCCAAGACCGCCGGCTTCGATGTTGCAAGCTATGCCGATGCCGGGGTAACGACCCGCCGCGCGCGCTTGCTTCTGCTCCTGACGAAATACCTCGTAGTCAATACCGTCCAGATTCTTCTGCAGTGCTTCAGGGTAATTGCCGCTGTCGATAATCAGAGGCGCCCCGTCCCGATAGAGGAACCCGACATCCAGCGGCATTTCGTCCGGGCCAATCAGATTGCGCCGCCTGATGTCGGCTGGATCGAGGCCGAGTTTACGAGCTGCGTGATCGACCAGACGGTTCATCATGAAGACAACTTCAGGCCGACCCGCGCCGCGATAAGGGGCTGAAGGTACCTTGTTGGTGAAGATCGATCTGAGCCGCGCCTGCATCGCCGGAAGGCGATAGGGGCCGAACACATGGCACATGCCGAGATAAGGCAGCACGACCGGGAATGTCAGATAGGCGCCGACGTCGATCAAGACGTCATAACGCAGCCCCAAGATCCGGCCCTCTCCATCCAGGGCCAATTCGGCGTCGTATTGCTGCTCGCGCGAATGGCTCGAAGCTTGGAAGTGTTCGTGTTTGTCCTCCAGCCACTTGACCGGCCGGCCCAGAGCCCTTGCGGCGAAAGGAATGAGAACGTCCTCGCCGTAGATGCCGGCTTTCTGACCAAAACCACCGCCAAGATAGGGCTGCGCGACCCGGATGGTTTCTTCCGGTACGCCTAAGGATTCGGCGATCAGCGCACGGTGGAAAAAGGGGATCTGGTGGCTCGACCAGACCTTCATGCCTTCACCATCGGGGTCAGGAATGGCCAGGATGCCGCGGCCCTCTAACGGCACACCGGCATAGCGGTGGCTTTTGTAACGTTGCTTGACGACATGAGCTGCCTTAGCAAAGGCGGCATCGACGTCGCCGGCATGAACGGTCATGTCGAGTGCGGTATTTCGATCCCAGGACACATGCAATGCACCGTCGTCGGTCCACTGATCGGGTGCAGAGCACCACGACCGCCAGGGTTCGGTCTGAATGATCTCTTTTCCGTCAGCGACGTCATGAATGTTCGGCACGTTATCGCGTAACGCCTGCTCGGCGTCGGCTACCGGGTCGAGTGGCTCGTAGTCCACGTCGACAAGTTCGGCGGCATCCTCCGCGACATATCTGTCGGTCGCTACGACCAGGGCGACGGGCTCGCCGACATATCGCACACGATCGCCCGCCATGGTGGTGACCGGCGCCGGCCAAATAGACGGCTGCCACTTGCTCAGGAGGGTCGGGGGAAACTGGCCAAAGGATGCGAGATGCCTTTGGCTCGGCCCCAGATCATCTGCGGTGTAGATGGCGGCAACGCCGTCCACGGCCAGCGCGGCACTGGTGTCGATCGAGCGGATCTTGGCGTGTGGGAAGGGGCTGCGAACCACTGTTGCCACCAACATCCCGGTCGCCGTCAGATCGCTGATATAGCGCGCCTCGCCGCGCAACATCGCGAGATCTTCCTTGCGCCTTACTGGGGCACCGACGAACAAGTTGCTCATCGTGTTTCCGGATTGAAGATCACCGCCGATTGCCCGCTTCGTGTCGATAAAGGCCGAGGTGTTTCAGCGTCGGCCCATCCTGCAACGAAAACAGAATTGCCGGTTCGCTCGTGTCATTGGCGTGCTCATGCCATGCGAGCGAAGGGATGACAAAAAAGTCACCTTGCGACCACGTAATTTCCTGATCGTCGATGATCGTGCGTCCGCTGCCGCGGAACACGTGGAAGACCTTGTGGGCGGTTTCACGTTGCGGGACGGTGTGAATGCCGGGTCTGATCATCTGGATGTAACAGGCGATGGTCGTGAAGACCGCTTGCCCCGTTGCCGGATTAACGTACTCAAACATGATGTCGTCCGTCGGGCTGGCATCGCCGGCCTCCGCCATGGCGTTGAGAGCCGTCTCAGTTTCCGTCCAGTGGTAGTGGATAAGCGAGGCCCGTTCGGTTTCATCGGCTTCGATCCAGGTCGGCCGCAATCCGGTCGCACCAAACCGCCGGTCAGATGTACCGCTGTGTCGGGTGTCCTGTTGTGGTTTGTCGGTATCCTGTTTGATGACGGCATCGAGGAACCGGACAAGCGGGAAGTCGAGGCCGTCTATCCAGATGCCGGGCTCGTTACCGTTATTGCCATGGTCATGCCATTGCATGTAGGGCGTGAGCACAAGATCGCCCGGCTCCATCTGGTG
Organism: Alphaproteobacteria bacterium; assembly: GCA_965215635.1. Taxonomy (GTDB): domain Bacteria; phylum Pseudomonadota; class Alphaproteobacteria; order SP197; family SP197; genus SP197. Next base: position 788,094 of record CBDCEA010000005.1, on the reverse strand, counting down.
CTTTTCACTGTTCACTGTCGTGTAGGACTGGCCCCTCAGAAAGAAGCGGAAGGCGACCGGCGTGTGGCGGTGGGGCCGTGCGATCTCACCGGGAAGCAGCAACTGAACCGACATCGACATGGTGTTCGTGACCGTTTCGCCGTCGAGCCCCGGGTTCTGCAGACGTACGATGCGTCGTTCCGCCCCAGCATTACCGGTTGGCAACTTGTCCTGGAACTGCAGGGATCCGGACGGGCCCGGCGGGTGCTGCAAAATCCGCTCCAAATCGGCCCAGTGCCAATGGTGTGCAACGACCTTGTCTTTCTTCGGAATGATCAGCGGCTCGTCGTACATGGCGGCGAAATTCACCGACAGCCGGCGCAACTCGGCCTTGTAATCCTCAAGCGAGATAGCGGTTTGCGACACGTCGTCGACCAATGCCTGTCCCCCAATAATCACGTTTGTTAACTGTTAACAAACCTAACTAGAGCAGTTCTCTGCAAGATGCAAACGGTATGTCCGTGTCAGGCATCCTTGTTTGGCGTTCTATAGGCGTGCCTTCTCAATGTCTGATGTCAGCGCCTATGGGACAGGTTGAGGTATTTTCGTAATGGAGGCTTTCTTGTTCATTGTAGTGACCGAAGGGAACGGAGATGAGACGGAAATCCATGGGAGCCAAGGAGTCCGCTGAGCAGGTTGCGCGGGATATTCGATGCCGGACGCGCAAGCAGTATTCGGCGGAAGATAAGATCCGGATCGTCCTTGAGGGTTTCCGCGGCGAAGAGAGCATTGCCGCGCTGTGCCGGCGCGAAGGCATTACCGATACATTTCTTGACTTTCGTGTAGGATGCCCCTCGCTTATGGAGGAAGTTCGCCACAAGGACGGCAAGAAACATCGCTACTGGAGTGTGGTCGAGAAGGTCCGTGTCGCCAGCGACCGGACCGTTCAGCGTCAGGTGTTGCATTTCGGCGAGATCAACGACAGTGAATACGCCGACTGGGCCTTACGAGATTTATTCTACCGGGCTCATGAACATCTCGCAAGTGCAATCGAACGGAGGAGTGTGAACCAAAATAAGACGTGCTGTTTCCTGAGCGTGGTTTCGGTAAGAGAACACTTCGCCACGCTGCACCAGACTCACATCACCTTTCTCCAGTATTGCTTCATCATCACCGATCGTAAAATACACGACCCCGTGAACGACGAAATAGTACTTATCCGATCCCTTTGAATAGGCAGGAGGGTGGTATCCGTTCGGCGGTACTGCGACGACTGCCAGAGACGAGCTGCAATCAATTGAGGATGTATAGTCCATGATCTCAAGTCCGTTGAAATCCAAAGACTCTATATCCCGCCTTCTCAGAAACATTCTCGACACTTTATGAGCGAGGACGGCCCAGGTCCGTCTGATAGACGGACAGCCCAGCATCCAGACGGTCCCACATCCAGCGTGGAAGCGTAACAGCCTGTGTTCTTGTGATCATCTGATTGGGATCTGGTGCAACAGGTTGTAGTTTCGTCAATCCAGAGAAAAGTCCGTGTGTCTGTGGTGCGGCAGGAAACAATTCGCCAAAGCCGAGAGGCCAAAAACAAGTCACGATGCCGTTTTGTCCTCCCCACCCACGCAACGGGGGCCAATCGGGGGGATAGTGATGTCATCGATCCCTCGAAAATCGGTTATCGACAGGCTGGGTAGATGTGGGCTTCTTGTCGCAGTCTTTCTGGACATGGGTAAGGCGCACGGGTCGGTAAGAAGAGAGCAAAGTATTGGAACGGCGTGTTGCAGGGAACTGACATGTGGACGCACGGTGTTGTAGCGACGACGCCACGCTACGATCAGGATCCGGGCTTTTCTGAGGGTATAGGGGATTTCCCCATTCAGAAGGTCGTCACGCAGCCGTGCGTTGAAACTCTCGATGACGTCACGCGAGGAGAACTTGTGTCGAACCCGGATCGTCAGGCTCTCGCGGGTGAATTCGTCCAGGACGTTGAGCGTGCGAAAGACCCGGCCATCATAGGTTCGATGATGCACGAGGTCTCCAGACCAGACATGGTTCGTCCGCTCGGTACGCAACCGGACACAGGTACCGTCGTTGAGCCGCAGACGGCCACGTTCGGGTTGCGTCCCAGGCACTTTCAACCCGTTGCAGTGCCATAGGCGCTCGATCCGCTTGTCGTGACCAGCCAGCCGGCGTCGCGCAGCAGGGCCGCGATCCGCCGGTAGCCGCAGCGGCCGTACCGACGGGCCAGCTCGACCATGTCCACCTTTGCCGGGGCGGTAACCAACCGGTCCTCGTCATCACGGCCGCGAGGGACACGGCGTTGGATCGAGCGGTGCTGCCCCAGGATCCGGCAGACCCAACGCTCCGGATGATTCCGTCGCGAGTGCCCGACAGACAACCTGCGGGGGCCGTGGCATGATCGCGACACTGCGTGGTCCTGCACCGTCCACAGGGCTTGTGCCCGAAGTGCGGCGATCAGCGTCGTGCCGCCCAACGCGCTCTCTACGCGACAGGACAAGGCGGCCAGCAAGCTCTATGGCGGGCAGGACCCCGGGCAACGTCGAAAGCTGGCGCGAGAGAAGAGCCGGCGGCGCTTGACCGCTACCGGGTGTCGGGCGACGGGCCGGTGGCCTTGAAGATGCGCCTCGAAAATATCCGTTCTCGGGACTGATCAGAGTTTATATGTCCCACGCTTCGCGAATTCTGGTAATCACGGCACCGGTCTGTTCAGCGGCCGCTTCGACTTCCAAGTCCGCGACATGTGCATAGCGCAGTGTCATCGAAACCTGCCGGTGACCGAGGAGCCTCGCTGCGGTCGGTAACGGAACGCCCCGCATTATCGCCCAGGAGGCGAAGCTGTGCCGAAGGTCATGGCAGCGTATATCGTTGATGCCGGCCTCGACCCGAATCTTCCACCAGATGCGATCAAGCTTGGTTGTCGAAAAGTGTCCATTGTCCCGTGGCAATGGAAACATCCAGGGATCGATTCTGGGCAGGTCATTGAGAACCTTACGCGTGGCAAACGACAGCCAGACTGTACGCGGCCCGGTCTTGCTGTCCGAGAGATAGAGCCTTCCCTCGCGGTATGCGGGCCATTGAAGTGTCAAGATTCCCGACTTCCTGCAGCCGGTCAGCAGCAGGAGACACACAACCGACGTTTCCTTCGGATGACAATCCTGGTGCCGGTCGAGGACCTTGCTCAGGCGGCGTATCTCCTCGGCTGACAGGAATCGCTCGCGACCGCGCCGCCGGCAGCGCTTGATACCGGTGCATGGATTGGAACCTCCGGGACGGTAGCCATAGGCTTTGGCCTGTTTGAACATGACAGAAAGGATCGGTGCTGAGCGGCCGGCGGCAACCGGCGTGGCATGAAGCGAGGCGAACCATCGCCGGACATCCAGGCCGGTGATTTCGGAAATCGGCTTGCCCTTGAACCAGGGCAGGATCTGGTTTCGGCAGTATCCGAGGTTGACCGCCGGTGTGCGCGGTTTCCAGTGCCTCCCGTAGCGCTCGAAGACCTCGTCCGCCAAAATCTCGAAGGGAACGGGTACGCAGGAGTCGGGGTTATCATCATTCCCGGTTTGCCTCGCCGCAAGCAGGACACTTTCCAGGGTGATCGCTCCGGAATCGTCGATGGCATGCCAGATGAATTTTCCGTCGAAGTGGCTGTGGAGGAAGTAGCGCCTGCTGCCCGACGGCAGGATGCGGACACCAAGACCCTTGAGACTGGGGTCGCGGACATCGTGGGTTTGCTCGCGCGGTTTGAGGGTGTCGACCCGGCGTTGGGTGAGACCGGTTGAGGGCATGATTCTCTCTCCTTCTTCTGTTGCACCGGAGGCGCGAATACGGCATGTTTCGGTCGCCCGATGCGAGATGACGGAAGAGAAAACAGTGTTATTACAATTAGTTAAAATTTTGTTCAGCACCGCAGGTGCGGTGGAAAGTGTGACGGCGTGACGACGGCCGACATTCAGGCCAATCTGGTGGCGGTCAGGGCGGACATCGCGTCCGCAGCCTCCCGGGCAGGCCGCAGTGCCGACTCAGTGACACTGGTTGCGGTGACAAAAACCCATGGTGTGGAACGCATCCGTCCGGCCATCAAGGCAGGCCATCGCGTTTTCGGTGAGAACCGTGTGCAGGAAGCCGCCTCGAAGTGGCCGGCACTGCGGGAAGAGCATGACGGCATCGAACTCCATCTAATCGGTGCACTGCAGACCAACAAGGCGGTCGAGGCGGTGTCGCTCTTCGATGTCATCGAGAGCGTCGACCGTTCGAGGCTCGTCAACGCTCTCGCGAAGGCGATGGAGCGAACGGGGTGCCGACCTCGCTGCTTCGTCCAGGTCAACACGGGTGAGGAGGAGCAGAAGGCCGGGTGCCTTCCCGGGGATGCCGATCGGCTGATCGGGGGAGCGCGATCGGCCGGACTCGATGTCGCCGGTCTGATGTGCATTCCCCCGTTCGATGAGGAACCGTCGCTCCACTTCGCACTGCTCACCGACATTGCCCGGCGTAACGGCCTTCACCGGCTCTCCATGGGCATGTCCGCGGACTACGAGATAGCGGTCGCATTCGGCGCAACCCACGTCCGGATCGGCACCGCCATCTTCGGCGATCGCGGAGGCTGAACCCCCAGGTCGCCCGCGCCTGTGCCCGGGCGGGCGGTCCGGTACTTCCGATCATGACTGACGCCGGCCCGGTCGATTCATTCGCGACCTCCACGACGCCCGCAGAACCGGGCGCTTGAGCTCACTCCCGCATTTCGATTTCGGGGTGTGCATGCGGTCTCGCCATGCTCGCGAAGCCGCCAGCTGATAGGCCGGAGCGGTGAAGAACAGGTGGCCGTCGGAACGGACGCGGGTTCGGTGGTAGATCGGACGCAGTCCGAGTTCCGACTTCGGTGAACGGAACACGGATTGCAGATCCGTGAACATCGTGCAGGCGCGCTACAGGGTTTCTTGGTCCCGGTCGATGGCATTGGTACGCAGACCATAGACACCCGTGCCGGTCTCCGGTGATATCGACCTTGTCCACCGATCCGCCAGACATGGTCGAGCCCTTCGTGGAACATGACAAGGGAACTCTTGAGGCGCCTGGCAATTCCCTCTTCCTTGTCGACCTGTCCGATTTTCCGAGGCAACCTTACTGGCGCGGCACCATTTCTCGCCCGATAAACGTCACCCGCCAATGTAATCAAGGGCAGAGCGTTCGACATCCGACACACATTCCGTTCGGTGGGTCGCCCGATGGCAGGAAGCACAAAACCCGCAAAGTTCTCGATGCGAACCGCCCGGGGCGTGGGTCGACACCCGCCCGGCGTTGCGGGAGAGCACGCGGAGCAGTTCGTGCTCGGTCGCGGTCAGCTCTACTGGGCGGTCGGCCACGCTCACCCGGCGTTCCTCGTAGTGGATCGCCAGACCGCCCAGCCGGTAGGGCTCGGGCTCGGCCTGCTTGCGCAGGGCGGCCCGGATCCGCGCCGTCAGCTCCATCGGCGAGAACGGCTTGACGATGTAGTCGGTGGCGCCGGCCTCCAGCGCCCGCGCGATCGTCTCGTCGCGCCCGTAGCCGGAGATGAATATGACCGGCAGGTCGGCCAGCTCGGGGATCCGTTCCATCAGCTCGATGCCGTCGGTCCCGGGCAGCATCAGGTCGAGCAGGACCAGCCGGGGCCGCTCCGACCGGATGACGCCGGACACCTCCTCCGGATCACCCGTCACCAGCGGGGCGTATTCCGACCCGGCGAGCGCGTCGCGCACGTAGCGCAGCGTCTTCGGGTCGCCGTCCACCACGAGGATGGGCGTCTGCTCCGGCCCCTCCCGGGGTGCGGGCGGAACTCCCCGGGCGAGGCCCGCCGCGGCGTCCTCGCCGGCCACCTCGGCCACCGGCAGCGTGAAGGTGACCTCGGTGCCCTGGCCCGTGCCGCCGCTCGCCGCTCCTGCTCACTCCCCGAGACCCGTCGGATGACGGCGGCGGCACGGCAGGGTTGCACGGCGAATAAGGGCTGGTCTCGCGCGTCTGGCTCCGGAGCGACCGTGATCGCGCCCGGACTCGCGGTGCAGCCGGTTGCCGACCGGTCCGCTGGGAAACAAAACCGGGCGGCGCGCTGGCTTGCTGGTTGAACGCCTATAGCGGATACGCTATATGATCGGCATGGAATGGACGGTCGAAACCGTTGCGGCCGTCGACGCCGAAATCGAGGCCCTGCCGGTGGCGCTACGCGCCCGGCTGGTCCGTCTTCTGGAGGCGGTGGAGAATGTCGGCCTGGAGGCGCTACGGGCACCGCACGTCAGGCATCTGGAGGGCAAGCTGTGGGAGCTGCGGGTCAGGGCCGAAGGAGGCTCGCCCGGGGAATCTACGTGACGGCGGCCGGCGGGTGGTGGTACTGCACGTCTTCGCGAAGAAGTCTCGCAAGACGCCGCGCCGCACGCTCGAGACGGCCAGGGAACGGATGAGGCAGGTGACACGATGACGAAGCTGAAGGAGCTGAAGAACCGCTTCATGGAGGATCCGGAATTCCGAGAGGAATACGCACGGGCGGACGAGGAGTACGCGCTGGTCGAGGCGCTGGTGCGCGCCCGGACTGCGGCGAAGCTCACCCAGGCGGAGGTCGCCGGAAGGCTGGGCACGACGCAGTCGGCGATCGCTCGGCTGGAGGGTGGGCGAGTGTCGCCGTCGTTCGCCACGCTGCGCCGCTATGCTGAAGCAACCGGTACGCGGCTGACCATCGGGCTGGTGCCGGCCGACGGCTGAGGGTTGCGCCGTTTCGTAGGACCCCAGTGCAGTTTCGAAAACCGTGCGGCAGTTTCCGGGGTCTGGGATCGAAAGGCTCAAAGGCGCGCAGACTCCGGCGCGTGCCGTTTGGCTGGCAGGGGAAACTCCTGGTGGGCAAGAGATTGCTGCCGGCGCAATCGTGTGCCGGGAACGTCATCATCTCGATGATGGCAAGATGCACATGCGAAACCGTGAAGAATCACTAATGCTTGCCGGAATGGTGGATATGTTTACAGCCGGGGGAAAGGCCCGGGTCATCGATTGCACCATTGACGGCTTCTGTCGCACGTCGATTCATGAATTTTCCGGCGCAACCGTGGAACCGGGAGCGGAAATCGAGCCAAGGACCTTTTGCCAAAAGAATCACTTTAGAGCCTCCATCGTCGGCGACCCGAAGACCTTCCTGAGTAAGTCATCGTTCTCACCGCACTACGCAGGGAATTGCGCCTTGCGCCATGAGATGGATGAAATTCTCGAAGGCTTGCGCAAGACGAATAATGGCCGCCGCGACCGTCTGTTCGTTGTGATGGAGGAGTACAGGAAGATCGAGCCGGTGCCCGTCAGCAAGGGAGAGTGTTTGGCGATAGATCAAGGAGCAGTCAGGGGTGGAACGTCGGGTAACGAGGCAATTCTCGCTTTGCGCTCCATGGACGGAGCGTGGCCCGAAGTGGGCGCCGACATTTCCTTGGAGAATGTTGTCCTGGCGGCAATAAAGATTGAGCAGAAGGTCACATACGGAATGAAGGCGCTGATAGAGAGCATCAACTTTGTCGAGCGCGATGGAGGTATGGTTCACATACAGGAAGGGTATGCGGACTTGGCCTTCGGGGCGCTTCGCGTGGAACGCAAGCTACATGACGAAGCCCTGGACGAAAAGACCAAGAAACTAAGTGGCAATGTCTTGATGTTGGAAGAACTTGCCGGGCTGTCGCCGCTGACCGAGCTCATTACGGCGCTCAGACTGGAGGACACGCGCGATAAATCGCATCTCTGTCTTTGGTATTTGCGGCTCTGGGAAGCGTCGTGTAAGGCAGGCGCTGTGGTCGGCGCACCGCCATTCGGTAATCCCGATGGGATAAAGGTCGGGCAAGATGACCGGCGCCGGCAACTGGAGCACAGAAACGACGTCGCGCACGAAAGAGTCGACGAAATCGACTTTGCGGTCTTTGACCGGTTTCAAAGAGATGTGCTCGATTTGCCGTGAAAGTTTCCCGCTGAACCGGGCGCACCCCGAGCGTGGCGCGTCCATGGCACCATATATGTTGTTGTTTGATGCCACTGGAACCGGACGTCGGCAATCTGGCTGATCGTCCACCCCTGGCGAAAGACTGTTGGCCGTTTGATGGCCTGACCGGTTGCGGTGGCGTTGTCAGGTGTGCTGAGGCGTCAGGGCGTCCCAGTTGACGCGGAGGTTTCCGTCATCATTCGATTCGAGAACCCCGAACCGTTGCAGTCACAGACATCTTGTGGACATCCAAACCCGCCGCTCGGGCATGGACAACATGCAGATCATCGTTGATCATGGTCCTGTCTCCTTCGAGAGATCATCGGGTGGAGACGGAGTGGATGGCCGGGGGAGCACTCACAGCGGCGTCCAATGGATACCCCTGTGGTCATTTTGCCGTGCGTCCTCGACCGTCAGGCCGGGTACCTCCAGGGGTTCGATGCCTGGCCATCCGGAACAATTTGTCGACGTGGTCAAAGCCACACTAAGCATTCGTTCTCGGTTCCGTCTCCATTCCCGATGATATCAGAAAGCGGTCCCCGGACCGCCAGCAACACCCAACAAGCTCGGGGTGCGCCCGGTTCAGCGGGACATTTCATGCCCGGGGGTGCTGAACCGAACGCTCATCATGGGAATTTGTTGAGAAAGAATGTCCTGGGTCGAAGCGAAGACACACGCGACGGGTGTTGAAGACTGCGTGAGACGTGCTCGGCGAAACTGCATGATCGGTGCGGGCTTCCCTGGGTGTCAGTGCCGGTTCCGACCGTCGGGCGGAAGGATGCGGATGCCGAGGGACCGCAGAAAGTCGAGCATCTCGGCTTGGTGCTGCTCGGCGCCCGGGTAGCGGCTGGCGGCCAGGTGGCGGTAGCCGACCTCGGTCATCCACCGGGCACGCGCCAGATGGCTTTCGACCGCCTTGCGGGCTCGCTCGGGTTCGCTGTCGGGGTCGATGCCGAGAATGAGCCGGACCATCTCGTCCTTGCCGAGTCCTTATTCGTCGGCGTCGAGGGGGCGAATGTAGGTTTCGTCATGCCGGTTGTCGTCTTCGGTGATGCCGTCCGACCAGGGGACTTCGTCGGCGAGCTCGGGAGTGGGATTTGGCTCGGTCATCGGTCCAGTGCCGTTGGAATGGAATCACAAAACAGCCGTGCTGTGGCTCAAGGAATTCGATCGGAGATCGATAGCCGATGGCGCGTCGATGCGGCTGATGGGTCCGCGTCCCCGGGCGCGGGTGTTTTGCAGGTCGCGGTTCACAGGGTCCGGCAGGCCTGGACCTCCGCGTAGCCCGTGCCGCAGAGCGCCGAGTAATTGGAGCGCCTACAGGATAGCGTACGTCTGTTGCACGGATTAGGCGTGGACCATGCGTCAAGGAAGGCTCTGCAAGTAGGCGACGAATCGGGACAACCAACCGAACTCATTCGGCAATGCCCGCGCGAGTCCCAATAGATTCTGCGCGGCGGCCGCGAGCGTAATAACGGTAGCGGATGCCGCAATCGTCTTTATTCCAAGCCGTAGACCGTCCCGGGACGAAGCAAGTGCATCGGCGGAGAGGACGCTCAACACATTTCGCACGGCACGCAGCCAGGAACGGCGAGCGATCGGGTGAGCAGCTTTCTCGCCATCTGCGGCAGGTTCGGTCACGGCCGCCAGTTGTAGTTCTTCCAGGGCGTGCTTTGCCTCCGGCGTGATGATTTCCGGCGAAGCCCGCTCGATTGCGGCCAGTGCGGCGGCTCCTTCACGTACCGCTTTGCTCTCAGCCTCGGGTGTGCCGAACGGCTGGGCCAATCCGTTGGCATAGTCCTGCCAGTCGGGGAAGTGTTCGAGGAAGAGTTGGAGTTGCGCGTTCAGGGCCGTCAGTTCTGCGGCGGTGTCGGGCAACAAGATTTCATCGGCGCGTCCGGCGAGTTCCTGAAGGCGACAGGCGTGTACGCCAAGAAGGATCGGGTGTACCTCGTCGAATGAACTGCCCAACGCGCGATGGCAGGCGTGGAGAACTCGCTCAAGCGTGGGGTTGTTTCGCCCAGACGAGTCGCCATGGAGGTCGGAGAGCATGGTCTCCAGAGCCTGCCATACTTCGCTGACGGAACGTCTCTGGAGGCCGGGCAGTCTCGGCGACGGCGGTTCCACGGTGTGCACGGCGCCATCGCGAAACTGGAAACGGAGCGGAGAAGGAAGTTGGCCAGGCAACGCGGGAATCGGGTAATCGATCGACTCATCAAGGATTGATACCTGATCCAGAAGCCGCAGAGAGTCGTGTGCACTGACGTTCGTGTTCGTAACAGATGTCGCGGAAGGCGGGATGGGAGGCGAAGGGGTCGTCGGGCCTGTCAGCCGCGCGATGATTCCATTTACGTGCTTGGGCCCGCGTTCCCAGTCTTGGTCCGGAATGGTCACGCGGGCAAAATCCAGCGACTGGTCGGGTGGACGACCGGCGAGATGGTCCTCGTACCAGTTGGTCCAAACCCACCAATCTTCATCGGCCGGAAGTACGGTCTTCAAGTCAGTCCAGGCGCGGCTGGCTTGAGGCGAGGCACCTTCCGGCCATAACGGCCGCGTGTGCAGACCGGCGGCGAGGAGAGCGGCACTGCCTAAGCCCGACCAATCAACCGGCAATTGCTCAGCATCCCATGATACGGCTCCCAGGAGCCGGCGCCCACAACGTCGGCGGAGGCGGTAGCAGCGTTGGCCGAGTGAAGGATGTAGCCAGCCGGATAGGCAAAGAGCCGGAGGGTATCTTCGAAAGCTGCGCAAAGGCGCTCGGCTGTGAAATGATGACCGCGTTCAGCAATCGAATTCGCGGCTTGAACATGGGGTTCAGCAGCGGCCGCGATTTCCCAGATTTCCGAGACTCGACGTGGCCATGTCGCTCCAGCGCTGGCCGTGGACAAGGCTCGCAGATTCCGAAGCAGTATGGCCGTGAACTCGCCGGGAGCCCCTCCGGTGAAGTCGTGCACCAGCATGGGTAGCGCACGCAGAGCGGCCCGAGTGGCGATGACAGCGGCAAATTCGCGCGGCATGTCCGTCGTCCAGACTTCGAGCGTCACACGGTCGTAAATCTTCGGGAGCACGCGGGGTAACGTCATCGGCTGGGCGGGAACGAAGCCATGTGCGGAAGCTATACCTGAACGACCATCGAGTGTATCGGAGAAGGTCAAGCCCCTAAAGGATGTCCGCCGCGATGCTGACGGCGATCCGTTCGTCGGCTTCCCTGACAGGGTCGCGCGCAAGATGCGCGTAGCGCGCGGTGGTTTCGACCCGGCGGTGCCCGAGGAGCCGGCCGATGATCGGCGGGCCCTCGCCGAGCGCGAGCGTCCGCGAGGCAAAGGAGTGGCGAAGATCATGAATCCGTACACCGGACAGCTCGGCGGGTACCCGGATGCGCCGCCAGGGATGCTGCAGGTCGGTGAGATGCAAGCCCGGCATGCGGCCGGTGACCGCCCGGGGATTGTCTCCGCCGGTCCTGGTGTCGGGCAGGCGTAGCTCGAACGCCTCGAGATCGACATGCTCCCGGCGCACCTTCTGAATTTCGGTGAGACGGCAACCGGTCAGCACCGGCAAACGGCGCCGCGGCCGATCGGGTTTCGGAGCCGTCCTTACGGATTTCTTCGAGAACCCGGCCGGGCCGCTTGAACTTCCCGACGTTCGGGAACCGTTCGCGCTTTTCTTCCTTGTACCTCTTGGCGTGCAGCCAGGGGTTCGAGCCGTCCCGGTACAGGCCACACATCTCCGCCAGATTGAATGTCTCCGAGAACGCGCCCGGCGTCCGGGCCTTGATGCAATTCCGCGATGTCGCTGCGCTGGAACTCAATCACCTTGCGACCGCCGATCCTGTGCTCGCTGAAGACGAAGCGGCGCGGCTCCGCGAGACCACGGTGCATCTCCTGACCTCGGCATACCGCCTTTTCCGCGCGTGGCTTCGCGCCGCTCTTCCTCGTGACCCGGTTCTGCCGGCGAGACGGTGTTGGGTCCAGGTCTCTTCTCCAGGAGATGATGTCCGCCGTGGCTTGACCGGCAGAGCAGGGCGCGCCATAAGCAGCCGGTCCCGATCTGGAGCACTCCCGATGAAGCGGGTCTTTTCCGGCGTCCAGCCAACTGGCAACCTCCACCTTGGCAACTATCTCGGCGCCCTGAAGCGTTTCGTGGCGATGCAGGACGATTACGACTGCATCTACTGCATCGTGGACCTCCATGCGCTGACCATGCCCTGGGATCCGGCCGTCCTGCGCGAGGCGACCCGGGAGGTGGCGGCAGGATTCCTGGCGTCGGGCCTCGACCCCGAACGCTGCGTGATCTTCAACCAGAGCCAGTGTCCGATGCACACGCGCCTGCAGTGGATTCTCGCCTGTCTCACGCCGCTGGGCTGGCTCAACCGCATGACCCAGTTCAAGGAGAAGGCCGGAAAACAGAGGGAGAACGCAAGTCTCGGCCTCTACGGGTATCCGATCCTCCAGGCTGCCGACATCATCGGCTACCACGCAACCCACGTGCCGGTCGGCGAGGACCAGAAGCAGCATCTGGAACTCTCCCGGGACATCGCCAGTGCCTTCAACCGGAAGTTCGGTGTCGAGTTCTTTCCCCTGCCCGAAGCGGTGATCATGGGCGAGGCGACCCGTGTCATGTCGCTGCGCGACGGCACGAGCAAGATGTCGAAGTCCGATGAAAGCGACTTTTCGCGAATCAACCTCACCGATGACCGCGACACGATTGCCCTCAAGATAAGGAAGGCGCGCACGGACAGTATCATGGGCGTGACATTCGATCCGGAGAACCGTCCGGAGGCCTCCAATCTGGTCACGATCTACGCGGCACTTGCAGATGTGTCCCGTCAGGCCGTGCTCGATGAATTCCGGAGCGCGAAGTTCAGCGACTTCAAGGCGCGCCTTGCGGATCTCGCGGTGGAGGTGCTCGGCCCGGTAGGCGAGGAGATGAAGCGGCTCTCTGCGGATCCAGGGCATGTCGATGCGGTGCTGTGCGACGGTGCGGAGCGCGCGCGGGCCATCGCCGAACCGATCCAGAAGGACGTTGAGGAGCTCGCCGGCTTCCTGGTGCCCTGACCTTCAGCGCGGCCGGCGCACGAACCTCAGGAAGAGGGGGGTCCGGCCTTCCCGTCTCGCCTTGGCCTCGTAGCGCGTTTCGGGCCAGTCCAGCGGGCGTTGCCGCCAGTCCAGCGGGCGCCGCGCCGACCATTCGAGTTCGCTTTGCCCCCTGAGTGCCAGCAACATGGCGCGGGCATAGTCCTCGATATCGGTGGCAAGGCGCAGTTCCCCGCCATCTGCGAGCAGCTCGCCGAAGAGAGCGGCAGTCTGCGGATTGACGAGGCGGCGCTTCCTGTGGCGCGCCTTGGGCCAGGGATCCGGGAACAGCACAAGGATGCGTTCGAGCGAGGCCGGTTCGAGAGACATCAGCAGAGGAACCGCGTCGCCGTCGAGGATACGGACATTGTCGAGTCCCATGCGCTCGATCCGGGTGAGCAGGTTCGCGACACCGTCGTGCCAGATTTCCGCACCGATGAGGGTGACATCCCGGTTCCGTTCGGCCTGCCAGGCGAGATGCTCACCGGAGCCGAATCCGATCTCCAGCCACAGCCGGTCGCGCGCACCGAGATCGACGGTACCATCGCCGCGGATGACGACGCGCAAACGCGGCAGCAGCCTTTCGACCAGGACCTGGCGATGCTGTGAAAGCCTGCGACCCTTGCGGCGGCCGTAGGTTTGTCTGCCGATCAGGAGAACGCGTTCCTCAGTTCTCCGGCGAGATCCGTCCTTTCCCAGGAAAAACCGCCATCGGGTTCAGGATCACGGCCGAAATGGCCATAGGCGGCCGTGCGTTCGTAGATCGGGCGATCGAGACCGAGATGATTGCGTATGCCCCGGGGGGTAAGATCCATGATCTCCCGCAACGCCGATTCGAGGCGTTGCTCGTCGATTTCTCCGGTGCCCGCAAGATCGACATAAAGAGAGAGAGGATCCGCCACGCCGATGGCATAGGAAATCTGGATCGTGCACTTTTCCGCCAGCCGGGCCGCCACGACATTCTTCGCAAGATACCTGCAGGCATAGGCCGCGGAACGGTCCACCTTGCTCGGATCCTTGCCCGAGAAGGCGCCGCCGCCGTGGGGTGCTGCTCCACCGTAGGTGTCGACGATGATCTTGCGACCGGTCAGGCCGCAGTCGCCATCGGGACCGCCGGTCACGAACTTGCCGGTGGGATTGACGTAGAATTGATCTTCCGGGCACATCCAGCCGTCGGGAAGAACGCCGAGAACGTGGGGCCGGACGATTTCCCGGACCTCTTCCTGGTCAAGCTGTTCGCCATGCTGGGTCGAGACGACCACAGACGTAGCGTGGACCGGAATGCCGTTCTCGTAAGCCAGCGTCACCTGGCTCTTCGAATCGGGTCCGAGATCCGCCGCGGTACCGTTGTGGCGGGCTTCGGCCAGAGATTTGAGAATGCGGTGTGCATAGTGGATGGGCGCCGGCATCAGTTGTTCGGTCTCGCGGCAGGCATGGCCGAACATGATGCCCTGATCGCCCGCTCCCTCGGAGCGGTTGCCCGAGGCATCGACACCCTGGGCGATATCACCGGACTGCCGGTGAAGCTTCACGCAGATCGAGAGAGTGCGCCAGTCGAAGCCGGCCTGTTCGTACCCGATATCCCTGACGGCGTTCCTCGCAAGTTCCTCGACCCTTTCACGGAGCCGGTCCGGGTCCATGAGGTCCCCGGGCCCCCGGACTTCGCCTGCAATGACGACGGTTCCCGTGGTGGCGAGGGTCTCGCAGGCCACGCGGGCATGGACCGGGTCGGCGGCCAGGAAGGCGTCCACGACGGCATCGGAAATCCGGTCGCAGACCTTGTCGGGATGGCCTTCCGATACGGATTCGCTCGTGAAAAGGTAATCGCTCCTGGGCACGATCGGCCTCCCTTTCAGGTACAACCGGGTAACGGACCGGGTGACGTGACACTTACCGAAGGCAGGCGGATAATCAAGAGCCTTGGCGGGACCGCCGGCCTGCGGCGATGACGAGGACCGCGCACGCCGGAAAGAGGATCAGGACGAGCGTCCAGTCCCCGAGCCTGGAATAGGGTGTCCGGTGGCCAAGAGGGCGAGGCAGTGCGACATCGAGCACGCCGCGGTGGCCGAGCGGCAGGCTCGCCACGACCCTGCCGAAGGAATCGATGACGCCGCTGATCCCTGTATTGGCAACCCGGACGACGGCAAGTCCCTGTTCGACGGCGCGCAGGCGTGCCGCCTCGAAGTGCTGATGGGGGCCGCTCGACATGCCGAACCAGGCATCGTTCGTGACGTTGAGAAGCCATTGGGGACGCTGCCGGGCATCCACGATACCGGCCGGGAAGACGATCTCGTAACAGATGAGGGCGCCGAAGGCAGGCAGGCCCGCCGGCTCGATGGTCGATGGACCGGGACCCGCCACGATGTCGTGCCTGCCCGCCACGATTCTTTCAAGTGGCAGAAGACCGCGCAGCGGCACGTACTCTCCGAACGGTACAAGCCGGTGCTTGTCGTAGAGCGACACCGGGCCCGAGCGGCTGAAGACGAGGAGGCTGTTCCTTGCCCTGAGGGTGCCCGAGGCATCAGGTTCCGCGCGTATCGCGCCGACAATGATGAGGCCTCCTTGCGGGGCAGCGGCCGCCAGTTCTGCCAGTGTCGCCGGTTTCCTGAAGAGCGTGTAGGGGATCGCGGCCTCGGGCCAGATGATCGCGACCGGAGGCTGGTCGAGAGGCGCCAGCGAGCTCAGGGCCATCTGAAGCGCGAAGTGCTCGTCAAAGAGCGAGCGATCCCATTTCAGGTGCTGTTCGATGTTCGGCTGGACCAGACGCAGGACGGGTCCGGAAGAAGTTTCCGGGGGTTCCAGGCGGAGGTGGCCGGCAAACCAGGCGAGCGCGATGATGGCGATGGCGCTTGCCATACCAGTAGCCGCGGTGCCGGGCGTGAATCTGCTGGCCGGGCCGGCGATGGCGGGAGCGAGTGCCATCGCAAGCACGATGGCGCTCAACACCCATGGTCCGCCCCAGGCGGCAGGCTGGAGGAGGCTGTCGGAAAAGGCGAGCGACGTGCCTACGAAATTCCACGGAAACCCGGTGAAGAGCCAGCTGCGGACCCACTCCAGCACGAGCCATGCGACACCGAGCGCAACGGCCCGCAGGCGGCCCCCCGGGGCCATGCTCGCGGCCCATGCCGCCACGGCCGGAAAGAGACCAAAACCGGTGGCGATGGCAATGAGCGCCAGGGGATACATCCAGCCGTACTTCTGCGCATCCACCAGCAGAGCGTTGGCGATCCAGTAGAACGCTGCCGCGGAAAACCCGCTGCCGAACCACCAGCCGTCGAGGAAGGCGCCGGCCGGGCGCGTGCGGCCGGAGATGAGCCATGCAAGGCCGGTCAGTGCCACCAGGGCGGCGGGAAGCAGGTGGAACGGGGGCAGGGCCGCCGCAAGCAGAACGCCCAGGAAGAGGGCGAGCAGCCCGCGCCGCCAGCCGGCGAGTGCTGCCAGCCGGAACGCTAGATCGCCGCGGGCGGCTTCAGCCTCACTGGCTGACACGCCGCACGCGCAGACGCTTGATATGGCGCGGGTCGGCGTCGACGATCTCGAACTCGAGCCCGGATTCATGGGCGACGATCTCGCCGCGCGACGGGATGCGACCGACCAGCGTGTGGACCAACCCGCCGACGGTGTCGATATCCCCGTCCCAGTCCTCGGGCCTGAGCACGCAGCCGGTCATCACCTCGAGATCCCCGACAGGTGCGCGGGCATGGGCGTCGATGATGCCGCCGGGATGCTCGACGAGCAGAACCCCGTCATCGGCATCGTGTTCGTCCCAGATTTCACCGACGATCGGTTCCACCAGATCCTCGATGGTGGCAAGGCCATCGACGCCGCCGAATTCGTCGACGACCAGTGCCATGTGCGTGCGTGCGGTGCGCATCTTGATCAGGAGATCGACGACCGGCATCGAGGGAGGCACGAACAGAACCTCGCGGACGAGGGTAGACAGCAGCGGCTTGCCGGTGTCGCCGGACGCTCCCCAGTAGTCGAGGAGGTCCCGGACATGGACCATGGCGATCGGATCGTCGAGCACCTCGCGGTAGACCGGAAGCCGGGAGTGGCTGGCCTTTCGCATGATTTCGACGACTTCGCTGAGCGGGGTCTTCTCCTCGACGGCAACGATGTCGGTGCGCGGCACCATGACATCATCCACCCGCAACTCGCCGAACTGGAGAAGATTGGAGAGCATCGAACGCTCGGCTTCGGAGAACGGGGCTTCGCTGTTATCGTCGGCCTCGAGAAGCTCCTCCACCGATTCGCGGAGATTGTCGCCGTTGCGGCCGCTGATCAGGCGGCGCAGCCAGCCGGCAAGGCCCGAGCCGGTGGTTTGCGATGGGCGGTTGGTCACGGCGAGGCTCAGCGGTACGGATCCGGGATGCCGAGTCCGGCCAGCACGGTCTGTTCCATGGTTTCCATCACCTCGGCATCGTCATCTGTTTCGTGCTCGTAGCCAAGAAGATGAAGTGTTCCGTGAACGACGATATGGGCAAGGTGATCGTGCAACGGCCGGACGTGCTCGAGCGCATCGCGCAGGAGGGTTTCGCGCGCGATGACGATATCGCCAAGTTCGACAGGGCTGCCTCCGGGAGCGCCCGCAGCGGCAAGAGGGGCAATACCGGGGGAACGTTTCTCGCTTGGAAACGAGAGCACATCGGTCGGCTTGTCGATTTTCCTCCACCGCCGGTTCAGGGTCGCCACGTTCCGGTCATTCGACATGACGAGCGAAACCACGAGTTCACTCCCGGGGCATGTCGTCTCCAATGCCGCGATGCAGACTTTGCGGGCTTCTTCATCGGCTCCGGGCAAGTCATTGAGCCAGCCCGGATCGTCAATCGTGAGATCGACGGTCACGCCAGCTGGCGAGGAGGTACTGCAGGCGCCGCCGCCGTCCGTCATGTCGTCCGCCGGCGGTCGTCGGCATCCCAGGCCCGGACGATCTTCGCCACCAGTTCATGGCGGACAACATCGACATCCGTGAATTCGACGACCTTGATGTCCTCCACGGTCTTGAGGATGCGCACGGCATCCGCCAGTCCGGAAACCTGACCTGCCGGCAGGTCGATCTGGGTGAGATCGCCGGTCACCGCCATGCGGGCGTTTTCTCCCAGGCGTGTCAGGAACATCTTCATCTGCATGGGCGAGGTATTCTGGGCCTCGTCGAGGATGACGAAAGCGTTGGACAGCGTGCGCCCGCGCATGAAGGCAAGCGGCGCTACCTCGATATCGTCGGAGGCCAGCCTGCGGTTGGCCTTGTCAGCCGGCATGGTGTCGTAGAGCGCATCGTAAAGCGGACGAAAATAGGGATCGACCTTCTCCCGCAGATCACCCGGCAGGAATCCCAGGCGTTCGCCGGCTTCCACGGCCGGGCGCGACAGCACGATGCGATCGACCTCTCCGGATTCGAGCATGGCAACGGCCGTGGCGACGGCAAGGTAGGTCTTGCCCGTGCCGGCGGGGCCAAGCGCGAACACCATCGCGGAATCCATCAGGGTCTTCAGGTAGCGTGCCTGATTGAGGGTGCGGGGTGTGATGCGCCGGCGCGAGGTCCTCACTTCTGTATTCGCGACCGAAGGATCGCCGGCCATGCGCAGAATGGCATCGACCTCGGCGGGCCCGACGTCGAGGCCTTCCCTGAGGCGTCCGTAGAGGCCGTTGAGAACCAGCACGGCCGTGCCCGAAGAGTCCGGCGGGCCGGCGACGCTCACCTGATTGCCGCGACAGGTCAGCGAAACGCCGAGCTCCTGTTCGATGCGCACGAGGTGGCGGTCGTGCCAGCCGTAGAGTGAGGCCAGAAGACTGTTGTCCTCGAAGGTGAGGCTGCGCAACGCCGAGGCCTCTTCGCCGTTGGGTGGAGAGGCCATCAGGCAGCCATTGTTCCGGCCATGCTGTTGGCCATGGCCTCGGTCAGTGTGACATCCGCGAGTGATCCCAGATGCCTCTCCGGAGCGTCCACATGCACGGCCTGGAGCCACGGACTCCTGCCGACAAGCTGGTTCATGCGGCGCCCCCTTCTTTCCAGCAACACCGGTACCGTGCGCCCGACCGTAGCGCGATTGAACGCGCCCTGCTGGGTTTTCAGGAGCTTCTGAAGTGTCTGGAGCCGCTCCGCCTTGACGTCGTCGGCCACCTGGCAGGATGCTGTCGCGGCCGGTGTGCCGGGACGCGGACTGTATCTGAACGAGAAGGCTGAAGCGTAGGAAACCTCTCGCACCAGGGCGAGCGTGGCGGCGAAGTCGGCATCGCTTTCACCGGGGAATCCGACGATGAAGTCTCCGGATATCGCGATATCCGGTCTGGCATCGCGGATTTTTCCGATCAGCCGGAGGTATTCGGCCGCGGTGTGGCGCCGGTTCATGGCCTTGAGGATGCGGTCACTACCGGACTGCACGGGCAAGTGCAGATAGGGCATCAGCCTCTCGATCTCGCCGTGGGCGCGGATCAGATCGTCCGACATGTCGCGCGGATGGGAGGTCGTGTAGCGGATGCGCTCCAGACCCGGAATCGAGGCAAGCTCGCAGATGAGGCGCGCCAGGGTCCATTGCCTGCCATCGGTTCCCTCGCCGTGCCAGGCATTGACGTTCTGTCCCAGGAGGACGATCTCGACTGCGCCGGACGCCACCAATACGCGGGCTTCGCCAAGTACATCGGCGGCGGGCCGCGAGAATTCCGCGCCGCGCGTGTAGGGGACAACGCAGAACGTGCAGAACTTGTCGCAGCCTTCCTGAACCGAAAGGAAGGCCACTGTGCCCGCGGGCCGGCGCTCGCCGGGCAGGCTGGCAAACCGATTTTCGGCAGGAAACTCAGTGTCGATCACGGTGCTGCCGCGGGCCTTGCGGAGGGCGATCAGTTCCGGCAGGCGGTGATAGGTCTGGGGACCCACGATGATGTCGACCACGGGCGCCCGGCGGGCCATTTCCTCGCCTTCGGCCTGGGCAACGCAGCCTGCAACCGCGATCATGAGATCGCCGCCGTCATCTATTTTTTGCGCCTTGAGGAGACGCAGGCGCCCGAGTTCGGAGTAGACCTTCTCGGCCGCCTTCTCACGGATGTGACAGGTATTGAGGATGACCAGATCGGCATCGTCGGCCGTCCCTGTCTCCTCGTAGCCAAGACGCGCCAAGACATCCGCCATGCGACCGGAGTCGTAGACGTTCATCTGGCAGCCGTATGTCTTGATAAAGAGTTTCTTGGACAATCGTGTCCGGGTGTTCCGCTGCACCTGGTTCGTGGCGCTCCTGGTTGCTCCTGTTGCCATCGGGCAGGACGCCCGATCGGTTCCGCAACATTCATCCATCAATCTGCCTTGATGTCGGGTGCGGTGTCAATCGCCCCGACGAAGATCATCTCCCGCCCGGTCCGGCACCCTGCGGCTGCATGGGGACTCCGGTCTTGCGCGGCTTTCCGGGTTTGCGCAGGCGTCGCCGTCGGCGCGGCTGCAGGCGTCCCGAAAGGGCCTGCGAATGGCCTTCCCGGACGACCGTTTCGCAATGGCGGGCGAGCGAGCGGCGATCGCCGCCGGCTTCGGTGATGGTCGTGACCGGATGGAACTGCACGATCACCGTCACCACCCCGGCCTTGAGCATCTCCCACATGTGCGGCAGCAGATCCATGTCTCCGTACCAGGCATAATAAGGGCGCATTTCGCGATCCATCGGCAGGTTGGAGAAACGGGCGTAGGCGACGGAAACGGGCTGCACCGTCACGTCCTTTCCGTTCACCTTCTGTTGGGCTGACGCGAAGAGCGCGCTCTTGAAGGGGAGAATCCTGTTGCCGTCGCCAGTGGTGCCTTCGGGAAAGAGGATCAGCTGTTCTCTCGCCTCAAGGCGTTCGCCGACGGCATCCATGTGCCTGCCCACCTGGGTCCGGCGCCGGTCGACAAAGACCGTGCGCTGCAGTCTGGCGAGCAATCCGAAGAAGGGCCAGTCGCCGACTTCGGCCTTGGCAATGAAACTGCCCCTGATGAGCGCGCCGAGTATCGGAATGTCGAGGTAGGACGTGTGGTTGCAGATATAGAGGCAGGGCCGGTGTCGGCAAGGTCTGCCGCGCACATCGATGCGCAGTCCGATCAGCTGGAGCACGGTTCGGTGATAGAACTGCGGAAATGCGTGGCGCGCCTTCCTGCCCGCTGCCATCAGTGCGAACTGCACGGGAAGACAGGCGAGCGTCCAGCCGACATAGAGTGCCGCCCGGACGAGGCCGACAAGGGTCATGCGCCGCCGGGCCCTTCTGCGATGTCATCCTCCCGATCGCCTTCGACGCGGTACCGCTTGCCGTAGCGACCTTCCACGATCGAGACATCGAGCACGACGCAGACATCAGTGGTGTTGAACTGGTTATCGATGACCGCGCCGTCTCCCAAACGGCAGCCTGCGCGGGCATAGGCCTTGATCAGCGGAGGCAGGCTGGCGCGCCCCGCCGCGCAGTCGACCTCCTCGGGCGAGAGGCGTTTCATGTCGACATAGAGGTGATCGAGAGCACGCGGTCGAAGCTCCTCGGGGGCTGCGAGGTGGTAGGCCATGTAGGAAAGCGGCAAGGCGAGACTGTCGGGATCCGTGCCGTGGAGACTGGCACAACCGAACATGTAGCGGATGTCATGCTGTGTCACATAGGCCCCGAGTCCCCGGAACAGGGCCTGGATGGCCGCGCCTGCACGGTAGTTCATGTCGACGCAGCTGCGCCCGAGTTCCACCAGTTCCCCGTCGATCGCAAGCAGGCGGGAGATGTCGAACTCTCCGGCAGTGTAGAAATCGCGATGCCGTTCTGCGACCGAGCGCCGCAGGAGCCTGTAGGTCGCTACCACGGCTTCATCACCGCTGCGCTTCGTGTCACGCACGATGAGGTGGTCGCAGATGTCGTCGAACGCGTCGAAGTCCCGTTTCTCGGCGGCGACCTCAGGCGAGGGACGGGCCTTCATTTCCTCGTAGAACACCCGGTAACGCAGCCGCTGCACGGCCAGAAGTTCCGCCTCGCTGTCGACCAGGCGCAAATTCAGCGGACCGAGCCTGATGCCGGTCGAAAGCGAGGCCTGATCGTCACGGGGATTTGGAGTCATGGTCCGGTCGATGCCGCAGCAGTCAGTTCTTCGAGCCGGACTTCCGGGCCCGACCGTAGAGCTCCATGCGATGATCGATCAGATCGTAACCGAGCCGCTTTGCGATTCTTACCTGGAGTTCCTCGAGGTCGGAGTCGAGAAACTCGATGACGGCGCCGGTGTCGATATCGATCAGATGGTCGTGGTGTTCGTCCTGATCGGCAGTCTCGTAGCGGGCGCGCCGGCCTCCGAAATCGTGACTCTGGATGATCTCCGATTCTTCAAAGAGGCGCAGCGTTCTGTAGACGGTCGAAATGCTGATACGCTCGTCGATCCGAGACGCGCGACGGTAGACTTCCTCGACATCCGGATGATCGTCCGCTTCCGAAAGCACCTGTGCGATGACGCGGCGCTGTTCTGTCATCTTGAGACCCTTGTCGATACAGGCCTGTTCGATCTGTGATGTCATGGTACCGGCTCGAACGCGGCGGTCTGTCACCGTTCCGCGTAAGCCCCCCAGTGTCTGCCCGGCCGCGACTCTATCCCAAACGGTGCGGACACGCCATGCCTTGACACGGTGACAGGTCGGAATAGCGTGGCTCATCATGAGCCGGAAACGGCCTGCGGGATCATGGAGGCGAGGGCGTTCGATGGCAACGGATCCGAGATCCCCGATGAGGGAAACGGCCGACATCCACCTCGATATCACGGCAGATGTCTGTCCGATCACGTTCGTGAAGACGAAACTCATGATCGAGGGAATGGAACCGGGAATGGTCGCCGAGGTTCGGCTGAACGACGGCGAACCTCTCGGGAATGTTCCGCGCTCGGTCGTGGAGCACGGCCACACCGTCGTGTCGCTTGAGCCCGAAGAGGAAGGCGGACGCGTGTGGCGGCTGATCCTGAGGAAAGAGTGACGTCAGCTGCAGCCGCCACGGACATCGCACAGACAGGCGTAATGATCCTCGTCGGCCACGCCACGAACGTCGACATGGCGTACACCGTCCGGATAGAGGAAGACCAGAAGGCTGCATGAGGCAGCGTCGTAGCGCCACATCCGGGCATCGCCTTCGGTCCACACGAAGGCCGGTTCGCCGAACTCCGTGATGAGACCGTCGTGTCCGAGACCGAGAAGACCCTCCAGCGCTGGCGAATCCTTCTCCGGTTCTGCCGATGGCGGCGCGATCACTGTCTCGGCCGCGTCAGGTGATTGCAGGGTCTCATGATCGGTCTCGAAGAGAGCAGCGCAGGACGCCAGGATCAGGCATGACGCCAGGGCCGGGATCATCGCGCGCAGACTAGGCGGCATCCGCGGTCCTGTGGCAGACATGGGTCATGAAGGCCGCAGCGAGAACCGGCATGACGAGGTTGAGGAGCGGAATGCTCATCCCGAAGGTGATCAGCGCTCCGGCGATGAGCAGGCGCAGACGGTGCTTCCTTCGCCATCTGTCCGAGACCTTCTGCCCGTGGCGCCGCAACAGCACGATCTCGGCATATTCGCGGGCGAAGAGGTAGCTGTTGACGAGCCAGAACGCGACGAGCGAAAGACCGGGAATGAGGATGCCCAGAAGGTAGAACGGCAGGGCGACAAGATTGACAAGGACAAGCCACACGAGAAAGCGAAGGGCCGAGACGATGTCCTGACCCGGCGTCGTTCCCTTCGCTTTCGGAAGATCCGGATAGTCGGATTCCTCCACGCGGGCCACGACCCGGTCGAGGAACAACGATCCGACGCCCTGCACGACCAGAACGAATGTGAACCAGACAAGCGCGATCGAACCCAGCGTCGTAACGACGAACACGACACCGTCGGCAAGCCAGGCCGGCAGCCACGTGACGCGGGATTCGATCCACACGCCGGGTTGAAGCGCCAATACGCTGCCGACGACGAAGACCAGAAGGATGGTGGAGACGGCCGCACTTGTCAGCGCAATGAGAAGAAGGCTGCGGCGGATCGTCCTGTCGCGGAGGTTCGAGATGGCTCTGGAGAGCGCATCAAGCATTGCAGACGCCGCAACCGTGCGGTTCCGGCTCGGGATCGGGATAGCGTCCGGGCGTGCCACGCGGCTCGATGGGCAACATGCGAGCGATACCGAACTGCCTCTCGGCGACCGCCGCCCAGGCGAGAACGCGCCCGTCGCTGTGGGATGGTCCGACCAGCTGCAGGCCGACGGGCAGTCCGCTGCGCGTGACGCCGCAGGGAATCGAGATCGCCGGAGACGACGTAAGCGTGATGACCGAGGTGATCATGATCCAGTCCACATAGTTGGCGAAACGGTGACCGTCGAGTTCCTTCAGATAGCGCTCGTGCGTGGCAATGGCGGGCACGATGGTCGAAGGCAGGGCCAGCAGATCGAAGGAGTCGAAGAACGCCGTCATCCTCTGGTAGAGGGCGCCGCGGATCCGCATGCCACGGATGATCTCGTCGGCGGCGATATCGAGCCCCTTGCGGATGTTCCATCTGTTTTCGGGCTTGAGCTTGTCCGGGTGGTTCGCGAGATCGTCCTCGTGACCGGCCGCGAAGCCCAGGGCGCGGAAGGTGTGGAAGGCCTCCGGTGCATCCGAATAATCGATCCGGGCAGGCGAGGTTTCGGTCCCCAGCACCTCGAGTCGTTCAAGCGCCGCCTGGCAGAGGCTGTCGACCTCCGTGTCCACCGGCGTGATGCCCAGGCTGGAGGAGTAGCCGATCCGTGGCGGCGCATCGCCGGAATCGAGCGCCCGGTGGACCTGGTCGAGCCAGGGACGATCCGGTGCCGGGCGTGACAGCGGATCGCGTTCGTCGATCCCGGACATGGCATCGAGCATCAGCGCCACGTCCGGGACATTGCGCGCCATCGGTCCGGCGACCGAGAGATCCTGGAAACTGTCCGGCAGGGGGCCCCGGGCGACGACTCCGGGGCTCGGACGGAACCCTGTCACGCCGCAGAAACTGGCGGGTATGCGCAGGCTTCCCCCGAGGTCGGAGCCGGTGGCAAGCGGGACCTGGCCGCTGGCAAGCGCGGCAGCCGAACCGCCCGAGGACCCGCCAGCCGAGGTTGCCATGTCCCACGGATTGGTGGTGACCCCGAGGACCTCGTTGAAACTGTTGCCGCCCGCCCCGAATTCCGGAACGTTGGACTTGCCCATGACGATGGCACCCCGGCTTTCCAGTCGTTCCACCATGAGATCCGAGGTCTCCGGCACGTGATCGGCCCAGATCGGTGAGCCGTAGGTCGTGCGCACACCGGCGACATCCTCGAGATCCTTGACGGCGATCGGCAGGCCATGGAGCGGGCCTGGAGCATCCTCCGATTCGAGGCGCCGGGCATGGTCCCGTGCCCGGTCGAAACAGCGTGTAGGAATGGCGTTGAGGGATCCGTCCGCCGCCTCTATGCGCCGGGCACAGTCCTCGACGAGTTCGAGCGGCGAGACCTCCCGTCTGCGCAGAAGATCCACGATCTCGGTCGCCGTCAGCCTCCAGAAATCCGACATCGTGCCTGTCCCTGCTTCCGTGAACCGGATGGGAGTATGGTGCTGCCGGTAGCCGGTGGGCAAGGCCTGCCGGAAGGCGCGCTGCACCTGGAGTCTGAATCATGAGTGGCAGAATAATATTCGTATTGTTTTCAGGCATTCAGTTCGAGTGCGACCCCGCTCATCACGATTCGACACGCTGACAGCTTCGCCCATGCCAGCGAGTTCTCTTGCGTGTGCTCGAAGTCCTTCGCCAAACGCCGGCAACGGCCCATCCAGGCAAACATCCGCTCCACCACCCGGCGCCGGCAGGGAACCGTGAACACCCTGATCAGCCTCGGCTCGAACAGTAACGCAGCCCGGGATCCGCGTGGCTGTCGTCGGCAAACAGTCCGGAGACATCCGGGCGCCGCCCCGGTCCTTGTGAACCTGCAGGACAATCGGCGAGCCCTCGGTGCCTATCGCCATGTGACGCTTGCGGTCCTTGGTCTTCCGGCCTGCATCGTATCCTTTATCCGTGGTCTTCACGCTCTGGCTGTCGATGATGGCAGCCGCAGGTTTCCCGAACCATCCCGCACAGCGCCGCGCAGGATTCCACAACGAAACCACGCATGTTAAATGGTTCTGAATCGTAGAAAAACGGCGGAAAACAGCTTGGGAATGAAGACGCCGGTATGTACCGGATCGCATCAAAGAACTCGCGGGGGTCGGTCTTGCGGGGCCGACACATGCGATCCTGTTTCGGGATCATCGGTTCGATCAGAGACCACTCCTCGTCGGTCAGGTTGTTTTGCCCGTGACCGCCGGTTCGTCTATACTTCGCCCGGGTGGCCTCATTCCAGGCCATGGTCTCCTCCATCTAGGGTATGGCTCCTGATGGAGTACCATGATGTGAGGCACTCGTGACTTTTGGAACAACCACTTAATCCTGACATCAGCCACCTCCCTCGAATTGGTGCTCCTCTCAACATGAATGAATCACGCATCGAAGTTCTCGGCATCGGCAACGCCGTCGTCGACATCATCGCTGAAGTCGATGACGCCTTCCTCGAGGATCTCGGCCTCGTCAAGGAGACCATGCATCTGGTTGATCATGACATGGCGACGCGCATTCTCGGGACTCTCGACTCGCCCACCCTGGTTTCCGGCGGCTCTGCGGCCAATACAATCGCCGGCCTCGCGGCCGTCGGAGGAAATGGCTGTTTCGTGGGCAAGGTGCACGACGACGAACTCGGCCGGACCTTCGCAGACGACCTTCGCGCACGGGACGTTGCCTTTGCCACCCGGCCGGCGACCGACGGGCCGGAAACCGGCAGATCCCTGGTCTTGGTGACACCGGACGGCCTGCGCACCATGTGTACCTGGCTCGGTGCGTCGGTCCGGCTGGAAACCTCGGATCTCGATGCTGCGGACATCGCGAATTCCAGTGTCGTCTTTCTCGAGGGCTACCTCTGGGACGCACCCTCGGGGCCGGAGGTTTTCGCGAGAGCTGCCGGAATGGCCGCTGCTGCCGGCCACAAGGTGGCGATGACGCTCTCCGATTCCTTCTGCGTGGATCGCCACCGGAAGGATTTTCGCGCCTTTCTGCGTAACCATGTGAACATCGTGTTCGCCAACGAGACCGAGGTTGTCTCGCTCTTCGAGGGAGAGGGATTCGTATTGGCAGCCTCGAGTCTTGCCCAGGATGTCGAGATAGCGGTCGTCACGCGAGGCGAGAAGGGTTCCGTGGTTCTCTCGAGAGGGTCCTCCTTCGAGGTGGAAGCGGTGATGACCAGGGTGGTCGACGTGACCGGGGCCGGCGACCTCTATGCCGCCGGTTTTCTCTACGGTTACACGCAGGCGTTGAGCCTCGACCGTTCGGCGCGCATCGCCAGTGTCTGTGCGGCCGAGATCATCAGCCACTTCGGCGCGCGCGCGAATATCAACCTTCGGTCCCGCATTGCCGAGACTCTGGGGTAGACTGGCTGATCGCAACAGGGAGACAGACCATGGCCGTCATCGAGCTCATCACATCCGAAGTTTGTCCCTTCGCCCAGCGCGCCCACATGGCGCTCATCGAGAAGGGCCTGAATTTCACG
This sequence comes from Alphaproteobacteria bacterium, assembly GCA_965215635.1. Classification (GTDB taxonomy): domain Bacteria; phylum Pseudomonadota; class Alphaproteobacteria; order SP197; family SP197; genus SP197. The sequence goes on along the minus strand of CBDCEA010000005.1, from coordinate 760,494 downwards.
GTCCGCGAGGTCGATCTTGCCAACAAGCCCGCCTGGTTCGAGGAGGTCTCTCCCTATTCCAAGGTTCCGGTGGTGAAGATCGCCGACGAGGTGGTCTGGGAATCGGCGATCGTCAACGAATTCATCGACGAGAGGTTCCCCGAAACGCCCCTGATGCCCGACAGTCCCTGGCTGCGCGCCCAGGCACGGATCTGGATCGACTACTGCAATACGCACTGGGTGGGGGATTTCTACGATCTGCTATCCGCCACGGAGCCGAAACGCCAGGACGAGCTGCGAGAAAAGGTGATGCAGGATCTCGCCTACATGGAAAGGGAAGGGATGGCGGCGCTCTCCGACGGGCCCTACTGGCTGGGATCGTCGGTCAGTCTCGTCGACCTCGCCGTCTGGCCATTCTTCGAGCGGTTCGGCATGCTTTCCCATTACCGCAAGGTCACCATCCCCGAGGATTGCCCGCGCATCCTTGGCTGGTGCGAGGCGATGGCCGGGCGCCGGTCGGTCAGGGAGACGATGCATGACGCGTCCTGGTACATCGAACGCTACCGGAAATATGCCCAAGCCGCCTGAGTGCGGGCCCGCGTTGCCATGTTCTACGAACCGAAAAACGGCCACGGTCTCGAACGCGACCCGTTCAAGGCGATGGTTGCGCCTCGGCCCATCGGCTGGTTCACGTCACTCGATGCACAGGGAACGGTCAATCTTGCGCCCTACAGCTACTTCAATGCCATGGCCGATGATCCGCCCGTCGTCTGTTTCTCGGCCGGTGGCCTCGACCGCGTCAAGGACACCGCCCGCAACGCAGCCGAACAGGGAGAGTTCGTGCACAATCTGGTCACCTGGGACTTGCGCGAACGCATGAATGCCACGTCCGAGGAGGTTCCTCCCGGTGTCGACGAGACGCATCTGGCCGGGCTCGAACTTGCACCCTCGGTCCTGGTGAGGACGCCCCGCGTGGCCCTGAGCCCCGTCGCCTTTGAGTGCCGCTATCTGCAGACACTGGAAATTCCGCAGAATGGCGGCACCGGCCCGGGCCTCGTCGTGTTCGGCGAAGTGATCGGTATTCACATCCGCAACGAGGCCATCGTCGACGGACGTTTCGATCCGGAGGCTCAACAGGTCATCGCCCGTCTGGGCTACGCCAACTACGCCGTGGTCGGCGGTACGTTCCGCATGCTGCGCCCGGAACTGAAGCAACGATGACCGCATGGCCGGGGATTGATCGAAGCCCGCCTGCGTGGTCTTCTGCCCGCCGCCAGAACCTCATGTAAGACAGGGAGCCCGTCGATGCTGCTCGGTGTGCCGGAGGAAATAAAGAATCACGAATATCGCGTCGGCATGACGCCGGCCTCGGTCAGGGAACTCACCGGCCGCGGCCACGCGGTGCTCGTCCAGAAGGGCGCAGGCCGGGGTATCGGACTCGACGACAGCATGTACATCCGCGCGGGCGCCGAAATCGTCGCAACGCCGGAAGAGCTCTTCGCCCGCGCAGAGATGATCGTGAAGGTGAAGGAGCCGCAGCCCGACGAATGCCGCCGGCTGCGGCCGGGCCAGATTCTCTTCACCTACCTTCACCTCGCCCCGGATCCGCTGCAGACACGCCTGCTCGTCGAATCGGGCTGCACGGCCATCGCCTACGAGACGGTCTCGGACATTCATGGCGGCCTGCCTCTGCTCGCGCCCATGAGCGAGGTCGCCGGCCGCATGTCGATCCAGGCTGCCAGCCACTGTCTCGAAAAGGCACAGCACGGCGCGGGTGTCCTGCTCGGCGGCGTGCCGGGTGTGGCACCGGCGAAGGTCGTCGTGATCGGGGGCGGCGTGGTCGGAACCCACGCGGCGCGGATGGCCGCGGGCCTCGGTGCGGACGTCACGGTCTTCGACCGTTCGATCGGCCGCCTGCGCCATCTCGACGAACTCTTCGGAGCGCGTGTCAAGCTGCTCTATTCGACGACCGACGCGCTCGAAGAGCATGTGCTCGCCGCCGACGCGGTCATCGGTGCTGTCCTCATTCCCGGTGCCGCCGCGCCGAAGCTCGTGACCGAGCGGCATATCCGCAGGATGCGCCGGGGTTCGGTCGTGGTGGATGTCGCCATAGACCAGGGCGGGTGTTTCGAAACCAGCCGTCCGACAACCCATGCCAAGCCCACCTACCGGGTCCATGGCGTGGTCCATTACTGCGTCGCCAACATGCCGGGCGGCGTGGCGCGGACATCGACCTTTGCGCTCAACAACGCGACACTGCCGTTCATCGTCCAGCTTGCGGAACGGGGCTGGAGGCGGGCATGCAAGGTCGATCCCTTCCTGCGCGACGGCCTCAATGTCCATGACGGAAAGATTGTCTACAAGGCGGTCGCCGATGCTCTCGGCTGCGATTTCGTCGATCCCGGAGACGTCCTGTAAACAGGGCGCGGAGCGCTCATTCGCGCTGCGGTGCGGCCTTGAGGCCCTGGAGCATCACCATCAGGTTTTCATCCCGCCAGCGTTCGAGATCGTCGATGCCGAGATGGCCGTACATGGCATCAACGGTTGCCACCAGATCCTCCCTGGCCTTCTCGCCCCGCTTCCAGCCGAAGTGATCGATCATGTGACGAACCCCGCCCTTGCCACCGCCGAGGTGATAACAGGTCACCGGACCGGCGAACGCCCATCTCAGACCCGGTCCGAACGTCATGGCCGTGTCGATGTCCCGGTAGCTGCAGATGCCCCCGGCCACCAGGGCTGCGGCTTCCTCGAAAACGACGTGCTGGAGCCGGTTGGCGATATAGGCATCGATCTCCCGGCGGAGTGTGAGCGCCTTCTTGCCGACGGATTCATAGAATGCATGGGCCCAGTCCAGCACCTCACCAGCCGTCGCCTCGCCACCGACCACTTCGACCAGCGGCATGAGATAGCTGGGCGCGAAGGGATGACCGATGATGACCCTTTCGGGATGGCGGCATCGTGACTGGAGTCTGCCCGGAATGAATTCCGACGACGAACTTGCGAGCACCGTGTCGGGCGGAGCAGCGGCGTCCATGGCTTCGAACAGCGCGATCTTGAGATCCTCCCGGTCCGGGGCGCTCTCCTGGACAAACTCGGCGTCGCGGACCGCCTCCTCCATCGAGGGCACGAAACGGAAGCGGTTCCTCGAGGCGCCGTCGGCAAGTCCCAGGCGCTCAAGGAAGGGCCAGGCCTGATCGATGATCCTGCGGGCACTGGCTTGGCCGTCGGGAGCAGGATCGCTCATCACCACATCCCTGCCAGCCGCGAGGAAAGCCGCAGCCCATCCCGCACCGATGTAGCCGCCGCCCACGCAGGCGATTCTGTTGGCTCCTGCCGGATCCGGCCTTGTCATTGCTGCCCTCCCTGAAGGCTTCTCATCCCGGGGACGAGGTGGTTGTTGATGTAGTCGGCGGTACCCTCTTCGAGTGGGGTGAACGGCCGGTCGTAGCCGGCGACCCTCAGCCGCTCCATGCGAGCCTCGGTAAAGTACTGATAACGCCCTTCCAGCTCTCCAGGCATGTCGATGAACGTGATGTTTGCCGGACGCGCCAGTGCGGCGAACATGGCATGACCGAGATCCAGCCACGTTCTCGCCTTGCCGGTACCGAGGTTGAAGATACCGTTGACGCCCGGATTCTCCAGCAGCCAGCAGACGACATCCACGCAGTCCCTCACGCAGATGAAATCGCGCATCTGGCCACCATCGACATAATCCGGCCGCCTCGAGCGGAACAGCCTGAGCGGCCTTCCTGCCAGGAGATCGGGCAGGGTCTTGGCGATCACGCTTCTCATGGCACCCTTGTGCCCTTCCCGGGGGCCGTAGACGTTGAAGAAGCGCAGGCCGGTCCACTGCGGGGGCGTGCTGCGACCGGCATCGCGTTCGCGGGCCACCAGCCGGTCGAACAGAAGCTTGCTGGCACCATAGGGCGTGATGGCGCTGAGGTCGGCCATGGCGGCGGCGGTCTGGTCATCGTCGAAACCCGACGAGCCGTCTCCGTAGACCTGTGCCGAGGAGGCATAGATGAACGGTACGCGGTTGCAGGCGCACCAGTCCCAGAGCTCGAGCGAGAGAAGGACATTCGTTTTCATGACGAGATCGACATCCGTTTCCGTGGTGGCCGAGATCGCCCCCATGTGAACGACGGCCTCGAGCCCGCGTCTGCCGTTGAGCCACGATGCGAGGGATTCGGGACCGATCATCTCCGCGACATGCGCACCGGCGATATTGCGCATCCGCTGATCGTCGAGGTGGCGGTCGCAGACGGCCAGCACAACGCCGCGTCCCGCGAGCTCGACGACGATGTTCGAGCCGATGAAGCCGGTGCCGCCGGTCACGAGGATCAAGGTCGTGGCTCCCCGGCAAATCCGAGTTCGGTCTCGATGGCGCCGCACAGCATCTGGCCAAGGGTGATGTGCATTTCCTGGATGCGCGCGGTGACGTCGCTGGGAACCACCAGAAGGGGATCGGCAAGCCGCGGCAGGTCGCCTCCGTCGCGGCCGCCGAAAGCCGCCGCGACGAGTCCCTGGCTCAGCGCCTGCTCGAGGCCTTTGAGCACATTGGCGCTCCTGCCCGAGGTGGAGAGCGCGATCGCGACATCGCCTGGCCGTCCCAGCGCCTCGATCTGGCGGGAGAAGATCTGCTCGAAACCCAGATCGTTGGCTGCTGCGGTGAGGACGGAACTGTCCGTGGTGAGCGCCAGACCGGCAATGGCGGGCCGGTTACCGACGTAGCGTACGGCGAGCTCCGCCGCGAGATGCTGGGCATCCGCAGCGCTGCCGCCGTTGCCGAAGAACAGGATCCTGCCGCCTGCGTTCAGGCTCGCGACACATGCCCTGACCAGCCTGGCGAAGGGCTCCGCGAGGGCCTGGCGGGTATGCCGAACCACCATCTGGTGCTGGTCAAGCTCCGCCTCGAAGTAGTGCAGAAGGTTCATGCGACAACCGTCAGGAACGCACCCGCATAGCGTTGGCGGACGGCCAGTTCAAGGAATTCGAAGAAACGGCAGGAGGCTGGCCGCCTCGCGGGGGGAGGCGATGACATGGACGGTGAATCTTCCGTGCACCGCGAGGCCTGCTGCCCGGAGCCTTTCTCCGTCGCTGTAGCCGTCACCGACCATGAGGCCGCCGGCAAGTCCTGCGTTGAGCCCGGCCTCGATGTCCGTCTCCCGGTCACCGACGATCCAGCTCGAGGCAAGATCGAGCCCGAGCGCCTCTGCGGCGGCCAGCAGCATGCCGGGCCGGGGCTTGCGCATCGCTGAGTTTCCGGGCGGAAAGGGCGAGGCGTAGACGGCGTCCCAGCGCGCGCCCGCCTCACAAAGGCGGATCGCGATTTCATGCTGGACCGCAACGAAATCGTTCCAGCCGAAGATACCGTGGCCGATGCCCGACTGGTTGGTGACGACGACGACGGGAATACCGCGGGCGTTGGCCCGGGCGATGACGTCCGCAATGCCGTCCGTGAGCCGGACGTCCTCGACCTTGCGGAGATAGCCTGTTTCCTCGACGATGACGCCGTCACGATCGAGGAAGAGACCGGGCCCGACGGAACCGCCATGACGGGCGGGGACTTCGCGCCAGGTCCCGTCTTCGTGAAGCGGCCAATCGCTCATGGAGTCTGCAGAAAGCCCAGGTGATCACGGGTGAGTACAAGGCAGGTGAGCACACCGGTCACAAAGGCACCGGTATCGATGCCGATCCTGTTGGCCCTTATCTCCGGGCCGTCCCAGCAGATGGTGTGGCCATGGACCACGATATGGCCGAAATCGGTATTCGAATGAAGGAATTCGTCGCGGATCCACATGAGGTCCTCCGGGTCCTGCTCGTCGAGGGGAATCCCGGGCCTGATGCCGGCATGCACGAACAGAAGACAGTCCTCGAGGTGAACGGACTTGAGCGAATTGAGAAAACCGGCGTGGCTTTCGGGCAGACTGCGCCTCAGCAGGTGGCGCGCGCCCATATCGGCAGGTACACCGTAGGAGCGCATGGTCTCGCGTCCGCCCAGCCTCGCGATCCACCACGCGCCGTCGTCAACGCCGTTGAGGAACTCGATCATGGCGTTGTCGTGGTTGCCCTTGAGGAAGACTCTTTCGATACCGTCGTCCGACTGCGCCGCATCGATCAGGTAGTCGATCACCTCGCGCGAGTGGGCGCCCCGGTCGACGTAGTCGCCGAGGAAGACGATCACCCTGCGTTTCTGCGATCTGGCTGCGGCATCGTCGAGGATGCGACCGTGGAGGTCCGCCAGGAGGTCCGCCCGTCCGTGAATGTCGCCCACGGCATAGATCAGGGTATCGCGGCCGACACGAAGGGCGGGCGGCCGTCGCATCACCTCGCCTTGTCGTCAGGGGGAGCGACATCGAGGTGGCCGTGGTCCTTCAGCCAGTCGATCACCTCCCCGGCCAGTTTCTCCGGGCCATGTTCGGCTGCCTTGAGCACGATTTCGGCGTGCTCGGGAACTTCGTAGCCCGAATCGATGCCGGTGAAATTCCGGATCTCGCCGGCGCGGGCCTTCCTGTAGAGCCCCTTGGGGTCGCGTTCCTCGCAGACCGCGAGCGGCGTGTCGACGAAGACCTCGACGAATTCCCCCTTGTCCATGAGTTCCCGTGCCATCCGGCGCTCGGCCCGGAACGGTGAGATGAACGAGACCAGGACGATGAGGCCGGCATCGGCAAAGAGTTTCGCGACTTCGGCAATGCGGCGGATATTCTCGACCCGATCGGCATCGGTGAATCCGAGATCCCGGTTGAGGCCAAAGCGGATGTTGTCGCCGTCGAGCAGGTAGCTGTGACGGCCCGTGTCGGCGAGTCTGCGCTCGACATGGTTGGCCGTGGTCGACTTGCCGGAGCCCGACAGGCCCGTAAACCACAGGATGCAGGGCTTCTGGTGCTTCTGCGCGGCGCGCAGTTCCCTGCCGACATCGATTGTCTGGCGCACCAGATTGGTCGCCCTTCTCAGGCCGAACGCGATCATTCCGGCGGCCACGGTGCGGTTGGTGAAGCGATCGATAAGGATGAAACTTCCGGTTTCGCGGACCTCGCGGTACGGATCGAAGGCGATCGTGCGGTCGAGGGTGATATTGCAGAAGCCGATATCGTTGAGCGCAAGGGTTTTCGCCGCGACATGCTCGAGGGTGTCGACATGGATGCGGTGGCGCAGGTCGGTGATTCTCGCGGTCGCCGTTCTCGTGCCGGCCTTGAGGAGGTACTGGCGCTCCGGCAGAAGTTCGTCCTCGTCCATCCAGATGATATGGGCCGCGAACTGGTCGGTGGTCTGCGGCGCGGCGTCCGCACTGGCGAGGATGTCTCCGCGGGCGATATCGAGCTCATCGGCGAGAACCAGCGTGATCGACTGGCCGGCCGACGCCTCGGCGAGGTCGCCGCCGAAGGTGACGATGCGCGAGACGGTCGACGTTCGTGCGGAAGGCGCAACCGCGATCCTCATTCCCGGCCGCACCGTTCCGGAGACGACGAGGCCGCAATAGCCCCTGAAATCCTGGTCCGGACGGCTCACTGTCTGGACCGGCATGCGGAAGTGCCCGGCTGCGGCATTTCGGCCGGCGTCCGCCGATTCGAGAATCGCGATCAGTGTCGGGCCCTGGTACCACGGCATGTGGCGGCCGGCCTCGAAGATGTTGGCACCCGTGACAGCCGAGACCGGGATGGCGTTCACCCTGACGAATCCGAGCCTCTCGGCATGGTCGCCGAACCGGGAGACGATCGCATCAAAGACCCGTTGATCCCAGCCGACGAGATCCATCTTGTTGACCGCCAGCACCGCGTGGGGAATGCCGAGCAGGCTGGCGACATAGGAGTGGCGCCGTGTCTGTGCCAGGACTCCCTTCCTTGCATCGACCAGAATGACTGCAAGATCGGCTGTCGACGCGCCGGTCGCCATGTTGCGGGTGTACTGCTCGTGCCCCGGCGTATCGGCAACGATGAAGCGGCGTCTGGCTGTCTGGAAGTAGCGGTAGTCGGCATCGATGGTGATGCCCTGTTCGCTTTCCGCCTGGAGTCCGTCCACGAGAAGCGCCGGATCGATGTCCTCACCCCGGGTTCCCCAGACCCGGCTCAGGGCGGCAACATCGTCGAGTTCGTCCTCGAAGAGGCGCTCGGAGTCGCTGAGCAGGCGTCCGATGAGCGTCGACTTGCCGTCGTCGACACTGCCGCAGGTCAGAAAGCGCAGCAGATCCCTGGACTCCCCGGCGAGTGCCATCAGAAGTAACCCTCGCGTTTCATCCTTTCCATCGATCCCGACTGGTCGCGGTCGATCAGCCGGCCCATTCTCTCGGATGTCCTCGATGCGAGCATCTCCCGGATGACCGCCGGCACGGTATCGGGCGATGATTCGATGGCGCCCGTGAGCGGCCAGCAGCCCGGGGTACGGAATCTGACACGGCGCATTTCGACAACCGGACGGAGTACTGCCAGACAGAGCGGAACGATCCCGATCCCCTCCATGTTGATGTAGTGCCGAATATCGAACTCGGTCCGGTTCGACAGGGGAAAGACGCGGATCGATTTCCCGGTGCCGCTGCGGGTGTTGTAGAGGGACCAGAGTTCCGGTCTCCGGTTCCTGGGATCCCACTGGTGTGTTGCCGAGCGGAACGAGAACACGCGCTCCGTGGCCCTGGACCTTTCCTCGTCCCTTCTGGCGCCGCCGAATGCGGCATCGAAACCATGGGCGTCCAGCCCCTGCCGGTCGACGTGAACCGGGAGTTCCATCTTCAGTTCACGCGCCGTGCGGTCACGGAAGGCATACATCTCGGGAAATTTCCAGGTGGTGTCGACATGGAGCAGGGGATAGGGCGGCCCGGAAGGATGGAAGGCCTTCAGTGCCAGGTGCAGCATGGCCGGCCGGCGAGACTCCGCCACCACTTCGCGCATGATATGGATCGATTTCGCCTCGAGCCGGCGCAGGTGGGAAAGATGAGGAGGCATGATCGCGCGTCGGGGGGCCTGTCCCGCCGGTCTCTTCGAGAGACAAGGGGACTTGAGGTCAGGCATGTTAGGGATCATGTTCGGATCAGGCAAGGTGAGGGTGGCATGACGACACGCTTCTACACGCATGAGACGTTTCTCGATCATGATACCGGACCGCATCATCCCGAACGGGCATCCAGACTGACATGGATCCTGAAGGCCCTCGATCAGGGGAAATTCGCGGCGCTCGACCGCATCGTGCCTCCACCGGTGCGAAGGGACAGGCTCACCCTGATGCACCCCGAGGGCTATGTCGAGGCGGTGCTCGGCGCCATCCCACCGGATGGCCTCCTTCATATCGATGCCGACACGGTGGTCTCGAACGGTTCCGGCGAAGCTGCCCTGCGCGCTGCCGGCGCTCTCGTCGATGCCGTGGACGCGGTCGTTGACGGCCGCGCCCGCAACGCCTTCTGCGCCGTCCGGCCACCGGGCCACCACGCCGAGGAAGCCCGTGCGATGGGCTTCTGCCTCTTCAATTCCGTCGCGGTGGGTGCTGCCCACGCCCGCGATGCCCACGGCCTCGAAAGGGTTGCGGTCGTCGATTTCGACGTCCATCACGGCAACGGCACCCAGGCCATGTTCTGGAACCGCCCGGGGATGTTCTACGCATCGACCCATCAGTATCCCCACTTTCCGGGGACCGGGGCGGCCGGCGAGACGGGCCGCTGGGACAATATCGTCAATGCCCCGCTTGCGCCGGGTTCGGGAAGCGATGCCTTCCGCGCGGCCATCGAGGACCGCGTGATCCCCGCTCTCGACGCGTTTCGTCCCGAGTTTCTCTTCCTGTCCGCGGGTTTCGATGGCCACGAGCGGGATCCGCTTGCCGCCATCAATCTGGTGGAGGAAGATTTCGCCTGGGTGACGGACCGGTTGCTGGAGGTCGCCCGCGTCCATGCCGAAGGGCGTGTTGTGTCGGTGCTTGAAGGAGGCTATGACCTCGATGCGCTGGCCGCGAGTGCCGCGACGCATGTCGAGCGGCTCATGGCGGGAGGACAAGGCGATGACAAACGTGGTAGCTGAAGACGATATCTCCGGGATGAGTTTCGAAGCCGCCCTGGAGGAACTCGAGACCATTGTCGCGCGTCTCGAGAAGGGTGAGGCGAAACTCGACGAGGCGATCAGCGATTACGAACGGGGCGCCCTGCTGCGCAGGCACTGCGAAACCAAGCTCCGGGAAGCTCAGGAAAAGGTCGAGAAGATCAGGCTGGGCGCCGACGGGAGCATTGACACGGAACCGGCAATGATCGGGCAGACCTGAAGGGATGGCGTCCCTGCCGGGGATACTCGAAGACGGTGCACGCCGCATCGACGAGACGCTGGAGAGGCTGCTGCCGCAAAGCACCGGTCCGGAGTGCAGGGTTTACGAGGCCATGCACTATGCCTGCCTCAACGGAGGCAAGCGCCTGCGCCCCATTCTCGTCATCGCATCGGCAGGACTGTTCGGAATCGCAGAGAGCGCTGCCCTGCGCACCGCTGCTGCAGTCGAGATGATCCATTGCTATTCCCTGGTTTACGACGATCTGCCGGCGCTCGACAACGATGAGTTGCGTCGCGGCCGGCCGACGTGCCACATCGCCTTCGACGAAGGAACGGCGATTCTGGCGGGAGACGGGCTTCATGCCCTGGCCTTCGAGGTGTTGGCGGATCCGGCCACGCATGCCGACGCCGCTGTCCGCATCGAACTCGTCAGCGCCCTTGCCGCCGCGGCCGGATCCCACGGCATGATCGCGGGCCAGGCGATCGATCTCGCGGTGGAGCACATCGAGATCGACCGGCCTGGCATCGAACGCCTTCAGGCCCTCAAGACCGGCGCTCTCTTCGTGTTCTGCGCAGAAGCAGGCGCCATTCTCGGCCACGCCGATGAGGAGGCGACGGAATCGATGATCACGTTCGGCAGGAATCTGGGAGCCGCCTTCCAGATCGCCGATGACATCCTCGACCATGAAGGCGACGTCGCGGAGCTCGGCAAGGCGACCGGCAAGGATGCGGCGGCCGGCAAGGCGACACTGATTGCTGCCCTGGGGATCGAGCCGGCCCGCCGGATCGCGTGCGAGCATTCCGGGCGGGCGATCGATGCCCTCGAGGCCTTCGGAGAGGCGGCCGACGGCCTGCGGGAACTGGCGCGCTTTGCCGTCCGCCGCAGGGCATGAACGATAGCAGCGGCCATGGCGAAACCCGCGCGTCTTCGCATCGATCACCTGCTCGTCGAGCGTGATCCTCTACTGACCCGGACCCGGGCGCAGTCGCTGGTCATGGCAGGTGCAGTCTATGCCGGTTCGAGACGTATCGAGAAACCCGGGGAACTGATCGCCGCGGACAGTGCGATCGAGGTCCGCAAGCCGGACCATCCCTGGGTGTCGCGTGGCGGCGTGAAACTCGATCATGCGCTCAGACACTTCGCGATCGATGTCGCCGGCTGGATCGCTCTCGATCTCGGCGCCTCGACAGGGGGGTTCGTGGACGTGCTCATCGCCCGCGGTGCGGCCCATGTCTATGCCGTCGATGTCGGCAGGGGGCAGCTCGCCTGGTCCCTGCGCCGGTCGAGCCGTGTCACGGTGCTGGAGAGGACCAACGCACGGGCGCTTGACGCGGCGCTTATCCCCGAGGCGCCCGCCATCGTCGTCGCCGATCTTTCCTTCATCTCGCTCAAGCTCGCACTGCCTCCCGCCCTTTCGCTCGCGGCGTCCGGGGCCCGCCTTGTCGCTCTCATCAAGCCCCAGTTCGAGGCCGGCCGGGACCGGGTCGGCAAGGGCGGTATCGTCAGGGACGGATCGGTTCACCAGGAGGTCTGCCACGATATTCGCACATGGCTCGGGGACGTCATGGGCTGGTGTGCCGACGGCATCGTCGAGAGCCCGATAAGGGGTGCAGGCGGCAACCGCGAATTCCTGATCGCCGCGCGCAAGCCGGTCTGACCGCAGCCTCTTCAGGCCCGCGCCCGGCTGCGGGCGTGGCGCCTTCGTTCATGGAGTGAGAGATGGCGCTTGCGCAGGCGAATCGATGCCGGAGTCACCTCGACGAGTTCGTCATCGGCGATCCATGCGATGGCCTGTTCGAGTGTCAGGCGCATCGCCGGTGAAAGGTCGAGGGCGTCGTCCTTGCCGGCCGCGCGGAAATTGGTGAGCTGCTTGGCCTTGAGCGGATTGACATCGAGATCGTTATCGCGGCTGTGTTCGCCGATGATCATGCCGGGATAGACTTCTTCGCCCGGGCCGATCATCAGGCGTCCCCGGTCTTCCAGATTGAAGAGGGCATAGCCCGATGCCCGCCCCCTTCCCAGGGAAACGAGAACGCCCTGGCGGCGTGACGGAACCGGCCCGCGATGGGGGCCGTACGCGTGGAAGAGGCGGTTCATGACCCCGGTTCCCCGCGTCCGGGTCAGGAATTCACCGTGATATCCGATCAGCCCCCGCGATGAACACAGGAAGACCAGACGCTGCTTGCCGCCGGCGAGCGATCTCATGTCCGAGAGTTCGCCCCGGCGTTGTGACAGGGCCTTCACCACGGCACCGGTATGGGCGCTATCGACATCGATCACGACTTCCTCGATCGGTTCCTCGAGAGCGCCGGTCACGGGATTGGTGCGGAAGAGCACCCGTGGGCGGCTGATCGACATTTCGTAGCCTTCCCGCCGCATCTGTTCGATCAGCACGGCAAGCTGAAGCTCGCCCCGCCCCGCCACCTCGAGGGTATCCCCGCCCGGCGTCTCGGTGACCTGTATGGCGACATTGCTCTCCGCTTCCCGGAACAGCCGGTTCCGGAGCTCCCGCGATGTAACCTTGTCGCCGTCGAGGCTGGCCAGAGGACTGTCGTTGATCGAGAAGGTCACCGCGAGCGTCGAGGGATCGATCGGCGTTGCCGGCAACGCCTCGGTAACGCCGGGGTCGACCACCGTGTCGGCTACCGTTGCGATGCCGAGTCCGGCGAGTGAGACGATGTCACCGGCACCTGCTTCCTGGAGGGCCAGGCTCTGGAGCCCGCGCCGGGCGAGCACCTTGGTGATCCTGGTTGTCTCGATCAGGCGGCCGTCGCGGGAGAGCGCACTCACCGTCATGTTGGGCCTCACACGCCCCGACATGATGCGTCCGGTCACGATCCTGCCGAGCCAGGGATCCGCTTCGAGGATCGTGGCGAGCATGCGGAAACTCTTCGAGCTGTCGATCGTCGGCGGCGGGACATGATCGAGGATGACACGAAAGAGCGCCGCCATGTCGCTTGCGGTCCCCTGCGGCGCGGCCGAGGCCCAGCCCTCCTTGGCCGACGCGAAGAGGGTCGGAAAGTCGAGCTGCTCGTCGCTGGCATCCAGCGATGCGAAGAGATCGAACATCTCCTCCTGGACCTCGAGGGCCCGCTGGTCCGGCCTGTCGACCTTGTTGACGACGACGATGGGGTTGAGACCCAGCGCCAGCGACTTGGAGAGCACGAACCTGGTCTGGGGCATGGGACCTTCGGATGCGTCCACGAGCACGAGGACGCCGTCCACCATGTCGAGCACCCGCTCGACCTCGCCGCCGAAATCGGCATGGCCGGGCGTGTCGACGATATTGATCTTCGTCCCTTCCCAGACGACCGACGTGCACTTGGCAAGAATGGTGATGCCGCGCTCGCGTTCGAGTTCGTTCGAATCGAGCGCCCTTTCGGCGACCCGCTGGTTGTCGCGAAACGTGCCCGACTGACGAAACAGAACATCCACCAATGTCGTCTTGCCATGATCGACATGGGCGATGATCGCAATATTGCGTAGATCCATGATGTGGCGTGAAGCTGAAGGGAGGCCCTTGTCCGGGCGTGGCGCACCATAGCGCCGGACCCCGCGGAATCAAGCGGCAGCCGTCATCCCTCTGCCGGGCCCGGGCCGTAGAGCATCGAGGTTCTCGCGACAACGACAATGAGCGCGCCGACACACCTGAGGTGCTGGCCGGAAGCGGCAGTCCCTCGACGATGGTCGGCGAGCTGCCGGAGAACTGGCCCGCGGCAGCAGGCGAGCGTGCCTGAAATCGAGACAGGCCGTCCCTGGATCCGAAGGACCATGAGCTTGTTGGCATCGGCGAGAATACGCGCCTCTGTGCCTTCGGCATCGCGCTTGCGCGGCAGTCGGGGTGAAGTGCCGGAAAACGACTGTTCTCGCTGGCTGAACGCAACCTCCTGACCGAAAGATCGACGATGCCCGGAACGACAGGCGATCCGTTGTCTGCCGTCCGGCTCCCCGCTACCATTCCGATGGTCTCCTCATTCCTTGCTGGGAGCATCGATGTGCTGACCATCAGGCCGCTCACGCCCCATCTTGGTGCCGAGGTTGCCGGTATCGATCTCGGTCTTCCGATTGATGACGGTGCGGCAACCATGCTGCGCGAGGCGTTCGGCTGCCATCATCTCCTTCTTCTGCGTGGACAGGAGATCGACGAAGCCGCCCAGATCCGTTTCGCGACCCTATTCGGCCCCGTCTCGCACCGTGGCGCCTACATGAAGAGGCGCGACTACGCCCACGTCTCCAACACGCTAGAGGACGGCATACTTGGGAACGGCGTCCTTCACTTTCATTCGGACCATACCTTCTTTCGTCATCCGCTGAAGGCCATCTGCCTCTTTGCCATCGAGATTCCGGCATCCGGCGGTGACACGCTCTTCAGCAATGCGGCTGCGGCCTGGACCGGGCTTCCGGTTCACCTCAAGGAACGGATTACCGGTCTGAGATCGCTCCAGCTCTTCGACTACCATGGCGACTACAACCGCCGTGTGCTGGAACGCGACGCGTCGCCCGATGCACCGCGCTGTCGGCATCCGTTGATGCTGCAGGACGACGCGGGCCGTACGGTGCTCTTTGTGCACGCTCACACGACTGCGGCGATCGACGGTCTGAGCGATGCCGAGACCGACGATCTCATTAACGAGCTGACCGGCTACATCGCCGATCCCGCCATTGGCTACCGGCACGTCTGGCGGCGGGGCGACGTCATCGTCTGGAACAACATCACGCTTCAGCACGCCCGCACCGACTTCGATCCCGGGCAGCGCCGCACCCTGCGCCGCGTTCCGATCGCCGTCAGCGAGGCCGAGGCCGAGGACACGACGGCGTTCTGAGACATCACCAGCGAGGGAGAGAACCATGGCCAAACCCATCGTCGAAACGCGGATCGCCTGGCCGGACGGTGCACGGTGCGCGGTCATGTTGAGCTTCGATTTCGATGCCGAGACTCTCTGGATTGGCCGCGACCGCGCGAACTGGAAACGTCCCGGTGTGCTGTCCCAAGGCAGGTACGGCGCCAATCTCGGCGTGCCGAAGATTCTGGAGACCCTGGAGGATGCAGGAGTCAGCGCGACGTTCTTCGTCCCCGGCTGGACCGCCGAGAACCACACGGCCCGTGTCGAGGAGATCGTCAGGCGCGGTCACGAGATCGGCCATCACAGCTATCTGCACGAATGGATCGATCCGGATGACCCCGAAGCCGAAGAGGCGGAACTCGAAAAGGGTCTCGAGGCGCTCGAACGCACGGTAGGCGTGGTCCCCTCGGGCTACCGTTCGCCGGCCGGCGAGACCAGCGACAACATGGTGCGGCTGCTGACCGAACGGGGATTCATCTACGACAGTTCGATGATGGACCACATCAACCCCTACCGGCATCCGTCCGGGCTGATCGAACTGCCCTGGCACTGGAGCCTCGACGACGCGATCTATGCACTGTTCTCCATTCGCAACCCGCGGCCGGTCTTCGCCAACAGCCATATCATGGAGATCTGGCAGGAAGAGTTCCGGGAAATCCATGCCTGGGGCGGTCTCTTCGATCTTGTCATGCACCCCCAGGTCACCGGACGGCCATCCAGGATCAGGCTGCTGCGCGAGATGATCGCCTGGATGCAATCCTTTCCCGGCGTGTGGTTTGCCACCGCGCGCGAGATCGCCGACGCCTGGGCGGCCCAGGAAGGAACAACCCTTTGACCGTTGGCCGATTCGAGGGGAAGTCCGTCATCGTCTCCGGTGCGGGCTCCGGCATCGGTCGGGCGACGGCCTTGCGCCTGGCCCGGGAAGGCGCATCGGTGCTGGCCGTCGACATCAACGATGACGGGTTGCGCGAAATTGCCGGGCTGGCGCAGGATCCACCCCTTGCGACGCTTGTCGCGGATGTCGCCGACCGCATCGCACCAGCCCGGATCATGGAGATGGCCCTCGATTCGCACGGGTCCATCGACCATCTCGTCAACAATGCCGGAATCGGTGGCAGGGGAGGTGGTGCTGGTGAGGCGAGCGATGCCGACTGGGACGCCATCATGGACGTCAACATCGCCTCGGTCTTCCGCATGTCGCGCGCTGCACTGGCACATCTGCCAAGGCCTGGCGGCCGGATAGTCCAGATTTCTTCGGTCTTCGGTCTGGTCGGCTTTCCTGGTTCCGCCGCCTATGCCGCCGCGAAGGGTGCGGTTGCCCAGCTGACACGCCAGATGGCGGCTGACTACGCCGCCGACGGGATCAACATCAACGCCGTCGCACCCGGCGTCATCGATACGGCAATGACGGCACACGCCATCCGCAACAATCCCTGGTACCGCCAGGCAATGATCCGCAACACGCCCATGGGCGTCGGTCGTCCAGACGACATTGCCGGTGTCGTGGCGTTCCTCCTCTCGGACGATGCCCGCTACATCAATGGCCAGATCATTGCCGTCGACGGCGGCTGGCTCGCCACGCGATACTGGCCGAAGGACGGCTGAAAACGCCTCATCGTGCGACGGTGCATCACCTTCGATCCCACCCGAATCGGTACCCTTGAGCGTGCCTTGAGAGAAATCAGGACACACAGGCCGGCGGACGAAGGCGTACGCGAAGCCTGCTTCGCAACCTGCATCAAGGAATTCGAGCTTGCCCCGGAGAAGAGCGCCTCGCAGCCTTCTTCGCCAGCGATCGGCAGGCCGAACGGCTGATCCCTTCCGCCATGCTGCAAGTCATGGGTTGATGGAACGCTGGCCGGCTAGCGGGATTTCCTGAACTCCTTCTCGCACACCTGTGACGAAGCCGCCTCAAGGCTGTCGCCGGATGCCCTGATGCCGCGTGGCCCGTGCCTCAAGCGAATCCCGGCCGGTCTTCCGGCGCACTTCGGGGAGGCGGTCAGGGAATCGGCCATTCCCTTTCTGGTGGACGCATGCAACAGGGGCCGCCTGCCAGATACCTTCCACCATCGACACGTGATGCTGGCAGAGGCCGGGAAGAGTTCCGGACCCCGACGGGACGACCGACTCCCGGAGCGTTCTTCACCATAATGACCGTGACGGCTGATGGCGGTCCATGAGGAGCCGGATCACACGGTGACGATGGTCCGGGGCAGTTTCGAGAGCACCTCAAGCCCGCTTTCGGTCACAAGGAAGCTATCTATCCAGGCAGCGCCCGAGCCGCCGGGCCAGTCCTCCCAGACATCGAACTGGTTCTCCAGGTTGAACACCTGGCCCGGGGTGAGCGTGCGGTCGCCCAGCTCGTTGCGCGGGCTTATCCAGTGGCTGCCGCACCAGTCCGGAGGCATGGAAATGCCGAGCGAATAGCCACCGATGAACCAGACGCGGGACCTCAGGCCTGCCCGATCGATGTAGTCGTCGGCGACCTCCTGGACCTTCGAGACGGGATCGCCAACCCCGCATGCCTCCGTCACAGCGTCCATGCAGCCCGCCGATGCATCCATCATGGTCATCCAGCGCGAATCGGGCTTGCCCAGGGAAAACGTGCGGTTGATGTTGACGTGGTAACGGTGGAGGCAACCGCAGAAGTCCAGGAACACGAGATCGCCCGTCCTGATCCGGCGGTTCTGGGGCGGGCTGTGATGGGTGCCGGCGCGAGGGCCCGAACCCACCATGGTGCGGATGCCGGGATAGCCGCCGCCTGCCTTCATCATCGTTGCCACGATGACCGCTTCGAGTTCGGTCTCCATGACGCCTTCGGCGATGGCATCCCGTGCGGCGGCCATGGCCTCGTCGGCGACGGCGGCGGCCCGGCGGACCACGGCCATTTCTGCTGGCGACTTCACGAAGCGCAGTTCCTCGACAAGGAAGGAATGGTCCTCCACTGACGCGCCGCCGGCTTCCAGGATGCCTCTGAGCGTTTCCGATACGCTGCCGTGGGGCGCGTAACCCCAGGGCTGGGTGCCGACCCTGGCCGACCCGAGGCCGAAATTCTTCAGCGCACCGGCGATCTGGAGGCATTCGCTCTCCACCGATTCGTGCTTCAGCCAGCAGATCTCCCGGATTTCCGGAGTGGTCGAAATGATCGTGGTGTGGGACTTGCCGTCGAAGAAGAGCGTGTCGTCGCTTCCGGTCCTCACCAGGAGACCCGTGAGGTTCGTCAGGTGGTACCAGATCATGTCGTATCCGGTAAGCCACGTGAGATCCGCCGGGTTGGTGACATAAAGCGCATCGAGACCGGCGGCAGACATGGCCTCCCTCGTGCGCCGCCGCCGCCCGGCGTACTCCTCGGCGGAAAACGGCTGCTCCCAGTCGATCTGATCGCGCAGGTAGGTCTGGATCATGGTCCGGTCTCTCTCGGCTGACGTGAACGAGAATGTGCCCGGCCGGCTAAGGTGTCCCCGGTTCTCCCGGAATCTGCGCCATCCGGACAGCTTCCCATGGTGGCACAATCGGCCGCCGTTGACATCCCTCGACATCTCGCAGCAATGCAAGGAGAAAGACGGTTTCAGACGCAAGCCGCTTCCCTCGCGGGACGAGGTCCGAAGTACGCTTGCCGATCATCATCGAGGATGCGCAGATGTTGCCTCCGGTAATGGTCGGCGTTGCTCGTGACATCGTTCGGGACCGCGGCAGAATTCGAAGGTCTTCCGGGGCTCGATTTCCGGAGGTCACGCGGCGGAGCATTTCCGTAACGATCGCGTCCGCTCCGCTCCGGGCGCTGAATATTCTCGAGGCAACCTGTGCCACCGCGACACGCTTTTCTTCCGGGGCGCCTTCGCTTGCCACGGTCGCGGTAGGTGTGCAGCTCATCGAGCGCGACGAATCGCAGGCCGCGGCAATTCGCGATGACTTTCCTGTCGAGTTCATTCTGCCGCGTCATGAGTAATTCGAGCATCATGAAGTTGGTGAGCAGGATGTCCGGTGGGTTGTTCTTGATGCGCTCGCGCTCGTCAGGGCCTTCCTGGCCGGTGTAACGCGCGAATGTCGGGGTGTGTGGGTGGCCCGTGCCGAGATAGCGCCGCAGTTCTTCCATCTGGCTGTTGGCAAGTGCGTTCATCGGATCAACAACGATGGCGCGTGTACCCGGAGTCCGACCCTCTTTCCGCGCCTTGATCGCGGTGTCAATGATCGGGATGAAGGAGCACAGCGACTTGCCTGAGCCGGTGCCGGTCGTGACGGCGTAACTCTGATCGCTCTGGGCATAGCTGACGGCCTGTTGCTGGTGCTTTGCGGAGCTTGAGCGTTCGATCCCGGCCGTTGCCGATGTCGCAGAGGTCCCGAAATACCTCGGCGCATTCCGGTTCCAGATCGCCGGCGTCGATGAATTCCTGTATTGAGCTGCCGCCCGCATAGTGCGGATTGAGTTGGATCAGCGGTTCGGGCCAGAAGCGTTTGGTCGCGTACAGTTCATCGACCTTCACATTCAACTCCGGCGAACGGATGTTGGTAAATGAACGCGCGAAAGCCTTGTAGCGATCTATGACGGATTTATCGAGATCGAATACGTCCATCACGTGCTCTCGGCGAAAGCGGTCCACGCAGGCCGCTTCCACAGGGTTGTCCGTCGGCCTTGCGGCCGGCGGGCCGATGGATCGGCATCGAGACCGAAGCGTTTCGGCATCCCGTGGAGCGGTGCTTTGCGGGTGGCGCCCGTCAGGCTTTCTCCCGTCCTTCGAATCGCTCAAGAATTTCGCTCAGATCAGCCAGCGGTACCACCTCTGCGTCGCGGCGGGACTGCCGATCCGAACCTCCATAGACGATAGCCCTGGAGGCGATCTGCGGCAGTGCTTTCGCTACCCGGTTGAGCGAATCGAACCAGTCCGAGGCGACCGTCGCGCCTGACTTGATCTCGATAGCGCCCATGCCGTTGCCGTTCTCACAGACAAGGTCGCACTCCAGACCCTGGCTATCGCGGAAGAAGGACAGATTTGATCGGCGTCCCCGATTGAAACGGTGCTTGAGGGCCTCCACCACGACCGTATTCTCGAACAGCGGCCCGCGAAGCGGATGGGTACTCAGCTGTCCGGCATGTTCGATGCCGATGAGGTGGCTCGCCAACCCGACATCGTAGAAGTAGAGCTTGGGTGTCTTGACCAGCCGCTTGCGGATGTTGGCGTGAAACGGCGGGAGTCGGAAAACGACGTGGCTTGCTTCCAGGACTGCAAGCCAATGGCCTGCCGTGGTGTGGGAGACGCCGGCATCCGCGCCCAGGGACGAGAGATTGGCCAGTTGTCCGATACGCCCGGCGCACAGGCGGACAAACCGGCGGAAGTTTGCGAGATTGCGGATCTCGCCGACCCGGCGCACGTCGCGCTCGACATAGGTCTCGAAATAGTCACCGAGCGCCTGGCGGGGTTCGAGCTTCCGGTCGTGAATCCGGGGATAGAAGCCGGAATACAGGATGTCGTCGACATTGTCGTTCGCCCTGGTCCGCCGGCGTTCGGCAAGCGAGAACGGCAGCAGGCGAAGCAAGGCCGTGCGCCCGGCGAGCGACTGGCTGTTGGCCTCGCGGAGGCGGAACTGCTCGCTCCCCGTCAGCACGAAGAGGCTGTTCCGCCCCGCCTCATCCGCCAGAACCTGCAGGTAGGACAGGAGTTCGGGGACACGCTGGATTTCATCCAGGATGGCGCCTTCACTCAAGCGGGCAAGAAAGCCCCTGGGATCGGATTCGGCGAATTCCCGCTGATCGGGCGCTTCCAGATTGACGTAGTCGAGATGCGGGAAGGTGGCGCGGCAAAGCGTGGTCTTGCCGGACTGCCGCGGTCCGGTCACGGTGACGAATGGATGCTGCTCGAACAATCCGACCAGGCAGGGTGTAATCTCGCGCTCGATCATGGCGCACCATAACGTGCGAGCGATAGATTTGCAATTACTACTTGCAATTTGCAGATCCACACATGATTGCGGCCGGCGGCCCTTTCACCGGTGCAACAGAATCGGCACTCATGGCCATGTCATTTCAATTCTGCGTGCGCCAATTCAATCGTGCGGGGGATGAAGCACCGGGCGTGATTCGCCACGATCGCCTCCACCGTCACGGTTCAGGCCATCTTGTCGGTGGTGTGTGTGGTGTCCTCGGCGAGACAGGTGAAGGGCGCGTGGTCCGGGTCGGCGGGGGTCAGGCGCAGCCGGGGCGGTCCGTCCTCGCACTCGGTATCGACTGTATATCAAGAGGGGTGTGCCGGCCGGACTGGTGTTCTTTGCACGATGCCGTAACCCGACGGCCGTGAACCCGGTTTCCCACCCGCTTCCGTCGTTGACACCATGGCGACAATGGCGATTCGACGGCATTCAACGGTTTTGCGCCTGTCTCCCGATCTCCGCCCTTCCAGGCCACCACGCTTGGTCGGAACACCTGCACCGAATGGATCGCGCTCTCCCGCTGCCCTTGCATGCGACCTCCGTCGCCGGAGCCGCGATGAACAACGCGGGTACCGAACCCAATCGGCACGCTGGGCTGCTCGGCTGCTGACATCGCTCCCGGTGGAGCGGCACGAGGAATCGAAGGATCCCTGTACGAACCTTCCTCGTCGATGTCCGCTCTGTCACATCGGCGGGTCAACACACCCGCGTCATGGAACATCCTCCCCGGACGGAGCACCGGTCGTGCGTGGATAGACGATGACCGACAGGAACCTGATCGGGAGCCGGATCAGGGTTTCCGGTCCGTGCGGGGCGTCGGCATCAAAAAAGAGCGAGTCGCCGACCTCCATGAGGTAGCTGGTTCCGGCATGGCGGTAGACCATGGTGCCTTCTACCACATAGAGGAACTCCTGGCCGTCGTGCTGGAAAACGGGAAAGACCTCGGATTCGTGCGTCAGCGTGATCATGTAGGGTTCGACGGCGACCTCCTTGTGGACGCCGTGGCCGAGCAGGGCGTACTGATGGCCGGCGCGTGTTCCCCGGCGCTCGATCTTCAGGCCCTCGCCCGCCTTGACGTGGCTGGCATCACGCTGTTCCTCGAATCTCTGGAAGAGTGCCGTAAAAGGTACGTTGAGAGCCCCGACCAGTCGTTTCAGTGTGTTGAGGGAGGGCGACGTGAGGCCGTTCTCGATTTTGGAGAGCATGCCGGGCGACACACCGGCGAATGCAGCGAGTTCCGCAACGGTCATGTCGAGCTTGCGGCGCTGGATTCTGATCTGGTTGCCGATGGCGGCCTCGAGATCGCGTTCCCCGCCCCGGAGGGAATGGGGATCCTGGTCGAGCGCACCGCGGGAATCGTGGTCCGGCATCGTCGCGTTCTATGGCGGGCCGTCGTCGAAATGGCCGGTTTCGAGGCGCCATGCCACGGCTCCCAGACGGTCATGTCGGACCAGAAAGTGGACGGCCTTGCCCTCGGCAATGGCGCCGAGTCTGGCGCGGGTCCCTTCGTCGGCATCGAAGACCATGTCGCCCCCGCCGTCGACCGGACGCACGAAACCGTAGGTCTTCGCTGGATTGTACCAGACAATGTGGCCGTTCATGAAACCGACGTTTCAGGGGTGGGGCGCCGGGTGTCAAGAGGAGATCGGGTTTTGTGGACACGATGGCATGCGGAAATCGCTTGCTCTTGGCCGCATCCTCGCTACACTCGGCGCGCCCTGAAGCGTGGCCTTCAGGGCGGATGGGATGTGGGCCACGGGTCCACATTTTCTTATCAACCAACGTATTGAGCGGCGTCAAGGCGCTCCGAGCGCGACCTTGACGCGTGGCAGGTGCGGAGGACACGAACCTGGAAGGCAGGATCGAAAGGCTGATTGCCCCGACCGTGGCGAGTCTCGGATTCCGCCTTGTGCGGGTGAAGGTGTTCACCGGGTCGAGGAAGAAGTTGCAGATCATGATCGAGCGCGAGGACGGCGAGACCGCGACGATCGATGGCTGCGCCAAGGTGAGCCGTCTTGTCAGTGCTCATCTCGATGCCGAGGATCCGGTTTCGGGGTCCTATGACCTTGAGATCAGTTCCACCGGGATCGATCGGCCCCTGGTCCGGCGGGAGGATTTCCGCAGGTTTGCCGGCTTCGAGGCCGTGGCCTCCATCGACCCGCCCCTCGACGGCCGGCGACGTTTTCAGGGCAGGATCGGCGGTCTGATCGACGGCAACGTGCAAATGGAGCAGTCTCCCGGCTGCACCGTCAATCTGCCGTTCGAGAACATCGTCGATGCGAGGCTTGTTCTCAACGACGAACTGATCAGCGGAAAGGCCCCTCCCGTCGGCGGGCCGGCGTTCATGGAAGCGGAGTAGGGGCGATGGCGGCTGTGACGAACGTGGCGCACAGGGATCTGATCCAGATCGCGGCAACGGTTGCCACCGAGAAGGGCATCGAGCGTGAAACCGTGATCGAGGCGCTGGAACAGGCGATCCAGCTTGCGGCCAAGAAAAAGTACGGCCAGGACCAGGATATCCGGGCCGAAGTCGATCGCAATTCCGGCGCCGTGACGCTGCAGCTTTACCGCGAGGTCGTCGCCTCCGATGCGGACCTGGTCCCGGGACAGCACATTTCTCTCGAAGAGGCGTGCCGCAGGAATCCGATTGCCGAGGTCGGGGACTACATCGCGGAAGATCTGCCGCCGATCGAGTTCGGGCGCATAGCTGCTCAGGCGGCCAAGCAGACAATCATGCAGAAGGTGCGTGAGGCCGAGCGCGCACGCCAGTTCAATGAATACAAGGACCGCATCGGGGAGATCATCAACGGCATCGTCAAGCGCGAGGAACGCGGTAACCAGATCATCGATCTTGGCCGCGCCGAGGCCATGCTGCGGCGCGACGACTGCCTGCCGCGCGAGCCCCTGCGTCGGGGCGACCGGGTGAGGGCCTACATCTACGACGTGCGCCCGGAAGCGCGCGGGCCGCAGATCTTCATCAGCCGTGTTCATCCGGACTTCATGAGGAAGCTGTTCGAGATGGAGGTTCCGGAGATCTACGACGGAATTATCGAGATTCGCGCCGTGGCGCGAGACGCCGGGAGCCGGGCAAAGATTGCCGTGAGGACCAACGATGAATCGATCGACCCCGTGGGAGCCTGCGTGGGCATGCGGGGAAGCCGGGTCCAGGCCGTGGTCAACGAACTGGGTGGCGAGAAGGTCGATATCATCCCCTGGTCACCGGACACTGCGACCTTTGTCGTGAACGCCCTGCAGCCGGCCGAGGTTACCAAGGTGGTCATGGACGCGGCGGAACGCCGCATGGAGGTGGTCGTTCCCGACGACCAGCTGTCGCTCGCGATCGGCAGGCGTGGCCAGAACGTGCGCCTGGCCTCTCAGCTGGTGGGCTGGGATATCGACATCATGACCGAAACCGGCGAATCGGAGCGCCGCTCCACGGAAACGCGCCAGCAGTCCGAGCACTTCATGGAAGTGCTCGATGTCGACGAGGTGCTCGCCAGGTTGCTGGTCACAGAAGGTTTCACGGAAGTCGATGAAGTCGCCTTCGTTCCGATCGAGGAAATTCTCTCCATCGAGGGACTCGACGAGGCGATTGCCCAGGAGCTCCAGAGCCGTGCATTGAGCTATGTCGAGGAGCGCGACATACAGCTCGATGCCAGGCGCCGCGAACTCGGCGTCGAGGATGCCGTGGCCGGGATCGACGGCCTGACACCGACGTTCCTGGTCGAACTGGGAGAGAAAGGAATCAGGACTCTCGATAACCTTGGCGATCTGTCGGCAGGCGAGCTGCTGCAGGACTATCTGCCGGACACGTACCTAACGCCGGAAGATGCCAACGCCATCATCATGGCGGCACGCGCCCACTGGTTCGAGGGCGACGATGCCGGTGCCGCGACCGAGCTGTCTGCGGAAGGTGACGACGCTGATGACCGGTCCGAACAGTAATGTCCAGCGGCGCTGCATAGCGACCGGCAGGTCCGCCGAGAAGGCGGCGCTGGTACGTTTCGTGCTGGCGCCGTCGGGCGAGATCGTGCCGGATCTTGCGGAACGCCTTCCCGGACGCGGCGTCTGGGTCAGTGCCAGGCGTGACGCCATCGACCGTGCGGTCTCGAAGCAGCAGTTCGCCCGGGGATTGCGCAAGGCCGTCCGTGCGCACCGGGATCTCGCCGATACGGTGGAACGTCTTCTCGTGGCGAGGATTGTCGAGCTTCTGGGATTCGCCAGACGGGCTGGCGAGGCCGTCTGCGGTTTCGAGAAATGCCGTGCCTGGCTCGAAAGGGATGGCACGGTGCTTTTGCACGCCCGTGACGGATCACGGGCGGGTCTCGAAAAACTGGCCGGTGCCTCATCGGGCAAGGCGTTGCGCGTGCTGGACCGCGTGGAACTCGGCGCACCGTTCGGGCGCCGGGATACGGTTCACGTGGCTTTGGTCTCCGGTGGCCTTGCCCACAGGATCATTCAGGAGTGTACCCGCCTGTCTGGATTTCGTGGCCCGGTCGAACATGGCATGGAAGGAACTTGAGGTATGGCAAGCACGGACGAAGGCAGCAGGAAGTCGACGCTGAGTCTGGGCGGACGCAGGCAGTTCGAACGCAAGACGACCGAAGCCAGCGGTTCCGTGCAGCAGAGTTTCAGCCATGGCCGCAAGAAGAATGTCGCCGTCGTGATCAAGAAGCGGCGGACCATCCGTATCGGGCACCAGGACACCGAGGCGCCAGCCGCCACGCCGGTCATCGCGGAAGAGCCCAAGGCGCCTCCTCCCGTTGCCGCTCCCGTGGAGGAGGAGAAGAACAAGCGATCTTCGCTCGTCCTGAAACACCTCAGTCCCGAGGAGCGCGCGAGCCGATATCGGGCCCTCGAACAGGCCCAGAAGGCCGACGAGGAAGCCCGTGAACGGGCGGGCGAGGAGGCTCGTGCCCGCGCCGAGGAAGAAGCGAGACTCAAAGTGGAGCGTGAAGCGGCCGAGCGCCGCGCGCGTGAGGAAACCGAAAGGCGCGAAAGGGAGGGAGAGGCGAAGCTCCGTGCAGAGGAGCAGGCCAAGCGGTTGCTCGACAAGCAGCGCGTCGTCGCCGAGCGGGACGAGACAGCGGCTGCCGAAACACCTACGCCTGCTACCGCCGATGACGAAGAACGCAAGCGCGGCAAGCGCGACCAGAAGCGTTCCGCCCTGGCGCCCGGAAAGCGTGCCGGCGGTCGGCGCAGGAGCGGCAAGCTCACCGTTGCCCAGGCACTGAACGAGGAGGACCGCGAGGAGCGCGCCCGCAGCCTCGCAGCGGCCAGACGCGCGCGCGAGAAGCTGCGCCAGCAGCAGCTCGAGAGGCAGATGACCCAGGGGCCGACAAAGAAGATCGTCCGCGAGGTCGTCGTGCCCGAAGCCATTCTCGTCAGTGAACTGGCCAACCGCATGGCGGTGCGCGGCAGCGAGATCGTCAAGAGGATGATGGGACTGGGCCAGATGGTGACGATCAACCAGACCATTGACGCCGACGCGGCCGAAGTTGTGGTCACGGAGTTCGGACACAAGGCGCGCCGTGTCGCCGCGGCGGATATCGAGGTCGGACTCAAGCAGGACGACGATCCCGTGGAGTTGAAGCAGGTTCGTGCGCCCGTCGTGACGGTCATGGGACATGTCGATCACGGCAAGACGTCCCTGCTCGACGCACTGCGCAAGAGCGATGTGGTATCCGGGGAGGCCGGGGGCATCACGCAGCACATCGGAGCCTACCAGGTCCAGCTCAAGGGGGGAGAACGGATCACCTTCCTCGATACACCGGGTCATGCGGCGTTCACATCGATGCGTGCCCGTGGTGCCAGCGTGACCGACATCGTGGTGCTGGTGGTCGCAGCCGACGATTCGGTGATGCCGCAGACCAGGGAGGCCATCGACCATGCCAGGGCGGCGGGCGTGCCGATCATCGTTGCCATCAACAAGTGCGACCTTCCCGGCGCCCAGCCGGACAGAGTCCGGCAGGATCTGCTGCGCAGCAGCCTTGTGGTCGAGTCGATGGGCGGCGACGTTCTGGACGTCGAGATCTCCGCGCTGAAGGGCGAAGGCCTCGACCGGCTCGAGGAGACGATCCTGCTGCAGGCCGAAGTTCTCGAACTGAAGGCCAATCCGGAACGTGAAGCCGAGGGTGTCATCGTCGAGGCCAAGCTCGACAAGGGCCGGGGTGCCGTTTCCACGGTGCTGGTCCAGCGCGGCACGCTTTGTGTCGGCGACACGGTCGTGGTTGGCAGCGAGTGGGGCAGGGTGCGTGCGCTGATCGACGATCGCGGCAGGAACATCAAGAGAGCGGGTCCCTCGATACCGGTCGAGATTCTCGGTCTCTCGGGGGCCCCGCTTGCCGGCGATGAGTTCTTCGTGGTGGAGAACGAAAAGCGCGCCCGGGAGGTTGCCGCCTACCGGGAGGAACAGGAACGCCAGAAGAAGATTGCGGTCACGGGTCGCGGTTCGATCGAACAGATCCTTGCCGGCATCAAGGCAGGAAAGGCGACGGAACTGCCCATCGTGATCAAGGCGGATGTCCAGGGATCCGCCGAGGCCATTGCCGACAGCCTCACGGCGTTCGGCACCGAGGAGGTCAAGCCGCGGATCCTGCTGTCCGCGGTCGGTGGCATCACGGAAAGCGACGTGACACTCGCAAATGCCTCCGATGCCGTCGTCTTCGGGTTCAACGTCCGCGCCAACAGCCAGGCACGCCAGCTCGCCGCCCGCGAGGGGGTCGACCTCATCTATTTCCGGGTGATCTACGAACTGCTGGACCGGGTCAGGGACATGCTGTCCGGCCTGCTGAAGCCGACCACGGAGGAGCAGGTCCTCGGAGCGGCCCAGGTGCTGGAGACCTTCGACATCTCGGGCGCCGGGCGGATCGCCGGCTGCCGTGTCATGGACGGCTACATCCGCACCAACGCCAGGGTGCGGCTGCTGCGTGGCGGGCGCACCATGTTCGATGGTGCGATACGCTCGCTGCGCCATCACAAGGATCAGGTTCGCGAGGTCCGGCAGGGCAGCGAATGCGGCATCCAGCTTGACGACCATCATGATATCGAGATCGGCGACGAGATCGAGGCCTACGAACTCAAGGAGGTCGCCCGTACCCTGGATGTCTGACGGGAGGCAGGTCGCGTGAGGCAACGCAACGGTCAGCGCCGGCTCAGGGTGGGCGAGGAGATCCGACATGTGCTGTCGGACATGTTCGCCCGCGACGAAGTCCATGATGCCGCGCTCTTTGGCAGGACGATCACCGTCTCGGAAGTTCGCATGAGCCCGGATCTGCGTCATGCCACCTGTTTCATCATGCCCCTTGGCGGGGACAACCTCGCCGAGGTGATGAAGGGCCTCAAGCGGGCCACTCCCTGGCTGCGCGGCGAGGTCGCGAGGCGGGTGCGCCTGCGCGTTGCACCGGAACTTGCTTTCCAAGAGGACCGCGGCTTCGGCCATGCCCAGCGCATCAGCGCCCTGCTCGACGGGGGCACCGGGGACTGACGTCAGGGCGGCACGGGATCCGTTGCCGGATCGCCCCTTCGGAGATGTCATGGCGCGCAGGAGAAAGGGTCTTCACATCCATGGCTGGCTTGTCTGTGACAAGCCGGCCGGCATGACGTCAAGCCAGCTGGTAGGGCGTGCGCGCAGGCTGACCGGAGCGGCAAAACTCGGGCACGGCGGCACGCTCGATCCGGCGGCGACCGGTGTCCTTCCCGTTGCGCTGGGCGACGCGACCAAGACGATTGCCTGGTGCCAGGACTCGATCAAGACCTACCAGGTGACCGCGTGCTGGGGAGTATCGACGACCACGGACGATACCGAGGGTGACGTCACGGTAACCAGCGACGCGAGACCCTCCGGGGAACAAATTGTGGCGGCACTTTCCTCGTTCACGGGCGAGATCAGCCAGAGGCCTCCTGTCTATTCGGCCATCAAGGTAGCGGGCAGGCGGGCCTATGATCTTGCGCGCAGCAACATCAAGTTCGATCTCGAACCGCGCACCGTCAGGATCGATCGCATCACGCTTGTCGGTATGGAGGATGCCGATCGAGCGGCGTTCGAGGTCGTGTGCGGCAAGGGGACTTACATCCGTGCGCTCGTTCGCGATCTTGCGGAATCCCTCGGCACGGCCGGTCATGTTCATACCCTTCGCCGCACGCAGGTCGGCCCTTTCACGGAATGCATGGCGATTTCAGTGGATTCCTGGTTGAAACATGGTAGGAATGCGCCCGCTTGCGGGGCAATCCTGCCCGTGGAGACAGTGCTGGCCGACATCCCGGCGCTTGTCGTCACGGAATCCCAGGCAAGCCTGCTCAGACACGGACAGGCGGTCAGGATTCCCGAAGCCTGCAAAGGCACCGTTCGCCTCCATGACGATCATGGTCTTGTCGCGATTGCGAGGACCGATGGGGATCTGGTCCGGCCGGTGCGCGTGTTCAACCTTGATGAGACAAGAGGCCACGATGTCGATCACAGCTGAAAGCAAGACCGAACTGATCCGCCAGTACGGCCGCACCGAGGGCGATACCGGATCGCCGGAGGTGCAGATTGCCATTCTGACGGAGCGCATCACGAACCTGACCGAACACTTCAAGTCCCATCGCAAGGACAAGCACTCGCGGCGGGGCCTCCTCATGCTGGTCAGCCGGCGGCGTGCGTTGCTCGACTATCTTCGCGGGCGCGACGAGGGCCGTTATCGCTCGATCATCGGCAGTCTGGGACTGCGCCGCTGACACCTGCGGCGCGGCGCGGCAGGACAACAGGTCACCGGGTCACGGCATCCGGTGGCCGCTCGTATTTGCCTGCCCGGGGATTGCAATGATCGGTTCATTGCGGGTACCGGCGGCATGACAAGGATGCCCCGGCCCGTCACACGACGCGGCGAAGAAACGGGTGCCGCCATTTTCAGGGAAGAGAAATCATGTTCAATATTCACAGGAAAGAGATTGTCTGGGGCGGGAGCAAGTTGGTGCTCGAAACCGGACGGATTGCCCGCCAGGCAGACGGGGCCGTTCTGGCGACCTATGGCGAAACAACGGTGTTGTGCACGGTCGTGGCCCAGAATAAGCCGCGTGAGGGCGTGGATTTCTTCCCGCTGACCGTGAACTACCAGGAGAAGGCCTTCGCGGCAGGCAAGATACCCGGCGGCTTCTTCAAGCGCGAAGGCAGGCCGAGCGAGAAGGAAACCCTGGTATCGCGCATCGTGGACCGGTCGCTCAGGCCGCTCTTCGCGCGGGGATTCCGCAACGAGACACAGGTCATCTGCACGGTGCTCGCCCATGATCTGGAAAACGATCCGGACATCGTGTCGCTGGTGGGCGCCTCGGCGGCGCTGGCCATTTCGGGCATTCCATTCAACGGGCCGGTCGGTTGTGCGCGGGTCGGTTACATCGACGGGGACTATGTCCTCAACCCCTCCCTGAAACAGATGGCGGACTCCCGCCTCGATCTCGTGGTCGCGGGCCGTTCGGATGCCGTCATGATGGTCGAATCGGAGGTTCAGGAACTGACCGAGGAGGAGATACTCGGTGCCGTGATGTTTGCCCACCGGGAATTCCAGCCGGTGATCCACGCGATCGCCGAGCTTGCCGACTCCTGCGCCAAGAAGCCCCGGGAGCTGCCCGAACCCGAAGACATCAGCGATCTCGAGAACAAGGTGAAGGAACTCGTCGGCGAGGCGCTCGCCGAGGCTTACCGGGAGGCCGACAAGCAGACCCGCCAGTCAAGGGTCGCTGCGGCAAAGGCTGTCGCCAGGGAGCATTTCGCCGATGACGAGAGTGTCGACAACGAAACGCTGTCGGGTGTTCTCAAATCGCTCGAGAAGGCAACACTGCGCGATGCGACGCTGACGACCGGGATCCGTGTCGACGGCCGGGACACGAAAACGGTTCGTCCGATTTCCTCGGAGGTCGGTGTACTTCAGCGTTCGCACGGTTCCGCGCTCTTCACCAGGGGCGAGACCCAGGCGCTCGTGACCGTGACCCTTGGAACCGGCCAGGACGAACAGATCATGGATACGCTCGAGGGCGATTACCGCGAGCACTTCATGCTGCATTACAATTTTCCACCCTATTCGGTAGGAGAAGCGAGTTTCCTGCGTGGCCCGGGAAGACGCGAGATCGGGCATGGCAAGCTGGCCTGGCGGGCGATCCATCCCCTGCTGCCCGACAAGGAGAACTTCCCCTATACGATACGGGTGGTTTCCGAGATCACCGAATCCAACGGTTCCTCGTCCATGGCGACGGTCTGCGGAAGTTCGCTTTCCCTGATGGATGCCGGTGTGCCGCTGTCACGCTCCTGTGCGGGCATCGCCATGGGCCTCATCAAGGAAGGCGACCGTTTTGTCGTGCTGTCCGACATCCTCGGCGACGAGGACCACCTGGGCGACATGGACTTCAAGGTCGCGGGCACCGACGCCGGGGTCACGAGTCTCCAGATGGACATCAAGATCGCCGGCATCACCGAGGAAATCATGACCGTGGCACTCGAGCAGGCGCGGGAAGGCCGGCTCCACATCCTTGAGGAGATGTCGCAGGCGATCGGCACGACCCGCGATACGCTTTCGGACTACGCACCGCGTATCACCACGATCCAGATCCCGACCGACAGGATCCGCGACATCATCGGCCCGGGCGGCAAGGTCATCCGTGAGATCACCGAAGTCAGCGGAACGAAGATCGATGTCGAGGATGACGGTACAATCAAGATCGCGTCTTCGGAGACATCGGCGACGGACAAGGCGCTGAAGATGATCAGGGATATCGTGGCCGAAGCCGAGGTCGGGGCGATCTACGAGGGAACCGTGGTGAAGTGCCTCGACTTCGGCGCCTTCGTGAACTTCATCGGCAAGCGTGACGGCCTCGTGCACATTTCCGAACTCGCCGAGGGCAGGGTCGCGACCGTGGGCGATGTCGTCAAGGAAGGCGACAGCGTGAAAGTCAAGGTGCTGGGGATCGATGACCGTGGCAAGGTCAAGCTCTCCATGCGGGTGGTCAACCAGGAAACCGGAGAGGACATTTCCGAGCAGGTCGGCGAGCGCGAACCCCGCAAGCGCAGGGAAGAGGGACGCAGACCCCGTCATGAGCGCGCCGACTGACCGGTTGCGGCAGACAACTGGACGGTTCGGAAAATGTCATTATGGTGGAGCCGGACAATGAGGGACCGGGTGTGTGAAGCCCCTGAACTCCATACGCATCTCGGATCGTGACGTCCTGCCACTTGTCGAGGGCGGCAAGGGAATTTCGATCTCCAACGGGGAAAGTTCCGGTGCCTGGGCCGCCTGCGGCGGCGTCGGGACCTTTTCCGGGGTCAATGCGGATTTTCGCGACGACGACGGCGAGCTGATTCAGCAGGTCTACCATGGGCGAAGCCGCAAGGATCGCCACGAGGAACTGGTATCGTTCGGCATCAGGGGCGGCATCCATCAGGCCCGGATGGCACACGATCTGTCGAACGGCGAAGGCGTCATCCACATGAACGTCCTGTGGGAAATGGGCGGCTGCGAGAGAGTGCTGCACGGTGTCCTTGAGGGAGCCAAGGGGCTGGTTCACGGTGTGACCTGTGGTGCCGGCATGCCCTACAAGATGGCCCAGATCTGTTCCGAGTACGACGTCTACTACTATCCGATCACGAGTTCCGCCCGTGCTTTCCACATCCTGTGGAAGCGCGCCTATCACCGCTTTCCCGAGCTTCTGGGAGGTGTCGTCTACGAGGACCCGTGGCGCGCCGGCGGACACAACGGGCTTTCCAATGTCGAGGATCCCGACGTTCCCGAAGATCCCTATCCCAGGGTCATCGCGCTCAGGAAGGTCATGTGCGACGTCGGTCTCCATGACACGCCCATCTTCATGGCCGGAGGCGTGTGGCGCATCGACGAGTGGTCGGACTGGCTCGACAATCCGGAACTCGGCCCCATCGCCTTCCAGTTCGGAACGAGACCCCTTCTCACACAGGAAAGCCCGATCTCCGATACCTGGAAGCGGCGGCTTCTCACGCTTCGCAAGGGCGAGATCAGTCTCAACCGCTTCAGCCCGACCGGTTTCTATTCCTCGGCGGTGGGGAACAACTTCCTGCTCGAGCTCAAGACCCGCAACAGGCGTCAGGTAGCCTTCGCCACGGAACCGGTCGGGGACCATGTGGTGGAGTTCGCCTTCGGGCCCCGGGGCCGACTCGTCTACCTTACCGAACACGACCTCGAAGAGGTCCAGCAGTGGATCGACGCCGGGTTCACCGAGACCCTGAAGACCCCCGATTCCACCCTTGTCTTCATGACTCCCGAGAAGTCCCGCCAGATTCGGACCGATCAGATCGAGTGCATGGGCTGCCTGAGCCAGTGCCGGTTTTCCAACTGGAAGTGTGACGAGACCGGAACCACCGGTCGCAAGCCCGACCCGCGCAGCTACTGCATCCAGAAAACCCTCCAGGCGATCAGCCACTCCGACGATATCGAGACCCAGTTGATGTTCGCGGGCCACAGTGCCTACCGGTTTGCCAGCGATCCCTGGTATGCCGACGGCTTCATTCCGACCGTGGCCCAGCTTATGGAGCGTCTCGAGACCGGTCAGTAGTGCCGGAGAAGAACGTGGTCATTTCCCCGTGCCATCACTATATATACCGGTCATGGACCATGACGCCGATAGCCTGAACGACCTGCTCAACCGTGCAGGGCTGCGTCCGACGCGTCAGCGGCGCCAGCTCGCCGGCCTTCTCTTCGGTGGCGGTGACCGTCACGTCACCGCCGAGCTGCTGAAAAGGGAAGCCGAGGGGCAAGGCATCCGGGTTGCGCTTGCCACCGTCTACAACACGCTTCATCAGTTCACCGAAGTCGGCCTGCTGCGCGAGATCATCGTCGATTCCACACGGACCTGGTTCGATACCAATACCGCCGGGCACCACCACTTCTTCAACACGCAAAGCCACGAGCTGACCGACATTCCGGAAGACCGCATCAGTGTGAGCGTTCTGCCGGCGCCACCGGGGGGCACTGCAATCGATCACGTGGACGTGGTCATCCGCGTGACACCGAAGGGTCCGGTGTGCCGCCCGGCGTGATTTTTTCCCGCTGCCACTTGACAATTATTGGAATCGTTCCAATTTAACGGCGTTCAGGACGGCAGGCCCGTCCCCTTTCACCATCACGAGTCCGGCGCAGGGCCGGACAAGCAGGGAGAAGCCAATGTCACTCGGTGGCACCAGGACCGAACAGAATCTCAAGGACGCATTCTCAGGCGAGAGCCAGGCCAACCGCCGTTACCTCTATTTCGCCCGGAAGGCCGATATCGAGGGATACAACGATGTCGCGGCCGTGTTCCGCTCGACGGCCGAAGGCGAGACCGGACACGCCCATGGCCATCTCGAGTACCTCGAAGAGACCGGTGATCCGGCGACCGGCGAGCCGATCGGTCCTACCGACAAGAACCTGAAGGCTGCGATTGCAGGCGAGACCCACGAGTACACCGACATGTATCCGGGCATGGCCCGCACGGCCCGTGACGAGGGTCTCGACGAGATCGCAGACTGGTTCGAGACGCTCGCGAAAGCCGAAAAGAGCCACGCCGGGCGCTTCCAGAAGGCACTCAACACGCTCAACGACTGATCCGGATCAAGGGGTTCTGCCCTCCGGCAGGGCCCCTCCCGATCCCCCCCCAAAGGCCTGAGGTTCCGGTGCGCAGGTATCACGCACGACGGGTCCTGTTTGCCTGATTGCGCCGGAGTTCTGGAAAACCATGGCAACGCAAGAAGGAAGCCTCGAAGCTCCGACGCGTCACGTGATCGACTGGCGGAACCCGGATTTTGTCGATCCGGGAAGCATCGACGTCGAGTTGCGCCGGGTGTTCGACATCTGTCATGGCTGCCGGCGGTGCTTCAACCTGTGCGATGCGTTCCCCCGACTCTTCGACCTGATCGACGAAGCCGAGACGGGAGAGCTCGATTCGGTCGACAGCAGGGATTTCGGGGCCGTCACGGATGCCTGCACGTTCTGTGACATGTGCTTCATGACGAAGTGCCCCTATGTGCCTCCCCACGAGTTCGATCTCGACTTCCCGCATCTGATGCTTCGCGTGAGGGCCGCGGAATTCCGCCGCGGCGAGAGGAGTTTCATGGACCGCAGGATCTCGGATACCGATGTCAACGGCAGGATCGGCACGACGTTCTCGCCCCTGGCGAACTGGGCGCTCAGAAAGGACAACGGCCTCACTCGTCCGCTGATGGAATCGCTCTGTGGGATACATTCGCGTGCCGAACTTCCGCGTTTCAACGCCAGGAGTCTGGTTGCCGGTGCCACGTCCGATCCGCCGAAGGTCAATTCGGACGCTCCGGCGTTCGGCCGCAAGGCGGTGATCTACGCGACCTGCTTTTCCAACTGGAACGATGCTGCGATCGGCGAAACGTTCCGGCGCGTTCTGGCCCACAATGGTGTCGAGACCAGGGTGGTTCATCCGGCCTGCTGTGGCATGCCCAAGCTGGAACTCGGCGATCTTGCCGAAGTTGCGAGGCGTGCCAGAAAGGTCTCCGGAGAACTGCTTGGCTGGGTCGACGAGGGCTGGGATGTCGTCGGCCTGGTGCCTTCGTGTTCCCTGATGATGAAATTCGAATGGCCGCTCATCGTTCCGGGCGACGAGGATGTTGCGCGGCTGGCGACCTCGGCGCGGGATGCCAGTGAGTACATCGTCGAAATTGCCCGCAACGAGGGCCTGGCCGGCGGTCTGCAGCCGATCGAGGGGCCCGTGACCCTCCACATCGCCTGCCATGCGCGGGCCCAGAACATGGGCGCGAAGGCAGCGGAGATGCTGCGTCTTGTTCCCGATACGAAGGTCAACGTCATCGAACGGTGCTCGGGACACGGCGGATCGTGGGGCGTGCGCAAGGAGACATTCGAGATCGGCATGAAGGTCGGGAAGACGGTCATGCGCAATGCCGCCAGGCACGATCCAGAGGGTAGTGGAGCGGTCGTGTCGGAATGCCCGCTTGCCGGTCTTCACATCCGTCAGGGCATCGACGAGATGGATGGCCGGGATGCGCCGCCTCCCGAAGCCTGCCACCCGGTCCAGCTGATGTCCCGCGCCTGGGGACTCGAGGATTGACGGTCATGATGAAGCTTACCCGTGACGACATCGTCTCGCCCGAGGATTACGCGGCGAATCGAAGGGGCCACCGTCTGCGCGTCCGCGAGACGAAACGGCACCGGCGTGTCGAAGTCGGCCCCTTCGTCACCTTCTATTTCGAGAACCGCGAGACCATGTGGCACCAGGTTCACGAGATGCTCCATATCGAGAAGGGCGGCGAGGAACAGATCCAGGACGAACTCGACGCCTACAACCCACTGGTGCCGGAGGGCCACGACCTGCGTTGCACGATGATGATCGAGATTGACGACGAAAAACGGCGCAACACGATTCTCAGGCGAATGGGCTGGATCGACGAGAAGGTGGCGATCCGCGTCGGTGAAAGGACGATTCCCGCCGAACCCCTCCAGGATGCCGAGCGCAACACGCCGGACGGAAAGACCAGCAGCATCCATTTCCTCGTCTTCCGCTTCGACAACGAGACCGTCGCCATGTTCCGCGATCCCTCCACGCGCGCCAGCCTGGAGATCGACCACGAGAACTACGGTCACACGGCGATCATCGGCCCGAAGACACGCGAGGCTCTCGCCGGAGATTTGGCCTGAGATCGCGGTACCGTTCCCCGTGCCGCAGCTCTGTCAGTGCGCGCGACATCGTCATCGCTTCGATCGTGACCAGTATCAATTCGGCCTCTGCCCCTCGGGTTCGCGCCGGCATGGACTCCACGGACAAGGACCAGCCTGGGTATCGTCGATCACCCGGGCAGTCCCGGTTCATCGCAGGGCAGGTCGCCATACCCATCCGACGGCATCGGTCACCAAACCGTCTCGGACAGGATGACGCGATCAGGAATCTGCGCCATCTGCCTTGATCCATCGGCCGTGGATTCGAACGTCAGTCCGGTTCCTTCCATGTCGTCGGGACGTTTCGGAAGATTCCGGATCCCGCCGGTTCCCGCCCGAAGCGGAGTATGCGCAGAAAGTGTTCCCCGCTAGCGGGTATCCGGGCATCGCCCCTTTCCCATCTTTCGATGCCGTCCGACGAACATCCCGGGTGCCGCGCAAGTCCGGTCCTTTCAGGCGTCCGGATGGTCATGCAATGGATAACGTGTGGCGCTATGATCGGCTGAATTCCGGGAGCTGGCGAATGAGTGGCGAGAACCATCTGTTTCAAAACATGTACTCGGTCGAGGTGCCCGACTCGTGGACGGATCATTACGGCCACATGAACGAGGGCTATTTCGTGGTGGCGGCGAGCGATGCGTCGTGGGCGTTCCAGGCGCATCTCGACATCGGCACGCAGTACTACGACAGGACGGGCTGTGCCCTTGTGACCGTGGAAACCCATGTCCGCTATCTCGCCGAAGTGTCGAAGGGCGAGCGCCTTTCCTTCGACAGCCTGGTCCTGGGTTGGGATGCCAAGCGCCTCCACGTCGCCCACATCTTCCGGGTCGGCGAACGGCAGTGCGGGACGATCGAGTTCATGTGGCTCCACCTCGATCACCGTGCCGGCAGAACGGCACCGTTCCCGCAAACTGTCGAGGCGAGACTCGCCGGGCTTGCCTGGAGCGAACATCCCGATTGGGCCGGACGCCGCATTGCCCTGAAGCGTTGAAAGTCGGGCACGGCGGCTCCATGTATACGGAACCACGGCTTCCCGTGCCGTGGTGCCGGCCAACCAGCTGGCGGGATGACGTGACCGTCTCGGGCAGTGGCCGTCTCCACCCTTGAACAAAGACACGCTATAGTGTTGCGACCAGAGAACAGTCATCACCGGCGCATGCCGGTGATGATGGAAATGTCATGAGATTCTCTCACCTTCTCGCTGTCGCCTTTGCGGTTGGTGCAGCTGGCTGGGTCCTTTCCGGCAATTTCGGTGACGAAGTGCCAGCGGCCGAAAACGGGGCTGCCATCGAGGAACCTGTGATCGAGGCGCCGGAGCCGACAAGGGTGCGGGTTGCGACCAGCAACGCGCAAGCCTATGCGCTCGAGCTGACACTGACGGGCCAGACTGCGGCTCATCGGGTCGTCGCCCTGACGGCGCAGACCCATGGCCGCATCGAATCCGTCGAGGTGCGGGAAGGGGAATTCGTCGAGGAAGGCATGGAGATTGCCCGGCTGGCACTCGACGACCGCATGGAGCGGCTCGAGAGGGCGCGATCGAGCGTCCGGCAGTACGAGATCGAGTACGAAGCGTCATCTGAACTTGCCGAGAGCGGATGGCGGACCGAGGCCGCGGCGGCCGCGGCGCATGCCAATCTCGACCGGGCTCGCGCCGAACTCGCTTCCATCAGGCTGGACATCGAGCGCACGCGCATCGTGGCGCCGATTTCAGGTATTCTCGAGGAACTCGACATCGAGGTCGGAAAGGTCGTCTTCACCGGAGCGGGCAACACGCTTGGCGAGGTCGTGGATCTCGATCCGATCACCGTCGTGGCCTTCGTCAGCGAAACGCAGGTGGAGCGCCTCGAGACGGGCGTCGACGGCACGGTGAGGCTGGCGACGGGAGAGGTCGTGACCGGCAATCTGCGCTTCATTGGCAGCATGGCCGATCCGCAGACCCGCACCTATCGGGTCGAACTGGAATTTCCCAATCCCGGACACGCCATCAGAGCCGGCATGACAACGCTCGTGAAGATTCCGCTCGCGAGTATCCCCAGCCACTTCATTTCGCCGTCGGTCCTCTCGCTCGATGACGACGGCGCGCTTGGCGTCAAGATCGTCGATGAGAGCGCAACGGTCCGTTTCCTGCCGGTGACGATCATTGCCGGGGAAGCCAAGGGGTACCACGTTGCCGGCCTGCCCGAGACTGTGACCCTGATCACCGTGGGACAGGAATACGCCTCCGACGGTGAAACCGTGATACCGGTCCGCGTGGAAGGCTCCGCTTTTTCGGAAACGTCGTGATCGCGATCATCAACGCTGCGCTCAACCGTCCGCGCACGGTCTTGCTCACCCTGTTGCTGATGCTTGTTGCCGGAGCGTCGGTCTACATGTCGATTCCGAAGGAGTCGGATCCCGACATCGCCATTCCCATCATCTACGTGTCGATACCCTACGAAGGCATCTCGCCCGATGACGCGGTGCGTCTCCTGCTGCGCCCCATGGAACAGGAACTGCGCGGTATCGAGAATGTCAAGGAGATGAGATCGACGGCTTTCGAGGGCGGCGCCAATGTCACCCTCGAGTTCGAGGCCGGGTTCGATGCCGATCAGGCTCTCGACGACGTGCGGACCAGGGTCGATCTTGCCAAGCACGATCTGCCGGATGAAGCGGATGATCCCTCGGTGCACGAGGTCAATCTCTCGCTCTTTCCCGTGCTCGTGGTGACCCTGTCAGGCAACGTGCAGGAAAGAATCCTGCTCCGTCTCGCCCGCGACCTCAAGAACGACATCGAGGCGCTAGGCGAGGTTCTGGAGGCCGATATCCGGGGCGATCGCGAGGAAGTGATCGAAGTCATCATCGATCCGGTGATCGCCGAGAGCTATCGGCTCGATGCCGTCCAGATTGCCCAGTTCTTCGGGAGGTCCAATCGTCCGGTAGCAACCGGCGTGATGGATACGGAAGCCGGGAAGTTCGCGATCAAGATGTCGGGTCTGTTCGACGATGTCGGCGACATCCTCAATCTGCCCGTCAAGATCGACGGCGATGCGATTGCCAGTGTCCGCGACATCGCCGAAGTCAGGAGGAAGTTCAAGGATGCCAGGTCCTATGCACGCGTCTCCGGCGCGCCTGCCCTGGCGATCGAGATATCCAAGAGAACGGGCGAGAACATCATCGAGACCATCGAGAAGGTGAGGGACGTCGTCGCCCGGACAAGCGCAGACTGGCCCGAGAGCGTGACGGTCACCTTCTCCAGGGACGAGTCGGACGGCATCAGACGCATGCTGTCCGATCTGCAGAACAATGTGCTGACGGCGATCCTGCTCGTGATGATCGTAATCGTGTGGTCTCTGGGCTGGCGGTCTGCGGCCCTGGTCGGTGTCGCCATTCCGGGTTCCTTCCTGACCGGCATCCTGGTTCTTGCGATCGCCGGCCTCACGATGAACATCGTCGTGCTGTTCAGTCTCATTCTTGCGGTCGGCATGCTCGTCGACGGTGCCATCGTCGTCACCGAGTACGCGGACCGGAAGATGGCCGAGGGCCTGCATCGCCGGGAGGCCTACTTCATCGCCGCGTCCCGCATGGCCTGGCCGATCATTGCCTCGACCATGACGACCCTGGTGGCGTTCCTCCCGTTGATATTCTGGACGGGAATCGTCGGCGAATTCATGAAGTTCCTTCCGATCACCCTGATCGCCGTCCTGTCCGCATCGCTTGTGATGGCGCTGATCTTCGTGCCCACCCTGGGATCGATCTTCGGCAAGACCGCGGTGACCGACGGCGCGCATGCAAGAGCACTGTCCGTGGAATCGGGGAACAGCCTTGACGACGTCCGCGGTTTCACCGGTCTCTATCTTGGGATTCTGCGCGACCTTCTGCGTCACCCTGCCAAGGTTCTCCTTGTCGCCATTATCCTGCTGGTGGGTGTCCAGATTGCTTATGCCCGCTACGGCAAGGGTGTCGAATTCTTCCCCAGCATCGAGCCCGAAAGGGCGGCGTTCCAGATCCATGCCCGGGGCAACCTCTCGACCGACGAAAAGGACATGCTCGTGCGCGAGGTCGAGAACAGGCTTCTCGACATGGGCGAATTCGAAACCCTCTATACGACGTCGGGCGAAACGAACAGTCGCCGGGATGCGGAAGACGTGATCGGAACGGTCAATGTGGAGTTCGTCGACTGGTCCGAACGGCGGCCGGCATTCGAGATCTTCGGTGACGTTCTGGGAAGAAGCGCCGATCTTGCCGGCATCATCGTCGAACCCCGCGGACAGCGGGAGGGGCCGCGATCCGACAAGGCGATCAACATCCAGGTGTCATCACCCGATCCCGTGCTGCTGGAGAACACGGTGGTCATGCTCCGCGAGCACCTCGACAAGGTTGATGGCCTGAAGGATATCGAGGACAGCCGGCCGTTGCCCGGAATCCAGTGGGATGTCATCGTGGATCGCACTCAGGCCGCCAAGTTTGGCACGGATGTCGGATCGGTAGGATCGATCATTCAACTGGTCACAAGGGGATTCCGCATCACATCGATGCGCCTCGACGATTCAGACGAGGAGATCGATGTCCGCGTACGCTTCCCGGAAGAACTACGCACACTCGACCGGCTCGATCAGCTGCGCATCGAAACGCCTTCAGGTCACGTGCCGCTGTCGAACTTCGTCCATCGGGTCGTCAAGCCGAGGGTAGGTCGGATCAACCGCGTCGGCGGCGAACGCGTCATGACGATCAAGGCGGACATAGAGGAGGGTGTGCTGGCGGATACCATGGTGCGCGATCTTCAGACCTGGATAGATAACGTCGATCTCGATCCTGGTGTTCAGGTCGAGTTCCGGGGTGATAACGAGCGCCAGCAGGAGGCCTCCGATTTTCTCCTGAAGGCCTTCGTCGTGGCCCTCTTCATGATGGCCATCATTCTCGTGACGCAGTTCAACAGCTTCTATTCGGCGTTTCTGATCCTCTCAGCCGTGATCATGTCGACCGCCGGGGTCATGATCGGGCTTCTCGTGACCGGAAAGCCATACGGAATGATCATGTCCAGCATCGGCGTGATCGCTCTGGCAGGCATCGTGGTCAACAACAACATCGTCCTCATCGACACCTACGACCGGCTGCGCAAATCCGTATCCGATCCTCTCGAAGCGATTCTGCGGACCGGTGTGCAGCGTCTCAGGCCCGTGATGCTGACGATGATCACGACCATTCTCGGGCTCATGCCCATGGTGCTTCAGGTCAACATCGATTTCTTCACGCGCGAGGTCAATGTCGGTGCGCCGTCGACCCAGTGGTGGGTGCAGTTGGCAAGCGCCATCGTCTTCGGCATGGCATTCGCCACCGTGTTGACGCTGATCGTGACACCCTGCGCCCTGATGGTACGGGAGAATCTGAAGTCCTGGCGTCAGCGCAGGAGGACGAGACGTCATCGCTTTGCAGGCACGGCACCGGCTCCTGGCGAGTGACTGCATAGTGAACCGAATATCGCACGGCCACATTTTTCGGCGCGCCCGGATGTGAACATCCTCATGAAACGCCGCAAGGTCATCCGGATAGCGATCGCGCTTGCCGTTCTGGCGGTGTTGTACACGGCCGGCTGGCATATCCTCGCATCGCAGATCGAAGGACTGTTGAGAGAGGCAGCGGAACCGGCGCCGGACAAGGACTGGCATGCGTCCTGGGAACGGCTCGAAGCAAGCGGTTTCCCGTTCGCTTTCCGGATGAACGCGATAGAGCCGGAAATCGTCTGGGGCCGCGGCGAGCACAGCGTGACATGGACCGGTCCCGGTATTCTCATGAACATCAGGCCCTGGAATTCCGAAAGGTTGTTGCTGGGCCTTCCCCAACGGCAGAATCTCGTCGTTCTCGCCGGCTCACGCCAGCACTCCTTCATGCTCATGATGGAAAGCGGCCGCGTCGATGTCGGGATCCCGTCCGGCCGGCTGGAGGAACTGGATGCTGTGCTTTCGGAGGTTTCTGTTTCTTCCCCGGAAGGAGGCGTCGTGTTTCTTGCCGAATCGCTTGCAGTCTCTTCCCGCAGGGCCGGCAATGGTGAAGGCCAGGATGTCTCTTTCAATGCAACGGCGCTTGGGATCGAAGGTGTTGCGCCCGCCGGCATGGCCGAGCGGGTGGAACGTGCGTCGCTCGTGCTGCGCCAGGTGGCCGAGATGCCGCTGGACGGGACTGCAAGAGAGCGTATCGATGCCTGGAGACGTGCCGGCGGCTACGTGGAGATCGCCGAACTTGCGGTTGAGTGGCCACCAGTGACGGCGAACGCGACAGGCAATCTTGCGCTTGACAGGGAGGTACGCCCCATCGGTGCCTTCCGCCTCGAACTGACGGGCTATCGCGAGCTGCTCATGGCTCTCGAAGCCGCAGGCGAACTCAAGCGGGGCCAGTCCACACTCGTCGCGGCGACGCTCGACTTCATGGCAGGCCCGGCGGTCGACGGCGCCAGGCGCATCGATATCGATGTCTCGATGCAGCACGGGATACTGAGCATCGGTCCCCTCGCGATCATGCGGATAGACCCCCTCTGGCCGCCCCTGGAGACTACCCCGTGACAGCAGGTCGTGCCGTGGACCTCGCTCAGCCCTGAGCCGTGACGTCCAGGACGAGGCCGGGCATCCGCGATACGTCGCGCAGCCCGCGCCGGAGGTGTCGCCGCTGCCGGGGGGACAGCATCCTTGGGTCAATACCCGGACCCGGGGGATGTCCGTCGTCCAGATCCCTGATCTGCTGGCGCAGCATCAGGCCCAGAAACACCTCGTGGGCCTCCCCGAAGGCCAGAAGATCCGCTTCGGCGATGAGGCCGAGATCCGACAGTGCAGCCAGGCGTGCCCGGGTGGCGGTCGCCTCGATCCCGTGTCGAAGGGCCATGGCACGGGCACCGGCAACCAGGGGAAACAGACCGCCAAGCTTGAGATCGAAACGGCCGTCAGTTGTGCGCAGGCCACCGAACAACCCGAGTGGCGAACTGTAGGTCTGTAGTTGTTGAGCCATCATCCTCGGCAGGACCGGAGTCCTGGCCATCTCGAGCGCGAGGGCACGAAGCCGGTCGACCAGCGGGCGTTCTCCGTGGATGTGAACCAGATCGAAGAAGATATCGACATTCAGCAGGCTTGTGCCGTCGGCGCGGGCAGCCCATCCGGCAATGGTCTGTTGCCAGTCGTCGATCGACCTGCGCCACGGTGCGCGTGATGCCATGACGCCGCCCTTGCAATAGGGAAGTCCGGCGGCATCGAGAAGATCGCTGGCCTTCGACGCAATTCGTTCGAGCACGGCGTCGCTCGCCTTGCCGGTGCTGACGATCGCATTGTCCTGATCACCCGCAAGGAGCGATTCACCACGCCCCGCCGAACCGAGAATGACGAAGGCATAGGCTCCGGCAGGTTCGTCTATCGCGGCCTCGGCAAGTTCGACGGCGCGTCTTGAGAGCCTGCGATAGAAACTCGAGATCACCCCGGCAATGCGGGAGGCGCTTTCGCCCTCGTCGACAAGAGCGCGGGTCATCGGTGCCAGCCGTCCGTGGACCTCTGAAAGGTCGCGCGCGTTGGAGGCGGCCTTGAGTTCGTCATTGATGAC
The DNA here is from genome assembly GCA_965215635.1 of Alphaproteobacteria bacterium. Taxonomy (GTDB): domain Bacteria; phylum Pseudomonadota; class Alphaproteobacteria; order SP197; family SP197; genus SP197. The sequence goes on along the minus strand of CBDCEA010000005.1, from coordinate 716,279 downwards.
GAGGGCATGTCCCGACTGGTGCCGGGTAAGAAGCCTGGAAGTCAGGATGCCGCACAGCGCGCCATCGGATCCCCTGACCGCAAGATGGCCGAGATCCAGCCTTGTCATGCGGCCCATGGCGACGTGAACGGGATCGTCGGCTTCGACGGTGGTCAGAGGCGTCGACATCAGTTCGCCGCTGGGCATGCCGAAAGCCCCGGATCCGTGGCTTGCGAGCGCGCGTACCACATCGCGCTCCGTGATGATGCCGGGCCCTCCCGCACGGCCCTCTCGGTCGACCAGCACGGACGAGATCCGGCGATCCACCATCATCGCGGCAGCATCGGTGAGCACGCACTCGGGCTCCACGAACACGAGATCGGTCGACATGACTTCCCGGACCCAGTGGCGATAGGGCCAGGTATCGATGTGGTAACGGGAAGGCCGGGCCATCTTCAGTTCTCCGCAACGTGCCAGCCCTGCGATCTCTGTGCGGCCCGGGTGCGCCTTGCCCGGCGTGCAAAGGTAAGGGCGTCTCCCAGAGTCATGACACCGCGATCCTGGAGAAGCGGAATCATGCGCGTGAAGAGTTCGGCAGCCGAGAGCGCATCACCGAGTGCCGTGTGCCGGCCACCGATCGCAACGCCGAAACGCTCGCATATCGTGTCGAGATCGAGTGAACGCAGTTCCGGTTCCAGAACGGCGGCAAGGTGACCGGTGTCGAGTGAAAGGACCGGAGGCCATTCGGTGCCGGATCTTGCACTTTCAGCAGCCAGTATTCCCAGATCGAAACCGATGTTGTGGCCGATGATCACACAGTCGCTGCCCAGATCCTTCAGGAGTGCAAGGCCGGATTCGATGTTGGGCGCCCCGGAGACCATGGCATCGTCGATCCCGTGGATGACCGTCGATTTCCTCGGGATCGCCATGCCGGGATTGATCAGCGTGTCGAGATTGGCGTGCGCGAACACGCGCGTGCCGTGGGTCCTGACGGCACCGATGGAAACCACCCGATCCCTTGACGGATCGAGTCCCGTCGTCTCGCAATCGACAACCATGGCCGGAAGCAGGGCAAGCGGCGTGGAGCGATCGGGAGGAGACGCGGGAGGAAGGTTGTCGTGAAGCGTCAGATCATGGTCCAGTTGCAGCCGCGTCGCCTCCGGGGCCATGCCTTCGAGAACCATCACCCAGCCGACCTGATCGCCGAGGCTTGCGATGCGTGCAGGAATCGCGCGGCCATCGACCGAATGGACCATGATCGGGTTTAGCCACAATGATGACCCGCCGGGTTCCGGAAGGCTGTCGCGCGTGATGGCGGCAAACACGCTGGTCCCCGGGCTGAGCGCCTCGGGAGGGAAGAGTTGCCGGGCGGTGGCGTTGACCAGGCTGACGAGGCCGGTCGCAGTGATAACCACCACGCCGGTGGGGAGTGCTGCGAGGATCGTTGTCAGGCGCTGTTCGACCAGGCGGCGCTGGTATTCCTGCGCGGCAAGAACGCTGTCGAGTGTTCCGGCGAGCGCCATCAGTTCGCGGTTTGCGACCAGGCGTTCAGCGTGGCCGAGGAATCCGGTCCCGTCGGCGCCGGCGAGCAGCAGGCTTCCGCGAAGCCGCTGGATGTCTCTTCGCTGTGCGTGGACCAGAACCGCGGCGATCCACAGCGCCCCCATCAGGGCGGCGGTCCCCAATCCTATAGCCGCCGCCCATGCGGGCGCGCTGTCCTGCCAGGGTGTCCACAAGGCGAGTGCCGCAAGCCACAGTGCCGCCACGGTGGCAATGCCCAGGCATGACGTGACACCGTACCGGTACCGCGTCCTGGGCATCATTGTTCCGGCGTTCCCGCCTGATCCACGGATTCGACCCGTGTTCTCCAGTCGAGGCCCAGCGCATTGCCATCTATGCGTTTGCGTGCCTGCTCGCGTGCATCGCGCCAGCGGAAGCGGATTGAATTGGTGACGATCTCGCGATCGAGCTCCCTGTATTCGTCGATGACCGGAGCAAGACGGATGAGATCGCCTTCGCTGCGCCCGAATGCCCGGCGTCCCTCGGCTGCGCCCAGCCAGTCCTCGAGACGGATACGCTGGTCAAAGGCGTCGAACACATCGTCCAGGGCATCCTTTTCCGGCTGACCGGCAAGGCCGGTTATGGCCGCCTTGCGGAAACAGTGGCGCGCCAGCGCTTCCAGGTCGGCGTCGCCGAGGGAAGCCCGTCTTGCTGCCGTCGCCACCGCAAAGACCGTGAGGTCGCCCAGGCATGACAGAAACAGTTTCACGGAAGCGATCCGGATCGAGGCCGAGAAGGCTTCGTCTTCGAACCAGCCCCTGAAGCTCGTGCCCATGCGGGTCTTGAGGTATCCGTGAAGCGACGTCTGCGCAATGTAGGACGATCTCGTGTGCACGAACTCGACAAGTGCATCGACCGTGGCAAGCTTGCTCCTGTCGAACCGAAGCCCGAGAATCCGAGGCAGGTTGATCCGCAACAAGTGGTCCATTCCCTGTTGAAATCACACAATCGAGACCCTTGCAATACTGTCGGAATGGCAGGACTTTTGCCTTGTCGGGGTTGATTCTGTTGCAAGGTTCCCGGGTTCTGTGGCCACCTTAGTGGTATGTTGTGTCTGGCACAGCCACAAGATACCGGGGAGGCGACCTCGATGATCCCTGATTCAACCCTATCGGACATCTGGAACCTATTTCAAGGAGAACCTGTTCCCTGTGCCGACCCGATCTCTCACAGGGTCTTGTCAGGCTGGAGTGCTTCGTCTGTGAGGTCCGGGACGGCCCCGGGAGGACCGCCGGGCGTTGTCGCGTGCAAGGCTGCGTGGGACCCGCCATCTGATCACCAGACCCAAGGTGGATCCGGCGCACAGCCGGACAGCCAAGCCGCTCAATCGCTCTTCAGATCGACGGATAGAAGAGTGCGCAGATTGCCGGACCATTTCCCGCGAACGGAAGGGTACTCCGTGCAATAGCTCCGCATCGCCTGCGCCAACTCCCCGGCCTTCGGCGCCCGTAAGGATGCCGCACTCTGTATCCGCGAGACGGTAGGGCTTTCGGCCCGCATCCAGTCGATCGAAAGCAGGTTGCCATCCCCCTTGCCTTGAACCGATCGAAACTCGAATCCGCCGGGAACGCGGTCCTCGTGGTCCCCTGACACGATCACGAACGGACCCGACGGCGCTTCGTCATGCAGACGGTAGGCGCGAATGAACGCCGTGCCCATCACCGGGGAAAGGGTCATCAACCCAGCGTTGAGACGGACCACGTGACCGTCCTCGGAGTCCCTCATGACCTCTTCGGGGTAGCATCCGGTGATATCGGAAAAATGGCCCTCCGCCACCGCTGCCGCGGCAAACGTGCCGGTGGATGCCATGTGCCGCATCAGCGCGGACGCAATGCCGAGCGGCCGTTCGAACGACGGCTCCCCAAAGTCACTGACGATCGAGAAGCCGTCTCCCATGTGATGGACGAACAGCCTTTCCCCTTCGTCGCGATACACCCGGGTACCGATTCGGTGGATCGCCCACATCAGTTCCCGAAGGGCATGCAGCGCGTTCAATTGCTCCGCTTCCCAGAGCTGGCTGAACCCGAGAATGTCGACGAATGTGCACCACCGCATCGGAAGCGTTTGCAGGCGGGAGCTGTCGGCAGAATGCGGCATGCCTTACGTCCGGGGACAAATGTTGCCCGGTCCCTTCATGCCGCTCGTGGCGATCGAGCACCAAGTCGCGCACGGGACACAGGAAAGTCGTTCACCACCACCTCCTCGTTCGCTCCACGCGCGGATAGATCCATGGGCTTGGCTTTCTGCCCCGGATATCCCGTGAGGACATCGGCTGCAATGCTCTCCGAGATACGCACCGCCGCGTCCCTGACCCAGTCTCTGTCGAGATGCGCATAACGCTCCGTCGCCTGCAGCTCCGAATGCTCGAGGAGGCGTCCGATCATCGGCAGGTTTTCGCCGAGAGCGAGCGCGCGGGACGCGAACGAATGGCGGCAGTCGTGGATGCGCGTGTCCCTGACGCCGGCGAGCTCGCACACCACTCCCCAGGCTTCGTCGATATTACGCATCGGCCGTCCCTCGACCCTGCCCGGGATCACCCAAGCATTGTCCGCCATCCGCGGGATACTCTTCAGGACCCGCACCGCCCGCGGCGAAAGCGACACCTTCCTCGGACCCGTCTTCGTGTCCGGCAGGACGAGTTCGGTCGCTTCGAGATCCACCTGCTCCCAGCGCAGATGGAAGATCTCCCGCTTCCGGCACCCGGTCAGGATGAGAAGCCGAATTGCCGCCACGGCGTAGGGAGAAACCCGTCGGCGCGTCGTCGCGTCGGCCAGCGCCTGCCCCAGGCGCCTGAACTCGTCGGGTGTCAGGAACCGTTCGCGCTTGCGCTCCCGGTTCTTCACCACCAACCCGCAGGGATTGCTCGCCTCCGGGATCAGCCCCTTGTCCTCGGCCGCGTTGTAGATGCGCGAAAACGTCTCGACGACTTTGTTCGCCATCACCGGCCTTTCCCGCAGCGCATGATGCAGCTCCGTCACCTGCGCATGGTCGATCGCAATCGCCGACTGCTTGCCGAACCTGGGGATGATGTACTTCTCGACCGCCACCCGGTACAGCTCGGCCGTGCTGGGCCGGCACCGCACCGCCACGTGATCCTCGAGATAACGCCGGGCGAGCTCCGCGACCGTCGGCCCCTTCGCGAGCTTCGCCGACATCGGCTCCGGCACCGGTTCCTCACCCGCCTTGATGCGCGCGATGATGAGCGCCGCCCGCCGTCGCGCCTCCTCCGGCGAGATGACACCGTCCGGCCCCATCGTCACCCGCACCCCCGCCTTTCCGCCGGCGCGGGTCTGCACGATGTAGACCTTCCTCCCGCTCGGATACACCCGCACCCCGAACCCCATGAGCTCGCGGTCCCAGAATATCGTGTCCTTCTCGACCCTGAGCGCGTCCACGGTGCGCCGTGAAATCGTCTTCGTCCTGAACCTAGCCATGCCCGAATCGCTCCTACGCCGCCTCTTCCTCGTCCCATGCGAAGATGTCGTCGCCGATGCTGTCGCCTACCTTCGCCGCCGACGCCCGCTCGCCGTCCCGCGCGAGGTGCGCATACCGCGTCGTGGTCGAGAACTTCTTGTGCCCAAGCAGATCACTGATCACCGGAATGCCTTCACCGATCGCCAGCGCGCGGGACGCGTACGAATGGCGATTATTCCGAATCCGGAATAATCGCCACTCCTATGCCTCGATTGCCATCGCCCACGGTGAGACGGTTCTCACGATCGGCAGACTGCTTGGTCATAACGATCCGGCGACGACACTGAAATACACGCATCTCGCCGATGCATCGGTCCGCGAGGCGGCCGAAGCGGTGATCCCGGTTCTCGGCGAGGAGATCAAGCCATGACGCGAAGAATACGGCTCAGTGATCGCAGCGTGTCGAGGCTCCGTGCGGCGAAGAGGGAGTACACCGTCTGGGACGTGCGGGTTGCGGACTTTGGTGTTCGTGTCCGCCCATCCGGATACCGCACCTTTGTTTGCCTTGAGCAACGTGACGGCACATCACGGCGCCATACACTCGGCCCCGTGAACCTGATGAGTGTCGAACAGGTCCGCGCGAGGTGCCGTGATAAACAGATCGACAAGGACACAGGAATGGAGCAGACCGACAGGACCAATCCGGTGTCTTTGTTTCGACACTTTGTAGCGAATGCCTGGAAGGTGGAATGCCATGTCCGGTACAAACCTTCGTTTCGTCGCAGCGTCTATTACATGCTCACGCGCCAGCTTCTGCCAGTGTTCGGCGATCAGCCAATTGACAGCATCGAACGCACAGCGGTGAACCGCTGGTTCGACGGCTACAGCATGACGGCACCCGGAGGAGCCAACATGGCCCTCGACTTGCTGCGTCAGATCATGAATCGCGCCATGGTTCACGGCCATGTCCAGACCAATCCCGCCAGTGCCATTCGCCGGAATCCGGGACGCAGGATGACCCGTTTTCTCTCCCGCGACGAGACCGTCCGTCTGCATACAGAACTCGCCCGATGCATTTCCGAACGTCCTTCCCGCCAGGCGCAGGCGGACATCATCCGCTTGCTGTTATTCACCGGATGTCGATGTGGCGAGATACGGCACCTGAAATGGAAGGAAGTCGGTGACGATGTGCTCGACCTCTGCGACAGCAAGACCGGCCCGAGGCGCGTTTACCTGAACAGCGCGGCGCGCGATATAATCGAACGCCAGCCACGAACCTGTAGTCCGTTTGTCTTCCCCTTCGCTGGTGATCCGTCACGCTCCGTGTCAAGAGCCATGTCACTTTGGCGTCTCGTGCGCGAACATGCCGGGATCAAGGATGTCCGGCTTCATGATCTTCGTCACAATCTGGCTTCTCACGCTGTCATGCAGGGCGTCCCGCTGCCGACGGTTGCAAAGCTGCTCGGTCATCGCCGGATTTCGATGACACTGCGCTACGCACACGTCCATGACAAAGAGGTCGAGGCGGCAGCAGAGCGGGTCGGCAGGATTATAACCAACATCTGGAATCCGTCAGGCTCATACAAAGGTCGTATGTCCAATTCCCGTATTGAGACCGTAATCACCTGAAAGTCTGGCCGGCGTCGGAGCACGACCGTGCTCTCCGACAACGGACGCGAGTTCTGTGGCCGGCCCGATCGTCACCCCTACGAGTTGTTCCTCCAGCTAGAGGAGATCGAATGGTGAACCACCAAGGTCCGAAGGTCCCAGTCCAACGGGTTCGTCGAACGCCTGCACCGAACACTGCTCGAAGAGCAATTCCACATCATGGAACGCAAGAAATTCTACGAATGAATCGAGGCCATGCAGACTGACCTCGACGCCTAACTAATCCGCCGTAACATGGAACGGCACCGCCAGGGACGCGGCATAAAAGGCTGGACACCCGCTGAAGTCCTCGTCCAATGCCTGCCGATGCCAAAGACACCAAGAAGAGATACAATGAAGCAAGCCGACTGAACCGGCATCCTGCCGCAAGCACCGATTGTCAAGCGAATACCATATCTGTACACAACTCCTACACTTGCAACCATGAAGTAAGCAATGGTGTAGACGCCCCCTCCCGGGGCATTGTCACGTTAATTAACGGCCATGCCGCGAATTGGCATAGAACTCAAACTCACGCAGCAGCGGTGACGGTTTGCCACAGATCCATTGCGTGGTTACGAAACTGGCGTAACGTTCTTCGGGAGATCAGATGGCGTTGGACGTTGAAGGTGTTGTAGACGGTGGCGTGGGTAGAGAGAAACCGCTGGGCTGATCGAGCTGATTTAAAACGTTGTATGCGTCGTTCCCGCTGTCGGACTGGCAAATGAGAGTTCTCTGCTCGGTTGTTCTTCCTGCCACCAAAGTCATGGCGCCTGGCAAGGCCAGATCCTTCAGAGCAGCACCATAAGATGGCAGTTTATCTGTGACAACGGCGTCTGGGACAAAACCTTTCTTTTTCAACAGCCTGCGTATCAATTTGAGCGCTGCCTTCTTGTTGCGGCGTGACTGAACCAGAATATCCAGCACTTCGACTTCACCATCGACAGCGCGCCATAGATACATCCGCTTGCCGGCGATGGACACGAATACCTCTATCTGAGGTGCCACCGGGCGTCTGGTCGAGGGCGCACTATCCTCAGTCTCTGGGCATAAGCCTGCCCGAACTTCAATGCCCGACGCCGCACCGTTTCATAGGAAACATCAATGCCGCGTTCAGCGAGCAGATCTTCGACGTCCCGGTAGCTGAGGGGAAACCGAAAATATAGCCAGACCGCGTGTTGTATTATCACGGGTGGAAATCGGTACCGGGTATAGGAGATTTTCTGCATCCAGCGACATTACTGCTCCAACAGCAACAGGTCACCCTGTTAATGTGACAGCCCCCTTCTGCCATCTGGTACGTGACACACCGACCTTGCGGTAGATGGCTTCTTTCGCCGGCATCGCGGACTTCCGGTTACCTGATTACGCACTATCCTCAGCTTGTTTGGTGTGGTACAAATAGTGAACATACTCAGCTTTTCCATGGAGTTCACCATGGCATGCAACAAGATCCAGTTCCAGAAAGGCCTCCGTGAGCGGCAATTTCGCGCATTCTACGGAACCGAGGAACAGTGCCGGGCGGCGCTGGCTGCCTGGCGTTGGCCTCAAGGTTTCGTCTGCCCGCGCTGCGGCGGCCGGCGATGCTGCGAGATCAAGAAGCGCAAGCTCTACCAGTGCGGCTCCTGCCGCCATCAGGTTTCCTTGACCGCCGGCACCATCTTCCATTCCACCAAGCTGGAACTGATCGTCTGGTTCCAGGCCATCTACCTGGTCACCCAAACCAAGAAGGGTATCTCCAGCCTTGAGCTTTCCCGCCGCCTCGGGGTGACCCAGACGACCGCCTGGAAAGTCCAGCAAAAGCTGGCCCAGGTCATGACTGGACCGCGAGGCCGAGAAACCCGTCGGCGGGCCCGACAAGCGCGTGGAGATGGACGATGCCTATCTCGGCGGTGCCCGTCGCGGCGGCAAGCGCGGCCGTGGGGCTGCCGGCAAGACGCCCTTCGTCGTGGCGGTGGAAACCACCATCGAGGGCCGCCCGCTGCGCCTCAAGCTGAACGCCGTCAAGGGCTTCCGAAAGGCCGAGATTAAAAAGCTCAGCCGGCGCACCCTGGTCCCCGGCACCACCGTGATCAGCGACGCCCTCGGCTGCTTCGGCGCCGTCACCCAAGCGGGCTGCCGCCACCAACCCATCGTCACCGGCGGGGGCGCCCAGGCCATCCAGATCCCCGCCTTCAAGTGGGTCAACACGACGATCGGCAACATCAAAAACAGCATCAGGGGCACCTACCATGCCATCCGACCCAAGCACGTGCCTCGCTACCTCGCTCAGTTCGAATACCGCTTCAACCGCCGCTACCGTTTGGAGGACATGATCACCCGTCTGGCCTGGGTCGCTCTGCGCACGTCGCCCATGCCCTATCGGCTCCTCAAACTGGCTGAGAATGGTGCGTAATCAGGTCCGGTTATGTGAAGGGTTGTCGGACGCCTGCCGACCGAGTTCGCGGCACAGACCCAACCACGGCAGGCGTCCGACAACCCTTCACAAAAGCAGAAGTAGCGGTGATACTGGAAAAATGCTTTTCACCTTCCGACGCGCAAAGCCGGATGCCGGAAATCGGCACGTCTGGTTCGATGAGTGGGGAAGGGAAACGGGGCCACGGCAAGCCGGACTGAGGCGCCGCCGCGAAAGCGCCGGCCATTGCCACCGGAAGCCCACTGCCACCGCGCCCCTCCTCGACTCTGCTTGGGGGGCCTGTTAGCATACGCCCGAAAACTCGTTTCAACCTTCCCCGAGGCGCGATCTTCGGCTGCCATCGGGCCCAGTTTGAGGAGCCATCTGGGAAATCTCGGTTAAGCACTTAGCGCAGTTGGAGGAATGATTAATGTCGAAGTATGATCTTATCCTACAAGGTGGCAAAGTTCTTGATCCATCCCAAGAGCTTTCTGGAACGAGGGATGTGGCTTTTGTAGATGGAAGAGTCTCTAAGATAGCTGAAGATATCCCGAGAGAGGATGGCGGGGAAGTCATAGATGTAAGCGGAAAACTTGTCACTCCTGGTCTGATAGACCTACATGGGCACTACGCCTATCTGATGGAACCGCATGGCGCCAATCCGGACACCAGCAACATGCCATTTGGTGTCACGACCTGTGTTGATACAGGATCGACAGGCTGGATCAACTTCCCAGCTTATAGGAAATACATAATCGAAAGGGTGGATTCCAGACTACTGGCGTTTATCCACCTATGTGCCACTGGGGCCAACCCGGCACAACAGCGATTCTTGGGAATCCCCGAACTTGAAGATTTCAGGTTTGCTGATCCTGAGCGTACTGCCCGGTGTATCGAGGATAACAATGATATAGCGCTGGGAGTCAAAGTCAGGGTGTCTCTTGATGGCACGACGCCGAAGAACGCGGTGGCTGCTTTGAGGATGGCGAGACAAGTAGCGGACATGACAAAAACGAGAATCATGGTCCACGTCATGGAATGCCTGGTGCCGATGGCGCAGTTATTCGAGTACCTCGAGCCTGGAGACATTATCACCCACTGTTTTACCGGGGCATTCAAGATGCCGCCGTCGTTGGGGATTTACGGAGATACGCACAGCATCCTCAATGAACGCGGAGAGATTCAAGACGAAGTGTGGGATGCATACAAGAACGGCATCGTCTTCGACACAGCGAGTTTTCTGCGGCACTTTTCGGTGCCTGTGTGCAAGACCGCGATCGAATCTGGATTACTACCCACAACGATAAGTAGCGACAGATCGATCTACGGAGAGGGCTATTTAAATATGATAAGGAAGCAAACCGGCATACCAGAGCTTCGGGAGTACGACCTATTAGAAAACATGACGATGTTCCGGTCGATGGGCATGACGGTAGAGCAGGTCGTCGCTTGTGTGACCTCGAACGCGGCCAAGGTACTTCAGAGAGGGGATTTGGGTACGTTGAAGGTAGGAGCGGTTGGCGATGCCGCGGTCTTAGACATGGAAGATGGTCAGTTTCGGTATCCGGATGGGTTGGGCAATGAGACAAGGGCACACCAGCGGTTTATCCCCGTAATGACGATCAAGGACGGGAAGCGGTGGACAAGCGGCAGCAAGCTGGAAGCGTAGGCGAAAGGTGAGGCTACAGAGATGTACGACCTTCTGCTAAAGGGAGGGGAAATCCTAGATCTGTCGCAGGAGCTTAGAGCTGTGGGGGATGTCGCATTCGAAGGCGGGAGGATAGCCAGGGTTGGTGGGGAGATATCGCCCGATGACGCACGTGACGTGATAGACGTGACGAAGAAGCTTGTGACACCGGGGTTAATTGATCTTCACGGGCATTACGCGTATCTCAACATGGTGACACGCACAACATCCTCGATAGTGAGGGAGAGATCAGGGACGAATCAAGGACAGCATATCGAGAGGGAATCGTCTTTGATACGGCGGGCTTCTTACGTCATCAATCGATACCGGTTACGAGAGCAGCTCTGAAGGGAGGTCTCAAGCCGCACACTATTAGCAGTGATCGGTCCAACTACAAGAAGGAGTACCTAGAACGAATTCGTGAGGAGACTGGCATAGAGAGACTACGAGCTTACGACCTGTTGGAACACATGGCACTGTTTTATGAATTGGGCATGTCATTGGAGGAAATCGTGGGGGCCGTCACCAGCAACCCTTCGGCTGTCATAGGTGATGGCAATATTGGTACGTTACGCGTCGGAGCGGAGGGGGATGCCGCGGTATTGCAACTGACAGAGCAAAAGTTCGTTTTCGCAGATGGACTTGGCAATCAAATCCAGGTTGGAAGGAGCTTCAAGAACGTTCTTACGGTGAAGCAAGGGAAACGATGGGTACCTAAAGTACCCGTCAAACAAAAGGAAGCATGGAGGGAAGCATGAGAATCTCTACAGGGTTGATTTCACGAAAGTGGCGGCTACGGATTTCGGTGTGGCCCTGTATTGTCGGCGTTGTCACTGCGAGCGCGGTGGCACTCGCAGGGAGTGTCAGGCCCATTGCGGAATGGACCGCCGAAACGCCAGCCACGATAGAAGAGATTGAAGCGGCGCTGGAGGATCACCGAGGCGAGAGTTTCACTTGGGTTTCATGGGGCGCGTCCTACAACCAAGGCTTCAGACAAGTTCTAGCGCCGCTCGCGCAAAAGTATGACCTCAAGATAACGGAAGATAGCCCTATCAGCAAACCGAAGGTCCGTGCTCAGTCAGAGACGGGAAACATAACGTGGCATGCTTTGCTGGGATTGGATGCGGGAGGGGGTATTCCGCTGGGTAGGAGTGGGGTGCTGGAGGAATTGTCCCCTAGCGTGGTGGACAAGAGTGATTACTTTCCAATCGGTAAGCAGTTCCCGTGGTTTGCGGGGGTAGGCGGAACGTGGGGAATGGTCGTGGTGTACAGCACGGATGCGGTGAACGAAAAATGGGGAGGACGTGAGCCGCAAACGATGGCCGACATTTTCGACGCCGATAGTTTTCCCGGCGATCGGATGTTTATGGATCAGGGCGGTAGTGGATGGAAGTATGTTGTTCGATTCGCCGCCCTCAGCGATGAGCCGCAGCTGTTGCAGACCGAAGCGGGGCGAGCACAGGTTGCAAAGCTGAGTGACGAGCGAATAAACCGCGCTTTCGAGATCCTAGAGGAGTTCCGGCCTCACATAAGGGCGTGGTGGCAGAACTCTGCCGAGTGCCCGTCTGCTATAGCGAGTGGTGAGGTAGACATCTGCATAGTAGGGACCGGTAATCTGGCCTCTGCAGTCGAGGCTGGCGTGGGTCTCAAACCGTGCTGGTCTTGTGGCGCGATTGCGGTGACTGACTGGGGGGCCATTACGGGAGGGTTGAGGAAACATGATCCGCACAAATTTGAGCTTGTTCACCTTGTGCTTGCATGGGCCTCCTTCCCGAAAAACCAGTTGAAACTGGCTGATCCGATCAAGTATGGTCCCCTCACATTTGCTGGGGCTAACATGCTTAGCTCGGCTGAGTACAATCATGTTAGGCCCTTCCTGATCACGGCCGAGGACAAGTTGGATAGCGTGGTCTTTATGGATGAGGTGTGGACCGCGGATGTCTTGGACCAGATGATCGAAAGGTTCAATACGTTCATGCAGGAAGGTGGTTAGCTGGGTAGTCAGGCTAGAAACAGTAGCATCCACTCCCACTTTTGGAGGGAGGCCCGACCTTCGCTGGGTCCAAGGCGGGTGCAAGGGCCCAGAAGGACGGTCTCCCTTCTGGGCCCTTACCATGTCGAGCTCCAAAAACGACGGAATCACTCTAAATGTGTCACGAGGGGCAACTTCAAAGAAGCCGCGCGTCGGGCAATCGGCTAGTGCATTGACACATACAAAAGATTCACAAGTGCGTCCAGCTGTGCGAGTCTGCGTGCATGGCACAGGATGGCCGAACGCGGCCGAGGGCTTCTTCTCCACCCTTACCCGAAAGCGCCTCAAGCGGGGCGCCCATCCGTGCGCCCATCCCGCTCCGTTGGCTTCGCCAACAGAACGACCCGGCGCCACGTCATCGACAAGCCAAAACTGTGCGATTTTGGGTTGCCATAAATGAGAGGTTTACAGTTGCCGCCAACAAGTACATCGTTTCCAAGAAGCGACTCCTATGCAACTTCCTGGGCCTTGAGCTTGTAGGTCCACTTATGGACGACAGGATCGCGGTTGATATCGTCGATGTAGGCCATGATGCGGTCCTTGAGTTCTTGTTTTGAGGCGACGCGGATGTGGCGCAGCATGGAGCGGGCCATCTTGGAGAAGTAGCCTTCGATGAGGTTCAGCCACGAACCGTGCTTGGGGGTGAAGACAAACTCGAAGCGGCCCTTGGGCTGCTGGGCGAGCCAGGCTTTGGTCTCCTTGGAGATGTGCGCCGAATGATTGTCGAGGATCAGCTTGATCGCCGTGTCGCAGGGATAGGCGGCATCGATCTGTTTGAGGAAGTCGATGAACTCGCGACTGCGATGACGCTCCTTGAGCCTGGCGTGGAGCTTGCCGGGCACCGGCGGCCGATCGGGGGTCGTCGTCCCCAGCGCCTGGATGCCGGGTTTCTCGTCGTAGGACAAGATGGCGATACCCTGATCGCCCTCCGCCTCGCGCAGCAGCGCCACGTCGCGATAGACACAAAGCACCTCGGCCATCTTCTCCGCGAAGTCCGGGTCGCGCCGCTCCAGGTAGTAGCTGACCTTAATCGCGTCGCGCTTGTCCCTAACGATAGGTCGATCTGGAAGGAGTGCAAGTAAAGATGGCCGACGGGCTTATCGAGATAAAGGGCGCAGGTATCTCCCTGAGAGGCCTTACCAAGCGGTACGGCGAAGTCGATGCCGTAGACGATATAACCCTGGATATCGAAGCTGGGGAATTCGTGACTCTTCTTGGCCCTAGCGGATCCGGGAAGACCACCACCCTCATGATGATTGCGGGTTTCGTCGTCCCCACACAAGGAGACATCCTAATCGATGGCCGATCGATTATCGGAATGCCAGCATCCAAGCGAAACTTGGGGATGGTGTTTCAAAACTATAGCCTTTTCCCACACATGAACGTTTACAGCAACATTGCTTTCCCGCTCGAGATGAGGCGGGTGAATCAGAAAGAAATTAGAGCGCGCGTAGGGCCTGCGCTAGAATTGGTGCGACTTCCTGGATTCGAACGCCGCCGCGTTAATCAGTTAAGCGGGGGGCAGCAGCAACGCATAGCCCTTGCGAGAGCTCTGGTTTACGAACCAGCGGTGCTCCTTCTCGATGAACCCCTAGGTGCGTTGGATTTGAAACTTAGGCAAGAGATGCAGATCGAGCTTCTCCAGCTGCACGAACGACTTGGCATTACAATCATTTTTGTTACTCATGATCAGGGTGAAGCCTTGACTATGTCGGACCGAATCGTCGTTATGAATACCGGGATGATTCAGCAAGTGGGCACGCCCGAAGAACTTTACAAGAAACCAGTTAACCGGTTCGTGGTTGATTTCATCGGCGATTCCAATATCATCTCGGGAGTAGCTAGGCTCGATAGTACACATTTTGTGCTAAACACGGACGACGGCCTCCGGTTAATCGGTGTGGGCGGGGAAGGCGGAGGAAATCTAGGGCGGACCACGGTGGTTGTCCGGCCAGAAAGCATTGTGCCTATTTCGAAACATGATTGTCTGTACAATATCTTTGACGGAGAAGTCCAGGAGGTGATCTATTTGGGCGATGTTGTGAAGTATACAATCAGGATTGGGCCTGATACGACAGTAGTTGCCAAGTGGTTAGTGAGGTCGTCTATCGGTGTCATGACGCGAGGTGATAGGGTGCGCATTGGGTGGGCAGCCGAAGATATGGTACCAGTTTAGCGGGACAGACCGACAGAGCTGCACAAATGGAATGGCGGGGGGGTACTGGTTCCTTCACAATGATTTCCTGGATGGCGAACGGTCGCAATGCCGCGGCAATGAAGGTGGTCTTCGACGATCTGACCATAACTCACGGCAGATAGCATAGGCGGATCGACGTATGGCACAGTCGATAAAGCGTGAGAAGCGAACTGTTAGAAGTGAGAAAGTGCGACGCGATTGGAGGCTCACCTGGGTGCGTTTTAAGGAACAGGGATTCTTCCTCTTGCTTGTCGCACCGTCTGTCTTACTGATAGCTACATTTCTCATTTACCCACTATGGGGTTTATTCGCTCTTAGTTTTGGGAGCGCAGAGTCGATTGCAGTCGATTATAGCTTCGATAGTCTTGATCAATATAGAAGGGCAATTTACGGGGAACTATATCGAAACATCTTCATAACGACATTCTGGATTGCGTTTCTCACCACTGTCGCCTGTTTGGTAGCTGGCTACTCCGTCGCCTATGTGCTAGCCAACGTTTCGGATAGAACTCGCGCTATCCTGATTCCCTTGGTAGTCGTGCCCTTCTGGACGAGCATTCTGGTCCGCACTTTTGCGTGGCGAATCATTCTCGGAAGAAGTGGGCCGATTAACGAATCTTTGGAGTGGATGGGTTTCATAGAAGTGCCCTTGGACCTTGTGTTTAATCGAACGGGCACTCTGGTGGGGATGGTTCATATCCTCTTGCCTCTGATGATATTGCCGATATTCGCTGTGATGCGGGGAATACCGAGCGAGTACATGCGGGCTGCAGAGAGTCTGGGGGCTGGAGCGGTCGCCGCTTGGTGGAGAGTGTACCTACCGCTCTCTCTACCGGGCGTCGGGGCTGGAGCGCTGTTAGTATTCATACTGTCTATTGGATTTTTCATAACCCCTGCATTACTGGGAGGGACCGGGGATAGGATGATATCGAACATGGTAGAGACCCAAATAAACCAGGCTAACAACTGGGAGTTTGCATCAGCACTGGCGTTTTTGCTCGTTGCCGCAACCCTGATTCTATATTTCGTTTATGCGCAGTTCATGAGTTTCGACAGGCTCTACGGAACGCCCAAGTAACGTGTAGGAGGCGGAAACCAAGAAACCCAAGGGCCATCTCGGTGACCGGACTTATGAAAAGACGAAGCACACAGAAGCAGAGCTATCGGGAAGGGTCGGCAACACCTTTGCGCCGGGTAATGCTGTATTTTTTTGTCGGTCTCGTATTTAGTTTTCTGATATTGCCTAGCCTGGTTGTGATTCCACTTTCAATCAGCAACTCGCCTTATTTGCAGTTTCCGCCACAGGGGTTCACCTGGCGGTGGTATCAAGACTATTTCGGTGTGGAAGGTGTCAGCTTGTACGGTGCAACTGGGCGGTGGGTTCCCGCTACTCTTATCAGCCTGCAATTGGCGCTGTTGGTCGTAGTGACAGCCGTTCCCATAGGTGCGTTGGCGGCGTATGGCTTGTCTCGGGGAAACTACGCGGGAAAGTCTATTCTGAATGCGATTATCATCTCGCCTCTTATTATGCCCATCTTGATAATGGGGATAGCCCTGTTCTTCTTCCTTTCGAAAAATCTCAGGTCATTTTTCAATCCACTACCGACACCGGCTTTGCCGGCATGGGGAGAATGGGTTGTTGTTGCTTTCGCATTGCTTCTCGGTATGGTGGCGATCGCGGTTCTGTTGGCTCCAAAAATTTTCCGAAATCCGGAAGAAAGTCCATTGGCGGATATCTTGGATAGGTTAAGACCATGGGCTCCCTTGACTCTGGCGATTACCAGTCTGTTATTCCTGATAGCGTGGGCCGCGGGTGCAGCGGACAAACTGCCCGGAGGTTTGTTTTCTCTCAATGATCCGATACCCGCAGTTCCGTTGGTTTCTCCTGGTTTGTTGGTCGCTCACGTGGTGCTGGCGATACCGTATGTCGTCATAATCCTGACCGCGACGCTGAGAGGGATCGACGTAACTCTGGATCATGCGGCTGCCACTCTGGGCGCCGGGCCTTTCACAATCTTCCGTCGGGTAGTCCTGCCATGTATGACTCCAGGGCTCACCGCCTCCGCCTTTTTCTGTTTTATAGTGTCATGGGACGAGCTGCTGATTGCGCTGTTCTTGTCCACCCCCGAAGTGTCGACTCTCCCCAAGGAGATATGGGATGGAATCAGAACGGAGATCAGCCCCACGATCGCTGCTATTTCTACCATGTTGCTCCTGCTCACGATTATCTTGTTGGTGGCAGGGTACGTTGTGCAAACGAGGATGAGGGCCCGTGTAGAACGGTAATATCACAAGCCCCCTACAGGCCAATTGGGGGGCCACTTTCGACCTCTCGCACAAGGTCTTAGGTCCGGTTATGGCTGAGCGTGTTGAAGGATCGGAGCCGACAGATTTTGCGGAACTATCGTTCCTGCAGGCTGGGCTTGAAGCAACATTGATTCAACACCGCCCCGGATTTTGAATGGCATTGTCACGTTAATCAACGGCCATGCCACGAATTGGCATAGAACTCAAACTCACGCAGCAGCGGTGACGGTTTGCCACAGATCCATTGCGTGGTTACGAAACTGGCGTAACGTTCTCCGGGAGATCAGATGGCGTTGGACGTTGAAGGTGTTGTAGACGGTGGCGTGGGTAGAGAGAAATCGCTGCGCTGATCGAGCCGATTTGAAACGCTGCATGCGTCGTTCCCGCTGTCGGACTGGCAAGTGAGAGTTCTCGGCCCTGTTGTTCTTCCTGCCACCAAAGTCATGGTGCCTGGCAAGGCCCAGATCCTTCAGGGCAGCGCCATAAGATGGCAGTTTATCTGTGACAACGGCATCGGGGATATAACCTTGTTTTTTCAACAGTCTACGCATCAATTTGAGCGCTGCCTTCTTGTTGCGGCGTGACTGAACCAGGACATCCAGCACTTCGCCTTCACCATCGACAGCGCGCCATAGATACATCCGCTTGCCGGCGATGGACACGAACACCTCTATCTGAGGTGCCACTGGGCGTCTGGTCGAGGGCGCACTATCCTCAGTCTCTGGGCATAAGCCTGCCCGAACTTCAATGCCCAACGCCGCACCGTTTCATAGGAAACATCAATGCCGCGTTCAGCGAGAAGATCTTCGACGTCCCGGTAGCTGAGGGGAAACCGAAAATATAGCCAGACCGCGTGTTGTATTATCACGGGTGGAAATCGGTACCGGGCATAGGAGAGTTTCTGCATCCAGCGACATTACTGCTCCAACAGCAACAGGTCACCCTGTTAATGTGACAGCCCCACCGCGAAAGCGCCAACTTCGGGACTGATCGGATTTATGCGGCTTGCCCCTTACAGATACTGGTGATCGCGTTACCGATCCGTTCGGCAGCTGCTTCGACATCTCTGTCCGCAACATGTGCGTAGCGCAGCGTCATCGAAACCTGCCGGTGGCCGAGGAGTCTCGCTACGGTTGGTAACGGAACGCCCCGCATTACCGCCCAGGAGGCGAAGTTATGGCGCAGATCGTGAAGCCGAACATCCTCGATCCCGGCACGTTTGCGGCCGCGATACCAAAGAGACAGTGTTTCCGCCAGGGGCCGCGACGGATCATGGGGTGATGGGAAAACATAAGAGTTGCCGGTGCGAGGTTGGCGTTTGATGATCGCGCGTGCCTCACTGTTCAGATATGCCCTCCTTGGACCGGTCTTGCTGTCTGCAAGGACGAGTGTGTTGTCGCCAACTTCATCCCATTTCAGGTTCCTGATCTCCCCGCTACGGCAACCGGTGTAGAAGAGGAGGCGTATGATGTCGGCCTGTGCCGCGCGTGATGGCCGCTCGGCGACGCAACTGTCCAACTCCTCATGCAGGCGATTGATCTCGTCACGGGAGAGGAAACGGGTGAGCCTGCAGCCCGGATTGTGGCGGATTTTGCCTGCAGGGTTGGTCTCAAGATGACCATGAACCTTCGCATGGTTCAGGATCTGACACATCACTTCGAGTGCTTTATTGGCACCGCCCGGTGCCGTCGTACTGTAAATGTCGAACCAGCAGTTCACGTCCTTTCGCCTGATCCGGTCAAGCGGCATGTCACCGAAGACCGGCAGGAGTTGGCTTGCGAGCCGGGAATCGACAGTGCGGCGGGACGACGGTTTCTGACGTTCATAGCAATCTGACTTCCAGACACCCGCAACGAAATCCCGGAACAGGGGAGCGGCCGCGGTTGACCGGACTTGCTGTGCCGCCTTCTCTCGACCGGACTGAATATCGAGACATCTGGCACGTTGCCTCCTCGACACCCATCAGCGCCACCGGACCGAGAGTGCGGCGTTTCGAGGATCCGTCACGACTGTCGAGAAAGATAAACGTCCGGTACCCGGAAGGCCGGACCCGCACGCCAAGACCCGCGATCCGCGTGTCCCAGACCGCGTATTCGGATTTCTCCGCGCGCAGCCGCGCAACGCTGCGGTCGCTGAGGCGCAACCTTCTGGCCATGGCTCAGTCCTCCCCGCCAAGAACTGGAACAAGCGCTTCGGCCGCCTCGTGGACAGCCGTATCGGCAAGATGCGTGTATTTCAGTGTGGTTGCCGGATCGGTGTGGCCCAACAACCGGCCGATCGTGAGAATCGTCTCGCCATGAGCGAGAGCCAGGGATGCATATGAGTGGCGAAGATCATGGCAGCGGACATCCTCGATGCCCGCCTCGGCGCGGACTTTCAACCAGAAACTGTTGAGAGTGCCTCCCGAAAGATGGTAGTTCCGGCGCGGTGACGGAAACACCCATGGGCTGGACCTGGGCAGGCCATCGAGGATTCGATGTGCGGCGGACGACAGCCAGACCGTGCGCGGTCCGGTCTTGCTGTCCGACAGATGGAGCATCTCTTCGCGGTATTCGGACCACTTGAGCGTCAGAATTTCCGACTTCCTGCATCCGGTCAGGAGAAGCAGGCGCACGACCGAAGTTTCCAGAGGGCGACTTTCACGATGGTGATCGAGAACGTGGCTCAATCGGCGCATCTCGTCTGCTGTCAGGAACCGCTCCCGGCCGCACCTGCGATAGCGCTTGATACCGGTGCAGGGATTGGAGTCCTCGGGTCGGTAGCCGTAGACCTCAGCCTGCTTGAAAATCACCGAGACAACCGGTGCCGAGCGGTCCGCGGCCACTGGCGTTGCATGGAGCGAGGCAAACCATTGCTGAACGTCTTGTCGGGTGATATCGGCAATCGGTCTGCCCCTGAACCAGGGCAGTATCTGATTCCTGTAGTACCCGGCATTGACTGCCTGTGTGCGCGGCTTCCAGTGTCGCCGATAACGCCGGAAGACCTCTTCGGCCACCATCTCGAACGGGACTGCTTCGCAAGTGTCGGGAGCAGGCTCATCACCGTATCGCCTCGACGCCAGCAAGGTTCTCGCCTGCATGCGGGCACATTCCAAGGTGATGTCCTTGGCATCACCTAAGGCACACCAGACCCTATTGCCGTCGATCTGGCTGTGGAGGAAGTAGCGCTTGCGACCCGACGGTAGGATCCGGACACCGAAACCCTTGATCTCCGCATCGCGAATGTCACAAGTTTTCCTGCGTGGCTTGAGGGTGTCGACTCGGTGTTGCGTAAGACGACTTGTTGGCATATTTCTCTCTCCGTTCTCTGTTGCACCGGGGACACGGAAACGTCATGTTTCTGCGTATTCGGCGCGTTATAGAGAGAGAGAAAACGGCGTTGTTTCAGGTGGTTACTGTTTAGTTCAGCACCGCAGGTGCGTGCCTGGTGTTTGACGAACATCCGGGATCCACCAGACAAGCGGACGTCTTGGCCACGTTCCTCAACCCTCGCCGGGGCAAGGAACTCAAGGAGAAGGCGACCCGGGGCCGCCTCAGGGACGCATCCGGGGACACGCGAGGGTTGCCTGCCATCCCATGTTCGGCATCCTCGCCCTGACGGCAGACCAGTTGATGCGTTTCGCCGCCTCGTAGGGCGGCTCCGAGAGGCTCTTTCGACCTCTCGAAGAGGGTGGCATGGAGGGGCTGAAATCCACGGATTCCAGCTATCCTGCGCAGGAGGTTCCCTCGATCAACTGCCCATCCGGGCTCACCGGCCCCCGAGGTCAGGAACATTGCAAGAGCCTCGTTCATCAATTATAACCCCGCAGTCGTTGCAGATCGCCCTCTTGATCAGCACGGACCGATTTCGATGTGTGCCCAGGGGTCTGTGGCACTTAACTGCTTAAGGAGGTGGCGAATGTCGCAAGATAACAGAAGACTGCATTGGGCCAAGACGTCGCGCCTGACCTACGTGGTCCTGGCACTCTGGCTCCTGTTCGGATACGTGATTCCGTGGTTTGCCAAGGATCTCGACAGTGCTTCGTTCCTGGGCTTCCCGCTCGGCTACTACATGATCGTTCAGGGCTCACTCATCGTGTTCGTCCTGTTGATCGTTGGCCAGAACCTGCTCCAGGACCGCATCGACGAAGAGTGCGGTCTGAGCGACGAGTGAGGAGAGCGTCATGAGCGATCAAACCAAAGGAACCCGTTTCGTCGACAGGCTGGGCAAAATCTACGGAATCTACACTCTGGGATTCCTCGCCTTTTTCGCCCTGATGGCGATCGTCGAGCAGCTGGGCGCGGACGCGCAGCTGATCGGAATTCTCTTCCTGCTGTTCACCATCGTGATCTACGCGACGATTGGCTGGCTGTCACGCACGATGCAGGTCGATGCCTACTATGTCGCAGGCCGCGAAGTGCCGTCGTTCTACAACGGCATGGCAACGGCGGCGGACTGGATGTCGGGTGCATCCTTCGTCGCACTGGCAGGCGGCATCTACTTCGGCGGCTACCCCTATCTGGGCTTCGTCATCGGCTGGACGGGCGGTTACGTGCTCGTGAATGCCCTGATGGCGCCCTATCTCAGAAAGTTCGGCTGTTACACCGTGCCCGATTTCATCGGGACCCGTTATGGCGGCAACCTGGCGCGCTTCTGCGCCGTGATCGTCCTCGTGGTCGCGTCGTTCACCTATGTGACCGCACAGATCAACGCCACGGGCACGATCGCATCCCGGGCGCTGGGTATTCCCTTCGAAGTCGGTGTCTGGTTCGGCCTGCTGGGTATCCTGCTCTGCTCGATGCTGGGCGGCATGCGCGGTGTGACCTGGACACAGGTGGCACAGTACATCGTGCTCATCATCGCGTACCTTGCGCCCGTGGTCTGGATGTCGAATGCCCAGGGCTTCGGCATCATCCCGCACTTCACCTATGGTGAGGCGGCGCAGCGTATCGCCGAGCTCGAAACCGAATACGGACTCGTGGCGGCGGCTGAAGCCGTTGCGGGGCTGAAGGTTCTGACAACGGCCCACTTCTCTCCCCAGGGCGGTCTCGATTCCTGGAAGTTTGTGACGCTCGCCTTCTGTATGATGGCTGGCACGGCCTCCCTGCCGCACATCCTCATGCGCTATTTCACGACACCTTCGGTGCGTCAGGCGCGCAAATCGGTGGCTTGGTCCCTTTTCTTCATCTTCCTGCTCTACTTCACGGCTCCGGCACTCGCGACTCTCACCAAGCTGCAGCTTCTGGATCCGACCCTGGCAACCGCGGTGGTCGGCAAGGCCATCGGCGATGTCACAAGTCTCGAATGGGTGCAGAACTGGACCGCGGTCGGCATGCTGTCGGTGGTGGACCAGAACGGCGACGGGATCGTTCAGCTCAACGAGTTCTTCATGAGGCCCGACATCGTCGTGCTGGCAACACCGGAAATCGCCGGTCTGCCGTACGTGATTTCAGGACTCGTGGCGGCAGGCGGCATGGCGGCAGCGATGTCGACGGCTGACGGACTGCTGCTGGCGATCGCCAATGCGCTGAGCCATGATCTCTACTACAAGATCATCGATCCCAGGGCCGACACGAGGCGCCGCCTGATCGTCGCGCGTGTCCTGCTGGCCGTCATCGGTGCCCTTGCGGCATTGATTGCGTCGTTGCAGCTCACGGGCATTCTCGGTGCGGTGGCATGGGCCTTCTGCTTTGCATGCTCGGGCCTCTTCTTCCCGCTCGTTCTGGGTATCTGGTGGAAACGCGCCAACAGACCCGGAGCGATTGCGGGCATGATTGCCGGTTTCGCGGCGGGCACGATCTATCTTGTCCATGTCTACAATGGCGGTGACCAGCTGTGGTCGATCGACCATCTGAGATTCGGGATGATCGGCATGCCTGTCTCGCTTGTGGCGATGGTGTTGGTCTCGCTGATAACCGAAGCGCCGGATGCCGAAACGCAGGCCATGGTGGACGAGACCCGTGTTCCGACGGGCCAATCGATCCTGTCCGAAACGAACTGACGCGCAATCGGTCGCGTGATGATGCGGGGGTGGGCAGGATCCTGTCCACCCCCGTGTTGTTTTCCTGAACGTTCGAAGATACCGATCTGATGGCTAGCCTGGCGGGCGCCCTTCCCTGGTGGGTCGTGGGACTCGACTATGTCCTCGGTGTGATCATGTGGACCCTGATCGGCCGGGCGGCCATGAACCTCTTTCTGCCCGTCACTTCCAATTTCTTCTTCATGCGGGCCTTCGTGATGTTGACCGACCCGGTCCTGAGGGCCTTCAGGCCGGTGACACCAGGCTTCCTCATCGATCCCATGATCCCGCTTTTTGTGGCCTGGTTCTTCTTCCTGTTTCGCTTCTATGCGATGCCCTGGCTCCTGGGCTATTCCGTGCTCGGGATGCTCTCCTTTCCCCTGGAAGGGGAAATCGCAGCCATACTTTACGATCTCTTCGGCGGGACCGGCGGGTTCTGAGATCGTGCACGCGAGCGAATTCGGGGATGGAGCCGATCCGGCCGATTCCAGTCTTCGCGACGCGTTCATGGCCTGGCAGTGCCTCATCCGGCAGCACGCCGTGCGCAGGGACGCAGGACGTCCATCGGACGGCATGACGCCGCTTGTCATCCTGGCGGGCGGCGAGGAACTCGGTCATGTCCGGACGGTGATCCTCGAACGGGAGCCCGAGGCATCGACAGCGATTCTCCGCCATACGGTCCGGAGCACCCACGATCCTCGCGAACGCTTCGAGAAGGGGCTGGAGTTCCTCTCCGCGATCTATTATCAGAAGTCCCGCGACTTCGAACCCAGGCTGTTTTCGCAATTCGCCCGGCAGTCGCCGGGCGCTGCGAGTCTCATTGCAGCCGGCCGCTGCACGCTCCATTTCCACCAGTTCAGCCAGACCTGGAGCCTGCCGTGCCGCACCGGGGAGCTGCCATCAGGCGATCCCTTCGCCGAAGCTCTACGCTGGCACAACGCGCTCTTCGCCCCGCCGCCCGTCGCTCCAAGGCCGCTCGCCTTCAATCCCGTCTGGAACGAGGCCCAAGCCGATCCCCCGGTCGAACGTTCCTGAAGGATTCCAGATTTGCAGGTGCATCGCCCGGAAACGCGAAAGCCCGCGTCGGAACGCGGGCTTCGCAGTGAGGGCAAGGCAGGCTTGAAACAGTAAACCGGCCAATCCCCGTTATCAGGAAACTCCGGAGCGGCCCGGTCCGCTGGCGGACATCAGAACTTGCGGTAGGCGCGGTAGAGATCGCGCATGGGATGGCGGTCCGACATCTGGAATTTGACCAGGAGTTCCCGCGCGATCATGTCGCGGTCCTGCTGGTTGTCGGGGAGCCCCATGGAGTCCGGAACACGAATCCAGCCATTGGCGTTGCGATCGAAGACGGCGGCATGGCCCTCCTCATATCCCATGTGGACATCCTCGAGCCAGTTGAGATCGTCCCAGCCCATGAGCTCGATGTACGTCTTCAGGAACGGTGTCAGCCGGTCGTAGTCGGGAACGAGGTTGACATCGTAACGGTAACCGATGTGCTGGCCGATTTCCTTCTCGCGGGACGTGTCGAGGCCGTCGGATCTGAGGAAATAATCGACGTCGCCCGTCCGGTCACTGGTGCCTGTCATCTGCCTCTCCTGTCCTCAGAGGTGGTGGTAGTCGTCGACGCCGACGGTATGGTTGGTCCCCGCCAGGGGTACACCCGCCATGGCCGACGCCTCCATGGTGAGCGCCGCCAGGTCTTCAGGCTCGAGGCTGTGGACATTGGTCTTGCCGCAGGCTCTCGCCATCATCTGGCACTCGATGGCAAGCGTGTGGAGGATGTTGTAGACGCGCTCGGCCGCATCGTCGGGATTGAGACGCTTGCGAAGCTCGGGATCCTGGGTTGCCACACCCACCGGACAACGGCCCGTGTGGCAGTGGTAGCAGTATCCGGCAGGTACACCGATCGTTCCCTCGAAATCCGCCTCCGGGATGTCCTTGTTGCAGTTGAGCGCCATCATGGCCGTGGTGCCGATCGCCACTGCGTCCGCACCCAGCGCCAGGGCCTTGGCGAGATCGCCGCCATTGCGCACCGCACCGGCATAGATAAGCGTGATCTCGCCGCGCTTGCCGAGATCGTCGATCGCCCGCCGGGCCTGGCGGATGGCCGCGATGCCCGGAATGCCGGTTTCTTCGGTAGCAAGGTGCGGACCGGCACCGGTCGAACCCTCCATCCCGTCGATGTAGATCGAGTCGGGATCACACTTCACCGCCATGCGCACGTCGTCATAAACACGTGCGGCACCCAGCTTCAGCTGAATCGGAATCTGGTAGTCCGTCGCCTCGCGAATCTCCTGAATCTTGAGGGCGAGATCGTCGGGACCCAGCCAGTCGGGATGGCGTGCAGGCGAGCGCTGGTCGATGCCCGCAGGCAGTGATCGCATCTCGGCCACCTGGTCTGTCACCTTCTGGCCCATCAGATGCCCGCCGAGACCGACCTTGCACCCCTGGCCGATGAAGAACTCGCAACCGTCGGCCAGTCTCAGGTGATGGGGATTGAAACCGTAGCGCGACTGGATGCACTGGTAGAACCACTTCTCCGAATAGCGCCGCTCGTCGGGGATCATGCCGCCTTCGCCTGAGCAGGTCGCCGTGCCTGCCATGGTCGCGCCGCGGGCAAGCGCCGTCTTCGCCTCGTAGCTCAGGGCGCCGAAGCTCATCCCGGTGACATAGACCGGGATATCCAGAACCAGCGGCCGCTTGGCGCGTGGTCCGATCACGGTCCGGGTCTGGCACTTCTCGCGGTAACCCTCGATCACGAAACGGGTGAGAGTGCCCGGAAGGAAGGTGAGATCGTTCCATGTCGGGATGGTCTTGAAGAGCGCCATGCCGCGCATGCGGTAGCGCCCGAGTTCCGCCTTGATGTGGATGTCATCGATGACGCGCGGCGGAAACATGAAGTTCTCGCCGAGAATCTCCCTGTTGCGGCCGTTGCCCGCACCATTGGCATTCGTGTTCCTGGTCATGTCCTGATTTTCTCCCCAACGCCTAGAGAACGATCTTCTTCTCGGCAGGTTCGAGATTGTCGTAGTTCCAGAGCTGCTTGCCGGCGACGATCTTGGTCATGTTGCTGACACCGTTGGGTGTCTTGAGGCCATACATGCCGAGCTTGCGCTCGAGCCAGGCACAGTCGAGATCCGTCATCTCGCCCGGCACGGCGTCAACGCCCAGGCTCTCGATTCTGCCTCCGACATAGATTGTGCCGTCATACATTGAATCGCCCAGATTCTTTCCGGCATCGCCCAGAACGATCATGCGGCCGCGCTGCATCATGAATGCCGAGAAGGCGCCCGTGCGCCCGCCCGCGATGATCGTGCCGCCCTTCTGGTCGATCCCGGTCCTCGAACCGACATCGCCCATGCAGACCAGATCGCCGCCGCGCATGGCCGCGCCGAATGTCGAGCCCGCATTCTTCTCGACGATCACGGTACCGGCCATCATGTTCTCGGCGCATGACCAGCCGACACGCCCGGTGACCCGGACATTGGGACCGTCGATCAGGCCGACGCCGAAGTATCCAAGGCTCCCCTCGAAGATGAGGTTGAGGCGCTGGAGGATGCCGATGCCCAGAGAATGACGCGCCTGGGGATTCTTCACGACGATGGAACCGTAACCTTCGGCCATCAGTTCCCGAATCCTCAGGTTTACATCCTTGGCGTCCATGTCGATGGCATCGATGGTCGCGCGCTTGTTGTAATCGACGTCGAAGGCTTCCGGATAGAGGAAGTTCGCTTCCTCGGTGACGTCGAAGAATCTCTGCTGCGTTCGCCCGGTGAGCTGCTCTGTGTGCAGCCCCATGTCGTGCGAACGCATGGTCTCGTTCAGCTCTGCCATACCCGGACCTCCCGGTCGTAGGGGTCATGTGTGTCGATTTCCTGGGGCAGGACCTGGCGGATGGCGACCTCTTCGGACGCCATGGCCACCAGGTCGTCGCTTTCGTAGAGCACCATGGGCTTGGCCGCCATGTCGTCCTTCGCCATGCCGAGTTTGTCGGCGGTGGCCACGAGGTAGGTGAACACCCCGTCGAACTCGTCGACTGACTGCACCATGGCATCCTCGAGATCGACGCCATCCTGAAGCCTGTCGGCCAGATAGACCGAGATGAGCTCGCTGTCGCAGCTCGACATGAAGCGGAAATCCTTGCGCTCGAGTTCGCGGCGCATGATCCAGTAGTTGGTGAGCTGGCCGTTGTGGACGACGGCGATGTCATTGTAGGGGTAGGCCCAGTAGGGATGGGCCGAGCGGATGTCGACGTCCGATTCCGTGGCCATCCGGGTATGTCCGATCGCATGGGTGCCGCGGAAGCCCTTCAGGGCGTACTGCTCCGAGACGGTCGTCGCGTCGCCCAGGTCCTTGATCAGTTCCAGCTTGGTGCCCATCGAGAGGATCTCGGCCGAGGTGACATCCTCCACATAGTCCGCCACCTTGCGCATGTCGCCGTCATACCTGATGCGATAGCGGTAGGCGTAATCGGTGGCATCCACGGTTTCGATCACCTCGACCCCGAGTTCCGCGAGGCGGCGGTCGACTTCGGCCCGGCGGTCCCGGATTTCACCGCGGATGTTGTAACCCTTGGCCGCGTCTTCCTGTTCGGCGACCTTGAAGCGCAGAACGAACTCGTTCTCGTTGGGGATGCCGTAAATCGCGAATCCCGTCGAATCCGGTCCGCGGTGCTTGAGCGATTGCAACATGGACGTCATTTCCGTGCCGATGTCGGACGCCCTGTTGCGGTGAATGATGCCTGCGATGCCACACATGCTTCAGCTTCTCCCGTGGATTCAGAGACTGGGCGGCAGCAACGTTCGTGTTGCTGCCGCCAAGGAGGGGATGCTGCCCGTCAGGGCAGGCAGTCCCAATAGGTCTCCATGTCCCACTCGGTGACGGTGGCCATGAAGGTTTCCCATTCATTGGTCTTGTAGTGCATGAAGACCTTGTACATGTCGCCGGGCATGGCGGCCTTGATGACCTCGTCGTTGCTGAGACGCTCGAGCGCGTCTCCCAGCGACATCGGGAGCTTCTTGACCAGCTTGCCCTCTTCCATGGCCCGATAGATGTTGCGTTCCTCGGGCTCGCCCGGATCGAGATTGTTGTCGAGCCCGTCGTCGAAGGCTTTCAGGATACCGCTGGCCATCAGGTACGGATTGACCATCGAGTCGACGGCACGGTACTCGAAACGTCCCGGTGCCGAGACCCGCATGCCCGTGGTGCGGTTCTGGTAGCCCCAATCGGCGAAGACCGGAGCCCAGAATCCCGTGTCCCAGAGCCGGCGGTAGGAATTGACCGTCGAGCAGCCGATGGCGGTAAGGGCGCCGAGATGTGCCATGATGCCGCCGATGGCCTGGAGGCCGACCTTGCCCGGCTTGCGCGGATTGGACGTGTCCGGAAGGAAGGTGTTGGTGCCGCCCTTCCTGTAGGTGAAGTTCTCGAGCATGCTGGCCGGGTTTTCCTGACCCAGCATGTTGACTTCGTCGGCGCCGCCCGTCCACAGCGAGACATTGTGGTGGCATCCTGATGCCGAGACGCCCATGAAGGGCTTGCACATGAAGCACGCCACGAGATTGTTCTCGCGCGCCACCTGCGCACAGATCTGGCGATAGGTTGTCAGGCGGTCGGCGGTGCGCAGGGCATCGTCGAACTGGAAGTTGAGTTCGAGCTGTCCCGGCGCGTCCTCGTGGTCGCCCTGGATCATGTCGAGACCCATTGCGCGGCTGTACTCGATCGCCTTCATGAACACCGGACGCAGACTCTCGAACTGATCGATGTGGTAGCAGTTGGGCTTGGAGAAACCGCCGTCAGGCAGGCCATTCTCACCCTTCTTGAGCCACATCATCTCGGGCTCGGTGCCGTGGCGAAGGTGCAGGCCGTTGTGTTTCTCCTGAAACGCATCGTGGGTGCGGCGAAGATTGCCGCGGCAGTCGCCGGTGAAGAATGCTCCCGGATTTACGGGTTCCTCGCGGTTGCGGAAGCAGGTGCAGTAGACCCGCGCCACACGCTTGTCCCAGGGCAGCTGCGCGAAGGTCTCGGGGTCCGGGATCCCCACCAGTTCCGATGATTCCGGGCCGTAGCCGATGTAGTTGCCGTAGCGGTCGACATAGAGATTTGCGACCGATCCGTAGACCAGCTGAAAGCCCCTCGCGGCGATGGTTTCCCAATGGTCGGCCGGGACGCCCTTGCCGATGACGCGGCCGGTCACCGAAATGAACTGGTAGTAGATGTAATCGATGTTCAGTTCATTGATCTTCTCGCGCACCTGGCGCACCTGTTCGGCACGGCCTTCCCGTTCAACGTAACGTTCGATGTCCATCGGCATGGGTCCTGCTCCCCCTTCGGATCGGTTCTGAAGTTGCTTGATCTCCCCTGCAGGAGACCGGTTTCACGAGGTTGGCCCCTGGCACCCGCCGAAGTCAATTCGCTCCCGGCTCAGCTCCACGGGAAGGGACTGCTCGACACGGGGTGAAGCCTGCCTTCGGCGTACCTTGAAAAGCGGAACGGCTCCAGAACCGCGCTCGTCTCACCGAGGCATTCGGCCGCCACCAGCTTGCCGACACCGATCATCTTGTAGCCGTGATTCGAGTCGGCGATGATCTGGACGTTCTCGCAGAAGGTGTCGAACACCGGGAAGCTGTCGGGCGTGAAACAGCCCAGGCCCCCGGAAGGTTCCTTCTTCCAGTGCGCCATCTGTCCCGAGAAGCGCTCCTGGCAATGCGCCAGGGCCGAACACCACATGTGCGCGAACTGGTCGCCGACGATGAAGTCGGGTGACTCGGGCCCGTAGGGATCCAGCGCCACTTCATCCACCGGGGTCTTGACCTCGTAGGGCATGGCGCCGCCCTGGATGCCGGCGAAATTGAAGTCCGGCTTGTAGTAGATGCCCCACATCTCCTCGGTGATGACGGAATTGTCGACATCCGAAAGGAGCGGGGCATCGGTGTCGACATGGATGACCGGCGGCATGCCGCCATCGTTCATCTTCTGCAGGTTGGGATCGACGCCGAGCGTGCCTTCCTCGAGGCACCAGTACCGCCACATGTCGATGCCGTCGTGCATGGTGCCGTCAGCGCCCCGGATGGAGACGGATTTCGGCAGGTCGAGCATGTTCCAGAACTGGCTGACCCAGGGCCCCACGGCCACCACGACCATGTCCGTCTCGATCGTGCCCTTGTCCGTGACGACGGCGCTGACCGCTTCGCCCGAACGTGCAAATCCAGTGACCGCGCAGCCAGTGAGGATGCGCACACCCTCGCTTTCCGCCTTGGTGGCAAGTCCGTAGATGGATGCCATGTTATTGGCGTAGCCGCCCTTCATTTCATGCAGCACCGAGGTGATGTTCCGGGCGCGCCAGTCGCTGAACATGTTCTTCATGTAGGCCATGCAGTCGTCGGCGCCCTCGATGAACACGGACTCGTAACCGATGGCCTGCTGCTGCTCGTAGATCGATGCAACATCCTCGTGCATCGATTCGCAGGAGATCTGCATGTAGCCGACCGGATGGTAGCTGTAGGCGATGGGGTCGCTTTCCCACACCTCGACACACTGCGCCATCAGTTCGCGCATGGCGGGCTGATAGTAGTTGTTGCGGACCACGCCGCAGGCGATGCCGCTGGCTCCCGCGGCGATGCCGGTCTTGTCGAGGACGAGGATGTCTTCGCCGCTGCCCTTGCCTCTCGCCCTCAGTTCCAGGGCCAGGTGATAGGCCGTCGAGAGACCGTGAATCCCGGCACCGATGATCACGTATCTGGACCGTACGGGGAATGCCATGCCGTGTTGTCCCTTCACTCGAGCACTCCTGGGCCGCGCTGCGCCTTCGGGACGGTGACGTGGCAGGAGCATACTTGACGTGGCTGGCCGATTGGGCTCACAATTGACTGCACCAATTGTGAGCCATTCAAACCAATTTGACAAGGCTAGAACGCGGGAAACAGAGATGTCAAGAACAATGAACCGCGAGGTCGTGGCCGAGATGCCGAATCCGGAGCGGCACGGCCTGCCCATGCCCAATACGGGAACCGCGGTGGCGATCGCCACGAGACTGCGTTCGGCGATCGCGGACGGGATCTACGTGGATGGTGAACGCCTGCCTGCCGAACGCCGCCTCGCGGAGGCGTTCTCGAGCTCCAGGACCACCATCCGCGAAGCCCTGCGTCTTCTGGCGAGCGAGAAATTCATCAGCCGCCGGGTGGGAAGCGGCACGTTCGTGACGTTCAGCCACGATACCGAGAATCCGGACATCGCCGAGATCACGAGTCCCCTGGAACTGGTCGAAGTCAGGATAGCCGTGGAACCCCATATGGTGAGGCTGGCGACCGTTCATGCCACCCTTCGGGACCTTGATCGCATTGCCGGGGCGCTTCGTGCACTCGAATCTTCCGGGGACCCCGAGTCGTTCACACGCCACGACCGTGTCTTCCATCAGTCCATAGCCGATGCGACACACAATCCGCTGATGTGCTCCTTCTACCGGCGGATCAACCATGTACGCGGACACCGCCAGTGGAACGCGATGAAGGACAAGGTTCTCACCGGTGCTGCGATGGAGTCCTACAATCGCGAACACCGCCTTCTTTGGGAGGCACTCTCAGTGCGCGCTGCCGATCACGCTGCCGAAATCGTTCTGGGCCATCTCCAGACGGCACGCCAGCAGCTGGTGGCGACTTGACTGTCAGCGCTTCGATCGCGTGATCTCGACGCCTGCGGCACGGGCTGACGCTATTGCGTCGGGCTTGGTGGCGCGGACTGTGACCTCGACGACTTTCGGTCCCTTCAGGCACGTCGCGGCCAGTTCTTCGGCGAAATCCTCCACGAGCAGGATGTGCCCGCGGGCCACGAGATGCCGTGCGTGGTCGACGGCAGTCCTGTAGTCGACCGTCGTCTCGAGGCGACCGGTCTTCGTCGCGCCGCTTTCAATCACCATGGCGATATCGACCAGAAGCGGCTGCGTCGTCCCGGTTTCGCGATCGAGCACACCGATCGAGGCTTCGAGTTCCAGATGCTCGACAAAGACCCTGGTGAGTTTCATGAGGTGTCCGGTTCCAGGGGATAGCCACCGGCAGGATGCCGCCAGCCCAGTCTCTGGCCTCCATCGAGGTAGAGCACCTGACCCGTCACGGAAGGTACCGAGACGAAGAAGCGGAGGGCCTCGCAGATCTCGTCGGGCGATGTGCCGCGTCCCAGCGGATAGCCGGATGTCCAGCGCGCCATGTCCTCGGCATCCCGGCTATGGTCCGGAAGGGCCATCCCGGGAGCGATCGCATTGACCCTGACGGCCGGGGCGAGCTCCAGGGCCCAGGTCTTTGTCATGGCCTCGAGAGCAACCTTGGACGCCGTGTAGGACATGTAGCGGGGTGTCGGACTGGCGACCCGTTGATCGAGCAGATTGATCACGTTGCCGGCCACCGATTTCGGGAGCTGCTCCATGAAAGCCCGCGTGAGCAGCATCGGTGCGATAAGATTGACACCGATATTGGTCCCGATCGAATCCGGGCTGGCGGTGCGCACACTGTCATCGATGAACACTGCGGCGTTATTGACCAGCAAGGTGAGGGTCCCGAGCTTCCCGGTGGCCTCGGTCACGATCCTCTCGGGCATCTCGCAATCGGCGAGGTCCCCGTGTATCGCACAGGCCGTTCCACCGGTGCGTCGGATGTCCTCTGCCGCGGCTTCGGCGGTCTCGAGCGAACTGTTGCAGGCAAGGGCGACAGGCCGGCCGTCGGCAGCCAGCGCGCGGGCAATTGCAAGGCCCAGGCGACGTCCGGCACCGGTAATCAGGGCGGCACCTTCACGCGCCATGGGCTCTCTCAGGGTCCCCTGCGCCGGCGCGTCTTGCGTCGTGGCTTGCGTGCCATGGCAGTTTCCTGAGGCGCCTCGCGAATACCAAGATCGATGGCTTCGAGACGGCGGATCTCGTCGCGCAGACGGGCCGCCTCCTCGAACTCCAGGTTGCTTGCGGCCTCGCGCATGCGCAGCCGAAGGTCGTCGAGGCGGTCATCGAGGCTTGCGCCGCCCTTTTCGGATTCGCCGGCGATGCCGAGATCGACGGTGACATAATCGGCATCGGCGACCCTCCGGAGAGCATCGTGGATGCCCTTTTGGATCGACGTGGGCGTGATGCCGCGCTCCTCGTTCCATGCCGTCTGCTTCAGGCGACGACGGTCGGTTTCCCCGATTGCCTTTTCCAGCGACCCGGTCATGTGATCGGCATAGAGAATGACACGCCCGTCGACATTGCGCGCCGCGCGGCCGATGGTCTGGATCAGGGAGCGCTCGCTCCTGAGGAAACCTTCCTTGTCGGCATCGAGAATGGCGACGAGCGCGCACTCGGGAATGTCGAGCCCCTCGCGCAGCAGGTTGATGCCGACCAGGATATCGAAGACACCCAGGCGCAGGTCCCTGATGATCTCGACGCGCTCGAGGGTATCGATGTCGGAATGGAGATAGCGGACCCTCAATCCGGCTTCCGTGAGGTATTCGGTCAGTGCTTCGGCCATGCGCTTGGTGAGCGTGGTCACGAGAATGCGGTACCCCGCTGCGGCGACGGCCGAGCATTCGGCCATCAGGTCGTCCACCTGGGTCGATACGGGACGCACGATACAGGGAGGATCGACGAGGCCGGTCGGGCGGATGAGCTGCTCGGAAAACGACCCGCCGGTCCTTTCCAGTTCCCAGGCCCCTGGCGTTGCCGAAACGAAGATCGACTGGGGGCGCATCGCATCCCACTCCTCGAACTTGAGCGGCCGGTTGTCGACGCAGCTGGGCAAACGGAATCCGTATTCGGCCAGGGTCGACTTGCGGCTGAAGTCGCCCTTGAACATGCCACCGACCTGGGGAACGGCGACATGACTCTCGTCGACGAAGATGATGGAATTGTCCGGGAGGTACTCCATCAGAGTCGGGGGCGGCTCGCCGGGAGAACGGCCCGTCAGGAACCTGGAGTAGTTCTCGATACCGGCACACATGCCTGTGGCTCCCATCATCTCGAGATCGAAGGTGCAGCGCTGTTCCAGCCTTTCGGTCTCCAGGAAACGGCCCCGGTCGCGGAAGTGCTGAAGCCTTTCGGCAAGTTCCACACGTATCGCCTTGACCGCCTGATGCAGCGTCGGCTTGGGCACGATGTAGTGGCTGTTGGGATAGACGACGATCTGCGGCATCTCGCCGGCGCGCTGACCGGTGAGGGGATCGAACTCCTCGATAGCCTCGATCTCGTCGCCGAACATGGAGATGCGCCACGCGCCGTCCTCGAGATGACTGGGAAAGACCTCGAGCGAATCGCCCCGGACCCGGAAGGTGCCACGCTGGAACGCGGTGTCGTTGCGGCCGTACTGCAATTCGACAAGCCGGCGCATGATGCTCTCGCGCTCGATCTCCATGCCCGTCTTTAGCGGCATCGTCATGGCCGAATAGCTCTCGGCGTCGCCGATGCCGTATATGCACGAGACGCTGGCAATGATGATCGTGTCGGGACGCTCGAGGATCGCGCGGGTCGCCGAGTGTCGCATGCGGTCGATCTGTTCGTTCCTGCTCGACTCCTTCTCGATGTAGGTGTCGGTTCTCGGGACGTAGGCTTCCGGCTGGTAGTAGTCGTAGTAGGAGACGAAATACTCGACGGCGTTATCGGGAAAGAAGCCCCTGAATTCGCCGTAGAGCTGGGCCGCGAGGGTCTTGTTGGGCGCGAGCACAAGGGCCGGGCGCCCCATGCGCTCGATCACCTGGGCCATGGTGTAGGTCTTGCCGGAACCGGTGACGCCGAGCAGCACCTGGTCTCGGTCCCCGGTGACAAGACCTTCCACGAGTTCCTCGATGGCTCTTGGCTGGTCTCCCTGAGGCTCGAACTCCGACACCAGGCGGAATGGCGATGGCGTCACGGGAGCAAAGGGACTGTCGCGTTGAACGGGTGCCAGCGTCATGGGCACAACCTACACGAGGCCGGCGTGGGGTAACAGGTGGTGCCCACCTCCGGGGCTATCATGTCACGTGCCGAGTTTCAAAACGCGGCGGTTTTTGCTACCGAACTCCGGTGGCGACATGTGACGGAGGAGGTTCTTGCACCAATGGCTGACATTCGAGTCCTCGACATTCACAAGTACTTCGGAACGTTCGCGGCGTTGAAGGACGTCAACATCGACATCACATCAGGCGAGTTCGTTGTCCTCGTGGGGCCTTCAGGTTGTGGAAAGTCAACGCTTCTTCGCGTGATATCCGGTCTTGAAATCGCGAATGGGGGCCGGATCCATATTGATGGCAGGGACGTTACGGACCTGCCCGCCAAGGCCCGGGACATCGCCATGGTGTTCCAGTCCTACGCCCTTTATCCGCACATGAATGTCGCAGAAAATATGGGCTTTTCCCTCAAGATACGTGGCGAACGGCGGGCAACAATCGACAGGCGTGTCCGCGAGGCGGCTGAAACACTCAGCCTCACGGAACTCCTCGAACGCAAACCGGCGGCGCTTTCCGGTGGTCAGCGCCAGCGCGTGGCGATGGGTCGCGCCATCGTGCGAGATCCCAAGGTGTTCCTCTTCGATGAGCCCCTCTCCAACCTCGATGCGCAACTGCGGGTCGCGATGAGGAGCGAAATCAAGACCCTGCACCAGCGTTTGCGCACAACCGTGATCTACGTCACCCACGACCAGGTCGAGGCGATGACGATGGCCGATCGCATTGTCGTTCTGCGTGAGGGCAGAATCGAGCAGATCGGCGCTCCGCTGGAACTGTTCGACCGCCCCCAAAACACTTTTGTTGCCCAGTTCATCGGTTCGCCGCAAATGAACCTGTTCGCAGCGACCGTCGTGGACGACGGCGCTTCGTGCACTGCCAGTCTCGATATCGGAGCCCGGATCGTTCTCCCCGGTACGGCCAATCTCGATTCGTCGCGTCGCATACAGGTCGGCATCCGTCCCGAGCACCTTGTTATCAGCGATCTGCCAGATGCCCTGGAGATGCGTGTCGATGTCGTCGAACCCCTGGGGTCGCAGATTCAGTTCGGCCTCTCGGCCGGCGGGGAGTCCTTCATCGCTCTGGTCAACGAACGGATCGACGTGCGATCGGGCAGTCAGCTCAGATTCGCGGCCAAATCCGGAGACCTGCACCTGTTCGACGCCGAAACCGGAAACAGGATTGCCACGCCACAGTGAAGAAAATGTCAAGATGGTGGCAGGAACTGTCAATCGGCACTCTTCCGCGCCATAATGGGGCGAGGGGTTCAGCACGAACCGCTCCCAGCAAGATCCGGCCGGCCTTGTGTGCCACGATGGAGACGGGCAGTGAACCCGGGAGGGAAGACATGGTGACGCCAGGCGACCTTGAGACCAACATCATTTTCGGCCATCCGGAACACTGCGTGAACCAGATCGCGATGCGGTGCCTGAAGAACGGCGACCTTCTCGCGGTATTCAACGAGGAGCGATATCCCTACCACCATGACAGTGGACAGACCCTGATCTCCCGATCGAAGGACGGCGGGAGGTCGTGGTCCGAGCCCAAGGTCGTGGTTCCATGGACACAGACCGAGGGTAACTGGGATTGCGGAATCTGCGAACTTCACGACGGAACCCTGATTGTGAACTTCACGGTTGCCGGCTTCTTCCGGCGTGGAGTGAGGCCTGAAGGTGTATCCTGGGCAAGCTATCCCAGCGACAGGGAATGGGGCGACTGGACTTGGTCCCGCCATACCCGGGGTTGTCTGGGCACTTACGTGGTGCGGTCCGGCGATGACGGCGAGACTTGGTCGAGACCGATTCCGGTCAACATACGCCCACTCAAGCACGGCGGCTGTCGATTGGGTTGCTGGCAACTGCCCGGCGGAGAACTTCTGCTTGGCCTCTATGGCCGCATTCGCGGTTACGAGGAGAGCGGAGAATACGAATCGACCCGGTCCGCGTTGATGCGATCCGATGACGGTGGTTTCAACTGGGAGTACTTCTCGACGCTTGCCTTCGATCCCGCCAGCATCATCGACTACGAGGAACCGGCGCTGCTTCGCCTGCACGACGGCCGGCTTGTCTGTTTCCTGAGGACACACAACCGACCCAGTGAAGACGCAAGGAACATGGTCGTGGTCGTTTCCGACGACAACGGCGCGACATGGTCAGCACCGAAGTGGACCAACATCTGGGGTTATCCGGCGGACGCAGTTGCACTTCATGACGGTCGCTACCTGTGCGTCTACGGATACCGGCGCCCACCTTACGGCACCTTCGGATGTCTCTCCGAAGATGGGGTCACTTGGGACAAGAAGGACGAATTCATCATCAGGAAAGGCGGTGTTCCCGATCGTCCCGGCACCATAGACTGGAACAATCCGGGCGAGTTCCAACATATCGGCTACCCGACGGTGGCGCAGCTTCCCGATGGAACGGTGGTCGCTGCCTACCACGAGTGGAACGACGCGCCCAAGCCACTCCAGCACTGCCTCGCGACTCGCTTCACCCTCTGAAGGCGGCTGGCACCAAAGCAACAGCGAGGCGTACAAGCCTCCGTCACACATCCCCCTTGCCGTCACCATCGGCCTGCAGGCCGGGCCGCTCGTCCTGCATTCGCTGGAAGGCCTCCTGTTCCCCGACCTTGCGGTCCGCCCACAGGGCAGGGGGCGAGGCGCTGTGCCATCATGCACGACGTGCCGGTCGACAGTAGTCAGCCCGGGGGATCCCTTCTTCCGGTGGACAGGCGCCGCCGGAGACGGACTGCCATGAACGCCGATGTCGGAATGTCCCGACCCGTTTGCTGCAGGCGTGGACGGAACAGGTTTCTTCACCCTATGCTGCGCCGGGAATTGCTCCGCTCATACCTGCTTGCTGGCCCCAATGATCGAGTCGGACGTGATCGCCGTCACGAAGGACATGCGGTCCCGTGCAGGATGCGGCCTGCGCTGATGGACCTACCGGAACTCAACATTGCCTCGCAGTCTGACGGCAACCCCGAACGGGTGTGCTTCGGATTCCTCCTGCTTCCCGAATTTCCACTCTACGGCCTGGTCCCTGCCATCGAGGCGCTGCGCATCGCAAACCAGAACAACGGAAAGAAGATCTATGACTGGCAACTGATCTCCGAAACAGGTGGACCGGTCCATGCGGGAAACGGCGTGTCGCTGAATGTGGACACCACCATCACGAACGCCGGCTGGCTCCCGATCGTTCTGGTCTTCGGCGGCAATCACCCGACGCGGCATCTGTCCAAGGGTGTGCTGAACTGGCTGCGCCGGCTGGCCCGCCATGGCAGCGTTGTCGGAGGGATCGACACGGGAGCCTTCGCCCTGGCGGAAGCCGGCCTGCTGCATGGGCGGTGCGCCACCCTGCACTGGGAGTCGTTCTTCACATTCAGGGAACTCTATCCCGACATCGAAGTGATCGAGCAACTCTACAACATCGACCGTGGCCGAATCACCTGTGCGGGCGGTCACGCCGCGCTCGATATGATGCTGGACATCATCAGCGGGCTCAGTGGCCCGGCTCTCGCGCAGGTCGTCGCCAACGCCTTTGTGGCCCACCGGCAACGCGACAGCGACGAGCCCCAGAGGCTGGATCCATGGCCGCCGCGCCAGGACGGGAAGTCGCCCCTGAACAGGGTGCTGCAGGGCATGGAAGAGAACATCCAGACTCCGCTGTCGGCCACAGCCCTTGCTGATCAAGCGGGAGTCTCTGTCCGTGCACTCAACCGCCTCGTTCACGATAGCCTTGGTGATGCGCCGATGAGTTACTATCGCAAGGTACGGCTGCAGGCGGCCCGCAGAATGCGGTTTTCAGCGATCTGGCGATTTGGGATGTTGCCTTCGCTTGCGGATTTGGCTCGCCGGAAGTGTTTTCCAGATGCTTCAAGGCCCAC
Source organism: Alphaproteobacteria bacterium (assembly GCA_965215635.1). Lineage (GTDB taxonomy): Bacteria > Pseudomonadota > Alphaproteobacteria > SP197 > SP197 > SP197. The sequence goes on along the minus strand of CBDCEA010000005.1, from coordinate 677,247 downwards.
TTCGGTGTATCACCACGCGAGTATCGACGCCGGACAAGCAGCCATGAACTCGAGAGGTACCGGCCGGAGCTCCGGCAGGAATTGACTTTCTGACGGTCCTTTCCGCCGCCCGGGCGGTTTCGTGCGGCAGGAAGAAATCGTCGCTTCAGGCATGTCACCGGTGATCGTGTCCTGGACTGAACGGGAGAAAGCTGTGTCGGTCAGAGACTTGAGAATGGATCTTGAGGGTTGTTATGTCACCATTCCCACGCCATTTGCGGATACTCCCGAAATGGAAGTCAACGAACCCGCGCTCAGGGAGTACGTCCGGTTCCTCGTCGATTCCGGGTTGAGTGGCGATTACGCCACGTTTCTTGCCGGCGGTGCGGCCGGCGATTTCTCGACCATGAGTTTCGATGAACGTGTCCGCGTGGCAACGATCGTCGTCGAGGAAGTGGATGGAGCGGCACCGGTCGCGATGGGGGCCCAGACGACATCGACGCTCGAACTCGTGCGCTTGGCCAAGGCCGCCAGGGCGCTCGGCGCCCGGTTCATCCAGGTCTCCTGCCCGTTCTACTTCACCCATACCGAGGGCGATTTCGAGGACTACATCCGCGCCGCTGCCGCTGCCGAGCCAAGCCTGGGCATCATTGTCTACAACACGTTCTGGACGAGCCAGAACCTCTCCTTTGCGATGATCGAACGGCTGGCCAGGATCCCGAACATCGTCGGTCTCAAATGGGCGACGCCACGTTCCGATTCGATGGAGTTTGAGGATGTTGTCTCGACCTTTTCCGACCGTTTCACGATCATCGACAACAATCTCCTTTTCTCGATGAGCGCGATGCCGGCACTCGGCGCCCGCGCCTTCGAGGTCCATCACTGCAACTTCTGGCCGGAGTGGGGTATCAGGCTGGTCGATGAGGTCAAAGCGCGCAACTACGCGGGAATCGCCCGCATGCTCGTGGAGGAGGCGATGCCCTTCTACAAGCTCTGGGTCGAGATCGAGAACGACCACACCAGTGGTGACGGGTACCTCGACAAGCTTTGCATGGAGTTCATCGGCCTTCCTTCAAGCCGCTGCCGTCCACCGACAAGGGATATCCGCGAGCTCTACCGGGATCGCTGCCATGCGATGATGAAATCCATCGGTGTGCCGCGGCTCGTTCAGGCATGACAGCCGGGAACAATTCAGGATCCCGCTGATGCGGGGCCCTCGCGCCGCGCGCCGGCGCATCTGACAGGAAAGGAACAGACCGTGTCGCCGATCCGGAACCTGACGTATCACGATATCTTCCGGCACCCGGAACATTGCGTGAACCAGATTGCGCAACGCACACTGAAGAACGGCGATATTCCCGCGGTCTTTAACGAGGAACGGTTTCCGTTTCATCACGACAGCGGTCAGACCCTGATGACCCGATCCCGGGATGGAGGACTGACATGGTCCGAGCCCCGGATCATCGTTCCCTGGACGGCGACCCAAGGGAACTGGGATTGCGGCATCGGTGAATTGGGCGACGGGACGGTGATCGTGAATTTCACGATGACGGGATTCTTCAAGCGCGGAATGAAGGCCGAATGCCCGTCGTGGAGTTCCTTCCCGCTCACCGATGAATGGGGGGACTGGACCTGGTCCTTCAAGACCCAGGCATGGCTTGGCACCTATGTGATTCGCTCGAGCGATGGTGGTGATACATGGACCGAACCGATTCCCGTCAGCGTCCGCCCGATGAAACACGGCGGCTGCCGACTCGGCGCCTGGGAACTGCCGGACGGCGGTCCCATTCTGGCACTCTACGGCCGGATGCGGGAGTACTCTGAGGATGGTACCGGCGAGACCAACCGCTGCTTCCTCGTGCGCTCCGACGATGGTGGCGACAACTGGGACTACTACGGTACGCTGGCCTATGATCCGAACAACATCATTGACTACGAGGAAGCCGGGATCGTTCGCCTGGACGATGGGCGCCTGGTGTCATTCATGCGCACCCACCTGCAGCCCAGTCAGGACACCAAATCCATGATCATGGTGGTCTCCGAAGACGACGGCTTCACATGGTCGCAGCCGAAGTGGACCAGGATCTGGGGATATCCTCCCGAACTCATCCGACTCCAGGATGGACGTTATCTGCTCGTCTACGGCTATCGCCGACCGTCCTACGGCGTTCGCGGCATCATTTCTGATAACGGGATCGACTGGGATGTTGGGAACGAGTTCGTGATCAGCGAGGGCGGTATTCCAGCGACTTCGCATGTGGTGAAGCCGTCGTCAAGCCGCGTCGTCCCTGCGGCGGGAATCTATGGCGAGGGGGCGGTCAACTACTTCCACCCGGGCCTTTACCAGCACATCGGCTACCCCACAGTGGCCCAGGCGGCCGATGGCACTGTTGTCTGTTCGTATCATGAATGGAGCAGGGATGAGAGGCCGCTGCAAATCCTGAAGTGCGCACGGTTCGAGGTCTGAGCCACTCTTGCACCCTGGCCCCGGAAACCGGACGATGGATATCGCGGTCTGCATCGAACTTGATCGTGAGGAACGACGAAGGCTCGTCCGTGGTGTCGAGGACTGGCCGGTCACTTTCAGCCAGGCTACGGCGCCATGCAATGCGGCCATTGTGTTCGGCAATCCGGCACCCGATGTCGTCGCGGCCAATTCCTCTCTGCGATGGCTGCAACTGGAATCGGTTGGTTTCGGCGAGTACGCCGGGCTCCACTGGTTGCGCTCCGGTCAATCGGTGCAGGTGACCAACCTGGCCGGGTTCTTTGCGGACCCTGTGGCAGAAACCGCCCTTGCCGGCATTCTCTCCCTGGGCCGGGGTATCGACCGCCTGGTGGCGTTGCACAAGCGCCGGGAATGGGTGGGTGATCCGGTCCGCGGCAGCCTGCGGTTGCTGTGTGGTTCGCATGTTGTCCTCTTTGGGCGCGGGACGATCAACTCGCGGTTGGCGGAGCTCCTGAAACCGTTTCGATGCCGCATCACGACCTTCGGCCGCGACTGGACGTCCGATTCGCTCGATAACGCACTGGCGACAGCCGATGTGGTCGTGGCGACGGTGCCGCACACGCCTGAGACAATCGGTCTGTTTGACGCGGACCGCCTGTCACGTCTCAAACCGGGCGCGGTGTTCTGCAATCTGGGCCGGGGATCCCTTGTCGATGAAGAGGCCTTGGCGAAGGCGCTGGTGCAGGAGCACCTGGGCGGCGCCGTGATTGACGTCACGCACGACGAGCCACTGCCCGGAGGGCATGTGTTCTGGACCGCACCCAACGTCATCCTCACCCAGCATTCGGGCGGAGGCAGCGACGACGAGATTGACCGGAAGATCGACCGCTTTCTCGAGAACCTCTCCCGGTTTCGCAGTGGAACACCGCTCATCGGCCTGGTCGACTTCACGCGGGGATACTGATGCCGCGAATCACGCATTGCCGTTGTCTGCTCCTCACATCGCCCTATGCCGATGCCGATGATCCCGAGATCAGGGAGTGTTTTCCCAATGGCCCCAGACGCACCATCGGAATGGTCGAGGTGACGCTCGAGAATGGCGTGACGGGACTCGGCGAGGGATACCTTGCGGTGTTCGCGCCGAAGGTCTTCCGGTCGATCGTCGAACTCTGCGTCCCCCAGGTTCTGGGCAAGGACGGTTTCGACATCTCCGGCCGGGTTCGCGACCTGCGTTCGCTCTGCGACTACTGGTCCCTCCAGGGGGCCGCCCGTCATGTCATTTCCGCCTTCGAAATCGCGTTGCAGGACGCGAAGGGCAAATCGCTGGGCAAACCGGTCTATGATCTCCTTGGCGGTGCCAGGGCCGATGCGATCCGGATCTACGGCTCCGGCGGTTGCTGCGATCACAAGGATCAGTTCCTGCGCGAGTTCGACCTGCTCGGATCTCTCGGGATCTCCACCTACAAGATCCGTGCGGTAAAGAGCGACATCCGGCGTACCTCCTGGGTACTCGATGAAGCCGGCCGGAGGGGTATCCAGGTGGGAGTTGACATGTGCCAGAACCTTGCCGATCCGCCCCAGGCGGTGGACGATGTCGTGGCCTACGTCGATGCGGTTCACGCCCGGACAGACGCCAGGATGAACTTTGTCGAGGAAGCGCTTGGCCCGGAGTGCGCCGAAGAATTCCGCGAACTCAAGACCCGTATAGACGTTCCGGTCTGTGGCGGCGAAATCATCACCACGCCCTGGGAAATGATCCGGCGCATCCACGACGACGTCTACGATTTTGTCCAGCCCGACGCCTCAGTGATTGGTGGTATCTCGGCGGTGATGGATATCTTCGATGCCGCGAGAGAGAGAAAGACGGATGTCGTCGTCCATGCTTGGGGAGGAGCGGTGGCGATCATGGCGAGCTACCATGCGGCCTTTGCCGGTGGCGGCCGACTCGTCGAGTACCCCATGCTGGACTTTCCGCTGGCCCGCGAGATGATTGGTGATGAGGGGCAGATCAGGGACGGTCAACTTCTCCGTTCCACCGCAGCCGGACTCGGCCTGACCCTCACTCCCGAGATGGAAGCGCGCTATCCGTTTGACGAGACGGCGGTCTATTCCTGTGCGTTGCTCGATTACGGCCCACCACCTGACAGCTATTGGGAGTGAGCGGAACCGTCTCGCCACATCACAGCCGGATCGCCACGTTCTTGACCGCCAGGTAGTTTCGCACGCCCGCAAGGCCGCGCTCCCGACCGACTCCACTTTCCTTCATGCCTCCGGTCGGAGCCTGGACACCGCCCATGAACCAACCATTGATCCATACAGATCCGTGTTCGAGCCGTTGGGCCATGTGCAGCGCGCGGCTGATGTCCCGGGTGTAGACCCCTGCAGCCAGTCCGAAACCGAGACCGTTGGCTACCGTGACCGCCTGATCGGCATCCCCGATGTCGACCGCCACGCCGACCGGCCCGAAGACCTCCTCTCGGGCAATCGCCATGTCTGGGGACACACGGTCGAACACGGTCGGTTCGATGAAGTAGCCGCGGTCCAGATGCAGCGGGCGGCCACCGCCCTGCCGTACACGTCCTCCGGCCGCGACGCCGGCATTGATATGGCCGCATACCCTGGCGTACTGCTCGCTGGAGATCACCGGCCCCAGAGAGGGGTTCTCCAGGCCAGGACCAATTGAGAGCGAAGCCGCTCCGGCGCACAACCGTTCGATAAATTCCTCGCGGATCTCGGGTGCGAGGAGATAGCGCGAGGACGAGGAACAGACCTGCCCGGTGTTGTCGAAGGAGGCCGCGAGGGCGTCATCCACCGCTCGGTCGAGATCGGCGTCCGCAAGGATGATCATCGGATTCTTGCCACCCAGTTCCAGCACGACCGGCTTGATTCCCTGTGCGGCGGTGGACATGATCCTGCGACCGGTTTCGACTGATCCGGTGAAGGTGATGCCACGTACAAGAGGATGGCGGACGAGCGCTTCGCCGGCCTCCTCGCCAAGACCGGTGACGATATTGACGACCCCGTCGGGAATCCCTGCCTGTTCAGCGAGTTTGGCGAAGGCGAGTGCCGACAGTGGCGACTGTTCGGCCGGTTTCAGAACACAGGTGCAGCCTGCCGCAAGTGCCGGGGCGAGTGAGCGAATCGCCATGCCCAGGGGAAAGTTCCAGGGCACGATGTGCGCGGTCACACCAAGTGGCTCCAGCATTGTGAAATCGACGAAGTCGCGGCCGAGTGGCACCGTGATGCCTTCCATCTTGTCGGCAGCCCCCGCGTTGTAGCGCAGTGTTTCGACCACACCGTCGATATCGCCACGGGAATTGTCGAGCGGCTTGCCTGCATCGAGAGTTTCGAGCCTTGCGAGTTTCTCGCGCTCCTTCTCGATCAGTCCGGCTAGCCGCTCAAGGATTCTGCCCCGATCCGCCGGAGTGATGGTGGACCAGTCGCCGTATTGCGCCCGGTGTGCCGCCTGAACGGCGGCGTCGACGTCCTCGCCCACGGAGCGCGCGAAACGCGCAAGAGGCTTCTCCGTCGCCGGGTCGATCGTGTCGAGGAATGTGCCGGTTGCCGGAGCAACCGGTTTTCCACCGATGTAATTCATGTGAATTGGGTCAACCACGCAGTGCTCCACTTGAAATTCCCTGGATGAAGTAGCGTTGAAGGATGAGGAAGACGAGTACGCTTGGGATGCACAGGACGGTCACCCCCGCCATTGAGAGCGCGAAGCCTTCAAGCTGGGTTGCCGTACCGGAAATCGGTGTGAATGCCGCGATGCCGACGGGCAGGGTCTTCATTTCCTCCTTGAAGACCGCCAGCAATGGCCAGAGAAAGTTGTTCCAGTTGAGCACGAAGATGATGATTGTCGCGGCGATCAGTGGTGCCCGGGCCAGGGGAAACGCGATCTTCCAGAAGATCAACCCATGTCCCGCACCATCGATTCTCGCCGCGTCCTCAAGGTCTCGTGGGAAGGTCAGGAAGAACTGCCTGAAGATCAGGACGCTGAAGACGTTGCCGACCGACGGCAGGATCAGCGCCTGATAGGTGTTCGCCCAACCCACCTTGATGATGCCGAGAAGCATCGGAACCGCGTAGACCTCGATCGGCACCATGAGCGAGGCGACATAGAGAAAGAACAGCAGGCGGCGGCCGGGAAAGTTCATCCGCGCCAGCGCGTATCCCGCCAGGGCTCCCGACATCACGCACAGGAATGTGGCGCTGACCGCGACGATGATGCTGTTCAGGGTCCAGCGCCATACCGGGTACTTCGTGAAGATGTCGACATAGTTCTGGAAGGTGACGCGGTGTGGCAGCCATTCGATGTCCACGGTCATCACGTCTCCCGGGTACTTCAGGGAGGTCGAGACCATCCAGACAAAGGGCATGACCCAGAGTGCGGCGATCGCCAGCCCGACGATCCACACCGGAATGTCGCCAGCGGCCATCCCGTATTCGCGTTTGAGGTATGCCAGGGGGTTCATGGGGACTGTTCCCGGATCAGCCTGCGACTGAGGAAGGTCACAAGGAGAATCACCACGAAGAGCATCATCGAGACTGCCGCACCGAGGCCGAATTTCTGATTGCGGATCGCCACCGTGTAGATCTCGTAGAGGACGGATGTGGACGACGAAGCCGGTCCACCACTCGTCATCACGTAGACCTGGCTGAAGATCCTCAGTGTCGCAATGAGCTGCAGCGTGATCACCATGCTCAGCACCGGGCGAAGCATGGGCAGGGTCACATAGCGGAATCGCTGCCAGTGTGTTGCACCGTCAATCTCTGCGGCGTCGTACATGTCACCGGGAATGTCCTGCAGGCCTGCGAGAATCAGAACGAAGGCAAGGCCCATGTCCCACCAGATCGAGGTGATGCCGACACCATAGAGGGACCACTCGGTGCTGGTCAGCCAGGGAATGTTGTCGATTCCCAGATAGTTCAGGTAGTGATTGGCAAGACCGAACTGGGTGTCCAGGATCCAGACCCATACCAATCCGATCACCGTTGCCGAGACCACATAGGGAGAAAAGAAACAGACCCGCGCCACAGAAGACAGCGGCCACCGGTTGTTGACATAGAGTGCCGCCATGAGTCCGAGAACCAGCACTCCCGGCACGATGGTCAGGCCGTAGAGGAGAATGTTCTGGAACGAAATGAGGATCTGGTCGTTTTCCAGCGCCTTCCGGTAGTTGTCCACTCCGACGTACTTCGGCGGTCCGAAGATGCCCCATTTCATGAACGACAGGTACGCGGTGAACAGGATTGGCGCGATGTTGAAGAGCAGGAACGGAGCGGTGAAGACGGCGACGAAAGCATAGGCGGCCCAGTCGACCGGTGGTTTCTGGCTGCGGTAATTCAGCATCTCTCCACCCATGCTGAACGCTCCGTGCGCATGATCCTGATCAACAACAGGCAGGAATGTCTCGGGTCTCCGCGGATCCAACGCGCCGCCAGATCGCAGACCATGACCCGAGATCCATGGCCCGGGGGGCCGCAGCCCCCCGGGACCGCGTTCAGCCCTCTTCCAGGGCTTCGCTCCAGCCGTCCTGGAGTTTTGTCATGGCATCATCAATGGATGTCTGACCCGCCCAGACAAGTTCCAGGGTCTTCGCCAGGAAGTTGCCACCGGAATAGATGTTGAAGTCCGCGCCGTTGATGATCGGGAAATCGGCAATGGCAGTCGCGAACTCCAGGCCATCGACGAACGCCCCGCGCACATCCCAGGGGGCACCCGACGTCTTGTAGTCGCTGCGGCCGAGAATCGACTGCCTTGGTGACGCCCCACGACCCTCTGTGCACCACAGGAAGCTGTTGTCCGAGAGCCACGTCACTGCGTCCATCGTTGCCTGGTAGCGTGAAGGATCGCTCTGAATGTAGAGCTCGAGGGCACCACGCTCGAAGTAGGTCACACGTTTCTCGCCGATCTTCGGGAACAGCTTGGTCGCAAAGGGCAGTTCTTGCGCCAAGTAACCGTTGATCGTCCATGGACCGGTCCAGAAGATGGAACCCTGGCCGGTACCGAAGGCCTTGTAGCGGTCGGTGACATCGCGGGTCGACACCCTGTGTGTGTCGAACAGATCGAGCACCCATTGCATCGCTGCCTTGCCGGCGTCGGGATTCACACAGACGCTCGTGAAATCGTTGTTGATACGCTGAAAACCCATTTGCTCGGCAACGATGCCCCAGGTGACCGTTGGCTGCACACCCGATCCGGTCATCATGATGCCGGATCGCACGACCTTGTCGCCATCCCGCCTGGTCATCGCCTTTGCCCACTCGAGCAGACCGTCGCCGTCATCGGGCCAGTCGTTGATGTCGAGGCCGGCCTCGGCCACGTGAGCGGTATTGACCTCGGGCTGGATCGACATCAGGTCGAGCGGGACCTGGAAAAGTTCGTCGCCGCCGTAGTTCGGGAACTTCGAGGCATTGATCGAGAACTCCGAAAAATCCGACAGGTCGAGTCCCGAATTGGCCGCGAGTTCGTTCAGAGGTACCAGTAGTCCGTTACGCACGAACGCCGGACGCGGATCTGTATTCCAGCCGAAGTCGGGGGCTTCGCCCGCTGCGGCGGAGGCCAGAACCTTGGTGGTGTAATCATCCCAGTTGATGACCTCCATCCGGATCGAGACACCCTTGTCCTTGTGTGCCTCGTTGAAGTTCTGGATCATTTGGGCCCAGACCTCTCCGTCCGAAGCCGCAAGCGGGCTCCAGTGAACAAGCTCAAGCGCGGCCGAAGCGCGGCGGATGAACGGCATGGGAAGCGCGCTCGCCAACGCAAGTGAGCCAGCGGTCTTGATGAGCTTTCGACGCGTTACTCCTGATCTTTTCATCATTGTCCTCCTAGTCGTGTCGATACCCGCACGCGGGAACCTGGATCTACCGTGCGACCGTTCGCGCCGCACCAGTGGTTAATAGCATAATTGGACGCTCCCATACACTGCAGGGGTGGACGTTTGCCTGACAGGGTTGCGACATCGGTGGCGCAGGTGTCGCACGGGGGTGATAGGATCGAAGCGCAAGCGAGGGGGGTAAGGATCCATGAAGGTGATCGGTACGGTGGAAAGTCTGTGGCGCTATCCCGTCAAGAGCATGGCGGGCGAAGTGCTGGACCGGGCGTGGCTGGGATTTGCCGGAATCTACGGCGACCGGGTCGCCGCCTTCAGCAGTGATCAGGCAAGCCCCGGATTTCCCTGGCTGACGGCGCGGGAACAGCGCCGCATGCTGCTCTTGCGTCCCCGGTTTCGGGATCCCGTGGCTGCGTCACAGCCCCCCAACCTTGCCGAGGCGCTGGCGGAAGCGCCGGGTCTGTCACCTCTCTACGCCGGTCATGAGGCCCTTATGATTGATGTCGAACTTCCCGAAGGCGAGGTTCTGGCGATCGACGATCCGGTATTGCAGCAACGCCTTGGAGAACATCTCGGCCGCGAACACCGTATCGTGCTGTTGCGCTCCGAGCGCGCCTTCACGGACTGCCGGCCGCTTTCCCTGTGTTCGACAGCCACGGTCGCAACTCTCTCGACAGAACTCGGCCGTCCCCTCGACAAGAGGCGTTTCCGGGCGAATGTCTATCTCGAACTCGATGGGGAGGGCTCCTTTGTCGAGGACACATGGACCGGCCGGCGCCTCAGGATCGGCAAGAAGGTCGAAGTCTCCATCCTCGAGAAGGATCCTCGCTGCGCCATGATCACCCTTGACCCCGATTCGGCGGAGCGTGATCCGTCCATTCTCAACCATGTCCTGAAACACCACGCCGGCACCACGGGCGTCTACGCCGCCGTACTTGTCGAAGGCCTCCTGGAGACCGGTGCTCCCGTCATGCTCGTCGACTGACTGACCAGGCCTTCGGGGGACTCGATACGTGCCTCCAGGCGGCTATTTCTTCGGAGGATTGTTTCCCCTTCCACCGCCCGACTTGTTGCCTGTCGTGGAAGGCGCATTCGCCGGTTTGCCGCCGCCTTTGCTTCCTTTTGCCATTTTCCGCCCCCTTGCAGTCGGTTGCTTCCTCAAACCGGCCGTCCATCGTCAGGAGAGCCGGATGTCTGAATTTGGGTGCGACGCCGACAGATACAGGGGAGGCTCTTGCGGAATTGCCGGGTTGACAGACAGAGGCTGTTGTTTCGTCACCAGTTCGTGAAGGCGGTCGAAATCGCAGCCCAGCCCCTGCATCACCACACCCATCACCAGGATCCTCCACATCTCCATACCCGGGCGCCCCACCGTGCGGTCGACGCCGGGAAGCATGTATTCCTCGAGAAGCGCAAACAGCCGAGTGCGGGTCTCCTCGTCGGCATAGAGATGCTGAAGGCCCAGCAACAACGCCGGAATGTCGTCCCGGGACTTCAGGTTGATCCGGATGTCCTCGATCCGGATCTCACCGAGTTCCATCTGTGGATTGCGAACGTGTCTCATGATGCTGCCTCGCGAAGAATCTCTGAAATCGACCTGATTCAGGACCATAGGGCCCTCCAGCCGCCTCGCGGCGTGAATTTTCGCTTGCCAATATCACAAAATAACACGCAATATCAACACACTAGAGTTTTCTGGCAGGCACTAGTTAAAACGATTCCCTACCCAATCTTCCTTTCCGTTGTCGTCCAGACGATGCTTAACATATATGCCCACTTCTCTGGGGCGCAGCGTCTGAAGCGGCTCGGAGCGGAGGTCGGGTATCGCTCGGGTGATCCCGGGAATGACCAACACGGGGATTGGTCACTTGTACCGTCATCGATTGGCCTCATCGTCATTCGCATGGGCCAGTTTGTTGCCCGTGACGAAAGCGGGGAATTCCGCGACGAGTTCCGAAAACTCACAGAGGCTCGCCCTCCTGCGTACCACACGTCGTGGATGTATGGAGGGAACTCGCTCTTGATTTTACCGCGCGGGCGAGGAGCATCCCGAGGACGGTGAGACCGTCATCGATGGTTTGGAGTGCAAAGTGTGGTAAGCGGGTAACTTGAGCATGCACCCACGCGACCTCTATCTCCCCGCAGATGTGCTCGAGGGCCCCGACGGTCTCGCTGAATTCCAATGGGCGAATGGCTCGAATCTCTGACAGTTGACAAAACATGAAGTGATATCCGCCGCTTGTGCGGAAATGTAGATATAACTTCCACAGAACAAATATTTCATGTTTGCATATCCGTGCTTACGGCAGATAATCTATCATGTTTCACGATCAGCGATCCGCCCTGTCAAGCTATGTCAGCGGTCTGCTCTCCTCTGGCCGGACGGTCTTTATCGCCGAGGAGGCCGAGCTGGCGCTCGGCGTCGGGCACGGCGCGTTTCTTGATGCCGCCGAGCGGCTGCAACGCCGCGAGGCGTTACTGAACCTGCGGCAGGGCTTCTATGTAGTCGTCCCACCGCAATATGCGTCCTGGGGGGCGCCGCCGCCGACTTGGTACATCGATGCGCTCATGCAACGTGAGGGTCAGGCCTATTACGTCGGGCTCCTCAAGGCCGCTGAACTGCACGGTGCGACGCATCAAGCCGTCATGGAGTTTCAGGTCGTCACGGCGAAGCGCCTGCCAAGGATCCGCGCCGGCCGCAGCCTGATCGTCTTCTATTACCGCAAGGACATGGACGCGGTGAAGGCGGGGATCGAGGACCGCAAGACGGATACCGGCACGATGAAGATTTCGTCGGCCGCGCTGACAGCCCTCGATCTGCTGCGCTATCCGCAGGCGTCCGGCGGCATCGACAATGTCGCCACGGTCCTCTCGGACCTCGGGCAGAAGATCGATCCGGAGCAACTCGCCGCCCTTTCGGCGCTTGCGGAGCGACCGGTCGTGCAGCGTCTCGGTTATCTTCTGGAGCATCTCGACCAAGACGCTCTGACGGAGCCGATGCTGGAGGCTTTGCAGGCACGAGGGTCGCTGCCCTGGACCGAACTCGACCGGCGGGAGGCTCGGGATCCGGATTTCGCGCCAGAACCGCGGCAGCGCGACCTGCGATGGCGCGTCATCGTGCGGCGCGTGCCGCAGCGCGACGCATGATTCCGGCGCAGAATATCGTCGCCTGGGGCAATGTGGTTCCCTGGGCCGACCAGCGACAGGTCGAGCAGGATCTCATCATCAGTCGTGCTCTGGTCGACATCTTCTCGGACGGCATGCTGCGCGACGCGCTGCGGTTTCGCGGTGGTACGGCGCTCAACAAGCTGCACTTCCCGGCGCCGCTGCGCTACTCGGAGGATATCGACCTGGTTCGCACTTCGGCCGGGCCGATCGGTCCGATCCTCGATCGGTTGCGTGTTGTCCTGGAGCCGTGGCTGGGGCGGGCGCAGTTCGATCAGAGCCCTGTCGCGCCGAAGTTTCGCTTCCGGGTCGAGGCCGAGGACGCCGGTGGCGTGCCGATCCGGCTGAAGATCGAGATCAACACCCGCGAGATCCAGGCCTTCGATGGTCCGGTGTCGTTGCCGCTGGCGATCGAGAATCCCTGGTTCTCGGGAGAGGCGGCCATTCCGACATTCTCCCGCAAGGAGATGCTGTCGACCAAGCTGCGTGCTCTGCTGCAGCGCGACAAGGGACGCGATCTCTACGACCTTGCGCACGCCCTGGAGATCTTCGAGGACCTCGATGTCGAGCGCATCGTCGAGATGTTCGCGCGGTATCTGGGCCTTTCCGGCCAGGCCATCTCGCGAGCACAGGCCCAGGAGCGCATGTTCGCCAAGCTCGCCAATCCGCGCCTCTTGCTCGACATGCGTCCGTTGCTGCCGGCCGCTCGGGCGGAAGCTCTGACGGAAGAGTCGACAGCGGACTCGTTTCGCCGCGTGTTCACGATCCTTGTCGATCGGCTGCCCGGCGAGCCGTGGGGGCGGACGTCGGCCATGAAGGAACGCTTCGGGATTTCATGGTGACACTGGCGCCGCCACCCACTCTCTTCCGTTCGGACGAGTCATGACGCGGCGACTCCAATCCGGGCTCTACGAAGAATTGCTGACCTCTGCCCTGGCGGCGGAAATCGATGCCCGCACGGCGGAGGGCTGGTGGGTGGATGTCGGTTCGGTCGACGCAACCGTCCGTCCCGAGTTCCTGGCCCGTCACGTTTATCAACTCCTTCGCCGCGCGCTCGAAGGAATTCCCGAAGAAGACGGTACTCAGTCAGCCAACCAGATCGCCCTTGCGAACCGGCTGGTGGAGGTACTCGTCGAACATGGCGCGATGGCCGACGACCGGGTCGCAGACGCTGCGCGCTTGCTCCTGGAAGCTGTCGAACGCCGTGTTCTGGGCAGCACGCCTTTGCCAGTCCCTCGCCCGACGCTCTCTCTCCGTCGGACCGGGCTTCTCGTCAATGGACGGCGTGATGTCCAGATCGCGAGTGAAATTGCGCGGGAGATCCCAAGCGCCGATCGGATCGATCTCCTGTGCGCGTTCGTGCGTCACTCAGGGGTGCGTCTGTTCCGCTCCGAACTTGAAGAACGGGTGCGGGGCGGAGCACAGGTGCGCGTGATCGCAAGCGTCTATACCGGGTCGACCGAACGTCGTGCACTGGACGCACTTGTCGCCCTCGGCGCGCGAGTGAAGGTTTCCTACGAGGTCGCGCGGACCCGGCTGCATGCCAAGGCATGGTTGTTCCACCGCCATAGCGGACTGCACACCGCCTATATCGGCTCGTCAAACCTCACCCACACGGCACAGATCGAAGGCCTCGAATGGAACGTGCGTGTGAGCGCGGCCGAGAACCCCGAGGTGATCGAGCGGTTCGAGGCGACGTTCGAACAGTACTGGCAGGAGCCCGAGTTCGAGGACTATGCACCCGGGCGTGACACCGAGCGGCTCGATCACGCGCTCTCGAGACAGCGTGGCGGCGGCTCATCCGAAGACATTACTGAGCTGTCTCTGCTGGTCGACGTCTCGCCGAAGCCTCATCAGGCTGTCGCGCTCGAGGCGCTCGAAGCGGAGCGCCTGCGTGGGCACCACCGCAATCTCGTGGTCGCGGCGACCGGCACCGGCAAGACCTGGATCGCGGCATTCGATTTCAAGCGGCTGCGCGACCAAGGTGTGGGGCGTTCCCTGCTCTTCGTCGCGCACCGCGACGAGATCCTCCGTCAAAGTCAACAGGTCTTCCAACTTGTCCTGCGCGAGCCGGGGTTCGGTGAGCGGCTGGTTGGCGGCGAGCGCCCACACGCGGGTCGCCACGTCTTTGCCTCGGTGCAGTCCCTTGCCAACCGTGTCGACGATATCGAGCCCGACGGCTTCGATGTGGTCATCGTGGACGAGTTTCATCACGCGGCAGCCGCGAGCTACGAGCGCCTGCTGTCGCGTTTGAAACCGAAAGTTCTCCTCGGGCTGACCGCTACGCCCGAGCGCGCTGACGGCAAATCAGTGCTGGAGTGGTTCGACGGCCGCATAGCCTCGGAGTCCCGGCTTTGGGATGCGCTCGACCAGGGACTGCTCTGCCCGTTTCACTATTTCGGGGTGAACGACGCAACGGATCTCTCAACGGTACGTTTCGAGCGCGGAAGATATGTTCCGGGCGAGCTCGACAACGTGCTCACCGGTGATCACGTTCGAGCCGTTCGAATCCGCCAGGTTGTCGAGGAATTCGTGACGGATCCGCACCAGATGCGGACCCTGGGATTCTGCGCGGGCGTCGGTCATGCCCACTTCATGGCGAACGAGTTTACCCGTTTCGGCTACCCGGCAGTGGCGCTCGATGCCAGCACTCCGCGCGTTGATCGTCGGGCGGCACTCGCGAGACTGCGGCGAGGAGAGCTGCGCGCAGTCTTCGCCGTCGATCTCTTCAACGAGGGTGTCGACCTGCCTGAGGTCGACACCGTGCTCATGCTTCGACCGACCGAGAGCGCCACGGTGTTTCTCCAGCAGCTGGGAAGAGGGTTGCGGTGGGCCGACGGGAAGCGGGTTCTCACGGTCCTCGACTTCGTGGGCCAGGTTCGGCGCGAGTACCGCTACGACGTGCGCTATCGCGCTCTGCTGGGGGGCACCCGCCATCAGATCCGGCGAGCCGTCGAGGCCGACTTCCCGCTCCTGCCACCGGGATGTGCGCTCAAGCTGGACCGAATTGCCAAGGAGACGGTACTTCGCAACCTGAGAGAGGCGGTGCGCAATGCCCGCGCGCGTCTCGCAGACGATCTGCATGCTCTCGGCCCTGAAGCTCGACTCCGTGGTTTCATGCGCGACGCCGGCGCCGAATTCGACGATATCTATGCACGACCCGGAGCGGGACACTGCTTCACCGAACTTCGCCGGCGGGCTGGCTTCGAGAAGAGCACCAGCCTTGCCGCTGCGGATGACTCTCTCCTCAAGGCCATCGGCCGGCTGATCCACGTGGATGATCATGAGAGGCTGAAGGCGTGGCGGGACATCCTGGAAACGGACCATTCTGACCGGATCTCGGGCCTCCAGGGTCGCGAGTATCGCCTGGGCCTCATGTTGTTTGCCGTTCTGGGTGGCCGTCGCCAGTCGATCGACGAGGCCGATCAGATCTTGGAAAGGGTTCGTGAATCTGCAGAGTTACGTCGCGAGATCAGCGATCTCCTGGAAATCCTGGCCGATCGCATTCGCACGGTCGCGCAACCGCTCGATCCCACCGGCGAGGTCCCCCTGGCAAGCCACGCCACCTATATCCTCGGAGAGATCGTGGCGGCACACAGGCACACCGACAGGCATGGCGCGCTGGTCTTTCCGCAGGGCGGAGTCCTGTGGAACGAAGCGACGCAGACGGATCTCCTGTTCGTCACGCTGGAGAAATCTGACAGGGACTACACGCCCTCGACACGCTACGCCGACTACCCGATCTCGCCGACACTGTTTCACTGGGAGTCGCAGAACACCGCCTCACCCAATACCCCTGCCGGGTGCCGGTACGTCGAACAACCGACCCGGGGTACGAAGGTCATCCTCTTCGTGCGTGAACGCAAAAGGGATGGCAGGAGTGAAACGCTTCCCTACCACTGTCTCGGCTATGCCCGGTACCGAAGTCATGAATCGGAGCGACCCATGAAAATACTGTGGGAACTCGAGCGCCCTATGCCGGGGTGGCTCTATCAGGCGGGAAAGGTGGTCGCGGGCTGAGGCATTGATGTGAGGCCGCCCTGGGGCGCTGAATCGCCTGTTCTTGGACGTCAGTGTTCGACAGTGACACGCGCCGTTTCCGCGTCCTGCTTCCGTACCGCCAGGCTGCCCCTGGCCCCGTTCTTGCCCAAGCCGTCGTAGGCGATCCCCCTCACGATGCGCCAGAGACGTTCCGGCAGGGGAACCGCGCGTGGCGATGGCGACGATGTTTACCAGAGGTCTCCAGTCGCAATAATCTGCTTGCTCGCCGGCTTGCATGGGCTCATCGGACGGCGGCAGGCATCGGGGAAGGTTTGACGTAGACAGCATCAGACTGCAGGGAGGTCACGCTCATACGCGGGCGGCTTGCGCGCCTCGGGTCCGAAAAGGCGGCCCTTGAGGCACGGCTTGCCGAACTTGAGTCTCTGTGGGCAGATTTGAAAGACATGCCACCGCGCTACGGACCGGTCAGCAAGCGTTCGTCGGCGCGCCAAAAGATCGCGTTGCTCAGGTCCCTGTTTCGCGGCCGCGAGGATGTCTATCCGAAGCGCTGGGAAAACGCCGGGACGGGCAAGGCGGGCCATGCGCCGGCGTGCGCCAACGAGTGGGCGCCCCGCATCTGCGAGAAGCCCCGGGTCAAGTGCGGCGCCTGTCCCAATCAGGCATTCCCGGCGATGATGGACGAGGCGATCGACGGACATCTGCGCGGACGCCACACGATCGGCGTCTATCCCATGCTTGCTGACGATACCTGTCGATTTCTCGCCGCCGACTTCGACAAGGAGGCCTGGCGGCGGGACGCGAACGCTTTCCTTGAAGCCTGCCGGTCGAAAGGGGTGCCGGCGGCCCTCGAACGATCGCGTTCGGGCAATGGCGGGCATGTCTGGATCTTCTTCGCCGAGCCGGTGCCCGCCGCCGTCGTGCGCCGCCTCGGCGCCCATCTGGTCACCGAGACGATGGAGCGCAACCCGGATATCGGGTTCGAGTCTTACGACCGGTTTTGCCCGAGCCAGGACACCGTGCCGACCGGCGGCTTTGGCAATCTCATCGCGTTGCCTCTCCAGCACGGCCCGCGAGAAGGCGGCAACAGTCTCTTCCTCAACGATGGTTTCGAGCCTCATGCCGACCAATGGGCGTTTCTCTCGTCTCTACGCCGCCTTTTCTTGGCCGAGGTGACCGCCATCGCCGACGAGGCCGGCAGGCAAGGGCGCGTTGTCCTGAAGTCTCCGGGAATAGGCCTGCCCGGACTTCAATGCCGAGCGCCGCACCGTTTCATAAAAAACATCAATGCCACGTTCAGCGAGCAGATCTTCGACGTCCCGGTAGTTGAGGGGAAACCGGAAATGCAGCCAGACAGCGTGTTGGATAATCACGGGTGGAAATCGGTATCGCGCATAGGAGATATTCTGCATCCAGAGACATTTTTGCGCCAACAGCAACAGGTCACCTTGTTGGTGTGACAACCCCGGGCTGACGGTTCTTCACAAGGGTTCGAGGCCGCACCAGTCGGCGATGAAGAGTGCGATGGCCCTGGTGACCTGGCGACAGGACTCGAGGTTCACCCGCTCGTCGAACCCGTGGATGTTCTCGGCGAGCGGGCCGTAGACCAGGGCAGGGATGCCGGCATAGAGACCGAAGAACCGGGCATCGGTGGTTCCGGTCAGCGCCCTTTCGCCGAGCTCCTCGCCGAACACTCTCCTGTGGCTGCGGCGCAGGGCCGCCTCGGCCTCTGTGCCCTCCTCGAGCACGTAGCCCTCGGCCTGGAATCCGTCCCATACGACTTCGGGCGGATTGTTGGCAAGGAAGCTGTCGTTGCGGGCGGCCTTGGCGATGCAGTGTTCGACCTCGGCACGGGCAGTCCCAAGATCCTGCCCCGGGAACACGCCCACCCTCATGTCGAACCGGCACCAGGCAGGGACGCTCGACGCCCAGTCGCCGCCCTCGATGCGCCCGATGTTGAAGTTGAGCGGATGATTCATGCCGGCATAGCGCTCATGACCGGCAGCATTCCAGCGCTCCTCGAGCCCG
Source organism: Alphaproteobacteria bacterium (assembly GCA_965215635.1). Lineage (GTDB taxonomy): Bacteria > Pseudomonadota > Alphaproteobacteria > SP197 > SP197 > SP197. Next base: position 658,794 of record CBDCEA010000005.1, on the reverse strand, counting down.
TGCAGTGCGTCGACCAGACGCCAGGCAGCCTCGATGGCGTTGGCGCCGGCGCCGGCATAGGCGACATGGACGGGATGGCCGCGTACGTGACACTGGAACCACATGACACCGACCTGCGATCTCAGGAGTCCATGACCCAGAGGCTCCGGAATGAGCGCGGCATCGGCATGGTAGCCTCTCTGGCGGCAGGCCAGGGCCCCGTTGCCCGTGCACTCTTCCTCGATGACCGCTTCGATGGCGACATCCGAAGCCGGACGAAAACCGGCGCGCTTGATGGCCTCGAGGGCGAAGAGACCGCAGACCCAGCCCGACTTCATGTCGCCGGCACCGCGTCCGTGCATCCATCCGTCCCTGATCACGGGCTCGAAAGGCGGTGTCGACCACATGTCGTGCGGCCCTTCGGGAACGACATCGATGTGGCCGTTGATGATCAGCGACCGCCTCTTCGGGGCGGCGCATCGGAGCGTGCCCACGGTCACCCAGGCGTCATCGTAGCCATCGGATTTCGGCGAAAATCCGGGCAGGTCCCGGATGTCCTCGATCCTGATCTGCCAGCGGTCGACACCGAAGCCCCGCCTGGCGAGTTCCCGTGCGAGAAAGTCCTGGGCAGTCGCTTCCTGGCCTCTCAGCGAAGGCAGGCGCACGAGATCGCCGGTAAATGCGACCTGCTCGTCGAACCCGGCCTCGACAGCCGCATCGAGCTTCTTCTCCAATTCCCGGTTGACCATGTGCGCCTCCATAGGTTCGGACACGTTCATTCGCAGTTTGCACGCGGATCCGCAACGTGCGGTTCAGGTGACGAGCGTTCTCCTGACGGCATCCTGCCAGCCCCTGTAGCGTTCGTCGGCTTCCTTGCGATCCATTGCCGGCGTGAACCGTGCATCGCTTTGCCATGTTTCGGCGAAGGTTGCCGCATCCGGCCAGACACCGGCCCGGTGGCCGGCGAGCCAGGCGACGCCGAGCGCAGTTGCCTCGGTCGTCGCCATGCGGTCGACCGGTACGCGGAGAATGTCGGCGAGGAACTGCATGGCGAAGTCGTTGGCGCTCATGCCGCCGTCAACCCGCAGAACCGATCCGTTGCCGGCCGATTGCCAGTCGCCCTGCATGGCGCTCACGAGATCGCGGGTCTGAAAGGCCACACTCTCGAGCGCGGCGCGCGCCAGTTCAGCCCGACCGGTTGCACGGGTGAGGCCATGGATCGAGCCACGGCATTCGGAATCCCACCACGGCGCGCCGAGGCCGGTGAAGGCGGGGACGAGATAGAGAGGCTGCAGGGGGTCGGCGGATTCGGCGAGGGCGTGAGTTTCGCCGGCTTCCGCGATGATGCCGAGTCCGTCGCGTAACCACTGCACGACGGTGCCGGCATTGAAAATCGATCCTTCGAGAGCATAGGCCGGTTTGCCGTCGAACTGCCAGGCAATGGTGGTGAGAAGGCGGTTCTTCGAGATCACCGGCGCCTCGCCGATATTGAGAAGAGCAAAGCAGCCCGTCCCGCAGGTCACCTTCATCATGCCCGGCCGAAAGCAGGCTTGGCCGATGGCCGCGGCCTGCTGGTCGCCTGCCACGCCGAGAACGGGAATGTCGATTCCGGTGAGCGACGCCATGCCGAAATCGCCGGCGCTGTCCCATACCTCGGGAAGCATGGACCGGGGAACATCGAGGAGACGGCAGAGATCCTCGTCCCAGCGTCCCTCGCGGATATTGTAGAGCATCGTTCTCGAAGCGTTGGTGGCGTCGGTGGCATGAACGGCCCCCTGGGTCAGGCGCCACAGAAGGAAACTGTCGACCGTGCCGGCCAGCAGTTCGCCCCGTTGGGCTTTTGCACGGGCGCCTTCGACATGATCGAGAATCCAGGCGATCTTCGTTCCCGAGAAGTAGGGATCGGGGAGCAGGCCCGTGCGCTCTGCGATCATTGTCCCGTGACCCTCCTCGGCGAGGCGCCGGCACAGGTCCGCGGTCCTCCGGTCCTGCCAGACGATGGCGCTGGAAACCGCGCTGCCGGTGGCACGATCCCAGACAACAACCGTCTCGCGCTGGTTGGTGATGCCCATGGCGGCGATCTGCGAAGCCTCGACGCCGGATTTTGCCACGGCATCGCGGATGACGGAAACGCTTGTCGACCAGAGTTCTTCCGGGTCCTGCTCGACCCAGCCGGATCGGGGAAAGTGGGAGCGGATCTCCAGGCTCGCCTCGCCGACAAGGCGCCGTTCGGCATCGAACACCAGGGCACGGCTCGAGGTCGTGCTCTGGTCGAGTGCAAGGATGAACGTCACGGCAACCTCCCTCTCCGGATCTCCGTCTTGTCTTTGGATGCTATTCCGGTGGATGCTTGGGCGACAACGATCAGCCATCGATGGTGAAGGGAAGGAGCCCCATGACCCGCGATCCGCGATACGACGTTCTGTTCGAACCGGTGGCGATCGGGCCGGTAACGGCGAAGAACCGCTTCTACCAGGTTCCGCACTGCAACGGCATGGGTGTGCAGTACCCCAGTTCCATGGCGGCGATGCGCGGCGTCAAGGCCGAAGGCGGATGGGCGGTGGTCTGCACCGAGGAGTGCGATTTCCACCATACGGCCGAGGTCACGCCGGCGATCGAGGCCCGCCTGTGGTCCCGGGAGGACATCCCGATCATGGCAAGGATGGTCGAAAGCGTAAAGCGCCATGGCGCGCTGGCGGGCTGCGAACTGGTCTATGGCGGCATGACGGGCCACAACCTCCAGTCTCGCGAGATCCCGATGGCGCCGGTCGCGATTCCCGTCGAGGGTCATGAACCGGGCCAGGCGCGTGCCATGGACAGGACCGATATCGCCAATTTCCGGCGCTGGCATCGCCAGGCCGTCATCAGGGCCCGGGAGGCGGGTTTCGATATCGTCTACGTCTATGCCGGGCACAACCTGTGCCTGATGCAGCACTTCCTGTCACGGCGCTACAACACCAGGACAGATGACTACGGCGGACCGATCGAAAACCGCGTCCGCCTGCTTCGCGAGGTTCTCGAGGACACCAGGGAGGCGGTCGGCGATACCATGGGCGTGGCACTGCGCCTTGCGGTCGACGAACTCGAAGGAGACGAGGGAATCACCGCCGACGGCGACGGCCGGGCGGCGGTCGAACTGCTGGCCGATCTGCCGGATCTCTGGGACGTCAATCTGAGCGGGTGGGACAACGACAGCCAGACGGCCCGTTTCGCCGAGGAGGGATACCAGGAATCCTACACCTCGTGGGTCAAGCAGGTGACCAGCAAGCCTGTCGTGACGGTAGGCCGCTATACCTCGGTCGACCGTATGGTGGACCTCGTCAGGCGCGGCCTCACGGATTTCATCGGGGCCGCCCGGCCCTCGATTGCCGATCCCTTCCTTCCAAGGAAGATCGAGGAGGGCCGCCTTGACGATATCCGCGAGTGCATCGGCTGCAACATCTGTGTTTCCGGGGACTACATGTTCATGCCCATGCGCTGCACCCAGAATCCGACCAAGGGCGAGGAGTGGCGTCGCGGCTGGCATCCCGAGCGCATTGCGCCAAGAACAAGCGATGCCAATGTGCTTGTTGTCGGCGGTGGGCCCGCCGGACTCGAGGCAGCACGTGCCCTGGGCGAGCGCGGGTACGGCGTGACGCTGGCTGAGGCATCTGACGAACTCGGCGGCCATCTCAACCGGATTTCACGCCTCCCGGGACTGTCGAGCTGGGGACGGGTGCGGGACTGGCGAATAGGGCAGCTTCACAAGCTCGCCAATGTCGAGGTCTACCTCGAGAGTGAACTCAATGCCGGCGAGATCCGCGTGTTCGGCTTCGACCATGTCGCGATCGCCACCGGATCATCGTGGCGCGGGGATGCGGTCGGCCGCACGCATCGCAGGCCGGTCGAGGGCGCTGGCCTTCAAGGCGTGCTTACCCCCGACGATGTCATGGCGGGAGCGATACTTGAAAGCCCTGTGGTCATCTTCGATGACGACCACTACTTCATGGCGAGTGTTCTGGCGGAAGTCGCAGTCTCGCAAGGCCTCGAGGTGGTCTATGTGACACCGGCGCCGGACGTGGCGCACTGGACCCATAACACCATGGAGCAGGGGAGGATCCAGACGCGCCTCCTCGACCTCGGTGTCGACCTCGTTCTCAATCACGGCATAGCCGAAATCGGACCGGAGTGGGTCGAACTCGCCTGCACCTTCACCGGCCGTCAGCGCCGGGTGGAACGCGGTTCCGTCATTCTCGTCACCATGCGCGATCCAAAAGACGCCCTCTTCCGAGAACTCGAGGGTTCTCCAGAAAGCAGCGCAATCATGAGCGTCACCGCGATCGGGGACTGCCATGCACCGGGCCTTCTTGCCGCAGCCGTCTACAGCGGTCACCGCTACGCCCGCGAACTCGACGAGGACGTGCCGGCCGATTCGCCTCCCTTCAGGCGCGAGGTAATGGCGCTTTCGGACGACTGGCCCTGATTCCTTGCGGCGGGCGGGACAAACCACTATCCATTCCGGACGTCCCTCATGGGTTCCTTCCATGCAGTTCAGCCTATCCGAAGAACAGTCGCTGATCGTCGAAACCGTGCGTCGTTTCGTTGCCGAGGAACTCGTGCCCCACGAGGACGAGGTCGAACGGTCGAATGCCGTGCCTCCGGAACTCATCCGGCAGATTCGCGATCGCGCGATCGCAAAGGGCCTCTACGCGGTCAACATGCCCGAGGAACTCGGCGGCGGTGGGCTCGATGCCCTGACCGTGGCACTCGTCGAGATCGAACTCGGTCACACCTCCTTTGCGCTTCAGTACGCGGTCGCACGTCCGTCCAACATCCTGCGCGCCTGCAAGGGCTGTCAGATCGAACGCTACCTTCTTCCCACGATCCGGGGCGAGCGCGTCGAATGCCTTGCCATGACCGAACCCGGGGCCGGTTCGGATCTGCGCTCCATGAAAACCCGGGCACGCCGTGACGGCGAGGACTTCGTCGTCAGCGGCACCAAGCATTTCATCAGCTATGCGGATGTCGCGGACTATGCCGTGCTGTTCGCCGCGACGGGAAAAGAGGGCGGGATCACCAGCTTTCTGATCGACAAGGGGACGCCCGGTTTCGAAGTGCGCCCGGGACCCGAAAGCGTCTCGCACAGGGGATTCCACCACTCGGAACTCGTGTTCACCGAGTGCCGTCTCCACGAAAGCCGCATTCTCGGTGAGGAGCACCGCGGTTTCGATGTTGCGCGGCAATGGCTCGGTGCAACCCGCCTCACCGTTGCGGCGCAGTGTGTCGGGCGGGCCCGGCGGGTGCTCTCCATGGCCGCCGAATGGGCGGCGACCCGGCGCCAGTTCGGTCGCACGATCGGCAGGTTCCAGGGAACGTCGTTCAAGCTCGCCGACATGATGACCGAGCTCGAGGCGGCGGAACTCCTGGTCCTGCGCGCCGCAGACCGCGAAGCCCGCGGCCTTGCCGAGGACCGGGATTTTGCCATGGCCAAGCTCTACGCCACGGAGATGCTGGCGCGGGTGACGGACCATGCCGTGCAGATCTTCGGCGGCATGGGCCTCATGAAGGAACTTGCCATCGAGCGTTTCTGGCGCGACGCCCGTGTCGAGCGCATCTGGGACGGCACCAGCGAGATCCAGCGCCATATCCTTTCGCGGTCGTTGCTGCGAGAATTCGAACACAGTCAGGGAGCAGGTTGATGAGTGAAAACGTGCGCGTGACCAGGGATGGGGGAATCTGGGAGATCGTCCTCGACCGGCCCAAGGCCAACGCCATCAGCGCCGCCGTGAGTCGGGAGCTTTCCGAGACTTTCTGTTCGTTCCGGGACGATCCCGAAGCGCGGATCGCCATCCTGACGGGCGGCGGCGAGAGGTTCTTCTCGGCAGGGTGGGATCTCAAGGCCGCCGCCGCGGGCGAGGAGGATACCGCCGCATCCTCCCTGATCGACGGCGGCTTTGCCGGCCTTACCGAATTGTGGAGCCTCGACAAGCCGGTGATCGCCGCCGTGAACGGCATGGCCGCAGGCGGCGGTTTTGAACTGGCGCTCGCTTCCGACATGATCGTCGCATCCGAGAATGCGGAGTGCTGGCTGCCGGAGGCGCAGATCGGCATCCTCCCCGATGGCGGCGGAGTGATCCGGCTCCAGAGGCGCATCCCGAGATCGCTGGCCGTGGAAATGATGATGACCGGACGGCGCATATCCGCCGAGGAAGGCCTTCGCTGGGGCCTGATCAGCCGCGTCGTGCCGCAGGCAGACCTCATGGACGCGGCTCGCGAACTCGCCCGCGCCGTCGCGAAGAGCGCGCCGCTCTCGCTGAAGGCCGTCAAGGCGGTGGTCAACGGCACAGACGGCCTCTCTGTCGAGGAGGCGTACGCCTTCATGCGCTCCGGCCGGATTCCGCAGTACCGTGCGTGTCTCGATTCCGAGGACGCGATCGAAGGCCCTAGAAGTTTCGCCGAGCGCCGCGACCCTGTCTGGAAAGGCAAGTAGAAGGGAGATCAAACGGATGTCATTGCTTGCCAGCAGACTGGACAGGATCAAGGAGTCGCCCACCATCGCGGTGACCCAGAAGGCGCGGGACCTCAAGGCCCAGGGCCGCGATGTCATCGGCCTGGGCGCGGGTGAACCGGACTTCGATACACCCCAACACATCATCGAGGCTGCGGTAAGAGCCATGAAGGACGGCAAGACCCGCTACACGCCGGTTCCGGGCGTTCCGGAGTTGCGCGAGGCGATTGCCGCCAAGCTCAAGCGGGACAACAGCCTCGACTACTCACCCGACGCCATCACGGTCGGTTGCGGCGGCAAGCAGGTGATCTACAACGCCATGGTCGCCACGCTGGAGCCCGGTGACGAAGTCATCATCCCCGCTCCCTACTGGGTGAGCTACACCGACATCGTTCTTCTGTGCGGCGGCACGCCGGTCATCGTTGAGACATCGGCCGAAGACGGATTCAGGCTCAAGGCCGACAGCCTCGAGGCGGCGATCACGACCAGGACCAAGTGGCTGATGCTCAATTCGCCGTCGAATCCGACCGGTGCCGGCTACGCCTGGCAGGACATGGAGGCCCTGACCGACGTGCTCATGAGGCATCCCCATGTCTGGATCATGCCGGACGACATGTACGAGCACATCGTTTATGGCGATTTCCGCTTCTGCACCCCGGCCGAAGTCGAACCGGGCCTCAAGGAGCGAACGCTCACCACCAACGGTGTTTCCAAAACCTACTGCATGACCGGATGGCGTGTCGGCTATGCCGCCGGACCAAAGCTCCTGATCGATGCGATGAACAAGGTGCAGTCGCAGTCGACCACCCATACCAGTTCCGTCAGCCAGTATGCCGCCGTGGCGGCGCTCAACGGGCCGCAGGATTTCATCGCCGGACACAACCGGGTCTTCTCTCAAAGACGGGATCTCGTCGTCTCGATGCTCAATCAGGCGAGCGGCCTTGCCTGTCCCAGTCCGGAAGGCGCTTTCTATGTCTATCCGTCCTGCGCGGGACTCCTCGGCAGAGCCACGCCCGACGGGCGCCGTCTCGAGACCGACGAGGATATCGTGACCTGGTTCCTGGAATCGGAAGGAGTCGCCGTGGTCCAGGGTGCGGCCTTTGGCCAGTCACCCCATTTCCGGATCTCCTATGCCACCTCGACCGAGGCGCTTGAGGAGGCCTGTAGACGCATCCAGCGGGCCTGCGCGGCGCTTTCCTGAAACCTCTCGTGACTGTAGACTGGGAACGCTACTTAGCAATTGGGAGAAAGAGACGTGCTGATCAGAACACCGCAGAGCTGGGAAATCCCGGAGAATCAGGCGACACCGGAAGCTTGCTGGCTGGATCGCCGCCATCTTGTCAAATCGCTTGCTGCCGGGCCAATCCTGGCGGCCGGGCTGCCATCGGTTGCCGCGGCCGAGGAGGAGAAAGTGATCAGGCTCGCCAACGAGCAGGCTGCCTCCGATCCCACCGCCGACCTCTATCCCGTCGGGACCAATCCGGCGTACGCGACTGCCGGGCGCGCGGTGACACCCGAAGCGGACAATCTGACCTACAACAACTTCTACGAATTCGGCAGCCACAAGGAGATCTGGCAGCGCGCCGCGGACCTTTATCGCAGACCCTGGTCGGTGACGCTCGACGGTCTGGTGGAGGAGACCCGAACGATCGATATCGACACACTCATCCGCTCAGTCCAGCTCGAGCAACGGGTCTACCGGCATCGCTGCGTGGAAGCCTGGTCGATGGTCGTACCATGGACCGGGTTCCCCATGAAAGATCTCGTGGACCTTGCCCGGCCGCTGGATTCGGCGCGCTATGTGGCCATGCAGACCTTCCTAGATTCGGATGTCGCTCCCGGGCAGGCCGGGTCCTGGTACCCCTGGCCCTATACCGAGGGCATCACCATCGGGGAAGCCACCAACGATCTCGCCTTCATGGTGACGGGCGCCTACGGCAAGCCCATGGCCAACCAGTTCGGCGTGCCGCTGCGCCTCCATCTTCCGTGGAAGTACGGTTTCAAGTCCATCAAGTCGATCGTCAGGGTTACGTTCATGGAAGAGAGGCCCTCGACCTTTTGGGAGGAAATGGCACCGTCGGAATACGGGTTCTGGGCCAACGTCAATCCGGAGGTGCCCCATCGCCGCTGGAGTCAGGCCACGGAACGCGTCCTGGGAACGCGCGACAGGATCGCGACCGAGATCTACAACGGCTACGGAGCCGAGGTCGCTTCGCTCTATGCCGGGATGGAGAACGAACTGCTCTTCATGTAGGGGCGCAAAAAAAGTGGGAGCCCGGTCGGACCAGGCTCCCAGGAGGATAGGGAGGTTTAACGTCAGGAAGACGTCGGAACCTTGATGCAGGTTCCCTCATCCCGGAACCTGTCCGGGAGACGTGCGGCCATCGGAAACCGCAGTGCCGGGAGAAAATATAGCGGCCGACGCGGTGCCGCACCATCGCCGGATCGGTCAATCCAGCCATGCATCTCATGCATGGCGAACGTCATGTGTGGTACGAACCGACCTGTTCGATGAGGAAATCGCGGAACGCTGCAATCCTCGCCGATCCTCTCTGTTCCTCCGGATAGACGATGTAGGCTGTCAGAGTGGGAAGCGGCGCGTCGATCTCGACACGCACCTGCTGGTCGGTACTCCGCAGCACATAGTCGGGCAGTATCGCGATACCCAGCCCGCTTTCCACGGCGTTGCGCATGCCCAGGACCGAATTGACGGTCAGTGCAGGATGCTTCTGGGGACGGTCGATGCCGAAGGACCGGGGCAGCCAGGCGGGATTGACGAGATCGCGCAGCGGACCGTTGTCGTACATGACGATGCGGTGTTTCTCGAGATCCTTGAGGGAAGTCGGTGTCCCCCATGCCCTGAGGTAGTGCGGAGAAGCGTAGAAGTGGAAGTTGATGGTCAGGAGACGCCGCTGAACGAGGTCCGGTTGTGTCGGCCGGAAGAGCCTGATGCCGACATCCGCTTCTCCCATGGAGAGATCGAGTTCGGCGTCATCGCTGATGAGCGAGATCGAAATCTCCGGATAGCGGTCCATGAATTCGACGATCCGCGGCATCAGCCAGATCATCGCGAAACCTGTCGTGGCGGTGACTGATAGTCGGCCCGCGGGTCGATTCTTGCTGTCGGCGAGCCTGGCCTCGGCCATGACGATCTTGCCGAATACCTCCCGTGCGGTGGCATAGAGCAGGTCTCCCTGCTCGGTCACGAGAAGGCCACGGGCATGGCGGTGAAACAGCTCGAGGCCGAGATCGTCCTCAAGCGAGGATATCTGCCGGCTGACAGCCGACTGGCTGAGGTTGAGCTGCTTGCCGGCCCTTGTGAAACTGCCGGCCTCCGCCACGTGAAAGAAGACCCGCAGGCGATCCCAGTCCATCGTTGCAGATCGCCTATTCGGCCGCTGCGCGGCTCTCGACCGCCATGCCGGCCAGGTACTTTTCGGCCTCCAGCGCCGCCATGCAACCGGTTCCGGCGGCGGTGACCGCCTGCCGATAGATCTTGTCCTGGACATCGCCGGCGGCGAAGACCCCGCGAATGTTGGTGGCGGTGCAGTCGGGTGCCGTGACGAGATAGCCCTCGTCATCCATGTCGAGCAGACCGCGAAAGATTTCCGTGTTGGGCCGGTGGCCGATGGCGATGAAGACCCCGTCGAGGGCGAGGTCCTGCTGCCTGCCCGTGATGACATTCCTGACCCTGGCACCGGTCACCGAAGGCGGTTGGTCGGTTCCCAGAACCTCGTCCAGGATGGTGTCCCACAGGATCTCGATCCGGGGATGGCGAAACAGGCGTTCCTGAAGGATCTTCTCTGCGCGCAGTTCGTCGCGCCTGTGGATCAGCCGGACCTTCGTTGCGTGATGGGTGAGATAGAGCGCTTCCTCGACCGCGGTGTTGCCGCCTCCGATGACACAGACCTCCTTGCCCCTGAAGAAGAAACCGTCGCAGGTGGCACAGGCCGAGACACCGAAACCCTGGAACTTCTCTTCGCTCTCGAGACCGAGCCACTTTGCCTGGGCGCCCGTCGATATGATGACGGCATCGGCGGTGTAGATGTCACCGGAATCGCCCTTGGCGCGGAACGGTCGCCGCGTGAAATCGACCTCGGCGACAAGATCGTGGACCAACGAGGTGCCGACTTTTTCGGCCTGCTCCGTCATCTGCTCCATCAGCCAGGGACCCTGGACCACATCGGCGAAACCCGGATAGTTCTCGACATCCGTGGTGATGGTCATCTGGCCCCCCGGCTGGATTCCATGGACCAGCAAAGGTTCGAGGCCGGCGCGGGCAGCATAAACGGCAGCGGTCAGGCCCGCGGGACCCGAACCCATGATGAGAACCCTGCTGTGGCGGCTTTCAGGCACGATGCCTCGCCCATTGTCGCAATGACCGGCAATCTAGTGAAGCTCTCGATATCGCGATAGTGCATACGGCAAAGATTGGCGTGGACAGCTCGAGCCGGCTCTTGCCATGGATGATGCGAACGATAATATTGGTCTCATGGAAAACTCGAGCATGACAGCCGGAGACGGCGCCTTTCGTACAGCGAAATTCCGTATCGGCGAGGTGGTCCGGCATCGCCACTATCCGTTCCGCGGTGTGATCTATGATGTTGATCCGGTCTACGCCAACACGGAGGAGTGGTGGCTCTCCATTCCCGAGGAGGTGCGCCCTTCCAGGGATCAGCCTTTCTATCACCTGTTGGCCGAGAACGAGGAAACCACTTACGTCGCTTATGTTTCGGAACAGAACCTGGTGCTCGACGAAAGTGGCATTCCCGTATCGCACCCGCATGTCTCCCAGATGTTCGCCCGCGTCAAGGACGGCCGCTACATCCCGACATCGATCCAGGCCAACTGAAACGTTCCTCGAGGAGCCGTGCGACCCTGGTAGCCACATCGCCGGTATCATCCAGCACCACCGGCTTCCAGGTAAGGTCGATGATGCCGTCGAAGTCCCGTGCATGGCCCCCACGTTTGAGCGCCGCGTGGAATCTCCCGAACTTCGTCGAGCCACCAGGAAGATGGGCGATATGGACCGGTTTCCCGGTCACGCAAGCCTCCGTTGCCATGTTCACCGAATCTGAAGTCGTGACGATGGCGTCCGCAAGGCCGAGCCATCCGTCATAGGGATTGGCCCCGTGCCCCCCCCAGAAAACCGTGCGCGAGGGATCGAGTTCGCTCATCAGGGCCTCGGCGGCATCGGGCGGAGTGCGCCGCGAGACGCTGACCAGCAGTCCCCCCTCAAGACCGCCGAGGCGGTGGCCGAGGGCGCGGGCATCTGCCGGCGTGAATCGGTAGACGCGGTTCGGGCCGCCGATGGCGGCAAGGATCAGGGGACGGGGAAGGTGGGCGGCATCCGCGGCCCGGTTGGCGGCAGCCTCGTCGAGCAGCCGGCGCGTGAGACCGTGAAGGGAACCGGTCGTGGAGACAACGTTCTCTCCCTTGAGAGCATCATGACGGGGGGCAACGACGAGGTCGAAGTTCCTCAGACCGATGTTTGGTTTCTGGATCTGGACCACGATCGTGCGACCACCGGCGGCCCTGCGGATGGCGGCTGCGGGTGCCACCGACTTTCGTCCGCTTGCGATCACCAGTTCCGGCCAGGGTGCGACCAGCCTGTCGCCCCTTGACGACAGCGCATTCAGGGGACGGAACCACAGGGAAGGGGGGAGCGAGAGCCAGGGCTGGCGGATGACGATCTTCCTGGTCACCGGATTGAGGCCGAGTCTTGCGGCAAGCCCGGCGCACTGGCGGACCAGGCCGGCAGCGCCGTCCGTCACGATCCAGGAGGTCAGGGCATTCACGGAGCGGCTTTGTTGTAGGCCTGGAGCGGTTTGACGTCGAGACCCTTCCCGCGCACGGCGGCGATTGCCTCGACCACCGCCCGGGCGCCCGGAATTGTCGTGGCATAGGGCACCTTCTTCATCAGCGCGGTGCGGCGCAGGCTGAAACTGTCGGTGATCGACTTGGCGCCCTCGGTGGTGTTGATCAGGAGATCGATACTGTCGTTCTTCAGGGCATCGACGATGTGCGGCGATCCCTCGAGAACCTTGTTGATGGACCCGACCTCGAGCCCGGCAGCACTCATCTCGCGTGCCGTGCCGCGCGTGGCAACCAGCCTGAAGCCCAGTTCCGAAAGACGCCTGCCGAGCGTGATGGCGTGAGGCTTGTCGCGGTCGCGCACGGAAATGAAGACGCAGCCTTCCTGGGGAAGCGCACCGCCTGCGGCAAGCTGCGCCTTGGCGAAGGCGTGTCCGAAGTCGCCGTCGAGTCCCATCACCTCGCCCGTGGATTTCATTTCGGGACCGAGGATGACGTCCACACCTGGAAACCGGGCGAACGGGAACACGGCTTCCTTGATGGCAATGTGCCCGATTTCGGGCGCGCGAAGGCCGAAGGCCGAAAGGGGTTCGCCAGCCATCACGCGCGCGGCGATCTTGGCGATCGGAATGCCTATGGCCTTGGCGACGAACGGCACGGTGCGGCTGGCGCGGGGATTGACTTCCAGCACGAAGATATCGCTGTCCTTCACGGCGAACTGGATGTTGATCAGCCCCACGGTTCCCAGTTCCAGCGCGAGCGCCTCGGTCTGCCTGCGCAGGGCATCGACGATATCCGCCGCCAGGGAGTAGGGAGGAAGCGAACACGCGGAGTCGCCGGAATGGACTCCGGCCTCCTCGATGTGTTCCATGATTCCTGCGACGAAGACTTCCCTGCCGTCCGACAGCGCATCGACATCGACCTCCACGGCATCCTGCAGAAAGCGGTCGACAAGGATGGGATGGCCGCCCGATGCGCTCATGGAGCGCTCCAGATAGATCCCCAGGACATCGTCGCTGTGGACGATTTCCATCGCCCGTCCGCCCAGCACGTAGCTCGGGCGAACGACAACCGGATAGCCGATCCGCTGCGTGATCTTCCGGGCCTCGTCCAGCGAGTGGCAGGTTCCGTTGGCCGGCTGCTTGAGGCCAAGCTCATGGAGCAGTATCTGGAAGCGTCGGCGGTCCTCGGCGCGGTCGATGGCATCGGGCGTCGTGCCGATGATCGGAATATTCTCCCGTTCGAGGGCCCGTGCGAGGCCGAGCGGAGTCTGGCCTCCGAACTGGACGATGACGCCGATGAGCGTCCCCCTCGCCATCTCGGTGCGGGCGACCGCGATGACATCCTCGACGGTGAGCGGCTCGAAATAGAGCCGGTCAGAGGTGTCGTAGTCCGTCGATACGGTCTCTGGGTTGCAGTTGACCATGATGGTCTCGATGCCTGCTTCCTTCAGACCGTAGCAGGCGTGAACGCAGCAGTAGTCGAACTCGATCCCCTGTCCGATGCGGTTGGGTCCTCCGCCGAGGATGATCACCTTGCGGGTATCGCCGGCATCGGCCTCGTCTTCGGCTTGCGCAGTACCGTCTCCCTCGTAGCAGCTGTACATGTAGGACGTGCTCGAGGGGAACTCGGCGGCACAGGTGTCGATTCTCTTGAATACCGGAATGACGCCCAGACGGTTCCGCCGCCTTCTGACCTCGTCTTCGGCCAGTCCGGCAAGCCGGGCGAGGCATCGGTCCGAAAAGCCGAGTTTCTTGAGCTCGAGAAAGTCCCGGGTGCCGTCGGGAAGGCCGATGCGACTCACCTCCTCCTCGGCCTCGACGATCCTGCGGATCTGCTGCAGGAACCAGGGATCGTAGTGCGTGATGTCATGAATTGCGCTATCGTCGAGACCGTGACGCATCGCCTGCGCGATGGCGAGCAGCCGGTCCGGAGAGGAACGCGAGAGGCGGGCGACGATCCCGTCCCGGGAGGTGTCGTCGAACGCCACCGGATCGAGACCGGCAAGCCCTGTTTCCATGGAGCGCAGGACCTTCTGCAGGGCCTCTGGAAAGGTGCGGCCGATCGCCATCGCCTCGCCGACGGACTTCATGGAGGTGGTGAGTTCCGGTTCCGTTCCCGGGAACTTTTCGAACGTGAAACGGGGCATCTTGACGACACAGTAGTCGATCGTCGGCTCGAAACTCGCCGGTGTCACGCGCGTGATATCGTTGCTTATTTCGTCGAGCGTGTAGCCGACAGCGAGTTTTGCCGCGACCTTGGCGATGGGGAAGCCGGTTGCCTTCGAGGCCAGCGCTGAAGACCGTGAGACACGCGGATTCATCTCGACCACGATCATGCGGCCGTCTTCGGGGTTGATCGCGAACTGCACGTTCGATCCGCCGGTGTCGACGCCGATCTCCCTCAAGACCGCGATCGACGCGTTGCGCATGATCTGGAATTCCTTGTCGGTGAGTGTCAGCGTCGGCGCGACCGTCACGCTGTCACCGGTATGAACGCCCATCGGGTCGATGTTCTCGATGGAGCAGACGATGATGCAGTTGTCGGCGAGGTCGCGCACGACCTCCATTTCGTATTCCTTCCATCCGAGGACCGATTCCTCGATCAGCACCTCGGTCGTGGGGCTGGCCTCGAGACCGCGGCGCACGATGTCCTCGAACTCCTCCCGGTTGTAGGCGATACCACCGCCTGTGCCGCCGAGCGTGAAGCTCGGACGGATGATGGCCGGCAGGCCGATCTCCTCAAGGGCGTGCATGGCGTCCTGGTGAGAGCGGGCAAGGACGCTCCTGGCGCACTCGAGACCGATGCGGTTCATGGCATCCCGGAAAAGTTCCCGGTCCTCGGCCTTGTCGATCGCCTCCCGGCTGGCGCCGATCAGCTCCGTGCCGAAGGTCTCCAGAACACCCATGCGCGCCAGGCTCAACGCCGTGTTGAGCGCGGTCTGGCCGCCCATCGTCGGCAACAGGGCATCGGGGCGTTCCCTTTCGATGATCCGTGCGACGATCTCCGGTGTTATCGGCTCGACATAGGTGGCATCCGCCATGCCGGGGTCCGTCATGATGGTCGCCGGATTGGAATTCACCAGGATGACCCGGTAGCCCTCCTCCTTGAGGGCCTTGACCGCCTGCGTGCCCGAATAGTCGAACTCGCAGCCCTGACCGATGATGATCGGTCCGGCGCCGATGATCAGGATCGAGGAGATGTCAGTGCGTGCCGGCATGTTCGATCGCCTCGATGAAGGCCTCGAAGAGATAGCGGCTGTCCTGGGGGCCGGGACTTGCCTCGGGATGGTACTGGACCGAGAAGACAGGTTGTCCCTCGATCCTGAAGCCGGCAAGAGTGCCGTCGAAGAGACTGACGTGGGTCACCCGGGTACCCCCGGGAAGACTCTCCGGATCGACGACGAAACCATGATTCTGGCAGGTGATCTCCACCTTGCCGGTTTCGAGATTCCTGACGGGATGGTTGGCGCCGCGATGGCCGTTCGCCATCTTCAGGGTCCTGGCACCGAGAGCCAGTGCCAGAAGCTGATGACCCAGGCAGATCCCGAAGATCGGCTTTCCGGTCCTCAGAAGGTCACGGATGACCGGCACGGCATAAACCCCGGTTGCGGCAGGATCGCCCGGTCCGTTCGACAGGAAGATGCCGTCGGGTTGATGGCGCATGATGTCTTCGGCGCTCGTCGTCGCGGGAACCACCGTGACGAGGCAGCCGAGCGAGGCGAGGCATCTCAGGATGTTCTTCTTCACGCCGTAGTCCACCGCGACGACATGATGGTGCGGGGTTTCGAGTTCGCCGTAACCGCACGTACGCGACCAGCCTGTGCCCCGCCAGCTGTAGGTCTGTCGGCAGGTTACCTCGCGGGCCAGATCCATGCCTTCCAGACCCGGCCACGCGGCAAGCTCCCGGGCCAGACTCCTGCAGTCGATGCTGCCGTGATCGATGCCGGCGGTCTGGAATCCCCGGGACTGTATCAGCCGGGTCAGTCGGCGGGTGTCGATGCCCGTGATGCCGACAAGATTGCCGGATCTGAGCCAGCGGTCGAGGTGCTGAATGGCGCGGAAGCTGGAAGGATCGGTCACGTCGGCACGCAGCACGATGCCGCGGGCGGCGGGCGTTTCGGATTCGATATCCTCGGCGTTGGCGCCGGTGTTGCCGATGTGTGGAAACGTGAAGGTGATGATCTGTCCGGCGTAGGAGGGATCGGTCATGATCTCCTGGTAGCCGGTCATGGAGGTATTGAAACAGAGTTCTCCGATTGCGCGGCCCCTTGCACCGATTCCACGTCCCCAGAATACTGAACCGTCCGCAAGCATGATGCACGCCGTGGCCCAGGACGGCGGTGGGGAAACGGATGGAGGCATCGGAAACCGGCGAAGGAGTGAAGCTTGTGGACTATAGGTACCCGCTTCGGCAAGGTCAAGCACTACGAAGTGAAAAAAACACATGAATCCACGCGGTTGTATTCTATCCACCGGTTGGTGGCCGAGACCATGGCGGGGAAACGACTCGCCTTGGATGACGAATTGATGTAAGCGGTCGATGACGGACAACCAGAGATTCTTGGATCATGTCCATCAGGCAGCAGATCACCGACGCCCTGCGACAGGCCCAGAAGGCCCACGACCGGCCCACGACCTCGACTCTGAGACTCGTGAGCGCCGCCCTGAAGGACCACGAAATCGCGTCGCGCTCCAGTGGTGCGAGCCAGACCGTGAGTGACGAGCAGGCAATCGGCCTTCTGGCCAAGATGGTGCGTCAGAGCAAGGAGGCCGCCGAGCAGTTCCGCAAGGGCAACCGGCCGGAACTCGCCGACCGGGAAGATGCGGAGATCGAGGTCATCTGCCGCTTCATGCCCCGCCGGATGTCACCGGAGGAACTGACCGCCTGCGTCGATGCCGCGATCCTCGAGTGCGATGCCTTCGGTCTCAAGGACATGGGCCGTGTGATGGCTGCGCTCAAGAAAGCTTACCCCGGACGGTTCGATGGCGCGGCGGCGAGTGCGCTGATCAGGAAGCGGCTGGGTTGAGGCGAGCGGGAGGAACGGTGTCGTTTCCACCACAATTCCTGGACGAGATCAGGGCGCGGATTCCCCTGTCCGAGGTCATAGGTTCCGGCGTGCGCCTGCAGCGCCGCGGCAGCGAGTATGTGGGCCTGTGTCCGTTCCACCAGGAAAACTCGCCGTCCTTCACGGTGGTCGAGAGCAAGGGGTTCTATCACTGCTTCGGTTGCGGCGCCCACGGCGACGTCATCCGCTATGTCATGCAGACCGAAAACCTCTCGTTTCCCGAGACCGTGGAACGGCTTGCCGGTCGTGCCGGGCTGGCCATGCCCGAACGCAGTCCCGGGCAGAGAGAACGCGAACGCCGTGCCGCGACACTCCACGACGTTCTGGAGGAAGCCTGCCAGTGGTACGAACAGCAGCTTGCCGGCGAGGCCGGCAGCCAGGCGAGATCGTATCTCTCCGGGCGGGGGGTCAGCCACGCCACATGGGAACGGTTCCGCCTGGGCTATGCACCCTATGATCGCAACCACCTGATCCGCCATCTCGCGGGCAAGGGCATTGCCCGGGATCTGATTGCGGAGGCAGGCCTCGCCAAGGGTGGCGATGACGGGCGCGATCCGATCGACCACTTCCGCCACCGGCTCATCTTTCCGATCGGCGACCGCAGCGGACGCGTGGTCGGGTTCGGCGGACGGGCGATGGGCAATCAGAAGGCGAAGTACATCAATTCGCCGGAAACGCCGGTCTTCCACAAGGGCCATGTCCTCTATGGATTTGCGCAGGCGCGCAGGCCCGCGCACGATGCCGGGACGGTGGTCGTGGTCGAGGGCTATATGGATGCCATTGCGCTTTCTCAGGCCGGAATACGCCATGTCGTGGCACCTCTTGGAACCGCGCTGACCGAAGGCCATCTTGCCCTCCTGTGGAGCATGGTCGATGAACCCGTTCTGTGTTTCGACGGTGACGCGCCCGGATACCAGGCCGCCTGCCGGGCCGTCGACCGGGCACTTCCCGTACTCAAGGCTGGCAAGTCGCTGCGCTTTGCCCTGATGTCCGACGGCAGGGATCCCGACGATCTCGTCAGGATCAATGGCGTGGCTGCCATGCAGACCGTTCTCGACGGAGCGATTGCGCTGATGGACATGTTCTGGCAGAGCCGGACACAGGGACTGTCGTTCGCGACGCCGGAACGCCGCGCTGGTCTCGAACGGGAACTGCTGGACGTCGTCGAACGCATCGCCGACAGCACTGTTCGCTACTACTACCGCAACGAGATCAGGCAACGCCTGAAAGCCGCGTTCGTCTCCGGACGGCTGCCCGATCGCAGGAAAAGGCCGAGTCAGCGGAGAAAACTGGATCGCAGGAACATGGATATCTGGTCCCGCAGTGTGGAACCGATACCGACAGGCGTTCCCGGCACCGGTCCGGCGGGTGAACGCGGGTTTGCCGAAAGGGTTATGATCGCCCTGCCGCTGCTCAACCCGGAGCTTCTCGAAAGGATCGCCGAGCCCCTTGCCGGCGTCACCTTCCTCGATCCTCGTCACAAATCGGCACAAAAGTGTCTTATCGAGGCCTTCGAGGCAGGAGAAAATCTTGACAGCGAAGCGATCGAGGACCACCTGAAGGCCGCAGGCGTCCATGGCCTGTTGAGGGAATTCTCCGGGGCAGAGGTCTCTTCGGCCTATATTATCGAATCGGTTGGCAAGGCGGAAAGCCTGTGGCACCACGCCCACGACCTCCACCAGTGCCGCAATGTTCTGGGTGAGGAGATTCGCGCCGATGCCGATGCCTGGGAAGACGATCCGTCCGACGGGGCATGGAAGAGGTTGAGCGCCAAGGTCGAGGAGCGCGAAGGTTGGCAGGACAGGGTTCTCGCCGTCGAGGACGAGACCTGAGACAGTGTGATCATCTGTGGTTGACGCCTAAAGCTAAGGGCAAGGAGAGGTCAGGCATGGCGACGAATTCCGCCGAAGTCGAAACGAATGACGGCGTCGACGACCCGCTGCTCGATACCGTCAATGTGGCGATCAAGAGGATGCTGGCGCGCAGCAAGGAGCGTGGCTATGTGACCGTTGACGAGATCAACGAGACGCTGCCTCCCGACGAAGTGTCTTCCGAACAGATCGAGGACACGATGGCCATGTTCTCGGAGATGGGCATCAATGTCGTCGAGAGCGAGGAATCGGAAGAGCCGGTCGACGACAAGCCAAAGTCGGTCGTCCAGAGCAAGGCACCCGCGGCGAGCTCGTCGGCGGAATTCGGATACACGGACGATCCCGTGCGCATGTACCTGCGCGAAATGGGACGTGTCGACCTTCTCTCGCGCGAAGGTGAAATCGCCATCTCCAAGCGCATCGAGGCCGGTCGAGGTCGTATGATCCGCGGCATCTTCGAGAGTCCCCTGACACTTCGCGCCATCGTCGGATGGCGTGACGATCTGGTGGAGAAGCGGATGCTGCTTCGCGAGGTCATCGATCTCGAGGCGACCTATACCAGCATCTCCGGAGCTTCCGATGCTGCCGAATCCTCTGCCGCGTCATCCACCAATCCCGGGTCCGACGATCGGGACAGCGATATCGAGGACGATGGCGAGGACGAAGGCAACAACATGACCCTGGCGGCGATGGAACAGGCTGTCATGCCGGATGTTCTCGCGACCTTCGACAGGATTGCGAAGATCTACCAGCGCCTCGTGAAGGTTCAGGGGGAATACCTCGGCGCCAGGTTCGAGGGCCGTGAGCCGTCACCTGCCGTGAAGAAGCGCTACAACCGGTTGCGGGCCGAGGTGGGCGGCGTGGTGCGTACGATCAAGCTCCACAACAACTATGTCGAATCCCTTGTCGACATGCTTCTGGGAACCAACCGCAGGGTCGTCAGACTCGAAAGCACGCTTCTGAAGGCCGCCATGCGGCGCGGCATCAAGCGCGAGGAGTTACTCGAGGAGTATACCGGCAACGAGCTCGATCAGTCGTGGCATGAACGCATTTCAGTACTTCCCGATTCCAGATGGTGCAAGTTTGCCGAGACCGATGCCGTGACCATCACCGAGACGCGCCATGACATCGCGGCTGTCGCGATCGACACGGGCCTCGACATCACCGAGTTCAAGTACATCGTCCGCGTCGTCCAGAAAGGGGAGAAGGAGGCGGGCCAGGCCAAGCAGGAAATGGTCGAGGCCAACCTGCGTCTGGTGATCTCGATTGCCAAGAAATACACGAACCGGGGGCTTCAGTTCCTCGACCTGATCCAGGAAGGCAACATCGGCCTGATGAAGGCGGTCGACAAGTTCGAGTATCGTCGGGGCTACAAGTTTTCGACCTACGCGACATGGTGGATCCGCCAGGCGATCACGCGTTCGATTGCCGACCAGGCAAGGACGATCCGCATTCCGGTCCACATGATCGAGACCATCAACAAGCTCACCCGGACCAGTCGGCAGATGTTGCACGAGGTCGGCCGCGAGCCGGCTCCCGAGGAACTCGCGGAAAAGCTCGGCATGCCCCTGGAAAAGGTGCGCAAGGTGCTCAAGATCGCCCGCGAGCCGATAAGCCTCGAGAATCCGGTCGGCGATGACGATGACAGCCACCTCGGCGATTTTATCGAGGACAAGAATGCCGTGTTGCCGGTCGATGCGGCCATCCTCGCGAATCTGCGCGCGTCCTGTGCGGAGGTCCTCGCGACGCTGACCTCCCGCGAGGAACGGGTCCTGCGTATGCGCTTCGGCATCGGCATGAACACCGACCACACCCTCGAGGAGGTCGGCAAGCAGTTCTCGGTGACTCGCGAACGAATTCGGCAGATCGAAGCCAAGGCGCTGAGGAAGCTCAAGCATCCAAGCCGGAGCCGCAAGCTCAGGAGCTTCGCCAAGTCCGACTGAAGGGTGGGCGATTGCGTCATGCCGTCTGTGGGCCCGTAGCTCAACTGGTCAGAGCCGGCCGCTCATAACGGTCTGGTTGCAGGTTCGAGTCCTGCCGGGCCCACCAGCCCCCTTTACCCCGGAGTCTCGTGAACGCCATAATGTCCACGGTCCTGGTTCATGAACTCGCTGATCTTGCTGCCCTCGAAAGGACAGCGGCGCGGTTCGGTACCGCCCTGAAACCGGGTGATGTCGTGCTTCTCGAAGGCCCGATCGGAGTCGGCAAGACCCACTTTGTTCGTGCATGCGTGGCGATGCTGGGGTCGAGCGATACGGTGACGAGCCCGACCTACACGTTGATGCACGTCTACGAGACGAGATCAGGGCCCGTGCTTCATCTCGATGCCTACCGGCTCTCGGACGTGGAGGAATACCTGGATCTCGGCATCGAGGATCTGGCCTGTGACGCCATCACCATGGTGGAGTGGGGCGACCGGATCGCCGGGGCGTATCCCGAATATTTAAGTGTCGCCCTGGAACATGTCCCCTCGAGGGACACCGTCCGCAGATGCACCATCAGGGGCTGTGGCCGGCCATGGCCGCTGCCGGAGAGCCGGTGACATGACGCTCATCTTGTGTGTCGAAACCGCGGCCCCGTCGATCATGGTGGCACTCGGCGACGGGAAACGGGTTCTCTACGAGGAATCACCGGCTACCGGAAACTTCGAGGGTCCGGTATTTCTGCACGGTGCGGTTTGCCGCAGCCTCGATTCGATCGGATCGAAGGCACGGGACATCGATGCCGTTGCTGTCGATCTCGGTCCCGGCAGCCTCACCGCGACACGCGGCGGCGTGACGTTCGCCAATGCGCTGGCCTGGGGGCTGACGAAGCCCCTTCTTCCCCTGGACTACTTCGATCTCGTGGCCCGCGAGACCGGGGCATCGCCAACCGTCGTCTGCGTCAGGCCGACGACCGCAGGCAAGGGGTTCCAGCAGGAGCGCAGCGGATCGTGCCGTGGCCCCCTCATGGTCGATGATCTCGCCCGACTGGCCCGGCACTGCTTCGCTTCACACGAGGATTTTGTCCTTGCTGGTGTCGTGACAGCCGAGGTGGCGGCGCTCTTTCCCGGTGTCCGGGTCGGAGCAAGGAACGCGAGTTCTTCGACCCTGATGCGCCTTGCCGGCGAGGCCTTCGCCGAAGGTCGCCACTCTTTCGAACCCCTTGAGCCGTTGACGACGAGGTCGTCATCCGTGGTCAGCCTTTCCGGAGGCAATGGCAATGGTTGAGATCATCGATTCGGCTGCGCGTGACGCCGTGGAACGGGCGAGATTGGCCCTGGAGGACGGCGGCGTCGTTCTCGTGCCCACGGACACGGTCTATGGCCTCGCTGTGAGTCCCCTGAGGGACGATGCGGCAGTCCGCCTGTTTGCCATCAAGCGCCGTCCCCGGAGCGTGAACCTTCCGGTCATGGTGGCGTCCGGATCCGACCTCGAGACCCTGGGTGTGACCGTCACTGCGAAGGCCCGCCTGTTGCTGGCTTCGGACCTGGTGCCGGGGTCGCTCACGGTCGTCATGGGATTCAGCGATTCCGGGCCCGTCTCCTGGCTTGAAGGACGCAAGGAAGTGGCCATCCGGGTGCCGGCGGAGCCGTTCATGCTGGAGCTCCTCGACGCTGCCGGTCCCCTCCTGGTGACGAGTGCCAATCTTCACGACTACCCGACGATGGGAACGGTGCCGGAGATCCTCGATCAGCTGATCCTCAAGCCGGCGCTGGCGGTCGATGGGGGACAGCGCGAGGCCGTGCCTTCGACTCTCGTCAACTGTACCGTTGATCCGCCCGTCATCGAACGCGAAGGCGTTGTCGGTCACGCGAGGATCCAGGAGATTCTGGCGTGACCCGCGATGTCATCCTGGGGATCGAATCCTCGTGCGACGATACGGCGGTCGCCGTCGTCGACCGGCAGGGCAGGGTGCTCGCCTCGGGCATCGCACGCCAGGACGCTATCCATGCCGAGTGGGGTGGTGTCTATCCGGAACTGGCGTCGCGTGCCCATGTGCGCGCCATCGTTCCGGCGATCGATCAGGCGATGAAAGATGCCGGCCGCGGGCCCGATCAACTCTGCGCCATCGCCGTGACGCGGGGACCGGGTCTCGTCGGTTCCCTGCTTGTGGGCCTCAATGCGGCAGCGGGACTGGCCACCGCCTGGGATCTGCCGGTGATCGGTGTCAACCATCTGAGGGGCCATCTGCGCAGTGCCGATCTCGAAAGCGCCCGGGTGACCTTTCCGGCGACCATCCTGCTGGTTTCGGGCGGCCACACACTGATTGCCTACATGACGAACCGCCGGGAGGTCCGGATTCTGGGCGCAACCCGTGATGATTCCGCCGGCGAGGCCTATGACAAGGTGGCGCGCCTGATGGGCATGGGATTTCCGGGCGGACCCCTCATCGATTGTCTGGCGAAAGAAGGCCGGCCCGTGATCGATCTGCCGCGGCCCATGATCCGGGAGGGCCTTGAGTTCTCCTTCTCGGGACTGAAATCGGCCGTCGCAAGGAGGCTCGAACAGTCAAGGGATCTCGATCATGCCGATCTTGCCGCATCCTTCGTCGGGGTTGTGATCGACATCCTCGTGACGAAGTGCCGACGTGCTCTCGAAGCCGCCCCGAGCCGTTCTCTGGTGGTCGTCGGCGGTGTCGCCGCAAGTCCGCAGTTGCGCGAGAGCGTACGCCTGCTGGCCGAAGAGGCCGCTGTCGATCTCTGCCTGCCACCTCTCAAATGGTCGACCGACAACGGCGCCATGATCGCGCTCGCGGGCTGGGACTATCTGGAAGCGGGCATCCTGCCACCTCCGGCGGCAACGCCGAGGCTGTCGATCGTCGAGATGTAGGTCTCAACCGACGAAGTCGCGGATGAGCCGGGCAACCTCGTCCGGCACTTCCGTGAGGATGGCATGCTTGAGGCCGGGAAGGATATGCAGGGTCGATCGGGGAATGCGCTCGTGCATCAGGCGGGCCATGCGGGTGTTCGATCCCTGGTCATGCTCCCCGGTCGCGATCAACGTCGGCACGGCGATCTCGCCGAGCCTCTCGCCGAAATCCGTGCTTGCAAGAACGCGGTAGGCCGCAGCATAGGCCGCCGGATCGTTACGTCGGTTGGCTTCGGCGTGCCGGGCGATGATGTCGGGATGGCTTATCAGGTAGTCGTCGGTGAACCACCGGGAAACGGACGCCTCGAAATGGGCGCCGGGTATCCCGTCGGCAACCATGGCGAGGCGTTTTTCCACCCTCCGGCGTTCCTCGTCAGTCCGTCCGGCCACGCCAGAAAGCAGGACGAGCCGGTTCACGCGCTCAGGCCGTGCCAGAACCAAGCCCTGGGCGATGAGGGCGCCCAGAGAATGGCCTGCGATGTGGCCTGCGCCGACCTCGAGACGGTCCATCACGGCGATGACGTCCGAGACGAAATCGTCAATCCTGTAGGGTCCGGCCGGTTTGTCGGAAGCTCCGTGTCCCCGCAAATCCACACGGATGATCCGGTACCGGTCTGCGAGGCACGAAACCACCGGATCCCAGGCCTCAAGCGAACCGCCGACACCGTGAACGAGCACGAGATCCGGTCCTCGGCCCTCGACCCGGACGTTGAGGTTGACGCCGCGATTGTCGACCTTCAGCTGCATCGTCAAATTCGGCGAACGATCCGCATCATTCGGATGCCCCGGCTGCATGGCTGTTGAGGAGTTCGGTCAGCCCGTCGATGCCGTTGCGTCTGATCACCGAAGTGAACTCGTCGCGCAGTGTCTTGAGCATGGATAGCCCCTCGATGGCGATGTCCGTGACCCGATACTGGCCGTCGTCATCGAACCTGACGCGGAAATCGATGATGTTCCTGCCACCTTCCGGCGCCCTGATCGTGGTGCGCACGACGGCATCGTCCTCGCCCAGGGTCCGTGACCGTACCACCGCGAACTCGTAACCGGCAAAGAGGTCAAGCCGTTTCTCGTAGGTCGCCAGGATGTAGGTGCCGAACGCCTCGTCGTAGGACGCCAGCTGATCGTCCGTCACGACGTTGAGGTAGCGGCCCAGTGCCCTTCGTGCGAGATGGCCGAGATCGAAGGCTGAAATGAGCCACGAAGCGAAGTCATCATGGCGCTCCGGACCAGGCGGAAGCGCCATGATCTCGATCAGTCGGCCTGCCTCTACCGTCACGAAGTCCGATGCGTCCTCTGCGACATCGGCTCTCGGCGAGGCCACCGCGAGAGTTGCGAGTACGAGCGCCGGCAGGAACTGTCGCCACACGAACGACACCGTCGTCACTCCTCGAAGGGGTCGAAACCGAACGGGTCTTCGAACCCGTTGGCGATCTGCCGCGCACGGTCCTGGCGATAGAGACTGCGCACGGTCGCATAGAAATCGAGCGCGATCCGCCTTGCCTCCTCGATGCGGTCGTGTTCGTCCGCCGCGGCATCAATGGTGCCGGCACCGGTACGCGCGTAGCTCCAGGCCGGAGTCAGGAGCCAGGTCAGGGGATCGGTGAGAATGTCGACGCCCAGACCGATCGCATCCCGGGCAGTCGCCGGCCCGGAAATCGGCAGGACGATGTAGGGGCCTTCCTTGACACCCCAGACCGCAAGGGTCTGGCCGAAGTCCTCCCGACGGGGTTTCCGCCCCGAGCCTGCGGGAATGTCGAACAGTCCGCCGAGACCGGCTGTCGTGTTGATGAAGAAGGAGACAGATGCCTCGGTCATGTTATCGAAATCGCCCTGCAGGCCGCTGTTGAGGATCGTCACCGGCATCTGCAGGTTGTCCAGCACATTGCCCATGCCTTCACGCACCACCTCGGGCACATTGTCCCGATAAGCCACGGCGATCGGGGAAAGCGCATGGTCGAGGAGAGCGAGGTCGAAATCGAACACGGCGCGGTTGGCGGGCTCGGCCGGATCGTTGGTCTCGATGAACGCCTCGCGATCGATGGGATCGTTCGGAATCTCCGCACAGGCAGTGGCGAACACCGCGAAAAGAATGCCGGCTGAAAGCTTCACCGCGCGGAACGTCGAACCCTCTTTGCGAATCACCCCGGAGATCCCGTCCCGGCCGAGCGGGGCAACGCCGTCTGCTTTCAACGGGACCGCGGTATGATGCGACAACGGCAAACTCCAGAAGAGACTGTCGAACACATAAACCATGGAGCACTCTCGAATCAACCGCAGCGCTCGCCAGGAATCGTAATGCAATATCGTGGCAGGACAAAGGCCGGATTTGACAGAAAGGCCCGGAGATTCGATAGTCTGGAGCGGCTTGGCGGGCAGAAACCGGCCTTCAGGCCTTTCTTTATTTCCAGGAACGTCCTGAAGTGCGGGTGATTGCCATGATCGAACCTGTGATGCCGACCTATGCCCGCTTCGATCTCGAATTCGTGCGCGGCTCGGGCCCCTGGCTCTGCACGAAAGACGGGGAACGCTATCTGGATTTCTGCAGCGGCATAGCCGTCACCAATCTGGGTCACGCGCATCCTCATCTCGTCGCTGCGATCACGAAGCAGGCAGGCGAACTCTGGCACACGTCCAATCTCTACAGGATCTCGAACCAGGAACTTCTTGCCCGGCGCCTGGTCGACGCGACCTTCGCAGCGAGCGTGTTCTTCGCGAACTCGGGTGCGGAAGCTATCGAATGCTCGCTGAAGATGGCGAGAAGCTTCCAGTACCGCAACGCTCATCCCGAACGCTACCGGACCATCACCTTCAGCGGAGCCTTTCACGGCCGGACGCTGGCAACGATTGCGGCAGGCGGGCAGGCCAAACATCTGGAAGGGTTCGGCCCGCCGGTCGACGGTTTCGACCAGGTTCCGCTGCATGATTCCAATGCCCTTCGTGCCGCGATCGGGCCCGAGACCGCGGCGATCCTGATCGAGCCGGTCCAGGGCGAGGGTGGCATCACGCCGGTCAGACGCGAATTCCTCGAGGCGGTCAGGCACGCGGCCGACGAGTTCGGACTCCTGGTGATCTATGACGAGGTGCAGTGCGGCATGGGCCGCACCGCCCGCCTGTTCGCACACGAATGGTCCGGCATCACCCCCGACATCATGGCCGTGGCGAAAGCACTCGGCGGGGGTATCCCGATCGGTGCATGCCTGGCGACCGAGGAGGCGGCAGCATCACTGGTGGCCGGAAGCCACGGATCGACCTTCGGTGGCAATCCCCTGGCCACTGCTGCTGCCAACGCCGTGCTCGACATCATGCTGGAAGAGGGGTTCTTTGAAGGAGTCCGCGTGAAAGCCGAACGGCTTCACCGGGGTGTCGACGGGATGATCGCCCGCCATCCGAAGATCTTCGATCATGTGTGCGGGCTGGGGTTCATGCTGGGCATCAAGTGCGTCGTGCCCGCCGGGGACGTCGTCGCTGCCATGAGCCGCCGCCATGTTCTGACCGTGCCTTCGGGCAATAACATGATCCGTTTCCTGCCCCCGCTCGTGATCGGCGACGAGGAGATCGATATGGCTCTCAAGGCGCTCGACTCCTCTGCAGGGGAACTGACGCCATGAGTCCGGTCCGGCATTTCCTCGACATTTCCGATCTCGATGAGCCGACCCTGCGCGCCATGCTCGATGATGCCCACGATCTCAAACGGCGCTGGCGCGCGTGCGACCGGCCGAAACCGTGCGAGGACATGGTTCTGGCAACGATCTTCGAGAAGCCGTCGACACGGACCCGGGTATCGTTCGATCTTGCCATGCGCCAACTCGGCGGCTCCACCATCAATCTCGCGCCCGGTGACATGCAGCTTGGTCGCGGCGAGTCGATCGCCGATACCGCGCGTGTCCTGTCACGCTATGTCGACGCCATCATGATCCGCACGACCGAACATCAAAATATGCTCGATCTTGCGCATCACGCGACAGTTCCCGTCATCAACGGCCTGACGGACCGTACCCATCCCTGCCAGCTGATGGCCGATGTCATGACCGTCGAGGAACACCTCGGCGGCATCGCCGACAGGACGGTGGCCTGGGCGGGCGACGGCAATAACATGGCCTGTTCCTGGATCCATGCGGCGGTACGCTTCGGCTTCGAACTGCGCATCGCGTGCCCGCCCCGCTATCGCCCGCCGGACGACATCGTTGCCTGGGCCATGGAGCGCGAGGGCCGGGTGCGTATCGTCGGCACGGTTGACGAGGCGGTCGAGCGCGCGGACTGTGTTGTGACCGATACCTGGGTTTCCATGAGCGATGCGCGCGCCAGTAGCGGCGAGGTGGAGACATCGGCACTCGAAGCGTTTCGCATCGACGCCAGAGCCATGGGTCTCGCCCGCGAGAACGCCATCTTCATGCACTGCATGCCCATGTACCGGGGCAGGGAGGTCTCGCAGGAGGTGGCGGAAGGCCCGCAGTCGGTTGTGTTCGACGAGGCGGAAAACAGGCTGCATGCCCAGAAGGCGATCCTGAAGTGGTGTCTGGCCTGAATCCGGCAGGAAAGGTCGAGGGAAAGGTCGAGGGAAGGGACGATACGATTCAGCCCTTCCAACTGGGCCAACTCAGTCTTTCGGGGCGCGTAGTGCGCCTCGGTCCGGCACTCGACAGGATACTCTCCCAGCACGACTATCCCGATTCTGTCTCCATAGTGCTGGGAGAACTGATCGTGATTGCCGTGGTGCTGGGTGCAGGCCTCAAGTTTGAGGGGCGCCTGACGGCGGAGACCCGGGGTGACGGTCCGGTCCGCCTGCTCGCCGTTGACTACACGAGCGATGGCGAGGTGCGCGGCTATGCCGGATACGATCCGGAACGGCTGGTCGCCGGTCGGCCTCCGCTCGCCGACCTGATCGGCAAGGGGCTCCTCGTGCTGACGGTCGACCAGGGCCCCGACAGTGAAATCTATCAGAGCGTGGTCGAACTCGATGGTCCGGCGTTCGCCGATTGCGTGCGCGGATACTTTCGTCAGTCCGATCAGATCGATACCGCCCTGGAAGTAGCCGTGGCGCGTCGGGGAAGGGCGTGGCGGGCCGGTGCCATCGCCTTGCAGAGACTCGCCGAACTCGGTCCGGGCGACGAGCCGGTCTCCCGGGTCGACAGGCAGGAAGCCTGGAACACGACGATGGTGCTGATGAGTTCGGTGACGGGCGAGGAATTGACAGACCCCGGTCTTACCTCCCGCAGTCTTCTCTATCGGCTGTTTCACGATGTTGGCGTCAGGGTCCATGCGCCGAAGGATGTCCGCTTCGGATGCAGCTGTTCCGACGAAAGGGCGCTGGCAGTGCTTCGCGGCCTGCCTGCCCAGAGCGTGGAGGAATTCGTGGTGGGCGGCGAAATCGAGGTGGTCTGCAAGTTCTGCAACCGCCGCCAGACCTTCAGGCCCGAGGAGGTGATGCGGCCTTCGACGGAGTCCCTGAATTGACGGCGCTCCGCGTGAATCGCAGGGTGGCTCTCATCCTTGCGGCAGGCACCTTTCTTGCGGGCTGCACGGCGAACCCCATGACCAGGACGCTGCCCGGGATTGCCTTCGACTCCGCAAGGCCGCTGCTGTTGGACGTCGCCGCTATCGAATTCGTGAATGCTACCGGCGACCAGAACATCACGGAGTCGCTGCGCGACATGCGATTTGCCATGTACGAATCGCCCGGCAGTGTCGCGCTGCGCTGGTCACGGGAACGTTTCGAGGCCGCTGGAACCCAAGGCGTGGCGCGCATCATTCTCGTGGAAAGCCGGTTCGTTGCCGAGGAACTAGAAACGGAATCGGGCATCGAGGGTATCTTCACCGACGAGCAGTCCGTGCGCTACGAGGGCTCGATGGCGCTCAAGATCGAGATTGCCGATCATCCGTCCGGTCACGGCTTCGCCGAGGCCCGCAGCGCCCGCAGTCGTACCGTGCCCGAGAGCCTGTCGCTCAACGAGCGCGAGGATGTGCTCCACTCCATGCTCGCCGGTATTGCCGCCAAACTCGACGAGCGGCTCGAGGCAGAGATACGCGAGCACCTGTGGCGCTGGCTGATGACGCACTGAAGGAGGGTCAGGCGGGAGTGAACGTCGGTCTCTGCCTGGCGAATCCTGTGGCCTGTTCGTAGGCGAAGGCCACCTGAAGCGTCAGCAGATCGGCGCCGGGCTGTCCGATCACCTGCAGTCCGCGGGGGATACCGAATTCGGAAAAGCCGCAAGGCACCGTCGTCGTGGGCACGCCCACCATCGGTGACACATAGAGAAGAGTCCAGTCGATCGCGTCGCCGGCGCCATTGTCGTCGAAGCCGATGGCATCGCATGGATCGTCGGGCCAGACCAGAACATCGAAATCGCGGAAAGCCTCGACCATGTCAGCCCAAATCCTGTGGCGGCAGGCCTCCGCTTCCATGATGTCGGCACCGGGCATGGCCCTTGCATCATCGGCGCGGCGGGCGAGCGACGGATCGAGGCCTTGACCGCGGGCGGCCTCGACGTCGCGCGCGAGGCGTTGCGCGGTAAGACGGACGATCATGTCGGAGGCGTCACGAAGATCGAGATCGCGCCTTTCGAGATACGCTCCGAGATCTTCGAAGACCCTGAGCTGGGCCTCGAAGTTGGCGCGGATGCCGGAAGAGACATCGAGCGAACCATGATCGCACGACCAGCCGATGCGCAGGCCCTCAAGATCGATGGCAAGCCCGGGCAGGCCCGGAGGAAAGGGCGCCGCAACGACCACCGGCGAACGCGGATCGGGGCCGGCAAGCGCCGACAGGAAGAGTGCCGCGTCGGAGACGCAACGGGCCATCGGGCCAGGTGAATTCATGTTGTGCCAGTAGAGGGGGTTGGGCACATCCGGCACCATCCAGGATGTCGGGCGGTGACCGACGATGTTGCACCATGCGGCCGGATTGCGAACCGAACCGCCGATATCCGAACCGTCGGCGAGCGACACGAGGCCGCTCGCAAGCGCCGCGCCGCTGCCGCCACTGCTGGAACCCGGGCACAGCCCCAGATGATAGGGATTGCGTGTCGGTCCGAACACCGGATTGTCGCAGGTATTCATCCCCATCGTGAACTCCGGCGTATTGAGCTTGCCAAGGAAGATGGCGCCGGCTTTCCTTTCGCGCTCGACGACGAGATGATCGTGATCCGGAACATGATGTTCGAAGGCCTTCGAACCGAAGGTGGTTCTGATGCCCTTTGTGGCGAAGCAGTCCTTGACCCCGACCGTGAGGCCATGGAGGACACCGGCGGCTTCGCCCCTGGCACGTTCGGCATCCTTCTTCCCGGCATCGTTGCGCGCTTCCTCGAGGGCAAGAGTGACGAAAGCGTTGATCCTGGGGTTGATCTCCTCGATGCGCGCAATCTGGGCATCGACGAGTTCGAGAGAGGAAAGCTCGCGTGAATCGAGCAGCCGTTTCTGTTCGACCGCCGGAAGATGACAGAGATCGGCCGTGTCCATGTCGTCTAACCCATATAGTTCATACCTGGGGCTTGAAAATACAGGGGAGCGTGCTATAAACTGTTGTTCTTGCGGAAACAAAAGTCAGAATAGCAGCACTCCCCATGACGACAGACTGTACACCTTCCAGGTTCTCCTGTCCAACCCCTTACGGCGCCATGCCGAAGCACATCGAGGCTGATTTTTCCGGCGGCACCATCACCTCGCATGCCGGCCTGCTGCCCGCAGGTCTTGCCGAAGGCCAAGGTTATTCGACCGCATTGCCGGGTGTTTTACCGACTTTCGCAATCGGGACCTCATTGTCCATGAGGTCCGCTCGATGGTCGGCCAGCGTATTCTGGGCCTGATTGTCGGTCTCGAGGATCTCAACGATCACGACGAGTTCCGCAAGGACCCGGTGGCCGGCGCGGTGCTCGGCTGCATGGCGTCCCGGCGCCAGGACTGCGAGCCGCTTGCGGGCAAGAGCACGCTGAACCGGCTCGAGTTGTCGGCCGCAGGTTTCAACGGGAAGAAGGCGCGCAAGATCGTCGCCGACTTCGCCAGGATGGACGATCTTCTGGTCGAGAATTACGAGGAAGCGCCGCGGGAGATCGTTCTGGACATCGATGCCACGGACTTCGAGCTTCACGGCGATCAGGAGGACCGAATCCTTCATGGATACTACGACGAATAATGCTACCTGCTCGTGATGATGTTCGTCGACAGGCATCCCGTGCTGGCCTGCGCACCGCCTCCCAGATGCAGCTGCCGGCATCCAGGACGAACTCGAGGGATCCGCGCCCACTGGCCCGAGACACGCATCATCGTGCGTACCGATTCCGGCTTTTGCCGCGACGACATCATGGCGTGGTGCGAGGATGAGGAGAATGTCGACTATGTACCTGGTCTGGCGAAGAACAGCAGACTCAAGGGGCTTTGCGGCGGTGCGATGATCGAGGCCTCGGCCGAGACCAGGAAAAGGCGTGTCGCCGGTTCTGCGAATTCACGTACCGGACGTAGAAAATCTGGTTCAGAGCCCGTCGGGTGATTACCAAGGCCGAGGCTCTTCCCGGACCCAGGGGCGAAGACGAGACGGACTTTCCTTAACGAGGGAGAACGACCGATACATCGTCACGTCCCTCAGCGCGCAGAGCCATCCTGGCCAGGCCCTTTACGAGAGCTTCTACTGTGCCAGGGGCGATGCGGAAAATCGCGTGAAGAAACTGAAGTGCGACCTGTTCGCCGAGCACAGCTCGTCCAACCTGTTCGATGCCAACACCGTCAGGCTTTGCCTCTCGAGCTTCGCTCACGTTCTCTACAACCGCCTTCGTCAGGCTCTCGCCGAGACATCGCTTTCCAGGGCCTGCCCGACAACGCTGCGCCTGCGGCTGCTCAAGATCGGCGTCCGGGTGAGGATCTCCGCACGGCGCATCCATGTTGCCATGTCAGGCAGTTGCCCCGACAAGACCTCCTTCGCCGCGGCGTGGAAGGCCCTTGTTCCGATCTGACGTGGTTCGATCTCCGCAGACCGGTCACACGGAAGTCCCCGGGAATGCGGGGAACCGGATCCGCTCGTCCTGAAAACTGCAGAACTGCCGATCCGAGGCCCCACGGACGGCAGAATCCTGAAAATCACCGCAGAAGTCCGGCCGATCCTCTACTCGAACATCCATCTTGCGGAAAATGCTGGTCAACGTGACCAGAACCAGCCCTTCAGACAGCCATCACAGGGGGCTGTGAGAAATGGCCGCTAACGCTTGCTGATTCTTGCCATGAGGCTGCGCAGGAAGGCAGCGCAGGCGTCCACCTGTTCGATGGCGATGTATTCGTTGGGTTGATGCGCCTGGGCGATATCGCCGGGACCGCAGACAACGGCGGGAAAGCTGCTCTCCTGAAAGATGCCTGCTTCGGTCCCGAAGGACGCCTGGGAGGTGCTGTTCGCGCCGGTAAGCTGGAGGGCGAGTTGCGTCGCCGGCGAGGCGCTGTCGGGTTTGAGCGGCGGGACCTGTGAGCCGGCGGTGGTCACGATGTCGCACCCCGGGTGGCGCGTCTTCATGCCCGCCCTCAGGCGATCGAGGAAGGACCAGGCACGGGCTTCGATCTCCTCGGGATCGTCTGTCGGCATGGCACGGAAATGCCAGTCGACCAGGCAGTCCTGGGCGATGATGTTGCTGGCGGTGCCGCCGTTGAGGAGTCCCACCTGGATTGTCGTGTAGGGCGGCACGAATCCGAGATCGGGCCGCGCGCGGGACTGGTACTCCTCGAACATCTCGTCGAGGAAGGCGACGAAGCGGCCTGCGGCATGGGTCGCGCTGACGCCGATGTGGGTTGCACTCGAGTGGGCCGGAACGCCCCTGAAGGCCGTCTGGAACACCGCGATACCCTTGTGGGCATCGACCACCTCCATGCAGGTCGGCTCGCCGACGATCACCGCCTCGGGGCGAATGTCGCGGCGCTTGAGTTCGGCAATGAGTCCGTGGACGCCAAGACAGCCGACCTCTTCATCGTATGAGAAGGCAAGATGGACCGGGCGCGCAAGTCCGCGTTCGAGGAATTCCGGGATGAGGGCCAGCGCGATCGCGATGAAGCTCTTCATGTCGCTGGTGCCACGTCCGTAGAGCCTGCCGTCCCTTTCGGTAACCTCGAAGGGGTCTGTATCCCACGGCTGGCCATCGACCGGCACGACATCGGTATGGCCAGAGAGCACGATGCCGCCCGTCTCGCCCGTGCCCAGCGTCGCGAACAGGTTCGCCTTGCGGCGCTCTGCGTCGTGAATGAGGGAACTGGCGATGCCGTACGAATCCAGGTAGTCGGCGATCCAGCCGATCATCTCCAGGTTCGAGCGATGGCTCGTGGTGTCGAAGGCGATCAGGCGGTGGATCATGTCGACCGGCGTCATGGTCACTCTCTCCAGAAGTCGGGTATCACGAGGACGAGAAGGGTCAGGAACTCGAGCCTGCCCAGCAGCATGCCGATGCACAGAAGCAGTTTGGCAGTATCGGGAAGCGCTGAATAGTTGCCTTGTGGCCCAATCACCGGTCCAAGCCCGGGCCCGATGTTGGAGAGCGCGGCAACCGCTCCTGAAGCGCTGGTGAGAAAGTCGAGATCGTGTGCCGCGAGACCGGCCGTCAGGAGGAAGAAGCTGGCGATGAAGATGATCAGGAAGCTCGCCACGGACTGCGCCACGGCATCGCTGATGCGTACCCCGTTGCAGTGGGAGACGAATACCCCGTGGGGCTGGATGAGTCGCCGCAACTGGATGTAGAGCGTGGCGGCGAGCACGTGTACGCGGAACATCTTGATGCCGCCCGCGGTCGAACCGGTGCATCCTCCCAGAAACAGGAGAATGAAGAAGACCACCACGGCAAACCCGCCCCAGGCACTGAAATCCTCCGTCGTGTAACCGGTGCTCGTGGCAATGGCGACCACGTTGAACGAAACCTCGCGCAACGCACTCCAGAAGGGTATCGCCCCGTCCGCTCCGAAGAACCGGTGGGCGGTCAGTACCGCGATGACGAAGATGACGATGGCAAGGAGGAGGCGGACCTGGACATCGCGCCACAGCGGGACGAAATGGCCGCGCGCCATCCGCATGTAGATGACGAAGGGAAGGGCGCCCAGAACCATGAACACCATGGCGACAAGTTCGATCGCAGGATTGTCGAACATGCCGATGGAACCGTCATGGGTGGAGAATCCGGCGGTAGAAACCGTGGTCATGGCATGGGCGAGAGCATCGAACGTCGACATGCCCACGCTCCAGTAGGCCAGAAAGCACAGAACCGAGAATACCGCATAGATGATCGTGATGACGGCTGCGATATGGACCGTTCGCGGCAGCATCTTCTCCTGGTCCGACGACTCGGTGCTGAAAAGTTGCATTCCGGCAATCCTCAGCATGGGCAGAACCGCGACCGCCGTGACGATGATGCCGATACCACCCATCCACTGGAGCAGCGCGCGCCATAACAGGATGCCCGCCTGCCGCGACTGCAGTTCGGTGACGACGGTCGCTCCGGTCGTGGTCAGGCCCGCCGTCGCCTCGAAGAGAGCGTCCGTGTAATTGAGCCCGAGATCGGCGAACGCGAACGGCAGGGCGGCAAAGGCACACAGCACGATCCAGGCCACGGCCGTCAGCAGGAAGGCCTGGCGCACGGTGAGTCCGGACGCTCCGGTACGGTTGGTAAGAAAGAGCGCCATGCCCACGAAGAGCGTGAGGAAGCCTGCGCCCAGAAAGACCTGCCAGTCGTCGTTGCCTTCGACGAGATCGGCGGTCATGGGCAGGAACATGGCGATGGCAAGCGTGGCAAGCAGGATGCCCGCAACCTGGAGAATCGGCCTGATGTCGATCACGGACGCCTTCCGCCCTTCACTGGTCCGGAGTCCGCTATTCCGACATCCCCGAAACGGGATTGCCGATGTAGGCAAGAAACTCGCGGCGGGTCGCCGACTTGATGCGGAAATCGCCGAGCATGCGGCTCGTGACCATTGTCACCCCTGGTTTATGGACGCCTCGGGTTGTCATGCAGTGATGGGTCGCCTCGATGACGACGCCGACGCCCCTGGGTTCAAGGATATCGTTGATGATGTCCGCGATCTGCGCCGTCAGACGCTCCTGAATCTGCAGGCGCCTCGAGAAGATTTCCACCATGCGCGCCAGCTTGGAAATACCGACAACGCGTGATCGCGGCAGGTAAGCGATGTGGCATCGCCCGATCACGGGTGCGAGATGATGTTCGCAGTGGGATTCGAAACGGACATTCCTCAGAGCGACCATTTCGTCGTAGCCTTCGGTCTCGTCGAAGGTCCTGGCCAGGAAAACCGCCGGATCCATGTCGTAGCCGGTGAACCATTCGCGATAGGCGCTGACCACCCGTGCCGGCGTGTCGACCAATCCCTTCCGGTCTGGGTTGTCGCCTGCCCAGCGGATGAGTGTCCTGACTGCCGCCTCGGTCTCCTCGCGGGAGGGGCGGTCTTTCCTGGTTTCGGTCAAATCTCGATTCCCGGCCATCCTGAAAGGATACCTGTCATATCCCCTGGAGGGTGGGGGTTCAATTGATGCGGCGAGCCTGCCAGGGGCTGTCCAGTGAGAAGGCGGGAACCACCGCATCGAACATCTCACCGGATTCCGCCTGCATCTGGTAGATCCCGGCCATGATGCCCGACGGTGTCGAAAGCGGTGTTCCGGACGTGTATTCGAAGGCCTCACCGGGCCTGAGGACCGGCTGTTCTCCGACGACACCGGGACCCTGGACCTCCTGGAGCTGTCCCCGGCCATCTGTGATCTTCCAGTGGCGGGTCAGCAGCTGCACAGTTTCGTCGCCCTCGTTGACGATCTTCACCTGGTAGGCCCAGACGAAATGGTTGCGCTCGGGCTCGGACTGACTGTCCAGATAGACCGGGTTGACCGTGATGCGCACGCCACGGGTGATATCTTCATACATGGTCCATCTCCTCCGGTTCGGGCACCTGGACCCGATCATTGTGCCCCGAACAGTTTGGCATCCCTATCCCGATCTGTGTATAGTTGTCACGGATATCCACTTGCTGCGAGTTGCATACAAGGGGAATATTCGACGTTGAATCCTCCCGCAGTTGCAGTGGCGAGAGGAAAAAGGGTTTGTTATCAATTATTCGACATTGGAACTGTGTAAGCGGGTGTAGTTCAATGGCAGAACGAAAGCTTCCCAAGCTTTAGGCGAGGGTTCGATTCCCTCCATCCGCTCCAGCCTTTGCATGACCTTATCCTTCCTGAGCGATGGCCTCACGAAAACAGCTTGCCTGTCGGGCCATACCGTTTCCCGACGCGATCGAGAGTGAGCGACGGGGAGATGTCCCGGGCTGCGCAGAGGATGCATGCCTGCAAGCGCAAGCGCCACAGCGTGCGCGACTTCTCGGATCGACCCATTCCGCGCAATGTCATCGAGAACTGCATCCGCACCGAGCGGGGCCAGTCAGCAGCCGTGGAATTTCGTGACGATCCGCGAATCCAAGGTCAGGCATGCAGTCTGGGAAGCCGCTGAAGAGGAGGAGCGGAAGTCCTATGCCGGCAAGGCACGCCGGGCCTTTCACTCCTTCGAACTCGGTCATCCGATCGGCATCGCCGTGGTTGACAGGACGATCAGAGAGGCAGGGAAGGTGACGGTCAGCCACCCTGACGGCACGACCGATGCCGTCGTCACACCGGTGCCATTTGTCGAACGGGACACCTGATACGCCCATGCATGTGCTCTGCGTCATCGTCATCCCGGGATGGATGCCTTCAGCCGCCAGGCGCTTCCAGGAGCGCGTGGCGGCGGCCGGGCGCAGCCACGAAACGGCGGATTTCGATCCTCTTGATGACGTCACGCGATGTGAAGCGGCTAGAGGAAGTGCCGATGGTCGACAAGCAAGCGGATCGAACGATCCGATGCGCTCTGCCTCGTGTTCCCGATTCCAAGGGGAGTCTTCTGAAGTCGCAACCCCCGACGCTGCTCATTCCGACGGGTGCGAGTCCGGCCATGGAGGAAGAGTGGGTTGTACCGCATCTTCCGGGTCGGTGTGGTGGGCTACTGCGGTGGCGAACCGGTCTCGATCCTCTTCAGCCTTCGACAGGAATGCGCACGCAGGCCATCTTGAATCGGCCTTTGAGTCAGGCATGAACATCCTCCCGGCCGCTCAGGATGCGCGCGACCGCGTTGTCCAGGCCGGATCGTAGATTCCCTGGATGTCGCCCTCGTCACGCACATAACTGCGCGAAGCATCCTTCGGCGGGTTCCAGTCCCAGGGGGTCCGCCTGCCCACGGCCAGGGCCTTGTGGAGGAAGAGTCGCGTTCGCTGGCTCGCGATGACCTTTTCCTTGAGATCGCCGGGGTTCCACTGGCGGTAGATCTCCTCACGCAGATCGTTCTCGATGTCACGGGTTTCGGTGTTGCCGGCAAGGTTGCAGATCTCGTCGGGATCCGATTCGAGATCGTAGAGCAGGGGAGGATCGTTCTCGCCGAAGATGAACTTCCAGCGGTTGCGCCGGACCATGAAGAGCGGCTCCTCGGTTCCTTCACCGCAGTATTCGCTGAACGCCACGTCCGGCCATGCTTCGGCATTACCCGATGCAAGCGAGGCCATGCCGTTTCCGTCTATGGATGACACGAGATCGGGCATGGCGCCGTCTCCTGCCCACTCGAGGAAGGTCGGGAAGAGATCGACCAGGGAAACATTCTCGCGGATGCGTCGCGGCCGGTACATGGCAGGAGCATGAATGATCATGGGAATGCGTACCGAGAATTCGTGGAAGCTCATCTTGAACCACATGCCGCGCTCGCCCAGCATGTCGCCGTGGTCCGCCGAGACCACGATGATCGTGTTCTCCCGTTCACCGATGGCCTCGAGGGTCTCGAGAACCCGTCCCACCCTGTCGTCGAGCCAGCTCAAGACCGCGTAGTAGGCCCGGCGCGCGCGGCGCACGTCCTCGGGTCCGATCTCGTCCATGTGGCGTCCCGTCGTGTAGAAGAGCCGCCAGTCGTGAGCGTCCCGCGCTTCCTGTGGCATGTCGCCGACCCTGGGGTCGTCGATCTCGTCGTCGCCGTAGAGTTCCCAGTGCGATGGCGGCGCAAGGTAGGGATCATGGGGACTGATGAACGAGGTCGCGAGAAAGAACGGCCGTCCGTCATTGCGATCGGCGTGGTCGTGGAGCCAGCGGCATGCCTCGTTGGCGACTTCCTCGTCATACTCGGTGTTGACGCTGCGGCGCGCCGGACCGGCATCGAGGATCGCGCGCATCGAATGGTACCAAGGGATCCAGCCAGACGAGCCCAGCGACCAGTCGCTCGTCCAGGAGAAGTCCGCCGGATAGACATCTGTCGTCACCCGGTCCTCGAAACCGTGGAGCTGGTCGGCACCGACGAAGTGCATCTTGCCCGAAAGACAGGTGCGGTAGTCCGCCATGCGCAGATAGTGTGCGAAGGTGGGGATTTCCGACTTCAGTTCCGTGGCATTGTCATAAGCCCCGATACGACTGGGAAGACGTCCCGACATCAAGCTGAAGCGTGCCGGAGCGCAAATCGGGTAGTTGCAGTAGGCGTTCTCGAAGACGACACCGTTTTCGGCCAGGGACTCCAGATGGGGCGTGCGGCAGACCTTGCCGCCGTAGGGCGAGAGGACCTGGGGTGCGAGCTGGTCCATCATAAGGAAGAGGATATTGGGCTTTCCGGTCATCCGGTGATGTTCCTGTGGTGATGTGTCGAAAGCTGGGATGTCTGGTTCCGGGCTGCCGCCGTCATCGGCTCTTATGATTGACCCTTTCGTAAACCCCGAACGTCCGGTTGGGCCCGTATGTGGTCTTTTATGGATTTGTCATTTAACTGCAAGCAGGCAGTTCTCCTTTCCCGGTTGCTCCGGACCCTTGACGACGCGTTCGTTCGGCGAGCGCATCGTCAAGGGTCCGGTGTGCGTCCAGCGTGCGTCCGGCGTGCGTCCGGGCACCGCCGACAGGGTGCGGGCCATCCTGCGCGAAGGGCCGCCCGGCCCGTGATTCTGGCGCGAGGTCGAGGTCTGGCTCGACGTGACCCGCACCAGGGCGCACCTGTTCGGCGAGCAGGCGCTCGGCGATCCCACCTTTGTGGTCGGGCTGCGCCAGGGGAGCTCGCCGATGCTCGCCTGGAGCAGCCCCAAGTCGATCCTCGATGCCGAAGCTCTCAGTGTCTGTAGACGCCCAGGAGTCTGGCCTTCTGGCGGACCAGCGCCAGAACGAGATCGATCGTAGGTGTGGGATGTCCGACGATCCTTCCCAGTTCCTGCACGGACGTGACGAGCGCGTCGATTTCCATGGGTCGCCCCTGATCGAGATCCTGCAGCATGCTTGTGCGGTGAGCTCCGATGGCGGCCGCTCCGTCGATCCGCCGGTCGACATCGACGGCGAAGCGCACGCCCAGGGTTTCGGCCACGGTGCGGGCTTCCGTCATCATCGCGCGGCAAAGGCGGCGCACATCATCATCGCCGACGATCTCCTCGAGCGTTCCCCCGGTCAACACGGACACCGGATTGAAGCAGAGATTGCCCCATAGCTTGACCCAGATGTCGTCGCGAATCCTGGACCTCACCGGCGCCTTCAGGCCGGCCTTGCGCATCTGGAGCGTCAGGGTTCTTGTCCGGTCCGTCGCCTCGCCCGACGGTTCCCCCAGAACGAAACGGTCGCCCTCGAGATGGCGCACCACACCCGGAGCGTCGATCTCGCAGGCCGGATATACGACGCATCCGATCGCGCGTTCCGGTCCGATGCCGTTCCACTGCGTGTCGCCGGGATCGACGCTCTCGAGCCGGCGATCGCGCCACGGTCCGTCGAGTTCGTGGAAGTACCACCACGGCACTCCGTTGACCGCCGTCACCACGGCAGTGTCGGGAGTGAACATCGCTTGCATGGCTCCGACGATGGCAGGCACCGAATGAGCCTTCAGCGCCACGATGACATAGTCCTGTTTGCCGGCCTCTGCCGGTTCGCTCGTCGCCGGAATCCGGCGCGTGCGTCGCTCGCCCGCCGACACGAGTGTAAGCCCCTCATCGCGTATCGCGGCAAGGTGAGGCCCCCGGGCGATCAGCGTGACATCGGCGCCGCTTTCGGCGAGTCGAAAGCCGAGGTAGCCTCCGATGGCACCTGCGCCGTAAACGGCGATTCTCATGAAGTGAGCCCGAGCCTCTCGGCCAGTCCGATCCGCTGGAGCTTGCCCGTGGCGCCTTTGGGAATCTCGTCAAGGATCACCACATGTCGCGGCACCTTGAACGCGGCAAGGCGCGTTTCGGCGAATCTCCGCAACATGCTCTCGTCGGCTGTTGCTCCGTCCTTGAGAACGACCGCGGCAGCGACCTCCTCGCCGAGCTTCGCATGGGGAACAGAAAAGACGGCAGCCTGGCCAACGGCCGGGTGGTCCATCAGGACCTCGTCCACTTCCAGGGGACTGATCTTCTCGCCGCCCCTGTTGATGATTTCCTTGAGGCGTCCGGTCAGCTGGAGGTATCCGTTTTCGTCAAGCACGCCCTGATCGCCCGTGCGGAACCAGTCGTTCACGAAGGCCTGTGCGTTGGCAGATGCGTTGTTCTCGTAGCCTTGGGTGACGTTGGGTCCGCGGATGACGACCTCGCCGGTCTCGCCGGCGGAGAGAATGCGGCCATCATTCTCATTCATGATCGCGATCTCGGGCCCGGCCGCGATGCCGACGCAACCCGGATACCTCGGTGCCGGGGGGAGGGGATTGGAGGTCATCTGATGGGATGCCTCGGTCATGCCATACGATTCGATCACGGGACAGCCAAATGTCGATTCGAGTTCTTCCATCACCCTCGACGGCAGGGATGCCGAGGACGAGCGGATCAGCCGCATATTGATCCTCTCGAGCGTTTCCAGGTTGCGCGGTGCGCGGGCGAGGATCGCCTGATGCATGGTCGGCACTGCCGTGTACCAGGTGGGCCGGATGTCCCCGCACCATGAAAAGAACTTCAGGGGATTGAAACCGGGTGTGCAGTGGACACTCGCTCCGGCGGCAAGTGTTGAAAGGACCGCACCCACAAGGCCGTGAATGTGAAAGAGCGGCATGATGTTGATCGAACGGTCCCGGTGCTCGAGCGCGAGACTCTGGACGATATGGCCTGCCGAGGCGACGAGATTGTGCCGGGAGAGCGGCACGATCTTCGGGCGGGATGTGGTGCCCGACGTGTGGAGCACGAGCGCCGTGTCGCTGGAATGGACGGCATCTGTTCGTGCGCCGGGCCTGTCACGAAGGGCGAGGCTGAAACGTCCCGCCTCCGCGTCAGCGTCAACCGAGAGCTCGGCAATGCCCATGCCGAGATCCCGCGCCACGGCGACAGCTTCCGATCCTTCTTCGCCGATCAGCAGGCGGGCATCGAGATCCTCGAGATAGAAGCGGAATTCTTCGGCCCTGTATGCAGGGTTCAGCGGTGCCGCGGTCATGCCGGATGCCACGCAAAGGAAGGCCGTGGCCATCTCGGGACCGTTGGGAAGGACGATGGCAACACGGTCGCCGCAGGCAAGGCCGGCATCACCGAGGGCTTCGACGGTCTCGCCGATCTGGCTGCGCAGGCCCCGATAGTTCATGGCCTTGCGCCCAGGCGCACCGATCGCCGGCGCATCGTCTTGGCCGGCGCCGAGCATGTCCAGCAGCGAAGATGCGGATATCACGCCTTCGCCCTCTCTTGACGGTCGAGGCGGGCAGCCTCGATGATCGGGGCGAGCACTTTTTCGTGGAACCTGTCGCAGCCGACGCAGAGATTCCGGTAAGGCTTGCCCTGCGGCGTGGTCGTCTCCGACTCCTTCAGAAAGCGTTCCGTCGTCCAGCCGAATTCGTGTCCCATTGCCTCGGGCTCGCCCTTGTTGATGGCTTCGTAGACCGGATTCCCCCGAAGGCTGTCGATGATGTCGTCGAGTGTCTCCTCGAGGAGGTTGCCGATGGGATACATTGTCTTGAGGCAGCAGGGATAGACATCCCCGGTGGGCTCGATGGAGACCTCCGAACCGGCTTTTCCTCTCTCGAGGAAGTTGAGTCCGCCGGACCATGCGTTGCAGAAGTTGTCGTCGAGCCCGGCGCGCGAAAGCCCGTTCTTCCACGCGCGTCCGCGCGGCCAGAGCTTGCCGATCCAGGTGTCTTC
The DNA here is from genome assembly GCA_965215635.1 of Alphaproteobacteria bacterium. Taxonomy (GTDB): domain Bacteria; phylum Pseudomonadota; class Alphaproteobacteria; order SP197; family SP197; genus SP197. The sequence goes on along the minus strand of CBDCEA010000005.1, from coordinate 615,657 downwards.
CGTGGCACCGAAGATGTTGAAGAGGGGCGGGCCGTCATCGTTCCCGAGATCGCCCTCGTGTCCGAGTCCGGCATCCCTGACACCGGCCCGCTCGAACATGGCAAGCAGTTTCTCGCGCAGGGCAGCGGCGCGGTCGGCCCGGTTGATGCCGACATGGTAGCTGTCGAAACCCGAGATCGAGATCATCCTCGCCCCCCTTGCGAGAAGTTCGTCAAGAATCTTCGCATTCAGGCGATCGCCGGTGGTCTGGACGCAGAGGTGAACACCGCCCTTGGCCGCATAGCGTGACCGCATCTGCTCAAGGGCCGGATAGAGCACGCTTTCGCGCACCGGCTCGAGCAGGATCTCGCCTCCGGATACGATGATCCGGCCGACGGCCTCGCGTCCTTCCCGGTCAACATAGGTCATCTGTTCCGGAAGATGATCGATGATGCGCGGGACATTGGCGCGGGACTGGTTCACCACGCCCGCGAGTTCATCCCTGACATAGGGGCGAAACCGGTCGTCATAGCAATGACGACAGCGGCGGTGGCACAGCCATGTCAGCACGAAGTAGATCGATTCCATGCTCGCAATCCGATCATGCAGAAGGGCCATAAGACCCGTATTTGATCGACGGCGCAACGCCCCCCCCCCGGGAATGGCCGCAACACGACATCACGACCCATCCCGGTTGATCCACCTGCGTTGTTCAATGTCGCAAGCCGGGCACTCGTCGCCGTTCGGCAAGAGCCAGTGACGCCGTACGCCTGCCCGGATAACGACGCTGCCATGCATTCAACCCATCGAATACGCAGTGGCCGATTGTGCGCCGGATGAACCAGTCTCCGAATGGGGATTGTTCCCGCAGGGCATCAGGCATATCCACCCGCCATGATCCGGTCGAGAGGCGCGTGGAGATTGTCAGCACCGCCTTCATGTACCGGCTGTCCGGGCATTGCACCGCCGGTCAAGCCCGCCGTCGGCGACGCGCACCCATATTCAACTTCGCCGGAGCGCGGGTTGCCGGTCCCGCCAGTATCCTTGTCTTAATGCCAGTTCACTGATCTGGAGACCTTTACGCTTCAGGGGCGGACCGATGACAGGAACCCGGGTCTCTGTGTCCTCATGATCCTTGACTTCCAAATTTTGGTAACGGCGATCCCCGGTTCCGATTCGATGGCCGTCCTGGGACCGGCAGGCAACTGCGCCCGGAACGCATCGTCCATTTCGGCCTTGTCAACAAGATGTGCCCTTATTTCCTCGGTGTTCTACATCGATCGACGCTCCAGGTTATTCGATCCTGTGCACTCATCTTGCGAGCATTCCAGGAACAGCGTGTCGCGGACGACCGACCTCGATCGATGGCGCGACTTCCTGCGTGACCAGAAACCATGGAACGCGAAAACCGGCAACACTCAAGGATGGACCGGGGGAAATTCGTGACCTATTCATAGGGGCGACCGATCCCCCTTGTAGCGTTCTGGAGTGCGCCGATGATCTGGACCGACGAGATGACCCAACAACTGAAGGGTCTGTGGGCCGATGGCGTCAGCGCTTCGGCGATCGGACGCGAACTCGGCGTGTCGAAGAACTCCGTGATCGGCAAGTCGCGCCGCCTGGGACTCGAGGCACGACCGTCGCCCATCGTCCCGGCCGGAAAGAAGAACCCGCGGGCCGCAAGGCCCAAGTCCAGGGAGAAGGTCCGCATCAGCGATGTCATCCAGCTGACATCCCAGATGTGCCGCTGGCCGTTCGGCAATCCCGACGAGAACGACTTCCACTTCTGCGGTAAGGCCGTGGTTCCGGGGAAACCCTACTGCGAGGAGCACTGCGCGATCGCCTATGTGGCGAAATCGGGCTCCCGCGACCGCGCCTCTTGAGGCCTCAGTAGCTGATATCCGTAATCTCGATCTCGCGTTCGCCCTTGGGCGTCGTGAAGGTGATGTCGTCGCCGAGTTCCCTTCCCATCAGGGCCCGCGCGATCGGACTCTTCATGGAGATCAGTCCCTGGTCCGGATCGATCTCGTATTCACCGACGATGCGGTAGGATGCTTCCACCTCTGTAACGAGATCGACCACGGTGACGCGTGCGCCGAACGCGACCTTCCCTGAGGGCTGTCGGCTGGGATCGATGATCCGGGCCTCGCCGAGGACGCCTTCGAGTTGCGTGATGCGCGCCTCCACCATGCCCTGTCTGTCCTTGGCGGCGTGATACTCCGCATTCTCCTTGAGGTCGCCGTGCGCGCGTGCCTCCTCGATGGAGCGCGCGATCGCATAGCGCTCGGTGTTCTTGAGATGCTTGAGTTCAAGGGACAGGCGTTCAAAGCCCTCGGGTGTGATGGGTTGACTCACCTTACGTCCGCTCCGGTTCTGCCGCGCTTGTCTCCGTCATGACATCATTCGCGGTTTAGCGTCAACGGCAATCGGTCAACAAAAGTGATCCACATTCGTCCCGATTTGATTCATACTCCCGTCCAGGTTCCGCCCTGCAGTCGGGAGAATGGTCCCATGGTTCATCTCGTCAGCTTTGAACCCGGTGTCGAGGAGCGTGTCCGCTTCATCGAGGAAACGATCCCCGGCGACATCGTCGGACAAACAATGGAAAGGCTTGCCTCGGGCGAGGACGCGCGCGATCTCGTGACCGCGGCGGCCCTTGCGGTATCGCGGTCGAGCGAACTCCCGTCCGGCCACCACGGAGGACCGATCCACCCCGTGGCCGGCATTCACGCGGTGCTCTCCATGATGGACCGGCTCGAAGGGCCGGAGAGTCAACTCCCCGCCATTCAGGCCGTGGCGCTCGCCTGCAAGCATGTCCATCTGCCCTCCATGGGGCCGACGGTCATGGTGCGGTTCGACGATCTCAAGCGCGATGTCAGTACCGAGAGGGTTCTTGAGAGGCTGTCGGAGGCCATTGCCACTCACGAACCGCGGCTTGCCGAAAGGGCGATGACACTTGCCTGCGAGAAGGCATCTCGTGGCCGGATTCTCGATTGCCTTCTGCCCATCGCGCTCGAGCGCAATGTTCTCGACGACCACTACTTTCTCTATCCCGTCTATGCGATGCGCGCACTCGATCGTATCGGCTGGCAATGGGCGCCCGTGCTGCTCCGCCCTGTCGCAAGGTATCTCGCCCGCCACGCACCGTTCGATTCCTTCGGGGAGTTCGATCAGAATTCGATCGACGACGGCATTGCTTTTTTCCGCAGGCTCGGCGAATTCGACCGGTTGATCGAGGCCAACGGACTTCACGAGGAGAGTGTGCCGCAGAAGTCCGGTCCGGACGAGGAGGGCGCGATTTCGGACCTGGCGACGAGGGTTGGCGACGTCGAAACGATCTCGTCGATACCGGACATGATCGCCGAGGCGATGGGCGACGGGCTATCGCTCGAGGGAACCTGCGAAGCGCTTTCGATCGGTGGCGCGCGCATCTTCCTGCGTTCCCATACCGCCAATCCCTTCGACGTGCACATTCACACAGGTATTTCCGCTCGCCGCTACCTGATCGGCTTCCCGGAGGTCTCTTTCCGCTCGAAGTGCCTGGCATTGCTCGGCTGGGCATGGAGCTACGAGATCCGCTATCTTGATTCGACCCTGACCTGGGACTGGCAGGGCGAGACAGGTGAAGCGGAACCTGCGGATATCCTGCTTTCCCGGATCGAGGAAACGATCCTGGGAATCGAGGGCTATGATGTCACCGACCTTCCGGTACCGATCAATGAACTCGTGGCGCAGGATGCGGTCCGCGAGGCTGTGCGCCTCGCCCGAACCTATGTCATGGCGGATCACGGCATCGATGAACTCTTCACGCTGACCACCCGCCTGGTGTGCCGGGAGGATGCTTCTGAGATGCACGGCTACAAGTTTCAGCAGACCGCACTCGAAGAGTATCGCGCCTGCCGCCGTCCAATGAACTGGGTTCATGCCGTCTCGGCGGTCAAGCAGTGTGCGGTGACCGCACCGGCGAATCCGAAGAGATTCTACCCGGAGTTTGCCCGCCGCCGGGCCGCCTGAATGAGGCGGTGCCGTCGATATCGTGCGTGATGCCGTGGCGTGAGGGTGCCGCGCTGTGATAAATGTGCCCGCCCCGTCGAGGGGCGAGGTCCTTTTTGCGTGGAACGGAGAAGATCCGGATGAGTGGTGCGACACTGGTCCTGAAGGTGAACCGGGTCATCGACGAGGCGCTCGACATCCGCTCGTTCGAGTTGGTCGATCCTGAAGGCCGTCTCCTGCCCATGTTCACGGCTGGTGCGCATGTCGACATCGAACTGCCCAACGGCCTCGTCAGGCAGTATTCGATCTCGAACGATCCGCGGGACGTCGACCGCTACGTTGTAGGTGTTCTCCGCGAACCGGAAAGTCGCGGTGGGTCTGTCTACATGCACGACCATGTCCGCAAGGGCGATATCCTGACGGTTCACGGTCCACGCAACAATTTTCCGCTTGCGGCAGATGCCCGTCACCACGTCCTTCTGGCCGGCGGCATCGGGGTTACACCGATGATGGCCATGGTGCGCGACCTTTCGGCGCGCGGCACCTCATTCGAAATGCACTATTGCACCCGCATGCCGGAACGAACAGCGTTCAGAAGCGATATCGCGGAGTCGGGATTTGCCGGTAACGTGATCTACCATCACGATAACGGCAATCCTGCAGACGGTCTCGATATTGCTGCCCTGTTGCGAGAAGTGCGTCCGGGAACCCACGTCTACTACTGCGGGCCGTCCGGCTTCATGCAGGCCTGTGAAATGGCGCTCGCCCACTGGCCGCGCAATGCGGTTCACTTCGAGTACTTTTCCGTCGACGAGTCCGTCGAGCACGGCGATAACATGTCCTTCCAGGTCAAGATCGCCAGCACCGGAGCCGTGCTCGATGTACCGGCGGACCGCTCGATCGTCGAAGTGCTGCGCGCCAACGGCATCGAGGTCGAGACCATGTGCGAGGAAGGGATATGCGGCACCTGCGCCACGGTGCTGCTCGAAGGCGAGCCCGATCACCGGGATTTCGTGCTGGATGACGTGGAAAAGGCCCGTGGCGAGTTCATCATGGTCTGTTGCAGCCGGTCACGCTCGCCGATGCTGACCCTCGATATCTGACGGCCGCAGATCAGGCTGTCATTCCGCCATCGACGACGAGTGTGTGTCCGGTGATGTAGGCTGCGCACCCGAGAAAGAGAATGCTCTCCGCGAAGTCTTCCGGCTGACCCGCGCGCTTCAGCGGCACGCGCGCGATCCGGTCCCGGTTCCCTTCCTCGGGCCACCGGCATTCCCAGGGACTGTCCACCACGCCGGGTGCGACCGCATTGACCCGCACCTCGGGCGCCAGGGCCTTGGCAAGCGCCTGTGTAAGATTGATGAGTCCCGCCTTCGACGCTGCATAGGCCGTCGAAGAGCCGACTCCAGTGCGTCCCGCCACCGAGCAGGTATTGACGATCGCGCCCCTGCTTTCCTTCAGCGCAGCCGCCGCAGCGCGGGTGCACCTGTAAGGCCCGACAAGGTTGACCGACAACACCTTCTGCCACATGTCCTCGCCTATGGCGTCGAGATCGGACGGCGGCACCGGGTTCGTGGTTGCCGGTGTTCCGGCATTGTTGACGAGATGGTCGAGACCGCCGAGATCGCTGACTGCCTGGCGTACCATACGATCGCAGTCGCGCGCATCGCCGACATCGCCGGGTGTTGCCAGGACATCGAATCCCAGGCCTTGCAAGCGCTTGACCTCGGCCTCCAGGCGGAGATTGCCGGGCAGGTCGTTGAGCGCAACCCGGGAACCGCAGCGTGCGAAGAGTTCGGCCGTCGCGAGCCCTATTCCGGATGCCGCACCGGTGACAAGACTGCGTTTGCCCGAAAGATCGCAGGTGATCACTGGCTGCCACTGAGCCTGAGAATCGACCGTGCTTCGTCGGGTGTCGCGACACGGCAACCCAGCAAGGCGATGATGCCGGCCGCCTTCTCGACAAGCTCGGCGTTGGACGCGAGGACGCCTCTTTCCAGATAGAGATTGTCCTCGAGGCCGACACGGACATGACCGCCCTGGTTCACGACCTCCGCGACCATGGGCATCTGGAGACGCGAGATTCCGAAACCCGCCCACAGGGCGCTTTCCGGCAACATGGAACGCATATAGCCCACGGCTTCGGGAGAGGCCGGTGCACCCCAGGGTATGCCGAGGCACAACTGGAACATCGGCGGTGGATCGATGAGGCCTTCGCTCACCATCCTGGCCGCAAGTCTCAGATGGCCCGCATCGAACACTTCCAGCTCGGGCTTGACACCCGCAGCACGGATTCGTTCCGCCATCACCCTGAGATGAGCGGGAACATTGACGAAGGCGCGTTCCCCGAAGTTCATCGTCGCCACATCGAGGCTGCAGACTTCCGGGAGAAGTTCCTCAACGTGCGCGACGCGGTCCTCGGGTTTGCGGAACGAGCCGGGAACCCGGGTACGGGACGGATCGTCCGCAGACGGCATGAAACCCGCGCCCGGGCCAGTCGTGAGATTGATGACGATGTTGCTGTCCGATTCGCGGATTCGATGCGCGACCTCGGCGTAGAGATCGCGCCTCATCGACGGTGCACCCGTTTCGGGGTCGCGGACATGAATATGACAGATCGACGCACCCGCCTTGCCGGCTTCGATTGCGGCATGGGCGATCTGGGCGGGAGTGACGGGAACCTTGTCACTCTTCGAGACGGTGTCGCCGCCTCCGGTTACCGCACAGGTGATGATGACGGGACGCGACATGGTGCGGAAGTTCGGCAGATTCTAGAAAGTTCAGCCCAGTTTCAGGCCACCGAAACGCTTCGAGAACCGTGCGACCTGGCCTCCGGTATCGACGAGCCGCTGGTTGCCCCCGGTCCAGGCCGGATGTGACAGTGGATCGATTTCCAGCGTCATGGTGTCGCCTTCGCTCCCCCAGGTGGAGCGCGTCGTGTATTCCGTGCCATCGGTCATGACCACCTTGATCTCGTGGTAGTCAGGATGAATGCCGTCCTTCATGGCGTCGCCCCCGGTTTGCGACGCGGTTATAGGTAAACGGTTCCGATCGCGCAAGACCGGCACGCCTTGTTGGCCCGGTTGCCCGCTGATATAGCAGCACCTGTGTCGAGACCAAGCCGAAAAACAGGACGGGCCGATGGCGAATCGGGCTCCGTGGATCGTGCAGGCAGCCGCGATCTTGCGCAGCTGAGACGCCTTGTGCCCTACCTTGCGCCCTACAGGATCCAGGTTGCAGGTGCCATTCTGGCGCTCATCGTGGCCGCAGTCGCGGTCCTGGGCCTCGGGGTGGGTCTGCGGGTCCTGATCGATCAGGGTCTCGCAGAGACCGACCCGGACTTCCTCGACGAGGCCCTCGTCGTGCTGATCGCCACGGTAGTCGTTCTCGCGATCGCGAGTTTCGCACGCTCCTTTCTCGTGTCGTGGATTGGCGAACGGGTGGTGGCGGATCTGCGGCGGGACGTCTTCAACCGGATCGTGGCGCTTTCCCCGACCTTCTTCGAGGTGACGCGGACCGGCGAAGTGCTCTCCAGGCTCACGACGGATACCACCGTCCTCCAGACGGTCGTGGGATCATCCCTTTCCATGGCCCTGCGCAACGTGCTGCTGCTCACCGGCGGCATCGCCATGCTCGCGGTGACCAGCACCAGGTACACGGCGATCGTCATCCTCATGGTTCCGGTGGTGCTGTTGCCGGTTCTCGTGTTCGGCCGCAAGGTGCGCCGCCTGTCACGCATGTCGCAGGACCGCCTTGCCGATGTCGGTCACCGGGTCGACGAAACCCTCAATGCCATTCCCACGGTGCAGGCATTTGTCCGCCAGGACTTCGAGCGTGGACGTTTTGCCGAGTCGGTCGAGCAGACCTTCCGTACCGCTGTCAGACGAATTCTCGCCCGGAGCTTTCTGTTCTCCAGTGTCATCCTGCTTCTTTTCGGCGGAATCGCGGGCGTGCTGTGGATGGGAGGCCACGACGTTCTCATCGGCCGCATCAGCGGTGGCGATCTCGCGTCCTTCGTCTTCTATGCAGTCATCGTGGCCGCCGCCGCCGGTGTCCTGAGCGAAGTCTGGGGCGAACTGCAGCGCGCCGCCGGTGCCGCCGAGAGGCTGACCGAACTGCTCGTGGCGCAGTCGGACATTCGCGAGGCGGCGGATCCTGTTGCACTGCCCGAACCGTCACGGGGCACCATCAGCTTCCGCGATGTCGTTTTCCGCTATCCCGCACGACACGGGGAGAAGGCGATCGACGGCATCTCGTTCGATGTCGAAAGGGGCGAGACCGTGGCACTGGTCGGGCGATCGGGCGCCGGCAAGAGCACGCTCTTCCGTCTTCTGCTCCGATTCCACGAGCCCGAGGAAGGCGCGATCACCGTGGATGGTGTCGATATCCGCCGGGCGGGACTCGACGCCCTGAGGCAGCGGATCGCCCTTGTACCCCAGGAGCCCGTCATCTTCGGGACCTCGATCGCCGACAACATCCGATACGGCAGACCCGAAGCTGACGACGAGGAAGTCCGCGCGGCCGCCAATTCTGCGTTCGCGACAGAGTTCATCGACCGCCTGCCGGAAGGCTTCCGGACATTTGTCGGCGAACGGGGCTTGCGCCTGTCAGTGGGACAGAGGCAACGGATCGCGATAGCGCGGGCGATCCTGAAGGACGCCCCGATTCTGCTGCTCGACGAAGCCACCAATGCGCTCGATTCCGAAAGCGAACAGGCGATTCAGCGGGCGCTTCAGACGCTGATGGCGGGGAGGACGACCCTGGTGATCGCCCACAGGCTGGCGACGGTCCTCAAGGTTGACCGGATCCTGGTCCTTCACGGGGGCCGGATCGTGGAAAGCGGGCGCCACGGTGACCTTGTGGAGGCCGACGGGCGCTATGCGCGTCTGGCCGCATTGCAGTTCGATGAAAGACTCATCGGCAACGGGTGAGCAGGCAAGGAGGACTATTGTTTGTTGAAGACACGATTTACCGACATGTTCGGTTCGAGACATCCGCTGTGTTGCGGCGGCATGACCCATGTCGGACGCGCTCCCTTCGTTGCGGCCGTATGCGAGGCGGGCGTGCTCGGTTTTCTGACGGCACTCACCCAGCCGGGTCCCGAAGCCCTGCAGAAGGAAATTGCACGCGTCCGCGATGCCACGGATCAGCCGTTCGGCGTCAACATCACGATTCTGCCGACCCTCAAGCCGGTGCCTTATGAGGAATACATCGATGCCTCCCTCGACGCAGGCGTGACGATCATCGAGACCGCCGGCAACAACCCGCAACGCTTTCTTCCCAGGATCCGGGCCGCGGGAGCAAGGATCATCCACAAGTGCACGTCGGCACGCCATGCGGTCAAGGCCCAGACCATCGGCTGTGATGCGATCGCGATCGACGGTTTCGAATGTGCGGGACATCCCGGAGAAGACGACGTGCCCGGTCTCGTGCTGATCCCGATCGTGGCCGAAAAGATCGCCATTCCGATGATCGCTTCGGGAGGTTTTGCCGACGGACGCGGCCTGGTTGCGGCCCTTGCACTGGGTGCCGACGGCATCAACATGGGCACCCGGTTCATGATCACCCGGGAAGCCGACGTTCACGACCGTATCAAGGAGGCTGCGGTTCAGGCGACGGAACAGGACACGCAGCTCATCCTGCGGAGTTTCCGCAACACAGCACGCTTCTTCCGCAACAGTGTCACCGAGAAAGTTGCGGAGCTCGAGGCGCGGCCAGGAGGTGTCACCATCGAGGAACTCGCACCTCTGGTTGCCGGTACCGAGGGGCGCAAGCTGCTGGACGAAGGTGATCTCGAGGCAGGCATCTGGTCGGCCGGTCAGGTTCTCGGATTGATCCACGATATCCCCGGAGTGGGTGCGCTCGTCGAGAGGATCATGGCCGAGGCCGAAGACATCCTGGACCGGCGTCTGAGCGCGATGTGCGTCAGCGCATGAGTTGTCCTCCGTTGACGTCCAGCGTCGCACCGGTGATGAAATCCGCCTCGTCGGCTGCGAGGAAGAGGACGCAGCGCGCGACGTCCCCGACGTTTCCGAGGCGTCCTGCCGGGATGCGATTGCGGACGAGATCGTCGAGCCATTCCTGGGGTGCGACACGCACCATGTCGGTATCGATATATCCGGGCGCCACGGCATTGACGGTGACACCCTTGGCGATGCTCTCCTTCGCCAGCGCCTTGGTGAAGGAGATGACAGCACCCTTGGCGGCGCCATAGGCGGTTTCGCCGAAATTCGGAGCAAAGGCCGACAGGGATGCGATGTTGACGATCCGCCCGAACCCGACGTTGCGCATCCCCGATATGACCTGATGGGTGACGTTGAAGTAGCCGTTGAGATTGGTGTCGATGACCTGGCGCCAGACGTCATTTTCCATCTTGTGCATGAAACGGTCCGGTGAGATTCCGGCGTTATTGACCAGTACCTCGATCTCGCCGAGATCGCGGACCACCGTCGCGACGCCTTCCCTGCAGGCCTCGTAGTCGGCGACGTCCCATTTATAGGTGGCGATGCCGTGTTGCTCCGCCAGGGTTCCGGCCGCTTCGTCGTTCGTGCGGTAGTTTGCCGCGACGATGTATCCGGCCTCGGCGAGAGCTGCCGCGATTCCCCTGCCGATGCCCCGGGATGCTCCGGTCACCAGTGCAATCCTTCCCATGATTGAGCCTTTCCCTTTGCCTGTGTGGCACAATGATCCGGCAACCATTGTCGCCAATATGGCTCCATTGTCGCCAATATGGCTCCAGGGAGAAACACGTGAACCAATCAATCGACCTTCACGTCTCGGAGCGTGGTTCTGCCGAGATCGTCCTCGCTCGGCCCGAGAAGCTCAATGCGCTCTCCAAAGCCCTGCTCGACGAGTTGACGGCGGCTGTCGACGAGCTTTCGTCGGATGCCGGCCTGGGCTGTGTGGTGATATCGGGCGCCGGACGTGCGTTTTCGTCGGGAGCCGACTTCAACGATCTTGCACGAATCGATTCCTCGAACGCCGAGGTGTTCATCCGCTGCCTGCACGGCGCCTGCAGGGCGGTGAGGGACTGTCCGGTCCCGGTCATTGCAAGGATCGACGGCCCGTGCCTCGGTGGGGCTCTCGAACTTGCCGCAAGCTGCGACATGCGGGCCGCCTCGTCGCGTTCGAGTTTTGCGATGCCTGAGGTGCGGCTCGGGCTTCCCTCGGTGATCGAGGCTGCATTGTTGCCCCGGCTTGTCGGCTGGGGGCGCACCTCGGAACTGCTCTTCACCGGCCGCACCATGTCTGCCAAGGAAGCGCTCGGCGCCGGTCTCGTGGAAGCCGTGGCGGCACCGGAGGACCTGGCGGACGTCGTGAACCGCTGGGTCGAAGGCATCCTCGATGCCGGGCCAAGAGCCATCCGCGCGCAGAAAAGGCTGATGCGTGATTGGGAGCGTTCGGGCATCGATGCCGCCATCGAAGCAGGCGTCGAGTCGTTCAGGGAAACCTGGCGCCACGATGAGGCGCCTGCGAGAATCGCGAGACTGATCGGCGGCAGATGAGCCCCGGTTTCGCAACAGGGAGGATCAGCCGGACCTTTCCCACAGGGCCGCCTCGACACGGCGCAGCAACGGCAACCAGTGGAGCGCGTTGTCATAGGCTTCCGGCGTATCCAGATCGAAGAGGCCCAGTCCGTCGAGAGCAAGTCTGCCGTAGAGGTCGTGTTCCGGGATGTGTGCCGCAGGCCGGTAGCCCAGGCTGCGGATGAAGATGTCGAGACGGTCGCCCGCGTGTGTCCCGGGTTTCACGCGGTTGGCGGCCAGGACGACCGGCACGAGATTCTTCCGGATGGTCTTGAGCCTGTCCAGGAGTGCCAGGAAACGCGCCGAGGCCTGTTCGTCGAAGATGGAAGGCAGAACCGGCACCACGATGAGGTCCGCGCGCCGCAAAAGAGTATCGAGTGTGCGCCGGGCCGTGCCTGCAGGGGAATCGATGACAAGGCGGTCGGTGCCGCCAGGAATTTTCCCGCGCCTTGCGCACCAGTCGAGGCCGTGAACACGCGCAACGCTCGCTGGACGCATCATGCACCAGCGAAGGCTCGAGTGCTGCCTGTCTGCATCGGCCAGAACGGTGGTCTTGCCGGCGGCTGCGAAGGCGGTCGCGAGGTTCGTTGCGAGCGTCGTCTTGCCGCAGCCTCCCTTGCTGTTGGCGATCAGGATCGAATCCATGGGCCTTTCCGCATTCCGGTCGCCACATTGGCCCAGAGCGGGCAGCGCCGCAACGCTGTCATCGGCGCACCAGAAGACGGGATCACTGGTCGGTGAGCTTGAACTCGATCCGGCGATTGCGTTGCAGGTCGAGGACGTCCTCTCCTGCATCGATGGGCTGGAATTCGCCGAAGCCCGCCGCCATCAGGCGATGTTCCGGCACGCCCAGCGACACGAGATAGCGAACCACTGAAGTCGCGCGTGTCGTCGAAAGCTCCCAGTTGCTCGGGAACAGTGGCGTCGAGATGGGGTTGGTGTCGGTATGACCGTCCACTCTCAGGATCCAGTCAATATCGTCCGGAATCTCGGTGATGAGTTCGAGAATGAGATCGGCAATCTGGCGCAGACCTTCCCGGCCGACTTCGGTGATCTCGGCACTTCCGCTGGGAAACAGAACACCCGACTGGATGACGAACCGGTCTCCCACCACCTTGATGTCCTCCCGGTTGCCAAGGTGATCGTGCAGCTTTTCGAGGAATTCGCTGCGGAACCGGTTGAGTTCCTGGACCTTGGCGGCAAGTGCGGCATTGAGACGTTCGCCGAGTTCGGCGATCTGCACCTGATCCCGGGCGGCCCTGACCTCCGCTGCCTCGAGTGTGTCGTTGAGGGACGTCAACTGGTTGTGAAGTGCGCTCATCTGGATGTTGAGGAGGGCGATCTGTGTTGCCTGCGCGTCGTTCTGTTCAATGGCCGATGTGCGCTCGTCTTCGGTCACGCCCAGCAGCAGGGTGAGTTCGGCAATGCGGACATTGCGTTCCTCGACTTCCCTTTGCGCCAGAAGCGTGCGTTCCTCCTCGTCCGAAAGTCGGGCTTCGAGTTCCATGGAGCGGTCGCGCGCCGCACTGAGCCCGGCGATCAGTTCGTCGATCCTTTCACTTGCCGACGAAAGCTCCGATTCCCGTTCGGTGAGGGTCTGCTCCGTCTCGGACTCGGCGAGCCGGGACTGTTCGAGCAGAAGGGCAAGACGTTCCAGTTCGCTGCGGTTCTGAACGAGCGCGGCGGCGAGTTCCTCCTCCGAGGCGCGCGATTCGGTGAGGCTGGCTTCGGTCCCGGCAAGCCGGTTTTCGAGAACGGCATAAAGGGCCTGTGCCTCTTCCAGAACAAGCAGCATGCGGCCGATCTCGCCTTCGAGATTGCTGCGCACCTGTTGCAGGGCATCGAGATCCCGCTGAAGACTGGCCAGTTCTGCAAGTTTCAGAGAAAGGGTACCCCTGCCGACAGTCACCTCCTCGCGGGCGCGGTCGAGATCCTCGCTGAGGAGGCCGATACGCGCTCTTGCGTCCTCCAGCTCCTGCTCGTTCGTCAGGGCCAGGGAATGCATTGCGGCAAGGTCCGCCAGAAGCGCATCTCGTTCCCTCGACAGGATAGCGAAGGCCTGGACCGTCTCGTCCCTCGACGCGGCGGATTGCTGAAGCTCGGCGGAGAGTTGCGCCAGTTCGTTACGGATATCGGCATTGTTGCCGCGTTCCAGGGCCAGCATGTCGGCAAGCTCCGTGACCCTGGCCCGCAGACGGCTCAACGCCTGGTCCTGACCGGTGAGGGCCACGCCCTGAAAGAGCTGTGCGATCATGAACACGACAAGCGCGAAGATCAGGACCATCAGCAACGCCGACAGTGCATCGACGAAACCCGCCCAGGTATCCCCTCCCGACAGGACGCGCCGGGTGCGAAAGGCCACGGTCTAGCTTCCGGTATCGCCGGTGCGGGACGCGGCTATGGTGCGCGCCAGGAGCCTGATTTCCGAGCGCAGCTCGTTGGCGATCACGCCGCGTCCGGAAACGGTCTCGTCGACAAGGCGACTCATGGCGGCATCGAGGTTGCGCAGATGCAGCCGGCTTGCCTCGTCGAAGGCGCCGGCCTTCTGGGTCTCGGCCAGGTGCTGGATCGCGGTCTTGAATTCGGCCTGGTCTCTGAGGAGCATAACCACTTGCTGCTGTTCGGTTTGAATCTGGTCGACCAGCCGGACGAGCCGGTCCGTGAGCGCTGAAATCTGTTCATCGCCGTGATGGCGGTTCTCGGCGTTCCGTTCCAGGACGATCTGCAGACGGTCGAGACTGTCGGCGGTCCGTTCGAGAAGGGCGCTGACATAGGCGGGCGCCTGGTCGGATTCCGCGGTTTCGCCGCTCAGGGCACTTCCCGGATAGAGCCGTGTCACGGAGGAAAGCCACTCCTCCAGTTCGTTGTAGAATCGGTTGAGGGCCTGGCCGGACTGCAGATCGAGGAATCCGAGAATCAGGGATCCGGCGAGCCCGAAAAGTGACGAACTGAAAGCCGTTCCCATGCCGGAGAGCGGCAAAGCCAGCCCTTCCTTGAGACTCTCGAACAGGCTGACGATGTCCTGTCCGGGATCGAGATCGAGGGTGTTGAGTGTTGCGCTGACCCCGCCGACGGTCTTGATGAGGCCCCAGAACGTTCCCAGCAGTCCCAGAAAGATCAGCAGCCCGATGAGATAGCGCGAAATCTCGCGGGACTCGTCGAGCCGTGCACCGATGCTGTCGAGGATTGAACGGGTTGACGTGGGCGAGAGGCTGAACTGCCGGTTGGTGGTCCGGCGCTTGCCGAACATGGCGGCCATCGGCGCAAGAAGGCCGGGCTCGATCTGGAGGCCAAGCTGCGGCTTGCGGAAACTCTCGATCCACGAGACTTCCCGGTAAAGCATCTGGGGCTGACGGAAGATGTAGAGGATTCCGAACAGAAGGACGCCGAGGATCAGTCCGTTCAGCGCCGGGTTCGCCCGAAAGGCAAGGGCAAGCGTTGCCGCCAGAAAGCCCACGACGACGAGCACTGCCAGAAGGAAGACGGCCATTCTGACGAGATAGCGGTCTGGGCGTGTCATGTGGTGCTCCACCTCAACCTGATTCGCCTGTGGCCAAACACGGAAATTCGCTGGTTTGCCCGCCACGACGAAGCGATCCGATCCTGTCCCCGGGTATCGCGAAGCCTCGGGGTGCGCGCGTGGATACCATGGCCGACAGAGTGCCGTCTATCGGATGGCGGTTGGTGGCGACAATGTGTCAGATCAGGGACCGGAAAAGAGCCGGAGCAGGTGTTCATGGACATGGGCGTTTCCGGCGAGCACCGATTGCGGCGTGGTGCCGAAGGAGCTGCCATCCATCCGGGTTGCGAATCCCCCCGCTTCCTGGATGAGGATCATTCCCGCCGCCAGGCTTTCGGGATCGGCGCCGTCTGCCCAGTAGCCGTCGAGCCTGCCGCTCGCCACCCAGGCAAGATCGAGCGGCGGTGCGCCGAGGCAGCGCAGACGAGGTCTCTCCTTCAGCAGCCTCGCCATCCCGACGGCGGACCGCACGCCGTCGCCATGGGCGATGACGCAACCGGCCAACTCCTTCCTCTGACTCACCCGAAGGCGTCTTGCACGCATGAAGGCGCCATGGCCCTTTTCGGCCCAGAACAGTTCATCCCTCAGAGGATCGAGCACCACGCCGGCGACGATCGCTCCGTTCATTTCGACAGCGACGGCGATGCAGGCATGGGGGATGGCGTGCACGTAGTTCGTCCTGCCGTCAAGGGGTCTGACAATCCAGCGGGTACGGTTACCGCCGGAGGCATCGAAGGAGAAATCGGGACGGGCATATCCGAGTTCCCGTCGCAACGCTTCTCCGGCCTGTCTCGCGGACGCTTCGATGAACCTGTCCGCCCCCTTCATCGAGGAAAGCAGATTGTCGGCTTCGTTGTAGTCCCGGATGAGGGCAACGGCAACCTTCGAGGCTGCCTTCGCCATGACGGCGATCAGGGGGGATTGGTACGCCAAGACCCGCAGTCAGTCTCTTGCACGTTCCCGGTAGGTCGCGTCTTCGGTGTTGACCACCACCTTGACTCCGGTCTCGATGTGCGGGGGGACCATGATGCGAATTCCGTTCTCCAGGATGGCGGGCTTGTAGGACGAAGCGGCCGTCTGGCCCTTGACCACCGCCTCGGTCTCTTCCACGGCCAAAACGACGGTCTCCGGCAGTGACACGCCGAGCGGTTCGTCTTCGTAGGACTGGACCTTGACCTCCATGCCGTCCTGCAGGAAAGCCGTCTTGTCACCGATCATGTCACGGTTGATGACCGTCTGCTCGAAGGTTTCGGAGTTCATGAACGTGAAGGTATCCGCGTCGGCGAACAGGAACTGGTGCGGTGTGTCCCAGAGCCTGGCACGTTCCACCGATTCCGAGGAGCGGAACCGTTCGTTGAGCTTGGTTCCGTCCCGGATGTCCTTGAGTTCCACCTGGAGATAGGCGCCACCCTTGCCCGGCTGGGTGTGCTGGATTTTCGTGGCGACCAGCAGCCGGTCCTTGTGGTGGATCACCATGCCGGGACGGATCGCGTTACCGTCGATCTTCATGAATTAAACACCTGATTGCACGGATTTTCGAGAGGCGCGGAAGCTAGCATTGACCGTGACCCTTGGCAATTCACTCCCGGCACGCTGGAACTCGATCGCCCGCCCCGTCGAGACCCTCGATGACAACGGCGGGCAGGTTCTCGTTGAAGGGGCTGGTGGAGACGCCGGGTTCTCGTGCAAAGGCATGCCCGAGGTCTTCCACAGCCTGATCGCCCGCTTGACCGTCGAGCGCGACAGGCCGAAGGCATCAACCAGGTCGACGATACGGACGCCGCTGATCCGGCGCAGCTTCATGGCACGAACATCAGGCAGTCGAAGGGTTCGAGATTGGAGAAGTAGACGGCCGTGTCGCCGACGGTGGCCCACGGGAAGGAGGCCGCGATGGGGGTTTCATCAGCCGGCGACAAGGGGAGAGCACGGTGTCGCCGCGGTCCACGCCCTGCCCGGAAAAATCTGCGTCTGAACAGAATAATATGAGGAAAACCATGGGCCTTCTGGACCTGCCCGTTGACCGCATCAGGATAGCAGGCCAGTAAGTCCGAGGTTGTGACGTATCGATGGAGAGTGTACCGTCGGACGGTGTTTCTTCGGTGCTTCTTCGGTGCACACTCCGGAATCCGGCCCGGATTCGATATCAATGACAATGAGGAGGATTATACCAAATGCGTAAATTCATTTATTCCTGGCTTGTTGCGGGGGTGTTCCTGGCGGCGAGCGCGATCAGCGTTCCGGCGCATGCGTCCCGCGACCTGCTGATCGGCGGCGGGTCCGTGACCGGCGTCTACTACCAGGTGGCGCTGCATGTCTGCAATCTGGTCAACAAGCACGCCGGCGACGCCTACAACTGTGTCGGACGCCCGGCCCTCGGCTCGGTGTTCAACATCAATGCCGTCAACCGCGGCCTGCTCGATTTCGGTGTCGCCCAATCTGACCGAAACTGGCAGGCGACCCACGGTCATGCCGACTGGGAAGGCAAGGCGGTCGGTTCGCTGCGCAGCGTTTTCAGCGTGCATCCCGAATCCGTGCTGCTCGTCACGCGCGCCGATACCGGCATCATGAGCGTGGCCGATCTTGCCGGACGTCCGGTCAATATCGGCAATCCGGGTTCCGGACAGCGGGGCAACGCCGAAGACGTGCTGAGGCTCCACGGTATCGAGGTCGAGGCGGAGGGCCTGCAGCAGAACGAGGCCTCGCGTGCCCTCATCGACATGAAGGTCGACGCCTTCTTCTACACCGTCGGCAATCCTGCTGCGGCCATCGAGGAACCGGCGAATTCGACCGATATCCGTATCGTTCCAATCAACTCCCCGGAGATCCGGGAATTCATCTCGGACAAGCCCTACTACGTCATGACCGAGTTGCCAGCCGGCATCTACAAGGGTGTCGACGAGCCCGTCGAGACCTATGCCGTCAAGGCGACGGTGGTCGCGAGCGAGGCGCTTGAGGCCGATGTCGTTTATGATGTCGTGCGCACCGTCATGGAGAATCTCGACGAGCTTCGGGCATCCCATGCGGCATTCAGGTATCTCGATCCCAAGGCGATGATGGAAGGATTGTCGGCGCCGTTGCATGAAGGTGCGCAGCGCTACTACGAAGAGCAGGGCTGGATGTAACCGGGTCCCGACACTTGCGGTTCAACAGGAGGCGGGCACTGCTTGCCCGCCTTCCTGATTCCGGGATGTCAGCCATGATTGCGTGGTCAGTCTGATGGCGAATGATGTTGCCGAACCGGTTGGGATCGACCGGTTCTCCAAAGTCGAGACGGGTCCGCGCGTTCCCGAGAGCCTCGCATGGCGCGGCGTGATCGCGTTCCTGTGTCTCGCCTGGTCCGGCTTCCAGCTCTATATCGTCGACAACCCGTTCGATACCTGGCAGGCGCGCTCGATTCATCTGGCCTTCGCGCTTCTGCTCGCCTTTCTCGCGTTTCCCGCGGTCCGGGAGGGTCGCCGCCTTACCTGGATGGACCGGTTGTTCCCGAATCCGGGCGGCCGTATTCTCATCTTCGATCTCGTCTTCGGGAGCCTTCTTCTGGCGCTTGCCCTGTGGACCCTGGTCGATTTCGGGACGCTTCAGGGCGATCTCGACCTCATGGGCTACTCCCACTGGTGGTTCGTTCCCGTCCTCGTGATCGTTGTCGGCCTGGTCGAAGGGACACGGCGTATTCTGGGCGTTGCCCATGCGCGCTTCGGCATTATTCGCCACGACGGGCTTCGCCTACTCGTGTGCGGCTATGGGCCGTCACGCCGTGTCCGCCTCATGATCCCTCTCTATGACGTACTGCTCGGGATCATCGCGGCCTCGGCATCGCTCTTCATCGTGCTGGACTACGAAGGGCTCATCAAGCGGCAGGGCCTACCCCTGTGGTTCGACGTGTGGGTGGGTGTGACCTGCACCCTGCTGCTTCTCGAGGCGGCCAGACGGGCGCTCGGAGTAGCGCTTGCACTGATCTGCCTTGTCTTTCTGGTCTACCTTTTCGTCGGGCCCTGGATGCCCGATCTCCTGCGTCATCGCGGGCTGCCGCTCGATTTCGCGGTGAACGACATCTATCTGTCGACCTCGGGCATCTTCGGCGTTCCCCTCGGCGTCTCCGCAAGCATCATCTTTCTCTTCGTCCTCTTCGGTTCGCTGCTCGAACGTGCCGGGGCGGGGAAGTACTTCATCGATGTCGCGTTCGCCGCATTCGGGCGCTTCAGAGGCGGTGCCGCCAAGGCCGCGATCGTCGCATCGGGTGTCTCGGGGCTCTATTCCGGCTCCTCCATAGCCAACACCGTGATGACCGGAACCTTCACCATCCCCCTGATGAAGAAGGTGGGGCTTCCGCCCCACAAGGCCGGTGCCGTGGAGGTAGCCGCCTCGACAAACGGACAGCTGATGCCGCCGGTGATGGGAGCGGCGGCCTTCATCATGGCCGAGATTCTCGGCATCGCCTATATCGATGTCGTGCGTGCCGCGATCATACCGGCGCTCATCTCCTACCTCGCACTCTTTTACGTGGTGCATCTCGAGGCCCTCAAGCTCGATATTCGCGCGCTCAGGCGTGACGAGCTTCCCCGGCTGCTGCGCACGCTGCCCATCGGCCTCCACTACATCGTGCCGATCCTTGTGCTGTTCTGGTTTCTGCTGGTCCTGCGGCGCTCCCCGATCCTTTCGGCGCTCTATGCCATCGAAGCCCTCGCGGTGATCATGGTACTGCAGCGTCCCGCCATCGCCTGGCTCACACGTTCGGCCGGCGAGCCCATTGGAGCGCTTCTTCTGGGGGGCGTGCGTCGCGGCCTCAGCGATATCCTCGACGGCCTGATCGCGGGTGCCCGCAACATGATCGCCATCGGCGTAGCGACCGCTGCCGCGGGCATCATCGTCGGCGTTGTCCAGGCGACCGGACTGGTGGGTCGTTTCGTCACCCTGATCGACGCCGTCTCGATGGGCAGTATCTTCATCGTGCTCATCCTGACCGCGATCACGAGCATGATCCTCGGCATGGGCCTTCCGACGACGGCGAACTACATTCTCATGGCATCCCTGACGGCACCGGTCATTGTCGAGCTCGGCGGCAATGCGGGCCTCATCTTCCCGGTGATCGCGGCCCATCTTTTCGTCTTCTATTTCGGCATTCTTGCCGACGACACGCCCCCTGTCGGCCTTGCGGCCTATGCCGCCTCCGCCATTGCGCAGAGCGATCCGATCAAGACCGGGATCCAGGGATTCACCTACGACATGCGGACCGCCATCCTGCCCTTCGTGTTCATCTTCAACACGGAACTGTTGATGATTTCCGGGGTGGCGGAGGACGGCTCGATCCTCTGGCTCGATGACTGGGTGCAGATCCTCGTCGTGTTCGCGACGTCGCTTCTGGCCATGTTCGCATTCGCGGCCGCGGTGCAGGGATGGTTTGCGCGCAGGCTCAACGTCGCAGGGCGAATCTTGCTGGGTATCGTCTGCCTTCTCCTCTTCCTGCCCGGCATCGCCGCCGGCCCGGCGGGTTTCCCCGAGGCCGTCATCCGGTTACTTGCGGTCGGGGTGATGGCCGGTTTCTACTTCTGGCAGAGGATCGCTCTGGTGACCATCAGATAACGTCGATGAGGCCCCCGCCCCCTTGTTGACATCACAAGGTCGAGCCGAATGCCGATGGCGCCGGCGTTCGCCTGAAACGGGGACTTGAGGACCATGCAGGAGCTTCCCGAAACCGCCAGGGCCGTCGTCATCGGCGGCGGCATCATCGGCTGTTCGACCGCGTATCATCTGGCAAAGATGGGATGGACGGACACCGTCGTTCTGGAACGCCGCAAGCTCACCTCGGGCTCGACCTTCCATGCCGCGGGTCTTGTGGGACAGCTGCGGACCAGCGCCAACATCACGCAGATGCTGGGTTACTCCGTCGATCTCTACAACAGGATCGAGGACGAAACGGGCCTTGCCACGGGCTGGAAGATGAACGGCGGATTGCGCCTGGCCTGCAATGCCGAGCGCTGGATCGAGGTGAAGCGCCAGGCGACGACGGCCCGCTCGTTCGGACTCGACATGCATCTTCTGAGCCCCGGCGAGGCGCAGGATCTCTGGCCGCTCATGGATGTCCAGGATGTCGTGGGTGCCGCCATCCTTGCGACCGACGGTCAGGCCAATCCCTCCGACATCACCCAGGCCCTTGCGAGGGGTGCGCGCATGGCCGGTGTGCGCATCCTCGAGGATACCTGTGTCACCGCCATCGAAACCTCGGGCGGAAGCGTTCGCGCCGTGATGACGCCGGTCGGGCGGATCTCCTGTGAGAAGGTGGTCTGCTGTGCCGGACAGTGGACCCGGGAGCTTGCCGCAAGGGTCGGCGTCAACGTGCCGCTCGTCTCCGTACAGCACCAGTACATGGTGACCGAGCCGATCGATGGCGTGACGACCGATCTGCCAACATTGCGTGATCCGGACCGGCTCACCTACTACAAGGAGGAGGTCGGCGGTCTGGTCATGGGCGGTTACGAATCCGACCCTCTTGCCTGGGCGGTCGACGGCATTCCCGAGGACTTCCACTTCTCCCTGCTCGATCCGGATTTCGATCACTTCCGGCAGCTGGTGGAACTGGCCTCCGGCAGGGTGCCCGCGCTCGAGCATGCAGGCGTCAAGCAGCTCATCAACGGGCCCGAGAGCTTCACGCCCGACGGCAACTTCATTCTGGGCGAGGCGCCGGGACTTCGGGGATTCTTCGTCGGCGCCGGATTCAACGCCTTCGGGATCGCCTCTGCAGGAGGTGCCGGCATGGCATTGGCCGAATGGGTGCACGGTGGCGAGCCGCCGTTCGATCTGTGGCCCGTCGACATCCGGCGTTTCGGCAGTCCGCATTTCGATCTCGACTGGGTCCGCCACCGGACCCACGAAGCCTATGGCAAGCACTACACGATCGCCTGGCCGCAGGAGGAGCACAGGTCCGCGCGACCATGGAAGAAGCCACCGCTCTACCGGCTGCTCGAGGAGGAGGGCGCGTGCTTCGGCGAGAAGCTTGGCTGGGAACGGGCCAACTGGTTTGCCGATCGTGCTGCCGGAGAGGTTCCCGAGGACCGCTACAGTTTCGGTCGGCAGAACTGGCTCGATGCTGTCGGCCGCGAGGCGCGAGCCGCACGCGAGGCTGCCGTTCTCATCGACCAGTCGTCATTCGCAAAGTTTCTCCTCAGGGGCCCCGATGCCGGGGACGCCCTGAGCCGTATGGCATCGAACGATGTTGCACGGCCTCCCGGTTCGCTGGTCTACACGCAGATGCTGAACGACCTGGGCGGTATCGAATGCGATCTGGTCGTCGCAAGGCTCAGCCATGACACATTCTATATCGTCACCGGCACCGGCCTCGTCACCCACGACTTCGACTGGATCCGCCGGAATATTCCGGAAGGGATCGATGCAACGCTCGAGGACGTCACCAACGATCATGCCACGCTCTCCCTGATGGGGCCGAACTCCCGTGCCATCCTCGAGGAAACGACGAACGACGATGTCTCGAATGCCGCCTTTCCATTCGGTCAGGTGCGCGCCATCGATATCTCCGGTTCGCCCGTCCGGGCCCTTCGTGTGAGCTACGTCGGCGAACTCGGCTGGGAGCTGCACTGCCCCGTCGACCATGCAGTTCCGGTCTTCGAGGCCGTGCGGGCGGCGGGGCGACGGCACGGCCTCAGGCTCGCTGGCTATCGCGCGATCGAAGCGCTGAGGCTCGAGAAGGGCTACCGCGCCTGGGGTTCCGACATCGGTCCCGACCACACGCCTCTCGAGGCGGGCATGGGATGGGCCGTCAAGCTCGCCTCCAACACGCCTTTCAGGGGCCGCGAGGCTCTTGAGCGCCAGAAGCGCGAAGGGGTGACGAAGATGCTCGCCGGCTTCACGGTCGACGATCCGGACGTTGTACTGATCGGTCGCGAAACGATCTACCGCAACGGCGAGATTGCCGGCTGGCTCACCAGTGGCGGATTTGGCTACACCGTCAACAAGGCTATCGGCTACGGCTATGTCCGTTCGGGCGGTGGGGTCGACCGGGAATATGTGCTGAACGGCAGTTATGAACTCGAGGTGGCGACCGAACGCATTCCCGCCCGCGTCCACTTGACTGCGCTCCATGATCCGGCCATGACCCGTCTGAAGGCGTGACGGTGCCCAAGGGCAGGAAGTTCATGGCCGAGAAACCCGCGACCCTCGGACCGTCGATGCCGTACACGCGGAACTCCATCTCACCGGTGCCGAGTGTGGTTTCCAGAACCAACTCAAGGGAAATCGCGTGTCTCGGGCAGTTCGTGATGGAATATTCCGCCAAGTGACTGCGTCATGTCGGCGATGCGGGTGACGATGGATGGTTCTGCCTTGAAGTGGATTTCGCGCCAGCCAAGGCGCAGGGCGAGCATGGCGTATCCGGGGTCGGGGCCACAGTCGATCAGCATGCGGACCCGTTCGCCGTCGGCGCCCGCCTGGAGCATCATCTCGAAGAGATAACCAGGCCCCAATCGGGCACAGGCGCCCGGATCGGTGACAAGCAGGATGGGATGGTTGCGCTCTTTTGTCTCGTCCACGACCGCCCGGGCCTCATCCAGGGTTTCCACCACGAAGACTGCGGTCGTTTCCGGACGTCGGGATATCAGGACGTCTCCAGTGCCACGAGACCTGGCAGGGGCGTGCCTTCGAGCCATGTGAGGAAGGCGCCTCCGGCCGTCGAGACATAGGAAAAGCCCTCAGCGGCACCGGCATGGGTGAGTGCCGATGCGGTGTCGCCCCCGCCCGCCACGGAAAAGAGTACCTGTTTCCGGGTCAGGTCCGCGACATATCTGGCAAGTGCCGTCGTTCCGGCATCGAATCCATTCCGTTCGAACACCCCCATCGGTCCGTTCCAGACAACGGTCCTGCATTCCTCGAGTCGGTGGGATATGGCGGCGACCGTCTCCGGGCCGATGTCGAGAATTCTCGATTCCGGACCGATGGTATCGAACGAGCCGTGAACGAACGGCTTCCCACCATCTTCGGTGACGGCATCGACGGGAAGCATGATCGCGCGGTTCCGCCCTTCAGCCTTCTTCATGATACCGCGGGCGATATCGATCATGTCGGGCTCATGGAGCGAAGCGCCGATCCCGGTGCCGCAAGCGGCCAGGAACGTGTTGGCCATGGCGCCACCCACGACGAGGAGGTCGGCCCAGTCGCAGAGATTCTCGAGGATGGCAAGCTTGGTCGACACCTTGGCGCCACCGACGATGGCGGCCACCGAGCGCACGGGATTCGAGAGTGCGCGGCCAAGTTCCCGGACCTCCTCTTCCATGAGGCGCCCCGCGCAGGCCGGAAGAAGGCCTGCCAACGCAGAGACCGAAGCATGGGCGCGATGGCAGACGGAAAATGCATCGTTGACGTAGATCTCACCGAAGGCGGCAAGTTCGTGTGCGAATCCGGCATCGTTGCCTTCTTCGCCGGGAGAAAACCGGAGGTTCTCAAGCATGGCGATGTCGCCCGGCCGGAGTGCCGAAACCAGCTCTCTGGCGCTCGCTCCGATCGTGTCGGGGGCGAACGCTACCGGAACTCCCAGCGCTTCCGAGACAGCAGCGGCGACTGGCGCGAGGGAGAGCGAAGGATCGGGACGTCCTTTCGGCCTTCCCAGATGGGAGAGAATGACCGTGCGGGCGCCGGCACGGGAGAGATCGCGCACGGTGGCAAGCGTTCGGTTGATGCGTTCCGGACCCGCGACACACCCTTCCTTGAGCGGGACATTGAGATCGAGGCGCAGGAGAACCCGCCTTCCGGAAAGGCTGAAATCATCCAGCGTGCGGAAGGAAAGCAACGCGAAGACCGCCCCGGATCTAGAGAAACTTGCCGAGTGCCGAGGCCGTATCGCTCATGCGGTTCGAGAAACCCCACTCGTTATCGTACCAGGAAAGAACCCTGACGAAACGCCCGTCGATCACCTTGGTTTCGGAAAGATCGAAGATCGAGCTTGCCGGATTGTGGTTGAAGTCGCTGGAAACGAGCGGTTTGTCATTGATTGCAAGGATGCCCTTGAGGCGACCGCGCGCGGCTTTCCTGACGGCGAGGTTGACGGCCTCGACACTGGTATTCTTCAGCGCCTCGAACTTGAAGTCGACGAGGCTGACATTGGGTGTGGGAACCCGGATCGATGTGCCGTCGAGTTTGCCTTCAAGCTCCGGGAGTACCAGACCGACAGCGCGGGCAGCACCGGTCGAGGTGGGAATCATGGAGGCCGATGCAGCGCGCGCCCTGCGCGGGTCGGCATGAAGGGTGTCGACGGTCCGCTGATCGCCGGTGAAGGCGTGTATGGTCGTCATGAACCCGTGGCATATGCCGATCGCCTCATGGAGGACCGCGGCAACGGGTGCCAGGCAGTTGGTCGTGCAGGAGGCATTGGAGATGACATCGTGCGATCCGCGAAGCTTGCGGTGATTGACACCGTAGACCACGGTCAGGTCCGCCCCTGATGCCGGAGCGGAAACCAGAACCTTTCGGGCGCCAGCCTCGAGATGCTGGGCCGCTTTCTCCCGGGAGGCGAAGATCCCCGTACACTCCATGACGACATCGACGCCGAGATCGCCCCAGGGAAGCTCGGAAGGCCGGCGTTCCGAGAGGACCTGCACGCTTCTGCCATCCACTATCAGGGTATTGCCGCGCGACGACACCTTTCCCGGGTAGATACCGTGGACTGTGTCGTACTTGAGCAGGTGAGCGTTGGCCTCCGCGGATCCCAGATCGTTTATGGCAACGAATTCCACGTCATCGCGCGCCGCTTCCATGGCGGCACGAAAGACCAAACGGCCGATTCGGCCGAAACCATTGATGCCGACGCGAACGGCCATGTCTTCCTCCGGATCCGGTGAGCGGGTCTCAAAGTCCCCTTCCTACCTGCCGCGTGCCAACCGGTCAACGCGCGGTCGGTCCGGGCGGAAACGACGTGCATCCAGAAATTTTCCCGCTGGACAAACCGGGGTAACGGCACGGATACCGGCAGCGAATCTCATGGCTTCGGGAGCCGTTTTCTCACTTCCTCGATGATCGCCTCCGGTGTGATGCCGAAATGTCCGTAGAGCACCTTGGCAGGTGCCGATTCACCGAAACCGGAAAGGCCGACCGTACCGCCGGATTCGCCGATGATGTCAGTCCAGCCGATGGGAATCGCCGCCTCGACAGCGACAAGCGCCTTGTCACGCCCGATCAGCGATGACCGGTAGGCGTTGTCCTGGGCATTGAAGAGCTCGAGGCAGGGCATCGATACGACGCGTACGCCGACACCGCTTGCTTCGAGTATCTCGTGGGCCTTGATGGCGATGGACACCTCCGAACCGCTGGCAACGATAGTTGCCTGGTGGAAACTGATCGTCTCTCGGAGAACGTAGGCGCCCCGGCTGCTGAGATTGCCGATCGCCGGAACGGTCCTGACCTGGGGAAGGTTCTGCCTGGAAAGAGCAATGACGGATGGCGTTGACCGGGATTGCAGCGCGAGTTCCCAACACTCTGCGGTCTCGACGGCGTCAGCGGGCCTGAAGACATTGAGATTGGGGATGGCCCTCAGGCTGGCGAGGTGCTCGACAGGCTGATGGGTCGGCCCGTCTTCTCCAAGACCGATCGAATCATGGGTCATCACGTAGATGACACGCTGTTTCATGAGGGCTGCAAGCCGGATCGAAGGCCGACAGTAATCGGTGAAGGCAAGAAAGGTTCCGCCGTAGGGAATGATGCCGCCATGAAGCGCCATGCCGGTCATGGCTGCTGCCATGGCGTGTTCGCGAACGCCATACCGGATATAGCTCCCGGAATAGTCGTCTGCCGTGATATCGGCCATCGCCCTGGTGCGCGTGTTGTTCGATCCCGTCAGATCGGCCGAACCGCCGATCATCTCGGGCAATGCCATGGTGAGACTCTCGAGTACCAGCTCGCTTGCCTTGCGGGTGGCGACCTCCCTGGGTTGGGACAGCAGCCGGGAGACATGATCCGTCGTGATCCGTCGTGCCTGGGCTCCCGGGTCACGGGCCATGCGGCGGTCGAATTCCCTGCGTTCGCTCTCGGGAAGCGCATCGAACTTCTGTTGCCAGCCCTCGCGCAAGGCGGTGCCCCGCCGGCCGGCCTCTCTCCAGGCTTCGAGAATGTCCTCGGGAATGACGAAGGGCTCGGAATGCCAGTCGAGTTGGACTCGTGCGGCAGCGATCTCGTCATCACCAAGCGGCGCGCCATGTGTCGCCGCGGTACCCTGTTTGTTGGGCGCACCGAAACCGATGACGGTACGGCAGGCAACGAGGCTCGGACGATCGCTGGTTCGCGCCCTTTCGATGGCGCCCGCGACTTCCTCGATGTCGTGGCCATTCACACGTTCCACGGACCAGTTGTAGGCTTCGAAACGCTTGAGGGTGTCGTCCGATTCCGCGAGCGAGGTGGGCCCGTCGATCGAGATCCCGTTATCATCGAACAGCACGATCAGGCGGTTCAGCCGGAGATGTCCGGCAAGCGATGCGGCTTCGTGGCTGATACCTTCCATCATGCAGCCGTCGCTCGCGATGACATAGACGTGGTGATCGACGATGCTCCCGAATCGGGCGGCAAGAATTCTCTCGGCGAGCGCCATACCGACAGCGTTGGCAAGACCCTGGCCAAGGGGACCGGTCGTGGTTTCGATGCCCGGACTGGCGCCGTATTCGGGATGGCCCGCGGTGCGGCTTCCCAGTTGTCTGAAATTGCGGATCTCCCCGATCGTCATGTCGGCATAGCCGGTGAGATGGAGCAGCGCATAGAGCAGCATGGAACCGTGGCCCGCGGACAGTACGAACCTGTCGCGGTCAGGCCAATCAGGAGACGTCGGGTCGTATTTCAGGAAGCGGGCAAAGAGTACGGTCGCGGTATCGGCCATGCCCATGGGCATGCCGGGATGACCGCTTGCAGCGGCCTGAACGGCATCCATGGCAAGGGCACGGATGGCATTGGCCATCGCGCGTTCTGATATCTGGTCCACCGCGCGCGTATCCACCGTTCGTGATCTCCGAATTCGTTGCAGGCTGGCCGGGTTGCCAGCCAACCTCGGCATTGGACATTGTGAGCATCACTTTCATACTGTCCCGAAGGAACGGGAACAAGGTTCGCCACCCAACACGATTTGGCGGCCCGCGTCTTTATCCCCGCTCCACATGGCGTTATTGTCGGATGACTTCGGAACCAGGAACGATCATGGCGGTAAAGGACCGGGCGTTGACCAGACTGGAACAGGCAGTCAAAAGACTGGAACACGCACTCGACAAAACTCTCCAGACGATCGGTGATGCATCGTTGAGCCAGCTGGAGAGCGAAAACCAGCGCCTGTCAGAGGAACTCGACAGTGCCGTGGCGAGGAACAGGGAGCTCGAAGGCCGGCTGGAAACGGCGGACGCAAAGCTCGGGTCCGTTGTAGCGCAACTGAAAACTATGTTGGAACGCGGTGATGCCCCAAGTGACGGTACTGATCAACAGTCATGAATACGAAGTGGCCTGCGGTGAGGGCCAGGAAAAGCGAACCGCCGAACTTGCGGCCTATGTAGACAGCAAGGTGAAGAGTCTCGTTGCCGCTGTCGGCAACGTCGGCGACCAGCGATTGCTGCTCCTGGCATCCCTCCTGCTCGTCGATGAACTCTGGGATCAACAGGATGCCAATTCAAAAGGGGCGATCAGGGCAGACGATTCCCAGCGGTCAACCATGCTGGAGAAGTTGGCGGACCGGATCGACCAGATGGCCGCCCTCCTGCCGTCCGAAAAATCCAAGGCCTGATACGCCGGCTACCTTGTCAACCATTTCTCATGATATTGGAACGCCTCCACTAACTCTCGAGATTCCGGTTCCGGGTCGATCCGCTGTTGCACCTGGAACGTCGGAACGAAACGCCTTGCTTCAACTCGGTCGGAGCGACATGCCAAGCGAGTGCAGGGACAGACCTCTGAAATCCTTTGCTCTTGCGACCAGGGACTGGTTGAGGAAGGGCGTCTGACGTTTTCCATCGAAGCCGACTTCCACCTGTTCGATGCCGTAAACCGGCGGATGGCGCAGATGGGCTGCCCGGACAGTGATGCAGGTTCCAACCATCGGTCTGCGAATGGAAGGGCGGGCACACGGCACGCATTTCGACCCCACCGCACGACTCTCGCGATGCCGCACCATCCCCACCTTGTGGCAGCAGCGCCGCCAATCCTCTCAAGGAAGCCCGTTACTCAGGGCAGATGGGTGATGAGCTCGCCGCATTCCTCAATACGTTCCGTATCGCTTGAACCGAGAGAGTTCTGTGCGGTCGAGAATGCACTATGTACCATCCTCCCCGGCGTGAATGGCATCGACCGGAGCCGATGATCCCGCTTCATTCGTAGGTTCTGATGAACCGGAGAACGGCTTTCAACTGGTCGCAGAGTTGCTGAAGACGCGTCTGCCGACCGACCCAACGCATTTTGCGGGACGATTTCGATGCGTGACTTCGCGTTGTTCGAGAAAGGCGATGACGATCAGAAGACACCGGATGGCATGGTGACGGTTGTCGAAAAATCTTCAGCCTCCCCGATGGAACGCTTCTGGTATCGTCCGGTGTACCGGGAAATCGGTTCTGTCCTGGCGTCTTCGGTTCTATAAGGGAGGGGAGGCGGATGTCTGTCCGGCAGGTTGGCCACATAAATCCCCGGGGCCAATGTACATAGTCCGGGAGCTGTCCCTGGCGGGGGTGTGCCCTCGTTATCACGGCGCCCACCTGCGAAAGCAGGCCACGGAGGAATGTACGAGGGTCGACGGTCAGGGTGGTGCCGCCTCAGATGGATGAGAAGGCTCTTCTTCGCGCGCGTTGCCTTGAACTGAGGAAGGCGCTTCACGCATCGCTTGGCGATGCCGGTGAACGGGCGCGCGATCACTTCCTGGAGGCGATCGGTTTTCCCGAAGATGTGGCCGTATCGGCCTACCTTCCAGTGAAGTCGGAATTCGACGTGCTTCCCCTGGCCGAGGATGCCCATGAAAGGGGCCTTACGGTCGGTATGCCTGTAGTGGTCGCAATGAACAGGCCGCTGGCCTTCCGCGCATGGACACCGGGTGACGCGCTTGAAACCGGTTCCTGGAACATACCTGTTCCTCCATCCGACAGGATGCCAGTGATACCCCGTCTTCTCTTCGTGCCCATGATGGCGTTCGATTCGCAAGGGTATCGCCTCGGCTACGGCGGCGGGTTCTATGACCGGACGCTTCAGGCGCTCAGACGGGACCGTCCGGGGATCGTTGCGGTTGGTGTATGCTATGCCGGTCTCGAGATCGACGAGGTGCCCCATGACGACCATGATGCGCGCCTTGACTGGATCGTGACCGAAGAGGGCGTCCGATCGACGGGAAGGGAAAGCCGATGAACGAACACCACGCAACGAGGATCGTCACGGGGTTTCCGTGCAAGGTGAAGGAGATCGAGCACGTCTGGATCGGGATGTCCGATGGCGTGAGGCTTTCGGCGCGTATCTGGATGCCCGAAGATGCCGAAGAGAACCCGGTACCGACGATTCTGGAGTACATCCCCTATCGCAAACGCGATCACACGCGGGCCGGAGACGATCCGCGCCACCACTGGTGGGCCGGGCACGGATATGCCTGCATCAGGCTCGACATTCGCGGTACCGGCGAATCCGAGGGTCTCATCACCGATGAATACGCGCTTCAGGAGCAGGACGATGCCGTGGAGGCGATCGCCTGGATCGCGGCACAGCCCTGGTGCACCGGCAAGGTGGGGATGACAGGCATCTCCTGGGGCGGCTTCAACAGCCTGCAGGTGGCAGCGCGCCGGCCCGAAGCCCTGAAGGCGATCATCACCCACTGCTCGACCGACGACCGCTATGCCGACGACGTGCATTTCATGGGCGGATGCCTGCTGCTCGATAACTTCTTCTGGGGTTCGGCGTTTTTCATGCTCATGGCGCGTTCGGGCGACCCGCTGATCCAGGGCGACCGATGGCGCGATCAGTGGCTGGAGAGGCTGGACAACTGGGAACCTGTTGCCGCCACCATCTGGCATCAGCATCAGCGAAGGGATGCCTACTGGAAACACGGTTCGGTCTGCGAGGACTGGTCCGATATTACCTGTGCCGTCTATGCCGTGGGCGGCTGGAACGACGGCTATTCGAATGCCGTACCGCGCATGCTGACGAATCTCCGGTGCCCCGCCAAGGGCCTTGTTGGGCCTTGGGGCCACAAGTATCCCCACGATGCCATTCCGGGTCCCTCGATCGGGTTCCTGCAGCATGGCCTGCGCTGGTGGGATCACTGGTTGAAGGATCGGGATACGGGCATCATGGACGAGCCGCAGTACACGGTCTGGCTCGACGAGTTCCAGTCGCCCGATGCCTGCCTTGCGTGGTCACGGGGACGTTGGGTGAGCGAAACCTCCTGGCCTTCGCCGGGCATCAGCGGAAAGACCCTCTACCTCAATGCGGAAGGGCTTGCCGAATCGGCCGGTGAAGCGGTGGCGATGGCGCACCGTTCGCCGGAGACCGTCGGCTCGGCCAGCGGCATGTGGTGTCCCTACGGGCTCGGTGGCGCCAGCCCGGACCTGCCGCTGGACCAGCGGGAGGACGATGCCGGATCCCTGTGCTTTGACAGCGAACGCCTCGACGGGCGCCTGGAAATCATGGGGGCGCCGGAACTCGTGCTCGAAGTTGCGACGGACCGCCCACAGGCCATGGTGGTGGTTCGGCTCAACGATGTCGCGCCGTCGGGCGAATCGGTGCGGGTGACCTACGGCATGCTCAATCTTTCGCAGCGCGAGGATCGCGAGCAGGCCCGTCCCATGATACCCGGCGAGAAGGTGACGGTGCGCATCAGGCTCAACGATTGTGCCCACGCCTTTCCGGCCGGGCACCGGATCCGCGTTGCCGTCTCGACGAGCTACTTCCTTGTCGCCTGGCCGGCACCGGAAGCCTTCACGTTGCATGTCACTGCCGGCAGGGCGAGCAGGCTGGTCCTGCCGGTGCGGGAGGCCAGGAGCGATGACGACCCCGGAGTCGTTTTCGCCGAGCCTGAGATGGCACCTCCGCCGGAGATGACGGTCCTGGTACCGGCAAGCTCTTCAAGGCACATTGAACGCAATGCCGCAACGGGAGAGCAGGTGACACGTCTCGTGGAGGATGGCGGCGTTTGCCGGTACGAGGCAATCGACATGGAATGCGCCGATGGCGGCAGATCGGAATTCCGAATCGTGAAAGGCGATCCTCTCTCGGCGCATGCCGTCTGGCACTGGTGGAGCCGACGCAGGCGTGGCGACTGGGACGTTTCGGTCAAGGTGAAGATGGATGTCACGGCATCGGCGACAACCTGGCACATCGTGAGCGATCTCGAGGCCTTCGAGGGTGACCGTCGGATCTTCTCACGCTTCTGGAATCACGACATTGCCCGGGATCATCTCTGACATGAGGGATCAGTGCATGGTGGCGAGGTTGGCCAGCACGCCCTGTTCCACGGCCATGGCCCGTTCGAAGACCATCTCCTTCCAGTCGTCGGCATCCGGATAGAAGCAGCGGCGGATCTCCGCCTTGATGGCGTGCCCGAGTTCAGAATCGGGATCGCCATGATTGTGGAGCCAGCAGTCCGCCATGAGGGACTCCAGGACTTCATCCATGGGTGATGTGCCGTATTCCAGTGTTGCCATGGTGAGATCGGCATTGTCGGCGGCCCTGGCGATGCAATGACTGTTGGTGCCGGTCAGCATCGTGGAAACCGAACTGCCGTCGTCCGTCGACATCACCTCGCCTTTCCCGAACCACTCGATGAGGCGACGATGACCCGGATCGTTGAGCGCATGATCGGAAATGAGCTCGCCCCAGCCATAGGGGCCAAGGCCCGTGTGATAGTCCAACAAGGCGACGTGCCGTGCCCTTGCGGCGTGTCGCCGGACGATGGCCCCAAGTGTAGTCGCGGACCACGTGGGCCCGTGCCCGCCGAAAAAGAGGCCTTCCGGGTGGCTGTGCTGACCGGCGGATATGGCCCCCTGGAGCGCCGGCTCCCCGTGCTGTTCGCGGTAGGCGTCCTGCACGGAACGGGAAGCTGCGCGCGACCCGGCTGTCCAGACCTTCGGACACAATGCATGCCTCAAGGTCTCGTATCCCTCGTTTGACGGGTAGGGGAGGGCATGGTCGACGTGATTGCGGTTGAGGTCCACATTGTCGTGCGTCACTCGGCGCAGCCAGGAGAATCCGTAAGGGTTGATGGCGTGAATCAGGACCACGGCAAGGTCATCCGGGAGGTTGTCGTACCGGCCGGTTGTCAGGGCGCCGATCTGGGCACCGGATCCGCAGAAGCCCTCGACACCGTGCGTGGCCGACAGGGAAAAGAAGACCCGGCCCGTTTCGGGCGGGCCCAGACGGGCGACGTCTGTGGCCAGCACCTCACCATCCCGGCCGCGCTTGGGATGAACGTGATGTTCGACGACGACGCCATGTGACCGACAGGCCTCAAGGAACGTCGATCGCGCTTCGGCATAGGTCGCGGAAAAGAAACGGGATGCATTCATCGTGGGTCATGGTCCAAGTGGCGGGGCAGGAACGTAGCACCGGTCGTTACCGGCGATCACGCGTTTTCCCCGAGGTGGTCCCTGATGGCTTCGACCGCTTGCGCAAGACCCAGGCGGCGAACGGGAACATCGGAAGGAAAGGCGGCGGACATGCGTGAGGGGAGGCGCGCATCGAGCAGCACGAAGACCCCCCTGTCGTCCATGCGGCGGACGAGGCGGCCGTAGGCCTGGCGCAGGCGAAGCCGTGTGATGAGGTCGTTCCACTGGAGATCCCCGAACGCCCTGTTCCTTGCCTTGTGCAGCAGATCCGGCCGGGCCCAGGGCACCCGGTCGAAGACGATCAGGCGCAGCGAACGTCCCGGCACATCGACCCCGTCGCGCACGGCATCGGTTCCCAGAAGGCAGGAGTCCTCCTCGGCACGAAAGATGTCCACGAGGGTTCCGACATCCATGGCGTCGACATGCTGGGCATAGAGCGGCAGCCCCGCCTGTTCGAGCGGCAATGCGATACGGGTGTGGGTATCGCGCAGGCGACGGATAGCCGTGAAGATCCCGAGCGCGCCGCCGCACGATGCCAGAAAGAGTTCGCGGTAGGCGGCGCTCACCCGCGCCGTATCGTTGATCGGCACATCCGTCACGACGATCACTTTGGTGAGTTCGCCGTAGGCGAACGGTGAGGCGATTGTGGAATGCGCCGGCGGACTGGCGAGATGGCGCAGGCCGGTCCGCAGGCTGGCGGTCAGCCAGGCGTTGCCCGGCTCGCTTTCCGCATCCCCTTCCGGAGGATCACGCGCATCGCGCAGTGTTGCCGATGTGATCACGATGCCGTGGGCCTTGGTTGCGACATGCTCGACGAAAGGCCGGCCGGGGTCGATCCAGTGGCGGTGCATGCCCGTGTCGGTTTCGCGCCCGTCGATACGGCTGATGGATAACCAGTCGAAGAACTCTTCCGGCGTTTCCTGGCCCAATTGCGAGAGCATGCGGCGCCATTCGGCGACAACATCGACACCGCGCAGCCTGATTCCCCTGATCGTGGCCTCGATGCGCAGCTGCGTCTGGATTTCGAGATCATCCTCTCTTTGCGACAACTCTTCGCTCAGGTGCTGGGCGAGTGCCGAGAGAGGCTGCTCCAGGTCCCGAAGGGCAGCGTTGAGTGCCGCCGCAGCTTCCAGAAGATCGGCCGGGGGAGCATCGACCGGACACTCGATGCTGTAGGCCACGACGGACGTGCCGGTCCTGTCCAGGACCTGCCGGCGTACCAGAAAGAAGAAGGCCTCCGAGACACCCCTCGGTGCACCGGCGGAAAACCGCTCCTGCCAACCGGGCGAAGGCAGGCAGGCGGCCGCCTTCCTGATGCGATCGACAATGGCCTCTCCGTCCTTGCCGATCAGTTCCCGGACTCGCTGCATGAGGCCGCGCGCCCTCGACTGGCGGCTGCTCGCGCCGAGCAGCCAGCGTCGGAGATCCTCGCCCTCACGGCAGGAGAGCTGTGTGGAGAAAACGTTATCAGCGGCGTCGAACAGATGATGTCCCTCATCGAAGACAAGGCGCGTTGGTGCGTGGGGATCACCTTCGGCGCTGTGAAAGGCTTGCAGCAAGGAAAGCGCGTGGTTGGAAATGACGATGTCCGCCCGTCGCGCCCGGCGCACGGAACTTTCGATGAAACACTTCCGGAAATGATCGCAGGCGCTGTAGATGCACTCGCCACGGCGGTCAGCAAGTTCCAGTGTCCGCCGGTGTCCGAGCAGTTCGACAAGCCAGCCCGGCAGGGAGCCGCCTGTCATGTCGCCATCGTGGGTCGTCTGGATCCAGCGCGCAATCAGACCAAGGCGCACGTTGTCATGGGACGAAGGTACGGTCCTGCGCGCCGCATCGGCGAAATTGAGCAGGCACAGATAGTTTTCCCGCCCCTTGCGTAAAACGACCCGGTGTCGCTTGGCACCGGGCTCCGGGACGAGACGGTCGAGTTCCTGGTCGATCTGCCGCTGAAGGTTTCTCGTGTAGGTGCTGATCCACACCGTTCCCCGGTTCTTCTCGGCCCACAGGCTTGCTGGTGCGATGTATCCCAGGGTCTTGCCTATACCTGTGCCCGCTTCCGCCAGCACGGCTTCGGGTAAACCGGCTTCTTCGCGCGGGGCGAAGCCCGCAAGCAACGAGGCCGCGTAGCGATTCTGCTCGGGACGGTCTTCGGCATCGGGCCCCAGAAGCGAAGCCAGCCGGGTCATCACGTCGCCTTCCTTGATCGCGTGACGCATCGGCGCGGGGCGTGGATCTGTTTCCTCCCATTCCTGGAGACCGGACCAGACATCGAGGTTGCCCCGCGTGCTGCCGTAGAGATCCATGGCAGCGGCCACATCCGGTCCCCAGACCCAGTTGCCCGCGACCATCGCCGCCGCGATCGGCCCGGCCCGTTCTCTCTCGTCTGGAAGGATTCCCGCCAGTTCCTCGAGGAGGATTGCCGCTGAGGAACGCAGTGCCAGAGCCTGATCGGTCATGTCGCCGGGCATGCCGGTACCGAGTTCGCGTGCTACGCCGAAGGGGGTCGGGACGACAAAGCGCGCCGGGCGGACGAACGCGAAGATCTCGAGGATATCGAAGGCCGGTGCGCTGTCGGCACCGGTGCGCTGTCTCGTGGCCGGCGCATGGCAGACCAGCGGAACGGCTCCGTCTGACCACCGGCGGCCTGCCTCTTCGCGGTCGATTTCCTCGATTTCGCCGTCGGCGGTGAGCCAGACGGCACTGGCGGCGCCGGCTACCAGTGTCGGTGCAGCGGCCCAAGTCATGGCACTATCCGTCAGATGCGAGCTTGCTGCGCATGAGGGCGAGCGTCTCGTCGCGCCCGTAGAGCGCCATGAAACTGCCGAAGCGCGGCCCGGTTCCCTGCCCGAGAAGGACTTCGTAGAGCGTCGCGAACCAGGACCGCAGAGGCTCGAAGCCGTGTTCCTTGCCGACAGCATAGGTTTCCGTCTGGAACGCCTCGCCGTCGGCCGAA
This sequence comes from Alphaproteobacteria bacterium, assembly GCA_965215635.1. Classification (GTDB taxonomy): domain Bacteria; phylum Pseudomonadota; class Alphaproteobacteria; order SP197; family SP197; genus SP197. The sequence goes on along the minus strand of CBDCEA010000005.1, from coordinate 579,150 downwards.
GCCGGCAGGGCCTCCAGACGACCGGCCAGATCGGCGAGTGCGGCGCGCTCCCTTTCATCGGGAATTCGGTACTGCTTCTTCGGTCTCACGACATCGCGGTAGTAGTTCACCGCCAGCCGCGCCAGTCTGTCGAGCAGGGGATGGGTGTCGGGCGAGGTATCTGGCAGGTAGCGGCTGATGAAACCCCAGAGGATGGTCTCGTCGGCGGCATTGCAGACACTTGCGAGGTTCAGGAGCACGGCGTAGGGAAGCGGTTGCTCCTCTTCGGGCGGCGAACCGGCGTGAATGTGCCACACGGGGTTGCCGAGTCGCTTCTCGTCGTCCTGGCTCCCGAATGCGAAAAGGTGTTGGGCGTATTCGTCGACGTGGCGCGGAATGATATCGAAATGGAGCCGCTTGGCGGTCCGGGGCTTTTGAAACATGAAGAGGGAAAGGCTCTCCCGAGTCCCGTAGCGCAGCCATTCCTCGATCGTCAATCCGTTGCCGCGGGACTTGGAAATCTTCTCGCCGTTCTGGTCAAGAAAGAGCTCGTAATTGAAGCCTTCCGGCGTGGTACCGCCCAGCACCCGGCAGATCCGGCCCGAGATCGTCACCGAGTCGATGAGATCCTTGCCCGCCATTTCGTAGTCGACACCAAGGGCGTACCAGCGCATGCCCCAGTCCGGCTTCCAGTTGAGCTTGCAGTGTCCTCCCGTGACCGGGACCTCGGCCTTCGTCCCGTCCTCGTCCTCGAAGACGATCGTTCCGGAGGCAAGATTGCGCTCCAGCGTTGGCACGAGCAGGACACGTCCGGTCGACGGCGAGACCGGAAGGAACGGCGAGTATGTCTTCCTGCGTTCCTCCCGCAGGGTCGGCAGCATGATCGCCATCACGTCGTCGAATCGCTCCAGAACCCGAATGAGGGCATCATCGAAAGCACCGGAACGGTACATCTGCGTCGAGCTCACGAACTCGTAGTCGAAGCCGAACTGGTCGAGGAACGAGCGGAGCATCGCGTTATTGTGTTCCCCGAAACTTGCGTATTCCGAATCGAAGGGGTTGGGGGCCCGGCTCAGGGGTTCGCCGAGATGGCGTGCCATCATCTCCCGGTTCGGGATGTTCTCCGGCACCTTGCGCAGGCCATCCATGTCGTCCGAATAGGCAAAGAGGCGCGTCGGGACATCCGACAGCAGCGAGAAAGCATGGCGCACCATGCCGGTCCTGGCGACTTCACCGAAGGTTCCGATATGGGGCAGGCCCGATGGTCCGTATCCGGTTTCGAACAGCACGTAGCCCTTTTCCGGGGCCCTGCCGCCCAGCTTCCCGATGAGCTTGCGTGCTTCCTCGAAAGGCCAGGCCTTGCTGTTGCGGGCATGTTGTTCAAGCGGCACCACGATCCGGTCTCCAGACGACGTCAGGTGCGCGCCAACCTATTTCCGGGTGGAATTCCATGCAAGGTCTTGGCAAATCCAAACCTCTCCATGCCGAACATGCGGTCCGGTCAGCCACTGGCTGCCGGGTCCGTAGCTGAACGGCCCCGTCATGGCCTCGGGGAAGCGGCCTCTGGTCCTGGCCCTGCACCGGGAGAGGAACAACCCTTGGTACTATCGAGGTTTCCGGCCGGCGGGATCTGGCCCGGTGTTTCAAGCGCCTTCCAGATGCCATCACAGGCGATCATGGCTCCGGGGAGTCGGCCGGCAGGCGGTGCCAGTCATCGAACGGGATCGCCCGACCGGGGAAGGCCGGATTACGGAACGGCCAGGCGGACGCGATCCAGTCGCGGACTGTCCGGTAGAGCTCGTCGTCGAGGCCACTTGCGAGTTCGTCGGTGCGGACCCACATCGTCACCTTGGCGTCATGGCAGCGTTTGAGGGTCGGCATGATGTAGACGCAGCCCAGGCACCGGCTCTCGTCGGAGGTCATCACCGTGTAGGCGAACGAGAGGCGCAGCATGAACTCGCGCTGGTGCCAGCCCAGATCGATGAGGTTCTTCTCGAGCGCCAGTCCTTCGGGCCAGTCGCCCCCGCTGTCGCCGCTGTAGGTGGTGCGCAGATGATCGACGCTCGACATCACGGCGTCGTAGTCCTTGACGAGATCGTGAACGGTGAGCATGCGCAGACGGAACCGCGGGTGTTCCAGTGACTGCGGCACGGCAAAATCATCCGCAACGAGGCGTGGGCGGTCATGCATGATTCTCAAGTCTCCTCAATAGTGGCGCACCGACTCGGCACCCAGGAACCGGCGCAGGCGCTCGAGCGCCAAGGCGAGAGCCTCGAGTCGTCCCTTGCCCGCACCGACGCCGGACTCCCACCACAGACCGTCGACTGCCAGTTCGCCCCTGTCGCGATGGAACTTCATCGAGGCGCGGCCGGTCAGGCGGTCACCTTCAAGAATGGGCAGCACATAGTAGCCATATTGCCGCTTCGCTACAGCGACGAACGCCTCGAAGCGGTAGTCGAAGCCGAACAACCGCAGGGCGCGGGCGCGGTCGCGCAGAACGGGATCGAACGGGCTCAGGAACCGGAGACCTGAAGGCGGTTGCCCGAGGGTAGCGAGAATGTCCTCGAGATGGCGCCAGGCGATGCACATCTTCGGCTTGCCGCAGCCGGTATCGAGGACATCGAGGGTTGTCAGCCTCGAGGCGTTATCGGCGATCCAGCGTCTGACATCATCTCCGGGAACCGCATCCCAGAACGCGGCAATCTCTCCCGGGGTGGCGGTGCCCAGACGATCCAGCGCCGATGAACAGGCCCAGTCGAGAAGCTCCCCCGGTGAAACCTCACGTGTCCGGTGGCGTTCGGGGATGACTCTTTCGGTGAGATTGTAGACCTTCTGGAAGTTCTCGCGGCGCACGACCGAGAGTGTGCCGTTCCACCACAGATACTCGAGGGCGGCCTTTGCGGGCCTCCAGCCCCACCACGGTCCGGTGCGCCCGCCGGTGTCCTTCTCGAGGTCCCGCGACATGGTGGGGCCGCTGGCGCTGACATGATCGAGCACGCGCCGGATGACCCTTTCTGGTTCATCCCCGATCCGTTCCCGGAACCATGCGTTGCGCTCAAGGCTTCCTGCCATGCGGCCGAACCGATGCTTCCAGTAACAGAACCACTTCGAAGGGATGACGCTGGCATCGTGGGTCCAGTGTTCGAACAAAAAGCGTTCCTTTTCGAGAAGTACCGCAAGACCCTCCCTCCGGTAGGTCCGGTTGCGGGAATGGAGGGTGAGGTGGTGCGCGCGTTCCACGGCGATGATGCTGTCGAGCTGCACGAAACCCATGCGCTCGATCAGCGACTGGAGACCCTTGCCGTCCATCCGCCGTCCCGGAGGATCGGCAAGTCCCTGGAGGTGAAGGAGGAGGCGCCGGGCGATCCGGGCGTCGAGAGACATTCTGGCGGGCATGGCGGCAGCATAGCGCCTCCGGGACCGCCATGGGATGTCTTGAATTCGCCACCCCGGTCATGCAGTTTCACCGGTCAGCCATCTGGGTACGTTCGTCGTCATGACCAAGCCTCAGCCCGGCATTCTCGATGCCATACCCGGCCACAGCCGCTATCTGGAATTTCGCCGACGGGCGGGAGACGAACTCGCCGGGGAGGCACTCGGTGCACTTGCCGGCATGAGTGTGGCGTCCGGTGCGGTTGTCGGCCTGGGCCCTGGCCTCCTCAAGGGACTGGGTGTCAGCATTCCGGACCACATAGCTTTTCCGGCACTCTCCGGACCGGGCTGCGAGGTGCCATCAACCCAGTCCGACCTGTGGGTCTGGATGAGGGGAGAGGACCGCGGAGATATCCTCAGGAGGGCGCGCGCGATCGAGAATGCCGTCGGCGATGCATTCGAGATCGAACGTATGGTGGACGGATTTCGCCACCTCGATGGACGCGACCTCACCGGCTACGAGGATGGCACCGAAAACCCGAAAGGCGACGATGCCGCCGATGTTGCCTGCGGTGCCTCGGGAGCGAGCTTCGTGGCGGTCCAGCAGTGGCTTCACGACCTCGAACTCTTCGCATCCCACCCCCAGGGCAAGCGTGACGACGTCATCGGCCGCCGGCTTTCCGACAATGTGGAACTCGCCGATGCTCCCGCTTCGGCGCACGTCAGGCGAACGGCGCAGGAAAGCTTCGAACCCGAGGCATTCGTGTTGCGCCGTTCCATGCCGTGGGCCGATACCACGGGCGAGGGGCTGATGTTCGTTGCCTTCGGCAGAAGCCTCGATGCCTTCGTCGCCCAGATGCGCCGCATGGTGGGTCTCGACGACGGTATCGTCGATGCCCTCTTCGGCTTCACGCGGCCGCTGACCGGAAGCATGTTCTGGTGCCCGCCGGTTCGGGACGGACGTCTCGATCTCCTGAATTTCAAGAGATGATCGTCTCCATTTGCTTGCGTCGGAATACCAGAACAATGGATTGGCCGGATATGACCAAGAGAACGGGAAGGTTGTGATGCACGAAGTCTGCGGATTGCGGCGCCGGGTTCCGGCTCCGGGATGCTTGTGTGTGCCGCCGTCATGAGCGGCAATGTCCTTGGCGTTCTTGGCGGGAGCGGCGTCTACGACATCGGCGGTCTCGAAAACGCCGAATGGGTGACGGTCGAGACACCCTGGGGGGCGCCGTCGGACCAGCTTCTTACCGGTACGCTCAACGGTGTTTCGGTGGTCTTCCTGCCGCGCCATGGCCGGGGCCACCACATCTCGCCGACGGCCATCAACGTGCGCGCCAATATCGACGCCATGAAGAGGCAGGGTGTTACCGACCTCGTTTCCGTCGCGGCGGTCGGTTCCCTGCGTGAGGATCTGGCACCCGGGTCCTTCGTGATGTGCGACCAGTATGTCGACCGTACGAACAGCCGGATCAGGAGTTTCTTCGGGGAGGGATGTGTCGCCCATGTTTCGCTCGCCCATCCGACCTGCGAACGTCTGGCCGGCCGTGTGGCTGAAGCCGGCCGCAATGCCGGAATACCCATGGTCCGGGGCGGCAGTTACATCTGCATCGAGGGTCCGCAGTTCTCGACACTCGCGGAGTCGCGTCTCTTCCGGTCATGGAACATGGATGTCATCGGCATGACCGCGATGCCGGAGGCCCGCCTCGCGCGTGAGGCGGAACTCTGCTACCTCACCGTCGGCATGGTGACGGACTACGATTGTTGGCATGAGGAACACGGTGCCGTCACGGTGGAACAGGTCATCGACGTGCTGCACGGCAATGCCGACAAGGCTCGCAGGCTCGTGCGTGCGCTGGTGCCGCTGATGGCCGAAAACGATCATCCCTGCGCTTTTGCATGCGACCGTGCACTCGATTACGCGATAATCACCGCACCCGATGCCCGCGACCCGGAAATCGCCGCACGACTCGATGCGGTCGCAGGCCGTGTACTTGGATAGGACGATGGATCTCAGGAAACTCATCCGCACGATTCCGGACTTTCCACATAAGGGGATCATGTTCCGGGACATCACCACACTGTTTGCCCATGCCGGAGGATTTCGCCGGGCGGTCGATGAAATGGTGCAGCCCTTTGCCGGAGCCAAGATCGACATGGTCGCCGGCATCGAGGCACGGGGATTCATCCTTGGCGGTGCCGTTGCGCACCAGCTTTCGGTCGGCTTCGTTGCCATGCGCAAGAAGGGCAAGCTGCCCCACGAGACCATCGGCGAGGACTACGAGCTGGAATACGGAGTCGATCGGATCGAGATCCACCACGATTCGGTGCAACCCGGTGCGCGCGTGCTTCTCGTGGACGACCTGATCGCCACCGGCGGCACGGCCACCGCCGGCATCCGCCTGCTTCGTCAGGCGGGAGCGGAGGTGGTGGGCTCGTCCTTCGTGATCGAGCTTCCCGAACTGGGAGGCGTTTCGGTCATCGAGAAATTCGGGGTCCCGTGCCACACCCTCGTCAGTTTCGAGAGGACCTGACCCCAAGGGCATCGATCCAGGCGCGGGCCAACTCGAGATAGAGGTCGATATCGGAGCACGTCATGGCAAAGGAGACCGTCGGCCCGGCGGTCGCAACGGCCTCCCAGATGCCCCGGTTTGCCATGAAGATTCGCCGCGAGTCGGTCAGTGCGATATCGGCACGGCGCGCGGCCTCGACACCGCTTCGCGGTTCCTTCGTATCGTAGAGCCAACCGGCCCGGTTCCTTAAGCGCTGGGCCTTCCACGGCAGACCGGCGTCGTCGATGATCTGTTGGATTCCCCCTGCGAGGTGCGCGCCGAGTTGTGCGGTCCTCTTGTAGGCGTCCTGGGTCAGGACATGGTCGAGACAGGCACGCGCGGCGGCGAGCGAAAGGGCATTGCCGTAGAGCGTGCCTCCGACGGCAAGCCCGGGATCATCGCCCGTGTGATCGAAGAGATGGTCGTCCATCACCCGCGCGAGGTCCCCGTCGAAGCCGTAGGCGCCGATTGGCACGCCGCCGGCAAAGTTCTTGCCGATGACGACGATATGGGGTTCGAGGCCCAGGTGCCTCACCAGACCGCCCCAGGCGAACATGTGGGTATGGGTCTCGTCCACGACGAGAAGGGTTCCATGAGCATCGCACAGGGCCCGCAGGCTCTCGAGAAAACCGTGCTGTGGCAGGACGAGGCCCACGTTGGTGAGCGCTGGTTCGACCACGAGGGCGGCGCATTCGTGCCGGGCAAGTTCGCTGGCGACGGCCTCGGCATCGTTGAAGGGAACGATGGTCGTGTGCCGGCCATGGTCTGCGGGAAGCCCCAGCGAGCGCGCCTGCGGTTCGTCGTGGGAGTAGTCGGTCAGCGTCTCGTCGATATGTCCGTGATAGCTGCCGTCGAACATGATGATCCGCTCGCGGCCGGTCGCGAGGCGCGCAAGCCGAATGGCCTCGGTCGCTGCCGACGACGCGGAGAGGGTGAACTGCCAGTGCGTGAGGCCGAAACGCCGACGAAGCTCGCCGGCAACCTGGAGCGAGTCCTCGACCGGCATGAGGAACTGCGCGCCTGCCGCCATGCGCCGGGCGACTGCCTCGACCACCTCGGGCGTGCCGTAGCCGGCGCATGACGAGAGATCGGCCTGGTTGAAATCGACATAGATGTGGCCGTCAACATCCGTGAACGCCGCTCCGCTCCCCGACGCGACGAACACCGGATCGTGGTGCTGGAGTCCGCGCATCCACGCCATGGGGACTCCCGACGGCATAAGTGCGCCAGCACGCTCGAGGAGCTCGGCCGAACGGGGCCGGGCCTGAACGAACCGTGCATTTTCCCGCCTGGTGAGTTCCTCGACGGCAAGCGCCGGGATCACGGGTTCAGACATTGAAACGAAAGAGGAAGATGTCGCCATCCTTGACCCTGTAGTCGCGGCCTTCACGGCGCATGCGGCCTGCGGATTTGGCACCCTGTTCACCCCTGCAGGAAACGAAGTCGTCGTAACTGATGGTCTCGGCGCAGATGAAGCCCCGTTCCATATCGGTGTGGACGGTGCCGGCTGCCGTCGATGCGGTGGTGCCGTCGTTCACGGCCCAGGCCCGCGCCTCCTTGGGGCCCGAGGTGAAGAATGTGATGAGTTCCAGAAGGCGGTAGGTGGCGCGGATGACGCGGTTGAGTCCTGGTTCGTGGAAGCCCAGTTCCTCCAGGAACGCTTCCCGTTCCTCTCCATCCCCGAGTCCGGCAAGTTCGGCCTCGAGAGAGGCCGAGATCGCCACGGCGTCGGTGTTTTCCCTGCGGGCGTGGCGCATCACCTGTTCGACATGCGGATTGGGGGCCGGGCCACCGCCCTCGTCGACATTGCAGACATAGAGCAACGGCTTGGCGGTCAGAAGCCGGAGCATGGCAAATGCATTCGCTTCGTGCGGGGCAACCCTGATCGTGCGTGCCGGCCTGCCGTCGGCAAGTGCCTCGAGCGCACGTCGCATCACAGGCAACGCCTCTCGTGTATCCTTGTCTCCTGCCGCCGCCTTCTTCGCTGCCGCGTCCGTCCGGCGTTCCAGCCTTGCAAGGTCGGCCAGCATCAGTTCCGTCTCGACTGTTTCGATGTCGCGCAGGGGATCGACCGCGCCGTCGACGTGGGCGACGCCCCGGCTTTCGAAACACCGGACGAGGTGCAGCACCGCATCGACCTCGCGGATATTGGCCAGAAACTGGTTGCCGAGGCCCTCGCCACGGCTCGCGCCCCTCACGAGTCCGGCGATGTCGAGGAACTCGGTGTGGTTCCAGACGGTTTTCTGCGGAGCGGCGATCTCGGCGATCGTCTCGAGACGGGTGTCCGGCACGATGACGCGCCCGATGTTCGGTTCGACGGTACAGAACGGAAAGTTGCCGACCTGTGCGGCGGCGGTCGCTGTCAGCGCATTGAAGAGCGTCGACTTGCCGACATTGGGCAGGCCGACGATGCCGCACCTAATCCCGGGCACGGCTGTCTCCGACCAGAAGCGCCACCCGGCTCTGGAATTTGTCATCGGCTCCGTCGGCCAGGAAGGGCGCTGCATCCACGATGGCATCGAGAATCTCGTCGACCCGCCCCTTTTCCTGCGCCGGGAAACTCTTCAGCACATAACCGGTCACGAAGTCCCTGTGCCCGGGATGGCCGACCCCAATTCTCACGCGCCGGTAGTTCTCGCCGAGGTGGGCGTGAATGCTCCTGATCCCGTTGTGGCCGGCATGACTGCCGCCTGTTTTGACCCGCACCTTGCCCAGTGCGAGATCGATTTCGTCGTAGAGCACCACGATCTCAGAACCCATCAGCCTGTAGAAGCGTGCGGCCTCGCCAAGCGCGTGTCCGGAATTGTTCATGTAGACAAGAGGCTTGAAGAGGAGGGTCTTCAGGCCGGCGAGATTGCCATCCGCGGCCTCTCCCTGGAAACGGCGGCGCCATGCGCCGAATCCGTGGGCGGCAGCGATCCGGTCGATGGCCATGAACCCGACATTGTGGCGCTGGCGCGCGTGCCCGGGACCGGGATTGCCCAATCCCGCAAGGAGCAGCATGTCCGGGTTTCGCGGATCACCGGGATCAGGAGACGTCCTCGTCCGTGACCTGATCGGTCTCGACGTCCTCCATGTCCGCGTCTTCGGCATCCTCGTCCGCCGTGCTGACCGCGACCGAGGGCGCAGCGATCGTGGCGATCGTGAAATCCCGGTCATCGATGGTGGGCGAAACGTCGGGAGGCAGGTTCACGGCGCTGATGTGGACACTGTCGCCGATATCGAGGCCGGCCAGATCGATCTCGATGGTGTCGGGGATGGCGTTGGCCGGGCAGTGGAATTCGATTTCGTGGCGCACCACGTTGAGCACGCCTCCGCGGCGCAGGCCCGTCGACTCTTCCTCGTTAATGAAGGCGACGGGGACGTTGACGGTGACGGTCGAGTCGGCGGTGACCGCGAGGAAATCGACATGCAGGATGGAATCGGAGACCGGATGGAGCTGCAGATCGCGTGCGATCACATCGAGATCCCTGTCAGCGATCTTCAGCCTGAAGAGCTGGGAGAAGAATCCCGTCCTGCCGGCTTCGCGGCCAAGGGCGTCGCGCGGAACCGTGATCAGGATGTTCTCCACATGGGCACCGTACACGACGCCCGGTATCAATCCGTTGCGCCGCGCTTCTCGGGCAGCTCCGGTTCCGGAATGCTGGCGCAGCTCGGCTGTGATGATGGCCTGGTTATTCATGGTGTCAACTCCAAGAAAGAGACAGTCGCCTAGTCGAACAGGCTCGAAACCGAACTTTCCTCACTGATCCTCTGCACGGCACTTGCCATGAGCGGCGCGACCGAGAGCACCCGGAAGGTATCCGAGACGAGGACCGCCTCGGTCGGCCGGATCGAATCCGTGATCGTCATGCTGGAAAGCTCCGATTCACCGATCCGCTCGACGGCATTTCCCGAAAGCACACCGTGAACGATGTAGCCATCGACCCTCGACGCACCGGCATCCCGGAGCGCCCTTGCGGCATTGCACAGCGTGCCGGCGGAATCAACGATATCGTCCACGATGATGCATCGCCGGTTCCGGACGTCCCCGATGATGTTGACCACCTCGGAGACACCGGCGCGCTCGCGGCGCTTATCCACAATCGCGAGGTCCGCGTCAAGCCGCTTGGCGATCTGCCGGGCACGGAAGACGCCACCCACATCCGGCGAGACGATGGTCAGGGATTCATCGCCCAGTGAACTCAGTATGTCCTGCACGATACCGGGAGCGGCGTAGAGATTGTCCACCGGGATATCGAAGAACGCCTGGATCTGGCCGGCATGGAGATCCATCGTCAGGACCCGGTTGGCACCGGCCTCAGTGATCAGATTGGCGACGAGCTTTGCCGAGATCGGTGTCCGCGAGTCGACTTTCCTGTCCTGCCGGCCGTAACCGAAATAGGGAATGACTGCGGTGATGCGGCGGGCGGAGGCCCTGCGCAGGGCGTCGATCGCAATCAGGAGTTCCATGACATGGTCGTTCGCCGGATATGAGGTCGACTGGATGACGAAGACATCCTCGCCGCGGACGTTCTCGTGGATCTCGATAAACACTTCCATGTCCCTGAACCGGCGCACGCTGGCGTTGGCAAGCTCCATGCCCAGCTCTGTGGCCATCGCCTCGGCCAGGGGCCGGTTGCTGTTGCCCGAAACAAGTTTCATGGAATTTCCCGCCCCAGAGGCCACCGGTGATCATTGCGAGTGCACACATAGCAAATGGTGTTCGGTCGTGTAAATGCCGGCTTCCTACCCGGCAAGGCAGATGACGGAGATCTGGCGGCCGTAGTCCCCCTCGTTTCTGAGCACACTCCTGCGATAGCTGAAGTAACGTTCCTCCTCGAGACAGGTATCCCCGCCCGTCCACGCGCAGTGGCCGATACCACACCTTGCGAGGCGATGGAGGACATAGCCGGGGAGATCGAACCGGAAATGTCCCTCGCGCGACGAAGGAACGAAGAAACGGCCGTTCTTCGGATCGTCGTCCTCGAACCGCTGGCGGTACTCCGGTCCGACTTCATAGGACTCCCGGGCAATCGCCGGACCGATGGCCGCAACGATCCGCTCGCGTCTCGCGCCGATGGCGACCATCGAAGCGACCACGGCATCGACGATGCCCTTCAGCGCGCCGCTCCAGCCGGCATGGGCGGCGCCGATGACACCAGCCTCGTCGTCCGCGAAGAGCACGGGCGCGCAATCGGCGGTGAGAATGCCGAGCGCCAGGTCCGGCCGGCCGGTGACCATGCCGTCCGCTCTCGTCTCCTTGGCATCGCTCGCGTCCTCCACGACGACGACGTCTGCGCTGTGTATCTGGTAAAGCGTGAGAAGCCTTGCGGACGGCAGATCGAAGGCGCCGGCCACCAGGGCCCGGTTGGCGACCACACTTCTTCGAAAGTCGTGCGAGCCGAGGCCGACATTCAGCGAGGCATAAATGCCTGAACTCGTGCCGCCGGTCCTGTCGAAAAAGCCGTGGCGCACTGCGGTGCATCGTGAAAACAGGGGTGCTTCGATCATTGGGCGAAGCCTTCCGCACGGGACGCGCCGGCCGGAAGCATCGCCAGCACCCTGAAATCCTCGCCCATGCCTTCGGGCGATGTCAGCCGGTGGACCTCAAGGTCGATATCGCGCGCCTTGCCTGGGGAAACGGATCGCTTGAGAATCCGCGCCCGCTCGGCGATCCCGAGCGCGCCCAGGAAGGCACTCTGGGTGACGGGTCCGAAAACTGAAACACCGGCCGACGCCGCCGTCCGGGCAACGGCATCGAAATCCACCGCGGCGGCGAGATCCGCCTGGCCCGGCGTCGCGAGACGGTCGGCGTAGCGGTGATGCCTGACAGCCTGGAGGGTATCGTTCACGGGAAGTCCATCGGCGGTGAAGTCGATCACGAGGACAGCCCCCCCCCATGCCGCCAGTCTCGCGGCAAGGGTCCCTATGAGCCTCTTGCGCACCGGAGAGACCTCTGCAACGCGTCCAAGCGGTGCGTCAGGGAGGCCTGCCGCAGAACCATCGGAGACGGTCTCCTCTTCAAGGGTGAACATGAGCCGGCCGTCCCGGGCCATGACCCTTCGCTCGCGCCATCCCCGGTCGGTCCGGACGAACTGACGCACGGGCAGCGCATCGAGGAATTCGTTGGCGATGACGAAGGCCGGAACGCCCCGGGGAAGGTCCTCCACGCCGGAGTACCACCTTATGGTCCTTCCGTGCAGTGTCTTCTTCTGGAGGCGCGCAAGCTGTTCGCTTGCCTCGACAAGGCAGATGTCGAAGGGCTGACGGGCGTGCGTTGCCGATTCGATGGCGCGAAGTGCGTCGACCATGAGCGTGCCCCGTCCCGGCCCCAGTTCCGCGAAGATGGCGGGCGTCGGTGCGCCTGCGGCCTGCCATTGCAGGAAGCACCACAGACCGATGAGTTCACCGAAAGTCTGGCTGATCTCGGGCGCCGTCACGAAGTCTCCGGCAGCGCCGAAGGGATCCCGCCCTGTGTAGTAGCCATGGTCGGGATCGAGCAGGGCGAGGTCCATGAAGCTCTCAACCGTGACCGTGCCAGCTGCCTCGATTCGCTGCATCAGGGGGCTCATGGCCGGCGGGCCACCATGACAAGGAGCGCGATACCGGCCAGAGCCATGGGAAGCGAGAGCAGCTGCCCCATCGTGATTCCCCCTGCGATGAAGCCCAGATGGGCATCGGGTTCCCTGAAGAACTCCATCGCGGAGCGAAAGACCGCATAGCCGACGAGGAAGAGGCCGGTCACGAATCCCGGACGCGCGCGCACGTTCGGGATGGACCAGGCTACCTTGAGGAGGACGAGCAGTAGAAGTCCCTCGAGTGCCGCTTCGTAGAGCTGGCTTGGATGGCGCGGCGTCAACGGATCGGCGGGAAAGAGAATGGCCCAGGGGACGTCCGTCACCCGGCCATAGAGTTCGCCGTTGACGAAGTTCGCGAGCCGGCCCAGCAGGAGGCCGACGGGTGCCACGCATGCCATGATGTCGGCGAGTGCCAGCAGCCTCATCCGGTGGCGGCGCGCATAGAGGACCACGGCAAGTGCCACGCCGAGGAAACCTCCGTGGAACGACATGCCGCCCTGCCAGACGGCGAACGCCTCCAGGGGGTGGTCGGCAAAATGGCCCGGCTTGTAGAAGAGGACGTAGCCCAGCCGCCCCCCGATGATGATGCCGAGAGTCGCCCAGAGCAGGAAATCGTCGAGCCTCGCCCGCTCAATCGTCTCCGGCGACGAGCGCGCGAGGTGTATGGCATACCGCCAGCCGAACAGGATCCCGGCGATATAGGCAAGAGCATACCACCTGATCGCAAGAGGCCCAATCTCGATCAGGGTCGCATCGAAGGCGGGAAAGGCGATTGCAAGCATGGCCGGCGACAGGAGGAGGCAGACACGTCGACCTTATGTGTGACGTGCCCCGCCGTCCACCGTTGGCCAACGATCTCGTCCGGATGGCGTTCCCGAACGCATGTGCAGGATCGGATCAGAAACCTGCCTTGACCTCCTCGAAGACCTCGATGTAGCGCTCGCGGTAATCGGGATCGATTTCGGCGAAGAAGATGCCCTTTTCGAAGAGGGCATCCGGCGAACTGATTCCCAGTTCTTGCAGACGCTCCGGAGCCACGAGATCATTGGCCTTGCTGTTGGCGTGGCCGAAGCCGTAATTGTCGATGAGCCAGGCACCGACCGCCGGATCGAGCATCGCGTTGATGAGGTCGTAGGCCGCATTCTCGTCGCCCGGTCCGTCGGCGATCATCACGGGGCCGCAAAACCACGTGAAAATGCCCTCTTTCGGGTTCATGTATTCGACCGGCAGCCCCTGCTGCTTGAGATTCACGACGGCATTGTTCCAGGCATAGGATGCGACCAGTTCGCCGGTGGCGAGAGCCTGTTCGACAGCAGTCTGGTCCGTCCAGTAGAACAGCATCAGTTCGCGCTGTTCCTCCAGCAGCTTCTTGGAGCGCGCGAGCTCCTCGTCGGTCATGTGGAAGATGTCCTCGGCGCCTGCCACAAGTCCGGCGACGAGCACCGCACCGTCCACCGAATCGAAGGTCGCCACACGCCTGGCGTAGCGTTCGTCCCAGAGGATCTCCCAGGTGTGGTTCTCGAGGTAGTAGGGATCCACGAGATCCGTGCGGTAGAGCACCGAAGCGTTGCCCCAGTCGAACGGCACGTGCCAGATGCCGTCTTCGGTGACCACGCCGTCGGCATTCTTGAGCGCGGGCCACACGTCGTCCCAGGCCGGAATGCGCGAGACATCCATCGGTTTGATCAATCCGGCGTCCCGGAACCGCCCAAGCGTCACCTTGCAGGGGTGGGCAACATCCGGCCGGAAGCCTCCGCGCACCTTGGCGAAGGCCTCCTCGTCTTCTCCGAACAGGGACAAGGAGGGCAGCCCGCCATATTTCTCGATGTAGGCAGGGAAGAATTCGGGTATATCGTACCCCGCCCAGGTGAAGTAGTTCACCTCTCCCTCTGCAAAAGCCCGGCGGGCCGCCATGGGCAAGGTCACGAACGCCAGTCCCGACGCCGTCAGCGCCTGGTGGAATTCGCGTCGTGTCGCGCGCCCTGCATGGATTCGATCGATTGTCCTGTGAAGTGTCATGGCGTGTTTCCCTCCGCTGCCAGAATTCTCTCCTGCCGAGTGTAGCATCAGTGCAAAACGCGGCAAGCTCGCTGCATGGCGAGCCCAGGCCTGTCTCATGCTGAGATTTGCTAGTCCACTTGCGTTGTTTCGAGGGCTGGAGGCGGATTTTGCGGATCGTGTGACGAAGCCGAAGGGCGCCGTCGTGCCGCGACGGACCAGAGCGAACGGGGTCTGGTCGGCGGTGGAGCGCAACGGTGGGGGCGGATGCGCCGCCTCGGCTTCATCGGCCTGCTCAAGAAAGCCTCGGACGAGGCCGTTGGGATGGATGGAGTGGCGGCTTGTGCGGCATTGGGATCGTCTCTGGGGATTCATCGTCACCACGAGACAATGCCGCCGGCGAACTTCTTGCAAGATCGCCGGGAGGGAGCCACTCCCAAACATCGATTGATGTAAGCGGATCGACCCCGGATCCCGCAAGAAGCCTGCGCTCTCTCGGCGTGGGACGGGGGAGGTCGGGTCAGCCGGGCTGCGTGATCGCGCGGATCGCCTTGTCGCGGCCCATGGCGAAGTGCTGGACTGCGGCCTCCACACCGGTGAAGCCGTTGTGGAAGATGATGGCGAGCGCCATGTTGTTCAACACGGCGTTGTTCGCCGGCCCGTGACGGGTACGCATCAGGCAGGCGTCCTCGGCGAAGGTTGTGTCCCGATGTCGATGATTTTGGTTCTCGACGGTCCAATGGCCTCGGTTCAAGGCCAGGAGCCGCTCGGGGCCGGCTTGGTCGGGAGACAGTGACGTGATGCCGTAGGCGTATTCGCTGGAACTCTCGCCGGTGGTGACGGTGTAGCGCTGGCGAGTGACGCGAAAGATCTGTTGGACATGAGGGTATTTGATCAGGCCGGGGATGGGCTGCAGGGTCTGGATATGGCGTTGTTCGATGCGCCCGTGGGGCTTGTCGGTGTGCTGCGAGAAAATCGTGTCGGCATCGCGCTCCCATTCGATGCTGTGGAGTGTCTCGAAGGTCTCGGGCGCGTTGCCCTTGACCGTGAACAGGTAATGCGCGCCATGGCTGCGCACGATCGTGTTGGCGGTGTTGCGGGTGGTATGGAGCGCATCGAGGGTGATCACCGAGCCCCGGACATCGACCTCCTCGAGCAGGGCCATCACGGCCGCAGTCTCGCCGCCCTGGTTGTGGCACACACGGCTGGCCACCGGCATCGCACCCTCGTGGGTGACCAGGGTCACGGTCTCGTAATAACGCTCGCCGTGGCGCTTGGCCCCGCGTATGCGCTTGCCGTCGGCGGCCAGCGCGGTGCGTTCGGGCGTGCGCGCTTTGACCCAGCGGCTCAGTGCGCCTTGCAGCGCGTCGGGGTCGGTCTCCATCATCGCCCGATGCAGCGTGGCCCGCGACGGTGCATGGAGCACGCCGGCCTTGTCCTTCCAGGCACCGACGGCATGCAGCTCGCCCTGGTCGAGATGGCACGCATAGCGCCACGTCGCGTCGACCCCCTTGAACCCCGACAACCGCGCAAGCTCCCAAAGGGCCAGCAGGGTCGAGAGCCGGAACTTGCGGCCTTGGCCGCGCCGGTGGTCGGGGATACGCTCCAACTCCTCGATCAGCGACGGCAGCTCGACCGCCGACGGGCGCACCTCCTCGGGCCGTGGCGGATCCCAGGACGCACAGCCCTGCACCGACCCCAGGCGTTCGCGCGCGCCACAGCTCAAGGGATAGACGTACATGTCCTTGAGCTTCCCATGCGGCTCGGTGTATCGCCCGTTGCTGCGCGCGAAGCCGCGCGTGCGCCCGACGTATCTCCAGTTTCCCGCCCGGTACATGGTGCCCTGGAACATCTTGGGATTCACGAAGGCCTCCGCCAGCTCCAACGGATGCCCGAACGTCTCCTCCCAGTCGCCGCTCAAGCGCCGCAGGTTGGCCGCCATCACGTGGGAAGCCAGGTTGGGCACTTCGCCAGGCTCACACAGCATCAGCGTGCGGGTGTTGTTGGCAATCAGATGCAGCCGTCCGAACTGTTGCTCCTGGCGCCATCCAATCCACCGGTCGCGGGGCCGGCACTTGAACACCCCGGACTGCCAGCCCAACAGCGCCAGCCACTGCCCACCGTACTCGGCGACGTAGCGAAGACCCCGGCCCGCGAATTGGATGAACCTCAGATAGTGATGCTCGAACATCAGTGCATCCCACTTGCGCCGCTCGTCTGCGCGCGCAAGACGCACCGTCACCTCCTTCACAGAATCGGGTATGATCATCGCCGGCTTCTCCATGCCAGCCCGTATACCCAACCGAGAATGATAAAGCCAGCATCAAATCATCACTTCCAACTACAGAACCGTTGTCCGTTGTTGTTAGCGTGAGACGGCCCTGATGGCGAGCCAGGAACCGTCCCCCGGCTTGGGGGCGGGGGACGAGAGAGTGTGTGTGGACGGCCGCGGGTTCAGGCGCCACCCCGGATCAGGGGGATCTTGGCGCGCCCGCCGTACCGCCCGGAGATGTTCAGGCTCTCCAGCGATCCGCAGGTCGCGGACTCCATCTGTCGCCGCCGGACCGTGCGCTGGTGCTCTGTGTCGACGAGAAGAGCCAGATCCGGGCTCTTGAGCGCACCTGGCCGGTACCACCGGACCAGGGAATACCCCGACTTTCCCGGGAGATCGGCCGCCGTGTAACCGGCGATCCGGACATTCACACCCGCAAGTGATGTGGCACGAAATCCCAAACGTCAGAACGCAGCGTTGCCATTCTCTTGATTCGCGCAGGTGCCTGGCGGGGCGGTCATCGCGGTCTTTGGTTCCGGTTGCGTCGGTCCGAGTTCAATCGATACAAGCTGCATCTCTCGACCGGTTACCACCTCCGGGGTCGGCATGCCACAATCCGGGCAACGGAAATTGAAACGCCCGCTGGGTTTCTTTATCTCCCTGCAATGCGCGCACTTCACCGTCAGGGGGACTTCCTCGATCTCAAGAATGGCGTCTTCACAACGGGATCCACGGGCGGCGGGCACGAAACAGACGTAAAGCGCCCTCGTCATGACCGACATCTGACCCAGGCGCACATGAATGCGCTGAACATGCCGTGCACCGTGCCGTTCTGCGTGATCGTCAACTAGCTCGACAAGGCTTCGGGCAAGGGCCAGTTCATGCATGTGCTGGAAACAGCGGATCAGCCGGCGGGACCGCAACCCCGGCATCCGCTTCTTGGCGATCGGCGTGCTCCCCGATCCAGTCCAGCCACGCCGCCATGCCTGTGCCATCGCGCGCTGACAGGGCCAGGCACTGCAGGGCAGGATTCAGGCGACGCGCCCTCTCGACAACCCTGTCAACCTCGAAGTCAACATAGGGTAAGAGGTCGATCTTGCTGATGATCATGAGATCGGCCGCGGCGAACATGTCGGGGTATTTCAGCGGTTTGTCATCGCCTTCGGTGACCGAAAGGATGACGACCCTCGCCGACTCTCCCAAGTCAAAAGCCGCGGGGCAAACAAGATTTCCAACGTTCTCAATAAACAGGACACAGCCTGAAGAAAGAGCAAGCTTGTCCATCGCGTGCCCGACCATGTGGGCATCGAGATGACATCCCTGGCCAGTATTGATCTGCACGGCCTCGACACCGCTGGCGCGAATGCGATCAGCATCATGCGATGTCGCCTGATCGCCTTCTATCACACCGACGACACGGTCGTTGCCAAACTGTCGGATTGTCTCGACCAGGAGAGTCGTCTTGCCCGCACCCGGACTTGACATCAGGTTAAGAGCAAGCAGCTGACGCTCGGAAAGTCGCTGTCTGTTGGCACGGGCATGGGAATCATTCTTCGAAAGAATGCTCTGCTCGATGGCAATCAGCTCCGGATCACCGAAATGCGCTCCACCAGCCTCGCCCTGATGCACATCATTGTGGTGGTGGATTTCATGGGTATGGGAATGACCGCAACCGCAAACCGAGCACATTGTCGTTCGTCTCCGGCCCGCAACCTTGAAGGTCGTGGACCGTGCACGAAGTACCGGAACGTGTCAATGGCATCTATATGCACCTCCAGGGCCACACCACGTTCGGATATGGCTGACATCGCGTGGTAACCGGTGAGGTTCATTGGAGCGGGGACGTCTGCAGAACCGCCTCGGCGGCGCCTGTGGTCAGTTCGAACACGAAGATCTCCATGGGCTGCCAGCCGATCAGCGCAACCCGGCTCTCACCATGCACCGCGACATGGCGCAGACCCTTGCCGAACACATAGTGAAACGACAGGTAATGAAGCTTCGCCATCAGACGGTCCCAGCGCTGGCAATTCTCCGCGCCCCAGGTCGGACGCACCGTGACCGCGCGCAAATCAATGGAGCAATCCTGAGCCGGCAATAGTGACCTTGACCGTCACGTTGCCACATCGACAACGACATCGTCAGCCTTGCGATCGGCTCACACCGCTCCCCGGGAAGACAGGAAGCTTGTCCCGCATGGCGAGCGCTGTTTTCCGAATTCCACTGGAAGATCTGGAATCGCGCGCCGAATTTGGCGACGATGCGCCTCAGCGTGACCCAGCCGGAGACCAGCCATGCAAACCGACAACAGGATCCTCGACGATATGGCGCGTGTATTCGCCGGGGCGCTCAGCGTGGCCGGTGGCGCGAGGGCAGGGATGCGCCATCGCATGCGGCAACACGCGGAACTCCTGCTTCAGCGCGTGGATCTGGTGCGTCGCGAGGAGTTCGACGTGATCCGCGATATGGCGATTCTGGCGCGTGAGGAGAACGAAAGGCTCGAGCGGCGCATCGAGGAACTCGAGAACGCCCTGAAACGCAAGAGTCAGCGGAAACGGGGCAGTTGAGGAGCGCCCACCGTCATGTAGGTTTGAACGCAATTCGTATGTGATGGCTACGAAGAGCATGGTGCGGCTGCTGCTGGGTCGGAACGGTTGTGATTGCCGGCTTCGCGGACAGGAGGACAGCGGCATTTTCGGGTTTTGCGCGTTCCGTCTCGCGCAAGCTCGACCAACTCGATGCAGGGGATCCCGTAGACAATGACCGTCCGGGCAACCGGCTTCAAGGCGCTGGAGGGCCGACGCAAGGGACAATGGAGCATTCGCATCAACGACCAATGGCGAATCTTCTTCGAGTGGTTCCGTCACCAACCGCTCCTGATAGACAACCCATTCGTCAACCCCGCACGTCCGGTTCGGTTGACCGGCGTCTCGGCCGGTCTCGTGACCCAAATACCCCGCGTTGGGTGGTGCGACGTTTCGGGACACGGGACCCATCTTCGGTAACGTCATGATCCCATTCACAGAATACGCAAACTATGATTGGTCTTTCCCTGGGTACCGTCGCACCTTGTCAGCGAGCCTTCGGTTTGGCAGTTTAGCGGTTTTCCCGTAGCGTCATTTCTTGCACTCTCGTCTTGGTGAGGCCTTCACTTGAACAGTCTCCAGGAACATACCGGCAGGCCGGATCAGCACGCGCTTGATCCGGTCGAACGGTTCATCGCCTATCACGGCTGGACCCACGAGCGGGTCAACGACAACGAGCTCGCCGTCGAGATCGCCGGCCGCTGGTGCGTCTACCGCCTCTGGTTCGGCTGGGAGGACGAACTGGCGTGCATCATGATGTCGTGTGCACTCGACATGCAGGTGCCGGAAGACAGTGCAAGATCCGTCCATTCCCTGCTGGCCTATGTGAACGAACGCCTCTGGGTAGGGCATTTCGACGTGTTCTCCGATGAGGGTGTGCCGACGTTCCGCCAGGCCGTCCTTCTGCGCGGCCAGAGCTATCCTTCCGAAGATCTTCTCTCCGATCTGTTCGACATCACGATATCGGAGTGTGAACGGTTCTATCCCGCCTTCCAGTACGTGATCTGGCAGGGCAAGTCCGCCGAAGAGGCGGTCCAGGCGGCGATCATCGACCCCATCGGCGAGGCGTGAGCCTTGGCGGCGGCAACGTCGGTCCTCCTTCTGGGATGTGGCAGGATGGGCAGTGCCATGCTGGCGGGCTGGATGGCCCGGGGCATGGCAAGCGATGCCATCGTGGTGGTCGAGCCCGATGCGGCCGCAGCCGGGATGGTGCGCGAACGTTACGGCACGACGGTGATGGAAGACGTGCCCCGTAATGTCGATCCCGCAACGATCGTCTTCGCTGTCAAGCCCCAGACGATGGACGAGGTTGCCGACGCCTGCAGCGGTATCGTCAGTCGGCGGACACTCGCCGTTTCCATCGTTGCGGGAAAGACCATTTCCTGGTTCGAAAGCCGGTTCGGCGCAGAGACGCCGGTGGTGAGGACAATGCCCAACACACCGGCGGCCATCGGCAGGGGCATCACGGCGCTGGTGGCCAACCGCCATGTCTCGCCGGAAAGGCGCGATGCGGCCCAGGCGTTGCTCGCCGGCATCGGAGAGACCGTCTGGCTGGATGATGAATCCCTCATGGATGCTGTGACTGCCCTGTCGGGTGGCGGGCCGGCCTATGTCTTCCTGCTGATCGAGACACTGATCCGGGCCGGTGTCGCTTCCGGCCTTCCCGAGGCGATCGCATCCAGGCTGGCACTCCACACCGTCGCCGGTGCCGGAGAACTGGCGTTGACGGCAGACGAGACACCTGCCGAACTGCGCAGGAATGTGACCAGTCCGGGCGGAACCACACTCGAGGCGCTCCGGGTCCTCATGGCCGAAGACGGACTTCAGCCGCTGTTCGACCGGGCGATCGCCGCGGCAACGCACCGCTCCAGGGAGCTCGCAAGGCAGTGACGGGGCGAATTCGGGTTGCCTCGACCGGAGCCCCGGACTAATCTCAAGGCGGACGAAACGGGAACGCGAATGGTCAGGAAATCGGATGTTCCCGATGCAGTTCTCGATGCTGCACTGGAACTGGCGGCGACGGTGGGCTGGCGCGATCTCTCCATGCGCGACATTGCCGAAACAAGCGGTGTCAAGCTGGCGCAGCTCTACGGCGTCTACCCGACAAAGACGGCGATTCTCAAGGCATTCTCGGCCCGTATCGATGCTGCCGTGCTGACCGGTGACAGCGTGGATCTCGCCGCGGAGTCGGCAAGGGACCGCCTGTTCGATGTCATGATGCGCAGGTTCGATGCGCTGTCCGCTCACAAGAAGGCGGCGTGTTCCATCGCACGTGCCTCGATGGAACGCCCTTCATCGGCGTTCATGGGATTGTGCCTTACCCGGACATCGATGCGCTGGATGCTGGAGGCTGCGGGACTTGATACCGGAGGCGTTGCCGGCGTGTTGCGTACCAAGGGCCTTGCCCTTGTCTGGTTCGATGTCTTCCGGATCTGGCAGGCCGATGACAGCGAGGACATGGCGCGCACTATGGCGCATCTCGACAGGAGGCTTGCCATGGTGGAGCGCCTGCTGCAGCTTCTCCACGGTACCGGCAGCCCTGAACCCGAAACATCGGAAGCCTCCACATGAGCGCGCCGACCATTCCGTTCGAAGCCTTCATGGAGGTCGATGTCCGGGCGGGGACCGTCGTTCGTGCCGAACCCTTTCCCGAAGCCCGCAAGCCGGCGATCCAGCTATGGATCGATTTCGGCGGTGAGGTCGGGATCAGGAAGAGTTCCGCGCAGATCGCCGACCATTACACGGTCGACGGGATGGTCGGACGCCAGGTGGTTGCCGTGGTCAACTTCGTGCCACGCCAGATCGGGCCCTTCATGTCGCAAGTCCTCACCCTGGGCCTTGCCGACCACGACGGCGCGATCGCGCTGATCGCCCCCGACAGGAAGGTTCCCGACGGCGCGCGCATGCGCTAGAGCCAGCCGCGTCCCTTCAGCGCCGGAACGAAGGACCGGCTCACGGGCACTTCCACGCCGTTGACGAGTTCGAGAATGATGCGCCCGCTGCGGCGGACCGGCCGTGTGACCGCGGCCCTCGCCACCCAGTGGGAGCGGTGGACCTGCATGCCGTCGAGCCCATCGACCTCACGCAAGGCATCGCGGAAGCGCAACAGGATGAGTTCGGTACCCCTCGTCGTCGAAGCCTCCACGTAGTGGTCCTGCATGCGCAGATGGAGGAGCTCCTCTCCCAGGCGCGCCGGCAGGCGTGAAAGGAAGGGGGCCGGAGCAGCTGGTTCCCCGGCCTGCGCGTCCGCGCGGACGCGCAGGGGAAGTTCGACGAGATGCCAGGCGAGGAACGCCAGGACCAGGAAGACGATGGCAACGCTGGTATAGAGCCACGCA
Organism: Alphaproteobacteria bacterium; assembly: GCA_965215635.1. Taxonomy (GTDB): domain Bacteria; phylum Pseudomonadota; class Alphaproteobacteria; order SP197; family SP197; genus SP197. The sequence continues at coordinate 556,494 of CBDCEA010000005.1, read as the reverse complement.
AGCATCGCCGCGGAGACGAGGGCATCGGCGGTCCAGTACTCCAGAAGCCAGACGAGACCCGTGCCGGGCACGGCCGCGATCACCGCGCCAGCCGCGATGCCGGCCCAGATAGGCCTGCCGGTCCGCAGGAAGAGGCGGACGGTGAAGGGGACCGTCGTCATGGCGATCGCCCAGTTGCCGGCAATGGCGGCGGTCCAGTAGGCCACCAGTTCCCCCGGTGCAAGGCGGCTTCCCGTTCCGAAGGGGCCAAGCCATGAGAACACGGCGATCGTCAGCACGACGGCGGTGAGGTGGCGCCGGATGCGCGTGTTCTTCGGCAATTCACGCATCGCGAACGGCCACGGGACGGTAATTGGCGAAGGAAACCTGCCTTTCACGCAAATGCGATTGATGCCTCGTTCGCCCGCCTTCAGATGGCGGTCATGTCATCGTAGCAACCGCCATGAGGAGATGCATCATGAATTGGCTTTCGAAGTCCCTTGCCGCCTGCGTGCTCGGCCTTTCCCTCCCCGTTCAGGCGGGCGAGCTCACGGTCGAGGTCAACGGAATCCGCTCGAACGATGGCCGCGTGATGGTGGCTGTGCACATGGAAAGGGAGGGCGTCGAGTTTCCCGACGAGGCCGGTGCGGTCATCGGCGCGTGGACAGTGTCGCGGGCCGGGACCTGGCAGCTGGTGTTCCCGGAACTTCCCGATGGACGCTATGCCGTGAGTGTCATGCACGACGAGAACGCCAACGGCGATCTCGACACCAATCTGCTGGGCGTTCCGGTCGAGGGCTACGGATTTTCCAACGACGCCATGGGCTTCATGGGACCGCCCGCATTCGGCGACGCATCCGTGGTCGTGGGCAATGAGCCCGGCCGCGCCCTCGTCACCCTGCGCTACTGACGGGAGACTCGCCATGCCCGATCGCAGATCCTTCCTGGCCATGATGGGGGCCGCCTCGCTCTTCGGCATGGCGGCCCGCGCTTCGGAGAGGCAAGCGCGCTTCGATGAGGCACGCGCCGGCGACAACCGGCTTCTGGGCTGGGCCGCACCCCTTTCCGACCGGCTCGAAAGCGCCCGGCTGGAGGTGGAGGGAATACTTCCCGAGGCTCTCTCGGGCGTCTTGCGCCGCAACGGTCCGGCGGCCCATTCCCGCCACGGGCTCCGCTACCGTCACTGGTTCGACGGTGACGGCATGATCCAGGAGTTCCGCTTCGACGGCACCGGGATCGCCCATCGCGGACGCATGATCGAAACGCCCAAGCTCAGTCTCGAGGACGAGGCGGCAAGGCGTCTCGTTCCGGCCTTCGGGACCCATCCCGAAGGATCCGGGTCCCTGGCGCATGCGGACGACATGAATGCCGCGAATATCTCCCTTCTCGATCATGCAGGCGAGCTGATGGCGCTCTGGGAAGGCGGTTCGGCCAGCATCATCGATCGGGAGACTCTCGCCTGGACAGCCTTCAAGTCATGGGGCGAGGACCTCACGGGCCTGCCGTTCACGGCTCATCCCAAGGTTGAGGCCGACGGTACCCTGTGGGCCTTCGGTTGTGCCTTCTCGCCCTACGGGGCGATCGTTCTCTACCACATCGGTGCCGACGGTGAGCCCGTCAAGGCGGCGGTGATACCGGTCGAACCGCTGGGCATGGTCCATGACTTCGTGGTGACCCGGGATTTTCTTGTCATCGTGATCCCTCCCTTCGTCCACGAAATGGGCCGTGGCGGGACCTTTCTTGACTCCCACGTCTGGAAACCCGAACTCGGGTCGCGGACACTCGTCGTCTCGAAGGACGACTTCTCGGACCGGCGCTGGGTCCAGCTCCCTGCGGGCTTCGGATTCCACCACGGCAACGGCTGGAACGAAGCGGACGGGACCATCCGATTCGACCTTTGCCTGGCGCCGAATACCGGACTTCTCGAGGACGCGTTCGCCCAGGTGATGGAAGGTGTCTTCGTCGAGACCGCGACACCGCGCTACACGCAATTTGCCCTCCATGCGGACGGCTCGTTCGAGGCGTCCGGAGACGGCAGCGGCGCGGACTTTCCAAGGATCGCACCCGCCAGGGTCGCGAGGCGCAACCGTTATGTCTACACGGTCTCCTCTTCAGGCGAGCCCGGGTGGCTGCCCGGCATCATCGAGAAGCGCGATCTCGAATCTGCTGCTCTCGAGCGTTTCGACTTCGGCCCGGGCACCATCGTCGAGGAGCATATCTTCGTTCCGTTCCCCGACGCCAGAGCTGAAGATGACGGCTGGCTCGTCGGAACCTTCCTGGACTGGAAACGGGAAAGAAGCGGCGTCTCCATCTTCGATGCCAGGGGAATCGCCGACGGCCCGCTCTGCCGGGGCTGGCTTCCCTACCCGCTGCCGCTTGGCTTCCACGGACAGTTCAGCACGACCTGACGTGCATCTTCGCAGGCCAGATAGCGTTGTTCCCCCCAATGAGTCGGAGGATCACGCTCACGGGTGATGATGCTCAAGAGGAGGGGTCATCGCCAGGGAGCGTGATGCGGACCCTGAGGCCGCCGAGTGGGGAGTCCTCGAGGAAGATATCGCCGCCGTGGCTCTTCACGACATCGCTGGCGATGGTGAGGCCGAGGCCGCTGCCGCTGAGATTGGGATCGCGCGAGGCATCGAGCCTGGTGAACGCCTGGAACGCCTCGGCCCGTGAGGCTTCGGGGATTCCTGTGCCGTCGTCGTCAAGAGTGATGGCGATCGAACCGTTGTCGCGGCGGGCTTCGAGCACCGTCACGGTGCCGTAGCGACAGGCATTGTCCACGATATTGGCGAGGCAGCGCTTGATGGCGCCCGCGCGGCCCAGGAAGGGGAGGTCTTCCGTCACCCGGGTCTCGACGGGCGAAGCCGCCTCGGCCGTCACCTCCCGGATGACGGCGGCGAGGTCGAACGCCTGCATCGTCTCTTCGCCCTGGCCCCGGGCGAAGGCGAGATAGACATCGACCATGTGCTCCATCTCCTCGATGTCCCGCCTCAGATTTGCCACCTCCTCGGTCTCGCCAATGAAGGCAAGCTCGAGCTTCATGCGCGTCAGGGGACTCCTCAGGTCATGACTTACCGAGGCCAGCATGAAAGTGCGCTGTTCGATCTGGCGCCGGATCCGCTCGCGCATGGCAAGAAATGCATGGGCCGCCTGGCGCACCTCGGCGGCACCCGACGGCTTGAACTCGACATCGATGATGCCGCGTCCGAACTTCTCTGCAGCGGTGGCAAGCCGGTTGATCGGTCGGATCTGCTGGCGCACGAAGTAGGCTGCGACGAGCGCCAGGGCCGCGGAGGTTCCCAGCATCCAGTAAACGAAGAGATCCGTTGTCCGGCTCTCGACCCGCCTTTTCGGGATGCTGACCACGAGCACGCCTTCCGGCATCTCGATGCTGACCACGGTGAAGGGCGGCTGCGTGGTATCGATGTTGAAGGGCAGGCGGACCGTGCGATCGAGGGCCTGGCCGAGAAGGCGCTCGACACGGGTCTGCCGCGTGGCGGGAACACTCTCGGGCAGGTGGGTGTCGGGCAGGAAGCGAGGCGAGAAGTCGAAGAACCGGCGCCCGATGACGAGTGCCTCATCGGGAAGATCGCCGGCCTCATGGGTGTAGTAGATCCAGATCAGGGCCTGAATGTCGCCTGCCACGGCATTGGTGAGATAGCGCGTGACGTTTTCCCAGTGGCGCTCGTAGAACACGATGGCGAGAACGATCTGGAGAATCACGATCGGGACAAGGACGATCAGCAGCGACCGAATGAAGATCGAGCGAGGCAGGTAGCGCCTCATGGCGTCAGCCGTGACGCTCCCGGGGAGCGGCCTGGGTCATGAGCACGTAGCCTCTGCCGCGGACCGTCCGGAGATGACGCGGCTCCCGGGGCTCGTCCTCGATCTTGCGGCGCAGACGCGACACCTGGACATCGATCGTGCGTTCGGCCGTACCGCCTTGCCGTGCCAGCCGGAAGCGTGAGAGCGTGACGCCGGGATTGCGGGAAAAGACCTGCAGCAGGACCACTTCGCTGACGGTGAGCGGCACGGGCATGCCGTCGCGACGAAGCTCCGACCGGTCCCGGTCGAAGGCGAACGAGCCGAAGACAAGGGTGCCGGCTTCCTCCGGTTCCGGCGGACCCAGTCTCAGCGCGTTCAGCATGCGCAGGACGAGTTCGCGCGGTTCGAAGGGCTTGGAGAGATAGTCGTCGGCGCCGACCTCGAGGCCCGCGACGCGGTCGTCCGGCATGTCCCGGGCGGTCAGCATGATGATGGGAATGCCTGCTCTTTGCCTGATGCGGCGGGTGAAGCTCATGCCGTCCTCTCCGGGCATCATGACATCGACAATCATGAGATCGAAGACGAGGTCCTTCAGTTTAGCCTCGGCGTCGGCAGCACTGCTGGCCGTGCTCACCAGGAAACCCTGTTCCATGAGGTACTTCTGCAGGCGCTGTCTCAGGCGCTGGTCATCGTCGACGATGAGGATGTGATGCCTGCCGGTGATCATCGGGCTCCGTCACCGTCGATCATGCCCTCGAGCACGCGGCGGTATCCGGCGACAGCCTCGGGACCCGCCTCCCGCCAGGCCTTGGCGATGCGGGCGCGCTGGTCCGCCGTGAGCTGCGCCTCGAGCTCGGTTCCCCTGCCCGTGAGATAGAGGAGCCGTCTGCGCCGGTCCTCCTCGCAGTGCCGCTGCTCGACAAAACCCTTGGTCACGACCTCCTGGAGGACCCTGGCCAGACTCTGCTTGGTGATCCTCAGGATGGCGAGAAGGTCCTTGACGGTGATCCCCGGATGGCGGCCGACGAAGTAGATTACCCTGTGGTGGGCACGGCCGAGGCTGTGCTCGGCGAGGATGGCATCGGGCCGCGCCGTGAAGTCGCGATAGGCGAAATACAGCATCTCGATCCCCTCGCGCAGATCGTCATCGCGAAGGAAGAGGGGGTTCGGACCGCGATTTATGTCAGCCATATTGACATATATGGCGGGCTGGTCTACCCGGACAAGGGTTTTCGGTGTTGACACCCAGAATCATCCAGACTTTTACGGACAGGACTCATGACTGAACTCATCCCGTTCGACGACCGGGACGGCAAGATATGGTTCGACGGCAGGCTGATCGACTGGCGCGATGCCAAGGTTCACGTGCTGACACACGGGCTCCACTATGCAAGCAGCGTGTTCGAGGGCGAACGCTGCTACGGCGGCAAGATCTTCATGGTGCGCGAGCACGGCGAGCGTCTGGCGCGTTCGGCGGACATCATGGGTTTCTCGCTACCGTGGTCGCACGAGGTGCTCGAGGCGGCACGCTACAATGTGCTGAAGGCCAACAATATCGTCGATGGTTACGTGCGTCCGGTTGCCTGGCGCGGCAGCGAGATGATGGGTGTCTCGGCCCAGGATAACACGATTCATGTCGCGATCGCGGCCTGGGAGTGGCCGAGCTACTTCTCGGAAGCGGCGCGCATGCGCGGCATTCGCCTCGCCGTCGCCGAATGGAGGCGACCGGCCCCTGACACCGCCCCGGTCCATGCCAAGGCGGCGGGTCTCTACATGATCTGCACGCTCTCCAAGCACAAGGCCGAAATCGAGGGATTCGACGACGCGCTGATGTACGACTACCGGGGGTTCCTCGCCGAGGCGACGGGCGCCAATCTGTTCCTGGTGATCGACGACAAACTCCACACTCCCACGCCCGACTGTTTCCTCAACGGGTTCACCCGCCAGTCCGTGATCCGTCTGGCGCGCCGCCAGGGCATCGAGGTGGTCGAGCGGCATCTCACCGACGAGGACCTCGCGAGGACGACCGAGGTCTTCATCACCGGCTCGGCTGCCGAGGTGACACCGGTCGGCCAGATCGGCGAACTCCATTTCCAGCCCGGCCGGGTCTGCCGCACGCTGATGAACGACTTCAGCGCCGAGGTCAGGAAGACCTGACGTTCTTCTCCCAGCGTGCCGCCGCCTCGTCGTCCGACGATCGTGCCTCGACCCAGCGTGCGCCGTCGGGCGTTTTCTCGAGTTTCCAGAACGGCGCCTTCGTCTTCAGCCAGTCGATCAGGAAGGCACATGACTCGAGGGCGGCGGCGCGATGCGCCGATGCCGTCACCACCAGCACGATCCTGTCGCCGGGTTCGAGGTGTCCATAGCGGTGGATGACGAGACTCGCCTCCAGTGGCCAGCGCCTGCAGGCTTCCTCGTCGATCTCGCGGAGCATCCTCTCGGTCATGCCGGGGTAGTGCTCGAGGGTCATCGCGCTCGTGCCCGTACCTCCCGCCATGTCCCGCACCACACCGACAAACGAGGCGATGCCGCCGATCCCTGTCGAGCGGGCTGCGATGTCCGCTATCTCGGCGCCGATATCGAAATCCTCTGCCTGGACGCGAATCACGGCATCTACCCGCCGGTGACCGGAGGGAAGAAGGCCACTTCATCGTCGTCCGTGACGGACATACCTGCATCGGCATGGTTCTGGTTGATTGCGATGCGAACATGCGTCCGGTCGGCGAGCGCTTCGGCATAGGCCCCGCCGCGTCCCTTGAGCCAGTTGAGCAGGCCCGCTGCGTCGACGATGCCGGCAGGGAGAGTGATCTCTTCTCCCGGGATGCCGATCTTCTGCCTGACGGAGGCGAAATAGAGAAGTTTCACGACAGCACCTCGCTGAACGGAAGGACCTCGACCTCATCACCGGCTTCCAGGCGCGTCATGTCTTCCGGCAATTCGGCAAGGCCATCGGTTTCAACCAGGGACGAGAGCAGACCGGCGCCTTCCCTGGCGTAGGCGCGGGCTTCGAGGATGCCTTCGGCATTGCGCTCCAGATGAACCCTGACATACTCGCGCCGCCCGTCCTTCTTGTCGCGGCCGAATGCGGAGCGCACCTGGAAGGTCTTCGGCTCGACATCTTCTGCGCCGCCCAGGCGGAGCAGGAGAGGGCGTGCAAAAAGCAGGAACGTCACCATGGCGGCCGCCGGATTGCCGGGCAGGCCGATGAACGTCGCCTTGCCGATGTCACCGAGCACCAGGGGGCGGCCGGGCTTGATCGCCATGTACCAGGCATGCAGCGTGCCAAGTTCGCGGACGGTCTTCTGCACATGATCCTCGTCTCCCACGGAGACTCCGCCCGAGGTCATGAGCGCGTGGTGGCAACCGGCGGCCTCCACGATGGCGCTGCGTGTCCGTGGTCCGCTGTCCGGAAGGATCCCGAGATCGGTGACGGTGCAGCCGATCGCATCGAGCAGCGCCTTTGTGGCGTGGCGGTTGGCATCGAAGATGGCGCCCGGTCCCAGGGTGCCGCCTGGATCCACGACCTCGTCGCCCGTGGAGAAGAGGGCGACGGAAAGCCGTTGCCTGCAGGGAAGCGAGGTGAGGCCGACCGAGGCGGCAAGGCCGATGTCAAACGGTGCCAGCCTGCGGCCTGCCTTGAGGATGACACTGCCCGAACGGATGTCCTCGCCGGCCTCGCGCCTGTTGGCGCCGCGCCGTGTCCGGGAATCGAGGAAGACGGTGTCGCCTTCGACCCGGACGTTCTCCTGCATCGCCACCGTGTCGGAGCCCTCGGGCATGGGCGCGCCGGTGAAGATGCGGATGGCTTCTCCGTGACGGGCAGGACGGGCGAGGCTGTCGCCCGCAGCGACCCTGGCGGTCACCGCAAGGGCGGTTTCGCCGGTATCGGCAAGATCATCATGGATGAACGCATAGCCGTCGACCGCTGCGTTACCATGGGGGGGAACATCCATCGTCGAGACGATGTCCTGGGCGAGGATGCGCCTCGAGGCAAGAGAGAGGGGAACATCCTCGGATTGCGTGACCGGCCGGGCGATCCGGTTGATGAGATCGAGAGTCTCGCGTGCCGTCATCAGGCGGCCCGCCCGGGAGAATCGGTTGTTCGGCGCGACGGTCATGATTCTCCAGATAACGATCGCTGGCGTGCCGTCAAGGCGCGCCAGCCGGTCTGCCAGTGAAGCAGGCCGGAAAGCGCCGTCACGAGCGCGGCAAGCCAGATGGCGATCCCGGCGGCTGTCGAGAGCACCGGCTCCGGCACGAGGATCAACACGATGGCGGCCATCTGGAGAACTGTCTTGGCCTTCGAGAACAGTGTGGCGTCGATGGAGAGCGCGTGGGCGGCGAGGGCTTCTCGCATTCCGGTAACGAGGAACTCCCGCACCACGATGACGAGCGCGGCGATGGCGGGAACCTCGCCGTTTGCCGTGAGGACCACAATGACCCCGCAGACCAGAATCTTGTCGGCAATGGGATCGAGGATCCTCCCCAGCGCGGAGTGCGCATCGAAGCGCCGTGCCAGCCAGCCATCGAGGAGATCGGTCAGCGCCGCAGCGAGGAAGAGCGCCAACGCCGCCCAGCGCTCGACGGGACCGGAGCAGGTGAGGAGGGCGGTCACCGGAACGAGAGCCGCCATACGGCTGATGGTGAGGATGTTGGGGAGACTCGCGATCATGATTCACGATGGAAGTGATCGCGGATTCGCCGCGCCACCGCGCGATTGATACCTTCGACCTTCTCGAGATCGACGAGCGGCGCATCGGCGACCGCGCGTGCGGATCCGAAGTGATGCAGCAGGGCCTTCTTGCGTCGGGGGCCTATACCGGCGATCTCGTCGAGCAGGGAATGGCCAATCCGGCTGGCGCGCCTGTTGCGATGCGTGCCGATGGCGAAGCGGTGCGCCTCGTCGCGCAGGCGCTGGATGAACCAGAGTACCGGATCGCGCTCGCCAAGCGAGAAGGGCTTGCGTCCGGGAAGGAAGATGCGCTCGCGCCCGGCATTGCGGTCCGGGCCCTTGGCAACGCCGGCGATGTCGATGCCGGTGATGCCGAGATCGTCGATGACGCCAAGTGCTGCGGAAAGCTGACCCTGCCCGCCATCGACGAGCACGAGATCGGGCCACATACCCGAGGTGCGCTCCGGGTCCTCCGAGATGAGGCGCGAGAAGCGCCGGTTGAGAACCTCGCGCATCATGGCGTAGTCGTCGCCTGTCGGGGACGTCCTGATCGTGAACTTGCGGTACTGGTTCTTCATGAAACCCTCGGGGCCGGCGGCAATCATGGCGCCGACCGGCTGGGCTCCCTGGATGTGGCTGTTGTCGTAGACCTCGATGCGCTGCGGCGGCGCATCGAGGTCCAGGCGCTCGGCAAGGCCATCGAGATGGGAACGCTGCGTGGCGCTTTCTGCCATGCGTCGTGCAAGTGCATCCCGCGCGTTGAGAAGCGCATGTTCCATGAGCGCCCGCCGTTCGCCCCTCTGCGGCATGCTGATTGCCACCTTGCGGCCCGCGCGGCTGGTGAGCGCCTCGACGAGGAGCGCATGGTTATCCGGAAGCGTCGAGACCAGAATGAGGCCGGGAATCTCCTTGTTCTCGTAGAATTGCGCGAGGAAGGCCGCCATCACGCCGTCGGGATCCTTGTCCCCGGTGCGGCTCGGCCAGTAGGCCCGGTTGCCGTAGTTGCGTCCGTGGCGCACGAAGAAGACCTGCACGCAGACCTGGCCGCCGGCCTGGTGGAGCGCCACGACATCGGCCGTGCCGATGTTCGTCACATTGATGTGCTGGTGCGCCTGGATGTGGTTGAGCGCACGGATGCGGTCGCGCAGTTCCGCTGCCCGCTCGAAATCGAGCGCGTCGGCAGCGCCCTGCATGCGCCGGGCGAGACCCTCCTGGACCTCGCGGGTCCGCCCCTTGAGGAAGGAGCGCGCTTCCTCGACCAGCCTTTCGTAATCGTCGTCGTCGACGAGCCCGACACAGGGCGCCACGCAGCGCTTGATCTGGTATTGCAGGCAGGGCCGCGTGCGGTTGGACAGAACATGATCCGAGCAGCTTCGCAAGGGAAAGGCCCTCTGGAGCGTCGTGACCGTCTGGTTGACGGAACCGGCGCTGGCGAAGGGACCGAAGTAGTCACCCCTGCGGCGCCTCGCTCCGCGATGCTTGACGATCTGCGGCCATTCATGGTCGCGGCGCAGCAGGATGTAGGGGAAGGACTTGTCGTCGCGCAGGACGATATTGTAGCGAGGCTTGAGCTTCTTGATGAGGTTGGCCTCGAGCAGGAGCGCCTCGGCCTCCGTCTCGGTCGTGACGACCTCGACGGCTGCCGTGTCGGCGATCATCCTGTGGAGCCGCGGATCGAGACGGCCCGGCTGCGTGTAGGCTGCGACCCGGTGCGCAAGATTGCGCGCCTTGCCGACATAGAGGACCTCGCCTTGCGGGGACAGCATGCGGTAGACGCCGGGTACCTCCGGCATGGTCTTCAGCGAGGCCCGCACAGCATCGCCACCGCGCTCGCCGGAGACATTGTCGAGCTGTTCGACGGCCGGCCCCTCGGTCTCCCCTACCGGTCTCGTGTCCCTGTCCGCCTTGGCCATCGTGCGGGGGAGGGGGGCCCGAAGACAAGGTTCCGGGCCCCTTCGACTGCCTGTCAGTCCGTGGGCTGCGGCACGATGCGCAGATAGGGCTTCGGCGCGTTCCAGCCTCCCGGGAACTTCTCACGGGCCTCGTCGTCCTTGACAGCGGGCACGATGATGACGTCCTCGCCGTTCTTCCAGTTGGCCGGCGTCGCGACCTTGTGGGTGGCGGTGAGCTGGCAGGAATCGAGCAGGCGCAGGATCTCGTCGAAATTGCGCCCCGTCGACATCGGGTAGCTCACCATGGCCTTGACCTGCTTGTCCGGTCCGATGACGTAGACGGTGCGAACCGTTGCGTTATCGGCCGGGGTACGGCCCTGTGACGTGTCACCGGCGCCGGCCGGCAGCATGTTGTAGGCCTTGGCGACGGAAAGATCCGTGTCGGCAAGCAGTGGGTAGTTGAGCGCGTTGCCCGTCACGTCCTCGATATCCTTCGACCAGCCTTCGTGGTCTGCCACGCCGTCGACCGAAAGGCCGATCAGCTTCGTGTTGCGCCTGTCGAATTCGGGTTTCATGCCGGCGACGGTGCCGAGTTCGGTCGTGCACACCGGCGTGAAGTCCTTGGGGTGGGAAAACAGGATGCACCAGGAACCGCTGATGTAGTCGTGGAACCTGATGCGGCCCTCCGTCGAATCCTGCTCGAAATCGGGCGCCGTACTGCCGATTGAAAGTGTCATGGTTCGAATATGCTCCTTCTTGGGTGGTCCGGTCCTGACGTTTGCCGAGGCATCCCTGGGCCGGCGGCTATTCCCGTCCGCAGATGCGTGTCTTGACGGCCTCGTTGAAAACTTGGTGCGTCGTCCTCCAATGTCAACCGAAAGAGCGGCGGCCGCATCTTCAGAACAGGCCGGAAATCCGGCCGTCGGCGGCCACCCCGATGTTGTTCGCCGCGGGGACCCGCGGCAGACCCGGCATGGTCATGATGGCACCGGTGACGACGACCAGGAATTCGGCGCCCGCGGAGACCCTGACCTCGCGCACCGGAATGTCGAAACCGCTCGGAGCGGCCTTGAGATCGGGATCGGTGGAGAAGCTGTACTGGGTCTTGGCCATGCACACCGGGAAGGAGCCGGCCTCGGTCTGGTCGAGTTCGGCAAGCTGGCGCGAGATGGCTGCGGGTACCTGGATGTCGTCGGCGCGGTAGATTTCCCTCGCGATCGTCCTGATCTTCTCCTCGAGCGGCATCTCATCCGGGTAGAGCGGGCGGAAATCCGCCTTGCCGCTCTCGGCGATGTCGACCACGGCTTCGGCAAGCTCAACGGCGCCTTCGCCGCCTTTCGCCCAGTGGTTCGCCTCGACGCAGCGCGCACCTTCGGCGGCGCACAGTTCAAGCAACCGGGACATTTCCGCATCGGTATCGGCGGAGAAACGGTTGACCGAGACGACAGCCGGAACCCCGAATTTCGCGACATTCTCGATATGGCGCTTCAGGTTCGCGAATCCCTTCTCGAGTGCCGCGACATTCTCATGCCCGAGATCCTTGCGTGCGACGCCGCCATGCATCTTCAGCGCACGGATGGTGGCGACGATGACGACGGCATCGGGCGAGAGCCCGGCTTTGCGGCACTTGATGTCGAAGAACTTCTCGGCCCCGAGATCGGCGCCGAAACCGGCTTCCGTCACCACATAGTCCGCCATCTTCAGGGCGCTCGAGGTGGCGAGCACGGAGTTGCAGCCATGGGCGATGTTGGCGAACGGACCGCCGTGCACGAAGGCGGGATTATTTTCCAGGGTCTGCACCAGATTGGGTTTGATGGCGTCCTTGAGGAGTGCCGCCATCGAACCCTCGGCATTGAGGTCGCGCGCACGCACGGGTGTGCGGTCGCGGGTATGGGCGACGATGACGTTGCCCAGGCGCCGCTTGAGATCGTCGATGCCGGTTGCGAGACAGAAGATGGCCATGACCTCGGAGGCCACGGTGATGTCGAAGCCGTCCTGGCGCGGAAAGCCGTTGGCGACGCCGCCCAGCGAATTGACGATCGAGCGCAGCGCGCGATCGTTCATGTCGACGACCCGGCGCCATGTCACCCTTCGCTCGTCGATGCCGAGCGCATTGCCCCAATAGATGTGGTTGTCGACCATGGCCGCAAGCAGGTTGTTGGCAACGCCGATTGCGTGGAAGTCGCCGGTGAAATGGAGATTGATGTCTTCCATGGGGACGATCTGGGCGTAGCCGCCTCCGGCAGCGCCGCCCTTGACCCCGAAGGAAGGACCGAGCGACGGCTCGCGCAGGCAGATCAGCGTGTTCCGGCCGATGCGGTTGAGGGCATCGCCGAGTCCGACTGTCGTCGTCGTCTTGCCCTCGCCCGCCGGCGTCGGGGTGATGGCGGTCACGAGGATCAGCCGGCTTGTCGGACGCGCCTTGAGGCCGTTGATGTAGTCGAAGGAGAGCTTCGCCTTGTCGTGGCCATAGGGCTCGAGATGTTCGGCACCGATTCCGAGTCTGTCGCGCGCCAGGTCGATGATCGGTTTCAGGCTCGCGGCCTGGGCTATCTCGATGTCCGATTTGGGTGTCGACATTGCTGAGGTTCCCTCCTTGGGCAAAATTGAGGCGTGTCGGAACGGTCGCGACTTTAGCGATCGGATGCGCCGTGTCACGCCCGGATATGGACGGGCGCCTCAGTTTCCCCGGCCGGGAGGGCCGTCGGCTCGGTCGGTCCTGGAGTAGCGGAAGGTCAGGCGCATTTCCCCTGCCGTGTTGGCGACGGTCGCAAGGCATGCATCCGCTCGCTTGACCGGGATGTGGACGGCAAAGCGCGTCACGTAGCGGTCATGGCCGGGCGACGTGATGCGCTCGGAATTCATGCGCACGATATTGGCGCTGAACCCGCCGAAGACTTCCGCGATGCGCACGATCAGCCCAGGCGCATCCGGACCGTCAAGCTCGATGCGGTGGGTGATATGGCCGCTCTCGTCATGCACGGCCTTCATGTCGAAGGTGGCGACCGTGACCCTGCCTTCCTCGAGGCCGTCGAGGGCCTCGAGCTCGTCGCGGATCAGCCCGGTCGTGACCCCGGACGGGACCTCGGCGATGGACGTGAACTCGGCCATGTCCCCGAGGACCGCGAATGTGGTGTCCGAGAGATTGGCATTGAGACTGAAGAGCCGCCCGGTGATGTCGGCCACGAGGCCGGCGCGATCGTGGCAGATGACCGATATGAGGCAGGTGAGCGTCATGCGGCCTCGAGCTGCTCCTTGCGGTCCTCGATGATCTGCTCGGCTTCGCGTCCCGTCAGTTCCTGGAGATGGTCGAACGTCATGTCGAAATAGCCCACGCCCTGGGTGAGGGAGCGCAGTTCGCTGATCAGCGAGAGGGTCTCGCCCTGGGGCATGTGCACCGTGACGGTGTCCCACTCCTTCCAGCCCTCGCGCGCCTCGAAGCCGAGAATCTGGCTGCGCCTTCCGGTGACGAGCTGCTGGACACGGGAGGTCGCGGTGTTGGGCGCGTGGATGCGCACATTCATGATCGGTTCCAGCAGTACCGGGCCGCAGGCGGGCATGCCTTCGGTCATGGCCATGCGCGCGGCGAGCTTGAAGGCCATCTCGTTGGAATCGACGTCGTGGTACTTGCCATCGAAGACCTCCGCGGCGATGTCGACCACGGGAAAGCCGAGCGGTCCCTGGACGAGATACTCCCTCACGCCGGCCTCGACGGCCGGAATGTACTGCCTTGGAATGTTGCCGCCGGTCACGGAATTGGTGAACTCGAAGCCGGTTCCCCTGGGAAGCGGGCGAATGTTGATATGAACATCGCCGAACATTCCGCTGCCGCCGGTCTGGCGCTTGAAGCGGCCGTGCTGGGTGGTCGGCTTGCGGATGGCCTCCCTGTAGGGGACGAGCGGCCGTCGGGAGGTGACCTCGACCCCGTAGCGGTTGAAGAGCTTCGAGAAGGCGGTCTGGAGGTGCATGTCGCCCTGTCCCCATAGCACGAGCTGGTTGAGATCGGAATCCTGCTCGGGCTCGATGGAGGGGTCCTCCTCGTGAATGCGATGGAGCGCCGTCGCCATCCTGACCTCGTCCTCGCGCCGCGCGGCATGGATAGCGAGGCCGTAGAGGCGGGGCGGAGCCTCGGCACGCGGATAGGCCACGTCGTCGCCGGGCGCCTCGCTGCCGGCCATCAGGGTATCCCCGGTGCGCGCTCCTTCGAGTCGGCCGAAGGCGATGATGTCACCGGCCTTGGCGTGGTCGGTCTTGACGTTCTGGGTGCCCTGGAGGTGATACATGCCTCCGATGCGGTTGCCGTTGACGGTCTCGCCGTCCTTCACCTCACCGCGCCAAATGCGGGCCAGCGAGAGCTTGCCGCCGTGCTGCGTGTTGTAGGTCTTGAGGACCTGGGCGGCGAACGGTCCCTCGAGACCGCGCCTTTCGGCGGTTCGGGAAGGTTCGGGTGCCCACGCGACAAGATCCTGGAGCAGCCGCCGGACACCGTTCTCCTGTTCGGCTGCACCGAGCATGACGGGCGTCACCTTGCCGTCGGCGAAGGCCTCGCGCAGTTCGCCGCCGACCTCGTCGAGGGACAGCACCTCGTCCTCCAGGATCTTCTCCATCAGCTCGTCATTGAAGTCCGCCAGGGCCTCGAGCATCATGTTGCGCGCCTCTCCCTCGCGCTCCATGACCTCGGCGGGCATCTCGATGACCTCGGATGCTGCGCCGGGAAGGTAGTGCCAGGCGGTTTCGCTGATGAGATCGACATAGCCCGTGACATGGTCGTTTTCGCGTATGGGCACCTGGGTGATCATCAGGGGCGTGGCCGAGACATCCTGCATGGCCGGCAGGAGTTCGCGCATCAGGGTTGTGGTACGGTCCATCTTGTTGATGAACACGAGATGAGGAATCCGGTTCTGTTCGAGAAAGGAGAAGATCGGGCCCAGCGTCGTCGCCCGTTCCACCACCGGCTCGTAGACCACCACGGCGGCATCCGCGCCGATCAGCGCATTGCGCGCCTCGGCCCGGAACTCGATGGAACCGGGGCAGTCGAGAAAGTTGAATCTCAACCCCTCGAAGGTTGCATGGGCGGCGTTCACCTCCGTGCTCATGTTGCGTTCGCGCGCTTCCGGCGCAGAATCGCCGACAGTGTTCCCGTCCTTCACGGAGCCCTTGCGGCCGATGGCGCCAGAGATGAACAGCATGGCTTCCAGCAGTGTCGTCTTGCCGCTGAGCGACGGGCCGACGATGGCGATGTTTCTGATGTCCGACATGATTCCTCCGGAAGCTCCGCGTCTGGCATGAGTGAAACTAGTGTGACGCGCCGAACCCTGCAATGCCCCATGGAATGCGCCCGTCGGCCGGGGATGCCGCAACGATGAACGAGAGGCCTTCGCCCAACTTCGACGAGAGGCGATGCGCGGTCACCATGCTCGTCCTCCACTACACCGGAATGGCAGGTGCCGGGGAGGCTCTCGATCGCCTCACCGATCCCGTTTCGGGGGTGAGTGCCCATTACATCGTCGACGAGGACGGCACCGTCACCATGCTCGTCCCGGAAGCGATGCGCGCCTGGCATGCCGGCGTGGCGAGCTGGCGGGGCATTCACGATGTCAACAGCGCCTCGGTCGGCATCGAGATCGTCAATCCCGGCCACGAGTTCGGCTACCGGCCGTTTTCCGCCCGCCAGATGGAGGCCGTGGCGGCCCTGGGTCGCGATATTCTCGCCCGGCACACCGTGCCGCAGCGCAATGTCCTGGGGCATTCCGACGTCGCCCCGGAGCGCAAGCAGGACCCGGGCGAGCTCTTCGACTGGCGCCGGCTCGCCGCAAGCGGTGTCGGGCTGTGGCCACAAGCCGCACCTCATGCCACCGGCGTCTGGCGGGAAGGAGACGGCGGCAAGAGAGTCGCCGACCTGCAGAGACGTCTCGCCAGGTTCGGATACGGCATCGCGGTCGACGGCCATTACGGCACGAGGACGACGAGCGTGGTGACGGCCTTCCAGCGGCACTTCCGCCCAGGAAAGGTCGACGGCGTGACCGACGGCGAGACACTTGCCCGACTTGTCGGGCTGCTGGAGATCGCGCATTGACCGCGAGCCGCCGGGACATTATCTGGTGGTTTCAGGGATCAGACGGACGGATGGCCGCCGTTCCCCCTGCCCTCGGTCAGGAGGGTCGGGGAAGGGAGGAAAGTCCGGGCTCCACGGAAACATGGTGCCGGGTAACACCCGGCGGGGGCGACCCCAGGGAAAGTGCCACAGAAAGCAGACCGCCTCCGGCCTCCATACCGGCGGCAAGGGTGAAAGGGTGCGGCAAGAGCGCACCGCGCCTCCGGCAACGGAGGTGGCACGGCAAACCCCGCCAGGAGCAAGATCGAGTAGGGGCGGCATGCTTTAGCAGGGTCCGTTTCCGGACCTCGCCGCCCGGGTTGATCGCACGAGGCGCACGGTAACGTGCGTCCCAGATGAATGGCCGTCGGCCTCGCCCGTGAGGGTCGAGGACCACAGAACCCGGCTTACAGTCCGTCTGATCCCGTCCAAACCACGAATATTTTATCCACGGCTTCCTGAAGAACTCTTGTGGACAACCTGTGATGTCCCTGTGCAAATTTCCATATGCCGTATACATCAAACCGATGATGACAGGATGTTGGGTGAATCCTGACTATCGAAGAAAGTATTCAACGCCCTGATAGACGACGATTATTGATGCTTGACTTCCCACGAAAGACCAAGTATTCCCAAAGTTTCCCAATCGGAAAGGCGACGGGAACGGTCGATCAGGGATGGCAAGGAGTCCAGGTGCGTTACCGAAGATCTTTACCGGAACGCACATCAAAACAGTCGACAGCAAGGGAAGGGTGTCCGTCCCGCCTGACTTCCGTGCGCGTCTCGATATCCCCGATCTCGGTCTCTACGTCATGTGTTCCGTATCGGGCGAGGAGGCACTCGATGTCTTCGAGCCCCACCAGTACACGCGGTTCGTCTCCAACTCCGAACTGGTGTTTTCCAGCGAGGCCCTGGACACCGCCCTCGCCCTCTTCGGCTCCGCGCTCAATCTGGGGTTCGACCCGGAGGGCAGGATCGTGCTTCCCGACAACTTCAAGGAGTACGCCGGAATCAAGGATTCGGTGTGCTTCATAGGTCTGGGACGCCATATCCAGATCTGGGAACCGGAGAAAGGCAGGGCGAAGCAGGAAGAGGCCTTCAGGAACGCCATCCAAAAGCGCGAGTCCATCAGACTACCGCTTGCCGATCTCGGGGGTGCGGCACCATGACCTCATGCCACGTTCCCGTTCTCCTCGATACCGCCCTTGCCGCGCTCGCGCCCGCCGCCGGCGAGATTGTCGTCGATGCGACCTTCGGCGCCGGTGGCTATGCGATGGCGCTGCTCGGTACTGCGGGCTGCCGCGTGATCGCCATGGACAGGGATCCGGTGGCAGTGCGGCGGGGCGAGAGGCTGGCACTCGATTGCGGCGGCCGTCTTGCCGTCTTCGAAAGGCGCTTTTCCGAACTCGATCGTCTCGTCCGGGAAGAGGTCGGCGGGCCCGTCGACGGTGCCGTCTTCGATCTCGGTGTCTCGTCGGTCCAGCTCGACGACCCCGAACGAGGCTTCTCGTTCCGTTTCGACGGACCACTCGATATGCGAATGGGCACGGACGGGCCGTCGGCCGCCGATGCGGTCAACACGCTCGACGAGGAAGGCCTTCACCGCATTTTCAGCGAATTCGGCGAGGAGCGCCGGTCGCGGGCTGTTGCGCGGGCGATCGTGAAGGCACGCAAGGTCGCGCCGATCACGCGGACCGTCGAACTCGCGGACATCGTCCGGAGTGTCGTGAGACGCTCCCAAGGGGGTGTCGATCCCGCCACCCGGACCTTCCAGGGCCTGCGCATATGGGTCAACCAGGAATTGCGGGAAATCGAGCAGGGCCTCGTGGCTGCCGAATCGGCCTTGAGGGAAGGGGGACGCCTCGTGGTCGTCGCCTTCCATTCGCTCGAGGACAGGATTGTCAAGAGGTTCCTTCGGCAGCGCAGCGGCCGCGCCGCCAATCCGGTGCGCCACGGTCCGATGCCTGAAGCAGCGCCCCTTCCCACCTTTCGCCTCGTCGCGGCAAGGCCGGTCTGCGCCTCGCCGGCCGAGATCGAGGCCAATCCGCGAGCCCGTTCGGCGCGCCTGCGCCAGGCCGTGCGCACGGCCGCACCCGCCTGGAGGTTTGCGGCATGACCGCGAGCGGCGGATGGCTGTGGATGGCTGCGGCACTCGTGACCGCGCTCCTCGCCTTTTCCCAGAAACACGAGGCACGGGAACTGAAGGAGCGCCTGGCGCTTCTCGAGGGGGAACTCGCCGACAGGCGCGAGCACACGAGAGTGCTCGCCGCCGAGTGGAGCTACCTCAACCGTCCCGAGCGCATCCGGGACCTCGCGCAACGCCATCTCGATCAACTCCTGCCCATGTCCGTGAAGCAGTTTTCCTCGTTTGCCGACATTCCCTTCCGGCCGCCTTCGCTCAGCTCCGGCACCGCATCGAGCGGTTCTGCGGGTGAAACCAGGGAGGAACAGAAGCTGTGATCACGAACCCCGGAATCATACCGCCGCTGGTCCTGGAAGGCGCCGGCAAGCAGGCCGTGGAGACCTGCAAGCAGCGCCTGATGGTAGTGGCGATGTGCATCCTTGCCGCCTTCGTGGTGATCGGCGGCCGACTTGTCGACGTGATGAGCGTGCCGCCGCTCCGGGAAAGCCTGGTGGCGGACGTCTCGGCGACCACCGGGCGCGCCGATATCGTCGACCGGAATGGCGTTCTGCTTGCCTCGAGTCTGTCGGCCGCCTCGCTCTACGTCGATCCCCGCAAGGTAAAGGACCCCGAGGAGACGGCAGCGGCGCTGCTTTCGGTCTTCCCGGACATGGGCCGCGAGCATCTTCTGGGGCTTCTGACAAGCGAGAAGAGTTTCGAGTGGATCCGCCGCAGGCTCGAACCGAGTGTTCAGCTGGCCGTGCGCAATCTCTACAAGCAGGGCCTGGCGTTCGTGACCGAGGAAAAGCGGATCTGGCCCCAGGGTCATCTGACGTCCCATGTTGTCGGCTACACCGATATCGACGGCAAGGGGCTGGCGGGCATCGAGCAGGAATTCAACGAACGCCTGTTCGACCACAGCACCGGGAGCGTCGTGCTCTCGCTCGACGTCCGCGTCCAGCAGATTGTGCTCGAGGAACTCGCCCGGACCATCGAGACCTTCTCCGCAAAGGGCGGCACGGCGGTGGTTCTCGATACCCATAGCGCCGAGGTGCTCGCCATGGTGTCGCTGCCGGACTTCGATCCGGCCAATCTCGCCGGCACCGACGCGACCGTTCGTTTCAACCGCGCCACTCTGGGAACCTACGAACTGGGGTCCATCTTCAAGATTTTCACCGCAGCCATGGCTTTCGAGTCCGGAGCTGCCGGATTGACGGACGTCTTCGATGCCTCGCAGCCGCTCACCGCCGGACGGTTTACCATCAACGACTACAAGGCGCAGAACCGCTGGCTGACGCTGCCCGAGATCATGGTGCATTCCTCCAATATCGGCGCGGCGAGACTGGCGCTCGCGGTCGGGAACAACTACCAGAAGGCGTTCCTCGAGCGCATCGGGCTCCTCACCCGGCCCCCGGTCGAACTGCCCGAGGTCGGGCGCCCCCTCTTTCCCGACAACTGGGGATCAATCAGCACCATCACGATCGGCTTCGGCCACGGCATTGCCGTTTCGCCCCTGCAAGCTGCCGCCGCTGTGTCCTCCATGATGAACGGTGGCGTGTTTCGGCCCCCGACCCTGCTGAAGCAGATCGGTACTCCGAAGCCCGGAGTCAGGGTCGTTTCCCGGGAGACGTCCGAGATGGTGCGCCTGCTCACCCATCTCGTGGCGCGTTTCGGAAGCGGCCGCAAGGCCCAGGTCGATGGCTATCTCATCGGCGGCAAGACCGGAAGCGCAGAGCAGCCGGGCGCGTCGGGCCGCTATGACAGGAACAAACTGATCTCGACTTTTGTCGCGGCTTTCCCGATCGAGAATCCGAAGTATGTCATCCTGCTGTCGGTGGACGAACCGAACGGCACCAAGGAGACCTTCGGCTACGCAACGGCAGGCTGGACGGCCGCGCCGGCGGTCGGGAACATCATCGCACGCCTCGGGCCGCTTCAGGGAATCCTGCCCGATTCCGGAACGTTTGCCGGCCTGCCGGATTCCGAAGGCGATCCGAAAGAACAACTGGACACGATCCTTGCGTCTTTCAGGACTCATTGAAGGCGCGGGCACACGCCTCGTCCGCGGCAGCGCCGATGTCGACATCACCGGCCTTGCCGCCGATTCGCGGCTGTGCGGTCCGGGCCACCTCTTCGCTGCCCTCACAGGGAGCGTGACCGACGGCCGCCGCTTCATCGACGATGCCCTGACGAAGGGCTCCGTCGCGGTCCTCGTCGAGGACGACGGCAGCGCACCGCCGCAGGCGGGGGACGCTACCGTTCTGGCGGCAAGCCGCGCACGCAGCAGCTTCGCCATCATGTGCGCGCGTTTCCACGGGGCTGGCCCTCGGATCGCGGTGGCGGTTACCGGCACGAACGGGAAGAGTTCGGTCGCGGATTTCTGCCGCCAGTTCTGGTCGGCCATGGGCCATCGGGCCGCCTCTGTCGGCACGCTCGGCATCGTGTCACCCGAGGGTGTCGATACCCTGGCGCACACCACGCCCGATCCTGCCGTCCTCTTCGCCCGACTGGGCGAACTCGCTTCGGCGGGGATCACCCGCGTGGCACTCGAAGCGTCGAGCCACGGTCTCGACCAGAGGAGGCTCGACGGCCTCGTCATCGATGCGGCGGCCTTCACCAATTTCAGTCGGGACCATCTCGACTATCACGCGACGCCTGAATCCTATCTCGACGCCAAGCTGCGCCTCTTCGACCTTGCACGTCCGGGCGGGGTCGCCGTGCTCAACGCTGACATTCCCGAGTTCGACACCATCGCGCGGCGCTGCCGGGACCTTGCCATCGTCTCGTTCGGCGAGGCTGGCACTGGACTGCGCCTTGCCGGTCTCGCCGTGACGAAAGGCGGCCATCAGGTGCTCGAGGTCGAGGCCGGCGGCGTTATCCGGACAGTGACCCTGCCGCTCGCCGGACGATTCCAGGCCATGAACGTCCTTTGTGCCGCGGCACTCGTGGCGTCGGTCGAGGACTTGTCAGCGCACGAGGTCCTGGAACTCTCCGGTTCGCTGAACGGCGTACCGGGGCGCCTCGAAGCGGTTCCGGGCCATCCTGAGGGCGCCAGGGTCCATGTCGACTACGCCCACACTCCCGATGCCCTCGAAACCGTGCTCGGCGCCCTGCGCGGTACAACATCAGGACGCCTTGCCGTGGTCTTCGGATGCGGCGGCGACCGGGACCGCGCCAAACGGCCGCAGATGGGTGCCATCGCGACGAGGCTCGCCGACGATGTCTACGTCACCGACGACAATCCGCGCACCGAGGATGCGGCCTCGATCAGGCGCGCCATCCTCGAGGCTGCGCCCGGTGCGCGGGAAATCGGTGATCGCCGGGAAGCCATACGCACCGCCATGGCAGTGCTCGGTGCCGATGACGTTCTCGTGATCGCCGGCAAGGGGCACGAAGAGGGCCAGATCGTGGGTGGTTCAGTGCTTCCCTTCGACGATCGCGAAGAAGCGCGGCGCGCCTGCCAGGGAGGTCCGGCATGAGCCGCGATATCCTGTGGACGGACAGGTCCGCCTCCACGGCCACCGGCGGACAGGCCACCGCGCCCTTCGAGGCGGACGGCGTCGCCTTCGACAGCCGGGAGGTCTCGAACAGCGATCTCTTCGTGGCGCTTGCCGGACGCACCACGGACGGACACCGCCATGTCGGACAGGCCTTCGAGAACGGTGCGGCGGCCGCCATGGTCGACCACGAGCCCGAAGGCGCGCCGCCTTCGTCTCCACTGCTCCTGGTCATCGACACCTCCGAGGGTCTGGATAGCCTCGCCCGGGCGGCGCGTCGGCGTACGGATGCGCGCATAGCGGCGGTGACGGGCAGTGTCGGCAAGACGGGCACCAAGGAGATGCTGCGCAGGGTGCTCGAGGGCCAGGGTCCGACCCATGCCGGCGACAAGAGCTACAACAATCACGTGGGCACGCCGCTCTCGCTTGCGCGCATGCCGCAAGCCACACGTTTCGGCATCTTCGAGATCGGGACCAACGCTCCTGGCGAGATCCGCCCGCTCGCCTGCCTGGTCCGGCCACATGTCGCGCTCGTGACCACGGTCGAGCCCGTCCATCTCGGGAATTTCGACGACGAGAACGCCATCGTGGAGGAAAAGGCCGCGATCTTCGGCGGCCTCGAGGAAGGCGGCGTGGCGATCGTCAATGCGGACAACCGCCATGCCGCGGCCCTGGCACGTCATGCCGAACGCTGCGGCGCGGCGGATATCGTCCGTTTCGGCGCCTCCGGACGGGCTGACTTCCGTCTCATCGACTGGACGCCCACCGCATGCGGCTCGAGGGTCAGCGTTTCGGCTGCGGGTATCCGGTACGACTACGATCTCGGCCTCCATGGCCGCCACCTTGCGCTCAACAGCGTCGCCGTGCTCGCGGCGGTTCAGGCACTCGGCGGCGATGCCGGCGAGGCAGCGGCGGCATTCGCCAGCATCCGGCCGTTGCCGGGACGCGGCACGCGCCACGAGATTGCCGTCTCGGGCGGCACGGCGCTGGTGATCGACGAGAGCTACAACGCCAGTCCCGTGGCGGTGACCGCAGCGCTCGAGGTGCTTGCCCGCACGCCGACGGGCGCCGGGGGCCGGCGTATCGCGATACTGGGCGACATGGCCGAACTCGGCCATGCCGCCGCCGACGCCCATGCCGGTCTTGCCGATGCCGTCAGGGATGCGGCGCAGCGGGTCTTCACCGTAGGTCCTCTGATGGATCATCTCGTTGACCGGCTGTCACTCGGCTATCGCGGCGGATCGGCGCGCGATGCCCGGGCGATGGCGGTACTCATGACCGGTCATCTGAGGCCCGGTGACGTAGTGCTCGTCAAGGGATCGCGGCGCATGGGCCTCGATGCGGTGGTCGACGCGCTCCGGGGTTCCGACCGGGCAATTGCCCGGCGGGCAGGGGGCTAGACGGCGATGTTCCACGTCCTCTACCCCCTGCTTGCGGACGACTTCGGCGCGACGCGCCTCTTCTCGTTCATCACGTTCCGCACCGGTGGTGCCATCGTGACCGCACTGGTGATCAGCTTGCTGTTCGGCGGACGCATCATCATCTGGCTGAAGACCTTCCAGGGCGAGGGGCAGCCGATCAGGGATGACGGTCCCGAATCGCACATCGTCACGAAGGCCAGCACGCCAACCATGGGCGGTGTCCTGATCCTGCTTTCCGTCACCGTCTCGACCCTGCTGTGGGCTGATCTCCGCAACGGCTTCGTCTGGATCGTGCTGCTCGTCACGCTCGGCTTCGGCGCACTGGGCCTGGTGGACGACTACCTGAAGGTTTCCACGCGGAGCAGCCGGGGTCTCTCCAGACGCATTCGCATCATCGCGGAGACCGCGGCCGCAGTCGCCGCCGCGCTGGCGATCGCCTGGTTGACCGGCGGCACACTCGGTACGTCACTCGCGCTGCCGTTCTTCAAGGATGTGCTGATCGATCTTGGATGGTTCTTCTTCGTCTTCGCCGCTTTCGTGATCGTGGGAACCTCCAATGCCGTCAACCTCACCGACGGCCTCGACGGTCTCGCGATCGGACCGATCATCGTCTGCGCGATGACCTTCGGGGTCGTCGCCTATCTCTCCGGTCACGCGATCTATTCGGGCTATCTGCAGCTTCCCGCGGTTCCCGGATCGGGTGAACTTGCGGTCCTGTGCGGCGCTCTGGTCGGCGCAGGGCTGGGTTTCCTGTGGTTCAATGCGCCTCCGGCCATGATCTTCATGGGCGATACCGGAAGCCTCGCATCGGGGGCGGCGCTGGGTACCATCGCCGTGGTGACCAAGCACGAACTGGTGCTGGCCGTGGTCGGCGGACTGTTCGTTCTCGAGACGGTGTCAGTGATCCTCCAGATCGCATCCTTCCGGCTGACCGGTCGCCGCATTTTCGCGATGGCGCCGATCCACCACCACTTCGAACGAAAGGGCTGGAGCGAGGCCACGATCGTAATTCGCTTCTGGATCATCGCTGCGGTGCTGGCGCTGATCGGGCTGGCCACGCTCAAGCTGCGGTGACGGGTATGATTGATCTCTCGCGACACGCCGGCAAGTCGATTGCAGTTTTCGGACTCGGCAAATCGGGAATCTCGGCGGCGCTCGCCCTGGCGAACGGCGGTGCCGCGGTCAGCGCCTGGGACGACGATCCCGCGCGCCGTGCCATGGCCGACGGTCTCGGCGTCACGCTGAACGATCTCTACCGGACCGAGTGGGATGGCTTCACCAGCCTCGTCCTGAGCCCCGGCGTGCCGCTCACCCATCCGGCACCCCATCCCCTGGTCGCGCGGGCCCTCATCACAAGGATCGAGATCCTCGGCGACATGGAACTCTTTGCCAGGTCGCGTCCCCCCGGCAAGGTGGTCGGGATCACGGGCACGAACGGAAAGTCGACGACGTCGGCCCTCGTTACGCATCTCCTCAAGGCGGCCGGCCGGGAAGTCCAGCTCGGAGGCAACATCGGCGTGCCGGTGCTCGATCTCGAGCCGGGCAGCGAGGACGGCGTTTATGTGCTCGAGCTCTCGTCGTTCCAGCTCGACCTTGTCAGGTCGCTGGTCAGCGACATCGCCGTTCTGCTGAACATATCGCCAGACCATATCGAACGCCACGGCGATTTCCCGAACTACATCGCCTCCAAGACCCGTATCTTCACGCGGCGTGCCTCACCACAGACCGCGATCATCGGGGTCGACGACGATATCTGCAGGCGCATCCGTTCCGAACTCACCAGCCGCCGCGGACGCTCGATCGTTCCGGTTTCAGCGCAGCGCACGGTCGAGTACGGCGTCCGGGTCAGCGACGGCGTTCTCATCGACAATCTCGACGGCCGTGCAGTCGAGATCGCCGATCTCTCCATGGTGCGCTCCCTCAAAGGCGCCCACAACATGCAGAATGCCGCAGCGGCCTACGCGGTGATTCGCACGCTCGGCGTCGACGGCGAGGAGGTCGCGGATGCCTTTGCGACCTTTGCCGGTCTTGCCCACCGCCAGGAAGTCGTCGCCGAGATCGAGCGCGTGACTTTCGTCAACGACAGCAAGGCGACCAACGCCGGGGCCGCGGCACGCGGGCTGTCGTGCTTCGAGAATATCTACTGGATCGCCGGAGGCCGTGCCAAGGAAGGCGGAATCGCGACCCTTTCCGCGCATTTCCCGAAGATGGTCCATGCCTTCCTGATCGGCGAGGCGGCGGGTGCGCTGGCACAGACCCTGGACGGACAGGTGGGCTACACCGTCAGCGGCAATCTTGAGAAGGCGGTCTTCCAGGCGACCGAAATGGCGCTTGCCGACAGGAAGATCAGGCCTGTGGTTCTGCTGTCGCCGGCCTGCGCCTCGTTCGACCAGTTCTCGAACTTCGAGGAGCGCGGCGACCGGTTCCGCGAACTTGTGCTGGCGGAAAAGAAGCGCCGCACCGAGGCAACCGGTGGGAAATCCTCCAGAAAGCGGCCTGCCGGAAAGGCGGCGGCGAGGCGGACCAAGCCCGCTGCCGGCGGGAATGCCCGATGACGACGTTCGAGCGTACCGACAGGAGCATGGTCGCCCGGTGGTGGTGGACCGTCGACCGCTGGAACCTGTCGGCCCTCTTCATCCTGATGATCTTCGGGGTGATCATGATTCTCGCCGCAAGTCCTCCGGTGGCCCAGAGAATCGGCTTCGACGCCTTCCATTTCGTGGAACGCCAGTTCCTCTTCCTGGTGCCCGCGGTCCTGGTGCTGGTGGCCCTGTCGCTGCTGGATCCCTCCCAGGTGCGCCGTGCCGGTCTGTTGCTGATGGCCGTCTCGCTCGTCCTGCTTGTCGTCACCCTCATGGTCGCGATCAAGACCAAGGGCGCACAGCGCTGGCTTTCCCTCGGCATCTTCTCGCTGCAGGTCTCCGAGTTTGCCAAGCCCGCCCTTGCCATCACCACCGCGTGGCTGCTGGCGAAGGCCAGGTACGATCCGGGATTTCCAGGAAAGCTTCTTTCCTGCGGCCTCATGGTCCTTGTTGCGGGCCTGCTCGTCCTGCAGCCCGACCTGGGGACCACCTGCATCATGGCGGCGGTCTGGGGAGGCCAGCTCTTCCTGGCGGGCCTGCCGCTCGTCCTCGTCGGCGCCCTTGCTGGGATCGCGGGCCTTGGATTGTGGGTCGGCTACCGGGAGTACGACTACGTCAGGGACCGGATCAACGGCTTCATCGATCCGGGATCGGTGGATAGCTACCAGATCGAGATGTCGCTGCGTTCCTTCCAGTCGGGGGGCTTCAAGGGGCGGGGGCCCGGCGAGGGTGTCGTCAAGGACCATCTTCCGGACGCCCACTCGGACTTCATCTTCGCCGTGGGCGGCGAGGAGTTCGGGCTCCTGGCCTGCCTCGCGCTTGTCTCGCTCTATGCCTTCATCGTGCTGCGCGGTTTCGTGCGCATGAGACAGGAACGCGATCTCTTCGTGTTGCTCGCGGTCGCCGGCCTGCTCATCCAGTTTGCCGTGCAGGCGGTCGTGAACATGGGTGTCTCGCTGAGCCTTCTGCCGACCACCGGCATGACCCTTCCCTTCGTCTCCTACGGCGGCTCGTCGCTGATCGCCATGGCCGCGGGCATGGGGCTGATGCTCGCGCTGACGCGCCGCCGACCGCACCTGGGACGACCGTCATGACCGGATCCGTCATGATCGCAGCAGGAGGCACCGGCGGCCACCTCATTCCGGCCCTTGCCGTCGCGTCGGAGCTCATGCGCCGCGGCCACGCCGTCACGGTCGTGACCGACAGGCGCGGTGCCGGGCTTGCCCGAAGGGTCGACGGGATACCCGTTCATGCCATCAGGGCCGCGAGTCCCAGGGGGCGTTCGCTCACGGGCAAGGTTGCTGCAGGCCTCGACATGCTCGCCGGCCTCGGCGCTGCGCTGCGCCTCGTTCATGCCACGAAACCCTCGGCGGTCGCAGGTTTCGGCGGCTATCCGACGATCCCACCGCTGATCGCCGCACGCCTTTGCGGCGTGCCGGCACTGATCCACGAGCAGAATGCCGTACTCGGCCGGGCCAACCGGTTCCTCGCCGGCAAGGTCGATCTCGTCGCGACATCCTTCGAGGAAACCCGTCCGGCGGCGGCACGACGCACACAGATCTGCGGGGTTCCGGTCCGCGAGGCCATCGCGGCGCTGATGGACCGGTCCTACCGGCCGCCCGCGGCGGACGGCGACTTCGGCCTGCTGGTGGTGGGAGGAAGCCAGGGTGCCGGAATCTTCGGCGAAACGGTTCCCCGGGCCGCTCAACACCTTGGCGATCACCTGCGCCGGCGGCTCAAGGTCGTCCAGCAGTGCCGACCGGAGGATGTCGACGAGGTGAGCGTGGCATGGTGCGCGCTAGGAGTAAGGGCCACGGTATCGGCATTCTTCGAAGAGATGGACGATCACCTCGACCGCGCGCATCTGGTGATCGCGCGGGCAGGGGCATCGACGATCGCCGAGCTCGCGGTCTCCGGCCGGCCGTCGATCCTGGTACCGCTCCCCCATGCCGCGGACGATCATCAGAGGATCAATGCCGGAGTCGTCGCCGGGAGCGGGGGAGGCTGGCTTGTTGATCAGGCGAACCTCGATTCCCGGACGCTCGCCTCGCTTCTCGAATCGCTCATGGCGTCGCCGGAAACCCTGACGCGCGCCTCCCGCGACGCCCGCCGCCTTGCGCGCCCAGGTGCCGCCTCGGCACTCGCCGATGCCATCGAGGGGATTGCCGCCGGGAACGGCAACGCATGCCGCGTGCTGAAGGAGCAGGAAGCATGATTCGCGCGCCCGACACCATGGGTCCCGTGTACTTCGTCGGCATCGCCGGCATCGGCATGAGCGGCATCGCCGAGGTGCTCCACAACCAGGGCTACCGCGTGCAGGGTTCCGACATCACCGAGAATGCGAATGTCGAACGGCTGCGCGGTCTCGGCATTCCCGTCACCATTGGCCATGCGGAAGGCAATATCGGCGCGGCGTCGGTGGTCGTGGTCTCGTCGGCCATTCCCGAAGACAATCCCGAGATCCTCGAGGCGCGGCGCAACTGGATACCCATCGTGCGCCGTGCGGAGATGCTGGGTGAACTGATACGCCCGGGCATGTCGGTGGCGGTCAGTGGCACCCACGGCAAGACGACAACCACGTCCCTGGTGGGCTGGCTTCTGGAGTGCGCGGGTCTCGATCCTACGGTCATCAACGGCGGGATCGTCAACGCCTACGGCACCAGCACGCGTCTGGGCAAGGGCGGCTGGATGGTGGTCGAGGCCGACGAATCCGACGGCAGCTTCCTGCACCTGCCGATGACCGCGGTGATCGTCACCAACATGGATCCCGAGCACCTGGAGAACTACGCGTCGTTCGATGCCGTACGCGAGGCCTATGCCCGCTTCGTGGGCAGCATCCCGTTCTACGGGTTCGCGGCGCTCTGCATCGACGATCCCGATGTCCAGGCGCTGGTCGGGCGCATCACGGACCGCCGGATCGTCACCTACGGGCTCGGCACCCAGGCCGATGTGCGCGGTACGAGGCTGAGACTCGCCAACGGCGGCTACCGCTTCGACGTCGTCCTGACCAACCGCAGGACTCGGGCCTCGCGGACCCTGCGCGATCTTTATCTGCCGATGTGGGGCCGGCACAATGTCACCAATGCCCTTGCCGCCGTCTGCGTCGCACAGGAACTCCAGGTCCACGATGACGCGGTGCGAAGCGCTCTCGAGAGCTTTGCCGGCGTCAAGCGCCGCTTCACCCGTACCGGGGAGGCCGCAGGGGTCACGGTGATCGACGACTACGGCCACCATCCCGTCGAGATTGCCGCCGTTCTCGAGGCATCGCGCGAAGCCTTCCAGGGGCGCATCGTTGCCGTCGTGCAGCCCCATCGCTACACCCGCCTTTCCAGCTTGTTCGACGAATTCTGCGCCTGCTTCAACGATGCGGACGTGGTCATCGTCGCCGATGTCTATCCGGCCGGCGAAGCGCCCATCGTGGGCGCATCGCGCGAACGCCTGGTCGAGGGCCTGCGTGAGCGCGGTCATCGCCATGTCCTGTCGCTTGAGCGGGTCGAGGACCTTGCTGGCATGGTGGACCGCGTGACCGCGCCCGGTGACGCGGTCATCTGCCTGGGCGCGGGCTCGATCACCCACTGGGCACAGGCGCTGCCCGGGGAACTCGGCGCCCTCCACGGCAACGCGGTGAGAGAAGCCTCGTGATGGCCGGGAACGCTTCATCAACCGTCATCGGCCTCCCGGATGCGAGGGGGAGCTACCGGTTCGGTGCCGATCTCTCTCGCACCACATGGTTCCGAGCCGGCGGCCGGGCCGACGTGCTGTTCCGTCCGGCCGACGAGGACGACCTTGCGGCCTTCATGGCAGCACGGCCTCAGACTCTGCCGGTCACCGTCATCGGTGTCGGCTCGAACATCCTGGTGCGCGATCGCGGCATCGACGGCGTTACCATTCGTCTGGGGCGCGGCTTTGCGGATATCCGCACCGAAGGCTCGGACCTCCACGCCGGAGCCGCCGCACTCGATGGCCATGTCGCACGGCAGGCGGCAGCTGCGGGCATCGCCGGGCTCGAGTTTCTCATTGGCGTACCCGGGACCATCGGCGGTGCCATCGCCATGAATGCGGGGTCCTACGGACGGGAGCTCTCGGATGTCCTTGTCGGCGCACGCGCGGTCGCTCCCGACGGCACCGTGCACGAGCTTTCGCCGGCGGATCTTGGACACGGCTACCGGCACTGCGCCCTGGCGGACGGCTGGATCTTCACGGCCTGCGTGCTGCGCGGCACGCCTGGAGACCCGGAGGCGGTCCGGGCAAGGATGCAGGAGATTCAGGAGCGGCGCGCCTCGACGCAGCCAGTCAGGGAACGCACCGGCGGCAGCACCTTCCGGAACCCGTCCCAGGCACGGGCCTGGGAGCTCATCGAACGGGCCGGATGCCGCGGTCTCCGCGTCGGCGCGGCGATGGTCTCCGAGAGGCACTGCAACTTTCTGGTCAACACCGGCGAGGCGTCGGCCACGGATCTCGAGATGCTTGCCGAGGAGGTTCGGCGGCGCGTCGAGGCGACCGAAGGCGTGCGCCTCGAGTGGGAGATCCGCTGCCTGGGACGCCCGCCGGGAGCCGCGTCATGAAGCGCCATGTCGTGGTCCTGATGGGCGGCTGGAACTCGGAGCGCGAGGTCTCCCTGGTGTCGGGCGGACGGTGCGCGGACGCCCTGGAAGACGAGGGTTACATGGTCACGCGGATCGATG
The DNA here is from genome assembly GCA_965215635.1 of Alphaproteobacteria bacterium. GTDB lineage: Bacteria > Pseudomonadota > Alphaproteobacteria > SP197 > SP197 > SP197. Next base: position 525,782 of record CBDCEA010000005.1, on the reverse strand, counting down.
CGGGACGCGACATTGCAGCGCGCCTCGCGAAGCTCGACGATCCTCCCGACGCGGTATTCAACGCGCTTCACGGGCGTTTCGGCGAGGATGGATGCATCCAGGGGCTGCTCGAGACCATGGGCCTCCCCTACACCCATTCCCCGCCGCTCGCCTCGGCCCTTGCGATGGACAAGACGGTTGCCAAGCGTCTGTTCGTCTCCGCGGGCATCCCGTGCCCCGAAGGACGCACGGCGCACCGCCGCGAAGCCGGTAGCCCGGCCTGGTTCGAGCGGCCCTTTGTCGTGAAGCCGGGGCGCGAGGGTTCGAGCGTCGGCGTGCGCTGCGTGCTCGCGGACGGCAATGACGACCGCCTGCTCGAGTCCGATTTCCGCTACGGCGACGAGGTCATGGTCGAAACCTACATTCCGGGCCGCGAGCTCACCGTCGCAGTTCTCGACGACAGGGCGCTTGGCGTCACGGAAATCCGTACTGCCGAAGGTTTCTACGACTATCGCAACAAGTACACCGAAGGCGGTTCGCAGCACATTCTGCCGGCCCCGGTGCCAGACGAGGTCACTGAAGGGGCCATGGACCTGGCGCTCAGTGCACACCGCCTGCTCGGCTGCCGCGCCGTCTCCAGGGCGGATTTCCGCTACGACGACACGAAAGGAGACCCGGGCGATCTCTACATGCTCGAAGTCAACACCCAGCCCGGCATGACGCCGCTCTCCCTGGTACCCGAGCAGGCGGCGCGGGCCGGTGTAGGTTTCGGCGAACTGGTCGCCTGGATCACGGAACAGGCACGATGCGACAGCTGAGACGCAGGACCAGGGGCCGGCGCATCCGCCTGGTACATGTTCGGCGCTACGGCCCGGTCGCCGTCATTGCCGTGTTCCTGTCGGCGGCCTGGATGACAGGTTACCTCAGGGAAGCCTGGCACGATGTGCTGCACGCTGCCGTCGAGACCTCGAGGGATGCGGGGTTCCAGGTCCGTCATGTCCTGGTGTCCGGTCGGGAGAAGACCGACCGCCAGACGCTGATCGAGGCACTCGGGATCGAGATCGGGGAGGCCATATTCACCATCGATCTCGTCGCGGCGAGAGACAGGGTTTCCACGCTTGCCTGGATTCGCGACGTCTCCATCCGGCGACGGATGCCCGACGCGATTGTCGTGGAACTCGTGGAACGGCGGCCTCTCGCCATCTGGCAGAACGAAGGCGAGTTCTTTGTCGTCGACTCCGGCGGCGAGGTGATCAGCGGCGCCCTTTCGGCTGACCACCCCGGCCTCTTCCTTGTCGTGGGTCGCGGCGCGCCGAACGCCGCCGCCGAGCTGCTCGCCGTGATGAATCGGACCCCGGATCTTGCCGGGCGCATCCTCGCCGCAGTTCGCGTCGGAATGCGTCGCTGGAACCTTCGCCTCGATGGCGGCATCGATGTCCAGCTCCCCGAGGACGGCCTGAAGGACGCCTGGAACGCTCTCACGGAGATGATCCGCAGGGGCGAGTTGATCTCGCGGGATGTCGTGACGATCGATCTTCGCCTGCCCGACCGCCTTGTGGTGAGGCTCACGCCGGAGGCGCGAGAGCGTCTCGATCACGAGATGACGGAGGGCGAGGACACATGACGGGATCGAGACTCGTGGCCGCCGTCGACATCGGCAGCACCAAGGTCGTCTGTTTCGTTGCGTGCGAGGACGAGAACGGCGGTCAGCGCATCCTCGGCGTGGGCCAGCATGCCTCGAGAGGCGTGCTTTCGGGCACGGTCGTCAACATGGAAGCGGCCGGACATTCCGTGGCGTCGGCGGCGGGCCTCGCCGAGGGAATGACCGGCGAGACGCTGCGCCGGGTCTGGATCAGCGTTTCGGGTGGTCAGCCGGTGTCCAACTCGGTCGTGGTCGATGTCAGCATCGCCGGTCACGAGGTCGGCGATGCCGATCTGCGCCGTGTGGTCCACAAGACGCGCCAGGCGGCCCACCACCCGGCACGTGAACTGCTTCACGCGATCCCGGTCGGCTATTCAATCAACGGCAGCGGTGGCATACGCGATCCGCGGGGCATGGTCGGAGAGAGGCTCGGGGTGCGAGTCCACATGGTGTCCACCGAGAGGGGGCCGGTCGCCAACCTCGAGACCTGCATTGCGCGCTGCCATCTCGATGTCGCGGGACGCGCCGCGGCTCCCTGCGCCTCGGCACTTGCCTGCCTGGTGGAAGACGAGATGGACATGGGGGTCACCGTCATCGACTTCGGCGGCGGCACCACGAGTCTGGCGATGTTCGTGAACGGCGACTGCGTCCATGTCGATACCGTGGCCATCGGCGGCCAACACATCACGTCCGATATCGCCGAGGCCCTGTCGACACCAGCGGAGACTGCCGAGAGGATCAAGACGCTCCACGGGAATGCGCTCGGCTTCGAGGGCGATCGCTACGAGACGTTCGAGATTCCGGTGATCGGCGAGAGGGACGGCGCGGTCCGGATCGTCAGCCACGCCGAACTTACCGCCATCATCCGGCCCCGCGTCGAGCAGATCCTGGAAATCCTCGGGGGCCGCCTCGTCGCCGTGGACTTCGCCACGCAGGCCAGACGCCGGCTCGTGCTGACAGGAGGTGCTTCCCAGCTCCTTGGTCTGAACGAACTGGCCGGCCGATATCTCAGTCAACAGGTTCGCCAGGGCCATCCAATCTGGCTCAAGGGACTGGATAAAAGGACCGCAGGACCCGCCTTCACGGTGTGTGCCGGACTGCTGAGGTACGCAGCAAGGGGCGGCGAGATCGGTCGAAACGAATTCAGCAACTGGCACATCAGACGCGGTCCGTTCGACCGCCTCGGCCAGTGGTTGCGCCTGGCCTCGTGATGCGACGCATCGCCGCCAGGAACATCAACGCCACGGTCCGGCCCTGCCGGCGCCGTCGGACGGGAATTTCCTAAGGCATCCGGATACGGAGGAGATAGAGATGGTTATTCAGCTTGGTGTCCCCGAAACACACACCATCAAGCCGTGCATCACGGTCATCGGCATCGGTGGGGGGGGAGGAAACGCGGTCAACAACATGATCGTGAACGGGCTTTCCGGCGTCGAGTTCGTCGTCGCCAACACGGATGCCCAGGCACTCGAGCAGTCGCGCGCCAACCGCAGGATCCAGTTCGGGGCCTCGGTCACGCAGGGCCTCGGCGCAGGCTCCCGACCGGACATCGGCAAGGCTGCGGCCGAGGAGGCGATGGACCAGATCACCGAGCAGCTCAGCGGCTCGCACATGGTCTTCATCACCGCCGGCATGGGCGGAGGCACGGGCACCGGAGCGGCCCCGGTCGTGGCACGCGTATCCCGCGAGATGGGCATGCTCACCATCGGTTTCGTGACAATGCCCTTCGATTTCGAGGGTCGGGAACGCATGCGCATGGCCGAAAAGGGCGTAGAGGAACTGCAGGACGAGGTCGACACACTGGTCGTCATCCCCAACCAGAATCTGTTCCGCGTGGCCAACGACAAGACCACGTTCGCCGATGCCTTCAAAATGGCTGACAATGTGCTTCACACCGGTGTTCGCGGCATCACGGACCTCATGGTCCAGCCGGGGATCATCAATCTCGACTTCGCGGATGTCCGCAGGGTGATAAGCGAGCGCGGCACTGCGATGATGGGGACCGGCGAGGCGAGCGGCGAAAAGCGCGCGATCGAAGCTGCGGAAGCCGCGATCTCCAATCCTCTCCTCGACGAGGTTTCGATGAAGGGCGCCTGTGGTGTGCTGATCAATGTCACCGGCGGCAACGACATGAAGCTGTTCGAGGTTGACGAAGCTGCCAGGCGCATCAACCAGGAGACCGACCCCGAAGCGCACGTCATCATCGGCGCAGCCTACGACGAGAACATGGACGGCATGATGAGGGTGTCCCTTGTCGCAACCGGCATCAACATGGCCGACCCTCCCGCGTCGATGACGACCAGGGCGCGTGTCGATACCGTCGCGGCGGCAGCACTGGTTGCCGATCTTCCGGAACCGGCCGATGAGCAGGAGGCCGCCGAGGCGGTGGCGCAGGCCCGCGATGGGCTTCGTGAGAAGTTCACGGCCATCGACGGTGGCAAGGCCTTTGAACCCGCTCCGCAGCGGGCGGCGGCGGTGGCGGAGCCCGAGCCCGACACCTGGCAATTCGAGGAAGATTCCCGGGCGGCCACGGGTGCAGGTGCCGCGGATCGCAAGGAAGCCCAGCGCTCGGCCCTCGATGCCTTCATCGCTCCACGGCCGGTGTTGCCACAGGACATGCCCGCGGCGACGGCACATCATGAGGAGGCCGAGGAGATCCAGGCGCCGCGCAAGGCTTCGTTCATCGAGAGGGTGACCGGGATGCGTGGTTCAAGGGATCGGCAATCGGCCCGCGAACCGGTTATCGACAGGCCGGAGCACGGGCTCGATGCCGGCCGGAACGGCGATTATCCGCCGGACTATCCCGGCCACGGGGCGGGCCCGCCGAAATCCCTGTTCGACGACGACTTCGAGAAGGACGACAATCTCGAGATTCCGCCGTTCCTCCGCCGCAAGGAGTAGGTGGAGACTGTAACAAGGCGCAACCAAGCGTGAATTGAACGTTTGGTTGCGCCCTGCTAGGTACTGGGTCGGCAGGTACTCGATCTGCCTTTCGGGCAGTGTCGAACCAGCCGGAGTTCAGGACTTGAAACAGAGAACGATTGCGGCGCCGGTGATCTGGAAGGGCATCGGCGTCCACTCCGGCCAGCAGGTGACGATGACGGCCTTGCCCGCTCCTCCAAGCCACGGAGTGAGTTTCGAGCGGATCGACCTTTCGAACGGTGCACGCGTCTTCCACGTGCGCCACGACCGGGTCATCAGCACGGACCACTCCACTACGCTCGGCAACGGTTCCGGTGCCACGCTCGCGACCATCGAACACTTCATGGCAGCGCTTTCGCTCACCGGCATCGACAATCTCAGGGTCGAGATCGACGGCTGCGAAGTGCCGCTCATGGACGGCAGTTCCCTGGAGTTCGTGAAGGCCATCGACGGGGTCGGTGTCTGCGAGCAGGATGTTTCGCGGGAGTACATTCGCGTCCTGAAGGAGGTCGAGGTGCGTCGCAGGGATGGATGGGCGCGCCTGAGGCCCTCCGGCGTCCGCACGGTCTCCTGCGAGATCGAATTCCCGGATTCGGCGATCGGACGCCAGAAGGCCGCCATCAATCTCGATACTGAAGGCGCCGGTTCACCGGTGGCCGCGGCCCGCACCTTCGCGACCATGGACGACATCAGGAAGCTGAGGGAACGGGGCCTCGCCCGTCTGGAATCCGCCGAGGTGGAGAGTCTCGAATGTGTCATCGTCGTTGACGGCGACCGCATCCTCAACAGGAACGGCCTGCGCTCCGAAACCGAGTGCGCCGAGCACAAGGTTCTCGATGCGGTCGGCGACCTTGCACTCGCGCCCGCTCCGATCCTCGGCAGTTTCGAAGGCTATCGTTCCGGACACGCCCTCAATGTCGAACTCCTCAAGGCGCTGCTCGCAGACGGGAGCGCCTGGGAAATGACCCTGAAGCGAACACCAACCCCCTGACGGGGCCTCAGGCTGCAGGATTGTTCCGCACCGCGGTTGCCGCGTAGTTGATGGAGTAGTCGCGGGAAAGCTGCCAGCTGTTATCGACCGCGTGAAACGAAAGACCGGTGACGTCGGTGAGCCTGGCGCCGGCCTGGCGAAAGTCGCGCGCCAGTTCTGCGGGCTTCACGAACTTTCCGAAGTCGTGCGTTCCCTTCGGAATCCAGCCCAGAACGTATTCGGCGCCGATCTTGGCAAGTACCAGGGATCGAAGCGTCCGGTTGAGTGTCGAGAAGATGACGAGACCGCCCGGCCTCACGCAGCGGACACAGGCATCGACGAAGGCCTCCCGGTTTGTGACATGCTCGACGATCTCCAGTGCCACCACGGCATCGAAGGCGGGCCGGCGGGCTGCCAGGTCCTCGAGGGTGCCTTCCCGCCAGTCGACAACAAGGCCGGAACGTTCCGCGTGGCGGCGGGCCACGGCGATGGCCTCGGCCGAAGCATCGATCCCCGTCATGTTACCGCCCAGCCGGGCGAGCGGGTCGGTGATCAGCCCGCCGCCGCATCCTGCATCGACGATCTTCAGTCCCTCGAGGGGCCTTGCGAGCTCGCCGTCGAGTTCGAAGTGGGCGATGAACTGCGCGCGAAGGTACGAAAGGCGCACGGGGTTGAGACGGTGGAGCATCCTGAACGGCCCCGTCTCGTCCCACCACTCATCGGCAAGGATCGAGAAGGCGCGGACTTCCTCCGCATCGACGGTCGTGCGCCCGCGCAGGGTGTCGAGCACGTGCCCGTATTCGGCCTGTGGCCAGCGGTGGCGTCCGCCGCGGCCGGCCGAATGGCCGTGCCGGCGCAGCAGTCGGCGGGCCCCGGCTGGCGTCGTACCGAGGTCCCGGGCAAGATCTGTTGTGGTGTACCAGTCGGACATCTGCTTGCGTCCCGCGGATTCCCTGAGTATGTAGGCCCGACGTAGCGCCGTGAAGCCCGGATCGGCCACTGCGGCACCTTCCCTGGCTTGATCATGTCCCTCATCGTCCAGAAGTTCGGAGGCACATCGCTCGGCGACCTTGACCGGATCGCAAGAGCGGCGGGCCATGTCAGGAATGCGCTCGACAGCGGTCACCGTGTTGCCGTGGTGGTCTCCGCCATGGCCGGTGAAACCGATCGACTCGTCTCGCTTGTCAACGCCGCCGCCGGCGATCCCGATCGCCGGGAATACGATGCCATCGTTGCCAGCGGCGAACAGGTTTCTGCGGGCCTCATGGCCCTGGCGCTCCAGGCCGCTGGTGTCAGGGCGCGGTCCTTCCAGGGCTGGCAGACGCCCGTGATCACGGACTCGTCCCACGCCCGTGCTCGCGTGATGCGGGTGGAGCCGGCCGCCCTTCTCGACTGCATGGAGTCGGGCCAGGTCCCCGTCGTGACGGGATTCCAGGGGATCACCGACGACGGCCGCATCACGACCCTGGGGCGCGGTGGATCGGACGTCAGTGCCGTCACGCTCGCCAACGCTCTCGATGCCGACCGCTGCGACATCTTCACCGACGTGGACGGTGTCTTCACCTGTGATCCGCGCATCGTTGCCAAGGCTCACAAGCTGGATATGATCACCTACGAGGAAATGCTGGAACTCGCGTCGCAGGGCGCGAAGGTGCTCCACACCCGGTCCGTTGCGGTCGCCATGAATCACCGCGTCAGGCTGCAGGTGCTCTCCAGTTTCACCGGGGCAGCGGGGACCCTGGTCGTCGACGAGGATGAAGTCTTGGAACAACAGGTCGTCAGCGGCATAGCCTACAGCAAGGACGATGCCAAGATCACAATGATCGGTCTGCCCGATCGGCCCGGCGTTGCCGCGACGCTCTTCGGCCCCCTGGCCGACTCGGGCATCAATGTCGACATGATCGTCCAGAATATCTCTCCCGACGGTGAATCCACCGATCTTACCTTCACGGTCACCAAGAGCGATCTCGCGAGGGCGCTCGTTGTTCTGGAGCAGTCCAACCGCGAACTCGGCGCCCGCGGAATCGAGCCGGATGCCTCGGTGGTGAAGGTCTCGGTCGTCGGTGTCGGCATGCGCAGCCACGCCGGGGTCGCCGGAAAGATGTTCAGCGCGCTCGCCGAGAAGGGAATCAATATCCAGCTGATCTCCACATCCGAGATCAAGATCAGTGTCCTCATCTCCGAGGACTATCTGGAACTGGCCTTGAGATCCCTGCATACGGCCTACGGTCTCGATGCCGTCGAGTAGCCTGGCGCGCCATAGCGGACGCGAGCGCCTCGAGGCGCTCTGGCGGCCGGGATGCGAGCTCCTGGGCGTCGAGAAGGCGATCATGGGCGGCGCCATGACCTGGGTCTCCGAGCGCAATTTCGTCGCGGCTGTTTCCAATGCGGGAGGTTTCGGAATCATCGCCTGCGGTGTCATGGGTCCCGACCGGCTCGGCGAGGAGATCGAGGGCACCAGGGAGCTCACGGATCGTCCCTTTGGTGTCAATCTGATCGTGATGCATCCCGAGCTCAATCAGCTGATCGATGTCTGCATCGCCTGCAACGTCACCCACATCGTGCTGGCCGGAGGACTGCCAACGGCTGCCACGATCGGGCGGATCAGGCGGGGAGGGCCGCTGGTGCTGTGTTTCGCGCCTGCGCTTGCGATCGCCCGCAGGCTGGTACGCAACGGCGTCGACGGCGTCGTCATCGAGGGCATGGAGGCGGGCGGTCACATCGGCCCGGTCTCCGCGAGTGTCCTTGCCCAGGAAATCCTTCCCCACTTCGACGAGAAACCGGTCTTCGTTGCCGGCGGCATCGGGCGTGGGGAGGCGATCGCGAATTATCTGAGGATGGGTGCCGCTGGCGTCCAGCTCGGCACCCGTTTCGTCTGCGCCCTCGAGTCCGTGGCCCACAGGAACTTCAAGGACGCCTTCCTTCGTGCCAGTGCCCGGGATGCCCAGCCTTCCGTGCAGCTCGATCCCCGGTTTCCGGTCATTCCGGTCCGTGCAATCGTGAACGAGGGTGCCAGATGCTTCCTCGACAAGCAGCGCGAAGTCATCGAGCGCCACGATCGCGGTGAACTCGATCACATCCGCGCACAGCTGGAAATCGAGCGCTTCTGGGCAGGCACGCTCAAACGGGCGGTCATAGAGGGCGACGTAAAAAGCGGCTCGCTGATGGCCGGCCAGAGCGTCGGAATGGTGACATCGGAACAGTCGATGGCCGATATCATGGACGAGCTTGTCGAACAGGCCTCCCGGGCGCTGTCGGAGCCGGCGTGAAGCATATGGCATTGTCCGCGGTGCCGGGCCGGTGATAGCATCGCACCCGGCAGGCACGGCATCCGTAACGGCGAACCGATGACTCACGACTATCCGGACGGCAACGTCGAAACTCCCGGTGCCGGGTCCCAGGTGAGCAGGCGCATCGCCGATGAACTGCACTGGACAAGGATCACCAGGAAGCTCAGCGTCGAGGATGTCTCCCACGCTCTCAAGATCAGGACCGCCTATATCGAGGCCATGGAGGGCAACCGGTTCGAGGACCTTCCCGCGCCGGTCTACATTTCAGGGTTCCTGAAAACCTACGCCAACTATCTCGGCCTCGACGGTGAACAGCTGGTGACCTGGCTGAAGGACGAAAACCGCCAGGCCTTCGAGCCGAGAGAAATGGAGCTGCCGGTCCCGATCTCGGACATCCGCCGTCCGACCAGGCCGATCATCCTGGTGTCGTTGATCGTCGCCATCGGGATCGCCGTTGCCTGGTATGTCTACCAGGAGAGCCGTTCCATCGACATCGATCTCATTCCCGAGGTCCCGGACCTCATCTCCGATCAGCTGAAGAAAGAGGACATCACCGAAACCGCACCTGCCCCGCAGCAGGCCGCCGAAGCCGTCGACGAGTCCACGACAGCTGCCGTGCCTGAGGAACCCTTGCCTGATACTGCCGAGGCGGCGGCCGCATCACCCGATGGTGATCAGCAGGCCGGGGACGCAGCCGTTCCCCGGGAGGCGGAACAGGTGACCGGGGAAACTCAGGTCCCGCAGCAGGAAGAGCAGTCGGTGACCGATACTGCCGACCAGCAGCAGGTGGAGCAGGCGGTCGCGGATACCGCGATTCCACCGGAAGCGGAAGCCCTGGACGCCGGGGATGCAGCCGTCGCGCAGGAGCAGGTGATCGAGGAGGCTGCCGTTCCCGAGGAAGAAGAGAATGGCGATGCACAACCGGCAACGGACGCCGCTGTTCTCGGGAACGCCGATTCGAGGATCGAACCCAGTGTCTACGGCGAGCCCGGCGCCGGTTCCCGGATCGAGCTGCGGGCCGTCGAGGAAACCTGGATCCAGGTCGATGTTCCCGGCGGCACTGTCATCCTGACCCACATCCTTCTGCCGGGCGACGTCTATCACGTGCCGGACCGGGATGATCTCACGCTCGATACGGGCAATGCCGGCGGCCTCGAAATCAGGGTCGACGGGATCCTGATCCCGGTTCTTGGCGGAGCCGGCGCCGTGGTGCGCGACATCCCCCTGACGGCGGACAGCCTGAAGGCGCGTTGACGGTGGCTGCCCCTTTACCGCGGTGGCGCTCGGGAGTATCAGTGACTGGCAAACCGGACGCCGGACAATGAACGAAACCTCGAGACCGCTCCGCCGCAGGAGCCGCACGATCATGGTGGGCCATGTCGCGGTGGGAGGCGATGCGCCGATCACCGTGCAGTCGATGACGAACACGCTGACCGCCGATGCCGCCGCGACGGCCTCCCAGGTGAGCGCGCTCGCCGTGGCGGGAGCCGATATCGTGCGCGTCTCCTGTCCAGACGAGGAGTCGACGGCGGCCTTGCGCAGGATTGTGCGGGAATCGCCGGTTCCCCTGGTCGCCGATATCCACTTCCACTATCGCCGCGCCATCGAGGCGGCCGAGGCGGGTGCGGCATGCCTGCGCATAAATCCCGGCAATGTCGGTTCGGCGGACCGGGTGCGCGAGGTCGTGAAGGCGGCACGGGATCACGGCTGCTCGATGAGGATCGGCGTCAATGCCGGATCGCTCGAACGGCACCTCCTCGAAAGGTACGGAGGGCCGACCCCTGAAGCCATGGTCGAGAGCGCGCTTGGTCACGTCCGCATTCTCGAGGACCACGGCTTCACCGATTTCAAGATCAGCGTGAAGGCGTCCAATGTCGCGCTCGCCACGTCTGCCTATCGGCTCCTGGCGCGCTCCTGCGACTATCCCCTGCATCTAGGCATCACCGAGGCCGGCGGGCTCGTCAGCGGAACCGTGAAATCGTCCGTCGGCATCGGCATGCTGCTTGCCGAAGGCATCGGCGATACCATCAGGGTTTCGCTGGCTGCCGATCCCGTGAAGGAGGTTGCCGTCGGCTGGGAGATTCTCAAGGCGCTCGACCTGCGCCGGCGCGGCGTCAACATCATCGCCTGCCCGTCGTGTGCCCGGCAGCAGTTCGATGTCCCGTCGACCGTCAGCCAGCTCGAACGGCGTCTTGCCCATATCGAAACGCCGCTTTCGGTCTCGATCATCGGCTGCGTGGTCAACGGCCCGGGCGAGGCGCGCATGACCGACATCGGGCTCACCGGAGGCGGCCGGGGACGCCATCTCGTCTACATGTCGGGCGAGGCCGATCACAAAGTGTCGTCCGAGGAGCTCGTCGAACACATCGCCGGTCTCGTGGAACGACGCGCCGCGGAACTGGAAGCCGAGGCTGCGGGCGGTGTTGCTGCCGTTGCCTGAAGCACCGCCTCCGTCATGAGCGGCAGGCTCCAGCCGATTCGCGGCACCCGGGATCTCCTTCCCGGGGACTGCCGGGCTCACGCGCGCGTCGAGGAGGTCTGCCGCCGTGTCGCGGAACGCTACGGCTACGGCGAGATCCGCACGCCGATCCTCGAGGCGACGCAGGTGTTCTCCCGCACGCTCGGCGATGCCACGGATGTCGTGCAGAAGGAGATGTACACCTTCGACGACCGCAACGGCGAGAGCGTCACCCTGCGCCCCGAAAACACCGCGGGAGTCGCACGGGCACTGCTCTCCAACGGGCTGCTCAACGAATTGCCGCTGAGACTTCACTATGCGGGCCCGATGTTCCGACACGAGCGTCCGCAAAAGGGACGCTACAGGCAGTTTCACCAGACAGGCGTCGAGCTCTTCGGCGTCCCCGACCCCCTGGGCGACGTGGAAGTCATCACGATGGCCCGCGATGTCCTCGAGGAACTCGGGCTGCTTGAGGATACGGTTCTCGAAATCAACACCCTGGGCGACGCGGCGAGCCGGCAGGACCACATCCGCGCCCTGGTGGAGTACTTTTCCGATCATCACAGCCGGTTGAGTGACATCAGCAGGGAACGGCTCGATCGCAATCCGCTGCGCATCCTCGATTCGAAGGACGAGAACGACAGGGCGCTCGTCAACGCTGCGCCGGTCATCTTCGATCACCTGAGTGACGATGCGCGACGGTTTTTCGACCGGGTGCTCGGCGGTCTCGCTACCCTGTCGATCCCCTGCCGGATCAATTCCTGCATCGTCCGCGGATTCGACTACTATTGCCATACCGCCTTCGAGTTCGTGACCGACAGGCTGGGCGCTCAGGGAACGGTGATCGGCGGCGGTCGCTATGACGGCCTCATGGAGCAGATGGGGGGGCCGGCGATTCCCGGCGTCGGCTGGGCTTCCGGTATAGAGCGCCTCGCCATGCTCGCCAGCGAACCGGACCTGCCGATGCGGCCCGTGGCCATCATCGCGCTCGGCGAGGAAGCAGAGCGGCAGGCCCTCGTGACGGCCCACAGGCTCCGGCTCGAGGGGCGCAGAGTGGATCTGGGATACCGCGGGAACCTCAGGCGCCGCATGCAGCGCGCCGACAGGATCAGGGCCAGTCACGCGATCATCATCGGTGAGAGGGAACTTGCCCGTGGTGTTGCCATCGTCCGCGATCTCGACAGCGGCGAACAGCGCGAACTCTCCCTTGAAAACGTGGGAGAAGGTCTGCCGCAGCGGGTTGCGTGATCATGGCGGACCCGGTGCAAATTGCGGTTGTCGTAACCGACGGTTCTGCCCTCAAGCACGCGATCCTCGCCGAAGGGGGCGAGGTCTTCCATGCGCGGTTGAAAGCCGCAGGCATCGCCGAGGCACTCATCATCGAGACACGCGACGGTATGGACATCCACGTCATTGCGGACGGTAAACCGAGTCGGGTTCGCGCGATCCTGGAAGAGTGCATCGGCGCCCGCGCGCGTATGGAGACACTCACCGGAACGGATGCGCTGCGCCGGCTTCTCTTCGTTGCGGCGGCGCCCGAGAAACTCGCGGTCGCCGATTCGCAAGGTTCTGGCGTGCTCAACGAGAGCCACCGCCGCGCGTGGGTTGCCGGTATGATCGGCGATGCGCTGCACAACCGGCTGCAGCTTGCCTACCGGGTCGCACGGCACGCGCGCAGCGAAACCGTCTTCCCGGATCGCCCGGTTTCCATCGTCTCCTCGGCGGTCCGTGTGGCGCGCAGCATCCATGGCGATCTCTCGAGGGTCCGGGGCCTTCTGATCGGTACCGAAGAGGCAGGCGAGATGATCGCGGCGCGGCTCCTGAAAGACGGGTTGGCGGAGCTCGCGGTGATGCACGAGCGCAGTCATCTGGCTGACGAAGCCGCCGGACGCCTCGGCACCCGAACTGCGCTTGCCGAAGACATCGAAAGGGAACTGGCGGGCGCGGATATCGTCATCCTGTCGGCCGGGACCGGGCGCCATGCCGTGAACGCGGCGGACCTGCAAGCAGCCCTGGCTGCCAGGCGGCGCAAGCCCGTCTTCCTCGTCGATGCCGGTGTACCGCCTGATGCCGACCCGGCAATCGAAACGCTCGACGACGTGTTTCTCTACAATCTGGATCACCTGGAACGTATCGCGCTGGAAGACCGAACCGGCCGCGAGGACGGTGAGGAACTGGCATCGGCGTTCGTCGAGGAAACGCTCGCGTCGTTTGCCGAGAGCGCTCCTGGAAGCGACGAGTCGGAACAGTCGCGCATGATCCGCGAGACACTCGAGGACGCCCGCCGCAGAATTCTCGCCGGCGCGCCCGATGCGGATGCCTTCGAATCGACTCGCGCGCTGGTGGATCTTCTTGCCGGACGGGCCGGAGAGGCGCTTGCCGATCCGGCCGGGCGCAACAGGTCGGACGAGCTCGCAGGGTGCGTGCGCTTCCTGTTTGGCCAGGAAAGGGAGAAGGGGTCGTGAGCCTCGAGGAAAGTCTCGAGAAGGTCGTTCTCAGACACGAGGAACTCGCGGCGCGCCTCGCGGAACAGGTGGGTGGCGGCGAAGAGTTCGTTCGGATGTCACGGGATTTCGCGGAACTTGCCCCCGTGGTCGAGGCGGTTCATGCGCTGAAAGCTGCCGAGCGGCAGCTTGCCGAACTTGCGACCATGATCGAAACCGAGGCCGAAGAGGAGATGCTGACCCTCGTCAAGGACGAGCGCCGGAGCCTCGAGGCCCGGGTCGGCGAACTCGAACAGTCGATACGCCTTGCCCTGCTGCCAAGGGATGAGGCGGACGGGCGCAATGTCGTCCTCGAGATCCGCGCGGGAACCGGGGGCGACGAGGCGACGCTCTTCGCCGGCGTTCTGATGCAGATGTACCGCCGCTACGCTCTCAATCGCGGCTGGAAATTCGAGCCCCTCGAGATGGCCATGACCGATGTCGGGGGCGTGCGGGAACTCCAGGCGCTGATCTCGGGACCGGACGTGTTCGCCCGGCTCAAGTTCGAATCCGGCGTCCATCGGGTCCAGCGGGTGCCGGCCACGGAGTCGCAGGGCCGCATTCACACGTCTGCGGCCACAGTCGCCATTCTTCCCGAAGCAGGAGAGGTCGACGTTACGGTCGACGAAAAGGATCTCAGGATCGATACCTTCCGGGCTTCGGGAGCCGGTGGCCAGCATGTCAACAAGACGGACAGTGCGGTCAGGATCACGCATCTGCCGTCCGGCATCGTCGTGTCGCAGCAGAGTGACCGGTCGCAGCACAAGAACCGGGCCCAGGCCATGAAGATCCTGATGTCGCGCCTCTTTGACCTGGAGCGCCGGCAACGCGACGCCGAGCAGGCGAGGACCCGCAAGGAACAAGTGGGAAGCGGCGACCGCTCGGAACGCATCCGCACCTACAACTATCCCCAGGGGCGCCTGACCGACCACCGGATCAACCTCACCCTCTACAAGCTCGAGGAGGTCGTCTCGGGCCAGGCCCTCGACGAGGTGGTCGAGCCGCTGATTGCCGAAGACAGGGCGGCGCGGCTGGCAGAGATCGCCTGACGTGGAGACGCTCAGCGTTGAAGACGCTATCCGCCACGTATCCGCCACATTGCGGTCCGCCGGCATCGAGGGGGCGACGAGCGAGGCGCGCCTGCTGGTGGCTCATGCGCTCGAATGCGACAGCGCTTCCCTTCATGCCGGCGCGCGCACCCTGCTTTCCACCGATCAGCGCGGGCGTCTCGACGGGCTCGTGGTCCATCGCGCACGCCGCGCGCCGCTCGCCCAGGTCACGGGCGTACGCGAATTCTGGAGTCGCGATTTCGAGGTGACGGCCGACACCCTGACGCCCAGGCCCGACAGCGAAACACTGATCCAGTGCTGTCTCGACCGCTTCGGCAGCCGGGGCCCGGCAAACATCCTGGATCTCGGCACAGGATCGGGATGTCTCCTCGTCACGCTCCTGGTGATCTGGAAAAGAAGCCGGGGTCTCGGGGTCGACCTCAGCGAACGCGCTCTCGCCGTGGCCGCACGCAACGCCCGAAGGCACGGGGTAGATGAACGCGCGGCGTTCATCCGTGGCGACTGGAACGCCGCCGTTGCCGGACGCTTCGCTCTCGTCGTCTCGAATCCGCCCTATGTGCGTACCGGCGAGATCGGCGCCCTCGATCCCGAGGTCGCCCTCCATGAACCCGGTATCGCCATAGATGGCGGTCCGGACGGACTCGACTGCTATCGCCGCATCTTTCCGGGCCTTGCCCGGTGCCTTTCTTCCGGTGGCGTTGCGGTACTGGAACATGGACCGGATCAGGGACCGTGCCTTGGCTCGCTCGCTTCTCCATGCGGCCTTGGAGTGGTGGCGGCGGCCCGGGATCTTGCCGGACACCGCCGTGCCATCGTCTTCGGGCCTGAAGAGGGATAAATTGTTCTTGGAATGCGGTCCGATCTTGGTTACCGTCCTCATGAAGACGATGGCGTTCCTTCGGAGGGGATTGCAACATCGTTGAGGAAGTCCGGTCGCGTGACCGGGGAGGCATTCCGCAAGATCCCCGACTGCGTACGCCACGACGTCCCGATGCAACCAAACTTATCAGAAACTGTCGAGAGTGAATCTTCCATGAGACCAGGTGGAACGGGCAGGCGTTTCCGCAACAACCGCGGCAATACACGCCGGACCGGTGGGGGCAACCGCAACCAGTCCTACGAGAGCACGGGTCCGGACGTCAAGGTCCGGGGCACAGCACAACAGATTGCCGACAGATACCTGGCGTTGGCGCGCGATGCGTCCTCGTCCGGCGATCTCGTGGTCGCGGAAAACTGTCTGCAGCACGCAGAGCACTACCAGAGAATCGTCAACCAGTACGTCGATCAGCAGCGTGAGCGGGAGGAGCGTGCCGAACGGCTACAGCGGCCGCCGGGCACCGCTGAAGACGATCGCCCGGAAGAGGCGCCCGCCAGGACCGGGAGCCCTCATGCTCCGGCGATCGACATGGACGACTCGTCGCCGCAGCCCGATGTCGTGATGGACGACGAGCCGCCGGGGCCCGTGCGCAGGACGACAAGGCGCACGACCAACGGTGCCGGCCGCGAGAGCGAACCTTCAGCCCCGTCGCCTGACGGCGAACAGCCGATCATCGCCTGATATTCCGCCCCGGGAGACAGGGGCGCGATCACCTTCCTGAAATCGCCAAGGCGCCCAGTGACAATTCGGCGCCCGGACCCCTTGTGTTGCAAATGTGCAACACTACATGGGATGCAGATTGCCGAGGGTGACGATCGATGGACTTGGAACAATTCACGGACCGGGCACGCGGTTTCATCGAGGCTGCCCGGAACCTGGCCGAGGCCAGGAGACATCAGTACCTCATCGCCAGCCATCTCGTGCAGGTGCTTCTCGCCGACCGGCAGGGCCTTGCAGCGGGACTGATGCGCGCCGCCGGTGCGGAGCCTGAAAGGGCGCTCGCGGCGGCCGAAGAGGCTCTGGGACGCCTGCCGCGAATCACCGGAAGTGGAGCAGGGCAGCTCTACGCGTCGCCGGAATTCCGCCAGCTTGTCGAGATTGCCCGCAAGTGCGCACGAGAGGCCGGCGACAGTTTCGTGACCGCCGAGCGGTTGTTCGAGGCCCTTGCCCGGCCCGACAGCGAAACCGGAAAGATCCTCGCGAACGCCGGGCTTGAACCCGCTGCCCTGGCCTCGGCGATCGCCGACATGCGCAAGGGGCATACCGCCGACAGCGCGTCGGCCGAGGATACCTACGAGGCGTTGCGCAAGTATGCCAGGGATCTCACCGCAGCCGCCCGCGAGGGTGATCTCGATCCGGTGATCGGCCGCGACGAGGAGATTCGCCGCACCATGCAGGTGCTCTCCCGCAGGACCAAGAACAACCCGGTGCTGATCGGCGAGCCGGGTGTGGGCAAGACCGCCATCGTGGAGGGCCTCGCCCAGCGCATCGTCAATCATGATGTGCCTGAATCCCTTGGCGACAGGACTGTGATTGCGCTCGATCTGGGTTCGATGGTCGCCGGCTCCAAGTTCCGCGGCGAGTTCGAGGAGCGCATGAAGGCGGTCCTCCAGGAGATCGAGGCGTCCGCCGGGGAGATCATCTGTTTCATCGACGAACTGCACACGCTAGTCGGGGCGGGGGCCGCGGAAGGGGCGATGGATGCCTCGAATCTCCTCAAGCCTCTCCTGGCACGGGGCAAGCTTCATTGCGTGGGCGCCACGACGCTCGACGAATACCGGGAGTACATAGAGAAGGATGCCGCGCTCGCGCGCCGCTTCCAGCCGGTTCTTGTCGACGAGCCGGGGATCGAGGAAACAGTCTCAATCCTTCGCGGCCTCAAGGAGAAGTACGAACTGCACCACGGTGTGAGGATCAGCGACGGCGCGACGGTTGCAGCGGCGAGGCTTTCGGACCGCTACATCACGGACCGATTCCTTCCTGACAAGGCCATCGACCTCATCGACGAGGCGGCGAGCAGACTCAAGATGGAGATCGATTCGAAACCCGAGGAGATCGACGAGCTCGACCGCCGGATCATCCAGCTCAAGATCGAGCGCGAGGCGCTCGGCCGGGAGGATAACCGGGCATCGCGCGAGAGGCTCGAACGCCTCGAACGGGAACTCGCCGATCTGGAAGGCCGCAGTTTCGAGCTGACCGCCGAATGGGAGAAGGAAAAGGACCGGATCGGCCAGGCGCGCCAGCTCAAGGAAAGCCTCGAACAGGCCCGTCTGGAACTCGACCAGTGCCAGCGCAGCGGTGATCTCGCCCGCGCGGGCGAGATCGCGTACGGCGTGGTGCCCGACCTCGAGCGCCGGTTGCGTGAAGCCGAGGAAGCCGACGGCAACCGCATGCTCGACGAGGAGGTCACCGAGGAGATCATAGCCGCCGTGGTGTCCAGGTGGACCGGCATTCCGGTGGACCGCATGCTCGAGGGCGAGCGCGAGAAGCTTCTTGGCATGGAACGCTCGCTCCGGGCCCGCGTGGTCGGCCAGGACGAGGCTCTCGAGGCTGTCTCCAACGCGGTGCGGCGGTCACGCGCCGGACTGCAGGATCCTTCGCGTCCGATCGGCAGCTTCATGTTCCTCGGGCCGACCGGCGTGGGCAAGACCGAACTCGTCAAGGCGCTCGCCGGGTTCCTGTTCGACGACGAACACGCCATCGCGCGCATCGATATGTCGGAGTACATGGAAAAGCATGCCGTCGCGCGGCTGATCGGGGCACCGCCTGGATACGTCGGGTACGAGGAAGGCGGTGTCCTGACCGAAGCGGTGCGCCGCCGGCCCTATCGCGTCGTGCTGTTCGACGAGATCGAGAAGGCGCATCCGGATGTCTTCAACATCCTCCTCCAGGTCCTCGATGACGGCCGCCTGACCGACGGCCACGGCCGCACCGTTGATTTCAGGAACGCGCTCATCATCCTGACATCGAACACGGGCGCCGAGGTCCTCGCGGACCTTGCCGCCGGCGAGGAAGCCGAATCGGCAAGGGATCTCGTGATGGCCGAGGTGAAGGCAAGATTCAGGCCGGAGTTTCTCAACCGTCTCGACGAGATCATTCTCTTCCGCCGTCTGGGCCGCGAACAGATGACCGTCATCGTCGACATCCAGCTTCGCCGGGTTGCGGACCTCCTGGCGGACCGCGACATCACCATCGACGCCGACGAAAAGGCCCGCAAATGGCTCGCCGAGGCTGGCTTCGATCCGGTCTACGGCGCGCGCCCGCTCAAGCGCGTGCTGCAGCGCGAAATCCAGAATCCCCTCGCCGAACTGATCCTGAAAGGGGACGTCGCGGACGGTGCGGCAGTGCGGGTCACCGCCACCGATGCCGGTCTCGTGACAGAGCCGGATGCGGCCCTCATCGAGGCGGCCTGATCCCGGCTACGCCCCGGGGATGAGGTTCTGGCTTTCCGGCAGGATCTGGCCCGTGACGTAGCGCGCCTCATCGCTGGCAAGATAGAGCGCGGCCCAGGCGATATCCTCGGGCGTGCCGAGTTCTCCCATGGGAACCGCCGGCTTCATGGTCTCCTCCTGGATCCGCGATTCGCGGGTACCGGGTGCGCGGATGATGATGTTGCCGGGTTCCACCCCGTTGACGGTGATGCCCTGCCTGGCGACCTCGACGGCCATGGTCCGGATGAAGCCGTTCACGCCGGCCTTCGATGCGCCGTAGTGGCTGGCACCGGGTATCACCACCTTCGGGCCCGAGATCGACGAGATCACGACGATGCGGCCGTAGCGGCGCTCGATCATCTGCGGCAGGACCGCCTTGGTGATGAGAAAGGTGCTCTTGAGATTGGTGTCGATGACGAGGTCCCATTCCGCCTCCTTCATCTTCACGACCGGGCTGAAGGGATAGATGCCGGCGTTGTGGACGACGATGTCGATCGGACCGTGGCGCGAGCCGGCCTCCCTGATCATGGCGTTGATGTCGTCCCTGCTGGTGACATCGGTCGCCATGGCCGATACCGCGTCCTGCTCCGGTAACGATCACGTTGCGGCCTTCGAGTCTTCCAGTCGTGCCATTCCCCCCCTGCTCGTTGGTGACGATGTCTCATGAACCCGGCAGGCGTACCGGCAGTACCGCCTTCAGGGCGGCAATGTGGCGCGGGCCCATGCCGCAGCATCCGCCGATCGCCTGGACGCCCCTGGCAAGGTAGCCTTCGGTTTCGCGCGCATAGTCCTCGGGCGCGATCTCGTTGTCGAACTGCCAGTTGGGCATCCTGAAACTCCCCGAATGGGGATAGACGAAGAGAGGTCCCTCCCAGGCTTGCCTGAGCCTGTCGAGGCCCGCCAGGGTGTCCTCGACCTGGCTGTGCATGATTCCGGCGGCATGGAGGCCGCCGCCAGCGAGGCACGCCGAAATGATGTCATCGAACGGCCGGTCCGTGCGGCTGTCGAGTCCGACAACCCGGCCGCCTGCCCTGCGCACACTGAATCCTGCCCAGACGGGAAGGCCGGTGGCGACGGCCGCGGAGATGGCAAGCGGCGAAACCGTGTCGTCGTGCATCATTTCCGTGATCAGGAGATCGCACCCCGCGGCCGCGAGTGTCTCGGCCTGCAACGAGTAGCTCCGGGAGGCTTCCTCCGCGGAAGGGAAGGCGTCATCACGCAGGCCGGCGAAGAAACTCGAGAGCGATCCGGCGATCCAGATCCTCCTTTTCGGTGCCGCTTCACCGATCGCCTCGCGGACGAGGTCGCAGCCGACGCGGTTGAGGGCGAGTGCCTCGTCTTCCGGGATGCCCGCATGGTGAAGGACATGGGGTGCGGCGGCATAGGTGTTGGCGATCACGATGTCGGCGCCCGCCACGATGAAATCGCGGTGGATGGTCCGGATCATGTCGCGATGGGTCTTCATCGCCGATCCTGCCCAGGCTTGCGAATCCATCGGCACGCCGCGGCGCTCGAGTTCGGTACCCATGCCGCCGTCGACGATGAGGATATCGCCTGCTTCGATGCGTTCCTGGATGGTGGTCATGATCTCTTCCCGCGGTTTCCACGACGGCACAATAAGGAGGCCGGCGGCCGCTGCAAGGAGGGCTCAGTCCCCGGCGAACCGCCGGGCGAACGTCGGATAGGTCTCGGCGATCCTGTCACGGACGATTCGCGAGACGAGTTCCACGATGCGTTCGTCGGGAAGTGCCGTCCGACAGAGGCCGGGCAATTCCAGGTAGTCGAAACCCGTTGATGCCCTGACATCCGACGGACTGCTCCAGGGGTGGGTGGAGGAGAGGACGAACCGTCCCTTCGCGCGGTCGAAATCGAACACGCAACGCCCGGTCACCAGGGCTGCCGGTCCTCCCGGGCGGTAAACATGCGCCTGGGACGTCCCCGGGGCACTGATGAAATCGACCCGTTCGACAAGGGTGCGTCTCGAGTGTTCGGGGGAGAAGAGTACCACCTTGGGAATCAGGAAATAGAGATAGCTTGATCCGAACGATCCCGGAAATCGTGTCGGGCCCGAAGGATAAGCACCCGTGCCGACGAGATTGATGTTCGCCGATCCGTCGATCTGGCCCCCGACCAGGAAGAACGCATCGATCCTGCCCTGGGCTGCCCGATCGAAGAGTTCCCGGCCGCCTTCGGTGAAGTCATTGTGGCCGAGGCTGCCCAGCACGCTGATATGTTCGACGCCGAGTCCGAGTTCGCGTGCCAGGAAGGCTGCGGCACAGGCAAAGGGAGAGAGCGTGCCGACCGCCACCCTTGGCGAACCTTCGAGTTGCTGCGCAAGGGCGTGGATGAGGCACGCGTTCTTCAGGGAGTCCCGCATGGCCCGGGATGATCGGTAAGCCAGGCATCGAAACCCTGTCTGGTTTTCGCGACCCTGCAGTAGGCGTCGAGAACCGGCCCGTCCGCATGTGTGATGCCCGGCATGGCAAGCGGCCAGGTTCCGTTCGGCACATGGACAACGGTACCGACATCGGCCGAGGGAAGGACACCTGCCACGAGAATCTCGTCCTCGAAGAAGATCCCGTCATGGAGGGTTTCGACGGTCGCGATCGTGGCGGCCGACGCATGGGCCATGGTGGCGAGTTCGCGCCGGCGGCCAATCCAGAGGTTGCCGTCGCGGTCCGCCATCTCGCAGTGGAAGAAGGCGACGTCCGGTCTGAGCGCGGGCAGCACGACAATCGGATCACTGGTGGCGAATGGATTGTCGATCACCTTCCAGTCCCTGCGCCAGGCAAGGACATCGGAATCAAGGATGCCTCTCAAAGGCAGGAAGGGAACGCCCTTTTCGCCAGCCTGCAGGGCGGCGTGGATCGCCGGGCACGTGGCATCCAGCATGGTGATCGTCCCGCTCCTCATCGCCTCGACGAAGCGCGGTCTCGAGCGTCTCCACGAGGCCGGCACCGATCAGGATATCCGCCTGCAGGCCGCTCTGGGGGACCGCCACCAGATGCAGGCGGTCGATGCCCTGGCGGATGATTTCCCGGGTCGCGGCCATGGCGACACCGCAGTATTCCGGGGGTACCGCGAGCTTCATGCCGGGACGGATCCGGGATACGGCTTCACTGAGCGAAAAGAGCGTCATGCCGTCGAGGCTAATGGCCTCCCGCCAGCTGCTCAACCTTCTCCCGGCGGTCAGTGAAAGTCACGCGACCTTGCCGTTGACAGGGGAGCGCCTCCTTCCTCGCCGTCGACGAGCCTGGAGAGCATGGGCGAGAGATCGGTGAGGTGTTCCGCCACGACATGGATCACCGTCTCCTCACGCTGCAGCCTGCCCCGGACCTCGAGCAGCCTGGACGCCAGGACCGGACGACGGAAACGCTCGAAGACCGGCGGCAGGATCACGATGTTGGCGACTCCGCTTTCATCCTCGATGGTGGCAAAGGTCATGCCCTTGGCCGAGCCTGGTCTCTGGCGCACCAGGACCAGTCCGCAGACACTGACACGGCTGCCGGCGTCGATCTCCACCAGGGCGGCGGAGCGGATGATGCCGCGCGCCGTCAGGGCTTCGCGCAGCAGCAGGAGAGGGTGCGCCTTCAGCGACAGGCGCAGGCTGGCATAGTCCTCGACCACCTCCTCGCCGGCAGAGGCAGGCGGCAGTTCGCAGGGATCGTCGCCAGGCGTCTCAATGTCGGCGAACAGCGGCAGGCAGGGTTCGGCGAGGCCCTTGATGGTCCAGAGTGCCTCGCGTCGTCCAAGGCCGAGAGAGCCGAACGTATCGGCCCGGGCAAGCCGGTCGAGTGCCGCCGCTGCGAGTCCGGTGCGGCGGCTGAGCGTCATGGGGCTGTCGTACCCGTTGGCGCGGGCCGCCACGAGCCGTGTTGCATCGCCCTCCCTGAAACCCCGGATCTGGCGCAGGCCAAGACGCAGGGCGAACCCGCCCGTGCTCGCCGCATCGGTTTCCAGCGTGCAGTCCCATTCGCTGTAGTTGATATCGGGCGGGTGTACCGTGACCCCGTGGTCGCGGGCATCGCGCACGATCTGGGCCGGGGCGTAGAATCCCATGGGCTGGCTGTTGAGCAGGGCTGCGGCGAAGGCGGCCGGATGGTGGCATTTGAGCCAGGCCGAGACATAGACCAGGAGAGCGAAGCTTGCCGCATGGGCCTCGGGAAAGCCGTATTCTCCGAAACCCTCGATCTGGGCGAAACAGCGTTCGGCAAAGACCCGTTCATAGCCACGCGCGACCATGCCCTCGACCAGCCTGTCGCGGAAATCGCCGACGGTTCCGGTGTGACGGAAGGTGGCCATGGCGCGCCGCAGGCGGTCGGCCTCGTCGGGCGTGAAGCCCCCTGCGACCATGGCAATGCGCATCGCCTGCTCCTGGAACAGGGGTACCCCGAGGGTCTTGCCGAGCACCTGCTCGAGTTCGGGGGAGGGATAGGTGACCGGTTCGTCGCCGCGGCGGCGGCGCAGGAAGGGATGCACCATGTCGCCCTGGATGGGTCCGGGCCTGACGATCGCCACCTCGATGACCAGGTCATAGAAGGAACGCGGTTTCAGACGCGGAAGCATCGACATCTGGGCCCGGCTTTCGACCTGGAAGACGCCAAGGGAATCGCCGCGGCAGAGCATGTCGTAGACCAGGGGGTCCTCGGCCGGCAGATTGCCGAGGTCGAGGCGACGGCCGAGGTTAAGCGCGATGAGGTCGAAGGACTTGCGGATGCAGGTCAGCATGCCGAGTCCGAGGACATCGACCTTGAGCATGCCGAGCGCGTCGATGTCGTCCTTGTTCCATTCGATGACCGTGCGCCCCTCCATGGCGGCATTCTCGATCGGCACGATGTCCGAGAGGGCCTCGCGGGTGATGACGAAGCCGCCGACATGCTGCGAAAGATGGCGCGGGAAGCCGATCAGCGTGACGGCAAGTTCGAGGGTGAGCCGGATGCGCCGGTCGCCGGGATCGAGACCGAGCGCACGCAGTTGCGCGTCCTTGGGGATGATATCGGGATGGCCCCGAATCTCACTTGTGAGAATGCCCGTGATGTCGGCGGAAAGGCCGAGTGCCTTGCCGACTTCACGGATGGCGCTGCGTCCGCGGTAGCAGATCACGACGGCCGTCAGGGCAGCCCGTTCACGGCCGTACTTGGCGTAGATGTACTGGATCACATCCTCGCGCCGTTCATGTTCGAAATCGACATCGATGTCGGGAGGTTCGTTGC
Organism: Alphaproteobacteria bacterium; assembly: GCA_965215635.1. Lineage (GTDB taxonomy): Bacteria > Pseudomonadota > Alphaproteobacteria > SP197 > SP197 > SP197. Next base: position 501,447 of record CBDCEA010000005.1, on the reverse strand, counting down.
GCGCCATGGAGACGAAACGCTCGAACAGAAGGTCGTGCCTGTCGGGATCGACGGCGGTGATGCCGAGGCAGTAGCACACGGCGGAATTGGCCGCCGAGCCACGCCCCTGGCAGAGGATCCCCTGTTCGCGGGCATGGCGGACGATGTCGTAGACGGAAAGAAAGTAGGGAGCGTAGGCCAGCCTTTCGATCAGGACGAGTTCATGGTCGAGGCGGTCCTGCACCTTCGGCGGCACAAAGGGGCCGTAGCGCCTGTGCGCTCCCTCGGCGACCAGGCGTGCAAGACACGATTGCGGTGTTTCGCCGTTCGGCACGATTTCACCGGGGTATTCGTAGGTCAGTTCGTCGAGATCGAACCGGCATGATTCGGCGATCCCGACGCTCTGCTCAAGCGCTTCGGGATAGCCTTCGAAGAGCGCCGCCATCTCGCCCGGCCCTTTCAGGCAGCGTTCGGCGTTGGCTGCCAGGCGCAGGCCTGCCTCGTCGATCGTGCAGTGTTCGCGGATAGAGGTCAGGACATCGGCAAGCGGGCGCCTGTCTGCATGGTGGTAGCGCACGTCATTGGTGGCAACCATGGGCGTTCCGGCGGTACGGCCGAGTTCATCGAGCATGGCAAGGCGCTCGCGGTCACGGCCGTCAAACCGGCAGCTTGCACCAAGGAACACCTGTGGACAGTATTCTGCGATGTGCATCAGTTCGCCGGCGAAGGCATGGCCGGGGAGCCCGTCTTCCGCAGGCAGGACAATCAGTATCTGGCCGTCTGCATGGGCCTCGATGTCGGACCAGGAAAGAGTGCAGCGGCCCTTGCCGGCACGCCGTCGCCCCAGGGTGATCAGGCGTGACAGCCGGCTGTAGGCATGGCGGTCCGTCGGCAGGCACAAGGCACCCGGCCCGTCGCCTGGTTCCAGGCGGGCACCGATCACGAGGCGCACGGCAGCCTGGCGCACGGCCACGTGGGCGCGCACCACGCCGGCAAGACTGTTCCGGTCCGTGATCGCCATGGCCCGATGGCCGAGTTCGGCTGCCCTTGCCACCAGCTCGTGGGGGTGCGATGCACCCTCGAGAAAGGTGAAGTTGCTCGTGACCTGGAGTTCCGCATAGGCCGTCATGAAAGGGTCCACTCACCCGAAAATGCCATGCAGCAGCCAGCGCGGATCGCCGTTGCGCCGACGTTCCCTGTAAAGCCAGAGTCTGGTGCCCCGGGTATCCTCGATCCGGCAGTAGTCGCGTGTCGGCATGTCGTCCCGCCACCATTCGCCAGCGATGCGTTCGAGCCCGCTGGCCTTGACCACATGGAAGGCGAGGCCCTTCCAGACAAAGCGCGCCGGCAGGCCGTCCGTGGTGAGCGCGGTGATTTCGACGGGCTGTGGCGGATCGAAAAGGCGCGGTGGACGCAAGGCAGGCGGCCAGTCGACAGGACGCGACGGCTTCGACAGGGAGGGGGTGCGGTGCACGGCGCGTTCGGGAAGGTGGCTGCCTCCCGGACCGCAGCTGACGATGCGATCGGGGCCGAGCCGGTTGGCGAGGCGCTCGACCAGCACGGCCAGATTCACGGTATCCGCCCGCCCGTCATCCAGGGACACCTGGCAGGGGATCAGCGGTTCCGTGACGCGTGCCTCGAGTTCGATGGTCTCGATGCCGAAGCCGGCATCGAGACCATCGAGGCGATCTTGCAAGAGCGCGGCGAGCCGGTCGGTGTCGCGGTGGGCGGCAGCGGTGCCGGCGGTGACGGCATGTGTGCTGCCGTCCACGCGCTTCAGGACGAGGGCGATCTTGCGTACGCCCAGACCCGTTCTGGCGAGCTTTCCGGCGAGTTTGGCGAGCAGCCCGTGGAGCGCCGAGACGATCGATGCCGTATCGGCGACCGGTTCGACGAAGTGCCGGCACACAAGATGGCGTTCTCCTGCATGCCTGGGCGAGATCGGCTCATGGCGTTCGCCCAGGGCCTCATCGAGCCGGTCGAGCACGATCTGACCGAAGCGTCGTGCCAGGGGCCCCCTGGCCTGGCCGTAGAGACTGCCCGTGCGGCGCAGGCCGACACGGGCAAGCGCGGCGACGGTGTCGGCCGGCAGCCTGAGCGCGGCCATCGGCAGGTCGGCCAGGGTCCTGCGCTGCGCGCCCGGCGGGACGAGGCCCCCCTCGGCGAAACGGGCCACGGCCCAGGCCGAGCCCGGCGTGTCGGCAAGCCCGATCGTATGGCTGAAACCCGATTTCGCGATGGTGTCGGAAAGTTCCGAGACCAGTGCGGCCTCGCCGCCGAAGAGATGAGCGCAGCCGGAAACATCGAGCATGAGGCCGTCATCGCCGCATGGCGCCGTCCAGGGTGTGAAGCACTGCATCCGGTCCGCCAGCCTTTCGAGGCGCCGGGCATGAACCGCAGGGTCGTCCGGCCGGGTCGTCAGTGCCGGCACCAGGGCCCGGGCGTCGGCAAGCGTCATGCCCGGGCGGAGTCCGGCCGCGGCTGCGGCCTCCGAGACCGCGGCGAGGCGCTCGGTGCCCGCGGACGTTGCGGTCAGTGCGGACGGTTCAGCCGGCCTTTTTGGGCCGGTGCGCCAGTGCGGCAACCAGAGTGAAACGATGCGTCTCATGACACCACTCGACAGTCCATTGATGCGGCATGCCTGCGCGGCAGCGTGTCAGCGCAAGCTGCCAGCGCGCCCGGCCCGGAGCGCCGCCGGGAAGCGGCGTTCCCGGAACGGCCGCAATGCGCCAGCGTGTCTGCGCCGGCATGCCGGGGCCGGTTTGCCGGTAGCGCTGCAGCACGAGGCACAGGCTGCCGCTTGCCCGTGCGGCGAGTTCGAGGCGCCGTCCGGCGACCGGATCGACGGGAGTTTCGCCGACCACGGCGGCAAGGCCCGCGCGAAGGCCTTCCTCGGCCACCCACAGCGCATTCCTGGAATGCCCCACGCAGGCCATGACGAGCCGCGAGCTGTCGAGGCCGAAGGCGGCAAGGCCGGGGCAGTAGAGATCGCCGCTGTGCGTGCACCACAGCACCGTGCCGCACGGTCCGGCGGCCCTGCCGGCGAGCACGGCAGCAAAGCCGGTTGCAGCGCCGAGATCTGCCTCGGTGCCCGTCACTTCGTGGACCGCACCGCGCATGATGCCCCCGCCGGGCAGCGCCCGGTCGATGGCTTCCGGCCCCAGGCGCACCGGTGTTGCCGCCGTTGTCCCCTGATGACGGTGCACAGCACCGCCGCTTTCGAGCGCCGTGATCCGATCCCGCAGGGCTGCGAGACCGGTCCCTCGGTTTTCGGTCATGGGTGGCCTTCGGATTGTTCGTTCTTGTTATGTTCTATAACAGACCGGGACCTGATGCAACCCCTTGTCCCTCATGGGGGAATCAGCGGGAGGAGACCTGCCTGACGAGGTGCCGGTTGAAGAGGGCGTCGAGTTGATCCCGCACGACATAGAATCTCTCGAGCTCATCGCCAGTGAGAATCTCGCCTGCCGGCAGGCGGATATCGAGGGGATTGATCTGTTCGTTATTGACCAGGACTTCGTAATGGAGATGCGGTCCCGTCGACCGGCCGGTGCTGCCGACAAAACCGATCGTCTCGCCCTGCCTGACACGGCTGCCGCCGGAGAGACCCGAGGCAAAACGACTCATGTGTGCATAGGCCGTCTTGTACGCGTTGTTGTGGCGAATGCGAATGTAGTTGCCGTACGCGCCGTTGACGCCGATGGCTTCGATGACACCGTCGCCGGCAGCCATGATCGGAGTCCCGGACGGGACACCGAAATCGACGCCCTTGTGCATCCTCGTGTAGCCGAACAGGGTCCGCCGGCCGAAACCCGACGTGATGCGGGCACCGTCGACGGGCGTTCTCAGGAGAGCCTTGCGAACGCTTTCGCCCTTGTCGTTGAAGTAATCCGCAAAACCGCTGTCGGGAATGAACCGGTAGACGGGCAACGTGGCTCCCGAAACGTGGAGCGACATGTAGAGCGGCAGGCCGTAGCGCACCACCTCGCCCGATTCGTCCACGAAACGCTCGTAGAATATCTCGAAGCTGTCGCCATTGCGGATTTCGCGCTGGAAGTCGACGTCGAAGCTGTAGGAGAGGATCATCCTTTGCAGGACCTTGATCGGCACGCCGTTGTCGAGAGCCGCCTCGTAGAGGCTGCTCGTGATCCTTCCGGTGGCCGCGATGTACTGCAGCTCGAGGGGGAGCTCCGAACGTTCGGCCACGTAGCTGCCGTCATCGCCCCGCCGGACGATGATCCGTTCGCCCGGCTCCGGCGTTATCGCGAGTTCGTAGAGGCCTTCTGCGTCGAACGCTACCTCGACACCCTGGCCGGCACGGGTGCGGCGCGGATCGAACACCTCGCTCAACGCCATGACCGCCTCGTGGGCCTGGACTCTGTCGACCTCCATCTCCAGCAGTCCCGTCATGAGGATCTCGCCAGCGTCGACCACGAAGACCTTGCGTGCCAGCGGGTCCGGTTCGGCTTCGGGAGCGGCCGGGGCTTCCACCTCCGCGGTTCCGGCCTCATGGCTGACGGCGCCCCTGACGCGTCTGGTTCCGTTCGCAGCCGTCCGGCCGTCATCGGCATCAACCCCGTCGGTGGTGCCGGAGACGATGATGCCCCGGTAGCGCTTCGTTTCCCCGGACTCTTCGGCTCCGGTTTCCGGCCCGGCTTCATCGGTGACGGCGGCAAAGACCGGCCAGTAGAGTGTGTCGGTGATCTCGGCAACGAAATCGGAGCCGGTGAAGTCCGCCCGGGCGTATCGGTTGTTGTCGAGGTTCACGCTGACGGTAACAAGCTTCGTTTTCCCGCCCTCGAGATCGAAGATGGCGCGGACCTCCTGTCCGGGCTGGAGCCTGCGGGGGTTGAAATGGTCCGTCAGGGCCTGGATCGCCCGATCGGCGTCCACGCGGTCTGCGCCTGCGCCCACGAGCATGGACATCAGCGTGTCACCGGGCTCGACCACGAGCAGTTCACTTGCGAGATCGGCGGCGAATTCGGTCGCGGCATCCTCCCCGTCCGCTCCGGTGTCACCGGCAACGGCCGCCGCCTCGGGTCCGGCCAGCGCTTCGGCGGCAGCCATGACGGTAGCGCTGTTGAAGACCCTCTGGCCGTCGAATCCCTCACCATCGGATCTTCGGATTGCGAGGATGAATCCTTTATCTTCGGCTTGAAGCACTGCGAGCCCGAGCACGCGCAGATCGGATCCGGCCGGTCCGGGGATGAACACGAGATGGAGACGCTGACCGGCACGCAGGCGCCGGGGATCGTAGTGACTGCCGATGGCGCGCGCCGATTCGATGGCCTCGCTGATCGTGGCGCCGCCATCCACCATGAGATTGGTGAGCGTGTCGCCCGATGTGACGGTGAGCGGAATCTCCCTGAAGGATGCGGACTCGAGGCGTTCGAGGGCTTTGGCAAGATCGACTTCCGTAGCCGTCGGCTGCTCGCCCGAGAAAAACGGCGTGTCGCTGCGCCTGGCGGCCCAGACGTCACCTTCCCGGCGCTCGGCGATGGCATGATGTCCTTCCTCCACGGCGAGGCCAAGGGCTTCCAGAACCGGTTCGGGACCGCCTTCGGAGAAGACAACCTGCAGTGTCTGGCCGATCTGGAGAGATCTCGGATCCACCAGCCGGCCGAGCGCCCTGATCGCCGCATCGGCTTCGGTACTCGTGGCGCCCGCCCGCACGGCAAGGCGCATCAACGTATCGCCTCTGCGAACCTCCAGGTTTCGGCCGAAGAACCCGCTTTCCGAAACGCTTCCAGGCGGGGTCGCGACCGGCGCGGTCAGCGCGGCATCGAGCGGCCCCTCGATCCTGACCGCAAAGAAGCTGTCATCATTCGCCCGGCTTGTGACGACATGATGACCGTCATCGAGCGCGATTGCGACCTCGGCGAGTTCAAGGCCTCCGTCGCTGCCATCGCGGAAAACCGCCGTGACGGTTTCGCCGACCTGCAGGGTTCTGGGATCGTGGACATCGCTGAGCGCTTCCATGGCACGCGTGGCGTCACCGGTGCTGCTGCCTGCCTCGAGCAGGAGATCAAGCAGGGTATCGCCCTTCTCCACCCGGTATTCGAGTGTTTCGGTGCTGTCGGCGAAGGCGCATGCAAGGACCGACGATGCGAGGAGCACGAGGCAGGTCCTGATCGTCAAGCGAAGGGTTGTCACTCGTGAACCTCCTTCCGGAAGGCGTTTCCCCCGCATCCATACCTCAACCGATCCCGTTGCGGGCAAACTGATGAACCGGCCGCGGTTTGTCAAACCTACCGATTGCCGTGACGCCTGGAGGCGAAAAAGGGGTTTGACAGGCAGCCCGGGAATTGCCTATAAGCGATGGCCCGCTACGCGATCGATTCGGTGGCGGCAACGGACTCGCTGTTTGACAAGTGAAGAGATGGAAGAGATGCGTGGGCGGCGGTGCGTCACGCACTGCGCGTGCATGTCACGTACGGTCACGCATACTCTGATACCGGGACCCTTCAAGGGTTCCGGCCAAGTACAGTCAATGGATCCCATAAAGATCCTTTGAGCGTGACCGAACACGTGCATGTTCGTGCCAGATGAAGTCTCAAGCTTCTATCAAACTTGAGAGTTTGATCCTGGCTCAGAACGAACGCTGGCGGCGTGCCTAACACATGCAAGTCGAACGGAGGCGCCCCTTCGGGGGTGTCCTTAGTGGCGGACGGGTGAGTAACGCGTGGGAACCTGCCCAAGTGTGGGGAACAACTACGGGAAACTGTAGCTAATACCGCATACGCCCTTTGGGGGAAAGGCTTCGGCCGCACCTGGAGGGGCCCGCGTCGGATTAGCTTGTTGGTGGGGTAACGGCCTACCAAGGCTACGATCCGTAACTGGTCTGAGAGGACGATCAGTCACACTGGAACTGAGACACGGTCCAGACTCCTACGGGAGGCAGCAGTGGGGAATTTTGCACAATAGGGGAAACCCTGATGCAGCGACGCCGCGTGGGTGAAGAAGGCCTTAGGGTTGTAAAACCCTTTCAGCAGGGAAGATGATGACGGTACCTGCAGAAGAAGCCCCGGCAAACTCCGTGCCAGCAGCCGCGGTAATACGGAGGGGGCTAGCGTTGTTCGGAATTACTGGGCGTAAAGCGCACGTAGGCGGTTTGGAAAGTTGGGTGTGAAAGCCCGGGGCTCAACCCCGGAACTGCACTCAAAACTTCCAGACTAGAGACTTGGAGAGGTGGGCGGAATTCCGAGTGTAGAGGTGAAATTCGTAGATATTCGGAAGAACACCAGTTGCGAAGGCGGCTCACTGGCCAAGTTCTGACGCTGAGGTGCGAAAGCGTGGGGAGCAAACAGGATTAGATACCCTGGTAGTCCACTGCCGTAAACGATGGGTGCCAAACGTTGGGGGGCATGCCCCTCAGTGTCGCAGCTAACGCATTAAGCACCCCGCCTGGGAAGTACGGCCGCAAGGTTAAAACTCAAAGGAATTGACGGGGGCCCGCACAAGCGGTGGAGCATGTGGTTTAATTCGACGCAACGCGAAGAACCTTACCAGCTCTTGACATGTCCTGTCGCGGGACCTGAGAGATCGGTCCCTTCAGTTCGGCTGGACAGGATACAGGTGCTGCATGGCTGTCGTCAGCTCGTGTCGTGAGATGTTGGGTTAAGTCCCGCAACGAGCGCAACCCTCACCTTCAGTTGCCATCGGTACGGCCGGGCACTCTGGAGGAACTGCCGGTGACAAGCCGGAGGAAGGCGGGGATGACGTCAAGTCCTCATGGCCCTTACGGGCTGGGCTACACACGTGCTACAATGGCGACTACAACGGGAAGCAATACGGCAACGTGGAGCCAATCCCCAACAGTCGTCTCAGTTCGGATTGTCCTCTGCAACTCGAGGGCATGAAGTCGGAATCGCTAGTAATCGCGTATCAGCATGACGCGGTGAATACGTTCCCGGGCCTTGTACACACCGCCCGTCACACCATGGGAGTTGGTTTTACCCGAAGCCGGTGCGCTAACCGCAAGGAGGCAACCGACCACGGTAGGGTCAGCGACTGGGGTGAAGTCGTAACAAGGTAGCCGTAGGGGAACCTGCGGCTGGATCACCTCCTTTCTAAGAAGAGCACCTTCCGCATTTCGATCGCGGGAGTTGCTCACCCTTACAGATAAAGGCGCTCCGCCGCCTTCGCATCTCTTCCAGTTTCGACGAGGTTTGTCTCTCTAGAGACACCTGGGTGGGACGACGTTCGGGGCCTGTAGCTCAGTCTGGTTAGAGCGCACGCCTGATAAGCGTGAGGTCGGTAGTTCGAGTCTACCCAGGCCCACCATCCCCGCCGCGGGCCGGCAGGGGGTGTAGCTCAGTCGGGAGAGCGCCTGCTTTGCAAGCAGGAGGTCATCGGTTCGAGTCCGTTCACCTCCACCATGCCAGCCGAATGCGCCGCCAGACCTCGTTTTCGAACCCCTTTCTCTTTGACATCGTATGGAATGGTTAAAAACACATGGCGTGGCTGTTCTGGCTGCCATAGGGCAGCGAGCAACAGGCGGGTCATGTGATGTGGTACTCCAGCGCGGGTTTGAAAGCCCGTGCATGTGAGATCGCTGAAGATCAAGCGCAACAAGGGCATTTGGTGGATGCCTTGGCACCAGAAGGCGATGAAGGACGTGGCACTCTGCGAAAAGTTCCGGGGAATTGAGAGCAAATGTTGATCCGGAAATTTCCGAATGGGGAAACCCGACCCCTAGGGGTCATCGACAGCTGAATCCATAGGCTGGCGAGGCGAACCCGGCGAACTGAAATATCTCAGTAGCCGGAGGAAAGGACATCAACCGAGACTCCGTTAGTAGTGACGAGCGAACGCGGACCAGGCCATTGGTTCATGGGGAACAACCGGAACCGGCTGGAAAGCCGGGCCAAAGAGGGTGAGAGCCCCGTACGGGTAATGTCTTCGTGAACCATCGAGTAGGGCGGGACACGTGAAATCCTGTCTGAACATGGGGGGACCACCCTCCAAGCCTAAGTACTCTCTGGTGACCGATAGTGAACAAGTACCGTGAGGGAAAGGTGAAAAGCACCCCGATGAGGGGAGTGAAAAAGAACCTGAAACCGGATGCCTACAAGCAGTCGGAGGGGAACATGAAGCTACGGCGACGTGGTGCCCTGACGGCGTACCTTTTGCATAATGGGTCAGTGACTTGGTATCTGCAGCAAGCTTAAGCCGTTAGGTGTAGGCGTAGCGAAAGCGAGTCTGAATAGGGCGACGAGTTGCAGGTATCAGACCCGAAACCGGGTGATCTAGCCATGGGCAGGTTGAAGGTGCGGTAACACGCACTGGAGGACCGAACCCACGTCTGTTGAAAAAGGCGGGGATGACCTGTGGCTAGGGGTGAAAGGCCAATCAAACCCGGAGATAGCTGGTTCTCCGCGAAAGCTATTTAGGTAGCGCGTCGTGTATTGCCCTCGGGGGTAGAGCACTGGATGGGCTAGGGGGGAGCGATCCTTACCAAACCTAACCAAACTCCGAATACCGAGGAGCACAGCACGGCAGACAGACTATGGGTGCTAAGATCCGTGGTCGAAAGGGAAACAGCCCAGACCGCCAGCTAAGGTCCCTAAGTCATGGCTAAGTGGGAAAGCATGTGAGACGGCCAAGACAACCAGGAGGTTGGCTTAGAGGCAGCCATCCTTTAAAGAAAGCGTAACAGCTCACTGGTCTAGTTAAGCTGTTTTGCGGCGAAGATTTACCGGGGCTCAAGCCATGCACCGAAGCTGCGGATCCGGAGGTCTCCTCCGGATGGTAGCGGAGCGTTCCGTAAGCCTGCGAAGGCGGACCCGTGAGGGCCGCTGGAGGTATCGGAAGTGAGAATGCTGACATGAGTAGCGACAAAGAGTGTGAGAAACACTCTCGCCGAAATCCCAAGGGTTCCTGCGCAAGGTTAATCCGCGCAGGGTGAGCCGGCTCCTAAGGCGAGGCCGAAAGGCGTAGTCGATGGGAACCAGGTTAATATTCCTGGGCCTGCCAGAAGTGACGAACTTCGTAAATTGTCCGGGCTTATCGGATTGTACCGGGCAGTGAAGAAGTTCCAGGAAATAGCTCTGGCATCAAGACCGTACCCTAAACCGACACAGGTGGGATGGTAGAGTATACCGAGGCGCTTGAGAGAACGATGTTGAAGGAACTCGGCAAATTGCCTCCGTAACTTCGGAAGAAGGAGGCCCTGTCCGTGGGCAACCACAGGCAGGGGGCACAGAGCGGGGGGTAGCGACTGTTTACTAAAAACACAGGGCTCTGCTAAGTCGCAAGACGACGTATAGGGTCTGACGCCTGCCCGGTGCCGGAAGGTTAAGGGGAGAGGTGCAAGCCTTGAACCGAAGCCCCGGTAAACGGCGGCCGTAACTATAACGGTCCTAAGGTAGCGAAATTCCTTGGCGGGTAAGTTCCGTCCTGCACGAATGGCGTAACGACTTCCCCACTGTCTCCAACATCGACTCAGCGAAATTGAATTCTCCGTGAAGATGCGGAGTACCCGTGGTCAGACGGAAAGACCCCGTGCACCTTTACTACAGCTTTGCACTGGTATTAACGATTGTTTGTGTAGGATAGGTGGGAGCCATTGAAGCGTCGGCGCCAGCTGGTGTGGAGGCAACCTTGAAATACCACCCTTGTGATCGTTGGTATCTAACCGAGTCCCGTGAATCCGGGGCCGGGACCCTGCATGGTGGGTAGTTTGACTGGGGCGGTCGCCTCCCAAAGAGTAACGGAGGCGCGCGAAGGTAGGCTCAAGCTGGTCGGAAATCAGCTGTTGAGTGCAATGGCACAAGCCTGCTTGACTGCGAGGCTGACGGGCCGAGCAGAGACGAAAGTCGGTCATAGTGATCTGGTGGTTCCGCGTGGAAGGGCCATCACTTAACGGATAAAAGGTACGCCGGGGATAACAGGCTAATACCGCCCAAGAGTTCACATCGACGGCGGTGTTTGGCACCTCGATGTCGTCTCATCACATCCTGGGGCTGAAGCAGGTCCCAAGGGTTCGGCTGTTCGCCGATTAAAGTGGTACGTGAGATGGGTTTAGAACGTCGTGAGACAGTTCGGTCCCTATCTGCCATGGGTGTAGGAAACTTGAGAGGAGCTGTCCCTAGTACGAGAGGACCGGGATGGACGCACCTCTGGTGTACCGGTTGTCGCGCCAGCGGCACCGCCGGGTAGCTATGTGCGGAAGGGATAACCGCTGAAAGCATCTAAGCGGGAAGCCCCCCTCGAAACTGGGTTTCCCTTGAGAGCCGTGGAAGACCACCACGTTGATAGGCCAGGTGTGGAAGCGCGGTAACGCGTGAAGCTAACTGGTCCTAATCGCTCGATAGGCTTGATCTTCAAAGCGACTCATAACGCGGCCCAAGGCCCGCGCTTGATTACCACATCAAAGACGTCCGTCCGTCCAACCATGACGGACCCCGGCTGGTGCTTGGACAGCCTGGTGGCTATAGCGGGGGGCCCCCACCCGATCCCATTCCGAACTCGGCAGTTAAATCCCCCAGCGCCGATGGTACTGCGTCCTAAGGCGCGGGAGAGTAGGTCGCCGCCGGGCTATCCAAGCACCAGTTCGCGAAATTTCAGAATAATGCGGGGTGGAGCAGACCGGTAGCTCGTCAGGCTCATAACCTGAAGGTCGCAGGTTCAAATCCTGCCCCCGCAACCAAAACACGCCCTTGAAAACTTTGTTGTTTTCGAGGGCTTTTTTGATTCTTGGAAATGGCTAAAAAGTCTCCAGTCAACACATGGTCAACACCGGTATGCCGGCGCGGCATAGAATCAGCCTGTAGCGGCATAGAGAGCCCTCGAGTTCTCGAATGTCCATGCGGCGACGAATGCACCCAAACGGCGAAGGGCTGAATCAGTGTTCATTGTCTTGGTATGAGTTAGGGGAGATTCAGAGTCAGTTCGGGGTCGGATGTTACTGGATAGCACGTCGTTGTCGGGAGGCGGAGATCATTTCGAGGGATACTTACCGAGAGCTACTGGACCAATATCGCCGGGGAGAATGAAGTGAAACGTCAGGTGATGAGGAGTCGTCGACGCGATTAAGGCGCTTGGCTGTTCGCGCGATAACCGAAGGGGTTGCCACGCCGGAAGAGGCTGCTGCCCTACTAGGGGTAGAACAGGAAGAATTCGACGTTTTGCTTGGCACCAGCGAGGCTAGGCTTGAGCGCGGATTGGACGCAGGCCGGCTCTGAGGAGAGGAGAACATTCGCAGTTTCAGACGCTGCAAGGTGCGGGGTATTGAAAGTCAAGCGAAAGTTTCCAAAGAGAGTCTTATGGCGTATTTTCAATCGCTGTCTCGTAGACTGCGACGTCTCGCGCGCTCATGCCGAGCCGTTGTGCTGTCTTCTTCCATCCGTCCACTGCGGCTACAACCTCATCGATGATGGCGTCGGCTCGGTTCTTGTTCAGCGCGAAATATGGCGCAACGGTGCGGGCAAGATTTAGATCAGCGTCCGGCCCTTCTTCTGATATCCAGGTCGTCAATTCCCGCGCTTTTTCAGCCAGCGGCACCGGGTTCAGGTCATAGGCCGGCGAGAGGCGCCATTTGTCGTCTCGGTCGTAAAGGAAGCCATGGTTGCGCAGGTGATCGTCGAGATTGCCGACCATCACGGTGAAGACGATTCGCCTCCACAGCTCGTGCAAATCTTCCGTCGGAGCGCTCGAATACATCCTTATGACTTCTGCGATTTCTGTGTACGTCGCTTCTTCGCCGTCATTGAGCCCCAGAAGGCTCATGGCGGAAAGGAAGGGGATGCGTCGGTCTCCGTCTCGGTCAAACCGCGTTATCAGGGACACCGGCCGACCGGCCACATCCTGAAGTGTTGCCTCGGCGACGTTTATGCCGGCAGCGGCGGCTAGTGTCATGGCCAGCACCTCGCCATGGGGGATGCTGCGATCGTCATCGTTCTTCGGAAACTTGGCAATCGCCAGGCGGCCGTCATTGTCTATGACGGCTGATTTAGGGCGGGCGCCGCCGAGTGGCGAACCTTCGTTTAGAAGCAGCTTCAAGTCTTCGGCGGTTTCGGTGTTTGAATGTACAGCATCGGCGGCGTTGATGAGCGCCGGCAGTCGAATTAGGGGAGGCACGCGGTATCGGCCGATGTTGTGGTCGAAGGTCTCTTCGCCTGCTCGACGGTACCGGAGCGCGCCGATTCTCGTCTGATCGTTAATGGCGAGGAGATAGTCAATCTCGGACAAGGCACGTTTCTCCCCGGCTTTGCGAAAGGCACGCCTGATCAGCTGCTGGCCCCAGCGGTCAGGTGAGGTGTCGCGCAACGCACCAGGCAGTGCTGACTTGTCCGACGAGGTGTATATCTGCTGTTGTTCTAGCGGCAGGTTGGCTGGATCGAGGGAGAAAGCATTGGCGCGGTCGGCCCATTCATCGGCGTATTCGAAGACTGAGCTTTGACCGTGCCGCTTGGCGACATAATGGCAACCGCCGACGAAACGTGTCTCTCCATTATTGTCGACAAAGATCTCGATAGTGTCCGTCATGACGAAATCCGAGTTCGGCGGCGTGGTTGCACCTTCTTGGGCAGTCGATCCTCGTCGATATCTAGTCCGAGGGAATCCTTGCGCCGGTCGGCCGCCTGAGCGAGGCCGTCGGCGAGTCCCAGGATTGCCAGCACCGTCGCGTAGATCCCCATCGAGACTGACGGGTCGCCTCGTTCGAGCTTGTAGAGGGTGCCACGGCTGATGAACGCGCGTTCAGCCATCGAGACCGTGGAGATGTGGCGTTTCTTGCGTGCGACAGCGATGTCCTCGCCCAGCTTGGCGAGGGCCTGTCTGGCTGCTCTGGGTAGCGTATGTGTCGCTAGTGTTTTCATCTTATGTCTTATCTGGTAATCAATAGACCATAGTATTGTTCACTTTATGAGACATATTGGACTAGGGTCAAGAGAATTCAGAGTTTGCTTGTGGGGCGGGTGAAGGATCGCCGTTTGGGCCGTGCCCCACAGAGGTGCGTAGGCGTCCTGCGCGAGTGCCGTTGTGGCGGGTACGCGAAGGACGAGACCATCGAGGTGGCGGTGCGGTTCCACCGGCCGGTGCAGGTCGTCGGGACGCCGCGGCTCGAGCTCCAGACCGGCGCGAATGCGCGGGACGCGGAATATGTCTGCGGGTCAGGGACCGGTGAGCTGGTGTTCGCCTACCAGGTGGGGAGCAGCGATAACGACGACGACGGCATCTCGCTCGGCAGCGACAAGCTCACGTTCAACGGCGGCACGATCGGGAGTTTGAGCGCGGCCGAGAACCCCGAGGTGATCGAGCGGTTCGAGGCGACATTCGAACAGTACTGGCAGGAGCCCGAGTTCGAGGACTCTGCACCCGGACGCGACGCCAAGCGGCTCGACCACGCGCTCTCGAGCCAGCGCGGCAGTGGCTCACCCGAGGACATCACCGCGTTGTCTCTGCTGGTCGATGTTTCACCGAAGCCTCATCAAGCTGTCGCACTCGAGGCCCTCGAAGCGGAGCGCCTGCGCGGGCATCACCGCAATCTCGTGGTCGCAGCGACCGGCACCGGCAAGACCTGGATCGCGGCATTCGATTTCAAGCGGCTGCGCGACCAAGGTGTGGGACGTTCCCTGCTTTTCGTCGCGCACCGCGACGAGATTCTCCGTCAAAGCCAACAGGTCTTCCAACTCGTCCTGCGCGAGCCGGGGTTCGGTGAGCGGCTGGTTGGCGGCGAGCGCCCACACTCGGGTCGCCATGTCTTTGCCTCGGTACAGTCCCTTGCCAACCGTGTGGACGAAATCGAACCCGACGGCTTCGATGTGGTCATCGTGGACGAATTTCATCACGCGGCAGCCGCGAGCTACGAGCGCCTGCTGTCGCGTTTGAAACCGAAAATTCTTCTTGGGCTTACCGCTACGCCCGAGCGCGCTGACGGCCGGTCAGTGCTCGATTGGTTCGACGGCCGCATCGCCCGGAGTCCCGGCTTTGGGATGCACTCGACCAGGGATTGCTCTGTCCGTTTCACTATTTCGGGGTGAATGACGCAACGGATCTCTCCACGGTACGTTTCGAGCGCGGAAGATATGTCCCGGGCGAGCTCGACAACGTGCTCACCGGCGATCACTTTCGAGCCGTTCGAATCCACCAGGCTGTCGAGGAATTCGTGACGGACCCGCACCAGATGCGGGCCCTGGGATTTTGCGCGGGCGTCGGTCATGCCCACTTCATGGCGAGCGAGTTCACCGGTTTCGGCTATCCGGCGGTGGCGCTCGATGCCAGCACTCCGCGCGATGATCGGCGTGCAGCGCTCGCGAGACTGCGCCGAGGAGAGCTTCGCGCCGTCTTCGCCGTCGATCTTTTCAACGAGGGTGTCGACCTGCCTGAGGTCGACACCGTGCTCATGCTTCGACCGACCGAGAGCGCCACGGTGTTCCTCCAGCAGCTGGGAAGAGGGTTGCGGTGGGCCGACGGGAAGCGGGTCCTCACGGTCCTGGACTTTGTGGGCCAGGTTCGGCGCGAGTACCGCTACGACGTGCGCTATCGGGCGCTGCTGGGGGGTACGCGCCATCAGGTCCGACAAGCAGTCGAGGCTGACTTCCCGCTCTTGCCGCCGGGATGTGCGCTCAAGCTGGAGCGAATTGCCAAGGAGACGGTGTTACGCAACCTGAGAGGAGCGGTGCGCAACGCCCGCGCCCGCCTTGCCGACGATTTGCGTGCTCTCGGCCCCGATACGCGACTCGGCGGTTTCATGCGCGACGCCGGCGCCGAACTCGACGACATTTACGCACGACCCGGATCAGGACACTGTTTTACCGAACTTCGCCGGCGGGCCGGGTTCGAGCAGAGCACCAGCCTGCCCGCTGTACTTGACCCTCTCCTCAAGGCCGTCGGCCGGCTGATCCACGTGGATGATCGCGAGAGGATCGAGGCGTGGCGAGACATCCTGGAAACGGGCCATTCCGACCGGAGGGCCTCCAGGGCCGCAAGCACCGCCTGGGCCTCATGTTGTTTGCCGTTCTGGGTGGCCGTCATCAGTCGATCGACGAGGCCGATAAGATCCTGGCAAGGGTCCGCAGGTCTGCAGAGCTGCGTCGTGAGATCGGCGACCTCCTGGAAATTCTCACCGATCGCATTCGCACGGTCTCGCGACCGCTGGATCCCACCGGTACGGTTCCCCTGGAAAGCCACGCCACCTATACCCTCGGAGAGATCGTGGCGGCACACAGGCACACCGATAAGCGAGGCGCGCTGGCCTTTCCGCAGGGCGGAGTCCTGTGGAACGAGGCGACGCAGACGGATCTTCTCTTCGTCACGCTGGAGAAATCGGACAGGGACTACTCGCCCACGACACGTTACGCCGACTACTCGATCTCACCGACACTGTTTCACTGGGAGTCGCAGAACACCGCATCACCGGATACCCCGACCGGGCGCAGGTACGTCGAACAATCGATACGGGGCACGAACGTCATCCTGTTCGTGCGTGAACGCAAAAGGGATGGCCGGGACGAAACCCTTCCGTACCACTGCCTCGGCCGTGCCCGTTACCGAAGTCATGAATCGGAACGACCCATGAAAATACTGTGGGAGCTCGAGCGCCCGATGCCCGGATGGCTCTATCAGGCGGGAAAGGTGGTGGCGGGTTGAGGCACTGGTCCCCGATCGACGCTTCCCGCTGCAGGTCGGAGGAATAGCGGGCGTAGGGGGCGGCGCGGATCATGTCATCGCTCCTGTCGGTCTCCGGCCTCCCTGACCGGCGTGTTGTCGTTGGCGGCAAAGCGGTCCCTGGACCGTCCATTCAGGTTTCTTCTCAAAAATGCCCTTCCTTCCCGCAACAGCGCCCCTCATGGGACGGGATCTTCAGGGTGGGAAGAGCAATGTAAGTATTATAAAGTATTATCAATGTGAGTGTCGCAAACCGAACTGCGACACATGCCTCGTAACGAGGCTCATGAAGATCTCCGCCGATAGGCGTCGCGGCGGTGGACAACACGAACGACCAGCACGATGAGCTCATCAACTCGGACTTCATACACCACGCGGTAGTCGCCGATACGGAGCCGCCGCAACCCCCGCAAGTCGCCCTTCAGAGGCGTGCCCAGATGAGGGATCTCTGCCAGCCTGTCGATCGCTGCAACGATCCGCGTCCGGTCCGGCTTGGCCAAGCGCCTCAGTTCCCTGGCGGCGCTCTCCTTAATCCGTATCGAGAAGCTCACGCCGGACCTGGTCCCAGTCCAGCACCGGATCGCTGGGATCGCGGAGTCGGTCGATGGCGACGGAGAGATCGTCGAAATCCTCGAGATAGTGCTCGACGGCCAAACGGATAACATCCGCCCGGCTGCGCCGGAGCTGTCGAGCGGCGCTGTCTAGAGCATCCACCATTGGATCCGGCAATCGCGCAGTCACCTGCTGGGGCATGGCGGTTTCAACATCGCTACATGTCAGTTACATTAATCTACTTCACTCCAACTCCAGGGTCAATACGGCTCGGGACCAAGAGCCGCGGGCCAACGGAACTTGGCAGACGGTGGGTCGGATATCAGACGTAGCTTCCATCCAAGGAGATCAGTTTCACGATATTGCACCCTGTGATGGCCGCCTGAAGGGCCGGTTCTGGGCACGTTGACCAGAATTTTCCGCAAGAAGGATGTTCGAGTAGAGGATCGGCCGGACTTCTGCGGTAATTTTCAGGATTCTGCCATCTGTGGGACCTCGGATCGGCAATTTCACTGTTTTCCGAACGAGCGGATCCGGTCCCCGGCATTCCCGGGGACATCGTTGTGACAGGTCTGCGCAGTTCGAACCCGGTCAGTTTGTCGTCCCAGGCGATCCGGGCCGTGTCGGCCGGTTTGAACGCATCGACGTTCCGCCTGGTGAGCGTCGTGCGCACCTTCGTGATGCGTTTTCCGGGTTTCACTGGCAAGGCGCCCCTGACCGGCGCTCTCGGACTGCCCAACGCGCGGCCCCGGGCTTGATTCACGGTGCGGCGGCTGGCATGTGTATCGGATGGAGGATCGCGGAATCTTCAACGGGCGCGGGTTCTGGGCGCTGGCGCTGCTGTGGCTGCCGGCCGGGGTCGTCGCGCAGGCGCTGGTGCGGTTCCTGCCGGAGACGGGGCCGCAGGCGGATTTCAGCCTGCCGCTGCCGCTGCTGCTGATGTTAGCGGGATCGCTGGTCCTGGTAGCGCCCTGCGGCCTGCCGCTGGCGCTCGGTTGCCGGCGCGTGTGGCGGCTCGGATACCGGCGTGTAGCCGGCTGGGTCTGGATCATGCTCGGTGCGGTGACAGTGGCGGCGACGGTGGTGGCGGGGCTGCTCGGTCCGATCGCGATCGCGCTCTACGCGATAGTGTTCAGCCTTCCCGTGTGGGCGGCTTGGTGGTGGCTCGCACACCGCGGCTGACGGCGCCGTGTCGGCTGCGAGCAGGGCAGGAGCGAATATGGTATGCCGGCGGAGTTCCGGCGGGACCGGCTGCCCATTGCCCCTGACGTGGTGCGGCGGCACCGTCCGTCGTTCCATATTCCTCCAGTACGACATGGGTGTTCGTGCCCGACCACCCGAAATAAACCGCTGACACCCGCAAGGGGTGGGCGGCCGGTCCGGGCCGGCCAGGGCGTCGGCGTTATCTGCAGCGGCAGCCGCTCCCGATCGATCGCCGGATTCGGGTTTCGGAATCAGGCCCGCTTCATTGCCCGCACGGTCTTGATCCTCGATCGGGTCGCCCACCTGCGTCCCGATGCCGGAGCCCGCATGCACTCCCCGCCTGCTTCCAACAAGTTCCGGAAGTCGGCGAGGCTATCCGCCCCGGGAAACCGGCAGGCCATGCGGATGATCGCGACCGGTGGGCCGAATGGGGAACGTTCCGGCGAAGGTATGCGGTTCTTCGCCACGACCGCAAAACCGGCCGGAATTCTCCGTCGCCATGCTCTCTCGATGAGTCTCGTCATCCAGTATAGTACGTCTTTCGCGGGCATGAGGGCGCGAAGAAACCGTATTGTCAGTAACAATCGAGTCTCTTGCAAAACCCTCTGAGCAACGGGATTTTTTTGCGAGATTCGGTGATGTTTCTTGAGAGAGCTCCGGGGGTTGTGTTTACACAAAATGGAAGATACCGGCGAGGCGGCCCGGAAGAACCCTGGTTCGACCCTGGTGGACAACCGGCACTGATTTCAGGGGGAACCTTTCCCGCGTTGGCCAAGGGGGTCGATCCTCTCCTTGAGACGCAAAAGCGCTTCGTGACGATCCTTGATTCCGTCGAGGTTGAGTGCTTGGTCGGTGAAATCCGGGGCGGCCCCTGGAGGACCGCCGGGCGCTGGCCGGTGCCTTCTTCGTCAAGGCTCATGTGGGATCTGCCGGCGTCCCGCTATCTGATCGACAGGCTCAAGGCGGTTGCGAAGAACGGGCTGGTCGCGTGTCGCGGGACTCGACGGCCATCTGGGGCGGGGAGGAGCCGGAACCGAAGCGCACGCGAGGCCGGCCTGGATCGTCACGGACAGGCTTCGGTCATACCGGGCGGCGTTGAAGGCGATCGGCAACGGGGTTCGCCAAGAGACCAAACGATGGCTCACCAATCATGCCGGGAACCTGCACCAGCCGTTCAGAGGACGGGAAGCGGCAATGGCCTGATTCAGGGACGTAAAGACCTTGCAGAAATTCACCGCCGTTCATGCCTCGATCCACAACCACTTCAACCACGAACTCCATCTCAGCCGCCGTCTTGGCCGAGTGGTGCCAACTCGTAGCCCGAGGGCGCTCGACGGTTGGTTCTGCAAGTCCTGTCCAGATGGTCTGACAATGCCTCCCTACGGCTCGCGCGCCGGCGTCGACAGTCGAAGGGGAGAGGGGCTCAGTCCATCCAGTACGGGTTGGACCAGGCTCGGTTGCCGGCCTTGTCGATGATGGTGACGCGGAACCAGCTCTCTTCGAAGGGGTAGAGGTCGAACCCGGCGGATTCAATGTCATCGCCCATTTCGCGGGCCGAACGGGAGCCCTTGCCCTGAACGGCGATGACGGTGGCTGGCGAGCGGCGCACGTCGATCCGGCCGTCCTCGATCGAGATGTCGTTGATTTCGGGCCCCTGGCTCGAATAGTAGCGGCAGGCCTTGAGGCTCTCGAGAAGGAGATCCGGATCGTTATCCTCCGCCTGGACCATGACCCAGCCACCGAGCCAGTCGTGGGTCAACTCATGGGCGTCGTCGACCGCATAGCCGGAGAGTCTCCAGCCCTCGTTGAGCAGGGTATCGAGGAAGGGCCAGTCGTGGCCGCGGTCAACCTCGACGGCGCTTCCGTGGTTGTAGATCTCGACCGCGTGCGCGAACGGCAGCCTGCGGGCGTCGTCGTGGGTCAGGCCGTACCAGGAGGGATGGACGATGCCGATGAAGGCACCGGCCTCATGGGCGCCGCGATCTCCGGGCCGGTCTCGGCGTCCCCGAGCGGCTCGAAATCGAAAGGCAGGCCGACCGACTTGATGTGCCAGATCTCGCCCCTCGATATCTCCGGCGCATGGAGTTCCGCGCCGATGATGGTGGTGAAATTTCCGGTGCGGTAAGACCGCGTGTCCGTCACGGGGAAGCCGTACACTTCCATGAAGTGGTCGGTCAGGACCAGGAAGTCGTGGCCCTCGCCGCGATAGGCTCCACATACCGCCTCCGGCGACAGACTGCCGTCGGAATTCGTGGTGTGGGTGTGCATGTTGCCCCTGTAGAAGTTCCCGGGCCGGCTGAAATCGAGGTTTTCCATGGAACGCTCCCGGTGCGGGGATCGGCATCGCCGCGGACCCATCACCACCGCCGCATTGTGACAATCATGTTTCGCGCCGCGGCGTAGCCTTTTCGAAGGGGTGTGTGGCGCCGGTATGGACGCTCCGAGCGGGGAAAAGGATGACCCCATGGACGTCAATCTCGTTGGCTTCGTCGCTCTTGGAGCCTCAATCCCCGGCCTGTTCGCCTGGCTGCGCCAAGATAACCGCGCTCTGCGCGCCCGGGTGGCGAGCATCGGGGGGCTTCTCGAATCCGTGTTCATGCGCCGCGACCTGACGCCCCCGTCCGGCCCTTCCAGGTCCCGGGCAAGCCCGAAATGGTCTCAGCCCGCTTTCGCAGACGCCGCACCCGCGCGGGAGCACTCCGGATTCCCCATCGTTTCCAAACCCATCGAAAGATGGTGAACTGCTCCCGGATGCATCCTCACCGAATCGGGCAGGGACGCGCGAAGCGATGGAGCGGCGATCATGTGGCTTGCCGGTGGACAGTGGTTCGATGTCAAAGCGGGGGTGTTCCGCGCGGGCGACATACTGGTCGAGCGGGGCCGCATCACCGGGATCGGCGCGGCGCCGGCGGGCGGCGACCAGATCGACATGGAAGGCCGCTGGCTGCTGCCCGGTTTCATAGACAACCATGTCCACATCACGCTCGACACCCGCGTGGCTGCGGGTAACAACGTCTGGCGTGATGCGCTGCCCGGCACGATTGCGCTCCACGCGGCCTGGAACGCGAAGAACCTCCTGACGTGCGGCATCACCACCGCACGTGACGTGGGTGGCTGGGATTATCACGAGATAGCCGTGCGCGAGGCGATCGACGCGGGCCTGGTCGAAGGCCCGAGGCTGTTCTGCGCGGGCAGGATCCTGTCGATCACCTCGCCGTCGAGCCCCTATTACCCGGGAATGTACGAGGAGGTCGACGGGCCCGAGGAGGTCAGGAAGGGCGCGCGCAAGCAACTCGCCATGGGCGCCGATCTCATCAAGGTCCTGGCGACCGGCGCCGTGAACTCCAGCAAGCGCGAACGCGCAGATGCGATCCAGCTTCGGCCTGACGAGATTGCCGCTGCGGTTGAGATCGCGCGCGACAACTTCACCCATGTCGCGGCGCACGCTCACGCGACCGAGGGCATCCGGAATGCCATCGTTGGCGGATGCCGCAGCATCGAGCACGGCACCTGGGCCTCCGACGAGACGCGCCGCCTGATGCTGGAGCACGGCACCTTCCTGGTCCCGACGTTCTGCACGGCGCACGCCTTCCTGAAGGACCCGGCCTTTGCCGAACGCGCGCTGCCCCACGTGCGCGAACGCTACGAGACGCTGGAGGCGATTCGTCGCGAACAACTCGCCAAGGCGCGCAAGGCCGGCATCAGGATCGCCATGGGCACCGACGCCGGAACGCCCGGCAACCATTGCGGCGACAACATGCAGGAGGTCGTGC
Organism: Alphaproteobacteria bacterium; assembly: GCA_965215635.1. Taxonomy (GTDB): domain Bacteria; phylum Pseudomonadota; class Alphaproteobacteria; order SP197; family SP197; genus SP197. Next base: position 479,329 of record CBDCEA010000005.1, on the reverse strand, counting down.
TGATGGTCGAGAAATGCGGCTTCTCGCCGGTCGAAGCGATCCGCTGCGCCACGGCGAACGGCGCCGATCTTCTGGAGCGACCGGACCTTGGCGAGATCGCCGAGGGCAAGGCCGCCGACATCATTGCCGTTCCGCGCGATCCGCTCGCGGACATCGGCGCCCTCCACGAGGTCGATCTCGTGATGAAGGACGGCCGGGTGTTCAGGAACGACCGGGCGTGAAGGCGCGCCCTCAGGGCACCGTCATGACCTCGGCGAGTTGCTTGTGGAAGTGGACGGTGCCCTTGTCCCAGTAGGGTGCCAGCCGGCCACCGTCGTATGCATCGCAGAGCCGGCCCTCCTGCAGACGGCGGCAGATGCCTTCGTCCTCTGTGTTCAGCGCGTCCCACTCGTCGCAGACGCTTCCGCGCAGGTCCGCCTTAGCGGGATCGTCGTTATCGCCTTCGACGAAGTAGAACCACATGTGCATGCGGGTTTCGCTGGTCGAAAGCGGCTCGAAGAGCACGCACTGAGCGTTCGACGGGTAAATATTGACAGCGACATTCGGAAAGACCGCGCTGAAGACCTGCCGGTTCTCGAACCCGGGCTTGAGTCCCGGGATGAGGCGCATGCCGTAGCCGGACTTGTCGCCCAGACCGCCACGGCTTTCCGCCTCGAACCAGTACTCGTTCATCAGGTGGCGCCCCCTGGTGATCATCGATTTGCGCGCATCCTTGGTCATGGATTGGTGGAGCGCGGGGTGGACCTTGAAGACGTGGTAGAAGTCGCAGTAGTTCTCTACCGCCAGCTTCCAGTTGCAGGCGAAGTCATAGGCCCTGTGCTCGGTGCAGCGCATTGACTCCAGGGGATAGCCATCGAACCAGGCCTCCACGGGTGCGATGAAGTCGGCGAAGGGTTCGGCCTTGCCGTCGAGGTTGACGAACACCCAGTCGTGCCAGACCTCGCAACGCACCGGGAACAGCGTGACGTTCTCGTCGCCCTCGGTGTCATGGCAATCGGGCTTGTGGAAGTGGGGCCGCGCCTTCAGCCTGCCGTCCATGCCGTAGGTCCAGGCATGATAGGGGCAGGTCATCATCGCCGCGCCATCGAGGTTCTCGACCACGAGCCGCGTGCCGCGGTGTGGACAGACGTTGTGGAAGGCGCGGACCGTGTCATCTGCGCCGTGCGTGAGGATGACGGGCCGCCCTGCGACACTGACGGGACGAACATCGCCAGCCTTCGCCAGCCCGCTCGCGAGCCCGGCGAAGGCCCAGGTGCGGGCGAAGAGCAGGTTTCGTTCCAGCGCGAAGTACGCCTCGGACGTGAACGCGGCATTGGGCAGGCCGCGCGCTTCGCCGGTGTCGAGGTCGAACCTGGAAAGGACCTCGACGGTGAGGATGTCCCGAATGTTGGCGGCCTGGTTCATGGAAGTCCTCCGGGCACGTGCAGGGTCCGGGAAAACTACACCGAATCCCCCGTGCAGCACAACGAAGCAGCAGCATTGAGGTCATCTGTCCGGCGCCTTCGCACGCGAGGTCGACCGGGCGGTACGACGTGTATCCGCAAAACGGCGGGCCCGCTTGCGAAGAACCGCAACCGGACGATGTCCCCTTGAAGCGTGACGCTGGAACTACGGCCTTTGTGCTCCGGCGTCGGCGGATGTCCGTTCAGGTTCCCCAACCCCGTTTGCGGGTGCAAGGGGCAAGCCCTCCAACGTCCGACGGCAGAAACACGATGCGGTGATGGGTTGGTCTGCCCGGGCAAGAGCACGCTTGGCGTGTTGCGCGGCAATGTCCGCCTCGTGGGTTCTTTCCCGCCTGTTCAGGCACTCTGCGTAGCCGTGAAGGGCCCAGACATTTTCCGGGTGCCGGGAGCACCGATCCAGGGTGTCGTCGTAGCCGAGATCGGCGCGATAGACGGCCAGGGCCTCGTCGATCAGGCCCTGTTCCAGCAACAGGGCGCCCAGGGCGTGGCGCGGGGGATGCATCCAGGACCAGGGTTCTGTGTAGTAAAGATCGTCGTTTCGGCGCGCGGCCTCGCGCAGGCGGTCGAACGCGGCCTCGACATCACCTCTGCGGTATGCCAGCTCACCTTCCAGCATGGCTTGCGCGACGCGAAGGATATCGCGTGCCTGATTGTTGAAGAACAGGCGGTCCTCGGGAACGCGCGCCACGGCCGCCGCGAATGCCGTCTGTTCACGCTCGGCGGCGGCGATGTGGCCGAGCGCCGCGTGGGCCAGACCGCGCGCGTAGCGATGCATGGCCGCGGTGACGCAGAAGAGGTCCGGATCGGGAGGCGGCGGCGTGGCGAGAATGTCCTTCCACCGCCCGAAGCGTACCAGGACATGCATCCTGGTCGAGCGATAGCCCTCGAGCGTCACCGCCAGGTGGGGCTTGCGGACCCCGAGAAGTTCGGGAGTGAGCAGCGCGCACATCTCGTCGGCCGCCTCGAGCGCCGGGCCGAGACGCCCGGCCATCATTGCCGCATACATCATCATGTGAAAATCGTGGCAGATCGAAGCCGTGTAGAACATGGCCGTGCCAGCCCGTTTCAGATACTTCCTGTCCACGGCGATGGCCCGCGCGCTTGCGTCGACGGCGCGATGATACTGACCGCAAAGCGCGTAGATGTGGCAGGGCATGTGCTCGAGATGGCCGGCCTCGGGGGCGATGCCCACGAGCATGTCCGCCGATCCCAGCGCCCGTTCCGGGCGCGTCGACATCTCGAGCAGGTGGATGTGCATGTGCAAAAGGCCGGCATGCGGAGGCAGGCCCTGCCTGTCGCGCTGCGACAAGGCACCTTCCACGACGTCCAGGGCTTCGAGAGTCGCGGCGCCTTCGCCGGGTTCGCCGGTTCTCGTGTCCCACAGCTTCCACGGTGTCAACGTCATCAGCGCTTCGGCGAAGAGCACCGCGATGTCGTGGTCGTCCGGATGCGCGTGATACGCCTCGCGCATGGCGTCGGCATAGTTCCGTTCCCAGCACGCGAACTCGGCCGACGGGACGGGGTGGTCCTTCGGGAAACGCCTGGCGATGGCGTCGATGAACGCCCGCTCGGGAGCGGAAGCGTTATCCGATGCCGCGACGGCGTTCCGGGCCGCATGATGGCAGGCCGCAGTCGCCTCGACGGTTTCGGTCGCCCCGAACCAGTCCCACGGCATGTTGTAGAACGGGCCGCTTCCAAGCGCGATGCCCCACCATGCGATGGCGCAGCCGGGATCGCAGACCAGGGCCTTGCGAAAGCATAGCACCGCTTCTTCATGGTTGTAGCCGTACATCCATGCAAGCCCGTGGTCGAACCAGACCTGCGCGTCGGGCGATGACGTTGTTATCGGCCTTGATGTCGCAACGATATCGAAATAGTCGTCCATGACCCTTCCGTGGAGTGGCGCGGGGTTTCACCGTCAGCCGACAAATTAACCCGACTTTCCGCCCCGGTCACGGCCTGCGTAGCGTCCCGGTGTCCGCCACTGCGAGCGGGTCATGGGCCGGACCCTGTACGGCCGCGGTGTGGACCGCGATACTGTCGTCGGTCGCGCAGCAATCCGGGCCATGTCCGGGGAGGATGAGGCAGTGCCCTGATCGATTGCGGCAGGTCGGTTTCCTTCCGGGATCCTTGTTGGTGGCGTGACGTGCGGGCGGCTTCGGGAAACCGGGGTTTGTGGATGGGGCCGTTGCCTGGATGTGCCGGAGTAATGTGTTCGCCCTCGGGTGCCTCTTCTTTCATGATGCGCACAGGAGAGATAGGGAAAGCGACATGGCTGACCGTTTCGATTGTGTTGTGGTTGGCGCGGGCCTGGTCGGGTTGGCGATCGCCTTCGAGCTCGTCGAGCGGGGGAAGAGGGTGTGCGTGCTCGATCGCGGACGCGTAGCGGGCGGAACGACGTCGGCATCCTTCGCCTGGATCAACGCAACCAGCAAGCTCGATCCGGACTACCATCGTCTCAATGCCGCCGCCATGGAGGGCCACCGTCAGTGGGCGTCACGATGGGGCAGGGAGATCACCGGGCACCATCAACCGGGCTGTCTGCTGTGGGCGGAACCTGAAACGCCGCTTGGCCTTGAGGATCTGCGCCGGTCGTTCGAATGCCTCGAGGGCGCGGACTATCCCTGCCGCTGGGTCGAAAGGCCGGAACTTTCCGTGCTGGAGCCGCACGTCGCATTCGGAGACTGCGCCGAAGGCTTTCTGGCACCTTCGGACGGATGGCTCGACGCTCCCAGGCTCGCGCGCCACCTCGCAGGCGAGATTGTGGAGGCCGGCAGCGATCTTCGCGAAAACATGGAGGTGACCGGCTTCATCGAAGGTGATTCGGGCTTTGCCGGGGTGGAGACAGCGCAGGGGAGGGTTGCCGGTGACATGATCGTGATTGCCGCCGGCATCGAGACGGGCACGATTGCGGCGCGGGTACTGGGTGTCGATCCGTCGACTGCACCCCTGAAGATGGTGCCTGGCCTTCTCGTCGAGATCGCCGCAAGCACATGGTGGCTCAACCATATCGTCTGCTTCCCCGATGAGGCCGATCTCAACATGCGTCCCCTGCAATCGGGGCGCCTGTTGATGGGTGCCGACGACAGCGACCGGATGTGCGGCGAAGACCCCGATCCTGGGACGAAGAGGGCTGCGGTCCGGCATCTCATCGAGGGTGCGCACCGCTATTTCACCGATCTCGATGTGGGCGATGCCCTGCGTCGCTCAGGGAGCAGGATCGGCGTTCGCCCGATGCCTGCCGACGGCCATTCGATCGTCGGGCTCCTGCCTGGATGCGACAATCTCTTCATCGCCGTCACCCACAGCGGAATCACGCTGGCACCGGTTCTGGGTTCGCTCCTTGCCGACGAAATCGCTGCGGACAAGGTCTCGCCCCTGCTGGAGAGGTTTCGGCCTGATCGCTTTGCCTGGAAGTGAAAGGAAAGGGCCCTCCCGGCTGACGCCGGAAGGGCCGTGACGTCGATGATGCTCGTCAGATCTTGTAGCCGAGAGCCCGTGCGCCGTCGATGAAGTTCCTGTACTGGGCCTTCTGTTTGTCGAGGCCGAGCTTCTGTGCGATCTGGACCCATTTCTCGGCCGCTTCGTCGAGCGCCTGCTGTGAGGTCAACTCGCCGGAAATGGCCTTGGAGATGTTGCGTCCCGGCGCATCGGCATATTCCGGCGCGCCCTCCCAGAAGAACTGCGGGTATCCCACCTCGACATTGGCAAGGCCGACGTCGAGATGGTTTCGGGCACGCCCGAAGGTCTGGAAGATGCTGTCGTTCGTGGGATAGATATCGTTCGTCCCGCGCTGAGGGTTGGGCTCGATATACATCTGGGCAGCGGCATAGGTGTAGTGCGACGCGCCGAACGGGTCGGAACCGCAATAGGGATCGGCAGCAATCCGGTCGGAATAGTCGGGATGCGACATGCGGTAGATGAAATAGAACGCCGCATCCTTGATGTCCTGCGGAAGGTTGGCCGGGATCGATGCGGTCCGGCACCACAGGCTGACTGCCCGGTGGACCACCTCGCCATCGTCATGCAAACCAACCCGGCACCACGGCAGCGCCCTGGTTCTCGGCCCGCTCCATGCCCTGCTGTTGCACGGTGAATTCAGCAAGGTCGATCCACCACACGGACATCACGTCGGAGCCCGACTGCCCTCGCTGGATGGTCGTCGTGTTATCCATCGCCTCGGCGCCCGGAGGTCCGAACTTGATGATCTCCCGGTACATGTCGAGCGATTGGGCGGCATTGTCCTGGTTGATCACCGGGTTCATGTTCTCGTCGAAGTAGTTGACGCCCGCCGATGCAGCGATGTCCATCCAGAATCCCCAGCCGAAGTTTGGCGGGTTGACGACCATCGATGTCCCGTAGATTCCCTGAGAACCGAGTTCCTCGGTCATGAACTGGGTGACGTTGAGGAAATCCGTCCAGGTGTTCGGCACTTCGAGATTGGTCTGGAACCGCTTGGAATACTTCGACTGCAGTTCGGCATTCTCGAAGAAGCTCTTGCGATAGTGCAGGATGTGGATATCACCATCGAGCGTGACGCCGTAGGTCTTGCCGGCCCACTTGTATAGAACTCGCGGCGGGCGGGCATCACCCAGTCGAGATAGGCATCGCTGCCTTCATACTGGGCAAAATAGTCATCCAAAGGCTCGAGCTGCCCGGTCCGGCACGATCGCGGTGTGTACCGTTATTCAGTCGTCTATGGCCGCCGGATTCGGATGTTCCGGCGCCAGCCGATTGGCGGGCGACAGGCCGAGACCTTTTCATGTCATCCCGACTCCTTTCCGCGGCCCGTGCTTCACGATCAGGGCCTGTGAACGGGAGCGTCGCTTGGTTCGAGCGGTGTTCTCCCAGCGATCACATCCGCAAGCTTTTCGGCGATCATCAGGACGGGCGCGTTGAGATTCGCGGTGACGTTGTGGGGCATGATCGAGGCATCGATGACGCGCAGCGCCTCCGTCCCGTGAACCTTGCCCGTGTGGTCCGTGACCGAATTGTCGCCAGTACCCATGCGGCAAGTGGAGCATGGGTGGTACTCGGTGGTGCCCTCTTCGCCGAGCCAGGCGAGGATATCCTCGTCACTTTGGACGTCTTTACCGGGCAGCAGTTCCTCGCCACGCCAGGGGTCGAAGGCCGGTTGCGCCGCCATGACGCGCGTCCGCCTGAGACCGTCTGCCATGACCTTCCTGTCGTCTTCGTGGTCGAGGTAGTTGAAGAGGATTGCCGGGTGATGGCGGGGGTTTGCCGACTTCAGCCAGACCTGACCGCGGCTCCTGGGACGCATGATACCCATCGAGAACATGAAACCCGATGCCACGTTCGCCTGGCCTGCCCCCGAAAACGCGGTCATGGCGTAGAACTCGTGTTGCAGGTCGCAGTAGTCCACAGCGTCGGAGCTGGCAAAGAAGCAGCCAGTTTCGGAGAGCGTCGAGGCACCGACACCGCGCTTCAGCAACATCCATTCGAGGCCCAGCCTGTAGCGTCGCCAGCCCTTGAGCCGGTGCGAGACCGACAGCGGCTTTTTCTCTGCGTAGCTGACCTCCACGATCATGTGATCCTCGAGATGGCACCCGACATCCGGAACCTCCGCCACGAGCGCAATGCCGTGTTCGGCGAGATGTACCGGATCGCCGATGCCGGAGAGCAGCAGTATCTGGGGCGAGTTGATGGCACCCCCCGAGACGATGACTTCCCGGTCAGCCTCGAGGCGGCACGTATTGCCCTTGACCTCCGCATCGACGCCCACCGCCCTCCTGCCGTCAAAGGCGATGCGGTGGACAAGGGAGTTCGTGAGCACGGTCAGATTCGGGCGCCCCAGGACCGGTTTCAGAAACCCCGCCGCCGCGCTCCAGCGACGGCCTTCGTGGGTGAAGCTCTGGGCGACGTGGAATCCTTCGTGATGCTGGCCGTTCTGGTCTTCGGTGACGTGGTATCCGGCCTCTTCACCGGCCTTGAGGAAGGCCTGGTCATAAGGATGGTTCGCAGGGCATGTCTCGATATGCTGCTGGCCTCGGTCACCCCGCCAGGCATCGCCGCCCCGATCGAAGGTCTCGCTCTTGCGGAAATAGGGCAGGCAGTGGGCGTATGACCAGTCCGCAAGTCCCTCACTGGCCCACTGGTCATAGTCGCGGGGATTGCCTCGATTGGCGACCATGCCGTTGATCGACGAAGATCCGCCCAGAACACGACCCCTGTGCGCCAGGACGCTGCGGCCCTTGAGATGGGGTTCGGGTTCGGAGACATACCCCCATCCGAAACGGGGGTCACGGGCTGCCAGCGGCGCTGCGGCTGGCATGTTGACGGCGATGGATCGGTCGGAGCCGCCAGCTTCGAGTAGGAGCACCGAAACCGCCGGATCTTCGGTCAGGCGCATCGCCAGCACACAACCGGCAGTTCCGGCGCCGATGATGATGAAGTCGTGGCGAGTCGTTCGTCCCATGGCAGGTGAGTTTCGCCCAAGGCCGCCTGCTGCACAATCGTGACGGCAAGGCCGGACTCCGCCCGGAAATGAATCCGTCAACGACCCTGATCTTGCGCTGTTCCGGTTTTCGCCGGTTTCTCCGATGTCCCGGAGGACTCCCACTCATCCTGTGCACCGGGAATCGATACGCCGACAGCTTCGCCCATGCCAGCGAACTCAATCTTGCGGGCGCTCGAAGTCGTTCGCCGGACGCCGGCAGCGGCCCATCCAGCCGAACGTCCGCTCCACCACCCATCGCTGATGGAGAACCGTGAACTCTTCGGCTCGATCGGATCCAGGACGCCCGGCCTGGTCGGGCAACACTCAGCCTGGGACCCCCATGGCCACCGTTCAGCAAAAAGTGATCCCGCGCCTCTGGAAGGTGATCCAGACGGTGCGCGAGAAGTTCACCTGCCGGGATTGAGAGAAGATCTCCGGGCCGCCGCCGTTCCACGCGACACCCCGGGGCTGAGCGGGTCCAGATCGTCTCCGAGAGGTACGGCCAGCACCAACCGCTGAACCGGTAGCCTGACCGCCACGTGCGCGAGGGCGTCGCTCTCGGCCTGTTGACGCTGGCCGACCAGGAGGGTGCCTGCACAGCGACGGCATCCCCCTTGCCGGTGCTGGCCTCGGGGGTAGGACCTGCACCGGGCGGGCCTGGGTCTGTGTGCGCGATGACGCGCCTTTCGACGGGCCGGTTCCGCTGCTCGCGCGACCGGTCCGGCGATCAACCCACGAAGACATGCATGAGAAAGCTGCAATGCAGGCGATCAGTCTTCGCCCTCCTGTGATCTCGCCTCACCGGAACGTTCGTGGCATTGACCATAGTCCCGCCAGCGGTACAGCAGCGCATCGTGATCGACCTTGAACTTCGTCAAAGCGGCTGGCGCTCGATACCGGACAACAGATCGGCGACGAACCAGCTCGACCGGTTCATCTCACGACCGCGATAAGCGTGCTATCCTCGCTCGGCGTGGCAGGGAATCGGCTTAGGTCACTCGTTCCCGGCATGGAGCGGTCTCATACCTCAAGGCAGTCGAAGGTGCCTTGATGCCATGACCTCGTCGCCCACCCCATGGAATCTTTCGGATTCCAACTGATATGCGACATGGTCGTGCTGTCCGTGTCGGGCTGGCTGCCTGCTCAAACTCGCGTTGCCGTCGTTGGTCTTCACCTCTTGCCTGTCCGAACTCATGGTCGCATGCGGCAAACACCGCTTCACACAACCGTGGGTACAGCTCGCTGCAGCTTGATTGCGCGGTCTCAGCCTCCGGGTGGAGCCTCCTCAGGTGCCTGAGATCCGTTATCATCTTGACCGTCGCTCTCGCCGACTTGGCCCTCCTCCGTGTGCCGTTCCCGTCTCTTGGCTCGAGCTTCCAGCCGCGCGGCCCTCTTTTCGGCTTTCGCAAGTTCACGCCGACGCCGTTCAAGGCTGTAGTTCGGTTTCCAGGACAATCTGTTCCCTCCGTGATGTTAGGCACGGTCCAGGGCAGCCGTCGGCCACCCGGACCTGGCACTATTGGGGGAGGGAAATATGCTCGGCGGCGGTCCTTCCGTCCCGACCGGCCCCCAGTTCGAAAGACACCTTTTGCCCTTCGTTCAGCGTGGAAAGGCCAGCCCTTTCGACGGCGCTGATGTGAACGAACACGTCCCGGGAACCATCCTCAGGGGCGATGAAACCAAAACCCTTGGCAGGGTTGAACCACTTGACAGTACCTATAGCCATAATCCTCTCCATATACGGCAGTTCGCGCTCAGCGGCGCTTCTCTAGGATGTTAACAATGTCGGTGAAGAAACTTGTCCGCTCGCTCGCACGAACGATTAAGTCAGCAACAACGACTGGTCAACGCCGCGCGACTATACACGCCGAATGCGGGCACGCAACCTGTTCACTCGCGGGTGGCCCTCAAACACGCCATGTATCTGCAGCTCAGAGGGGCTGTACCGTCCGCGCGGCGATTTGCGGGGGCTATGGAACCCACGGCGAACCTTGCGCGACGCGTCAATTCGGTGGCGCGACTGCGAGCACGAATACCGGAACTGTCGACGCCAGCCTTGTATGGGGCTCTTCTGGTCAAGCCCTTGAGCAATACCCTCGAGCTATCGAACGGACAGGGATGAAGGTGGAGAACCGTTGCTGCGGTGCTCGGTAGTTCGAATTTCATGTGCGGCAAGAACGAAGGTGTGGGCGCGCAGGCCGGCGCACCTGGCAGCCTCGAGGAAGCGAGTCCCCTCGTCGGCGGTGACAAATTTGCGGCCTCGCCCATCGACCAGCGTCGTGATGGAATTCAATTGACGGGGATATTAAGACTACGAATCTCGATAGTGACCAGGGTGGTCTTCGCGGGCGGTTCACACCGCCGCACCCTTGCAGATCCCGTTGTGGGCAATTGGAGAATCGAGGAGAACGATATGTCATCGAACAGAAGGGTCGCTGCAGCACTGGTGGTCGCGGCGGGAATGTCATGTGGCGCCCAGATCGCCGTTGCTGATGAGAGCGGCAGTTTCACCGCGATCGCAAGCATGATCCGCAACTACACCACAATCGAGCATGCTGGCGGGACGATCATCGGCGGTGTATCGGAGGGGACCTACACTGTTCTCGAGAGCAGCGGCGGTCCCTTTGTCGCAGGCGAACACAGCCAGGTGACGTGCGTGATCCATGGGAAGAGATCGGCCGCCGGGATCGATCTCGTGTCACCCTGCACGTCGACCACTGCCGCAGGGGACAAATCATACTTGGTTTCGAAGAGAAGCGCGGGCGATGTCGAGGAAGGCGGCGGTGGCATAGGCAGTCTCGAACTGGTGGGCGGCACTGGAATATATGCCGGTGTGACCGGCACCTGCACCTATCAAACCGATTACCTGGCGAACGACCGGTTTGTTACGATGACGGACTGCACGTGGCAGCGTTCCGCCGAGTGAAAACAACGGTTTACGACGTTTCCGCGCCCGATCGGTCGGGTGTCGGAGATTGTGCGCCATGAAACCGGCTGCGATCCGTTTCGGTGTTGTCCCGGCACTGACGGCGACCGTGCGGGCCGCGCAAGCGTGAAGAAGGCGGCATACATTTCGGGAGGAATTTCGAGGAGAATACCTGACCTGCCAGGACCACCGCCAACACGGCTGATGATGCCGTGGAAACGCGGCCCTTTACTCCAGCTTGTGACCGGTTCACCGGGTACCCGTCTGTACGCTGCCGAAACTATCGGACGGCGGGATGATCGTCTCGGAAATCGGCGGCCGGCACGGCCGGTGCGTCACGTTCCGGATGGCCGGGGATGCGGTACCGAGGGCCTGTTCGACGCGATCCTGCGGCTGATCGATCGTGCCTGCCGGAGAACCCTGTCTCCAGCGATGACACGCCACGAGTTCACTCCGTACGTGTTTCGCAACGGCGTGTGTGTCAGATGTGGACCGGGCAAGGTCCGGATTCAGTCATTATCGGGAACCTTTTGCGAGCCTCGTTGGCGGATCTGTCGGCCATTGAGTTCTCCATCAACGCAAGGGCGTCCTGATCGGTGTCCAACTGTCCCGCCAAACTGCAATCTGCGGTCGCTCACGGAGCGGGCGGGATGAACGAGCTTTCGTCGCGCAGCGAACAGCGGTTCCCGTCGGGGTCGATAAAGTCGCCGACGGTCCCCCAGGTCTCTCGTCTGATGCAGACGCGCACGCCGTGCGCCTCCAAAACGCTGGCTGCCGCTTCGACATCGGGCACATTGAACCTCAGTTTGACCGGGCTTTGCTCGATTGGCCTGCCGACCGGAATTGCCGTGCCGCCGGTTTCTATCATGAGATAGCTCCCACCCATGTCCAGGCAGGTGAGCGTGGAGTGCTCGTCATCGAGCGAGAACAGGTCCGGCAGTTCCAGTATTCGGCGGTAGAAGTCAACACAGGCTTCGTATCGCTCGGTGCACAGAATGATGCCGCTTCGTGTGAGGTTCATCAGGGGTTGTCTCGTTGGCTGTCGATGTGGTCGGTGAACGTGCCAGTTGGAGAATTCCGGGTTAAGGGATGCGACCATGGTACATTGAGTCAAAGTGGTAGGAGTATTCGCTGGTCGGCTCCGCAAGTCCGGGTGCTTTTGAGATCAAACCGGATCAATGGGGCAATGTACCAATCAGGATCGAACGAGCATGCCGAACCACGGGTTGGCAATTCAGGGCAATGAAGATGCCCGACCGGGCATGGACATCAATCTCTTCGACGCCTGAGCGCGGCGTTACATCGTCACGTCGTTGCGGCAGTTGACGACGAGCTCTGCGACCGAGGCGTTGTTGGAGAGTGCGAGAAGGGTCAGGGCGATTTCGGCGATGTCGCCTGGTTCCATCATCTGGTCGTGGGGAAAGGTTTCGACGTCCGCCGTCATGTCTGTGGCAACGAAACCCGGGCATAGCGCCGTGCAGCGCACGCCGTCGTCCCAGCCGGCATGGCGCGTCGCATGGGAAAGCGCCACTGCGGCGAACTTGGTCATCGCGTAGCCGGCGTTGTTGTTGTAGACCGCCTTTCCGGCGATCGAGGAGACGTTGATGATGCGTCCGGCGCCGCTGCGCCGAAGGTGGGGCAGCGCCGTGCGGATCATCGAAAGAGGCGCCTTCACATTGACCGCCCACATCCGGTCGAGAGCCTCGTCCTTGTAGTCCTCGACCGTTACCCGCACTGCCAGCCCTGCATTGTTGACGAGGCCGTCGATGCGCCCGAACCGGCCCACCGTGGCAGCCACCCACTCATGGTGGGACGCCTGGTCCTCGGCATCATAGCGGTCCGTCATGACGCGTTCGGCGTCCCACCCCATTGTCGCCTGGTCGAGTGAGGCCGGATCGCGGGCTCCCAGACTCAGCGTGTAGCCGGCGTCGTGGAGCGCCTTTGCAATGGCATGACCGATGCCGCGGTTAGCACCGGAAACCATGATGACACGGCCGTCAGGGGAAAGCATGGAACGGTGCCTCCGGAATCAACGATAGAGGGCGACGCAGCGAACCTCGATGCTCCAGCGATCCGGTGCGTCCTCCGGCGTGGCGGGATCGTCGAAAGCGCTGTGAAAACTGAAGGTGCATGGTCCGCCGCCACCCCCTCCATCCCCGGTGCCGCCGTTCGAGCGGGCGAACTCTCCTTGGGAATCCCATTGCTTGATAAGCAGAGTCTCGTCGCGGGTGAGCTCGGGATAGAAGTACCAGTTTTGACTGTTCGCGTGCTTCGCGAAGTAGTTTTCGCCGATGCGGTCCGCGTAGTGGATCTCGAAGACGACCAGGTCTTCGGGCTCCACGCTCAACGCGTCACACAGGGCCAATGGATGGGTGGCCACCGGTTCAGGCACGATATTGCGCCACACGTTGATGATCGCGAACCGGCCGGCGTCGAGGGCATGGTCCACCTCCGCCTTGTCGAGCAGTGACGTTCCTTCGGCCAGCACCGTGCGCAACGTATCGTTGCCGGTCGACGGGCGCGTCAGGTCGCGGAGCCTCTGCGGTGCACTGGTAAGGGTGTAGTCGCCGTGAACGACACGCGCCGGACCCTGCACATGCTGGCCACCGCGCATGCGGTGTCTGCTGTTCTTGCCCGCTGCCGAGCGCACGTTGTGATCGAAGGCCGCGGCGAACACCGCACCGCTTGCCTCGCGCACGATCTCGGCACATTCCGGGTAGTAGCTGCGGACCACATGATCGTGGTTGAGAAAATCGAGATCGGGGTTCGCCAGGGAACGCGTCACCATTTCGAAACCGTTGCTGGCGAGCGTGGGGCTTTCCTCCAGGGCAAGGCTCCGTGCGTCCTGAACCGGCATCGGGCGCGCTTCCAGATCGACACCCTCCCAGTGATCGTCGCCGCCATCGCGGTCGCGGCGCGTCAGGACCCTGCCGTTGCGGTAGAGCGAGGATCGCACGGACGGTTGCAGGTAGTTGAAGGAACCGGTGCGAACCGTTTCAACGGGTTTTTTCACGGTCTGATTCATTGTGCGCCCTGTCACACTTGCCGGTGCGTGGTGCCGCTCGCGTGCCGTGTGTCTGTCAACGTCGCGCGGCACCGAGGTATTCAGAATACTCTTTCCGGCATTCGTTGGCCAAGATACTATCGGTCGCAACAACGAGGTGCCCGCAAGCCGTTCAGGCAGTCAAGAATGCGAATGGAGGACTCCATGGAAATCTATGCCGATCCGATCACGGTGAACTGTCGCAAGGTGCTCGCCGGACTGCACCTTTTGGGTGCGGATTATTCGCTCAGCAAGGTCGACTATTTTGCGGGCGAGCAGAAGGGCGATGCCTACAAGGCGATCAATCCGAACGCTGCCCTGCCGGCGCTGAAGGATGGTGACTTCGTGCTCTGGGAGTCGAACGCCATCCTGCAGTACGCCGCCGACAAGACGGGCAAGACTGAATTCAATCCTTCCGATCCGGTAGGGCGTGCCGATGTCAACCGCTGGTTGCTCTGGGAAGCCGCTTCATGGTTTCCGTCCTGCTATGTCTACCTGGTCGAGAACTGCGTGAAGCCGCTGCTCGGCGATACGCCCGACCCGGCCGTGCTTGCCGGCGAGGCCGACAACTTCCACAAGCTCGCCGGTATCCTCAACGACCGTCTGGGGGAGGGGGCCTGGCTTTGCGGTGATGGGGTGACGATCGCCGATATCGCGGTTGCGGCACCCATGCACCTCCACGAATGGGCGCAACTGCCGCTGGACGGGCACCCGAACCTGGTCCGTTGGATGACCGAGCGTGTCGAACAGTTGCCGTGCTGGAAGGCAACCCATGTGGGTGTCGGATTCACGGCAGGAGAAGCGGCCTGATGCAGGATCGGAAACCGAGTCGTTGAAGGCCATCGGGTCTCCAAGCGGGTCAAGGGACCCGGCAGGTCAGCGGCAGGAACCTCCCGGCCGCCCCATGGTCGGCGTTGTCGGTTGTCGGATCCGGTGGAATTCGATAGCGGGGGTTCGCCACTTGTTCGGCAAGGGCATCGATGACGAACGCGGGAACCTCGTCTCCCGGAAACGGGAGGAGGTGACGACCGCTGGATCGTCATTCTGCGCGGCTTCACTTCGTGGGCAGGACTCCAGGCGGAGGCGGCACCGCTTTGGTCCGCAGCCAGTGGACGCGTTCCCGGTAGGCGCGGTCGAGTTCGGGATCGTTGCGCGGACCAGGATCGCCGCCGGGCTCCTCGAGGAGGTGGTGCGGGTTCTGGCCGTTGACCGCCCCCATGAAGGGCGCGCCGAAATCGTAGCCGACAAGCCTCTGGAGTTGCTCGGGCAGTTCCCGCGCCTTCTCGGGAGGCAGTGTAAGAAACTGGTTTTCCTGCTGGCGCAGCAACCCAGCGTGAAATTGATCGCCACGGCCGTGCGCGGCTCGCCTGTCGTGTTGGCACCCCCTCCATGGATCAGGTTGTGCGCATAGATGATGGCCGACCCTGCGGGCATCTCCGCAGGAATCACCTCTTCGGCACGGGGCTGGCGTTCTTCCTCCCAGAGATGGCTTCCAGGCACGATGCGGGTGGCGCCATTCTCGCTTGAGAAGTCCGTCACGGCCCAGAGCGAACCCTGCTGGGTCACGGGTCCCGGATTGCGAAAGGGATAGAAGAAGGCATCGCGATGGAGTGCCTGGGCCGTCTCGCCAGGCATGAGATGCATGGTGCCCGTGTAGCTGATCTGGTAGCGCGCGCACCATGGCAGAAGTGTGTGGTCGGCGGCACCGAGAAGGATCGGATGGAGCGCCATCTTCCGTGTCGTCGGCGCCCGCATGAAGAGGTTGTTGAGGCGCTTGGTCCGCGCGCCCAGAAAATCGGTCTCGCCGGTCGCTTGCGTCGCAAGCTGCGGCTCCAGTTCGGTGCGCAGGGAGCAAAGATCCTCCGTCCCCAGCATGTTCTCGATAATGGCGTAGCCATGATCATCGATCGCGCGTCCGACCTCGGCACCGTCGGTTGACCGCGCGTCGAACCGGATCGTATCGATCATGGAGGCTCTCCCGGCTGGCGCATACCTGCCAGTGTCCCGATGCCCTGATTCTCGTCAATTCCTTATCGTCAGGGAATCGGTGGACGGGGACATGGATGTGTCGTTGGTGATGTGATCCTGGAACCTGGGGAGCCCGGCGCAACGCGATGCATTCGGCGCGGTGAAGTCAGCGTCCGAGCAACAGAATGAGGATTCCGGAAACGATCGCCAGAATTTCGATGAACTCCGTCCGGTTGTAACTGTTCCGTCATGGGGGGATGGGCAGCACGCGCGTATGCGCAGCACTCGTACTCAAAACGCCTTACCATGGCGCACAGAAAAGGCGGCTGAGTGCCCACTTCGCATAAGTGGACACCAGGGACGGGTCCACCTCCGATCGCGCACGCTCCCCGATGACCGGCGAAATCGACAGGCGGTCTACGCCGAAGCCTTACGGCGTAACGCATTGGTTCCGTGGTATTCGATCTTGACGCCGCCGTCTGAGAACATTGAATGGGTGTGGCCAGTTAACGGGCCCATTGTGGCCGTTTGTAGAATAGTAGAGCCTTTTAAAGGCCGGCTGTTGCCTCTTGACATGTATTCCATTTATCGGCCATATACGACCTTCCGAGGCCGCCTTCTTGCTACAAGAGGCCACAATCTGCCGTTTGAGGGGCATATGAAGACATCCCGACAAATCGAAACCGAGATCGGATCCCGTCTGGCAAGATTGCGACTGTCCCGCAACGTGACACAATCCATGCTGGCGGAAGACGCCGGGATTGGCGTGCGCACCTTGCGGCGTCTCGAGTCAGGCGAACCATCGACTCTCGACACCTTCCTGCGTGTCGCCCTGGCGCTGGATCTGGGCGATGCGATCCTCGCCGCGATACCGACAGGTCAAATCCGCCCAATCGAGCGCGTTTCGCGGATCGGTTCTGAGCGCCGGCGGGCACGTCCGCAGCCAAAGGAAGACCGGGACGTGACCTGGACATGGGGTGACGACTCGGATGACTGACGCAAACGTCATCCTCTGGGGCCGACGCATCGGGGCAGTGTCCTGGGACGAGACGCGCTCCCTTGGGGTCTTCCAGTACGACCCGGCTTTCGTCGGCGCCGGCATCGAGGTTGCGCCTCTGACGATGCCCACTAGAGAAACGCCCTATGAGTTCCCGGCTCTCAACAGGGAAACCTTCAAGGGTCTACCGGGAATGCTGGCAGATGCACTGCCGGACAGGTTCGGCAATCGGCTCATCGACGCATGGCTGGCGGACACTGGCAAGCGCCCAGAGGCCTTCAACCCGGTCGACCGGCTCTGCTACATCGGTCGCCGCGGCATCGGTGCCCTGGAGTTCGAGCCGGCGCTTCGGAAACAGACGAGAGCGAAGAAACTGGAAGTCGCCCGACTCGTCGACCTGGCGAATCAGGTGCTTGACGAACGCGCAAACCTTGCCGGACGACTGGACGGGGAGAACGGTGCAGAGGCTCTCGAGGACATTCTGAGCGTTGGCACGTCGGCAGGTGGCGCGCGGGCAAAAGCCGTTCTCGCCTGGAACCCGAAGACAGGCGAATTCCGGTCCGGACAACTAGATGCTGACACAGGATTCGAGCACTGGCTTCTGAAGTTCGACGGCGTTTCGAACAACAGGGACAAGGAACTGGCCGACCCCGCAGGCTACGGTAAGATCGAATACGCCTACGCCAGCATGGCGCGCTCAGCCGGCATCACCATGTCGGAGTGTCAGCTCCACCACGAGGGCAGCCGCAGCCACTTCATGACGAAACGGTTCGACCGGGACGATACCGGCCGCAAGATCCACATGCAGTCACTCGGGGCGATGCAGCATTTCGACTTCAACGACCCATCGGCCTATTCCTACGAACAAGCCGTCATCACGATCCGGGACCTCGGTCTCGGGATGGTTGCAGCCGAGGAGCAATTTCGCCGGGCGATCTTCAACGTCATAGCGCGCAACCAGGATGACCACGTAAAGAACATCTCGTTCTTGATGGACCGGTCCGGGAAATGGTCCCTGTCCCCGGCTTATGACGTCGTCTATGCCTACAATCCAAGCGGCATATGGACCCGCGACCACCAGATGAGTCTGGCTGGGCGCCGGAACGGCTTCGATCGTAACGATATCCTGCAGTTCGCCGCCTCCATCGTGAAAAATCATAGAGCTTTGGAAATACTGGATAAAGTAAGCGTTTCCATCAGGGGCTGGGGCAAATACGCTGAAGCAGCGGAGGTCGCGCCGCACGATGTGGTGCGGATCGAGAAGGCTTTCAGATCGAACCTGATGTCGGGCCACTAGAGCAGCGCACCTCGAAGACGAGATGGGTTGTGGGGCCGGACCGTTCGATCCGGCCCCAATTCTCGGCCGCCACGCTGGGCGCCCTCGATCGACCGGGCGTGAGCTGGTGCTACTCACCTTACTTCTAAGGAGATCAAGTATGAGAATTTCTGGTCGTCCCATTAAAATCCGCCCGGTAGTTGCCGCCGCCTACCGGAGCAACGGCACCCTGTGGGAACGTTTGAAGGCGGCTTGTCCAGCGGAATGGGAACGCTACCTTCAGAACGATTTCATATGGCATCTGGCCGACGGATCGCTTTCGCGTGAGGCTTACCGTCATTTCATCGTGCAAGACTATTTTTATTTAATTCACCATGCGCGCGGGTACATCCTGGGCGCCTACAAATCACAGTCTGTCGCGGGCATGCGCAAGTTCCTATCGATGGTCAACAGTATGTTGGTTGGCGAGATGAAGATGCACAACCAGCTGCTGGAAGAATTTGGGATGACCAACGAAGAGCTGGAGCAGGTGATCGAATCCCATGCCAATACGGCCTATTCGCGCTACATCCTGGACTGTGGAATTATGGGCGATGTGCTCGACCTTTTCGTCTCGCTCGCGCCGTGCACAGTCGGCTACGGCGAGGTGGGAACGTTGTTGCTCAATCACGAAAATACCAAGCTGGAGGGCAATCCCTATCGTCCGTGGATTGAGATGTACGCAAGCGAAGACTTTCATGCCGGTGTCCGCGAAACGCTCGAATATCTCGACGAGCTTGCCGGCGGCGATCTGTCCGAGGTCCGCTTCGCCTCGCTTGTGGAGATCTTTGCCCAAACGGTGAGGTTGGACATCGAGTTTTGGGATATGGCCTATCACCTGCGCTGATAGGGCTTTTTGCGGCGGTGATCACCCCGGGCCTGATATTTAAGTCGGGGGCGCGCTGAATTGATTGGCAGTAAAGGCTGCGCCGCATCGCCCGAGACCGGACGTTCGGTACACAGCCGCAGTGCCACCCTGCGCGATGCCGCCTCCCAGCCCTCTTTCTCGCCGCGCTCGGCGAGGTGTTGCCGCTCGACCTCCGCCTGCACCAGCACCAGCACCGCCGTCTCGATACGCTCCAGCCTGGTCATCAGCGCCTGCGTTGAAACCTCCTGCCGCACGCGCCGTTCCGGTCCCGGGGCGCGCTGTCGACGGTGAAGGCGAAGTGAATGCGCCGTCGCGATGGCAGCGGCTCATCCAATGAAGGGTACCATCGGAGCGCCGGAATACTGTTCGGCTGACGAGAGATTCGAGCGTGATCAGGAGCGCAGGATCATGTCACAGGCCTTCTCCGCGATCATGATGACCGGTGAGGCAGTGTTGCCTGACGTGATACGGGGCATGATCGAGGCATCGACGATACGCAGGCGGCCAAGCCCGTGGACACGCAGATCGGGCGAAACCACGGCATTGTCATCCTGGCCCATCCTGCAGGTTCCCACCGGGTGGAAGATGGTTGTGGCGATGTTGCCGATCTCGGTGATCAATTTCTCGTCCGACTGGACCTCGGGTCCCGGAAGAAGCTCCATCGGTTCGTGGTGTCGCAACGCGCAGGCGGTCATGATCTGCCGAGCCTGCCGGACCGACTTGACGGCGACCCGCCGGTCGTTCGCGGTCGCAAGGTAGTTGGGCCGGATCTCCGGCTGTTTGTCGATATCCCTGGAGGTCACATGGCAGCTTCCGCGGCTCTCCGGGCGCAGATTGCAGACCGAGACCGTGATGGCAGGCCAGGGATGAAGCGGATCGCCGAGTCGGTCGGTGGAGAGCGGCTGGACGTGATACTCCAGATCGGGGGTAGCGAGAGCGGGATCGGACTTCGTGAACATGCCGAATTGGCTCGGCGCCATCGACACCGGTCCGCTGCGTTTCAGCGCGTACTCGAGGGCGATGCCGATCTTCCCCCAGAAGCTGTTCGCGATGGTGTTGAGCGTCCTGGTGTTGCGGACACCGAAGACCGTACGAATCTGCAGATGGTCCTGCAGGTTTTCGCCGACGCCCGGGCTTTCGTGAACCACGTCGATGCCGAGTTCCTTGAGACGGTCGCCCTGGCCGATGCCCGACAATTCAAGGATTTTGGGCGAGTTGATCGATCCGGCGGCGAGCAGCACCCCGGCCCGGGCGAACGCTTCGCGCCGTGCACCCCTGTGCCGGTAGATCACGCCGCGCACTTCGCGGCCGTCAAGGATCAGCCGCTCGGTCTCGGCCTCGAGCAGGACCCGGAGATTGGACCGCTTCATCGCCGGCCGAAGGAACCCCTTGGCCGTGGTCCAGCGCACGCCGTTCTTCTGGTTCACTTCGAAGAAGCCTGAACCCTCGTTGTCTCCGTCGTTGAAGTCGGCGCGGGGGTGAATGCCGAATTCAGCAGCAGCCTCCTGGAAAACTTCGAGAATCTCCCAGCGCGTCCGCTGTGTCGTCACCTTCCAGCCGCCGCCCGTCCCGTGGATCGGACTTTGGCCGGCATGATGATCCTCGGATTTCAGGAAGCAGGGCAGGACATCGTCCCAGCCCCAGCCCGTATTGCCGAGCTGGCGCCAGTGATCGTAGTCTGCCGCCTGGCCGCGCATGTAGATCATGCCGTTGACCGCCGTGCAGCCGCCCGGCACCTTGCCGCGCGGGTAGGCGAGGCTGCGCCCGTTGAGGCACGGCTCGGGAGCTGTTTTCATCATCCAGTCCGTACGCGGGTTGCCGATGCAGTAGAGGTAGCCAACCGGGATATGCACCCAGTGGTAGGTATCGCTGAGTCCGGCTTCCAGCAGCAGCACTCGGGTGCGACGATCCTCGGTGAGGCGGTTCGCCAGCACGCAGCCGGCAGTACCCGCGCCCACGATGATGTAGTCCCACTGGCCTTCCGGCGTCTCGTGATTTGCCATGCGTGTTCTCCCACAAGGCCGTCAGCCTCTCCTGGTCGGAGCACATTCTCCACAATCGTCCGTTGACGCAAAACCGCTCCCTTCACTTCGTGTGCCCGGTTCCGCCGGCAGCGATATGAACGGAGTGAAGCAACTGCGCGCGCGCCACGTCGCGTTACCGGAACTCAACGGCCACATCACCGTTCCGGCCATATCGCCGGGTGGGTCTTCCACGTCGTCCTGACTCTTTTCGTCAACGAGGCCGCGGTCTGGCTCACTGCTGTGAGAGTCGACGCCCTGTCCGGCAATGCCGCGTACTGGTCGCATGCCAGGAGACGATCCGGGCAACAGTGATGTGCTCGCCAAACGAACGCGTTGTCAAGGGCCCGGAGGGGTCTCGACCGGGGAAGGAGAGACGCCTGATCGTTGTGAGGGCGCTATCGCGAGAACGCTAAAGACACCTCCTTGCGCGGGCCCCTGGACGCACAGTTTCGCGGAGTCCATGCAGACAATCGATGAATGTCATGCCGTGCCACGGCTCGGATGACACGCGCAAGGGCAGCATGTTGCCGCACGTCACCGTTTCGGAAAGGGGATGACGTTGCTGCTGTCACCGGTCGGATTCGTGCGAATCGTGATGCGGGAGGCATCTCCTTCGCCATCGGCGTTCTTGGTCCGGACCTCTACCTCGTATTCGGTGCCGGGTTTGAGGCCAACGAAGGTGCATCTCGGTATCGGTGTCTCGAATCCGATGCTCCACTCCCCGGATCCCTGTTCGCGAATGCGAATGACGTAGGTGCATCCGGGCTCCCACCTGGCCTCGATCACCTTGCCGTCGCCCACCGGCAGCGAGGCCTGCCATGCCTTGCCGTCCCATGATATCTGCGGGTTGATGTTGTTCTGGTCGGTCATCGTGCATGCTCCGCACTGATCTGTGACGGGCTCGACCTCCGGGCGCCCCTTCAGCCGGGGGTCATTCCTGTCCGAAGGGTCCGGAGTGATGAAGACGCTTGTGGATGTTTCACGCGTGTTTCCTTTCGGGATGCGGCGTCCACTCGTCGATCTTGTGATCGGTGCGCAAGGCATGGCGGCGCATCTGAAGACCGTCGAACAGCTTGTCGAAATCCGGATCTGCAGCGGGTCCCATCGGCAGTGATGACCGGGCTTCGGCAAAGAATTGTTCGCGCACCCGGGACACGTATCCGGTTTCCCACCAGGTGCAGATGCGGTCCCGGGCATCTTCGAGAGCCGCTGCGGACGGCAGTTTTGCGCGTTTCCGGTTCTGGTTGACCGGACGATCAGCGGGCAGGAGGTTCCAGAGGTCGTCGCACGGCCATGCGGCCCACGGCATGCAGTGGTCGATGTCGAGACGGTTCTCCGTGAGGGACCGACCGGTCCAGACGCAATAGAGCTTCCCGTTTTCGAGAAGTTGCCTCGAAACGTCCCGTGCGAAGCTCACATCGCGGGAAGGGTCCGACCACTTCATGGCGCGATCGACAGTCTGGCGGTCCAGCTTTCGCCCCTGCCTTACTGCCCAACTGTCCATGAGTGTCACCCATTCGGCGACAAGGGCAGGCTCGACCCACGCGTCATGGCGAGACAGCGATCGCCAGAGATGAGCCGGTATACGAAGTTCGCCGAAGCGGGCGAGATAGTCCTGGTCGATCAGGATTGATCCGGGCGCCCTGCCTGCTCGGCCCTTCGTGGCCTTGAGAATCGACTCTTCGGAACCAGGGAGGGTCATGTAGTGGATCGGCATCCTCACGAGATTGTCCACCGCATCACGGATCGCCCGGTGAAGGGCCGCAGCCATCGTGCCTGAAAAGGACCGCCCGACCCGAAGATCGAAAGCGGGAACATCCCTGATGTCATGCCAGCCCTGCCTGACGAAACCGAGGTTCGCAAGACCCTGCTTGCCCGGCCGCTGCGGCAGTCCGGCTTCGACAAGCGGCTTGTAGAGTCTGAGCCAGTTGAGAGCGATGAGGCCGAGAGGCAGGGTCACGGTGTCGTCATCGTGGCACGCCATGCCCGTTGCGCCGTCTGCAGCTCTTGCAACAGAGCGGAGCAGGCCGAGCTTGTAGGTCGCCGATTTTGCATCGTTGAGGATGATGTGGCGCAGGAGTGGCAGGGCACCGGTGCCGTCGTCGGGCAACCGCAGTGCGATCTGTTCCCACTGGATGCCGGGACGTCGAAACCTGTCGTCGGTTCTGCAGCGCTGTTCGGTGAACGCGCCGTGACGGCGCGCGAGGTCCTCAAGCTCGTCGGTACTGACCGGGAACATCCCGTCCTCATGATCCGCACCACCGATGCGCAGTGCGAAAACTATGAGGCCGCCCGGCTTGAGAATGCTGACGAGCTTGCGAAAGGCGCGGGGCCGCTCGGGCGGCGGAACATGCATCCATACCGCATTGAGCAGGATGACATCGAAACTCATCCCCCGTTTGACGACGCTGTCGAGCGACGGAAGGCGGTCCCGGATCCATATGATTCCTGGTGCTGCGTGCCGGTGACTGGCCTCCTTGAGCATCGTCTCGGATTGATCGACGGCAACTACGTCGAAGCCCTTCCTGGCCAGCCAGGCAGCATCGCGACCCGATCCCGTTCCAACGTCGAGCGCCGAAGCCGGTGTCTGGGGCAGGCGACCGGAAAACCAGGCATGAAGGTCATCGGGGTTCATGCTTTCGTATTGCGCGGCAAGCGCGCGCCCTGCCTCGCCCTCATACCTCTGCGGTCGGTTTGTCTTGCGCGCCATCCCGGAAGGTTAGACTGCGGGCCCGGGAAACAGAAGTTGTGACGCTCAACGACCGGATTCACAGATGACTGGTGCTTCGCGTCGCAATTGCGTGCGATTCGCGGAACAAGGCAGGACGATTGTTTCACGCTCAGCAACCATATCCCGACGCAGGACAACAGGATCTTCTGCGTCCCGGTGTCATCCGCGATCGTCAGGAAGGAGGGGTTGCCTGAGGACAGACATGCCATCGCACAGGAAGAACGCGCCTGGATGCCGCAATCTTCAGCGATGCGCACGGCCGGAACTTTTTTCTGGTCCACCACGGGAACGACATCCGTTCCGGCGTGCCGGTCGTCGTGTTCTCTTTGCTCCACGACATCGTGTGCACCCGCCACTATCCGGAAGCGAGCACGAAGATCGCCATAGTTGTCCGCACTATCGGGAGCCGTATAGAACGGAGCTGTCGGGACGCACGGGTGCTGTTTCGCGAAGTGACATGCGGCCGGGAAGCGGTTCAAGATAACCTGCCATGCGCTGATGGGAGACGACCGTCTTGCCAACGACCGATCACATCTTTGACACCTTCCTGTCAGGGGAGACCTGGAGCGACCTCTCGCAGCGTGAGGGACCTCCCGAGATCGATTTTGCGCGGATGCACGGGTATCGCCTGGACCGACTGCGGGAAGCGCTTGAACGCCATGACGCGGCGATGTGCATGCTGGTCAATCCGATCAGCCTTCGGTATGCGGTGGACTATCGGACATATCTGCTGTTCCAGTCCCACATCCCCTCGACCTGCCTGTTCCTCGCACGCGAAGGACCGACGGTGATTTACAAC
Source organism: Alphaproteobacteria bacterium (assembly GCA_965215635.1). Taxonomy (GTDB): domain Bacteria; phylum Pseudomonadota; class Alphaproteobacteria; order SP197; family SP197; genus SP197. The sequence goes on along the minus strand of CBDCEA010000005.1, from coordinate 454,738 downwards.
GCCTTTGGATCCGTTGCCGGTGTCGATGAGTCCCGCTCCGGCCGCTCGATTTCCTTCTTCGACGCAGCGGGCGAAATACCCGAACAGGCCCGGCCACAAACCTGATTGAGGAGGCCCTGAACAGGGAACGCTGTTTGATTGATTCCCGGCCCGGCAAGCAGATATCGCAGAGTATTTCCCGGATACCCCGCGACAACAATCGACAAGCATGGAAGTTCATCCTGATCGACGTGCGGTTTCCGGCCAGTGCGGCGGTCAACACGAGATACAGCACCGGGACGAACTGCGTGCACGTGCGATGAAGGGAGTGCTTACCGGGACAACCTCCGCCGTGCCACTCAGGGGATCAATATTGAAAGCCGTTTGACAGCCGAATCGGATGCGAGTCGAAAACGGGCCGCGATTTGAGCGGTTCGCAGTGCGGGTGCCAGACCGTACCATCGGGATTCGGTCAGGCCGTGTCGTCCCTCGACCATGGCAGAGCTTCGTCTGCCCGGTCCAAACTCAAGATTGGGCAATCTCAGCCACCAAGACAAGGTTCATGGTGTGCCCCGAGCAGCTGCTGTTGCGTCCCCCTGCAGTCTTCGCGCTGACAGGGGTCTTGCCCATCGCGAAATCGCGGTTGAGACCTCATGCGCGGCCAAGTCAAAGCAGCCGGGCCCTCGCCAGATGCTGGGCTGCGGTAGCCGGTTCGTGCCGCCCCGAATTTCGGCTGAAGGCGATCCTCAGGTGCGGGCAAGTTCCCGCAGGACATCCTCGACTGCCGAGACAACGACCTCGATCTCGGCCTCTCCATGTGAGAGAGAGACGTAGTAGCGTCCGCCGCCGCCGAACACGCCGCGCGATCGGAGGCCCTGGGCGAGCGCTCGCTTCACGCGCTGATCGGACGCCTGCGCCGAGGCATAGTCGAGAAAGGGCCCCTCGCCGAAGTAGAACTCGATGACCGGGCCGGCGCTGACGAACCGCGGGGCGTGGCCGTGCCGGGAGAACTGCTCGCCGAGCCGGTCGGCAAGGCGCCTGCCCATCCCGTGGAGGTGCTCGTAGGTCCCCGGTCGGGCGAGTTCCCGCATCTGCGCCAGCGCGGCGGCGGCTGCCAGCGCATTGCCGTAGGAACTGCCCTCGCCCAGGATCCGCTTGCCGTCCGGACGGCCGGTCTGCAGCCACGCCATGAGCGTCTCCGATCCCGCGACGGCGCCCATGGGCGTCCCGGCGCCGAGCCCCTTGCCCAGGACGGTGAGGTCCGCGTCGACGCCGTAGAATTCCTGCGCGCCGCCCCGCGCGAGCCGGAACCCCGTGATCACCTCGTCGAAGACGAGCGGCACGCGTTCGATGTCTGCGATCTCGCGGACCCCCGATAGATAGCCGGGCGCCGGGCTCAGACCGCGCATCAGCGGCTCCACGATGATGGCCGCGAGCTCGCGGCGATTCGCGGCGACCGCCGCCCTCATGGCGTCCAGGTCATTGTAGGGGACGACGATCACGCGCTCCGCGTGACCGGCCAGGGTCCCCGGGCTGTCGCAGGCCAGGGTCGCGCCGTTCTCGGTCGTCACGGGTCCGTAGCTCGTGCGCACGAGGAGCTCGTCGAGGCAGCCGTGATAGGCGCCGTCGAGCTTGATCACGCGGTCCCGGCCAGTATGGGCCCGCACGATGCGCAACGCATGCATCATCGCTTCCGTGCCGGAGTTGAAGAATCGCACCTTCTCCGCCGAAGGAATCGCCGTCACGATCTCTTCGGCAAGCTCGATCGCAGGGCGGGAAACGTGCGCGAAGTTCGCGCCGCGCGCGGCCTGCGTCTTTATCGCAGCAACGATCGCCGGATGCGCGTGGCCCAGAATGACGCAGCCGCTGCCGAGCATGACGTCGAGCAGGCGCTCGCCTTCGGTAGTCCACAGCCAGGGTCCGTCGGCGCTGTCGACCACGAAATCGGGCGTTTCCATGAAGGTGGGAAAGCCGGCCGGCCGCCGGCTGAACGTGTGAATGGTGCCGCCGGGCAGAAACCGGCGCGCGCGTTCCAGCAGCGCGCGCGCCGGCTCGGTCGGTTGCGGTTCTGTCATGGCTCTCTCCGGATCAGGCCTTCACCGAACCTGCCGAGAGCCCTGCGATGAAGTAGCGCTGCGCGAACTGGGCGATCAGCACCACAGGAACGCTCATGAGCACCGTCGTCGCCAGGACGACGCCCCAGGGGATGCCCTGGGCGGAGAAGTACGACGTGACGCCGAGCGGCAGTGTGCGCTGATTGGTGTTTTGGATCAAGGTCAATGCGAAGGCGTACTCGTTCCAGGAGAACATGAAGACAAAGGCGCCGGTCGCGGCGATGCCGGGCAGCATCACGGGCAGCAGCACATACCAGATCAGCGTGAGGCGGTTGCACCCGTCGATCCGGCCCGCGTCGTCCAACTCCCTGGGAATCGACCGGAGATAGGCGCTGAGATACCAGATGCTGAAGGGGAGCGCGAAGGTCGCATGCGCGATAACGAGCGCGGGAAGGGTGTTGACGAGGCCGAGCCGCGCCAACAGCACGAACAGCGGCACGAGCAGCAGGACACTTGGAAACATATAGAGGATCAGCACCATGCGCGAGAGCTGCCGCCGTCCGGGAAATTCGAGCCTCGCGATGGCGTAGGCCGCGAGGACGGCAAGCGGCATCGTGAGAGCGACCGTGCCGAGCACGACCAGCAGGCTGTTACCCGTCCAGAGCAGGAACGGCGCTTCCTCGACCGCGACCTTGAAGAAATGTAACGAGGGCGGGATCGGCAGCAGGCCGGGCGTACTGCTGAAAAGGTGTTCCGGCGACCTGAGGGAGGAGGCGACGAGGAAGTAGATCGGGAACAGGATGAAGCCCAGCATCGCGACGCCGGCCGTGATGACGACCAGCCGCCAGGCCGACCGCGCAAGCATGCCGGGCAAGGGCTCGCTCATGGGTCGCGCTCGGCCCAGCGGGCCAGTGGAATGGCCAGGATCACGATGCAGACGAACATGAAGACCCCGAGCGTGGCCGCCTCGCTGAACCGGAAGCGGCGAAAGCCTTCATCGTAGACGGCGACGGCCAGGGTGCGCGTCGCGTCGGCCGGTCCGCCGGCCGTGTAGAGCCAGATCAGGTCGAACCAGTTGAAGGTCCAGATGGTCTTGATGAGAATGATCGTCGCCAGCACCGGTCGCAGCAGGGGCAGGGTGACGTGGCGGAACAGGACCCACCGCCCGCCGCCCTCGACCCTGGCAGACTCGTAGAGCTCCTGAGGGATCGACTGAAGGCCGGCCAGCAGCAGGAGCACGGTGAACGGCATCGCCTGCCAGATCGCGACCGTGACGACCGTCAGCATCGCGCTGGTCGGGCCGTTGAGAAACACGATCGGACTGCCGATCGCGCCGAGGTTGAGCAGGGTGAAGTTGACGATCCCGTTGATGTCGTTGAGGAGCCACTTCCAGATGAAGACAACGGTGACGACCGACATCGCATAGGGCACCAGGAGCGAGGCGCGGATGAAACCCCGGCCGCGGAACTGCTGGTTGAGGAACAAGGCCAAGCCAAGGCCGAGCACGATTTGTCCGAGCACTGTGCCCGCGGTCCAGATGAGCGTGCGCGCAGTCACGATGTAGACGTCCGCGTCGGCCAGGAGTCGCTCGTAGTTCTGCAGGCCCACGAACTTGCCGGCCCTGCGCGCGGTCCTGTTGATTAAGCTGAGCCAGATGTTGTAGCCGAAGGGATAGGCGACTAGCAGCGCTCCCAGGATCACGGACGGCGTGACCAAGAGCCAACCTTCGACGGTCGTGCGCGGGAGGTCTCTCAGCCGAGCCGGCAGGATCACGCCGGCCCCCGCCTTGGGCGCAGGCCCTCCCGGGCCGCGGCAAAAACCTCCGCACCGCTCCCCGCTTCGGGAAACCGGCCTGGACGAAACAGCTGATGGTCGAACTCGCTTTCACCATGGGCGGCCAGTTGAGCCACCATCAGCCCGAGCGCCGGCGCCGACTGGATGCCCCGCAAATCTGCGCTCATGACGAACAAGTTCCGCTTCCATTCGCCCGCAATGGGTTCCAGATCGGGGGCTGCCATCGCCAGGCCGCGCTGCTCACGGATACAGAAGGCCCGGTCGAGCGCCGGAAAGAAGTGCGCGGCCCGCCGGCGCGCGGCGCCGATCTCGCTCGGCAGCACGTCTCCTTGCCCGAGAACGAAACGCGCGTCGTCGGCGTCGGGTGCCGGCCCTTGCGGATCCTCGCCAACGCCGCCCACGAGAAGTCCGCCGGCCTCATGGCGAAGATAGAGGTCCCGTTCCGCGATGCGCACGGTCGGCATTTCGGAGGAGAGGCCGTTGGCGAGCGTGTAGACGACGCATTCGTGCTGGAGCGGATAGGCCGGGTAGAGATCGCCCAGTTGCCTGCAGAGCGGCCACATGCCGGCATTGGCCGCGAGGACGACCTTTTCCGCCGTGATGTTCCCGGCAGACGTGACCACCTCCAGCATGCCGCGCGGGCGCAACTCCTCCACGCGCCGGTAAGGTGTGGATACGGGCGCCGAGATCCGCCGCGGCGCGTGCCAAGCCGACGGTCACATCGCGCATCGCCGTGACGTATCCCTCATCGGGAACAAACACCCCGCCGGCGAGGCCGGCGAGATTCATTGCCGGCAACAGCCGGCCGATATCGTCCACTTCGAGCCGGTACACCTCCACTCCGGCACGGCGCGCTGCCTCAGCCTCGCGGTCGAGCGCTTCCAAGCTGCGCTTGGAGAGCGCGACTCGCACGCCGCCGGTCCTGTGCAAGTCGATCCCGTAACCGGTCTCCTCCTTGAAGCGGCCATAGAAACGGGTCGAATGATGGACGATGCGCGTCGATGCCGGCGTCGGGCGCATCGAGCACAGGAAGCCGGTGCCCTGACTCGTCGTTTCAGATCCCACTGGACCAGCATCGAGAACGACGACATCCCTCCCGAATGCGGCCAAGTGAAAGGCGCTAGCGCCCAGGGCGCCAGCGCCGATGACAAGGAACTCGGCCCGATCAGCAGCCAAGGCGCCGGACACGGTTCCGGTCAGCCATCGAGAAGCTCCTGAAACTCGGGCGTCGCCTCCACGACGGCCTGCTCCGGATCCATGTCGTTCACCAGGATCTTCTGCATCGTCTTGGAGAGAATCCCGCTCGATTCGATCGAGCCCGCCTCTGGCGACGCCGCATGGTACTGCGCGACGCCCGAGAGGTTCGCCCCAACGGCCGCCATCTGATCGAGCACCTTTGCCCATCTCTGCACCGCGGGATCCGACTTCAGAAGCTCGCTTTGGCGCGCGGTATCGGTGGCCGGCGTGACGAGGAGCCGGAACGGCCAGATCGCGCGCACCAGATGGTCCGGCCGCAGCAGGAACTGCGCCAGGCTGCCCGCCTCGGCCACGTTGTCGCCGTCGGGGATCATGAACGTCACGCCGCCGCCATAGCCAGCCCGGATCGACTTGACCGGCGAGGGCATGAACCGGACGCTTCCGAGCCAGTCCGGCTGGGCCGATTCGATGTCGGCATGGACGTCGCCGTCGCCATAGGTCATGGCCGCCTTGCCCGTCATGAAGGCGAGGTTGGCTGCCGCGAGATCATAGGTGGCAATCGCCGGGGGCGCGAAGCGGCGGAAGATGTCGGCGAGGTACCGATAGGTCTCGACCGTGCGGTCGTTCTCCCAGGCAAGATCGCCGTTCTCGTCGAGGATGGTGGCCTCGTTTGTGACGAGGAAGTTCCAGATCACCTTTTCGGCGTCGAACGTCGTTCCCGCCGCCGCCAGTGCGTAGCGATCGGGCGCATTGGTGAGCCGCTCGCAAACTTCGGCGAACTCCTCCCAACCGAAGGCATAGCGGTCACCTGTTGGGTCGGGCGGCTCGATGCCGGCCTCTTCGAGAATGTCCGTGCGGAAGGTGACGCCGTTGGTCGCCGTGTAGCGGGGCACGCCGTAGGGCTTGCCCTCGTAGGAAGCCGCCAGGACCGCGCTCCCCGAGACCATCGACCCCGATGCCTCGATCGCCGCCAGCGTATCCGAGACATCGGCAAGGATGCCCTGGCTTGCGAAGATCTGCGGGAATCCGGAGCCTCCGGTCGCGATATCGGGAAGCGTGCCGGACATGCCGGCCTGCGTCAGCCGCGGCACCAGGTCGCCCCATCCCACGATGCTGTTGACGACGCCGACCCCGGTCTCGTCCTCGAAGGCGGCCAGAAGCTGGTCCCATTCCGCTATGAAGGCCGGAGCGCCATGAGGATTCCACCACTCGATCGAATCGGTCGCAGCGTAGGCGCGCATCATGGGCGCCAAACCGACGGCGGCACCGGCAGCACTAGCGCGATGAAGGAATATTCTGCGTGTAAGAGCGTCCATTTCGTTCTCCCAGTATGCTTTACCGCCATTGTGGACCGAACGTGTTCCGCGGTCCAGTCTCAGTCCAAATGCCTTGGATATGTCGGCGTCACCACTTGAAACACTCTCGATCGTATCGTCAGCAACCAGCACGACGCTGTGATCCGCCCGACCCCGTTCCAAGAAACACAATCCGGCCCTCGCGGGTGACCGGGTTGCGGTGGAACCGGACAGGTGGCATGCCCGCGTGGCCGCTTGCAAAACCCGATCGCACCTGGTCAAGTGAAACAGGATTCGCGGTCAAGTCCGCTGGATTCGGCAGACGGCACCTCTGGTGATGGATTTCCCGGTTCTGGGTGATGGAAAAACCCACGATGAGGTCTTGGGAAGTCTGTCCAGAACTCGCCGTACCGGAGACGACAGCCAGACCATGCGTGGTCCTGTCTTGCTGTCGCTGAGATGGAGATGGCGCTCGCGATACTCCGTCCATCGGAGCGTCAGAATTTCCTGCCTACGACAACCGGTCAGCAACAGGAGCCGGATGATCGCCACAGGCATCGGGAGGGCCTCTTCATGCTGTTTCAGCACCACACCAAGCCGGCGGACTTCCTGCTCCGAGAGGAAGCGCTCCCGTCCCTGTCGTCTGTATCGCTTGATGCCCCTGCACGGACTGCTGCCCTCGGGCCGGTAACCATAAGCCTCTGCGCAGGTCATGATGACGGAGAGGACCGGGGCGGAACGGTCGGCAGCCACGGGCGTCGCGTGGAGGGAAGCGAACCATTCCTGCACATCAGCAGCCTTGATGTCCGTGATCTGGTATCCCCGGAACCACGGCAGTATGTGGTTGTGATAGTAGCCCCGGTTGACCGAAAGCGTTCCGGGCTTCCAGTTGCGCCCATAACGGTGGAAGACTTCCTCGGCGACCGTCTCGAACAGGGTCTCTTCCGGCAAGACCGGATTGCCACTTCGAATCGCAGCCAGCATCGATCGCGATCGTTCCCTGGCTTCGTACAGGCCCGTGTCGCTGGCATCGCCGACGATCTTCCAGAGTCGCTGTCCTTTCGTGTTGGGTATGAATGAAGTAGCGTTTGCGTCCGATCGGGTAGATGCGGATGCCGAAGCCCTTCAGGCTGACATCGCGGACGTCCTGGACGGTCTTTCGTTGTCGAAGAGCCCTGACGCGCCCCTCGGTGAGTTGTGCAGTGGCCATGGATTCCCCTTGCGTTAAGTTGCAGGCACGGGAAAATCCGGCGTTGAATTTTCCCGAAGTTGCAGATGCGAGCGGAAAAATATTGGGTTATATCAGTTGTTTAGAACCGCCGGTGCGTTCCACGGTGTTCTGCGTCGAAAGCTACATGGGCACCGTCGGCGAGAAGGACGGCGTCAAACTCGAGCAGCAGGTTCTCGCGACCGGAGACGGTTGCGAGCGCCTGTCGACATTCCCTTACGAAGCAGCACTCATGGAATGAAGGGCATTCCGGATCATCAGTGCCCTGGAAAATCGGGAGGCCACCGGCATGGCTTGTCACGAATAGGGAAAGAAGATACTCGCCGGAGTGTTCGGTGGCGGGTTGAGTGCCAGTAGGCCGGCCTTCACCGAATTGACGGAGATCACGTCCTGTTCGGAGAGAATTGGTCACGACCGGGACTGGCGTTTCGTGACCGGTCACTGGTGACGGTTTCTGTGCTCGCGGGGACCGGTCAGGAACCCCGGCTCCGCGGCCATCTCAGGGGCGCTCTCAACCTCGGGCATACCCCGGACTCGTTGAAGGAAGTCATGGTGCCCACCATGCCGGCTGGCCGACCGGCATGAACGGTTTGCGGGTCCTGCAGGAGGTTGTTTGCGGAACACGGACCCTCGTTCGGGAGCGATAAATGGGCGTGACAGGAATGCGGTCTGTGGCCAGCGCGGCAACCGCTGCCGCATCTCCTGATGCCATGGGCGGGCTCGACATTCTCGTCGACAATGCCGGAACGCTCCGCATTGCCCGTCCGGAGGCGTTATCGCAAGAAGCGTGGGACCAGGTGATGGAGAGCAACGTCGGAGGTGCCTTTCCTGGTCTCGAAGGCGGCAGGCGGGGGCAGGGTCATCGACATCGCATCGATGTGCACGATCTTCGGCGGCGGGAACGACGGCGCCTGGGCCGCCGGGATGGTCCCGAAGACCTCGCCGGAACGGATGTCTTTCTCGCAAGCATGGCTTCGGACTATGTTGTTGGCGCGTCGATCACCGTCGACGGCGGCTTCTCGATCAGGGACTGAAATCAACATGCATGCCGAGATGATCAGCTTTGCCACAGGCAACACCAATCCAGAGACCTTTCCGGCCGAAGACTTCGCCGATGCCGCCCGGAACGTGATGCGTTCCATGGTCGAGGAGCTGTCGACCTATCCTGGACAGCTGGGTCATGAGGGCCTTCGCAGGCTGATGGCGCAGCGCGAGATGGATCGTGAAGGCATCACGGTCGATCCTGACCACGTGCTGATCACCAACGGATCGATGCAGGCGGTCACCCTGTCGGTGGAAACACTGTGTACCGGAAGCGACGATATCGTCGTGATGGAAGAGTTGAGCTACTCGGGCAGCATCGTCGCCTTCAGGGCGATGGGGATCGAGATGGTGGGCGTTCCCGTCGACGACCACGGTATGCGCATGGATGCCCTGGAGGAGACCCTCGACCGGCTGGAGCGGGAAGGGCGCCCTGCCCGGTGTATCTACACTCTTGCAACCTATCAGAATCCGACCGGCACGGTGATGCCACGCGAGCGGCGCCTGAGACTGATCGAACTGGCACGGAGTCACGGGGTCCCTGTGGTCGAGGACAACTGCTACGGCGATGTCCACTACGAGGGCGACGTTCCTCCCGCGTTCTATGCGCTCGATGACGCGCCCGAGCAGATCTATCTCTGCTCCCTTTCGAAGATTTTCGCGCCCGGTGTGCGCCTGGGCTACATGGTGGCCCGACCGCCGATGCTCGAAAGGGTTCTCTCGAAGCGTCACGATGCGGGTCCCAACACCCTGGCATCCGCCATTACCCACGCGTACCTGGAGGATCGCCTGTGGGACCATGTCGCCATGGCCAACCGTGGCCTCAAGGTGAAGCGCGACACCATGGCGACCGCGCTGCAGCGCGAACTCGGCAACGAGTGCACGGTATCCCGTCCTCCCGGAGGGCTCTTCATCTGGGTACGCCTGCCCGATGATGTCGCCGCCGATCGCCTCATCGAGGCCGGTCTGGAACACGGCGTGGAGGTCGCCGACGGCTCGGCATTCCATGTGAGGAACGACGCGGGCCCCTGCATCCGCCTCGCCTTCGGTTTTCCGACGGTCGACGAGATCAAGGAGGGTGCCCGTCGTCTGGGTGCCAGTCTCCGGACGGCGAGGGGTTCGGCACCCTGAGAACAGGAACCCCGGTCATCGCCAGGCTGCTGAACAATGAGTGAGCTCTTTCTGCCAGAGGAATACGAAAGGCGCTGGCATTGCGTGCACGAGGACATGCGGTCCCGGGGTTACGCGGCGGCGCTCGTGATCGGTCGGGGAGGTGGCTCCTACGACCGCTGCGGCGATGTCCTCTATCTCACCAACTACTATTCGTCGGCGTCAGGCCAGGAGGTCGACAACCCGCTCAATACCGCGCGGTCGTTCTCGGCCGTTCTCCTGGAGGATGGACGGGAGCCGCAACTCGTCGCCGATGATCCCGACCCGCGCCGGGACCTCGTCGCCACCAGACATGTCAGCGGTCACAGTGATCCCATGACGGCTGCAGGGCGCGCCGTGGCGGAAAGAGGCATCGATGGACCCGTCGCCCTGGTGGGCTCGGACTTTCTTCCCCTCAAGTACTGGCGTCTGATCGGGTCCGGGGCAGGCGCCATCGACTGGGTCGAGGACGACACCCTGGTTCAGCGCGCACGCCGCATCAAGAGCGAGCCGGAGATGGAGCGCTTTCGCGAAGCCGGCGAGATCGCCAGCCGTTCCCTCGATCTCCTCATGACGGGCCTGGTGGGCGGCAAGTCGGAAGCCGAGGCCGTCGCCGATGCGATCGCCGAACTGAGACGTTCGGGCGCGGTTTGCCAGATGATCCCGGTGGCTCACGGACAGCACATCAGCCGATGGACGTCGGAACCCTTCTCGGGAGCCGGGATGAGCGTGCCGCACGAAGGCGATCTCGTGAGGGGCTGGCTCGACAGCATCATCTACCAGGGTTACTGGCTCGATCCGGGCCGTACGGCGGTTGCCGGCGGAAGGCCGACAGCCGATCAGCGTTCCCTCATCGAGAATTGCGTTGCCATCGTGGACGGCGTGATCGAGGCGATCCGGCCAGGTGCGAAGGTCCACGATATCGCGGGGCTCGGCGACCGCCTTTCCCAGCGGTTTCGCGGCACGGGTAGCCAGATGACCGCCCAATGGCCCCTCTATGGCCACGGCACCGGACTCTATTGGGAGCATCCCTACATCGGTGTCACCATGTCCGATCCGGCTGACCGTTTTGAAGCCGGTATGGTTCTCGGCATCGAGGCATTTCTCGACATCGAGGGAATCGGAACCGCGGCGCACGAGCAGAATCTCATCGTTCATGATGACGGTAACGAAATCCTCACGCATTCACCCGACTTCTTGTGGTAGAGGGTGGTCCGCCGGGAGGGGTTTGACAGGGTAACGGCAACGCAATACCGTCGAAAACCGTTGATGATGTAGTGTGTTTCCTTACTCCTAATGGCACAATAACAAACGTTTATCGGGATGTTTGCCGATGACCGGTTGTGTGCAGGCACAAGATGGAGGTGGAGATGGAAGAACGCGATGGTTGGCCCGTCTGTCGACCGGGCCGCAGGAAGCCGCACGTTGTGATTGCTGCAGGCGGTGTGCTTGCAGGCATCGCTCTGCTCGTGGGACCCGGTGAGGCCCGGGCGGCGGTTCCCGATGAATCGCAGTTTGTCTTCAACACCTTCTCGTTCCTGATATGGGGCGCGCTCGTGATGTGGATGTGCGCCGGATTCACGATGCTCGAGTCCGGCTCGGTACGCACAAAGAACGCGTCGGTGATCTGCCTCAAGAACATCGGGCTCTATTCGGTCGCAGGCCTTGCCTACTACACAATCGGCTACAATCTCATGTACGTCGACGTCACCGGCTGGATCGGTTCGATCGAGTTTCTCTACGGACCGTCGGCAGAAGAACTCGCGCTACTGGCAGGTGACGAAACGGCGAAGGATGCCGTGGTCAGCAACGGCTACTCGGTCATGTCAGACTGGTTCTTCCAGATGGTCTTCGTCGCCACCGCAGCCTCCATCGTCTCCGGTGCACTGGCCGAACGGGCCAAGCTGTGGTCGTTTTTCGCCTTCATCACCGTGCTCACCGCCGTCATCTATCCCATCGTCGGTGCGTGGACATGGGGCGGCGGCTGGCTCAACGAAATGGGCTTCCAGGACTTTGCCGGTTCCACCATCGTCCATTCGACTGGCGGTTGGGCAGCGCTCGCCGGTGCCATCGTGGTGGGCGCACGCAGGGGCAAGTTCCGCGCAGACGGCAGTGTCAAACCCACACCGCCCTCGAATGTCCCTACCGTGACGCTGGGTGTCTTCATCCTTTGGCTGGGCTGGTTCGGCTTCAACGGCGGTTCGCAGCTCGCCCTGGGCGGTGCCGCAGATGCGGTCGCCATGAGCAACATTCTCGTCAACACCAACCTTGCGGCAGCGGCAGGTGTCATGGCCGCGATCAGCACCGCAAGGCCGGTGCTCGGTCGCCTGGACCTTCTTGCCGGACTGAACGGAGCGATCGCGGGTCTCGTCGCGATCACGGCAGGACCGGACATCGTCGATCACTACTGGGCGATCATCATCGGGGCGGTCGGTGGTGTGATCTGCACCGTTGGCATGAAGGCGTTGGAACTCATGAAGCTCGATGACGTCGTGGGTGCCGTTCCGGCCCATCTCTTCGCGGGGGTCTGGGGCACGCTCGCCGTCTGCATCGCGGCCGGCGGGGATTTGGGCGTCCAGATCGTCGGGGTGCTGGCGATCGGCGCATTCGTATTCACCGCTTCGTGGGTGCTGTGGCTGCTGCTCGAGAAGACCATCGGGGTGCGGGTCTCCGAAACCGTGGAAGAGCTCGGCCAGGACACGGCCGAACTCGGCATCGAGGCCTATCCGGAGTTCGTGCTCATGCCCGACGAGGATGACATGGCGGAGTTGCGGCGGGAATGATCTGCCGGAGAGTCCATGAAACGGCGCAAGACCATGACTGAAAAAACCCACACGGGTGGCTGCCCGTGCGGCGCCATTCACCGCGTTCTGCCACATGTGCCGGTAGTGGACCGGCACATGTGGTGCTGGGGACATGCGCATTCGACCGTGATTCCATGATCTTCACGTCAGCTGATCCCGGGATCTACCGGTCGTCGTCGGTCTGTGCGCGTGCCTCCGGGCATCGCGCCTGAGGCATCCTTTCCCACTGCATGACTGGATCGGCAGCAAGAAGGACCCCAATCTGGAACGCCTCAGCGGCGATTCCTTCCGTCAGATGCAGTTCACCCTCAAGGTTGGCCGGGGATCGCATGCTCAGACGGCATGGGCAACTGCCTGGCGTCGATGTCGACTCGACGCTCGCGTGGCGGTCCTGTGAACAGCAATTGTGAACGGGAGCGGATGATGTCCCACTGGTGGCGAAAGGGAGCCGTTGAAACGGCGGCGGCGATCCGCAACGGCAGGACCAGTGCCGAGGAGGTCGTGGAAAGTCATATCGCCCGCATGGAGGAGGTCAACGGTCGGGTGAACGCGGTGACCGTCCGCATGGACGATGATGCGCACACCGCGGCGAGGGCCGCGGACAGGGCCATGGCCTCGGGCGAGCCCGTTGGGCCACTCCACGGCGTTCCCGTCACGATCAAGGAGAACGTCGATCAGATCGGCCATGCGACGACCAACGGCGTTCCCGACTTTGCCGGAAATGTGGCGCAAGAGGACTCTCCGGTTGTCGCCAATCTCAGGAATGCGGGCGCTGTCATCGTCGGGCGGACCAATACGCCGGAATTCAGCCTCCGCTGGTTCACCGACAACCCGTTGCGTGGGGCGACACTCAATCCCTGGAACCGGGATGTCACACCAGGCGGATCGGGTGGTGGTGGAAGCGCCTCGCTTGCCGTCGGAATCGGCTGTATCGCGCACGGAAATGACGTGGGCGGTTCGTTGCGCTATCCGGCCTTTGCCTGCGGGGTCTCGACCGTTCGTCCGACGCTTGGCCGGGTTCCCGCCTACAACCCGTCCGCGGCAGCCGAACGCCCGCCGATGTTTCAGCTGATGTCGGTGCAGGGCCCCTTGGCGCGCGAAGTGAAGGACGTGCGCCTGGCTCTGGAGGTCATGTCCGCGCGCGACGCCAGGGATCCATGGTGGGTGCCGGCACCCCTTGATGGGCCGCCGCCGCAACCGCCGACAAGGGTCGCCGTGACCGCCGACCCGGGTGCAATGGGCGTTGACGGCGTTGTATCGGGAGCGGTTTCTGCGGCTGCGGCTGCCCTGGCCAATGCAGGGTACGACGTCGTCGAAGCCGAACCTCCACGCATTGCCGACGGCATGCGCTGCTGGGAGCAGCAGATCGTCACCGAGCTGAAGTACTTCATGGAAGATGACATCCGAAGGCACGGTGGACATGCGATCAACCGCAAGCTCGATCTCATCTACGCCAACGTCCGACCGCTCGACCTTGCCGGATATCTTCAGGTGCTGTGCGACCGCCAGACACTGCTTCGCGAATGGCTCCTGTTCCTCGAGGACTACCCGCTCGTTCTGGGACCGGTATCGACGGAGCCCCAGTTTCCCGTGGACGACGACCTCACCAGTGCCGATCGGCTCAAGGAGATGTTCATGGCCAATCGCTTGCTGACGATTGTCAATTTCCTCGGATTGCCGGCGGCCGCTGTGCCGGCCGGCGTTGCGAACGGTCTGCCGCTCGGTGTGCAGATCATCGGTGGCCGTTACCGTGAGGACATGACGCTCGATGCGGCTGAAACCATCGAGAGCACTGTCGGGGTTTTGACGCCGATCGATACGTTCTGATCCGGCCAATCCGCTCGTAATTCCAGGCGCCCCGCGTGACGGAGCGACCGGACATCGTGCATGATGCACGCCATGTCCGGAATCCTGAAGCGGCCTCTTCGAAGCATTGTGGCTGCCGTGCTTGTTTCCGGCGTCGCCGTCATCGTCGGCTGGTACGCCGCGCGCCACGAGATCGCCGGATGGCTGGTCGGCCGAAGCCTCGGTGATGCCGTCTCGGGCTACCGGATCGAAGAGGTGGTGTTCGGCCGTCTCGTGATGACGGACATCCTGCTTTCGCCCTCGGGCACGATCGACCGCGCGGAAATTACCTGGACCCCGGCAGGGCTGCTCGCCGGCCGAGTGGATCGGCTGGGATTGAGCGGGGTGGAGACCGGCTGGCGGGATTTTCCGGAAGCAGCATCGATTACGGCCGGTCTTCCTGAAGACATCGTCGTCGAGGACGTTCGTGTGCATGTGTCCGGACCATGGGGCAATGTCGACGCCCGACTCGACGCAAGCCTTGTCAATCGCCCCGCCGGTGTTGCCGGAACGGGAACCTGGCATGCGTCGATGCCGGGACTTCTTGCCGGTGGCGAATTCTCGATCACCTGGCAGCGGAGAGACGGCAAGATTCTGCTTGATATCGCGCCTGACCGGATCGAACCGGACTTTCCCGGATCGAGCGTCGGCCCTCTCACCGGGCATGTCGTGGTGGAACACCGGGGAGATCGGGATCCCGAGGTCCGGGCGAGCCTCACCTGGCGATCGGCCACGGTATTTGATGTGGCAATCGGCGACATGACACTCGAAGCCACCCTCGACAGCCAGGGGTTACGGGGAACCATGACGATCGCCGAAGAGGGCGCTTCGATCCATGGCGACATCGTCTTCCGCCAGGCAGGCAAGGCATACCGGGTGGAGGGTCTCGTTGCGTCAGGCGATTCCATGGATATTCCCGGGCCGGTCCTTGTCGCTCCGACGCGCGCCGGTTTCGAACTCGACGCATATGTCGAAGACCTTTTGGATCCCGGCGGCTGGAAGGTTTCGGGCGAGGGTTTTGTCGAGACCGCAGGAGTTCAACTGGGCTCCTGGTTCACGATGGAGGAGGCGGATGCGGCACTGGCATTCGCCATGGAGGACGGTGCTTTGAGGGTATGGCTTGCGGAGTCCGCAACGCTCGATGCCCTTGTCCCGAAACTGCCGGAAGCCTTGCGCCTCGACATACCTGCCGGGGATGCCTGGCTGGAGGCAAGGTACCTCGACGACGGCTGGAATCTCGCCGCAGGCCTCGAGGCTGCCAGCGGGGTGCCGGGAAGAACGGTGGGTGAACTTGCCTTTGAAGGTATCGTGACACTGGATTCGTCAGGTGTTCCGGTCTCGTTTTCCGTTTCACGGATCGAACTCGTTTCGACGGGGGAACTGGTGGCCGGTCATGCCCTCGGGTCCGTCAGGATTGCCGGCAGTTTCGGCGGTACGCCCGGAGCCTGGCGGGGTACCCTGGGACTTCACAGCCTGCTGGAAGAGGTGGAGGCGGACGGTCTTACCGCCTACAGTATCGCTCTCGATCTACCCGTTGCAGTGACGTTTGGCGACGGCGGCCTTGCGATCACGACCAAATCGTCGGCACTTCTTCATGCCGGAGAAGTCCGGGCGGGTTCCGTGGTCATGGCGGGCGTGGTTGCGGAACTTCCTTTCCAGATCGGCGAACTCGAACGCGGTATCGAGGCTCGTCTGACCGACACCGGCTGGATCGATCTGCAGGCCTTCGAGCATGACCTGATTCGCACGCTGGGACCGGCCTCGATCGAACTCGAGAAGGAGCAGCTTCCCCTCTTCGTCCTAGAACGCCTGGGAAACGATCTTTCCTGGGATCTGCGCCTCAAGGTCAGCGAAACTCCGGTCCATGCTGCCCTCATGCCCGACGGTCCGGCACCCGTCGGCGTTGAAGGCATCCTGCCCGACCTCGGCATCCGTCTGGAGAGCCTTGGCACCCACTTTCTCCAGGCCACCATGGAGTCGAACGGCGGAAACCTCAGGCTGACGGGGCCGGATCTGGCACTTTCCGGGATTCGCGCGCTCATGAACTACAACACCGGTCTCTCGCCCTTGCCCCAGCTCAGTGCCGATATCCGCAGGCTCGAGGACTTGAGGGAGCCTCAGAGGTTCGGGCCCTTGTCGCTGGATGTGGTGACGTCTCCGGTCTGGCCCGAAGGTGAAGAGGCCCGGATCTCGGTCACGATTCACTCGGATCATGCCCGGTTTCTCGGTGCCGTCGACGCCCTCTACACGCCGCACACCGACCGCCTCGAGGCCTACGTCCGAACGAGCAGCGTGTTTTCCGAAAGTCCGGGCATGCAGCCCGCCGACCTCTCGCCTCTCTACGGTTCCATCTTTCGGGATACCGAGGGAATTCTGGATCTGAATGGAAGGGTCTGGTTCGAGCATGGAGAAGTCGGCGCCGATCTCGCCTTCACCATCGATGACGTTTCCGCCGAGGTTTCGGGAATCCCTTTCGAGCATCTCGAGGGTACCGCGACCTTCATCGACGTCCTTCCGGCGGTCACACGCCCCGGGCAGACCTTCACGGTCGCGCGTCTTGATACACCGGTTCCGCTTTCGGACATCGAGGTGACGCTATCGCTCCCCGGTGACGGCAGTGTGGTCGTCGAGCGCGCCACCGCGAAACTCCCTTCGGGCAGGCCGTTCGCCCTGGAATCTATCGACGCAAGTGGCCGGGAGACGGTGTTCCGCCTCACCGGTCTCGATGCCGGATCCCTGCTGGATCATGCCGGCGTGGAGGGCATCCGGTTGAAAAGCCGCCTCGATGGCGAGATTCACACTTCGCTCGAAGACAAGGGCATCGCCATCCGCGGGGCGCAGCTTCGTTCGGATTCGCCGGGGACCGTTTCCTGGACGGGCGGGGGTTCTCTCGATTTCGACGCACTGGCGTTCGAATTCGATCGGCCAGACGGGACTTCGGCGTCATTGCGTGTGACAATCGCCGAACACGAGTGCCGGATCGACCGGATCTTTCCCCTTGAAGGAGACATCGGCAGGCTCGCCGATGAGGTTCGCGCATGGCTGGGCAATGCCGGATGCGACAGGACATGAAGGAAAGAGGTGGCATGAACAACGGTGCCACGATCGCGAACCTCCCGGGATCGATCGATGAAACCGCCCGACTGCTGGAATCTGCGGACTATGTCGCGGACCGCGGCTTCGCCTGCACCATTCACCTTGCGCTTGCCATGGAACGGCCGCTCTTTCTCGAGGGCGAGGCAGGCGTCGGCAAGACTGAGACTGCCAAGGTGCTCGCCACGGCACTGGGTCGCCGGCTGATCCGGCTGCAGTGCTACGAGGGCCTCGATATCGCCCAGTCGGTCTACGAGTGGAACTATCCGCGCCAGATGGTCGAGATACGCCTGGCCGAAGCTGCAGGTGCGGTCGACCGGGATGCGGTTGCAGGAGAAATCTACCAGGAGGCCTTCCTGCTTGACCGGCCGATTCTCGAGGCGCTCAGACCGCAGTCTTCGGGTCCGCCGGTTCTCCTCATCGACGAACTCGACCGGGCCGACGAGCCTTTCGAGGCCTACCTTCTCGAAGTCCTGTCGGACTGGCAGGTCACCATTCCCGAACTCGGCACTGTCAGGGCCGACAAGCCTCCGATCGTGGTTATCACCTCGAACCGGACACGCGAGGTGCACGATGCCCTGAAACGGCGATGCTTCTACCACTGGGTCGACTATCCCACGGCATTCCGGGAACTCGAGATTCTGCGGCGCAAGGTACCGGGATGCGACAAGAGGCTTTCAGGCGAGATCGTGAGTTTCGTGCAGGCCCTCAGGCAGCAGGATCTCTACAAGGCGCCCGGTGTGGCCGAGACTCTCGACTGGGCAATGGCACTCGCGCACCTCGACGCCCTGGTGCTGGATCCCGAGACAGTCGACGGCACGCTCGGCGTGCTGCTGAAGTACCAGGATGACATTCGGCGCATGAAGGGTACCGAAGCCGAAGTGCTGCTCAAGAGGATGGAGGACGGCCTTTCCGGGATGGCCGGTAGATGAACCCGGATGCCGGCGGCAGGGCCGGACAGATCGCGTCGAACGTTGTGTACTTTGCAAGGACCCTGCGAGGGGCGGGCCTTCCTGCCGGCCCGGCCCGGGTTGTCGACGCCGTTGAAGCCCTCAAGGTGACCGGCATCGGCCGGCGCGACGATGTCTTCTGGCTGTTCCACGCGCTCTTTGTCTCCAGACCCGAGCAGAGTCCGGTCTTCGCCGAAATCTTCCATCTGTTCTGGTCCGATCCCGAGCGGCTCGAGCACATGCTGGCCCTTGAACGGTCCGTTCACGATGCAGCACCCCGCGGAGAGGCCACGGTGGAGGCCGGCAGCGCCGGGATTGCGCCGCAGGATAACTGGAAGCGGAGCAAAGAGGAACGTGACGAGCCCGAATCCGGTCAACCTCAGACCTGGTCTGCGAGGGAGACTCTGCGGGGAATGGACTTTGCCGACATGTCGAGCGAGGAAATCGCCGAGGCGAGGCAGGCGGTGGCCCGCATGCGCCTCGAATTCGAGCCTCTTCCCCGCCGCCGCCTCAAGGCGGACCCTTCAGGGAACAGGATCGACATGCGTGCCGCTCTGCGACAGGCGGCACGGCAGTCAGGTGGCATGATACCGCTTCCAAAGGCGAGGCAGGACAGCCGGCCGCCGGCAGTGGTGTTGCTGTGCGATGTGTCGGGTTCGATGATCGATTACAGCCGGATGCTGATTCGTCTTGCCCACGCCCTCACCACGAGCAGGCGCAAGGTACACTCGTTCACCTTCGGTACGCGCCTCACGAACATCACCCGCGACCTCGAGAACAGGGATACGGCAGCGAGTCTTGCGTCGCTCTCGCGCAAGGTGGAAGACTGGTCCGGGGGAACCCGGATCGGAGAATGCCTTCGCACCTTCAATCGCGACTGGGCTCGCCGTGTCCTGGTCCAGGGAGCCGTGGTCATTCTGGTTACCGATGGCCTCGACCGTGATGTCACAGGCTGCCTCGGACGGGAGATGGCGATGCTGAGACGGTCATGCCGGAAACTCGTCTGGCTCAATCCGCTGTTACGCTGGCACGAATTCCGTCCCCGTACCTGGGGCATCCGCACGATGCTGCCTCATGTGGATGCCTTCCGCACATGCCATAATCTTGCGAGTCTGGAGGATCTGGCTCAGTCGTTGGGCGGTCCCATCCGGAACAGAACGGGGGAAATGGAGCGATGGCTGAAAGCGATCTGAAGGAGGATGTGCTGGAGGCGGCGCAAGCCTGGTCCGGCTCCGGCCATCGGGTGGCCCTTGCAACCGTGACCCATACCTGGGGCTCGAGTCCCAGACCCGTCGGAAGCCAGCTCGTGGTGCGCGAAGACGGGGCGTTCCGGGGATCCGTTTCGGGCGGCTGCATCGAATCGGCGGTCATCGCCGAGGCGCGCGAGGCGATGGCGACAGGTCGGGTGCGCAATCTCGAATACGCGGTCAGCAACGAGCGCGCCTGGGAGGTGGGGCTGACCTGCGGCGGGACGGTGCGGATCTTCGTCGCGCCGCTGACATGAAGAGCGCCACGCTCAGGGCGCTCAACGAAGCGCGCAGCACACGCGCGAGCGTCATTCTTGCAACATGGCTCGATAACGGCGAGGCCTTTCTGATCGGCCGTCATGAAACGGCGGACCCAAAAATCGCCGAACCGCTCGCCGATGCTTTCCTGGGAGACCGTTCGGTCGCGGTGGAGGTGGATGGCCGGCCACTCTTTCTTCACGTCTTCAATCCGCCGCCGAGGATGATCGTTGTCGGTGCCGTGCATGTGGCACAGCCCCTGTCGGTCTTCGCGAAAACCGCAGGGTTCAATCTCGTGATCGTCGATCCCCGGCGCGCCTGGACGGACCGGGAACGCTTTCCCGGTGTCGACATTCTCGATTCATGGCCTGATGACGCCATGACCGAGCTTCAGCCGGATCATCGAACGGCGGTGGTGACACTCACCCATGATCCCAAGATCGACGATCCCGCGCTTGCCGTGGCGCTGGCATCGCCGGCCTTCTACATCGGTGCACTGGGCAGCACACGGACTCATGCAAAGCGTCTGGCGCGCCTGAAGGAAGGAGGATTCGATGACGAGGCCCTGGCCAGGATCAAGGGACCGGTCGGGCTCGATATCGGTGCGCGCTCGCCCGAGGAGATTGCGCTTTCGATCATGGCCGAGATCGTCGCCACGCGTCGCGGCAGGCTGCCATGAAATTCGGTGAAGTTCCCGTTCGCGAGGCCGCCGGCGGCATACTGGCGCACAGCATCCGATGCTCCAGACGCACGCTGAAGAAGGGACTCCTTCTCGAAGAGTGCCATGTCGCAGAGCTCGAGGAGGCGGATGTCGCGGCCGTGACCGTCGCTGAGCTCGAGTCCGGTGACGTTCACGAGGACGAGGCGGCGAAAGAGGTCGCACGAGCCCTCGCCGGGGACCATGTCGACGTCCAGGCAGCCTTCACAGGGCGCGCCAACATTGTGGCGACATCATCCGGAATCGCCACGCTCGATGCCGGTATTCTCGATGCCGTGAACGGTATCGACGAGGCCGTGACGGTCGCCACGCTGCCCGCCTTCGAGCCGGTGGCTGCCAACCGGATGGTCGCGACGATCAAGATCATTCCCTTCGCCGTGGCAGAAGAGATTCTGGACGCCTGCCTCGGCGCTGCGGAGGCTTCCGGCAGGGCGATCGCGGTCGCACCGTTTCGCGGCTATCGCGCGGGTCTCGTCATGACGGTAACGGACGCGGTCAAGCCGACGGTTCTCGACCGCACCGCCGAGGTCGTTGCGGCAAGGATCGATGGCTTCGGTCTTGCCATCGGCGATACGGCGAGAGTTCCTCACAGGACCCGGGATCTCGCCCGTATCATCGTTGCGCAGGCCGAAGCCCACGATCTCGTTCTCGTCTACGGTGCTTCGGCGATCACGGACCGCAGGGATGTTGTTCCGGCCGCCATCGAGGCTGCGGGAGGCTCCGTCGATCACCTCGGCATGCCGGTCGATCCGGGTAATCTCCTGCTTGTGGGTCGTGTCGGCGAAACCACGGTCCTCGGTTTGCCTGGCTGTGCCCGGTCACCCAAACTCAATGGCCTCGACCTCGTTCTCGGAAGACTGTCGGCGGGCCTCGAGGTCAACGGCAGGGACATCATGGCCATGGGCGTTGGCGGGCTGCTCAAGGAGATTCCGTCGCGCCCCCGCCCCAGGGAGACAGGACCGGGAGTGGCGGACCGCAAACGCATGCCGGGAGCGATTGTCCTGGCGGCCGGCCGGAGCCGGCGCATGGGTGGCCGCAACAAGCTCCTGCTGGAGATCGGCGGCAAGCCGATGGTGTGCCATGTTGTCGACGCGCTGCTCGATTCCGGCAT
The DNA here is from genome assembly GCA_965215635.1 of Alphaproteobacteria bacterium. Taxonomy (GTDB): domain Bacteria; phylum Pseudomonadota; class Alphaproteobacteria; order SP197; family SP197; genus SP197. Next base: position 432,975 of record CBDCEA010000005.1, on the reverse strand, counting down.
CGCCTCGATCACGGTCGTGACGGGCCATCAGGCGCAAACGGTCCGTTCCGTACTCCGGGGCTCTCCGGTTTCCTTCGTCGAGAACAGCGACCATGCCGCCGGCCTCAGCACATCGCTGAAGGCGGGTCTCGATGCCATTCCCGCGTCCTGCGGCGCGGTGCTTGTCTGCCTCGGCGACATGCCTGCGGTCGACGGGGAAACCTTGCGCGCCCTCACGCGCGCCTGGCAACGGGCCGAAGGCCCGGCAATCGTCGTGCCGACCCGGGACGGCCGTTTGGGCAACCCGGTACTGTGGGACCGCAGCTTCTTTTCAGCCATGCGCGAGGTGACCGGCGATACCGGTGCCCGGCACCTGATCGGCGAGTACCAGGACTGCGTGGTCGAGGTGGCGATGGACGATCGTGCGGTTCTTCTGGATATCGACACGCCGGAGGATTTCGACAGCGCCCTCAAGGCCAACGTCCGGCGCCAGGCTGCAGAGAATCGCGAGGATAACGGCCAGGAGATCGTTTCATGACCGTGACGATCGCCGACATCAACCTGGCTGCAGGGGTGCTCGACGGACATGTCGTGCGAACCCCTTGTGTCCATTCGCGTACGCTTTCCGGGATGAGCGGCGCCGAGGTCTTCGTGAAGTTCGAGAACCATCAGTTCACGGCATCGTTCAAGGATCGCGGGGCACTGGTGAAGATCGCGTCGCTCGGGGCCCAGGAGAGGGCGCGCGGCGTCATCGCGATGTCGGCCGGCAACCACGCCCAGGCGGTCGCCTACCACGCCCAGCGCCTCGGAATTCCGGCCACCATCGTGATGCCTGAAGGTGCTCCGATCGTGAAGGTCAAGAACACGCAGCGTCTCGGCGCCCGGGTGATCCTGACCGGAGAGACCATCGACGATGCGGCCATATCCGCGCACCTGATGGCGGGCGAGGAGAATTTCGTGTTTGTGCACCCCTACCACGACGATCACGTGATGGCGGGCCAGGGCACAGTGGGGCTCGAGATGCTCGAGGATGTGCCCGATCTCGATGTCATCATCGTCCCCATCGGCGGTGGCGGGCTGATCGGGGGTATCGCGATCGCGGCTTCTGCCATCTGCCCTGCCGTGGAGATCGTCGGCGTCGAAGCCGAGATGTTCCCGTCGATGTACCAGCAGCTCCGGGGACTGGAGGTGAAGGCGGGGGGCCGCACGATTGCCGACGGTATCGCCGTCAAGACACCCGGAAAGAACGCCATCCCGATCGTCAGGGATCTGGTATCGGATATCGTCCTGGTGAACGAAAGCCAGCTCGAGCATGCTGTCCAGACCTATCTCGAGATCGAGAAGACGGTGGCGGAAGGGGGAGGTGCCGCTCCACTGGCCTGTCTTCTCGCCAATCCCGAATGCTTCCGTGGCCGCAAGGTGGGGCTCGTGCTCTCGGGCGGCAACATCGACAGCCGGGTCCTGTCGATGGTGATCGAGCACGGCCTCGTACGTGACGGCCGCATGGTCCGCCTCAGTCTGGAGATACCCGATACCCCCGGGATTCTGGCGAGGGTTTCCGGAATCATCGGCGAGAGCGGGGCCAACATCATTGAGGTTCACCACCAGAGGGCATTCTCCAATCTCTCGGTGAAACTTGCCGATCTCGATATCGTTCTGGAGACGCTCGACAGGGATCACATCGGCCGGATCGCCGACAATCTGCGCAAGGCGGGTTTCAGGGTTCAACCGGTGATGCCGTCCGCGTCCCGTCGCGCGATGTGATGTGGAAGGACGGGTTTGCGTTGGCCGCCGGAATCGGTTTCTATGAGTCGCATGTCGCGGACCGCTGCCGCGGATCACATACCGGTTTCGATTTGGACTAGCCAGAGCCCATGAATCACCCGAGCCGCGGTCCATTTCCCTCCAGGGTTGTTTGCGTCGTTCACGACCACTGGTCCAACACCGGCAGGATCGGCCGCGTCGTCAGCAAGAAAGGCTTCGAGGAAGTTCGCTGTTGCGTCAAGGAGGGCGACCTTCTTCCCGACGACTTCCATGATATCGCCGGTGCCGTCATCTTCGGCGGCCCGATGAGCGCCAATGATGACGGGGAGCTCGATTTCATCGCCGCGGAGCTGCGCTGGATCGACCGGGTCCTGGAGTCGGGAATACCGTTTCTCGGCGTCTGCCTGGGGGCCCAGATGCTGGCCCGCTGCCTCGGTGCGACCGTGAAGCCCCATGATGACGGCTGGCACGAGATCGGCTTCACGGAAGTGGTTCCTACCGAGGCCGGGCGTCCGCTTCTTCACGATGTCCGCCATTTCTACCAATGGCACAGGGAGGGCTTCGATCTTCCTGCCGGATGCGAGCTTCTCGCCACCAGTGCGCGCGAATACTTTCCCAACCAGATGTTCTCCTCCGGGTCGACCGTCTACGGCGTGCAGTTCCACCCGGAATGCACGATCGACATCATCACGTCGTGGATGAAGGAGGCCTCAGACCGCCTTGAGGAACGGGGTGCCCAGCAGCCCGAAGAGCAGTTCGCAAACGCGGAGAAGTACGATCACCTCGTCGAGGCATGGTTGCCCGGCTTCGTCGATGCCTGGCTCGGCAGGGTGGATGCCGGCGTCGAAAGCCTCGCGGCCGAGTAGGTCAGATCTGGCGCTTCAGCGCCGCCTCGAGAAGGGCAAGGCGGTCGTTTCCCCAGAACATCCTGTCACCGAGAAAGAAGGTCGGCACACCGAAGGCCCCTCGGCAGGCGGCCTCGCGGACCCTGGCGTCATGGTCTTGTCGGAGGCTGTCACTGGCAAGATCGATCCGGAAACGGGCGACGTCGAGGCCGTCGGCCTTCACCGCCGATTCCAGATTCTCGGGGCTGATTGTCGTCCGGTCGTCGATGAAGATGAGTGTCATGATCTTTCTGCTGCAGGATTCCGCGGCACCCTGCCTTTCGGCCGCACAGCAGGCGAGCGCAGCCAGCCGGGCATCGAACGAGAGACGGTCGACCGGTTCCCTGTAGGGTATATCGTAGTAGTCGGCCCAGTTCATGGCATCGCGTTTCCTGTAGTCCCAGTCGTACTGGCCCGACGACGGCGCTTGTCTGCCGGGTTCCCCGGTCGGCGCAAACGGATCCCTGCCGTCGTGGGAGATGAGCGGGCCGCTCTGCAGCGGCAGCCAGCGAAAGCGGCAACCGGTCTCCCGCTCGATCCTGGCGGTCTGTGTGGAGGCGATATACGAGTAGCGGCTGCCCGGACCGAAGTAGAAATCGACGATCGCGGTCATTCGGCAGCCTGCGGTACGGGCAGGGGGCCGCCTTCCATCGCCTGCATGACAAGCATGTGGAAATGATGGACGCCGTGCTCGCTGATGTGACTGCGCCCGCTGTCGACAATGAGTCTGCCACGGTCATAGCCGCGCGATTTCAGTCCCAGGTGGACATTCTCGCACAGCGAGATGTCCTCGGGCTGCAGCACATCGACGACATAGTCGATTGCGGCACGTGACTGCTCGGTCAGCTCGCCCGCCAGCGAATGCCAATGAAGATGTTCGGTGCACCCTTCGGGCCCGTCGGGGAGCATCTGGAGGGTCATGAGGTTGGGTTCGCCGGGCATCAGCCAGATCGTGAGACTCGGCCACACGAAGTAGCCCGCGTAACCGAAGTCGACATCGCCGGACTCGAAATCGTAGGCCGCATTGTGCTTCGACCGGGGCTTGTCCGATGTCTGGGCAGACCAGAACTGATGGGTCCTGTTGCGGTATGTCGGCATCTCGACCATGTCGACGAAGGCCGGATGCGCCGGTTCGCAGTGGTAGCACTCCTGGAAGTTGTCGATGACCACCTTCCAGTTGGCCCTGATCTTGAAGTCTTTCCGGCACGCAAACGAGAGGTTCCCCGCGCGCGGCATCCATCCGAGGATATCCTCCTCGAGCCCTGCATACTGCTCGCGAACCGGACGAGCGTCGGGATCGAGGTTGACGAAGACGAGACCTAGCATGGTGTCGACCCGGACCTCTTTGAGCGAAATCCCGGACGTGTCGAAATCCCGGACATTCTCGCATCCCCGTGCCGTCCTGAGAGACCCGTCGAGGTCATAGGCCCAGGCATGGTAGGGGCATGTCATGACAAACTTGAGCTTCCCCTTGCCCGAAAGGATACGGTGGGCCCTGTGCTGGCAGACGTTGTAGAAGCAGCGCAGCGTGCCGTCACGTCCCCTGACGAGCGCGAGGCTTTCGTCGACAAGATCGACCACGAAGTAGCTTCCCGGTTCACGAACCTCGCTCTCGTGCCCTGCAAAGAGCCAGGAGCGGGCGAAGATTCGCTCCTTTTCCTCCTCGAGAATCCGCGGGTCGGTGTAGTAGCGCGAGGCCATCGTGTAGGACCGTGCGGGATCGTCGTGAAGGCCACCCGGAAGCGGTCCAAAGTTCGTGTTCATGGCTTTCTTGCTCTCGTCGCCATCGGTCCTGAATAGAAGACCGGCAGGGACCACGCAACCCCTTCGGCGGCCGGCTTGACAACATGGCAGTCCGCCCGGTTTAAATGAGTGCTGGTCCAGGGAGGCGGTGGCGATGCCATCCATCATTCCAGACCCCGCAAGCGATCTGCTGCTCGTCATCGATGTGCAGAACGATTTCTGTCCGGACGGCGCGCTCGCCGTGCCCGGGGGCGCTGAGGTCGTCGGGGTGATCAACCGGCTTGCCGGGCACTTCCGCCATGTCGTTGTGACTCAGGACTGGCACCCCGAAGACCACCTTTCCTTCGCAAGCAGCCACCCCGGCCGCCAGCCTCTGGAGACCGTCGAACTGACGTATGGCGAGCAGGTGCTGTGGCCCGATCATTGCGTCCAGGGGACCCATGGCGCACGCTTCCACGAAGGCCTCGACAGTCGCTGCGCGGACCTTGTCCTGCGCAAGGGGTTTCGCCGGGAGATCGATTCCTATTCGGCGTTCCGCGAGAACGACCGGGTCACGTCCACGGGACTTGCCGGCTATCTGCGCGAACGCGGTTTCCGGCGTCTCTTTCTTGCCGGCCTCGCGACGGACTTCTGTGTTGCGTGGTCGGCGCTCGACGCGGTGGGGTCAGGCTTCGAGGCCGTCCTCGTCGAGGACGCGTGCCGCGCTATCGATCTTTGCGGTTCGCTCGCAGGCGCGATGGTGGCGATGACCGGCGCGGGCGTGGCGATCGCGCAGTCCGGCGATATCGGCGGCTGATCCGGTTCAGCGAGCCGCCGCAGACACCGTTCGAATCTCTCCGGTATTCCGGGAGTGGTGGGGCTGCCACCAGGGTGCGGAGCTGGTCGGTGCACCAACGTGGGACGCCAGATGGTCCGTCAGATCGCGTGCGTCGTCTTCCGCACCGTGGATGAAACTCGACTTGCGGCGACGCAGGAAGGTCAGTCCGATACGGTAGAGTCCAGGTGAAATCACCCCGCCATCGTGACGCAGCCTGTTCTTGTGATCGAACACCGGGAGATGGAGCCACGAGTGATCGGCCTCGAAGCCGGTCGCCCAGATGACCGTCCGGATACCGTCCCGGGCGAGATCGAGAGTAAGCACGGGCGAATCCTCGACACGCGTTGGTTGCGGCCGGTGCGGCGGCTCCAACTCCTGGTCGAGGCCGTGTTCGGCCACCCATTCGTCGATCGTGTCGAGAAGGCGGACCTGCTTGAGATCCGCCAGGGCACACTTGTTGGCGAGCGATCCGGAGAACTGCGCCCGGCCGTCCGACAGGCCTGCCATGCGGCCCACAAGCCTGACTCCCCGGTCGGTCAGCGCATCGAGATCCAGGGTGCTCTGCGTGGCGCTGCCAACGAGCTGCGGCGACGGCACGTGGCGGGCGCGCACGATATCATCGACCTCGTCCCAACGCTCGTCGTGGATGCCTGTCCGGTCCAGCCACCACAGGATGTCCCTGCCCCTGTAGCGCCTCGGCATGCGAACGTGCTCACCCACCGCAAGGGTTACGGGCCGGCCCGAGAGGTGGACCTCCTCGGCGATCTGAACCCCGGTGGCCGATGCTCCGACCACCAGCACGCCGCCTGCCGGCAGATCGGACGGACGTGCGTAGTCCAGTGCCGTCAGCGACTCGAGGCTTGAGGGAAGCGATGCGGCGAATGGCGGGAGCTTCGCGAAATTGCAGGCGCCCGAAGCGATGACAACGGTGGGGCACCGCCAGATGCCCCTGTCCGTGACGACCTCGTAGCCGTCCCCCGATCTTGTCACCGATTCGACGGTGGTTCGGGTCTCGAGCGGTGGGTCGATGAGCCTGGTGTAGCGTTCAAGGAACGCGACGATGCCGTCCATGTCCATGTAACCGTCCGGATCGTCACCGTCATAGGCCAGCCCCGGCAGGCGGGTAAGCCAGTTCGGGGTCAGCAGCTTGAGTGAATCCCACCGTTCGGTGCGCCAGGAGCGGCCCACCTCGCCGCGCTCGACGACCACATGGTCGATGCCGCGCGCGGCGAGGCAATGGCTTGTGGCAAGACCGGCATGTCCGGCTCCCACGACGACGGTTGTCGTGCGCATGGCTAGTGCTCAGGCCACCTCGACGGTAACGTTCGTCGGATTGGTCAGAATATCGAAGACCGCCGAGCGTTTCTGCGACTGGGCGACGATCGCCCTGATCTCGTCAGACGTGGCGTCGGCGTCGATATCGTAGGTGACCCGGACATGGTTGAAGCCGTTCCGGACATCGGGATCGGCGCCCAGGATACCCTGGATGTCCATTTCGCCCTCGACCGTGGCCTTGACCGAGCGCAGCTGGATTTCCCTGTTCTGGGCAACGGCGGCAACGCCAGCCGTCAGGCAGCTTGCCAGTCCGACAAGGACGATCTCAACGGGTGTGGCTGCATTGTCCTCCGCCGCGAAGACCAGGGGGTGGTCGGATTCGAATCCGAACGTGGACTTGTGCTCGTGTTCTGTGCCGAGGCCGTAATAGCCCTTCACGGACGAGCGGCTGTTGGTGCCGTGGACCCACTCGTTGGTGGCGCGCCAGACGAACCGGCCGGCTTCAGGGGTTTCTCCCAGAGCCTGCCGTGCGCCGAGCAGGGCTTCGACGTTGACACCGTTTTCTACTGTCTTTTCGAGTCCTTCAGTCATGGGTATCTCCTTCATGATCAGGGTTTCGGGGACCAGGGCGCGACCATGTGCCGCAAGCGGCACATGGCATGGCCTCGCCATGCAAACCCGGTCGGTGAAAGAACAGCCTGAAGCGAACTCTGGGCGCAGCAGCCGAGCTGGAACGGTTTATGGATTTTTTGACGGAATCATTCATCCGACGGCACTCCACACTCAACTCCTACGCGCTCTGCGAGCGCCGAGAGCGGGGTGACCGCATATCGGCTGACTCATCGATCAGGCATTGGCACCGTCAAACGACGGTTGCCGCGGCTTCGAAGGGCCTGTCCCTCCACCGCTCTGGATGAGCGCGTCCTGACTCACAAGATAAACAGATTTCGGCTGCAAGGTCAAGCACCATTCGTCATGGAGCGTGATCCGGCCTTCCCGGAAGGGAGCGACGGTACCGGCAGCACCAATGGCGTCCACCAGCCGGTTCGCCAGCAACCTGCCCGCCCGGGCGTCGCCGATGACCTCGGCGGACCAGTATACCGCATCGCCATCGCCGCCACCGGCGAGACAGACGTTGGTCGCAAGCCTATGGAGTGCTCCCGGATCCAGCGTGGCGCTGACCAGCCCGAATGGCAGGTCCAGCCCTCGCCGAAGCCCCGGATAAGGACATTGTCGGGATCGGCCAAGGGAAGCCGGCGCGCCATGCGGATGGGGATGGACCACCTCCTGTAGGCGCCCCTTCGAAGGATCCGGTCCGCCGAAATGGCTCATCTCGGATTGCTGCGATCAGTTGGTCCGGCAACAGGTATGCCAGGGGATGTGAGACAGGGGATGTGAGACATGCTTTCTCGGGCACGTGCGAAGTCTGGCGGCTTGGGCAGCTATATGGCCCGGCGCCGGTTTTCGTCCTGACGTTGGTGCTGATGTCTTTCTTTCCGTGCCACATCTTGCGCACATGCGTCAGGCGAACAACCCGCCGCCTACGCGCCAGGGCGGCGGTTGAACACATGTGTGCCGCCAGGATGGCGGTTTTATGCCTGGATGCCGCCGGCCCTCAGGAGTATTGGAGACTCGTTGTCTGGTCCACATCGCTTCGGGGAGAAGATGGCTTCGCGTCCGGGGTCTACCGTGCGGACGCGAAGCCTGTCGGCAACAAGGCTGACCTCTTCAGTTGTTCAGACGAGGTTGAACTTCGAACCCGATCCCGGGACGGAGCGGGTGAAACCTGCGATCTGGTCGCGCCTGAGACCGATGTCGTACAGCTGCCGGTCGGAGAGGGTCTGGAGTTCCCTGCGTGCGCACTTTACATGCCAGTTGTGGCGGATCCTGCTGAAAATTCCGGGCATTGTTCTGCTCCCAGGTGAAGCCATTGAAGGGTATCCGGCAACTGCCGGGCAAATCTCAGATAGGCCTCGATCCGGTGCTGCACCACCGATATTCCATCGCCCTTGTCATGCATCATACGCATGGCAAGGGCGCACAAGCCGGGGACGCATGCGGAATTCCGAGATCAGCCATGCGCCAACGTGGGATCACGACATCATGACAGAAATAACGTGCCTGACCCGGAGTTCAGGCCGTTGCGTCGATGTCCTCGTGAGCCGTCACGCAGGGTTCCTTGCGTCTCACGAGAACATCGACCGCAACCACCCCGGATTGGTGGACGATCAGGGGATTGATGTCGAACTCATCGATGTGCTCGCCAAGGTCAACCGCCAGCAACGAGAGGCGTGATACGGCGTCGGCGAGTGCCCGTCGGTCCAGCGGAGGGCGGCCACGCACGCCATCGAGAAGTGCCGAGGCCCTGAGGCGGCCAATCAGTTCATCGGCTTCATCGATACTGACCGGCGGGACAAACATCACCGCGTCGTCCATCACCTCGACGAGGATGCCGCCGGCGCCGATGGTCATGACTGGTCCGAATACCGGATCGGTGATCATGCCCGCGATCATTTCGACACCTGCCGGCGCGGTCTGCTGGATCAGGACACCCGGTCCCAGCGATGCGGCCATCGCTCGGTACGCCGCAAGGGCGCGAGCTTCATCCCCGAGACCGGTGACCACGCCTGCGACCTCGGTCTTGTGGACGATGTCCGGGTTCGCCGTTTTCAGCACAGCCGGGAAGCCGGTTTCCTTCAGTGCCGCCCTGACGTCGCTTTCGCCATGGCACACGAGCGTGCGGGGGACGGGAATGGCGAGTGCAGCGACGAGATCCAGCAGACCCTCGGGCTCCGGCAGGCTGGCGGCCAGAGCATCCCGCCAGCGCTCGATGGTCTCGTGCGGAAGTCGCCGGAGGCCCCCACGGGTCGTGCGCCTCGTTGCATGCCAGGCGATGAAGTGACCGATCGCCTTGAGGCCCGTATGCGTGCCGCAGAGCACGGGGATGCCGGCGTCGCGCAGCCTTTCTGCTTCGCCGGCGTCGATTGCGGATGTGATATTGCCCAGCATCATGCACGGTTTGGCGGTGTTCCGGTGGGCATTCTCGAGAGCGGCTGTCGATCGGTAGAGGATCTCCCGCCCGCGCACCATGTTGGTGGCGAACACCACGACCCCCGCTTCATCGGCTTCGGCGATTATGTCGGTAACCCGCGGGATGACCGGCAGTCCGCTTTCGCCCCAGTAGTCGACGGGATTGTCGGTATCGAGGCCAGAATCGAGAACGTCGCCGAGCGCCCGGCGCGTGGCTTCGCTGAACGAGGCGAGCGGAACTCCTTCACGTTCGGCAAGGTCGGTGATGAGCTGGCGCTCGCCTCCGGAGTCGGTCTGGACGGCGACGGAGTCGGTTTGCGGGACACGGCCGCAGGTGAGCGCTTCCAGTGTGTCCATCATCTCGTCGAGCGTGTCGACCGCAATGACGTTGTGTCTGCGGAACACGGCATCATGGACTCGTTCGTCACCCGCAAGGGCTCCGCTGTGGGTGAACGCGAACGCGCGGGATCGTGCCGAACGGGCAAGCTTGAGAACGACGAGGGGAATGCCTGCCGAATCGGCGGCCTCGATTGCCGCGAGGAAGCGTTCGCCGTCGCGCACGGTTTCAAGGACCATCGCGACCGCTGAAGTTTCCGTCTGTTCGACAAGATAGCCGAGATAGTCGGCGACACCGGTGACGAGTTCGTTACCCATCGAGACGCCGATGCCGAAGCGCATGGACCGCTGGTTGCCTCCCAGGCCGGACCATGTGGAACCGCTGTGGGAGAGGAGGCCGATGTGCCCCGGCCTCTCGAGTCCCGGCAGGTCGGAGAGCGAGAGGCGAACATCCGCGATCGTGTTGAAAAGGCCCATGCAGTTGGCGCCGCAGACCGCCATTCCGGCGTCACGAGCGATGCCGGCAATGCGGTCGGGCAGTATCCGGCCGCCATCGTCGGCGGTGACCAGGCGGCCCAGCAGGACCGCGCCCTTCACCCCTGCGGCCGCGGCGTCCTCCATGGCCGCCTCGATTCTTGAGTCCGCGACCGCCATGATCGCGCAGTCCGGTATTTCGGGAACGTCCTGGAGCGACGAATGACAACGGCGGCCAAGAACCTCGCTGTAGCGGGGGTTGACCGCGACGACGGTGCCGTCGAAACGGGGTCCGCCGGCATGACCGACGATCCGCTGGCCTGCCGCGTTCACTCTGGGCGTTGCGCCGACGACGGCGATCCTTCGGGGATTCAACAGGGCTTCGATAGCCGTCATGCTCGACATTCCGGTGAAACGCGGGCATGGAAAAGACGGAACGCACCGGGGCCAAGAACGAAACGCACATGACGGGAAGACTCATCCTGATCGGCACGCCGATCGGCAATCTCGGCGACCTGTCGCCCCGGGCACGGGAAACCCTGGGCTCGCTCGATGCCCTGGCGTGCGAGGACACGCGCCGTACCCGCAAGATCTTCGCGCACTTCGGCATCGCGAGTCCCCGGATCATCTTTTCCTGTCATGATCACAACGAGGAGCGGTCCGTTGCCCGGATGGAAAGACTTCTTGGCGAAGGGCTCGCCGTCGGCCTCGTGAGCGATGCCGGCATGCCGGGCATCAGTGATCCGGGTTTCCTGGCGGTCCGGATGGCAACGCAGGCAGGCCATGAGGTCGAGATCGTCCCCGGTCCAAGCGCCGTCACGGCTGCCCTCGCGATCTCGGGTCTGCCGACGGCGAGCTTCTCGTTCCTGGGTTTTGCGCCGCGCAAGTCGGGGAAACGCCGCAGGTTCCTGGAATCCGTGGCCGAGGCGGAGCCGAGCCTCGTCCTCTTCGAATCACCCCATCGGCTCGGTGCCCTGCTCGCCGATGCACTCGGGGTGCTTGGCGACCGTCGCGCATCGGTCTCGATCGAACTCACCAAGATGTTCGAGGGAACGCAGCGCGGCTGGCTGTCGGAACTCTCCCAGCGCTTTGCCGACGAGGTTCCAAGAGGCGAGGTCACGGTCGTCATCTCCGGCAACAACAGCAAGTTCATCCGCGACGTCGACCGCCCTCAGGGACAGGGATAGGTGTAGCGCCTGTGGGTCTCCTCGATTTCCTGGAGGAGGTCATCCGGCAGGTCGACATCGACGCTTGTCAGGTCGGCGAGAAGCTGCTCCCTGTTCATGGCACCGATGATCGTCGAGGTGGTGAAGGGCTGTCGGTTTACCCAGACCAGTGCCATGACACCGGGATCGAGACCATGTTTGCGCGCCAGTTCGACATAGGCGCGCGTCGAGGGCTCGGCATTGGGTGGCCCGAGATAGCGGGAGTTCGAGGGGTACATCGTCATGCGGGCACCCGCAGGGCGGGCACCGTCGAGATACTTGCCGGAAAGGGCGCCTGCGGCCATGGGCGCATAGGCGAGAAGTCCGACCTGTGCGTGCATGGCGATTTCGGCGCACCCCGCCTCGAACATCCTGTTGAGCAGGCTGTAGGGGTTCTGGTTGGAAACGATGCGCGGCATGCCGAGGGTTTCGGCGAGATGGAGGAAGCGCATCGTGCCCCACGGGGTCTCGTTGGAAATCCCGATGAAGCGCACCTTTCCGGCCTTCACGATGCCGTCGAGGGCCTCGAGGGTCTCCTCCAGGGGAGTTGAATCGTCGGATTCGGGATAGCGGAAGCCCAGCTGCCCGAAGTAGTTCGTTTCGCGTTCGGGCCAATGGATCTGGTAGAGATCGACATAGTCGGTTCCCAGTCGTTCGAGACTGGCGTCGATTGCCTGGTCGATGTGCCATTTCGTGAACCGCGGATTGCCGTCCCGGATGAATTCGAAGCGATCTCCCGGGCCGGCGACCTTCGTGGCGAGGATGACCTGGTCGCGGTTGCCGCGTGCACGCATCCACGTGCCGATCACCTCCTCGCTGCGCCCGTAGTGCCCGGCGCTCGGCGGCACCGCATACATTTCCGCGGTATCGATGAAATTGACACCGTGCTCGAAGGCCAGATCCATCTGGCTGTGGCCTTCCGCCTCGGTGCTGTTGCTGCCCCAGTTCATGCTGCCAAGGCACAACAAGCTGACCTCGACCCCGGTGCGTCCGAGCTGTCGATACTTCATGATACCCTCGTCTTTCCTGATGAAACGCTCCCTCGGGAGCCCGGGATGACGGATCCGCAAGGCCGGTCACCCGGGGACTCGGCGGCGCCATCATGGAACGGGCATCCCGGCCGGTCCAGAACAATCCACCTGCAGAAGGCAGGGCCCGGGATCGCTCACACTCACAGGCTCGAGACCGGTGCAGCCACCGGTCGTTCACCGAAGGGAACGACATCGTTGCCGTCGTGGAGCACGACGCCTGACCGGAATCGGTCCCCGCACACTTCGGCGAGCTTGCGGAGCCCGGCAAAGTCGGAACGTACCGCCGTGGCGGTTGCCTTGACCTCGACACCGGCTGTTGTTTCCCAGATTAATCGAGCAGCACTGGGGCATTTTCCCGGATTATTCGGTGCACGGATTACTGGGAAGCCGGTTTAAGGTGAGTGATCAGCCTGGTGCCTTTCTTTCCCTGTAGTGGGTTTCAAGAAGCACCATTCCCCCCGCAATTGCCATTGCCCATTGCCTGCCGATTGGGCGGGATCTCACACACAGAACGTGTTGGTGATTGCAAGGATCCGGCACCCGAGTCTGGACGGTCAATGCAGGAGGAAGCCATGTTCTCCCGTGAATGGTCAGAGCGCCCGAAAACAATCGTTTTCGCCTTGATCGTGGCTGGTGTGGTTGGAGTGGTCTACTCGGAAAAGCGCCGAACGAGGTATTCGACTGCGACACTCGTTTCCGAATGTTGTTAGACTTGAGAGGTCGCTCGAAAGCAAGAGCTGGTAGGCTCTCTCATTCACCGCGATATACATTTGGAATTGCGCGAAAACGTACACCCCGACCACAGAAGTTTTTCATTGCTGTGGTCGAAACCCGATCCTGACGGCGGCATGTCATGTATCATCCTTTTTGGTGAAGACTGGACATCAATGCTAAACGGTGAAACTTAGTCTTTCAGTCTCTCCACAGCGCCGATGATCGAGTTTGCGCCTGCAATGTCAACGCCACTACGCGCGGGATTTTCGACCACGGTCCGGTCGTTCGCCGGACTCTTGTCTCGCACCTTTCAACGGCTCCAGAAGCGCCCGCGCGATGTTCATCTGCTGTCGCTCCAGTGTAGCGTGACGATGGTTCAATGTTGCGGCCGGATGACAGTGTCCTTGACAACTTCTCCGTCGTGCCCGTCTCCTGTCTTGTTGCGCATTTGTCCCAATTTGTCTGCATTGTTCATTTATTTTCTCCGGAAGGTTTGGGCGGAGGCGGGGGAGGAGCGGCAGGTTTTTATGGCGGTTTCGGCCAACCAGATGATTTTTCGATGGGTTCACGCGGCATAGCGATTTAGTTCCACTCCATAAGCTTCTTCAGTACAGCGCACGTTGAGATCATCGTCCGTAGTGAATTTGCTGAGACTAGCGGTGAGGTCGTCAACCTCCTTACGAATCAACGCGAGACGATGCCTAGCTTCATTCGTGTCAATACTATGGGCTTCAACATCTTCCCAGAGATGGCGCTGCGCTGTTTCAAGATGAGCCAGGCGTTCACTGATCAATGAAAACCTTGCAGCCTTTTCCGATGGCCTCTGCGTCAAGTCCCATATAATCAGCGCGGCTACCAAGGCGCCGGCTATCTCGACCAACAGGATGGGCATGAAGTCCAGCAACCCGGCCGCAGCGCCCGTCCCTGCGATGGCAAGAAGAGCTTTCATACAATTGGCATACTTAGTATGGCGCGCAGCCATGCAACCGTGATAGCGAACCAAGCGGGCCAATTCCAGCAGCTCTCCCCAGACCGCAGCCCTTGTGGTTTCGGAGACATGAGCAGTCATCCGACAGTCTCCTCCGTTCGTTGCGATACCACAACATAGGCTCAATGTGCTTATTCCACAATGCCTAGAGCTTCTCTACGATCCAGACAGCGGGCCACAATTTGTATAGGCCAAACGCTTTCTGTTTGGAATAGTCGATCTATCCGGCAATCAACGTCCTGTACATCCAACGTCCTGTACATCAACCTCTTGCCGAAAAGTTTGGCCGCAACACCGCCCATCTGGTCAATAGTGTCGTTGTCCCGCATGTTGTGCTTGCCAGTGAACTGGGCGACGTAGCGCTGCAGGTGTTCCGGGTTGATCTTGTGAGCGCGTTTGAGGGTAGCCCAGAAGCTCTCTATGCCGTTGACGTACGCCATTTCTTTGACGTACTCGCCAATGCAGTGCTTGACCACATGGTGGTCGAACGGCATGCTGGTGCAATCGGAGTGCTCGTCTGTTAACACTGTAGCGTCAGGCTCGACATGTTCGGCAACAAAGCCCTGAAGCGTTGGCTTGTCCGTTCCCTGGACAACCCCGGCTGAGACCTGATTGGTCGATTGATCTTTCGCGCCAGTAACGATGGCCTTGCCGACAGAACCGTGACCAGCTCTGAGCTTCTTGCTGCCGTGTTTGTTCTTTCCCAGACCTCCGATGTAGTTCTCATCGACTTCGACCGGACCCTCGTACATTTTATGGCGCTCGCTGGCCCATGCCTTGCGGATGCGGTGCAGCATGAACCATGCGGTTTTCTGCGTGACGCCAAGGTCGCGGTGCAATTTCATGGATGACACGCCTTTGAGACTCGTCATTTCGAGATAGATGGCGAACACCCACTTGCGGAACGGAACCTTTGACCGCTCAATGGCGGTTCCGGATCACGTCACTGTCTCCCGACAAGGTTTCAGCGTAGGACACAAGTTCGCCATTTCATGAATCGCGTGTCGTGCGATACTATCGCTGTCGAATTCGTGGCGAGCCCGCAGAGGTCTGAAGGCCGGCCTCGGCTCGCAAGAGCTGTCGGAATGTCCTGATGACTCCGACAGCGCAAGTAGGCGATACCGTAGCAACTACGAGGAGGTCAGGATGAATATCAGACCCTTTCCCGGACTAGCCGCCTTGGTGATTGCCTGGTCGGTGGCGTTCTCTCTTCCGGCGGCGGCGCTTGAGAGCGACGACTCCGCCAACCGACTGCTGGGAGAAGCCGCAAGGCTTCTCGTGTCTGCGGACAATGCGGTGTCCGAGGCCAAGGAAGTCGATTACCTGCGCAAGGCCAAGATCAGTCTGCTACTCTTGATTCGGGAGAATCCCGACAACGATGCGGCATCCGCATTGGAAACCGGACAGGCGGTAGGCACGGTCTCTCTTGCGGCTATCAACGAGAGGCTGGGCGCGCTCAACCCATGTGCCGGACAGTCGGGCCCGTCGGCCAGGCCCACCTTCGATTGCATTTACGCGAGAACGAAGGAGGCGGCCGCCGAGCATGGAATGCTCTTGCTTGATGCGGAGGTTGTCATTGCCGGCGCCCTTGCGGGAAATCTGGAAGAGGCGCGTGAACATCATCGTCTGCTCGGCGAACGGCGTAACAAGAATGGTACGCTTCAGTGGGCGTACTTCAACGCCGGCGGCGGGCTCGCTTGTCGACTCGCCGACGCGGGCTTCACGGAAGAAAGCCGGAACTTGTTCTTCGAACTCATGGGCAACGTTCCGCTCGCTTTTGCGCCTGAGAATGCCCTGGAAGATATCGCCATGGGTCTTGCCTGCGCTGGTCGGGCTGACGAGGCTCTCAAGACCGCCCGGCGCCTCCTCCGTGACGCCATGGAAGATGAGAGCGAGAGAGAGCTACGCTTCGTCGATGTCGTAGCCGGAATCGCTGAGGAACTCTTCCGTCGCAACAATGTGAGTGGCGCACTCGATGTATTGACCGAGCATGACGGACCGTTGCTCGAGATCGACAGACGCGAGAGCGGGACGTCAGCTGATTGGCGGCAGACGCGGACGCGTATCGTCGACCTTTATGGCCGGATCGTTCAGGCTCTTGCCCGCAACGGCGCTCAGCCGGTCGCGGCGGAGGTAGTTGACCGGGCGCTGGCTGTGGCTATGGGCGGGGATCCGGTCGGCCTCTGGTCAGACATCGGCGCGAAGGCGGTCGAAAATCGGAACAGCAGTGTCTCCAATATCTGGCCGATCGAGCGGGCCGACCGCGCCGTGCGCGACCTCACCGGGCTCGCTCTCGCCATGCATGCGACTAGCATCCCGGCGCTTGTGGGGGAGACCTCGCGGCTGCTCGAGGACGCGGAGCTGGCCGCCGGCGGGGAGCCCAGGGCGCTCGGCCGCATCGCCGCGGCACGCGCGAAGGTGGAAGGCATGGAGGCGGGCCGTACGGCGCTCGCCTTCACGATGACGATCCTGGAGGAACACGAGAAAAACGAATACTGGCAGGCCTGCATGGGTGGGCAGGTGTCGTATTTCAGCCTCGATTACGGCTACTTCGATCTGGTTGATATGTGCTCGCAATTGGTCGATGCCGACGAGCTGCCCACATGTTGGTCCTCGAAGGATCGGCTCGGGATTCTCCTTGCGCACTATGTGCTCGGTGACACGGAGATAGTCGAATCCGTCCTCTCGTGCGGGCCCGATGCGGAGACCATCGATACCCCCGGCGCGTTCACGTCCAAGAACTTCGCCCAGGTGGCCATAGGCTATGGCTGGGTCGAAGAATGGCGATACGAATCTGATGCTCTCGCGAAAACCTGGCTCAACCCTTCCGAGTACGGCGTCCAGATCGTCGGCAGGGGAGCCGACGCTGACATGTCCCTTGGGGCCAACCCGAGCGCGCACATGGATTTGACGCGATTCCGCTTCGTGCGCGAACTCCTGCAACTGCGCCTTGACATTGACGATGCCGCCGCCGACTTCGCCGCCGGGATTGTGGATGCTGACCTCCGCGCCGAGGCGCTGATAAATATCGCGCGCCGGCAGATCGAAACCGGCATGATCGACGACGCACGCTACACGCTTGTCCTCGCGTCGGCGGCGACCGACGAACTGCTCAAAGGTGATCGCGAAGACCGTTGGAAGGGTGCGGGCCACCTGGGTGACGTGGCGGTGTTGATGGCGAGAGCCTTATGGGTCTAGTTTCGGAACATGAACGCGGCGAGCGACATCAGGTTCCATTCGAACGATCACCGGGCGCGCGGCAGGGCCTATGGTCCTGCGCAGCAGCGCGTGATTTCGCGGTCGAGTCGCGAGGCGGCGCGGAGAGCCATATCGGGCTGGCCGGGCTATGCTCCGACACCGCTTGTCGATCTTGCCGGACTGGCATCGCAGCTGGGGATCGCGGGATTGCGCATCAAGCATGAAGGCCACCGCTTCGGCCTGAAGAGTTTCAAGGCCCTGGGCGGCGCCTACGGTGTTCTGCGGGTGCTTTCGCGGGAAACCGGGCATTCGATGGACGACATCATGGCGGGACGGGCCCGGAACGCGGTTGCCGGTGTCACTGTCTGCTGCGCCACGGACGGCAATCACGGCCGTGCCGTGGCGTGGGGAGCGGGACTCGCGGGCGCACGCTGCATCATCTACCTCCATGAACATGTCAGCCAGGGACGCGAAGACGCGATCGCGGCCTACGGCGCCGACATCGCCCGGGTCGAGGGATCCTATGACGATTCGGTCCTGAGAGCTGCCGAGGATGCCGACACCCATGGCTGGATCGTCATCTCGGATACCTCCTGGCCCGGCTACGAGGAAATTCCCTCATGGGTCATGCAGGGGTATACGGTGATCATGGGCGAAGCCATGGATCAGATGGCGGACCGCAGGCCGAGCCATCTTTTCGTCCAGGCCGGTGTCGGAGGGCTTGCCGCAGCCGCCATCGCCCCTTTCTGGGAAGACCGGGGTGACGAGAGGCCGTTTGCCGTGGTCGTCGAGCCCCACGCGGCCGATTGCGTCTATCAGAGTGCGCTCAACGGACGCCTCTCGGACGGCACGGGATCGCTCGAGACGGTCATGGCCTGCCTTTCTGCCGGCAAGGCGTCGCCGCTTGCCTGGGAGATTCTCAAGGAAGGCGCCGATGCTTTCATCACGATCGCCGACCGGTTCTCGCCGGAGGCCATGAGAATTCTTGCGAACGATGGCGCCACTCCCCTTGTCGTCGGAGAGTCCGGAGCTGCGGGGCTGGCGGGTCTGCTGGCGACGTTGGCCGATCCCTTCGCGCGCGAAGCGGCGAGCCTGGACGATACGTCCGATGTCCTGCTCATTGCCAGCGAAGGGGCGACAGATCCAGACATCTATACCAGGATCGTCGGACGACGGCCCGATGACGTGGGCGAGGCCGTCGGTGCCTGAAGCGGCGAAACACGGTCCCCTCAGCCGGTTGATCCGGCCGGCGAGGGTTTTGCTGGCCGCAACCATGCTGTCGCTCATGGCTCTGACCGGCGCGGCGCCATCCCATGCGGACGACCCCGAACGCGTCATGGCCGTTCAGCAGGCGCTCGAAGCGATGGACTACGATCCGGGACCGGCGGACGGTGTCGTCGGCGGCAATACGGAGCGTGCCATCAGGGCGTTTCAGGAAGAGTTCGGACTTCCCGTGACAGGCAAGGTCGATGCCGGTCTCCTCGCCAGGCTTCAGACCGAAGTGGCCGGCGGCGGGGCCTCGATGGAAAGGCGGCTTGCGCGCGAGGGTCTGCTTCGAAGCTATACCAGATCGGTGCAGGAAGGACTGCTTGAACTCGGCTTCGACCCAGGGCCGGTCGATGGGCTTGTCGGTCGCCTCACCAGAAGGGCTGTGCGTACCTGGCAGATGGCCGCCGGCATGGACACCACGGGCGAGATCTCCAAATCCCTTCTGGCCTCCATCAACCGGGCGCGGGGGTTGTGAGCCGTCCCTTCTATCCCGGACTCGACACTGCGGGCCCGGATGACAGGCTCCATGCGCCGGCGGCGGACCGCAATGGCGGACCGATTCTCGATGTGCTGCGGCGCCACTGCCGGGAGGGCATGCGGGTTCTCGAGATCGCGGGGGGGCCTGGTCAACACGTGGCCCGCTTCGCCGCCGCCCTTCCGGGTATCGTCTGGCAGCCCAGCGACCCGGACGAACGCATGAGGGCAAGTCAGGTTGCCTGGGCAGGCTCGCTTGCCAATGTCGCGCAGCCGCTTGATCTCGACGTCCTCGCCGAGGGGTGGCAGGACGCGGTCGAGGAGCCCGTCGGACTCGTCCTTTGCATCAACATGCTCCATTGCACGGTACGTGCGACGGTGGACGGCCTGTGCGCCGGCGCCGGTACCCTGCTCAACTCCGGGGACTGTCTCCTGATCTACGGGCCATTCACGTTCAACGGCGAACACAACGCGAGGAATAACAGGAGTTTCGATACCATGCTCCGCCAGCAGAATCCCCTGTGGGGCCTCAGGGACGTCAACGATATTGCGGACACGTCCCACCGCCACGGTCTCGACTTCGAAAGCGCGACCGAGATGCCCTCGAACAACCACTTTCTCGTCCTCAGACACCGATGACCACGGAACGTACATGACAGGCCACACTCGTCGGGGCCCCGACCGGGGAGGCCAGGATGGACCGCTCCGAGGATCGCGATTCCGGTGACTTCGAGGGCGCGTGGCCGACAGTGATCCATCCGCATGGCCGTGCCGGCAACCGGACGCGCAACGAGAAGGTGCGCTTCCTCGCCGAGATCAGGCATACGGTCATCGCGCTGCAGAGTGAGCCTGTCCCCTGATACAGGATGGGAGAGGAAAGCGACTGCGGCGCCAGCATGAGCCGGACATGGCAGCCAGTCAGTCGGATGACCTCGCAGCCGCCATGGCCTGGTTGGCGACATCGTGCTGGAGTTTCCGGAGACCCACAGGTCCCGGCCTGCCCGGGTACCTCGGTCCCCTGCGGTTCCTGACACTATAACCGCCGACAGGACCGGCTCGCGAGGCTCCGGGACCGATCGGCACGTCGTGCAGACAATGCGGTCTGAAAAGGCGTGAGTGCCTCAGTCCCCGCATCGGGGGCGATCAGGAGGTTCTTGAGACGGACTCGTCTTTCCTGTGTCGGCCTCCCCGAGCGATCCCCGGTCACGGGAGCTTTCCCTGATGTCCGGCCAAAGCCGGTTCTCACGGTCAACTCTCAACTCGTCATGTCAGACAGGTCCTGCTCGACAGGGATGATGGTCCCGGTATCATGGATCTAGGCCTTGCGGGGGATCATGGGCATGGTTCGGCTCGGACGTTTCTTTCCCAACGGGGAATACGAGACCAGGTGGGACTCGGTCGAGCGGGAGATGATCCTGCGCGGCCTCGAAGTGGCGGTCGTCTTCGGGCGTTCGGGAGGGACCAATGATCGCTGCGGTGATGTCCTCTGGCTCACCAACTTCTTCTCGACGGCGTCCGGCCAGGGATACGATTCCGCGCTCTTCGAAGGCCGCTCGTTCAACTCCGTGCTGCTGCGCCGGGGCGAGAAACCGGAGCTTCACGCCGACGAGCCGGGGCTGATGACGGAGCTCGTCGCGACCGACAGGATCGTCTCCTCCAGCAAGCCGTTCCGCTCCGTGGCAAGGGCTCTGCGCGATGCCGGCGTCAAGGGGCCGGTCGGCCTCGTCGGCAGCGATGTCTTACCTCTGCGCTACTGGAAGATTCTCCAGGAAGAGGCACCCGGCATCGACTGGAAAATCGAGGATGACCTCGTGCTCACCTGCCGGCGCATCAAGTCGCCCCGGGAACAGGATGCGATGCGCATCGCCGGCGCGACCGCCAGCCGGGCGCTTGCCCGATTCGTCGAAGGCCTGATCATGGGGCGGCCGGAAGCCGAGGCGGCATCGGATGCCGCACGTGAGGTGGTCCGCTCGGGCGGCACCATCCACATGCTGCCCTGTTGCCACGGCGACCTCATCAACCAGTTCGTCGCCAATCCGATCGCCGCCTACACGTTCAGCGCGCCCAACCAGGGCGATCTCGTGCGCGCCTGGGTCTACGGTCCGATGTTCGAAGGCTACTACCAGGACCCGGGCCGCACCACGGTCTGCGGCAGGAAGCCCCGGTCGCTGGAACAAAAGGAGATGGTGGAAACCGGTGCTCGGATCGTTGAAGCGGTGATCGAGCAGATCCGGCCGGGCGCCAGGGTGAAGGATGTCGCCCGCCACGGCCGCGAGCTCTCGCGGCAGTACGGCGCCGAATCGAACCAGATGTCCGAGAAGTGGCCCCATTTCGGTCACGGCCTCGGTCTCTTCTTCGAAAAGCCCTATCTCGGCGTCGACATGTGCGAGGATGGCGACATCTTCGAGGAAGGCATGGCGATCGGCGTCGAGGCGTTCTTCGGCCTTACCGGTCTGGGAAGCGCCGGCTTCGAGCAGAACATGCTGGTGACCGCGGGCGGTGTCGAAATCCTCTCCACGCCGCCCATGATCTGGTGGGACTGAAGGAAATTTCTAGCCGGCTTCGCCGAGGTCGCGGCGCACGAGGTCCTGGAAGGCTGCTGTGTGACGTTCCATGACGGGCGAGAGGACGCCATGGTGGTAGGCACCGGCCTCCAGATTGCGCTGGACGGTCTCACAGATGGCGAGGTCCTCCTTCACGATGGCCTCGGCCCAGGCGAAGCTGTCGGCGATGGTCTCCTCATCCATGGAGGATGCATACCAGGCCCAGCTGACGGTACGCAGAGCGCCAGGACCGGCCGGCTCGATGCGTTCGGCCTTGAAACCGGTGGGTCCAAGCACGGCCTGAAAGCCGGGATAGCGCCAGAACCAGATACCGTCGTCGCCTCTTAAATTCGCGCCTTCATCGCGGTACGAGACATGAAAGGCAACAAGGCGGTGATCGTCATGGCACCGGATATCCACCGAAGCGCCCTCGACCGAACGTGACAGGCGTTCATGAATGAAGGGCAGGTGATAGCCCTCGACCGTGTTGTCGCAGTAGGTCTTCCAGTTTGCGTGGCCCTCGACCGTGAAGCTTCCCCGGTAGGTGAAGTCGCCCGTTTCGGGCCACGGAGAACAGAGATCGGGCAGGGATCCCAGCCATTCACGAAGCGGGGGTGCTTCGGGATCGATGCAGATGAAGACACATCCGCGCCACGTCGCCACTCGAACCGGATGAAGTGCCATGGCGCGGCTGTCGAGGTTTTCCCCGAAACGGGGTGCCAGGACCAGGGTCCCATCGAGATTGTAGGTCCAGCCGTGGTAGGGGCAGACAATCCTCGCCGGACACGGACCGCTGCCGTCACACAAGAGGGCTGCCGCCCGGTGACGGCAATGGTTGTGAAACCCGCGCAGGACCCCCTCGTGGTCCCTCAGCACGATGACAGGCCAGCCGTTGACGATCTGCGCGGCGTAACTTGCGGGTTGGGCCACCTCGTGTTCGGGCCCGAACACGGCCCAGTTACTGGCAAAGATGACGCGGCGCTCGCGCTCCGCGATGACACAGGACGTATACCAGTCCGCCGGCAGTGTCTGCTTCGCCATGCCTAGGCCCTGCGGCGCTTTCCGGTGGCCTCGCGGCATGCGGCACCGAGGGCGGTGAAGAGGGCAAGGTCAAAATCCCGCTCGCGGAACCGCCACTCCGGATGCCACTGCACGCCCAGCTGCAGGACCGGTACATCCCTGACACTCACCGCTTCGACAAGTCCGTCCGGGGCGGTGGCCTCGACACGGAGTGCCCCGGCGAGTCGATCGATACCCTGGCCGTGAACCGAATTGACGCGGTAGCGCTTGAGGCCGGTGATGGCGTGAAGCACGCCGCCCGGGACAACGTCGATGTCGTGCATCGGCCGGTACTGCACGTCGCGGGGTTTCGACTTGCCGACCCGATGGGGAATCAGTCCCTCGACCTCCTCGAGAACCAGATGAAGGGTGCCGCCCAGTGCAACATTGAGTTCCTGGATTCCGCGGCAGACCGCCAGAAGGGGAACGCCGCGCTCGACGATGCGGCGGATCAGCGGCAGCACCAGGGTATCGCGCTGGATATCCAGCTTGGTGAAGTCCCTGGGTTCCTCGCCGCCGTAGAGGTGTGGCTGGACATCGCTCGGACTGCCCGGAAGGAAGATGCCGTCAACCCGGTCGAGAAGATCATCGATGGCAAAGAGCTCCTCCAGGGGCTTGAGGTCGCCGCCCTCGCCGAAGCAGGGTATCAGCATCGGGATCGCGCCGGCGCCATGGGCGACGGCATCGATGTATTTCTCGCCCACGGCATGGAATGGGTGAATGTCGATCGTGCGCACATCGCAGGGAATGCCAATGACGGGGAGGGGACTCATCATGGAACGGCCACCTGATAGCGTCGAAGGGGAGGCAACCCTATCACGGACCGTCGATCGATTTCACGCCGGGAGCAGTCCGGCATCGCGGACCAGCCGGGGATAATGGAACCAGAGCGCCACCGCCCGGACCGTGAACAGGATGCCAAGGCCGATCCAGATGCCGTCGTTGCCGTGAAGGGCATGAAGCAGGAGGATCGATGGAAAGAAGATGATGACGGCGACGATCATCGCATTCCTGATATCCCGGCCCCGTGCGGCGCCCGTGAATATTCCGTCAAGCTGGAACGACCAGACGCCGATGACGGGCATGACGATCATGTAATGAAGAAAGGCAGAGGCCTTCTCCCGCACGTCGGGTATGTCGGTGAGGACGCGAATCATGAGTTCCCCCGCAAGCGCGAACACCAGGCAGGCAAGGAGCGCGGTCAGCCCCGACCAGATGAACGTGACTCTCACCGCCTCCTTGAGCATCCGTCGGTCCCTGCGGCCGTAGGCCTCGCCGACAATGGCCTCGCAGGCATTGGCGAAGCCATCGAGTACAAACGCGACGAGGGTCATGAACATCATCAGGACTTCGTTCGCCGCCAGGGTGGTATCGTCGATCCGGGCCGAAAGGCTCACGAAGACGGCGAATGCCAGGTTGAGAAGGAGGGTGCGGATCAGGAGATCCCGGTTAAGCGCCAGCAAGGGTCTGTAGGATTGAAGATCCCGTGCGACACCGAACGGCCAGGGCGTGCGTCCACCCGGCAGCACGCAGACGAGAACGCCAAGGCCCATCGCGAGTCCGGCATATTCGGCAACGACGGTCGCCGCCGCCAGACCCGGCACTCCCCAGCCGAAGACGAGGACGAAGAGAAGGTCGAGAATCACGTTGAGCGCGGTTACGACAGCCTGCACGGCGAGCGCCATACCGGTTCTCTGCAGGCCGATCAGCGCGCCGAGCACGATGAAATTGCCCATGACCGCCGGTGCCGCCCAGATCCGGACCTCGAAGTAGAGTCCGGCCTGATGCGAGACGTCCGGTCCGGCTTCGACGAGATCAAGCGCCAGCCAGCGGACGGGATCCTGTAACAGGATCAGGCCAAGGGCAATTGCCAGGGCAAGAACCGACGCCCGGATCACGATGGCCTTGAACTCGGCCCGGTCGCCGCGCCCGACGGCCTGGGCGATGTAGCCGGTGGTCGACAGGCGCAGGAAGCCGAACGTCCAGAACGTGAAACTGAAAATCAGCGCGGCGACGCCCACGCCGCCGAGATACTCCGGCCCCGGTAGATGTCCTGCCACGGCGGTGTCGACCATGCCCACGATGGGCAGGGCGAGATTGGACACCATGATGGGTGCGGCGGTCTTCCAGATACGCCGGTGCCAGTACCCTCCCGATATCGCGGTTTGGGCCGGGGGCGCCGTCAATGCACCGTGCCCGGCACGGATTCCCCGGCCTCGATGGTCCGGATCAGATGGTCTCTCAGGCCATCGATCCTCGCATCGCCGATGATCTTTCTGCCGGCACCGTCGCACAGGTAGAAGGCGTCGACCGCGCGCTCGCCGAAGGTCGCCACCTGCGCCGTGACGATCGAGAGTTCAAGGTCCGCAAGGGCGTGGGCGAGATCGGACAGGAGGCCGCGCCTGTCGCGGGCCGTCACCTCGACGAGCGTGTGCTTTGTCGAGACCTTGTTATCGACCAGAACGCGCGGCAACACCGCCAGAACCGGGCCGTTGAGCCAGCCTCCCCTGCGCCTGGCGATCTCGCGGTCGAGGTTGAGTTCGCCGCAAAGTGTCCGGCGTATTGTTTCCCTCAGGCGTTCGAGCCTGCGCTGGTCCCTGAACGCCGCGTGTCTTTCGTCCTGCACCCGGAAGGCGTCCAGCGCCATGCCGTCCAGGGTGGTGAAGATACGGGCATCGACGATGCTGGCACCGGCGACCGCGATGGCGCCTGCGATCCGCGCAAAGAGTCCGGGCCGGTCCGGCGCGAAGACGGTCACTTCCGTGATGGCGCGGGCATCGTCGACCTCGGTCGCCACCGTGACCGGTCCGTTGCCGCCCTGGCGCATCAATTCGGCGTGACGCACATGGGCGGCGCTGTCGAAGGCAAGCCAGTAGGGGGTGACGAGGCGCCGCACATGGGCGTCGACCTCGCCTGGCTGCCAGGCCGCAAGCGTGTCCTTGAGGAGGCGGATTCCGGCCTCGACCCGTGCCTGCTTGGCGATGGCAGCGCCGTGTCCTCCCGAAATCACC
Source organism: Alphaproteobacteria bacterium (assembly GCA_965215635.1). Taxonomy (GTDB): domain Bacteria; phylum Pseudomonadota; class Alphaproteobacteria; order SP197; family SP197; genus SP197. The sequence goes on along the minus strand of CBDCEA010000005.1, from coordinate 407,181 downwards.
TCCTCGGCGCGGTAGTAGAGTTCCCTCAGGAGTTCGCCCTTCCAGTTGTTCCACACCTTCGGTCCCACTGCGCGAATGTCGGCGACGGTGAGAACGAGAAGCAGTCTGAGGCGCTCGATCGACTGCACGATCCCCGCCAAATCGTCGATCGTGCGGGGTTCCTCGAGATCGCGGCGGAACGCCGTGTTGGACATCAGCAGGTGATGGCGCACCAGCCAGGAGACGGTTTCCGTCTCCTCGGCGCTGAATCCGAGGCGAGGTGCCAGACGGTCGGCAACCCCGGCGCCGAGGATGGAGTGGTCGCCGCCCCGGCCCTTGGCGATGTCGTGGAGCAGGACGGCAAGATAGAGGACGCGGCGCTGGATGATCAGCGGAAAGATGCTCGTGGCGAGCGGCAGCTCGTCGGCAATCTCGCCGCGTTCGATCGCCGAGAGGATCCCTATCGCGCGTATCGTGTGCTCGTCGACGGTATAGACGTGGTACATGTCATGCTGCACCTGGGCGACGACCCGTCCGAAATCCGGCAGGAACCGGCCCATCACCCCGGCCTCGTTCATCGCCTGCAGCGTTTCCAGGGGATCGTCCCTCGAGGTCAGGATGTCCATGAACCGGCCGTTGGCGAGGGGGTCCTGGCGCAGTTCGTTGTCCACTCTGGCGAGATTCTGGGTCATCAGCCACAGCGCTCGGGGGTGGATATCTATCCTCTCCTTCTGCGAGACATGGAACATGCGCACGAGATCGCCTGGCGATGACTCGAAGTGCTGGCGGTTGAGAATCGAGATCATGCCGCCCGAGACCGGAAAGCCCGCGATTTCCTTGGCAACCGATGCGAAACGCGGCCGGCCCCTTGTCCCACCCTGGCTTTCGGCGATCACGGCGGCAAAGATGCGCGAGAGGCCGCCGACCTCCTTCGTGGCAAGGAAGTAGCGTTTCATGAATCGCTCGACGGCACGCTGGCTTCGGGCATCCGAGAAACCCATGCGCTGGGCGATCTCCGTCTGGAGATCGAACGTGAGCCTCTCCTCGGCGCGGCCCGAAAGAACGTGAAGATGGCATCTTACACGGTTGAGAAAATCCGCGGCACGGCGGAAGCGGGCGAGTTCGGCACGAGTCAGTACGCCCGCTGACGTCAGGTCATCGACGCGGGCGATGCGATAGAGATATTTGGCGATCCAGAAGAGGACATGGAGGTCCCTTAGGCCGCCCTTGCCCTCCTTGACATTGGGTTCCAGAACATAGCGCGAATCTCCCATCTTGAGGTGCCTGAGATCGCGCTCCTCGAGCTTGGCCCGCACGAATTCCGGTCCGCTGCCGGCGACCACGGCGCTGTGGAAGCGGCGCGCGAACCTGCGGTAGAGGTTCCGGTCGCCCCACAGGAAACGCGCTTCCAGGACCGCGGTCCTGATGGTCATGTCGTCGAGAGCGCTGTCGATGGCATCGTCAAGCGTGCGCGTGGCATGCCCGACCTTGAGGCCGAGATCCCAGAGCGTGTAGAGCACACGGCCGATGAACTTCTCCTGACGCGGCGTTGCCGGGCCGGCGAGCAGGAAGAGAAGATCGAGATCGGAATAAGGGGCGAGTTCGCCGCGTCCGTAGCCGCCCACGGCAACCAGCGTCATCCGGCCGCCACCGGATTCGGCCGGTTCGGTCCGGTCGACATGCCGTAGCAGTTCCCTGATGACGACATCGACCAGCATTCTCATGGCGGTGACAAGCTCGACGCCCGGAGAATTGGCGTCGAGCCTGTCGCGGATCCAGCTTTGGCCATTGTCGAGCGTGTCGCGAAGGGCGCCCAGAAGGCCCTCGTCATCGCCGGGAGAGAGAGCGGCGAGAGTCTGGCACAGGCGGCTTCGGTTCACGATGGTGCCGGGCCGCGGGGCCCTTGGAAGGTCAGTCATCGCTTTCCTCAGCCAGGTCCTTGAGGTGGTAGACGAGGTCTAGTGCCTCCCGGGGGGTCAGATGATCGGGTATGACGGCATCGACAGCTTGTCTGAGAGTCGAGGCCGGCACAACATCGGCCGATCGTCTGGCCGCCGCCTGAAACAGCGGCAGATCGTCGACGAGCCGTGCCACGGCGCTCCCCCCGTCGCCTGCCTCGATGATGCCGAGAACTTCTTCGGCGCGCCGGATCACGGCTTCCGGCAATCCCGCCAGCCGGGCGACGTGGATGCCGTAGCTGCGGTTGGCGGCACCGGCCCCCACTTCGTAGAGGAACACGATGTCGTTCTGCCACTCCTTCACCCGCATGGTGTGGGGCTTGAGCGCCTGGAGCGAACCGGCGAGTGCCGAGAGTTCGTGGTAGTGGGTGGCGAAGAGCGCGCGGCACTGGTTGACCTCGTGAAGGCTTTCGAGGACCGCCCAGGCGATGGAGAGGCCATCGAATGTCGCGGTGCCCCGTCCGATCTCATCGAGAATGACGAGCGAGCGTTCCGAGGCCTGGTTGAGGATCGCCGCGGTTTCCACCATCTCGACCATGAACGTCGAACGGCCGCGGGCGAGATCGTCGGCGGCACCTACGCGGCTGAACAGGCGGTCGACAACGCCGATCCTGGCCGATGCCGCCGGCACGAAACTTCCCATCTGGGCCATGACGGCGACCAACGCATTCTGGCGCAGGAAGGTCGACTTGCCCGCCATGTTTGGTCCGGTCAGCAGCCACAGGCGGCCGTCGTCTTCGAGCCTGCAGCTGTTGGCCACGAACTCGTGAGCGTCGCGCGGTGCGGCAAGCACCTCGACCACGGGATGGCGCCCGAGTTCGATGGCGAAGTCGAGATCGGCTGTCACGGTCGGACGGGTGTAATGAAGTTCGGTTGCGAGTTCCGCGAGCGCCGCGGTGACGTCAATGACGGCAACCGCACCGGCTGCCGCCGCGATCTCGGCCGCCGCAGCGGAGATCTCGGCCGCGGCTTCCTGGAAGATGTCGAGTTCCAATGCGATCGCGCGTTCGGCGGCACGGGATATGCCGGCTTCGAGTTCTCCGAGTTCGACGGTTGAAAAGCGCATGGCATTCGCCATGGTCTGGCGATGGATGAACGTCTCCGGATCGAGCTTGTCGGCGTGATTGCGGGTGACCTCGATGTAGTAACCAAGAAGATTGTTGTGGCGGACCTTGAGCGAGGCAACGCCGGTGGCTTTCTGGTAGGCGCCCTGAAGCTTGGCAACATGCTGTCGGCTGTCGTCGCGCAGAGTCCTTGAATCGTCCAGCTCGCCGCTGTAACCGGCGCGCACGAAGCCACCTTCCCGGGCGGCGACCGGTGGGCTGTCGACCAGGAGTCTTGCAAGATGGTCGGCGACGTCGGGCGCTGCCGAAAGGCGCTGCCGGGCACGAGCGAGCTCCGGTTGAAGCTCCGGGTGATGTTTCAGTTTCTCCGAGAGATCGGCGCACGCTGCGAGGCCGTCGCGTATCGCGCCAAGATCGCGGGGGCCGCCTCTTCCGAGCGCCAGGCGCGCGAGCGCCCTCTCGAGATCGGGTGTGCGGGCAAGAATGTCCCTGAGATCGTCGCGCAGCGTCCTGTCGTCGACCAGCGTTTCCACGGAATCCTGACGTTCCGCGATGTCCTTTGTATCTGTCAGCGGTGCTGTCAGCCTCTGGCCCAGCAGGCGTGCGCCGGCGCCGGTCACCGTGCGATCCATGATTCCCAGCAGGCTTCCGCGGCGGGTTCCGTCGAGTGTCTGCATGAGCTCGAGATTGCGCCGGGTCGCCGAGTCGATCAGCATCGACTGTCCGGTCGTGCGGCGTCCCGGCGGAGCGAGTCTGGGGATACGCCCTTTCTGGGTCAGTTCGACATAGGCTATGAGCCCGCTCATGGCCGCGAGTTCAGCGCGGTCGAAGGCGCCGAAGGCGTCGAGCGAAGCGACCGCATAGACTTCCCGCAAGCGCCTTTCCCCGGCACGGCTGTCGAACCGGCTGTCCGGTTCCGGCACCAGCCGATCCCTGTAGGGCGCCAGCACGGCCTCGAGGGACGGTTCTCCGAAGAGCGTCTCGGGTATCACGAGTTCTGCCGGCGCGACCCTTTCGAGAAGGGCGTTCAGATCCGCTGCCGAGGTCTGTTCGACGGCGAACGCGCCGGTCGACATCTCGATCCAGGCAACCGCCATGTCGCTTGACGCACGTGCGAGAGCCACAAGATGGTTGGCGGAGCGGGCATCGAGCAGGGTGTCTTCCGTGAGTGTTCCCGGGGTGACGATCCGGATGACGTCACGCCGGACGATGGCGCTGCTGCCGCGCTTCTTCGCATCGGCGGGGTCCTCCACCTGCTCGCATACCGCAACCCGGAAACCCTTGTGGATGAGCCGCTCCAGGTAGTTGTCGGCGGAGACAACGGGCACGCCGCACATCGGGATATCATCGCCGAGATGCTTGCCGCGTGTCGTTAACGCTATGTCGAGCGCGCCGGCTGCCGCGACCGCGTCGTCGAAGAAAAGTTCGTAGAAATCGCCCATCCGATAGAACAGCAGCGCGGCCGGGTGGTCCTCCTTGATCCGCCAATACTGCGTCATCATGGGCGTCACGCGGTCGCTCCGCGTTGCCGAGGTGGCCCGGTTCGACCGGGTCATTGAAGATTCGGCATCTGACACGCCAGGACCATTGCCCCTGTTGTCCGTCGCCATTGGTAACACAGCCGGACGCGGAGTCGTGAGCATCCCGTAGTCAGGCCGGCGGGGTGCGCGCCGCATGTTCTCTGGCAAGCGCGCACCACGAGGCGACGGTAACGTCCTCGGCCCGCGCCCGGGGCTCTATGCCCGCGGCAAGAAGCATGCCTTCCGGGTCGTCAGAGACCCGGCGCAGGGAATTGCGCAATACCTTGCGTCGCTGCCCGAAGGCCGCGCTTGTGAGCGCGCGCAGCGTCAGTTCGCAGGCCGGCCAGGCGGGCTCCTTGCGGGGCGTGATCCTCAGCACCGATGCCTGGACTTTCGGCGGCGGCACGAAGGTGCTCGGGGCAAGATCGAAGCGCCACTCGACATGGCACAGCCACTGCACGAGAACGCTCAGCCTGCCGTACCGCCGCGTTCCCGGTCCCGCCACGAGTCTCTGCGCGACCTCCTTCTGGAACATCAGGACCATGCGGTCGACGAGCCTGCGCTGGTCGATCAGGCGCATGGCAAGTTCGGTCGCGCTGTTGAACGGCAGATTGCCCACGACTACCGCTCCTTGCGGCAGGAGTTTGCCGAGATCGCAGTCGAGGGCGTCCGTTTCCACGATCTCAAGCCGTCCGCCGGCGGCATGGCTAAGTCCGGCAAGGGCGGCACAGCATCGCGGATCCTTCTCGAGAGCCAGAACCCGGCGCGCGCCCGCTCTCAGCACCGCCCGCGTGAGGCCGCCGGGACCAGGTCCGATCTCGACGACCGTTGCGCCTTCGAGGCCGCCGGCACTGCGGGCGATGCGGTCAAGGACGTTCTCGTCGAAAAGGAAATTCTGGCCTAGCGACTTGCGGGCCCTCAGGCCGAAGGCATCTGCCACGTTCCTCAGGCCCGGAAGATCGTCAAGGTTGGTCAAGACGGTTGTGGTCCGGACCTAGATGCGGATGTCCACGAAGGCCCTGCGCTTCAGGTCGCGGAGGTAGCTCCTCGCGATGGTGTCATGCTGGCGCACCAGAAGGTTATTGCGGGCCTCTTCCCGCGATGGCAGTCCACGTTCCACCCGGTCGCACAGGACCATGACACGCAGACCCCCGTCGATGACGGCGGGCTTACCGGCGCGTCCCTCCTCGAGAGCCACCAACTCGTCCCGCACGTTCTCCTGGAGATCGGTCAGCCTTGCCGTGATCGCGTCGCTGACCGCCGGCCCGTCGTCGACCGCAGCGAGGATGTCGAGTTCCTCGCACGTTGTGATCGAACCGGCGAGATCTGCCACGCGCAGGGCGGCATCGTCTGCGGTTTCGTCTTCGCCCGAGGGAAAGATTGCCTGGCGGATCGTGACCTCGGTATCTTCCGCACGTACGCGGTAGCCGGACCGGACTTGACGCACCAGAATCAGGATGTACCCGCCCAGCGTCCGGATCGGCGGCGAGAGCTGGCCGGCCTGAAGGGAGGGCACGTCTGCAGCGAGTTCTTGGGAAAGCTGGCTCCGGACGATCCAGCCGAGGTCGCCGCCGTTGATCGAACTCGCACTCTGGGAAAACTGTCGGGCGAGAACGTTGAACCTCGCGCCTGACACAAGGGCTTCCACAAGGCGGTTCATGTTCTCCTGGACCCGTGATTCATCTGTCGGATCGTCCACGGGAAGGAAGATTTCGGCGAGCAGGTATGCGGGCTCGTGCGCAGCGTTGAGCATCCGTTCGTGTTCGTCGTCCACGTCCTCCTCGAAGATCGGACGCCGGCTCTGCCGGGCCCTCACGAGTTCTCCCCAGACGACTTCCGCAGTCAGCTGATCGTCCAGCGTGCCGAGGCTGAGATTGTTCTCTTCCATGAACGGGATCAGCTGCCCGGCAGGGAGCCCCAGGGTCCGTTCCACGAAGCCGTAGGTTTCATCCCTGTCGATGCGGTAGTTGTCCATCCCCCGTCGCGCGCCTTCCTGAAGCTGCAACTTCTCGTCTATCAGCATGTTGGCAACCTGTGGCAACAGCTGCTGGTGGTTCTCGACCGTGTCCTCGATCCCGGAGAGAACCAGGATCATGGCCATGCGTTCGCGAACGTCCTTTGCCGTGATGGCTTCGTCATTGACGACAATCGCGATTCCAAGCGACTCCTGGGCGACTAAGGGAGTTGCCACGGCAGTCATCAGCGCGACAGCAATGACTGCCGGAATTCGCACGAGTTCGGTCAGGACACGGTTCATGGACATGCATTCTCCACCGGCCGGCAAGGTGCTGGAATCGGTGCTTGGAATCAAGTCTGCATCGCCCCCTGGCACGGCCTCAGCCAAGTGTGAGCAGGCGCACCTTGAACATGATCACGGTCTGAGGGTCGAAGTCCGTGTCGTCGGTGAATCGCCTTTCACCGCGCAGGGTCACCTCGGTGCACTCGTCCTCGTAGGTCAGGGAGCCGTTGTAGGAGATGGTCCCGGCGCCGCCGAGATCCGAACGCCAGTTGCCTCTGAGGGTCCAATTGTCGAACAGCTTCAGGACGGCGATGCCGGTGATCTGTTCGCGCGTTTTGTGGGATTTATCGATGATGGGATCGCTGTCCTCGTCCAGCCGCACGTAGCCGAGCTGGAAACTCGCCTCTTCGGGACCGACTCTCGCGCCGAACTCCGAGCGGTAGAGATCGTCAAGCTTGTTGGAAATACGGAAACGGTAGAGCATGTCCAGATAGGGATAAGGGTTGACCAGCAGGCGTCCGACATAATCGGAGAAATGGCCCTCGAGACCCTGGCCCTCGTCGAAGGTGTCGTCATCACGATGCCGCCATGACTGGCCGACGAAGAGTTCATTGCGCCCCCTTTCGAAGCCGTATTCGCCAAGACGCAGGCCATAGTTGAGCCTCAGTCCGCCCTCGATCCGGTCGAGGCCCGGAAACCGGTTCGTGCTGAAGAGATTGACCTCGTCGAACTCGAATTCCTGACCATCTTCATTGGGGATGTCCTCCGGGTTGCCGCCGTTGGGGCTCCACACGACCATCACGATCGGCTCGATGAACTGATGGCTCGAATCGGTGCTTCTGGCGAGAAGGTAGCGCCATTCCAGAAGGCCCTGGGGAACAATCCTTCCGGCGAATCCGGAAGTCTTGCGGTTGGCCCCCAGTTCAACATCGGATGCATGGAAGGCATCACCACGCAGCGAAACCTGCGCGGTATAGAGCTGCCCGCTTCGGGTCAGGAACGGGGCCTGCCAGGCGGCTTCGGCAGAGAACCGGCGGCTGTCTGGGCCCTCGCCCCTTGTGAGGACGAGAAGATTGGTGTCCAGACTGACCGAAGATCCGATTTGCGAGGGAGGCGTCGTGTAGTTGTAGTTGACGAGCGGTGCCACGAGCGGGATCGAGCTCGGATCGTCGGACGGTCTCAAGCCCTGATAGAGATAGCCGGATGCGGTGGTGTAGGAGCGGTCGTCGAAGTGCTCGACAAAGACATCCGAGGTCAGGGTGTCCTGATCGCTGAATCCATAGCGCGAAAGATAGCCGTCGTCCGACGAGCGATGGAGATCGGCACCTATCTGCACGTCCGGGCCATCCATCCAGAGTCCGCCGGCCTTGACGTGCCAGCGGGCCTCGTGGCCGCCCTTGAGCTGACCGGAGTTGTGGCGCGCACGGGCCCGCGTGACCGAACCCTCCACCGTGACGCCGCCGGATCCCATGAGCTCCCGGTACTCGCCGAACAGGATCAGGCCCTCCTTGCGGGAAAGGATGGGTGCCAGGGTGGCGTCGCGCTCGGGCGCGAGGTTGAAGTAGTAGGGAACACGGACATAGGAGCCAAGGGTGCTGCTCGAACCGTAGTCGGGCACCAGAAAACCGCTGCGCCGGTCGACGGTCGGATCCGGATGGCGCACGAAAGGCGAATAGGCGACCGGGATTCCGAAGAACTCCAGGGTCACGTCCCGGTAGGTCACATCCCTGGTTTCCTGATCGTGGGTCACGTGCCTGGCCTTGAGCTGCCATACCGGTGGGCGTTCCGGATTGTCCGGGCAGAGTTCACAGGGGCTGTAGACCGCCCGTTCCATGATGGTGAACCGGCCATCGGTGCGTTTCGCCCTGTTCGCGGCCAGGCGCGCACCGTTGGAAAACAGCATGCGGATGCCTTCGACGATGCCCTCGCGCAGGTCTCCGGTCAACTCGACGTGATCGGAAAAGATGGTCTGCCCATCGGGATCGACAACGATCACGTTGCCGGTCGCCGTCACGCGATCGTCGTTGAGGCTGTAGACGAGACGGTCTGCCTTGAGGACATAGCCCCTGGTGGCGAACTCGACCGAACCTTCGGCCGTCGTGACGCTGTTGCGATCATCATGGCTGACTTCATCGGCCTGAAGGAGGGCCGGTTCTTCCAGACGGCTGTCCGCTTCGGCACCGCCGACAACGAGCACAAGGATGAGCACTGCAAGGTCGGGAAGGCGCCGGAACATCATCCGTCTTCCGTGTAGAGCAGCATGGTACTTCCGATCGCGGTGAATATGGCAACAGGCGCCCAGACAGCGAGAATGGCTGGAAGTTTGCCCGACATGCCGAAGGCCATGAAGATGTCCGATACGACGTAGACGAGAAAGCCGAATCCCAGTCCGGCAACAATGAAGAGGCCGAATTTCCCGTGGCGGGTCAGGCGCAGCGAGAAGGTCGCGGCAAAGAGCACCATGGACGCCAGAAACAGCGGTATCGAGAGAACTGCATGCCAGTGGATGCGGTGGCGCAGCGCCGAGAAGCCGGCAAGTTCCATGATCTCGATGAATTTGGGAAGGTCCCAGAACGAGATCGTCTCGGGCGAGGCGAAGGCGGTCTGGATGCGCCCGGGGGTAAGCTCGGTCGGAATTTCGAGAGTGCGGGCCGACTCGGCCGTCTTGTCCGGCCGGCTCACCAGCACGTCCTCCATTTTCCAGTAACCTTCGCGGAGCGCGGCGCGCCTGGCATCGTAGCGCTCGACGAACCGGTCGTTCTCCTCGAAGACCAGGATGGTGACGTCCTCGAGAACGGTACCGTTCGCGGAAACGCGGTTGGCGTGGATCACGGATTGACGGGTGTTGTCTCCCTCCCTGATCCACATGTTGCCAGGCGAGACGGCCAGAATATTGGCCTGGCTCCTGACATAGCGGTTCTCGAGCTGTTCGAAGCGGGACACCATGGCCGATGCGAGCGGATTGAAGATGGCGATGGTGGCGATGCCCAGAATGAACGTGATGACGAGCGCCGGCAGGAGAAACTGCCATACCGAGACGCCCGAGGCCCGTATCACGACGAGTTCGTGGGTCCGGGTGAGCCAGACATAGGTCAGCATGGTTCCGAACAGCATGGCGAACGGGAGTATCTTCACCATGAAGAGCGGAATGCGCAGGAGAGCCATTTCGAGCACCATGGCGAAGTCAGCGTGTTCCCGTGATGCAGCCCGCCCTCCCAGATTCACGATATCGATCAGGAACGTGACGGCCACCATGACGACGAGAACCAGCATGACCGACATGAAGAAGCGGCGTGCGATGTATCTTGAGAGGATGAAGGAAAGCCGCATGGTGCCTTCAGCTCTTTCCCCGGATGGCGCCCAATGAGGGGATTGGCCACGCAATGCGGTGTTGTGTCATGGCCCAGACCGCAAGCCAGCAGCCGATGACCGGCAGCACGTAGAGCACAGCGACGAGCGCCGTGTTCTTCACGACAAGGCTTGTAAGAGAAAAGGAGACTCCGAGATAGACGAGGCCCAGGCCGAGACCGGTGACGACCCGCGGCCACAGGTGGCTGCGATCGAACTCGCCGGCGGTCATGGCGGCGAACCCGATGAGCGCCATGACCAGGGATGCGAGCGGCAGGACGAGCCGCCGATGGGCTTCCGCCAGGAACATGCCTTGATGCTTTTCATCAACGGACGTGAACGGCCCGCTTATCAGTTCGTGCAGGTATCTTTCCTTGGGTTCCCTGAAGCGCGACGGGGGAGCACCCGCAAGCTCGGAGAGATCGAGGGCGTAGCCATCGAAGTAGAGCATCCGCAGCGACCGGTCCTCGCCAAGGATTTCCTGGCGTGTTCCGTTCCCCAGAACGAGTTGCAGGCGATCGACATCACTCACAAGCGAGCCCCATTGCGCCAGCATGGTGACCTTGCGCTCCTCGTAGCGGTTGTCCTGGATCAGGATACCGCGGAACCTGCCTTCCTCGTCCTGTTCCCTGTAGTAGACCGTGAAACCGGGAACGAGGGTATTGAAGGCGCCCTTGCGCAGGAGCAGGTGCTGGAAATCGCTTCTGAGAACGGCCTGTTCGTCCTTGAACTCACGAAATCCCGCAGGTGACAGCCACAGTGTCAGAAGATAGCCCAGGACCGTGGCGAGGATCCCCAGAGCGATCACCGGCCTTGCCAGCCCCCAGGGACCGATCCCGGCGGAGCGCATCACCACGAGTTCCCGATCGATTGTCAGGCGGTTGAACGTGTAGATCACGGCGCACAGCACGGCGACCGGAATGATCGCAGTCATGATCGACGGCAGCAGGAGCAGGGTGACCTTGAGGAAACTCAGGACCGAAAGGCCGCGGTTGATGATGAAATCGAGAAACCGCAGAGACTGGGTCAGCCATATCACGCTGACCAGCGCCACGGCGATCGTTGTCGTGGTGATGGCAAGCTGCGCGAGAATGTAGGACGTGTGCCTGCGGATCATCTGCCTGATCAAGTGCCTTGCCGAGCCCTCGCCCGAGACTATACAGGGGAGGCAGGGATCCGCCACCCTGTTCCATGTTGCAGCTTCCACATGCGCCGGGCGATGCTAAAGTCTCAACCTGACTGCCGATGCCGGAGGGATCACGATGCAGATTGAATTCGCCCCGTACATTCCCGGGGACGCCGATACCATCCTCGTTGCCACCCAGGACGACGGGAAGCTCTTCGCATCCGCAGAGGAGATCGACCGCGCTGCCGGCGGCGCCGTCAGCCGTGCCATGAAGGTATCGGCGCGGTTCAGAGGAAAGAAGGGCCAGATCCTTGACATCCTCGCGCCACCGGACATGAGCGCGGACCATATCGTCGTCGTCGGCACCGGCGACTATTCGACGTTCGCGCCTCTCGACCGCCAGCATCTCGGAGGCGGCGCCTATTGCCACCTCGACAGACTCGGTGCGCGCCACATCGCCATACCGACCGGCAATCCTCTCGATGTCTGCGATTTCGTGCACGGCATGGCCCTGCGGAGCTACCGCTTCGACACCTACCGCACGACCATCAAGGACGATGCCAGACCCACCATCGAGAAGGTCACCGTTGTCACGGACGCCATTGCGGAGTGTGAGGCCAAGGCCGTGCGCCTGAAGTGCCTGGCAGACGGCGTCTTCCTTACCCGTGATCTGGTGAGCGAACCTCCCAACACGCTCTATCCCGAGGAGTTCGCACGCCGTGCATCGTCCTTGCGCGACGTCGGCGTTGAGGTCGAGGTGCTCGGCGAGGCTGCGATGGCGGAACTCGGCATGGGTGCCCTGCTCGGCGTCGGCCAGGGGAGCGAGCGCGAGAGTCAGCTTGCCGTCATGCGCTGGAAGGGTGCAGGCGACGACGATCCCTGGCTCGCCGTGGTCGGCAAGGGTGTCTGCTTCGACACGGGCGGCATTTCGCTCAAGCCCGGTGCCGGGATGGAGGAGATGAAGTTCGACATGGCCGGTGCGGGCTGCGTCACGGGGCTCATGCACACGCTGGCGTCCCGCCAGGCGAAGGCCAATGTGGCCGGTGTCATAGGCTGTGTCGAGAACATGCCGTCCCATAACGCCCAGCGCCCGGGCGACGTGGTGAAGACCATGTCCGGTCAGACCATCGAGGTGATCAACACCGATGCCGAGGGCCGTCTTGTCCTGGCTGATGCGCTTTACTGGACCGTTGACACCATCAAGCCCGACCAGGTGATCGATCTTGCGACCCTGACGGGTGCGATCATCGTCGCTCTGGGAACCTACAAGGCGGGACTCTTCAGCAACAGCGACGACCTCGCGTCAGCCCTCGTGGCCGCCGGCAATGCGACCGGCGAAGAGCTGTGGCGTATGCCGCTTGGCGAGCGCTACGACAAGGACATCAGCTCCGATATCGCCGACATGAAGAATGTCGGCAAGAAACGCGACGCCGGTTCCACGGCGGGTGCGGTCCTGCTCCAGAGATTCGTCAACAACACCCCATGGGCGCATCTCGATATCGCGGGAACCGCCTGGGCCCATTCCGACGAGGCCCTGGTACCCAAGGGTGCCACCGGTTTCGGGGTCCGCCTGCTCGATCGATTTGTCGCCGACACACGGGAAACATGACGGCGGTCGGCTTTTACCACCTGCTTGGTTCGCCCCTCGAGGAGGCGCTCCCGAAGCTCCTCGAGAAAGCCCTCGAGAAGGGCATGAGGGCGCTTGTGGTGACCGGCTCGCGCGAGCGTGCCGAACATCTCGACACTGTCCTGTGGACCTACGAGGAGGGGAGTTTCCTGCCCCATGGCTGTGCCGGGCACGCCAGGAACGTGGAACACCAGCCGATCTGGCTCTCGGACAGGGACGACAATCCCAACCGCGCCAGCCTCCTCGTGCTCGTCGACAGTGCCGACAGCGACCGCATCGCAGACTTCGAGCGCGTCGTCGACATGTTCGATGGCCGCGATCCCGAAGCCGTCGCATCGGCCCGGCGCCGCTGGAAGGCCCGAAGGGATGCCGGCCACGCCCTGACCTACTGGCAGCAGACCCCCCGGGGCACCTGGGAGAAGAAGGCGCAATCCGCTTCGTGAGCGGCCGGGCCCATGGCGTACATTGTTCCTTCCGATATCACCCGCCTTGCGCTGGCCGGCAGCCACGCATCGGAACTGGTGACCCTCGAACACCTCCAGCGCGAGTTGGGTCCCGAATACACCGATGTCAGCGCTCCAGCACGGTAAAGGCCTGCCAGCTTCACCGCATCACGCCGGTCCGTCTTCACCCGGTCGCCGGCACGCCGCCACCACCTCGCAGTGATGACCCGTCGCCACAATCTCCCGATACACACCGTAAGCGTTCTATCACACGGTGATTTGCAGTGATCTATCACCGGTTGATAGAACGCTTACCATCTTCGCTCTCTCGATTCGAACTCAGAGGGGTATTATTCGATAGACCTGAAGCCGAAATGACAAACCTGCAACAACAGCTGTCTCAGGCCTCCATATAGTCGATCAGCATTTTCTGGAAGTAATGAATATTGGCCTCCCAGGTTGGCGAGAATACCACTTCGTCCGCGATCGGCGACTTGCGGGCGATCTGCTGAACTTCCCAGATATCCATGTCCTGGCTGCGAATACCGCCGAGATCCCCTTTGTTCCGCGTCGGTCCCATCCAGAGATCGAGCGTTTGCTTGCGGTCGGCCGCGTACTTCTCCGCGCTGGCGGCCTCGCCGACAAAGAAGAACCCCATCTTCGCGACTGTCTTGTCTGGTGCAATAGGATCGGTCACGACCGAAGCAATATGATTGCCGTCGATTGTCATCGTCACATTCGGAAATAACACGTTGGTGCCAAGGAATCGCCCCTTTCCTTCGGGAACGGGTATCATCGGCAGATTGCTCTTGGACTCTGAAAATGGCGGTCCACCCGGACGGCGTGTCAATGTAACAACCGTGCCGTTCTGCAGCGTCAAGACCCAGGGTTCGCCCGTCTTGAGGTCCACTTCGTTTGACATCTTGTTGAAGATGCCCTTGTGCACCCAAATGTGGTGGTAGGTCTCCCAATTATCGTTCTGCAGCTTCCAGTTCGCCTGGAACTCCCAGTCGTCGCGCAGACCGACGCGACAGGCTCCGAGATCCTGGCCGTCGAGCAGCTCGACCATCGGACGTACATGCTCTGATAACGGTGGCGCATTGCCATCCATATTGACGAAGACCCAGTGATACCAGACGCCGCAACGTACAGGCACGAGACCGTACTTTTCCTTGTCAAAGCGCCCTTGCTGGTCGCCTCCCTTGGTACCATCGAAGTAGGGCGTTGCTTTGAGCTTGCCATCAAGATCCCAGGCCCAGGCATGATAGGGGCAGGTCAGCGACGTTAACCCCTTGCCAGGTTCGGTCAGGACCAAGGTCGCGCGATGGCGGCAGACGTTGTGGAAAGCCTTGATTTCGCCGTTCTTGCCACGCACGAGAATAATCGGCAACCCGCCGACGGTTATCGGCATCGCGTCACCGGGATTCGGGATGTCGCACTCGAAGCCAATGCACATCCAGGTCCGGCGGAACATACGTTCCTGTTCGAGCTCGAAAAACTCCTCGCTGGTGTAAGCCGCGCCCGGCAGCCCGCGCGCATCGCCAATTGGCCGTCGCAGTGCCTCGATATGTTCTTTGCCGATGATCTCTTCTAGCGTCTTTGTCATGCCAATATCCCATCAAGCTGGGCGTTCGCGCTCTCCATGCCTTCCGGCCCGCGCTCGTTTCTGGCCGATAACTTCATACCAGATCGTCGCCGGTGTCCAACGCAAATCATTCAGGGACTCCTGAACCCGTATGGTAAGACCATCGGCGACAGCGTTGCGGAAGTGACTTACAGTATCGCTCAGTCTCACTTTGGCACGGGACTGTCCGAATAGTCGCATCGAATGGTACTGCTCAAGGATTGCGATATGCCGGCGGGTAGCGAGGAATGCAGATCCTTGGCTGCCTGAGAGAAGCTGCCGAGCCGCGCGGCGCATTCGAAGGTGATCAGGGGGGAATCCCTAGGGCTTTGGTGCAGAAAGAGAGCGATTGAGTGCGTCGATCTGAATGGCGATTTCGTTTTGTTGGGATTGGAATCTGGGAGCGGTGAGCTTGCCGCCGTGAGCCTCTTGACGCGAGCCGTAGCTGTTTCGCCAAGCGCTCTCAATCCGCAGCCAGGCATTGTCAAGTTAACAGATTGTAGGCTGTTTTCGGCATCTCTCCATGAGGCTAAGCCATTGAAATGACGGCGAGCAGCCATCGACAATTTACCGAGATTTCGGAGTGTATCCGGTTAACTTGACAAAGCTGCCGTCTCCGTTCGGCACGGCACTCGAACCAGTGGCGTGCTCACGCCTCACCCCCGATCACGTTTTTTAAGCAGCCGGTTCTCCAGCACCTGTTCGACAAGCGCTTCCTTGAGGTCATGCATTACGCGGCGCCGGTCCTTGACCTCGCCCGAGGACGCCTGGCGGGCGGTATTCCCCGAAAGCCGCTTCTTGCCGGCTTCCAGGAACTCCTTCGACCAGCTGTAGTAGAGGCTCTCGGCGATCCCTTCCCGACGGCACAGCTCGGCGATGCTGTCCTCGCCGCGCAGGCCCGAGAGCACAATCCGGATCTTCTCTTCAGCCGAATATTGCTTGCTCGTCTTGCGCCGGATATCCACGCCTACATTCGCCAGGGCGAGACGCGATTCGTGAGGTTGAGCAGCAGGCTCAGCGACATCCTCACGAGTATCGAGATGACACCGCTTCGGCTGCGCGTCCGCGGTTCACCCGGGTGCGGCAAGACCGTGATCGCGCGGCGTTTCTTTCAGGAGGCGGTGGAACGGTCCCGCAAACCGCTGCTCGTCTGTTTCAACAGGCAGCTCATGGAGAGGATCAGGGTGTCGGTCGGCAAGGGAGGACTTGTCGAGACCTGGCACGGGCTGTGTTATCGATTCCTCAAGAGCATCGACGAGGCGCCGGACTTCAGCCGGAAGGACAGCGACGCCGAGTTCTGGTCCCGCATCCAGGATCAGGTGACGGCGGCCCCGATCCCGGAATCGTGGATGTTCGATTCCGTCATCGTCGACGAGGGCCAGGACTTCGAGCCGGAATGGTTCGACATTCTGAAGCTCTTCGCCCGCGATGACGCCGACATTGTCTGGCTCGAGGATCCCCATCAGGCCATCCGCACGAACGATCCTGTCGCGCTCGAGGGCTTTGTCGGCTTCAACGCCCGTTTCAACTACCGTTCGCCGGAATCCATCGCCCGATTCATCAAGAAGGCGCTGCCGTTCGAATTCGAGCAGGCAAACGACCTGCCGGGTCTCGGGGTGGGAGTCCACGCCTATGAAGACGACCGGCACCAGGTGAGGCTCGTGTCGAGAACGGTTTCCGAACTGCTGGCCAGAAAATTTGAACTGCAGGATATAGTTATCCTCTCGATGAGGGGCATCGCGAACACCTGCTTCGGGGACCGCACCCGTGTGGGCAATCACACGCTGAAGAGGTTTTCCGGCGGATACGATCTGCTCGGCAATCAGGTCTTCACGCCAGGCCAGCTCCATCTGGAGAGCATCTACCGCTACAAGGGGCAGCAGGCACCGGCGATCATCGCCATCGACGTCGAGTCCCGCAGCCGCGATGAGGAGCGGATGCAGCGCATCCTCTATACGGCATTCAGCCGTGCTACGGTCCGCCTCGATGTCCTTGTCAAGTCCGGCGATCCCCTTGAGAAACGGCTGGTCGAGGCGGCGGATTGAGCGTCCCACACGGCCTTATCCATCAGGCGGATGCGCCCTGGACCCAGTCTGCAAACTCGTTGATGTAGACGAGGGTCGGGCCTTTGGTCTTCCATGCCTTGATCATGGCATCCGTCAGTTCATCGAGGCCGGATGGTTCGCTGACGGCCATGCCGTACGCCCTTGCCAGTGCGATAAAATCGGGATTCCTCGGGTGGACGCCGATTTCCTCGATATCCTGTTCGCGCATGAAACGGGCGATCTGCTTGAGACTGTGATTATCCCAGAGAACGATGGCGAGAGGAAGCTCGAGTTCGACGGCCGTCGCAAGCTCGGCGATGGTGAACTGCAGGCCGCCGTCACCGATCAGGACCGCGCCAGGCCGGTCGGGTGCGGCAAGACAGGCGCCGATCGCTGCGGGAAGGGCGAATCCCAGCGTGCCGTAACCGACCGGGAAGAACCACTGCCGGGGCCTGTTCGCGGGAAAGAGCGTATAGCCCGAATAGGCGATCTGAGTCATGTCCGTGAAACAGAAGCCATCTGGCGGCATGGCCTTCCTGATGGCCAGTATCAGGGGTTCGTGCAGTCGCTCGAGCGAACCGAAACCGGCGCGTCCCGCCATGCGCGCCGCATTGATGGCCTCAGTGCCGAAACCGGGCCCGAGATTCCTGCCCTCGAGGCGCTGCAGAATGCCGTCGAGCGATCGGGCGGCATCGCCGAGAATGGCGACGTCCGCGCGCCAGTCCCGGGCGAGTGTTCCGGAATCGATATCGATGCGAATGAGCTTGCCGGTGATCGGGAGCGCTTCGGGCGCCCAGAGATCGGGTTCGGCAAGCTCGGTGCCGATGGCGATGACGAGCCCTGCCTCGCAGATGAAGGCCTGCGTTGCCGGTTGATCCAGTGTCATCTCGAGCGACTGCGGGTGATCGGCCGGCAACACGCCCTTGCCGGCAATCGTCGGAATGACGGCGGCACCGAGGCGCTCGGCGAGCGCACGAACCTCACCGGCCGCGCCCAGAGAGCCTCCGCCGGTGATCATCACCGCAGGGCCACCCGAGGAGACAAGTGCAGCGGCTGCATCGAGTGCCGTGCCGTCGGGAGACGGACGGTCCGGCAGGTGCGCTGCTTCGATGCTGCCTTCGAAGGGTTGGTTGAGCACATCGAGCGGAACTGAAATGTGGCACGGGCGCGGGCGTTGCGATGCGAAGTGGGCGAAGGCGCGGTGCACCAGTTCCATCGCCTGGCCCGGTGTCATGGCTATTTCGCTGAAGTGCGTGATCGGCGCGGTCACGGCCCTCTGGTCGGGGATTTCGTGAAGCCTTCCGCGCCCCATGCCGAGGTCGCCCAGACTGCCGACGGAAGACAGCACCAGCATGGGCTGTGAATCCGAGTAGGCCTGGCCGATCGGCGTCGCCGCATTGGTAACGCCGGGACCGCTGATCAGCAGGCAGACTCCGGGCTGTCCGGTAACTCGTGCGTGGCCGTCCGCCATGAAGCCCGCGCCCTGTTCGTGGCGCACGCCGACATGGCGGATACCGGTTTCGGGGAGCGCGCGATAGAAATCGAGGGTATGGACGCCGGGCATGCCGAAGACCGTGTCGACGCCATAGCCCTCGAGAAGATGGATCAGGGCCTCTCCCGTGGTGCGCGCCGTCATGGTCGCGATGCTCCCGTTTCGCCGTCGATGGCCGCCAGTGTGGCCGAAAGGCCCGCATGGATCGAACCCGTTTCGTCAGCGACGACCATCCAGGCCGTGCCCAGCGTTCGGGCGAGGCGGCGCTCTTCGGCCGTCCAGCCCGGCATGATCCACGGCTTGCCTGCGGCCCATGCCGCGCGGGCGATGGTCTCGAGGTCCCTGCGGTCCTCGGCAGAGAAGCGATAACGGTCCCGGCCGCACGAGAGGGCGAGATCGGACGGACCGACAAACACCCCGTCCACCGTGTCGAGCGCCAGGATTGCTTCGATGTCGGCGAGCGCCGCCGCGCTTTCGATCATGGGATAGCAGTGCTGGCGCCGGTTCTCGGCCTCGAACCAGCCGTCGGGCGGTGCATCGTAGGCGACGGTTCTGCCTCCGGCGAAGCTGCGTGAACCAAGAGGCGGGTACTTGGCGGACGCGCAGGTGACCGAGGCGTGATCAAGGCCTTCGACGTGGGGAATGATGACGCTGTCGCATCCAAGATCGAGTGCCTGCTGGATAGGGATGGCCTCCGGACCGAGAACCTTGGCATGGACCTCCATGTCCAGCGCCCGCGCGAACGGCACCAGCCTGTCCAGGCGTTCGAGGTCGAAGATTCCGTGTTCGATGTCGAGCACGACGCGCCGGAAACCGAGATCGCGGGCGATTTCGACCATGGCGGTATGCGCCGTGGACAGCCAGATCGCAAGATCGGCGCAGCCGGTCATGTCGTCCCGTCTTCACCGAGATCGAGACCGGTGGCCTCCTCGATCATTGCCGTCGCTCCCGACAGCGCGCCGAGCCGTTCTCCGCGCATCAGTGCCTCGTTGAAGGGAATTTCCTCGGCCTGCTCGTCAACCGCGTAGTCCGCCCAGTGTTCAGCCTCGTCGGGGGCGAGCACGACGACACCGCTTTCGTCGGCAATGACTGCATCGCCGGAATTGACGATGACGCCTCCCACCGAGACCGGTACATTCAGTCCGCCACCGGCTGCAAGAAGGCGTGTCGTGATCGGCGAGGAGCCCCGGCACCAGACCGGCACGCCGATGCGCCTGATGTCGCCGAAATCCGTCGCCCGGCCGTCGATCACGGCACCGGCGAGGCCCCGGGACCTCGCGGCGATCGTGAGCGAACCGCCCCAGCAGGCATGGAGGTCGTCGCCGCAGCGGTCGATCATCAGGATGTCGCCGGCGCGCACGTATCCAAGGGCATGATGCAGCAGCGTGGAGTCGGCCCCCGGGATACGCACGGTGATGGCCGTCCCGGCAATGCGACGGTCCCGGATCACCGGACGGATTCCGGTATCGAGGAATCCGTGGAGCCGGGCATGGCCGATCGTGGCGGTTTCGGCCCGTGCGAGGCGGGCCACAAGTGCGGCGTCGATCGGTTCCGGCATGGGCCGGATGTCGTAGGAGGCGGTCATGGAAAGTGGAGGGCCCCGATCATGCCGACGTCGGGGCCCTCATCCATTACCGTCAGATGCCGGCTTTCACGTCGTCGAACGTCCGGATGACCGCTTCACGCGTATCAGGCGACATCTCCTCGATGAAGGTACCCTTGGCCATCATGGCATCCGGATCCGAAATTCCCAGGGAATCCAGGACTTCATTGGCAACCAGCGGGAACGCCTTCATGTTGGAATGCCCGTAACCGTACATCTCGATCAGGTTCTTGCCGGCCTCCGGCGAGGTCCAGGCATCGAGGAAGTCGTAGGCAAGATCGAGACTGCCGGGATCGCCGTTGCCCAGAGCCAGCGCGCACACCCAGGTGAGAATTCCTTCCCGCGGGTCCATGAACGTGACTTCCAGACCCTGGGACTTGAGGTTCTTTGCGGAACCATTCCAGGAATACGCAAGCACGATCTCGCCGGCAGCAAGCGCCTGCTCGATCTGGGTGGGATCGGTCCAGTAGAACCGCAGATTGGCGTGGATGCGCCGCATGATGTTGGCGGCCTCGGCGATCTCCTTTTCATCCATCGTGAAGGGATGGACGCCCAGGATAAGTCCGCAGACCTGGGCGAAGGCGTCGGCCGAATCGAAGAATGCCATCTTCCCCGCGTAGCGCTCGTCAAGGAACAGGTTGTACGAGTTCTCCATGGGTTCCACCAGATCGGAGCGGTAGAGAATCGACGAGTTCCCCCAGTCCGCCGGCACGCCGATGATGGTGTCGTTGTAGTGGATCGCCCTGATCTCGCGCATGCTCGGGAAGATGTCGTTCCAGTGGACGAGCCGGTCCGTGTCCACGGACTGAATGATCCCGGCATCGGCCCAGCGTCCGATGCTGCTCGTGCAGGGATGGGTGACATCGGCCACGAAGCCGCCGCGCAGTTTCTGCAGGGCCTCCTCGAGTTCGCCGAACATGCTGAATTCGGGAGAGCCGCCGTGTTGGGTGATGTAGTCTTCGTGAAACTCGGGGAGATCGTATCCTGCCCATTCGAAGACCTTGAGATCACTGCCTGCAGCCTGTGCCGGTCTGAAGGCCACGGGAATCATGAAACTGGCAACACCTGCAGACGCGGCAAGGGAAGCGAAACGCCGACGGTCGAGATGCCAGCCGCGGGATACTTTGCTGAATGTGGACATGACGAGATCCTCCGGTTACCTCATTCGATATCCTGAACCAGATTTCCGGGCATGCATAGCCTCCCGCAGACTGTCTTTTCGTTCAGACTTCCACAGCGAGTTCGGTGATCTCGAGCTTCCAGGGGACGCCGTCGCCGATGGCCTCGCCGAGTTCGCGCGCATAGCGGTAGCCGCCGAAGACGGCGGCTACAATCGGCCCCGGGCCGTAGCAGTCGCCGATTCGCGACACGCGGCGGATACCCGCCTCCCGGTTGGCTTGCTCATCGGCCATGAGCTCGTGATAGAGCTCGTCGACAGGATCCTGGGCCGTTACCATGACGAGGCTCCGGCAGGGAATCCATTCGCTCTTGCCCGTGTAGACATCCTCGATCTCGATACGTTCCGCCTCGATTCCCTTCACCGCGAAGGCAAGATGGCGCGCGATGCCGAGTTCGCGCATGCGGGCCTGGATGCGTTCGTGTTCGAGTGTGAATCCGGTCCATGAGGAAACGGCGTCCGCGGGAGTCACGATGCCGACGTCATGGCCGTCGCGCACCAGTTTTTCTGCGATCACGCCACCCATGTAGTAATGGTCGTCGTCGAATACCACGACGGGACTCTCGAGCCGGGCTCCCGCCATGATGTCGTCGGGCGTGAAGATGCTTCCGGCGGCGGTCTCGAGCGGAAAATCGTGATAGCGTCCACTGCCGTCACGCCGCCACTTCGCCCCCGTCGCGACGGCGACGAGATTGGCTCCTGTCTCTCGCACGCTTTCGGCGGTCATCGCCGAATCCATGAAGATCTCCACATTGGGAAGCTTGTGAAGCTGGGTCATGCGCCAGTCGCGTACACGGCCCCAGGCGGCAAGTCCCGGCAGCCGGCATTCGCGCGCGACACGCCCTCCCGGCTCCTGACCCGCTTCGGCGAGCATGACCTCGTAACCGCGCTGGCCCAGCGCCCTTGCCGCCTCGAGGCCGGCCGGACCCGCGCCGACGACGAGAATGCGTTCGTCCGACTCCTTCGGCGGTACGACTTCGGGATGCCATCCCCGGCGCCACTCCTCGCCCTGGGTCGGGTTCTGCGTGCACCGCAGATAGCTCGGCTGGTTCGCCGTGCCGACGCACATGTTGCATCCGATGCATTCGCGGATGTCCTCGGGCCTGCCTTCCTCGATCTTCTTCGGCAGGAAGGGATCGGCGATCGAGGGCCGGGCGGCACCGATCATGTCGAGAATGCCGTTCTTCACGAGCGAGGCCATGCGGTCCGGACTGGTGTAGCGGCCGACGCCGACGACCGGCTTCGAGGTCAGCGACTTGACGAACGAGATGTGCTCCTCCTGGAAACCCTCCTCCTTGAACCGCGAGGTTTCGCTGTCGTTCTCCCATTCGCTGACATTGACATCCCACAGGTCAGGCAACTCGCCCAGCATCTCGATCACCGCACGGCCTTCCTCCTCGGGCGTTATGCCCTTCGGCCCGAGGAGCTCGTTGACCGCAAGGCGCACCGCCACGCCGCATGTGTCGCCCACCGCGTCCTTCGTGTCCTCGATGACCTCGCGCAGGAGTCGTACCCGGTTCTCGATGGAGCCGCCGTATTCGTCGGTGCGGCGGTTGTGGCGCGGCGAAAGGAAATGCATGCACAGTGACAGGCTGTGTCCAGCGTAGACATAGACGATGTCGAAACCGGCCTTTTTTGCTCTCAGGGCCGCATTGCGATGCCAGCGCCGGTAGTTGGCGATATCGGTCCGGTCCATGGTCCGGGCGTGGAACGGATCGATGCCGTGAACCGGCCTTGCCGACGGCGCCATGGGGATTTCACGCCCCATATAGTTGGCGGTGTAGTACCCCATGTGGGTGAGTTCGAGTCCGGCCAGGGCACCGTGCCGGTGAACCTGGTCGGCCATGCGCGCCAGATAGGGGATGTCGCGATCGTCCCACAGCCGGACTTCCCGTTCCACGTCGGTGGTGACGTGGATGTCGCACTGTTCGGTGCAGACCACCGCCCAACCGCCTTCAGCCTTGATGCCGCGCATCACCGCCATGGCCGTGGGATGCGTGCGCCCCATGCCGTTGCAGTGGGGCACCTGGTAGAAGCGGTTGCGCGCCGTCACAGGCCCGATTCTGACGGGTTCGAACAGGATGTCGTAACGCGGGTCGCGGGCCATGGCATGTCCTCCGGCTGCCGGTTTCGGTTGAGCCATGAAACCCTTTCCCGGTCGGCATCGCAATGTCCCGGCGACCGATTCGAAGAGGTCGACAATGATTTCGGGGCTCGCAAACGCTGCTCCCGCAAGCCCGATGGGTGAAGAACGCATTGTGGAAAGTTGCGCCGTCCCGTCGTAGCCTTCGGCTTCCGGTGCTCAGGACATCGAGGAGAATACCCCATGGCAGTCGTTTCCCGGCTTCACCCCGCCGAAGTCAGCCCTCAGGAATGGGATATCCGCTGCGATCTCGCGGCACTCTACCGCGCGTTCGTCCGCTACGGCTGGACCGACCTCATCTACACGCACATATCCGCCCGCCATCCCGATGAGCCTGGCCGCTATCTCATCAATCCTTTCGGGCTGATGTTCGAGGAAATCACCGCGTCGAGCCTGATCGTTGTCGATTACGACGGCAATCTCGTCAGCGGCGACTGGCCGGTGAACGAGGCGGGCCATGCCATCCATCATGCCATCCTCAAGGAGCGTTCCGACGTCAACTGGGTGCTCCATTCCCACACCCGGGCGGGCATGGCGGTCTCCTGCATGAAGTGCGGCCTCCTGCCCATCTCCCAGCAGGCCATGTTCTTCCACGAACGCGTGTCGTATCACCCCTGGGATATCCAGACCGCCGGACAGGAAGAGTGCGACAGGCTGGTGGCAGATCTTGCGGGCAACAATGTCCTCATTCTCGAGAACCATGGTCTGCTCACCTGCGGTCCGACTCCGGGTACTGCCTTCTCGCTGCTCTACAATCTGGAGGTCGCCTGCAAGGTACAGGTGGATGTCCTGGCATCCGGCCAGGAGATCATCGTGCCCGATGGAAAGACCGTGGCACGGACCGCGGCTATGGCCGAAGATCCCGAATTCATGGTTGCCGACTCGACATGGCAAGCCGTGCGACGGTCACTCGACAGGACGGACCCCGACTACGCGACCTGATCGTCAGCCGACGAATTCCGCGTCCTCGCGGACCTCGATGAGGGTCGGGCCGCCGGCATCGAACGCTTCGCGGATTGCACCCGTCAGGCCTTCGAGGGATTCCGGCCTGACCGCGTGAGCCCCGAAAGCCCTTGCCAGCGCCATGAAATCGGGGTTGCGTCCGGGCGTGACACCGGTCGGCGTGATGTCGTCTTCCAGCATGTCGTCGCGTATCTGGCCCAGGCCGTCGTTGTTCCAGATGACAACGGGAAGGCTCACGCCCTCGTCGACGGCGGTCGCCAGTTCCGTCGCGCTGAAGAGGAACCCGGCATCGCCCGCCAGTGCGACACCGTTCCTCGCCGGTGAACCGAGCTTCGCGCCGATGGCCGAAGGCATGGCCGAGCCCAGGGTGCAGTACCCGTTGGGATGGGTGTAGCTGCGTGGGTGCGAGGTCGGCCAGTACTCGTTGGCAAAATAGGCGATCTGGGTTGCGTCGGTTACAAGCCAGCCGTCTTCGGGAATGGCCTTGCGCAGTGCATCGAGCACGGATGTGAACTTCGCGGCGCGCGGGCGCTCGAGAAGGCTTTCCTTCAGCCGGCGGCGCAGTTTCGCAACCGTGCCGGAACCGGCGAAGCCGGGTTTCGGCCCGCCATCGGGGAGGGCCTCGGTCAGCATCACCATGGCAAGTCCCGCATCGCCCAGGAGCGCTGCGTCAGGCACGTAGTCCCTCGAGAGATTGCCCGGATCGACATCGATGCGGATGAGCCTGCCCGTGAGTTCCAGGAAGTCCGACTCCTTCCAGATGTCGGTTTCGGAAAGTTCCGTACCGACCGCAATGACGAGATCGGCATTCTCGACGAATTCGTGGGTGACGGGCGAGAGCAGGCAGGCCCCGCAGTTGAGCGGATGATCTTCCGCGATCGCGCCCTTGCCGGCGATGGTGAGGATCACTGCAGCACCCAGTTTTTCGGCGAGCCTCCGCAACGCTTCGCCATGATCGAGCGCACCGCCTCCTGCGATGATGACCGGCTGTTCCGCGCGCGCGGCCACCGCGGCAGCTTTCTCGACGGAGGATTCATCGGGACGCATCGGGCCGGCGACCGGCGAGGTCCTGACCGCGAATTCTGCGGTCTCGGCGATCCTGTCGATGGGAAGCTCGATATAGCAGGGCCGGGGTCTTCCGGCCGAAAAGGTGGCGAAGGCACGGTTGATGGCGCCGGGAATCTGGCGGCCGTCCAAGATGGTCTGGGCGAATGCGGTCAGCGGCCGGATCGTCGCCAGTTGATCGGTGATTTCGTGGAGGCGGCCGCGTCCGGCGCCGAGATCGGCAGAACCGTTGGTGCTGGCGATCACCAGCATGGGCTGACTGTCGGCGTAGGCATTGCCGACGGCTGTTGCGATATTGGTTACCCCGGGGCCCGTGATGACACAGCACACCGCGGGCTTGCCCGAAATCCGGGCATGGCCGTCGGCCATGAAACCGCCGCCCTGTTCGTGACGGAACAGGACATGGCGCATGCCGGCATCGGCAATGCCTCGGTAGTACTCCAGGGTGTGAACGCCCGGCATGCCGAACACCGTGTCGATGCCGTAGGCCTTCACGAGCTGCATCAGCGCCTGTCCCCGCGTGAGGTTGCCACCCGCCATTTAAGGAACTCCTTGAAGTGTGCGAAATGCGGATGGTAGCGTCCCGCCTGCGGGAAGGCGAGGGGCCGTCCCGCAACTCTTTCGTGAACGGGAAGATGCCGCCATGGCCGCAAATTCGCTTCGCTGCCGCGACGAGAACGGCAACACGCCGGTTCTGAAAGACTGGGGATGCAACTCCGAATACGGGGTCCTGACAGATGTGCTGCTGGGGCCCGCCGACAATTTCCGCTGGCTGCCCACGAGTTCGATCTCGAGGGCCACTCTCAAGCGCGGCGACCACTTTGATCACCAGCTTGCCATGAAGCAGCACCGCGAGATGGTCGATGCCTACGAGGAGGCCGGTGTGACGGTTCACTGGCTGGAGGCCGACGAGGAACTCCCCTATCAGGTGTTCGCGCGGGATTCGTCTTTCATGACACCCTACGGTGCGGTCGTCACACAGATGGCCCAGTGGTGGCGCCGTGGCGAGTACGGACCGGTGATCCGGTTCTACATGGAGAAGGGCATCCCGATCTTCGACATGGTGACCGCCGGATCCTTCGAAGGCGGTGATTTCGACATCATCGAACCGGGTTGTGTCCTCATCGGCTGGTGCGGCGAACGCACCCAGGAACAGTCGGCGCACCAGGTGCGGCGCTGGTTCGAAAAGGAAGGCTGGGAGGTCCGCGTCACACCGATCGCCGAGCACTACGTCCATATCGACCTGATGGTCTGCATGCTGGCCGAGAAGCTGTGCGCGGTCTGTCTCGATACGACCGATCCGGAGACCATCGACTGGCTGAAGGCAAGGAAGATCGAGATCGTTCCGGTGAACTACCAGGACACGATGGCACTTGCCTGCAATGTCGTGTCGCTGGGTAATGATCGGGTCATCGCACCGGCCCGTGCGAAGGATCTCGTGGCGCGTCTGAAGGCTCTTGGATTCACCGTCTACGATCCCGATGTCGACTGCTACACGCGCGGTGGCGGCGGTGTTCACTGCATGGCGCAGTCGCTGCGCCGCAAAGCCGCCTGAGGCAGTTCCCATGCCAGCTGCACCGATCATGATCGTCACCGGCGGGAGCCGGGGCATCGGAGCCGGGATCGCCCTGCTCGCCTCAAAGAGGGGCTATGACGTCGCGGTGAACTATTCGGCGTCGGCCGACCGTGCCGAAGCGGTCGCTGAAGCGATCCGTTCGCATGGCAGGCGCGCCGCGGCCATCAGGGCCGATGTTTCGAAGCCGGAAGACATCGAATTCCTCTTCGCGGAGACGGACCGCCTGCTCGGATCACCGGCCGTGCTGGTCAACAATGCGGGCATTTCCATCGAGGTGCCGGTGGCCGACCACGAGGTCGACACGGTCCGGCGGATCATCGATACCAACTTGCTCGGTCCGGCGCTCACCAGCCGCCAGGCGATCCGCCGCATGTCGACAGCGCGAGGTGGCACCGGAGGTGTCATCATCAACATCTCGTCGATCTCCGGCGTCTACGGCGGGCTGCCCGGCGACGTCGTTTATGCCGGCACCAAAGGCGGTCTTGATTCCTTCACGCTGGGTCTTGCCAAGGAAGTGGCGGGCGAGGGCATCCGTGTCTGCTGCATCCGCCCCGGTCTCATCAAGACAGAAATCTGGGACGACGGCATGGGCCAGGACGAGGTCACGGAACTCGGCAGGCGCGCGGTTCCGATCGGCCGGATCGGCGAGGTCAACGACATCGCAGGCGCCGTCCTGTGGATGTGCTCCCAAGAGGCGGCCTATGTCACAGGCGCCATTCTCAACGTCAGCGGAGGCCGCGAAACCTTCGTGCGTAGCGGCTGACGATCGACGCTGTTCTGTCCGGTTCCCTCATTGTGGGCTGAGTGCCAGCAGGACTGATCGGCCCGGTTGCATTCCTGGTGTTCCCAGCCGTTGTCAATTTCCTGGTATGGTTCGCGTCATGGCGGCTGGATCCGGCAATGAACGGGAGACAGCCAAAAACAGGGGGAATTGCCTATCGGCCCTTGAACCGGGGTTTGCGCTTCTCCGCGAAGGCACGGGGGCCTTCCCTGGCATCCTCGCTGGAGAGCATACGCGTGTAGACGGGAAGTCCACCAGGACGCAGCGCCCTGAAGCAGTCAGGTATCGACATGTGCATCGT
This sequence comes from Alphaproteobacteria bacterium, assembly GCA_965215635.1. Classification (GTDB taxonomy): domain Bacteria; phylum Pseudomonadota; class Alphaproteobacteria; order SP197; family SP197; genus SP197. The sequence goes on along the minus strand of CBDCEA010000005.1, from coordinate 379,107 downwards.
GTGGCGGACGGCCTCTTTGGTGGCCTGAAGCGCCAGCGGTCCGCCCTCGGCGAGATGGTCCGCGATTTCGCGGGCGCGCGCCATCAGCCGGTCGGGTTCCACGATCTCGTTGACGAGCCCCCATTTCAGGGCCTCCTCGGCGCCCATGCGCCGGCCAGTCAGGAGGATTTCCATGGCGATCGAGTGGGGCAGGCGCCGCGGCAGGATCTGAAGAGCACCGGCATCGGCGATGAATCCCATGTGAACGTCGGGAATGAAGAAGGTGGCATGGGGTACCGCGTACTGGATGTCGCTGGCGAGTGCGATTTCCCAGCCGCCGCCGACCGCGTAACCGTTGATGGCGGCGATGACGGGCTTGTAGAGATCCCACATTTCCGTGAGTCCGGCGAAACCGCCTTCGACCACGTGCTCACGATCCTCCTGCGTGATCTCGCCGGCTTCCAGGGCATCGAATTCCGCAGCGCCCTCCTTGAGGTCCCAGCCGGGCGAAAAGAACTTCTCTCCGGCGCCCGTGACGATGCCGACCAGAAGATCGGGATCGTCTCGCAACCTCACGAAGGCTTCGGAGAGGCCTGCCGTCACCTTGCGGCTGATGGCGTTGGCCGGCGGGTTGTCGATGGTGATCTCCAGAACCTTGCCCCGGCGTTCGACACGCACCACGTCACTCATGAAAAACTTCCCTTCAGATCATTCTAAGAAGGCCGTCGGCCGCGATCACGCCCATGCCCTCGGGCATGACAAGGAGCGGGTTGATATCGAGTTCCACAAGCCGGTCGCGCTCTACTTCGGCAAGGGACGCCACCGCCATGACGGCTTCGACAAGGGCTTCGCGATCGCCCCGCGGTGCCCCCCGGTAGCCGTCGAGAAGGCGTGCGACCTTGAGGCGGTCGACGGCGCTGCGGACATCGTCCTCGACGACCGGGAGCAAAAGGGTCGCCGAATCCCTGTAGAGTTCGACGAACGTGCCGCCGGCACCGATGACGAGCACCGGTCCGAACGCGTCGTCACGCGTGATGCCGACGATCATCTCCGCCACATGGCCCTTCACCATGGATTCGACCAGAAGGCGATCGACGCCTGTCCGGGCCCCGATGTCGTGTGCAGCACGTTCCACGTCTCCGGGAGTGTGGAGATCGAGGGCAACGCCCCCGGCTTCGGTCTTGTGGGCGATATCGGCCGACAGCACCTTCAGCGCGACGGGAAAGCCGATTCGTTCGGCGGCTGCAGATGCGGTTGCGGCCGTGGTGACCTCGCCTTCCGGCACCCGGAGTCCCGCGTTGGCGAGGTATTGCTTGCTTTCCTGTTCGTCGCAGGTCCGCACGCTGCCGCGGATGGGCGCGACAGGCGCTAACGCAAGATCATCCGGAGATTTCCGGGCCGCCAGACGCTGTCGCGCTTCGCCATAGAGGCAGGTCCTCGCAAGGGCAAGCGTTCCGGCCCGAATGCCATGCGTCATGGCGATGCCGGCGTCGTGCATCTCCCTGCGGAGTTTGAGGGATATGTTGTCCGGCAGGGAGGAGGTGATGACACAGGGAACATCGTGCTGGTGCGCCGAGTCCCTGAGCGCCAGCATGGCTGCTTCGGCCCCGTCGCCCTTCATCCCGGGAGGCAGTTCCGAATCGGAAATCGTATCGACCACCAGCAGTCCGGCATCGACCCTTTCGCGAAGCAGGACCGGAAACATATTCTCCAGAACGTCCCTTCGTCCCCAGTTGGAAGTGTTGTAGTCGAGGGGATTGGCGATGGTGGTGAAGACCTGCATGTGCCCGGCGATGTCCTCGCGCTGACGTTGGTCGAGTTCCGGGAATTCCATGCCCAGTGGTTCGACGATATCGGCGACACATTCCGAATCACCGCCCGAACACGTGAAGACGGCGAGGCGGCGCCCTTCGGGAATGCCCGTCACCGTGACCACCTTTGCCGTTTCGACGAGATCGACAGGCGTTTCCACGCGGATGATGTTCAGCCTGTCGAAGAGCGCCTGATAGAATCCGTCATCGCCGGCAAGGGACGCGGTGTGGCTCATGGCCATGTTCGCCCCCATCCTGGAGACACCCGCCTTGAGGACGATGATCGGCTTGCCGGCCTCGAGAGCCCGTACGGCCGCCCGGCTGAACCCCGCAACATCGGGGAGAGTTTCCATGAAGAGGGCAAACGAGGTCACCGCCGGATCGTCGACCAGCACCTCGATGTAATCGGCAAAATCAAGCACGGCCTGGTTGCCGCACGAGATGACGTGCGTGAGCGGGGTTCCGCGCCGCCCGTTGGCGATGCTGATGCAGATGTTGCCGCTCTGTCCGATGAAGGCACAACCCCTTGCCGTCCTCTCTCCCAGGGTCGGTGTGGCCATCGCAAGGGCACCGGTGGCAAAATTGTTGAATCCGTAGCAGTTGGGTCCGATGACGGCGAGATCGCCCGCCCGTTCCTTCAGTTCGCTTTCAAACGCCAGTCCTTCGCCTCCAACCTCTGCATAGCCTGCCGCGTAGCAGACGGCACCGCCTGCACCCATGGCGTCGAGTTTCGGGATGAGCGCGTTGGTGGCCTCCCGGTTGACCGCCAGGAAAGCGACATCGGGCGGGGCATCGAGATCGTCGATGGAATCGAGGCAGGGCTCGCCCGCGATCTCGTTCCTGTTCGGATTGATGATCCGGACATCCCCGTCGAATCCCAGCCTCCTGGTCGCCCTGATGGCGGGCTCGAGAAAGGAACCGCCGATGTAACAGATGCTTTCCGGATAGAGTGCGCGCCGAAGATTCGTCAAGAGGGTCGAAAGAGGCATCCAGGAGGGTTCCCTGAAGACGAAAGGAAGGTCAGCGGAAGACTGCCGCGACCCGAACCATCACACGTTGTGTCGCCGGGGACACGTGCTCATCCGGTAACTCCGGATGGTCTTCCGATCGCAAGGATTACGGCATCCGGGAAGCCGAAACAACGCCCCGTGAAGGCTCGTCTTCAGCCGGCCGGAGCAGAGCCTGTTTCCCTGAAGGCGCCGTCGCTTGACCTGCCCCTACCGCTTGGCCATGCGCCCGAGATCACGGTCCATATGGTCGCGCAGGGCGGTGTCGGTGAGAACCTGGGATGTCCTGAGCAGGGTCACGAAATCGTGCTGCTCCTCGTTGGGAATCGGTGCACGCCTTGTCATCCTGTAGAGAGCGAACAAGCCCAGGAGCAGCATGGCAATGGACGGGAACCAGAAGTACCCCGCGGGACCGGCGATCTGCATCATGGCGCCTGCCGCGGAAGGGCCGAGCATCCCGCCGACACCTGCCGCGAGCAGCAACCCGCTTGAGGCCGCGACCATCTGTTCGGGCCTCAGGCGATCATTTGTGTGCGCTATCGAGAGCGAGTAGAGGGGGGAAGTGAAGCAACCGACCGCCGCAACGGCAATGATCTGGACCACAGGATCGGGGCGGGCGACGAGTGCGGCCACGAAGGAACACAAGCCACCGGTGAAGGCAATGATCGTCAGGATTTTCCTGCGATCGAATCGGTCGCTCAGCCGGCCTATCGGCCAGATCAGGATCGTGCCGCCGACGATGGACGCCGAGGTGAAGAGGGAAACATCCTCGATGGACATGCCGAGTCCCGATCCATAGAGCGATGCAAGCCATACCAGTGCACTGGAGGTGGCACCGTTGGCGAAGCACCCCGCGACCCCCAGAGGCGACGCCCTCACCAGTTCCCGGATGCTGAAGCGGTCCGGATTCTCGAAACGCGGTGCGGGGTAGGTTGTGAGCGATACCGGCAGCACGGCAAGCGAGACGAGAACGGAGGCGATGATGAAGAGATCATAGCCGGAAGGATTCGCCACATTGAGGAGCAGGGGGCCCAGTGCCATTGAGCCGCTCATGGCGATCATGTAGACGGCGAGAAGCTGGCCGCGTGTCCGGTTCGTCGAACGATCGTTGAGCCAGCTTTCGGCGATGATGTAGAGGCCGATATAGCAGAAACCGGTCAGAACGCGCAGGAAGGTCCACACGAAGGGATCGATGAAGACGGCGTGCACCAGCGCTGATATCGAAGCGAGCGAGGCGAGTGCCGCGAACACCCGTATATGGCCGACACGCCTGACAAGACGGGGTGCCATCAGTGCGCCGAACACGAACCCGAAGTAATAGCTCGACATCACGAAACCGGTCACAAGATCCGGAAAACCGGCGGCCGATGCACGCAGACCCAGCAGGGAACCCTGAAGCGCACTGCCTGCCATCAGGGCGCAGATGCCGACGATCAGGGCCCAGACACCGAACAGCGCTGCAATCATGGTCCGGTTCCACGACAAGAAGGACGGCCGCGTATGCCTGATAATGCCGGACGAATCCAGTGGGAAGAAAGGCTCGACCCCTCACGGGCTTGCAGGGCTGCCGTGCAGTTCCGGAATGTCCGCCAAACGGCAGGCTGGCCGACTCCGGGGAACCCGGTCAGATGAGGAAATAGCGCCTTCCAAGAGCGACGTGCCTCACGGCAGGAACATCCAGCAATGTGCCGTCCGCAAAGACCTCGAATGTCTGGGGGTCGACCGTGATGGACGGCACGGCATCGTTGCGGATCATGTCCGCCTTGCCGAGACCTCGCGTTCCTCTTGCGGGCAACAGCGGCTTGGTGAGTTTCAGCCTGCTGTCCAGGCCTTCGTCGATGGCACGGGGGTGGACGAACACGAAAGAGACGAGATCCGGAGCACTGCCGCAGGATGGCCAGCTTTCACGGAAGGCCAGGGGCTCGCTCATCGGGATCGACGCCGCGGCATTTCCGAACGGGCTCCAGACCTCGACACCGGCCTTGAACACCTGCTGGGCCTTGACCCCGAAGAAACCGGGGCGCCACAGCACGATATCGGCAATCTTGCCGACCTCCAGGCTCCCGACATGCTGCGCAATGCCGAAAGTGATGGCCGGATTGATCGTATACTTGGCGAGGTAGCGCAGGATCCGGGCATTGTCCGCATTGCCGAAGGGCTCTCCTTCGAGCGGACCCTGGCGGTCCTTCATGGCCGATGCAAGGCGCCACATTCCGGCGATCACGTCCATCACGCGCCCCATGCCCTGCGCATCCGAACCAGCCATGGAAATCGCTCCGAGATCGTGCAGGACATCTTCGGCCGCCATGGACTGCGGACGCAGCCGACTCTCCGCAAAGGCGACATCCTCGGGGATATCGCCTCTGAGAGTATGGCACAGCATCATCATGTCCATGTGTTCGCCCAGGGCATTGAGGGTGAAGGGATTGGTGGGCGAGGTGGAAGAGGGAAGGCAATGGGGTTCGCCGTTGCACCTTATGATGTCCGGTGCGTGTCCTCCGCCGGCACCTTCCGTGTGGTACATGTGGATGGTGCGGTCGCCGATGGCTTCCATCGTCGTCTCGTAGAAACCCGATTCGTTCATCGAATCGGTGTGAAGCTGGACCTGGAAGTCCAGCCGGTCAGCGACGGTCAGGCAGGTGTCGATCACCGCGGGCATGGCACCGATATCCTCATGGATCTTGACGCCGATCACACCCGAAGCCAGCTGCTCCTCGATGGCCTCGGGCCTGCTGGCGCCGCCGCGGCTGAAGAGGCCGAAGTTCATCGGGAACCTCTCGGTCGCCTTCAGCATGCGGGCATTGGCCCAGTCGCCGCCGCTGTCGACGGCCCAGCATCCCGGGAAGCCGCCGCCGATCATGGTGGTGAGGCCCGACGAGAGGGCGTGCCACACTTCGGCAGGCTGCAGGTAGTGGGCGTGGACGTCGATGCCTCCCGGCGTGGCGATCATCCCCTGACCGTTGACGTGCTTGGTTCCCGGGCCGACGATCATACTTGGCGAAACGCCGGCCATGACCGCAGGATTGCCGGCCTTGCCGATGGCGCTGATCCGACCGTCACGAACGCCGATGTCACACTTGAAGATGCCCGTGACCGGGCACATGACCACGACATTGCAGAAGACGATTTCGAGCGCACCCTCGTCGAGGCGAATCCCGCCATCCATGCCGGCTCCGGCGCGAAGGGTCTTGCCGACACCCGTGATGCCTTCCTCGCCATAGGTCCCGTGATCATGTTCGATCATGGCGATGAGACTCGTATCGCCCAGACGGATACGATCGCCCGCCGTGGGCCCGAACATTGCCGCGTAGCGTTCCCGCGTCATCGTTGCCATGTTCAGGCCCCCCTGAACCCGCGTTGGCGGGCCCGTTCCAGAGCCCTGTTTCTGACTTGGGGGTCGTGGATGTTGCCCTCGGTCAGGCGATTGAGGCCCGAGATGTCTCCGGTTCCCGCGATGGCCGTCAGCGCGACCTCGCGATGTTCACCCGGATCGAATCTGGCGCTTGCACCTGCGGGAAGATCGAGACGCATGCCGAAGGCGGCTTCACGGTCGAACTCGAGTTCCCTGTTGGCCTCGAAGAAATGGAAGTGGCTCGCCACGTGAACGGGACGGTCTCCCGTATTGAGGACAATGATGGCGGTCTTGGCGCCTGCGGCATTGAGTGTGATCTCGCCGTCGCCGACAAGGATCTCGCCGGCCTTGCGCGCGGTTTCGGGGACCTCCCGTCCGGGGCGCACGGGTTGCCAGACAGTCACGGTCTTCAGCCCGTCGTCGAACTGGGCGTCGACATTGATGAGGTCGATCATGTCGGCCACGCCCGCAAGCACGTCATCCGTGGTGAGAATTGTCGAACCGAAGCTGGTGACCTCCGCAAGCGTTCGGCCGTCGCGTGCCGCTTCCATGATTTCATCCGAGATCAGCGCGACGGCTTCGGGATGGTTCAGTTTCAGACCGCGGGCTCTTCGTTTGCGCGCGAGTTCCGCTGCCGTGTAGAGGGTCAGCCGATCGATCTCGGCAGGTGTGAGCATCATGGTCCGGTCTCCTCCTCCGGTTGCGCGTCGAAGGCCCTGTGAAGCACACGGTCCCCGGGTCCAAGGCCCAGCCTTTGTGTGGTGCCGGCAAGGACCTCGAGGACGGCGGCGGCCGGCACGATCGATGGAATGGTCGTCTCGTCGAAAGGTATGGCATCGGGTGCGATTCTCGCGATGGTGCCGTGTTGATCGAGAAAGATGATGTCGAGCGCAAGGTAGGTGTTCTTCATCCAGAAGCTGCGGGGCGCCTCCCGGTCGAACAGGAAGAGCATGCCTTCGTCTTCGGCCATGTCCTGCCGGAACATCAGGCCATGCGCACGCTGTGCGGGGGTGACGGCAAGGTCTACTTCGAAGGTATGGGTCCGGTTGTCCCGTGTGACGATCTCCAGGGTATCCCTGGCAAAGGTGATGTCACTGCCCACTGCAAGGAACGGCGTCACCAGGAAGACGGCAGGAATCAGCCACAACACCGCCCGCGCGAACGTCTTGGAACACATTCGGCCCAGTCCAGGGATGGCGAGGATCATGCAACGCTCCGCAAAGACAGTCGTTCGGTGCGACGAATGAATGGCGACAGAGGCTCTTGCAATATTCCCGATCCCAGGGGCCGGTGAGCCCGGATCAGGCATTTGATCACGGACACCCCTGCGCAGGATAGCCGGAATCCGTCAACTTGCGGTGTCTCTCCCGAGCCAATGTGAACAAACCGGGAATGTTTCGGGTGCCAGGGCAAGCCTCACCATGCCACTCTCTTCGAAAAGTCGAAACAGCCTGCCGGAGCCGAGGGCGAGAGGTATCAACTGGTCGGAGGTAGATGGCAGATGATCCTGGAATGCCCGCCGCACGGTCCCGGGCCAGTTCCTCCTTGAGCTTCCTTGTCCCGGCGCAGGTTGAGGGACATGGTCAAGGCGTTCGTTTGTCTGGTGGATATCGGAGGTTCGTCACACGCCCGGCGGTCATCGTCGCCAGCGGGACCGCGACTCGGCACCTCATGGAGGGATGTCGATGGGAGGGCGGTACACCTCAACCGCCGTATCGAGATGCAGCCCGTGGCCCCTTGACACGTGTCCGATAGGCTCGTCACCCGGTGTATCCTCTCCGGAACACGCGACCAACATAACCAGGCACACACCCGCGAAAAATTCGCCTCGCTCCTCCACGTCACGCGACCAGCCACACAGTCGGAGCAGCGTCGGGTCGGTCCTGAGCCTGTCAATCAGATGGCGGGTCCCACACAGCCCGCACGAGCCAGCGCCCGGCGGTCCTCCTGGGCCATCGCGTCGACGCTCAACCCCTTCGAGTCTGCTGTTCTTTGCCGGACCGGGCGCAGAGCCAAAATTTGCCTCTTCCTCGCACCAGGCCATGATGTCGTCGCGGCAAAATCCGGAAGCGGTGCGCAGGCCAGCCTGGGATGTCTGTCGACGGACTTCATCACGGGTTGGTGACAATATTCCTGGTACAATCCGTCCGGTTACCCGTGAAGCTCGATGTCCAGATCGATCTCCCGCTGCGCCTTCTCGGGCGAGTAGGATCGACGTTCCCGTTCCACCCCGCCACACTGCGGGCACGTTGCCTCTACGACCCTCGGGGGACACGCGATGAAGGCGCTCCTTATTCTTGTTGTGGCACTGTTTCTCGTTTTGCCTGCATCGGCCGACACGATCAAGATTGCAACCTGGAACATCGAGAATCTGGAGGCCTCTCCAGGCAAGGGAAGAAATCCAAGAAACGCTGAAGATTTTCTTCGCTTGAAGGGATATGCGGCGTTGCTGAATGCCGACGTTGTGGCGCTTCAGGAAATCGAGAACGAGCAGGCCCTGGCGAAAATATTCGATCCCGATCTCTACAGATTCTTCGTTTCAGAGCGAGGAGGGAAGGCCAAACAACGAACCGCCTTCGCCGTCAGGATAACAGTTCCGGTAAGGCGCCATCCGGACCTGGAGGAGATGAACACCACAGGCCGCCTGCGTCACGGTGTCGACATCGAGATCATGGCAGGCAAGACGTCCATTCGATTCCTCGTGGTACATCTGAAATCTTTCTGCTTCCAGAAACCCCTTCCCGAACCATCCATCGAAGGCAACCATTGCGAGAAACTGGCATCCCAGGTGCCTGTGCTGGAGCAGTGGATCGACCAAAGGGCGGCAAACGGAACCCCGTTCATCGTCCTCGGGGACTTCAACCGGCGCTTTGACAAGCCCGGAGACGACTTCTGGTCCGAGATCGACGATGGAGAGCCCAATGGATTGGACTTGTCCCGAGCGACCGAGGGCAGGTCTTCGGAGTGCTGGTCTGGGAAATACCCCCGCTACATCGATCACATCGTCTACGACGTTCAGGTCGGCAAGTGGGTCGTGCCGGGAAGCTTCGAGCAGCTTGTATATGCCGAGAACGAGAGCATGCAGGAATTTCTGTCAGACCATTGCCCGGTCGCTGTGACATTGGATGTACCGCCACTGTAGACAGGAGGCTGCCCCGTTGACACAGGACGCCGCTTGCGTCTGGCCGACACCCTGGCGGGCTGCATGCGCGACCCGGCGAGGAGTGGTCCATACGTTGTCGGCGATGCTGTGCTATTGCATGTTCGCGATCGCCTGCCGATACGAGGACGACGCGCTGCGCCCCGACCCCCTGCGACGCGCTGCGCCCCGACCCCCTGTTAAAATTGGCCGCGCACTCTGTTCGCAACCGACCATCAGCCGTCTGGAGAACGGGCTCTCGCGCACGACGACGGCGCTGGTCGATCTCTTCTGCCGCTATCACCCCCGGCATCGGCGATATCTGCGATCAGGCGCGCTACCCAGCAACTGTCGCAGTTCCACGCCCATTACGACGCCCGCTGCTTCCTTCCCGTTCACGTCTATCGCGTCGGGACCGGCAATCCGGTGGCGGATTTGTGTGAATGAATCCCCGGTGCTGACGTTATTGATCCTGGCAATCTTGTTCGCGGTTCACTCTTGGGCATACTCGAAGAAAGGCGTGGTTTGCGGTGCCGCGCGTTGCTGGATTCGTGGTGATGGAGTGGGTGCGTTGGTTCGTGTGATCGGTCTTCTTGTCTTGCTTGCGGGGACATGGCTTGTCCTTTCCGGGCACTGGGATCCCTTCCTTCTTGCGTCGGGTGCGGTCGCCTGCGTGCTTGTTGTGGTCATCGCCCATCGCATGGGAGCGATCGACGAGGAGGGGTTTCCGATCCACCTGGCTGGGGGTCTGGTTCTCTATCTGCCGTGGCTGGTGTGGCAGATCGGCATCGCCAACGTCACCGTTGCGCGTACCATCCTGTCGCCGAGGATGAAGCTTGATCCAGGTTCCGGCTGGGTGGCCGCGCACCAGAAGACACCGGCGGGCCTTGTCGCGTTCGCCAATTCGATCACGCTCACGCCGGGAACGGTCTCCCTGTCGGTGCTGCCGGACCGCATTCATGTTCACGCGCTCTCGAGGAAGGGCCTCGAGGATCTGGAAGAGGGCGAAATGGACCGCCGGGTCTGCGCCATGGAGGGCAGGCCCTGATGTTCACGGTCGCGACGGCATGTCTGGTGGTGGCGATGGCGCTGACCCTCGTGCGCGCTGTGCGCGGTCCGACACCCTATGATCGCATCCTCGCGGTCAATGTCCACGGGACCATGACGGTTCTCCTGATCGCGGTGGCAGGCTACCTGACGGACCGTCCGGACTTTCTGGATCTTTCGCTCGCCTATGCTTTTCTCAACTTTGTCGGAACCCTCGCGGCACTGAAGTACTTCAGGTTCGGCCATCTCGGGGAAGAGCCGTGAGCGTCGTGATCGACGTGCTGAGCTGGATCGCCATGGTTGCGGGTGGTCTGCTGATGGTGACGAGCGCGCTTGGCATGGTGCGTCTGCCCGATCTCTTCACAAGACTCCATGCCGGCAGCCTCGCCGATACCGGAGGTGCTGCCCTGCTGCTTTTCGGCATGCTGCTGCAGACGGAGTTCGGACTCAATTCGGTGAGGCTTGTCCTGATCGGTATCGTGCTGTTCCTGACCGCACCGACCGCAAGCCACGCGGTTGCGCACTCGGCACTCCTGGGAGGCGTTTCACCAGATGCGCCCGAGCCGGACGACAGGGAAAGTGCCGGTTCGTGACGGACGATTTCAACATCATCCTTCTTGTCGTGCTGTTGATCGCGGTGGCGCTGGTACTCGTCAGGCTGGGGAGTCTGGTCGCCGTGGCTATTCTGACCGGCGCCTACAGTCTCATTCTGGCGGTCGTCTACACGCTGCTTCATGCCGTCGATGTCGCATTCACGGAGGCAGTGGTGGGTGCCGGCATTACACTCACTCTCATGCTGTCGGCGATATCGCTGACGACACAGGACGAAGCGCCGGTCCCGAAGAGACCGGTGGAACGTACCCTTGCACTTCTGGCGGCCGTGGCCACGGGCGTTGCCCTGGTCTACGCAACCTTCGACATGCCGGGACTGGGCGATCCGGCGGCGCCGGTCAATCTGCATGTTGCGGATCGCTATATCACCGAAGGTCCGTCGAGCACCGGCGTTCCCAACATGGTGACGGCCATTCTGGCAAGCTACCGGGGCTACGATACCCTGGGTGAGGTTGCCGTGATCTTCACCGCAGGAATCTGCGTGATCGCGCTGCTGAGGCGCTGGCGCGGAGGCGACGCATGAGCGAGTTCATCATCGTTCGCGTGGTCGTGAAGATCCTGCTGCCGTTCATTCTGCTCTTCGCGCTCTATGTCCAGATGCACGGTGACTACGGACCGGGAGGCGGCTTTCAGGCGGGCGTCATCTTTGCCACGGGCATCATTGTCTACACCATCGTCTTCGGTATCAGGAAAACGATGCGGGTTCTTCCCATGGCTCTCGTGATCGCCATGGTGTGCCTGGGACTGATCCTCTATGCCGCCACCGGTTTTGCGGCACTGGCGCTGGGCGGCGAGTACCTCAACTACAGTGTCTTCGACAGCCATTCTCCCGTCGATGGCCAGCATGTCGGCATCATCATCGTCGAACTCGGGGTCGGCATTACCGTCGCCGGGGTCCTGACAGCTATCTTCCTCGTCCTTGCCGAACGCAGGGAACGGTAATGGACGTCCTCGGGTTCGTGACCGCTCACGCGTTGCAGTGGGGTGCGATCATTCTTCTGGTGATCGGGCTCTACATCGTCATGACGCGCGGCAACCTCATCAAAAAGGTGGTGGGTCTCAATATCTTTCAGACCGCAGTCTTCCTTTTCTACATCTCTGTCGCCTATGTCCGCGGCGGAACGGCGCCCATTCTTCACGAAGAAGCCACGCTCTATTCCAATCCGCTTCCCCATGTTCTGATCCTGACCGCCATCGTGGTGTCGGTGGCCACCATGTCGCTGGCGCTTGCCCTGATCGTCCGCATCCACGAATCATACGGCACCATCGAAGAAGACGAGATGGCCAGGGTCGACGAGAGCTGAAAGCATGACCCTGGTCCAGCAGCTGCCGGCGCTTCAGGTCGCGGTCCCGCTCATCGGCGCGCCGCTTTGCGCCCTCCTTGGCCGGCCCCGTCTTGCGTGGCCGTTTGCCGTCGCGGTGACATGGATCACCTTCGCGGTCTCCATCGCGCTCCTGATACGCGTTCTCGAGGAAGGTACCATTCACTACACCATGGGCGGCTGGCCCGCGGTTCTGGGGATCGAATATGTCATCGATCCACTCAATGCCCTGTTGCTGGTTCTGGTTTCGGGCATGGCGGCCATCATCATGCCGGCGGCACGGCTTGGCATCGGTGTCGAGGTCGTACACCGGGCGCGCCATCTCTTCCATACGGTCTCACTGCTGGCACTTGCCGGAATGCTCGGCATCGCGATCACCGGTGATGTTTTCAATCTCTATGTCTTCCTCGAGATTTCCTCGCTGGCGAGCTACGCGCTGGTGGCCATGGGCATCGACCGGCGTGCGACGAGGGCGGCCTTCAACTACCTCATTCAGGGAACAATCGGCGCCACCTTCATCCTGATCGGCATCGGACTTGCCTACATGATGACCGGCACGCTGAACATGGCCGACATGGCGGCAAGGCTCAGCCAGGTCAACGACGCGGCGCCGGTACATGCTGCGCTTGCCTTCATTCTGGTGGGCGCGGGGATCAAGTTCGCTATATTCCCGGCGCACTCTTGGATGCCCAATGCCTACACCTACGCGCCGTCGCTGGTCTCCGCGTTCTTCGGCGCGACGGCGACGAAGATCGGGGCATACATTCTCATACGCTTTGTCTTCAGTGTCTTCGGTGCCGACTTCTCCTTCGATGTGATGAAGATCGGCTGGGTGCTGGTTCCCCTGGGGCTTGCAGGCGCCCTCGTCGGTTCCCTTGTGGCGGTCTGGCAGGATGACCTGAGACGCATGCTGGCCTATTCCAGTGTTGCCCAGGTCGGTTACATCGCTGCCGCGATCGGTTTCGCGAACCATGACGGCATGGTTGCGGCGATCATCCACGTTTTCAACCACGGTCTCATGAAAGGCGCCCTCTTCCTGGTCATGGCCTGTGTCATCTTCAGGCTGGGCAAGGCGGACATGGCGAGTTTCCGGGGGCTGGGGCGTCGCATGCCTCTTACCATGGGCTGCTTCGTCACGGCCGGCCTTTCGATGATCGGTGTTCCGGCGACGGTGGGATTCATCTCCAAGTGGTACCTCGTCAAGGGTGCGATTGATGCCGGGCTGTGGCCGGCTGCGGTTGTCATCATCGCGAGTTCGCTGGTCGCTGTGATCTACATCTGGCGTGTCGTCGAGACCGCCTACTTCACGGAGCCGCCACCGGGGAGTGCCGGAAGAACCGAGGCGCCGGTCATGTTGCTCGCGCCCACACTGGTGCTGTCGGTGCTCTGCGTCGTCTTTGGTCTGACCACCGACCTCACCGTCGGCATGGCGGGCGAGGCCGTGCGCGTCCTGGGAGGCCTGCCTTGACCTGGCTCGACGATCCCGGGCGTCTGGCGGCCCTGGCGATCCTGATCCCGTTCGCCGCTGCCGGAGCGGTGCTACTGGCGCACCGGTGGCCCAATCTGCGGGAATCGGCAAGCCTCGCCGCTGGCGTGATCCTGTTTGCGGTCGTCGCTGCCATCGCCTTCGATACCGCTGCAACGCCCGGGATTATTCTCGCCGAACCGCTTGACGGCCTTGCCATCAAGCTTGTCGTCGAGCCTCTCGGCGTCATGTTTGCCCTTCTGGCGAGCGGGCTCTGGGTCGTCACGACGGTCTATTCGATCGGCTACATGCGCGGTTACCACGAGACGCACCAGACCCGGTTCTATGCCTTCTTTGCGATCGCGATCGCATCGGCGGTCGGTGTCGCCTTCGCCGGCGATCTGCTGACCCTCTTCGTGTTCTACGAGGCCCTGACACTCTCGACCTTCCCACTTGTCACCCATGCCGGCACGGCGCAGGCGAGGCGGGCAGGGCGCACCTACCTCGGCATTCTGCTGGGGACCTCGATCGGCCTGCTGCTGATCGCGATCATCCTGACATGGTCTGCGGCAGGAACGCTCGATTTCGTTCCCGGGGGGATCCTCGAAGGTCACGTCACCGACACGTTTGCGGGGATCCTGCTGGTGCTCTATGTCTTCGGCGTCGGGAAGGCGGCGCTCATGCCGTTTCACCGCTGGTTGCCCGCGGCCATGGTTGCGCCGACACCCGTCAGTGCCCTGCTTCATGCCGTGGCGGTCGTGAAGGCGGGTGTCTTCACGATCCTCAAGCTCTCCTGGTTCATCTTCGGCTTTGAATTGCTGCGCGGCCTTTCGGTGCTGGAGGTTCTCCAGTGGGTAGCCGCATTCACGATCATCGCGGCCTCGCTCGTCGCCATGACCCGGGACAACCTCAAGGCCCGGCTCGCATACTCCACGGTGAGCCAGCTTGCCTACATCGTGCTGGCAGCGCTCCTCGCCCAGCAGGCCGGATTCCTCGGAGGAGGTCTTCACATCGTCACCCACGCGTTCGGCAAGATCACGCTCTTCTTCTGCGCCGGCGCAATTCTGGTAGCGGCACACAAGACCGAGGTATCCGAACTTGACGGCTTGGGCCGGGCCATGCCCGTAACCATGGTAGCGTTCGCCATCGCAAGCCTCAGCATCATCGGCCTGCCGCCATTCGGCGGCCTGTGGAGCAAGTGGTTGCTGTTCGAGGGCTCCCTTGCAGCCGGTCAGACGCTGCTGATCCTCGTCCTTGGCATCAGCACGCTGCTCAATGTCGGATACCTTCTGCCGATTCCGGCACGCGCCTTCCTGCGCCGGGCGCCTGAAGGTACCGTGGCCGGAATCAGGGAGGCGCCGCCTGCCTGTCTTGCCGCCATCGCCTTCACGTCGCTTGGCTGTCTTGTCCTGTTCCTCATTCCGGACATGATCACCGTTTGGCTGGAACGGGTCTTCATCATGCCGGAGGTTCCCGGATGACGGACGAAAAACCCCGTTTTCTCGACAAGCCCCGGAATGTCAGGCTTCTCATCCGGGCTCTCTATGCGGTCTGCATCGTCGTCTTTGCCGCCGATTTCGTGGTCCACCGTCACATCGACCATCCCTGGGAGGAACTGCCTGGATTCTATGCGGTCTACGGTCTCGTGGCCTGTGTCATTCTCGTCCGGGTGGCGCGCGAGCTGCGCAAGCTGATCATGCGCAGGCAAGACCATTACGATGACTAGCATCGCGCCGTTTCTGGTCTTCCTTGTCGGTGCCGCACTCGCGGCGCTGACGCACGGCAGGCTGCGCGCGGTGGTGCTGGTGGCGACACCGCTCGCCGGTGCCGTCAATCTCTGGTTTCTGGATCCTGCCACCACGATCACGGGCTCTATCCTCGGCCTCGATCTCGAAATCGTTGCCGTAGACAGGCTCTCGCTCCTGTTCGGATGGTTGTTCCACCTCGCGGCCCTGATCTCGGTGATCTACAGCCTCCACATGTCGGACCGCCTCCAGCAGTGTACGGCGCTCGCCTACGCAGGGTGCGCGCTAGGCGCGGTCTTTGCCGGGGACCTCGTCACCCTCTTCCTGTTCTGGGAAGGGCTGGCGCTCACGTCATCGGCACTGATCCTGGCGCGGCGCACCCCCGGGGCGCTCCGGGCGACGATCCGCTACCTCGTGGTTCAGGTGACCTCGGGGCTCCTCCTGCTTGCTGGCATCGCCGTTCTTGCGCACACCGGCGAGGGCCTCGAGCTCGCCGTGATGCAGCTGGAAGGAACGGCGGCATGGCTCCTGTTCCTTGCGCTCGGCATCAAGTGCGGATTTCCCCTGTTGCACGGCTGGATCACCGATGCCTATCCCGAAGCGACCGAGACGGGCGCCGTACTGATGAGCGCCTTCACGACGAAGGTCGGGATCTATGCTCTTGCGCGCCTCTTTCCGGGAACCGAGGAACTCGTCTGGATCGGTGCCACGATGACCATGTTCCCGATCTTCTATGCGGTCATCGAGAACGATCTGAGACGTGTGCTGGCCTACAGCATGATCAACCAGCTCGGATTCATGGTGGTGGGAATTGGAATTGGCACGGAACTGGCGATCAACGGCGCTGTCAGCCACGCCTTCAACGATGTCCTCTTCAAGGGCCTGCTCTTCATGACCATGGGGGCGGTGCTTTACCGCACCGGACACATGGGCGGTTCCGAACTGGGCGGGCTTTACCGCACCATGCCCGCAACCACGGGATTGTGCATCGTCGGTGCCGCCTCGATTTCCGCGTTCCCGCTGTTCTCGGGATTTGTCTCGAAGTCCATGATCATGGTGGCGGCTCTTGAAGAGGGGCACGACTGGATCTGGCTGGCGCTGCTCTTCGCGTCTGCAGGTGTCTTCCACCATGCGGGCATCAAGATACCGTTCTTCGCCTTCTTTGCGCACGATTCGGGCCTGAGACCGAAGGAAGCACCCCGGGCGATGCTCGTCGCCATGGCCATCGCCGCCTTCCTCTGCGTCTTCAACGGTGTCAATCCCGGCCTGCTCTATTCCATGCTGCCGTATCCCGTGGACTACGTGCCCTACACGTGGGCTCACGTCGTGGCGCAGTGCCAGCTCTTGTTCTTCTCTGCGCTCGCCTTCACGCTGCTGAAGCTCTACCGGCTCTATCCGCCGGAACTTCCGGGGGTCAATATCGATATCGAATGGTGCTACCGTTGGCTGTTGCCGAGGCTGGCGCGCCATGCCGAGGCAACCGTTGCGAGAGCCGCTGCGCCGGTTCGCGCGATCGGCTTGGGTCTTGTCGGAAACGCGATCGGACTGGCGGTGCGCTGGAGCGGGCCCAAGGGCGTCTTTGCGCGTGACCCGGTCATGAGCACGGCCTCACTGGTGGTGGTTCTTGTTTTTGCCGTCGTACTCGTCATCCACCTCGTGCGCGGCGGCTAACCGAAAAGGACAGTCATGGAACTTTCAGGGGAACACCGCATCGGCGCGCCTCGCGATACCGTATGGCAGGCTCTCAACGATCCGGACGTACTCGCGCGGGCCATACCGGGCTGCCAGGCCATCGAACAGGAATCGGACACCGCGTTCACGGCGAAGGTGAAGACTAAGATCGGTCCGGTCTCGGTCGTCTTTTCCGGCAGGGTCATGCTCTCCGAGCTCGATCCGCCTTCAACCTGCGTGATCACCGGCCAAGGCAAGGGGGGTGCCGCGGGATTCGCCAGCGGAGGCGCAAAGGTCACACTGGAGGCCGATGGAGCAGCGACAATCCTGCGCTACGCCGCGGAGGGCAGGGTCGGGGGCAAGCTTGCCCAGGTGGGCGCGCGTCTCGTCGAAGGCAGCGCGCGCAAGATCGCCGGAGAGTTTTTCGAGCGTTTCGATGACCTGGTGTCCACAGACGAAGCGAATGGAGAAGAGGTCATGGAGGAACCGGTGGAGCACCCAACCGGGAATCATCGGGAACCAGCTTTGGCAGTCGTCATGGAAAGGGTGTTGTTCGGGCTGGCGGGTCTTGCACTTGTCGCGTTTGGTGTCGTGGCGGCGTTTCTCCAGTAGGCTTGGTGTCGGACAAGGAAAGGCGAGGAGAGCCATGGCCATCACCGTATCGATGACGGTCAATGGGCAAGTGCGTTCGGGGACGTGCGAGGAAAACACGCTGCTCGTCACCTTCCTTCGGGAAACCCTTCGCCTGACAGGAACCCACGTCGGATGCGACACCAGCCAGTGCGGGACCTGTGTCGTCCATCTCGACGGCGATTCCGTCAAGTCCTGCACGATCCTTGCGGTCCAGGCATCGGGACGCGAGATCGCGACGATCGAGGGCCTTGCCGACGGCGACACGCTTCATCCGATGCAGCTGGCCTTCCACGAGAACCACGGCCTTCAGTGCGGTTTCTGCACACCCGGCATGATCATGAGCGCTCTCGACCTCCTGAAACACAACCCGGCTCCCACGGAACGCGAGATCCGGGAGCATCTCGAGGGCAACCTGTGCCGCTGCACCGGCTATCACAACATCGTCAAGTCGATTGCCGCGGCGGCGGGCAAGATGGCCGGCAAGGGGGCCTGAACCTTGTATGCCTTCCGCTATCACAGCGTCGATTCGATCGGCGATGCCGTGCGCCTTCATGGCGGATGCGAGGATCCGCGCTATATCGCCGGCGGTCACACGCTTGTTCCCACTCTCAAGATGCGCCTTGTGGCTCCTTCCGACCTGATCGACCTGGGCGGCATCGGCGAACTCAAGGGACTGAAGCATGATCGTGCGTCGATCACCGTCGGGGCAGGTGTCCGGCATGCCGAAGTTGCGCGCATGGCCGACGGCATTCCGGCCCTGTCGGAGCTCGCAGGCATGATCGGCGATTTCCAGGTGCGCAACCGCGGCACGCTTGGCGGCTCGATCGCCAATGCGGATCCTGCGGCAGACTACCCGGCAGCGCTGGTGGGCCTCGGCGCGACGATCGTCACCGACCGCCGCGAGATCGCTGCCGACGCTTACTTTGTCGATCTCTTCGAGACGGCCCTCGAGGACGGTGAACTCGTGAAGTCCGTTATCTTTCCCACGCCGCGCCGCGCCGCCTACATGAAGTTTCCCAACCCGGCCTCACGCTACGCCATCGTCGGGGTCTTTGTTGCCGAGACCGCAGACGGTGTGCGCGTCGCTGTGACAGGGGCCGGACCATCGGTCTTCCGCGTCAAGGAGATGGAGGAGGCCCTGGCCCGGGACTTCGCCCCCGGATCCGTCGCCGGCATCCCGATCCCGGAAGACGGCCTCAACAGCGACATCCACGCATCGCCCGACTACCGGGCCCACCTCGTCACAGTCATGGCAGGAAGGGCCGTCGGCAGGGCCATCTCCTGAAAAAGGCCTGTCAGGGCACCTCTCCGGGAGGATCGGGGATATGGCGGCTTGATCGCGGAATGCGCGCGCTCCGGAGGCCGTGACACCGACACGGGTTCCAGGCCTCTTGCCCACGAAATCCCTGACCACCCGCACGAAGCCGGCCTTCTCGAGAGTTGCGATATGCGATCCCGGATTGCCATCGGTCACCCCCGTGTCGAGAGCCGAGAGCCCTCTTCATGCCTGCCGGGACGCGTCATGCCTCGGTTGAGCGGATGCCCTTCAGGCAAGCCGCCTGGACCTTTCCCTGCCGGGTCGAACGGGCCCGGCGCTTCCCGCAGCTTCGCCATATCGACCGGGCATGGGCCTCGATTGTGTACGCGTTCCAGGGCCGCACCATCGATACCGTGATCGCCGCAATGGAGGCGAAGCACCCGATCCTCACCAATCTGAAGACCCTCTATGTGGAGATCAGTCGGGCGCGCGACCGGGCCGAGCTGGCGACCGACGACAAGGCGGCGCTGCGCAAAACTTTCGAAGTCATCCAGCCGGAGCGGTCTTCCGGGCCGGACATGGAGAAGGCGCGGACGCCGAAAGGCGTCGATCGCGATCTCGGACTGTAGCGCGGCTGTCCCTGTCTGAACGGCAGGGCAGGATTGTGCTGCCGGTGTGGTGGTACGACATGTCAATGCGCTGATCGCCTTCGCAAACTGTTTGCCTGGTCGCCGCGACACGCGTAGATCGTATCTGGATACCCGCCGGCAGCGTGCTGTCGGCTCAAGGGCTGCTCCCTGGGGCGGCCCTTGCTCTTCCCGGATGCGGACGAGAGCGATCGCGCTGACGGTATTTCACCCTGACGGTTGTTTGCGTTTTCAGGCCGTTTCGATAATAACCGGACGGACTGTTTTCATCGGTGCAAACAAGGAAGCTGCGCAATGGCCGAATCCGGGCATGTCCGCCGACCGCACGGCCGCACAATCCGTTGCGCGGGCACCTACAATGCGTTCGTTCCGGGCCCGCTGCCGCCGCCCATCGTATGGGACGGTGCGCTCGTGGCCGAACTTTCCCGTGCGGATCTGGCGATCGGACGTCTCGCGGGCGAAGGACGTCGCTTCCCGAATCCGCATCTGTTCATTCGTTCGTTCATTCGCCGGGAAGCCGTGCTCTCAAGCCGAATCGAAGGCACCCGGACGACTCTCGAACAACTGCTCGCGGCCGAGGCCGGTGCGCCGGGCGGAACGGACCCAGCGGATCTGCACGAAGTTGCCAACTATGTGGCCGCACTGGAGTACGGGTTGGACCGGCTCGAAACGCTGCCGCTGTCGCTTCGTCTCATCCGGGAGATCCATGAACGGCTCATGCGGGGCGTTCGGGGGGACATGGCAACTCCGGGAGAGTTCCGGCGAAGTCAGAACTGGATCGGGCCGCCTGGATGCGGTCTGAACGATGCCACCTATGTGCCGCCGCCGACCGACGAAATGACGGCATGCCTGGACGCGATGGAACGATTTCTCCATGACGACAGCTTGCCGCCGCTCGTCCATGCGGCGCTTGCCCACGCGCAGTTCGAGGCAATTCACCCGTTTCTCGACGGGAACGGGCGAGTCGGTCGCCTGCTGATCTCGCTGCTGCTTGTCGAACGGGGGACCTTACCTTCACCGCTCCTTTATCTGAGCGCATATTTCGAGGCAACGCGGGAGGAATACTACGCACACCTGCTCGCGGTGACCGAGCAGGGCGCTTGGAAAAACTGGCTGATCTACTTCCTGCGCGGTGTACGCTCGCAGGCCGACGATGCGCTCGCGCGCATCGAACATATCGATATCCTGTTCGAGAGCTGGCTGGATGACCTCTCCGGCGTGCTGTCGGGCCGGCTGGAAGAGGTCCTGGGACTGTTCGTCGAGAGCCCGTTCTGGACCGTGGGCGAAATCGGCAAGCGACTGGGCGTCGCGTATACGACGGCCCGGCGCGCCGTCGACAGGCTGGAAGACGCGGGCATCGTCTCGCTGTCTGGAGCCGCGAAGCGCAACCGGGTCTATTGCGCGCGCGCCGTCCTCGCGGCGCTTGATGCGCCCATCGAAAGGGATGTGGGCATGGCGGCGTGGCGTCACAGCGGTATGACCGAGTTCGGCGAATGATCGGTCGGATGCGTGGACGGTCTCAAGCTTCGCTACGGGGTCAACAACACGGCTTGAGTCGGCGATGACGGGAGCGTGGTTCTCGGAAAGGGCTTTTGCTGCGTTGTACGGTGGGAACGGGGCATGACGCAGTCCGGTGGCTCTGCCGCAATCAACGGGTTTCTCTATCATCTCGATTGGCTGGCGGAGGTCGGACTGAACGGTGCGCCGGATGGGGAGGACGTGAAGGATGGGTGCCTCATTCCTCGTTCTGGAGCCGCAGGACGGAGGCGACGCGCAAGCGCATGCCAGCGATTTCTACCTGGTAGAACAGTACAAGACCCGGGCTGGGAGGGCATGGCCCTTGTCGGACGTAACGGAGGTCTTGCGTGATCTCCGCAGGTCGATGCCGGAATGGCGTCCCGGGCACGGGTGCTATCAATTCGTAACCTATGAACGGCCCGGCAGATTGAAACCGTTCGAGTGTTTCCTCGGATGGAGGAAATAGCGTTTGCGGCCTGACGGCAGGATCCGGACACCGAATCCCTTGAGGTCGGTGTCACGGGCGTCACAGGTTTTCCGGCGTGGTTTGAGCGCGTCGACCCGGCGTTGGGTGAGATGGGTTGAAACCACGATTCTCTCTCCTTTTTTCTGTTGCATCCGGGGCAGGAAAACGGCGTGTTTCTGCGTCCATGTGCAGGCTTTCTGGAGAGAAAACGATGTTGTTACAGTTGGTTAGAACAGAAAGTGCGTCTCGACGATGTGACATTGCCGGCAACGCCTTCACCACGGCCGCGAAACCGACCCCGCTCCGGGAAAGTGTTGCCATGTAAAGCGCAGGACAGAACCGCCGGAAACTCCGGGACACCGCCAGGCGGGGGCCCTTCGTGGGAGAATGCTCTTGTTCGTGGATCTACGCCCGCGTCGTCTTGGGGCACCTCTCATCGAGGGTGCGCTGGCGTTCAGATCCTGTCGGCAAACGAAGAAATGCCGAGCTTGTGCCGGAGGATCTCGTCGCGGGTCAGGCCGTGAAGTTCGTGGGGGAACACGAGCCAGCGATCGGTCCTGTGGATGTAGTAGTCGGGCTCGCGCTGCGTGCGGTTGCTGTCCGGCTTGTAGAAGACCGTCGCGATCCGCGTGTCTTCCGGCGTGTTGCGCCGAGCCTTGCGTTTCAGATGGGAGATGATCGCGTCAATGCTGAGACCGGTATCGAACACGTCATCGACAATCAGCAGTCCCTGGTCCGCGTTCACGCTGTCGATGATGTACTGCATGCCGTGAACGCGAACCTTCGAGCGTCGCTGGGCGATGGAACTGTAGAAGGATGTACGGATGGCGATGTGATCGGTTTCGACACCGAAGAAGTCGAGCAGTTCCTGCACCGCGATGCCGACCGGCGATCCACCCCGCCACACGCCGACAATGAAGGTCGGACGGAAATCGCTGTCGAGGATCTTCATGCCAAGGCGGAAGGAATCCTCGAGAAGCGACTCGGCGGTGATATAATGTTTGTCGATCGTTGCCGGATCGGTGAACGAAAGAGCTGCCGCCGTAGATTGCGCCATGGCCTGGCCCTTTCCATCAAATGACATCCGGTTATTGCGGTTCCCCTTGCGTCGGGACCCTGACCGGGGCGGGGACTATGACCGCATGCACCACGCCATTCAAGGCGATCCATCCACAGCGTCCGGTTTCTGTCGGTACGCCTCAAACAGCCCGGTCGCCTGCATGGGAAGAAGTCACGGCAAACCGGTATCCGCCCGGTCCCTCGATGTGGAAGGTGTCATGGATGCGTCCGCGCGTGATGTCCGTGGCGGAGACGCCGGCGCTCGTGAACTCCTCGCGGGCTTCGTCGATATCGTCGACCATGAGATCGAAGGAGGCCTTCCTGCCCGGCTCCACATCTTCTTTCGCGCGGCTCACCACCAGATGGGTACCACCGCGCAGTTCGAGCACGCCGAAATCGTCGCTCCGGAAGATATCCCGCATGCCGTGGCGCACGAAGAATGCATAGGCGTCATCGACGTCATCCACTTCGAGATTCACATGTCCCACCGCCAGTCTCGGTCTCTCGTCAGCGCTCATCTCTGTCTCCTCCCTGGTTTCCGGTTCGAAGGCAAGGCGGTACCCCTTCCCGATGATGCTTGCCACCACCCTTCACACCTTGGTCCACGGTCGTACCGATATGCCCGAGGTCATCCTTACATTACCGCAAAACGCGGGGTTTTGCAGTCTGCCAGGCAGGATAACACCCGAAGACCAGTCCCGGAGGCAGCATCGCCTCCGGGTTCGTCTTCAGATCGGGGTCTGTAGCTGCCGGCAGGGCGCGCGCGAAATATCGAGGGCCAGTGATCATGTGGACGGCGCTCGCCCGGATCGCGCGTGAACTCGGCATTGACGCCATGTCCATGGCCTCTGGTGCCTACGACGATGCCATGAACCTCGTTCCGCTTTGTCCGAAAGGCATGCTCTTCGTTCCCTGCGAGCGCGGCCAAACAGGGCCG
The DNA here is from genome assembly GCA_965215635.1 of Alphaproteobacteria bacterium. Taxonomy (GTDB): domain Bacteria; phylum Pseudomonadota; class Alphaproteobacteria; order SP197; family SP197; genus SP197. The sequence continues at coordinate 355,439 of CBDCEA010000005.1, read as the reverse complement.
TCCTGCCAGGCAGGAGGGCCATCTGATTCACTCGCCGCCCCCAACAGGGCGCAGGCGAGTGGAATCATGAAACAGAGACGCGGTGCGGGGCGTGCAGCGCGGCGCACCGCCGCCCAGTGGCAGGAGTTGGTCGAGCGGTTCGAGCGAGAAGGCCAGACCCACGCGCGATGCTGGAGATATCTTGCGGGCCTGACTATGTTGCGGAGATGGACAACGTAGGCATGAACAATGCTCTCAAAGTTCAACTTGAGAGCTACACCCACTGCTTTGAATTCTCGGGGACTTGAGCGTGGTCATTTGCCCGCAACTGCTGCGCCCCGATGCATTGGTATTCGACATGGACGGGTTGCTTCTCGATACCGAGCGTATTGATCGAGACGCCTTCGAGGCAGCTTGCCGCGATTCGGGCTGGCCATCGCCTGACATGAAGGTCTATGCGAACTGCATTGGAGTGATCGATCAGAATGTCGAAGCGATCCTTCGAGACGGCTACGGTCCTGGTTTTCCGTATGAGGCCGTGCGAACGAATTGGCGGCAGCGCTACCTTGATCACGTCGCAAACAGGCCGGTCGATGTGAAACCCGGGGCTGTGGAACTCTTGTCGTATTGTGAGGAAACAGGAATCTCATGCGGGCTCGCCACGTCCACTCATGCCCGCCTCACTGCCAGAAAACTCGCTCTTGCCGGGCTCGACCGCTACTTTTCAGTCAGGGTGACTAGCGACACCGTTCGGCGAGGTAAGCCAGATCCAGAACCCTATCTGGCTGCGGCGGAGCGACTCGGTACTCGTCCGGATCATTGCTGGGCGATCGAGGACTCCGCCAACGGCGTGCGTTCGGCATCGGCCGCCGGGTGCCAGGTGTTCCAGGTACCGGATCTCGTTGAACCGTCGCCGGAACTGCGAAGGCTGGGGCACACCGTGCTGGACTCGTTGCACGATGTCATGGCGAAACTGCGCGAAGCGAGAAACGTTGTCGTTGGATTCGCGTAGTTCGCGCCGGTGCAGATCGACCAGCCAGGTGTACGCCCTTCCTGAAGACGATCGGCAAGCTCCTGCAGGAGGGCGCCCTCCCGCTCAGCGATCCTGAGGGCTTCTGTTATCACGCGGGATGACCACGTCATTTTGCGGATACCGTGGCTGTATACCACCACTTCATGTAGAGTCGGTCAACAGAAATAGCTCGCAACATCCTTGATTCAACGCTTGCGACGGTGCACTACCTTCATGTCCGGACGATCGACAAGGGCCAGAAGTTCGGTGCGCGAAAGCGCCGTCTTGCGTGCCTCGGCAGATCCGGCGCGGGCGAACAATCCCCCTTCCAGGCGCTTGCCCCAGACACGGAGGCCTCCAGCCTCAAAAGCCAGGATCTTCAGTATCGTCCGACGCCGGTTGATGAAGACAAATCACCTCCCGGACAGCGTAGCCGGTCAATTTACGACGTTGTCTGGGGTGGGCGTTGGTTGGTGAAGTTCATGCTGCGGATTTGAGCGCGGGATCCAGGACGCCTGTTCCGATTTCGGACGTCAACGGGTTGGCGGTAAAGTGCTCCTTCCACAATCGTGGCGTCAGCTGCGCCACGTCACGGGTGATGGCTTACCGGACAACCTCTCACCCCAAGCCAAATGGTGCTCCCCAAATACGGAACGATATTGTTCGGTTCTGATCCCCCTCATGGCCTATCTTACCGTATCGTCGAATGCCCACGGTCGAAGCAGGGGGGAATCCATGAGACGTTCGATGTTCGATACACTGTACCTGTTCGCAGCGGTTTCCATGCTGGCCGCATCGCTGTTGCTTGTCTCTGCCGACATGGCGCAGGCGGATACTGCCGACGAACGTGCGCTTCGTGGTGCCGCGGCAGATGGTAATCGGGACAAGGTGGAGAGCCTGCTTGCCAGGGGCACCGATCCCAATGTCCCCGATTACAACGGCTGGACGGCGCTGCATCATGCCGCGAACATTGCAGAAACCTTTATCCTGACAGTGCTTCTGGAGGCTGGCGCGGATCCTGATGCCCGGAATTCCATGGGAGAATCGCCGCTGCATCTGGCAGCGGACTTTCCCTATTTCGAACCCGCTTCACAGGCCGCCGTTCGAGTCCTGCTGCAGTCCGGTGCCGATCCCGACATCAGGGATACGAACAAACGCACCCCGCTGCATGTCGCGGCCAGGATGCACCGGCATGCTGTCAGCATCGAGGACATGTTGCAGTCCGGCGCCAATTCCAATCAGCGCGATTTCACCGGCATGACGCCACTTCACAGTGCTGTCAGCGGTTCCAGCAAGTTCAGCGCCGATGTCGTCGATGCATTGGTGGATGGCGGCGCCTCTGCGAGTATAGCCAGCGGGAGAGGCGAGACGCCGCTGCAGCTCTTTGCGCGGGTGGGCAGCAACGACGGCCGGATTGTCCGGGCCCTTGTGGATGGGGGTGCCAATCCGGACAGGAAGAATCCGGAGGGCGAAACGCCGCTACACACGGCCATTCGCAACGGCGGCAATGCTGAGAATCCCGACGTCATCGAAACCCTGCTCGCGACGGGCGCCGACCCCTGCATCAAGGACGCCTCGGGCTACGTTCCCTACAACACTGCCCGCGAGGGCGGCGACGTTCACAGGATGCTCGCCAATGCCGGCGGCAGCGATATCGGCTGTCAGGGCTCCGATGCTCTCGTGGCGGACTACCTGGTCGATTCCGCGGACTGGCCGGGCGAGACCACGACACGGGCGAACATACGGACGGGGCCCGGGAGGGACTACGACGTTCTGGAGACACTGGATGCCGATACGGCTGTTCAGGTCACCGGCAGGATCAGGAACAAGGACTGGCTGCGGATCGAGGTCGCCGGCGACACGGCGTTCATCCACGCGTCCCTGGTGAAAGAGACCGAAATCACGACGGCGATGGAGACGAGCCAGGATGCCGAGTCCGCAGTCGAGGATTCGGGTGCACAGCTCGAAGCGGTGCAGGCGGAAACCGACGAAATGTTGGCCCTGATAGACCGCGACGATGATTCGACGCTAACTGTGGCTGAGATCTCAGAGGATGTTCCCGAAGAGATGGGTGGTGAGAGCGCGGCGCAGGACAATACCACCAGTGCGGATACCACGGTCGCGTCCATCGACACCGAGCCGAAATGCACGGACGACACGCCCATGGGCACTTCCTGCTGGTGGGAACTCGATGAACAACCGGGATGTCACGTCTGGAACGACTCGTTCCGGGGACCACGCGACGTCACGTGGGCAGGAACGTGTTCCGGTAGTTTCGCCGCCGGCAACGGAAGCCTGACCGAGTTCTTTCCACCTCCGCCAACCGGAAATGGGGAGTTCATTCGAGAGAGCGTGGGCATGCTGGTCGAAGGCATACGGCAAGGTCACTGGTCCGACACAAAGTCATTTTCCAAAATGGAAGGCGAGTATGTTGACGGCAAGCGACACGGCCATTGGGTCCGTGAAGGCGGTGGCTATGCCGATTACTTTGAAGGTCCCTACGTTGACGGAGTGCGTCAGGGTTACTGGACCGGCAACTCCTTCGGAACCTTCTTTGTTGAAGGTGCGTTTGTCGACGACAAGCAGAGCGGCCTGTGGATCTGGGACGACAGCCAGAGCAGTATCCACAGTGAGAGGACATTTCTTGAGGGAAAGTCCCATGGCCAATCCTATACCCGGAATCAAATGGGAGAGATCTACTACCAGTGTTGGCAACACGGTGAGGAAGTCGCCTGTTGAGGAGCGCTCCCGTCAGTTCGCAGGGGAAACGGGCGGACGGCCGAGCCGGTCGCGATTGCCCTTACGTTCTCACCGACCGTCCTTGTTGACGATTCGGGCCTGTCTGGCGCAAACCGACCGGGATGCTGTGGGGCGGTAACTGGGCATTTTGGGACGTTGTCCAGTGTGGGTGTGGATTTGTGAAGTTCAGGCCGCGGACTTGAGCGCGGGTTCCAGGACGCCTTTTCCGATGTCGGACGTCAACTGGTTGGCGGCAAAGTGCTGCTTCCACAGTCGTGGCGTCAGCTGCGCCACATTGCGGGCAGGATGGGTTGCGATCCGTTGCAGCATCGACCAGCCAGATGTAAGGGTCTACCTCGTGCATGCGACACGTCGAGACAAGGCTCTGGATGATTCCTACATGCTCCGCGCCGAGTTCGGACCAACAGAACAACCAGTTCCGCCGTCCCATCGGGATGGCACATATCGCCCTCTCCAGATGATTCGTATCGATCGGGACATCGGGATCCGACGGGCAGACCTCCAGCGCATCTCGCCGGTTGCACGCATAGTTCACGGCCAACACAAGCGGATCCTTCGGCGGTCGCGACAGGTCCTCGACGATGGTCCTGCACCATCGCCAGAAGGCTTCGACGATCGGCATCGAATGCTCCCTGCGCCAGGCGAGCTTCGCCGATCCCGCAAGCTTCTTCTTGCGGATCTTCTCCTCGTGCGCGTAGAGCCCGCCGATCAGGTCCAGGGCCTCCCGGCAACGCACCGGATCCTGGTCCTTGATGGTCTCAATTTCTCGCCTGGCATGCGACCAGCAGCCAGCGTGAACCACGACATCGCCGCGCGCCGCGGCCCAGGCCTCGTACGCCTGATAACCGTCACTCAGGAGCGTTCCTTCAAAATCACCGAGGAAGCTCCCAACGTGGCGGTGTTCCCGAGACGGCGCATAGTGGAACACGATCTCGTTGTTGTCGCCGAAGATCGGCCAGAAGTACGCCCGGCGCATCTTCCCTGGGCCGATCCGGCCCGCCTTGATCGTCGTCTCGTCCATCGCGATCACCGAACTCGAGAGGACCGAGGCACACTGCGCCTCGAAGATCGGCTGCAACATGTCGACGGAACGCCTGGCCCAGTTCGTCAGTGACGACCGGCTGACCGTGATGCCTGCGGCTTCCAGGCGTTTGTGCTGACGGTAGAGCGGTAAATGCCACTGGTGCTTGTCCACCAGCATGCCGGCAAGAAAGCTCACATCGGCACAGCTGCGTTCGAGAACGTTGGCCGGCGCCGGACAGGGCAAAAGCTCGCCGGTGTCCTCGGCGCTTGTACGTCTTCATGACGTAGCGCAGGACCCTGTAGCTGCCAATCTCCTGCGCCACACGACAGACAACCTTCTCGCCGACTTCTTCGCGTTCTCCTTCGGGAATCCCGGCGGCCGCGAGGTTCTCCACAATGATCGTCTCCACCGGCACGCTCTCGTCAAACCACAGGCCCGAATCGTTGACCGCGGTGTCGCGGCGCCTGGGCCTGCGGCGGGGAAAAGCAAGGGTTTCGTCCCGGATCTCGCGGTCCGAAACCTCCTCGAGCCCGAACTCGGCGAACAGGGTCCCCTGAGGCACAGGATCGATCCCGAACCGGCGTTCCGACCTGGAGCCAAAGATCTGGCGCCGGAACCATGCCACCTGCTGCGTGAGGGAGGCCATCTCCTCCTGCATCAGCCCGTTCGCCTCCTCAAGCAGCGCGTAGCTCTTCTTCATCAGGGCGAGCGTCTCCTCAAGGAGACCGGCCTTCTTCTCCAGCTCGGCACGGCCTTCCTGAAGGCGATCGGCAAGCTCATGCAGGAGGGCGTTCTCCCGCTTCAGCTCGGCGATCCTGAGGGCTTATGTTGTCATGGAGACTGACCACATCACCTTGTGGATACGATGGCTAAATACTACCGTACCATGTAGAATCGTCAACAAAAAATCTCGTCTAAACAACTGTTTTCTACCTCGCTGCAGCCTTGACCCAGCGCTTGCGACGGCGCACCACCTTCATGTCCAGACCATCGATAAGAGCCAGAAGTTCAGTGCGCGAAAGCGCCGTCTTGCGCACCTCGGAAGATCCAGCGCTGGCAAACAACCCACCTTCCAGGCGCTTGCCCCAGACCCAGAAGCCTCCAGCCTCAAAATACAGGATCTTCAGAATCGTCCGACGCCGGTTGATGAAGACAAACCACCTCCCGGACAGCAGATCGTCACGAAGATGGTTCCTCACCAGGGCAGCCAGGCCGTCAAACGACTTGCGCATATCTCTCGGTTGCGTCGAAAGCCAGACACCTCCTGCGGACCAGCCGTTCAGCACCCCGGCCTCCGAAGCCGCAACACCATGCCGTCCCCGAGATCAAGCTCGACATCCCCATCAGGCGCCAAATCCGGCGCCTCGATCTCGACAAAGCCCGCCACTCCTCGGCACCCCTCTCCCTTCGCGGTCAAACTCTCTCGCAAAGGAAACACTCGGGAACACGCCGAAATCAACTGTCTGCGGAAACGTCCTTTGTTGATTGTTTACGCATCAGCCACAACGAGACTGAAGCCGCGCGACCGCAACACGCGTGCCTGCCGACACATCTCCGGGAGATGGCGCGCGTCTGAAACCTGCGGCACCCGGACTATTCGGCGGGCTGGATCACCCGGCTTCTCCAGACCGTGGTCTCATGGCCCGGCATCGGCCGGGTGGGAATCATGCACGACAGGCAAAGCGATATGGCAGCCATGGCCGCGCCCACCAGAAAGACGGTCATGCGTCCCTGTTCGTCGGCGACCCAGATGATACCCAGTATCCACGGCATCGTGACCGCCGCGATGTGATTGATCGTGAACGAGACACCTGCGGTCGAGGCGATATCACCGACATCGGCGATCTTGCGGAAATAGGTCTTGATGGCGATGGCAAGCGCAAAGAAGAGGTGGTCGAGGATATAGAGCGCCGCGGCCATCCATTCGACTTCCACGAAGGCATAGGCAACGAAGATCCCGATCAGTCCGAGGTATTCGAGAATGAGCGCCGGTCGTTCTCCCCACTGCATGATCAGGCGTCCGACCCGGGGTGCCAGCCACATGGCGATGACATGGTTCGCAGCGAACAGCGCCACGATGGCTTCGGGCCTGTAGCCGAACTCGGCGACCATGAGGAACGCCGCGAAACCGACGAAGATCTGCCGGCGCCCTCCTGACATGAACTCCAGTGCGTAGTAGAGCCAGTAGCGTTTCCGCAGGACCACGGTCATGGTCTGGAAACTGGATTCCCCGAAACGCGGGAAGAACATCCTGCAGAACAGACCGAGTCCCAGGGTGGCCGATCCGGCAATGAAGTAGACGATCCAGTAAGGCGCCTCCAGGAACTCGAAGGCAATATAGATGAGCGCATAGGAAACAAGGGATCCGGCGGCGGCCACGGCCGCCATCCGGCCAAGCACCAGCGGAAGTTCCTGCTTCGATGTCCACTGCATCGAAAGCGACTGTTCCATGGTCGCAAGATAGTGAAAGCCGACCGACATCAGGATCGTGGTGAAATAGAGTCCCCAGATCGTGGGAAGCAGGCCGGTCAGCGCAACCCCCAGTCCCAGGATGGTCAGCGAGAGAACTGCGAAGGTCTGCTGGCGCCAGATGAGCAGCGTGTAGACGACCGTGAATGCGAGGAAGCCCGGCACCTCGCGCACGGATTCGAGAATCCCGCGTTCCAGGCCCGTGAAGTTCACGACATCGACCGCGAAGTTGTTGATCAGCGCGGACCAGGGCTCGAAGGCGATGGGGATCGAGGCCGCGAAGATCAGCAGAAGGATCTGCGGACTTCGCCAGCCGTCCTTGAGGACGCCCTGCCAGTCGCCAAAGAGAAAACGTCGGGACATGCTTCAGCTCCGGAGTCGGGGGGTCAGCCGCCGAACCTGTAGGTCTCCATGTCGAACCTTGGCTGACCTGTAGCACCTGTCAGACCTCCGTCGCAGACGAGCATGGTGGAATTCACGAAACTGGCATCGTCACTGGCCAGAAAGCAGATGGCAGCCGCGCATTCTTCCGGCGTACCGATGCGGCCCAGGGGACTCGATGCCTCATAGGCCGCCGCCTGGGCCGGGGCATCCGCGAGGCTCCCGAGCATGCGCTCCGTTCCGATCGGACCGGGACAGATCGCATTGGCGCGGATGTTGTAGCGTCCGACCTCCCAGGCAAGACACTGGGTGAGGTTCCAGATTGCCGCCTTGGCGGAATTGTAGGAGCCCCAGCCCGGATCGCCGGCAAGGCCCGAGATCGACGACATGTTGACGATGGCACCGCCTCCCGAGGTCTTCATCCGCCGAATCGCCAGCCGGCAACAGATGACCGTCGAGAGCACGTTGAGCCGCCAAAGGCGTTCCCAGTCGGCGCTCGAGAGGCTTTCCACGGTCCCGAACATCGAGTTTCCGGCGACATGGATCGAGACATCGAGCCGGCCGCCTGAAATGTCGTCCATTGCGGAAAAGGCGGCCTCGATCCGGGATTCCTCCATGACGTCGGCGACGATGGCTGTCACGTTCTTCCCCTCGTCCGTCAACTCCCCCACGACCGCCTCGAGATCGTCGGCCTTGTGGTCGACGGCAACGACAGTGGCTCCTTCTCGGGCAAGGCGGTTCATGCAGGCCCTGCCGATCCCGTTGGCAGCACCCGTGACGAAGGCAACCCTGTCCTGGAAGCGGTTCATGCGATGCTCCGCAGCTCAGAACGTGACATAGCGCGTCGCCGCGTGAGGTGCCAGCAATCTCGTGTGCTGGCGAACAGCCTCGGCGCAGAGATCCGTCGAGGGTGGTTTCTCGCGTTCGAGGTTGCCGTCATGCCTGCCCCTGACGACCATTGCCGATACCGCTGGTCCTCCGGTGTACGCGATCCTCCCCGGAAGGTACCGGATGCAGATACCTCCTCGCTGGTGTTCCGTCGTGTTTGGACCGGAGGCATGTGCCAGAAGGGCATGGTGGAGAGACATTTCGCCGGGATCGAGTTCGTTGTTGAAGTGCGGCCACCTGCCGGCATCGATCCGCGCGGTCTGGCCATGGGAGAGCATGTTGTCCGCTGCGTAGGTGTTGTGGTGTTCCACATGGCCCAGCCTGTGGGTCCCAAGCGCAAAACGCATGCAGCCGTTGGCGAGCGTGGCCGGCGTGAGGGCGACCCACGCGGTCACGATGTCGAGACGATCGAGATGCCAGTAACCGGCGTCCTGATGGAAGGAGATGTGGCGCTTCTCGCCGGGCTGCTTTATCCAGACGTCGGCGCTCATCACCATGATGTTGGGACCGATGAGCCGCTCCACCGCATCGAGGATCGCCGGAAGGCGCACGAGATTGTCCATCCAGGTAAAGAGCAGGTAGGACTTGTAGAACCAGGGATGCGGCAGGTCCGCGACATCGTCTGCGCTGACGCTCTCGAGCCTTGCCAGGATGCGTGCGGCATGCGCCTCGGGCATCACCCGGAGCGGCGCTACACAACCCGTTTGCGGGTAATCATCAAAGCCCAGACATTTCCTCACCGCCATCTTTTGGGGCCCCATCCTCATGGGTCATGTATGTGCTACAGTTCCTTCTGGAGCAAGTTTGTGGAGATGTCATGAGCAGGTTTTTCTTTGATGATGATGCCGACCTTTCACTGCTTGACGGCAGGAGTGTTGCGGTCATCGGCTACGGTAACCAGGGACGCAGCCAGGCGCTCAACATGAAGGACATGGGCGTCGATGTGGTCGTCGGCAACATCGAGGACGAGTATGCCGACATTGCCCGTGCGGACGGCTGGGACCTGCTCACAATCGAGGATGCGGCTGCAAGGGCCGATGTCCTGATGATGCTGACCTCCGACGACAGCCAGCCTGACGTTTACGAGAACCAGGTGAAGAAGAGCCTCAAGCCGGGCGATGTCATGAGTTTCGCGCACGGTTTCAACATCCACTACCGGGAGATCGTCCCCGTCCCTGACATCGATGTCGTGATGGTGGCACCCCGCATGCTCGGCGAAGGCGTAAGAGCGACGTTTCTCGAGGGGCGGGGTTTTCCGAGCCTGATCGCCGTGGCGCAGAATGCCAGCGGGAAGGCGCTCGAACGGTGTCTTGCGATCTCCAAGGCGATCGGTACGACGAGGATGGGAGCACTCGAGTCGAGCTTCGAGGAAGAGGTCCTGATCGATCTCTTCGAGGAACACCAGCCGGGCCTCTACGCCTTGCGCGCCATGTATACCGCTCTTGTCGAGGCCGGCTGTTCGCCGGAAGCGGTGATGCTTGATCTCTATGCTTCGGGAGAAAGCGTCAAGTTCGCCGAATACGGACGGGATCTCGGCGCATTCGAGCGCATGAAACGGACCAGTTCCACGGCCCAGTTCGGCCATCTCGTCTGGTCGAAGAAGTACTTCGACGAGGAGAAGACCCTCGAGGGCATGCGCGAAATGATCGCCAATATCAGGGATGGCAGCTTCATCCGCGCGCTGAAGGCGGAACACCAGAAGAACCGCAAGTCGGTCGAAGCCGTCAGGCAGGAGAACAACGACCACGAACTGGTTCGCCGCGAGCACGAACTCTACCAGCTGCTCGGCCGCCGGTCGAAGGATGCGCCGGCGCCCGGTGCCGGCGACTGAACCGCATCCCGGTCGTCATCAAGAGGGGTGGGACGGCGTGACCCGTTACCGTCTCGGCGTCGATATCGGCGGGACTTTCACCGATTTCCAGCTCATGGACGAGCAGTCGGGAGAGGTGATCGCGCTGAAGACCCCGTCGACTCCCGAAGACCCCTCCCTTGCCGTCGCCAACGGTATCGCGGAAATCGCCGGTCGCCACGGCGTCGATCCGGCCGATATCCGTTACTTCGCGCATGGCACGACACTTGCGGTGAACACGCTTCTCGAACGGAACGGCGCAAGGACCGGGGTTCTGATGACCCGGGGGTTCACCGATACCCTTGAATTGCGCCGGCTGCGCCTGCCGAAGGCCAACGATTTTTTTGTGCCGAAACCCGTGCCGCTGGTTCCCAGACGGCTGGTGCGTGCGGTCGACGAGAGGATGCTGTCGAACGGCGAGGTCAGGCATCCGGTCCGGCGCGACGATGTGGAAGCCCAGGTACGTTTCCTGCTCGACGAGGGCGTGGAAACCGTCGCGGTGTGCTTCCTCCACGCCCACCGGAATCCGCAGCACGAATGGCTGGCCAGCCGCTGGATCGCCGAGAGTTTTCCGGGACTCTACGTCACCACGTCTTCGCAGGTGTGGCCCCAGCAGCGCGAATACGAACGCTCTCTGATCTGCGTCATCAACGCCTATGTGGGCGATCGCATGAAGACCTACTTCACGACCCTGGAGAAGCGGACCGCCGATCTCGGCATGACCTGCCGCGTTTTCTCGACGAAGTCGAACGGTGGGGTGATGAGTGCGGCGTCCGCAGCCCGGCGTCCGGTCGAGACCCTGCTCTCGGGCCCGGCGTCCGGCGTCATCGGTGCCCACCACGTTGCAGCGGCGATCGGTGACGAGGATGTCGTCACGCTCGACATGGGCGGCACCAGCGTCGATGTGTCGATCGTTCACGGGTCGATCGGTCATGCCACGGACAACACGATCGGGGACATTCCCGTCATCATGCCGGCCGTCGATGTGTCGGCTGTCGGCGCCGGCGGCGGTTCGGTCGCCTGGACGGATGCGGAAGGTGTCCTCAAGGTCGGACCGGAAAGCGCGGGCGCCTCGCCGGGTCCGGCCTGCTACGGGAAAGGAGGCACGCGGCCGACCGTCACCGACGCCTACCTCACGGCGGGGATCATCGCTGCGAAGAGTTTTCTCGATGGCACGATGGTTCTGGAAGGCGCAAGGGCCCATGCCGCCATCGATACGCTGGCGCCGGTCCTGGGCCGCACGCGAAGCGAGACCGCCGATGCCATCCTTCAGGTCACGACAGCGAACATCTATTCGCAGCTGATGCCGCAGATGGCGAGGCGGGGCATCGACACGGCAGGATTCTCCTTGCTCGCCTATGGTGCCGCCGGTCCGACCCAGGCTTTCATGCTCGCGCGGGAACTCGACATGCGGCGCATCATCGTGCCGCCGTCCCCCGGGACCCTGTGTGCTCTGGGGTGCCTGGTTGCAGACTTTCGCGCCGATTTCGTGCAGAGCGTCTGGCGCGATCTCGACGCCTGCCCCGACGACGAACTTCGCGACATCTTCGGCCGCCTCGAGTCGGAGGCCGGCGACTGGCTTGCCGAACAGGACGTCGGAATGAAGGAGGTCCATGTCCTGCGTTCGGCGGATCTCTGCCATGTCGGGCAGTCCTACGAGGTGAACGTCCCGTTCCCCGATACCAGGGACTTCGGCGCGGCCGACCTCGAGATGTGGTTTCTCGACCGCTACCAGCGGATCTACGGCTACCACGACCCGGAGGCTCCCGTGCGCATGCTGGAGGCGCGACTCCAGATTGTCGGTGTGACGCCGAAACCTCCGGTCGGTGCGGTTTCCAGTTCCCGGGAGGGGGCCCCCGGGGGCGTGCGCCTCGTCCACGAACACGGCGAAGTCTTCGAGGCGGCGGTGTGGCGCCGCGAGGATCTCGGAAGAGGAAGGGTCTATTCGGGGCCTGTCGTGATCGAGCAGTACGACACCACGACATGGGTTCCGGCCGGTTTCGACATCACGGTGGATGACCACGGCAACCTGATCGGGGAACGCAGATGATGGATGATCCCGTTCGCCTCGAGATTCTCCTCAACCGTTTCCAGGCCATCGTCGACGAGATGGCGCAGGTCGTCTCGCGCACGGCGCATACCGTGTTCGTCAAGGAGACTCAGGACTACGGTTCGGTCCTCGTTTCGCGCTCCGGTGAGGTGTTCGCCGCGCCGCGCCGCTACGGCGTGCTGATGATGATCGGCATGCCCATGGAAGGGGCGCTGGAACGCATCGGCGACGATGTGGCCGAAGGCGACATCTTCATCTCCAACGATCCGGACGCCACCCGGGGCATGGCGACGCATCTTTCCGATGTCTATCTGTGGACACCGGTCTTCATCGAAGGCGAACTGTTGTGCTGGGCCTGGACCTTCATCCATGTCTCCGATATCGGCGGCCGCGTTCCGGGATCGATCGCGCCCTCAAGTCACGAGATGATCCAGGAAGGCCTGCGCATTCCGCCGCAGAAGCTCTCCTGCGGCGGCGTGCTCAACCGGCCCCTGCTCGACACGATCCTCGCCAACTGCCGGACACCTGACCAGAACTGGGGCGACATGAAAGCCTGTCTTGCCGGACTGGCGACGGCGGACCGCAGGGTCCGTGAACTCGTCGGCCAGTACGGCCATGCGGCGATCGATGAGACGATCGATCAGGTTCTCGACTACGCCGAGGCCCAGGCGCGCCGCGTGATTTCCCATGTTCCCGACGGGAGCTACCGCTACACCGACTACATCGAGGCCGACATGGTGGGCCTCGACCTGGTGCGCATTCACGTCACCCTGACAGTCCGCGGCGACGAAATGCTGCTCGACTTCACGGGCTCGGCGCCCCAGGTGAGGGCCGCGCTCAATATTCCGACCTACAACCACGACGGGCACTGGATGCTCATCACCGGGCTGGTGAACTGGCTTTGCACACAGGACTCCCGTATCGCCTACAACGCCGGGCTGGTGCGCCCGATGAAGGTGGAGATTCCGAAGGGAACGATCCTCAATCCCGAACCGGGGGCCGCTTGCGGCGCGCGCTATGCGACCAGCCACAAGGTCTGCGATGTCACCGTGGGCGCGCTTGCCCAGGCCGTGCCAATGGAGCTTCCCGCAACCGATTCGGGGCAGGGCTCCATCCTCCTGGTTTCGGTTCCGGATTTCGAGACCGGCGGCAACAGGGTATCGGTCATCCAGCCCATCGTCGGTGGATCCGGGGGCCGCCCAGTGGCCGACGGCGTCGACGGCACCATGGTGATCCTGAACTTCCTGAAGAACATCCCGACGGAGATCTTCGAGAACGAGATGCCGGAAATCCTGATCCGCCACTACGGACTGAGGGAGGATTCCGGAGGCCCGGGCCGCTATCGCGGCGGCACCGGCATCGAGATCGAGTTCGAGACCTCCTCGCCCTACACCTCGATCACATCGCGATGCATGGAACGCTATATCTTCGGACCTCCCGGGAGGCTCGGTGGCCACATGGGCGCCACGGGCTACACGACGCTCAATCCCGGGACGTCGCAGGAACGCGATCTCGGCAAAATCGATGTGCTCGAACTGGAACCCGGCGATGTGCTGAAGATCGGAACCCAGGGAGGCGGAGGCTTCGGTGATCCTCTCGAACGGCCGGCGGAGAGTGTGACCGAGGACGTCGCGAACGGTGTTGTCCATTGCGAGAGTGCCGAGCGCCACTACGGGGTCGTGATCGGGAAGGACGGTGGGGTCGATGTTGCGGCGACGATACGGCGACGCACGGCAATCCGGGAGGAAAGGGGCTGGACCGAACCGCCGCTTTACGGATTCGGACCGGCCCGCAAAGCCCATTCGGCGCTCTGGAGCGACGCGCTTGAGGATGCCATCGCAACTGCCGCATCGGACCTTCCCGTCCAGCTGCGGCAATTTGTTCACCGACGTCTTGAAAACGAGGTTCGCAGACGCCTCGGGGATGGAGAGGTTGTGACACTGTCGTGTGTCGCACGCATTCTGTCCGTGCTGCGCGCCGATCTTCGGGCGAACGCCAGCGGAACAGGCTGATCCGGAAGGAACCCCCGATTCGACGTTGCACGACCTCATCTGGCGGTTGCTGTCGACCGCAAACTGCGATCGGCCATGCAGCACGCGCTGGTTGTTGAAGAACAGCGCCTCGCCGGAAGCGACGGGACGGTGATCCGGTGCACCGGATCGAAGAGCATTTTCTGCAGGAGGCGCAGGGCACGGTAGAAGGGGCGGATCCCGTCATCGGGCAGGTCGCCGAAAGCCAGGGTGTCCGGCTTGCAGGAAAATCTTGCGTAGTTCGTGATTCGAAGAGGCCCTGCAAGGGACGCGATGGCCTCGGTTCGGTCGGGATCCGCGGGGATGCCGCACACGAGAACGAAACCGTAATCCCGCAGTGCCAGCATGCCAGGATGCGCTGCCTTTTCCTCGATGCAGGCACGGTAGCGCGCTTCGGGGGGACGGCCCTCGAGATCATTGTCCCACAGCACGGGCTTTCAGCGACGATGCCGGCGTTCCTCGGTGCTGTTGCAACGGCTGCGCGACCAGACCGCGTCGAAACGGCTTCGGTGCATCTTCCCAGTGGACAACCACCCGGTCACCGGCATTGTCGATGCATGTGATCTTGTACCGCGACCTTGAGGCGACGCCATCCATGGCGGTCTGCCCTTGAGAATCGGCATCAGGAATCTGTCACCGGATTTCTCGGCCCGTGAACAGAATTTCGCGCATCCGTAACAATTTTTTGGTACGGCGAGCGACTGACAATGCGGTAGACTTGCCGTCGGCTTTTCAGACGAAGGTATGCCATGTCGAAACCACGGCCCGTCCCTGACACCATGTCACTCGAGGAGTGGCAGGTTCGTTGCGAACTCGCGGCATGCTACCAGCTCGTCGATCTCTACGGCTGGTCGGATCTTTCAAGCACCCACATCTCGGCCCGCATTCCGGGGACCGATTACCTGCTTTTCAATCCCTATGGAGTGCTGTTCGACCAGATTACGGCCAGTTCCCTCGTCAGGGTCGATGCAGGTGGCGACGGCGACATCAATCCTGCCGGTTTCCTGATTCACCGCGCGGTCCACGATGCGCGTCCGGATGTCCACTGCGTGCTTCATACCCACACGCGGGCCGGCAATGCCGTGGCCATGCAGGAGGCCGGACTCCTGCCGCTCACCCAGAAGGCCCTCATCCTGATGGGCTGGATCGCGTATCACGATTTCGAGGGTGTCGTCCTCGACGCCGACGAGCAGGAGCGTCTCGTCCGGGATCTCGGGGACAACATGATCCTCGTTCTGCGCAACCACGGACTGCTCACCTGCGGAGAGAGCATCGGCGCCGCCTTTGTCTGGATGCACCGCATGGAAGCAGCCTGCCGTTATCAGATCGACGGCATGGCAGGTGGCGCTTCGCTTCGCTACCCATCCCTTGACGTGCAGGAGAAGACCATCGAGCAGGGCCGTCGCATCCTCGGCTCGAAGGGCCACGCCCGTTCGGGCATGGAATGGTCCTCCCTCATGACCCAGCTCGAGAGAGCCCGGGGAACCGACTGGCGGACCTGAACCGTCGATTCAGCCTGCCGTCAGGCCGCCATCGATCACGAATTCGGCACCGGTCACGAAGGCGCTTTCGGTGCCGGCAAGATAGACGATCATGTCGGCGACCTCCCTTGCCGTGCCGAGGCGGCGAAGCGGTATCTGGGCCTCGAGTCTTGCGCGGGTGTTCGAAGGGTCCCGGCTGTTCTCGATCAGCGACTCCACCATCGGCGTCTCGATGAACGCCGGATGCACCGAATTGCAGCGGATGTTGTACCTCTTGCGGGCGCAATGGAGGGCTACGGACTTGGTGAGAAGGCGCACCGCGCCCTTGCTGGCGTTGTAGGCGGCAAGATTGTGGCCGCCGACAAGGCCGGAGACAGACGAGAGATTGACGATCGAGCCGCCGCCCGACTGCTTCATGGCAAGCACCCCGTGCTTGCAGCCCAGAAAGGTCCCGTCGGCGTTGACGGCCATGACGTTTCGCCAGTCCTCGAGGGTCGTCTCCTCGACATTGGTGGACCGACCCGTCCCGGCGCTGTTGACGAGGATCGAAAGCCGTCCAAACACCGCAACGGCTTGTCTGATGGCATGGATCCAGGACTCCTCGCTTGTCACGTCGTGCCGGATGGTCAGAACCGAATCTCCCAGGGGACCGGCTGCGACCGCAAGACCGGCTTCGTTGATGTCGGTCATCGCCACCCTTGCGCCTTCCTCGATCATGCGCCGGGCGGTGAGGAATCCGATGCCCGAAGCGGCGCCAGTCACCAGCGCCGTGCCATTCTGAAGTCGTCCCATTCCCGATCGCGCCTCCCGCCAGAGTCTGCCGACGATAGGGCAGGGAGAGGTCGACCGACAACTGCCGCCCTGTCGAAGCCCGTTGCGACCGGCTCACCGAAGTCGCACCATGTCTTGCAGTCGGGAAGGGAGGATGTTCATGAAACGCGGAATTGAAGGCAAGGTCGCCCTCGTCACGGGAGGAGGATCGGGCATCGGAGAGGCAACGGCCATGCGCCTCGCCCGGGAGGGGGCAAAGGTCTTCATCGTCGGGCGCAGGCGTGACCGTCTCGATCGCGTCATCGACCGTATCGTGGACCATGACGGTAGCGCGTCGGGCAAGGCCGTCGATCTCATGGAAAGGGAAGGGGGAAGCGATGCCGTTTCTGCCGCGGTGGCGTGGGGAGGCAGGCTCGACATTCTCGTGAATGCGGCCGGAACCTTCCCCTATACGCCGGTCGACGGGATCGATGACAGGGATTGGGACGACGCGCTCGCCATCAATCTCAGCGCCGTGATGCGCACCTCGAGGGCCGCAGCCGGGGCCATGGCGGACAAAGGGGGATCGATCGTCAACATCTCGTCTGTCAATGCCGTCATGGGGGACAAGGTCTCGGCGTGCAGTGCCTACAGTGCTGCCAAGGCGGGGCAACTGGGTCTGACGATGCAGTTCGCCGCCGAACTCGCTCCGAAGATCAGGGTGAATGCCATACTGCCCGGGCCCATCGATACCGGCATGCTCGAGGGGTGGCTCGACGATCCCGTCGAGCGAAGGAACTGGCTTGAGCGCTTCATCCCCCTGAGCCGTCTGGGGCTCCCCGAGGAAATCGCCGGCTGCGTCGCCTTCCTCGTCTCGAGGGACGGCGGCTACGTCACCGGCGCCGTCATTCCCGTCGACGGCGGCATGACTCTTGTCTGACCGGGAGATACCACGGTCCGGCACAAGCGCCTTGAAGGGGTTCAAGAAGGTGGTCCTGATCCGCTCCGGAACGGATCAGGACCGAAGGAGAGGGCAATGCATCCGCTTGTATGCTTGACGTATCGGTCACGGCGCAGGGCCCACGCCCGAGAACATGGGTCCGGGATTGGGTGGCGTCAGGTTCAACGGATAGAATGTCATGAACGGGCTACCCGTATCCGATTGTTGCGAATGCCAGATGGAGGGCATGCCTATGATCACTGACGATGTCCCTAACGTGGTGCGTGACGAGATCGTGCCGCCGGGAGCTCCGTGGTCGGCTGTTGTTCAGCAGGGCCAGGTGCTGCGCATTGTCGACCTCGAGGGAAAACAGGGCGTTGACTTCCTCTGCTACAACGCCGCCGATCCTGCCGAACGCTATCATGCCCCCAATACCATCAAGAAGAGCGGCACCCTGTACCTTACCGAGGGCCACACGCTCTATTCCGACCGCGCAAGGCCCCTGTTCAGCTTCGTGGCCGATACCTGCGGCCATCACGACACCATCGCCGGCTGCTGCAGCGAGCCCAGCAACGCGATGCTCTATGGTATCGAGGGCGTGCCGGGATGCCGGGAGAATTTCCTTGTCGCGCTGGCAAGGCACGGTCTGGGCTGGACCGACATCGTTCCCAACGTAAACTTCTTCTGCCGGGTGCCTGTCTATGAAGGCGGCCTCCTTGCGGAACGCACGTTCGTGGATGGTCCCTCGATGCCCGGAGACCATGTCGACCTCAGGGCCGAGTGTGATGCGCTGGCCGTCATCTCCAATTGTCCGCAGGTCAACAATCCCGCAGCGGGAGGAAGGCCGACCCCGATACGCATCCAGATCATCGGATAGGGTACCGCGCACGTTGCCGCCACTTTTTTGCGGGTCGTATCGTGGACGCCGAAGCCGGGCAGGACCGGTTTCCGGAGGCACGCAAGTTCTTTGACACAGTACCTGCCTCAGCCTCCTTGTCGTGGTCGATGAGATGCCTGAAGGGGCGTTCGAATATTGCAAGGGGAACCACGATGCGGCGTTTACCCGCCTCCGGTGCTCGGCCGAACTCGACGACGGTCTCAATTACGACCAACCGTGGGGCTGGATGCAGACGACCCGGCATGCTCTCGGGGCACTGCTGCTGGAGCGGGAAAGGGTTGCAGAGACCGAAACGGTTTACCGCGCCGATCCGGGTCTCGACGGCAAGCTGCGCCGGCCCTGTTCAGCACACTGACAATGTCTGGAGCCTGCGCGGTCTGCACGAATACCTGGAAGCACCGATCATCGGGCAACGCCTGGATCCGGCGGCAGCCGAGGCCGACGTGCCGATCAGGGTGTTCTGCTGTTGTCGCAGCGGCTGCGGATGAACGGGTCTGAATTGCGTCCGAGGCTCTTGCCATGCGGGCATGACCTGCCATCATGGCATTCGACACCTCCCGGGGACATCATCATGACCTTCCGGATCGCTGAAACCTGGTTCGATCGCAAGCGTATCGATGACGACATCACGCTGATCTGGGAACCTCATGTCGCCCCCCTCGGGCGCTGCAATATCTGGCATGTCCGGGGATCGGAAACGGATCTCCTCGTCGATACCGGCATGGGGCTTGCCGAACTGAAGCCGGCCATTGAGGACCTCTTCGGCCACGGTGTCATCGCCTTTGCCACACACACGCATTTCGACCACGTCGGAAGCCTGCACGAATTCGAGAACCGGATCGTCGCCCGCCAGGAAGCTGCAATCATGGAAAAGGGCGACAACCGCTTCTCACTTTATCGCGAGGACATGGACCCCGAAATCGTTACCTCGCTCGAGAATGCCGGATATGTCCTGCCCGAGTGCCTGATCGATGCGCTTCCCCGTGCCGACTATGATGCAAGAGCCTATCGCGTCGAACCTGCGCGGCCGACACGCATCGTTGACGAAGGCGACGAGGTTTCCATCGGCAACCGCCGTTTCGAGGTTTTGCATCTTCCCGGCCATTCACCGGGCAGCGTGGGCCTCTGGGAGAAGGAAACGGGCACGCTCTTCTCCGGTGATGCGGTCTACGACGGGCCGTTGCTCGACCAGCTCCCGGAGTCCGACATAGAGGTCTACTGCCGCACCATGGAAAGGCTGATGACACTGCCGGTGACGGTTGTTCATGCCGGTCACGACCCAAGCTTCGGCAGGAAGCGGCTCGAGTCGTTGTGCCGCGCCTATCTGGAATCACGCATGCAGCACTGAACAGGGGGACAATGGACGACTATTTCGATCTAGGCGGGTATCACTGCCCGATCACGACATCCTCTCAGGAAGCCCGGACCTGGTTCGACCGCGGTCTCGCCTGGTGCTACGGGTTCAACCACGAAGAGGCCCTCCACTGTTTCGGGAAGGCGCTCGAACACGATCCAGGCTGTGCGATGGCCCACTGGGGTGTCGCCTTCGCGACCGGTCCCAACTACAACAAGTTGTGGGTCGATTTCGGCGAAGATGAGCGCATGGTGTGCATGAAGCGCGCCCGCGAGGAGTGCCGGGAAGCCGTGAGGTGCGCAGCCGACTCAACGGAATTCGAACAGGGTCTCTGCGCTGCGCTGGTCGAACGCTTTCCTCTCGACGGGAGCGACGACTGGGACGCATGGAACGACGCCTATGCCGCGGCCATGCGCCGTGTCCATCGCAGACACCCCGAGCATCCGGATGTCTGTGCGCTGCATGCCGATGCGCTGATGAACCGCACGCCCTGGAAGCTCTGGGATCTCGAAGCCGCCAGGCCGACGGAAGGATCGGACACGATGGAAGCCATCGAGGTTCTCGAGACCGCCCTCGATGGGATTGAAGGCGCCTGGCGGCATCCTGGAATCCTTCACATGCATATCCATGTGATGGAGATGTCGCCCCATCCGGAAAGGGCCCTCAAGACGGCCGATGCTCTCCATGGCCTCATACCCGATGCGGGCCATCTCCATCACATGCCGACCCATATCGACGTCCTGTGCGGCAACTACCAGACCGTGGTCGAGCGCAATCACAGGGCGATCATCGCGAATCGGAGGTTCGTCGACCGACGGGGGGTCTTCAATTTCTATTCGGGCTATCGCGCCCACGACTACCACTTCAAGGCCTATGGCGCGATGTTCCTCGGCCAGTTTCGCCCCGCAATCGAGGCTGCCGATGAAATGGTCTCGACCCTGCCGGCCGAGCTTCTGGCGTCGGGCGACCCGCCGCTTGCCGACTGGCTGGAGGGCTACGTTTCCGTCAAGCAGCATGTGCTGATCCGGTTCGGCCGCTGGCACGACATTCTGGAACAGTCCCTGCCCGACGATCAGGAGCTCTATTGCGTCACTGCGGCCACAATCCACTACGCCCGTGCGGTGGCCTTTTCCGCGACCGACCGGATCGCGGAAGCGGATGCTGAACGGGTCTGTTTCCTGGAAGCGCGCGACCGGGTTCCGGAGACCCGCAAACTGTTCCACAATTCCTGCCTCAGTATCCTCGAGGTGGCCGAGCAGATGCTTCTGGGCGAACTCGAATACCGCAAGGGGAACCACGATGCGGCGTTCGCCCATCTCTGGCGCTCCGTCGAACTCGACGACAATCTCGAGTACGACGAACCATGGGCCTGGATGCAGCCGACCCGGCATGCTCTGGGAGCCCTTCTGATGGAGCAGGGAAGGATTGCCGAAGCCGAGGCGATCTACCGTGCCGATCTCGGACTCGACGGCAAACTGCGCCGGCCCTGTCAGCATCCGGACAATGTCTGGAGCCTGCACGGGCTCCACGAATGTCTGACGCGGAGGGGAGAATCCACGGAGATTCCACTCATCAGGCAGCGCCTCGATCTGGCAGCGGCAAGGGCCGACGTTCCCATCAGGGCGTCGTGCTACTGCCGCATGGAATGTGCCGCCTGACCGTCAGGTCCAGAAACACCGGAAACGGAGACCGATTGATCCGGCGTTTGCGGTGTCGGCGTCCGGATTTCCGGCCCCGTGGCACCTCAATTGCGGGCGAGGCTGCGCGTTCGCCGCGCTGAAGGCCTCGGTTGCCGTGTCAGTCGACATCCGGATAGCGAAACCCGGGTCTCGGTGAATTGTGAGCGAACCATGGCTGTGACTCCTCGAAGGCGAGCGCGGCGCGAAACACGCTGACATCGTCGTAGGGTCTGCCGACGATCTGCATGCCGGTCGGCACCCCGTTCGAAGCGAATCCCGTGGGAACGCTTGCCACGGGCAGTTGGCTCAACGCGTTGAAGGGATAAGTCAGGCACCATCCCATGTAGGGATCGACCCTCTTGCCATTGATCTCGAGCCTGGTGTCGAAGATCGAATGATCCGCTGCCACCGAAGGGATGCCAAGCGTCGGACAGAGCATGACATCGTAGCGTTGCATGATGGGAGAGAGCTTCAACCACATTTCCGCACGTATCTCGTGGGTGGCGAACAGCTCGCGGGCGCTCATCGCCATGCCCTGTTCCGCATCACGCACCGAATCCGCCAGGATATCGTAACGCCAGTGCATCAGATGGGGCGCAAGAGAGAGCGCGACCGCCGACTTGCTCTGGACCTCCCATGGTACCACCGAAGCAGAAGTCCACCCGGGGTCCACTTCGTCGACCTCGCAACCGAGGTCTCGGAACACCTCGGCTGCCCGCCGTGTCCAATGTTCGACTTCGGGGTCGATTTCCTTGTACCCCAGATTCATGGAGAGGGCGATTTTCCAGCCCCTTATCGAGCCCGGTCGGTCGGGAACGGTAATGCGTCCGGGCAGCGTCGTCAGATCATCCCGATGCTGGCCTGACATGACATTCTGCATTGCGGCTGCGTCCGCGACGGTCCGGGTCATCGGTCCATAATGGCAATAGGAGTCGAATGATCCGGTCGTGTCCTGTGGATTGCGTCCGTACGGCGGTTTGTAGCCGAATACCCCGCAGGCCGATGCGGGTACCCGGATCGAACCGCCATAGTCGGATCCATCGGCAAGGGGTGTCATGCCCGCTGCAAGAGCCGCGCCCGAACCTCCCGATGATCCGCCCGGACTCATCGCCAGGTTCCAGGGGTTGCGTGTTATTCCCCATTGTGTGCTGTGGCATACCGTGGCGATTCCGAGTTCTGAACTGGTGGAACGGGCGAAGAGGATCGCGCCGGCTCGCAGGAGACGCTCGACCGTAGGCAAGGTGAAGGTGTCGCGGTGGTCAGCGAAGATCCTGCAGCTCTGGGAGGTGATGCGGCCCTTGATGGCATGCAGGTCCTTGATCATGACCGGCAGACCTTCCAGGCGCCGGATCGACGCGCCGGTGCGCATGAATTTGGTTTCTGCCTTGCGCGCCTGTTCCAGAGCCTGTTCATGAAACGAGTAGGTCGTGGCGTTGATCGCGGGTTCGACCTCCCGGTGGCGCGCGATGAGGGCGTCGAGGTACTCGACAGGTGAAAGTGTATGGTCCCTGAAGCGTTTCATCACTTCGGTCGCTGGCAGGTAGCAGAGTTCCGTATCGGCCATGGGTGCCTCCTCAGGAGCCGTGTTCGTGGTGTGCATCCGCTGCCATGGCTCAGGCCTTGCCAACTTCTTCGGCCCGGTGGCACGCGCTGAGGCTTCCCTCGACGTCCCGCAGTTCGGGTTTGTCGGCAACGCACCGGTCGATGGCCCACGGACAATGGTTGCTGAACAGGCAGCCTCCCGTGGTGTGGGATGTGATCAGATCATTGAACGAGAACGCGGCGCGATCCTCTTCGGCAATGGTGAGGCGCAGGGCCCGGCTGTAGGGATGTTTGGGCTTGTAGTAGAATGATCTGGCTGGCGCTTTCTCGACCAGTTCGCCCTGGTACATGACCGCGATGTCATGGGCGATGTAACGTGTGACCGCAATATCGTGGGAAATGAAGAGCGCCGCGAAGCCCTCGCTTGCCTGAAGATCCCTGATCAGATTGAGCACCTGGCTCTGGATGGAAACGTCGAGGGCGCTCACAGCCTCATCGAAAACGACGAACCGCGGATGCGTGATGAGTGCGCGGGCAATGGCGAGGCGCTGACGTTGTCCGCCCGAGAGTTCATGGGGAAAACGATTCGCGAGAATCGGTTCCAGGCCCACCCTGGCCAGTAAGTCTGCGACAGTGGCTTCGACTTTGCCGGAAGGCAGCGAACGAGCAATGCGCAATGGCTCCGCAACTGAAACGCCAACCCGCAATCGCGGATTGAGCGCCCATTCGGGATTCTGCAGGACCACCGCCAGGCGGCCCCTGAGGCTGCGCCGGTTGTTCGGCAAGGGCTCACCGTCGAACGTTACGGTCCCTTCCGTTGGCCGCATCATTCCGAGGCAAAGCCTGCCAAGCGTTGTCTTTCCGGATCCGGACTCGCCAACGAGTCCCAGCGTCTGGCCGCGTTCGATCGTGAGCGTCACATCCGAAACCGCCTGCACGCCAACTGTATCCCGGAGCCTGCGCGGCTGGTACGTCGCCGATACGCTATCGAGATGTATGACCGGTGGGGTCATGGGTACGAAATCAGGTGCCCGCACCGCATGCCAGCACCTCTCTGGCCCTGTGGCAGACGACCGATCGGTCATCGATTCGTTGCGCTTCAGGCCGCGTTTCGCCGCACAGATCGATGGCCCATTTGCAGCGTGGCGCAAATGCGCATCCCGTACTGCTTTCCAGGAGGACGGGCGGGACGCCCGGTATCGGCCTGAGGCGCTCATCCGGCTGCTCGGCGCCCGGAGCGGCCTCCAGGAGTGCGTGTGTGTAGGGATGTGCCTGCCGGTAAAAAAGCTGGTCCCTTGCTGCGTGTTCGACAATCCGGCCACCATACATGACTGCGACATGCTCGCAGTACCGGGACACCACACTCAGATCGTGACTGAGCAACAGCAGTGACGCGTGTGCCGCCCGGCACATCGACACCAGAAGTTCGAGAATCTGGTCGCGAAGCCAGGCGTCAAGCGAGGCGGTCGGTTCGTCGGCGATGATCAGTCGTGGATTTCGGGCGATGGCGATGGCGATGGCCACCCGCTGCGCCATGCCGCCGGAAAGTTCATGAGGAAAGTTCCGGTCAATCCGCCCCCTGTTGCTCAGTCCAACCCTTGATAGCAGAGCGAACATGCCGTCGTGCGTTGCCTTCGGTCCGATGGCTCGAGTCAACTGCCGCCCGATTCGCATGGTCGGGTCAAGTGCGGCCATGGGATTCTGGAAAATGTAGCCAAGCGCGTCACGACGCAGGATGCGCAGATGCTCGTCTTCGCCCTCGAATACGGAGGTGCCAAGCACGCCAAGATCACCCGACAGCCGGCGGGCATTCTCGGGCATCAGCCGGCCGACTGCCAGGCCCAGGGTACTCTTGCCGGATCCGCTTTCCCCGACGACACCCAGCGTCTGTCCGGATTTCAGAGCGAGGTTTACGCCATCCAGTGCAACCACCGACCCGCGTGGCGTATCGTACACCACACCGAGATTCCTGACGTCGAGAAGCAGTGTCATCGCAGGGGTCGCCCCCTGAGTGGATCCATCAGATCCCGCAGCCCGTCTCCCAGCAGATTAACGGAGAGGATCGCTGCGGCAAGGAGCAGACAGGCGGGAAAGACCAGCCAGGGAGCCGCTGTGAGATAGACGCTTCCCAGGCGAAGGAGCGAACCCAGAGATGCATCCGGCGGCTGAACGCCAAGACCCAGGAAGCTCAGTTCGCTCTCGACCAGCATGCCGATCGACAAGGCGTAGGTGAGTTGGACGATGACCGCACCCAGCACGTTGGGCAGCAGATGAAGCAGAACGACACGAATGAAACCCGCGCCGCTGACTTCCGCGGCGATCACATAGGGGCGTTCGGCAACGCTGAGCGCCACGGCGCGGACGACACGAACAAATAGCGGCAGGGTGATGAGCGAAATCGCAATGATCGCCGAGGTGCCTCCCGAACCGAGCGCCGCGGCGATCAGGATACCGAGCAGCAATGGAGGAAACGCAAACAGGATGTCAACCATCCGCATGGCCACCATGTCCAGGACTCCGCCGGCGTACGCGGCTGCCAGTCCGATCAGGGTGCCGAAGATTCCGGTCAGGATGACGGCGAGGCTCGCCAGAAGGAACGTCGCGCGCAGACCTTCGACAATGCGGGGTAAAATGGAGCGGCCCAGTTCGTCGGTTCCGAGCAACCAGCCGGCCGCTGGCGCCGCCAGGCGTGGTCCGATCCCGATTTCCTCGGCATCACCGATGGGCAATGATGGGCCCATCAGGCCGAGCAACACCAGGCATGCGAAGAGAACCGCCCCGAAACCCGAAAGACGGTCACGCCGGATGAAGTCCAGCACACCGGAGAATGGTCCTCTGACGAGTTGCCTCACGACTGTCTCCGCTTTCCGCCGATCCGCGGGTCGATCAGCGCATAGACGAAATCGGCAAGGATATTGATCGAGACAAAGACGGTCGCGGCCAACAAGACACCTGACTGTACTGCGAGGTAGTCCCTGTTCTTGACGCTTTGCAGAACGTAGACGGCAATACCGGGCAGGGAGAACATCTGTTCGACGATGACCGCGCCGCCGAGAAGATAGGCGAGATACACCGTCGTCACGGTGATGATGGGAATCGAGGCGTTGCGAAGGACATGGCCGCGAATGATGTCCGGTGGCCTCTCGCCTCGTGCGACGGCGGCCATGACATGTGTTTCAGTGGTGACGCCGAGAACAGCATCGCGTGTCGTGCGCTGGATGATGGCCATGCCGAACACACTGAGTGTGACGACGGGCAGTGTCATTGCGCGGATGTTCGTCAGAGGGTCTTCGGAGAACGGCACATAGCCGCCGACCGTCAGGCCCAGCGACCATATGGAAAACACGAACACGAAAACGGTGCCCAGGACAAAGACCGGGACACTCGCTCCCAATGCCCCAACCATTCGGCCGACGGCGCGCCAGTACCGTCCGGTGCTTGTCACGCCGGAAGCGATTCCCATGGGCACGCCGACAGCGACCGCCAGCAGTGTCGCCATGACGGCAAGTTGAAGCGTGGCGGGAGCACGGCGAATGATCTCGGAGGCGACCGGCTGGCCCGTCGTCAATGAGGTTCCGAAATCGCCTGTGGCCGTCGCCGAGAGCCAGTGAAGGAACTGTTCGAGCACCGGACGGTCCAGACCATACTTGGCCCTGATGATCGCACGCGTCTCGGGAGTTCCGAAGGGGCCGAGAATGACATCCTCGTAGCCACCCGGCACGAAGCGGATGGCCACGAAGACGATGATCGAAACTCCCAACAGCGTGACAAGCGCGACACACAGTCGAAACGCGACAAACCGGACGACGCGCACACCGCTCCTCCGTTCCTAGCGTACCCTGGTACCGGGATGCCGCTTAGAAGGTCAGGTCACGCTATGGTGCAATAACCGCAAACTCCTCGATGAACCTGAGTTCGTCCTCATAGCCTTCGGCGGGGTGAATCTTCACTTCGATCCGGTCATTGCGATAGGCGATGATATTGTTCTTGTTGACAAGCGCCAACATGTTCGCACCGTCGTCGATCAGCCTGCAGATCTCGGCGAACAGCACATCCCTTTCGCTGCCATTGGGGGTCTTCTGAGCCTCGGCTATCTTGTCGTTGAGTTCGGGAACCGGAACCAGGTAGTGCGCGTTCCATCCTGTCTTTTCCGGATTCCAGGTTCCGAGCAATATCCCCGGATCACCGAAGCCGGTGAGCCAGGTCACATTGAGGTCGAAATCTCCGCGTACCCATACGGCATCAATCCACTCCGCGTAGCCAAGCTGACTGATGTTCGCGATCATGTCGATGTCCGCGAGCTGCTGCTTGACCACCTGGGCAATCGACACGATTGAAGCCAGATCGGATGTCGTCAACAACTCGATTTCAACTCCCTCGGCTCCTGCCTCCCGCATAAGCGCCCGCGCACTTTCGAGCCGTGACTCCCTCGATCCCGTGTATGACGGAACGTCAGTGCATGCATGGGACGAAGGGAATGTACGGGGCAACGGATAGTCGACTGCGCCCATGCCGCCGAGCGCCACGCGGCTGATCTCCTCGCGGTCAAGGGCGAGATTCATCGCCTGGCGGATTCGGATGTCGGTGAAGGGTGAATCGGCAGACATGGCGTTGACGTCGAGGTTGTAGTAGCTCGCGGTTTCCTGAGTTGCGACGGTGATGTTCTCGTCACCCTGGAGCAGCACCGGAAGGTCCGGATTCACGAAAGTTCCGATATCTGCGCGTCCGTCGCGAAGCGCCGCAATGCGCGCCGCCTCGTCGAGGATGATGAGGATCTTGAGTTCATCGGCAACAGGCAGACCCTCGTCCCAGTAGTGCGGGTTGGCCCTGTAGGTCCAGGACTGGTCCTGCAAATGCTCCGTCACCATGAACGGTCCGGAACCCATCAGTTCCGTGGCGGGGTCGAATGTTCCCGCATTGTACTCTTCCATCGGCATGATCGCCGCGGAGATATGGGCCAGCGCCGCGAGCAGTTGCGTGTGCGGCTCTTCAAGCTCGAAACGAACCGTGTAATCGTCCTCTGCCACGATTTCACTGACAGGGCCCAGCATGTGCGCCCACCACGAGCCGGTTGCGGGATCGAGGACGCGGTCGAGGCTGCCGACGACATCGCTCGCGGTAACGGATCTCCCGTTCGAGAAGGCCGCATTCCTGCGAAGCTGAAAGATGTAGGTTGTGGGAGATACCTGCTCCCACGATTCCGCGATTCCGGGCTGGATATCGACGGTTTCACCCACTGTCACCAGCGTGTCGTAGACCGGAAAGAAGAACTTCCACGTGTTTCCGTTGAAATCGGTATGGGGGTCCAGGGACTGAGCTTCATCCGGCTTGGCCCAGGTGATCGTTCCACCGGATGCACTCACCGCCGGGGAGGCAAATGCGCCCAGGATCAGGAGCAACCCGGATATGGCCAGGGCGCTCAGGGATACTGGAAGATTCCTGGTTCGTTGCATGGTGACAGACTCCTTATCTGACGGCGTGTGACAGACTGCCGTATCGTGTTGGTAATCCGGCTCTCGGCATGCGGGTGTCGTCAACACCCGCCGACTCCGACCATTCGGTCTGGAAACGACGCGACAACTCTTCCTGCCGCAACGATGGCGGTACGAAGTAACCCAGCATGGACCACCTCTGGGTCCTTGGCATAGCAGACTGTCACGCGACCCTCCCTCAATCACCCGTAGCATTGGCTGCCGGACGATCTGGTCGGCGCGAATCCTACTCCAATCGGCATTGTCAGCCAAGTGGCGCCTGGGGGCATTGTTTCCCGGATGTATCTCGTGCCAGCAAGTATAATATTAGATGTTGATAATGAACATTATTCGTTGAGGTGGTCATCGGGCCATATGGCCCTGAATCGGGTCGAGAACATCGAACCGAACCCGAAACCCCAGGACGACATTCCTGCGTTGTTGCCGGATCTTCAGCATCCGAGGAGTCCCGCACCCTCGAGGAGCATATGCTTCCCGGCATCGACTGCACGGGTATGCCGCCCGGGGATGGAGATTGTGCGGATCCTGGTGATGGGTGTGGCGATGCTGGGGCCGGACTTGCGATTTCGACCGCCTTCACGAACCGGTGAACGAGCACGTGACGCTTCGTCAGTTTCTCGGACAAGAGGAAGTACGAGTACCAGACGGTGGTGGACAACATGTGTCGCTGCGTCCCGAGTTGCTGGCGGAGGTCGGGCAGCTTCCCCATCGATGAGGCGGCGACCCATCAAGTGGACTGCCGCGATGGGGCAGTTTGCGATCCTGTTCGAAGATCGCTTTCCGCCCTCGGCGTGCTGAGGACGGAAAGCGCCATGCCCATGGCGCCGGTTGCATAGTTGATCGGATATACCCAAGGGCCGGAAGTGTCTGATCTGGATGCCCGGCGCCAAGATCACAGCCGAAACGTCATCTCTTCGCCATTCTGCTGCAGCCTCTCCGATTCGCGGCGTGAATGCTCTTCGATCAAACCTCCATCGAACAGCAGTACACTACGTGGTCTCATCTTCGGAGCTTGCCTGAAACACGGCGCGCACCTGTTTCATTGCGAGGAACATGCGCGCGGGGTTGCTTGGGAAGGTCGCGAAACCGAAACTCTCGTACCATGCCTTGCGCCGCAAAAACTCCGCCTCGCCGCCGTCCGAGATGACATCAAGAATGATTGCATGGCATTCGGCCGCGTCGGCAACCAAGCACGCCTTTTCGAAAACATGGTGCATGAGGATACTACCAAGACTTCTGCCCTGTTCTGCTTTGTCCACCGCGACCTGGCCCAGGAAGAGCACCGGGATTTCCCCATGATCGGGCGCCCCCCGAGGTCGGCGCTCGAGCGCGTCCACATTCATCATGCCAAGGTTGATCGCATGGTAGCCCAGGATTCGTACGCTTCCTCCTTCGATGACGGCATAGACACGGGTCATGTCGTCCTTCTGCTGTTTATTGGCGCCCAGTTTGAGGTAGTTGTTCAGACGGCGGACACCGCAGTCGAAATGGTCACGGTCGTGCCGCGCCGCGTCGAAGAGCTCAATTTGTGAATGCGGGATGCTCAGTCGGCATGAACCATGAGCGCGCTGTAATTTCGGGCAGCGTCAAGCGCGCGTGGGGTTGGAGCGGGTGGGGCGTCGAGGGCCGCAGCGAATATCTCGGCGTCCTCCGGCGTCAGTGTATGCCGGGACTGCAGGTCGAGCACACGCGTGGCCTCCCGTTCGATGGCGGCTCGCAGGAACACCGATTTGTCAACGGCAAGCGCGAGTGAGGCACGCTCGATCAGGCTCGCCAGTCGATCATCGTGGCGTACCTGGGTTGTCTTGGTCTGTTTGGCCGAAATGTTTGACACGGTATCCAAGTTCAACATGCTCGCCTCCCCGTGCGGGTTGTTACATGTAACGTCCGAATTGGTGGTGAAGTCTTCCGGCGCGACGCTCAATTGGTTCCGAATACGGGCCGGTGGATGGTCGTCAGCAACTCCATCAGCTGCTGTTGGATGACGGTCCGAAGACGACGCAGTTTCCGGACATGCCGCGTAGAATGGCGATTGGCAAACCGGCGGGTTGTCAGGCGGGCAGGGCGCGCATCCGGTCTACGGCGATCATGCGTCTGGAACCTCCATGGTGGTCAATCTGCGCCAACCGGGGTGCGCCGCGGCACGCCCTGTCATCGGCGGCAAACGGTTCAAGACGTTAATCCAACTCTTCGAGCCGGATTAACCCTTGATATTGTGAACACGCTCACACGGATTCGGGCGCGAGAAACGATGAGGTTGGAGCCAGATAAACAGATACTTCGTAATTGCACAAATGTACCTTTCTTAAAAGACGCCCGAGACTGTCACGGCGGAGTGCTGATTTGCCTTTAATATAAATGTATTTAGTCAATAGCTCAAACTATCAATACTTGCAACCGCTTGACAGCCCGGTATGATTCGTTCCCGTCAGCGGTATGCCATGGAACCCACTGACGTTATGAGGCGCGAACCGGGAGCGGCGCGGCAATGGTGCCGGATTGTGCGAAGTGGTTGGAAACTGTCTGTGCGACGCTGATAGAATCCCATAGAGCGCCGAGCGCCGAGCGCCGAGCGCCGAGCGCCGAGCGCCGAGCGCCGAGCGCCGAGCGCCGAGCGCCGAGCGCCGAGCGCCGAGGCCATGACTGCGCCTCGGCCGCGGGAGCAAGCCTGCCCGCCACCGCCGCCTGACCGCCGCCCGCCCCGCCGGGGCGGGCGTTCCTCTCCTTGTACATATGCGGTATCCGCCGCCGGCCGGCCGGCGGGTCTCGCGCGCCAGCGCGTCGCGCGGTGTTCGCTTATCGGCTCCGCCCGGGCGCTGGCCGCCACGGCGCTGCTCGCGCTCTCCGGCGCGCTCGCCCTGCCGGCGCAGGCCCAGACGACCTGCACGCCGAACCCCGGCGACATCTGGTGCGGCGTGGTCACGGTGGGGTTGTTTTCAATTTTGCTCGAAGGCGACATTGGGTATGGATTCGAGGATATAGCCGATGCAGCGGGTGCGCTGTCCGACAAGACGTTCAGTGTCCGAACGAATGGCGAAACGAACCACTACTGGATTGACACTGCCTATGTAGAGACAGGTAGCAATGCCGGCGTCTTGAATTTCGGCCTGATCAGAGCCCTCACCGCTGCCGATCGTGCGAAACTGGTGCTGCATGTCGGCAGCGCCAAGTTCGCGTTCAGCGATGCGACCGGTCCAACTCGTAACCAAACCTACCAATGGCCGAATTCCGGCCTGGACTGGTCGTCGACGACGAACGTCACGTTGCGGCTGGGCGAGGTGCCGGTCGCTCCGGGGAATTTCAGGGCCACGGCCGGCGACGCGCAGGTGACGCTCGCCTGGGACGCGCCGGTGTCGGACTCGGGGGTGACGCGCCACGAGTACCGCTTCAAGACGGACGGGGACTATCCCGAGTCCTGGGAGGAGATTCCGAATAGCGCGCCGGACGAGGCGAACGAGAACGCGTTCACGGTGACAGGACTCACCAACGAGGTGGCCCACACCTTCGAGCACCGCGCGGTGAACGCCTCGGGCGACGGCGACGCGGCGGAGGTGGGGCCGGTGACGCCGACGTCCGGCATCTGCGACCGCACGCAGAAAGTGCACGAAGCCATCGTCCGCGCCCTCTCGGGGGTGGGCAATTGCGCGGCGGTGAACGCGGCCGACCTGGCGGGGCTCATGGCACTGTATAT
Source organism: Alphaproteobacteria bacterium (assembly GCA_965215635.1). Classification (GTDB taxonomy): domain Bacteria; phylum Pseudomonadota; class Alphaproteobacteria; order SP197; family SP197; genus SP197. The sequence continues at coordinate 323,170 of CBDCEA010000005.1, read as the reverse complement.
GGGATCCCAGAACATCACCTCGCTGAAGTCGGGCGACTTCGCGGGGCTGACGAGCATGATAACTCTTAGCCTTGGCAACAACAGCTTGATCACGCTTCCCGCGGACGTGTTCTCCGGCCTGACGGCGCTGAGATTCCTCAATCTGGACAACAACGCTTTGAGTTCGCCCCCCGGGACCGTATTCTCCGGCCTGACCTCGCTGACAACTCTCAATCTGTACGGCAACGCTCTGAATGTTCTCCCCGACGGGCTGTTCTCCGGCCTGACGTCGTTGACAACCCTCAATCTGAGCGAGAACGCTCTAAGTTTGCTCCCTGCCGGGGTGTTCTTCGACCTGACGGCGCTGACATATCTCGATCTAAGAAACAACGATCTGAGTTCGCTCCCCGGGACCGTGTTCTCCGGCCTGACCTCGCTGATAGATCTCCGTCTGAACGGCAACGCTCTGAATTGGCTCCCTGCCGGGGTGTTCTCCGGCCTGTCGGCGCTGACAACCCTCCATCTGAACGAGAACGCTCTGAATTTGCTCCCTGCCGGGGTGTTCTCCGGCCTGTCGGCGCTGACAACCCTCAATCTGGACAACAACGCTTTGAGTTCGCTCCCCGGGACCGTGTTCTCCGACCTGACCTCGCTGACAGCTCTCCGTCTGAACGGCAACGCTCTGAATGCTCTCCCCGACGGGCTGTTCTCCGGCCTGACGGCGCTGACAACCCTCGCTCTGGGCGGCAACCCCACCAATCCGCTGGAGCTCACCGTGACGGTGGAGAAGGTGGGGACCGACCGGGCGCGGGCGAAGGTGCTCGCGGGGGCGCCGTTCTCGGTCGACATTCCGGTGACGGTGGCGAACGGCGCGCTTGAGGGGGGCGCGACGGCGCTCAGTGTGGCGGCGGGCTCGGTGGATGGAGCGCCGGTCACCGTGACCCGCCCGGCCGAGACGACGGCGGCGGTGACCGTGGACGTCGACCTGACCATCCAGCCGACGCTGCCCTCGAATCACAGGGGCTACACCTTCGTCAAGCCGACCTCGGGCGCGCCGGCGACCATCCCGGCGCCGACGGCCTGCACGCTGAACACCGGCGACCTCTGGTGCGGCGTGGTCACGGTGGGGCGCATCCCCTCCAGTGACTTCATCCTTAATGGATACTTCCGTACAAGAAACATCGGGGCCTTGTCCGACCAGACGTTCACGGTCGGACGCAACAACTACAGGATTGACACTATTGACGTTGCCTCTTCAGTCAGGAGGAGGTCAGTCGGGGGGAGGGAAGGGGGGGGATTCATAGATCCCCCGGATTTGACCGGGTTCTTCACCTTCGGCCTGAACAGGAACCTTTCCGCCGCCGACAAGGCGAGGCTGGTCCTGCATGTCGACGGCAGCAGCAAGCCGTTCGCGTTCAGAGTGCCAAGTCATATTCAATACCATTTATACACCTGGGACGACACCGGCCTGGACTGGTCCTCCGAGAGCTTCGTCACGCTGCGGCTGCGCCTGGAGGTGCTGGGCAAGCCGACCGGGCTGACGGCGACGGCGAGCGGCGACGCGCAGATCGACCTTTCCTGGACCGCGCCGAGGTTTGTCGGCGGCTCCGCCATCACCGGCTACAGGGTCGAGGTGTCCGAGGACGGCAGCACGGGCTGGAGCGACCTCGTCGCCGACACCGGCAACACCGACACCAGCTATGCCCATAGCGGGCTTGCGCCCGGCTCCACGCGGCACTACCGGGTTTCGGCGATCAACGCCGTGGGCACCTCGGAGCCCTCCGAGGTCGTCTCCGACACCACGGCTACGACCTGCACGCCGAACCCCGACGACATCTGGTGCGGGGTCGTCACGGTGGGGGCGTACAATTTCGGTGCGTTGATCTTTTACGGATTCGATTCAAGTGTAGGTAACCTGTCCGACACCGGGTTCAGGGTCGGAACGAACAGCTACACGATTGACAGTGTCTTAGGAAGGACAGGCTTGAATTTCAGCCTGACCAGATCCCTCACCGCTGCCGATCGGGCGAAACTGGTGCTGTATGTCGGCAGCGCCTCGTTCGCGTTCAGCGATTCGCCCGATCCAACTCCTATCCATACCTACCAATGGCGGAATTCCGGCCTGGACTGGTCGTCGGAGGACTATGTCACGCTGCGGCTGCGGCTGGAGGCTCCGGGCCAGCCCACGAACCTCGTGGCCGAGGCCAACGGGAGCAGGCAGATCGACCTCACCTGGGAGGCGCCGGCGGACGACGGCGGCTCCGCCATCACCGGCTACGGGGTCGAGGTCTCCGAGGATGGCAACACGGGCTGGAGCGACCTCGAAGACGACACCGGCACCGCCGACACCAGCTATTCCCATACCGGGCTGTCGCCCGGCTCCACGCGGCACTACCGGGTTTCGGCGATCAACGCCGGGGGCAGGTCGGAGGCCTCCGCCGCCGCCGCCGCCACCCTCGATACCACCGCCCCCGACGCGCCGACCGGGTTCCGGGCGATCGCCGACGGGGGCACGCAAATCGACCTTTCCTGGAGCGCGCCGGCGGACGACGGCGGCTCCGCCATCACCGGCTACAGGATCGAGGTCTCCGATAACCGCAGCACGGACTGGAGCGACCTCGTCGCCGACACCAGCAACAACGACACCAGCTATACCCATAGCGGGCTTGCGCCCGGTTCCACGCGGCACTACCGGGTTTCGGCGATCAACGCCGTGGGGACCTCGGAGCCCTCCCAGATCGTCCCCGGCACCACGAACTGCACGCCGAACCCCGGCGACATCTGGTGCGGCGTGGTGACGGTGGGGGAGTTCGATTTCTTCGGGGTGATCTCTTACGGTTTCAAGCCAAGTGTAGGTAACCTGTCCGACACCGGGTTCAGGGTCGGAACGAACAGCAATACGATTGATGGTGTTTGGACTGAAACGGGCACCTTGACTTTCAGCCTGACCAGCGCCCTCTCCGCTGCCGATCGGGCGAAACTGGTGCTGCATGTCGGAAGCGCTGAGTTCGCGTTCAGCGCTGCGAACTATCGAAGTGCTAGCCATACCTACCGATGGGCCGGCACCGGCCTGGACTGGTTGTCGACGACGAACGTCACGCTGCGGCTGCGGCGGCTGCTGGGGACCCCGGACCAGCCCACGAACCTCGTGGCCGAGGCCAACGGGAGCACGCAGATCGACCTCACCTGGGAGGCGCCGGCGGACGGCGGCGAATCCGCCATCACCGGCTACAGGATCGAGGTCTCCGATAACGGCAGCACGGGCTGGAGCGACCTCGAAGACGACACCGGCAACACCGATACCAGCTATACCCATAGCGGGCTTGCGGCCGGCGACACGCGGCACTACCGGGTTTCGGCGATCAACGCCGTGGGCACCTCGGAGCCCTCCGAGATCGTCTCCGACACCACGCCCTGCACGCTGAACCCCGGCGACATCTGGTGCGGCGTGGTGACGGTGGAGAGGACCACCAATTCAGCAGGGACGATCTTTTACGCAGGTAGCGTGTCCCCCTCCGGGTTCACGGCCCCACCGAACAGCTACACGATTGACCGTGTCGTACTCCTTATAGGGTCAACCTTGACTGTCGACCTGACCAGCGTGCTCACCGCTACCGATCGGGAGAAGCTGGTGCTGCATGTCGGCATCCATTCGTTCGCGTTCAGCGCTGCGGGCATTTTACCTTTTTCCAGTTTCTACGTATGGGACGACAACGACCTGGACTGGTCGTCGACGACGAACGTCACGCTGCGGCTGCGGCGGGCGCCGGAGGCGCCGGGCCAGCCCACGAACCTCGTGGCCAAGGCCGACCGCAGCACGCAGATCGACCTCACCTGGGAGGCGCCGACGGATGACGGCGGCTCCGCCATCACCGGCTACAGGATCGAGGTCTCCGATAACGGCAACACGGGCTGGAGCGACCTCGAAGACGACACTGGCAACACCGATACCAGCTATACCCATAGCGGGCTTGCGGCCGGCGACACGCGACACTACCGGGTTTCGGCGATCAACGCGGTGGGCACCTCGGAGTCCTCCGAGGTCGTCTACGACACCACGCCCCCGGCCTGTACGCTGAACACCGGCGACCTCTGGTGCGGCGTGGTCACAGTGGGGCGCATCCCCTCCAGTGACTTCAACCTTAATGGATACTTCCGTACAAGAAGCATCGGGGCCTTGTCCGACCAGACGTTCACGGTCGGACGCAACAACTACAGGATTGACACCATTGACGTTGCCTCTTCAGTCAGGGGGAGGTCAGTCGGGGGGAGGGAAGGGGGGGGGGGGATTCATAGATCCCCCGGATTTGACCGGGTACTTCACCTTCGGCCTGAACAGGAACCTTTCCGCCGCCGACAAGGCGGGGCTGGTCCTGCATGTCGACGGCAGCAGCAAGCCGTTCGCGTTCAGAGAGCCAAGTCATATTCAATACCATTTATACACTTGGTACGACACCGGCCTGGACTGGTCCTCCGAGAGCTTCGTCACGCTGCGGCTGCGCCTGGAGGTGCCGGGCAAGCCGACCGGGCTGACGGCGACGGCGAGCGGCAACACGAAGATCGACCTTTCCTGGACCGCGCCGACGGATGACGGCGGTTCCGCCATCACCGGCTACAGGGTCGAGGTCTCCGAGGACGGCAGCACGGGCTGGAGCGACCTCGAAGACGACACCGGCAACACCGACACCAGCTATACCCATAGCGGGCTTGCGCCCAGCTCCACGCGGCACTACCGGGTTTCGGCGATCAACGACGCCGGGGCCACATCGGAGGCCTCCGAGGTCGTCTCCGACACCACGCCCTGCACGCCGAACCCCGGCGACCTCTGGTGCGGGATCGTCACGGTGGGGGAGTTCGATGCATTCGAGGTGATCTCTTACGGATTCAATTCAAGTTCAGGTAACCTGTCCGACACCGGGTTCTCTTTCGGAACGAGTTTTGGCGGAACGAAAAGCTACACGATTGACAGTGTCCTAGTAGAAGGGACAGCAGGCTTGCAATTCAGCCTGACCAGCGCTCTCCCCGCTGCCGATCGGGCGAAACTGGAGCTGCATGTCGGAAACGCCTCGTTCGCGTTCAGCGATGCGAACTATCGAACTTCCAGCCATACCTACCGATGGACCGGCACCGGCCTGGACTGGTCGTCGACGACGAAGGTCACGCTGCGGCTGCGGCTGCGGCCCACGACCTGCACGCTGAACCCGGGCGACGTCTGGTGCGGGACGGTGCAGGTGGGGGAGGTGGCCGAAGCCAGCGGAAAGACCATCGGGTATGGATTCCATGAGACCTGGCACGGTGACGGGGTGGGTTACATGCACGACGGAACCATCGGCTTCGGCGAGAACCTCTACACGATCGATGAGGCGATGGTTGGAGTCGGGGCGACCGACAGGACCGATGATTTCCTGTATTTCAGCCTGAACCGTGCGTTGACCGGCACCGACAGGGCAAGGCTGGTCTTGCATGTCGACAGCGCCAAGTTCCCGTTGAGCGACGCACACTTTGAGAGCAGCACCCGTACCTACCACTGGCGCAACACCGGCCTGGACTGGTCCTCGACGGACCAAGTGACGCCGCGGCTGCGGGCGTCTCCCGCGGCCCCGATCGCGGTGACGGCGAGCGCGCCCGCCCGCACGGGGGGGCTGCTGGAGGTGGAGTGGTCGGCGCCGGCCTCGACTGAGTCGATCACCGCCTACGAGGTGAAGTACTGGAAGGCCGCCGATCCAGAAAACGAAAACCGACGGTCCCGGACCGCGCGGACCGAGTCCGCGGAGACGAGCCTTCTGATCTATCCCTTCCTGGACGCGTCCACCGAGTACACGCTGCGGGTGCGGGCGAGGAACGCCAACGGCTGGGGCGCCTGGTCGGAGGTGGCGACGGCGCGCACCGGGGCGAAGCAACCGGGCAAGCCGATCCTGAGCCTGGCGATCGTTGACGAAAATGGCGCCGACATCGACAGCATCGTCGCGGGCGAGACATTCCGCTACCGGGTCGAGGTGATGGACCTTCTGAACCACCACCAGAGCAGCGGGAACGACTTCACGGGATGGGGCGCTCTCGGTGTTCGCGGCCCCTTCGCGATCGACTACATCTACCGCGACGGCGGCAAGGCCGGCTGCCACGGAAGGATGTTGTTTCTGAAGGACTTCACGTGGATATCGGCCACCATGGGGTACTGGGAGTTCGATTCGGCCGACATCCCGGCGGACGCAGCCAGTACTGGCCCCTTGCGGCTCCGGATGGGGTTCGAGTGTACGGCTAGTCACTTCTACGCGGACGGGGTCGTCACGATGACATCGGACATCTTCACGCTCGGCAGCCCGGCCGGGGCCTGTCTGTCGGTCGCGGACGGCCCCGGGACGGTCACGCACGCGTGCCCGGCCGGCGATGCCGGGGCGCGGGCGCTGAAGGCGCGGTTCGTGTCGCCGCCGGAGCACCACGACGGCTCGGGCCGGGTCAAGGTTCGGGTGGCGTTCAGCGAGGCGATCGAGGAGAGCCCGGAGAACGTCGGCGAGCACGGGGTGAAGGTCGGGGGCGGCCGGGTGACGTCGGTGCGCCAGGTGGACAACCGGCCGGGCGGAGGTGCTGCGGGCCGTTCGGGTGGCGGACAGGAAGACGGCGAGAGCGTGTGGGAGTTCGAGATCGAGCCGGGCTCGGACGACGACCTGACGATGCGGATCGACGGGGGGCGTTCGTGCGACGAGCCGGGGGCGATCTGCACGGAGGACGGGCGTTCGCTGTCGGAAGGGATCGCGACGACGGTCGAGGGTCCGGACCCGGTGCAACTGACGGCGGCGTTCGAGGGCCTGCCTGAGGCGCATGACGGCGAGGTCGCGTTCCACTTCCGGGTGGCGTTCAGCGAGGAGATCGGGATCGGCTTCCGGTCGATGCGCGACGATTCGTTCACGGTGGACGGGGGCGAGGTGACCAGGGCGCGCCGGGTGGAGGGTCGCCACGACCTGTGGCGGATCACGGTTGCGCCCGACGGCGAGGGCGATGTGACCGTCACGCTGGCGGCGGGGCGCGAGTGCGCGGTCTCCGGGGCGATCTGCACCCGGGGCGGGGACCGGCGGGAGCTGACCAACACGCCGACGGCCACGGTGGCCGGCCCGGCGGACGAGTCCGCGCCCGCGGCGCTGATGGCGAGTTTCGTGGAGGCGCCCCATGAGCATGACGGGAAGACGGCGTTCAAGCTCAGGATCGCGTTCAGCGAGGGCATCTCGATCGGCTTCCGGACGTTCCGCGACCAGTCGTTGTCGGTGTCCGGCGGGAGCGTGAAGAAGGCGAAGCGGGTGGACGGACGCAAGGACCTGTGGAAGGTGACGGTCAAGCCGGGTTCGCCTGGCGATGTGACGGTGACGCTCGAGGGCGGGCGCGCCTGCGGCACGGCCGGGGCGGTGTGCACCGGCGACGGCCAGGCGCTGTCGGCGACGATCTCGACGACGGTGCTGGGACCGGTGGCGCTCTCGGTGGCGGATGCGCGGGTGCGCGAGGCGTCGGACGCGACGCTGGACTTTGCGGTGACCTTGAGCCGGGCGTCGCGCGCGCCGGTGGCGGTGGCCTATGCGACGGCCGACGGCAGCGCGACGGCGGGCTCGGACTACACGGCCACGAGCGGGACGCTGACCTTCGCCGCCGGCGAGACCTCGAAGACGGTCTCGGTGCCGGTTCTGGACGACGCCCATGACGAGGGCGAGGAGACGCTGACGCTGCGGCTCTCGGCGGCGACGGGTGCGGTGATCTCGGACGGGGTCGCGACGGGGACGATCGAGAACACGGACCTGATGCCGGCGGCGTGGCTGGCGCGCTTCGGGCGCACGGTGACGGACCAGGTGCTGGAGGCGGTGGAGGCGCGGCTCTCGGTACCGCGCACGGCGGGCGCGCGGGCGACGCTGGCGGGCCAGGCGCTGCCGTCCTGGGACGACGCCAATGACAACGCGAAGGCCGCCGCCGGCGACAACGCCGACGCTTCGGACCGGGCGCTCCGGGCCGATGCCCGGGACCGGGGGGCGATGACGGCGATCCGGGACTGGATGGCGCATGCCGGGACCGATGGCGAATGGCGTGCTCCGGGCGAGGGTCCGGAGGGCGTGGAGTCGCGGGCGCTGACCGGGCGCGACTTCCTGACCGGGACGTCGTTCGCGCTGACCGGCGGTTCAGTGGAGGCCGGCGGCTATGCCGCGCTGTGGGGCCGGGGCGCGATCTCCCGCTTCGACGGCCGCGAGGGCGACCTCACGCTCGACGGCGAGGTCACCACGGCGCTGATGGGCGCGGACTGGGCGGCAGAGCGCTGGACGGCGGGCCTGGCGCTCGGCCATGCCCGCGGCACGGGCGGCTACAGCGAGGGCGGCGGCTGCGAGGAGGAGAGCTGCGCGGGCGACGTCGAGGCGACGCTGACCGGTGTCTGGCCCTATGCCGGGCTGACGCTGACCGACCGGCTCTCGGCCTGGGCGGCGGCCGGCTACGGCGCGGGCGAACTCAGGCTCACGCCCAGCGGCGGGAGTCCCTTCACGGCCGATCTCACGATGGCCATGGGGGCGGCCGGGATACGGGGCGAGGTGTTGACGCCGCCGCCCGACGGCGGGCTGGCGCTGGCGCTGAAGGGCGATGCGCGTTTCACCCGCACCGCGTCGGAGGCAACGAAGGACGCCGATGGCGTCGGCGGGCTGGAGTCAGCGACCGCCGACGTGTGGCTGGTGCGCACCGGGATCGAGGGCTCGCGGCGCTTCGCGCCCGGCGGCGCTGCCGCGGGGCTGGTGCTGACGCCGTCGTTCGAGCTGGGCGTACGGCTGGACGGCGGCGACGCTGAGACCGGGTTCGGCGTCGACCTCGGCGGCGGGCTCGCCTTCGAGGCGCCCAAGCAGGGCGTGGCGCTCGATCTGAAGGCGCGGGGACTGGTCGCCCACGAGGCGCCGGGCTTCCGCGAATGGGGTGCCAGCGCCTCCCTCGCCTGGGACCCGCGGCCGTCGACCGACCGGGGGCTCGCGCTGACGCTGCGCCAGTCCTGGGGCGGTTCGCCAACCGGCGGCATGGAGGCACTCCTGGGCCGCGAGACCCTGGCCGGCCTTGCCGACAACGGCGACACGACCGCGAGCGCGGGCCGTCTGGAGGCGGAGCTGGGCTACGGCATCGCGATGTTCGACGGCGGCTTCACCGGCACCTCGCATCTCGGCGTCGGGCTCACCGAGACCGGGCGCGACTACCGGCTCGGCTGGCGCCTGACCTCGGCACAACCCGGCGGTCCCGGCTTCGAGATCAGGCTCGAGGCGACGCGCCGCGAGACCGCCAACGCCGATACCGGACACGGCATCGCGCTGCGCGGCGTCATCCGCTGGTAGCGGCCGGGGCAATCCCGGTATAGCGGTCGCCGATTGCTGTCGCCGCAGCGGCTTGCGCGGGTGCGTCCGCGTCCGTGCGGCCGGAGGAACGTCGATCCATGGGCGTGCCCGGCGCCCATACCCCCGATGGGGAGCTCGCCGCTCCGGCGCTCCCGGGATTCGTTGCGCAAGGAGGCAACGACAGGGGGAGCGGATCATGAGCAACACGGCAGGGGCGAAAACCTGGCGGTTCCTGAAGCGGAATCCGCACTGCATCGGGGCCCGGCGCAAGGCGCCGGGGGCGACGCCGGATGAGACGGCGCCTTTCCCCATACGGGTGCGGGCGGCGGCCGACCGCAAGGCGGCCTGGGGCCTGATGGCCCGGGAAGATCCGGTTGCGACAGACGGACCGGCGTCGCCCTTCTTGGGCGGTGGCGCCGACGATGAGAGGTTTTCCGGTGCCGGGGGCGCCGCCGCTCACGGAGCTGCTGGAGGGGCCGGGCGTGCGGCTGTCGGGCCTGACGGGCACGGTGATCGTCAGGATCGCGCAGGGCGATGCGGCCGTCCACCTGCGGATCGAGGACGGGGTGGCGTTCGATCCGGCGGGCGGAATCGTCTACGGGTTCGAGAACGAGCTCGTCCTGCGCCATCGCTGGATCGATACGGAAACCGGGAGATCTGCGATGCAGCCAGTCGACCGCCCGCGACGCATCCCGGCATGCCCGGAAGATAGCCATCTCGTCGCCCGTGAGGAGGCGAGACCAGCCGGCTTTGCCAGCACTGCCGACCACGCTGCCCTGGTGCATCCGCACCCCGAGATCGGCAGAGAGGAACACCGTGGCGATTTCGCACACCAGTTCCTCTCCGGCCAGGCTCATCCCGGCATCAACAATTTCGTCCTCGACCCGACGGTTCAACCGCGCCGGATGTCCGCTCCACCACACTACCTCCCGCACGATCCCCGTATGCCGGTAATCCCGTTGGACGGGCGCCGGCCCGCCGACGCGATCGTAGAGATGCAGGTCGACCCCGAGCGTCTGCACGAAATCGTCAAGCCCCTCTTCCGGCGATGGCTGGCAGGACGGATCTCCCGGTAGGACCGGTAGAGATGCCGCGGCAAGCCCTCGACCTCCTCGACGTTGAAGACGGTGTACGGCCGCCAGGTCTCGACGGTGCGGACAACGCCCTCGCCGGTCTCGGCCGACACCGTCACCACAGGTCGTGTACAGCCATGGAAGACCGTCACCGGCGCCGTCCCGCCCAGCAGGCGCCCGCCATGCTCCCTGACGGCAGGGAACGTCATCCATGTCGGCAGCCGGAAACCCTTCTGCTTCGCCGTCGACCACTGGGCGAGAACGCCGGCGCCGCCGAACGGCTCCCCGGTATGCTTCAGCGGCCGCCCCGCATCCGGCGGCGCCTGCCGCCACGGATGATCTCCGTTGCAAAGTCCATGAGGACCTGGATTTCGCATCCCTGGAGAAATAGCCAGTGGAAAAGCAAAGCCGATGGAAACAAACCGGTAACTTGTCAAGATCGGTTAGCGTGGGAAGCCCTGGCTGCCTGCCACGACCATCCTGATTGTTGCGGCATCTTGTGATAGCCTTGTTCGCCGACGAAGAGGGAGGCTGTCGCCCATCCGCGCCATGGAAGCGGCGCATTGCGGAATTCGGCCATCGCGACGGTTGCCGCTTCGTGGCGATTGTTGCGGTCGTGTGTTCGGCTTTGATTTCAGGCCAGGCCGGACTGTCGGGGCTGGTTCGAGTGGCAGATGGAGGACGAACAGATGTACAGGATTGATCCGTCCCGCAAGGATCTGGTGGAGGAATTCCGGGCCAGTCCGGTGGGTCACCACAGCGCGGATCTCCAGCAGATGCTCAATGTGATCCGTGCGCAGCCGTTTCCCGGGAAATACGTTCTTGTTTGTGTCAGACCTCATCGCGAATGGGTTCTGGGCAGGCTCAGCGGCGTGCGCGGTGACCCGGTGGAAATCCTCGAGGACCAGGTTTTCACGCGCGTAGAAGACGCCGAATGGGAGGTATTCCGGCGACGCTGGAAATCACTGACCGGTAAAGATCTCGAAAGAGGCTGCGGGCGATGATCAACGAAAAGAAAATCGTTGGCTACTCGGATCGCATCAGTGTCGAACCGGGAGAGACCGTTCGCTTCATGGTGAGCTGTTACGGGGTCGAGAGCTACCGGGCGGATGTCGTGCGGCTGATTTCGGGCGATCTTCATCCCGAAGGCGCCGGATTTATCGAGACAGCGTTCGAAACGCGGGCAGACGGCGAATACGTCGGACGTGAGCAGAAAATCCATGCCGGTTCCCATGCCGTGATCGATGACCGGATGCCGCTCGACTCCCTGACGAGCTTCACCCTTCAGGCGATGATCTGGCCCACGATGCCGATGCGAGGGCGTCAGGCATTGCTGGGCAGGTGGTCCGAAGCGGATCAGTGCGGTTACGCGCTGGTGATCGGGGACGATGCCGCGCTTGCACTCATGCTCGCAGATGGCTCCGGTGGCGTCGTGACCGTAAGTACCGGTAAACCGCTGCAGGAACGCAAATGGTGCCTTGCCGGTGCGAGCTTCGATGCGGAATCAGGCACGGTGCGGGTTTGGCAGAACCCCATTCTCGAGTACCCGCTGGCCGATTCAACCGGAGAGGCCGTACAGACAGTGTCGGTCGGAGCACCCGGACGAATCGAAGCGCCGTTCATGATTGCCGCAACATATGCAGGTGAAGCCACCGGCCGTGTGCTCGGTGCGCACCACTACAACGGCAAGATCGACAGACCGTGTGTGGTCGGCCGTGCGTTGGGTCGCGAACAGATGAGGGCCATGCTGCTACGTCCGGTTCCGGTCGACCTGCTGCCCGCCGTCGTTGCGGCATGGGACTTCTCCAGGGCGATTCCAACCGCACGCATCGAGGATGTGTCGGCCAACCGGCTTGGCGGTGAACTCGTCAACCTGCCGACGCGGGCGATGGCCGGCTACAACTGGACCGGCGAGGAGATGAACTGGAAACACGCGCCCGACCAGTACGGTGCGATCCACTTTCACGAAGACGACATCTATGACGCGGGATGGGAGGTCGATTTCGAGCTGGCAGTACCCGTAGACATGCCAAGCGGCGTCTACGCCGCGCGCCTGACATCCGGTGACGACGAGGATCGGATCCCGTTTATTGTGCGCCCTCCGCGCGGCAGCAAGACAGCCGATCTGGCACTGCTGATTCCGACGGCGAGCTACTGGGCTTATGCCAATGAGCATATGGCCATTGAATCGAGCGGGTACGAAGCCTTTTCCGGGCACCTCACGTCGCTCAGTCAAGAAGATCTGTTCCTCAATGCGCATCCCGAATTCGGACATTCGCTTTATGATGTCTTCGCCGATGGCAGCGGCGTGTTCTATTCCTCTCGTCTGCGTCCCGTTCTCAACATGCGGCCCGGCGTCACGATTTCGTGGTGTGGTGCCGGTGGCAACATGCCCTGGCAGTTCAATGCCGATCTGCACATCGTCGCGTGGCTCGAGGCCATGGGACACGGCTACGACGTGATCACCGACGATGACCTCGATGCCGAAGGCCTTCCTTTGATCAGCCGGTATCGGGCGGTGATGACCGGCACGCATCCCGAATACTACTCGACACGCATGCGGGATGCGGTCGAAGCCTACCTCGACCGCGGCGGACGACTGATGTACATGGGCGGCAACGGATTCTACTCGCGTGTCGCCTACAGTGACGATTTTCCCGGTGCCATCGAGTTGCGGCGCACCGAAGTCGAGTACCGGGAAAAGTCGGCCACGCCCGGCGAGTACTACCACAGCTTCAACGGCGAGTATGGCGGGATATGGCGCCGCATCGGCCGACCGCCTGGAGCGCTGGTGGGTGTCGGGATGGCCGTCGAGGGGTTTGATATCTGCGGGTACTACAGGCGAACGCCGGGAAGCTACGATCCCAGGGCTTCCTTCATATTCACCGGTGTCGATGACGAGATCATCGGGAATTTCGGTGTGGTGGGAGGCGGTGCCGCAGGCATCGAACTCGACCGGTGTGACCACGATCTGGGATCACCGCCACATGCCCTGGTACTGGCGAGATCCGAGGGTCTCTCGAACCTCTACATGCCCACCGTCGAAGACTGCCTCATGATTTCACCCGGTCTTGGTGCCATGGAGAACCGCCAGGCACGCGGCGACATGGTGTTTTTTGAAACATCCAACGGCGGAGGCGTGTTTTCGACCAGTTCCATGTCATGGGCCGGAAGCCTCAGCTACAACAACTATGACAACAATGTCTCCAGGATTACCGGCAATGTGGTCAGGCGCTTCATCGATCCGACCCCTCTGTGACCGTGAGGTGTCGTCGGTTGATCGCGGCTCCGCCATCCGAGACATCCCTCACAGTCGGCGTATGTCGGGCCCCGGGTTCACGGTCGAGACAGCTTCGTGAATTGTGTCCGGCCGGGGCCCGTCCGTAACGTGGCCTTCCTTGAGCAGATAGTGCGGGTCCCGATGTTCGCACCAGCCTAGAAACGGCCGGTGAATGGTGTAGCCGAGCAGTGCCTGGAGCTGTTCGGGCAACGAACGTGCGATGTCGGGGGGAACCGCAAGGTACTGGTTTTCTTCCTGGCGCAGCCAGCCCAGGCAGTATCCGATGAACAAGCCAAAGCGCTCGGTGTCCGAAAGATTGGCACCGCCGCCATGATAGACCGATCCGACGTAAACACTGGCCGAGCCCCGCGCCATCGTAACGGGAATTGTCTCCTTCTGGGTCGGTTGTCGCTTGTCGTCCCAACCGTGGCTGTCGAGAATCATCCGGGTAGCCCCGTTTTCGTCGGTGAAGTCGGTCAATGCCCATAGAACGGAGACGATGCACTCCCGGGGGTTGGGATGACGGAACGGATAAAGGCCGTCATCGCGATGAAGGGGTTGCGCGGTTTCACCTGGTCCGATGGCGATCGTGGTCGTTGACATGATCTGGAAGCGATCACAGTAGGCTCCGAGTATGCGATCGACGACGTCGAGGACAAGCGGCTTGGTCGCGAGGGTGCCCGCGGTGGTTGATTTGGCCATCAGGCCTGAAGTCCGCTTCGTCTCGAATCCCATGATTGCACCGTCCCCCTTGGGCGTTGCAGCCATGTGCGGCGTCAGTTCCTGTTCGACAGCATCCATCGTTGGCCCGTCGGCGAGTTCTTCAATGACGGCACAACCATCCCGGCAAACCGCTGCGACAATATCCTCCGCAGTTGCCGATGGATCGAATCTCGCAAGTTCCCGTTTTGACATGGTCCTGTCTCTCGTTGATACACAGAAGATCGCACTTAACTGCGCTAGGTATATGATATAACCCCTATTTTATTCCGTTTCCAGAGCAAGGGTGCACGCATGTCAATGCGATTTCAACACTCCGATGCAACTGGTCGGAGAACGTCATGGCACGATTGCGTCTCCCGCAGCGCCGGGTGGAGCCGTACCGGTGTTTCGAGTTTGCCCGTCAATTCACGCTCGAGCATCCGGGCGAGCGGCAGGACCGTTCCAGGGTGCCAGCGCCGCTGGGCTTCGCGCTGCGAGGCGCCGTCTGCATCCATGAATAGGCTTGGCGGAGTCACGCACGCGGCCAGTATCCGCGTGCACCGGCTAACAGATCCCGGTCCAGTGGCCCGTCCTGAGCCAATAGTGGATCGTTCCACGACTTACCCCGAAGCGCCGCGACAACTCCGTCTTCGAGGCGCCCTGTTCCAGATAGTGCTTCAACAACATCCTGGTCTCCATCCGTGCATCCGTGCCACCCCGCTCCGTTGGCTTCGCATGGGTCTATGTGCGCGAGGACGCGCTGTTCGCTGGTCCGGGCCCTCCGGCGACACTTTTCCGCTGTTCGCGGGTTGGCTCGGCTGATCACCCAGGCTGTCCAATGACGAGGCGCGTTCATGGCAAAATCATGGGCGCGCAATTTCCCACGCTTAACAACACGAATTCGAGGTGGCCGGCGGTTGTCGGCGCTCGGCCTTGTCCCGGGCGAGGTGACGGAACATCTCCTCCTCGCGTTCCTTGAGCAGCGCAGCGCCGTCGCGAGCACTCCAGTTATATACGCCCCGCCCCGAGGGCAAACCGCGATGCCCCGCATCAACCAGCTCGGTAACCGCCGAAGCGGGTTGGGAACCCGTCTTCAGGTGCGGGATGAGGTACGCCCCAAACGCGTGTAGCGTATCAAGGCCCCCGATGTCGGCCGACTCGATGGGTCCGGTGATCGCGAGACGCCGCCCGATGGACGCTTTGACCACCGTGTCGATCGCCTCGGCCGACGCCGCCCCCTCCGCCCACAGTGCCCAAGCCTCGCGCAGTATCGCGTACTGAAGTCGGTTGCCAATGAAACCCGGAACCTCCTTGTCGACGATCACCGGCTCCTTTCCGGCTGCCCGGAGGACGTCGCAGAGCCACGGCGCCACGTCCGGGTCGCTCTCCGGTCCGGCGCAGACTTCGACGAGGGGAATGAGCTGCGGCGGGTACCAGAAGTGGGCGGCGACTACGCGCCCACGGTGCGTGACGTTCGACACGAGCTCGCTCGCGGGCTGCCCGCTCCCGGAGGCAAAGACCGCCGGTGGCGCGCAAATTGCGTCTAACCGCCCGTACACTTCGTCCTGGACAGCCCGGTCGGCCGGAACCGCCTCGAGGACGAGCTGCGCCTCCGCTGCGTCCTCGAGTTCGGTCGAGGAGCGGATACGCCCAAGGGCGGCGCTCACTTCGCCGGACGTGACGAGCCCCTGCGCTTCGAAGGCGGCGAGGCTTTTCGCAATCCTGTCCGTCGCCGCGGCGAGGCTCTCCTCGCGCCGACCGATCATGACGACCCGGTGGCCCGCTGCCGCGAAAATCTGGGCCATTCCGTGGCCTATGAGGCCGTTGCCAACGACGGCAACGGTATCGAGCGTTGCAGGGACAGTCATTGACCTCTCCTTCGCATGCGGTTGCCGCCGCGCCGAGGCAGCGGCATCGCGTGGAGCATCTGTGGAAGTATGTGGACGCCCCCACCGGATGCAAGCGCTTTCCGGTCGGGCCGGTTTGGATGTCGTCAGATATTTGGTCTGATAGCCAACCTTGTCAGAAGGTGTCTTGAGTGAGCCAGACAATGATGAATTCGTCTCTTGTTTGGGTGCGTCGGTGTCAAGCGTGTCATTTGGGCGTATTCAGCTTTCTCCAATCGCGGCACCTGTACGGTGCCTGGGCCTCTATGGGGCATTGTCATGTTATTGAACGGCCGTGCTGCGAATTGGCATAGAACTCAAGCTCATGGCGCCGCTGCCCGATGGCATGGTCGACCAGCGGCAGCGGTGAAAGTTTGCCACAGGCCCATTGCGTGGTTGCGAAACCGGCGTAACGTTCTTCGGGAGATCAGATGGCGTTGGACGTTGAAGGTGTTGTAGACGGTGGAGTGGGTAGAGAGAAACTGCTGCGCTGAACGAGCCGATTTGAAACGTTGCATTCGTCGCTCCCGCTGTCGGACTGGCAAGTGAGAATTCACGGGCCCGGTTGTTCTTCCCGCCACCAAAATCATGGTGCCTGGCAAGGCCCAGATCCTTCAGAACAACACCATAAGATGACGGTTTGTCCGTGATAAGGGCATCTGGAACAAAACTTTGCTATTTCAAAAGTCTGCGCATCAATTTGAGTGCCGCCTTCTTGTTTCTGCGTGACTGGGCCAGGATATCCGGCGCTTTGCCGTCACCATCGACAGCGCGCCACATCCTCTTGCCGGCGATGGACACGAACACCTCTATCTGAGGTGCCACCGGGCGTCTGGTGGAGGGCCTGTTGTCCTCAGTCTCCGCGCATAGGCCTGCCCGAACTTCAATGTCCAGTGCCGCACCGTTTCATTAAGAAATATCAATACCACGTTCGGCGAGCAGATCTTCGACGTTCCGACGGAAATCTCGCGACATCGCGCCTCTCTCCAGGTCCCGAAGAAGCAACAACCATGACCCACACACGCCATACGGGCCAGGAAACCACACACATCCGCCTCAAGGCCAGCATCACAGGCAGTGCTTGCCGCATTGCCTCAAATCCGACAGGCTCCTAGGAACATCCTGGGATGAGTCACTGTACCCCGACTCCGATGGTCAATACCGTCTGCCGTCATTGGCTGGCCATGGCCGGCTCTCGTGTTGAAGTACCGACAGGAGAGTCGTTTGACCCGCCATCACACATCGGAAAGATCGTGAATAGCGTCCTCTCAGGAAGATGCATCCTTAGACTCTGATCCATCGAACGCGGGAACAACAAAGTCATGAACACTGAACCGACGCAGGAGTACGACGAGCAGCTCGTGATACTGCTTGAGGCGGTCTGGGGTGAAGGGTTCATGTCGCCGGGTGGATCTGACGAAGTCGATCGGATCCTTGCCGGACTGGACTTGGAGGGGAAGTCGGTGCTCGATATCGGCTGCGGTCTGGGCGGCATCGAAATTCATCTCGCGGATGTCCACGGCGCCATGGTGACCGGCATCGATATCGAGAAAGACCTGATCAGACGATGCATCGATCTCGCGGAAAAACGCGGCATGGCGGCGCGGACGAAGTTCGTGTGCGTGGAACCGGGACCGTTTCCGTTCGGGGATCACGAGTTCGACATGGTGGTCAGCAAGGATTCCATCATCCATATCGGGGACAAGTACGCACTCGCACGAGATGTTCACCGTGTGCTCGCGCCGGGAGGTTGGTTCGCCGCCAGCGACTGGCTGGGCGGGTACGATGGAGATCCGCCACCGGAAATGCTGGCTTACATCGTGACGGAGGGGCTGGACTTCGGGCTGGCATCGGTCCAGACATACCGGGATGCTCTCGAGAAGGCGGGATTCGTCGATATCGAGACCCGCGATCGCAACGAGTGGTATCGGCGAGTAGCTCGAGAAGAGCGCGCCGCCCTCGCCGGTACCCTTTACCCGGACCTGGTTGCAGCCGCCGGTGCCGAGTTCGTCGATCACGAAATCGATGTCTGGGACAAGATGGTGGTGGCGCTGGACCTCGGCTACCTGAGGCCGGCTCACCTGAGAGCCAGAAAGCCGGTCAGCTAGCTTCGGTATCAACCGGTCAAAGGCACGCTCCGTGGCCGATGTCGGCTGTGCCAGCTGGCTGCGAACACGAATCCGGTCCCTGCCATCGCGGTTAAAATGACCGGGTTTACAGGCTGGAATGCAAGGGTTTTCCTTCGATCAACCGAGACAGAAGCCGGATGGCGTATCGATCATGTCCGGATCTGCGCGGGGGAGTGCATGGCAATGCACACTCCTGCCGCAACAGGGGGAGGGGTTCGGCAACGACTCTTCCTGCCTGGTCATCAATCGTCCTTTCCCAGGTTATGGTTCAGGATCAGCTGAGGCGATATCGTCGGCATGGGCACTGTCACGACAGACAATGGCGGCCTCGCCGGCTGGCGCAAGTTCCTCGCTCCGTTCAGCCATGTCGAGCACCAGCGGCTCAACGTCTTCGCGAGCCATCATCTCGCCAAGGAAGACGACCGGCGTTCCGGCGTCTGCCGCATGCACGGACTTGCCGGCAACCACGCGTGTGTTGATTGAAAGGCAGAGATCGAGCACGTCCTGGTCCGCCTCGCCGGGACGCGGATTCCACATGGCCAGAAATGTTGTTGCCATGCGGAAATAACGCCTTCTTTCCTTCGATCGGCAGCGCGAGACCGTGGGAAGCGACCGACCCGGAATATCGCACCGGTCGTGAACTCGAGTACCTTTTGACCGGTCGATGGGGAATTTCGTGAACGACCGAGCGTGATCTTCAGTGACCGGGTTTGCAATCCGGCACGACGGATCAGATGAGATTACCTTGCTGTTGCTGCAAGGCCTTCCACGCCTCGTAGCGCTCCCTGGTCCGTTCGTCGGGCGGGTAGAGACCGCGCACAACATGCCCTCCTGTCACCTCTCCAAGCACCCATCGTTCGAACTCTTCCTGGGCCTCGCCATCCTCGACAACCTCCCGGAGAAGTGCCGCCGGAATTACGACGGCACCGTCCCGGTCGGCGATGATACCGTCACCAGGGTGGACCGTGACGCCGCCGCAGGCCACGGGCAGCTGGTGGCCGCCGTTGCTGAATGCAACGATGCTTGCAGGGGCTGCGGCTCCCCTGCACAACACCGGCAAACCGCTCGCCGCAACGCCCTTGAAATCCCGCACCGCACCGTCGGTCACGAGACCCGCGATACCACGCACGGCAAGCCTTGTGGCGAGAATGTCGCCGAGAACACCGGCCGACGTGTCACCACCCGTATCGATGACAACGACGGAACCCGCCGGCGTCTCCTCGATGATCTTGCGCTGACTGCTGACGTTGTCCTCAAGACGCGACATTTCACAAAGGTCCTCACGGTAGGGCAGGAATCTCAGCGTAGAGGCCGGTCCGGCGAAGGACGGCTGATCGGGCCTGATGGGTTCGATGCCGTTCATCGCGACCGAGCGCAGGCCACGCTTGAGAAGCTGGGTCGACACCGTCGCCGCTGAAATTCGCGCGAGGCGTTGATAGAGCTCTTCACTCAAGGGGTCATATCCTTCCTCGGCCGGAATCCTTCATTATGCGACCAACTGACCATTCGCGGAACGGCCCTCATCCAGGAGAAGCGCCGGCACAGTCGATGAGGTGGGGGATGCACCACTCATGACTGAATCTTGTTGCCCGAGGGAAAAGCGGAACGGGTTGCCGGCGCATGCATGACCTCGTGCAGATAGCTGTCGATATCGAGGTCCTGGCGCCATTGGGGAAGAATGCCCAGAGAGACTTTCTGGAACGGAATGCCGTCAGGCCAGGTCGTGCCGCGTATGTGAAGGTGACCGTAGACGACGGCGCCTGTGTGCCGCACCCCGGGGCTGAAGCGCGGTTTGCGCGGCAACCTGGCGTTTTCCACTTGCAGAGGAAGGTGGTTGACGAGGATCTTCGGCAGACCGCAAGGCAGGTATTCGAGCCGCTCGAGGGTTCGCGCGCAGAGATCCGCAAACCACGCAGTACGGCCATACAAGGGATCTGGATGAAAACAGCATTCATCGGCACAGACCGCGTCGTCCTCGCGTGCCCATGCGACGACCCGCTCGAGAGGGCGAGCTTCAGGGCGAGAACTGCAATCGTCCAGCAGGATAAGGGGGCGCGCTGGCGCGATCTTCCAGTGTGATCACACCGCAGGGTCGCAAAATTGCCGACCAGCCTGCGGTAGAGTGCAGCATCACGAAGTTCACCTGTATCGACCGGAGTTCATGATCGCCCGGAACCCGGCCGACCGATGCGAATCTCTTCTCGAGCAACCGGAGACACCATTCGAACTCCAGTCTGCCGTTGGTGATGTCACCGGCAAGAATGAGCCGGTCCGCTGTTTCCGTCAGCCGGACCGGGCGGCCCGATACCGTCTCATGACCTCTTCCGGCCAGGTCGTCCGCGGATCATAGAATTCCTCGAAGACCGGTACATCATCGCCGAGCCGGACCCAGGGGCGGCGGGTGGATGTGTAGATGTGAACGTCGGGTGCCATGAGATGCCTATCGTCAAGAGTGCCGGCACGCACAAAGGAGATTGCTTTCCCTGAAAGGTTGTAATGACTCCACACGGCAATCCGGCATGTCGGACACCGGACGATCCTCTGGCCGTTGCCGCTCGCGGAAGGCGTATCGATGGCTTCGGTTTCGCCAGCGACAAGCTCGACGAGACTGGTTTCGATCATGGCGTTGAGCGCGAATGCCGAACCGGTCTCGCGCTGGCACCACGTGCAATGGCAGCAGTGGACAAAGAGCGCCGCGCCCGTGACGCGGTAACGGACAGAACCGCAGGCGCAACCGCCTTCTCCGGAAATTGCCGTCATTGGTCTGCCCCCGTTGTCGGTATGAAGTGACCATTGTCACGATTGCCGCGGCTACCTCAAGGCGCCGGCCGGAGTGGACGGGCCCGGGTTCCTTGCCTATAAGGCGCGCCCAGACAGATTCGATCACCGGGAACCGTTTCATGGCCGAACGTACACTTTCTATCATCAAGCCCGATGCCGCTCGCCGCAACCTCACCGGCAGGATCAATGCCATGTTCGAGGAGGCCGGACTCAGGATCGTTGCCCAGAAACGGGTTCTGTTGAGCCGGGAGCAGGCGCAATCCTTCTATGCGGTTCACCGGGAACGTCCGTTTTTTGATTCCCTTGTCGCCTTCATGACTTCGGGTCCGGTAGTTGTTCAGGTGCTCGAAGGCAGTGATGCCGTTGCGAGGAACCGCGAGATCATGGGTGCCACCAATCCGGAAGAGGCCGCCGAAGGGACGATTCGCAAGGTGTTTGCCGAATCCCTGGAAGCCAACTCGGTTCACGGCTCCGATTCACCGGATAATGCAGAAATAGAGATCGCGTTCTTCTTCTCCGGCACCGAGATCGTCGGCTGATTGGCGTTTCTCAGCCCGCAGGGTTCATCAGGATCCCGTGAGGCGGGGCCGGTTCGTTGCCGGCATCCAACTCGACACGCCCGTCGACCACCCGAATCCGGTTGCCGGCAACGAGGTCGAGAGCCAGGGGATAGATCCGGTGCTCCGCCTCGAGGACACGGGCGGCCAGGCTCTTCTCGTCATCCCCAGGCAGAACGGGAACCGCCGCCTGCGCGACAATAGGGCCATGGTCGAGTTCCGGACGCACGAAATGGACCGTGCAGCCGGAGATCTTCACGCCTTGTTCGATGGCGCGGCGATGGCAGTCGAGCCCTGGGAACGCGGGCAGGAGAGTCGGATGGATGTTGAGGATGCGATTGTGCCAGCGGTTCACGAAATCGGGTGTCAGGATCCGCATGAACCCAGCCAGGCATATCAGGGTACACCCGGCCCGTTTCGCGATGGCATCGAGTTTGGTTTCAAAGGAACCACGAAACTCAAAGAGGGTGTGGTCGACAACGCGGGTTTCGATGTCTGCCCACCGTGCCCGCTCCAGTCCCCTGGCTCCGGGTCTGTTGGAGATGACGACACCGATCTCGCAGGGAAAATCCTTCCGGGCACAGGCATCGATCAGGGACTGGAGATTGGAGCCGCGTCCCGAGATGAACACCGCAACCCTTCTCATGCCGGCCAGCCCCCGGGATGATCGATGATGACGTGTGCCTTGTCCTGTGTGGTTTCGAGCGTCCCGATGTGTGACACCCGTTCGCCATGCTCCTCGAGTATCCGCACGACATGATCTGCAGCCGCTTCCCCGACCATCAGGACCATGCCGATACCGCAGTTGAACGTGCGCAGCATTTCGGACGTTTCGACAGTGTCTCGCGCCAGCCACGCAAACACCGGGTGCACTGGCCAGCTGCCGGTGCGGAGGCGGGCTGCGAGGCCGTCGGGGAGGATTCGGGGAATGTTCTCGACGAGGCCGCCGCCGGTGATATGGGCGAGCCCCTTCACCTCCCCGGAGCGGACGGCCGCAAGACAGCTCTTCACGTAGATTCGGGTGGGCTGCAGAAGCGCTTCACCCAGTCGCCGGCCCGGATCGAACGGCGCGGCCTGATCGAGCTTCTCTGCGCGTCGTGACAGAACTTGCCGGACGAGCGAGAAACCGTTGGAGTGGACGCCGTCGGATGCCAGCCCGAGCACTGTGTCGCCCGCTGTCATGTCCCCTCTCGGCAGCATGACGCCACGCTCCACGGCACCGACACAGAACCCGGCGAGATCATAATCGCCGGGCGCATAGATACCCGGCATCTCCGCGGTCTCTCCGCCGATCAGGGCACAACCTGCCATGCGGCATCCGGCGGCGATGCCTGCCAGGATTTCGGTGGCGACCCCGACATCGAGCGCGTCCATGGCGAGGTAGTCCAGGAAGAAGAGCGGCTCAGCTCCGTGGACCAGAACGTCGTTGACGCACATGGCCACGCAGTCGATGCCGACAAAATCGTGAATGCCGGTTTCAATGGCAACGCGCAGTTTCGTGCCGACACTGTCTGTTCCGGACACGAGGACGGGATCCCGGTAGCCTGCCGCACGCGGATCGAAAAGCCCGCCGAAGCCGCCGAGGCTGCCGTCGGCACCGGACCGAGCAGTGGAGCGGGCGAGCGGTCTGATGGCTTCGACAATCCGTTGTGCGGCACTGAGGCTCACCCCTGCGCCCTCGTAGGTGAGGCCTGTCATGCTGCCTCGCTCCCCGCTCCCGACACTGATAGGATGGCCGCACATTACGTCATGGCAGTGTCAATGCAATGAGGGACCGGCAAACCATTCCCGGCAGCAGGTGGCTGGTGTGCCTTGCCGTCGTTGTGGCGTTGTGGCCCGCACCGTCGTTCGCGGAAGCGGACGAGGATGTCTTCACCATCTACGGTGTCGCGGTCGATGTAACCGCAGGCGATACGCGCCAGGCGCGAGAAACCGCCATCCGTACTGCTCTTGCCAGGGCATGGCGCCAGCTTGGCGCCCGCCTGGTTCTCGGAGACCCGTCGGCCGTGGTAAACCAGGATGCCGGAACGCTTGAAGCCCTCGCGCAGGGGCTCGAGGTCGACGACGAGAAGATTTCCACCGGCCGCTATCAGGCGGTCTTCACCGTCCGGTTTCACGCACGTGCCGCTCTGGAGATCTTCCAGCGTTCCGGTGTCGAACACCTTGAAACACCGAGTCCCGTTCTCCTCGTGCTTCCCGTTCTTCAGACAGGCCGGACAACGGTGCTCTGGGAGGACGCCAATGCGTGGCTTGCCGCATGGCAGTTCGAACCCGACCGCGGGAATGTGGTGGAGATCGTGGTGCCGCGCAGTGACGTCCAGGATATCGTTCTTCTGGATGCTTCCGGTGCCCTGTCACGCGACTGGAGTGTCCTCGAGGCACTGGTTTCCCTCTACCGTGCCGATGCCGTCCTCGTGGCCCACGCGACGGCGCAATCCGGTTACATCAGGCAACGCCTGACCTGGCTCGACGGTGAAAGTGCCAGGCCCGTTCTGATGGCAAGGAACGCACCCGATACCCGGCCCGACGGCGCTTTTCGGGAAGCGGTCATCGATGCGCGGCTGAGCGTCGACGAGCACTGGGCGGAAATCACTCTGGCACCCGAAGGACCGATGACCACGGTCCTGGTGGACATACCGGTCGAGAGCCTTGCCGACTGGATCGATATCCGCAGCCGCATGGAGAGCTCTCCCGTCCTGCGGGAGATCATCCCCCTCGTGATGTCGACGACGAGAGTCCGTGTCAGGCTGCGTCATTCCGGTACACGCGATGACCTGTTTTTCCGCATGCGCCGCATGGGCCTCGATGTCGACGATCGGGCCGGCGTCCTTGTCATCTCGAGACTGTGAACCAGTACGTCTTCAATTACGGGGACCGCCCGGCCTTGGGCGAAGAGGACTTCCTCGTTGCAGACAGCAACGCCGAGGCCATGGCATGGATCGACCGCTGGCCGGACTGGGATAACCGTGGTCTCGCCATCTGGGGCCCCGCCGGATCCGGGAAGTCGCATCTTGCGGATATCTGGAGCCGGCGCAGCGGAGCCCGTCATGTCAGCGCTGCGGAACTCGGCATGGCCCTCTTCGAAACCTGGCCCCCGGGCGGTGCCCATGCCGTGCTGGAGGATCTCGGTGAAGGATTCAGGGAGCCCGACCTGCTCCATTTCGTCAACCTTGTGAGGGAAGACGGCGGTTGTCTGATGATCATGGACCGCACCCCGCCGGCACGCTGGAACGTCGACCTGCCGGACCTGCGTTCGCGACTGGCGGCGTTGCCGGCGGTCGCCATCAAGCGGCCGGAAGATTCCCTGATTGCCGCGGTACTCGACAAGCAGTTCCGGGACCGCCAGTTGAATATTGGCGAAGGTGTCATCGCCTATCTCGTCACACGCATGGAGCGGTCATTCTCCGCCATCACCGAAATCGTCGGCGCTCTCGACCGGCTTTCGCTGGTCGAGAAACGCACGATTACCGTGCCACAGGCAAGGAGGGCCCTTGAGGTGGCACAAACGGACTGTCAAACATTGGGGAATCGCAGATGGATACAG
This sequence comes from Alphaproteobacteria bacterium, assembly GCA_965215635.1. GTDB lineage: Bacteria > Pseudomonadota > Alphaproteobacteria > SP197 > SP197 > SP197. Next base: position 297,901 of record CBDCEA010000005.1, on the reverse strand, counting down.
GATTGAAGGGTCGCAAGGCCATTGTCTGTGCGTCAAGCAAGGGTTTGGGCCGAGCCTGTGCCGAGGCTCTGGCGGCCGAAGGATGCGATGTCGTGATCAACGGCCGCACGGTCGAGACCGTCCAGACGACAGCAGCGGCGATTCGTGGGGCCCACCCGGATGTCGAGGTGAAGGAAGTCCCCGGTGACGTGACGCAAGGCGAGGTGCGGGAGGCTCTGATCAACGTCTGGGGAGAACCCGACATCCTCGTCAATAACGCAGGTGGTCCGCCGCCTGGCGATTTTCGCGAGTGGGAGAGGGACGACTGGATTCGCGCGCTCGATGCCAACATGCTCACGGCCATCATGCTGATCAGGGCGACGGTCGACGGCATGATGGAACGGGGATTCGGGCGAATCGTCAACATCACATCAGCCGCAGTCAAGTCACCCATCGAGACCCTGGGTCTTTCAAATGGCGCGCGTGCCGGCCTTACGGGTTTCTGCGCCGGGCTTGCACGGCAGACTGTGGCAAGGAATGTCACCATCAACGGTCTTCTTCCCGGTCCCTTCAGGACCGATCGCCTCAGGCAGACCATGACGAACCGGGCAGAGACCGGCGAGAGTCTGGAGGATGCCATGATGCGCGAAGCCTCCGGCAATCCGGCGAAACGCTTCGGCGAACCGGCCGAATTCGGGGCAGCCTGCGCCTTCTTGTGCAGCACTCACGCAGGATTCATCACCGGACAGAATCTGGTGCTCGACGGAGGCTCTTTCAGAGGCACGTTGTAACAGTTTCACGGGATGAGTGGCTCGTTCTGCCTGATCGGCGACGGTATCGTTCACAGTCGGACCAAGGCCAGGTGCCCGCCGATCAACGGCATCGCCGAACGTTTCCACAAGACGGTGCTCGACGAGCTCTATCGGATCGCGTTCCGAAAGAAGTTCCACGCGATCGTCGATCGGATGCAGAGCGACTACGGGGCGCGGACGCGCCAGAGCCGGTGGTTCTACGGCAAAACGCCGCTGGCTGGCTGCCTTGGCACTGCTCATCTCACGAAGACAGGATTCCTGCATGAGGCATGTCCAGCCCGACAGGGTGGCCATGCCCGTATCAAGCCTTCAACGGCATGCTTCCACATGATGAACGGGCTGTTCCGCGAGGAACTTGTGCGGCAAAATGCCGAAATTCAGCTTGTGGTGCTGGACAAGATTGACCACAAACTGTAGCAGTGGCACACATGCGTTCGGCGGATGGACATCCGCCGCGACAGGGAAGCGGAGCATGGTCTCGCCGGTAACAGGAATGCCGCGCCGTTCAGCACTGGCCGTGGGTGCCGGTGGGATCGTTGCGGCACTGGTGCCGATTTCCCTTCGTGCCGAAGGCCTGACATTCTTTAGCATCGCGACCGGTGGCACGGCCGGCACCTTCTATCCGGTGGGTGCGCTCATCGCCACTGTCATCTCCAACCCGCCCGGTGTGCCGAGCTGTGAGGAGAGCGGCGGCAGTTGCGGTGTTCCGGGCCTCATCGCAGCGGCACAGTCCTCGGAAGGTGCCGTGCAAAATATCGAGGCGGTCGCATCGGGGATCGTGGAGTCGGGCCTTTCCCAGTCGGATATCGTCTACTGGGCCTACACCGGCACCGGCATATTCGCAGGCAGTGAGCCGCGCCGGACGCTCAGGCTGATTGGAAGCCTCTATCCCGAAGTCGTCCAGATCGTGGTGCGGCGCGATTCCGGAATCACCTCGATTCCTGACATGACGGGAAAGCGGATATCGCTCGATGTCGAGGGCTCGGGAACGCTGGTCGCTGCACGTATAATCCTTCAATCGTACGGACTGTCGGACAAGCATCTCGATGCCCGCTACATCAAGCATGGACCCGCCGCCTCCATGCTGCGGGACGGCGAGCTCGACGGTCTCTTCGTGATCGCCGGACATCCGACGAACTCCGTGTTTGATCTTGTCGAGGAGGGAATCGCCCACCTGCTGCCAATTCCCGCCCAACAGGCGCTGGGCCTCATCGTCGATCACCCGTTCTTTTCCCTGTCGGTCGTGCCGGAAGGGTCCTATCCGGGTCTACCGCACGTCACCACGCTTGCGATCGGCGTTCAATGGATCGTGACGCAGGAGGCGCCGGAGGACCTGATCTACAAGATCACCCGGGCGCTGTGGCACGAGAACAGCAGGGAACTGCTTGCTTCTGGTCATCCCACGGCACGCCAGATGAAGCTCTCCAACGCGCTGCTCGGCGCGGCCGTGCCGCTCCATCCGGGAGCAGCGACCTACTACCGTGAAGCTGGTCTCGATCTTTCCGATGTTCCGTTGATCGGTCCCGTTTCCGCTCAGTAACCGCGCTCGAATTTCACGACATTGAGCAAGGGTTCGCCGGCGATGAAGCGCCGGTAGTTCTCGGTGATCTGCGGTGCGCTGGAATCGGGCACGGTGAAGGCCGCGACATGGGGGAAGGTCAGAATCTTCGGATGATACCAGAACGGATGGTCGTCCGGCATGGGTTCCTGACGCTGGACGTCGAGCACGGCTCCCGAGATCAGGTTCCGATCGATGGCGCTCACGAGATCGTCTTCCACGACATGGCCTCCCCTTGCCGCGTTGATCAGGAAAGAGCCGCGTTTCATCCAGGAAAAGGTCCTTGCATCCAGGATGCCTTCGGTCTGACCGGTGAGCGGCAGCAGGCAGATCACCACGTCACAGGGGCGAAGGAAGGATTCGAGAGCGTCCCGGCCGTGAAAGCACGCCACGCCATCGAGGCTCCTGGGAGTCCGGCTCCACCCCCTGACACGATAGCCCATTGCCGCCATGACACGGGCGCAATCGCCGCCGAGCACGCCAAGCCCGAGAATGCCCACCGTGACGTCACGAGCCAGCGGCACGTCGAGTTCCTCGTAGCGGCGTTCCCGGTGAAGCGCGCGGTATCCGTCCCACTTGCGCAGATGGTTGAGCATCGCCATCAGGCACCATTCGGTCATCTGGGACGTCATGGCGGGATCGACGATCCGTGTCAGGATGACGCCCTCGGGTACGAGATGGCTGGCCCCCACGACATGATCGACCCCGGCGCCGAGCGACATGACGACCCTGAGGCCGGGAAGGCGCACCAGATCGTCGAGCGGGAAATCCCAGACCAGCGCGGCATCGATTGCCTCGGCATCGCCGATATGGGGGTGAATGCGAAAGTCGAGATCGGGGATCCCGGGCGCAAGGCATTCGCGCCACAAGGGACCGTCCTTCCGCCGACTCATGTAGAGAAGCGCCATGGTGCCCCGTTCGCTTGCCGTGCCGGTTCCGCACTATAGATCGGGTTGCGGGTCGGGGTCACCGCCGATGACGCCGAGATCGGTCACCGCGGCCATCAGGGCGCGGGTGTAGGCCGTTTTCGGGGTCTCGAAGATGTCCTCCGTGCTTCCGGATTCGATTACCTTGCCGTCCTTCATCACCAGGACATGGTGGCTCATGGCGCGAACGACCCTCAGATCGTGGCTGATGAAGAGGTAGGCGAGATCGTGGTCTTCCTGCAACCTGCGAAGCAGTTCGACGATCTGCGATTGGACCGACATGTCGAGCGCGCTGGTCGGTTCGTCAAGGACGACGAAGCGGGGTCTCAGGACCATGGCGCGAGCGATGGCGATCCGTTGACGCTGGCCTCCGGAGAACTCGTGCGGATAGCGGTCCATCATGGCGGGTTCGAGGCCGACCTCGAGGAGGGCCTCGGCCACGAGATCCCGCCGTGCAGCACGGTTGTCTGCCATGCCATGGACCTTCAGGCCTTCTTCCACGATGCCGGCGATGGACATGCGCGGCGAAAGGGAACCGTAGGGGTCCTGGAACACGATTTGCATTTCGCGGCGCAGCGGCCTCAGGTCCCTGAAATCCAGGCCCTGAAGCTCGCGGTTGCCGTACCTGATCATGCCTTTGCTGCCGATCAGCCGCAGGATGGCCATGCCGAGCGTGGACTTGCCTGATCCCGATTCTCCCACGACGCCGACCGTTTCACGCGCGCGGAGCGAAACATCGATGCCGTCGACGGCCCTTATATGGTCGGCCGTTTTCCTGAAGACGCCCGTGCGGATCGGGAACCACACTTTGAGCGAACGGGTTTCGAAGACTGTTGTGCTCCCTCGAGGGACCGGTTCCGGTCTGCCGCGGGGTTGCGAGGCGAGAAGGTGCCTCGTGTATGCATGTTGCGGGTTGGCGAAGACATCCTCGACCGGACCGGATTCGACGATGCGCCCGTCGTTCATCACCGCCACCCGGTCGGCAAATCTTCCGACGATGGAAAGATTGTGGGTGATGAAGAGGATCGCCATCGACAGCCTTTGCTGCAGCGCGCCGAGAAGCTCGAGAATGCGGGACTCGACCGTGACATCAAGTGCCGTTGTCGGCTCATCGGCAATCAGGAGATCCGGTTCGTTGGCGAGTGCCATGGCGATCGTCACACGCTGGCGCTGGCCGCCCGAAAGTGTGTGGGGATAGTCGTTCAGACGGTTCCGCAGGCCGCCGAGCTCGACCAGGTCCATGAGTTCGTGAACCCGCTTGCCTGCAGCCTCGGTGCTCATGCCCTTGTGAACGAGGAGCGGTTCGGCGATCTGCTTGCCGATGGTGTGGAGCGGATTGAGCGACGTCATCGGCTCCTGGAAGATCATTGAAATCCGGTTGCCGCGCACCCGACGAAGCTCCGTTTCGGATGCGGCGGACAGGTCCTCGCCACGGAAGGTCACCGTACCGGATGAACGGTTCGCAACATCCTTCGGCAGCAGCTGGAGAATCGAAAGGGCCGTGACGGATTTTCCGGACCCCGATTCGCCCACGAGCGCAAGGGTTTCAGCCGGCGCCATTGAGAAGCTTACGCCGTTGACGGCATCGATATGGCGGTCCTCCACCGTGAACCGGACGGCTAGATCGCGGACGTCGAGGAGCGTCATGACGGCATCTTCCTGGGATCGAAGGCATCGCGCACGGCTTCGCCGACGAAGGTAAGCAGGGAGAGCATCACTGCCACGACCGCGAAACCGGTGAGCCCGAGCCAAGGCGCCTGGAGGTTGTTGCGGCCCTGGTTCAGCAGTTCACCCATGGACGGCGAGCCCGGCGGGAGACCGAAACCGAGAAAGTCCAGTGCGGTCAGCGTGGTGATTGAACCGTTCAGGATGAAGGGCAGGAATGTCAGGGTCGAGACCATGGCGTTGGGCAGCACGTGGCGGAACATGATGACACTGTCGCTGACGCCAAGAGCGCGTGCCGCCTTGACGTAGTCGAAGTTTCTCGTGCGCAGGAATTCGGCCCGTACCAGACCGACGAGCGCCGTCCAGGAAAACAGGACCAGGAGTCCCAGAAGCGTCCAGAAGCCCGGAACGATGACGCTCGCCAGGATGATGAGGATATAGAGCACCGGTATGCCGCCCCAGACCTCCAGGGCGCGTTGCGCGAGAAGGTCGATCCAGCCGCCGTAGTAACCCTGCACAGCGCCTGCCGCGATGCCGATGACCGAGGAAACGAGCGTCAGGACCAGGCCGAAGAGGACGGAGAGGCGAAAGGCGTAGATCACCCGTGCGGCGACATCACGGCCCTGGTCATCCGTTCCCAGCCAGTTGTCGGCATTCGGAGGCGACGGTGCGGGACTGGGCAGATCGTAGTTGATGGTCCTGTAGTCATAGGCGATCAACGGCCAGACGAACCAACCGTCCTTCTCTGCGATCAGATTCTGGACGAAGGGGTCGCGGTAGTCCGCCTCGGTCTCGAAATCCCCGTCGAACGCTGTCTCGGGGTAGCTTGTCAGGACCGGCACATAGAGGCCGCCGTCGTACCAGACGATAAGCGGGTTGTCATTGGCGATAAGTTCCGCCGGGAGTGTGATGGCGAAGAGGACGAGAAAGATCCGGAACGACCAGAAGCCGCGCCTGTTCGCACGGAAATTGGCGAATCTGCGGCGCGTGATGGGATCGAGCCTGCGTCCGGGAGGCCTCATCCGACATCCCGGCTTTCGAAGTCGATACGCGGGTCGACGACGACATACATCAGATCGCCCACGAGGTTCATGACAAGACCGAGAAGGGTGAAGATGTAGAGTGTCGCGAACATCACCGGATAGTCACGGTCGATCGCCGCCTCGTAGCCGAGCAGGCCGAGACCGTCGAGCGAGAAGATGATCTCGATCAGAAGCGCGCCGGTGAAGAGGATGCCCACGATGGCGCCCGGGAAGCCCGCGATGATGATCAGCATGCCGTTGCGAAACACATGACCGTAGAGAACGCGCCTCTCGGTGAGGCCCTTGGCGCGTGCGGTCATGACGTACTGGCTCCTGATCTGGTCGAGGAAGGAGTTCTTGGTGAGCATCGTGAGCGTCGCGAAACTCCCGATGACAAGGGCGGTGAGCGGCAGGGCGAGGTGCCAGACGTAATCCGCAATCTGCCCGAGTGTCGTCATGTCCTCGAAGCCCGGAGAGACGAGCCCTCGAAGCGGGAAGAACTTCCAGTAGGAACCTCCGGCGAAGAGCACGACAAGAAGAATGGCGAACAGGAAACCGGGGATGGCGTATCCCAGAATGATGACGCCGCTCGTCCATACGTCGAAGGCGCTGCCGTCCCGGCGGGCCTTGGCGATTCCCAGCGGGATGGAGACGAGGTAGACAACAAGTGTTGTCCACAGACCCAGCGAGATGGAAACCGGCATCTTCTCAAGGATGAGATCGACGACACGCCGGCTGCGGAAGGCGCTCTCGCCGAAATCGAAGGTCAGGTAGTTCTCCATCATCAGCAGGAAGCGTTCGATGGGCGGCTTGTCGAGGCCGTACATCTTCTCGAGCTTCTCGATGAAGCCTTCGGGCAACCCCTGAGCGCCCCGATAGAGCGTCTCGCCTGCGGCCTGAACGTCGCCTCCGGTCCCGGCGACCCTTGCTGTGGCGCCGACGGCGACACCTTCGAGTTCAGCCAGGATTCGCTCGACCGGGCCGCCCGGCACGAACTGCACGATCAAGAAATTGATCACCATGATGGCGATCAGAGTCGGGACGATGAAGATCAGGCGCCGTACGGCGTAGGCGAGCATGGAAGCGGCTCACCCGGTCAGTTGTTCCGTGCCTCGATCCTGGCTTCGAGCGCATCGTACCTTTCGGCATCGATCCACCAGGCATCGAGGACGATGCCGTTATCGGGAATGACGGCCGGCTGGCCGAATCTGTCCCAGTAGGCGATCCGGTCGTAGGAGATGTGCCAGTTCGGGACGACGTAGTGGCCCCAGCGCAGCAAGCGGTCAAGCGCCCGTGTCGCGGTCACGAGCTCTTCGCGGCTGGCGGCATAGACGATCTCCTCGATCAGGGCATCGATCACGGGATTCTTGATGCCGATGATGTTGTTGCTCCCCGGAATGTCGGCTGCCGCCGAACCCCAGAGGTTTCTCTGCTCGTTGCCCGGAGATCGGGACTGGCCGAACGAGGCCACGACCATGTCGAAATCGAAGGTGTCGAGGCGTTCCTTGTATTGGGCGGTATCGACGGGTCGGATCTTGAACGTGACGCCGAGACGGTCGAGCTGGGCGGCGAAGGGCTGAAGGACGCGCTCGAAAGCCGGTTGAACCATCAGGAACTCGATTTCCATCAACTCGCCGCCTGGAGCCGTCAGTTTTCCGTTGCGGATCGTCCAGCCCGCCTCGTTCAGCAGCGCCTGTGCCTTGCGGAGGTTCGCACGGTTGTTTCCGGAGCCGTCCGAGACCGGCGGAACATGGACCTCGCCGAAAACCTCTTCCGCAATGTCTGCGCGAAAGCGGTCCAGAAGGGCGCGTTCAGCTTCGCCCGGCTTCCCCGTGGCGGCGAGTTCCGAATTGGAGAAGAAACTCGTTGAACGGCGGTACTGGCCGTAGAACAGGTTCTCGTTGACCCATTCGAAATCGAAGGCCAGTGCCAGTGCCTCGCGGACTCTGGGATCGCTGAACTTCGACCTGCGCAGATTGAAGACGAAGGCCTGCATGCCCTGCGGCCGGCTGTGGGCGACCCCGTCGACCACGATGAGGCCGTCGTCGAAGGCGGGTCCGGTATAGGAAGTCGCCCAGCGCTTGGAATTGTTCTCTGTACGGAAGTCATACTCGTTCGCCTTGAACGCTTCCAGCGCGATGTCGAGGTCGAGATATTCGTCATAGCGGATCCGGTCGAAGTTGTTTTGCCCGACGTTGACCGGCAGATCGGTCGCCCAGTAGTCCTCGACACGCTCATAGGCGATGGACCGGTTGGAATCGATATTGGCGACCCGGTAAGGTCCGCTACCCAGCGGGAAGTCAAGGCTCGCCTCCTCGAAGTCCCGGTCCTCGTACCAGTGCCTGGGAAGAACCGACAATTCTCCCAGGATCAGCGGGAGTTCGACATTTCCCGGTCCGTCGAAGTCGAAGCGCACCCAGCCGCCGTCCTCGGCGACGGCGCCCGTCACATTGGCGTAGTAGGTCGCATAGAGCGGAAGACCGCTGTTCCGCAGCGTCTCCAGGGTCCATATCACGTCGTCTGCGGTGACCGGCATGCCATCGTGCCAGCGCGCCTCGGGCCGCAGGTGGAAGGCCACCCAGGAATGGTCTTCCGGCACCCGCACGCGATCGGCAAGCAGGCCGTAGGCGGAAAACGGTTCGTCATCCGACTGTTTCAGCAGCGTGTCGTAGAGCCTTTCGAGGCCGCCGGCCTTGCGCCCCTTGAGGCTGAAGGCGTTGAGGGTATCGTAACCGCCGAAGCCGAAGAATCGCGCCCCACCGCCCTTCGGGGCATCGGGGTTGACGTAGTCGAAGTGCTCAAAATCCTCACCGTACTTCGGATCGCCGTACTTCGAGAGGCCATGGGATTCCCGGACCGCCTCAGCGGCGGCAACCGTCCCCGACATCGCCAGAACGACAAGAATGTTCACCAAACGCATGATAGGCCTCCGATGGACTACGGGGCAGAATGCCATGCCGGGAAGGCACTATGAAGGCTGTCGCCCCGGTTCAGATGATCACCAGGTTTTCCGAAGGCCAGGTGAGCCGGCAACTTCCGCCCACTGCAAAATCGGAACTTCCCGGATCGCTGTTCTGGCGTGCCACGACGACATCGCTGCCGCCGGCCAGGCGGCAGGTGAGGTAGGTGACCGGACCGACATAGGAGATCTCGGTGATCCTCGCCTCCAAGCCGTTGTTGTCCGATGACACGGCAATCTTCTCGGGCCGGATCACGGCATTGACGAGGTCCCCCGGGGACCTCGCCACCGCACTGTAACCCGAAAGCCCGAGGCCGCTGTCGGTCCTGATCGCGACCTCGCCTGTGGCCGTTGACGTGACGGTGGCGGAAAAACTGTTGGTTCGTCCCACGAAGTCCGCCACGAAATGGTTGCGTGGTTGCTCGTAGACCTCGCGGGGCTCGCCCGCCTGGATGATCCGTCCGTCGCTCATGACCGCGATCCGGTCCGAGAGGATGAGGGCCTCTTCCTGATCGTGCGTGACGAAGATCGCCGTGATCGCCAGCTTCTGCTGCAGCGCCCTCAAGTCGCGCTGCATGCGTTCACGAAGCTTGCGGTCGAGCGCGGAGAGCGGTTCATCGAGCAGCAGGATCGAGGGCTCGTAGACCAGGGCTCTCGCCAATGCGACGCGCTGCTGCTGGCCGCCGGAGAGCTGTCGGGGATAGCGGTCGACCATGGCACCGAGTTCGACAAGGTCGAGAGCCCCGGCGACACGCTCGGCGAGTTCGTGTCTCGGAACGCCGCGGCATTCGAGCCCGAACGCGACATTGCGTCCGACAGTCATGTGAGGCCACAGGCTGTAGCTCTGGAAGACCATGCCGAGATTGCGCTTTTCCGACGGCACATCGTTCATGATCTCGCCGCCGATCATGATGGTTCCGGCATCGGGACGGGTGAATCCCGCCATGACCCTCAGCAGTGTCGTCTTGCCGCAGCCGGAAGGTCCGAGCAGCGAGACCATCTCACCCTCGCTGACTTCGAGTGAAAGATCATCCAGCGCAACGACATCGCCGAATCGCCTGGCAATGCCTTCGGCGATGAGAAGAGCGCTCATGGTGTGCGTTCCGCGGCCGGCTCCGGGAACGGTGCGGGATCGAGGAAACGCCTCAGCACGTTTCCGGTCAGTCTCGAGACGTTGTTGCGGTAGGTCTCGTGGCACAGTGATGCGCACCAGGCGATGGAGCCTGTCGAGAAAACGGCGCCGCCGTTGGGTGTCTCGTAGAACACCAGATCGGACCGCACCATCGGGTTTTCGGGATCGTCGATCGTGGGATCGCTGACGCCGTGGGCATTGAATGACATGCGCGTGTAGGTAAGCGTGTGGTCCTCCGACGATGCCAGTAGGAGGGCATGGGGAGGCGTCCCCAGCGCATGATCGAAGCGGTCGATTTCCCAGCCTGCCGCACCGCCGCCCTGAAGGCCGAAATCGCCGATCAGCTCGTCGTCGCCGATACCCTCGAAGATGAAGGCCGCACGAGGATCGAAACTTGCGGGCATGCGCCGGTAGTGGGACGAGAAGTCGAATCCCTGGGATACGAAACCGTTTCCTGTGAGAAGGTTGGGCGGTCGCCCCAGACGGGACCAATGTCCGCCGGGCTCGCCGTTGAAGGAGAGGTTGTATTCGCCGATCCCGGAGTCCCATGCCCGGATGCCGTCCTCGCCGCGGCGCATTTCCATCATGCCGGGCATGTCGGGATGAAAGGCGACCCGCCAGAAAAAGCCGTTGCCACCCATGTACATCAGGCGACCGCCCCGCTGCTGGTAGGTATGGATGGCGTCCCACATCGCCGTCGAGAGATATTCGGGATGGCTGCCCGTGATGACGCAGCGATAGCCCGAAAGCAGGGATACGCCTTCGTCGTGGAGATCCTCGTCAGTCGCGACATCGAATCCGAAGCCGCTCTCGTGAAGCCAGTCGACGAGGTGAAGATCGGCGCTGTAACACTCCATCCAGGTGTGCTTGGGCCGGAAATTGAGAACCGGGCGCAGGCGCGACGTGTAGCACACCGGCGAACCGTCGTTGTGGAGATCGTAGGTCGAGTGGCCGATCTCCGGATGGTCGATCATGAAGTGCTCTTCGGCGCACATGCGCGCGACGTGATTGAGCAGGATTTCCGCGCCGCGGCTCTCGAAGTTGAAGCGCCAGTTGGCGTAGGCGAGATAGGTGGCGGAAGGCACCAGGAACAGGAGATCCGCAGTGGTCCTGCCGCGGGGAGGGCGCACGAAGAACGGCAGATAGTCTTCACTCGGTCCGGAGGTGAGCTTCGCGGCGTAGCAGCCGCTGGGGAGGTCCTCCGGAACGGCAAGGGAGAAGTCGGTGAACCATCCGCAATCCCCGAGCGCATCGTCATTGAAGTGGATGGCGCCGTACTGATCGGGTGCGAATCGCCAGTCCATCACATCGCCGGTCCAGTTGTGACCGCGCATTGCGCGCATCGCAAGGTTGACGGCCTTGCCGTGCAGACGGTTGGGCGAGATGTCGAGCACGTCATCGGAGTCGATGGCAAGTGCGAAGTCCCAGACACCGACAACCGCATCGCATAGCCTGTCCGGCACCAGACCGGAACGAAGGGCTTCCATCTCCTCGCGTTCAAGGGCCCGGTTGGCGATGACCGGCCGTTCGATCCTGCCGTTGAAGCCGAAGGCCGCAACGGCAACATCACCGGGGCCTCGTCCGGTTGCCGCGCCGAACATCACCGGCACCTCGCCTGTGGTCGCGGGGTTGATGTCGATCCCGGCTCCGGAATGTGCGACAGGATCGTCGAATCCGTAGCGTTTCACCGGTTCCTGACGCAATTCGATGCGTCCTGCGGCCGGATCGAGGGTAGCCGCCACGAAGATCCAGTGCCTTGACGGAAGGGGACTTTCGAGGGAGAGAACCTGGCGTCCTCCCCTGCCGTCACCCAGCATGAGGCACAGGTGGCCTTCGTCGAGAAACAGGCCGAATCCCGCTTCGTTTGCGGCGTCGTAGCGTGTGATGATGCCCTGTCGGGATCCTTGTGGAAGGGTCGAAAAGACCATGGCCTGGAGTGTGAAACCCTCGAGCGCTTCGGCGGGACCGCCTCCCGGCACCCTGACATGGGATCCGGGATGGATCGGCTGGAAACGCGCCCCGTAGGTGCCCGTGACCGGCGTCTCGACGGGCTCCTCCTTCATGCCGGGCGCGCCCGGTTGCGTGTCACCGCATGTCACGCGGACGATACGCGCATCGTAATGTTCGATGGACGGGTCGCAGCTCACCTTGAAGTGAACGGTTTCGCCGGCTGCGACACTGATCGTGTCGCTGTAGCCGATGATCTTCTTCGTCATGTCTAATCCCTCCTTCAGCGACGAAGGCCCAGAATGCGGTCGAGGCCGATCTGGCGATCCACCACGACAATCGCGAGCAGGGCCAGGAGACTCATGACTGTCGAGATAGCGGCGATGGTCGGATCGGGCCTGAAACGCATGTAGGTGAAGATCCTGACCGGAAGCGTCACGACATCGTGGCGCGACATGAAGAGCGATACCACCGGCTCATCGAAGGAAATCAGGAACGCGAACATCAGGCTGGCAAGGATGCCGGGTATCAGCAGCGGCACCATGATCCTTCTCAGGACCCGGGCATGACCCGCGCCGGCGATTGTCGCAGCTTCCTCCATGGCCGGATCGAGATCGTCGTAGCTGGTAAAGCAGATCTGTACGGCAAACGGCAGGGCGAGGATGAGATGCGCAGCCGCGATCACCAAGAGCGTGAGCCACATCGACTGCGTGACGCCCAGGCTTCCGGAAAGCAGCAGCAGGGCAGGGCCGTAGACGATTGTCGGAAGGATCAGCGGAATGAGCGCCAGTCCCGTGACGAACTGCCTCGACCGCCGCTTCGTCTGGCGAAGGCCGGAGGCCGCAACCACCGCAAGTCCTGTCGCCAGAACGGCCGAAAAGAGGGCAAGAAGCACGCTCAGTACGAAGGAACCCGTGAACTCGTCCCTTCTGAGAAAGTTACCGTACCATTCGAGGCTGAAACCCGTCGGCGGGAAGCTGAGCATCGCCGTCGGCGATACCGAGGCCAGTGCCACGACGAGGGTCGGCAGGAGGAGGTAGAGGCTCACCACCGCCACGATGGCCAGATAGACGATGCGCGCCAGGCGCCGGATGAGACGCTCACGCCGCATGATGGCGCGTCGCCCTCCTGGAAAACAGAGCCAGACCGACCAGCATGGCGATCGCAAGAAGGAGCAGGGCGACCGAAACCGCAGCCGCGAAGGGGTAGTTCAGCGACCGGGTCATCAACTGGCGGATCAGGGTTCCAAGGACCATGACCCTGCCGCCGCCGAGGAATTCGGGCGTGATGAAACTGCTCATGGAAAGGGTGAAGACCAGGACGCACCCGCTGATGACGCCCGGAAGACTGAGCGGCCAGATGACACGGGTGAAGACCCGCACCTTGCCGGCCCCTGCCATCGAGGCGGCATCCTCGAGAACGCGGTCGATCGTCTGGAGGCTGACCGCGACCACGATGACGAGGATCGGCAGCATGATCTGGACGAGGCCGATGATGACGCCTGTCTCGTTGAACATGAGCTTGAGCGGCTTGTCGATGATCCCGGCGTCAAGAAGCATGTTGTTGAACAGGCCGCGCGGTGTGAGGAAGACGAGCCAGCCATAGGTCCTGACCACCAGATTGGTGAAGAGCGACGCCACGGTCACGATCATCACGGCGCGACGAAGAAAGCCGGATTCCCGGGCAATGAACATCGCCAGCGGATAGCCCAGCACCAGGCACAGGACTGTCACGAGGACACTGATCCTGAACGTATCCGTCAGGACACCAAGGACGTAGTCGTCGCTGACGAGCCGTTCGTAGTTTTCCAGCGTGAACGCGTCCTCGAACAGCCCGGGTTCCAGGTAGAGCGCGAAACTGATGACCAGGAAGTAACCGACCGGAACGACGAAGAACACGACAATGATCGCGCCCAGCAGGAAGACATACCAGTGCCTGGCGTGGGGCAAAAGGCCTCGCTCCGGGCCTCAGCCGGTTGCGACGATCGATATGATCTCCTGGTTCCAGCGCTGGATCAGAGCGTCACGCTCCTTGTTGATGGCATCCCAGTCGGGACGAACAAGCGCGTTCATCTCCTCGTCGCCGAACGGCATCCATGGCACCAGACTCTCATCCAGCGGAACACCGCTTACAGAGGGTGCCGAAGCGTACTCCTCGGCGAAGATCTGCTGCGCTGAAGACGCCAGTGCATGATGGACGAAACGCTGGGCCAGCTCCGGATTGCCGGCGTTTGCCGGAATGGCGAGCATGTTCGGCACCGCCACCATACCTTCCTTGGGCTTCGCCAGGCGGATGTTCTCCTGGCCGGCTTGATACATGACATAGGCCTCGCCGTGATACATGGCAGAGAAGGCGATCTCGCCGCGTTCGAAGATCTGGCGCACGTCGTAGTCGCTGGCCATGAGGGCGGCCAGCGGCGCGACCTTCTCCATTTCCGCCCAGCCGGCTTCGAGATCGTTCTCGTCGCCGGTGGCGAGCTTCGCGAAGGCCGCCAGGACATAGAGCGCCCAGCTGTCGATTTCCGGTACGGCATAGAGACCGGCATTGGCCGGATCGCCGAAGGCGCCCCATGAATCGATGGAATCGATCCGGGAGCTGTCATAGACGATGCTGATGCCGCCGAAACTCGCCGCCACCGCCTGGCCGCCGCCGTAGAGCGCCGTGCTGTAGGCGCTGGCCAGATTGGGAATGCCGGACTCGGTGAGCGGCATGAACATGTTCTGCGAGAAACCGGGCAGAGCGACATCAAGATCGATGTAGAGCACGTCGAAGGGCGCTGCATCGCGGTTGGCAAGCAGCTTGGCGAACTGGTCCGTACTGCTGCCGGGCAGGATGTTGACGTCCGCACCCGTCTCGGCCACCAGAGGATCGATCACGGCTCGCTGGACCGTATCGTCCCATACGCCTCCCCACGAACCGACGACGAGCTCGTTGTCGGCACGCGACGCACGGTGGGGCACAAGGGTTGCCGCTGCCGCTGCGCCCGCAAGGGTTCCCAAGGCACCGCGCCGTGTGAACCTGCCGAATCTGCCGGAATGCAATGCATGTGTCATGATCGGATCCTCCCTAGGAAATATGCCTTGCAAGAAGGAACCGGGACCATTGGTTGAAGAACGGGACCGGAATGGTCTGCAAGGGCTGACGGTTATCAGTCTAGTTTGGCTCTCAAGCGCGTTCAACAACCGGGGCGCCTGCCAGGGAAGAAGGCGTCTTCAGTCGGTATCACCAATTCCCGATACGATGTGGCTCACGATGCCGTAGTCACGGGCCTCCTCGGGACTCAGCCAGTGGTTGCGGTCCGTGTCCTTGGCGACGCGCTCGATCGCCTGGCCCGTCTCTTTGGCGATGATTCGGTTGAGACGGTCGCGCATCCTCAGGATCTCGCGGGCCTCGATTTCCATGTCGATCGCGCTTCCACCGATGCCACCCATGGGCTGGTGCAGGAGAAACCGGGTGTTCGGTGTGCAGTAGCGCCGCTCCCGTGCCGCGCCGAGATAGATGTGGACACCGGCACTTGCCACCCAGCCTGTTCCGAGAACCTTCACGGGTGCGGCGACAAACCGGATCATGTCATGGATGGCATCGCCGGATTCGACATGACCTCCGGGCGAACTGATGACGAGCCGGATGGGTTCGCTGCCGATCTCGCTCAGTGCCAGGAGTTGCGCGCAGGTCTCGCGCGCCGCCTTCTCGTTGATCTCGCCGAAGAGCAGGATCATGCGGGATTCGAACAGGACCTTGGCGGCCGTGGCGCCCTTGCTCTTGTCGTCACCATTATCTTCGAAACGAAATTCCGTGGTCATGGTCTTGAGAATCCGTTGTGAAAGGCCCTGGCCGGAGCCTGACGAATAGCAGTCCGCGGCCAGTCATGAAAGCCCCATCAGGGAGCGGGCGAATGTGCGCGCCTCGAAGGGCCTGAGATCATCGGCGCCCTCGCCGACGCCCACGGCGTGGACCGGCAGGCCGAAGCGTTCGCCAAGGCCGACGACGACACCGCCCCTGGCCGAACCGTCCAGCTTCGTCACGATCAGCCCGGTGATGTCGCAGACCTCACGGAAGGTCTCGACCTGGGCATGGGCATTCTGGCCGGTCGTTGCATCCACGACGAGGACACGATCGTGTGGTGCCGCGGCATCGAGCTTTCCCAGAACACGCACGATCTTGGCGAGTTCCTCCATGAGATGGCGCTTGTTGTGAAGACGCCCGGCGGTATCGACCAGCAGGAGATCCGCATTCGCGGATTTCGCGGTTTCGTATGCGCTGTATGCAAGCGCTGCGGGGTCGCCGCCGCCTTTCCCGCTCACCACCGTTGCACCCGTTCGCCTGCCCCAGATCTCGAGTTGTTCGATGGCGGCGGCCCGGAAGGTGTCACCGGCAGCCAGCACGACCTCAAGGCCTCGGTCGGCATGGAGTCTGGCGAGCTTGCCGATCGTGGTCGTTTTGCCGGTGCCGTTGACACCCATCATGAGGACGACATGGGGCCGGTTGCCGGCATCCGGTTCGAGCGGCATGGCGAGCGGTTCAAGGATGACGGCGATGTGTTCGGCAAGGTCGTTGCGCACTTCTTCGTCCGTGACTTCCCGGTTGAAGCGCTTGCGCGAGAGTTCCGCGATGAGTGCCGAGGACGTGGCGACACCCAGATCGCTCTCGATCAGTGCATCCTCGAGTTCCTCGAGGGCGGCGCCATCGAGTTTTCTCCTGCTGACGATGGCGCCGATCGAATCTTTCAGCTTGCCCGACGAGCGCGACAGGCCCGCGCGCAGCCGGGCGAGCCATCCGTTGTTGCTCACAGGAGGGATCCTGCCAGGAGTCGGGTCCCGTCAGAACCGGTGATCTCCAGCGTCTGGAGGCTGCCGGCGGCGAGATCCGGCGGCGTGGCGACAGGCGCGAAATGCTCGCTGCGCCCCCGGCCCGGCGATTCCACCAGCACCGTCGCCGTCGTGCCTACACGAGAGTCCAGAAAGGCGGCGGTCGCCATCGCACCTCTGTCGCGCAATCGCGCCGCGCGCTGTTTCCTCAGGTCCCTCTTCACGGCGGGCATCTTCGCGGCAGGGGTTCCGGGCCGTTCCGAATAGGGGAAGACATGAAGCCAGGTCAGACCGCAGTCGGTCACATGGGCGAGGGTGTTGTCGAACATCTCGTCCGTCTCGGTCGGGAATCCGGCGATCAGGTCGGCGCCGAACACGATGTCCGGGCGCAGGCGGCGCACCTTCTCGCAGAACCGAACGGCCTGGTGCGGCGTGTGCCGGCGTCTCATGCGCTTCAGGATCATTGCATCGCCGGCCTGAAGCGACAGATGGAGGTGCGGCATGAGACGCTCCTCCACGGCAAGGGCCCTCAGGAGCGTATCATCGACCTCTGCAATATCGAGGCTCGTGAGTCTCAGGCGCGGCAGACCGGGCACGACCTTGAGGATGCGGTTTATGAGATCGCCAAGCCGTGGGCATCCGGGAAGATCGTTGCCCCAGGCCGTGATGTCGACACCGGTCAGCACCACCTCGCGGCAGCCGGCCGCGACAATCTCCCGGACATCATCGACGACATTGCCGGCCGGCCGGCTTCGCGATACGCCCCGGCCGCGCGGAATGATACAGAACGTGCAGTGATGGTCGCAGCCGTTCTGGACCTCGACAAAGGCCCGGGTCCGGCCCGCAGGCAGCGCAGACTTGCGGTCAGCGTGGCGAACACCGGCCGACCGCAGCGTCGACCAGGTGCCGGGGCGGGTTTTCTCGCTGTTGGCCACGACCCGGTCGATTTCGGGCATGGCGTCCCAGGCATCGCGATCGATCTCGGCAGCACAGCCCGTGGCGATGATCGTTGCACCCGGGTGGTCCCGTCTCAATCGGCGAACGGCCTGGCGGGCCTGGCGTTCCGCCTCGGCCGTCACGGCGCAGGTGTTGACGACGATCGTGTCATCGAACCCCGCGTTCTCGAGGTGGCTACCAATGATGCCGGCTTCGTAGGCGTTGAGACGGCATCCGAAGTTCACCACCCGGTTCATGCGACGAGCTCCGGCGACAGGGTTCCCCTGCCGACCAGGCGGGCGGGCCCTGCCATGTGGACGTGGCCGTTCTCCCTCCAGTCCAGTTCCAGTTCGCCGCCGGGCAGCGACACGCTCACCCTGCGATCGGCAAGGCCGCTGAGGCTGCCGACCACGGCGATGGCACATGCCGCCGAACCGCAGGCAAGGGTTGCACCGGCCCCTCTCTCCCAGACCCGTGCGCGTACGCGCGACGGCGTCGAGACGGTGACGAAACTGATGTTGGCCCGTTCCGGGAAACAGGGACTGTTTTCGAGAAGCGGGCCTGTCGCGGCGAGATCGATCGCGTCGCAATCGTCGACGAAGAGCACCGCATGGGGGTTGCCGAGATTGACGCAGGCAGCAAGAGCGGGTGCTCCGGGGCCCAGATCGAGGGCAAGGGTGTCCGCCGGCCCGGCCAGCGGTATGTCCCGCCACCCAAGGCGCGGCACACCCATGTCGACATCGATCATGTTCGCGGCACCCTTGCGTGAGGCCAGCACACCGGAAACCGTTTCGATACCGACTTCGTTCGTCCCGGTCTCTTCCATCATGAGCCGCGCCACGCAGCGCGTTGCATTGCCACAGGCCTCGGCTTCGCTGCCATCCGGGTTCCAGATGCGCATGAAGACATCGCCCACGCTGGAGGGTTCGAGACGGACGAGCTGATCGCAGCCGAGCCCGCGCCTGCGGTCCGCGATGGCGCAGACCGTGTCGCGGGGAAGAGGCACCGTCCGATCCCGGGCGTCGATGATGACGAAATCATTGCCCAAGCCGTGCATCTTTATGAAATTGATACTGTTCATGGTAGCCGCTGTATAGAGTGCTGTCGGGAACGCGTCCATGCCTGCCCGGCCGGTGAGGTATCGATATGACCACATTTAATCGCCTGCCCGTTCTTGAAAGACGGCGCATCCAGGCCGAGGTGATCAGGCCCGTCTGGCATGCGCTGAAGGACGAGATTGGCGAAGTGAAGGCCCGTGGGATCATCTCCACCGCTATCGTCGAGGCAGCCATTGCCGAGGGAAAGCAGTTTGCCGAAGATCACGGAGGACCTCAGGGGATACGTGGCTTCGTCTCGTTCCAGCATCTATGGGATGCGGACGGCGCGCTTGAGACGGAGGTGGTCCGCAGCACGGACGACGAATACGTCTACAGGGTCACCAGGTGCCGTTATGCGGAAATGTACCGGGACATGGGGCTCGGCGAAATCGGTTATCAGCTGTCCTGCAACCGTGACGCGACATTCGCGACGGGCTACGATCCTCGCATCCGGCTTACCCGCACGCAGACGATCATGCAGGGTGCCGACCACTGCGACTTCCACTACCGGATGACGCGCGAGGAGTGATGACCTCGACACACCAATTATTCGGGAAGGAGCGTGCATGTTCGACAGGCTGACCGACAACCTTGAAGGCATCTTCACCAGGTTGAGGCGCAAGGGCGCGTTGAGGGATGGCGACATCGACACTGCGTTGCGCGAGGTGCGCGTTGCCCTGCTCGATGCCGATGTTGCCTTGTCCGTGGCGAGTGAGTTCGTCGAGGCGGTCCGCGAGCGTTCCCGCGGTCAGGACAGGATCCGGGGCGTCAATCCAGCCCAGCAGATCATCAAGATCGTGCACGACCATCTGGTGGAGACACTCGGTTCCGAAACCTCACAGCTCGATCTGGCAGGCAATCCGCCGGTGGTCATGATGCTGGTCGGTCTCCAGGGCTCGGGCAAGACAACGTCGACTGCGAAGCTCGGGCGGTGGCTCCAGGAGAAGGAGCGGGGCAGGAAGGTCCTGATGGCCTCGCTCGATGTTCGCCGTCCGGCGGCCCAGGAACAGCTTGCGGTTCTTGGCGAACAGGCCGGCGTCCGGACGCTGCCGATCGGTCCCGGAGAGGAACCCCTGGCGATCACCCGGCGTGCGCTCGATACCGCCCGCAGGAGTGCCACCGATGTCGTCCTGCTCGACACGGCAGGCCGCCTCCATCTCGACGACGAGCTGATGGACGAGCTTGCGGGGATCCGGAAGCTGTCCTCGCCCCGGGAGGTTCTCTTCGTGGCGGATGCCATGACGGGACAGGACGCGGTCAACAGCGCCGGAACCTTCCACGAACGTGCCGGCGTCACCGGTATCGTTCTGACGCGCATCGATGGTGATGCCCGGGGTGGTGCCGCGCTCTCGATGCGTCGGGTGACGGGGTGCCCCATCAAGCTGATCGGAACCGGCGAAAGGCTCGACCAGCTCGACGTGTTCCATCCGGATCGTCTGGCAGGCCAGATCCTCGGCATGGGCGATGTCGTCAGCCTGGTGGAGAAGGCGGCGCGGGTGGTCGAGGAAGAGGGCGCACAAAGACTGGCGGCCAAGTTCGAAAAGGGCCAGAAGTTCGATCTCGACGATCTTCGCCTGCAGATCTCACAGCTGCGCAGGATGGGAGGCATGCAGGGTCTTCTCGGCCTGCTTCCCGGCGTTGCCCGGGCCCGCAAGGAAATGGATGCCTCGAAACTCGACGATTCCGTGCTCAGGCGACTCGAGGCAATGATTTCATCGATGACGGCGGCCGAACGCAGGGATCCCCGCGTGATCCACGCAAGCCGCAAGAGACGCATTGCTGCGGGATCGGGCACGCGGATTCAGGACATCAACCGTGTGCTCAAGATGCATGCACAGATGAACGGCAACATGAAGAAGGTCCGAAAGATGGCGAAAAAGGGTCAGCTGCCGCCGGGCTTCGACATGCCGGACCCTGGCACCATGGGCGATGCTTCCGGTGGACTGAAGTTCTGAAGTCCTGAAAGAAAAAGGGGAGGGCGCACCTGCACCCCCTTCGCAAGGCCATGGCGGTCAGGAACCCGCCATGGCAGCGTCGACCATCGGCTGCCAGACATCCTTGTTGTCGTCGAGCCACTCGGCGGTTACTTCCATCAGTTCCCTGCCCTGGTTGTCGATCAGGTCCATCATGAGTTCCTGAGACCTGTTATCGATGGTGAAGATCTCGAGAAAGCGGGCTGCAACCGGCCACTCATCGTAGATCCCGGGCCAGGCGACCTTGAAGATGCGCGGTTTCTGGAGGCTGTACTTGTCCACCAGGTCCTGGGGCATGTCGATCCAGCCCGTTTCGTGCACGGAGAGACCCCAATGCGGCGCCCAGAACATCATGACGAGTGGGGCCTTGCGGTCGACCGCGGAATTGAGTTCCGCGATCATCGCCCCTTTGCTCCCGGCCGGGACGACGTCGAACGGCAGTCCTTCCTCGCGAACGAGATCGCCGCCGCGGCTGCGCCATTCGTGGGGATAGTCGAGGTAGCGTCCGTTCGGCATCGTTTCGGCCGTGGCGAATATCTCGTAGCAGTCGAGGAAGGCGTTCCGGTCGGGCAGTCCCGGACACTGTTCGTCGACATGCCTGGGATAGAGCCATCCTTCGCGGCCGTCGAGGCCCGAGTCACCGATATCGATGAGCTTGCCTTCCTCGATCAGCACCGGATAGACGTCGCCGGCATTGTTGTCCCAAAACTCGGGCGAATAGGTGATCTCCCCGTCTGCCATGCCATGTGCGGCGGACAGCAGGCAATGGCCACATACTCGACGTTGTAGCCCAGGTGCTCGAGGATCTGTCCGGAAACCGCGGCGGTGATCGTGGCGCCTGTCCAGTTATGCAGCGGAACAATGATTGGCCTCTCCGATTCCGGGACGTCGGCCTGGGCCGGCACCGCAAGCGCCACGGCAAGCCCGGCGGCCGGCAGGATCCTGTGAATGACTCCCAGCGGTTTCTTGCTCCCAAGATGGTTGACGTCCTGGCGCCACCTTGGAATGGGCGCCCTGCGCAGTGTGCCGCCGCCGAATACAGAAAACCAATCCGGCGGACGTCAAGGGGGCAGTCCGGGTTTGCCGGCCATTTCCCGAAACTGTATTTGAATACAACAGGAGCCGGGAGGAAGCCGATGGGCCGGGCGACAGTGAACACGATCTGCAGCACCTTTCCGGGAGCCGTGGTCTCGGATCCCTGGGGTGATGGACATGATGCCTGGAAGATTGGAGGCAGGATGTTCGCCTGCATGGGGGCCCGGGAAGAGGGAGTCGCGGTCAAGACCGACAGCATCGAGACGGCCGAGATGCTGATCGAGGCGGGCATTGGCCGCAAGGCGCGCTACTTCCACAGATCGTGGATCAACCTCTCCTGGGACCTGCCGGAAGGCCGGTTGCGGCAACGGATTGCCGTCTCCTACCGCATCGTCCGGTCCGGATTGCCCAAAAGAATCCAGGCGGAACTCGAATCCCTGGGGATTCAGGATGCAATGCGTTCGAGATACCAGTCCGTGAAGGCCGACGAATAGCTTTCCTGGAGTGCGTAGGGTCCAGGCACGTAGTGCGCGGAATTCACGCCCTTCTGGTTGTTTATGATGATTTTGGTATCCTCGATGGTCGTGACGTCCCACATCCATTTCAGACGTTCGAGATCGAAGTCCTTTCCCTCGACGGCATCTGCGCGGACGTGCCAGGTCACGACGACCTCGCTGAATTCCGGTGTGACGGGCGTGAACCGGAACATGGTGAGGTGATCGGCACAGAGATAGGCATAGGACAGCGGGCCGAACGAGAACGCCGTCTCGCCGCCGTCCCAGTGTTTGAGTGCGCCGAGCAGGGGAGCGACGGGCCGGCCGTCTTCGGAAAGCGTGACGTACCCTTCCCGGATGGGCTGGCGCCAGACACTGTGCGGCTGGCGCGGGTCGCCGACATCGCCTTCACTGGACCTGGCCACCGGATGGCCGAGCTTCCTCATCTTCTCGGCCCAGGTCTCTATCACGGGTTCGTAGCCCTCCGTAGCCCGGTCATGAGCCTTCACGTAGGCATTGACCATCGTGTATTCGGGATGGGCGGATGAGCAGTGGTAGCACTCGCGGAAGTTGTCGACGACGAGTTTCCAGTTGGCATGGGTCGGGTAGATCTCGCGGTGGACGAGCCTCGTGTTCCGGAGATCGTGGGGGCCGGCATAGGTGGCGAGTTCGCCGGAAAGGTCGTCGAAATCCGCGACATCTGGATGATCGGCGCCGGCCAGGCAGATGAAGACAAGGCCGTGAGCGACCCTGACCGAACATGAATGGAGCGGATAGTCCGCCTTGTTGAAGTCGTCGTGCATGGAGCGCGCGGCAATGAGGCGCCCGTCGAGATCGTAGGTCCAGGCATGATAGGGGCACTTCAGCGTGCTGACGTTGCCGCTTTCTTCCAGGCAGATATGGCTTCCCCGGTGGCGGCAGACATTGAAGAACGCACGAATCTTCTCATCGCGGCCCCTGATGAGGATGATCGACTCCTCACCGATCCGGTAGAGCAGATAGTCGCCTCTCGAAGGAATCTCGCCTTCATGGGCGACGTAGAGCCAGGACTTCGTGACGACCTTCTCCATGTCGCGCATGAAAATCCCGGGGTCGCGATAGAACGGTTGCTCCAGCGCAAATCCGGATCTTTGTCGGGCGATCAGTGTGTCGATGTTGATGGCGTGGCCGTTTGCGCGCATGACCAACTCCCTTCGAAGCGCCAGATTGCGCCCGGATTATACTCCTTCGGTAAAGCCCAGGTGAAGTTCCGCCTACCCCGGATCGGGAACGATGATATCGGGCGGTGGCCAGGCTGGCGGACCGGTCACGAGCGAGGACGCCCGCTCCCGGGCTTCGGCGATTCCCGCGGCATCGAGCTTGTTGCCAAGCTCGTCGAGCAGTTGCCGGGAAAAGATGTAGTCGGCACCCGGCCCGGTGTTCTCCAGTGCCACAAGGGCCCAGGCATAGGCCCCCACGGGATTTGCGGCAACACCGTTGCCCTCGGCATAACGCGAGGCGATATCGTGCTGTGCGGCGAGCAGGCCCCACCTCGCTGCCTGGAGGATCTGGTCGGCGGCCGTCACCCCTTCCGGGCGGACGTAGTTCACGCCGGTAGGGGTTCGCCCCAGGACATGGAGGGCATCGGCCGAGCCTGCTGCCTGCGCCCCGGCGAGGAGATGCCCCTTGAGGTTGCTGATGAAGAAGGTACCCCAGCCCTCGGTGAGAACGGCGGCCAGGGACCAGATCGCCACGGGGTGCCGATAGCGGCCCGCGACAAGGTACCAGTCGGTGGCCGATTCGATGTGAGGGATGTCGAGGCGCCCGAAGCGCACCATGTCTCCCATGAGCAGCGCGGCAGGCGGATTGCCGGCCTTCGCCAACGGCAACAGGAGATCGTGGGCGGCCCGGTACTCGCCCTGGCGGATGAGTTGCCTTGCCTCTGACAGGGCAGGCGGGTCGGCATCGGGCCACTGGCCAGGCCAGGTGGCGTCCGGGTAACCGCGGTCGACGGCCAGCGTCATGGTCCAGTTCTCCGGCGGTGTGCCTTCCAGGATGATGGCGATGCCGTCGCGGACGCGTACCAGCCGGCGCTCCGATCCCGGCCAGCCGAGCCAGGATTCGTAGAAAAGGCTGTAGAGCCAGGATGCCATGTGGCTCAAGGCACCCGTTCCTGCCTCGACCGGCGGCAGCGGTGGCAGGGCCGACGGCAGGGTGACAAGCTCGCCGGCGATGGCGCCCGCAAGTTCGAGACGCTCCTCCAGTCCCCCCCAGGGTGTTGTCATGATGAACTGGATCTGGGTCGGCCCCTCATCACTTTCGAAGATGATGATGCTGAAGGTCCTTGCCGGATCGTCCGTCGCGGCCGGGCGTCCGACGAGGAGCGGGCCGACATGCGGATCGCGGATGGCTTCGAAGTCCGCCCTCGCAATGAGGCCGCTAGCGACGGCGACGTCGACGATTCTGTCGGCCGTCACCGGAAGCGGCGGGTTCGAGGCGGTCACCGGTGAAGAAAGCGGGGCCAGAACCAACCACAAGGTGGCCAGGAGACTGAAGCGAGAACGCCTCGGCATGGACTTTTCGGTGATCATGGCTTGCCAATCGCCGACGGGAGGACAAGGGAGGTGCAGGGCCATTGGAATCGGAACTCCATCGAAGGCCGCATGTGGCCCGTGGCATCATATGTGAAGGGTGTTCCGCAGTCCGTATAAAGATAGGATAATTCATTTATTTTTCATTGCAAATCCGGTGTTTGTGGTTTCAAACTTGAGAGTTTCCTGAAGCGTATGAGTTGTCGAACTGGTGTGTCCTGGTGCTCGGGATCGGTGCTGACGGTTTGCGTACCGCCACCTTTGCCCGATCTTCGGCAGAGCCCCGGGATAATGATGAGCCTGCATCAGACGCCGCTTCATCGTTCGGCGCAACCGGCTCCACGACGCCCTCCGACAGAGCCATGCACCACCTCCCGATCAACGACCCGGTACGGGGCGTTTTAGGCTCTGTGGAGACATGTTATGATTTTCGGTAACGTCATGAACCCATTCACAGTATAAAAATACAATGATTGGCCCGGAGCAAGGAGTTTGGACAATGCTACGGATTGCCCTATAGTTCAGGCGGGGAATACGCATCCTGCGAGGCTGAAACGACGATACAGGGTTGACAGCCAGCTGTTGCCAATGCGGACTCCCTGGTGCATTCGTGTGCCAAGGAAGGTCAGGCGCATGAAGTATCCGGGGTGGTGAGAAAGTTGGGACCAGTTGCAATGACAGATACGGTGATCGACAGCAATACGGGCAGGAACGAACCACAGGTCCGGTTCGAAAACGTCCAGAAGACCTATGACGGCGAGGTACTCGTCGTGAAGGATCTCAACCTGGAAATAGAACATGGCGAATTCCTGACCCTGCTCGGGCCGTCGGGGTCCGGCAAGACGACAACGCTCATGATGATGGCGGGTTTCGAATCGACGACTCACGGCGATATCATTCTCAACGGCCGGTCACTGAAACTGGTGCCGCCCCACAAGCGCGATATCGGCATGGTATTCCAGAACTACGCGCTGTTTCCGCACATGACGGTCTACGAGAATCTCGAATTCCCCCTGCAGTGCCACAAGGTCGACAAGTCCACCCGGGAGAAGAAGATCTCCGATGCGCTCGCCATGGTCGAACTCACCGGCTTCGAGAAGCGCCGTCCCAATCAGCTGTCCGGCGGACAGCAGCAGCGTGTTGCCCTGGCGCGCGCCCTGGTGTTCGAGCCCCAGATCGTCCTGATGGACGAACCTCTGGGCGCTCTCGACAAGAAGCTGCGGGAACAGATGCAGATCGAAATGAAGCACATTCACCAGAATGTGGGTCTGACATTCGTCTACGTCACGCACGACCAGAGCGAAGCGCTCACCATGTCGGACAGGATCGCGGTTTTCGACGATGGCGTCATCCAGCAGCTCGACGAGCCCGAGGAACTTTACGAGCGCCCCAAGAATGCCTTCGTCGCTCAGTTCATCGGGGAGAACAACCGCCTCCAGGGCAGGATCAGGGAGATCACCGGAGGCCGGTGCGTCGTCGACCTTCCCGGCGGACACCAGATCACGGCGCTGCCGGTCAATGTCACCGAGAGCGGACAGGCGACCACGATTTCAATTCGCCCCGAGGTGATCGTTCTTGGAGCGACCGAGAGCAGCGGCTGCGATGACATCTTCACGGCTGTGGTGCTGGAACAGATCTACATGGGCGATCACACGAGAGTGCGGGTCGCCGCATTCGGCAACGATGATTTTGTCGTGAAGGTGCCGCGTGGATCGGGCGAGAAGGGTTTCGAACTGGGACAGGAAATCAGTATCGGCTGGCGGTCTGCCGACTGCCGGGCGTTGGATGCCGCCTCGTGATGAGGCGGCGCATCGAGGCCGCGCTAGCGCGGCGTAAGCAAACTGTATGGTTGCCATCCACTGGAGAGTTTCCGGTATCAGCCGTACATGACACTCCAAACCTTCAAGGGAGATAACACCATCATGAAGGGACTATTCAGAGTAACGGCGGCTGCCATCGCGGGCGCTGCGCTGGTTGGACTGCAGTCCCAGGCGCCAGCTTTGGCGCAGGACACGATCACGGCGGCATCCTGGGGCGGGGCCTATTCCGCCAGCCAGCGTGAGGCGTACTACAAGCCTGCGGCCAAGGAAATCAACATGACCGTCCTCGAGGACGAATGGGGCGGCACGCTGTCCGAGATCCGCGTCCAGGTCGAGACCGGCGAATACAAGTGGCACGTGATCGACTCGGAAGCGGGCACGGCCATGGCCGGTTGTGACGAGGGCCTCCTTGCGGAACTCGACTGGGATATGCTCGGCGGAAGGGACCGCTTCTTCCCCGGTGCGGCGCTCGATTGCGGTGTCGGCACGATTTCCTGGGCGACCATCTATTCCTATAACGGCGATCTATTCTCGGGCGATCATGTTCCGACGACGATCGCCGACTTCTTCGATCTTGAAAAGTTCCCTGGCAAGCGCGGCGTCTACGCCAAAAGCCCGGGTGGTTCGCTCGAGATGGCACTGATGGCGGACGGCGTCCCTGCCGACGAAATTTACACCTACCTGACCGAGAACGAGGAAGAGGCGATCGATCGCGCCTTTGGCGTGCTCGACACGATCAAGGACGAGATCATCTACTGGGATAGCGGTGCCATGGCGCCCCAGCTCCTGGCTGACGGCGAAGTTGCCATGACCACCGCCTGGAACGGCCGCATCTACAATGCGATCACCCAGGAAAGCAAGAATTTCGTCATCGTCTGGGACGGGCAGATCATCGACTATGATCTGTGGATGATTCCGGCCGGACATCCGGAATTCGACCTCGGGATGAAATTCATCGAGTACGCGAGCCGTCCGGAAGTCATGGCGCGCCAGTCGCAGTACATCTCCTATGGTCCGACGACCAACGAGGCGGCTGCGCTCATCAATCCGGATATTCTGCCGCACCTGCCGACGGCTCCGGCCAACCTTACGAATGCCCTTTGGACCAACACGATCTGGTGGGCGGACCATGAGGAAGAGCTGACCGAACGCTTCCAGGTCTGGCGTTCACAGTAACGGGTGTGTTGAGTTGAGGATTACCGGGAGGCCCTTCCGGGGGTCTCCCGGTTCCTTGCAAGTCATTTCGTTCCCGGGGGAACTTGAGGGTCATGGTGGCGACGGTAAGCAACGACGATGTGATGCGGACCGCGGACGGGGTTCCCCTGAAGGTCAAGCTCAGACGCGCCGAGCGCATGCGCAAGGTCTGGGCTATCGCCCTTGTTGCGCCGCTGTTCCTGTTTCTCGTCGTCGGTTTCATCCTGCCGATCATTGCCCTTCTCACGCTCTCGGTCGAGGATCCGGACATCACCAACGGGTTTCCGCGGACGGTCGAGGCGTTCAGCAAATGGGACGGAAACGGATTTCCTCCTCCTGAGGCCATGTTGACCTTTGCCGAGGAACTTTCAGCTGCAGGGCGCGGCGAGTTCGGCCGGGCAGCCAAGCGCCTCAACTACGAAATCAGCGGCTTCAAGTCGATGGTCAAGAAGACGGCACGCAACTCCGAGGCACTTGTCACGCTGTCACCCGAAGAGATTCACGACGGATTCATCGCGGTCGACAAGCACTGGGGGGATCGCGCGTATTGGTACGGGATCAAGAATGCTTCATCGTACTATACCGACTACTACCTGCTCTGGTCTCTCGACCTGAGGCGCGACGAGACCCGCGAGATCGTCAGTGTTTCGGATGACCGGGCGATCTATGTCGATGTGCTGCTACGGACCATCGAGATCAGCTTTGCGGTGACGCTGCTCTGCTTCCTGCTGGGCCTGCCGATTGCCTATCTTCTTGCGACACTGCCAACGCGCAAGAGCAATCTTCTCCTGATACTGGTTCTTCTCCCGTTCTGGACCTCCCTGCTGGTCCGGACGACCTCGTGGCTCGTGCTGCTGCAGAACGAGGGCCTGATCAATGATGCCGCACTGTGGATTGGCCTGTGGAACGAGCCCCAGGGACTGATTCGCAACCGTTTTGGTGTCTACGTGGCGATGGTGCACATCCTCCTGCCGTTCATGGTGTTGCCGATGTACAGCGTCATGAAGACCATCAATCCCTGGCATATGCGTGCGGCGGCTTCACTGGGCGCACCTGGCTGGAAGGCGTTTCTCAAGATCTACTTTCCGCAGTGCATGCCGGGCGTGGCTGCGGGCACGCTTCTCGTCTTCATCCTGTCGCTCGGCTACTACATCACGCCGGCGCTGGTCGGCGGTCCCAGCGACCAGATGATCAGCTACTGGATCGTTCAGAACATGGGACTCACGGCCAACTGGGGGCTGGGTGCGGCGCTGTCCGTCGTGCTCCTGCTGCTCACCATCGTCATGTTCTTCATCTACAACCGCTTCGTTGGCATCGACCGGCTCAAGGTGAACTGACCATGGCGCTGCCGTCCTATGCCACACCGCTCGATCGGGTCTGGCATGTCGCCTTCCGCGTCATCTGTTGCCTGATCTTCGCCTTTCTGATCATTCCGATCCTGGTGATCATACCGCTCAGCTTCAATTCCGAGCCCTATTTCACCTACCCCATGCCGGGATTCTCGCTGCGCTGGTACGAGGAGTTCTTCACGAGCCATCAATGGCTGCTGGGTCTCAAGAACAGTATCATTGTCGGCGCATTCGCGACGCTCGTGGCCACAATCCTTGGAACATTGGCCGCTCTCGGCCTCAACAGGGCGGAGTATCCCGGGAAATCCTCGATTCTTGCGGTTCTGATATCGCCGATCATCGTCCCGATCGTCATCACGGCGGCAGGCATGTTCTATTTCTACGCGAAGATCGGGTTGACCGGCTCGCTTGCCGGACTGATCTTCGCCCATGCGACGATCGGCGTGCCGTTCGTCGTGATCACCGTCTCGGCAACGCTCGCAGGTTTCGACCACAACCTTGTCCGGGCGGGTGCGAGCCTGGGTGCGGATCCCTTCCGCGTCTTCTTCAGGGTCACGCTGCCCCTGATTCTGCCGGGCGTGATCGCCGGTGCGCTGTTTGCCTTCATCACATCCTGGGATGAACTTGTGATCGCCATCTTCCTGACAGGCACCGAGGAACATACCCTGCCCAGGCGCATGTGGTCCGGAATCCGTGAATTGCTGTCGCCGACCATCATGGCCGTTGCCACCATGCTCATCCTGACATCCATCGGGCTGATGATCGTCATGGAACTCCTGCGCCGTCGAAGCGAACGACTGCGCGGCATCCGTCCCTGAACCTGGCGGTCCGCCTGCCAGCCCTGCCACTTCGCCAGGCCGGGCGGGGTAGCCAACGTGATGAAGAGGTGACCGGACCATGAGCGAGCGTGCGGACCTTCTGGTCATCGAGAACGGCGAGCGTGTCGCGGGCACGTTCTCCGAAGTCGAGATGGCGCGTCGTCTCGGTTCTTTGCGCGCCCTCATGGCGGTGGCAGGACTCGATGCAGCCGTGTTCACCTCCATGCACAACATCCACTACTACAGCGATTTTCTCTATTGCAGCTTCGGGAGGCCTTTCGGGCTCGTGGTGACCGAAGACTGCGCAACGGTGGTCGCGGCCAATGTCGACTATGGCCAGCCCTGGCGGCGCGCTGGCGATACCCTCACCTACACGGACTGGCGCCAGGACAGCTTTTTTCGGGCGATCCGACACCTTGCCGAAGGGAGACGGGGTGTCGGCGTCGAATTCGATCATCTGACCGTGGAGAAATTCGCCAAGATGGAGGCGGCGCTGCCGCATGCCGAACTCTTCGATATCGGTGTCGAAACCATGCGTCAGCGCATGGTAAAATCCACCGAGGAAATTGCGCTGATCGAGAGTGCCGCGCAAATCGCTGACATCGGCGGCAGGGCCTGCGTCGATGCGATTGCGCCGGGTACCGGGGAACATGAGGTGGCGCTGGCAGGAACCGATGCCATGGTACGCGAGATCGGTCGCCGCCATCCCGAGACCGAGATCCGGGATACCTGGGTCTGGCTGCAGTCCGGAATCAACACGGACGGTGCCCACAATCCGGTCACCGCGCGAAAGATCGCCGTCGGCGACATCATGACGATGAACTGCTTCCCCATGATCGCGGGCTACTATGCGGCACTCGAGCGTACACTGTTCTGCGAGGACGCCGGCGACGAGCACCTGCGCTACTGGAACATCAATCTGGACGTTCATCGCCGAGGTCTGAGCCTCATCAGGCCCGCTGTTCGTTGCTGTGATATCGCACTGGAACTCAATGATCTCTGTGCTTCCCATGGCGTTCTCTCACGACGCAGTTTCGGCTACGGCCACAGTTTCGGCATCCTGTCACATTACTATGGCCGCGAAGCCGGACTGGAGCTGCGCGAGGATGTCGAGACTGTCCTGGAACCGGGCATGGTGCTTTCCATGGAACCGATGATCACCATCCCCGGCGGCGAACCGGGAGCGGGTGGCTACCGCGAACACGATATCCTGGTCGTTACGGAATCGGGCGCCCGCAACATCACCGGGTTTCCGTTGGGCCCGGACCACAACATCATCAGGAACTGATCTGTTCGGCCGGTTCGAACAACCGATGTCGTGACCGGCATGAGAAGAAGATGAACTTCGGCAGGGCGTTCCTGACGGTCAGCGGACTGACGGCCGTCAGCAGGGTTCTCGGGTTTCTGCGTGATGTGCTGTTTGCGGCCGCGCTCGGAACAGGGATTGCCGCCGACGCCTTTCTTGTCGCCTTCAAGCTACCCAATTTCTTCCGCCGCCTGCTTGCCGAGGGCGCCTTCAATGCGGTCTTCATTCCGATCTTCGCGCGCAGGCTGGAAGGCGAGGGGATGGGCGCTGCGAAGCGGCTCGCAGATGAGGTGCTTGCTGTTCTGGTGCTCGTCCTGGCAGGGCTTGTCGTGGCCTTCGAGCTGGCGATGCCGTGGGTCGTGACGGCCCTGGCACCAGGCTTCGTGGACGAACCGGAGAAATTTGCTCTGGCGGCCGACCTCACGCGTATCACCTTCCCCTACATCATGCTGATCTCTCTGGTGGCGCTCTTCGGCGGGATGCTCAACTCCACCGGACGTTTCGCCGCCTATGCCGCTGCGCCCATCCTGCTCAACTTGAGCCTGATCGCGGCAGCACTCTCGATCCATGTCCTGGACGATGAGCATGCCGGTCATGCGCTCTCCTGGGGAGTAACCCTGGGCGGATTGCTGCAGCTGGTACTCGTCATGCATGCGGTCAGGCGCGCCGGCATGGCCCCGCGCTTCCTGGTGCCGCGTCTGACGCGGGGTGTCAGAGAACTGCTCAGGCGTTTCGTGCCGGCAGCACTCGGTGCCGGCGTCGTCCAGATCAATCTCCTCATCGATCTTTGGGTTGCCTCGTTTCTGCCAACAGGCGCCATTTCCTGGCTCTACTATGCGGACAGGATCAATCAGCTTCCTCTGGGTGTTGTCGGTATCGCGGTAGGGACCGCGCTTCTGCCGCTGCTGTCACGGCAGATCGAGGCGGGTGACGGGGCCGGGGCCGACGAAAGCCAGAGTCGCGCCGTGGAGCTTACCATGGTGTTCTGCCTTCCTGCCGCGGCCGCTCTTGTCACCATTGCGCATCCTATCATCGCGGCGCTCTTCGAGCGGGGAGCCTTCGATCCTGCCGACAGTGAAGCCAGTGCCGCCGCACTCATGGCGTTTGCCACCGGTCTGCCGGCCTATGTTCTCATCAAGGTGTTTGCGCCCGCATTCTTCGCCCGCAAGGATCCCGGGACCGTGCTGAAGGTTGCCGTAGTCGGCCTGGTCAGCAACATCGCCGTCATGCTGTCGCTGATCTGGTTCCTGGGACATGTCGGCATCGCCCTGGCGACGGCGGCCGCCGCGTGGATCAATGGTATCCTGCTTTACGTGATTCTCGCCCGCCGGGGACACTTCACCGCAGACAGGCGTCTCCGGCAGCGGCTACCCCGCATACTCGTGGCAACGGCCGCGATGGAAGGTGTTCTTCTGGCAGCTCACTGGAACAGCCACCATTGGTGGCCGTCGGACCAGGAGCAGAAGATCGCATACCTGGCGATCCTTGTGATGCTCGGGTTTGCGGTCTATGCCGTCTCCGGCAGGTTGCTCGGTGCGTTCGCGTTTTCCGATGTCAGGGCCATGATGAAGCGCGACACCGGATAACGATGAGTGTGCCGGCGGTTTTCAGGTGCGCCGCCAAAGGGTGAGCACGACGATGGCGAGACCGAACAACGCGATCCCTCCCGGGAGCCATGCCGCCTCGAATCGCGCGTTCTTCAGGGTTCGTACGGTTTCTTCGACAGAAACCAGGGTCGTTCCTGCTGTATCGAGCTGCCATACAAGGGTCGCGTTGTCCGGATCGGGAGCATTTTCCCAGACATGGAATGTCGCGGGTCCCGATCCAAGGGCGCTCTTGAATTCGCGGTAGCGCGGCAGGGAATCGAGATAGCGCACAATCCTTCCGCTCGGATCGAGAACCGCCTGCACTTCGAGGGGATCCGGGACGAGGAAGCGAACGAGAGCACCGCGCCGCTTGCGAATCTCGACAGCACCGCTCGCTTCGGCCTCGATGGCGACAAGATCGTTCGCTTCGGGATAGCCGTGGCGCAACGGATCGGTGGCGAACCAGACTCCCAGCAGGGTGAGGATCACGCCGGCGACCCGCTGACCGGGAAGGCGATTGCCCAGTCTGCTTGCAAATCGACCGATCATGGCTGACTGGCTATCCCTGAAGCTGCGGTTCCGCGGCGTCGAGCGCAACCTTGAGCGTATCGACCAGCGTGTCGACATCTGCCGGAGTGAGCACGAGCGGCGGAGAAAGGATGATCGAATCACCGGTGGCGCGTACCAGGACGCCTCGTTTCCAGGCTTCCTCGCGAACGGTGATGCCCGCACGCTTCGATGCCTCGAATCGTCTTCTGCTGGTTTTGTCGGCAACGAGTTCGACCGCAGCCATCAGTCCCTTGCCGCGCACCTCGCCGACCAGAGGATGGCCTGAAAGTTCCCTCAGCCGTTTCTGGAGGCGGGGTCCCGTCACGGATCCCGATCTCTCGATGATGGCTTCGCGCTCAAGGATGGCGATATTCTCGAGGGCGACGGCAGCGGCCACGGGATGGCCCGACCAGGTGAACCCGTGATGGAATTCTCCACCGTCGTTGATCATCACGTCGGCGATCCGGTCATGGACAAGGACCGCACTGATCGGTTGATAGCCTGACGAAAGCCCCTTTGCGACGGTCATGATGTCGGGATCGATGGAGAAGGTCTGGCTTCCGAACCACGGCCCCGTGCGTCCGAATCCGCAGATCACCTCGTCGGCAATGAGAAGCACGTCGTGCTCGCGGCAGATCCGCTGGATCTCGGGCCAGTAGCTTTCCGGAGGCACGATCACACCGCCCGCGCCCATGATCGGTTCACCGATGAAGGCGCCGACGTTCTCGGGGCCGATCTCAAGGATCAATCTCTCGACGGAGCGGGCGGCTTCGATGCCGAACTCCTCCGGATCGTTCGTACCCCCGTAGCGATACCAGTAGGGACAGTCGGCGTGAACGAATCCGGGAAGCGGCAGATCGAACTGGGGATGCATTTCCTCCAGACCGCACATGCTGGCAGCGGCCATGGTTACGCCATGGTAGGCGTGGCGGCGCGATATGATGGTCTTCCTGGAAGGCCTGCCTCGCGTGTGCCAGTACCAGCGCACCATCTTTGCGGCGGTGTCGTTGGCTTCCGACCCGGAACTGGCAAAGAAGACATGATCAAGACCGTCCGGGGCAACGTCAGCGAGGCGGGCGGCAAGCTCCGTGGCGGGCTGCGTCGATGTCTGGAAGAAGGTGTTGTAGTAGGGCAGGTCCTGCATCTGGGCGTGGGCCGCATCGGCCAGTTCTCGCCGCCCGTATCCGATGTTG
The DNA here is from genome assembly GCA_965215635.1 of Alphaproteobacteria bacterium. GTDB lineage: Bacteria > Pseudomonadota > Alphaproteobacteria > SP197 > SP197 > SP197. The sequence goes on along the minus strand of CBDCEA010000005.1, from coordinate 263,173 downwards.
ACGCACCACAGGCCCGCCATCCCGTCAAGGACACGGTGACCGGTCGAAGTCGTCAGGTGGACGCCCTCGGCTTTCGTCACGATGCGCACGCCGTTGGCGTTGATGTCACGTGTGTCGGTAAAGGGGTGCAGGTGATGGAGGCGGTCAAGGTCCTGCAGCAACGAAGTGAGATTGTCGGGCATGATCAACTCCGCCGATCCGGATGAAGGCCCGGTAACTTAGCCGAGCCTCCCCGGGTCTGTCAGCTTATCATGGTGTCAAGGTCGTCACGCGATAGTTCGATGCCGAATCCGGGCGCATCGGAGGGTATGAGCCTTCCGTTCTTCGGGACGGCCATGCCCGGCGTCGGTCGCCAGCCCTCCTCGAGCGGAATTCCAGGGGCGGAATCGACATAGAGTTCTCCCCAGAAATTGCTTGGCATTGCGTAGCACAGATGCTGGCCGTACGAATCGTTGGCGCCGCCGTGAAGGGCCACCTGAAGGCCTGCACCTTCGGCGATATGGCCGATCTTGATACAGGCGGTGGCGCCCCCGACCCAGCGGATGTCGGGCTGAAAGATGTCGACGGTTCGACGTGCTGCCGCCTCGCCGAAGGGAAGATGGGTGAACCAGCGCTCTCCGGTGGCCAGCGTCTGCCAGGGGACCCGTCGGCGCATCTCCTCGTAGCCAGCGAAATCTTCGGGATAGAGGTAGTCCTCCAGCCACTTCAGTCGATAGGGACGCAGACGCTCGGCAAGCCGCACCATGAACTCGACATCACCGACAATCCAGCAATCGAGCATCAGTTCGCGCTCGCCGCCGATCCTCTCTCGCGCGCGTGCCACCTGCTCCTCCACCCTCTCGAGGGCAGCCACGCCCTGGGCCTCGCCGAGGAAGCACGGGAGCTTGACGGCATTGAAGCCCGATTCCAGAAACCATTCGACATCGTGGCCCGTGGCGTAGCAGAAGATTTCCGCGTGCGCCGGTCCGCCGAGAAGTTCGTAGACAGGCGCGCCGAGCAGTTTTCCCTTGAGGTCCCACAAGGCAAGATCGATCGCGCTCATCGCATAGCTTGCGATCCCGCCGACACCGCAAAGACTGGCATGGCGGAACATCAGATCCCACGTCCTTTCGGTTGCAAGCGCATTCTCGCCTTCGAGAAGCGGTGCAAGGAAGTCGTTGATCATGGGCACGACGGGTCCCGCGAAATCGGTGACACCCATCCCCCATGTGCCATCGGAGGCGAATGCGAGGCACAGGGCCGGCGGTCCGCTTCCGCCGATATCGCGGGCCGCTCCGGAAAACTCCCGATAGCGGGCGAGAGTGTTACCGCCGTCGGCTCCGGGCGGGCTCGAGGACCTCGGAGACGAACCCCGGTCCAGGGCGCAGCCCGGTTTCAGCGGCGCAGCAATAATGCGTTCGATCTTCATGTGTCATCCATGTCGAGATGATGAGATGTCCGTCCATGCAACGGGACCCGGTCCGGTGGTCCCGGTTCGTTCTGCGATGCCCCCGGAATAACGAGCGGCAAGCTTGAAACGTAGTTTGGCGAGCGCGGTTGCGCCACCTGCACATTGCGCCTGACCACGAGGTCCTGCTCGACCATGGCATTCGTGCCTGACAGCGCATCACCCATTGGGGTCAGGGCAAGGCACCCGATTTGACGGAAGCCGGTGAATTCAGCGACCCACAGCGTAGCACTGGCGGCGCGGGCTTGCGGCCGCGCGCAACACGCGCCCCTTTCGTGTCGCCATGGTCATCGAGTTGTAATGGCCCCATCGGGGGTAGATCTGCAGCCTGTGTCCCCTGCGGCTGAGGTCCTCGAGAGTGGACGAGGGGAAATGGGACTCGACGGCGAGGTGGCCCGGCATCCACTCGCGCGGATAGAACGAACTCGGCATGTGGTCGGTATAGAAGGAGGGCGCATCGAGGGCCTGCTGAAGGTTCATGCCATGATCGACATGGCGCAGAAAGGCGTGCAGCGACCACTGGTCCTGGTGATCGCCTCCAGGTGTGCCGAAGACGAGGTAGGGGTCACCCCGGTGGAGCGCCAGTGAGGGGGTAAGCGTGGTTCGCGGCCGTTTTCCAGGTTGCAGGCTGTTCGGGTGCTCGTCATCCAGCCAGAACATCTGTCCCCTGACCGAAACCGGGAATCCCAGCCCGGGAACAGCGGGCGAGCCGGTGAGCCATCCTCCCGAAGGGGTGCCGGAGATCATGTTGCCCCAGCGGTCGATGATGTCGAAATGGCAGGTATCGCCGTGGTGAGAGGTCTGGAATTGTGCCCAGGTCCGCCAGGGCCGCGATCCCAGACTGCTCTCCACGTCCATTCCCCCATGGGCGATGTTGGTCGAGCCCTTTGCCCTCAGCTTGATCCTGCCACCGAAACCCTCGATGGTGCCGGGCCGCATGTCCATACTGGCCTCTTCGCCAACGAGGCTGCGCCGTTCGGCGCTGTAGTCCTCCGACAGCAACCGGTCGAGCGGCACATCGACAAAGTCCGGGTCTCCGTAGAAGGCTTCGCGGTCGGCAAGAGCGAGTTTGGCGCATTCCTGGATCGTATGGACGAACTCGGCTCCGTCCGGGTCCATGCCCGCCAAATCGAATCCCTTCAGGAGGGCGAGTTGCTGAAGAAGCACGGGGCTTTGCGCCCAGGGTCCCGCCTTGCATACGGTGTAGTCGCCATAGTCGAGCGTGATCGGATCCTCGACACTGGCGTGCCAGCGGGCAAGGTCGTCGCCTGTGAGGAAGCCCTCGTGGGCCTCACCGCTGGAATCCATGACCGGTTCGCGCATGAAGCGGTCGATGGCCTCGGCAACGAACCCTTCGTACCACGCCCTGCGCGCGGCTTCGGCCTGGGACTGGTGATCGCTGCCTGCTGCCTCGGCCTCCTCGACGATCCGCTCGTAGGTCCTCGCCTGCATGGGCAGGCGGTGCATGCTGCCGGCTTCCAGGGTGCCGTCGAAATAGGCTTCGACCGATGTCGGCCAGTATTCTTCCATGAAATCGTGTGATCCCTTGAGGACCCCCGAGACGGTGGGTGTCAGAAGGAATCCATCACGCGCAATCGTGATGGCAGGTGTGAGAACGTCGCGCAGAGGCAGGCTTCCGTAGTCGCGAAGCAACAGCATCCAGGCACCGAAACTGCCGGTGACCACGGCCGGAAGATGCCCGATGCCCGGCATGACATCGAGCCCCATGCTGCGCAGGGCCTCGCCGGAAATCGCTGCCGGCGCGACACCCTGGCCACAGATCACCTCCACCTTCTGTTTCTTCTCGCTCCAGAGGACGAGGGGGACGTCGCCACCTGGACCGTTCTGGTCAGGCTCGACGATGTGAAGAACGCATCCGGTCGCCACCGCCGCATCGAAGGCATTGCCGCCTCGCTCCAGCATGGCCATCCCTGCCGCGCTGGCCTGCCAGTGGGTGGAGGTGACGACACCGAATGTTCCGACGAGTTCCGGGCGCGACTGGACCATGGCGATACTCCCTCCATGAACGTCTGTTGTCCGATTGCAGGATAGATCACGTTTGCCGGCACTGCCAGCAGAGGAAACACTACCTGGAACTTCTCCGGACGACCTCGAGTGCCTCGGAGAGGACTGCACGGCCGCCGATGTGATTGGCGAGTGTGAGAATGAGGCGGGTGTTGAGTGCCGCGCTCTCCTCGTCGTCGGAATTCCGCGTAGAAACCGTCGGCATCGATGATGTTGGGCGTCGTGATCAGTCGGCCCGTGGCCTGCTCTTGTACGGTTGCCGTTCGGATTGCGACGCGCATCGCCGTTTCGTCGTAACTGTTCGATCGTGCTGCGACATGCTGATCGGGGCGGATTGGCCATGCCGTTCGCGCCGACAGGCCCCCTGGAGGGAGGTTCGAACATCCGGCCGTGGTTTTCGCAGACGAAGCCCCGCGCAGGCCCCCCGGCACTTCCACGCGATGGACGAGGCCACGGGAAATGATGGCTATCTCGCCGGGTTCCAGACCGATGATTCCCGGTTCAGTGAGGAAGCGCAGGCAGCCCTCCTGGAGCACCACCGGCAGTTCCGAATCGGCCGAATGGAAATAGTCCTGCACCATGGATGCGTTCCCAGCAGCCTGCGTGCCTTGCCGACGGCCGGATGCGATAGCACCAGGTCCGTCTGTTGCGGTGACCCGGTGCGGTAAAGGCGGTACCTGAGAACTGCTCCGCATAGTGTCCGTAGGCGCACTTCTACGGCGCGGTCATGCCGCGCGGCAGCGCGCCGGCGAGGGCTTCGGACTCGAATTGGTTGCCGAATCCCGACATGCAGCCATCGTGTGGTTCCGCCGGGGAAGGCGCTACGGTCATGGCGGTGTCTGTCATGGGGCCAGTCCTTAGTCAGCAGGGAGCGCAATCCGGCCACGTTCGTAGCGGTCCGGCGCGTGACCGGCAAGGGCCCGGACAGGCACTGATGGCCACGACACATGGCCTGGAGAATCCTATCATGGCGTGTCGAGCGTTCCGCCCGCACTTGAGGTCGACATGTCTGATGCTTCCCTTTCCTGTTCCGCGCACCTCGCCTGTCATCTGGAGAACAGGGATGCCGAAATCCTCGATTTCGGTTGCGGGTCCGGGCGTGCCGGCGCCGCTCTGGCCAGCCTCGGATTTCGCAACATCGACGGGATGGATCCGTCTGCCGGGATGTTGAGGCAGGCACGTGCGACGGGGGTGTACCGCACGCTTGTCGAGGCCCGGCTCCTGGGTCCGATCGACCTGCCGGACCGAAGCTATGATGCCATCGTGGCCCCGGAGATCTTCGTCACCGGCGGTGCGGGTCCCGGGATCCTCGGCGAACTTGTCCGGTTGTTGAGAGCCGGCGGTCTGGTTTCGCTGGCCGTGCCGGAAAGTGGCGGTTTCCGGGAGGTCCTCGACCGGCTGGCAGGCACGGGCGAACTCTTGCAGTTGGGAGGGACATGGGACAGGCTGTCCGCCGTGCGGGACCCCGGTGGCCGGTTCCTGGTCCTTGGAAGATTCTAGCGAGGTTGCTGTCATGCAGATCAACATGCAAGGCCGGGCGGGACGCTACAATCCGCCCTATGGTGGTATTTCGACATTCCTTCGCCAGGATTACTGCGATGACATTGCGACCCTGGATGCCGACTATGCCATTCTCGGGACGCCGATCGACGAAGGTTCTCCCTTCATGGGTGGCTCTCGTTTCGCGCCCCGTTCGATCCGCGAGCATTCACTGAGGTTCGGCGCATCGGGCTACTACGATATCCTCACCGACAAGTCCTATCTGGTCGAGGAGACGGCAAAGCGGCGTATCGTCGATGTCGGCGACAGCGACATCCTGACTACCAATGTCGCGGCAACGTTCGACAATATCACCGCCGATGTGGCGGGAATTCTCGATCGGAGAGCCATGCCGATCATCATCGGTGGTGACCACTCCGTCACCTATCCGGTGGTCCGGGCCTTTTCGGAACCCCTGCATGTCATGCATTTTGACGCCCACATGGACTACCAGCCCTTCGTGCATGACCTGCGTTTCACCAATGGCCATGCGTTTCGTCATATCAGGCCCATGGCCCATGTGCTGTCATTGACGCAGATCGGCATCCGGAGCCTGAGAAGCGCCATCGAGGAGTTCATCGACGCTCGTGCCGAAGGCAGCCGCATCGTCACGATGGACGAGGTCCGCAGGCTCGGCCCCGAGGAGTTCGTGCATGAGACATTCCCGAAGGGCGAGAAGATCTATGTGTCGATTGACGTCGACGTCCTGGACATGTCGCTGGTGCCCGGCTGCGTTTCCGCCGAGCCCAACGGCATGCTCTACGCCGAACTGCGCGATATCCTGCGCACCACGGCGCGCCATATGGACGTTGTCGGCTTCGACTTCGTGGAGGTGAATCCCCAGCTCGACGTCGGCACCGGTGTCACATCCTACCTGGGTGCCCACACGATGGTGGAGTTCCTGGGCGCCATCGCCGAGGCCAGGACCGCCAGGCGGTAATCGTCACCGGCCGGCAACAGTCCCAATCCCCCGATAGCGAAGATTGTCGTGGCGCCTGCGAAGAGTTCCAGGGAAAGTCCGGTCCACATCGCAGTCAGCATGCCTGCGGCCCTGTCGAGAAGACCGGATGCGCTGACGACAAGGCTCAGCGGAGCGTCCGGTGCCGAGGATGCGTGCGTTGCGAGGTAGGTCACCAGGAAGAAGCCTTCCCCGCTCCTGATCGGGAATGCCCCGGAAAGGGCCCACACGAGGGATTCCCGGGTGACCACATGGCCGGACAATGCCGTGCCGAAGACTGGCAAGCGGCAACCGTCCAGGACGAGGTCAGTGCATTGCTCGCCTCCGCCCGTACCGACATAGACAAGATCGACGATCACGCCATACCTGATTGCGCCATAGGTGGTCCGCATGTGCAAACGTACGGTAGACGCCTGCCAGTTCCGGGCCTTCCGGATGGGCAACGGATCTGTCCGGCACCCTCCACCTCCGGCTGCCACGCGCAGGGATGCGCTGCCAGGCATGGCGCCTGAGCCTCTTGCGCAAGGGGGTAAGGGACAGTACGCGTCAAGCCGGCAACCCGGACTGCTCAGAATGCACGCAGCCCGGCAGGCAAAGGCAATAGGTCCGTCGTGAGCCGTTACACGAGGTCGCGGTCGATGGGCACGGACCAGCGCCTTGCCAGAATACGATCCTTGCCCTCCCACACATCGAGGTCGGCGCAGAGATGGAAGCGCTCCCTTGATGCGCGTAGATGAGTGCGGGCGCGGATATCGATCTCGAAGGCATCGCGCTTCATGTGCGTGGTCACGATGACTTCGCTTTCCGCGGAGAGCGGATCGTTCGGCAAGATGCACATGCGCTCGAACGTGTCCCGTGCGAATTCGAGGCCGTGCTCCTCGATCCGGTAGGTTCCCCTGCCCCTTCTGGACGTCACTTCGACGCGCCCGGAGTGCTGATCGAGCGTGATCGTGTTCTCCGAAGGAGCCCTTTCGATCAACGCTTCAGGCATGGTTGGCGCCTGTTCCGGCGGTTCGAACACGCTGAGGTCCGGACCGCCCGTGGCAGGCCTTACCGGGAGTTCGATGGTGCTGGAACCCGTATGGATCGTGAGTGTCACGGGTTCGGGTGCCGGGAACAGCATCGGCCAGTAGGTGGTCGACAGCGCGACGCGCAGGCGGTGACCTTTGCGAAACCGGTACCCGCAGTCGTTCAGCTTCACCTGGACCCGGACCCGCTCGCTCACGGGCACGGCCACGGGTTCTGCATGCCCCTGCCGGTGAGTGAGATTGAGGACACCGTAACTCGCCCGGGAAACGGCACCGTCGGGTCTGACGTCGTTCAGCCGGGCGATGATGTAGGCAACCGGCCGATCGACCTCGAGATCGAGATGGACCATCGGCTGACCGACCACGTCGAGGTCGCCAGGCAGCGGCGGTGTTTCGAATGTGATCGATGCGCCGTCGTCAAAACGCTGGTCGCCGGGGAATTCCGGTCCGTCGCCTCCGGTGCCGTAGGGGCACCATTCACCTCCGGCAAGGCCCAGGGTTTGTGGCGTCACCGCGGTTCTTGGCGAATCATCGCCGCTATGATCTCCAAGGCCGTCCGGATTCAAGTGATATCGCCTGATTCCCGTATGCTTGCTGGGCCATTCAGCCTCACCGATCCATTGACCGGGACAGTCGCGGTACCAGGGCGCGGGTGGAACGCCATCCTGCAGAAAGACACGCAGCATGGGTTCATCCATGATCCCGGTGTCCTCGTCCTTCAGCCAGTGATCCCACCAGCGCAGCATCTCCTGGAGAAAGCCGAAGGCAGGTCCTGGCGCGGCCTCCATGTGCCCCCACTGATGGGCGTGGGGACCGACAAGGCCGAGGCGGGGCACCTCCAGATGGGAAAGCAGGCGGAAGATGGCATTGGAATAGCCGTCGAGCCACCCTCCCACCGCGAACACCGGGCATCTGATGGCGCTGTAATCCTCGCATACCGAACCGTGCCGCCAGTAGTCGTCACGCCGCTGGTGGCGCATCCATAGCTCCACGGGGCAGGGGATATCCTCGAGCCGTTCAACCCAGTTCTCGCGCCACGAAGGCCCCATGATCGCAGGATCGCCAGGAAGAGGCAGGATCCCGAAGAAGGTCGTACCCCAGTCCAGGTTGTCGTTGAGAAGGCATCCGCCCATGTAGTGCATGTCATCGGCATAGCGGTCATCGGTGGAGCATGACGTCACGATGGCCCCCAGTTCCGGAGGCTGCAGTGCCGCGACCTGGAGCGAATTGAATCCACCCCACGATATTCCGAACATGCCCACCTTGCCGGTGCACCAGGACTGCCGTGCGATCCAGGCGATCACTTCCTTGCCGTCCTCGAGCTCCTGGCGGGCATATTCGTCCCGCATGACGCCGAAACTGTCTCCGGCGCCGGCGAGGTCGACACGCAGGCTGGCATAGCCGTGGCCCGCGAACCACGCGTGCTTCGGTTCGTCACCCGGGCGTGTCATGTCGCGCTTGCGATAGGGGAGATACTCCAGCAACGCCGGGACCGGGTTCGTATCGGCGTCCTCGGGAAGCCAGATGCGTGCCGCGAGTTTCACGCCGCGTTCCAGGGGAATCCAGACTCCCTCTTCCCTCACGATCACCCTGCGGGGAAGGTCGGTTGCGATGCGCATGGTCTTCACTCCTCGAATGCATGATATCCGCAACCTCGCGGATCTGCCAAGGCGTCGACGGTGCATTGCGCCTCCCGCATGTGGCCCGGAAGAGTTCGCGGATGTATTGGGTTGACTGATCAGTCAGACAAATTCAAGATCGTGTGGCGGGTTCCGGGAACTCGCCTGCCCGGGCGCCCATCTGCGGAACAACAGGGGCGTTGAAGCCCTGCAAGAGGGGTGTCCAGGCGGTTCCAACTAAGGAAAGGGAGTATCAGGACCATGGATATCAAGGATACCATCAAGAGGTTGCAGAACCGGGATCTGAGCCGGCGCGAGCTTGGCAAGGCCATGGCATCGGTCGGGTTGGTGACGACGGTGCTTCCGTTGACGACGAGTACCGGTCGTGCCGACGACGAAGCGATCTACTTTACGTGGGCGGGATACGACATCCCCGAAATCTGGCCAGGTTACGTCGAAAAGCATGGCGTGCCGCCGGATTGTCCGATTTTCGGCGATGCCGAGGAATCCTTCATGAAGGTAAGATCAGGGTTCGTTGTGGATGTCATGCATCCCTGCAGCAACAATGTACCCCGCTGGCGTCATGCCGGCGTTCTTCAGGCCCTCGATACGTCAAGACTCTCCAACTGGGCGGACGTGATACCGGCGTTGTCCACGATCAAGGACGCGCAGCACGAAGGTCAGCAATGGTTCGTTCCTTTCGAGTGGGGCCAGACATCGATCACCTACCGCACGGACATCGTCGATTGGCAAGGTGAGGAGGAATCATGGGGCCTGCTATGGGACGAGCGCTATTCGGGCCGGCTCTCGATCATCGATGCGGCGGAGGATTCCTGGTGGTGTGCGGCCATCTACGGCGGTATCGACACCGACAACCTGACGGACGAGGCTCTGGAGAAGGTTATCGGTCTCCTGAGGCAGCAGCGGGATTTGCTGCGGTTTCGCCAGAGCGACATGACCACGGTCGAGCAGGCTCTCGCTTCCGGCGAACTCGTGGCGGCCATGACATGGAACAGCACACCGCTGGAACTCACGCGGCAAGGCATTCCGGTCAGGTTCGCCGATGTCAAGGAAGGGGCGCTCACCTGGGTGTGCGGTACGGTGCTGACGAGCGATGCCCCTCATTACGACAAGGCCCATGATCTGATTAACGCCATGATCGCGCCTGAAGTCGGGCAGTACGTCATCGAGGAGTTCGGTTACGGCCACTCGAGCAGTGTCGCGTTCGATCTTGTCAGCGACGAGGATCTGATGGCACGCGGGCTTACCAGGAATCCTTCCGACATCCTGGACAGGGGTGTCTTCCTGAGGGCGCAGTCGGAGGAAATCGAAACCAGGATCAACAGGGACTGGAGTGAGATGATCGCGGGCTTCTGACGATCACGGTCCCTTGATTGCAGATCCGGGGATGTCTCATGTTCTGCATCCCCGGATCTCTCTATTGCGTCGAGGCGGCCTGCGATTCGAGATGAACAGCCGCGCGTGCAACCATTGGTGTGCCCGTAATCCTCAAGATTCGGCAGAAACGTGGCGCCGACCGTGTCGCGTATTCTCGCCTGTTCAACAGGAGGCAAGACCTTGCCCTGCAGTCTCGGTCCGCGCTATCGGCGGAGCGTTCCCTGCCCTGCCCGCGCGTGAAACGGTTCCATTGCACCATGATCAAATCCGCAACAGGGAAGCCGGCGAACGGCCGGAGCACCGCCAGGGAAGTGCGGCGTCAGCAACTGATCGATGCCACCATCGATTCCATCTCGAAGCGGGGTTTTTCGGGAACAACCCTGGAAACGGTGACCAAGGGCGCCAGACTCTCCCATGGTGTGGTCAACTTCCATTTTCGCACCAAGGAAGATCTCTACGCCGAGACTCTGGGCTACCTGGCGAGGGAACATTATGTTCGATGGCACAATGCCATGCTCAAATCGGGTCCGGATCCGGCCCGGCAACTCAGGGCAATCATGGAAGCCGACTTCGACCGCAGGATCTGTTCGCGCAAGAAGCTGGCGGTCTGGTTCGCCTTCTGGGGGCAGGTGAAGTATCGGCCCAACTACCTTGAAATTCACCACAGCTACGATGACCAGAGGTATGCCGAGATCTGTAGGCTGTGCACGGAGATCGTCGAAACCGGCGGTTACAGCAATCTCGATCCCGTCTCGCTTGCACGCTGCCTTGAAGCCCTGGCCGATGGCCTGTGGCTCAATCTGCTGATGTATCCGCGGGAAATCACAAGGCAGACCGCCCGGAGCGACTGTCTTGGTTATCTCGCGCAGGTCTTTCCCCGTCATTTCGACCGGCCTTCGCCGGTGTCCAGGACGGCTTGACAGAGGAGTTGACAGACAATGGCCCGGGACGCACATCATGACATCCTGTTCGAGCCGGTGCCGATCGGCCCCGTGACCGCCCGGAACAGGTTCTACCAGGTGCCTCACTGCACCGGGAGCGGCTGGCAGAGCCCGCGCATCCTCGCCGGCCTGCGCGCGATGAAGGCTGAAGGCGGATGGGCGGTCGTCAACACCGAGTACTGCTCGGTGCATCCCTCGACCGACGATACGCCCTATCCAATGGCCTCGCTGTGGGATGACCGTGACATCCGGGCGCACGCCATCATGACGGAAAAGGTCCATGCGCACGGCGCACTTGCCGGTGTCGAACTGTGTCTTGGTGGCGCCAGAATGGCCAATCACACGACACGCGAGGTGCCACTCGGCGTTGTCAGCATGCCACTTGCCACCGGGGATCCTTTCCAGACGCGGGCCATGGACAGGCAGGACATTCGAGAAGTCCGGCGATGGCACCGCAATGCCGCACTCAGGGCAAGGGAGGCCGGATTTGACATCGTCTATGTCTATGCCACCCACGACTATCTGCTGTCGCAGTTCCTGTCGCCGGTGCTCAATACGCGCACGGACGAGTACGGCGGGTCTATCGAGAACCGGGTGCGCCTGGTTCGCGAGCTGATCGAGGATGCCAGGGAAGCTGTCGGGTCCACGATGGCCGTTGCCGTGCGGTTTTCTGCGGAAACGAATGGTGGCGAAGGCGAGGACGGCACGCCGGTGCCGGGAGAAACCGAGGACATGTTCGGTATCCTCGGTGAACTTCCCGACCTCTGGGACATCAACGTCAGCGACTATTCTCTCGAGATGGGACCTTCGCGTTTCGTCAGGGAAGGATCTCTGGAAGCCTACGTTTTGGCCATCAGATCCCTGACCAGCAAGCCGATCGTGTCGGTTGGACGCTTCACGTCTCCAGACGCCATGGCGAGCCAGGTCAGGAAGGGGATTCTCGACTTCATCGGCGCAGCCAGGCCTTCGATTGCAGATCCGTTTCTGCCACGAAAGATCGAGGAGGGACGCATCGAGGACATCCGGGAATGCATAGGCTGCAACATCTGCTACACGGGTGACGCCAAGGGTGCACCGATCCGGTGCACCCAGAATCCGACCATGAGCGAGGAGTGGCGACGCGGTTGGCATCCGGAGAAGATCGACGCGCGAGCGTCCGATTCACGCATCCTTGTAATCGGATCCGGTCCGGCAGGCCTCGAGGCGGCGTACGCCCTGGGCAAGAGGGGATACGATGTCGTGCTCGCCGAGGCATCCCGCGAGCCTGGCGGCCGCGTGACAAGGGAGTCGGCGCTTCCCGGCCTGGGCGAATGGCGGCGTGTCCGTGACTACCGGATTGGCCAGCTTCACAAACTCCGCAATGTGGAGATCTTTCGGGAAAGCAGGCTGGAAGCCGACGATGTCCTCGAGCTGGCGGCGGACCATGTTGCCGTCGCTACGGGCGCGCGCTGGAGAAACGACGGTTTCGGTATCAGCAACCGTGGCGGAATCGCCGAACTCGGTCCGGCGGACAGAATTCTGACACCCGACGACATCATGGCGGGCCGATATCCCGAGGGTAACGTGCTCGTCTACGACGATGACCACTACTACATGGGGACGGTCATGGCCGAAACGCTCCGGGCCCGTGGTCTGCCAACGGCACTCGTGACACCGGAAGATGCGGTGTCGGCCTGGGGCGAACACACCCTGGATCGGTGGCGCGCCCAGAGGAGGCTCATGGAAATGGGTGTCGACCTTCTTGTCGCCCACGAACTGGTGTCGTTCGACGGCAACAGGGCTGTGGTTGCCTGTCGCGTGAGCGGACGAAAACGGACAGTCGAGGCAGACTGCCTCGTGCTCGTCACATCGCGATTGCCGGACGATGCCCTCTATCACGCCCTGAGCCGGAGCATGGCGTCGGGAGAAAGAGGCGCGCTGAAGTCGCTGAAGCGCATCGGCGATTGCGAAGCGCCGTCCATTATCGCTGCTGCGGTGTTCTCCGGCCATCGCTACGCCCGTGAACTCGACGCTGCCGTGGACCCCGACAACCCCCTGAAACACGACCGGGTCTTCTTCGACGATCATCCGGAGACCGAGAATGCAGGTTGAAGAAACCAAGCCCGTTGCAGAAATCTGGTTTGCCATAGAGGCTCTTGATCACGGTATCATCCGGTTCAGGGAGGACCATATCGACAGCTACGCAGTCGGCGACATCTGGCTGGTCCGGGGGAGGGATCGTGATCTCGCGGTCGACACGGGCTCGGGCATTGTGCCGCCCGCGCCGCTGGTCGAGGCCGTGGCCGGCAAGCCGGTCATGGCGGTAGCGCTCAATTCCTACTACGATCATGCTGGCGGCTGGTCGAGCTTTTCCGAGAGGGCCTGTCATCCCCGCGACGCACCGGACCTCGCAGGGCCCACCGAAGAAAGCGTCGGTGCCGGCGACTACCTCAACGAGACGACGCTGTGGTCCTTGCCGTGGGAAGGCTACGATGTTGGCCGGTTCACGATGACGGCGGCGGAGCCGACGCGTCTGGTCGAAGATGGCGATACCTTCGAACTGGGAGACCGTACGCTCGAGGTCCTGCATGTTCCGGGACGGTCACCGGGCGGCCTCGCCATCTGGGAAGCCGGGACCGGCACGCTCTTTACCAGCGACATGCTCTACGACGGCGACCACGGCCTTGCCTGGCCACCCCCGGTACCGGAGGCTTACTGTTCGAGCCTGAGGCGCGTGCGCGAGCTTCCCGTCACCAGGGTATGTCCAGGCCATTACGGTGTCATGAACCGGCGGCGGATGCTCGAGATCATCGATGAACAGCTGGCCGACCTCGAAGGCTCGACCATCCTTTGAGTGCCCTCATGACATCATCGCGGCAACCTTGCGGGCGATGGGCTCTCCACCGAAATTGACCCCGCCGCACGACTGGATTCAGGGCATGGCCACGGCCTCGCCGGCGAAGAAGATCCTGTCACCGGCCGGCCGGGCGGGTTCGCCGTGTGCGTTGTAGTGGTCGGGCATCGCGGTCGCATAGGCATCGAGTTTCGAGGGGTTGTCGGCCCAGCCTGTGGCGTGGCCCTTGACGGAGTGCATGCGCACGCTTGAACTGAACCTGCCTCCGGCGAAGCCGATCACGAGATCGAATCCGAAGGGAAACGTCAGAAAGCAGCACGTTTCTGCGGGTATCGTGTTTCCGACCCGATAGGTTGAGCCAGTTGGTGCCCCGAGGCCCAACCGTTCGCCGTCGAACTGCAATGCAATTCCGAGCAGCAGTCCCATGGGGAGCCTGTCGATGGCATCCTGTTTCCAGGCGGGCAGATCGGGCGTGAACGAGATGGTTCCGGCCCTGAGCACGCGTAGATGCGGTCGCGGTGACGGTCGGCGCGCCGCAGCCCGAACAGGCGGACGGGTCATGATCCACGACTTGGTCCGGGCCCCATTCCCGAATGGCCTTGACGGGCGTCATTGTGAAGGGCTCAAGAAGCTCCTGCAGGCACGCGAAGGCCTCGTCACGGGTCCTCGGCATCGACGGCCATCATGGCGGCCAGCACCGCGAGGCATTCACCCGCCGGCAGGGCCTTGTAGCGCCGGCCCCAGTTGGCTGCCTTGCGCTTGATGAATTGACGGTCGGTGAGTTTCCGGCTCGCGCAGCTCGCCCGGTGCACCCTTCCCGGGCGCGAAGTTGAACCACACGACCGCGGTCCGCGCCCGGTCCTGGGTCGTCACCTGCAGCACCTGGCGGTGCCAGCCCGCCAGCATCTCGTCACGGAACGCCGAGGGATGGCCGAGACCATCACCCGGCAGGGCAGAGACCTGAGCAGGTCCAGGAACACGAACGAGGCCAAGAAGCCGTGGGCACAGTCATGTACCGACTCCACCGGGTAGTCGCAGGCAAAGGCCCCGAGGGCCTGCGCATCGCGGTTGATGCCGATCGAGCGCACGCCCGGTGGCTCGCGCTTGATCAGCGTAATCAGCGCCTGACAAAGCCCACACGCTGCCCCCGTTGCGAGAGCGCAACACATAGATTCGCGTTTCAATGACGACAAGCAACGATCACGACGCGCCGGCGGCAACAACTGAACTGCAGCGACGGCCACCACCTTCATCCCCTCACAGTCAGGCGGGGTACCTCGGCAGGTACGAATTCCCACGCCTTCGCCATGGAGAAATAGGGAAGATCCGATGGACCCATGACCCGGGAACTGCCGTGACCGAAGGGAACACCGAACGTGTCGCTTACGGTCCATGCCTGACCGCCGATCCGGTCAACCGCCTCGACGATGAGCGTCCGGGCGGCAGAATGGCCTGCGGATTCGGTGCCGACAACGATGACGTCAGGGCTTGAAGGAACGGACTGCGCCCAGAGAGGCAGCGTGGCGGTCGTACCAAGCCCCGGCACAATCGTACGGCGTGACAATGTTGTCGATCGGCTCATGGCCTGTCCCCCGTCTTCGCCTGCCGTATCGCGCAATCGACGGCAATGTCCCCATCGAACGACGTTGTCGGAACCCGTTTCAGACGCTGATTGTCGCGCGGCGCATGACGCGCCTGAAGCCCTTGCCGCGGAACATCGCGCCGAGGTCGTCTTCGAGTGCCTGGTGTATCAGACAACGGTTGTCCCAGACCGCGACGCTTCCGGGTGTCCAACGAAACCTGCAGGTGAAGACCTCGCGGACCGTGTGGGCCTTGAGATGATCCAGTATCATGCGGCTTTCATGATTCGTCAGGCCTTCGAACCTGGACCAGTAGGAAGGACTGATGAGCAGGGATTCGCGGCCGGTGACGGGATGGATTCGGCTCATCTGATGTGCGGTCACGACTCGGCGGGCATCCTTGCGAACCTGAAGTTTCATGTCCCGGTACTGTTGGGAATGGGCTCCGGGTTCATGCGGGTCGTGAAGTCCGCACATCTGGGAAAGCATGGCCTTCATGCCGTCCGAAAGGGTCTGCCAGACACGATAGAAGTTGGCGAACAGCGTGTCGCCGCCGACCGGAGGCGTCTCGATGTCATGGAGCACGGCACCCAGAGGCGGTTCCCCGCAGAATGTCATGTCGACATGCCAGTCGTGACCGAAGTTCCTGACCTCATCGGGCATCTTTACGATCTCGATGAACTCGGGATAGCCTTCGATTCCGTGAACGAAGGGATACTCCTCGAGATTCCCGAACCGCCTCGCGAAATCCAGCTGCTGAACGGGCGTCAGGGACTGGTCGCGAAAGAAGATGACAAGATGATCGTGGAAGGCCTCGCGGATGGCGGACCATGTCGCGCCATCGAGCGGTTGAGATAGATCGATGCCATGGATTTCAGCGCCTCAGCGCCGCGGAGACCGGACGTATGTCGAGGCGCGCCGGGTTCAGGAGTGCCCCGAGTAGCGCGGCTCCCGGCGGCGACCCGTCAGCAGCAGCAGCACACTCACGACCAGCGTGATGATCCACAGGGGACACTTCAGGGCGGGAAGGATGACATGCAACCACAGATCCGGATCGACATTCTTCTCGATCAATGCCTGGAATCCGACGAGGCTGTTGGCATGGATCATCGCCCAGAGACTGCCGACAGTCGTTGACGAAAACAGGATCATCAGCGCCAGGGTGATGATGACAAAGAGACTTATCGTGATGAAACGCACTTCGGACACCTGCCTCTCCTTCCAAGAGGTGGCAGGATGGTCCACAACATACAGTTCCGCAAGGGGTGTGCCTGCGTCCGTTTCGGTGGCGCAGACCATGGTTTGGTCATTGGCAAGACAACCTGACCGACGAGGGGTGGTCCCTGATGATCGCAAAACAGGGTCGCACGGGTCGAGCCCGAAAGATCGACTCCCGCGAGGTCTTTGATGCGATCCGGTACGTGCTGGCGTCTTCTTCCTGGCCGCTTTCGACGGTTCAGAACCGTTCCTGCGCGTGGTTGCGCAGCGGCGTTCCCATCGTATGCCGGATACGTTGCGGGATCCTGCGAGGCGCTGTGCGGGACGCTCCGGGGAGCGAGCGGCTGCCATCATCGACAGCCAGAGCGTGAAGACCACGGAAACAGGATACGATGCCGACAGGAAGATCAAGGACCGCAAGCGTCACATGGCGGTGGACGAAGGAAGGCTCGCCGACTGTCCTGCAGGTTCACAAGCACCGGGACCGCGCGCCGGATGTCTCCGGACTGACTGGCGACGGTGGCCATGCGGGTCTCAGGCTGCATGGATGATCGGGCCGGGCGTCTGGGATCTGATCGAGCTGAAGGGGATCAGGGAGTTAGCGGTTCGCTGCCGGCGTGCGGCGAAGGCCTTCGAGCGCGCGCACGGGAGTTCGCTGGCACGGGAGAAGCTGTTCCTGATGCGCTGGGTCTCACGCGAGAAAATAAAACAACCACTTATGATTCAGCTCCAAGAATTTTCTGGAGCATGATGGGGGATGATGATGAAGAACGCAGTGGAACATGAAGCACGATGCGATCTTGCAGCGGCACATCGCCTCGCGGTGCGGGACGGACTCAACGAAGGTGTATGGAATCACCTGTCGGTCATGTCACCGGACGATCCCGAAGTCATGCTCATCACGCCGGGCTACACGCACTGGAGCATGGTGAATGCGGGCAATCTTGCGGCCGTCAGGGCGGACGGGATGCCCGTCAGTGAAGGGGGACCCGTTCCGACGGTCGCCGGATTCATCATCCACATGCCGGTCCATCTGGCGATACCGGGAGCGCGCTGCCTGATGCATGTTCATGCTCCCTACATCACGGCCCTGTCGATGAGAAAGGACATCCTGCTGGACACCTGTTCCTCGCAGCAGGCTGCACTTTTTCACGACGATGTCGCGAGCTACGATTGCTACGACGGACTCCTCGTCAGCGAGGACGAGGGACAGCGTATGGCAGACACCATGGGCGACAGGCGCGTTCTCATCATGCGCAATCACGGTGCCATGGTAGCTGGCGAGACGGTGGGTCAGGCCTATGTCGACCTCTATCAGCTGGAGCGGGCCTGCATGTATCAGATACTCGCGACAGGCGGCGGGTGCGAACTCGAGCAGATTCCAGGTGAAATCGCCTCGGCCATGTCGAAGGGCGCGCGGGGAAGTCCCCGCTCGGACATGTTCTTCCGGGCCATGCGCGACCTGCTCGATGCCAAGGAACCCGACTATGTCGCCTGACTAGCGCTGAGGATCAGTATCGACTCGGAATGTACCGGCTGTACCACGCTCCGATGGCCATGCCGAGACCGGCGCAGGCGAAAACTGCAGGCAGCGGCAGGAACAGCAACACGACAGCGAAGACGCCCTGAGGGAGGATGCGGCCGAACTCCCTGTAGGTCGTGTAAAGCGACATCATTTCCGCCCGCTCGTGGGGATGGACGGCCCGGACGAATGGCGCGTTGCCTATGGCATCGAGCCATGAGGCACAGAGGCACGTCAGCAGGGCAAGGCCTACGCAGACTTCCGGCAGGCCCGACAGGACTGCCATGGTGAAGGCCACCATGCCCGTGGCGAGATAGCCTGCAATCAAGTGGCCTCTCATGCCGACGGGCGCACCAAGTCTGCCCCACAGTGGTGCCAGAACGACGAAGATGCTCCCCAGGGAGACAACCAGACCGGCGTCCTCTGCCGAGAAACCGTTATTGACGCAGTAGATCGGGGCGTAGATGAAGAAGATCGACCACCATCCCGAGCGGACCAGAGCCAGTACATAGGCAAGCCTGAGGCGCGGCTGCTTCACGAAGCGGGGAATGAAGCGCAGGGGATTGCTGTGCCCGCGGATCTGGCCCTTCTCCGACGTGACGTAGCGCCGCCAAAGGGACCAGGCACCGAGGGCAAGCGTCAGGATCGCCATGACTGCAAACGGTGCCCACAGCCCGATCTCCGAGGAGAGCTTGACTCCTGCCCACGGCCCGAGGGCAAAGGAGATACCCAACATGCCCATGCGCACGGCTTCGAACCGCACGAAGCTCCTGCGCTCGATGCGTTCCATAACGACGATGTTGAGGATGATATCGACGGAGAAGAAACCCCAGGTGTAGAGGACGACCGCAATGAAGAAGGCAAACGCGTCTCCGGTCGAAAACAGAAGAGCCGATACAAGAACGCCCAGCAGGCCGACTGCTGTCAGGCGCACGCGTCCCAGCCGTTCCAGCATGAAGGGCAGGCTGAGCGCGCCGCAGAGACCCATGACCCCGACACAGAGGAAGAACACGCTCACCTGCTGGGAATCCCCCAGCAGTTCGAGTACCCGCAACGGAAGGACGGTGATCGGGACGGCCAACGCCAGGATCATGAGGCCGTGTATCAGCGCCAGTTCGAAGGCATGGGGAATGCCCTCGATGTTGAGCATTCGAACGAGACGAATCTGCACGAATGCGAATCCCGACCGGACGGGCTATCATCACCCTTCAGGCGGGAACGATGTCAAGTGAATCTGCAGGTACTGCGGAACAATATTGCGCGCGCAATGCAGTCGCCCACTCGTTTGCGGTCCAGGATCAGTCAACCATCGCTCTCGATGATCTCCCGGATCTTCCCGGCGACAGCTTCGGGCCTGTGACGGAAGAGGGAGCAGTGCCCCATGCCTTCGAGAAGGTGGAAGTGGCCGTCGGGTGCCGCATCCGCGACGAGGCGGCCGCGGGCAGGGGGGGTCTGCATGTCCTGTCCGAAGCCGATGACGTGCAACGGACGGGTGCAGCCGTGCAGCCGGTCCATCGATGAATAGTCGAGGCAGGCCTGCCACTGTGCGGCAAGCATGTCGCCGTCACGCTCGGCGTAGGCGGCGGCGACCACGGGTTTGCATTTCGTCCACAGGTCGTCGTCGCCGAGAACTTCGGACGGGTACATCAGAAGGGCATAGTGGGCGAGTGCGAAATCCGGCGGAAGACGGCCGCCTGCTTCCCTGAACCTTATCTCGGCATCCTCCCATTCGTGGATGAAACCGCCCTTGGAACCCGATGTGCCCATGGCAATTCCCAGCCGGACGAGCTCCGGGAAGGAAAGCACCATCTCCTGAACGATGAGCGCGCCCATGGAGAGGCCGACGATCACCACCGGAGGCTCACAGACCTTCCGTATCAGGGCCGCGACATCGCCGGCATAGGTCCCAATGGACCAGGGCGGCGGTCGGTGGCTGACGGTCCTTCCCGCGCCTCGCGGATCGAAGCTGGTGCACCGGTAATCCGGAAAGAGACCGAATTGCTCCTGCCACTCCTCGCCGGTCTGATCGCCGCCCGGGCACCAGACGATATCCGGTCCGGAACCCTGCCGGACATGGTGGAGCGAGACCTCGGGAGTCTCGAAGATGGCATGGTCCATACGTATCCTCCTGTTCACGTCAGTTGCGCGAGCCGGATCGTCCCGGCGAAACCCAGATGCAGAAGGTGAAGAGCACCGTGGTCCGCGTGATCATTTCGTGGGGCAGCCAGGGTGTGTTGTGCACGGGTTTTCCTGCGCTGCGTGGGTGGGGTTCCTCGTCGTTCTGACCCCGCAAGGTGTCGCCGCCGAACGGGAAACAGACCTCTTCGGCCTCGTGATGATGACGCGGATAGTGCCGTCCCGGGCCGACAATGAAGAACGTGGCGACAACCCTGTCGTGGGGGATCAGGGCATCCAAGCCGAGGATGTTCGTGTAGCAGTAGTTGTCCATGTATTCGTCACCAAGGCTCTCGCGGTAGTGTTCCGTCTGTATCCAGCGAAGCGAGGGTTCGATGGCGGCAAGGACCTCGGCAAGACAGGCCATGGGTCCCGACCGGGCCATGTCGAGTGCGGCAGCGAGATGCCGGCATCCCGGCAGACGCAACGGTTCACTCACGTGTGCGGGAAGCCGGATGGCTGCGAGTTCCCGCGCGACCCTGGAAAGAGCGCTGACAGTTCCCGGCTCGTCGCGGATCTGTCGTTCGATGAATGCCAGCATCTCCCGGCGAAGCGATTGGAAACGCCGTTCGATGTCCCCGCTCTGCATGGTTTGCCTCCAGTCCTTGCATGCAGGCGGTCGTACCCTAACATGGACCGTTCGCGATCGACGTCCGAAGGGGTGAGATTGGTGACGCAACCGGCCCGGAAACCAGGGTGGCTGACACCTGCAACGGATTACGGTCCTCTCGGCCTCTTCCTTGCGGCCTATCTGAAGTATGACCTGATGGTCGCCACGGCCGTGCTCGTGCTGGCCGCCCTCGTGGCTGTCGCTCTGGGATACGCGATCGCGCGGCATGTTCCGAAGATGGCCCTGGTATCGGCCGGCCTGGTTCTGGTATTCGGCGGGCTGACGCTGATCCTCAAGGACGCCACGTTCATCAAGATGAAACCGACGATCGTCCAGCTGCTGTTTGCGATCGTGCTTGGCGGTGGGGTGGCGCTCGGTCGTTCACCGTTGAAGTTCGTCATGGGCGGTGCCCTGGATCTTCACGATGACGCCTGGCGCAGACTTTCCCTGAGGTTCGCCGCCTTCTTCGCGGTGATGGCAGCGCTCAACGAATTGGTCTGGCGCACCCAGGAGGAGGAATTCTGGGTCTTCTTCAAGGTGTTCGGGCTGCTCGGGCTCACGGTCCTCTTCGCCATGGCCCAGACCCCGTTCATGATGCGCCACCGCCGTGAGGAAGCAGGCGAGTAACCGGGGTTTCAGGAGGCGTCCTGGGGCGCTGCCGCCTTTTGCCTTTCGACCCGGGCATCGGCTGTCGCGATCGCTTCATCGAGTTCGGCGGCCGAGCACAATCCGGACAGAACCGGATCCTTCATATCGATCATGCTGGAATTGCGGTGGGCGGCCTCGCGGATGCGCTCGATGGTCTTCCTGGTGGTGCCGATGAGCTTCTCGATCTGCTTGTCAGAAAGCTGGGGATAGTGTTTCAGGAGATAGGCTATGGTATCGGGCTTGTTGCGGCGCTTCGAAATCGGCGTGTAGCGCGTTTTCGAAGGTTTGCGGGATGCCGCTTCGCCCCTGTCGCGAAGCTGGACGCTGGCCGTCGGGTCGGCTTCGCATCGGGCCAGTTCCTCGGCCGTGATCTGACCGAACTGCACGGGACTCTGCCCGATGAGGTTCGTGTCGGCCTCGCCGTCCGCGATACTCTGGACTTCCAGTTCATGCACGCCGCAAAACTCGGCAATCTGGCTGAATGTGAGTGTCGAATTGTCGACCAGCCAGACAGCGGTTGCGCGTGGCATCAGCAGTTGTTGCGCCATAGTTCCTCTCCGCATCCAACGGTCCGGAAACAGGTCCGGTCCCGGAAGACGACGTTGATGTGGTGTCCGGTTTCGCCGGCTGGGATCCCCGGCGTCTCGCAACGATACCGGTTCCGCCGTGCGGGAATCATAAGCATCGCCGGTGGACGTGACAAGGCATCCGAGCCGACCGGCGGTCATCCCATGGAAAGTACCACCTTGCCGACATGATCGCCTTCGAGGGCGTCCTGGGCCCGGGCAGCCTCGGCGAACGGGACTGTCTCGTGAATCACCGGCCGGACGCGGCCGCTTTCCAGAAGCGGCAGGACCTCGCGCTTCAACTCGTCGGCGATATCGCCCTTTTCGACGACTGAGCGGGCACGCAGGGTCGAGCCGGTCACCATGGCTCGCTTCATCATGATCGGAAGAAAGTTGATGCTGGCCTTCGATCCTCGAAGGAACGCGATGAAACACAGTCGGCCTTCCGTTGCCAGCAGGCCGATGTTGTCCGCAATCGTGTCTCCGCCCGCCATGTCGAGGATCACGTCCACACCGCGTCCGCCGGTAAGTTCCCTTGCGAGGCCGGCGAAGTTTTCCGTGCGGTAGTTGAACGCGCGCTCCGCACCGAGTGCCTCGCAGGCGCGGCATCTGGTATCGCTGCCGGCGGTCGTGAACACCCGTGCGCCCCTGGCATCGCCGAGCTGGATGGCGGCCGTGCCGATGCCGCTTGCTCCGCCGTGAACCAGGAACGACTCGCCCCCCTTGAGGCGGCACCGCTGGAAGATGTTGGTCCATACCGTGAAGAAGGTCTCCGGAACGGCGGCAGCCTCCTCGGCAGAGAGGCGTTCAGGAACGGGCAGCGTCTGGGGTACGGGTGCCACGCAGTACTCGGCATAGCCTCCACCCGAAACGAGCGCCATGACTGTGGCACCCACCTTGAGGTCCTCACTGGAGGGGCCGTTGGCGACCACCTCACCGGCGATCTCGAGACCGGGAATGTCGCTGGCTCCCGGAGGTGGCGGGTAGTTGCCGGTACGCTGGAGGATATCCGGCCGGTTGACTCCGGCCGCATGCACCCTGATGAGCACCTCGCCCACGGATGGCTCCGGTATCGGCCGGCGAACCATGCGGATCACGCCGGAATCGCCGTGGCCGTTGTACTCGATGGCGTTCATGGTCGCGGACA
This sequence comes from Alphaproteobacteria bacterium, assembly GCA_965215635.1. Classification (GTDB taxonomy): domain Bacteria; phylum Pseudomonadota; class Alphaproteobacteria; order SP197; family SP197; genus SP197. Next base: position 239,919 of record CBDCEA010000005.1, on the reverse strand, counting down.
TCGTCTCTCTCCCGGTTTACGCTTTATGCTCACCCAAGCCATTAGCGATGAGTGGAGCAGGACACAATGGATACCGACGATCTCGATCCGCGTCCGGCACCTGACCAGCCCGCGGATCTTGGCGCAATGTCGATCGAGGCCCTCGAGGAGTACGTCGCCGGCCTGGAATTGGAGATCCGGCGGGCCGAGGACGTGATCGAATCCAAGAAGTCTGCCCAGGACTCCGCCCATGCCGTCTTCGGCATTTGAAGGCGAACGCCGGCAACGTGCCCACGCCGGACCGGTTGTGCTATCCTTGACACGACAGGGTCGATCGGATTCCGGGAAGCGTCATGGCAGGCCATTCCAAGTGGAAGAACATCATGTACCGCAAGGGCGCGCAGGATGCGAAGCGCGCCCGTCAGTTCACCAAGGTCGGGCGGGAAATCTCTGTTGCCGCCAGGTCGGGCCTGCCGGATCCCGAATACAATTCCCGTCTGCGTGCGGCCATCCAGGCCGCGCGCGCGGTGAACATGCCCAAGGATGCCATCGACCGGGCCATCAGGCGCAGCGCCAGTGGCGAAGGGGCGGCCGATTATCAGGAGATACGTTACGAGGGTTACGGGCCGGGCGGCGTGGCGATCATCGTCGAGGCCCTGACCGACAATCGCAACCGGACTGCTGCCGAGATTCGCGCGGCTTTCAACAGGCACGGCGGCAGCCTTGGGGAAACAGGCAGCGTTTCGTTCATGTTCGAACGCAAGGGGCAGGTCGTCTTCGGGCCCGATGCCGGTGACGAGGAAACCATGTTCGAGGCAGCGCTCGAATGCGGCGCAGGCGACGTGATATCGGACGGCGATGGCCATACCATCACCTGTGCACCGGAGGATTTCGGCCGGACGAGCGAGGCTCTCGCGGAAAGGTTCGGCAATCCCCGGGAGGCCGGACTGGTCTGGAAGCCCTTGATTGCCACGGAGGTTCCCGAAGACAAGGCGCTCACGCTCTTGCGATTGATCGACGATCTCGAAGATAACGACGATGTCCAGTCCGTGGCCGCCAACTTCGAGATTGCCGACGACGTGATCGAGCGCCTGGTCGCCTGAGGTCCGCGATGCGGATTCTGGGTCTGGATCCCGGCCTCGTCAACACCGGCTGGGGCATGATTGTGGTTGAAGGCTCGTCGCTGCATCACATTGCCCACGGCGTGATCTCGCCGAAGCCTTCCCTGCCAATGGCCGAACGGCTGACGGCAATCCACAGCGGTGTCTGTGCCGTGGTCGCCGAGCAGGCCCCCGATGTTGTGGCCATCGAGGAAACCTTCGTCAGTCTCAATGCCGCGAGCACGCTCAAGCTCGGGCTCGCACGCGGTGCGGCTTTGGTTGCGGCCGCATCGACCGGTCTGGTGGTGAGCGAGTATGCCACCCGACTCGTGAAGAAGACGGTGGTCGGGACGGGAAGGGCGGAAAAGCAACAGGTTGCCGCCATGATCGCCATCCTGTTTCCCGGAGCCAGGCCTGCCCGAAGCGATGCCGCCGATGCCCTGGCCGTCGCGGTCTGCCACGCCCATCACGACCAGACGTTCGAGCGCATCAAGGCCGGATTGCGCACATGATCGGAAGGCTGGCCGGCCGCGTCGACGTGGTTGCCGATGATCGGGTGATTCTCGATGTTGGCGGCGTCGGCTATCATCTTGCCTGCTCGGCTCGAACAATCAATGCCCTGGGAGGATCCGGCAGCGAATCCCGCGTTCTCGTTGAAACCTTCATCCGGGGTGACCGGATCGTCCTCTACGGTTTCTTCGATGAAGCCGAGCAGACGGGCTTCAGGATCCTGACCTCCGTGCAGGGTGTTGGGCCCCGTGTCGCTCTGGCCATCCTGTCCGTGCTGGATCCGGGCGATCTGGTCGATGCCGTGAGAGCAGAAGACAGAAGTGCGTTTGCGCGTGCCAGCGGTGTCGGGGCACACCTGGCCAGAAGGATCGTCACGGAACTCAAGGACAAGGTGGAGGACATGGGACCGGTTGTGGCCGCCGGTCCCGACTCCGGAGCCGGCAGTGTCGAGGAGGATGCGATTGCCGCCCTGGTGAATCTGGGATACACGCGGTCGGAAGCGTGGCGTGCGGTCTCATCCGTGCGGGAAGGGATGGCGGATGAGACCGAAATCGGCGTGCTCATCAGGGCGAGCCTGAAGGAACTTGCTCGATGACGGACCGGGACCGGCGTCTGGTGAACGCCAGCGAGTCGACCGACGATCCGGCACCGTCGCTGAGACCCCGCGTGTTCGCGGAGTTCATCGGACAGAAGAGCGTCTGTGGCAACCTCATGACGGGAATTCATGCAGCCGGTAGCCGCCGGGAAGCCCTCGATCATGTCCTGCTGCACGGTCCGCCGGGACTCGGCAAGACGACCCTTGCTCGGATCGTCGCGAATGAACTGGGTGTCGGTTTCCGCCAGACCTCGGGGCCCGTCATCATGCGCGCCGGGGATCTCGCCGCGCAGCTTACGAACCTCGATGAACGCGATGTTCTCTTCATCGACGAAATTCACCGCCTCAATCCTGCCGTGGAAGAAGTGCTTTATCCGGCCATGGAAGACTATCAGCTGGATCTCATCATCGGTGAGGGGCCTGCCGCGCGCTCGGTCAGGATCGATCTCGCGCCGTTCACCCTCATCGGTGCGACGACGCGGGCCGGATTGCTCACCAAGCCTCTCTACGACCGCTTCCTGATACCGCTTCGCCTCGATTTCTACGACGCCGACGACATCTCGATCATGCTCCTGCGACTTGCCGCGGTGTTGAAGGTCGAGATCTCGGCCGACGGCGCGCGGGAAATAGCGGCGCGGGCGCGCGGGACCCCCAGAGTCGCCGTCAGGCTGCTGCGGCGGGTACGCGACATCGCATTCGTGGAAAACGCGCCCGTCATCGATGCACGAGTGGCCCGTTCGGCGCTGGCGAGGCTCGATGTCGATGAGAAAGGGATGGATTCCATGGACCGTAAGTACCTCGGCTGCATTGCGAGGAACTACGGCGGAGGCCCGGTCGGCGTGGAAACCCTGGCTGCAGCGCTCTCCGAACACCGGGATGCCATCGAGGATGTCATCGAACCGTTCCTGCTTCAGCAGGGATTCATCAGGCGCACGCCGAACGGGCGGGTGCTGACCGCTGCCGCCTGGCAGCACCTTGGCCTCGCCGTTCCAGCGGACGCTGCCGGGGCGCCGGATCTCTTTGAGGATGAGCCTTCGGATGGTTGAACCGGTCCACAGGATCAAGACAAGAGTCTACTACGAAGACACCGATGCGGCAGGAATCGTCTACCACACGGCCTATCTGCGCCACGCGGAAAGAGGCCGGACCGAATTTCTGCGCGCCCGCGGTTTCAATCATCGGACCCTGCGCGAACGGGAAAGCGGCGGTTTTGTCGTGCGCTCCATGGCGATCGAGTTTCTCCGGGCGGCGCGGCTCGACGACGAGCTCGTGATAGAGACGGGAGTCCTCGAGGTCCGGGGTGCGAGCCTCGTCATGGAACAGAAGGTCACCCGTGCCGGCCGGGACCTCGTCACGATGAATGTGCGGCTCGCTTTCCTCGGCGACGACGGCAGGGCGATGCGCCTGCCCGAATCGTTCGCGGGCACATTTCTCCATCGCCTTCGCAAGGGAACCTGAATCTTGGAAATGACCGTACTCGCCGATGTGCCCGCCGAGGCAGGCATGTCGATCTGGAGCTTGTTCTGGCGTGCCGATGCTGTCGTGAAGTTCGTCATGCTCGTGCTGCTCGCAGCGTCGGTGTGGTGCTGGGCCATCATCTTCGACAAGGCGAGGCGACTGCGCCAGCTCTCCGGCCTTGCGATGAAGTTCGAGGAGGCCTTCTGGGCGGGCGGTTCGCTGGAGAAGCTCTACGGAGAGGTCGACCGTTCGCCTGCGCATCCCATGGCCACGGTTTTCAAGGCCGCGATGGACGAATTACGGCGTGGCATGAGCCGTCACGAGATGATTTCCGACAGCCGGCTTCGCGCCGATCTCAAGCAGCGCATCGGCCAGGCGATGCAGATCGGCATCGACCGCGAAATGGATCACCTGGAACGCTACGTGGGGTTCCTGGCGACTGTCGGATCGACAGCACCCTTCATTGGCCTCTTCGGCACCGTCTGGGGCATCATGAATGCCTTTACAGCGATTGCGGTGCGACGCGATACATCGCTGGTCGTCGTCGCACCTGGCATTGCGGAAGCACTGTTTGCCACGGCGCTTGGACTTCTTGCCGCCATTCCGGCCGTCGTGGCCTACAACAAGCTTTCCGGGGATTTCGATCGCTACGCAAGTCGACTCGAGAACTTCGCCACGGAGTTCCATGCCCTGCTTTCCAGGCAGCTTGACGAGCAGGGCGGCTGATGGCTGTCCAGTTTACCACCACGAACGCGAGGCGTAGCGCCCGGGCAGGACGCCGGCGCCCGCCGATCAGCGAAATCAACGTGACACCGCTCGTGGATGTCATGCTCGTGCTGCTCGTCGTCTTCATGATCACCGCCCCGCTTCTGACCTCCGGCATCGAAGTCGATCTTCCTGAAGCCCCTGTCGGCGACCTTGCGGGTGTCGACGAACCGATCGAGGTCACGGTCACGGCCGAGGGCGAAATCTGGCTCGGGGAAACCAGGGTGGAACTCGATCAGCTCGGCCCTCGTCTTGCCACGATCTCGCAGAACAATCCGGATGTGAGGGTGTTCGTGAGGGGTGACAGGAAAGTCGCCTATGAAATGGTGATGGCAGTGATGGGTGCACTGAATGAGGCGGGTTTCCGGCATCTGGCTCTGGAAGCACGGCGTCTCGATGCTGAGGGGGAATCCTGAGGCGTGTCGATTGCCGGATGGGCCGGGTCCGTCACCTTTCATGCGCTGCTCATCGTGCTGGCGCTGTTAGGGCTGCCCGAACTGTGGCGCGACAACCAGCCGGTTGCCGACGTGATCACCGTGGATGTTATCACGATCGCCGAGGAGGCCGCCGTGCCGCTGCCGGAGCCGGAACCCGAGCGCGAACCGGAACCGGAACGGGAACCAGAACCCGAGCCAGCACCGGAACCCGAGCCAGGACCGGAACCCGAGCCGGAAGTCCCGGTGGCACCCCAGCCCGCCGCTCTCCCTGAGCCGGAACACTCGCCCCTGGTCGAGGAAGCCGAATCGCAACCGGTTGCGGACACGATCGAGGTGCCGGCGCCCCTGCCGGCCGCGAAACCCGACGTTCCACGCCCGCCCGAAGAGGAGGTATCCTTCGCGAATGTCAGGGAAAGCCTGCTGATCGACCGGCAGGAGCCGGAACCCGAACCGGAAACCACTACCTTCGCCGATGTCGAATCGGCTCTCGATATTCCGCCGGAGGTGCCGGTTTCGGATGAGGAACTGGCGACCCTGCGCCAGAGCATCGCGAACCAGATCACCAGACGGTGGATCATCCAGAGTGGCGCGATCGACGCGCGCGACCTCATCGTCACCATTGAGGTAGTGCTTTCCGCGGAAGCAAGGGTGTTGAGGGCGCGCATTGTCGATGTGGAAGGCGGGCAGACCGATCATACGCGCAGGGTCGCCGCGGAATCGGCCTTGAGGGCGGTTCTCTTTTTCCGCGACCATCCCTTCGAGAACCTCGACGGGGACCGCTACGCCGTCTGGAGGGAGTTGATCGTCCGGTTCGATCCAAGCAGCATGTTTTGATGACGGCAGCGGATGCGTGCCTTCGCCTGTTGAATATGGCCGATATGTTGATGATGGTGCGGTCGTTGGGGACCTGATCGCTTGGCGGCGACCTCGCACTATCCCCGGATTCGCGAGGCGTTCGAAGAACGCTCTGTACTGCTGTTCAGGGATCAGTGCCTCGATGACGGGGCGCACCTTGCCTTCGGTCGCCTCTTCGGCGTCATCGAGATCAGGGAAAAGAACCCCGAAGACCACGAAACCCGGATGTCCCCGGTCTCGAACCTGAGGAAGGACGGCAGTCTTGCCGCGGAGTCGAGTCGGCATCTGATGCAGCTTCAGGCGAATCAGCTCGGGCATGCCGACAGCACCTTTCTGCCTTGGCCCGCGCTTGCCAACATCCTCGCCGCGCACACTGCCGGCTTCGGGCGGCGAAACCGAATTCGTTTCGACCCGCGCGGCATGGCGCGATCTTCCCGAAACCGTGAAGCAGCGGACCCGCAACCTCGTCCTTCGCCACTGGTACGGACACTCGCAAGGCCATTTCGCCTGCCGCCGCCCGACAGGACGTCGTTATCATGTGGCCCGACACGGCCTGGCGTGTCGTCTGGCCCAATCCGGTCAATTGCGCCGAGGCGCTCTACATCGCGTCCCATGCCTTCGGTGTTGTCGGCATGGAGGACGAGGAGGGGCAGAGCCTGATCAACGAGCTGATTGCGTTCGCAACACAGCCGCACCGCATTTGGAGTCATCGCTGGTCCCCCGGAGACGTCCTTGTCCGGCCCGGGGTACCTGTCTGAGCGGCGATTTCACGAGGTCCGGTGGTCCAGGCATGAGGAGCCGCCTGCCTTCATCCTCGGCGGCATCGGAATCGGGGAACGCGTTGCATGCCTCGAGTTCTCGGGCGGTTGCCCCGATCGACCGCCAGTCGACGGCTGCTGTCGATCTCTGCAGCCAGTCCGGCACGCGGACAAGCGGTTCCGGGCTGGCCCTTGTGTGACAGCGCCTTCAATGCCGAAGGCAGTCGGCCCCGGAACACTGTCGGCACGATGATGCGCTCTTCGCCCTCGGCCGCGAGCTCCGCATTCATCATGATCCGTGCGGTTCTGCCATTGCCGCCGGTGAGGGGGTGAACCCCGGAAACTGGAAATGTCATGAATACAGGCTGGAAGGCCGGCTTGTCCGGGGAGGACCCGGTCGCGGGGCATTCGATGAACCTGCTCGAAAGCTCGGTCCCGTCTTCGAATTGCCACAACTCCGAACCACACTTCATGAGACTTCTTCAACGAGTGGTGGAAGGTCGTATCCAGTACTCGATCATTCGGCGCTTGATTCGGCGTGACGGTTGCCGGTATCACAGGAGACATCGGTGATCGAGGCTGATGCCATTGCCGGCTCGTTGCCCATGCGCCGGTGGTTGCCCCTGGTTCCGGGCCGGGACATGTTTTGAGGACATGACAACCATGACTATGATCTCACGGTTCACTTTGTTGACGTCGGTCTGGGTCGTCTTCATGGGACTGCTGGCGGGCGGGACGGCTGCGCAACTTGACGTTGGCGTGACCCAGGGACGTGAAGACCCGATCCCGATCGCGGTGACGGATTTCAACGGCGATGACGACATGGCGGCACTCGGTGTAGATATTGCCTCGGTCGTGAAGGCGGATCTCGAGTTTTCCGGCGTCTTCAGAGCGATCCCGTCCGGGGCGTTCGTTCAGGATCCCAAGGGGATCGGCGAGGAAGAGCAACCCCAGTTTGAGAGTTGGCGCAACAGTGGCGCCGGAGCCTTGGTCACAGGCTGGGTGTCGAGGCAGAACGACGGCCGCACGAGGGTGAGCTTCCGGCTTTTCGACACCGTTGCCGAAAACCAGCTCGTGGGTTTCGTCTACCGTGGCAACGAGTCGATCTGGAGGCGGATTGCACACAAGATTGCCGATGCCGTCTACCAGCGTATCACCGGAGAATCGGGCTATTTCGATACGCGCATCGTCTATGTGCACGAGGAGGGGCTGGAAACCAACCTCAAGAAACGTATCGCCATCATGGATTATGACGGAGAGAACCACAAGTTCCTGACCTCAGGCGAGAACACGGTGCTGACTCCGCGGTTTTCACCGACGATCCAGCAGATAGCCTACTTCTCATATTTCAACGAAACGACGCCGCGCGTCTACCTGCTCAATCTCGGCACGGGACGCAGGGAGGTTCTCGGCGATTTTCCGGGAATGAGTTTTGCCCCGAGGTTCTCGCCCGACGGGGAGAAGGTGATCATGTCCCTCGCGATCAACGGCAACACCGACATTTATGTCATGGATCTGCCCACCCGCACCATTGAACAGCTGACAGAAGGCCCGCACATCGATACGTCGCCGTCCTACTCGCCCGATGGCTCGCAGATTGTCTTCACGTCCGATCGAAGTGGCCAGACGCAGATCTACATCATGGACGCAGACGGAGAGAACCAGCGCCGCATCAGCTGGGACCGGGGTCAGGGTTCCGGCAGCAAGGCATCGTATTCGACGCCGGTCTGGTCGCCGAGGGGCGATCTCATTGCCTTCACGAAGCATATACCCAACAGCCCCTGGGCGATCGGTGTCATGCCCCCTGTCGAGGCTGATGGCGGATCACAGGACCGTCTGCTGGCGTATGGCGATCTGGTCGAGGGACCGACATGGTCTCCCAACGGCCGTTTCATCATGTTTGCTCACGAAACATACCGGGAAGACAAAGGCACAGACAGGGTTGTCAAGAGCATCGATCTGACAGGGCATGTCGAACGGACGATCAGGACGAAGGGTGCAGCAACCGATCCGGCATGGTCTCCCTTGATTCCTTGAAACCACGTCGTCTATAAGAACTGTGCGGTCGTGCGGGCGATTACGTTTGACAGTCCGGCCCGTTTTCGTTCATTAGTGCCTTCGTTACGGGTGCTTCAGTGATCTATCTGGAAAGGGGGGTCCTTCCATGCGTTTCAAACTGATTTTTGCCCTGGCCGCGAGCCTTCTGGTCGTGGCCTGTGAATCGACCCCGGAAGCCGTGGAAGAGGACGACAGTGCCGGTCAGGCTGTTGACCTCACCGAGGATACGATGGTTGATGTCGATCCGATCGATCCCAGATCCGAAAGATATGTTCAGGAAGTTCTCGGTGATCGTGTCTTCTTTGCTCTGGACAGCTCGGTGCTCAACGCCCGCGCCCAGACATCCATCAGGCGCTGGGCCGAGTGGATGACCGAATTCAGCGAAGTTATCGTGGTGGTCGAGGGGCACTGCGACGAGCGGGGTACCCGAGAATACAACCTGGCACTCGGCGACAGGCGTGCCAACGCCGTCAAGGACCACTTCGTGGTTCTCGGAATCGATCCCAATCGCATCGCGACCATCAGCTACGGCAAGGAACGTCCCGCTATTCTTGGTCACACCGAAGCCGCATGGGGGCAGAATCGCCGGGGTGTCCTGACTTTGAGTTGATCTGCTCAGGTCGCCGCGAGACGGAACCGCCCGGAGTGCGACAAGGGGCGGTTCCTGCACAGGGTTCCGCAGACCTGATGGCAGCGCGCCGGGCCGCCTCGATCGGGTCTGAGCCCTCGTGTCTGACGAGTCGTGTTCGTCGGCGATCCGGCACGGGATGGTGTCAATGAAAAAGTTTCTTGTGGTGACGGTCACGGGTCTCGTTGTCTGGGCGGGAACGGCCGGTGCCCAGGACGAAACGGCTGAACTCGCCCAGATGCTCGAGCGCATGCGCCGGGACGTGATCGACCTTCAGGCTTATGTCTACAATGCAGGTGAATTGCCGGAGAACCTTGTCGGAACCGCGGCATTCAACGGCAGCAGGCTTCATGCGGACATTCAGCAGATCCAGGAAACGCTGCGCGGACTCGCAGGACGAATTGACGGTCTGGAGTTCGGTCAGCGCCAGCTTCACGAGCAGCTCTCCGACCTCGAAGCCAGGTTCGTGGCGCAGACTGCCAGCGGCAATGCCGGTAAGGCCGTGGACGGCACGGGATCCGAAGGGGACCCGGGCACCGGCGAATCCGGCGAGGTCGGAGTCCTGCCGCCGGGATCGGAAATGGATCAGTACAACTACGCGTTTTCACTCCTCCGCAAGGCTGATTACGAGGCCGTGGACAGCGCATTCAAGGAGTTCATCGCCGTTCACCCGAAAAGCGAACTGATTGGCAACGCATGGTACTGGCTGGGATCGACACACTTTGTCCGCGAGCGGTTCCATGACGCAGCAGTCGCGTTTCTCAAGGGCTATCAGCACGACCCGGACGGGCCCAAGGCTGCCAACAGCCTGCTGAAGCTGGGCGTGACCCTTGCCCGACTCGGCAAGATCGAGGAGTCGTGTGCAACCTTCAGAGAACTTGCGGACAAGTTTCCTGATGCCGGCGAAGCGGTCCTCGGCCAGGCCTTGGAGGAAGCCGCCGCGGCAGGATGCACATGACGCCGGGCAGCCGATGCAGCCGGATGAGAATCGCAATCCGCTGACAGCCGGAGAATTCGCGAACCTGATGCGGGGACTGGCACCTTTCGAGGCCGGGCCCCGGATCGCCGTAGCCCTTTCGGGCGGTCCCGACAGCACGGCGCTTGTCCTTCTTGCGAGGGATTGGGTCGTCGGACATGACGGAACCCTGGTGGCGCTCGTCGTCGATCATGGGCTCAGGAGCGATTCGGCGGCCGAGGCGCACCAGACGACGAGAAACTGCTCCGCCTGGGGCATCGATTCCGAAATCCTTTCGTGGACCGGGCCAAAACCGGGGCTCGGGATCGAGGAAAAGGCCAGAAGGGCACGATACCGGCTCCTGGAGGAAGCCTGCCGGCGCCTTGGCGTGCTGCATCTTCTGACGGGACACCATTGCCGCGACCAGGCCGAGACCATGGTCCTGCGCCGTCAGGCAGGTAGCGGACGCCTTGGCATTGCCGGCATGTCCGCCTGCGTCGAGCGGCCCGGCCTCAGGATTGTGAGGCCTCTGCTCGCCATTGCGCCCGAACGCCTTAAGGCGACGCTCGAGGCGCGAGGCCGGGATTGGTTCGATGATCCCATGAACCGGGACCGGCGGTTCGCGCGGGTCCGTTTGCGGCAGGACGGCATCGAGGAGCCCGACAGGAGTGCCGGCGCCGAGCGGACAGCGCTCGAAAGAGAGGTCGCTTCTTGCCTGCCTCGAGTTCTTCGGTTGGATTCATTCGGCGTTGCTACGTTGGACCGTTGCCGATGGCAGGCGCTGCCGAACCGGGTGCGCCGCCTCGTTCTGGCGCGCGTCGCCATGGCGGTTGGTGGACTCGAGTATTCGCCGCGCACAGGGCGGCTCGACGCTCTGGGCGTACAACTGCTCGCCCGGGACATCGTCAAATCCACCCTTGGCCGTTGCCTGTGGCGGGGCGGGGAGGTGGTGACGGCAACGCGTGAGAACCGCGGCATCCCGACCATCGAGGGTAGAGGAAGGACCGGGGAAGTCCTCTGGGACGGCCGGTTTCGCGTGACGGTGCCGGACGGACACTGGCGCATTCGCGCAGACAGACGCGACGACCCGGTACCCGATGGCGGATTCCCTCATCAGGCTGCCCTTCTGGGGACGCTTCCTGTGGTGGAACGGCCAGGCGGCGAGCGATTCTTCGCATTGGGCACGGCTGCAAGGTTCGCACCTCGCCACCCCCTGGCCGGTCCCCTGTTCCAGGGGGTCACCTGAATGATCGCGTCTGCGCCTGCGTGCCGGAACGGCTGGTCGGTTTCATGGTGCTTGCGCACTGGAAATTCCGAGCCCCAGCACCCATAATACCCATCAGGCTGATTATCGAGACCTTCTTGAGCAATTTCGGACGCAATCTCGCGCTGTGGGTGATTATCGGGTTTTTACTGATCGCCCTCTTCAACCTGTTCCAGCCGTCGGGCAGCGGTGAACGGGAAATCACCTATTCGTCGTTCCTCCAGGGCGTCGCGGCGGGCCAGGTTCAGGATGTCGTCATCCAGGGCAACCGCATCACGGGGCACGAGGCCGGCGGCCAGGCCTTCTCGACCTACGCACCGGACGATCCCAATCTCGTGCGGCTTCTCGGGGAGCACGGCGTCATCATCTCGGCAGCGCCAACCGATGACGGCATGCCGTCGATCTTCAGCATCCTGCTGTCATGGTTCCCGATGCTGCTCCTCATCGGTGTGTGGATCTTCTTCATGCGCCAGATGCAGGCTGGAGGCGGCAAGGCGATGGGATTCGGGCGTTCCAAGGCGAAACTGCTGAACGAGAAGCAGGGCCGTGTGACCTTCGAGGACGTCGCCGGCATCGACGAAGCCAAGGACGAGCTCGAGGAAATCGTCGATTACCTGAAGAATCCCCAGAAGTTTCAGAGGCTCGGCGGCAAGATTCCCAAGGGCGTGTTGCTGGTCGGTCCTCCCGGAACCGGCAAGACCCTGTTGGCGCGGGCCATCGCCGGCGAGGCCAATGTTCCCTTTTACACGATTTCCGGCTCGGACTTCGTCGAGATGTTCGTCGGTGTGGGTGCAAGCCGCGTTCGCGACATGTTCGAACAGTCCAAGAAGAGCGCCCCGTGCATCATCTTCATCGACGAGATCGACGCTGTGGGCCGTCATCGCGGAGCCGGGCTCGGCGGTGGCAACGACGAACGCGAGCAGACCCTCAACCAGCTGCTCGTGGAAATGGACGGTTTCGAGACCAATGAGGGAATCATCCTGATCGCCGCCACAAACCGTCCAGACGTTCTCGATCCCGCGCTGTTGAGGCCGGGGCGTTTCGACCGGCAGGTGGTGGTGCCCAATCCGGACATTCTCGGCCGGGAAAAGATCCTCAAGGTCCATACCCGAAAGACACCGATCGGGGCCGATGTCGTCCTCAAGACCATCGCGCGCGGCACGCCGGGATTCTCCGGCGCAGACCTTGCCAATCTCGTGAACGAGGCAGCGCTGCTGGCCGCACGAAGGGCCAAGCGTGTCATCACCATGAAGGAGTTCGAGGACTCCAAGGACAAGGTGATGATGGGGGCCGAACGCCGTTCGATGGTCATGACCGAGGACGAGAAGAAGCTGACGGCCTACCACGAGGGCGGCCACGCGCTGGTGATGCTCTACGCCCCGGGCCACGAACCGCTTCACAAAGTGACCATCATCCCGCGGGGGCGCGCGCTTGGTGTCACGATGTACCTTCCCGAACGCGACCGGCTGAGCATCTCGGAACGCGAACTGAAGGCCAAGATAGCGAGCCTGTTCGGTGGCCGAATCGCCGAGGAAATGGTGTTCGGGAAGGAGAACATCACCACAGGCGCCAGCAACGACATCAAGGTCGCGACCGATATCGCGCGGCGCATGGTCACGCAGTTCGGGTTTTCTGACGAGCTCGGACCGCTTCTCTATGGCGACAACGAGGAGGAAATCTTCCTCGGCCACTCGGTGACCCAGAGAAAGAACGTGTCCGATTCGACCGCCGCGGTCATCGATGCGGAAATAAGGCGCCTGATCGACGAGGGTGCCGAGGCGGCCCGGAACATCCTGACCTCCCACCGCGAAGAACTCGAATTTCTCGCCCAGGCGTTGCTCGAGCACGAGACCCTGTCGGCCGACGAGGTGCGGCGCGTGATCAGGGGCGAGACGATTTCCCGGGGAGATGGCGATGAAGGTGAACACCCGGTGCCGCCGCGCCAGGATTCATCGGTCCCGGTCACTGAAGGAAGGGGCGAGGCACCTGCGGGGCCGACGCCCGAGCTGCAACCGGGGCATTGATCCGTCGAACTTTTGCCGCCGGCCTCGACAGCCTCTCCGTCGAGGCGCTTGGGGCCTCGGTCATCTATGTGAAGCCCTTGTCGGTTACTTGGCGCACGATGCCGGGCGTTACCCTGGCGGAAGTCCTTGTCCGGACGCATGGCGATCTTTTCGTGGCGCAGGGAAGCCTCGCGGACATCGAACAGTGGGCCGAAAGGCTTCCCGAAACGCAGGCGCGCCGAGTGTTTGTCCAGATCGATCGCCTTCGCACACGCCCCGGCATGTTTGCCGGTCTCGATCTTTCTGAACCCAGGGTGATGGGAATCATCAACGCAACGCCCGACAGTTTTTCCGACGGCGGAACGGCCCTTGAACCGGGCGATGCGATCTGCCAGGGAGGGACAATGCTGGAGGCCGGTGCTGCCATCCTCGATGTGGGCGGAGAGTCCACCCGGCCGGGCGCATGCCCCGTGGATACAGACGAGGAACGCCGCAGGGTTCTTCCGGTCATCGAAAACCTTGCCGCGACGGGAGCCATCGTTTCCATCGACAGCCGCAAGGCGGATGTCGTGCAGCCTGCTCTCGAGGCGGGCGCGGCGATCGTCAACGATATCAGTGCTCTTACCCATGATCCGCGAACCATGGATGTCGTTGCGGTGTTCGGAGTGCCCGTGATCCTCGTGCACGCCCTGGCGGACCCGCGCACGATGCAGGATTCGCCAGCCTACGATCACGTCAGCCTCGATATCCACGACTATCTCGAGGAGCGTATCGCCGCCTGCCTGCGAGCAGGAATTGCGCGTGAGAACATAGCGGTTGATCCGGGAATCGGTTTCGGCAAGACGGAGGAGCACAACTTCACGCTCCTGCGCGACCTGGCATTGTTTCATTCCCTTGGATGTCCCATTCTTCTGGGGGCATCGCGCAAGAGCTTCATCGGTCGAATCTCGGGCGAAGAGGTGCCATCGAAGCGCAGGGGCGGCAGTGTGTCGGCAGCGCTTGTCGGTGTTCATGCCGGCGCGCAGCTCCTGAGGGTTCATGATGTGGCCGACACGGTTCAGGCGGTGAGGATCTGGTGCAGGACAGGGAAGTCGGCGTCGACATGAGGCAGTATTTCGGAACCGATGGCATTCGCGGCAGGGCCAATCAAGATCCCATGACCGTCGAGGTCGTTGCGAAGGTCGGCATGGCGGCCGGAATACATTTCCGCAGGGGTGACCACAAGCATCGTGTCGTGATCGGCAAGGATACCAGGCGTTCCTGCTACATGATCGAATACGCCATGGCCGCGGGATTCGTCAGCGTGGGCATGGACGTTCTTCTGCTCGGTCCGGTGCCCACGCCGGGCGTGGCGAAGCTCACGCGCTCGATGCGCGCCGATCTCGGTGTGATGATCTCGGCTTCCCACAATTCCTTCGAGGACAACGGCATCAAGCTCTTCGGACCGGATGGCTACAAGCTCTCCGATTCCGCGGAAGCCGCGATCGAAAAGGGAATCGGTAGTGATCTTTCCTCGGAGAAGGTGGATGCTGGCGCCCTTGGCCAGGTTCGCCGTCTCCAGGGCGCCCTGGAGCGCTATTCCGAATTTTGCAAGAGCGCCTCTCCGAAGAACCTGCGCCTCGACGGATTGAAGATCGTCGTCGATGCGGCCAATGGTGCGGGCTATCGCGTTGTTCCGGAAGCACTCTGGGAACTCGGCGCCGATGTCATTCCGCTCGGTGTCGATCCGGACGGCACGAACATCAACCGGAACTGCGGATCGACAGCGCCCGAAACGATGCAACAGGCGGTCAGGGATCACGGCGCCGATATCGGCATAGCCGTTGACGGAGATGCCGACCGTGCGGTGTTCGCCGACGAAAAGGGCGCGCTTGTCCATGGCGACCAGATCGTGGCGCTGGTGAGTGACTGGCTCAACAAACGGGGCGAACTCACCGGCGGCTGCATTGTCGGGACCGTGATGTCGAATCTGGGCCTTGAACGCTTCCTGAAGGATCGAAACCTGGGGCTCGAACGCGCCCCGGTCGGCGACCGGTATATCGTCGAGCGCATGCTGGCCAGGGGCTGCAACGTCGGGGGCGAGCCGTCCGGCCACATGGTCTTCACAGACCATTCGACAACCGGTGACGGGCTCATCGCCGCCTTGCAGGTGCTTGCCGTTCTCGTGGAGAACGGTCGGCGTATGAGCGACATCGCACAGCAGTTCGAACCTGTTCCCCAGGCGTCAAGCAATGTCCATTTCAATGGCGGAATGCCATTGGAAAGCGATGTCGTGAAGTCGGCGCTCCGCAATACCCGGAAGGATCTTCTCCCGGACGGACGGCTCGTGGTGCGGAAATCGGGAACCGAACCCCTGATCCGAATCATGGTGGAGCACCCTGACGGCGACCTAGCCAGGAGACTCGTCGTCGAACTCGAGGGCACCATTCGCCAGGCGGCTGCTGAAGCCGGCCACGCTTGACGGTGCCGGCTGAACTGCGTGCGCTGCCCGTTCTATCAGATCGACGCCTTCACCGGCCGCGCATTCAGCGGCAATCCCGCAGCGGTGATGCTGCTCGAGGAATGGCTGCCCGACGAGGTTCTTCAGGCCGTCGCGGCGGAGAACAACCTTTCCGAGACGGCGTTCTTCCGCAAGATGGCGCAAGAGGCCTTCGAACTGCGCTGGTTCACCCCGACGACCGAGGTCCCGCTTTGCGGCCATGCCACGCTTGCGGCCGGTTTCGTCGTCATGACGGAGATCGCCCCGACACTTGAAGAGGTGTCATTCGAGACACTGAGCGGCCGCCTCCACGTGCGGCGCAGAAAAGACATGTTCGTACTCGATTTTCCGGCCGAGACGCCAAGTCCTTCAGAGCCGCCCCGCGCCATCGTCGACGCCCTGGGCCGTGACCCGGTGGAGGCATGCAGTGGCAGCAACCATCTCCTCGTCTATCGCCATGAGTCCGATGTTCTGGCTCTCGAACCGGACATGGCCGGGCTTGCCGCGGCACTTGAGGGAAACGGCAAGGGTGTGATCGCCACGGCGCCGCGATCGTCGGGCGCCGGCGATGTCGCGTCACGCTATTTCGCGCCTGCCCATGGCATACCCGAAGATCCCGTGACGGGTTCGGCCCATTGCATGATCGTTCCCTACTGGTCCCGCCGCCTGGGGCGGATCGCAATTCATGCCGTACAGGTTTCGCGTCGTGGCGGTGAACTGTTCTGCGAGATGCGGGGTGATCGGGTGGAGATGGGCGGCTACGCGGTCAAGTTCATCGAGGGTATCGCCTCGATTCCCGGTTGAAGGAACATCCATGGAACCCGGGCTCAGAAGTCTCCAGGAGAGGATCTCCGCCGCAAGGCGAGTCGTCGTCTTCACGGGCGCCGGCATTTCGACCGAATCGGGTATTCCCGATTTCCGGAGCCCCGGGGGGATCTGGACGCGCACCACGCCAATCATGTTCGATGAATTCCTCGTCTCCGAGCAGGTGCGCCGGGAATCGTGGCGCCGCAAGATAGAGATCGACCGTGACATGGTGAAGGCCCGGCCCAACCGGGGACACCGCGCCGTGGCGAAACTCGTTGCGGGCGGCAAGGTGACGTCGGTGATCACCCAGAACATCGACGGGCTACACCACGCATCGGGCATTGCCGATGACCGGATCATCGAACTCCACGGCAATGGGACCTATGCGGCCTGCCTTGCGTGCGGCGAGAGGCACGAACTCGAACCGATCATGGCTGCATTCGAGTCCGATGGCACGCTTCCCCTGTGCGCGGCATGTGGCGGCATCGTCAAGACGGCGACCATATCCTTCGGACAGGCGATGCCCGAAGGCCCCATGGAGCGGGCGAGGTCCGAGACCCTGGCCTGCGACCTCTTCATTGCCGCCGGCTCGTCGCTGGTCGTCTATCCGGCTGCGGGGTTTCCGTTGATGGCCAAGGCCAATGGCGCGGCGCTCGTCATCCTCAACCGGGAGGCCACGGATCACGACCGGATCGCAGATCTCGTGCTTCACAGGGAAATCGGTCCGACACTGGGCGATGCCGTCAACGTCAACTGAAACACCCGGTCCCTGATCCTGCGCACGGCTGTTTATCGAACAGGGAGAAATCGGAGGCGAGGCCAGGATGCTTCTTGCGTTGCCGGAACAACGTTTCGGCGAGCTTGCCGAAAACCTGAGACGGGGTCTGCTGCGGAACTTGATGCCTGAAGCCGCAACGTTCCGGCCGCTCGGGATCTCGACGAGGTGGCCTGACAGACCTGGTTGACAGGTTCCGGTCGTGGGCGATAATCCCTTCCGACGCTGAATTCTGCGGGAGAGACCGGTCATCGACCGGCGCCGAAGGTGTTATCAACCCCGACATCTCTCAGGCAAAGGGACCGCAGGTGGATAGCCGCTTTGGAGAGCAGAAGGAACGCGCTTTCTCACCGCAGGGGAAAGCCGGCAAACCGGTGGTGCTCTCAGGCTCGGTGACAAAGGGGGCAGGACGGGTGTCATGATCTTTGACCGGGATACGGAATCCGTGGCCTCTGAAGACGTCCTGCTTGAAACACCGATTTGCTCCCTTCACAGGGAACTCGGTGCCCGCATGGTCCCGTTTGCGGGTTATACCATGCCGGTCCAGTATCCGGCCGGCATCCTTGCCGAACACGGGCACACGCGTACGTCCGCGAGCCTCTTCGACGTCTCCCACATGGGGCAGGTTCGCCTCACGCCAAGGAACGGTGCTTCCATCGAGAGTGTCGCGCACGCCCTTGAACGCCTGGTGCCGGCCGATATCGTCAATCTGGTCTCCGGCCATCAACGCTATACCCAGTTCACCAACGGCGACGGCGGCATCCTCGACGACCTGATCGTGACAGCGATGGGCGACCATCTCTGGCTCGTGGTGAACGCGGCACGAAAGCACGATGACATCGAACGCATGCGGGTGCTGCTGGCAACCGATTGCGAGATCGAGGTTCTCGAAACCAGGGCGCTCATCGCCCTCCAGGGACCGGCTGCCGTGGAAGCCTTCGCACATCTGGTCCCCGAGTGCTCAAGCCTCTCCTTCATGCAGGCGGCGATCTGGTCCCTCGACGGCGATGTCCTGCTCGTCAGCCGTTCCGGCTACACCGGCGAGGACGGCCTCGAGATCTCCGTCGCCGGCAGTCGCGCAGAGGCTCTTGCGAGGTGCCTGCTCGAACGCGACGGTGTGAGCCCTGCGGGACTGGGTGCACGGGACAGTCTGCGTCTGGAGGCAGGCCTCTGCCTCTACGGCCATGATATCGACACCATGACAACTCCGGTAGAGGCCGGCCTCGCCTGGTCCATCCAGAAGAGGCGGCGGCTCGAGGGAGGATTCCCCGGCGCGGACGTCATTCGCGCGCAGCTGCGTGACGGCCCACCGAGACGGCGCGTGGGCCTGCGTCTTCAGGGACGGGCGCCGGTGAGGGAAGGCGCGCCGATACGCGATGCGTCCGGCCGCTGTCTGGGACGGGTCACAAGCGGCGCCTTCGGTCCGAGTGTGGGCGGACCGGTGGCCATGGGCTATGTCCAGCGTGACTCCGCGTTGCCGGGAACCGCCGTGGAAATCGGGCGAAGGAACGCATGGGTCGAGGCCGAGGTGTCGGTGCTGCCGTTCGTTCAGCATCGTTATCATCAAAAGAACCGTCACTGACGCGAGGGGGGCAGGCCATGAGCGCGAGGCTCTACAGCAGGGAACACGAGTGGATCGAAGTCGAGAACGGCATCGGAACTGTCGGCATCTCCGATTACGCCCAGGATCAGCTGGGCGATGTCGTCTTTGTGGAACTGCCCGAGCCAGGAAGGACCGTGGTTCGCGACGAGGAGATGTGCGTCGTCGAATCCGTCAAGGCAGCCAGCGAAATCTATGCTCCCGTTTCCGGGGAGATACTGGAAGTCAACGAAGCGCTCGGAGACGATCCCGCGCAGGTCAACGCCGACCCCTACGGCGCAGGATGGTTCATCCGGGTCCGGGTCAAGGATGTACAGGAGCTCGATGGACTGATGGACGAGGAAGTCTACCGGGAATTCCTGTTGGAACTTGAGTGATGCGGTACCTGCCCCTGACGGATGCCGACCGCGCCGCCATGCTGGAGGTCGTCGACGCCGGGAGTGTCGACGACCTCTACGTCGATGTGCCCCGTTCGGCCTGGCTGGAAGGTTTGGTCGATCTCCCGCTCCATCAGGGCGAACTCGAGGTCGAGAGGGCACTCGACGCCATGGCGCAGAAGAACCTCCATGGCGGAAACGCCCCGTTCTTCCTGGGCTGCGGGGCCTATCGCCATCATGTTCCGGCGTCCGTCGACGCCCTCATCCAGCGCGGAGAGTTCCTGACCTCCTACACGCCGTATCAGCCGGAGGTCTCCCAGGGCACGCTCCAGATGCTCTTCGAGTTCCAGACCATGGTGGCCATGCTGACGGGCATGGAGGTTGCCAATGCCTCGATGTACGACGGTGCGTCGGCAGCAGCCGAAGCCGTTCTCATGGCGAGCCGCGTCACCAGGCGCCGGCGGGTCGTCGTGTCGGGCGGACTCCATCCGCACTACCGCCAGACTGTCGCTACCTACGTTCGGCATGCCGACCTCGACGTCGTGTCGATGCCGCCACCGGTCGGCGGCGAGGAGGATCTTCAGGGATTGCTCGATACCGGTACGGCCTGCGTTGTGGTCCAGTCCCCGGATCTCTTCGGCAGGCTTCATGATCTTCGCATGCTTGCCGATGCCTGCCATGAGGCGGGCGCCATGCTGGTTACCGTGGTGACCGAGGTGGTCTCGCTGGGGCTTGTCGAGTCGCCCGGGGCCATGGGCGCCGACATCGTCGTCTGCGAAGGTCAGTCGCTGGGCAATCCCATGGGATTCGGCGGTCCCTATCTCGGCCTCTTCGCGGCCAGGGAAAGGCATGTCCGGCAGATGCCCGGAAGGCTCGTCGGCCAGACCCTTGATGCCGACGGCCGCAGGGGTTGGGTCCTGACGCTCTCCACGCGTGAACAGCATATCCGGCGCGAGAAGGCCACGAGCAATATCTGCACCAACTCGGGTCTGTGTTCGCTTGCCTTCACGATTCACCTCTCGCTTCTCGCTGACAAGGGCCTCGGCCGGCTGGCGCGGCTCAATCACGAAGCGGCACAGCGGACAATGGAGAGGCTCGTCGGGATCGAAGGCGTGCGTCTGCTGAACGAGAGCTTCTTCAACGAGTTCACTCTCGATCTTCCCGTGCCTGCCGATGGTGTTGTGAATGCGCTCGCAAGACGAGGCATCCTCGGCGGCGTTCCGTTGTCGCGTTTCGAACCCGACAACGGGGAACTCGCAAATCTGATGGTTGTCGCCGCAACAGAGATGACGACCGGCGAGGAGATCGAATCCCTCGCCTCTGCGCTCGAGGAGATCCTGCCATGACAGGGGCGACATCGAGCGGCCATCGCGGTCTCGTCATGAACGAGCCGCTGCTCTTCGAACTCCATTCCGAAGGTCAAAGCGGCGTCGACCTGCCTGAACCGGAGGAAAGGAGATTGAAGATCGCCGGCCTGGAACGCAGGGAACCCATCGGCCTTCCCGGTGTTTCCGAGCCCGAGGTCGTCCGTCACTTCACGCGTCTTTCGCAGAAGAACCTTGCGATCGATTCGGGCCTCTATCCCCTGGGTTCATGCACGATGAAGCACAACCCCCGGCTCAACGAGAAGGCCGCCAGAATGCCGGGGTTTGCCATGGCACATCCTTTGCAGCCCGAAGGAACGGCGGACGGCTGCCTCGAACTCATCGCCACCCTTGCCCACTGGCTGGTCACGCTTTCGGGGATGCACGGGGTTGCCATGTCTCCTGCGGCCGGCGCCCATGGCGAATTCGCCGGCCTGATGACCATCCGTGCAGCGCTCACCTGGAGAGGAGACCCACGCCGGAAGATCCTGGTGCCGGAATCGGCCCACGGCACCAATCCGGCAACCGCGGCCCTGTGCGACTATCAGGTCGGGACCATTCCCTCGGACGCCCGGGGACGCATCGATCTGGCCGCTTTCGAGCAGGCGCTCGACGCGGACGTCGCCGCCCTCATGCTCACCAATCCCAATACCTGCGGCCTCTTCGAGAACGACATCATAACGGTCGCCGACATGCTTCACGACTCCGGGGCCTTCCTCTATGCCGACGGCGCCAACTTCAACGCGATCGTGGGGCGGGTGCGGCCCGGCGACCTTGGCGTCGATGCGATGCACATCAACCTCCACAAAACATTCTCGACTCCCCACGGTGGTGGTGGCCCGGGAAGCGGTCCGGTGGTGTTGTCCGATGCGCTCCTGCCGTTTGCACCACTGCCCCGTGTCGAGGTGGACGGCAAGGGCTGGCGCCTCGTCGAGCATGACAGCACGGGTCGTGCATTCGGCCGTCTGCGGAGTTTCCACGGGCAGATGGGGATGTTCGTGCGCGCCCTTGCCTACATGATGAGCCACGGTGCCGACGGGCTGCGCCAGGTCGCCGAGGACGCGGTACTCAACGCCAATTACGTGTTGGCGCGCCTCGGCGATGCCTTCAATGCGCCATTTCCCGGACCCTGCATGCACGAATGCCTGTTCGACGACAGGAGCCTGAACGATACCGGGGTCACCACGCTCGATGTGGCCAAAGCCCTGATCGACGAGGGATTCCACCCCATGACCATGTACTTCCCACTCGTGGTCCATGGCGCCATGCTCATCGAACCGACCGAAACCGAGAGCAGGCGAAGTCTCGATCAGT
Source organism: Alphaproteobacteria bacterium (assembly GCA_965215635.1). Taxonomy (GTDB): domain Bacteria; phylum Pseudomonadota; class Alphaproteobacteria; order SP197; family SP197; genus SP197. The sequence continues at coordinate 217,838 of CBDCEA010000005.1, read as the reverse complement.
TCTGCGATGCAATGCTCCACCTGATGGAACAGGCGAGATCAGGGAACCACCGCCTGTTCCACGATGCTCCTCATTTCGCTCCCTGGAGACGGCTCGACGAAACCACGGCGGCCAGGCGTCCGGTGCTGACCTGGAAACCGGATGCGGCCTGACTGACGTTTCAGCAGAAAGGATCAGTGCAGGCGCCGTCCGACCTCGTCGATGGCCTCGTCGACGAGGCGCGACTGTTCGCCTTCGGTGAGCCTGTCGTCGAGAAGCCTGCGGGTCGTGGCAAGGGCGAGGTCGACAGCGACCTCGCGGACCTCCTTCATGGCATCGGCCTCTGCCAGGCGAATCCGGTCCATGGCCTTCTGGCGGCGTTGCTCGACCCGTTCCTCGAGTTCGCGCGCGGCATCACGCGTCAGGCGTTCCGCTTCCTCGCGGGCCCGTGCCATGATTTCGGCGATCTCGGCTTCCGCATCACGGTACTTGCGCCTGTAGGAAGCAAGCAGTTCATTGGCTTCCTCGTGCAGCGCGCTTGCTTCCTCGAGATTCCTGGCAATTTCCCGGCTACGCCGGTCGAGCGCTCCCAGAATCATGGCGGAAAGTGGCTTTGCGGCGATGGCAATGGCAGCGAAAAAGGCGACGGCAACCCAGAACGCAGGATCTTCGAGGAGCCTCCACATGATCAGTTCTCCCGGACTGCCGCCAGCGCCCGGGCGACTTCCTCGTCACTAACATCCGCACCGATCAGTCTCGCGGTCGCCGATCGTGCCGCCTCAGCGGCCACGTCCTTTAGATTGCCGAGTGCCTCGCGGCGGGCGCTATCGATCGACCGTTGCGCATCCTCGAGTTCCCGGTCCGTTTCACGCTCGAGCTCGTCGAGGCGCCGTTCGTTGGCGTCGGCACCGGCCCGGATGGCATCGCTGATGATGACCCGGGCCCTCTCCCGGGCATCGCCGAGCGAGTCCTCGTAGTCCTGCCTCGCCTGTTCGGCTTCGGCTCTCGCCTTCTCGGCTGCATCGAGATCGTTTTCGATCCTGTTCTCGCGTTCGTTGAGGACGCGGCCGATTCGCGGCAGCGCAACGAACGCCATAATGACGTACAGGAACACGAAACAAACCGCGAGCCAGAAGAACTGCGGCAGGAAATGCCAGAATTCCAGCTGGGGCATGGGTGTCGAACCTTCCCGTCAGGATGACCGCGGAGTGCCCACGGCGACCATCAGAAGACGAAGAGCAGAAGAAGGGCGATCAGCAGCGCGTAGAGCGCGACGGCCTCGACGAGGGCGAAGCCGATCCACATGAAGCCCTGGACATTGCCGGCTGCCGCGGGATTGCGCCCGACCGACGAAATCATCGAGGCGAAGATATTGCCGATACCGGCGCCGACACCACCCAGTCCGATCACCGCGAGACCGGCGCCAATGAGTTTTGCAGCTTCTGTTTCCATCATCATAGTCCTTTCGTTTGTCTTGGGTTGCCTTCAGACGGACCGCGGACGGCCTCAATGCATGTGAATCGCGTCATGCAGGTAGATGCAGCTCAGGACCGCAAAGACATAGGCCTGCAGAAACGCGATGGCGAACTCGAGCAGGGTGAGACCCACCACCGCAGCCATCGGGATGGCGCCGGGAAGTATGTAGAAGGCGCCAAGGGGTGCCACGAATCCCGCAAACACCTTCAGCATGGTGTGGCCTGCCGTCAGATTGGCGAACAGGCGCAAACCCAGGCTGACCGGGCGTATCAGGTAGGACAGGATCTCGATGGGAATGACCAACGGGGCGAGGAAGCCCGGCACGCCGTTCGGCAGGAAGAACTTGAAGAAGCCGAGTCCATGCTTCACGAAGCCGACAATCGTCACACCGATGAAGACCACGAATGCCAGCCCGAATGTCACGACGATCTGGCTTGTGACCGCGAAGCTGTAGGGCAGCATGCCCAGCATGTTGCAGAAGAGGATGAACATGAAGAGGGAAAAAACGAACGGGAAGAAGGGCCGACCCTGGCTCCCGACATTCTCCTGGAGCATGTTGGCGATGAACTCGTAGGAGATTTCCACGAGTGACTGCATGCGCCCGGGAACGAGGCTGCGCTTGCCGATGAAGACCGTCGTGAAGACGATGACCAGCGCTGTCGCGACCATCATCCAGATCGCCGAATTGGTGATCGCAAGATCAAGGTCGCCGATGCCGAATTCGACGGTTGGCGAAACCACAAACTGTTCGAGCGGGCCGTGCCCGCCATCACCATGGGATTCAGTCGCCACGCGTTTGGTCCTCTTTACTGTTCGCAGGACCGCGCAGCGATCCACGGGTAAAGCTTCCGGCAGCCCTCACCACGTTGATGAAGCCGGCGCCCATGCCCATGATCAGGAAGATGATCAGGAACAGGGGTGCTGTATTCAGTTCGCCGTCGATCCAGAGTCCCAGAAAGACGGAAACGCCCAGGGCAGCAACCAGTTCGACCGACATCCGGATGGCCATGCCGTATCCCGACGCCGTCGATCTCCTTCCGGTTTCGCCACTGTCTGCCGGGCCCTTCTGCCGCGCGTCGGCGATTTTTCGCTGAAGTTCGGATGATTCATCCGGCATATCGCCTCGCCAGCCGAGCGCCCGTTGGCCACCAGAAAAAGCGAGCGCACATTAGGGAGAGGCACATGGCGTGTCAATCATGTCGACACGGCATTGCACCGGCCGGTCGACGCCCATTGACTCGTTTCCTGCCTTGGCCTCACATGGCATGCCGATGGTGAGGAGAACAAGGCATGGCTGAAGGCCGGGTGCGGCGCGGCGGACGGGCTCAACGGCACCGGGAACGCGTTGCTGCGCCGATCGTCCAGCAGCGCTACATCACGCGCGAGATACCGGTTTACGAGCTGCTCGACGAAGCAGGTGTCGAACTGTTGCACGATACATCCATGCAGATTCTCGAAGAGATTGGCATCGACTTCCGCGACGAAACGGCGTGTCGGCAGTGGAAGGACGCCGGGGCGGATGTCCAGGGGGAAAGGGTGCGAATTCCGCGAGGCCTCATCGAAGAGAAGCTTGCCATGGTGCCGGAAAGTTATGTGCAGGTGGCGCGCAATCCGGAGCGCAATGTGGTGATCGGCGGCGACAACACCGTCTTCGCGCCCACCTTCGGTTCGCCCTTCGTGCGCGATCTCGCCAACGAACGGCGCTATGCGACCCTCGAGGACCTGCAGAACTTCATCAAGCTCACCTACATGTCGCCGGTGCTCCACCATTCCGGGGGAATCATCTGCGAGCCGGTGGATGTGCCCGTGCCCAAGCGGCACCTCGACATCGTCTACAGCCATATCAGGTATTCCGACAAACCCTTCATGGGGGTACAGTCGGCGCCCGAGCGGGCGCTCGATTCCTGCCGCATGTGCGAGATCCTCTTCGGCGCCGACTATATCCAGGAGAACACTGTCATGACGTCGGTGGTGAACTGTAATTCACCGCTGGTCTGGGACAGTTCCATGCTCGGCGCCCTGCGCCACTACGCCGAGCACAACCAGGCGGTCCTCGTCACGCCGTTTATCATGGCCGGTGCCATGGCACCCGTGGTGACCGCCGGAGCCGTCGCGCAGCTCAATGCCGAAGTGGCTGCGGGACTTGCCTACGCCCAGATCGTCCGCCCCGGCGTTCCCATGGTCTACGGCAGCTTCCTTGCGACCGTCTCCATGCGCTCGGGAGCGCCGATGATGGGGACGCCCGAGACCCTGCACATGATCTATGCGGTCGGCCAGCTCGCCCGCCGTTACCGGGTTCCGCTTCGATCGGGCGGCATGCTCAACGGCGCCAAGATCGCCGATGCGCAGGCGGCTTACGAATCCATGCAGACCATGACCGCCACGCTCCTGGCAGGAACCAACTTCGTTCTGCACGCCGCCGGCTGGCTCGAGGCGGGTCTTTGCGCCGGGTACGGCAAGTTCGTCATGGACACCGAGCAGATCGCGATGCTTCAGAGTTTCTGCCGCAAGCCGGATCTCTCGGACAACGGTCTGGGACTCGAGGCAGTTCGCGAGGTCGGTCCCGGAAACCACTTCCTCGGATGCGCCCATACCCGGCGAAACTATCTCGAGGGCTTCTTCATACCCGAGATCGCCGACAACAACAGTTTCGAGCAGTGGCAGGCCGAGGGCGAACTTTCCCATGACCAGCGTTCGGTTGCCACGGCCCGCAGACGCCTGGCGGCCTACGAGGCACCGCCGCTCGATGAAGCCCGCGACGAGGCTCTGAAGGATTTCATGACCCGGCGAAAGGCTGGCCTCCCAGACACGGTGAGCTGAGATCTGCGCCATGGCGCGCCCGGATCACTGGTTGGCCCCTCTGCTGGTTCCGCGCTCCATCGCCCTGGTCGGCGCATCCCGGAGGCCGGGAACGGTGGGTTTTCACATGGTGGAAACCCTCGCCGGTGCCGGATTTCCGGGCGGTGTTGCCTGCATCAATCCGCGCTACGACCAGATCGTGGGCTATCCATGCCTGCCTTCGCTCGCCGCACTGCCTGAAGCACCCGATGTGGCGGTGCTGTCCGTGGCGGCCCATCGCATGAAGGAAGTGTTCGGCGAGGCGCTTCGCGCAGGTGCACGTTCACTTGTTGTGTTCGATGCCTGTTTCCTCGAGGACGATCGCGACCCGCCGCTCCTCGAATGGCTGAAATCCGCCGCGCGCGATGCTGGTGTTCCCGTGTGTGGCGGCAACGGCATGGGTTTCATCAACATGGACAGCCGCACCTGGCTCAGTTTCCAGACACCGCTTCACCCGCTCGAAGGGGGGATCGCGGTGATCTGCCATTCGGGTTCGGTGTTCAGCCTGCTGCTCGAATCGACGGCCCGCTACCGCTTCAACATGGTGATCTCTCCCGGCCAGGAGATATCGGCGACGGTGGCGGATTACATCGATTATGCTCTCGACGTCGAGACCACGAGGGTCATCACCCTCTTCATTGAAGCGGTGCGCGACCCTGCCGCCTTCGTCAAGGCGCTCTCGAAGGCACGCGCCAAGCGTGTGCCGGTTGTTGTGGTGAAGGTGGGCCGTACCGAGGCTGCCGCGGCGCTGGCCGCAACGCACTCCGGAGCCATGGCGGGGAACGACAGTGCCTTCGAGGCGCTCTGCGACTCCTGGGGTGTCATCCGGTGCCGAGATCTCGACGAGATGATGGCGACCGCCCAGGTTCTGGCCCATGACCGGCAGCCCGGACCGGGCGGACTCGGCGTGGTGACCGATTCGGGCGGTCTGAGGGAGCAGTTGATTGATCTTGCGGACACCATCGGCATGCCTTTCGCGGTCCTGGACGACTCCACGCGAAAGGCCTTGCGGGAACACCTCGCCCACGGTCTCGAACCAGTGAACCCGCTGGATGCCGCCGGTCCCCTGGGATCGGACTTCACCGAACGATTCAACCGCTCCGCGCTCGCGCTCGCCCGGGACCCCGGCGTGGCGATCGTGGCTCACGAGTTTTTCGTGGATGACCACTTCAACTTCTATCCTGAAGTGACCGAAGGTCTGGAACGCCTGCCGGCGAAGACCGGCAAGCCCCATGTGCTGTACTGCAGCTTGGGCGCCTGCGAGAATGCCGACGTGGCGCTGCACTTCGGCAATCACGGCATCCCGGTGATCAACGGGGCACGGCCCATGCTTGTCGCGATGAAGCATGCTCTTGCGTGGCGCGACTGCATCGGCCGGCGGGACGGCGATCCACCGCCCGGAGTCGGGACCGATACCGTGGCCCGGGCGCGCGCCATGCTGGAAGGCGGGGTCTCCGGTGAAGCGGAGCTTCTAGGCCTGGTCTCCATGTTCGGGATCGGGACCGTGCCGTCACAGCCATGCGGCGATCGTCACTCGGCTCTCGAAGCCGGTCGGGAAACCGGTTTTCCCGTGGCCCTGAAGACGGCGATGCCGGGGATCGACCACAAGTCCGATCGAAACGGCGTGATGCTGAACCTCGCCGACACGAAGGAACTCGACGCAGCCTACACCGGCATGGCCGGTAGACTCGGTCTGCGCGTCACCGTCGCGGCCATGGCACCGCAGGGCGTTGAAATGGCGTTCGGCGCCTTCAGGGATGCGCAGTTCGGACCCGTCGCGATGGTCTCGGCAGACGGTGTCATGCTCGAATGGATGGACGACAAGGTCTTTGCGATGCCGCCATTCGGTCCGGCGCGCGCGCCTGATCGGCTGATCGAACGATTGAAGATTGCACGCCTTCTCGAGGGAAGAAGGGGCGCGCCGCCGGCCGACGTCGCAGGTCTGGCTGGCTTCGGCATTCTCCCGGTTCTCGGTGATGATCGCCAGCCTTGATCCGCTGATTGCCGAAATGGATCTCAATCCCGTGATCGCAGGGCCAGGCGGCGCCATCGCGGTCGATGCCCTTGTCATGCGCGTGTAGATCCGTCAAAGGCCCAGGAGCGCGCTGGCAAGGTCCTCCATGCTGTCGATCAGCCGCTCGCCGTCGAGGCATGCGGCCGGTTTCGCGGTGTAGCCGTATGTGACGACGACGCAGGGCATGTCCAGACCGTGGGCGGCTTCCACGTCCGAACTGCTGTCGCCCACCATGACGGCGTCCTTCGCGTCGACACCGAGCTTCTCCAGAACGATGGCGATGTGTGCCGGATCTGGTTTCATGACACCGTTGTCGCCGCCGACCACGGCGCCGAAGACGGTGTCGAGTCCGAAGGCGGTGATGACATGGTCGGCACCGGCCTGGCGTTTGTTCGTGCACACCCCGAGCGCGGTTCCGCTGCGGTGAAGCTCCCGGATGGTATCGAGCACCCCCGGATAGAGGCTGGCGAGCCGCGTGCTGCGCGGCAGATAGTGCACCCGGAACCTTTCCTCGATCGTTCCGGTTCCGCCCTGCGGCATGCCGCCCGTCATTGCCATGACACGATCGAGCAGGTGTGCCCAGCCGCTGCCGACGAGGTCGCGCACGGTCCTGTCGGTCAATGCGGGACGGCCGAGTTCCGCCAGCACCATGTTGAAGGCATCGGCGATATCGGGGGCGCTGTCGATCAGCGTGCCGTCGAGATCGAAGACGACGGCGCGAAACCTGTGTTGCAGGGGCAAGGTCACTCTCCGGTCACTTCGACGACAAGGGTAGGCTGATCGCGACATGACTGTCATCCCGGAGGCGGGGCTTTTCCGGCCCGCCGATTCGTGTCATCGAATGATGCAAATCTTGACTTTGGGCGGCGCTTCATGTGTGGCACCAACCGCTGGTTGCCGAAAGAGGGTGTCATGGTGTCCGATCTCGCCCTGCCGGGCGTTGCCGTGGTCGTGCTTGCTGCCGGGAAGGGCACGCGCATGAAATCCGACCTTCCCAAGGCGCTCCACCCCGTCGCGGGTCGGCCCATGGTGAATCACGTCCTGGCGGCGGCAGCGGCTGTGGCGCCGGAGCGTGTCGTCGTGGTGACGGGCCCCGAAGACGAAAGGATGGCTGAGGCCGTCCGTCCGGCACGCGTCGCGGTCCAGGAGAAGGCGCTCGGGACCGCGGATGCCGTCAAGGCCGCCCGCGACGCCCTGGCAGGTTTCGGTGAAACCGCCGAAATTGCCGATGTCGTCGTCCTCTTCGGCGATGCGCCGACGATTCAAGGCCGTGCCATCCACGATCTGGTCCGGACGCGGCGGGAGGCAGGCGCCGTCGCCTCGGCTCTGGGAGTCCACGTCACGTCGCGCAACCGGTACGGGCGCCTCGTGCTCGCGGCGGACGGCAGCCTCGAGCGGATCGTGGAGTACCACGACGCGACGGATGAAGAGCGGGCATCCACGCTGTGCAATTCCGGAATGATGAGCTTCGATGCGGGCCTCATCCTGGAACTCGTGGACGAAGTCTCGAACCGGAACTCGAAACAGGAGTTCTACCTTTCCGACATCGTCGCCATTGCCCGTGCCCGCGGCATGAAGACCGCGGTTCTCGAAACCGAGGATCCCGACGATACCGTCGGCGCTGACGACCGCATCGACCTCGCACGGTTCGAGGCCGTCTTGCAGCGCCGCCTGCGTCTTGCCGCCATGGCCGACGGGTGTTCGATGATCGCGCCGGAGACGGTCTGGCTCTCCTGGGACACCGAGATCGGTCGTGATGTCCGGATCGAGCCCAATGTCGTGATCGGACCGGGCGTCGTCATCGGCGACGGCGCCGTCATCATGAGTTTCAGTCATCTCGAGGGCTGCCGGATCGAACGGGGTGCCGCGGTGGGCCCCTTCGCCCGGTTGCGTCCCGGAACCCGCCTCGGGGAGGGTGCGAAGATCGGGAACTTCGTCGAGATCAAGGCCTCGTCGTTGGGACCAGGCGTCAAGGCCAATCATCTCGCCTATGTCGGCGATGCCGAGGTCGGCGCGCACGCGAATCTCGGCGCGGGCGTCGTGTTCTGCAACTACGACGGGGTCTCGAAACACCTGACGCGGATCGGCGAAAGGGCCTTCATCGGTTCCAATGCCTCGCTTGTCGCACCACTTTCCATCGGCAACGATACGATCGTCGGTGCCGGAAGCACGATCACCAGGGATATCGGCGACGATGCGCTGGCACTCGAGCGGACGCCGCAGACGGTCAGACCGGGCGTGGCGAAACGGCTGCGCCGCAAGAAGGCGGCACAGCGCTACGGCCGCGAGGACTGACGCCATGTGCGGTATTCTCGGCTATATTGGTGGCAGCGAGGCAGTGCCCGTCCTCATGGACGGTCTGCGCCGTCTCGAGTACCGGGGTTACGACTCGGCAGGCGTCGCGGTTCTCTCGCCCCATGGGCTCGTCCGCAGGCGCGAAGCCGGGAAGATCGCGAACCTCGAAGCCTCGCTCGCCCTCGAGAGTCTCGAAGGCCATGCCGGTATCGGTCATACCAGGTGGGCGACGCACGGAGCGCCGACCGGACGCAATGCCCATCCCCACGTGGCGGGATGCGTTGCCGTTGTCCACAACGGTATCATCGAGAACTACAGGACATTGCGCGAGGAGCTGTGTGCCAGGGGACGCCGCTTCGACTCCGACACGGATACCGAGGTCGTCGCCCACCTGTTCGATGAGCTCATCGAGACAGGGCGACCGCTCGCCGACGCCGTAGTGGCCCTGATGCAGCGCCTCGAGGGCATGTTCGCCCTGGGGCTCCTTGTCGCCGGGACGGGCGAGGTGCTCGTCGGAGCCCGGCGGGGCGCGCCGCTCGCCGTGGGTTGGAGCGAAGGCGAGATGTATCTTGCCTCCGACGCCATCGCCCTGGCAGGCCATACCCGCAAGGTGACCTATCTGGAAGAGGACGATTTCGCGGTCATCCGCCGCGATGGCGCCGAGCTTCACGACGCGCGTGGGCGCAAGGTCAGCCGCCCGGTCGTCGACACGGAACTCACCGGGGCAGCGATCGGCAAGGACAACTACCGGCACTTCATGGAAAAGGAGATCCACGAGCAGCCGACCGCCGTCGGGGAAACCCTGGGGCGCTATCTGGATCCCGAAACCAGCACGATCGGCCTTCCCGGCCTCGATATCGATCTTGGCGCCGTGCCGCGGATGACGCTGATCGCCTGCGGGACGGCGTATTACGCGGCCCTCATCGGCAGGTACTGGCTGGAGGGTGTTGCCCGGCTGCCGGCCGATGCCGATATCGCCTCGGAATTCCGCTACCGGCGCGCGCCGATGGCCGAAGGAGGGGTCGCTGTCTTCGTCTCCCAGTCGGGCGAGACCGCCGATACCGTGGCTGCTCTGCGCTACGCGCGCGGCCTCGGGCAGACCATCGTCGTGATCACCAACACCGAGACCAGCACTGCGGCACGCGAAGCGGATTTCGTGCTGCCGACCCATGCCGGACCAGAGATCGGAGTTGCCGCGACCAAGACCTTCACCTCCCAGATCGCGGTCCTGCTCAGCCTCGCCATCGCGACGGCGCGCGCGCGGGGCGAACTCGACGATGCCGGGGTCATGCGACTTGCCGATGCCATGACGACACTGCCGTCGACGCTCGCGCGCGTGCTCAACATGGAAGACGAGTTCCGGCGCATCGCACACGATGTCGCCGAGGCGCGCTACGTTCTCTATCTGGGCCGCGGAACGTCCTCGGTGATCGCCATGGAAGGTGCCCTCAAGCTCAAGGAAATCAGCTATATCCACGCAGAGGCTTATGCCTCGGGAGAAATGAAGCACGGGCCGATCGCGCTGATCGACGAGCATGTGCCGATCATCGTCGTCGCGCCCAGCGACGATCTCTTCGAGAAGACGATGTCGAATGTCCAGGAAGCGAAGGCCCGGGGCGGCAGGATCATTCTGATTACCGACAGGGAGGGGGCGGCACGCGCTGGATCCGTTGCCGGGAGGAAGATCGTCCTGCCGGTGGTCAACGCTCTCGTCTCGCCGATCGTCTACGCCATTCCCGTGCAGATGATCGCCTACCATGCCGCCGTGCGAAAGGGCACCGATGTCGATCAGCCGCGCAACCTTGCCAAGAGCGTCACGGTGGAATAGCGGTCAGTCGTTGCCCCTGACCACCCTCTCGATCCGCACCATCGCCTCGGCAACGCTAGACCGGGGGCAGGCGAGGTTGAGACGCAGGAAGCCCTTTCCCGAGGCCCCGAAGGCGCTGCCGGCCTGAACCAGGAGCCTTTGCCGGTTGACGAGGCGGTCCACGAGGTCCTCCTCGTCGAGTCCGACGCGCGTCATGTCGAGCCACTTCAGGTAGGTACCCTCGGTTTTCGTCGGCAGGACTTCCGGCAGGTGCCGGGCGCAGTAGGCATCGATGAGCGCCATGTTGCCGGTGACATGATCGAGGAGGGCATCGAGCCAGGGACCGCCATGGCGGTAGCCCGCGAGAAAGGCGGCAGCAGAGACCGGATTGATGCCCCATTCCCCGGACTCGCGCATCGCCTTTTCATGAGACTCGCGCATCGTCGCCGACGGGATGACGAGATTGCTGAGAGCGAGTCCTGCGAGATTCATCGTCTTGGAAAGCCCGTTGGCTGCCACCACTTCGATATCGAGGTCGCCGCAGACGGAAAGAAACGGTGTAAGGCGCCCGGGCGGAAGTACGAGATCGCCGTGAATCTCGTCGGCAAACACCATCACCCCGTGGCGTGCCGAGATCTCCGCAAGGCGGCGCAGCTCGCCCGGCGTGAAGCTGCGGCCAGTCGGATTGTGGGGGTTGCACAGGATGAAGAGTCGGGTGGCGGGATCCCGGCACGCCTTCTCGAAATCCTCGAAGTCGATAGAGTACGTGTCTCCCCGGCGCACCAGATCGTTGGTGGCCGCGTGGTGGCCGTGAAGTCCGATGGCATCGAGGAACGGCGGAAACGCTGGTGTCTGGAGTACGACCGCGGACCCTTCAGGCAGGAATGCGCGGATCAGCTGGAAGAGCGAGGGCAGGACCCCGTGATGGGTCACGACCCACTCCGGCTCGATGGACGAGGAATGGCGCTCCATCTGCCAGGCGGCGACCGCCTCGCGGTATTCGGCGCCCACCATGGTGTAGCCGAAGATTCCGTGGTCGATGCGCTCGATCATCGCTTCGCGGACCGGGTCCGGTGCGGCGACCTCCATGTCGGCGACCGACATCGCAAGGAGAGGCGGCCCGCCTTCCTCGGGGGCTTTCGATTCCCATTTGGCGGCGCCGGTTCCCCGCCGTTCGATGATCCTGTCGAAATCGAATGCCATCGGTCTCATTCACTCCGGTCGGCTCCGGGAGCCTGTCACAATTGGCGCCCCTTCTGCCGGTTCCGGCATGGCAGACCCCGTCGGCCACCGCCCGGGCGTTGCAGGCCTGCTCGAATCCATCGGTCGCCTTCATGATCCGGGGCCAGATGGGCGGTCACGATCACCTGATTCTTCGCTCCGGGTTCAGGCCGGGGTGGCGAAGACGGCTTGCCGCCGCTCCTGTGGCCGGTCTGCTCCTTCCCGCACGAGCTTCCGCCAGACGGTCCTCGCAGCGCGTCAGTTCGGCAGGGACGTGCAACTGCGCACCGTGCCTGTTGGCGTACTCCCGGCTCAGCGCCTTGTGCCTGGATGCGTTGGCCTGAACCCTGGTGCCGTCAAGGCTGACGGTGCCCGGCTTCAGAAGACCCAACGACCGGGCCATCATCAGGCGATCCTCGGACAGCCACGCCGTCTCTCGATCCACCCTACGGAAGTCTCGCGACATCACGTATCTCCAGGTCCCGGGAAACCACACACATCCGCCTCGATGGTAGCATCAAAGGACAGTGCTTGCCGCATTGCCTCAAATCCGACAGGCTCCTAGAGTGTGCCTTGACCGCCCGGATGCCCGCCAGAAGCGGCGCCACGGCTCTTCATCCGCAGACCGAACGAGGATTTCCCATGAATCTCAGCGACGCAACCCTGTTTCGCCAGCAGTGCTATATCGACGGTGCCTGGTCGAACGCCGATTCGGGCGAGACGATCGATGTCAGGAATCCGGCGACCGCGGAGGTGATGGGAACGGTTCCCAGGATGGGTGCCGCGGAGACCCGGCGGGCCATCGAAGCGGCTGCGGCCGCACTGCCAGCCTGGAAGGCGAAGACCGCCAAGGAACGCGCGGTCATCCTGCGCCGCTGGTTCGAACTGATGATCGAGAACCAGGAAGATCTCGCGCATCTCATGACCTCGGAGCAGGGCAAGCCCCTTGCCGAGGCGCGCGGCGAGATCGTCTATGCGGCGAGCTTCATCGAGTGGTTTGCCGAGGAGGGCAAGAGGATCTACGGCGAGACCGTTCCACAGCATCTCGCCGACCGGCGCATCATCGTGCTCAAGGAACCTGTCGGCGTGGTGGGTGCGATCACGCCCTGGAACTTCCCGGCGGCGATGATCACCCGCAAGGCGGGTCCGGCGCTCGCCGCGGGATGCACCTTCGTGTGCAAGCCCGCAACGGAGACTCCCTATTCCGCCTTCGCGCTGTGCGAACTTGCCGAGCGTGCCGGTGTGCCCAGGGGTGTTCTCAACATCCTGACGGGAAAGTCCGCCGAGATCGGCGAGGAACTCACCGGGAATCCGGTGGTCCGAAAGATCACGTTCACAGGATCCACCGAGATCGGCAAGAAGTTGATGGTGCAGGCCGCATCGACAGTCAAGAAGGTCACCATGGAACTTGGCGGCAATGCGCCCTTCCTGGTGTTCGATGACGCGGATCTCGACGCCGCGGTCGAGGGTGCCATCCAGTCGAAGTTCCGCAACATGGGTCAGACCTGCGTCTGCGCCAACCGGATTTATGTGCAGTCGGCGGTTCATGACAGCTTCGCCGAGAAGCTGACGGCAAGGGTTGCCGACATGAAAGTCGGCAACGGCCTTGAAGAGGGTGTCGTGCAGGGGCCGCTGATCAACCAGGCGGCGGTCGGCAAGGTAGAGGAGCACATCGCCGATGCGTCGTCCAAGGGAGCCCGCATCCTGTGCGGCGGCAGCCGTCACGAGCTCGGCGGTACCTACTTCGAGCCGACGGTCATGGCCGACGTCAATCCGCAGATGCTCGTGGCACGCGACGAGACATTCGGTCCCCTTGCGCCACTCTTCCGCTTCGAACGCGAGGACGAGGCCATCGCGCTTGCCAACGACACGGAGTTCGGTCTTGCCAGCTATTTCTATGCCCGCGACATCGGCCGTATCTGGCGGGTCAGTGAAGGACTCGAATACGGCATCGTCGGCGTGAACACGGGCATCATCTCGACCGAGGTGGCGCCGTTCGGCGGCGTCAAGGAATCGGGAATCGGGCGTGAAGGCAGCCACATGGGGATCGACGAGTACGTCGAGGCCAAGTACGTCTGCGTCGCCGGCCTGGACCGCTAGCGGCGGTCCCGGTCGGGATGCGATGGGCGCCTTCGACTATGATCTCGTCGTTATCGGCGGCGGATCGGGCGGGGTTCGCGCCGCGCGTTTTTCGGCTGCCTACGGCGCGCGCGTGGCGATCTCCGAGGAACGCTACTGGGGTGGCACCTGTGTCAATGTCGGATGCATTCCCAAGAAGCTCTTCGGCTATGCCGCCCACTACAGCGAGGACTTCCGCGACGCCGATCGCTACGGCTGGTCATCGAGGGTGCCGCAATTCGACTGGGCGACGCTGCGCGACAACAAGACCAGGGAGATCGAAAGGCTGAACGGCATCTACGACGGGATGCTGAAGAATGCCGGATGCGAAATCTTCGAGGCGCGCGCCCTCATCGTCGGTCCCCATGCCGTGGAGATCGACGGCGTGCGCCACAGCGCAGCGAACATTCTTGTCGCCACGGGCGGGTGGCCCCATGTCCCGGATATCCCGGGAAGGGAGCATGTCATCACCTCGAACGAGTGCTTCCATCTCGAGCGTCTTCCGGAGACCATCGTGATCGTCGGCGGCGGCTACATCGCCGCGGAGTTCGCGAGCATCTTCCACGGGCTGGGCGTCCATGTGACGCAGCTCTACCGGGGGGAACTTTTCCTTCGCGGGTTCGATGACGACATCCGCCGGCACCTGGCGGGCGAGATGAGGAAGAAGGGGATCGATCTGCGCTTCTCCAGTGTCGTCGAATGCATCGCCAGGACCGGAGACAGGCTCCGCTGCGCGCTCGCCGACGGCACCAGCCTCAAGACCGGAATGGTGATGTACGCAACGGGTCGCCGGCCGCTCACCGCCAATCTCGGGCTACGGGAAACAGGGGTTCTCGTCAACGACGACGGCACCATCCCGGTGGATCGGCACTTTCGCACGAATGTACCGTCGATCCTGGCGATTGGCGATGTCCTGGGACGCCTGGAGCTGACGCCCGTGGCGACGGCCGAAGGTATGGCGGTGGCGAGAACGCTCTTCGGAGACGGCCCTCGAACCGTCGACTACAGCAATGTACCGTCGGCCGTCTTCAGTCATCCTCCTGTCGCCAGCGTCGGCCTCACCGAAACGGATGCGATGAAGGCCCATGGCGACGATCTCGACATCTACCTCTCGGAATTCCGGCCCCTGAGGCACACGGTCTCGCTCAACGAGGAAAGGACCCTGATGAAGCTGGTGGTGGTCTCCAGCAGCGACCGCGTCGTCGGCGTCCACATGGTCGGCCCGGACTCCGCCGAGATGATGCAGGGCTTCGCGGTCGCCCTGAAGGCCGGTGCCACCAAGGCGATCTTCGACTCGACGGTCGGCATCCATCCGACCAGCGCCGAGGAGTTCGTCACCATGCGCGAGGCGGCGAAATAGCGGTAGAGGGGGCGTGTGGTGCCGGGTGCGGGACTCGAACTCGCGACCTACCGCTTACAAGGCGGTTGCTCTGCCGGCTGAGCTAACCCGGCTTGGCCATCCCTTAGCACGGAACCCTGGTTTCGAGAAAGTCCTGTTTCGCGCGGATCACGTGAAGGGCGATGGCGGCGGCATTGGAGACATTGAGGCTGGGATCCCGCTTCGAGGTCTCGATCCTCACCATGAGATCGCAGGCCTCGCGCGTCAGCCTGCGCAGCCCATCGCCCTCGGCACCCAGGACCAGCACGGCGGGCACCGGTACCGGCGTTGAGCCAAGGGTCTCGCGCGCCGCGGCATCGAGGCCCGTGATCCAGAAGCCGCGCCGCTTCAGTTCTGCGAGCGAACGGGTGATGTTGGGAACGCGTATCAGCGGCACCCACTCGAGCGCGCCTGAGGCCGCCTTGGCAAGCGCCGAGGAGGCAGGCGGCGCGTTGCGCTCCTGCATCACGATCGCCGAGGCGCCGAACGCGGCGGCCGATCTCATGATCGCGCCAGCATTGTGTGGATCGCTGACCTTGTCGAGGACCAGGACGAGGTCCGCCGAGGCGGGAAGGTCCGCGATGGCGATGTCGGGAAGCGGCTGCGCGAGCACCGCAACCCCCTGGTGGCGGGCGCCTTCGTCAAGCAGGCGGGCGATCTCCTGAGGCACCATTACATCGCATGTCAGGCGCTCCTGGCGCGTGGCGAGGATGGGTGTCAGTCGCGCCATCGTGTCCGGTGTGGCGACCAGGCGGACGATCCTGCGGCGCGGATTGGCGAGTGCCGCCTCCGCCGGGTGGCGCCCGTAGATCCACAACGGTCCGGACCTCGCCCAGAAGCGTGAATTTTGTTTCGGCGAGTGCTTGCGGACCATGAAGATGTGCTATATATGAGCCCTCCACAAATTGGAAACCCCGGCGTGGCCATCGACGGTGCAGGACGCAAAGCCTTCCTGCGCTCTGATGCATTGTTCATCAACCGGCGGATTTCCTTGGTCGTAAATCCGTTATCTGCTGTACCTGCTTGCCCGGAGGGATGCCTGAGCGGTTAAAAGGGACGGGCTGTAAACCCGTTGGCTATGCCTACGGTGGTTCGAATCCACCTCCCTCCACCATCCATGGCCGTGGGGAAGGCATGGCCGAAGAGGCGGGTGTAGCTCAGTGGCAGAGCCCCAGCCTTCCAAGCTGGTTACGCGGGTTCGATTCCCGCCACCCGCTCCAGTCCCTGACTGTCCGGTGTTCTGAGGGAGTCTTGGGAGTAGTCACAATCATGAACACCCGTTTCGGGTGAGTGCTGACCAGGAGAAGTCGAGAAGCATGGCGAAGCAAAGGTTTGAGCGTACGAAGCCGCATGCGAACATCGGGACGATTGGGCATGTGGACCACGGCAAGACGACGCTGACGGCGGCGATCACGAGGATACTGGCGCGCGCGGGCGGAGCGACGTTTACGGACTATGCGTCGATCGACAAGGCTCCCGAGGAGCGCGCGCGCGGGATCACGATCAACACGGCGCATGTCGAGTACGAGACGGAGCAGCGCCACTATGCCCATGTCGACTGTCCGGGCCATGCGGACTACGTGAAGAACATGATCACGGGTGCCGCCCAGATGGATGGCGCGATTCTTGTTGTGAGCGCGGCGGACGGTCCGATGCCGCAGACGCGCGAGCACATTCTTTTGGCGCGCCAGGTGGGTGTTCCGGCGATCGTGGTGTATCTCAACAAGGTTGACCAGGTAGACGACGAGGAGCTTCTTGAGCTTGTGGAGCTTGAGGTCCGCGAGCTTCTGATGGAGTACCGTTTTCCTGGGGACGACATTCCTGTGATCTGCGGTTCGGCGCTTGCGGCGATGGAGGATGGCGATGTCGAGACGGGAGAGAAGTCGGTTCTGGAGCTGATGGCGGCGATCGACACGTACATTCCCACGCCGGAGCGCGCGATTGACCGTCCGTTTCTGATGCCGATCGAGGATGTGTTTTCGATTTCGGGGCGCGGCACGGTTGTGACGGGTCGAGTGGAGCGTGGTGTCGTGAAGATTGGCGACGAGGTTGAGATTGTGGGTATCCGTGCGACGTCGAAGACGGTGTGTACGGGTGTCGAGATGTTCCGCAAGCTGCTGGATTCGGGCGAGGCGGGCGACAACATCGGCGTTCTTCTGCGCGGCACGAAGCGTGATGAGGTTGAGCGCGGGCAGGTTCTTGCGCGCCCGGGGACGATCACGCCGCACACGCGTTTCAAGGCGGAGACCTATGTTCTGACGAAGGAGGAGGGCGGCCGTCACACGCCGTTCTTCACGAACTATCGTCCGCAGTTCTACTTCCGGACGACGGACGTGACGGGTCATGTTCAGCTTCCCGACGGGATCGAGATGGTGATGCCGGGAGACAACGTGACGGTGGATGTGGAACTGATCTCGCCGATTGCCATGGACGAGGGCCTGCGCTTTGCGATCCGCGAGGGCGGCCGCACCGTCGGTGCCGGCGTTGTCGCCGAGATTGTCGACTAAGACGGAACAGCGGCGGGCATTGGGAGTGTAGCTCAACTGGTAGAGCACCGGTCTCCAAAACCGGGGGTTGCAGGTTCGAGTCCTGCCGCTCCTGCCACCTTCGGGCTGCTTTGACATCAGGGAAACGACGGGACTGCACATGGCGAAAGTGTCACCAGCCGAATTTGTCAGGCAAGTCCGGCTCGAGGCGATCAGGAAGGTCACCTGGCCGACTCCGAAGGAGGCCGGGATCACGACGCTCACCGTGTTCGCGATGATCGTACTCGTGGCGTTCTTCTTCTTCCTGGTCGACCAGGTCTTCTCCGAAGGGATCCAGCTGATCCTGGGTCTGGGGCGATAGGGGCCATGGCGCACCGCTGGTACATCGTGCACTGCTACTCCGGCTTCGAAAAGAAGGTGGAGAGCGCGATCAGGGAACGGGCCGAATCCCAGGGCATGGGGGAACTGTTCCGCCAGGTTCTGGTGCCCTCCGAGAAGGTCATGGAATCGCGCGGCGGAAAGCAGGTGTCGACCGACCGGAAGTTCTTTCCGGGCTATGTGCTCGTGCACATGGAGATGACGGACGATACGTGGCATCTGGTCAGGAACACGCCGAAGGTCACCGGTTTCCTCGGTTCGGGCAACCAACCGAGGTCGATTCCCGATTCCGAGGCCGACCGCATTATCAGCCAGGTGCAGGAAGGCGTGGAACGGCCGAGGCCGTCGATCACCTTCGAGATCGGCGAGAGCGTGCGGGTGGCCGACGGACCGTTCACGTCGTTCAACGGCACGGTCCAGGAAATCGACGAGGACCGGGCGAGACTCAAGGTCGCGGTGCTGATCTTCGGGAGACCCACGCCCGTCGAACTCGAGTACACCCAGGTCGAGAAGACCTGATCACCGACGGTTCCCAAAAAGGGGCAGGGACGAGACAATGGCCAAGAAGATTGCAGGTACGATCAAGCTCACGGTTCCGGCAGGAGCGGCGAATCCGTCGCCGCCCATCGGTCCGGCGCTCGGTCAGCGCGGCCTCAACATTATGGAGTTCTGCAAGGCGTTCAATGCCGCCACCCAGAATTTCGAGCAGGGAACCCCGGTGCCGACGGTGATCACCGCCTATGCGGACCGTTCCTTCACGTTCGTGACAAAGACCCCGCCCGCGGTGTGGTACATCAGGAAGGCGGCGGGTATAGAAAAGGGGGAGGCCGCGCCCGGCCGCGAGACCGCCGGATCGATCGGCATGGAGCAGATCCGTGAGATTGCCGGCGCCAAGATGGTCGACCTCAACGCCAACAACATCGAAGCGGCTTCCAGGATCATCGCCGGCACGGCGCGGTCCATGGGTGTCGAGGTGGTGGAGTAGAAGATGGCAAGAAACGGCAAGAGACTGCGGGCTGTGTACGACGCCATCGACCGCGACAGGGATTACGATCTTGAGGACGCGATCCGGGCGCTCAAGGACGCAAAGTTCGCGAAATTCGATGAAACCGTGGAGATCGCGCTCAATCTGAATGTCGATCCACGCCATGCGGACCAGATGGTTCGCGGCGTCGTCAACCTGCCGCACGGGACCGGCCGCGCCGTCATCGTCGCGGTGTTCGCCCGTGGCGCCAAGGCCGACGAAGCCCGCGAGGTCGGCGCCGACAAGGTGGGTGCGGAAGACCTCGCCGAGAGCATCCAGGCAGGCCAGCTCGGTTTCGACAGGTGCATCGCGACCCCCGACATGATGCCCGTCGTCGGGCGTCTCGGAAAGATCCTGGGCCCACGCGGCCTGATGCCGAACCCGAAGCTCGGCACTGTGACCATGGATGTCGCCGCCGCCGTCGCGGCGGCCAAGGCCGGCCAGGTGGAATACCGCGTCGAAAGGACGGGCATCATTCACGCCGGTGTCGGCAAGCTCTCGTTTTCGGTCGAAAAGATCGCCGAGAACGCACGCGCACTGGTGGGCGCGGTGGCGAAGTCGAGGCCTCAGGCCATAAAGGGAACCTACATGAAGCGTGCGACGCTCAGTTCCACCATGGGACCGGGTCTGCACGTCAGCACGCAAAGCCTCGCGGCCTCCTGACGGCCTCTAGGAAACGGGCGGCTCCGGCCGCCCGGTGGCATGCTCCTGCGTGCCGCAACCCTGTCCGAGATTGCCGGTATCCCCCGTGGGATCCAATGGCCTTGTGGCCGCCGGCATGAGACGGGAGACCAGCCGGTTCCGGCGCACCTCATTGAGGCATGTCGCCGGAGCGAGGGGGGGATTCCGGGGCAGGACCGCCGACGTCCGCATCCTCGACAAGAAGGTGCGGGCAGGTACCGAACCGGTTCGACGGGATCATCCCCGGCGTCCCGATCTGACGGAGGAGTCCTTTGGAACGGTCAAGGAAAGAAGAGATTGTCAGTGAACTCGAGAGTGCACTCGGCAATGCGGAAATCGTCATCGTCACGCGTCACAACGGCCTCACCGTTGCCGAGGCGACCGATCTTCGACGTTCCATCCGTGATGCGGGTGCGGACTTCAGGGTGGTCAAGAACCGGCTGGTTCTACGTGCCCTGGAGAGCACCGGGATGGAGTCCATCGCTGGACTGTTCCGGGGACCGTCCGCCGTCGCCACGTCCAGGGATCCTGTCCCCGCAGCGAAGGCTGCCGTCGACTATGCCAAGAAGAATGGCAAGCTTGTCATCGTCGGCGGCACCATGGACGGAAAGCCGCTCGATGCGGAGGGAATCCGGACTGTCGCCCAACTCCCGTCGCTCGACGAGCTGCGTGCCAGACTGCTGGGCATGATCGCCACGCCGGCGACGAGGATTGCGCGCATCCTGCAGGTACCGGGGACCCGGCTCGCCCGGGTTCTCGATGCCCATGCATCCGGGGAATCCGGTGACTGATCCGGTTCGGCCATCACCGAAATCACCCTAACTGGAGTTACAGAAGAACATGAGCAAGCTTGAACAACTGGTCGAAGATCTTTCGGCGCTGACCGTCATCGAGGCGGCGGAACTCTCGAAACTTCTCGAGGACAAGTGGGGCGTGAGCGCTGCTGCTCCGGTGGCGGTTGCGGCCGCCGCCGGATCGGGAGGCGAGGAGGTCGAACAGGCCGAGGAGAAGACGGAATTCGACGTCATTCTCGCCGGATTCGGCACCAGCAAGATCCCCGTGATCAAGGAAGTCCGTGCGATCACGGGCCTTGGCCTCAAGGAGGCCAAGGCGCTGGTCGAGGACGCGCCGACGGCGGTGGTCAGGGAAGACGTGTCGAAGGACGAGGCCGAAGAGCTGAAGAAGCGCCTCGAGGACGCCGGAGCGACCGTGGAGATCAAGTAGCGTGGTGCGGCCCATCCGCGCACCAAGCGGCACGGCAAGCCGTCTACCCGGTATAATGTGCGGCACGCCGCCGCCGATGGCGTCAACCGTCGGCGGCGGCGTCCGTGCCCATTGCGGCGGACCGGCGTGTCCGCATCTTCGAGCGATCGACTGCAAGGACTGACATCATGGACAAGCACATGAACAGGCGTTCCGCCATGCGGCGCAATTTCGGGCGCATTCCGCCGGTGATCGACATGCCGGACCTGATCGATGTGCAGCGCACATCTTATGACCAGTTCCTGCAGCGCGAAGTGCCCGAGGACGACAGGCTCGACGAGGGCCTCGAGGGGGTGTTCCGGTCGGTCTTCCCCATCAGGGACTTCTCCGACCGTGCCGATCTTGAATTCGTGCGCTACCAGATCGAGGCGCCGAAGAACACGGAGATCGAGTGCCTGCAGCGGGATCTCACCTATGCGGCGCCGCTCAAGGTCAAGCTGCGTCTCGTGCTCTATGACGTCGACCGGGAAATCGGCAAGCGGGAGATCCGCAACGTCAAGGAGCAGGATGTCTACATGGGCGACATTCCGCTCATGACCGACAAGGGGACGTTCATCGTCAACGGCACTGAGCGCGTGGTAGTCTCGCAGATGCACCGCTCGCCCGGTGTCTTCTTCGACCATGACAAGGGCAAGACCCATTCATCGGGCAAGTTCCTGTTCGCCGCGCGTGTCATTCCCTATCGCGGATCGTGGCTGGAGTTCGAGTTCGACGCCAAGGACATCGTCCATGTGCGAATCGACCGCCGCCGCAAGCTTCCCGCGACAGCCATGCTCTTCGCCCTGGGCTATACGTCCGAAGACATCCTCGAGACCTTCTACGATGCGGTCTCGTATGTCCGCATCCATCAGGAATGGGCGATGCAGCTCGATGATGCCGCGCGCAGCGGAGCCGTCCTCAAGCACGATGCCATCGATCCTTCGGACCGCAGTGTCGCGGCCACTGCCGGATCGAAGCTGGCGAAGGCGAAGCGCACCTGGGATCTCGCCTACCATGTTTTCGACGGTACGCTGCTGGGTCGCTGCCTTGCGGGCGATGCGACCGATGACGAGACCGGCGAGATCATCCTGCCTGCCGGAACGGTGCTGGAAACCCGCGATCTGGCGACTCTGGGTTCCGTGCCGATGACAGGGATTTCGGTGTTCGACGAGACGGCGCCGGTCGTTGCCCTGCGCGCGCGCAAGCTCTGGTTCCTGGCTTTCGATCCCGAGCGTGCCGCGGGAAGCACGCTCGGGCACGATCTTGTCGATGTCGAGGACGGCACGGTCGTCCTGGAAGCCGGGACAAGGATGACGGCGAAGGAACTCGAGAGTCTCGGGAGAAGCGATCGGGAACGCCGTCTCGGCCATGTCATCGACCGCGACGGGCTGGTGAGCCGGACCCTTGCCGTGGACATACACGGTTCGAACGAATCCGTCATCGCCTCGGCAGGCGACCGCCTCGACCGCAAGATTCTGACCAGGCTGGCGAGGGCCGGTATCGAATGCATCACCCTGTTTGATGACGCACGCGTCATCACCTTCAAAAGGCTTGTTCGGCCAGGCTGGAAGGTGCCGTTCGATACATCCGAGACGACGGCTCTCTTCGGCACGAAGCTTGCGCGTGATCTCATCAACGCCGCCAACGGCGAGGTCGTGGCCCAGGCCGGCACGAAACTCACCCGGCTCCAGTTGAGGAAACTCGCCAAGGCGGGTCTCGAGCAACAGTTCGTGGGCGACGATTCCCTTTATGGACGGTTTCTCGCCGAGGACGTCATCGACCTTTCCAGCGGGCTTGTTCTTGCCGAGGCCGGCAGCGAGATCGACCGGGTGCTGCTCGACCTCCTCGTCGGGCACGGCATTGACGAGATCGGTACGCTCGACATCGATCACGTCAAGGTGGGCCCGCACATCTGCAAAACGCTCGAGATCGACAAGTGTTCCAACCGGGAAGATGCCCAGATCGAGATATACAAGGTCATGCGGCCGGGCGACCCGCCGACTCCCGAAACCGCCGGATCGCTTTTCAAGGGCCTCTTCTTCGATTCCGACCGCTACGATCTCTCGACGGTGGGGCGCGTCAAGCTGAACGAGCGGCTCGGACCCGACCACGTCGAAACAGGGCGTGTCCTGACTCCTGCCGACATCATGGGGTGCCTGAAGACCCTGGTGGAACTCAGGGACGGCAGGGGCGACATCGACGATATCGACCACCTCGGCAACCGGCGGGTCCGTTCTGTCGGCGAGCTGCTCGAGAACCAGTACCGTGCGAGCCTGTTGCGCATGGAAAGGGCGGTGCGCGAGCGGATGAGCCAGGCGGAACTCGACAAGGAGGTGCCCCACGATCTCATCAATGCCAAGCTCACCGCGGTGGCCGTACGCGAGTTCTTCGGGGCCTCCCAGCTATCCCAGTTCATGGAGCAGACCAATCCGCTCTCCGAACTCACGCACAAGCGGCGCCTGTCCGCCCTTGGACCGGGCGGTCTCACCCGAGAGCGCGCGGGCTTCGAGGTGCGCGACGTGCATCCGACACATTATGGCCGCATCTGCCCGGTAGAGACGCCGGAGGGACCGAACATCGGCCTCATCAACTCGCTTGCGACCTTTGCCCGCATCAACCAGCACGGCTTCATCGAGAGTCCCTACCGGAAGGTGGAGTTGCGCGACGGCGTACGCAGGGCCACCGACGAGATCGAGTATCTGACCGCGATGCAGGAGAGGCAGCACACGATTGCCCAGGCCAATGCCAGGCTTACCGAAGACGGCCGTTTCGAGGACGATCTCGTGTCGTGCCGCAGGAACGGAGAATTCGTCATGGCGACGGCCGATTCCATTGACATGATGGATGTGTCGCCCAAACAGCTCGTCTCCGTCGCTGCCGCGCTCATCCCGTTCCTGGAAAACGACGATGCCAACCGCGCCCTGATGGGCTCCAACATGCAACGCCAGGCCGTGCCACTGATCATCGCCGAGGCTCCGCTCGTCGGGACCGGCATGGAGGAGGTGGTGGCGCGCGATTCGGTCTCCACTATCGTCACCCGCCGGGGCGGCGTGGTCGACCAGGTCGACTCGCAGCGTATCGTGGTCAGGGTCAACGAGGACGAGTCGGCCAATTCGCTCGGCGTCGACATCTACCGGCTGGCGAAATTCCAGCGCTCCAACCAAAGCACCTGCATCATGCAGCGTCCCCTGGTCAAGATGGGCCAGCGGGTCGAGAAGGGCGATATCCTGGGCGACGGACCATCGACCGACCAGGGCGAGCTGGCGCTCGGCCGCAACGTGCTGTGCGCCTTCATGCCGTGGAACGGCTACAATTTCGAGGATTCGATCCTCATCTCCGAACGGATCGTCAGGGATGACGTGTTCACCTCGATCCACATCGAGGAGTTCGAGGTGGTGGCCCGGGACACCAAGCTTGGTCCCGAAGAGATCACCCGCGACATTCCCAATGCCGGTGACGATGCACTGCGTCATCTCGACGAGGCCGGCATCGTCTACATCGGCGCCGAGGTCGAGGCCGACGACATCCTCGTCGGTAAGATCACGCCGAAGGGCGAAAGCCCGACGACGCCCGAAGAGAAGCTGCTTCGCGCGATCTTCGGCGAAAAGGCGTCCGACGTGCGCGATACGTCGCTGCGCGTGCCTCCGGGCGGCCAGGGAACGGTGGTCGAGGTGCGGGTATTCTCGCGCGCCAACTACGGGTCTGACCAGCGGGCCGAGACCATCGATACCGCCGCGCGCGACCGCCTGATCCAGGACCGCGACGACGAGCGTTCGATCATCGACCGGACCATCCATGCCAGGCTCTTCGCGCTGCTCAACGGCAGGGTCGTCATCAGGGGTCCCAAAGGCATCGAGGAAGGTTCCGTGGTCACTCGCGAACTCCTCGAGCCGTTCAGCCGCGGCCAGTGGTGGCAGATCGTGATCGACGACACCGCGGCCATGGCGGCCATCGAGGAGCTCAAGAGCCGTTACGACGGCGTCGTCGAGGATCTCGAGAAGCGGCACAAGGCCAACCTCGAGAAGCTTGATGCCAGCGACGAGCTTCAGCCCGGCGTCCTCAAGATGATCAAGGTTTTCGTGGCGGTGAAGCGCAAGCTCCAGGCCGGCGACAAGATGGCCGGACGCCACGGCAACAAGGGTGTCATTTCGCGCATCGTTCCGGCCGAGGACATGCCCTATCTCGAGGATGGCACTCCGGTCGACATCGTGCTCAATCCGCTGGGTGTGCCGAGCCGCATGAATGTCGGGCAGATTCTCGAAACCCATCTGGGCTGGGCGTGCGCCGGTATCGGCCGGAAGATCGGCCGCATGGTCGACAGCATGACCATCGAGATCCCGCTCGACGGCAACAAGGTCGCCACGCACGACGATCTCAGGGAGATTCTGGCCAGGGTCTACGGCGAGGATCCAGCGAACAGCAGGTTCACCTCAATGAAGGACACCGAGTTGATGGAGACCTCCAATGAGCTCAGATCCGGCATTACCGTCGCGACACCGGTGTTCGACGGGGCAAGCGAGAAGGAGATCACGGACATGCTCGAGCTCGCCGGGCTTTCCTCGACCGGACAGGAGATACTCATCGACGGGCGCACCGGAGAACCCTTCGACCGGCCGGTGACGGTCGGCTACCACTATATCCTGAAGCTCCATCACCTCGTCGACGACAAGATCCATGCGCGCTCGGTCGGTGCCTACAGCCTTGTCACGCAGCAGCCGCTCGGAGGCAAGGCCCAGTTCGGCGGGCAGAGATTCGGCGAGATGGAGGTGTGGGCGCTCCAGGCCTATGGCGCCGCCTACACGCTTCAGGAGATCCTCACCGTCAAGTCGGACGATGTCGCCGGCCGGACGCGGGTCTATGAATCCATCGTCAAGGGCGATCAAAACTTCGAGGCAGGCATCCCCGAGAGCTTCAACGTTCTCGTCAAGGAGATGCAGGCGCTCGGCCTCAACGTCGAACTCAAGCAGGCGGGTTGACGTGCCGCTTCAGGCGGCACAGTGCCCGGGAACAGGAGAGACGGCATGAATGAACTGATGCGCATTTTCGGTCAGGCGACCGGAATCGAGAGCTTCGACCAGATCAAGATTTCCATCGCCAGCCCCGAGACCATCCGCTCCTGGTCCTATGGCGAGGTCAAGAAGCCCGAGACCATCAACTACCGCACATTCAAGCCGGAACGCGACGGACTGATGTGCGCGCGGATCTTCGGTCCGATCAAGGACTACGAGTGCCTGTGCGGCAAGTACAAGCGCATGAAGTTCAGGGGCATCGTGTGCGAACGCTGCGGCGTCGAAGTTATCAAGGCCAAGGTCCGGCGCGAGCGCATGGGGCATATCGAACTGGCGGCGCCCGTTGCCCATATCTGGTTCCTCAAGTCGTTGCCGAGCCGCATCGGCCTGCTGCTCGACATGACGCTGAGGGCGCTCGAGCAGGTTCTCTATTTCGAGCAGTACATCGTGATCGATCCGGGCCTCACGCCCCTGATCGCGGGTAGTACGCTCACCGAT
Source organism: Alphaproteobacteria bacterium (assembly GCA_965215635.1). Lineage (GTDB taxonomy): Bacteria > Pseudomonadota > Alphaproteobacteria > SP197 > SP197 > SP197. The sequence continues at coordinate 191,394 of CBDCEA010000005.1, read as the reverse complement.
GTGGAATACGACGAGGCCCGCGAGGAATACGGCGAAGAAGCCTTTGTCGCCGGTATCGGCGCCGAGGCGGTGCGCAAGCTGCTCGCCATGATCGATCTCAAGCAGGAGAGCGAAACGCTGCGCAATGAACTCGCCGAGACCACGTCCGAGGCCAAGCGCAAGAAGATCGTCAAACGCCTCAAGCTCATCGAGACCATTCGCGAGTCGGGTAACCGCCCCGAATGGATGATCATGGAGGTGGTTCCGGTCATCCCGCCCGAACTGCGTCCGCTGGTACCACTCAACGGGGGCCGCTTCGCCACCTCCGATCTCAACGATCTCTACCGCCGCGTGATCAACCGCAACAACAGGCTCAAGCGGCTGATCGAGCTTCATGCGCCCGACATCATCGTGCGCAACGAGAAGCGCATGCTGCAGGAGGCGGTGGACGCCCTGTTCGACAACGGCCGACGCGGCAGGACCATCACCGGCGCCAATAAGCGGCCGTTGCGCTCGCTCTCGGACATGCTCAAGGGCAAGCAGGGACGGTTCCGCCAGAATCTGCTCGGCAAGCGGGTCGACTATTCCGGCCGTTCGGTGATCGTTGTCGGGCCGGAACTCAAGCTTCACCAGTGCGGCCTGCCCAAGAAGATGGCCCTCGAGCTTTTCAAGCCGTTCATCTATTCGAAGCTCGAGATGTACGGCATGGTGCCGACCATCAAGGCGGCCAAGCACCTTGTCGAGAAGGAGCGGCCCGAAGTGTGGGATATTCTGGAAGAGGTGATTCGGGAACATCCCGTGCTGTTGAACCGGGCGCCGACGCTCCACCGCCTGGGAATCCAGGCCTTCGAGCCGGTGCTGATCGAGGGCAAGGCGATCCAGCTCCATCCCCTGGTCTGCGCGGCCTTCAACGCGGATTTCGACGGCGACCAGATGGCGGTTCACGTGCCGCTTTCGATCGAGTCGCAGATCGAGGCCCGCGTCCTGATGATGTCGACCAACAACATTCTGTCGCCGGCCAACGGCAAGCCGATCATCGTGCCCTCCCAGGACATCATCCTGGGGATCTACGATCTTTCCCTCGAGATTGCGGGACAGACCGGTGAAGGCATGGTGTTCCGCGGCATCGGGGAGATCGAGCACGCTCTCCACGTCGGTGCCGTCAGGATGCATGCGAGGATCCGCGCCCGCCATCACGGTCTCGACAGCGAGGGTAACAGGGTCTCCCGCATCGTGGAGACGACGCCCGGACGCATGCTGCTCTCGCAGCTGCTTCCCGCCCATCCCGAACTCGCCTTCGACCTTGTCAACCGGGTGCTCACCAAGCGCGAGATCTCGGATGTCATCGACAGGGTCTACCGCCACTGCGGGCAGAAGGAGACAGTGCTCTTCTGTGACCGGATCATGAATCTCGGATTCCGCCACGCCTGCAATGCCGGAATCTCGTTCGGCAAGGACGACATGGTCATCCCCGACAGCAAGGACGACTTCGTACGCGAAACCCAGGACAAGGTGCTCGAATACGAGAGGCAGTACATGGACGGCGTCATCACCCAGGGCGAGAGGTACAACAAGGTGATCGACGAGTGGTCCCACTGCACCGACAGAGTAGCGGATGCCCTGATGTCCGGGCTTTCCAGCCCCGATGGCGAGGGCGACGCACGGCGCATGAACGCGATCTACATGATGGCCCATTCCGGAGCGCGCGGCGCGCCGGCGCAGATCAGGCAGCTCGCGGGCATGCGCGGACTCATGGCGAAACCGTCCGGCGAGATCATCGAGACGCCGATCATCGCCAACTTCAAGGAGGGCCTGTCGGTCGGCGAGTACTTCAACTCGACCCATGGCGCCCGCAAGGGCCTGGCCGACACGGCGCTCAAGACTGCCAATTCCGGATACCTGACACGGCGCCTTGTCGATGTCGCTCAGGACTGTGTCATCGTCACCGAGGACTGCGGCACGACGGAAGGCATCGACGTGAAGGCGGTCGTCCAGGGATCCGAGGAGATCGTCTCGCTTGCCGAGCGCGTGCTCGGCCGCTTCACGCTCACCGACGTTGTCGATCCGGTGACCGACGAGGTCGTGGTCGAGACGGGCACGATGATCGAGGAGCATCACATGGAAGCGATCCGGGCATCGGGCATCGAACAGATCGGCATTCGCTCCGTGCTCTCCTGCGAGAGCACGGTGGGAGTCTGCGCGCGCTGCTACGGCCGCGACCTTGCGCGGGGCACGCCGGTCAATATCGGCGAGGCCGTCGGTGTGATCGCGGCCCAGTCGATCGGCGAGCCGGGAACCCAGCTCACTATGCGCACCTTCCATATCGGCGGCTCCGCCCAGCGTGGCGCGGTATCGTCGTCCATCGACACGCCGGCCACCGGCACGGTCGAGATCCGCAATCCCCAGCTCGTCGAGGACAGCGACGGCAGTACCATCGTTCTTGCGCGCAACAGCGAGATTGTGATCAGGGACGAAGCCGGGCGTGAACGCTTCACCAAGCGGCTGCCCTACGGTTCGCGCCTCCTGCCCGAGGTTGGCCGGAAGGTGGAGCGTGGCGATACCCTGGCACGCTGGGATCCCTACAACCTGCCGGTCATTGCCGACAGGAGCGGACGGGTGAAGCTGGAGGACCTCAGGGAAGGCCAGGCGCTGCGGGAAGTCCTCGACGAGACCAGCGGCATGTCAAACCAGGAGGTCGTCGACTGGCGCCAGCAGTCACGCAGCAGCGATCTGCGCCCCCGCATTGTCATCGGGGGGGCGGATTCCGAGGGAGACGCGGAGGAGTCCAAGGACTTCGAGCTCTCGGTGGGCGCCATCCTTTCCGTCGAGAACGGCCAGGAGGTGAGGCCGGGTGACGTGCTGGCGCGCATCCCCCGGGATTCCGTCACCAACACCGACATCACCGGCGGCCTGCCGCGTGTCGCCGAGCTCTTCGAGGCGCGCAAGCCCAAGGACCACTGGATCATCGCGGAGAACGACGGGTGGGTCGAGTTCGGCAAGGACTACAAGAACAAGCGGCGCATCTACGTGAAGTCCGAGAACGACGAGGACGGCGAGATTGTCCGGGAATACCTCCTTCCCAAGGGCAAACACATCGTCGTCAACAACGGTGACGAGGTGCGGCGCGGCGATATCCTGATCGACGGCAGCCCCGTGCCCCACGACATCCTCCGGGTGCTCGGGGTGGAGGCCCTTGCCAACTACCTCATCGACGAGATCCAGGGGGTCTACCGGCTTCAGGGTGTGCGTATCAACGACAAGCACATCGAGGTCATCTGCCGGCAGATGCTCCAGAAGGTCGAGATCGAGACACCCGGCGGGACGATGTTCCTGGTGGGTGAGCAGATCGACAAGCATGAGTTCGAGGCAGCCAACGAGGATATCGCCGAAAAGTGCGGCAAGGACAAGACCGCCACTGCGACACCGGTTCTCCAGGGCATCACCAAGGCGAGCCTGCAGACCCAGTCGTTCATATCGGCCGCCTCGTTCCAGGAGACCACGCGGGTGCTCACCGAGGCTGCGGTCGCCGGCAAGAAGGACAATCTCGCCGGCCTCAAGGAGAACGTGATCGTCGGCCGTCTGATCCCTGCCGGGACGGGACGCGTCACCCAGCGCCTCAAGAAGTTCGAGGAGATGAGTCGTCCCGCACCGCCTGTGGAGGACGAGGAGGCGCCGGGGATCCAGCACTTCACGGTGGGCGAAACAGAGGCTCCGCTCGTCGCGGAGTAGACGAAACCTCGCCACTGGCAGGTGAAGGAAATTTGTGGCCCGGGGACTTGACCACGTCCCCGGGTCTATCTATAGTCCCATTCCCTTCGCCATCCCGCCTCGCCGGGGCGGGAGGAGGGGAATACCTTGAACGCACTCTCACGATCCCGGGCGTTTGCCATACGGGAGAACGCGGAGTGTTTTGTGTGTAACAAGAACCAGGGTTTTGGTGCATGCCGACCGTCAATCAGCTGATACGCAAGCCGCGCAAGCCGCGCCGAGAACGTAACAAGGTGCCGGCACTTGCGGCCTGCCCGCAGAAGCGGGGTGTGTGCACCCGCGTCTATACGACGACCCCGAAGAAGCCCAACTCGGCGTTGCGCAAGGTTGCGCGCGTTCGGCTCACCAACGGCTTCGAGGTCACCAGCTACATCCCGGGCGAGGGGCACAATCTGCAGGAGCATTCGGTGGTCATGATCCGCGGCGGCCGCGTGAAGGATCTGCCCGGGGTGCGCTATCATATCATTCGCGGGACCCTTGATACGCAAGGCATCGCCCAGCGCCGCCAGAGCCGTTCGAAATACGGCGCCAAGCGGCCCAAATAGGGAGCGCGAACCATGTCACGCCGCCGTGCCGCCGAGAAGCGCGCAGTCCTGCCCGATGCCCTTCATGGCGACATCGTGCTCACCAAGTTCATCAACAGCGTGATGCACGACGGCAAGAAGGCAGTCGCCGAGGGCATCGTCTACGGCGCCTTCGACAGGATCCGCGACACCACCGGCCAGGATCCGGTCGGCCTCTTTCATCAGGCCCTCAACAACGTGAGGCCGGCGGTCGAGGTGCGTTCGCGCCGCATCGGCGGGGCGACCTACCAGGTGCCGATCGAGGTCAATCTCGAGAGACAGCAAGCACTGGCGATCCGCTGGCTCATTACCGCGGCGCGCGCCAGATCGGAAACGACGATGGTGTACCGCCTCTCAGGTGAATTCATGGATGCCGCCCGGCAACGGGGCGCAGCCGTCAAGAAGCGCGAAGACACCCACCGGATGGCGGACGCGAACAAGGCGTTTTCGCACTACCGCTGGTAGCTGTCGAAGCTGGTAACCCGGGGCCCCGGAAGCGACCCCAAGGACGAGCGAAGATGACACGACATCATCCCATAGAGCGCTATCGCAACATCGGCATCATGGCCCACATCGATGCCGGCAAGACAACGACGACCGAGCGCATCCTCTACTACACCGGCCGTTCCCACAAGATCGGCGAAGTCCATGAGGGAACGGCCACCATGGACTGGATGGAGCAGGAGCAGGAACGCGGCATCACGATCACTTCGGCCGCGACCACGGCCAACTGGTGCGGTTACCGGATCAACATCATCGACACCCCGGGCCACGTGGATTTCACCATTGAGGTCGAGCGCAGCCTGCGCGTGCTCGACGGTGCCGTCGCGGTCTTCGATGCGGTCTCCGGTGTCGAGCCGCAGTCCGAGACCGTGTGGCGCCAGGCCGACAAGTACGGCGTCCCGCGCATCTGTTTTGTCAACAAGATGGACCGTATCGGCGCCGACTTTTTCCGTTGCGTCGACATGATCGTCGAGCGTTTCGGCGTGACGCCTGCCGTGCTGCAGCTGCCTGTCGGCGTGGAGGCGGGTTTCCGCGGTATCGTCGATATCGTGGCCATGAAGGCCGTGGTCTGGCACGACGATGTTCTCGGCGCCCGCTTCGAGGAAATCGCGATCCCTGCAGAGATTGAGGACGAAGCTGCAATGTGGCGCACGAAGCTCGTCGAAACAGTGATCGAGCACGACAACAATGCCATGGAAGCCTATCTTGAGGGGACCGATCCGGACGCCGAAACGCTGGTGCGCTGCATCCGCGCCGGCACGCTTTCGAGAACCTGCGTTCCGGTGCTGCTCGGCAGCGCGTTCAAGAACAAGGGCGTCCAACCCCTGCTCGACGCAGTCACGGACTACCTGCCGTCGCCAATCGACGTTCCGGCGATCCGGGGCATCGGTGTCAAGAGCGGCGAGGAGGAATTGAGGGAAAGCAGTGACGATGCCCCGTTCGCGGCACTCGCCTTCAAGGTCATGGCCGACAGGTACGTCGGCACGCTCACCTTCGTGCGCATCTATTCGGGCATCCTGAGATCGGGCGACCAGCTGCTCAATGCCGCCAAGGGGTCGAGGCAGCGGGTCGGGCGCATGCTGCTCATGCATGCCAACAGCCGCGAGGATATCCAAGAGTCCCGTGCCGGCGACATCGTCGCTCTGTGCGGCCTCAAGGGCACGACCACCGGCGACACGATCTGCAGTCCGAAGAACCCGGTCGCGCTAGAGCGCATGGAATTCCCCGAACCCGTCATTGAGGTCGCGGTCGAGCCGAAGACTAGGGTCGACCACGACAGGATGGGAATGGCACTTACCAGGCTTGCCAGTGAGGATCCCTCCTTCAGGGTCGCGACCGACGAGGAATCGGCCCAGACGATCATCAGGGGCATGGGCGAGCTTCATCTCGAGATCATCGTCGACAGGATGAAACGCGAGTTCAATGTCGAGGCCAATATCGGCCCGCCCCAGGTCGCCTATCGCGAGACCCTCACCAAGTCGTTCGATGTCGACTACGTGCACCGAAAGCAGACGGGTGGAGCGGGGCAGTACGCCAGGGTGTGCATCCTCTTCGAACCGGGCGAGCCGGGTTCCGGAGTCGAGCTCGTCAGTTCGATCACCGGCGGTAATGTGCCAAAGGAGTACATTCCCTCGGTCAAGGCGGGCATCCAGAGAGCCGCCGTATCGGGCGTACTGGCGGGCTTCCCGACGATCGACTTCAAGGCGACGCTCCACGACGGCGCCTTCCATGCGGTCGATTCGAGCGCCATGGCCTTCGAGATTGCGGCGCGCGCGGCGTTCCGCAAGGGCGCTTTGGCAGCGGCGCCCCAGCTTCTCGAGCCGGTGATGAGGGTCGAGATCGTGACGCCTGACGAGTACATGGGGGACGTCATGGGCGATCTCAAAAGCCGCCGGGGGCAGATCCAGGGCCTCGAACCCCGGGGCAACGCTCAGGTGGTGCGTGTCAAGGTTCCGCTCGGCACGATGTTCGGCTACGTCAATGACCTGCGCTCCATGAGCCAGGGTCGGGCGACATTCACCATGCATTTCGATGCGTACGAACTTGTGCCCCAGATGGTTTCGGAAGACTTGAGGGCGAATATTGCCTGAGTGTGGGCAATTCCAACACGGATGGATGACCGGTCATGGCGAAGCAAAGGTTTGAGCGTACGAAGCCGCATGCGAACATCGGGACGATTGGGCATGTGGACCACGGCAAGACGACGCTGACGGCGGCGATCACGAGGATACTGGCGCGCACGGGCGGAGCGACGTTTACGGACTATGCGTCGATCGACAAGGCTCCCGAGGAGCGCGCGCGCGGGATCACGATCAACACGGCGCATGTCGAGTACGAGACGGAGCAGCGCCACTATGCCCATGTCGACTGTCCGGGCCATGCGGACTACGTGAAGAACATGATCACGGGTGCCGCCCAGATGGATGGCGCGATTCTTGTTGTGAGCGCGGCGGACGGTCCGATGCCGCAGACGCGCGAGCACATTCTTTTGGCGCGCCAGGTGGGTGTTCCGGCGATCGTGGTGTATCTCAACAAGGTTGACCAGGTAGACGACGAGGAGCTTCTTGAGCTTGTGGAGCTTGAGGTCCGCGAGCTTCTGATGGAGTACCGTTTTCCTGGGGACGACATTCCTGTGATCTGCGGTTCGGCGCTTGCGGCGATGGAGGATGGCGATGTCGAGACGGGAGAGAAGTCGGTTCTGGAGCTGATGGCGGCGATCGACACGTACATTCCCACGCCGGAGCGCGCGATTGACCGTCCGTTTCTGATGCCGATCGAGGATGTGTTTTCGATTTCGGGGCGCGGCACGGTTGTGACGGGTCGAGTGGAGCGTGGTGTCGTGAAGATTGGCGACGAGGTTGAGATTGTGGGTATCCGTGCGACGTCGAAGACGGTGTGTACGGGTGTCGAGATGTTCCGCAAGCTGCTGGATTCGGGCGAGGCGGGCGACAACATCGGCGTTCTTCTGCGCGGCACGAAGCGTGATGAGGTTGAGCGCGGGCAGGTTCTTGCGCGCCCGGGGACGATCACGCCGCACACGCGTTTCAAGGCGGAGACCTATGTTCTGACGAAGGAGGAGGGCGGCCGTCACACGCCGTTCTTCACGAACTACCGTCCGCAGTTCTACTTCCGGACGACGGACGTGACGGGTCATGTTCAGCTTCCCGACGGGATCGAGATGGTGATGCCGGGAGACAACGTGACGGTGGATGTGGAACTGATCTCGCCGATTGCCATGGACGAGGGCCTGCGCTTTGCGATCCGCGAGGGCGGCCGCACCGTCGGTGCCGGCGTTGTCGCCGAGATTGTCGACTAAGACGGAACAGCGGCGGGAAGAGAACCATGGCAGGACAGAACATCAGGATCAGGCTGAAGGCTTTCGATCATCGCCTTCTCGATCAATCGACCAACGAGATCGTCGGCACAGCGCGTCGCACCGGCGCCAGGGTCAAGGGCCCGATTCCGCTGCCCACGCGAATCGAGAAATTCACGGTCCTGAGAGGCCCCCATATCGACAAGGAATCCCGCGAGCAGTTCGAGATCCGGACACACAAGCGTCTGATCGACATCGTGGAACCCACCCCGCAGACGGTCGATGCGCTCATGAAGCTCGACCTCGCGGCGGGTGTCGATGTCGAGATCAAGCTGTAGAGATGAAGGCCATGCGCTGCGGTATGATCGCCAGAAAACTGGGAATGAGCCGGGTCTTCACCGAAGACGGCGGACACATTCCCGTCACAGTCATCGAGGTCCGGGCGAACCGTGTCGTCGCCCAGCGGACCCTCGAGCGCGACGGCTACACGGCGCTCCAGATCGGTACGGAGGAGGCGAAGGTCAGGCACCTGACCCAGTCCTTGAGGGGGCATTTCGCCACCGCAGGCATCGAACCGCAGCGCAAGCTCGTCGAATTCCGCGTCAGCGAGGATGCCGTGCTGCCGGTGGGAGCCACACTCTCGGTCGAACACTTCGTGGCCGGCCAGAAGGTCGACGTCACGGGCACATCCAAGGGTCGTGGCTTCGCGGGCGCCATGAAACGCCACAATTTCAGCGGCATGCGGGCAAGCCACGGCGTCTCGGTATCGCACCGTGCCCATGGCTCCACGGGCAACAGCCAGGACCCCGGGCGCGTGTGGAAGGGCAAGAAGATGGCCGGTCACATGGGCGATAAGCGTATCACGGTGCAGAATCTCGATGTCGTGGCAACCGATGCCGAGAACGGTCTTCTGCTGCTCCGGGGTGCCGTACCGGGGGCACGCCAGGGCTGGATTCTGGTAAGCGATGCGGTGAAGGCGCCGCCGGGAGACGGGGTGCCGTTTCCGGGCGCGTTCGTGACCGATGAAGCCGCTGCCGAATCTGCGTCTGCCGATGCCAAGGAATCCGGAGGCGATGAGGCATGAAGGTCGACGTCCTCACATTCGACAACGAGGCCACCGGCAGCATCGAGTTGCCTGAGCAGGTGTTCGGCCTGCCAGCCAGGCCGGATATCCTTGCCAGGGTCGTGCACTGGCAGCTCGCCAGACGTCGCCAGGGTACACACACCACGAAGTCGACTGGTGAGGTCGCCGGCACCACAGCGAAACACGGACGCCAGAAGGGCGGGGGCACAGCGCGTCACGGTAGCCGCAAGACCAATATCTGGCGCGGTGGCGCGGTGGCCCATGGACCCAGGCAGCGCAGCCATGCCTTCTCGCTGCCCAAGCGCATCCGCGCCCTTGGCCTGAAGACAGCACTCTCCGTCAAGGCAGGAGAGAGCAAGCTCATCGTTGTCGAGAGCACCAGGCTCGGGGAGACGGGGACCCGCTATCTCGCAAGGCGTCTTTCCGAGATGGGCATCTCCAGTGCGCTCATTGTCGACAGCAGCGAGGTCGACGTCGGTTTCCGCCGCGCCGCATCGAACATCCCCGGCATCGATGTGCTTCCGAGCAGAGGAATCAATGTCCATGATATCCTGCGCCATGACACGCTGGTGCTGACTAGTGATGCCGTCGAAGCGTTGAAGGAACGGCTGCAATGAACCTCGAAAAAAGCTATGACATCATTCTGCGGCCGGTCATCACCGAGAAGGCGATGAACGGGGCCGCATGGAATCAGGTCACCTTCAATGTTGCCCGCGATGCGACTAAACCGCAGATTCGAGAGGCGGTCGAAATGCTCTTCGGCGTCAAGGTGGAGGCGGTGAACACGCTCAACCAGCAGGGCAAGGTCAAGCGATTCCGTGGCCGCAAGGGCCGGCGTAATGCCGTCAAGAAGGCGGTGGTGACGCTTGCCGAGGGCCACCGGGTCGACGTGACGGGGGGAATCTAGACGATGGCGCTTCGACCCCAGAATCCCGTGACGCCGGGCAGACGCGGCCTCGTCCAGGTCGACCGTCGGCATCTCCACAAGGGTGCTCCGGTCAAGGAACTGACCGAGGGCCTGCGCAAGAAGGGCGGACGCAACGTCCACGGCCGCATCATGACACGCCGCCGCGGTGGCGGACACAAGCGGCTCTATCGTCAGGTCGACTTCAGACGCGCCAAGTTCGATGTGGGCGCGACGGTCGAACGCCTCGAATACGATCCCAGCCGAAGCGCTCATATCGCCCTCGTGCGCTACGATGACGACGTGCTCTCCTACATTCTCGCGCCGCAGCGCCTGAAGGTGGGTGCCAGGGTGATGTCCGGATCGCGCGTCGACATCCAGCCGGGCAACGCCATGCCGCTGCAGAACATCCCGGTGGGCACCGTTATCCACAATATCGAGATGAAGCCGATGGCTGGCGGCAAGATCGCCCGTGCGGCTGGCGCTTACGCCCAGCTCGTCGGCAAGGGTCAGGGGTATGCCCAGTTGCGTCTGAATTCGGGCGAGATGCGCGTCGTGCGCGGGGAATGCATGGCGACCGTCGGTTCGGTCTCCAATCCTGAACACCAGAACCGCAAGCTCGGCAAGGCCGGTCGCTCGCGCTGGCTCGGGAAGCGCCCTTCGGTGCGCGGGGTAGTGATGAATCCCGTGGACCATCCCCACGGCGGTGGGGAGGGTCGCACCAGCGGCGGCCGTCATCCCGTGACCCCCTGGGGCAAGCCGACAAAGGGCGCACGTACCCGTTCCAGGAAGGCGAGCGACAAGCTGATCATCGCCCGCCGCCACCGCAAGAAACGCTAGGAGGTCATACGTGTCCCGATCTGTCTGGAAGGGTCCCTTCGTGGATGGCTATCTCCTCAAGAAGGCCGAGGTGGTGCGCGAGTCCGGGCGCAAGGAAGTCATCAAGACGTGGTCGAGGCGTTCGACCATCGTACCCCATTTTGTCGGCCTCACCTTCGGTGTCTACAACGGCCGCAGGCACATTCCCGTGCTCGTGACGGAGAACATGGTGGGCCACAAGTTCGGCGAGTTCTCCCCGACGAGGACCTACTACGGCCATGCCGCCGACAAGAAGGCGAGAAGAGGCTAGGCGATGAGCAAGACCGCCAGGCCGCCGAGATTCGGCTACAATTCGGTGCGCGCGCTGGCGCGTTCTTTGAGGGTCAGTCCGCGCAAGCTCAATTCCGTGGTCGCCCAGATCAGGGGTAAGCCGATCAGTGCGGCGCTCAACGATCTCAGGTTCTCCCGCCGCCGCATCGCGGCAGACGTGCGCAAGGTCCTCATGTCGGCGATGGCGAATGCGGAGAACAATCACGGCCTCGATGTCGACCGTCTCGTCGTCGCCGAAGCCACGGTCGGCCCGGGACTCAAGATGCGGCGTTTCAGGCCTGCCGGCCGTGGCCGCATCCATCCCTACCGCAAGACGTTCTCGAATCTCGAGATCGTCCTGCGCGAATCGAAATCAGGTGAGGAGTGATATGGGACACAAGGTCAATCCCGTCGGGTTGCGTCTCGGTATTAACCGGACATGGGATTCCCGTTGGTACGCCGACGGCCCCCAGTATGCCCGCATGCTTCATGAGGACCTGGCGATCCGCCGCCAGGTGCGCAGCCAGCTTTCTCAGGCCGGAATCTCGAAGATCGTCGTTGAACGCCAAGCCTCCAAGGTACGGATCATGATCCACACCGCCCGGCCCGGCGTCGTGATCGGCACGCGCGGCAAGGGCATCAAGGCCCTGAGCGAAAGCCTCCAGAAGCTCACCGACTCGGCGGTCGCCGTCAATATCGTCGAGATCCGAAAGCCCGAGGTGGGCGCCTATCTGATTGCCGAGAATATCGCGCAGCAGCTCGAAAGGCGCGTGTCCTTCCGGCGGGCCATGAAAAGGGCGGTCCAGTCGGCCATGCGCCTGGGCGCGGAGGGAATTCGGATCAATGTCGAGGGCCGTCTCGGCGGCGCCGAGATCGCGCGGGCAGAATGGTATCGCGAGGGCAGGGTGCCGCTCCATACGCTTCGCGCGGATATCGATTTCGGGCGGGTCACGGCGAACACCGCCTACGGTTCGGTCGGCGTCAAGGCCTGGGTCTTCAAGGGCGAGGTTTTCACCCACGATCCCGGCGCGCACGAGAGGCGCGAGACCGAACTTCACGGCACCCAGGCAAGGATGTGACCAGGGAACCCCGGATATGCTCTCTCCGAAGAAGACAAGGTACCGCAAGGGCCACAAGGGCCGCATCCACGGCAGCGCCAAGGGCTACACCAGCCTCAACTTCGGCGCCTACGGCATGAAAGCCCAGAGTGCCGGTCGCATCACGGCGCGTCAGATCGAAGCTTCGCGACGCGCCATCACGCGCTGTATGAAACGCGCCGGGCGCGTCTGGGTGACTGTGTTCCCGGATGTTCCGGTCTCGACGAAGCCCGCCGAGGTCCGCATGGGCAAGGGCAAGGGTTCGCCGGAATACTGGATGTGCCGCGTCAAGCCGGGACGCGTGATGTTCGAACTCGATGGCGTCGATGAAAAGGTGGCCCGCGAGGCCATCAGGCTCGGGGCGGCGAAGCTGCCGATTCCCGTCCGCTTCATCCTGCGCCAGCACTAGAAGGGGCAGGTTATGAAAGCCGTCGAGGTCCGCGCGATGAGTGACGATCAGAGGAAGGGCGAGCTCCTTTCGCTGAAGAAGGAGTTGTTCAACCTGCGTTTCCGGCAGGCGAGCGGCCAGCTCGAGAATACCGCACGTGTCCGGCAGGCTCGCCGTGACATCGCGCGCATCAAGACCATCCAGGCCCGAAGGGCCCGGGATCTGGACTGAAGGGGACGATGAAGTATGCCGCGTCGCGTGATGCAGGGAGTGGTGACGAAGAGATCGGGCGACAAGACCGTCGTGGTGAAGGTCGATCGCTTGATGAAGCACCCGCTCTACAAGAAAACGATCCGCCGTTCCAAGCGCTACCAAGCCCACGACGAGACCAATTCGGTCACTGTCGGCGAGAAGGTACGGATCGAGGAATGCCGACCGCTTTCGAGGCTGAAACGCTGGACGGTCCTGGAATCCGTCGCCTGACGGCGACTCTTGCTCGTGGGAACTGATCGATGATCCAGCAGGAAACCAATCTCTTCGTGGCGGACAACTCCGGCGCCCGCCGCGTGCAGTGCATCAAGGTACTCGGCGGTTCGAAGCGCAGGACAGCGAGTGTCGGCGACATCATCGTGGTCGCCGTCAAGGATGCCGATCCCCAGTCACCCAACCGCAGCGCCAAGATCAGAAAGGGCGATGTGGCACGCGCCGTGATCGTTCGCACTGCCAAGGAAATCAGGCGCACCGACGGTAGCGCGTTGCGTTTCGACCGTAATGCCGCGGTGATCATCAACCGCCAGAACGAGCCCGTGGGCACCCGCATCTTCGGGCCGGTAACGCGCGAGCTGCGAAGCCGCAACTTCATGAAGATCATCTCCCTGGCGCCCGAGGTTCTCTAGACTATGGCCAGTAAGATCAGGAAAGGCGACCGGGTGATCGTGCTCGCCGGCCGCGACCGCGGCAAGCAGGGCGAGGTCCTGAAGGTCCTGCCGAGCGAACGCCGCGCGATCGTCAGCGGCGTCAACATGGCGAAGCGCCACGTCAAGCCGACCGCCCAGGATCCCGGCGGGATCACGGAAAAGGAGCTCGCCATCCACCTCTCGAACCTTGCGATTGCCGATCCGTCCGACGGCAGGCCGACCCGCGTCGGCTTCCGTACGCTCGACGACGGCCAAAAGGTGCGCCTGGCCAAGCGCTCCGGCGAAGTGATCGACAGCTGAACGGGAGGACGCAATGCCTGTAGCACGCCTAAAATTGCACTACGACAGCACGATCCGACCCGCACTCATGGAGAGGTTCGGCTACCGCAACATCCATGCGGTATCGAGACTCGACAAGATCGTCCTCAACATGGGCGTGGGCGATGCGGTTCAGGATGCCAGGCAGGCCGAACAGGCTGCCGAGGAACTGACCCTGATCGCCGGGCAGAGGGCGGTGGTCACCCGTGCGTCGAGATCGGTGTCGAACTTCAAGCTCAGGGAAGGCATGCCCGTGGGCGCCAAGGTGACGCTGCGCGGGCGCCGCATGTTCGAGTTCCTCGACCGCCTGGTGAATATTGCCCTGCCGCGCGTGCGCGACTTCCGCGGCGTCAATTCGAAGAGTTTCGACGGCAAGGGAAATTTCGCCATGGGCCTCAAGGAGCAGATCGTGTTTCCCGAGATCGACTACGACCAAGTGAGCCGGATCCGTGGGCTCGACATCATGATCTGCACCACGGCCGGGACCAACGAGGAAGCCTATCATTTGCTCGACGGCTTCCGCATGCCGTTCACGAGGAACTGAAGGTTTCAAGGAATTCTTGAAAAAGGGAAGACCATGGCGAAGAAGAGTGCCATAGAGAGAAACAATCGACGCAAGAGGCTTGTGGCGCGTTTCGCCGCCAAAAGGGCGGCTCTTGCGGAGAAAGCCAACGACAGGGACCTGCCGATGGAAGAACGCTTCCAGGCGAGGCTGGAGCTCGCCAAACTGCCGCGCAATTCGGCCAGAATTCGGGTGCGCAACCGCTGCGCTGTCACCGGCCGGTCGCGCGGTTACCACCGAAAATTCGACATGTCCCGGGTCCTGCTGCGCGAACTCGCGTCAGAAGGGCTGATTCCCGGCATGGTCAAGTCGAGCTGGTAAGGGAGGCGAGGCGACCATCATGACGATGACCGATCCCCTGAGCGACATGTTGGCGCGCATCAGGAATGGCCACATGCGCGGCAAGACACGGATCAACTGTCCCGGGTCGAAGCTGAAGGAGAACGTGCTCTCCGTCCTCAAGCGCGAAGGCTATATCCGTGACTGGCGTCTCGACAGCCAGGAAGCGTCGCGGCCCGAGCTCGTGATCGAGCTCAAGTACTTCGAGGGTGAACCAGTGATTCGCGAGATCGGACGGATCTCGAAACCGGGCCGCAGGATCTATTCGGGTGTGCGCTACATGCCGCGGATCTACGGCGGCCTGGGAATCACCATCATGTCGACGCCCATGGGTGTCATGACCGATGACGAGGCCCGCGCCGCCAATGTCGGCGGCGAAGTCCTCTGCAGGGTCTTCTGAAGGCGTTATCAGGGAGGAAGACCATGTCCCGTGTCGGAAAGAATGTCATTGCCGTTCCCCCCGGTGTCGAGGTCGCCATCGGCGATTCTGTGGTCGAGGTCACCGGTTCGAAGGGTTCGCTGAAGCAGCTGTTCCTTCCCGAGGTGTCGGTCGCGTTCGAGGCGGGCTCGCTCGTTGTCACCCCGAATTCCGCCTCGCGCCAGGCAAGGGCGCTGTGGGGCACGACCCGCTCCAACCTCCAGGCGATGGTCACCGGCGTGACGGAGGGTTTCCGCCGTCAACTCGAAATCCAGGGTGTCGGCTACCGCGCGCAGATGCAGGGGGCGACGCTGAAACTCCAGCTCGGCTACAGCCACGATATCGAAATTCCGGTTCCCGACGGTATCGGGATCGAGTGTCCGAGCCAGCAGGAAATCGTGATCAGCGGGATCGATAAGCAGCGCGTCGGCCAGCTCGCCTCGGAGATCAAGCGCCTGAGGCCGCCGGAGCCCTACAAGGGAAAGGGCATCCGCTACAAGGGCGAATTCGTGTTGCGCAAAGAAGGCAAGAAGAAGTAGGCGAAATGATGAAGACAGCAAGGCAACTGCATGCCCGGCGCTCGGCGCGTACCCGCCGCAAGCTCAAGGCAAGGGCCGACGGCAGGCCCAGGCTCTCGGTGTTCCGGTCTTCGCGGAACATCTACGCCCAGATCATCGAGGATGCCGCCGGTCACACGGTGGTTTCGGTGTCGAGCATCGATGCTGCGGTCAGGGGCGAGGTCGCCAACGGCGCCACGACCGCGGCCGCCTCACTGATCGGCAGGAAGATCGCCGAGCGCGCGATCGCGGCAGGCCTCACGGAGGTGGTCTTCGACCGGGGAGGCTACCGCTATCACGGTCGCGTCAAGGCACTGGCCGAGGCTGCCCGCGAGGGCGGTCTGAAACTATGAAACAGGATCCCAAGGGGTAGACGACAATGGCAGCATCGGGCCGTGAACGGGGCGGCAGGCGCCGCAACGAGGGCGACAGCCGGGAGGGAAGCGAGTTTCTCGAGAAGCTCGTGAGCATCAACCGCGTAGCCAAGGTCGTCAAGGGCGGCCGGAGGTTCGGCTTTGCCGCCCTCGTCGTCGTCGGCGACCAGAAGGGCCGCGCCGGGCACGGCGCGGGAAAGGCGCGCGAGGTACCCGAAGCCATCCGCAAGGCGACCGAACAGGCGCGGCGAAACATGGTCCGCGTTCCCCTGAGGGAGGGACGCACGCTCCATCATGACGTCATCGGACGCTACGGCGCCGGGCGCGTGGTGGTGCGCGCAGCACCTCCGGGCACCGGTGTCATCGCCGGTGGTCCGATGCGCGCCGTCTTCGAGGCGCTCGGCGCCCAGGACGTCGTCTGCAAGTCGACGGGAAGCGCCAACCCCCACAACATGGTGAAGGCGACCTTCGATGCCTTGTCGAGGACGATGTCGCCGCGCCAGGTTGCCGCCAAGCGCAATAAACCGGGCCGTCAGATCCAGGGTTCGAGGGCGTGATGGCCGGCAGGACCGAAACAACCGGCCGCATCAGGGTCACCCAGACCGGCAGTCCGATCGGACGGCCGGCCGATCAGCGTCAGACGCTCATCGGATTGGGGCTCGGGCGGATGTCGAGAACGCGCCTCCTCGAGGACACGCCTGCGGTGCGCGGCATGATAAGGAAGGTGCACCATCTCGTGCACTGGGAAGAGGTCGGCGAGGACCAGAGACAATGAAACTCAACGAGATTCGCGACAATCCGGGCGCGGTCCATGCAAGGAAGCGCCGTGGGCGTGGCATCGGATCCGGGCTCGGCAAGACGGGCGGACGCGGCCACAAGGGACAGAAGTCGCGTTCCGGCGTTGCTCTTGCCAGTTTCGAGGGCGGTCAGATGCCGATCTACCGCCGCCTCCCCATGCGCGGTTTCACGAACCCCTCGCGCAAGCGCTATGTCGAGGTGACACTCGCGCGCCTCCAGGGGGCGATCGACAAGGGACGGCTCGACACCGGCCAGGCGATCTCTGCCGAGACCCTGCGCGCGGCCGGTGTCATCAGGCGCATTCGGGACGGCATCAGTCTTCTGGGTTCGGGCGAACTCAGCGCGAAGGTCGAGATCACCGTCGCCCGTGCCACGAAGTCGGCGCGCCAGGCGGTCGAAGACCGAGGCGGCACCGTCAGCGAGACCGCCCGCGGGGCGGTCGCCGACACCGCCGGCTGACGCTTCAGGGATGGCGACGAGACCGGATCAGTTCGCCGGCCAGCTCAATTTCGGGGCGCTCGGCAAGGCGACGGAGCTCAAGAAGCGCCTGTGGTTCACCCTTGGCGCGCTCGTGATCTATCGTCTCGGGACCTACATTCCGATTCCCGGCGTCGATCCTTCGATCCTCGGCGACATCTTCCAGCAGCAGGCCGGCGGCATCCTTTCGATGTTCAACATGTTCGCCGGCGGTGCCCTGGAGCGCATGACGATCTTTGCGCTCAATGTCATGCCCTACATCTCGGCCTCGATCATCATGCAGCTGATGACGGCCGTGTCGCCGCGTCTCGATCAGCTCAAGAAGGAAGGTGAATCCGGGCGCAAGACGATGAACCAGTACACCCGCTATCTGACGGTCGTTCTGTGCGTCGTCCAGGGATACGGCATCGCCATCGGTCTCGAGGCGATGGCGGGAGGCCAGGGCTCCGCGGTCATGGAACCGGGCCTCTTCTTCCGCTTCACGACCGTCGTCACGCTGCTTGGCGGAACCATGTTCCTTTTGTGGCTGGGCGAACAGATCACGCAGCGCGGTGTCGGCAACGGCATCTCGCTCATCATCTTCGCCGGCATCGTCGCGAGCTTCCCCGGGGCCATCGCGCAGTTGCTGGAACTCGGGCGTGTCGGCTCGCTCTCCGCCTTCACGATCATGGCGATCCTCATCGGCGGGGCGCTGCTCATCTACTGGATTGTCTGGATGGAGCGTGCCCAGAGGCGGATCATCGTGCAGTATCCCAAGCGCCAGGTCGGAAACCGCATGTTTGGCGGCGAGAGTTCCTATCTTCCCCTTAAGCTCAATACCGCCGGCGTGATCCCGCCGATCTTCGCAAGCTCGATCCTGTTGATGCCCGCGACGTTCGCGAGTTTCTCGGCGGTTGGTAGTGGTTCGAGCTGGCTTACCGAGGTGACGAGGCTTCTGGGGCGGGGCGAAATTCTCTATCTCCTGATCTTCGGATCGGCGATCGTCTTCTTCTGTTTCTTCTATACCGCCGTCGTCTTCAATCCGGCCGATACCGCCGACAACCTGAGGAAGAACGGCGGTTTCGTTCCAGGAATCAGACCGGGCAAGAACACCGCCGAATACCTCGACTTCGTGCTCACGAGACTCACAACCGTGGGTGCTCTCTACCTCGCCGTTGTCTGCCTGATACCCGAGTACCTGATCGGCGGCCTTTCCCTTCCCATCTTCCTGGGCGGAACCTCGCTGCTGATCTGCGTCACGGTGACCATGGACACGGTCGCTCAGATCCAGTCGCATCTTCTGGCGCACCAGTACGAGGGGCTCATCCGCAAGGCCAAGCTCAAGGGGAGGCGACGATGAAACTCATTCTCCTGGGACCGCCCGGCGCCGGAAAGGGAACCCAGTCGCGCCGCCTGATGAAGCGTTACGGCATCCCGCAGCTCTCCACGGGCGACATGCTGCGCAAGGAAGTGGCGGATGGCACAGAACTCGGCCTACAGGCCAGGGAGGTCATGGAGCGGGGCGAGCTGGTATCCGATGACCTCATCGTTGCCATGATCGCAAGGCGCATCGACGAGGCCGACTGCCGGAGAGGCTTCATTCTGGACGGGTTTCCCCGTTCGCTCGCCCAGGCCGAGGCGCTCGATGCCATGCTTGCATCAAGATCGGCCGCGCTCGATCGCGTCATCGAGATGCGCGTCGACGACGAGGCCCTCGTCGGCCGCATCACCGGACGCTTCACCTGCAGGGCCTGCGGTGCGGGCTATCACGACACCTTCCAGAGGCCTCGCCGTCCCGGAGCGTGCGATGCCTGCGGCTCGAGCGACTTCGTGCGCCGCACCGACGACAACGAGGAGACGGTGCGTTCACGCCTCGACGTCTACCATCGCCAGACCGCGCCGCTTCTGCCCCACTACGCCTCGTCGGGCGTGCTCGTGGAGGTGGACGCCATGGCGGGCATCGACGAGGTGACGGGCAAGATTCTCGAGGCGCTGCCGGCGTCGGATTCGATTGACAAGCGGGCTTCGGCCGGGCTAGGGTGAGAGCCTTGTCCGGAAACCCGTATCATCCAAATCCCTTTCAGTAACTGGCCAGGGAGAGAAGGCTTTGGCGCGCATTGCAGGAGTGAACATCCCGACGTCCAAGCGGGTGGAGGTTGCGCTGACCTACATCCATGGGATAGGCCGCGCGAGTGCGAAGGAAATCTGCCGCAGCGCGCAGATTCCCGACGAGCGGCGTGTGAATGAACTGACCGACGCGGAAGTCGTGCAGATCCGCGAGCTGATTGACCGTGACTTCACGGTGGAAGGCGATCTGCGCCGCGGGGTCGCGATGAGCATCAAACGCCTGATGGACCTGGGGTGCAACCGTGGCATCCGCCACCGCAAGGGGCTGCCGGTTCGCGGCCAGAACACCCACAACAACGCTAGGACCCGCAAGGGCAGGGCGCGGCCGGTCGCCGGCAAGAAGAAGTAGAGCGCATGGCACGTGAAACGACCCGCGTCAAGCGGCGCGAGAGGAAGAACATCACGTCGGGTTTCGCCCATGTGAATGCCTCATTCAACAACACGATGATCACCATTACCGATGCCCAGGGCAATGCGGTTTCCTGGTCGTCGGCGGGATCCATGGGCTTCAAGGGTTCGCGCAAGTCGACCCCCTATGCCGCGCAGATGGCAGCGGAAGATGCCGGTCGCAAGGCGCAGGAGCACGGTGTCCAGACGCTTGAGGTCTTCGTCAAGGGTCCGGGTTCGGGGCGTGAATCGGCGCTGCGCGCCCTGTCGGCGGTCGGTTTCCAGATCACCGCGATCCAGGACGTGACGCCCATTCCCCACAACGGTTGCCGTCCACGCAAGCGCCGCCGGGTTTGAATTTCTTCATCCAGGGACACGAAGTCACCCGCGCCGCAGCAGGCGGCGCCGGAGCCAATGAGGTAACAGGCGCAATGAACAAGAACTGGACCGCACTGATCAAGCCGAAAAAGCTGGATATCTATCCCGGAATCGATGCCGCGCGCGAGGCGACGATCGTCGTCGAGCCCCTCGAAAGGGGTTTCGCAACGACGCTGGGCAATGCCTTGAGGAGGGTGCTGCTGTCGTCGCTGCGCGGTGCGGCTGTGGTTGCGGTGCGCATCAACGACGTGGTGCACGAATTCTCCTCGATCCCGGGTGTGCACGAGGATGTCACCGACATCATCCTTAACATCAAGGCGCTCGCCATCAAGATGCACAGCGAGCATCCGCGCGAGCAGCCACGCCGCGTTTTCCTCAATGTCAGTGATGCAGGCGCCGTGCTCGCCGGCAAGATCGACGGCGGTGCGGATTTCGAGGTGCTGGATCCCGATCATGTCATCTGCACGCTCGATTCGGGCGCGGAACTCCAGATGGAGCTCCATGTCGCGACCGGCAACGGCTATGTGCCCGCGTCGCGCAACCGTGACGAGGACGCGCAGATCGGGCTGATCTCGGTCGACGCGATCTACAGTCCGGTCCGCAAGGTGGCATTCAAGGTCGAGAACAGCCGCGTCGGACAGGTGACGGACTACGACAAGCTCACCATGACGCTGGAGACCAACGGTGCTGTAAGTCCCGAGGATGCGATGGCGCTTGCGGCGCGCATCCTTCAGGAGCAGCTTCAACTGTTCATCAATTTCGAAGAGCCGCAGATCCTTGCCGATCACGACGATGCCAAGGAGCCGGAATTCAACCGGCACCTTCTACGCAAGATCGACGAGCTCGAGCTTTCGGTGCGTTCGGCCAATTGTCTCAAGGGCGACAATATTGTCTATATCGGCGATCTGGTGCAGAAATCGGAGGCGGAGATGATGCGCACCCCGAACTTCGGCCGCAAGTCGCTCAACGAGATCAAGGAAGTCCTGGCGCAGATGCAGCTTCATCTCGACATGGAACTGTCGGACTGGCCGCCGGAGAATATCGAGGAACTGGCCAGGCGCTACGAGAATCCCTTCAGCTGACCCCAATCCAGGCGGAACCACGATATGCGACACCGACATTCTGGTCGCAAGCTCAACCGGACGAGCGCGCACCGTACGGCCATGCTCAAGAACATGGCCGTGGCACTGATCAAGCACGAACAGATCACGACCACGCTTGCCAAGGCGAAGGAAGTGTCACCCTATGTCGAGAAGCTCGTCACCCTTGGCAAGCGCGGTAATCTCCATGCCAGGCGTCTTGCCCATGCCAGGCTGCGTGACGATTCCATGGTGGTGAAGCTCTTCGACACCCTTGCCCCGCGCTACGCCGACCGTGCCGGAGGCTACACGAGGGTCCTGAAGGCCGGTTTTCGCTACGGCGACAGCGCGCCCATGGCCATCGTCGAACTCACCGACCGCGACGAGGACATGAAGGGCCAGGATTCCGGCCCTCTCCCCGAGGGCAACGAGGAAGCCTGAGCAGGCGACCGTCCCGGGAGATCGGTACGCCCGTTTTCAAGGGGGCAGGCGTACGCTCGTCGCCGGCGGATCGAGCGGCATCGGACGGGCCATCGTCGGGATGTTCCTGGAAACGGGAGCATGAATGAGAACACCGCGAATGCCATCGACGAGTTCGGTGCCGGCACCGGGTTCTGTTGCCGCAGCATCGTCCAGACCGCCGTCCCCGGCTTGGCGGGCTCGATGGCATCGACTCGCGGGTCTGGTCCTGGTCGGCAATAATCCCGTCCGCCGTGCCGCGGACGATGTTGTCCCGGCCTGGCTTGCGCGCGACACGGACGAAGAAGGCTTTCATTCCATTCTTCGAAACCTTGAAGCCGAAAGCAAGTAGCGCATTCTCTTGCCGCCCGCCAAGGCAGCGCAACGGGACTCACCCATCGTCGGCGCGCGGGCGTTCATTCTCCGGATCGTAAGGGGGAGCTTGGAGGATCACCGCAGGCCGGCGTTCGCCGAGGATCTCGACCTCGAGCCCTTGCACCGCGGCATCCGGATGCATGTAGGCGAAAGCGAGGCTCTTCTCCACCCGGTGACCGTAGCCGCCGGAACTGACGAAGCCGGCGACCTCGCCATTCAGAAGGACGGTTTCGCCGCCGTGGCAATCGGCGTCGGCGGCATCCACCTCGAGACCGACACACCGCCACTTCAGCGGGTGCTTCTGACAGGCGAGCGTCGCCTCGCGGCCGATGAAATCCCCCTTGTCGGCCTTGACGAATCGTGCGGCACCGGCTTCGGGAAGTGTCACCTCGTTGGTGAGTTCGCTGCTGGCGTGGTAACCCTTCTCGAGGCGCATGGAATTGAGGGCGAAGGACCCGAAATGTCCGATGCCTGATTCCTGGCCCGCGGCCATGACGGCATCGTGGATCCTGGGCATCGCTTGCATGGACGCATGGAGTTCCCAGCCGAGTTCGCCGGTATAGGAGAGCCGCATCGCCCGGACCGGTGTTTCCCCGATGTCGATGATCCGGCAGGAAAGCCAGGGGAAGTTCGCATTGTCGAGCGGGGCGCTCGTGATTCTCGCCAGCACATCCCGCGAACGCGGACCGGCGATGGCAAGGCAGCCGACGTCTTCCGTCACACACCTGATATCGAGTCGTTCGTGGGCGCGCTTGTGAACGTCAAGCCAGTCGAGCACGCGCCGTTCGAAGAAGGCTGCAAAGGTGAGGTAGTACCGGGCCTGATGGAGTCGCGTCACCACGAGTTCGGTTTCGATGGTGCCGGTGCGGTTGAGGAGATGGGCAAGCACGATCCGGCCGTCGTGTGACGGCAACCTGTTGGCGATGAGGCGGTCCAGGAAAGATCCGGCATCCGGCCCCTCGACCTCGACCTTGGCGAAGGCGGCAAGGTCGGTGATACCCGCCCTCGTGGCGACCATGCGGCACTCGGCGCCGACGACTTCGAAGAGATCCGAGCGGCGGAAGCTGTAGATGTCCTCCGGCGCCATGCTGTCATGCGCGAACCAGCGGGGCTGTTCCCAGCCGT
The DNA here is from genome assembly GCA_965215635.1 of Alphaproteobacteria bacterium. GTDB lineage: Bacteria > Pseudomonadota > Alphaproteobacteria > SP197 > SP197 > SP197. The sequence goes on along the minus strand of CBDCEA010000005.1, from coordinate 167,997 downwards.
AGACTTCCTCGAAGACGGCGCCGGCTGACTCGAGGCGTTCGTGGAGTGTGCTGGTTCTCGCCGGACGCGCTGCCGGCCGGTTGAGGCCGGGGAAGGGGATGACGCGATGGAGGACATAGTCCTCCTTCGTCTTCTCGAGAACCCAAGCGCGGTCCGCGAACGGGCCGTAGCGGCGCGGATCGTAGTCCTTCATGCTGATCTCGGCTGCGCCGTGCACCATCCACTGAGCGAGGTACTTGCCGGCTCCCGGCCCCCAGGCAACACCGACCTGCGCACCGCAGCAGCACCAGTAGTTCCTCAGGCCCGGTGCCGGCCCGAGAAGCATGTTACCGTCGGGGGTATCGGGAATCGCGCCATGGAAGATGCGTCTGATCCCGGCATCCCTGAAGACGGGCATGCGCTCCAAGGCGATCTCGAGCCATCGCCCGATGCGATCGAGATGCGGTTCGAAGAGTTCGTGCTCGACCTCCCACGGTACGCCGTCGTCCCAGACGGTGTTGGGATTTTCCTTCTCGTAGATGCCGATCAGGCCCGAGAGTTGTTCCATGCGGCAATAGCCGCTGAAGGCGGCCATGTCCCGGATGACGGGAAGCTCCCGTTCGAGGCCGGAGAATTCCGGAATGGTTCCGGTCACGACGTAGTGATGCGTGGTGTTGGCGATGGCAAGATCAAGGCCCGTCCATTGGCCGATCTGGCGGGCATAGGTGCCGCCCGCGTTGACCACGTGTTGGCATGTGACGGCGCCCTCTTCGGTGATCACCTGCCATTCACCGCCCGGTAGCTGGCGGATGTCCGTCACCCTGTTGGACTGCATGATCTCCGCGCCCATCGCACGCGCACCGGCAGCCAGCGCGAGGCAGGCGCCGGCAGGGTCCACATGACCGTCATCCATGGTGTGAAGTGCTGCCTTCACGCCGTCGAGATCGTAGAACGGAAAGAGCCGGGCGATCTCGTCGGGTCCGATGATCTCCATGGGATGGCCCAGTCCGCGGCAGACGCTCACGACCAACTTCAGCCAGTCAAGCTCGTCATCGCTGAACGCGAGATAGAGGCCACCACACCCGTGCCAAGTCGCGGATTGGCCGGTCATCGTCTCGAGCTCGGGGTAGAGTCTCACCGAGTAGCTCGTGATCTGCGCCATCGGGAGGCTGGAACTCAGATGCGCGACCAGACCTGCGGCGTGCCAGGTCGAACCCGATGTCAGGCTGGCCTTCTCGATCAGCACACAATCGGCCCAGCCTTCCCTTGCGAGATGAAACAGCAGGCTTGTGCCCATGATGCCGCCGCCGACGATGACGACGCGTGCATGAGACCGCATGGAATGTTCCCGGACCCGCCTGACGGCGGATCTATATGAATTCAGAATGGAATGCAATATGGAATCGCATGTTGATGGTGATCACGCAGTCCGAACTGGTCATTGATGATGTGTATGCGCGCCTGCGCGACATGGTCGTTTCGAACGTCCTGCATTCGGGCCAGAAACTCGTCGACAGAGAACTTGCCGAGCAGCTCGGCGTGAGCCGGACTCCGGTGCGCGAGGCGCTTGGCCGCCTGGCGATGACCGGCCCTGGTCGAGAACCGCGCCCGGCGCGGCTACTACGTCAGTCGGTTCTCGGCAGAAGAAGTCTCGGACCTCTATGAATTCAGGGTCATGCCCGAGGTTGACGCGGTCATGCTGGCCGTGCGCACCGCCCGGTCATCCGACCTCGACGAGTTCGAGCGCATCCTGGGCGAGCTCGGCAGCCATGTACATCACCCACGATCTTGCCGTGGTCTCGCAGGTGGCGGACCGCATCATGGTGCTGCGCCATGGCGGTCTCGTGGAGGAAGGCGGCACGCGGACCCTGCTTGCCAGTCCCGGCAGGGACTATACGAGAGCGCTCCTGTCGGTGCGCAAGGGTGGCGGAGAAAGGATCGATCACTCCGACAGGGGAAAGCGGCTGCTCGAGGTGAGCAGCGTGACGGCGGCCTACGTCGAGGGCGTCCCGGTCCTGAGAAATGTCAGCCTCAAGGTCACGAGGAGCAAGACGGTCGCGGTGGTCGGCGAATCGGGCAGCGGCAAGAGCACGCTGGCGCGCGTCGTCACCGGCCTTCTGCCTCCCGGAGCGGGGCGCATCGTCTTCGATGGCGAGGTAATGCCGGCGAACTTCGGCGGCCGCAACAAGGAGATGCTGCGGCGCCTGCAGTTGATCTACCAGATGCCCGATGTCGCCCTCAATCCGCGCCAGAAGGTGTTCGAGATCCTGGGTCGTCCACTGGAGTTCTACTTCTCCATGAGGGGTGCGAAGAAGCGAAGCCGCGTCAACGAGCTGTTGGAGCAGATCGAACTCCCCGAACACTATGCAAGCCGTTACCCGTCCGAGCTCTCGGGCGGCGAGAAGCAGCGCATGGCCATCGCCCGGGCCCTTGCCGCAGAACCGGATCTCATCATCTGCGACGAGGTAACCTCTGCGCTCGATCAGCTGGTCGCAGCGGAGATCCTGAAACTCCTGCAGCGCCTGCAGAACGAGCTTGGCGTGTCGTACCTCTTCATCACTCGCGATCTTGCCACCGTGAAGGCCATATCGGACGAGATCGTTGTGATATGCTCGAGGGAAGGGTGGTCGAGCACGGCACCACCGGCGATATCCTGAAGCCGCCGCATCACGAATACACGGAAATGCTTCTCGCCTCGGTGCCGGAAATGGACCTCGACTGGCTCGACAATCTGCTGAAGACCCGTGTCGGCGCGCTGCTGCGCGAGGGCCCGGCAAGCGGGCATGCGCGCCAGACCGATGAGTGACGCACTTTTTCAACCCTGACGGTGATTGGAGATGAACCTTGAGCAGGTGGCTTGAAAACGCGATCCGCTATACGGACGAATGGATCGACTTCCAGATGCGCCTGACACGGCAACCGGGCTGTGTCCTGGCATTCTCCCGCAAGGGGCGCCTTCTCTTCGAGAAGGCCTATGGCCAGGCCGATATCGCGAGGCGCGAACGGATGACCCCGCGCCACCGTTTCCGGGTCGCCTCCCATTCCAAGAGTTTCACCGCCACGGCGATCCTCCGCCTGAAGGAGGAGGCAAGGCTGCGCCTTGACGATCCGGTGGGAAGCCACGTCGAGGGGCTCCACCCGTCCGTAGCCCGGGTGACACTTGGCCAACTGCTCTCCCACGGTGCTGGTGTCGTACGCGACGGTACCGATGCCGGTCAATGGATCGACGAGCGCCCGTTCGCAGTCGAGGCAGAGCTTCGCTCAGCCCTCACCGCACCACTGGTGATCCCGCCCGACAGCCGCATGAAGTACTCCAATCACGGCTTCGGGCTGCTCGGCCTTGTGATCGAGGCAGTCACGGATGAATCCTATTCGGCATGGATCACCCGCAACATCATCCGTCCCTCGGGCCTGAAGGAAACGACGCCCGATACGCCGTTAGCCAGGGGAACGCCTGTCGCACGGGGACACAGCGGCGAACTGCCGCTGGGCGAGCGTGTCGTCATTCCCGCCGACAATCCCACACATGCGCTGGCACCGGCGACCGGCTTCGTCTCGACGGCAAGCGATCTGGTCCGCTTCTTTGCGAGTCTCGATCCCGATGCCGATCGAAGTGTCCTCACCCCGGCGAGCCGGCGGGCCATGATCCGCTGGCAGTGGCGCGATCCTCACGCCTCACAGGTAGGCGGTTACGGCCTCGGCATGTGCCTGGGACTTTCCGGCGGCTGGGAATGGGCCGGTCACGGCGGTGGATTTCAAGGGGTCAGGACCTTCACCGCCATGCTGCCGGGCCGCGGGATCAGTTTTGCCGTGCTTACCAATGCCAATGACGGCCTTGCCGAGAAATGGGCGGACGGGCTTGTCCGCATCCTGGAGACCTTCCACGACAATCCGCTTCCGGGAAAGTCGGCGCATTCATGGACGGGAAGGTGGTGGAACCTTGGCGAGGCCGTAGATCTCGTGCCGTTCGGCAACCGCGTACTGGTGGCGCAGCCGCACCACCTCGACCCGTTCAACGCGGCTGACGAAATCACCCTTGCCGACGAGCACCATGGTACCATCAGCCTCTCCGGCGGCTACGGCATTCACGGCGAGCCCGCAAGGCTGGAACGCGGGCGTGACGGCAAGGTGCGCGAGGTCTGGTTCGGCGGTTTCCGCTGGATTGGCGAGCGCCGCTACAGGGCCGAGGTGAAGCGGAAGTACATGCGTTCGCGGGCCATCAGGTGAACGAAAGACTGTCGCAGCGTCCTGCCCGGTCGTCGATCTCGATGATCCAGAGATCGGGATCGTAACCTTGCTGGCGTTCGAGATAACGGTCGGCAGCCTCCTCGGTCATGACGTCGCCGGAGGTGCCCGAATACCGGTTCTCTTCCCGTACCGCCTGCAGGATCCGGACCTCGTCATTCTCATTCACCACCTTGAGCCAGATCACGCCGGCATCTCCATCTCCACGCTGCAGCACATAGACAGGAATGGCGGCAAGATCGCAGCGGCGCAGGAACGCCGAGACCCATATCGAAGACTTCAGCCTCTCGCTCACGGGTGGTGAGCCTCAGGCAATTTCCGACGCGAACCGGTTCTCAGTTTCGGTCAGGCTCTCGTCGATGATCCCCACCATCGAATCGATTTCGTCCCTCGTGATGACCAGCGGGGGTCCAAGATGCAAGGCATCCCAGACGCGGGTCAGCAGGCCGCGTTCGTCAATGCGTTCTGCAAGGATCTTCGTAAAGGCGTGGGTCATGCCCCAGGATTCCCTCGTCTCCCTGTTCTTCACGAAATCCACGCAGCACATCAGCCCGATACCGCGGATATCGCCGACCGTGGGATGGGATTCGAGGGAGCGCAGGCCCTCCATGAGATAGGCACCGCTCTGTGCGCTGCGCTCGACGAGATTCTCTTCCACGATGATCTCGATATTCCTTATGGCCGCGGCGGACGCCACGGCGTGGCCACCGAAGGTGAGCAGGTGCTCGATGGGTTTTCCGTCTCCGGTAAAGCCCTCGAAGATCTCCGGGCGCACCATCACGCCGGCAATCGGCGCATAGCCGCTCGAAAGGCCCTTGGCGATGGTCATCATGTCGGGCACGACACCGAAGTGCTCGCTGGCGAACATCCTGCCGGTGCGCCCGAAGCCGTTGATCACCTCGTCCATGATCAGAAAGACGCCGTGCCTGTCGCAGATGTCGCGCAGCATCTGCCAGTAGCGCGGTGAGGGGACGTGGTTGCCGTTGGATGTCGAAATCGGCTCGCCGATCACCGCCGCCACGGTTTCGGGTCCCTGGTTCAGGATTTCCTGTTCCACGTAGCGCGCGCACATGATGTCGCCGTCCTCGCCGGAAAGGCCGAAGTCGTTGCGGTAGCGGTTGGGCGAGGGCACGTGGCTGACGCCGTACATGAAGGGTCCGTGGTAGTTTTCGACACGCGACGCGGTGAGACTCATCGCTCCGTAGGTCATGCCGTGGTAGGAGCCGCGCCGTGCAATGATCTTGTATCGCCTGGGGAAACCGCGCATTGCCTGTGCCTGCTTGGCGATCTTGATGGCCGTTTCCACGGCTTCCGAGCCGCCCGAGACGAGAAAGACGCGGGAAAGATCTCCCGGCGCGATCTCCGAGAGTTTCTCGGCAAGGCGGACAGCCGGGACATTGCTGAAGGTCGAAGCGGCGGTGTAGGCAACACGCCCTGCCTGTTCGGCCATGGCCTCGCCGATCTCGCGCCGTCCGTGGCCCGCATTGACGACGAAGAGGCCTGAGAGTCCGTCGATAAAGGCCCGGCCGCGCACGTCATGGAGTGTCGATCCCACGCCATGGGAAAATACCCTCATGCCCTCGCGTTCCGTCAGCTCCTCCCAATTTTGTTCCGAGCCGTGAAACCACAGATGCCGGGCTGCGGACTGCTCCACGGGATGGAGCGTCGCCGGAAGTGCGTGATCGGTCATGACGGAAGTCCTCCTGCCTCGAAAATCGCATCGTTCCCCAGGTCCGATGCGTGACAACCCGGCACCGGACCTATCCTGCTGAAGGCATCGGCCGCGTCCCGTTTCGGTGTGCGCAACGCCGGTCCGGGAGAATCGCCCCTGCCGGATAGCGGATAACGGTAGCCATCCGGGGTCGCGCCTTGCGCGTCCCCGTCACGGACACTACCTCATGCTGATATGCGTTGTCGCCTCATGTCCGGTGATCTGTCCGGAATGGCGGCGTCCAGGCCGTGAGGCGGTTGTCGCGCGACATCTCCTGGAGCGCGTAGAGCGAGGCCTCCTTGGCTGCGTAGGCCGGAATCGGGAAACGCGTGAAGGTGAAGCGGGCTTCATCGGCACGACTGCCTCTGACCAGGCGCGTGAACGCCTCGGTTTCGTTGGTCCGGTTGTCGATATGCACCGGAAAGCAGTCTGCCGCCCGATAGCTGATGATGAGCGTGCGGCGCGGTCTGCCTGAGCGATTCTGCACGGAGGCATGGGGGGTCATCCCGTGCTGGAAGATCGCCGTGCCCGCCTTGCCGGGGAGGTTCCGGGGCTCCGACTCGTCGATCGGCTCGGTGATGCGGCCCTGGAACACGCCTTCAGCGGTGTGGTCCATCGGGTCGGCCCGATGGCGGCCGGGCAGGACCCTCAGACAGCCATTCTCCTCGTTGGCGTCGTCGAGATAGAGCAGGACAGCAAGTGTGTCGTGATTGGTGAGCGGATAGTAGGCGACATCCTGGTGCCAATCGACGACAGAGCCGAGTTCGGCGGGTTTCATGTTGAGCTTGCTGTAGTGGAGCAGCAGATTGGCGCCGATCAGCTGCTCGACCGCATCGAGGATGTCCGGCGATTCGGAATAGTCCCGGAACACGGGATAGTACTCGCACGGCTCGTAGATGCGCCGGACCCTGTTTCCGTCAGGCTCCTGGTTCGGTTCCATCTCCACGCGTGCGGCATCGAAGTTCGCGGCCGTCGAGGCCGACGTGGCGCGATCGGATTCTGCGCGGAACGCGTCGATCCATTCCTGTGCCAGAAAGCCTGGTACGGTGAGGATGCCTTCGGCATGGTAGCGCCGCACCTCATCGTCGGCGAGTTTCATGGTCTCGATCGCACCTTGCCGGTGACCCTTCAGAGCTTGGGATAGCGCATCTGCAGTCCGGGCACGTCGACCGGCGCGGTGTGCACCGACCAGCCGCACAGGCTCGCGATGATGAGCGTATTCATGTCCTTGACGCCGAAAGCGAGGTTGGTCGGCGCAAGAAGCTCCATCTGTTGCCAGTCGTCGATGAGGGTGATGAGCTCACCGCCGGGTGTCAGCATGTAGATGATGTTGGGATTGAAGAGCCCGATATAGAGGTTGCCGTCGCGGTCGAGCGCGACACCGTCGGGAACCTGGCGAGGCAGTTCGACCAGAACCGTGCGCCTGCCCGCCGAACCATCGGCCCGGATCTCGACCCTGGAGATGAGCGGCGGCGACGATTCGACCACATAAAGTTCCCGTCCGTCCCGGGAAAGGCACATGCCGTTGGTGAAGCCGTTCGCCGAACGGTCCCAGATCTCCGCGTCACCGCCTGGACGTACACGCCAGACGAAGCCGTTCCTGGCACCGAAATCGCCGGAATCGGAGACGAAGAGATTACCGTGATCGTCGAACACGGGATAGTTGGGCAACCGCATCATCTGGTCCGCGTTGCCACTCGTGTACACCGAGACATCGCCCGAGGGCGTGATCCTGTGAACGCGCGCCAGGAGTTCGTCGCAGGCATAGGTGTTGCCGTCGGCATCGTGCGCCATGCCCAGAACGAAGCCGCCTTCGACCAGGGCCGCCTGCTCGAAGCTGTTATCGTCAAGACCCATGCGGTAGAGTTGACCAAGTTCGCCGCCCGCATAGACCCGGCCATCCGGTCCCCAGGCGACGGCCTCGGGGTGATCCAGGTGGTGCCCCAGATTGGTCAGGGCAAGACTGTTCGTCTCGTCGGTCACGGTCACTCCTCCCGGGTCATGGACGTACGCGTCTCTCACAAATCGATGGCGACGCCCCGCCCCCTCGTCTTCGCTGTCCTTGACAACGCTTTCCATCGAATCCTATTTTCTTCGCTGTTCCTGATCAAGTTCCGAAATTGTCGGACCGCAAAGGAGTGCGAGGACGGATGAGAGTCGTCGGCATCACGACGGGTATGGCAGCCTTCCGAACCGTAGGATCGCGCCCATGAGCCTGCTGAAAGACAACGTCACGATTGTGACCGGGGCGGGCCAGGGACTTGGCAGGGTCGTCTCCCTGGAGTTCATCGGCGAAGGCAGCACGGTCGCACTGCTCGAGCGCAATCCCGAGACGCTCTCGAAGGTCGCCACGGAGATCAGGGGGAAGGGCGGCGTGTGCGAGCCCTACGAGCTCGACATCACCGACTACGACGCCTACCGGACGGTCGTCGCTGACGTCATCGCCAAGTTCGGCAAGATCGACGTCATCGTGAACAACGCCGCAGTCACACTCGGCTACAAGACCATATTCGATGACACGCTCGAGGACTGGCGCCGTACCATCGCCGTCAACCTGGAGGCGGTCTATATGGGATCCAAGCTCGTCGCGCCTCACATGGCCGGGCGGGGCAGCGGGCGCATCATCTCGGTCGCTTCGATCCAGGGTTTTGCCGCCAGTGGCGAAGTCGGGCCCTACAACGCGGCCAAGGGCGGCATCATCGCGCTCACCAAGTCGATGGCGGTGGAGCTCGGCCCCCACAACATCCTTGTCAACGCCGTGGCGCCGGGGTTCATGTGGACGCCGATGTCAATCATCGACGGCGTCGACGAATCCAAGACGCCGGAGTTTCTCGAGTGGTACGTGGAGAAGAGGAAGATACCGCTGCAGCGTACCGGTTATCCCGAGGACGTATCGGGCGCGGTCGTCTTCCTGGCATCGAAGTACTGCCGCTACATGACGGGCCAGTTGCTCGTCGTCGACGGCGGCCTGATGAGTACGTTCTAGCCGCCCTTGCGGACCCCGGGGCACCGGCGGGACAGGGCACACCTTGGTCACCATGAAAGACAACAGGGAGGTCTGAAATTACAACCGAAAAGGAAAGGCAGTTTCCGATCACGCGCCGCGGGCTCTTGCAGTCATCGGCGGGCCTGTACGCCGGGACGGCGCTTGGCAGCCTCATGCCATCCCTGGCATGCGCCCAGGAGACGACTCTCACGATGTGGTGGTGGGGCGAGCAGGAGCTCCCGGGTTTGCAGGATTTCGTGAACGAATCGGCCGCCAACTACGCGTCCGCGTCCGTCGACACCATGCTTCAGGATACCGCCGTCGTCATCTCGCAGTTCCAGACCGCCGCCGCGGCCGGCGAAGCGCCGGACATGCAGTATTTCTGGAACGGCATCTATCACATGGAAAGCGTCTGGTTCGGATATGCCCAGCCGGTCAACGGACTGGTCAGCGACGACGTGATCAAGGCGTCGAGCCCGACACTGCTCAGCAACTACGGCGGCAACATCTATCGGGTCGGCTGGTACCCGATTCCGATGGTCTGGTACTACAACAGGGACCTGTTCGACAAAGCCGGTCTCGACGGCGATACGCCGCCTGCGACTTGGGACAATCTCCTCGATGCCTGCGACAAGCTGATGTCGGCCGGCATCGCGCCGATCGGTGGCGGTATCCAGGACGGCTACTGGGGCGAGTGGTATCTGGGTCACGCGCTGCCGCAGAACCTCGACACCACCGGCGAGGCGCTCGATCTCTTCATCGGCGATCGCAGCTTCCGCGAACCGAGGTACCATGAACACTGGTCGCGCCTGCAGGAGCTCCGCGACATGGGTTTCCTCAACAAGGACATGGCGTCGCTCGAGCTCTATCCGGGCATTGACCTTATCGTCGCGGGCGAGCTGGCCATGGGCCTTTCCATCGGCACGCGCCTGCCGGCCGACAGCAAGGCCACCGACGGCCGGATCGGCTGCATGGTGATGCCGGTTTACGGCACCGGCGCGATGGCGGGCATTCCCATCCTCGACGTTCAGGGCATCGGCATCTCAACCGACTCGGAGGCCCCCGAGGCGGCCGCCGCGTTCCTCGAATACCTGCACACGCCGGAGCGGCTGCAGGCGTTCTGGGATGCCACCGGCTGGATTCCGTCGAACTCGAACTTCGACGCCAGCGTTATCGAGGACGAAACCGTACGCACCATGTGGCAGAACTGGGGTCTTTCGGCGAACATTCCCTATGTCGCCAACCTGACACCGGGCCAGTTCTACGAGCAGGCGCTGATCCCGGCGGGCCAGCAGGTCGTCGAAGGTACGTTGTCCGGCGAGGAGGCGGGTGATCTTGCCGCCCGCGTGGTCGAGGAGTGGCGCGCGTTCAATCCGGACCTGGTCGAAAAGTATCAGCAGTGGGCGACCGACCTGTCATAGGTCCGCCGTCTGTCGTGCCGGGGACGCGCCTCATGCGTTCCCGACAACTGCGCTGCGCCTAAAGTGCGATGCATCCTTCCCGGAGGCTGACGCCCTATCTCTACGTCCTGCCGCTCCTGGTGCTGCTCGCCTTCGTCTTCGGCTATCCGATCGTCCGCATCTTCGAGTTCAGCTTCAAGATGGTGCGCGGCATCGACGGTCCGTGGATCGGCTGGCGCAACTACGAGCTCGTGCTCGACCAACCGCTCTTCTGGGAGTCGGTTACCCACAATCTGACATTGCTGGTCGCGATTCCGGTCATGGTGGTTGTGGCGCTCCTGATCTCGATTGTGCTCTATGAGCGCGTCCGGGGCTGGAAGCTCTATCGCGTCGTTCTCTTCCTGCCCTACATCCTGGCGGTTCCGATCATCGCCGTGGTGCTCAAGAAGATGTTCCAGTTCTCCGGTCCGGTGAACGAGTTCCTGCGCTGGCTCAGCCTCGACTTCATGGCGCTCGACTGGATCGGCTCCTCCGATGTCGCGTTGTGGACCGTGGTCCTTGTCATCATCTGGCGCGAGTCCGCGCTCGGCATCATTCTCTTTCTCTCACGGCTTCTGAGCCTCGATGAATCCCTGATCGAAGCCGCGAAGCTCGAAGGTGCCAACTGGTGGCAACGCGTCTGGTACGTCATCCTGCCCCAGATGAAGGGCGTCATCGAATTCTTCGTCGTTGTCAGCATCATCACCATGCTGGCGGCGGTCTTCGCCTACATCTATATGATCAGCGGCGGGCGCGGCGGACCGGGCACCTCGACCTGGGTTCTCGAGCTCTACATCTTCAACGCGCTCATCCGCACCAGCCTGCCCGGCATCGCCTCGGCGGTTGCGGTCATGCTATTCCTGGTCTCGATACTGCTCATCTTCCCCCTGTTTGCAGCACGCCGGAGGGCACGTGAAGACGAGATGGACTGAATTCGGGGGCTGCGCGGGAGTGCGACCATGACACCCGATCGCGTCCTCAAGCACGCCATCCTGATCGTCGCCTCCTTCGTTGCTCTTGTGCCGACGATCTACATGGTCTCGACCGCGCTCAAATCACAGGAAGAGTATGTCTACGACAAGATCGGCTTTCCGGACGTGCTTGTGCTCGATCACTTCAGGAGGGCACTTATCGACAGCCCCATTCTTCTGTGGATGTCGAACAGCGTGACGCTGGTCGTGGGTTCAGTTGTCCTCAGCACGATCGTCTCCTGCCTTGGCGCCCACGCCATCGCGCGCATGCGGTTTGCCGGCAGGAACGTGCTGTTTTCGGCCACCGCCTCGCTCATGGCCGTGCCGCCCGTGGTCATGATCGTGCCGCTCTTCGTGCTCTATACCCAACTCGACCTCGTCAGTACCTTCCATGGTGCGATCCTGATCTATGCTGGCCTCATCACACCGTTTTCCGTCTACCTGCTGACCACCTTCTTCCGCACCTTACCCAGGGAGCTCTTCGAATCTGCGCGCATCGACGGTGCCGGTGATCTCGCCATCCTGTGGCGGGTCGTCCTGCCGCTGTCGCTGCCGGCGCTTCTTACGCTCATTGTCGTCAACTCACTCTTTGTGTGGAATGATCTCCTGATCGCCATCATCTTCCTGCAGGACGACGCGAGTCGGACCCTGATGGCAGGCCTGAGCGTCTTCCAGGGCCGCTACAACAACCAGATCCCGCTCACCATGGCCGGCATGGTGATTACCAGCGCACCCATGGTCATTCTCTACATCTCGTTCCAGAAGTACTTCGTGCGCGGCCTCATGGCCGGTACGCTCAAGTAGCGGGCGCACCCATGACCGGAAGACGGCAAGACGATCAGGTGGCGCTTGAAGGCGGCTCGCTCAGCGTTATCATCGACCCGCTGATTGGCGGCACCATTCTTTCTGTCACCCATACGGGCATCGGTGCGTCGGTTCTGGGCCGTGCGCCCTGGGACGCGCTTCGCGTACCCCATGTCTCGACATCGCCGGCGGACGAGATCGCCTGGCTTGCGCGCTACGCAGGAGGCTGGCCGCTCCTGTTCCCCAACGGTGGCGATGGCTGTGTATTCGAGGACGTGCAGCACGGCTTTCACGGCGAGGCCTCGGTCGCCCCCTGGCGGGTCGAGAAGAGTGGCAACGTCGTACGCCTCGGCCGCCGGTTCTTCACCGTGCCGGTCGCGATGGAACGCGAGCTTGCGATAGAGGAAGACGTGCTCATTCTCGACGAGACCGTCCGAATGGAGGGTGCGGCACCGGTGCGGGTGATGTGGACCCACCACCCGACCTTCGGTGCGGATCTTCTGGCAAACGATATCGCCATCGAGACTTCGGCCAGAACAGTCACGGTCGATGATGCCTACGATCCGGCGACCAATCCGCTGCGCCTGGGCGCCACGGGGCCGTGGCCGACCGTGCCCGGCAAGGCGGGACCTATCGATATCAGTCGGCCCGGGCCCCCGATGGCATCACTGGCTTACTTGAGCGACTTCGACCGTCCATGGGTCGCGCTGCGTCGTCTCGATGGCGTGATCGGTGCCGCACTTTCGTGGGACGCCGCCCTCTTTCCCTTCGCCTGGCTGTGGTACGAACTCGCCGGCACGCCCGAAATGCCCTGGCATGGCCGCGCCCACCTGATCGGCGTTGAGCCCAGCACCTCCTGGCCCGGTACGGGCCTGGCCGATATTGCCAGGCGCGGCGGGCCGCTGCTGACGCTCAGGCCCGGGGTCGTCTTCAGGACAAGGCTGCGTCTCCATGTCTTTCAACCGCGGGCCCCGGTCCGGGACGTGGATGCCCGGGGCCGTGTCATGTTCGATCGGAACCTGTCATGAAGATCACCGACGTTTCCGCTTTCGTGCTTCGCCTGCCGCACGTCACTGATGCCTGTGACGGTAGCCAGGACACCTGCCTGGTCCGCATCACCACCGAATCGGACCTTGTCGGCTGGGGCGAGGTCGATTCCTGTCCGACCGTGGTGAAGGCGGTGATCGATGCGCCGCTCTCGCACAAGATCTGCAACGGGCTCGCGAACATCCTGTTGGGCCGCGATGCGGGCGATATCGAGGGCTGCATGCGCGCCATGTACGAAGGCGCCAACTATTACGGGCGCGTCGGCGTTGGCGCGCACGCCATGGCGGGACTCAACATCGCGCTCTGGGACATCGCCGGCAAGGCCGCCGGTAAGCCGGTTCACGAGCTTCTCGGATCCACCGGCACGACAAGATTCAGGGCCTATTGCTCGATTCTCTTCGGCGATACGCCCGCCAAGACCCGCGACCTCGCCCGCCGCCATGCCGACATGGGCTTTACCGCCATCAAGTTCGGCTGGGGGCCGATGGGCGAGGATGAGAAGAATGATATCGAGCTCGTGCGCGAGGCCCGGCGTGGCGCCGGCAACGATGTCGATATCCTGATCGATGCCGGCCAGGTGTGGGACTGGCAGACCGCGCTCAGGCGCGCCCGCCAGTTCGAGGAGTTCCGGCCGTTCCTGCTCGAAGAACCTCTGCATCCGGAAGATATCGAAGGCTATCGTCAACTGACCACCGAAAGCCCGGTTCCGATCGCAACCGGCGAGGCGGAGTCGGAGCTGAAAGCCTTCCAGCGCCTGGTCTGTGACGGCGGGCTTGACTGGATTCAGCCCGATCCGGGCCGCTGCGGCATCTCGACGTTCGTTGACGCCGGCCGCCATGCTGGCGAGCACGGAGCCAAGGTTGCCAACCACAGCTTCAAGAGCGGTATCACCATCGCGGCATCTCTGCACGCGCTTGCCGCAGTCCCCAATGGCGAGATATTCGAGTATTGCATGTCGCAGTCGCCGCTGCGCCACGAGATAACCAGGGAGACATTCGATCTCGTCGACGGTTACGTCGCCGTGCCCGAGGAGCCAGGCCTGGGCATTGCCATCAACCAGAAGACCCTGGCGACCTACCGCGTCGCCTGACCGGTCGGAAGGCGTTCGAACGCCTGGCCGTTCTCATCGAACAGATAGCAGCTGTCGGCGGCAAAGCCGATTGCGACGTCGTCGCGCATGGCGATCACCTTGTCACCCGGCGCATGGACAGTCACTTCACGGCCCTCGGGCGTGATGAGGTAGACATAGGTTTCGCCGCCCAGCCGCTCGACCGCATAGACTTTGCCGGGCACTGCCGTATCGCCCTCGCCGTCGGGATTGACCGCTTCGGGCCGCACTCCGAGCGTCACCGGCGCCTCTACGGCCGCTCTTGCGTCGGGGCGGCAGTGCGCAGTCGCGTGATAGCCGCCGGCGAGTTCGACCTCGATGCACTCGCTTTCGAGACCGATGATCCTGCCATCGAAGAAGTTCATGGCCGGTGATCCGATGAAGCCGGCGACGAAGAGATTCCTGGGTGCGTGATAGAGATCGAGCGGCGCGCCAACCTGCTCCACATGGCCGTTGTTCAGCACAACGATCTTGTTCGCCATTGTCATCGCTTCGACCTGATCGTGGGTGACGTAGATCATGGTCGCCTTCAGCCGCTGATGGAGGCGCGTGAGCTCGACTCGCATCTGGACTCTCAGCTTCGCGTCCAGGTTCGACAGCGGTTCATCGAACAGAAAGACCTTCGGCTCGCGCACGATGGCGCGGCCGATGGCGACGCGCTGACGCTGGCCGCCGGAGAGCGCCCTGGGCTTTCGTTCAAGCAGTTCGGAGATCTGTAGAATGTCGGCCGCCTCGTTGACCTGCTTGCGGATGAGTGCCTTGTCGGTACGGGCGAGCCGAAGTCCGAACGACATGTTCTCGTAGACCGACATGTGCGGATAGAGCGCATAGTTCTGGAACACCATGGCGATGCCCCGCCGGTCCGGCGGCAAAAGGTCGATCCGCTCGTCTCCGATCGCGATCGTGCCGCCGTCGAGTTCCTCGAGACCGGCGATCAGGCGCAGAAGCGTTGTCTTGCCGCATCCCGACGGGCCAACGAAGACGGCGAATTCCCCCTCCTCTATATCGAGGTCGACGCCGTGGATGACCTTCGTTTCGCCGAAGCTCTTGACCACCGATCTCATCTCGACATAGGCCATGGGTCTTACTACCCGCGAAACGGTCAAATCAGCCAGCGGTCCGACTCTTCTTACGGAGTATGAGACTCCGGGCACGGATGCTGATTTTCGACGGTATCCACAGTGGCCGCGGGGGTCAACTCGAGGCTGGTCGGCGGGTGTACGGCAGGATTATAGGGCGATAGCGGAAACTCTTGGAACTGTTGCTTTGCGGCAGTGGGTACTTGTATTGTTATTAGTACAAGTTTGACATCTCGTCCAACACGACGACTATCCCTTGCCCGAGGTGACTCCCATGTCTGACATCGACCATCTGATCGAACAACGTGACCGCGCCCGTGAACAATTTGCCACCATTGGCGACATGCGACCGGGCTCACTCAGCGCGAACTTCACCAAGTGCGGCAATCCGAACTGCCACTGCGCTCACGACGTTGGGTCAAGGCACGGTCCCTACTACATTATAAGCCGCACACTTGAGGGTCAGAACAAGTCCGTGCGCCTGCGGGCCAATGAGGTCGAGGTGGCACAGGGTCAGAGCGATGAGTACAAGCGGTTCCACTCGATCTCGGTGGCGTTCATCCGCGCCAGCGAGGCGTTGGCCGAGGCCCGCCGTCTGGCGCTTCGGGAGGGTAACCCGGTCAAAAAAAAACTCTGAAGCGTTTGCCGATCAGGTCACCGCCGTCGTGGCTGCGGATATCGCGATGCTGGTTGGAAAGGGGGTCTTCGAAGACGGCGACTTCGAGGCGGTGGAGCGGGCGGCCAGAGCTGCCGCGCTGCAGGTGGCGGGCAAACTTGTGGCGCACTACATCAACGCCGATCTCAGTGACATGCAGGGCCCCCGCCTTGCCTGCACCTGCGGCCGGGATGCGTCCTATGCCGGACGCCGGGAGAAGACCTTGACCACGGCCCTCGGCCCTATAACCCTCGAACGCGCCTGGTACCACTGCGAGGCTTGCAGCGCGGGGTTCGCGCCGCGCGACCGTGCTTTCGGCTTTGACAATAGTTCGTTGTCATCAGCGGTGCTGCGCATGGTGGGCATCGCCGGGAGCCAGTTCAGCTTCGCGATGGGTTCCAGGATCATCGACGAACTGGCGGACCTTCGCATTGATCCCAAGACCGTGGAACGCCAGGCTGAGGCGCTTGGCAGGGAAGTTGCAGAGGACGAGCGCAGCATCATCGAACCCGAACCCGGTGCTGCGCCGACACTTTATGTCGGTCTCGACGGCACTGGCATTCCGGTGCGCAAGACCGAGACCGAGGGGCGCAAGGGCAAGCGGGCGGACGGCGGGGCCAAGACCCGGGAGGTCAAGTTGGTGGTGGTGTGGTCAGCACAAAAGCGTGATCCAAAGACGGGGCGGCCGGTGCGAGACCCGGGTTCCGCTTCCCATAGCGCCGCCATCGAGAGTATTGCCAGCCGCGATACAGACCCGGAAGCTTCGCCCTTCGCCAAGCGTATCCTGCGGGAACTCAAGCGTCGCTGTTTCGATAAAGCCGAGCGCCAGGTCATCATCGGTGACGGGGCTGCATGGATATGGAACTTCGCCTCGGAGCACCTGCCCAATGCAATCCAGATCGTCGACATTTTCCATGCCAGGGAGCATCTCTTCGACGCCGCCAAGGCCATCTACGGCTCGGGCACCGACACGGCAAAGGCGTGGGCCTAGCAGCGGAGCGATGAGCTCGATCTGTCCGGCGGTGTCGATCACGTGATTGCCGCACTCGAACAGCACCCGGCCCGCGAAGAAGCCGCCAACGCTGTGGCATACTTCCGGAACAATCGCCGCCGCATGCGCTATGCTCAGTTCCGGCAAAACGGACTGTGCGTGTCTTCGGGTGTCGTCGAGGGCGCATGCAAGTCCCTTGTCGGAAAACGCCTCAAACAGGGTGGAATGCATTGGACCGTAAATGGCGCGGACTCCATCATCGCACTACGTTGCTCCTTGGCGAACAACCGATTCGACGACTTCTGGGAACGCCGCGCCGCACGCCGTGCCAGATAGATCTCGTCACATCTCATAAATCTGACGTACACCCCTGGTCGGCGCTCCCACCAGAAGGCGTTCCGCTGCCGCTGTGGCCGCGCGATCATGGCGGAGGAGTACGTGCCGACAGCAGCATCCTGTCGAGCTGCTGACCACGCTCATCCCGATCGTTTGCTGGTGCCCGAGCAACCACAGGAGTTCGCGTCGGTTCACCATGCCCTGGCTCCAGGAAGTGGTCCAGGGGCGACAATGACCGGGCTCGCATCGTCCTTTCGCCAGCGCAACCGTGTGATTACAATGGTCTGGGCGAGGTCGTTCCCAATCTCTTCAGGACAGGGTGCCGGGCGGAATTTCGCCGTTGCGCCGGGAGTGCACCAACGAGTGATCCAGGGTTCAAGGCAACGTCAGCAACAAGGCGGACGTTTCGCTCCAAGTGGAGGCATGGTCCCATGACGCCCATCATGTCGATCGAAGTTATTCCGCTCGCCAATCCCGAAGCCAATCCCGAAGATCTTGACGGTACGACAGAGACCGTTGTCGTCCGCCTGACCGACGAGAACGGCTTGAGCGGGATCGGCGAATGCGACGCTCCGGCCCATGTCGTCAAGGCGTTTCTGGAGATGCCGACCCAGCACCTGTGGAGCCGCAACGCCGCCGAGGTGCTGATCGGCGCCGATCCCGTGGAAACAGTGGCCCTGTGGGAAAAGCTCTACGGGGGCACGATCTTTCCGGGCCGTCGCGGGCTTGGCATCCACGCGCTTTCCGCAGTCGACATCGCGCTCCACGATCTTGCAGGAAAGCAACTCGGCCTGCCGGTCTACAAGCTCCTGGGCGGCGCACGGCGCGACGATCTCCGGCCCTATTGCACAATCTTTCCCGGCATGCCGCACGACCGCTCGATCGGGGAACTGATGGCGATCATCGAGCGGCAGTTCGATACTGCGCTCGCCACCGGTTTCGACGCGGTCAAGATGGAAGTCCTTTTCGGTGACCTTGTCAGCGATGCTGAGCTTGTCGATCAGATCAGGATCGGCCGGCGCATGTTGGGTGACGGGATAACCCTGGCGCTCGACTTCGGTTACCGCTGGAGAAGCTGGGCTGACGCGCGCTGGGTGCTCGACCGGATTGCCGACTGCGACATCTATTTCGCGGAAGCGCCGCTGCAGCACGACGACCTCATCGGCCACGCACGGCTTGCCGCGACAAGTCCTATCCGAATCGGTGGCGCCGAGTTCGGCGCCACGCGCTTCGAAGCGCGCGAGTGGCTCGAGACCGGCAAGGTGCATGTCATCCAGTCGGCCATCGATCGCGCCGGCGGCCTGACCGAACTCCGGCGCATCTGCGAACTTGCCGAGTTCTACGGCGCCGACGTCATCCCGCACGGCTGGAAGACCGGCATCACGTCGGCCTGCGGCCAGCATCTGCAGGCCGCGTGTCCGCAAACGCCCCTGTTCGAATACATTTCGCCCGCCGTCTTCGACTCGCCGCTGCGCCGCGACCTCGTGGGTCCGGAACCGGTGATCAAGAACGGTCGCATGGCCCTGCCGACGAAACCCGGTCTCGGCATCGAGCTCAACGAGGATGCGGTCGACCGCTATCGCACCGACCGCTGACGGGAAGGGGTGGTGCCATGACCCTGCCCGCCGACAGAGCCGAGGACATCGTCGCTGCGACCGAAGCTGTCATGACGAGCGAGAACAGGGATGCGACGTCATTCGCGGCGGCATGGTCCCTCGGGCCGCCTGCCTGAAGCATCGCAAGTTCCAGGTCGGGTGACGTCTGACCCGCTTCACGCCTGGAAGTCCACCTGTGCGACGGGGCCGTCGGGCACTGTGGCCTCGCCGTGCAGGTGGTCTTCCATCAGCGGTCCGGCGGCGGCCCCTCGGGAAGCGGCAGCAGGCGGCGTCGACTGGCACACCAAGCGATGGGGCTCAGGGGACGGGATGATCGAAGACGACGATCTCCTCGGCCGGCCGGAACTCGAAACCTGAAAGTGACTGCACATCCCAGGCAATTTCCACGTCCGGCCGCTACCGGGCGAAGGCTCTTGACGCTGCGATATCGGATCGGTGGCACGGTGGTGATCCCAGGTGTGTCTCTTGAGGCGGGTGGCCGGTTCCAGGAACTGTCGCCCGTGTTGCACGGCGCAGGCGCCGATCACGAAATCGGCAGGTCCCGGGAGGGGCATCTCCTTGTCCCACGACAATCTGGACACTTGAAAAACCGGCCCAACTGCAAGACAACCGGACCCCTCGAGAGAATCAGGGCAAGGAGAGCGCAAGGGATTCGGCTGTGGAATGGCATCGACCCTGGCCGGTTGACGCGAAGTGCGAAAATCCATCCGGGCGCCCCACCGTTGTCTCGACGGGTTATGACACTACTCTTGTGCCGGTTCAGGATCCGGCATCTGCAACATCTTGATCGAGGATGAGAAGGCCATGAAGATCACCGATATCGAATGCCTGGTTCTGTTAGTGCCTGATTACGATGCTGATGCCTGCAGTTCGGCCCAGGACAACCTGGTCGTCAGGATCCACACTGACGAGGGCCTGATCGGGATTGGCGAAACCGACACCAATCCGTGGGCAGCCAAGGCGACCATCGAGGCTCCAGGAACCCACATCATGGGGCTGGGCCTGAAAGAAATGCTGATGGGCGCCGACCCGCGCGATGTCGAGGGCATCTGGGAACGGCTCTATACGGGTTCGGCCATGACCGGGCGGCGCGGGCTCGGCATCTGCGCCATCGGAGCCCTCGACATGGCGCTGTGGGACCTGCGCGGCAAGGCCGAGGGGAGGCCCGTGTGGGAAGTCCTGGGCGGTATGCGCCAGCCTCACGCCGTGCCCTACGCCTCTCTTCTGCCCGACGGCAACGAACTCGACACCTACACCGAGTCTCTCGTGGCGCGCGCCAAGGGTGCAAAGGATCTCGGCTTTCGCGCAGCCAAGCTCGAGGTCTGCATCAAGGGCCCTTACTCCCACAATGGGATCCAGATCGACGATGATCGCGAGATTGCCAGGGTAGTGCAGGCCTGTCGTGAGGCCGTGGGACCGGACATGATCCTTGCCGTCGATGTCGCCTACTGCTGGCCTGACTGGAAGGCGGCCTTGCGGGCGATCGAGATGTTCTCCGACGCCGACATCTACTTTGTCGAGACGCCGTTGCCCTCCGACGACATCGAGGGATATGGCAAGCTCTGCGCAGCCTCGTCCGTACGCATCGCTACCGGTGAGTGGCTCAACACCCGTTTCGAATGCCTGGAGGCGATGGACCGTGGCGGCGTCGACGTCATCCAGCCCGATGTCGGCCGCGTGGGCGGCCTCACCGAGGCGCGCCGCGTCGCCGACCAGGCGCGCGATCGCGGAGTCGTTGTCGTGCCGCATTGCTGGAAGTCTGCGATCGGCATTGCCGCCTCGCTGCACCTGGCGATCGTCTCCGGCAACTGTCCGCTCATCGAATTCCTGCCCAAGGCGCTCGCGGACTCGAGGCTGCGCAAGGACCTGACGGTGGAGGATTTCACGCTCGTTGACGGCGTCATTCCGGCTCCCACCGAACCGGGCCTCGGCATCTCGCTCAACGAGGATGCCGTCAAAGAGTTCCGGGTTGCGTGAGGGCAAGTCCTCACATCGCCTGCAGGGTTGCAGTGGTGATAACCGGAATGCCTGACGATGCCGCCGTTCCGGACTTCGAGTGGCCAACTGTCTTTTGCCGGGGCGGGCGATCGGCATGAATGTTGAAGCCCGGCATCAGTGGCGTTTTTATGGCGCCATGGACCGGGTGGCCCCGGTTCAGCGGGAAGGGTTCAGGACAGATACCCTCACAGGAGAGGATCTTTCGGCAGGAGTAATCCTCAGGCAACAGGACGGTCACGGTATTGGGTGCGTGAGCACGGTCGTGCATC
Source organism: Alphaproteobacteria bacterium (assembly GCA_965215635.1). Taxonomy (GTDB): domain Bacteria; phylum Pseudomonadota; class Alphaproteobacteria; order SP197; family SP197; genus SP197. The sequence goes on along the minus strand of CBDCEA010000005.1, from coordinate 146,763 downwards.
GCCCTGCCTTTCCTTCGGCATCGCGTGGTTTGGGCGCGCGCCGTTACCGTGGATTCCGGCAGCGCGCCAATGGCACCCGGGAGGGTTGCCATGCCACGTGAATATCGGTGTTGAGGAACGTGGGTGCACCCGGGGAGTCGCGGATGGACCTTGTGGCGGAGTGCCGTCTATCATCTTCGGCCTGAGCCATGAGACTGGCGGCAAATCCGGGTATCGTGTCTTTGGATGCATGGTGATGCCTTTTTGTGGTGAACGTGTGCCATTTCGCGGATCGGATCGGGTGATTGACTGACGAAAGAAACATCAGGCCACGACGATGACGGGGCTCTTCGAATCCCGGGCGCCCCGGCCGCTGGCGGACCGGATGCGGCCGGGATCGCTGGAGGATGTCGTCGGCCAGGGCCACCTGCTCGATCCCTCAGGCCCCATCGGCCGGATGGTCTCTCAGGGAAGGCTCGCGTCCATGATCCTCTGGGGTCCTCCCGGAACCGGAAAGACGACGATCGCCCGGCTGATCGCCGAGAGGGTCGATCTCGTCTTCGACCCCGTTTCCGCTGTGTTTTCCGGTGTCGCTGATCTGAGGAAGGTCTTCGAGCGCGCCAGATCGAGGCGCGCCACAGGCCTCGGAACCCTGCTCTTCGTCGACGAGATCCACCGCTTCAACAAGGCCCAGCAGGACGCCATGCTGCCCTTTGTCGAAGACGGTACCGTCGTTCTGGTAGGCGCCACCACCGAGAACCCCTCTTTCGAGGTCAACTCGGCTCTCGTTTCCCGGTGCCAGGTTCTGGTGCTCGAGAGGCTCTCGCTCGACGCACTCGAGGAACTGCTGCGGCGCGCGGAGACACTTCAGGAAAGACCGTTGCCGCTCGATGCCGATGCACGCCTCGCCCTTGCCGGGATGGCCGATGGCGACGGGCGTTTCCTCCTCAACATCGCCGAAGAACTCCTTGCCCTCGAGGCATCGGAGCCTCTCGACCGGCTGAGGCTTGCGGAGGTGGTGCAGCGCCGGGTTCCGATTTACGACAAGGCGGACGAAGGCCACTACAATCTCATCAGCGCACTCCACAAGTCGGTCAGGGGATCGGACCCGGATGCCTCGCTCTACTGGCTTTCCCGCATGCTTGCAGCAGGCGAGGACCCTCTCTATATCGCCCGCAGGGTCATTCGCATGGCGGTCGAGGATATCGGGCTCGCCGACCCGGCAGCACTGCCGCAGACCGTGGCGGCAATGGATGCCTACGTCTTCATGGGGTCACCGGAAGGAGAACTCGCGATCGCGCAGGCCGTGCTCTACTGTGCCACTGCGCCCAAGTCCAACGCCACGTACCACGCCTTCGGCGCCGCCAGGAAGGGCGCCCGGGATAATGGGAGCCTCATGCCGCCAAAGATTATCCTCAATGCGCCCACGCGCCTGATGGAAAACCTTGGTTACGGCAAGGACTACGCCTATGACCACGAAACGGCGGAAGGGTTTTCCGGGCAGAACTATTTCCCGGACGGGATGGAGCGCCAGCAGTACTACCGTCCGATCGAGCGAGGGTTCGAAAGGGAGGTCGCCAAGAGGCTGGCCTACTGGGCAAAGCTGCGCGCGCGATCACAGACCGGACAGACATGATCAAGGCGTGTCTCATTGTCGCCGCCGGAGGGGCGCTGGGTGCGGTCGGCCGCTACCTTGTCACGACCGGCACCGCTGCGCTGCTGGGCGGAGGTTTTCCCTACGGCACGCTCGTCGTCAATGTTGCCGGGTCATTCCTTCTGGGTGCGCTGGTCGAGTTGCTGGCCCTGGTCTGGTCGCCTCCCCATGAGGTGAGGATCTTCCTGGTCACGGGCTTTCTGGGTGCCTTCACCACGTTTTCGGCGTTCTCGCTCGATGTCATGATGCAGTTCGAACGGGGAAACAATGCCCTGGCGGTACTCTATGTTGTAGCGTCCGTGGCCCTTTCAGTTCTGGCACTCGTTGCGGGTCTTCGCCTGATGCGTGTGGTTCTGGCATGAGCGGCGTCACACACGTCACGATCCCAGGTCCGGATGCCGACATGCGCCTGGATCGTTGGTTCTTGAAACAGTTTCCCCATGTCGGGCACGGACACCTTTCCAAACTCCTGCGCACCGGCCAGGTGAGGCTCGACGGCAAGCGTTGCAAGGCGGGGATCAGGCTGACACCGGGCCAGGTTCTGCGACTTCCGCCCTTGCCGGAGGCACCGCCTGCGGCCAGCAAGGCTGAATGGACTCCCGATGATCACGAACTGGACCTCATCCGCGGGCGCGTGATCCACATGGACGATTCGGTCCTCGTGATCGACAAGCCCAGCGGCCTTGCCGTGCAGGGCGGAACCGGACTCGCACGGCATCTCGATGCCATGCTTGACGGACTGCGTTTCGGCGCACACGAGCGCCCCAGACTGGTCCACCGCCTTGACAAGGATACCAGCGGCGTTCTGGTCCTTGCCCGTAACGCCGATGCCGCACGCGCCCTTCAGAAGTACTTCAGAAACAACGAAGTCGAGAAGATCTATTGGGCGCTCGTGGCAGGGGTGCCGGAGTTGCCCCGGAACGGACGCCTGGCGATGCCGCTTGCCAAAATGGGCAGGCCTGGCAATGAGCGTGTCGAGGTGGCCTGTGAAGATGGCCGGCATGCCGTGACGATGGCACGCGTCGTCGAAACGGCAGGCAGGAAAGTGGCCTGGCTGGAACTCAGACCATTGACGGGCCGGACCCACCAGTTGCGGGCTCACTGCGCTGCCATCGGCCACCCGATACTCGGAGACGGAAAGTACGGCGGCCGCAAGGCATTTCCCCATCAGAGCGTGCTTCCCCGACGCCTTCACCTCCACGCGCAGACACTCCGGTTGCCGCATCCCGGTTCCGGAACGCTCGACGTCAATAGCGGTCTGCCCGAGGACCTCCGCGCAAGCTGGGACCTGTTCGGATTTTCCGCTCCGGGGGAGTGACGAAATGGCGAGGGATATCTCTGGTTACCAGACGGCTCTGTCGCGGACCGGGGCCCTGGTACCGGCGTTCCTCTTCGGAGGCTGTCGGTGAAGCGCTGGTACAGGGCGACGGGAATTGACCAGGCGCCTGAGGATTTCGGTATCGAACTCGACGGTAAGCCTTTGAGGACTCCGTCGAAACGGCCACTCAGGGTTCCCACGGAAACCCTTGCCCGGGCCATCGCGGGAGAATGGGACGGACAGGACGGCGTTGTTGCACCAGCAACGATGCCGCTGACGCGCCTTGCCGCCACGGCGATCGACCGGATAGCTCCGGACAGCACGCTTGTGCTCGCCAACCTTGCCGCCTATGCCAGATCGGACCTCGTCTGTTTCCGTGCCGATCATCCGTCAGGGCTGGTCGAGCGTCAGACGGCGTGCTGGCAGCCGCTGGTGACCTGGGCTGCACTCAAGCACGATGCGGCGCTTGCCGTGACGACCGGTGTCATGCCACGGGAACAGCCGCAACCAGCGATCCTGGCACTCGAGAAGGTTCTGGACCCGCTCGACAGTTTCCGCCTTGTGGCTCTTCACACCGTGGCAACGCAGACGGGCTCTCTCGTCATCGCCCTGGCCCTCCTCGACGGGCATCTGACCGGTGAGGAAGCTTTCAGCGCAGGAGTGTTGGACGAGCTCTGGTCCCTTGAAATCTGGGGCCATGACACCGAAGCCGCGCTCGCGCTCGAAATCCGCAAGGCCGACATTCTGACGGTTGAACGATTTCTTCAACTCTTGCGGTGCGGCGAGGCTTCGCTTGCCGGTCGTCATGGCACTGGATAGAAGGTTTATTATGCAGGCGGAATGGGTGAGGCCATGCAGGATGTGAACAGCGAACTGGCGAGGCGCCGGGCGGGGGCCCGCGCGGGCGGGGGTGAGAGGCGCATCGAGAGCCAGCATGCAAAGGGCAAGTTGACGGCGCGGGAGCGGATCGAACTCCTTCTCGACGACGACTCCTTCGAGGAGTGGGACATGTTCGTGGAGCACCGCTGTACCGAGTTCGGCATGACGGACCAGAAAGTCCCGGGAGACGGTGTGGTGACCGGTTGGGGAACCATCAACGGACGCCTGATTTTCGTCTTCAGCCAGGATTTTACAGTTTTTGGCGGTTCTCTCTCGGAATCACACGCCACCAAGATCTGCAAGATCATGGACCGGGCGATCCAGGTCGGTGCTCCGGTGATCGGCCTCAATGACAGCGGCGGCGCCCGCATCCAGGAGGGTGTCGACTCCCTTGCAGGCTACGCCGAAGTATTCCAGCGCAATGTCCTGGCCTCCGGTGTCGTGCCGCAGATATCGCTGATCATGGGTCCCTGTGCCGGAGGTGCGGTCTATTCGCCGGCGATGACCGACTTCATCTTCATGGTGAAGGATTCTTCATACATGTTCGTCACCGGACCCGATGTCGTGAAGACGGTGACCCATGAGGTCGTGACGCACGAGGATCTCGGGGGCGCGGTGACCCACACCACGCGGTCGGGTGTGGCGGATCTCGCCTACGAGAACGATGTCGAGGCCCTTGCCGAGACGAGAAGACTGATGGATTTCCTTCCGGCGTCCAACCGGGAAAAGCCGCCGGTTCTCGAAACCACCGATCCCTTTGACCGCGCCGAACCGTCGCTCGACAATCTGGTGCCGTCCAGTCCCAACAGGCCCTACGACATCAAGGAACTCGTCACGAAAGTTGTCGACGAGGGTGATTTTTTTGAAATCCAGCCGACCAGTGCCGGGAACATTGTGATCGGTTTCGCCCGCATGGAAGGCCACACGGTCGGCATCGTCGCCAACCAGCCGATGGTGCTGGCCGGATGCCTTGATATCGAGGCATCGCGCAAGGCCGCACGTTTCGTGCGTTTCTGCGACTGTTTCAACATACCGATCATCACCTTCGTGGACGTTCCGGGATTCCTGCCCGGCACGGCCCAGGAGCATGGCGGGATCATCAAGCACGGCTCCAAGCTGCTGTACGCCTATGCCGAGGCGACCGTGCCGAAGCTCACCTGCATCACGCGCAAGGCCTACGGCGGCGCCTATGTCGTCATGGCCTCGAAGCATCTGCGCGGCGACATCAACTACGCCTGGCCGACCGCGGAGGTCGCCGTCATGGGATCCAAGGGCGCGGTGGAGATCATTTTCAGGACCGATCTCGAGAATCCCGAGCGGATGGAAGCACTCGCCGCGGAATACCAGGCACGTTTCGCCAATCCCTTCGTTGCGGCGGCCAGGGGGTTCGTCGACGAGGTCATCAGGCCGAGGAATACGCGCAAGAGATTGTGCAAGGCGCTGAGGATGCTGCGCGGAAAGGAACTCCGGAATCCCTGGAAGAAGCACGACAACATTCCCCTGTGACTGAAGGGCCTAAAGCAACGTGTTCAACAAGATTCTCATTGCCAATCGGGGTGAGATCGCCTGCAGGGTGATCCGCACGTGCCGGCGCATGGGCATAGCCACGGTGGCGGTCTATTCCGAGGCCGACGAGGATGCACTTCATACCAGGATGGCTGATGAAACATTCCTTCTCGGACCGGCACCGCCTGGTCAGAGCTATCTGGTGATCGAACGGGTCATCGACGCCGTCAGGAAGTCCGGTGCCGAGGCGGTTCATCCAGGATTCGGTTTCCTTGCGGAAAATGCCTTGTTTGTCGAGGCGGTCGAGGCGGCTGGAGCCGTCTTCATAGGCCCGCCGGCCAGTGCCGTTGCGGCCATGGGCGACAAGATCGAATCGAAGAAGATCGCCATGTCGGCAGGGGTTAGTGTCGTGCCCGGCACCATGGCCGAAATCGATGATGCGGACGTGGCGCTGAAGGTGGCCCGCGAGATCGGCTATCCGGTCATGATCAAGCCGGTGGCCGGCGGCGGTGGCAAGGGGATGCGCGTCGCGACAGGCGACGACGAACTTCTCGAGGGATTTCGTGCCTCCAGATCCGAGGCCGGTACGGCCTTCGGCGATGTCAGGGTCTTCCTCGAGAAATTCATCGAGAACCCGCGCCATATCGAGATCCAGCTTCTCGCCGACAACCATGGCAACACGGTCACGTTGAACGAGAGGGAGTGCTCGATCCAGCGGCGCCACCAGAAGGTGATCGAGGAAGCTCCAAGCCCGTTGCTCGATGCCGAGACGCGACAGTCCATGGGCGACCAGGCATGTGCTCTTGCGCGCGCCGTCAACTACCGTTCCGCGGGCACGATCGAGTTCGTGGCGGACCAGCAGAGGAACTTCTATTTCCTCGAAATGAACACGCGCCTGCAGGTCGAGCACCCGGTGACGGAATTCATCACGGACCTCGATCTCGTCGAGCAGATGATCCGCATCGCGGCGGGCGAGAAGCTCGCCTTCGGCCAGGACGATGTCGTAATCGACGGCTGGTCGGTCCAGGCACGGATCTATGCGGAGGATCCCCTGCGCGGGTTCCTGCCCTCCGTCGGCCGCCTCAGGACTTACCGTCCGCCCGAATCAACGTCCACCGTGAGGATCGACAGTGGGGTCGAGGAGGGCTCCGAGGTCACGATGTTCTACGATCCCATGATCGCGAAACTCATCGTACACGGCGAGGATCGCTCAGCGGCCGTTGCCGCGATGCGCCAGTCGCTGGATGCCTTCGAGATAAGGGGTGTTGACCACAACATCGACTTCCTGGCGGCGATCATGCGCGATCCGAATTTTGTCGAGGGCGATCTCTCAACCTCCTTCATCGACGAGACCTGGCCGGACGGATTTGCCGGCGCGGAGCTCGGCGAACGCGAGGAGACCGTCCTCATCGGTGTCGCGCTCCTGGCTCACCTCTCGGTGCTGGCGCGTGACAGGAGGATATCAGGAACGCTCCAGGGTCCCGCACGGATCGCAAGGGACTGGGTCGCGGAAATCGCCGGCCGGCAGATCGAGGCGAGCGCAGAGCTCACCGGCAACGGGCTTGGCCTGAAGATCGATGGGCGCGTGGTGGCGGTCGAAGGCTTATGGAGACCCGGCCAGACAGTCTTCCGCGGTGAGGTCGACGGCCGGCATGCGATCGTTCAGGTGGAACGCCGGGGAACCCGCTGGCAGCTTTCTCACTCAGGCGTCACGGAGAGTGTCACGATCCTCTCGCGCACCGCTGCGACCCTGCTCTCGAGAATGCCGGAGAAGCCTGAGGCCGACCTCTCATTCCGCGTGTCCTCGCCGATGCCCGGAAGGATCGTCGATGTTCTCGTCGCACAAGGGGAGCCCGTGGAGGCAGGGCAGGCGCTCGTCATCATCGATGCCATGAAGATGGAGAATGCGTTGAGGGCAGAGCGTTCCGGGGTGATCGCGTCGATTCACGTCGCAGCCGGAGATTCGGTCTCTGTCGACCAGGCGCTGCTGGAGTTCGAAACATAGAGGAACAGGAGCCGTCAGGCCGGCCGGCGCAGCTTCATAAACCTGTCGCGTTTCCTCGACTCAACAGCGCCGGTCTCGGCCGGTGCCACGGTATTCATAAATTTATTGAATAATACAAATTAACATAATAATTATAAACATAATGTTGTGTGCCTTGCAAGTGAAATGATGCCTGCGTGCCTTCCCGATGAAGTTCGAGGGAGGCGACGGATCGCGGAACGCCGTAGGGGATCCGTGGCAACCCCGGAGCTTGCCTCGACAACGTCATGGGGCGGTTCGAACTCGCCGAACGGCGCTTTTCGCGCTCGTCGGGCAACAAGTATCCGATACCGCTCCGGCGGTGTGCCCCTGTTCGAAGGATCATGCCGAGGGCATCTCGCGCGCGGGCGGTTATAGTGACGGCTGGCCTCGGGCAGGTAGCGGAAGAGGCCGTTGCAGCGCAATCTGGCGATGGCCATGTTGGTCGGGCAGGCAGGATTTCACGGCAGGGGGCGCACTCTGATCCGGTAACGGTCTTCGATGTGCCAGCGGTTGTGGACTAGGGCGGGCAGTTCCCCGCGGCCAGGCGCGGTCGGCACCGGGCAAGGTGAGGCAATAGGTCACTTCGATGCTGTGGGTGCCGGTCTTGAGGGTCCCGCGCTCGATACGCAGCTCCGGGAAGTGACTGTAGATGTTGGCGTGGCTATACCACTCGGCGCCGGAGAGAACGACGGCAAACTGGTGGCGTTACTATCTGCAACGGGGGTGCTGCTCGAGGGACTGAGCGCGGCCGGGAATCGTGTCATTTCGTCGCCGTCTGAGGGGGTGCGGCGCATTGTCAAGTTCCGGCAAACCTCCTAACCTTTGGGGAGGTCGCGCCGCACATTCCTGCCAAGGCGCGGTCGGACCGGATCGGGAAGATCGAGCCGGCAGTAGCGATGCAGCGAGGGAGAGAATCCATGAAGAAGTTCGTGTTGACGTTGGTGGCTATTGTTGCGTCTGTGAGCGTGGCGAACGCCTCCCAGTACTTGCAGGTCTCCTCGTCGGTTACCCAGTGTCCGGGCAAGGAGCCCACACTGGTGGAGATGGATATGATCGATGCGGCCAACGGCATTACCCTGGCGAACCATCAGGTTACCGTCAGCGAAGCCGGCCCCTATCTGATTGTGGCCGCACCCCAGGTCGGCCGCGAGGGTGGGGGTCCCTATGGCTGCTTTGACCTGTGGCTGCGGGTCAACGGCGAAGACGTCGCCAACTCCAACGTGCAGCTCTGCCAGGACGAAGGCAGCATGGCGAAGGACGTCATAATTTCGCAGGGTATCATTCCCATGAATGAGGGCGACGTACTGGAAGTGATGATGTCGGCCGACAACCCCGAGGCCAACATCTGTATCGAGGCGATTCAGCCCGCCGGCGAGCCCCTGGTACCATCGATCATTTTCTCCATGATCAAGTAACGGGCGGACAATCGACTCGCCGGAAAGCGGCGCGGCCGCCCGATGCGGCGGTCACTCGGGTCGATCCCGTGACCGGCGAGGGGAGCTTTGCCATCGCCCTGATCGAAACCGTGGCGTTCTCGCGGGGGCGCAGTGCCGCGGCTGGCTTCGGGGTACGCCAACCTTTTCGGGTGCGACGATTTCATGGTCGACGGTAAGGCCATCTTCTGGCGTGTCGTCCTCGAGTGTGTCTACGCGCTGCGATGCCCGGGTCCGGTGCAATGCGATCAGGGCAGGCGCTCGACTGCTATTTCCGGAGCATGCTTGTGTAGCCGGACACCCTGTTCCGACGAACCAGGAGTTCCGGTCAGTCGTCATTCGTGCCCATGGGGCAGGGACAATCTGAGTAAGGATGTCCCACGAGCGAATCATCAGGGTGAGGATCACCGGCAAGGTTCAGGGCGTGTGGTTCCGGGCCTGGACGAGGGAAGAGGCGCGCGACCTCGGTCTTGACGGCTCGGTGCGCAACCGCCTCGATGGATCGGTGGAAGTGGTCCTTGCAGGCGAGCGCGCGGATATCGACACCATGCTCCGCCTGCTGGAATCCGGACCACCGATGGCACGTGTCGAGAAGGTGTCATACGAGACCATCGCCGAGGCAGTGGCGCCAGGTTTCATTCAGCGACCGGCTGCCTGAAACACGTCCCGGAACGTCTCACCCATTGCCGAGCGAAGCGCTTCGGCGCGAACATCGATTCCGAGAGCCGCCAGCGAAGTGACGCCGTGCTCCCGGATGCCGCACGGCACGATGCCTGCGTAACGTGCGAGATCGGGAGCACGGTTGATGCTGATGCCGTGAAAGGTCACCCACCGACGCACCCTGACACCGATTGCTGCAATCTTGTCCTCCCGGCCATCGGGCTGAACGACCCAGACACCGACACGGTCAATGCGGCATTCGCCACAGACACCGAAGCGATCGAGAGTCCGGATGATCCAGGCCTGCAGGTCCGAAACGTAGGCGCGAACGTCACGGCCCCGATGGGCGAGATCGAGCATGACATAGGCGATCTGCTGGCCCGGACCATGGTAGGTGTAACGGCCACCGCGCCCTGTACGGTAGACCGGAATGCCACCCGCCTCGATGAGTTCGTCTTCGCCGGCGCTCGAGCCTGCCGTGTAAAGAGGTGGATGTTCCAGCAACCACACCGTTTCAGGCGCCGTTCCTTCATGGATTCCCGCAGCGATGTCCTCCATGTCGCGCACTGCATCGGGATAGGGAACGGGGCGATCGCTGAACCGCCAATGGATATCGCTCATGGCTTGAACGTAGTCCCGGAAGGCATGATCCTACCACCGTTGCGGGGATCCGCACGTCTCTCCTGTCGTTCACATCTGCCGCCCCATACCGTGGACAATGTAATGCGCGACTGGGCTTCAAGCACAGCGTGCACGGCGCCTCCAGGCAGACCGAGGGGAGACACTGCCGGATGATTGCGGCAGTGGTCCGGCCAGGTCCCGGTCGCCGATAAAAGGGATACCGGCGGTCCGTCATCTGCAGCGGGACCTGAGGGGCTGCACCGTCACCCTTGATGCCATCCATGTCCAGCGGGGCACCGCTCGCTGCCTTGTCGAGGCGTGCGGCGGTGATGATCTCGTCACCACAATTGAAGGGCAACCAGGAGACCCTGCGACAGGACCTCGAGGCGATCGGCGGGAGCGATCCGGTTGCATAGGATTCTCGAACAACGCCGCTTTGCGACGCTCGACACCTCCGCTCCTGAATGGAACGACCATGCGGTGTTCCGGGGCCGCAGGCAGCCCGGCAGGACCGGCCCCGAAACCGTCCTCCCTCGCTCGCTGCCGCACGAGCCGGTCCCGAAGACCTTCTCGCCATCGTCAGAAACCACGGGCACATCGAAAACCGTGTGCACCATCGTGACCTGTGACGAGAGCTGCTGCCGGGCGTCCCGCCCCGCAACTTCACTTGCCTGCTCAATGCCGCCATCTCGATCGTGCGTCGGCAAGGCCGGTTCCTGCCCGAAGCCAACCGCCCCGGGACCCCCCCCGACCTCGTCCTTGAAGTCGTCGTGCGGCAGATCATCACCACAGAGTAAGACGCCCGCGCGGCAATCCGCGCCACGCAACCGCTGTGCCCGAAGACCGGCCGATCCCCCGAAATCGCAATCCGACGACCCCTTGAAGGGCCGCAGTCGCCGCCACCACAACGCGAGACCAATCCCACACAGCCAACCGCCGGTAAACCATCAACCCTTTGAACATGCCTGGCGCGCACCGTCTTCGGCTTGCGGGAAACGGAATGTTTGGCTATATGTGCCGCACATTCCAGCTTGGGCGGTCGTGGCGGAACAGGTAGACGCGCAGCGTTGAGGGCGCTGTGGGCGAGAGCCCGTGGAAGTTCGAGTCTTCTCGACCGCACCATCTGGAAAGTACGCCGAGGGAACCGGTGGAACCCCTCGATTGCAGGCGCCTGACAAACAGATGCGCGAATCAGGTCCGCTGATTCCTGACAAGATCGTCACCGGATTTCAGATGGGGCGGGTGACATGCCCAACGGCCACGCACAAACCGATGGTGGAACGGCTCAGGATTTCTACGGCCTGAGTCCCGACCTGCTGCAGGCGATCCTTGACGCCATCGAGCAGGACGATCTGGAGCGCCTCGAGGCGCTCGTGGTGCCTTTGCATGCCGCCGACAAGGCCGATCTTCTCGAACAGATCACGGGTCCGCAACGCCAAAGTGTGATCGAGGCACTGCGCCCCGACATCGAGGCGGAAATCCTGCCCTACCTCGATGACACCGTTCTCGACGATATCCGGGAAAGGCTTGGCCTGAAGGAATTTGCGAGGCTTGTCGGTAAACTGGATTCCGACGATGCCGTCGAGGTGATCGAGGATCTCAAGGACCCGGTCCTGCAGGAGGTCCTGGCAGCGGTGCCGGCCTCGGAGCGCCAGGCCGTGGAGCGGGGCCTCACCTTTCCCGAAGACAGCGCCGGACGTCTCATGCGCCGCGATGTCGTGGCCTTGCCGGCGTTCTGGAGTGTCGGACAGACCATCGATCATTTGAGGGTTGCGAAAGGCCTTCCCGGCGAATTCTATGCGGTCTTTGTCGTGGATCCCGGACACCGGCCTCTCGGGGTGATCTCGCTATCGTCGCTGATTCGCAGCGGGCGCCAGGTGATGCTCCAGACTCTCGTCGACGGTGAGCCCGTGACCGTGCAGGCGGATACGGACCAGGAAAATGTCTCCTATCTCTTCCAGCAGTACGGTCTTTCGGAAGTGGCCGTTGTCGACGTCAACGGCAGACTGATGGGAACGATCACCTTCGATGACCTGGTCGATGTCCTGAGCGAGGAGTCGGAAGAGGACGTCCTGCGTCTGGGCGGTGTGGCGGAAACCGACCTCAACGCGAGCGTGATCGAGACCACGCGCAAGCGCTTTCTCTGGCTCTTCCTGAATCTGGCGACCGCCGTGCTCGCCTCGGTCGTCATCGGCGTCTTCGTAGGCACGATCCGGGAGATCGTGGCACTCGCGGTCCTGATGCCCATCGTCGCGTCGATGGGTGGCAATGCCGGTACCCAGACGATGACGGTCGCGGTTCGCGCGCTTGCGACCAAGGACCTTACAAGGGCGAATGCCGTGAGGGTGATCGGCAAGGAGATTCTTGTCGGGGCCCTGAACGGCATCCTGTTCGCGGCCCTGATGGGCCTTGTCGCCTGGCTGTGGTTCCAGGATCCGGGTCTTGGCGGCGTGGTCGCCATGGCCATGGTCGCGAACCTTCTGGCAGCCGGCATGTTCGGGGCCGCCATTCCCCTCCTGCTCGACAGGTTCGGCATCGATCCTGCCATGGCGGCGGGTGTCTTCCTCACCACGGTGACAGATGTCGTGGGTTTCTTCGCGTTGCTGGCTCTGGGAGCCCTGCTGCTGCTCTGAAGACAGGAGTTACGCCGAATCGAGGATTCGCGAGAAGACCTTGCAGTCGATGTTGCCGCCCGAGAGGATGAGGACGATCTTGCGGCCCGCCATTCTTTCGCGCTCCTTGAGAAGTGCCGCCAGCGGTGCGGCTCCGGCACCTTCTGCCACGTTGTGTGTGTCCGTGAAGTAGTGGCGCATGGCACCGCGAATCTCTTCCTCGGTTGTCGTCACGATGCGCTCGGCACCCTCGATGATCTCCGCGACGGCACCATCATGGGGAACACGGACCGCCATGCCGTCGGCAATCGTCTCGGAACTGTTCGTGGGAACGGAACTGCCAGCCGCGAAGGAAAGCGCATAGCACGGGGCATTCCCGGCCACCACGCCAACGACGGCGGTTCGCGATCCGAGCGCATCGCGTGCCCTCAGGGTCCCGCAGATGCCCGATCCGAGCCCGATGGGCACGTAGACCGTGTCGATGTCGTCGTGGCGCTCGAATACCTCCAGACCGTAACTTGCAACACCGCAGACAAGGTCATCGTGAAACGACGGGAGCATGTGATAGCCGTGGCTGAGGGCCAGAGCCTGAGCGTGCTCGAGGGCTTCCTGGAAGTCATGGCCATGTTCGATGAGGTCGGCTCCGAACGCACGCATCGCGGCGTTCTTCTCGACAGAATTTCCTTCGGGAACGACAATCGTCGCCGGAATCCCGGAAAGCCCCGCGGCCAGAGCCACACTTTGTCCGTGGTTGCCCCGAGTCGCCGAGATGACGCCTGAAACATCCGGTTCCCTCGCCTTGAGATGGTCCATGTAGACGAGACCGCCCCGAATCTTGAAGGCACCGATTGCCGTGTGATTCTCGTGCTTGACCCAGACCTCGGCGCCGGTTCGCAGGCTGAGCAGCGGCCAGTGGTGCATGGGTGTCGGCGCAACGTGACGGCGAACCAGCTGCTGGGCCGATCGCAGTATCTCTAGTGACGTCATGGTGGAAATCCCCTTTCTTCGGCAAGCGACGTGCCCGGGAACGGATCCAGGGTTCAGCCCGCGGCATCCGGCATCGCCATGATGGTGTCCAGCGCGGCAATCAGGCGGTCGACCTCATCGGGCGTGTTGTAATGGACAAGCGAGCAACGGACGACGCCATCGGCCGGATCGATCCCGCACGCTTCCAGCACGCGCGGCGCATAGAAGTCGCCGGCGCCTGCCACGATGCCGTGTGCTTCCAGGAGGTGCGGAAGGCGCTGGCTCTGGATGCCGTCGATTGTGAAGCTGAAAGTGGGAGCCCGGCGGCTGCGTCCGGCTGATCTGCGCCCGATGAGACGGATCCCCGGATGCTGTCCGGCATAGTCGAGGAAGCGCTCCGAGAGCCTTTGCTCGTGGTCTGCGAAGATGTCGTACACTTGGCCAATCCGGCCGTGAAGGTCGTTGGCCGGTTCGTCGAGGTGGTGGGCCGCAAGCTGGTCGAAATAGGCGCCGATACCGGCGGTCGCGGCCGTGAGTTCGTGATTCGGCGCTCCCGGATTGAGCTTGAGGGGAATGTCGTTCTCCGCATGGAAGTAGAAGTACTGTCCCGGTAGTTCGAGAAGATGTTCCCGCTTGCCATACATCACGCCAAGATGGGGTCCGAAAGTCTTGTAAAGACTGAAGAAATAGAAATCGACGTCCAGGTCCTTCACATCGACTGCAGCGTGCGGTGCGTAGGCCACGCCATCGACACAGACAAGCGCACCGGCATCATGCGCCATGGCGGTGAGGTCGCGCACGTGATTGGGACCACCAGTGATGTTGGAGCAATGGGTGAAGCAGACGATCCGGCTCCTTTCCGAAAGCAGGGCAGCAAGACCGTCGGCCTCCAGTTCCGCCGTTTCCGGGTTCACGCGCCATTCTCTGATGCGGACGCCGAACTCCCCGAGGCGACGCCAGTGGCCGTTGTTGGCCTCGTGATCGAGGTTGGTCACGATGATCTCGTCGCCTTCCTTCAACCGGTGCCTGAGGGCCATGGCCAGGGTCTGGACGTTACGGGTAGTCGAGGGCCCGATCACCACCTCGTCTATCCCGGCATTGAGCATTGCCGCCGCGGTTTCCTGCCCCCGTGCCATGCGATGGCGGGCATCCCGCGCGATCGCCGCATTGTCACCGGGCTGGACCTGACATTCGCCCATGTAGGCGGTCACCTGCTCGATCACGGGCCTGCAAACGAGGCTTCCGCCGGCGTTTTCCATGAAGGCCCAGCGATCGTTGAGCGCAGGAAAGTAGGAACGGACGAATTTGGTGTCGAGGAGTCTCTCGGCCAAGGGTTTTCTCCAGTTTCCGGACGGCATTCATGAACGTGGGAGAATCACGGTTGTGGCACCGTGTCGCCGCCATAACTGTTCCAGCGCGGCAAGACAAAGAATTTGTTCCTTGACTCACCGCGCCGGCTGGTGCGTTTGGATGAAAAGCGGACCACGGGACAAGGAGGCCTTCATGACCGATGCCACCGGTCAGCGTCTGAGCCCTCTCGAGCCCCGCGACTGGGATCCCTCCCTTCGCGATGTGCTCGCCGGACTGGGGCAACCGCTCAACGTTCACAACGTTATCGCGCGCAATCCGGAACTCATGCGAAGCTATGCCGCCCTGCGCGAGCACGTGGTCCGAGGAAGTTCGCTCGATCCCTGCCATCGGGAGCTGATCATACTCCGGGTGGCGGACAGAACCGCCTGCGCCTACGAATGGGACCATCATGTCGTGCGTGGTCGGGAGGCGGGCCTTGCGGACGACGAGATTGCCCGTGTGAGGGCCGGTGGTGGTGCCTCCGGCTGGTCGCCGCCCGAGGCGCTTCTCCTTCGGGCCGTCGATGACATGCTCGCATGGAAGGAAATCGGCCGGGGAACCTGGGAGGCAATGTGCGAGGTCTTCAGCGACAGGGAACTGCTCGACATCGTGTTCACGATCGGCATCTACAGTGTCATGTCCACGATATTGAAGACCGCACGCGTGCCGCATGAATCGGGGTTCGTCGTCGACGATTTCGTCTGATCGATGGTTGCCGCCATCAGCATCGGGCATTCCACAAAGGGTGCATGAAAGGCTAATCTCTGGCTGTGTGCAAAGTGCCGCCGCGGGATGAGTGCTGCTTTGGAGGACACCATGAAGGAAGCGGGATCTCCCTACCTTCTGTTTCTGGGAGATGCTCGGGACGAGTTGTCGATCAAGGGCTGCACCGGCGTCAGGATATGGCGACCGCGAAAGGCCCGGGCCCAGATACGTCTCGAAGGCTGCAACCAGGATCTCGGCTTGCCCGACATGACCGCTGCCCAGGCCGTGGAGGCCGGTTGCCGGACCATGCTGTTGGGCGTTGCGAATGCCGGCGGCTTCATCCCGCTGAACTGGGTTCCGACGATCGTCGAAGCCCTCAAGGTGGGGCTCGATGTCATGGCAGGCATGCATGCGCGCATGGCGGATCTACGCGAAGTCGCCGAGGCAGCGGAACGTCACGGTCGTACGCTCTTCGATGTGCGCCAGACCGCCCGGAAGTTTTCCGTCGGCAAGGGTACACCTCGCAGCGGAAAGCGGGTTCTCACCGTCGGAACGGACAGTTCGCTGGGCAAGATGTTCACGTCGCTTGCCATCGAGCGCGAGATGCACGATCGGGGCATGAAGGCGACGTTCAGGGCCACCGGCCAATCCGGCATCTTCATCGCCGGGACCGGGGTTGTCATCGACGCGGTCGTCGCCGATTTCATTTCCGGTGTGGTGGAGTGGCTCGCACCGGCCAACGACCCCGATCACTGGGACGTGATCGAGGGCCAGGGCTCTCTCTTTCATCCCTCCTTCGCGGGGGTGAGTCTGGGCCTCCTTCACGGCGCCCAGGCTGAAGCCCTTGTCATGTGCCATGAGCCTACAAGACTCCACATGCGCGGCATTCCCGGACGGGCTCTTCCTTCGCTGAATGCGTGTATCGACATCAACGAGAGGATGGCGCACCTGACGTCCCCCGGGGCACGGGTCGTCGCTGTCTCCGTCAACACCTCCGCCCTCGCCGAGGAGGAAGCGCGCCGCTATCTCGAAGAGACCTCGAAGAGCCTCCGCCTGCCGTGCGGTGATCCCGTCCGCTTCGGCGCCGGCTTCATTGTCGATCAGCTTCAGGACTTGCAGGCGAAAGGCGCGAACGCGAGGTCCTGATGGTATCAGGCGAGCCTCAAGGACGTTAAATACTTGAAGTCGAGAATTTCCCGAACTCGTTGAAGATTCATCCGGTATTCCGATACCGCGCCGAAGAATCTCGCAAGCCGCATCGCCGTATCAGCCGTCAGGGATTGCGAGTGGTTTGATTCTCGTCCGCGGCACATTCAAGCGATTGGCGAGTGCGATGGGATTGATTCCAAGGGGGGCAAGATAGAGTTGTCGGAGCACGCAGCCGGGATAGGATAGAATCCAGAGGATCGCGCTTGTGGAAACCATCAGGCAGATGAGCGACGATCCCAACCCGCCGGTCACGGCGCGCCAGTCAAACCGGCCTTGCCGGAGAGCGCGGCCACCGGCAGTCAGTTACACCACGCCAGGAACACTATCTCGATTGACAGATGCGTTGTCGGCGCTGATCGGTTGGTGCTTTCCTCGATCGGCATATTCAGGCAGGTTGGCTCCGCTGTCGCACTCAAGCGTGCCCGCGGTGTCATCATGCATGTGAGAAACCGCGGGCAATCTGATCAATCTCGCCCTGCTGGCGGCAATGGTTACCGCCGGATGTTGATGAGGGATGACCATGCCGCTTTCGCGCACCGTGTCCGCCTGGCACGAGACCTGGCCGCTCTCGAAGCCCTTCCGGATTTCCAGGGGATCGAAGACCGAAGCAAATGTCATCGTCGTGGAGATCGAACAGGATGGCCTCAAGGGGAGAGGTGAGGCCGTGCCCTATGCCCGTTACGGGCAGACCGTCGACTCCGCACTGGAGGATGTCGCGAATCTGGCGGGTGCGGTCGAAGGCGGTGCCGGCCGGCACGAACTCGGCACCCTGGAAGCCACCTCACCGACGGCCCGCAATGCGGTCGACTGTGCGCTCTGGGATCTCGAGGCGAAGATGACCGGGGTTCCGGTGTGGCAGCTCGCCGCCCTCGATGAGCCCGGATACCTCGTCACCGCCTACACGATCGGAATCGATACACCTGAGGCCATGTTGAAGGCCGCGGCAGATAACCGGGGCCGTCAACTGCTCAAGGTCAAGCTCGACGGGAATCTCGTCATCGAGAGGCTCCATGCCGTACGCGAGGGCGCGCCCGAGGCCCGGCTCGTGGTCGACGCCAACGAAGCCTGGACCATGAATTTCCTCATCACCGTTGCGGACGAACTCGCAGGACTCGGCGTCGAGATGATCGAACAGCCCCTGCCGGCACGGCATGACGGCGCGCTCACCGAATATGAATGTCCTGTCATGTTGTGTGCCGACGAATCCTGCCATACGAACGCCGGGATCGATGAACTCGCCCGACGCTACGGCATGGTAAACGTCAAGCTCGACAAGACAGGGGGACTCACCGAAGCCCTGGCGTTGCGTCAGGCCGCACGCGACTCAGGCCTCCGGTTCATGGTGGGCTGCATGGTGAGTACGTCGCTTGCCATGGCGCCGGCAGCACTGGTCGCCCAGGATGCGGATATCGTCGATCTTGATGGACCGCTGGTGCTCAAGTACGACCGGAATCCGGGGATAAGGTACGAGGGGAGCGTGATGCATCCACCACCTGCCCAATTGTGGGGTTGAGGGTTTCAGGTCCGCGGACGACAATCGGATGCCAGGGACCATCAAGCGGGTTCCGGGAGATTGTTGCGGACATCGTTCGTACCGGGAATTGAGCATGGCGCGAGACATTCACACCGAAATCACTGAATCCATTCTGGCGCAGCTTCGCCAGGGTATCCGTCCGTGGATGAGGCCCTGGGAGGCCGGCAATGAAGGCGCTTACGAAGGCGCCGGGCTGCCGTTGCGCGAGACGGGTGAGCCCTACAGCGGCATCAACGTTCTTGTCCTGTGGGCAGCGGCGGCGGCAAGAGGCTACGCGTCACCGACATGGATGACATTCCAGCAGGCCCTCGCCCACGGCGGCGCTGTGCGCAGGCAAGAGAAGGGCGAAAAGGTCGTCTATGCCTCCCGGTTCACGAAGAAGACAGTTGATCCCGAAACGGGTCGCGAAGAGGTCCGCGAGCTCTCGTTCCACAAGACCTATACGGTATTCAATGTCGAGCAGATCGACGGGCTCGATTCGCGCTGGTACCGGTCCTATGCCGAACTGCGCCCGATCAATCCGGAGGAGCGTACGGCGGGTCTCGACATGTTCTTCGAAGACCTCGGCATCGACATCCGCCATGGTGGTGACGATGCCTACTATGTTCTCTCCGAAGACTACATCCAGATGCCGCTCTTCGAGATCTTTCATGATGCGGAGAGCTACTACACGACACTCGCCCACGAATCCGTGCACTGGACACGCCACGAATCCCGCGTCAAGCGCCGGTTCAGGAACACCAGGCCACCCGGCTCGGCCTACGCAATGGAAGAACTCGTCGCGGAGATCGGCTCGGCCTTTCTCTCGGCCGAACTCGGCATCGCGCCCTGCGTCAGGGAGGATCATGCCGACTACATCGGAGCCTGGCTAAGGGTCCTTGAAGGCGACAGCCGTGCGATCTTCAATGCGGCAAGCCATGCCTCCAAGGCGGCAACATGGCTTTTGGACCATGCCGGACGCCGTAGCCGCACCCTTGCGGATGAGCCTGTGACGGTATTGCCCTTGCCGGTGCAGGAGAAACCTCCTGTGACGACATGGGTACAGGGGAGCCTCTTTCGCAGTGTGCCGGATGAAGGTTCAGGCGACCGGTTTCGGCCCATGAGCATGAAGGTGTCACAAGCGATCGGGACGATATCCCCGGCTATCGCAGTCGGCACCAGGATCGAGATTGCCGAAGGTGACGGAAATGACGATACCGGTGAAGTCGTTGCCGTGGATGGCGATGACGTCATTGTTCATTGGCGTTCCAGCGGCACCACGGAAACGGTGGTGCGGGCCGGTCTTTCGGATCTTGTCGTGGCGCCCCTGAGGCCGAAGAGTAAGAATGAACCCGTCTGAAGCCAGTCTGCCCGGACGGAACTGGTCTCCGGGTTTCGTCAGACGGTAGACCGGACAACAGCAATGGCGTTCGTATTTCGACACGAGGACGAGCAGCGCACTCGCATCAGGGTGACGAAGGACGAGGCTGGCCGTGTCGCCGAATTGCTCGAGGAAGCGGCCCTCGACGACGGGCAGAAATGCGCCATCGCGAAACATGCACGCGATCTCGTGGCGCACGTTCGGGTGCGCCGGCGCAGTGCCGGCGGTGTCGACGCCTTCATGCACGAATACGACCTTTCCAGCCACGAAGGTGTCGCCATCATGTGCCTTGCCGAGGCGCTGCTCCGTGTCCCGGACTCGTCCACGGCGTTGATGCTCATCCAGGACAAAATCGGTCATGCCGACTGGGACCGACACCTGGGCGACAGCGAATCACTGTTCGTCAACGCCTCGACATGGGGGCTGATGCTGACGGGACGCATGGTAAGTCTTGACCCCGAATGGACAGGTAATGTTCCAGGATTGCTGGCCCGCATTGTCAATCGCGTGGGAGAACCCATCATCCGGGAGGCGTTTCATCACGCCTTGCGCATCGTGGGCCGCCAGTTCGTCATGGGCCGTACTATCGAGGAGGCGCTGGAGAACGGCAGGCATGATGTGGCGAAGGGCTACATCCATTCCTTCGACATGCTCGGTGAGGCGGCATGCACCATGGCGGATGCCGACACGTACCTGGCACGCTACAGGCACGCCATCGAGCGCGTCGGTGCCGTTGCGAAGGAGCCCGATCCCTTCCGACGCACCAGTGTCTCGGTCAAGCTGTCGGCTCTCCATCCCCGCTACGAGATGTCCCAGCGTGCCCGCGTTCTCGACGAACTCGTGCCGCGCCTGGTCGATCTTGGCACCCGCGCCCGCGACGGCGGAATAGCACTCACCGTGGATGCCGAGGAAGCCGGCAGGCTCGAGCTCTCCCTCGATGTTTTCTCGATGGCGGCGCATGCGACCGAACTTGCCGGCTGGGATGGTCTTGGTCTTGCCGTGCAGGGCTACCAGAAACGGGCGACAGCGGTGATCGACTGGCTCGGCAGACTGGCAGAGCGGACAGACCGACGGATTCCCGTCCGTCTGGTCAAGGGTGCCTACTGGGATATGGAGATCAAGCTCGCCCAGGAACTCGGTCTCGATCACTACCCGGTCTTCACGCGCAAGGCGTCAACGGATGTCTCCTACATCGCCTGCGCAAAGAGACTTCTGGCCCGTCCGGACGTTTTCCATCCGCAGTTCGCCACGCACAATGCCCAGACACTTGCCACGATTCTCGTCCTGGCGGGAGAACGAAGGGACTTCGAGTTCCAGCGCCTCCACGGCATGGGCCGCGCGCTCTACCAGCACCTCGTCGAGGAGCGCGACATGGGCATCACCTGTCGCATCTACGCTCCCGTCGGCGGTCACGAAGACCTTTTGGCGTACCTCGTGCGCCGTCTCCTGGAAAACGGTGCCAACACGTCGTTCGTCAACCGCATCGTCGATGACAGACTTCCGATCGAGGAACTGGTGAAGGACCCGACAACCGTGATGAGCGGAGCCGATCCCGTGGCGCATCCGAGGATTCCGCTTCCTGCAAGGCTCTTCGGCGAGGAGAGGCGTAATTCGGCGGGGCTCGATCTGAAGGACAATGCGGTCCTTCACCGCCTGGCGGAGGACATGGATCGCGCGGCGACGGAGTGTCCGTGGGACGCCGCGACGAAGTGCAACGGGAAGGAGCGCACGATCGTCTGCCCCGCGGACCGTCGCAGGATCGTCGGACGGGTGGCCGAGCCGGAGGCACATGACATCAAGGCCGCACTTGCATCTGCACGTTCGGCCGCGAGCGGCTGGAACGGAACACCTGCCGGCGAGCGCGCCGCATGCCTTGAGAGGACGGCGGACCTTCTCGAGAAAAACACGGCGCAATTGATGGCGATCGCTGCACTTGAAGGGGGGAAGACCCTTGATGACGGCCTTGCCGAGGTGCGCGAGGCAGTCGATTTCCTGCGTTACTATGCGGCACGGGCACACATGGAATTCTCGGGCGCAACCGAGCTTCCGGGTCCCACAGGCGAGAGCAACCGGATAAGCCTCCATGGCCGCGGGGTTTTTGCGTGCATTTCACCATGGAACTTTCCTCTCGCCATCTTCTGCGGGCAGGTCTCGGCAGCGCTTGCGGCCGGTAACGCAGTGATCGCCAAACCCGCCGAGCAGACCCCTTTGATGGCGTCCCGCGCCGTCGAACTGATGCACGAGGCAGGCATCCCCGGTGATGTCGTTCAACTTCTCCCCGGTGACGGTGCCACGGGCGCCGCCCTCGTCTGCGATCCCCGAATCGACGGTGTCGCATTTACGGGATCGACCGAAACCGCCCGACGGATCAGCCGGTCCCTAGCCTCCAGGGAGGGACCTTTGGTGCCCCTGATCGCGGAGACCGGTGGTCAGAACGCGATGATCGTCGACTCGACGGCGCTGCCGGAACAGGTGACGGTCGATGTCATCCGGTCCGCGGTCACGAGCGCGGGGCAGCGCTGTTCGGCGTTGCGCGTGCTCTGTCTGCAGAACGAGATTGCAAAAAGCGTGATCACGATGCTCTCGGGCGCCATGGAAGAACTCAGGATCGGGGATCCGACTCTCATCGGGACTGACGTCGGTCCGGTGATCGACAGGGACGCGCTCGAGGGGCTGGAGGCTCACCGTGCCAGAATGGAACGCAAGGCCCGCATCCTCTTCCGCTGCAAGGTCGATCCGGAACTGGCGCGGCACGGGACGTTCTTCGCGCCAACCATGGTGGAGATCGAGGACATCGACCTCCTCGAGCGTGAGGTATTCGGACCGATCTTCCATGTCGTCCGGTTCCGCAACGACAGGCTCGATCAGCTGCTCGATGCCATTGCCGCGACGGACTATGGCCTCACGCTTGGCATTCACACGCGCATCGACTCCAGGGCTCGGCAGATCGCCGAACGCGCTCCCGTCGGCAATATCTATGTCAACCGCAACATGATCGGTGCGGTCGTGGGCAGCCAGCCGTTCGGGGGAGAGCGACTTTCCGGCACCGGCCCCAAGGCCGGCGGTCCTCGTTATCTCCACCGCTTCGCAACGGAACGTGTCGTCTCGACAAACATGACCGCAGCCGGAGGCAACGCAACTCTCATGTCCCTCGGCGACACCTGAACACGACTCTCTTATCCCGGAACGTTGGCGGTCGCGCTTCAGTCAGGTACCACGAAGGTCGCTTCGCCGGTGGTGACGGGGTTGCCGTTGCGGCGGGTGCAGGCGAGTTCGATATCGACCATGCGCTCGCCCTCTTCCTTGCGGGTTCGGGCAACCTTTCCCTCGTAGTCGAATTCATCGCCAGGCCACATCATGTCCGTGAAGCGATACTTGATACGCCGGATGTTGGTGGGGCCGAGCCAGTTGACGGCATAGGTCGCAAGCAGGCCGGCATGAAACATGCCGATGGAAAACCAGGTCGGAAATCCGCTGGCGCGGGCGGCGTAATGGTCGTGATGGGGCGGGCCGAAGCTGCCAGAGACGATCTGGTAGGCCACGACCTCGGTGAGGGTGAGAGGGGGCATGACAACGGGCCCGGGAGACCTGCCCGCCACGAGGTCCTCCCATGACGCCTCACTGATCGCCATGAAATGGTCGCGGCGATCGTTGTCTCCCATGAAGGGAACGTTGCCATCCGGGAATTCGGGGAAGGGCGTGTCAGGCACGCCTTCGGGCACGACGGACGTGGAATAGTTGATGATGGCGAGGCTGCCGTCCTCCTGCCGGTAGTCCGAACGCGTGCGGTAGAACGTCAGCTTGCCGCCCTTGCGGCCTTGTTTCTCCCAGATTCTGTCGATCCAGGTGCGCGACATGAGATCCACACCAGCCCTGGGCGGGCCATCGGGGAAGATGAATTCCTGTTCCGCATCGAGCGACATGAAGGGATTGATCTCGACCTTTGCAAGGTCGGTGTCCTGAGGGTCCTCCAACATGTAGCCCCAGGAATATCCGGCCACGACCGTCTGAGTCGGAAACATCGGTGGATGGCGCTCCTCGAGATAGTCGGGACGAAACGCAAAGAGCGTCCTGGCGAACTCCCGCACCTTTCCCTGCTCGATGGGCAAGTGGAATTCGGGGCCGCCCAGACCGACCGCTTCTTCGTGGTTGGCCTTGTTCACGGCTCGGGCCTCCTTCCGGCAACGGTTTCTATGAGGATATCGACTGCAACGACATCTCCTGTGCCAGTGACAATCAGTGGATTGACGTCAAGGGACACCAGGCGATTGCGGTTATCCTGAGTGTATCGGGCGATGGCCTCGAGCGCCGACGCGATCTTCATCGTGACAGCCTCGTCGAACCCCCGGGACCGGACAATCGGTTCCAGATCCGCCCGTGTGGCAGGCAGCAGGCAGAGCGTGACGTCGTCCAGGTACTCGACGTTGTTGCCGCCGCGGCCGAAGACAAGAGCGTGACCGAACCGGCTGTCGAAGGTGATGCCGACGATGAGTTCGTGGGCGGGGTCCGTGACCATGGCCTCAACCATGAGCTTCTCCAATGGCGTGCCGGCCTTTTGGAAACGGGCCACCATGGTGTTGGCGGCATTGGCGACTGCCGTCGGTAAGGCAAGACCGAGCATCACCGCACCGGCACTGGCTTTGTGGGCGATCACGGGCACCACGGCCTTGAGGGCGACGGGGTATCCGATCCGGTCCGCGGCCGCTACAGCCTCGCCGGGTGTCACCACCTCGTGGTGTGCCACGACGAGGCCATGGGCTGCCAGCGCTCTCCTCGAAGCGCCTTCGTCCATGACCTTGCCTGGAGTTTCCACCGGAGGCACGGCCGGCAAAGCACGAGAACCCGGGTCTTTTGGTGCGTCGCGTTGCACACCCCACCGGATCGCTCCGTCGATCGCCGTCAGGGTCTCCTTCAGTCCCTGCAGCGGTGCCACACAATTGCTGATGAGTTCGCTGCGCATGCACTCGGGCATGTGCTCGGGCATCGTGGCGCACTGGACGACCGCCCGGCCTTCTGCCCGGTTGGCGGCGATCCAGCACGCCGTGGTGTTGCTCAGAGGGTCCAGGGTGCCGTCGGGGTGGGTGCGTCGTCCATGCATCATCATGGCGATATCGTAGCCATCGCCGACCATGGTACGAAAGCAGTGTTCCAGCATCGGCGGATTGTCTTCGGCCAGGATGTCCCGGCCTGACCCGGCATAGTAGGCGTTGTAGTCGAACGGGTTCGAAATGGTCGCGAAATCCGGAATGATGGCGGCGAGCTTCATGCGCGTTTCGTCGGAGGGCTGTGCAAGGTCCATCGCGAGGCCCACTGCAGCGTCGGCCGCCAGGGCCTTTTCCCCGCCGGAATTGGTGAGGATGGCCAGGCGCGGTCCCTTCGGGATCGGAGTCGTCGTGACCATCTTCAGCGTTTCGTCGAGTTCGGGAAGCGAGTGGACGCGTATCACGCCACAGCGTTCGAAAAGGGCATCGACCCACCGGTCGTCGACGGCGAGCGCACCGCTGTGGGTATTGGCCAGCATGGCACCGGTTTCGCTGGTTCCTGACTTGATCGCGATGACGGGGATGTTCCTGGAAAGCGCCTTGGCGGCTGCAGCGCTGAAGGACGGGATGTCGCCCAAGTCTTCCGCGAAAATACCCATCGCGGTCACCCGAGGATCATCGGCCAGGACATCGATACAGTCGCTGAAGTCACAGACTGCCTTGTTGCCGAGGCCGATCAGGATGGCCGCTTCGACCGAGCGCTGGCTGACAGTGTAGTTGAAGAGGACTCCGCCGCTCGACGAAACGACGGCGATGCCGCGGTCTCTTCGGTGCGGACGGTGGTCGGTGATCGGCCAAAGCGCCGTCCGATCGAGATAGTTCAGAAAGCCGTTCGAGTTGGGACCGAATACCGCAAGATCACCGGCAGCCTCGGCCAGCAGGTTCTGTGACATTCGGCCCTGATCGCTGATTTCGGCATAGCCTGCTGCAAAGCAGACCGCGCCCCCGGCGCCGCAGGCGGCCAGTTCCTCCAGCACTCCGGCCGTGATGGCCTTGGGAACGTAAAGGAAAGCGGCATCCGGTGCTGCGGGCAACTCGGCCACGGATCCGAAGACGGGGAGGCCCGCGATGCGATCATACTTCGGATTGACCGGCCAGATTTCCCCCGAAAAACCCGCCGCACGCAGCATGTCGATGCCTTCCTCCATGGCGCGACCACCGATAAAAGCGACGTGCCGTGGCGTAAGCAGACGCTTGAGATTCGCGCGCCTTGCGACGCGGCGGGCGGGGTCGGACATGGCAGCGTTCATTCAAGGCGGAGCGAATCATGGCTAACTTCGCCGGCCAAGACAATCGTCGTTTCGGGTGGTGTCGCATACGATCCGACCGTGGCCCGAAGAGGTGAACGGGAGGCCCTTGCCATGAAGATCGATCATGCCGGAAGACGTGTTCTCGTGATCGGCGTCGGGCCGGCGTTCGAAGAGAGATCCGAGGAATCGGCCGCCAGGGTGGCAAGTGAATTCTATGCGGGAAATCGCGTCGTCACCGCACGGGGGCCGGCGGCCGCCATTGACGGTGACGAGATGGCATAACTGATCCCAATCTTCGAAAATTGCGTTCCATGGTTGGTCGAAGACCGGGTTGGTTGATGACCATCCTTTTCCGGGCCTCTTCGGTCATCCGGATTTCTCCGCCAAACGCCATCTCCTCCACCTCTTCGTGTGGCTGATACCTGGCGCCGCGGCCGCCACCGGCGTCTTTGCGCTCGTCCTCGAAAGCACACTTGGATAAGGCCACCGGCGTAACACTGCGCGCCAACCAGGAATGTGACTGACCATGGTTGAGGGCGGAATTTGTCTCATCTTACGTACATCTTGCTGGAGAGTCGCACCATGCATATCAATGCTCACCACCGCAGCCTCGGCAAAGGGCCTGATCGACCTGCCCGAGGCGACCCGGCGGGCCTTGCCGCCAGTATTAGCCGAGACCCGGTCCGAGGATGTCACCGGGTGCCTGGCATACGACGGACGTTCGAGGTCTCTCGAGGAGATGGAGGAAGGAATAGTGGTGGAGGCGACGTGGCGCCATGCGGGCTGTTGACAACAATGTCATCGTTCGCTTCCTGATCCGGACCTGATCGCTGAATTTCTCGCCTGAACGGAACACGGAATGGAGTTCGCCGACGCGCGCACCCTTGTTCCGCAGTGCGCTGCCGCAGGATGACCGAACCGCAAAGGTGCCTTGTCTCCACGTGGTCACCTGACGGTTGACCTGACGTCGGTATCGATTATCGCGATGGCAGTCGTCCCCGGAAGGTGGGGAGGAGAAGGGCAGCGCGGGACAGGAAGTCGCCATGCGCCATGCTATTTCTGTAGGCATTCTCGGACTTGCAGTCATCATTGTGTTGCGCACCATTCGCTTCGGTGTGGCGAAGAGGGCGGCAGGAACGCGAGAATTCGCCTCGACGCAGCGCCTTTGACCGCGGTCAAGATACGCAAGCGCGTTTCCAAGCATGCGGTATGGCTTCTGATTGCCGTGGCGACCGGCGGCGCCTGGATCTTCTATTTCGCGGATGCGCCGCGACTCGCCCGTACACTTGTTTCAGGCGAGGCGCCCGTGGTTGCCTACACGACGATCGCGTTCCTGACCGCGACGACCTATGTGCTGGGAGGACTGCTGCGGGAGCAGGTCTGCGTCTACATGTGTCCCTGGCCGCGCATTCAGGGCGCCATGCTCGACGAGCATTCGCTCACGGTGACCTACAACGACTGGCGTGGCGAGTCGCGGTCGCGCCACGTCAGGCGCAAGCAGGCCGAGAGCGATGCTACCGGCGATTGCGTTGACTGCAACGCCTGTGTGGCCGTCTGCCCCATGGGCATCGATATCCGCGAGGGCCAGCAGTTCGAGTGCATCACATGCGCGCTCTGCATCGATGCCTGTAACGGTGTGATGGAGCGCCTCGGGCGGCCGAAGGGGCTGATTTCCTATGCGACGCTCGCCGATTACGAGGCCAACATGGCCCTGGCACGGGGACCCGGCGGCGCCATCGATCCCTCGCGGGTGCGCAACCGGGATGGCCGTCTGACCGACACCGTGCGGGGTATGTCGCTACGCTCGCTGAGCCGCCCCCGAACCGCCGTCTACGCCGCTCCATGGGCCGCGATCGGGATTGCCATGGTCGTTGTTCTCATGACCCGGGACCGCCTCGATCTGCATGTCGTGCATGATCGCAATCCGGTCTTCGTCCAGCTGACCGACGGCGCGATTCGCAACGGCTACACGATAAAAGTTCTCAACATGCGCCCCGAACCCCGGGAATTCCGGCTGATCGCCGAAGAACTTCCCGGTGCCCGCCTGCGCCGCGCCGGTGACACGGCACTGCCGGAGGACGCCATCATCGTGAATGCCGAACCCGATTCGCTGAAGACCGAGAAGATCTTCGTGCATCTCCCATACCAGGACCTCGCGGGAACACGTGTTCCGTTCGTCTTTCTCATCGCTGATCTCGCCAACGGCGAGATCACCGGGTACGAGGCCGTCTTCGAGGGGCCGCCGCAATGATCGCACGGCGAGAGCGGGCGGTGACCGGTTCCCATGTGCTGATCGTACTCTCGGCATTCTTCTCCGTCATCATCGTGGCCAATCTCGTCCTCGCGGTTATTGCCGACCGCAGCTGGACGGGCCTGGTGGTTCCAGACAGTTATGTCGAAAGCCAGCGTTTCAACGACCGGCTTGCCGCTTCGAGGAATCAGGCGCAACTCGGCTGGCAGGGCTCTCTTTTCCTCGACGGGCGCCATCTGGGATTTGATCTGGAGCATGCCGACGGCACGCCGGTTCCGCTTGCTTCGGCTCGCGTCACGCTCGATCGGCCGATCGGCACGGCCGATGATCTCGGCACAATCGAGATGACAGTCTCGGGAGGACGCGCCACGCTTGACGGTCCTCTGCCGGCAGGTGCATGGAACGTGAGGATCGACGTGACCGCTGTGTCGGGCGAAGTCTTCCGGCTCGCCGGCCGGCTCTCTGTCCGGCAGTTCGAGGGCGACGCCCGGCCCGCGGACAAGCAGGCGCGCCTTGCCGAACTCGCGCGAAGAGGCCACAGGGCGCTGATGGTGGCGACGGCCTCAACGACGGCCCGGCACTCAGTGCCGCTCATGCATCGATGGCGCCGTCGCACGCCGCTGATATCGGCCGGAACGCCGCCGATATCGTGTTCCTGGGCAAGACCCTTGCGGCAGTTCCGTTTGCCGTCTCGCTGGCGTGCCACGCCAGGATGTTGATGGCCCAGAACCTCGCGCTCTGCATTCTCTACAACCTGATCGCAGTGCCTGTGGCCTTCCTCGGCCTGGCGACTCCTCTTGTGGCTGCGATCGCGATGTCGCTTTCCTCGCTGGTGGTGACCGCCAATGCCATGGGTCTGGCGCTCACTCCGCCGCTTGCCGGTGCACCATGAGCGGCCTCGTCATCCTGATACCCATCGTCCACCTGCTCGGTGCCCTGGGCCTTGCTGCCTTCATCTGGGCCCTGCGGAGCGGGCAGTTTCGATGATCCCAAGGGTTCAGCCGAACGGATGCTCGACGATGAAGGGGAGCCGTAAGAAAGGGGGGTACCATTGCCTCCTTGCTGTTCGCTGATGCGGACGTGCCGTGTCTGAAAACAGTTACCCGGTGTACGGGTGATCGAAAGGACCGGGGTCAGGCGGCGTGCGCCTTGCCCGGGCGAAGCGCGGCCGCGATTTCATCGACCGCGCACCGGCCCGAGAGAAAGGCGCCATGGCAGGTGGCATGAAATTCCGCCGTTGTCGCTTCGCCTGCGAAGAAGATCCGGTCGTCGATGGGTCTTGCGAGCTCGCCGCGCTGGTGCGCGTTGCCCGGAGTGGCTGCGGAATAGGAGCCGAGCGTCCAGGGATCGCCCTGCCAGGCCGTGACGATCACACTGTCGGTGAAACACTCGGCGATGCGCGACCCCCAGGCTGCCTTGAGATGCTCGGCCAGGAACTCGACAGAGGCCGCCTGGCCGGCGCGTTCGAGCCAGGCGCCGAATCGCCCCCCGGTCACACCGACGGCATAGGAGTACCCGTAGGGCGCGAGATTGATTCCCATGGGCACGTCGTTATCCGCGAGCAGTACGGTCGCGTGGCCTGGTTCGCGGCACTCCACCGGGATGTCCTTCAGCAACATGGCGATCCGGTTGTGAACCCCCAGCGGCAGTTCGCGTGCCGCAGTTTCCTTCCAGTCGGGAAGGCCGGGGTCGAAGGCGATTCTTCCCGATGCCAGGACGTTGGTGGAAACCGTGAGGAGCACGGTGCGGCCGGTCACCGTGCCACGCGGCGTCTCGACGGTAACGCCGTCACGCGTGAGCGTGATACGCCGGGCTTCGGCGTTGAGTGTCACCGGGGTGCCGGCTGCCCATGAGGCAACCAGAGCGCCATAACCCTCGACAACCGGCCAGTCCTCGTCGGTATCGTTGTAGGCGGCAACGTCGCGCGCACCGGTCTGATCGATGTCGCAGGAGGTTCCCAGCGAAAACCAGTAGGCACCATAGGCCGACCAGGGGCTGTCGAGATCGATCACGTCGCTGACCGCGGAATCGCCGGCGAGCGCCGCCTCGTTGATCGCCTCTTCATTGGCATCGAGGTACGCTTCGAGTTCCTCATGCTGAGCATTGTCGAGCGACGATCCGCGGTGATGCACGTCGCGTGACCAGCCGCTGTCGCGCCGATAGGTGAAACCGAGTCTGTCGGCGATTGCGACAAAGGGATTGAGGCTTGCCGAGTGCATCCAGTGGCAGGCGAGATCGAAGGGCTGCCCCGGCGCGATCTCTTCGGTATAGGCACGCCCGCCGATCCGGTGCGAGGCTTCGAGCAGCGTGAACGTCAGGCCGTGTTCCGAAGCCGATCTCGCAGCCGAGAGACCGGCCGAACCGGCTCCGATGATGATGATGTCGCAATGATCCGCCATCGATCCCCTCCGTCGGCACCTTCGCATGATGCCGCAGGGTAGCATGTCGTGTCAGTCTCTTTATGTCGTATTCGTCGACGCAGACGCCGACATCACTGGGCCGCAGCCAGAGGGCCACAATTCGGGTTGGACGCGGTTTTCCGGCAGGCATTGGCTTTCGAACAATCCGGATTCACATGAAAATTGCAGACTCTTTCGAATCCGGTGGGTCCAACAGTGTTGATGTCAGCGCTAGGCAGGGCAGGGGTCCCGCCGAAACCCCACCGGGCGCCGAGGACGGCGGATTTCGTCGCCGAGCGGCCGAGCAAATACCGCGCCGCCAGCGCCTCACCGTTGTATCCGGGGTCGATACGGGCGAGGGCCACGGTCGCACTGTCCCTGGTCCGGTGCTGCACCTGCGTGCGATGATCGAAGTCCAATTGGATCGAGACATCCGCGAGAGTGGGCTTTCAGGTGGCCTATCGGTCATGGTGGTGTCGCGCATCAGTGCGACGATACAGGCCGGCAACACCATCGAGACGCCGCCGGTGATCGTGATGTGCGGTGCCCGCGATATGCCGGCTTCCCACTCAACCGTGCCAGAAACTGTCCGGGAACAACCACCCCTCTGCTTCAAGGGAATCCGGGATCCAACACGATGATCCCGAAACAGGATCGCATGGGTCGAGGCCGCAAGACCGACCCCCGCGAGGTCTTCGATGCGATCCGGTACGTGCTGGCGTCTTCTTCCTGGCCCCCTCGACGGTTCAGAACCGTTCCTGCGCGTGGTTGCGCAGCGGCGTTCCCGATCGCGTGGTGGATGCGTTGCGGGATCTTGCGCGGCATAGTGGGGGACGCACCGGGGGGGCCGCGGCCGCCATCGTCAACAGCCGGAACGTGAAGGCCACGGAAACAGGATACGATACCGGAAAGCAGATCGAGGACCGCAAGCGTCACATGGCGATGGATACCGAGGGCTTGCCGATTGTCCTGCAGGTTCACAAGCACCGGGAGCGAGCGCCGGATGTTTCCGGACTGTTTGCCGCAGGTGGCCGTGCGGGTACCAGGCTGCGTGGATGACCGGGCCGGGCGTCAGGGGTCCGATCGAGCCGAAGGAGATCAGGGAGTTCACGGTTCTCTGTCGGCGTTCGGCAAAGGACTTCGAGCGCGCGCACGGAAGTTCGCTGGAATGGGAGAATCTGTTCCTGATGCACGGGGTCTTACGCGAACTGAACGCATGAAAACAATACGTAAATGAATCTGTTAACTTGTATTCAAACTCTCAGGGAGAGGAGACCGGCATGAAGGAGCTGGTGTGCGGACGGTGGGTCATACCCGATGCCGACAGCGAAGTGATCGGAAACGGCGCTGTCCTCGTCGAGAACGGCAGGATCGTCGACGTCGGGCTCGCCGATACGCTGTGCGGACGACATGACGATGCCGTGGTGTCGGGTGGCGCGCAGTTTGCCGTCATGCCCGGCCTCATCAATGCCCATCACCACTCCGGTGCTGCAAGTCATGTGCAGCACGGCGCTCCGGACATGCTGCTGGAAAGCTGGCTGAAGGCGTTATCGGTGATGCGGCCGGTGCCGACACGCCTCGATATCCTGCTCTCCGCGACGCGCCAGCTTCAGAGCGGTGTCACAGCCATCGTCGATCTTGCTTCGATGGGGGGAAGCGAGGCATCGGTCGCAGAGCAGTGCGCAGACGCGCTCGAAGCCTATGACACGGTCGGCATAAGGTGCGCCTTCGGACCCGGTATCTACGACCAGGGCCATCTCGGCGTCGGCCCCGGAGCCTGTGACGAGCGCTTCCTTGCCAGCCTTCCCGGTGATCTCGGGGCACGTCTTCGCGCATCGGGAATGCCGCCGGCCGATTCGATGGCGGCCGAAGGCTACATCGTCCTGGTGGAGGACCTGATCGGTCGCTGGAGGAACCACGGACGTGTGGAGGTCTGGTTCGGTCCACCCGGCCCGCCATGGGTCAGCGACCGGTTTCTTGAACGGATCGCTGAAGCCGCAGCCAGACTCGATGTCAACATCCAGACCCATGTCTCGGAATCATTTTATGAAAAACTCCAGGGCCCGCGTTTTTTCGGCGCCCCGACCCTGACGCATCTGCACCGCATGGGACTGACCGGACCGCGGTTTTCGATCGCCCACGGCGTGTGGATGAGTGAGGAGGAGATTGCGATCATGGCCGAGACCGGTACCGCGGTCTCCCACAACCCCTCGAGCAATCTGAGATTGCGCGCCGGAATTGCACCGCTCAACGCGTTTCTCGAAGCAGGGGTCGTCACCGCGCTCGGCATGGATTCGACGACGATCAACGATGACGAGGACATGTTCGCCGAGATGCGCCTTGCCCTGCGTCTCGCTCGCACGCCGACCTATCACGAGCCGGCTCCCGAACCCGCCGATATCTTCCGTTGTGCCACCGTCGGCGGTGCGACCCTGATGCGCAAGGCCGATCGGCTCGGCCGCCTGGCGCCCGGTTTTTCCGCCGATCTCGTTCTTGTGGACATGACAGCGGCATCCACCCCCTGGATCGCGCCGGAGGTCTCGGGCCGGGACCTTGCGCTTTACCGCGCTCGCCGAAGCGATGTCGAAGACGTGATGATCGCCGGGGAATGGGTGCTGAGGAATCGCATGCCGACACGCTTCGACCTCGATGACGCGGTCCGTGAACTCAACGACGTGATGGCATCGATACCATTTCCCGTCGAGGCTCATGCCCTGGCCCGGAGAGTCCTCCCGTATGTCGAGGCCTGGTACGGTTCATGGGATCATGGAGAACGCCGACCCTACGCAGCGATGAACAGCCGTACATGATGACCCGCGCAGGCGCCTGAGGCGCGGGTTGTCCGTTTCCTCGTTCTCTTTCCACCGACTCTTGCCATCGACCGCTACTCAGGAGGTTCAACTCACTCCGTCGTCATGGGCCTCGACAAGAAAACCCTCATACAACCACAGTGACGTGATGACATTGTTGTGGTCGTGTGTCGTTTGGGGCCTTGCGAACGACCTTGGACTTCGGGCGATCGGTCAGTCCAGACGGCCTTCGAGAGCGTCGAGGAAGAGACGCTCGAGGTTGTCCTTGTGGAGCAGGCGGGGATTGGTGGCGGCCGTGGGATCGTCGAGGCCCTGGCGGACGACCTCGTCTGTGAGGTGATCGTCGACCCCGATCTCGGCAAGCGTATGTTCGATGCCGACCGTCCTGCGCAGCTCGAGCACCCATTCCATCACCGAATCGATACCACTGTTACCGAGATCGAGATAGCGCGAGAGGTCCCGGTAGCGTTCCGTGATCGCATCCCTGTTGAAGGCGATCACATAGGGCATCACGACGGCGTTGGTCCTGCCATGATGGGTGTCGAAGAGCGCCCCGATGGGGTGCGAGAGGGAGTGGATGGCGCCAAGCCCCTTCTGGAAGGCGGTGGCGCCCATGGTGGCGGCGACCAGCATGTTACCGCGCGCCTCAAGATCGGTGCCGTCAGCGACCGCGGCTGAAAGCCAGTCCTTGACGAGGCGCATGCCCTCGAGGGCGATGCCGTCGGCCATGGGATGGAAGCCCGGAGCGCTGAAGGCTTCGAGACAGTGGGCGAGTGCGTCCATGCCTGTCCAGGCAGTGATCGAGGGCGGCAGGCCGACACAGAGCCCGGGATCCTCGATGACGACACCGGGCAGCATCCGGGGATGAAACAGGATCCTCTTGGTCCGTTTGGCCTCGTCGATGACGACGGCTGCGCGTCCGACTTCCGAACCCGTTCCGGCGGTCGTGGGAACGGCAACGACGGGAAGGACCGCGTCGTGGTTCGCGCGCTTCCAGTTGTCGCCCTTGTCCTCGAAGGAGAACATCGGCAGTGTCTGGCTCGCCATGAACGCGATGGTCTTGCCGGCATCCATCGCGCTGCCGCCGCCGAAGGCGATGATGCCGTCGTGGCTGCCCGAATGGAGATGCTGAAGTCCGCTCTCGATGTCAGACCCGAGCGGGTTGGGATGAATTCCGGAAAACAGCGCTGTCCCGAGCCCGGCGGCTTCGACGCTGTCGAGAGCGTCGGCGACCATGTCGAGACCGGCGAGACCCGGATCTGTCACGAGAAGTGGACGTGTCATGCCCAGCGAGCGGCAGGCATCCGCGAGTTCCGAAATTCTGCCCGCTCCGAATCGAATTTCCGTTGGATAGTTCCAGTTGGCGCGTGTCGGCACGGTCATGGCGCTTTGATACCCGGACTTGTTCGACTGACGGTTTGCCTCGTTGTTACGCCCGATGCAAGATGGCGACGCCAATCTTACCTTGCGACTGCCGTGGAACCACTTCCTGTCATCTTCGATTGCGATCCGGGCAAGGATGACTCCCTGGCGCTCTTCCTTGCATTCGCCCTGCCGGACGCCATCGATATCCTCGGCATCACGACGGTCGCCGGGAACGTTCCGGTCGAGCACACGAGCCGCAATGCGCGCCGGATAGTCGAGGCGGCGGGGCGCCAGGATACTCCGGTCTATCCGGGTTGCGCCCGGCCGCTGATGGGGCAACCCGTGACGGCGGAACATGTGCACGGTGCCGACGGACTGGGAGGTTCGGGACTTCCGGATGCGGAAAGGGCCGTCGAGGACTTCCATGCAGTCGACGCCCTCGTGGGCTTTCTCGAGGAGGCCGCGACGCCGCTGGTGATCGCGGCCATCGGCCCTTTGACCAATATCGCCATGGTGTTGATGCTGCGACCGGATCTTGTCCCCAAGATCAGGCAGCTCGCCGTGATGGGCGGCGCCAGAACCGGTGGCAACGTGACCCGCAACGCGGAGTTCAACATCTTCGCCGATCCCCATGCTGCACAGATCGTGCTTTCCGGCGAAGTGCCGGTATCCATCGTTCCGCTGGACATAACGCGCAAGCTGTGGCCGCCGGTGGCGTGGTTCGAAGCCATGAAGGACTTCGGGGAACCGGGAAGGGCGGTCGCCGCCATGTGGCGCGAGGCGCCGGTAGCGCTTCACGATGTCGCGGTGACGGGACTGCTGGCATGGCCCGATCTCTTCACCCTTGAGGCCTGTTCGATCCAGGTGGTGTGGAACGACGAGGCAAACATGGGCCGGACCGTGTTCGAAACCGGCAGCGGCTCAGCACGCGTCGTCAGGTCGATCAAACAGCAGCGGTTTCTCGAAAGGGTGGCAGAGGCGATGCGCGCATACCGGCTCTGACGCTTCCTCAGGCGATCTTGTCCGGCGGTTCGCGGCCGGCGAA
This sequence comes from Alphaproteobacteria bacterium, assembly GCA_965215635.1. Lineage (GTDB taxonomy): Bacteria > Pseudomonadota > Alphaproteobacteria > SP197 > SP197 > SP197. The sequence goes on along the minus strand of CBDCEA010000005.1, from coordinate 110,789 downwards.
GAAGGCGTCGAGATTATCGAGTGCGCGAAATCCCATGGCGTCCCTCGTCGTCATGGTGGCGCTGCCCAGGTGCGGCAGAAGGAACACGTTATCGCGCTCTCGGTAGCCTGGATGGATGTCCGGTTCTCCGTCGAAGACATCGAGTCCGGCGGCGAAGAGCTTGCCCGAGGAAAGCGCCGCGATCAGGGCGTCGTCATCGATCACATTGCCGCGCGCCGTGTTGACGACAATGGCGCCGTCGGGAAGCCGGGCGATGTTCTGCGCATTGAGAATGTGCAGTGTTTCGGAAGACGACGGGCAGTGGATCGAGAGAATGTCGCTCACCTCCAGCAGGCTTTCGAGCCGGTCATGGAAGTGCGCGTTCTCTTCGCGTTCCGGGACCAGTCTCGAACGGTTGTGGTAGTGCACATCCATGCCGAAGCCTGCCGCCCTTCTTGCCAGGGCCTGTCCGATGCGTCCCATGCCGAGAATGCCCAGCCTGCTGCCCGTGACGTGGACACCCCGCATGGCAGTCGGAGCCCATGCACCCCAGGTCTTCTCGTAAATCATCCGCTGGCCCTCATGGACGCGCCGGGCGGCACCGAGAATCAACAGCATGGCGATATCGGCCGTGGCATCGGTGAGGACATCGGGCGTGTTGGTCACGACAATCCCCCCCGCGCGCGCCGCGGCAATGTCGATGTGCTCGTAACCGACGGAAAACGACGAAATCACCTTCACGCTGCCGTCCAACCTGCTGATGACATCTGCGGTGATCCTGTCGGTCGGGCACGGCATGAGGGCGTCCGCATGACGGCAGCCTTCAACGACCTCATCAGCCGACGGCAGATGGTCTTCCGCGTTGAGGAGGGGGTGATAGTCGCGCCTGAGCCGTTCCTCGACGGAATCGGGTAGACGGCGGGTTACGAAGACGGTGGGACGGTCGCCAGGCGCGCTGTCGTCATGGGAAGTGCTTGACATGGTTGTTCCAGACTCGGCAAAACCGGATGACATTGGAAATCGGTCCGTCCTTAATGAATTCCCTGAAAGATCGCAAAACATTCATTGCCGCGGTGTCGCTGGCTGCGATGATAGCCGGCATACCCCGAGCGGATGCCGTCGACATTCTTCCTCATCGCGCGTCCTACGATGTAAGCGTGCGCTTGCTGCAGGGCTTTGATGCGGACGCGTCGGGTTCGGGTATCGACGAGTGGCGAACGGAGGACCACTGCGAGACCTGGATGTTCAGTGCAATGGCGATCGTTCATTACGAGCTCGGGCAGCGTACTGAGTATACCTACCGTGAAACGCTGAGCTTCGAGGCGAAGGACGGTTCCTGGTATCGCTTCCAGGATGAAGAAAAGTACTCCGATGGATCCGTGTTGTCCTCGGGCGAGGCCGCTGCCGGCAAGGCCAACTCGATTTTGATCCAGGAGCCCGTACCCTTGAGGGCCGAACTGCCAGATGGAACCGTTTTTCCCATGCAACACACAATCGATGTCCTGGAACGCGCGGAGAAGGGCGAACGTTTCATGAGCCATGTCGTCTTCGACGGGTTAGACGGCGCGACGGTCAGCCAGTACACGACCTTTGTCGAGTCGAGAGAGAAGAAAGACGGCCACACGGTCTGGAATATGAAGATCTCGATCTTTTCCGAAACCGATAACGCCGGTCCGGATGAGGAGGTTTCGGTGCGCCTTCGCGATGACGGCGTGATCGACCTGATCAGCTACGACGTCGGCGATATGGTCTTCACCCTCACGCTTGTGGACTTCAGCGAGCTTCCCGCGAGCGGATGCTGACAACCGGCATCCGGAGAGGCCCAGGGACCCTCCTTGCCGCGATGGCGGTCCTGGGCATGGTGTCCGGCACCCCCCGGACTGATGCCGGGGACATTCTTCCCCACCGCGCAACCTACAACATGACCTACCGCATTCTTGAGGGCGGCGATGCCGGCTCAACCGCGACGGGAACCGTCCAGTGGACAACGCAGGACCACTGCGAAACATGGATGTTTCACGAACTGCGGGGCCTGCAGCGTGTCCTTGATGATGGCACAAGGGAGTTCTTCAGCGAAACGCTGGCCTTCGAGGCCAAGGATGGTTCCTGGTTCCGGTTCAGTGTCGAATCCCGTGGTTTCGATGGCGAGAATGTCAGCTCCGGCGAAGCTGTCGCCGGGCGCTCCGGCGGTCCCGGAAGCATCGTCATTGAGGAGCCGGAGGCCGTGGAGGTCGAGCTGCCGGCCCGGGCCGTCTTTCCTGTCAGGCACCTGATCGATATCCTGGAGCGTGCCCGGAACGGCGAACGCATCATGTCGCATGTCGTTTTCGACGGTACCGATGGTGTCGAGGTCGACACCGTCTCGACCGTCGTGGGCCGCGCCGAAGAAAGCGCCGGGCAGACGGTCTGGACCCTCCACGTTGCCATCTTTGCATCCGGCGAAACCGATGGCCCGAAAGCTCATGTCACGGCGCGCGTGCGTGACGACGGTGTCTTCGAAAAGATGGACCTGAGCAATGGCAACGTCGCCATCGTGTTCGAACTCGCAAGCATCGAGGAGCTTCCCCGCAGCAACTGCTGATCGCAAGGTGGCTCAGTTCTCCTTGAGTCGTCCTTCGATGTAGTCGCGAATGCCATGCCAGTCCGGAGCACTGTAGTGGCAGTCCTGCGCCGCTCCGAGAAGGGCCGCGAGCCTGGCATTGGAAACGTAATGGATCCGGATGACATCTGCGGCCATCTCGGAGACGTCCCGGTGATGCATGGGGATGTCATCGACGAAGAACACCGGCCCGCTCGTGCGTGATGCCAGGTGTGCCACCGCCGGTGCCTTGGAGCCGTGATTGGCGATGATCGGGTAGGGCATGCCGCTGATGCGCAGGGCGTGGGCCCGGTCGCAGCGGAATTCCGGCCAGATGTTGCTGAGGACGACGATCTGCAGGCGCCGGCTGAGACGGTCGAGAGAATCGGCTGCCTTGTCGACAGCTGCCAGGGTCCGTGTATGGCGCTCGAAGAAGGAATAGACCAGCGATCTGACGGCCTGCGGCTCGACGGGCTCACCTGTCTCATTGTCGGTGATGTTTCCGTTGAGCCGAAACGAGGCCCACGAAAAGCTCTTGGCATTGTCATGGAGGTGGCGCTCGAACCCGTCCATGAAGGCAAAGAGCACCTCGTCGGCATCGCTGATGAGCAAGGGCCGCTCGGGATCGATGGTGATTCCCGCCAGCTGATCGTCGCCGGACAACACGGAAGAAACTGGCCGAGGCACCCCTGATGCCGGCTGCGCAATGCGGCTCGCTGGCACTGCGTCCGGTTATCTCAGCCTGGTTTCCTTGAACTCCACGTGCTTCCTCGCAACGGGATCGTACTTGCGGAACGAGAGCTTTTCCGTCTGGGTGCGCGGGTTCTTCTTGGTGACATAGTAGTAGCCCGTGTTGGCGGTGCTCTCGAGCTTGATGAGGATGGTGGTCGGCTTTGCCATGGTTCTTCCGCTTTCGAAGTTGCGGGACAGTAGGAAAAGGCGGCCGCCGATGTCAAGCCGCCGTGTCGCATCAGCCGGTGTGGCGGTTGAGCTGGCGGTAGGCGGCAAAGAGGCCATAGATGATGACCACGATTACCATGGAGGCGACGAATCCGTGCGGGCCGAATTCGTCCATTGACATGCCGACCATCAGAGGCCCGACCATGCCGCCAATACCGAAGAGCAGAGAGAAGACGGCGTTGGCGGCGACGAGGTCGACGGACCGGAAGCGTTGTCCGAGCAGCGTGATGCCCACGGTGAAGAGCGCGCCCATGGCGCCGCCCCAGATGACGATCACGGACCACAACAGGAGTGCTGCACCTGACCACCAGGGCTCGGCGCCCCCGTGAATCAGCCAGGGAAGCGATGCCAGCGAGGCAACGATGGTGAAGACGCAGCCGACCAGCAGCCATCCCCGGTGGATCCGATCGGCCAGCAAGCCGACAGGATACTGGAAGAAGATCGCGCCAACCGATCCCACCCAGATGACGGCATAGCCTGTCTGGCGGAACTCCTCGCCTAGCAGGTCCATCGTGTAGAGATGCGCAAAGGACTGCAGGCCGCCTTCGAGAACACCGAACATCGCTGACGACAGAAGCACCGTCGGCGCCGCCAGGAAAACGATGAAGAGCTTGCCGAAGCCCGAATCCTGGTCCTCCTTCGGAAAACTGAACTCGATCCTGCGGGTTGGCACAAGCATGACGGCGGTAATCACAACGGCGCTCAGTCCGCACAGGAAAGGCCAGACGGTTTCGGGGTCGAGGCTTGCGCCGACAATGGGCCCGACGGCCCAGCCGGTCATGCCGGCGGTACTGTAAATGCCTATCCATCGGCCGCGGACCCGATCATCGAGAATCTGGTTGATCCATGTGTCTCCGGTGGTGAACAGCAGTGAATTGCCGACGCCGAGAATGAAACGCAGCACACACCAGGAGTAGTATTCTCGCAGGAAGGGCAGCAGCACGAGCGCTGCGCCGACCATGAAGAGACCGAGTCCGACCGATCGCAGGATACCCAGGAACGGGATGAGCCGGGTGGCGAAAAACGCGACGATCATGATGCCGGCGAACTGTGCCGCGGCGCTGATGCTGATGGCGGTCTCGCTGTATCCCTGATTGTTGAGGGATTCGGCGAGAATCGGCCAGAGCAGGGAACTCGTCATGCCCACGACCGAGAGCGCGGCAATCAGCAGGATCAGGCACCTTGTCCTGTCGCGCTGCGACAGGACAAGCTCAGACGTGATCGATCCGCTGCCTGTCGCGGACATAATGCATGAATGGAATTGTGGACTGGCGCCGGCCTTCCCGCCAGTCCGACCGGCGGCGGTTGGCCGTTTCGAGGGCGAATTCGGTGACATCGATGATAGGAAGCCGGAATGCCGCTTCCAGCGGCAGCCAGCGCAGGTCTTCGAGTTCGCCGTCACAAAGCGGCTCGCCGACGAGGTCCGTGGCATCCACAAGGAAGAATCGCGTGTTGAACCTCTTGCGGGAGATGGTGGGTGTGACCGCTCTCATGATGTAGTCCATGGCCGGAAGATCCGGCACGACTCCCGCCTTCCGGCAGGCGTTCCAGAATGGCGCATCCGGGAAGCTGTCGAGTATTGCGGGTCCGGCCGGTCGCGCGACCAGGTATCCGGTTTCCTCATGGGTTTCCCGTAAGGCGGCCAGCGCCAGCGCCACCGGAGACGCTTTCGGCGTGTCGCGCCGAAGCAGGCGTTCGGTATCTTCGGCAAGACGAAGCGCTTCGGGCAGGACGACCCTGTCGGCGGCATCGACACGACCGCCGGGAAATACGTAAATGTCCGGCAGAAAGCTTGCCCGCTTGCGCCGCCGTCCCATGAGGACTTCCGTTGCGCCGGATCGCTCACGCAGCAGGATCACACTTGCCGCATCAAGGGGTCGGACAGGCGTGCGAGCCTCATTGCGCGACAACGGCACCCGGCGCATGGTGGAGGTTGTGTCCGGACGTGATCCGAAGGATGCGGCCGATGTCAGTCTAGGACGCTTCGGCCGGTTGCGGTCAGACGACAGACGAGCCAGTCCGGCTTGATCGGATTGGTGATCCAGGGCTCGGCCCAACCCTGGCGGATGCAGCTTCTGATGGTGCGGGGATCGATCTCGCGTCCATCTTCGTCAAACAGGGGCAGCTTGCCGCCGGGCTGGTTCAGCCCCCTCAGGAGCCAGCGTTTCTGGACGAGTGTTGGCCGGCCATGGGAGTTCCGAAATTCGTTGTGAGCTCGTTTCTCTAACGCCATGACAAACCCCGTTTTTCTGCCAAGAGGCCACCAACCGTTCGACCACTATATCACACTTGAAGCCTGCGCCAACGACACGGATCGCCTCGGCAGCTGGGAAAAATTGGAACAATGAGCCGAAATAAACAGCACAACATAATCTAATTGTTGAAAATAATGGGTCAACGAGTCTTCCTGCGCCTCGGGTTGCGCGAGCGGGCTGGGATTTCCTCGCCACCTTCAACGAGATGGAGGGTCAGGGTTGCCGCGATGGCATCGGCTTCCACGAGTCTGACCGAAACCCTCTCGCCCAGCCGGTATCTTACTCCCTTGCCTTCGAGTTCCTGTCGTCCTTCGTGAAACCGGAAGGGACCGCCCGGAAGGTATCTTGACGGAACGAGACCGTCGGCGGCTGTCTCGTCAATTCTGACGAAGACGCCGAAGCGGCCCAGACCGGTGATGTGCCCGGTCATAACGACATCAAGATGTTCGGCCAACCAGGCGACAACGTAATGATCCATGGCGCTCCGCTCGGCGCTCGTGGCCCGGCGCTCCTTGGCACCGAGGTGATCGCCGATGCGGGAAAGATCGGTCCTTTCCGGCGTGGCCTCCTGGATGATGGCCCTGTGTACCATGAGGTCGGCATAGCGGCGGATCGGCGATGTGAAGTGGCAATAGGCCTTCAGCGCCAGGCCGAAGTGACCGATGTTAACCGGGCTGTATTCCGCCAGTGCCTGACAGCGCAGCACGATTTCCTGCACGGGCTCCATGATGTCCGACCCGGCAGCCCTTTCGAGAACCTGCGCAAGGTCGCCTGATTTCGGCCGGGAACCCTCGCCCAGAGTGATCCCGAGAGTCTTGAGGAATGCGCGAAGGTTCTTCGTTTTCTCGAGTGTCGGGCGGTCGTGGATGCGGAAGAGGGCAGGGATACCCTTGCTGGCGAGTTCGCGGGCGGCCGCAACATTGGCCGCGATCATCAACTCCTCGATGAGCCTGTGGCTGTCGAGGCGATTCCTCAAGCCGATCTTAACGACCCTGCCGTCGCCATCGAGGTTCACCTTCTGTTCGGGCCGTTCGATGTCGAGAGCCCCTCTCCTGCGCCGTGCCGCAACGAGGGCGTCGTAGACACCGTAGAGATTCCCGATGAGTTCCCGGGGCAGCCGCCTCGTCGGCTGTGAGGGATGACCGCTCCTGTGGCTTTCAACCTCGTCGTAGGTGAGACGCGCCCTCGAACGCATGATGCCGCGAACGAACTGCCAGTGCCTGAGACTGCCGTCGGCAGCGATCCGGAGATGGACGGCAACGCATGGTCGTATTTCTCCCGGCTTGAGCGAACACAGACCGTTCGACAGCTGTTCCGGCAGCATGGGCACGACGCGGTCCGGAAAGTAGACGGAATTGCCCCTCTCGAGGGCCTCCTGGTCGAGTGAACTGCCTGGCCGCACGAAATGCGCGACATCGGCGATGGCAACGACTGCGTGCCAGGTAGCGCCGTGCTCGTTGCAGGGTTCGGCGAAAACGGCATCGTCATGATCGCGGGCATCGTCATCGTCGATGGTGACGAAGGGAATGGCGGATAGATCTTCTCGCGCTCCGAAATCCGTCGTTTCCCCGGCGGCATCCGCCTCGGCGAGAACCGCAGGAGGGAACTCGACCGGAATGTCGTGCGCCATGATTGCCGAGAAGCTGATCGCGTCGGCGTTCGACCAGTGGCCGAACTTCCGGACGATGCGGGCGTGCGGGGGGCCGAAACGGCGAGTGTCGATCGGCTCCGCCACGACGAGATCGCCATGGTTCATATCGAGGTCGGATCGATCTACGGCACGGTACTCGCGGACCCTGCTCCGGCTGGTATCGACGACGATGCCGTCATTGCCCCTTGTCTGGTAGACGCCGGTAATCAGGCGTGTCTCGGGCGTGATGATGCGCCGCACACGGCCATGGTAACGGCCGTCCCGATGACGGTGAATTCTGACAACGGCCCGGTCTCCGGGCGCGGCTGCCGGACCTCGCCGGGACCCGGCAGAGGGATCGAGCACGATCACCGGTGCCTTGCCGTCACCGGCCCAGTCCAGGGGCCGTGCAACGGGATGGCCTTCATCGTCGAGGCCGTCGACCACGACGAGAAGCTCGTGCGAAAGGTCACCGGCACGGCCGGAGCGCGCGTCCCGGGACCGCGGTCCCTTGCGTCCGGATCTCATCCGGTGGCGGTTGTAGCGTCTGCCGCGGCCTTGCGGGGTGCCTTGCGCCTCTGTTTACCGGTCTTCGATGCGGTGGTCGATCTGGTAGGCTTCTTTCGTGCCAGAAGCTCGAGCGCCGTCTCGAGTGTCACAACCTCGGGGCTCGTGCCCTTCGGCAGGGACACGTTGGTGCGCTTGTGCTTGATATAGGGGCCATAGCGCCCTTTCCTGACCTCGACCGGAGCCTGATCGGAGGGATGCTCTCCCAGTTCCTTCAGGACGACCGACGACTTCTTGCGGCTTTCCTCGGCTATCAGTGTCACCGCCCTGTTGAGGCCGATCGCAAGCACGTCGTCATCGGCAAGGTTGATGTACTTTCCGCCGTGCTTCAGGTAGGGGCCGAAACGTCCGACGCCCGCCAGGACGGTTTTCCCGGTTTCGGGGTGAACTCCGACCTCACGGGGCAGGGCAAGAAGGCCAAGCGCTGTTTCGAGCGTGATCTGACTGTCGGCCATGTTGCTGGGCACCGACGCCGTGCGGGAATCCGGTCCGGCCTCGCCCCGGCGGACATAGGGACCGAACTTCCCATTCTGGAAGGTGACCGGAAGCCCTGTTTCAGGATCGTCGCCAAGGTGCAGCGGACCGGTATCCTCGGGCGCGGTTCCATCGTCCCTGGCAAACGGATCCTTGGTGAAGCGGCACTCCGGCCAGGCCGAACACCCGATGAAGGGACCGAACTTGCCGAGCCTGAGATGCAGCCTGCCATCCCGACAGGAAGGACAGGTCCGGGGGTCGGCATCGCCCTCGACAGGGAAGATGTAGTGCTCCATAACGGTCTCGACCGCGTCGAGTATGCGCCTGGTCTCGAGACCCTGGGTTTCCTTGATCACCCGGTCGAAGGCATCCCAGAACTCGCGCAACACCGCTTTCCAATTCGCGTTGCCGCTGGAGATGCGGTCGAGATCCTGTTCCATGTTTGCCGTGAAGTCGTACTCCACATAGGTCCGGAAGAAGGTCTCGAGAAACGCGATCAGCAGTCGCCCGCGATCTGCCGGATGGAAGCGCTTTTTCTCGAGGGAGACATATTCCTTGTTCTTCAGAACGCCGATGATCGGCGCATAGGTCGATGGCCTTCCGATACCGAGTTCCTCGAGACGCTTGACGAGACTGGCTTCAGTGAGTCGCGGAGGCGGTTCGGTGAAGTGTTGTTCGGGCCTGACATCCCTGACCTCGAGCGGCTCGCCTTCCTTGAGTGCCGGCAGCCTGCGGTCGCCATCGTCTTTGGTGTTGTCGTCCGTCGATTCGCGGTAGAGCTTCATGAAACCGTCGAAGGTCATCACCGAACCGGTGACGCGCAGTCCGATATCCCGTCCTGTTCCTTGGCCGGCAGCCGTGCCGATGTCCACAGCGGTCTGATCGAAGCGGGCGCGTTCCATCTGGCTTGCAAGCGCCCGCTTCCAGATGAGTTCGTAGAGGCGCGCCTCGTCTCTTTCGAGATAACGGGCCATGGCCTTCGGTGTGCGGCTGAAGTCCGTAGGCCGGATGGCCTCGTGCGCCTCCTGGGCGTTTCGCGACTTTGTCCGGTAGACCCGTGGTTTGCCCGGCAAATAACGCTCGCCGAACTCGCTCGCCACAAGCCGGCGGGCGTCGCTGACGGCTGTCTGGGACATGACGACGCTGTCGGTGCGCATGTAGGTGATGAGGCCGGTGGTATCGGCACCGATATCGCGTCCTTCGTAGAGCCGCTGGGCCACGCGCATGGTCTGCTGGACGCCAATTCCGAACCTGCGCGAGGCATCCTGCTGCAGGGTGGACGTGGTGAAGGGCGGGGGAGGGTTGCGCCCGACCTCCTTGCGTTCGATGGCATCCACGAGAAATCTTCGCTCGCGTACGCCGGTTGCGGCCTCGAGCGCCGCGGCTTCGTCGCCGAGGGCGAACTTGTCGAGCTTCGTTCCGTCCAGCCTGACGAGCCGGGCGGTGAACGGCTCACCGCTACCGGTCGCAAGATCCGCATCGACAGACCAGTATTCCCGGGGCGTGAAGCGCTCGATCTCGGTTTCCCGCTCGCAGATGAGACGTAGTGCCACGGATTGCACGCGCCCGGCGGATTTGCAGTCGCAGCCGGGAAGCTTGTGCCAGAGAACCGGCGAGAGCGTGAAGCCTATGAGATAGTCGAGCGCACGCCTGGCCAGCTGGGCGTTGACGAGATCCATGTCGATATTGCGCGGTTCCCCCATGGCACCCAGCACGGCATCCGCGGTGATCTCGTTGAACACCACTCTCTTGACGGCACGGTTCGCCGACGCGCCCTTCTCCTCGAGCCAGTTGCGAACGTGCCAGGCGATGGCTTCGCCCTCGCGATCCGGGTCGGTGGCCAGAACGAGGGTGTCGGCCTTCTTGAGTGCCCGGGCGATCTCTCCCAGAGGTTTCAGCGAGTTCTCGCCGGTCTCGAAGGTCATGTCGAAATCACGGTCGGGCCGCACTGAACCGTTGCGCGACGGCAGGTCTCTCACATGACCATAGCTCGCCAGCACGGTGTACCCCGGGCCAAGGTACTTGCCGATGGTCTTCGCCTTGGCAGGGGATTCAACCACTACGACTTGCATCGAACATCCTCTGGAGTCGACCGGTGCCCGTCCGTCGGCAGGCGCCACGTGAACAGGCGCCGGTCCGGTTGACGGGTAGTGCTAAGTGGCACTGGTCGCCCGGTCCGTCAAGATGGCCCCCGCTTCGGGCCGTCACCGGCCGATCCGAGGCTCCTGCCCTCTGAGGAGGCGGCGGATGTTGGCGTGGTGCCGGATGACCACCAGGAGGGAGACCAGCGCCATGACCTGTGCATACTGCATGTCGCTCGTGAAAATCCAGATGGCGATCGGCGCAGAGACAGCCTGGGCCATGCCGCCGACGGATGAGATCCGCGTGAGCCCGGCCGCAACGATCCAGACTGCCACGGCGGAAAGTCCCGCCTGCCAGGAGAGCGCAAGGGTGACGCCCAGCGAGGTTGCGACACCCTTGCCGCCGCGGAACCCGAGCCAGACCGGAAACATATGGCCGAGAACGACGAAGAGTGCGGCGATAACGGCGAAATCGGGGCCGCCGACCTTGAAGGCGATCAGAACGGCAGCCAGCCCCTTGCCGGAGTCGAGCAACACTGTGGCGGCGGCAGGCACCTTGCCACCGACCCTCAGGACATTGGTGGCACCGGTAGCCCCCGAGCCGGTCTTGCGGATGTCGCCGAGACCGACAAGACGGGTCACGATGACACCGAACGCCAAGGAACCGACGAGCCAGGCCACGAGAGCGCACAGCGCATAAGGCCACAGGAAAGGAAGGGCGTCGAGAGTGAGCATGCGGCTATCGAACATGGGGCCTCCCAAGCGCCGGGCCACGGCAATCATGCTGGAAGGGTCCCCGAACGTCCAGTCCGCCATGCGGATGTCGCAGCCCGGATCGCCAGCCGGCCGTCACGCCAGGAACAACTGGAAACAGGATATCGTTCAAGGGCGTTCCGCCACCTCCCTGGATGTCAGGAACCGGGCATGAGCTCGAACACCGTTCGGCCGCTCACGACCGTGCGAACCGCGCGCCCCCTGACGGCACGACCCTCGAAGGGGGAATTCTTGGACTTGCTCTGAAACGCCTTGTGGTCGATCTGCCAGCTGATCGTGGGATCGATCAGGACGATGTCTGCCGGACAGCCCGGCTCCAGCCTGCCTGCCTTGAGGCCGAGCAGGTCGGCGGGCCGGTAGGTGACGAGGGCAAGGGCCTCGGAAATAGTGAGTCTGCCGCTTGCCACGAGTTCCAGCATCAACGGCAGAACCGTTTCGAGACCGACGATTCCGAAGGCAGCCTGGGCGAAGGGCTGCCTCTTGCTATCCTGGTCGCGCGGCTCGTGGCTGGAGGTGACAGCATCGATCACGCCTTCCTTCAGGGAAGCCGCAAGCGCCTGGCGGTCGTCTTCGGAGCGCAGCGGCGGGCGGACCTTGGTAAAGGTGAGATAGTCGCCGACCGCGTTCTCGTTGAGCACCAGATAGTGCGGAGCCGTATCGGCCGTCACCGGAAGACCCCGCTCCTTGGCCTGACTGACAAGAGCCACGCTCTCGGCCGTCGTGATGCCGGTGAAGTGCAGGCGACCGCCCGTCATCTCGACGAGCCGGATGTCGCGGGCGACCATGATTGACTCGCTCTCGGGCGCAATTCCCTGGAGTCCGAGGCGCGTGGCTGTCTCGCCGCTGTTCATGACTCCGCTGCCCGAAAGATTGACGTCTTCGGCGTGGTGCATGATCAGGGCATTGAAGATCGTGCCGTAGGAAAGCGCCCGGCGCAGCACGTTGGCGTTCATGATGGGATTGACGCCGTCCGAGAAGGCGATCGCGCCTGCTTCGGCAAGCAATCCGAATTCCGTGAGCTGTGTCCCCTCGCGCCCCCGCGTGACGGCGGCGATGGGATGAACCTTGACGAGCGAGGTCTCACGTGCCCGGCGTTCGATGAAATGCACCAGCGAGACATCGTCGATCGTGGGCCGGGTGGTGGGCATGCATGCAATCGTGGTGATACCGCCTACTGCCGCGGAACGGCTCGCTGTATGGATCGTTTCCTGGTGTTCGAAGCCGGGCTCTCTCAGGTGCGCGCGAAGGTCGACGAGTCCCGGCGCCACGATGAGGCCCGTGGCATCGATGACGGTGCTGCCGTCCGGCATGTTTTCCCGTGTGACATGCGGACCGAGATCCGCAATCGTCTCGCCGTCGGTGAGGATGCCGCCGATCTCGTCTCGTCCGCTTGCCGGGTCGATCAGCCGTGCGCCGAGATAGCCGGTTCGACCCGCCTTCAGTTTCTTGATCGAGATATCGGCGATGCGCGGAGTCACTGGTTGTGCTCCGGGTGATCGAGATTGCGGGTCAGCACCTCAAGGCAGGCCTGGCGCACGGCCACACCCATCTCGACCTGGTCGAGGATCACACTGCGATTGATGTCATCGGCGACTTCGCTGTCGATCTCGATGCCCCGGTTCATCGGGCCCGGATGCATGATGAGCGCATCGGGTTTGGCAACGGCAAGCTTTTCGTAGGTCAGCCCGTAGAACTGGAAATACTCGCGCTGCGACGGCACGAAGCTTCCCTGCATGCGCTCGGTCTGCAGACGCAGCATCATGACGATATCGGCATCTTTCAGTCCCTCGCGCATGTCGTGGTGGATTTCGACGCCGTAGCGGTCGACCTTGGTGGGAAGCAGGGTCGGAGCCGCGACAAGACGCACACGCGCTCCCATGGTGTTGAGGAGAAGAATGTTGGATCGGGCGACCCGGCTGTGTGCGATGTCGCCGCAGATCGCGACCGTCAGCCCGGAGAGTCGCCCCAGACGCCTGCGAATGGTGAGTGCGTCCAGCAATGCCTGGGTCGGATGTTCATGACTGCCGTCTCCGGCATTGACCACGGCCGCGTTGACGGACTGGGCAAGAAGCTTGACCGCGCCGCTGTCCGGGTGGCGCACGATCAGGACATCGGGGTGCATCGCATTGAGCGTTGCAGCCGTGTCGATCAGGGTCTCGCCCTTCTTGATCGCGCTGGTCGTGGGGGCCATGTTGATGACATCCGCCCCGAGGCGTTTGCCTGCAAGTTCGAACGACGTGCGGGTGCGCGTCGAACTTTCGAAGAACATGTTGATCTGGGTGCGGCCCCTCAGGAGTTCCTGCTTCTTCTCGGCACGCCGGTTGAGCGCCACATAGCTGTCCGCCAGTTCCAGAAGAACGTTGATGTCGCTGGGAGAAAGATCCTCGATGCCGAGCAGGTGGCGATGAGGAAAGCGGAGGGGGGCGCGATCGGGCGTCATACTGAAATCCGGTTCTTAAACCACATGGCGCCGCCCGTCATCCAAAAAGACGCCCGCCCGGCTCAGGCGCGTCCGAGAGCGCCCAGTGCGTCTCTCAGTATGACGGAAGCCGCGACCGCATCGAGCCAGCCTTCCTGTTTTCTTTTCGAAAGGCCGCGGTCGGTCAGGATCTCGCCCGCCTCGAAGGTGCTGAGGCGCTCGTCCCACATCAGTACCGGAAGCTTCAGGCCGTGAACCAGGTTGATTCCCGTTTGCCAGGCGGACTGTGCGCGGGGACCTTCGCTGCCGTCCATGTTGATGGGATGTCCCAGAACGATACCGGTGACGGAACGCTGGCCTGCCAGGCGGCCGAGATGTGCCAGGTCATCGTCCCAGCGCCCGCGCTCCATGACCTCGATCGGTGTCGCGATCAACCTGGTGGTATCGCTTGCCGCAATTCCGAATCTCCGGTTGCCGGGATCGATCCCGAGAAGCGCGCCTGACGGGGACCGGGCCAGGAATTCGGCAACCTCCCTCACGGGCTTGCCCGGAGTCCGGGCCGATGCTAGGTTCGGTGTCAGATGATCGTTTCCGGTCACGGCCTTATCCACACGACTTCCACACGCATTTCGGTCAGAGCGAACCGGCACATGAAGTTCGACAAGGACACTGTCGCACGTGTTGCGCGGCTCGCGCGCATTGCGACGACGGAAGATGAACAGGAAAGACTTGCTGGAGAACTATCGGCCATCCTCGAGTGGATCGACGAGCTCGGCGAGATCGACACCGATGATGTCGAGCCCATGACCAGTGTTGTCGCGATGGCACTCAAGTCGCGCAGGGATGAGGTCACGGACGGCGGCATTGCCGATGACATCACTGCCAATGCACCGGCATCGGCGCGGGGCTTCTTTGTCGTGCCGAAAGTGGTGGAATGAGCGCAGTGACTGGTTTCACGATCGCCCGGGCGCGCGACCTTCTCGCCCGCAGGGAAATTTCGTCCAGAGAGCTTGCCGAGGCTCATCTTGCGAAGCTGGAACGGCATCGGGCACTCAACGCCTTCATCACGGAGACTCCGGAAAGGGCACTGGAGCTTGCCGACGCCTCGGACAGGCGTCGCAGGTCCGGCGAAGCCGGCCGCCTCGAAGGCATACCCGTTGCGATCAAGGACCTGTTCTGCACGAAGGACATCCCGACAACGGCCGGATCCCGCATTCTCGAAGGATTCCGGCCATTCTACGAATCGACGGTCACCGCAAACATGCTCCGCGAAGGCGCGGTCATGCTCGGCAAGACGAACCTCGACGAGTTTGCCATGGGTTCGTCCAATCTTACCAGCTTCCATGGCCGGGCGGTCAATCCGTGGCGCGCGCAACAGGACGGGCGCGAACGTGTGCCGGGCGGGTCATCGGGGGGGTCCGCAGCGGCGGTCGCGGCGCGAATGGCCATGGGCGCTACGGGCACGGATACCGGCGGTTCCATCCGGCAGCCGGCCGCCTTCACCGGCACCGTGGGCCTCAAGCCGACCTATGGACGGTGTTCGCGCTGGGGCATCGTCGCATTTGCTTCGTCCCTCGACCAGGCCGGACCCCTGGCGAGGACGGTGCGCGATGCCGCGATCATGCTTGGTGCCATGGCCGGCCATGATCCGAAGGACTCGACCTCGGTAGACATCCCTCTTCCGGATTTCGAGGAAGACCTCGATGCGGGTGTCGCCGGAATGACAATCGGAATCCCGAAGGAGTACCGGGTCGACGGCATGCCCCGGGAGATCGATGCACTGTGGCAGAAGGGGATCGCCTGGCTCGAGGAACAGGGTGCAAGGACCCGCGAAGTCTCGCTTCCCCACACCCGGTATGCCCTGCCGGCCTACTACATTGTCGCACCGGCCGAGGCATCGTCGAATCTCGCCCGCTACGATGGGGTCCGGTACGGCCTGAGATGCGAGGCCGATGACCTCACCACCATGTACGAACGGACGAGGGCCGAGGGCTTCGGAGAGGAGGTCAAGAGGCGAATCCTCATCGGGACCTACGTTCTCTCCGAGGGCTACTACGACGCCTACTACCTCAAGGCACAGAAGGTGCGCACGCGTATCGCCGAAGATTTCCGGGAGGCCTGGCAGTCCGTGGATGCCTTGCTGACACCCACCACACCGTCGGCGGCCTTCGTGGCCGACAATCCTCCCGATGATCCTGTTTCCATGTACCTCAACGACGTCTTTACCGTACCGGCGAGCCTTGCCGGTCTCCCGGGCATCTCCGTGCCGGCAGGCTTCACGGCCAATGGGCTGCCGCTGGGACTGCAGATCATCTCCAGGGCGTTCGATGAAGCAACTGTCCTGCGGGTCGCACGGGCGATCGAAAGGGCTGCCGGCATCGACGCGGCACCCGAAGGCTTCTGACGGTGCCGGCGATGATCGAGGGAGACAGCGGATCCTGGGAGTACGTGATCGGACTCGAGGTCCACGCGCAGATCGTCTCGGTCTCGAAGCTCTTTTCCGGAGCACCTGCCGCATTCGGCGCCCATCCCAACGCCCAGGTATCCGCCGTCGATGCCGGCATGCCGGGCATGCTGCCGGTGATCAACATGGCCTGCATCGAGCAGGCGGTTCGCACGGGGCTTGCGATCAACGGGACGATCAACCGGCGATCCGTGTTTGACCGCAAGAACTACTTCTACCCCGACCTTCCCCAAGGCTACCAGATCTCGCAATACAAGCAATCGATCGTCTCGGACGGCCACCTCGTGATCGAGCTCAACGACGGTACCTCGAAACGCATACGCATCGAGCGTCTGCATGTCGAACAGGATGCCGGCAAGAGCCTTCACGACCAGGACCCCGACCATTCCCTGGTCGATCTCAACCGGTCGGGCATCGGCCTCATGGAGATCGTCTCGCATCCGGATCTCGAATCGCCGGAAGAGGCCGCCATCTATGTCAGGAAGTTGAGGAGCATCCTGCGCTATGCCGGGACGTGCGACGGCAACATGCAGGAAGGCTCGCTTCGCGTGGATGCCAATGTTTCAGTGCGCAGGCCGGGCGGGAAACTGGGCACCCGCTGCGAGATCAAGAATCTCAATTCCCTGAGATACCTGCAGCGTTCCATCGAATTCGAGGGCCATCGCCAGGTCGCAATCCTGGAACGGGGAGGGACGGTTCATCAGGAGACCAAGCTGTTTGATGTCGCCAGGAACGAGACCCGCAGCATGCGCAGCAAGGAAGACGCGCAGGACTACCGGTACTTTCCGGACCCGGACCTGCTGCCGCTCGAACTCGATGAGGAGTGGATCGACTCGATCGCGGCCGAGATGCCCGAATTGCCCGATGCCAGAAGGCAGAGGTTCATGTCCGAACACGGCCTTTCAGCCTACGACGCCGACGTTCTCGTGGCAGAAAGGGACAACGCGGACTTCTTCGAGGCTGTGGCCAGGGGACGTGACAGCAAGTTCGCCGCAAACTGGGTCATGTCCGAACTTTTCGGGCGACTCAATCATAGAGGCCTCGGCATTGCCAACAGTCCCGTCAGTGCCGTGGCGCTCGGCGGCCTGATCGACCTTGTCCTTGACGGCACCATTTCGGGGCGCATTGCCAAGGATGTCTTCGCCGAGATGTTCGAGACCGGAGCAGACGCAGCGTCGATCGTCGAGAAGAAGGGACTGAAACAGGTGACCGACGCGGCCGAGATCGAGGCCGTGATCGACGAGGTTCTGGCCGGCCAGCAGTCGAGGGTCGCAGAATATCGGGATGGCAAGACGAAACTCTTCGGATTCTTCGTGGGTCAGATCATGAAGGCGTCCGGCGGCAGCGCCAATCCGAAGGCGGTCAACGAGATTCTGAGGCGGAAACTCGACGCTTGAAGGGTCGAGGCAACCAACAACGTTCAGGGGAAGGCACGATGATCGAGCTCTATACCGCGGCGACACCCAACGGGCGCAAGGCGTCCATCATGCTCGAGGAGGTTGGGCTCGCCTACAACGTCCATACCATCGACATCGGGGCCGACGACCAGTTCGCCCCGGACTTCCTGGCGATCAGCCCCAACAACAAGATACCGGCGATCGTGGATCCCGACGGACCGGACGGCGAGTCGATCAGTGTCTTCGAATCGGGAGCCATCCTCATCTATCTCGCCGAAAAGACCGGCCGGCTCATGCCCTCGGACGATCGCGGACGCTACACGGTGTTGCAGTGGTTGATGTTCCAGATGGGCGGTGTCGGACCGATGTTCGGCCAGGCCAACCACTTCATCAAGTTCGCGAGCGAGGACGTGCCCTACGGCAAGACCCGCTATCGCAACGAGGTCATGCGTCTCCTGGGCGTGATGGACAGGCGTCTTGCCGACGTCGAGTATCTCGCCGGCGACTATTCCATCGCGGATGTGGCGACCTGGCCCTGGGTCATGCGGACGGAGTGGTACGACACCGACTGGAGCGAGTTCCCCCATGCGCGCCGCTGGTTCGATGTCATCGCCGGCCGGGATGCCGTCAAGCGGGGCGTGGCGGTCCCGTCTTGAGCCTCGTCGACAGACAGGCGGTGAAGCGCGCCAGGGCAGCTCTCGAAGAGGCCGGGAGCGGCGGGCGGCGGCAGCGCGGCCTCGCTCAGGATCCAGTCCCGGAACGCTCGCAGTTCGGGCCGCTGCCGTGAGGCGGCGGTGGTGATCAGGCAGCAGCGCTCGGGCGCCTCTTGCTGGCGGTCGAAAAGCGGCACCAGAACCCGGCGTTCGAGCTCGTGGGCGATCAGCATCGGCCGCCCGCTGGCCGCCGCCTGGATCAGCCTGGAATAGATGCGGAAGCCCGAGGCTCGCGAGAGATCCGGGGTGGGCTGGCCCTGGCGGGCGAACCAGTACGACCGGTCGGCACCCCAGCCAAGATCGCAGGACAGCGGCCAGTCGTGCAGCTCGGCCGGGCCGCGGAGGTCTCGCCCGAATTGGCGAGCCAGGCGTCGAAGACGCGCCGCGCCGGGTCGACGCTTCGATGATTGGTCTCGAGCTCGATGGCGATGCCGGGATGGGCCGCCTTGAACAAGGCGAGCCTCGGCAGCAGCCACTTCTCCGCCACCGTCTCGACCGAGACGATACACACCCGCCGGGGGGTGGAGCGTTGTTGTTCGGAGACACCATGGACCTCGGCCAGGATGCGCTAGACCTCCTTGAGACAGGCCCGGCCGCGGCGGTTGAGGTGGACGCTCCGGCGCCTTCGCTCGAAGAGCTCGGCGCAGAGATGGTTCTCGAGCATGCGGATGCGGTGGGCGACGGCGGGCGGGGTGACGCCGAGCTCCTCGGCGGCGCGGACGAAGCTCCGGTGGCGGGCGGCGGCTTCGAAGAAGCGCAGGCAGTCGAGGGGCGGCAGGGATATCACGGATTCGGGCGTGGGAAACGGTGGGGTTGGAGGAAAATAAACAGATATATCGTGATTGCACTATTACAATTTTCTCATATGACCCAAGGATAGTGATGTCGGAGAATAATTTTGTCAATGATTTAATACTGTTTGTTCAATTGATAGAAATATCAATTCTTGCAACCTCTTGATAGTCCGATATGGTTCGTTCCTGTCAACGATATGCCATGGAACCCGCTGACGTTACGAGGCGCGAACCGGGAGCGGCGCGGCAATGGGAACGAATTGTTCGAAGTGGTTGAAAGCTGTCTGTGCGACCCTGATTGAATCCCATAGAGCGCCGAGGCCATGACTACGCCTGGGCGCGGGAGTCAAGCCGACCCGCCATCGCCGCCTGACCGCCTGCCGCCCCACCGGGGCGGCCATCCAAACTTTCGAGACTGCATCCGCCGCCGGACTGCCGACGGCTCGGCCATACGTGCTTGCCGTCCATTCCCGGCCCGTGCGCGCACCGGGGTCCGTCAGCCGAGTCTGCGCGGCCGTGGGCAGCGATTCACCACTTCCACAATCCCCCAACTGTGAGGCGCCCGGGATCGCGCGCGGCGTGCAGACGCCTTGCCGAGCCGGGAGCCGGCCCACCATCGCGTAGAAGGGAGAGTTAGTCATGCCTGATGACTATTCAGCCGACCGTTTCACCACCGGCACAGTCGCCGTCGGCGACACGGCCACGGGCAACATCGGGAGCAACGGCGACAGCGACTGGTTCGCGGTCGAGCTGGTGGCGGGCCGGACCTACGTCATCGATCTGAGAGGCGGCCCCACGGGTGACGGCACGCTGAGCGATCCCTATCTGCGCGGTGTCTACGATGCAGACGGCAATCTCATTGCGCGTACGACGAACGACGACGGAGGCGAAGGCTACAACAGCCGGGTGACCTTCACGGCGACCGAGAGCGGGACCCACTACATCGCGGCGGGCGCGGCGGGGATCTTTTCTGGCCGGGGCACCTACGAGGTCGAGGTGACGGACACCATGCCGCCGATCGTGGAGCCGGTCGCGCAGGAGCAGGTCCAGCAGCAGCCACCGGCATTCGGCTCTCAGTTCTACGGCTTCGAACTCCCGGAGAACACGGACGGCAGCGCGAACCGGATATCGCTGGGCACGGTCTCGGCGACGGATCCGGACGGCGGTTCAGTGACCTACAGCATCGAGGGCGGCAACGCGGCGGGGCTGTTCGAGATCGACGCGGCCAGCGGCGAGCTGTTCTACACGGGCGGGGGCGAGGACTACGAGACCGGTTCGACCAGCTTCGAACTGACTGTCCGGGCGAGCGACGGGGATCAGACGACCGACACCACCGCGACCGTCAGTGTCACCGACGTGGATGAGCCGGTGGAGGGCAATCCGCCTGTTGCGGAGCCGGACCCGGCGCGCGCGGCAGCCGAGGATCTCGGGGACATCACGGAGTTGGCGGCGGCGCGGTTCCCGCGGGGCGCGCTGGACGGCAGCGCCGGCGCGGTGAACTACTACAGCTTCACGCTGAACGAGGCGCGCGCGGTGGCGTTTGGGCTTCGGCGCCAGGACGCCGATGCGGACCTGGTGCTGGAGGACGCAGAGGGCAACGTGCTGCACAGCAGCGAGCGTTCCGGCACGGCGAACGAGTGGATGCGCGAGACGCTGCTGGCGGGGACGTATTACGTACGGGTGGAGGCGCAGGAGGCGGGTGCGAACGCGTATGTGTTCCGCTACGGGGTGGGCGATGCGGACCCGGCCGAAGTGGCGCGGCTGGAGGCGGAGCGGGCATCGGAGCAGGAACAGGACGAGCCGCCTGCGGTAACGGTCGTCCCGCCGGCGGAGCCCGAGACAGCCCAGGCCCAGGACGAGGCGGCGAGCGTCTCGGAGGGCGACACTGACCTGCCGGCCGACTCCACCACGACCGGGAGGGTGGTGGTCGGCGGCTCGGCCACGGGCAATATCGGGAGCAACGGCGACCGGGACTGGTTCGCGGTCGATCTGGAGGCGGGCAAGACCTACTGGTTCGACCTGGAGGGGTCGCGGACCGACGGCGGCACCTTGCGTGACCCGTATCTGCGCGGCATCTACGATGCCAACGGCGAACTGATCGACGGCACGACGGACGACCACGCCGGCGAGGGCAGCAACAGCCGGGTGTATTTCACGCCGGCTGAGGACGCCACCTACTACGTGTCGGCCGGCGGTGACCGCAATGCAACCGGCACCTACACGCTGACGGTCAACGAGACTCCGGACGACGATTACGCGGAGGACAGCACCACGACCGGGAGGGTTGTGGTCGGCGGCTCGGCCACGGGCACTATCGAGGCCCCCGGCGACGACTGGGACTGGTTCGCGGTGGAACTGGAGGCGGGCAAGACGTACCGGTTCGACCTGGAGGGGTCGGCGACCGGCGGCGGCACCCTGGGTGACCCGTATCTGCGCGGGATCTACGACAGCGAGGGACGCTACCAGACGCGCACCTACAACGACGACGGCGGCGTGGGCAAGAACAGCCGGGTGGATTTCACGGCGGCTGAGGGCGCCACCTACTACGTGTCGGCCGGCGGTCCCCGCAATGCAACCGGCACCTACACGCTGGCGGTCACCGAGGTTTCGGACGACTACGCGGCCGACCGCACCACGACCGGGAGGGTTGTGGTCGACGGCTCGGCCACGGGCAATGTCGAATACAATCGCGACACCGACTGGTTCGCGGTCGTGCTGGAGGCGGGCAAGGCGTACCGGTTCGACCTGGAGGGGTCGTCGACTGGCGGCGGGACGCTCCGCGACCCCGTCCTGACCGGGATCTACGACAGCGCGGGGCGCCAGTCGGTCGGCTACCACGACGGCGGCGGCGTGGACCGCAACAGCCGGGCGTATTTCGCGCCGGATGAGGGCGCCACCTACTATGTGTCGGCAGGCGCTTTTGCCAACTCCCAGGGCACCTACACGCTGAGGGTCACCGACCTCGGGCCGGTGAGCGTCTCGGAGGGCGGCACGGACCTGCCGGCCAACTCCACCACCCCCGGCCGGGTTATGGTCGACAGCTCGGCCACGGGCAATATCGAATATAGCGGATACTCATCTGGCGACCGGGACTGGTTCGCGGTCGATCTGGAGGCGGGCAAGACGTACCGGTTCGACCTGGAGGGGTCGCCGACCGGCAACGGCACCTTGCGTGACCCGTATCTGCGCGGCATCTACGATGCCAACGGCGACCGGATCGACGGCACGTCGGACTGGAGCAGCGGCGTGGGCCTCAACAGCCGGGTGTTTTTCACGCCGGATGAGGATGCCACCTACTACGTATCGGCAGGCTCCAACAGATATCACATCGGCACCTACACGCTGACGGTCACCGACGTGACGGGCTACTCGGACGACTACGCGGCCGATGCCACCACGACCGGGACGGTTGTGGTCGGCGGCTCGGCCACGGGCGATGTCGAATACAGAGGCGACGCCGACTGGTTTGCGGTGACCCTGGAGGCGGGCAAGGCGTACTACTTCGACCTGAAGGGGTCGCCGACGGGCGACGGCACCCTGGGTGACCCGTATCTGCGCGGGATCTACGACGAGGAGGGCGACCGGTTCGACCGCACGAGGAGTGACGACACCGGCGTGGACCAGCTCAACAGCCGGGTGCTTTTCACGCCGGATGAGGATGCCACCTACTACGTGTCGGCAGGCGCTTATGGCAATTACCTGGGCACCTACACGCTGTCGGTCAGCGAGATTTCGGACGACTACGCGGCCGACCCCGCCACGACCGGGACGGTTGTGCCCGACGGCTCGGCCACGGGCGATGTCGAATACCATGGCGACACGCGACTGGTTTGCGGTGACCCTGGAGGCGGGCAAGACGTACCGATTCGACCTGGAGGGGGCGTTGGACGGCGGCGGCAACCTGTGGAACCCGTATCTGCGCGGGATCTACGATGCCAACGGCGAGCTGATCGACGGCACGACGGACGACGACAACCCCGGCGTGGACCGTAGCAGCCAAGTGTATTTCAGGCCGGATGAGGATGCCACCTACTACGTGTCGGCAGCAGGCGCTTACCGCGATGCAACCGGCACCTACACGCTGGTGGTCACCGAGATTTCGGACGACTACGCGGCCGACCCCACCACGACCGGGACGGTTGCGGTCGGCGGCTCGGCCACGGGCAATATCGAGCCCCTCGGCGACCGGGACTGGTTCGCGGTCGATCTGGAGGCGGACAAGGCGTACCGGTTCGACCTGCAGGGCCGCCCGGGTGGCGGCGGGACGCTCCGCGACACCGTCCTGCGCGGCATCTACGACAGCGAGGGGCGCTACCAATCGGGCAGCTACAACGACGACTTCGGCGGCGGCCGCAACAGCCGGGTGCTTTTCACGCCGGATGAGGATGCCACCTACTACGTGTCGGCAGGCGGTTACCGCAATCATGTCGGCACCTACACTCTGTCGGTGGAAGAGGTCGATGCCATGTGACCTTGTCATCGGAGGCCGGCCCGCACGGGATGCGTTTCCGCGCGATGCCGTCCCCGCAGCGGCGACGGGGCGATGACCAAGGCCGGCCGGTCATTGGCAAGGAGGAGAGTTCATCATGTCTGACGACTATTCAGCCGACGTACAGACCACGGGCGCTGTCGCGGTGGGCGGCTCGGCCACCGGGAGCATCGAGACGGCCCATGACCAGGACTGGTTCGCGGTCGAGCTGGAGGCGGGGCGGACCTACCAGTTCGACCTCGGAGGCAGCCCGAGTGGGGGCGGGACGCTGCGCGACACCTTCCTGCGAGCCATCTACGACAGCGAGGGGCGCTACCAGTCGGGCAGCTACAACGACGACTTCGAGGGCGGGCGCGACAGCCGGGTGACGTTCACGGCGCGTGAGACTGGGATCTACTATGTACGGGCATCGGGCGACCGCGACGAGACGGGGAGCTACACGCTGAGGGTGACGGACGTGACGCCTGGGTCGGTGGAGGACCCGCCACCGGCCGAGCCGCCCGCGGAAACGGTGGCGCCGGCCGAGGCGGACCCGGCGCGCGCGGCGGCCGAGGATCTCGGGGACATCACGGAGTTGGCGGCGGCGCGGTTCCCGCTGGGTACGCTGGACGGCGGCGCCGATGGGGTGGCGTGGTACCGGTTCACGCTGAGCGAGGCGCGCGCGGTGGGGCTTGGGCTTCGGCGCCAGGACGCCGATGCGGACCTGGTGCTGGAGGACGCGGCCGGCAACGTGCTGCACAGCAGCGAGCGTTCCGGCACGGCGAACGAGTGGATGCGCGAGACGCTGCTGGCGGGGACGTATTACGTACGGGTAGAGGCGCAGGAGGCGGGTGCGAACGCGTATGTGTTCCGCTACGGGGTGGGCGATGCGGACCCGGCCGAAGTGGCGCGGCTGGAGGCGGAGCGGGCATCGGCGCAGGAGCAGGTTCAGCAGCAGCCACCGGCATTCGGCTCTCAGTTCTACGGTTTCGAACTCCCGGAGCACACGGACGGGAGCGCGAACCGGATATCGCTGGGCACGGTCTCGGCGACGGATCCGGACGGCGGTTCAGTGAGCTACAGCATCGAGGGCGGCAACGCGGCGGGGCTGTTCGAGATCGACGCGGCCAGCGGCGAGCTGTTCTACACGGGCGGGGGTGAGGACTACGAGACCGGTTCGACCAGCTTCGAGCTGACTGTCCGGGCGAGCGACGGGGATCAGACGACCGACACCACCGCGACCGTCAGCGTCACCGACGTGGATGAGCCGGTGGAGGTCGATCCACCTGTTGTGCAACCGGATCAGAGTACGCCGCAGACGGTATCGGAACCTGCCGGAGAGGACTTCTCGGCGGGCGCCTCCACGAGCGGGCGGGTGGCGGTCGGCGACACGGCCACGGGCAACATCGGGAGCAACGGCGACCGCGACTGGTTCGCGGTGGAGTTGGTGGCGGGCCGGACCTACGTCATCGATCTGAGAGGCAGCCCCACGGACGACGGCACGCTGAGCGATCCCTATCTGGGCGGCATCCACGATTCCGGCGGCAATCTCATTGCGCGTACGACGAACGACGACGGGGGCGAAGGCTACAACAGCCGGGTGACCTTCACGGCAACCGAGAGCGGGACCCACTACATCGCGGCGGGCGCGGCGGGGATCTTTTCCGGCCGGGGCACCTACGAGGTCGAGGTGACGGACACCTCGCCGCCGATCGTGGCGCCGGACCCGGATCCCGAGGATCCGCCGGTCGCGCAGGAGCAGGAACAGCAGCAGGAACAGGACGAGCCGCCTGCGGAAACGGTCGTCCCGCCGGCGGAGCCCGAGACAGCCCAGGCCCAGGACGAGGCGGCGAGCGTCTCGGAGGGCGGCACCGACCTGCCGACCGACGTCACCACGACCGGGAGGGTTGTGGTCGGCGGCTCGGCGAGGGGCAATATCAATGTTTCCGATGACCGGGACTGGTTCGCGGTCGAGCTGGAGGCGGGCAAGACCTACCGGTTCGACCTGGAGGGGTCGCCGACCGGCGGTGGCACCGTGCGTAACCCGTATCTGCGCGGCATCTACGACCGCGAGGGGCGCTACCAGTCGCGCAGTGACGACGACGACGACGGCTATGACCGCAACAGCCGAGTGTATTTCACGCCGGATGAGGGCGCCATCTACTACGTGTCGGCAGGCGCTGTTAGCCTCCTACCGGGGCACCTACACGCTGACGGTCACCGAGATTCCGGACGACTACGCGGCCGACCCCACCACTACCGGGAGGGTTGTGGTCGGCGGCTCGGCCACGGGCAATATCGAATACAATGGCACTGTCGAATACAATGCCGACACCGACTGGTTTGCGGTGACCCTGGAGGCGGGCAAGCTCTATCGGTTCGGCCAGGAGGGGTCGGGGACCGGCGCCGGCACCTTGCGTGACACGTTTCTGCGCGGGATCTACGATGCCAACGGCGAACTGATCGACGGCACGACGAACTACGACTACGGCGTGAACCGCCACAGCCAGGCGTATTTCAGGCCGGATGAGGACGCCACCTACTACGTGTCGGCCGGAGGCGGTTACGGCAAAGACGTAACCGGCACCTACACGCTGACGGTCACCGAGATTTCGACGACTCGGCGGACGACTACGCGGCCGACCCCACCACTACCGGGACGGTTGTGGTCGGCGGCTCGGCCACGGGCAATATCGAATACAATGGCGACCGGGA
Source organism: Alphaproteobacteria bacterium (assembly GCA_965215635.1). GTDB lineage: Bacteria > Pseudomonadota > Alphaproteobacteria > SP197 > SP197 > SP197. Next base: position 84,521 of record CBDCEA010000005.1, on the reverse strand, counting down.
CTGGTTTGCAGTGACCCTGGAGGCGGGCACGCCCTATCGGTTCGAGCTGGAGGCGCGGCCGACCGGCCCCAGCACGTTGCGCAACCCGTATCTGCGCGGCATCTACGATGCCAACGGCGAACTGATCGACGGCACGACGAACGACAACGGCGGCGTAAGCTACGACACCCGGGTGTTTTTCTCGCCGGAAGAGGACGCCACCTACTACGTGTCGGCCGGCGGTTACAGCAATAGAACCGGCACCTACACGCTGAGGGTCACCGAGATTCCGGACGACTACGCGGCCGACCTCGCCACGACCGGGACGGTTGTGGTCGACGGCTCGGCCACGGGCCATGTCGAATACAGAGGCGACACCGACTGGTTTGCGGTGACCCTGGAGACGGGCAAGGCGTACCGCTTCGACCTGAAGGGGTCGCCGACGGGCGGCGGCAACTTGTATGACCCGTATCTGCGCGGGATCTACGATGCCAACGGCGACCGGATCGACGGCACGACGGACGATGACGGCGGCGTGGGCCTCAACAGCCGGTTGACTTTCACACCGGATGAGGGCGCCACCTACTACGTGTCGGCAGGCGCTTATGGCAATCATGTCGGCACCTACACGCTGGCGGTGGAAGAGGTCGATGCCATGTGACCTTGTCATCGGAGGCCGGCCCGCACGGGATGCGTTTCCGCGCGATGCCGACCCCGCAGCGGCGACGGGGCGATGACCAAGGCCGGCCGGCCATTGGCAAGGAGGAGAATTCATCATGTCTGACGACTATTCAGCCAACGTTCAGACCACGGGCGCCGTCGCGGTGGGCGACACGGCCACGGGGACCATCGAGACGGCCCATGACCAGGACTGGTTCGCGGTCGAGCTGGTCGGCGGCCGGACCCATGTATTCGATCTCAAGAGCGCCGAAAGCCAACGCAAATGCGTCGCGTCGGCGGTCATTGAAACCGGTCCAAGAGTGAGAGTGCGCGCGGTCGGCGTTGATCGCCTGGCATCGTAGCGGAATCGCGATGGCGACGCAGAATAGCAGCGCGACCGACGGGGTCCGGGAAATCCGTACAGCTCTCGGCGAGAGCCGGCGCCTGTTCGTCTCTATCGGGCTGTTCAGCGCCTTCGTCAATCTCCTGATGCTGACAGGCCCGCTGTTCATGCTCCAGGTCTACGACCGGGTGCTGACCTCGCGGTCCGAGGCGACGCTTGTAGCGCTGATAGGCATCGTCGCCTTCCTGTTCCTCGCGATGGGCCTGCTCGATCACGCAAGGGCACGGGTACTGGCCCGCGCCGGGGCCCGGTTCCAGGCGCGCATGGACCCGAGGGTTCTGGGGGCGATCCTGACCCGGGCGGGCCGTTCGCCCCAGGCGCGCTCGGCCCCGGCGACGGGATTGCACGATCTGGAGGCGATGCAGCGCTTCGCCTCGGGTCCGGGGCCGTTCGCCTTCTTCGACGCGCCCTGGACGCCGGCCTTCCTGTTCGTGCTGTTCACCTTCCACTGGCTGCTCGGCGTGCTGGCGTTCGTCTCGGGGCTGTTGCTGGTGGGGCTGGCGCTTCTGAACTCGGCGCGGACCTCGCGCCTTCAGACGGCGGTGGGCGAGTCCGCGGCCCGTGCGGGCCATTTCGTGGAGCAGCTGCGCGCTGGCGCCGAGACCGTGCGCGGCTTGGGCATGCGGGCGCCGGCGACCGCGCGGGCGGGTGCGCTGCGGCGGGCGGTGCTCAAGGACACGGTGGCGGTCTCGGACCGGGGCGGCGCCTATGCGGTGACCTCGCGCACGCTGCGGCTGTTCCTGCAGTCGATGATGCTGGGCCTCGGCGCCTGGCTCGCAATACAAGGTGAAGTGACGCCGGGGATCATGATCGCGGCCGCGATCCTGCTCGGCCGGGCGCTCGCCCCGATCGACCAGGCGGTCGGCCAGTGGCCGGTGCTGCAGCGGGCACTGCAGGGAAGGCGCTCGCTCGCGAACCTGCTGCGCGAGACCCCGGAAGAGCCCGAGCGTACGCCGTTGCCGGCGCCGAAGGCGCTTCTGGAGGCGGAGAACCTGGTGGTAGCGCCGCCGGGGGCGAGGGTGCCTGCGGTGCGCGGCGTTTCGTTCCGGCTCGATCCCGGCCACGCGATCGGTATCGCCGGGCCGTCGGCCTCGGGCAAGTCGACGCTGGCCAAGGCGCTGGCCGGGGTTTGGCCGCCGATGGGCGGCAAGGCGACGCTCGGCGGCGCGGCGCTCGACCAGTACGGCGAGCAGGCGCTGGCGCGGCATCTCGGCTGGCTGCCCCAGGAAGTGGTGCTGTTCGAGGGCACGGTGGCGGAGAACATCGCCCGCCTGGCGCCCGAGCCCGACCCGGAGGCGGTGGTCGAGGCGGCGATGTGGGCGGGCGCGCACGAGATGATCCTCGCACTCCCCGGCGGCTACGACTTCCAGGTGGCGGCCGGCGGCGCCGCGCTCTCGGGCGGGCAGCGCCAGCGCATCGCGCTCGCCCGTGCGTTCTACGGCGACCCGGCGGTGGTGGTGCTCGACGAGCCGGACGCGCATCTCGACGCGGCGGGCGCCGAAGCGCTCAACCGGGCCATTGCGGAGCTGAAGGCGCGGGACGGGGCGGCGGTGATCGTGGCCCACCGTCCCGGCACCTTCGCCGAATGCGACGTGGTACTGCTGATGGAGAATGGCCAGACGCGGCCGGCCGGGGGGCTGCTGCCGGCCCCCGGCGGGCCCCGGCGTCCGCCGCGGGCCGCGGGAGCGGTCCCGGGAGGGAGCCCGGCCGGAACCGTGGAGCCGGTGCGGCTCGCGAAACCGCCGACGTTCGTCGACGAGGGGGGACAGGAGGGTGCGGTGCGCCTCGTCAAGGTCGAGCCGCCGCCCGGTCGCGGTGGTGGGGAGCGGGGCGGCAACGGCAAGAGCGGCAACGGCGGGGCCGACGAGGGAGACGGTTCGTGACGGCGCTGGCGATGGACGACGCAGTGCCGGCATTCAGGGCGCGGCGCCCGCTCGCGCTCGGCTTCGCGACGCTGGCTGTGCTGTTCGGCGGGCTGTTCGGCTGGGGAGCGTTCACCACCATCTCCGGCGCGGTGATCGCCGCGGGCCAGGTCGAGGTCGAGACCCGGGACCAGGTGGTGGAGCATTTGGACGGCGGCACCGTGGCCGCGATCCTGGCAAAGGACGGCGACCGGGTGGAGGCCGGCCAGGTGCTGGTCCGCCTCAGCGGCGGGAAGCTGCAATCCGAGGCGGCATTGCTGGAGGCCGAGCATGCCGAGTTGGTGGCGTGGCGCAACCGGCTGGAAGCCGAGTTCGGGGACGCGGAGACGGTCGCCTGGGACCCGGCGCTGGCCGCGCGCGCGAAAACCGATCCCGCGGTCGCCGCGGTGGTCGCGGGCCAGGCCCGGCTGTTCGCGGCCCGGCGCGAGTCCCGCGCCGGCCAGGTGGCGCAGCTCAGGGAGCGCATAGGCCAGATCCGCAGGCAGATCGCGGGGCTCGAGGCGCAGGGCGCGGCGATCGTACGCCAAGCCGGCTTCATCGCCCGCGAGCTCTCGGCCCAGCGGGAAATGTTCGAGAAGGGTCTGACCGAGCTCGGCCGGCTGCTCGAGCTGGAGCGCGCGGCGGCGGCGGTCGACGGTCAGGCCGGCGACATCAACGCCCGGACCGCCGGTGCGCGGGGCCGGATCGCCGAGATCGAGCTCCAGATCCTACAGATCGGCGCGCAGCGCATCGAGGACGCCGAGGCCGGGGCGCGCGAGGCGCAGGCGCGGGAGAACCAGGTCGCCGAGCGGCTGGCCGAGGTGCGCCGCCGCCTGGGCGCGATGGACGTGACGGCGCCGGTGGCGGGCGAAGTGTTCGCCATGGGGGTCTCGACAGTGGGAGAGGTGGTGCGCCCGGGCGAGCCGATCCTGCGCATCGTACCGGAGGGCGCGACGCTGGTGGTGCGCGCGCAGCTGGAGCCGATCCATGTCGACCAGGTGCATCCGGGGCAGGACGCGGTGCTGCGCTTCTCGGCCTTCCCGGCGCGCAGTACGCCGGAATTTGCCGGGCGCGTCATCCGGGTTTCGGCGGACGCGCAGCACGACGAGCGCACGGGGCTCTCCTGGTACGAGGTCGAACTCGCAATGGGGACGGCGATCGAGGCGGACCCGGAGACCGGCGTGGGGTCCTGGCCGGCCCGGGCGGCCAGGACGGTGGCGGGCTGGCTGCCGGAGGGCTCGCCGGACTGGCTCAGGGTGTGGCTGACGGACCGGACCGGGGACCGAGCGAAGGGAGCGCAACCGGTCGCGGCGGCGGCCCATGCCCGCGACCTGGCGCTGGCGCCGGGCATGCCGGTCGAGGTGCACCTCAGGACCGGCGAGCGCTCGCCGCTGAGCTATCTGGCCAAGCCGTTGACGGACTATTTCGAGCGGTCGCTGAAGGAGGAGTGATGACGGCGACGGCACGGTTCGGGATCGGAAGGGACCGGGGGTCGTTGCGCCGGCGCGCTGTGTCTTGCCGCGCTGGCGCTCGCCGGCTGCGCGGTAGAGCCCCGGCCGTTGACGCCGGAGTGTCTGACGTCAGCGCCTTTGGGACAAATTGAGGTAATTGCATAACGGAGGGTTTCTGGCTCATCGATCTGGGAGGCGACAACATCGGCACACGCAAGACGCCCAGTATCTTCAGCATCCGGACGCCGGTTGCCATCGCAATCGGAATACGTGGCGCGGAAACTCGAAGCGACGCGCCGGCCTCCGTGCGCTACACAAAGATCGAAGCGGAGACCCGTGAAGCGAAGCTGGAACGTCTCGACGAGATCAAAGAGTACTCCAGACTGGACTGGCGCGACGGGGCTGTCACACTGCCGGATGCGATTGCGTTTCTTGTCCGCGCGGAAAAGCAAAGGGATCCCGGCCGATGAGCCGCCGTGAGCGCCAGAACAAGTACTCGCTCACCTGCACCGACGATGAGTGGGAGCGCGTCAAGGCGCGTGCGGCACGGCGCCGGCAGTCGACCTCGGCCTTCATCGTGGAGTGTGCGCTTGCCGTCGATCTCGTACGGCCGGGCATGCAGCTTGCTCTCGATGGGAACGAACAGAGGACCATGTTCGATACCACCGTTCGGACAGAGGACATCGTCCTCTCGCTCGTGGACGGGACGGGTTCGTCGGTCCTCGAAAGTATGCGTAACAGGATCGCCTTCCTGACCCGAAGGGCGATGCTGAAAATGGTCCTGGCGGATCGCAGGGACGACCTCATCGGGATCCTCGCCATGAGGTTCGACGAGGCCGAGGCCACAGTGATGGTTCGGGACTTCTGCGAGAGGATGGAGAGAAGAGAGCGCCAGGCCTGAAGCGGACGGCGGAGTTCACATGGAGAACCCGCGGCCTCTGGTTTGCGACCAGGTCCTCGCCTGCTCTTGGTCCTTCTTCCTTCTCTCGGTGTCATCCGGCGGTCCGTATTGCTCGCGGGTTTCCTCGATCTTCCGGATGGCCTCGGCAATCTCATTCCGAGTGTCGCTACCGTCAGCGAGCACGACGGCATAGGTGCGACGGTCCTTCAGAACCTTCCACGCCTCGTCGACGCGCCACGCCACCTGGTAATGCCAGGCGGAGTAAGCGTCGCTCTGATTTACGGACTGTGGGCGAGCACAACGGTTGCACCGGCTATTGTCCCGTGTTACTCTCCGTCTATGTTATCTAACATTATCGAAGGGAGGTTGTTCCAGATGACCGACAGCGTTTTGGTCACCCGTCCCGAACAGGCGATCGAGAACATTCTGCGCTATCAGGTCGCGCTCGATGACGAGCGGTGGGGTGCGAAGCTGAGAGACCTGATGTCGCGCGTGCACGCTTGGTATGCGGTCAGGTCGGAGGGCGGGCGATGGCTCTTCGCGCCCTCGAAATGGGTGGGATACGTGGACAACACTGCGGCGGCGTATTTTCTGGAGAGAAGTTCAAGAGACGGCCGGAAGACCGAAACTGTTCTTCAACAATGGTTTCACACCGTCGAACCCGGCACGCGCCAAGCCGATACGCTGGGCCAGGCTCTGCGAGACTTTCTTCGGAGCCATGGGCACCCAGGTCCGCGCAAGGGCGCCAGAATATCCCTCCTGGCCGAGGTTTTCGATCATGTTGCCAGTATCCCCGAGACCTCGGGCCGGGTCGTCATCGATTCGACGATCTGCGCCGGGCGACCGCATATCCGGAACACCCGTGTCCGGGTGTCCGATATCCTGCAACTCATGGCGTCCGGCGTGTCCACTGCGGAGATTCTTGACGACTATCCCTATCTCGATGAAGCGGACCTCAAAGCGGCCCTAGCGTGGGCCGTGGGCGCGGTCGACCATCGTGTCATGTATGCCGCCTGATCCGTGCATTTTCTGATCGATGCGCAGCTGCCGCCGGGCCTGGCGCGCTGGCTTTCCGAGAGAGGCCATACCTGCGATCACGTGAATGACGTCGGCCTTGGTGCGGCGACGGACGAGCGCATTGAAGCGTGGGCGCACGCCAGGCGCGCCGCAATATGGTCCAAGGACGCGGACTTTGCCGCGAGGGTGCGACAGTCGCCGGGTCTACAGGTGGTCTGGCTGTGTTGCGGCAATACGACCAATGCCGCCCTTCGGACCCGGTTGGCTCCGTTGCTTGGGGAGATCGAAGCCGCCCTGGCAGCGGGCGAGGTACTGGTCGAGGTTCGCTGAAGGAACCTGACGCCAGGTCTACAAAAGGAAATATGAAATGCATGAACCGAATGCATTCCTTCCCCACCGTGTGTTCGAGCACCTGAAGGTTGACGATTCCATTCTCAGGATGGGCGACAAGGAGTACCTGGATATGGGGATGACGCAAGCTATCGCCGGGCGCGATCCTGACACGATGACGCCGTGGCGTTTGTTCCAGACTGTCGCCTACTTCAATAGGAAACTTGAAAGAGCTGGTGCGGCGGTCTCCGCCGAGAGGTGGTTGCCCGATCCGGGACATCCGAACGGATGCTACCGGTTCAGGGCGAACGACGATTTCATCGTTGCCTGCCAGGGCGAGGCACCGATTTGGTTCTGGGAAAACAAGGACGGGCGATGGGAACTGAACAGGCTGCGCGTGGCGAGAGAGTCTGACCTGCCCGATACGTTCGATCTGGCGGCATTGCTCGATGACGACGAGGACCTGGACCATCGGGATGGATATAGGCCTGAGAATCTGACCCCGATGGCGTTGCTCGGAGTTGTCATGTACTTCGCGAAATCACTGAAACATGTGGCCGCGAGAGTGGAGAACGAGCCGTGCTTTCCGGACGTGAGGGATCCCAACGGTGGCTACCGCTTCAGGGAAGACGAGGGACTCATCGTTGTCTACCGGGGCGACGAACCTGTCTGGTACTGGAAAATAAAGGCTGCCGGGTTATGGAAGCTCTACCGGCTGGCCGCGTCCGAAGAATCAGACTACTCCGACTTTTCAGATGACGTTGCACTACATGATGGCGAGTGGGATTGATCCACCCGGTGGCGGGTAGGCGGGACGGCCATATGTCATCGCGAGCGAGCGCCATGCCGGCAGCAGGACTGAATACACCGCAGCAGTGTTCGTGTGCGGCCGACACAAAAAGGAGATGGGCATCATGGCCATTGAAGTGACGATATCCGAGCGTGCACTCGAAAGCATGGTCCTGGCCGCCTGTGAGGCATATACGTTTGGCAAGGACGATAGCCAAGAAGCCTTAGAGACCTCCGCACATCTGTGGAGTAACCGCCGATCCAACCCGGACGGCATCGCCGAACATGTGTATGTCGACCGTATAAGCGTATGCGTGTCGGCGTCGGTCGCCAACAACCAATCGGCTGTATTCGTCGATGTGGTGGCTTTGCAGGACGACGTTGTCAAGCACTGGTCTCCGCACATCTCCTTGCTGGGTAATTTTCATACGCATCCATACAATTCCCACCAGGAGTTGAAGGACAACAAAAACCGGAAGTTCTCCGATTGCGATAAATCCTCGTTCCTGTATGACGACGTTCTGTGGCAGCGAGTGGACGACAACCGGTCTTCCTGGTCAAGGCGATAACCGAACTGCAATTCGTTAACACGGGTTGGACTAAAAAACCAACCTGCCGTTGGAGGTTCGAAATCGGCCAACATCGCGGGCATGACAACAAAATTTCTCATCGATCAGATAACGTTCAATAGTCCAACAGCCAGAATAATCGACAGTGCGAGCGAGTTCACGGAACCAACCCTTCAGGCAGCCGTCTCAGGGTGCTATGAGAGAAGGTGGCTAGGGGAATGTCATATTTTGATTGCTTACACTCAAAGTAAAAGTAGAGGTAGAACAGGCACACGGCCTCACACAGACAGTAATCCCTGAGTGTCTTCTTTGACATTCGACTCGGCGACGGTCTCTGCAGTTGTATCGTCGGAAAGACCAACATCCTGAATAGGTTGGGGAGGCGAGGGATGCCATGTCTTCAAGGTCGCACCGACAAGGCGGTAGAACTCCGGCACGACCCGTTCAAGATCTTCGATGAATACTTTCTGACCAGAAAAACGTTTCCCGCCGGGGTCTTCGACCAGAACAACCTCGAAAGACTACGGTAATAGTGACGTGTTGTCTGGTTGAAGAAATGTCGGATTCTCTTTCAACACTGTTATATCTGCCGACGTAGCGGCGGCACGACCAGGCCAATAGGCGGTGATGCGCAAACGGGGATCATCGGTCTTGAGCATTCCGAGAAGTCACTTAATTCGTGCCCTAGACGTTTTCCGATCTGTCCGCGCGCGTACAGTCATGGATACAGCAATGTTCCGACGCGTGAGATCTGCACGTACAGTGATGTCGGAAGCGCAATCCGGGACACGGATTGTTGATGTAAGTGCCTGCGCCTTGATGAGAGCAGCAATTCCATCTTCGAGACGACGCTTTGCGTTTCCTTCATGTTTTCGGTCGATTTTTAATCGTATCGGGCGATTGAGATTGGAAGTCATGTGAAGCGAGAGATCACGTTCTTCAGCGAACCAACTTGCAACGACTTCCTCAAGTCCCGGGGTGTTCTTAGTAAGAGGCACGCCAGAGGAGGCGAGTTGAACGATGTCTTTCCACTGTGGACCCATTTGAGTGAATCGTTCTATACCGGTGGTAGGATGCCTAAAATAGAGACTGAGCTGATTGACCAAATAGATTTGTTCAGGACTTTGATTATGGTCTTGATTGGCGAGAACATCGCAGCACGTTGCTAAACTGGTCCATGACCAATGGTAAAGAGCGACGTTACGAGACAATTTCTTTATAATCTGCGTTGACCCAGCAATAGGTGAATGATCGGGCCTCGCCACAAAATCATTTGATACCGTGATCACGGCCTGGATTCCGTTATCTCGCGCAAGCTTGAGATATCTCTCAATCTGTGCAGTATCTAAGTTAGACCTTCCAATTTTCGCTTCGATCAACGCAGTCCACGTGCTCCTACCGCTCGTAACAATGATAAGAGCATCGGGACGGCCTACGTCTTCGACCTTTGTTTTGAGTGTTACTTCAGTGAAGGCAGTGATCTTGGTGCGTTTGCCGACGCGCACACCTATGGTGCCAAGAATTTCATGTGCCAAGTCAGGAGCTTGGGTCAGAACAGCAAGAAAAATTGAGAGAATTCTCTGTTCGCGGTTTGTATCCGCCACCACGGGAAAAAGCCGCTCTTTGAACAGATTCGGCGCCATAATTGTTGAATGGTAGACATGCCGAACACTTTCCCGGTTCTGCGTGACGGGAAAACCCACGGGGCGGTTCTGGGAAGCCGGTCCAGAATCCGTCGTGCCGGAGACGAAAGCCAGACCATGCGCGGGCCTGTCTTGGAGTCGCTGAGGTGGAGATGGCGCTCACGATACTCCACCCACCGGAGTGTCACGATCTCCTGACCGCGGCAACCTGTCAGCAGCAGGAGCCGGATGATCGCCACATGTAGCGGGAAGACCTCTTCATGCTGTTTCAGCACTCGCCCGAGCCGGCGGACCTCCTGCTCCGAGAGGAAGCGCTCCCGCCCCTTTCGTCTGTACCGCTTGCTGCCCTCCGACCGGTAACCATACGCCTCTGCACAGGTCATGATGACGGAAAGGACTGGCGCGGAACGGTCGGCGGCCACAGGCGTTGCATGGAGAGAAGCGAATCATTCCTGCACATCAGCAGGCGCGATGTCCGTTATCTGGCGTCCACGAAACCATGGCAGGATCTGATTGCGAATGTAATTTCTGTTGACCAGGAGAGTTCCGGGCTTCCAGTTGCGCCCGTAACGGAGAAAGACCTCTTCGGCGACAGTCTCGAACAGGGTCTCATCCGTCGTGACCGTTTTGCCGGTTCTGGTTGCGGCGAGCATCGACCGCGCCCGTTCCCTGGCGTCATCGAGGCGTGTGTCGGCGGCATTGCCGATGATCTTGAAGATCCGCCGACCTTCATGTTGGGTATGGATGAAGTAGTGTTTGCGCCCTGTCGGGTAGATCCGGGTGCCGAAGCCCTTGAGACCGGTATCACGGATGTCCCGAACGGTCTTTCCGGGCCGAAGAGCCTTGACGCGACTCTCGGTGAGTTGTGCAGTGGCCATGGAATTCCCCCTTGCCGTGAGTTGCAGGTACGGGAAAATCCGGCATCGAATCCTCCCGAAATTGCAGTTGCGGGAGGAAAATAGAGGCGTTATATCAGTTGTTTAGCACCGACGGAGCGTTCCCTGGTGTTCAATGTCGGCCCGAGGCCGGTTCTGGCTCTTGTCGCCGGCGACCGGCGCTGCCGGCAGAACATGCTCGGGCATCTTCTCGGCATGGAGGGCAAGAGTGGCCGGGCCGATGCCGATACCGTCAGGGAGGTGACGGGGGTCTCGATCGGCGGTGCGCCGCCCATCGCCCACAGCTCGGTTCTTCCCACGGTGTTCGACGCCAGTCTCTGGCGCTTTTCCCTCGTCAACGCCGCCGCAGGCCACCCCCACTGCGTTTTCCCGGAGACGCCGGACGGCCTCGCCCGCATGACGGGTGGCGTCGTCAGTGGGGAAATCGCACCGCCCGCCTGAGGGGAACCGGCATGCCGGTTTTTTCAGAGCCGGGACGATCCGCGGAACGTCACCATCCTGTCGCGATCCTCGTCCCACAGAACCAGACGCAAGGCGCGCAGTCCCTCCCGGAGGGACAGTGTCGGAACATCGCAATGTGCCGCGACCCGCTCGTGGCATTCCTGGAGCCGGTAATTCGGCACGCGCGGGTTCAGGTGATGCACATGATGAAATCCGATATTGCCGGTGAACCATTGCAGGATCGTCGGCAGGCGCAGATAGGTCGCACCCTGCAAGGCCGCGGAAATCGGATTCCACGTGTCGTGACGGACCCAACGTATCCTTTCGCTACGGTGCTGCACCGAGAACAGCCAGACGCCGATGATCGCCGCGAGAACCAGAACCGGCAATTGCACGGCGGCCACGCATTCGTAGCCAAGCGGCAGGCCGAGGCCGCCTAGGGTTGCGACGATCGCAAGCGTGGTCAGGTGTACCATGCGCCGTTCCCGCCGCCAGGATTTTGGCATGTCGAACGGCAGGCGGTAGAGCAGGATGAAGACGAGGGGCGGTAGCAGGATATTGGCGACGAGCGGATGCCGCACCGTGCGGTACCGCCAACGCGCCCCCGGGTTCAATGCTTGGTATTCGGCGACGGTCAGGCAGGAGGAATAGATATCCGCGCCGCTTTGGCGACGGTCCAGATCGTTCCAGACACCATGGTGATCCGCGTGCTGTCGGCGCCAGGACGCATAGGGCGTCAGCGTCAGCAGGCTGCACGCGAACCCGACGATCTCGTTTGCACGGCGCGTACGGAAGAATGCCTGATGGCCGCAATCGTGCTGGATGATGAAGATGCGCACCAGAAAGCCGGCGGCCAGCGGCGCGAGCGCGGCCGCCATCCAGTACGATACGTCCGTGACAGCATACATCGCTGCGCAGGTTGCGAAGAAACCGCCGAACGAGGTCGCGATCTGGGACAGGCTCTTGCGCAGTATGGGTGCCTGAAACCGTGCCACCTCGCGGCGTAGCTTCGTTTTCCCGATCATTGGCACCCTCCCGCGATCGTGACCGGGGGCCATCGGGCGTGTGTGGAACGATCATGGGACTTGCCGGGTGCCGCACGAATCTGCGTGTCTTCTCGGGATCGATCCTGCCGGCGACACCTCGCCGCAAGGGGCGGCTGGCCGGGCATTCCCGCTCTCCGTCGGTGGCTGGCGCAAGAGCGACAGTCGGTGGGTAGCCATCGAGCCAGGCCAGCGTATGAGGCCGGTTCAGGAGATGTCCGTGCTTGTGAGGAACTTGCCGATTGCACCGTATCTTCGGAATCGCCTGCGCCACGCCGGTCTTGCTCGGTTGGCCACGTGTCGATCATGGTCCGCGGTACACCTGAAGATCGCGTCCGCGTGTTCGAAACCAAAGGAGAATTTCGGTGAAATCGGTGCGCTCCCTCTCGGGGCCGCAGTTGTCGATGGGGCATGAACGTTTCAGACGGGATTTCCCGTGCAGCTCCCCTCAGCCAGGTTGATCGTCGCTCGAAATCGCTCAAAGGGCAAGCCCGGGACATTGTTGCACGGCTTGGGACGGAGGCGGAGTTCGCCCTTTCCCAAGCTGTAGCGTCAAGAGATGTGGTCGAACACGGGACGTCCGTGTCCGGCCATTGTGTCTGGGACCTTTTGGCCAAATCCGACCTCGATGATCCGCCCGGGAAAGCTGCGTGCCTTCTTCGCGATGATCCGTGCTGTAACCGCAGTGTCGGGCCTTCCCTGTGATAACCGGCCAGCACCTCTCAATTCTTCCACCGGGTTCTGTCCACTTCCCGGGACGCCCCGGATCAGGAATCAGCATCCATGTTCCAGGTCAAGGTGTTTGTTACGGTCTGGTGTGATTGTGTTGACAGAATATCCACAGATGGTGTGCCGCTCCGATTCATCGATGTTTCTGCCCCTTGCCCTGTGAGAAGGGTGGCTTGTGTTGCCAGGAGGCTGTCGGTGCCGGGCGGCGGTAACGTTACCGTGTTCAATGGAGTTCCGTGGGTCATGTGTCGCGCCCGTAGCCGAGTGGAGGATCGAGAGCCTCGAGGGCCTCGATGTCGGCGTCGGCCATGGCCTGCAGGCGTTCCCCGTAAGGGGTGTCATGCAGCGCGTCGGGGAGATGTCGAGGCAGCGGCGATAGTGCTCCTGCAGCACGAGAAGCTCGGCCACCGCATCGCGCCAGCGTTGGGCGCGCGAGCGCCGGTCCCGGGGCTTTCGGGTGCGTGACCGACGGTGTCCGGCCTTGAGCGTTCCCGGTAACGACGCTGCTTCTCGGCGGGGGAAAGGGCCATGACGGATCTCCTTGTCACTCGGAACATCACGTCCCTTGAGCACGGTCACGTTACCGGTCGTGCCGGCGCTTCGGGCAGCCAACAGCGCTGTTCCCGCAGCAGGGTGTCGGCCAGCACGACGAGCTTGCGCATGAGCGCGACAATCGAGGTCTTGTAGGCTTTCCCGGCGGCCTTGAGACGTTCGAACACGACCTTGAGATCCCTGTTGCAGCGTGCCGCCGAGGTGGCGGCCATGAACAGGACATCGCGCGGCCTGCGGCGCCCGCCGCGGATGTGCCGAGCGCCGCGGTGCTGGCCGCTGTCGTTGGCAAAGGGCGCCACCCCGACCAACGCCGCCGCCTGGTGCCGGCCGAGACTGCCGAGCTCCGGCATCCAGCACAGCAGTGCGGCAGCCGTGACCATACCAACGCCGGGGATCGAGGTCAGGATGCGGAACCGCTCGGCCTGCTCCTCATCGGCGGCGATCACCTCCTTGATCGCGGCCTCCAGCCCGGCAATCTGCTCGTCGAGATGGGCAAGCGTGGTCCTGCAGACAGCCTCGCCCTCGCCGTCCACCTCACCCGCCACCAGCTTCAGCATGGTGCGCGCGTCAACATGCTTGTCGCGCACCACCAGAAGATCCTCGAGCCGGTTGAGGAAGGCATGCGGAGCCACCGGCTCAAGATCGTCCAGCGTCGTCCCGAGCCTGGCCAGCATCAACGCATCGACCCGGTCGGTCTTGGCCAGAAAACCCATCGCCTCGGCAAAGCGGCGAGCCCGCAACGGGTTGATCAGGACAACCTCGAAGCCCCGATCATGAAGACCCTGGTGAACCCTGCGGTGATAGCGGCCCGTGGCCTCCATCACCACCCGGCTCACGGCGACTCCGAAGCCACTTGTCCAGCGCCCGCCAGCTCGTCCTGTCGTTCGCAAAACAACGCTCCTCGCCGGCCGCATGAACGTCCAGGCTGGACTTGCTGACATCGATCCCTGCCACTACCTTAGCCATCGTCCCTCGCTCCTTGTCTTGCGATGATACGGTTCGAACCCAGGCATCCATTCAGGACGCAAGGGACGTCAAGGAAGGCGGATGACTCACGGCTCCAAAGCCCAGACTTGAACGGTCCAACCCGCCTTCGCGGAGATCGTTTGACCCCCGCATCCTGCTCCCCTGTGTGTGATCACACACAGGGGAGCAAAATCTCCCTGCCACCATAGGACGGCTTCCCCTGCCAGAACCGGACTTATCCCCACAACGCCGCCCCCACCACTGTGGATAACCCTCTGTGCTCGCGCACTAAAACCTGCTCATACAAGACTTCAACGCCGATTGACACCAGGGGCATCATTTGGAATCGTGCCACCTTCGGTTTCGGGAAGGTCGATGGGCTGATGCCCGGGGCGACCGAACTGCAGCGTCAGGGCCGGTAGCGTCTTCTGGGGCTGGAACGGCACCGCATATCGTTAGCGATCAACTATTGCACCGGCAATCCGGGTGACGTCAATTCCGACCATGCGACCGACGAATGGAATCCGTCGGGCTTGGGATCCTTGGTTCGGAATGTCGATGTGGTCGACCGGGGCGCCGGAATCATGGAACTGGAAAGTACTGGATCGGGAGTCACCATGGGCGCATCATATCCTTTTAGCAGGGGCATGCGCGATCTCGGCAATGGCTGCTACGGTTACCTGCAGCCCGACGGCGGCTGGGGCTACTCCAACGCCGGTCTGATCGAGGATCAGGGGCAGTGCCTGCTGGTCGACACCCTGATGGATCTGCCGTTAACCCGCGATATGCTGGACGTGATGCGGAAGGCGGTCCCCGCGGCGGAAAATATCGGCACCCTTCTCATCACGCATTCCGACAGCGACCACACATTCGGCAATCAGCTTGTCGAAGGGGCAGCCATCATTTCGTCGGACGCTTGTCTCACCGAATTGGAATACCTCGAAAACGGCTCCGGGGATCCACGCGGTGATTTCCGCTTCGACTGGCAGAACTACGGTGACGCCGGAAAGTTCTTCAACGAAGTGCTGTGGACGCGATTCTCCGCAGAGGGCTACATCGCCACCCTGCCCACCAGGACCTTCTCCGGCGAGCAAACCATTCGCGTGGGCAGCAAGGAGGTACGCTTCATCGAAGTCGGGCCGGCCCACACCAAGGGCGACGTGGTGGTCTACGTGCCCGGGGAGAAAACGGTATTCGCTGGCGATATGCTCTTCATGGACAGCCATCCGGTCGTCTGGAACGGCCCGGTTCAGGCCTGGATCGACGCCTGCGACCTGATGATGAGCTGGGATGTCGACACCGTGGTGCCCGGCCACGGCCCGATCACCGACAAGCAGGGCATCCAGGGACTCAAGGACTATCTGCTGTTTGTCCGCGCGGAGTCTCGCAAGCGTTTCGATGCCGGGATGGCATATGAGGAAGCGGGCCGGGACATCGATCTGGGCGAATACACCGATTGGATCGACCGAGAACGCATCGTACTCAATGTTTATGCCTGCTATCGCGAATTCGATGACCAAACCGAGGAAGTTGATCATATCGAGCTCCTGAGTGCCGCCGGCCGCTACTATTTCGGCGAACGCGCGAGGCTTTCGTCCGCTTCAGCAACCGCCGGGTCGCCTTCGGCGAAGCAGTGATCGATCTGCGGGCCTGGCGCGGGAAGTTCGCCTTGTTCTACCTGATCCTGCTCCCTTCCAACGTCTGGTTCGCCAAGGCCAATTCGGAGGGAGTCGACGGAGGCCAGCCACCGCAACGCTTCCCGGGGGGAACAGGCCGCACGAGTCCAGGCCTGTAGTACGGCATGTTTTACCGATAGCCGTGATACTCGCGGAACCACTCGACGAACCGCGGCAGGCCTACGTCGATCGTCGTGGAGGGATCGAAACCGAGATCGCGGCGGGAAGCTTCGATATCGGCGAACGTCTCCTTCACGTCACCGGGCTGCATGGGCGCGAAACTGATATTGGCCTCGATGCCAGTGGCGCTTTCCAGAATCCGGATGAAACGCATGATGGGTTCACTACGGTGGTTGCCCAGATTGTAGATCCTGTGGGGAAGTGAGGCGGCAGGCGGTCTGTCGAGTGCTGCCAGCACACCGTCCGTGATATCGCCGATCCAGGTGAAGTCACGGCGCATGTCGCCGTGATTGAAGACGGTGATGGGGCGTCCCTCGAAGAGCGCCCTCGTGAAGATGTAGGCGGACATGTCGGGCCTTCCCCAGGGTCCGTAGACCGTGAAAAAACGCAGTCCCGTGGCCGGGATGCCGTGGAGATGGCAGTAGCAGTGCGCCATCAGCTCTCCGGCACGCTTGGTGGCGGCGTAGAGCGACGCCGGATTATCGACCCGGTGATCGACCGAGAAGGGAATGGCTTCGTTGGTACCGTAAACCGACGAGGAACTGGCGTAGACAAGATGCTTCAGCTGCGGCATCGAGCATGCGAGTTCGAGGATGTTGAGCTGTCCCTCGATATTCGATGCCGTGTAGGCATGGGGTGCCTCGAGGGAGTGTCTGACGCCGGCCTGTGCAGCGAGATGGACGATACGGTCGATGCCGGGTTCGCGAGAGGAGAGACCGGCCACCGCCTCCCGGTCGGCAAGGTCCATGCGGATGAACGAGAAGGCAGGAGAGTCCTCGAGCCGGGCGAGGCGCGTCTTCTTGAGTGCGACGTCATAGTAGTCGCAGAGATTGTCGAGCCCGACCACATCATCATCCCGCTCCAGCAGGGCACGGACCACATGGTAGCCGATGAATCCCGCAGCGCCGGTCACGAGCACTGTCATGACCGGCCTTGAGCCTCGTTCGAGAGAAGGCGGGCGAAGACGTCGGGATCGACGTTGCCCCCGGAGATCACGGCGACAACGGTCCGCCCCTCCACGGACACCTTGCCGGAGATCGCCGATGCAAGCGCCACGGCGCCGCCCGGCTCCGCGACGAGTTTGAAGTACCTGTGGGCCGTCGCCATGGCCTCGATCACTTCTGTTTCGGAAACCGCTGTTCCCGAACTGACGAGATCCCGGTTGATCTCGAAGGTCAGCCTGCCCGGCGTGCGGGCGAGCAGGGCGTCGCATATCGAGGCGGGTGTGTCGGTGACGGTTTCACGCCTTCCGGATGCGAGCGACCGGGCGGTGTCGTCCCAGCCTTCCGGCTCGGCGGTATGAATGTCGCATTCCGGAAACAGGTGCTTGAGGGCGATCGCCGAACCCGAGGTAAGGCCACCCCCGCCGCAACAGATCACCACAGCATCCGGGACGACATTCTGCTCCCGGCATTGTTCGGCAATCTCCAGACCGACTGTGCCCTGACCTGCGATGACCATCGGATGGTCATAGGGCGGAACGATTGCCATGCCACGGTCGCGCGCGATTCTCCCAGCGATCTCCTCCCGGCCTGCGCCGTGCCTTGGATAGGTCACGATCTCCGCCCCCCAGGCGCGCGTGTTGGCGATCTTGATGGACGGCGCATCCTCCGGCATCACGATGACCGCCTGCGTTGCCATCATCTGGGCCGCGGCTGCGACACCTTGGGCATGGTTGCCCGAGGAGTAGGCGACGACACCGCTGTCCAGGGCGTCGTCGTCGAGATTGATGATGCGGTTGAATGCGCCCCTGAACTTGAAGGAACCGGTGAGCTGCAGGCACTCCGGCTTGACCAGGAGGCGGCCGCCGAGACGTTCGTCGAGAAGCGGCGACTCGAGGAGCGGGGTCCGGACCGCATGGCCGGCAAGTCTCCGGGCAGCGGATTCGATATCCGCGACTGACGGAATGCGCTGTACCATGGCGGGATCGGTCCTGCGAAGGCGTCGATCACCTTAGCGTGGCGAGGGGGCCAGTCAATCGGACAAGGCGGGGTGCGCACCGGCGAATTGATACCGGTCAATCTGCCGGACGCCTCGTGATGCCGCTGCACCAGCGCGGCCGGCCGGTTGCTGACCACCCATGGCAAGGTCGTCGGCGTCGAGATAGGTGCTGCCGCGAGCATCCGCGATGGGGTTGAGCAGTCCCTTCGGGACATGTCCGCCAGTGCCCGGTAAAGTGACGGTGCCGCCATCCCGGACCTCTGTTCGAGGTCCCGCTCAACGAAACCAGATTTTTTATCGGCCTGAAAGCTGCACAGACCGGCGTTGATGCGGTAGCGTTCGTCGCGCGATGAGGCTGCAAGGAGGCGATCGTGTACGACAGGATCTGGACTTGGCCCATTCCGGTACCACATCACCAGGTGGCGAGTGCGGGGGCCCTGACGTTCGTGGGCGGTGCGGGCGATTTCGACGCCGGGGGCGCGATACGCAATCCGGACGATCTCGAAGCCCAGATAAGGGGCACCGTCGCCAACATCGCGTCAGCGCTCGAAGTGGAACACTCTACGCTCGGGGACATCGTGCGCCTCAAGGCCTTCTACACCGCCGACGCCGGTGACTGGGATGTCATCGCGGCCCTGGTGAAGGTGCTTCCCGATGATCCGCAGCCCGTGATCAGCATCGTCTCCGAGCCGCTGCAGCCTTTCCCCGGGCAGTCGATCCAGGTGCAGGCGATCGCGAAGCGCGGATGGCGCCAGGATTTCGACATCAGATTCACCCACCGTCCGGTTCCCGCTTCGCTTCACGAAGGACTTGCCTTGAAACGGGTGACCGCAGGCTTGCGGGCAGGCGACTTCATCGCGCTTGCCAACCGCACGGCGGCCGATGACGAAGGCCGGATCGGCACTTCCGACCCGGTGGCCCAGAGCCACGCCGTCATGGCGATGCACGAAGGGACGCTCGCCGCACTGGGCGCTTCGCTGCAGGACAGCGTCAAGATGGAAGGCTACTACTTCGGGACGACACTCGAGGACTGGGCCCCCCTTGCCCGGGCACGGGCGAGCCATTTCCGCGAACCCGGCCCCCCGGCGACCGTGGTGCCGTGCCATCGCCTCAACCCCGAAGGGGCGCTCACAAAAATCGAGGTCATGGCGATGCGTGACCGGCGCGGCAGCTTCGACAAGTACATTCCCCGGGACGATTGCTGGCCCGCGAGGGTCTGGGACTGGCCCATACCGCTTCCCTACAGGCAGGCCATCCGCCTCAAGGACACAATCTGGCTGGGTGGCCAGGTGCCCCACACCCCCTATACCAATGACGGCGGCCGCGTGATGCCCGGTGACCTTGTCGCGCAGACACGCTTCACCATGTCGTTCATCGAGGACCTGCTCAGGGGATTCGGCAGGCGTCCGGCGGATCTCAAGCTCATGGTCTGCTACTACACCTGTGGCGGAATCGACGATACCCGGGCCTTCCTCGAAGTCCTCGAGACCTGTGTCGACGGTGCCCTGCCGCCCGTGACGCTGGTGCCCAAGCCGATGATGCATTCGCCCGAGAACACCGTCGAAATCTGGGGTGTCGCCCAGGCCTGATCACGCGCGAAAGGGCCCTGTCCCCTTGTGCCTCCAGCCCGCGAGGCCTAATGTCCGCACTGGCTGATCGGGACACGGACATGATCACCAACAGGCTGAGAGGCTCCTGCGTCGCGCTTGTCACGCTGTTTCGCGACGGCAAGATCGACGAGAGGGGTTATCAGGATTTCGTTGACTGGCAGATCGGCCAGGGAACCCATGGCGTGCTCGCGATGGGAACAACAGGCGAGTCGCCGACGCTTTCCCACGACGAGGACATGAGGGTCGTGCGCCTGGCGGTCGAGGCGGCCGAGGGCCGGGTGCCGGTGTTGGCCGGGACGGGGTCGAACTCGACCGAGGAGTGCATCATGTTGACGCGCCATGCGCGCGAAGCGGGTGCCGATGCCGCGCTCATCGTCACCGGTTACTACAACAAGCCCACACAGGAAGGACTCTACCGGCACTTCGAGGCGGTGAACGACGCCGTCGACATTCCGGTCATCGTCTACAATATTCCCGGACGCACCGGTGTCGATATCCTTCCCGGAACAATGCAGCGTATCGCCAGCCTGCCGAACGTCATCGGCTGCAAGGAATCGACGGCAGCGGCAGATCGGGCATCGAAGCAACGCTGGCTGTGCGGCAAGGAGTTTATCCAGATGTCCGGCGAGGATGCGGCGGTCATCGGACTTCTCGGAATGGGCGGTCACGGTTGCATTTCCGTGACCGCCAATGTGACTCCGGCCCTGTGCGCCGAGATGCACAACGCCTGGCAGTCGGGCGATCATGAACATGCCCGGGAAATCCAGGACAGGCTCATGCTGCTTCACGAAGCCCTCTTCAGCGAAACAAGTCCCGGACCTGTCAAGTACGCCGTCAGCCTGCTCGGCTGGGGCGACGGGTCCGTCAGGCTGCCGCTTGTGCCTCCGGGAGAGGCGACAAGGACCCTGGTGAGGGATGCCATGAAGCATGCCGGGGTCCTTGCCTGACGCGGCGATGACGAGGAAGAACACTCCCACGGGGGGCACGGTTGCCCGGAACAGGAAGGCGCTCAGGGACTACTTCATAGAGGACCGAATCGAAGCGGGCGTCATCCTTACCGGCACGGAGGCCAAGTCCCTGCGCGACGGACGCGTCAACATCAGCGGCGCTTTCGCAAGGGAGCGGGGCCGGGAGATCTGGCTCGAGGACTGCCACATTTCGACCTACCACCAAGCGGGCCATGACAACCATCAACCCGTGAGAGCCCGCAAGCTTCTGCTTCACAGGCGCGAGATCGCAAGACTCATCGGTGCTGTGAGCCGCGCGGGCTACACGCTCGTTCCGTTGAGCATCTATTTCAATTCCCGAGGCATCGCCAAGGTCGAACTCGGACTGGGCAAGGGCAAGCACGTCCACGACAAGCGCGCGGCCATTCGGGACAGGGAGTGGAAGCTCCAGAAGGAACGCCTGATGCGGGACCGCGGATAACACGGCCGTGAACTGGTTGCTCGCAGGCATCGGCGGGGTTCTGCTGATCTGGGCCCTGGCATGGATCGGGGTCAATGCCCGCGTCTCGACGGCGCTGCGCTGGGCGAAATGGATCCTTGTCGCCCTGATCGTCAGCGGCGTGTTGGCCCTGGTTGCCACGGGCCAGTTCCGTCCCGCACTGATGGCCGGCATCATGCTCTTTCCCCTGCTGTTTTCGTGGAGGCGGCGCCGAGCGTTCCGCGCCGGCCGGGGCGCAGGGCCGCGTGCCGGCACATCGACCATGAGTGTTGCCGAGGCCGCCGAAATACTGGGTGTGAGTTCCGATGCCGAAGAGAAGGTGATCAAGGAGGCCTACCACCGGATGATGGCCGAACATCACCCCGACAAGGGTGGTTCGGCCTGGTTTGCCCGGCAAATCAACGAGGCGAGGGACGTGCTCCTCGCCGCATGCGGAAGATGACAGGGTCCTGGTCGACCACACTTGGAGAGCCGCCTTCATTGTTGTATGTGCGCCCCGAAGCCTTTGGTTAGGATCTGAATCATGCGCATCACGATGGTGGGAGCCGGCTATGTCGGGCTGGTTTCGGGAGCCTGCTTTTCCGAATTCGGCATCGATGTCACCTGTGTCGACCGGGATGAGGCAAGGATTGAGCGCCTGAAGGCCGGCGAGGCCCCCATCTACGAGCCTGGCCTCTCTCGCCTTCTCGCACGCAATGTCGAAGCCGGCCGTCTGCAGTTCACGACCGAATTTTCCTCTTCGGTGAGGTCTGCGGATGCCATCTTCATTGCTGTCGGCACCCCTGGGCACCGCGGCGATGGCAAGGCGGATCTCAGCTTTGTCTTCCGTGCCGCCGAGGAGGTCGCGCGGGTGATCGACCGCTACAGTGTGATCGTGACCAAGTCGACCGTGCCGGTGGGGACGGGGCGCCGTGTCGAGGAGACAATCCGACGGATACGCCCGGACGCGGATTTCGATGTCGTGTCGAACCCCGAGTTCCTTCGGGAAGGCTCCGCCGTCGAGGACTTCATGCGACCCGACCGCATCGTGGTGGGCAGCGACAGCGAACGCGCGGCTGGGGTGATGGACAGGATCTACCGTCCCCTGTTCCTCAACCGCACGCCGATCCTGCATACTTCGCGGGAAACGGCGGAGGTCATAAAGTACGCGACCAACAGCTTCCTCGCGACGAAGATCGCCTTCATCAACGAGATTGCCGATTTCTGCGAGCGCACCGGTGCCAATGTCCAGGATGTCGCCCGCGGCATCGGACTCGACGGCAGGATCGGCGACAAGTTCCTGCATCCCGGCCCGGGCTATGGTGGAAGCTGCTTTCCCAAGGACACGAGGGCGCTTGTCGGCCAGGCGCGGGAAAACGGTGCGCCGCTTACGATTGTCGAAGCCGTGATAGGCGCCAATGACCGGCGCAGGCACTCGATGGCGGATCGCATCGTGTCGCTTCTGGGTTCGGTCGAAGGCAGGACGGTGGCGATTCTGGGCCTCAGTTTCAAACCCAACACGGACGACATACGCGAATCGCCCAGCCTCACGATCGTACCGGAACTCATGCGGCGCGGTATCTGTGTTCGGGCATTCGATCCGGCGGGAATGGAGGCAGCCACCGGTGTCATCGACGGCCTCGTTACCTGTCGCGGTGCCTACGAGGCGGCCGATGGGGCCGATGCCCTTGTCATCGTGACGGAATGGAACGAGTTCAGATCCCTGGATCTCGCCAGGCTGAGAGAGACCCTTCGCCGACCTCTCATGATCGATCTGCGCAACATGTACAGTGCTGCGGAGATCTCCGATGCAGGCTTCGAGTACCACGGTGTCGGCCTCGGTCACCTCATCACGCATCCCGTGGCATGATCGACCCCGCGATTTTTCGCGCCTATGACATCCGCGGGATCGTCGGCGCCGGTCTCACGCCCGATGGCGTGAAACGAATCGGTCGCGCCTTCGCCGGCATCATCCGCGAGCGCAGCGGCCAGGAGTGTCCGGTCATCGTCACCGGCCATGACGGCAGGTTGAGTTCGCCCCCGCTCGAGCAGGCGTTCATCGACGGCATCCTGGAGGGCGGCGCGGACGGCGTCCGGATCGGCCTCGGGCCGACGCCCATGCTCTACTTTGCGAGGCATCGCCTCGATGCGGACGCCGCAGCGATGATCACCGGGTCTCACAATCCCCCCGACTACAACGGCCTGAAGCTGATGGCTGGAAGGTTGCCGTTCCATGGGCCGGACATCGCCGAACTGGCATGCCTTGCGTCGCGGCCGGACGACGGGAAACGGCTCCCGGCCGGTTCTCATCGGCGGATCGACGTATCCGGGGCCTATGTTGCGCGCCTGCTCGACGACGTGCTGCCGGGCAGAAACCTTGCAGTGATCTGGGATGCCGGCAATGGCGCCACCGGGCAGGTTCTCTGCGACCTTGTCGGCCGACTTCCGGGATATCACGAGGTACTCTTCGGCGAGATCGATGGCCGTTTTCCCAATCATCATCCCGATCCCTCGGCAGCCGAGAACCTCGAGGCCCTGATCGACGCGGTAGTCCGCCGGCGCGCGGATCTCGGCATTGCGCTCGACGGTGACGGTGACCGCATCGGAGTCGTGGACGCCAGGGGCCGGGTAGTGCCGGGCGACCGGCTCATGATGCTCTGGGCGAGCGATCTGCTGCGCGATCATCCGGGTGCCACGGTCATCGCCGACGTGAAATCGAGCCAGAGCCTGTTCGACGAAATCCTCCGTCTGGGAGGCCGGCCGCTGATGTGGCGCACCGGCCACTCGCTGATCAAGGAGGAGATGGCCAAGACAGGTTGTCTGCTGGCCGGCGAGGCGAGCGGCCACATCTTCTTTGCCGATCGCTATCCCGGGTATGACGATGCGCTCTACGCTGCGGTTCGACTGCTCAACATCCTCGCCCACGAGGAAAGGAGCCTGGCCGAGCTTCACGATGCCATGCCACGCCTGGTGGCAACGCCGGAAGTGCGCATAGCCTGCGAGGACGGCCGCAAGTTCGCAGTGGTCGAGGAGGTGCGCGAGAGGCTTCGCCGCAGTGGAGCCGCGATGTCGGAAATCGATGGCGTCAGGGTCCGGACCACCTCGGGCTGGTGGCTCCTGCGGGCTTCCAATACCGAGCCGCTTCTCTCGATCAGGTGCGAGGCCGGCGATCAGCCGTCACTGGACAGGGTGATCCTTGATCTGTGCTTCTGGCTCGAGCCCAGCGGCATCACCCTTCCCGACCTGTGATGTCTCTTCAGAGTTGACCGGTGTATGCGAGAATCTCCATGATCCCGCGCCATGTCATGTCGCAGGCGACGTACACCACCACGGCAAGACCGAGATAGGCGATCCAGCCGTGCCGATGGAGCAGCTTGGCGATAAAATTCGCGGCGAAAGCCATCAACGCGATCGAAAGGACCAGGCCGAAGACCAGAAGGCCGTGATGACCCTGGGCGGCACCACCGACGGCGAGCACATTGTCCAGCGACATCGACACATCCGCCACGACGATCAGCATGAGAGCCTGGCGCATGGTGGTGGCCTTCTTCTCCGTGCGGCCGGTCACCCCGGCACCGGAGTCGTCGCCCGGATCTCGGGTCATGCGGCCACTGCGGATTTCACGCCACATGCGCCAGCAAACCCAGAGCAGGAGGAGGCCCCCGGCGAGCAGGAGGCCGATGACGCTCAGAAGTTCGATGACAATGAGCGCGAAACAGATGCGCAAGACGGTTGCGGCAACGATCCCGATGACGATGGCCCGTCTGCGAAGGGCAGAGGGCAGGCCGGCGACGGCCATTCCGATGATGATGGCATTGTCACCGGACATGACGATGTCAATGAGTATGATGGAGAACAGGGCGGTGAGCTGGGCAAGGTCCGTCGGATCGAAAATTTCCAGCACTGGCCAGCACCCCTGTTGGTTCCGGGCTGCAACATGTGGCAATTGGAGAGGCTTGCCAAGGGAGAACGAGCCATGGACGCATCCGCCGATCCGATAACCGATGTGATCGGACGAACACGCTCTTCGGTCGAAGTGCTTGGAGTACCGCCCGCCCGTCATCTCGCCGCCACCTTCGACAGGGATGCGGATGGCCTGGAGGCCGGTTCGGCGCTGCCGCCCGGCTGGACCCTGCTCTATTTTCTCGACGCGCCGCCAACCTCGGTCGTGGGCAGGGACGGGCGCACCTCTCCCGGCGAATTCATCCCCGACACGGGCCTTCCCCGAAGGATGTGGGCCGGCGGTTCCTTCACCTTCTCCGGCGATCTCATCCTGGGCCGGCCCGCGACGTCGACCGTGACGATCAGGAATGTCGCGAGGAAGGAAGGTCGCTCCGGGGTGCTCTGCTTCGTCACGACCGAGCACCGGATCGAGCAGGACGGCCGGGACGTCGTAACCGAAATCCGCAATCTCGTGTTTCGCGAAGCCCCGAAGTCCTCTGAACCGGTCCGGCGCGTAGACCCGCCGGGACCTGCGACGTGGCGGCGGAGCACCGTGGCCGATCCGGTCCTGCTGTTCCGTTTCTCCGCCCTGACGTTCAATGCCCACCGGATCCACTACGACATCGAGTACTGCCGCAACGAGGAGGACTATCCCAACCTCGTGGTACACGGTCCCATGCAGGCGCTGCTGCTGCTCGATCTCGTCGAAAGGGTGTTCCCGGGGCGCCGTATACGGCAATTTGTCTATCGCGGGGTGGCACCGGTCTTTGCACCCGAGAGCTTCAGCGTCTGCGGAGCGCCGGATGGGGATGACCGCGTTCGCCTGTGGATCGAGGACTCCGGTGGCGGCCTTGCGACCACGGCGGAACTCGAACTGGCATGATGCCGGGCAGTGATCTCACGCGGCTTTCGGCGGTGGACCTCGTCGAAGGTTACCGTAGGCGGGACCTTTCACCTGTCGACGTCGCCGAGGCCGTGCTCGAACGTCTCGATGAGGTCGACGGCAACCTCAATGCCTTTTGCCACCGCGATGACGAGGCATTCCGCAACGGAGCGAAGGAGTCGGAAGACCGCTGGATGAAGGGCGAGCCGCTCGGTCTGCTCGACGGCGTGCCGACAAGCGTCAAGGATGTCCTGAGAATCAAGGGTTGGCCGACCCGGCTCGGGTCCAAGACTGTCGAGGTCAAGCAGGACTGGAACGAGGATGCTCCCTCCGTGGCGCGCCTGCGTGAAGCGGGAGCGCTCTTCATCGGCATGACGACCACGCCGGAAATGGGCTGGAAGGGTGTCACTGACAGCCCGCTCTACGGTTCGACGCGCAATCCCTGGAACCTCCGGATGACACCGGGCGGTTCGAGCGGTGGGGCGGCAGCTGCGGTGGCGTGTGGCGTCGGGCCGCTCGCGCTTGGTACCGATGGAGGAGGATCGGTACGCATTCCCGCATCGTTCTGCGGCATCGTCGGACTCAAGCCGACATTCGGACGGGTGGCGGCGTGGCCGCCCGGCATCTTCGGCACACTCTCCCACGTCGGTCCGATGGCGCGAACGGTGCGCGATGCGGCCCTCCTTCTCAACGTGATCGGCAAACCGGATTCGAGGGATCCATGGTCTCTGGCCGACGATGGCATCGATTGCCTCGAGGAGACGAAAGAACCGGTCCAGGGGTTGCGTGTCGCCTACAGTCCGGATCTCGGCCATGTCCGGGTGGATCCCGAAGTCTCGGGCCTCGTGGACGAGGCCGTTCGTGGTTTGTCGGGAATCGGGATGGCGGTCGAGGAGATCGAATTCGATGTGCCAAAGGCCGAGGAAACATTCCGTGTCCTGTGGTATGCCGCCGCGGCAGCGGCCATCCGTACCCAGAGCAAGAACCGGCGCCGGTTCCTCGACTACGGCCTTGCCAGGATCGCCGCCGAGGGCGAGAGGCTGAAAGCCATCGATCTCGTCGAGGCCGAGCGGGAGAGGGCGCGCTACGCCCTTGGCATCGGCGCCCTGTTCGAGCGTTTTGACCTCCTGGTGACTCCAACCCTCCCCATTGCTCCCTTCGAAGTCGGTCTGGAGGTTCCCGCCGGCTGGCCTCATGAGCGGTGGTACACGTGGACGCCATTCACCTGGCCATTCAATCTCACCCGCCAACCGGCTCTCACGGTTCCGTGCGGCTTTACCGAACAAGGGTTGCCCGTGGGACTGCAGATCGTGGCGAGGCGGCAGGCCGATCACTTCGTCCTGCGCGCCGGTGCTGCCTTCCAGGAAGCGTATCCGGCACTCGATCGGTGGCCCACTGCGGGGAGAAGTCTCGGGCCGGCAAGGGCCGGCGAATCCCGGCCTGTGGATGAAGGTGTGGACTGATGCCCTTGTTTGACTGCACTATCGGAATTCCGGACATTCCGAGGATCGTGATGGTGCGTTCTCCTCTTGATCGATTCGCCTTGCGCTGGTTCGCGAGAGGCATCCTTCTCCTCTTCATCGGCATCGCGCCGGTCCATGCGGCGAGCGTCACGACGTACTTCGTGATCGACACGACCAACGGCAATGTGCTTGCCCGGAGCAATCCGGACAAGGCGATGTATCCGGCCTCGCTCACCAAGATGATGACTCTCTACATGCTGTTCGAGGCGCTGGAGAGCGGCACGATCACACCGGAGTCGGAATTCACTTTCTCGAAGAAGGCAACCGAACAGGTTCCGTCAAAGCTCGGCATCAAGAAGGGGCGGTCCATCTCTGCTGAAGATGCCATCCTGGCGCTCCTGACCAAGTCGGCGAACGATGTCGCGGTAGCCGTGGCCGAGGGACTCGGCGGTGGCAGCGAGTGGCGATTCACGGTCATGATGACCGAGAAGGCCCGCGAACTCTGCATGAGTAACACGCGCTTTACCAACGCATCCGGTTTGCATCGCGGGGACATGTGGTCGACGGCGCGCGACATGGCGACCCTGGCCTTGCGACTGCAGTTCGACTTCCCCGCCTACTACCGCCTGTTCTCAACCCGTCAGTTCAGTTACGGCGGCGTTACCCACCGGAACCACAACAAGCTCCTGGGAAGGGTGGAAGGCGTGGACGGTCTCAAGACCGGATACACGAGGCGTGCCGGCTGGAACATCGCCGCATCCGCTAACATTGACGGACGGCGGATTGTCGGTGTCGTGATGGGCGGCAAGGACAGGTACGCCCGGGACAATCTCATGACCGATCTCCTCGCGAATGGTTTTGCCACGGCAGATGCGCGGCACCGGGAGGTCCCGGTGCCTTCGACGCATCCCGGCCGTGCCGGGGAATCGAACCTCTATGCCGCCCTCGACAGGGGATTTGACGATGGCGATTTCATTGCCAGACTGACAGAGTCGCTCGGCATCGACCCGCTATCATCCGGCCCCGATCAGGGAAGTGCTGCCGAAGGCCAGACATGGGCGATTCAGGTGGGGGCCTATGCCCACATGGACAATGCCCTGCGTGCCAGTGTCAATGCGGGCAAACACCTCGCCGGGCTTCTGGCAGGCAACGAATCGACGGTCATGGCAGCGGTCGAAACGGGAGGAACCACGCTTTACCGGGTCCGGGTTCTCTACCTTACCGAAGATCAGGCAAGAACCGGCTGCAGGATTCTGAACGGGCACGATCTGCCCTGTTCAGTGCTGAACAACGGCGAATCCTGAAGACGTCAGGAAGCCGCAAGCATGCGGCCGATGGCTTTGCCCAGTGTTTCGGGCGTGAAGTCGTAACTGTCTCCCCCGAGCATCACCCTGTTTTCCGGTTCGAAACACAGCGATGCGATTGCCTCGGCATCGGAGTCCTTCAGACCGTGATCTTCGAGCGAAATCTTGAGGCCGACATCCCTGATGAAGCGGCGGTAAGAGGATGATGCGGCGAGCGCCGCTTCCTTCGAATCCGATCCCGGATCGCCGACGCCGAGTGCTGACGAGACCGCCGCATAGGCGTCCGGCGCGGCGGTTGCCGAATCCTGCATGGTGGCTGCAAGAGCAAGGCCGACGGCACGTCCATGGTGCACGCCTGCATGCTGTCCCAGTGCATGGCCGATGGAGTGGGCCACGGCGACGCCGGTCACGTCGAAGGCGATGCCTGCCAGCGTGGCGGCGATCTGGACATGTCCGCGCGCCGTCAGGTTTGCCGGATTGCGCACCGATTCGGGGAGCCAGTCACGCAATGCCCGGACCGCTCCAAGGGCGATCGTCGTGGAAACCGGGTTGCGTCGGCGGCATGTCGCCGATTCGATCGCGTGAACCATGGCATCGATGCCCGTGGCGGCCGTGAGATCTGCGGGCATGCCGGACGTGAGAGCGGGGTCGAGAAGGGCGAGGCTGAAACGCAGCTCGTTCCCCCAGGCCCAGAGCTTGCGATCGCCCGTGCTGAACACCGATGTCCGTGTCACTTCCGAACCGGTGCCAGATGTGGTCGGAATGGCGATCTTCGGGAGGCCATTGCGGGGCAGGGGCTCGGCCCCCAGCGCATAGGTTTCGGCCCTCCCGCCCTCGACGGCGAGGCATGCGGCGAGCTTGGCAGCGTCCATGGTCGAACCGCCCCCCATCGCAACGATGCAGTTGGCGCCTTGCGATCTGGCGAGATCGACGATGGCATCGATGGACGACGCTGAAGGATCGCTTCTGATGTCGCTGAACATGTCGCATGCATGGCCGGAATCCGCGAGCGCGTTCATGGCACGGTCGGCCAGTCCGTTGCCGACGAGGACGGGGTCCACAACCAGAACGACGCGCGCGCCGTCGCCGGCGAGGCGTTTGACGTCACGTCCGAGTCTCGTGATTCGGTTCTCGCCGAATGCCAGGGGAACCGGAGCATCGAAACTGAACGGCGTAGTCATGTTGCATCCTCTTTAGCAAGCTGCCGCGTTATGCTGGAGAAGGACCCCGGCCGTCAAACATGGGTCGTGACCGCATCGCAACATTAGATTGTGCACTGCACAATGCCTGCCTTGACATCATTAGTATATCTGCCATTTATAGCCTAGTTGCAGTGCAACAAATCACGAGAATGGAGTCGAGACATGACCACCGCCAAGACCAGCAAGGAAAAGACAGCAGTTCCCGGAATTGACGAAGTGATCGATACCGGATTCAAGGTTTCCGAAGACGCCGTGAAGTCCAACGGTGAAGCCACCAGGAAGGGCTTCGAGGCAATGGTCTCGATGGGTCGCGATGCCTTCGATACCGCTGCCCAGGCCGGAGGCGACAACGCGGTCTTCGAGAAACTCACCGAAATGCGACGTGCCAACTTCGAAGCGATGGCGGAAGCCGGCGACACCTTCATGAAGGGGATGGAAGGCCTCAACGGCCGCATGTTCGAGATCGCCCGGCGCCGGATTGCCGATGGCGCGGGAATCCAGAAGGCTCTCACCGACGCCAGATCGATTGGCGAGGCAGTCGAGGTCCAGAAGGGCTACATGAGCAAGGCGTTCGACAATGCGATCCAGGACGGCATGGACATGACGAATGCATGGTTGCGTATTGCGACGGAAAGTGGCCAGCCGATCGGGCGGCGTCTTTCCGACGCATGGAGCAAGGCAGTTCAGCAGGCCGGCTGAACCACAACCATCCCTGACCTGATACAACATCCCCGGGGCCGTCGCTCCGGGGATGTTGTACATTTGGATGAACTACCGGCCGATGACCGCCGGACCAGCGACCGTCCCGGTCGCACTTTCAAGACCCGAACCCGAGCGCGATGATTCTGTCTGCCCTGCCTTCGGTGGCGGTCTCATGTGCGCTGCGTCTCCCGATCGCCGCTGCGGTATTCCGCTTCACTCAAATTGGCGCTATCATCGCGGGGACCGAAAACATCACGACACAATCTCCATTGTTGCATGCGCGCCATCCGCCTCATGAGTGACGACAAGCGCCGGAACAACGGTGATCCCGGCGCCGGTACCGTGACGCAAGTCCGGCCGAAGACGAAGAAACCCCCGATGTACAGGGTTCTTCTTCTCAATGATGACTACACTCCGATGGAGTTCGTGGTTCACGTGCTGATCACGTTCTTCCACAAGAACTCGGAGGAGGCGGCCCGGATCATGCTCCATGTGCACCGCCACGGCGTCGGCGTATGCGGCGTCTTTCCGTTCGATGTCGCCGAGACCAAGGCAACTCAGGTCATAGACTATGCGCGGCGCAACGAGCATCCTCTACAGGCGACGCTGGAGAAGGAATGATGCAACGATGATTTCGGCCAACCTCGAACGCACGCTGCGCAATGCCCTGGAATACGCCAACGTGCGGCGGCACGAGTACGCCACGCTCGAACACCTGCTTCTTGCACTGACCCAAGACGAGGACGCGGCCGCGGTCCTCAAAGCCTGCAATGTCGATGTCGAACGCATCCGCGCCGAGCTCGAGGACTTCGTGGACCACGAGCTCGAGGGGATCACCCTTGAAGAATCAGGCGAGGCCAAGCCGACCGCGGGATTCCAGCGCACTATCAGGAGGGCTGTCGCCCATGTCCAGTCATCGGGCGGAAGCGAGGTGACTGGCGCCAACATCCTCGTGGCGATGTTCTCGGAGCGCGAAAGCCATGTTGTCTGGTTTCTCCAGAGTCAGGATATGACCAGGCTCGATGCCGTGAGCTACATCAGCCACGGCATTTCCAAGGTTCCGGGCCGCTCGGAACCGAAGACCGTTCATGGCACGCAGGAAGGCGAACAATCCGTCAAGGAGGGAGACGAGGCACTCGAGGTCTTCTGCGTCAATCTCAATGCGAAGGCGAAGGCGGGCAGGACCGATCCGCTGATAGGGCGAATTCGCGAAGTGGAGCGCACCATCCAGGTCCTCTGTCGCCGGACGAAGAACAATCCGCTCTTTGTTGGTGATCCGGGTGTCGGAAAGACCGCGATCGCCGAAGGCCTTGCCCGGCGGATCACCGAAAACGGTGTCCCCGAGGTTCTGACCGATTGCACGATCTGGGCGCTCGACATGGGCGCGCTGCTCGCCGGAACCCGCTATCGGGGCGATTTCGAGGAACGCCTGAAGTCGGTGATTGTCGCGCTCGAGAAGGACCCCCGGGCGATCATGTTCATTGACGAGATCCACACGGTCATCGGCGCGGGCGCCGCATCGGGGGGCTCGCTGGATGCCTCGAACATGCTCAAGCCTGCACTGCAGAGCGGCACATTGAGGTGCATGGGCTCGACCACTTACAAGGAGTACCGTTCCACATTCGAGAAGGACCGCGCCCTGGCGCGCCGATTCCAGAAGATCGATATCGCCGAACCGTCCACCGAGGATGCCGTGAAGATCCTCAAGGGCCTCAAGCCCTACTACGAGGAGTTTCACGCGATCCGCTATACCAACGATGCCATCAGGACGGCGGTCGAACTTTCGGACCGCTACCTCCATGACCGAAAGCTTCCCGACAAGGCTATCGACGTGATGGACGAGGTAGGGGCGGCACAAATGCTCGTACCGAAGGAGCGACGCAAGAAAAGCATCGGCGTCTCCGATGTGGAGATGGTGATCGCGCGCATGGCGCGCATTCCGCCGAAGAATGTATCGCGCCGGGACAAGGCGTCGCTGGCCGAACTCGCCGGACGCCTCAAGAAATTGGTGTTCGGGCAGGATCAGGCCATCGATACGCTCGCCGATGCGATCAAACTTTCCCGGGCCGGTCTGCGAGAGCCGGAAAAGCCGGTCGGAAGCTATCTCTTCACCGGACCGACCGGTGTCGGAAAGACCGAGGTCGCTCGGCGCCTCGCCGAGGTCATGGGTGTGGAACTCGTGCGCTTCGACATGTCCGAATACATGGAAAGGCACACCGTCTCCCGGCTGATTGGCGCGCCTCCGGGCTATGTCGGGTTCGACCAGGGCGGGCTTCTCACCGATGCCGTGGACCAGAATCCCCATGTTGTCCTGTTGCTCGATGAAATCGAGAAGGCACATCCCGATCTCTTCAACGTGCTTCTCCAGGTCATGGATTACGGCAAGCTCACCGACCACAAGGGCAAGAAGGTCGATTTGCGCAACGTCATCCTGATCATGACCACGAATGCCGGGGCTTTCGATCTCGCCAAATCACCGATGGGATTCGGGAGGATAACGCGGGAAGGTGAGGACACCGACGCGATCGAGAGGCTCTTTACTCCCGAATTCCGCAACCGTCTCGATGCCATCGTCTCCTTCTCATCCCTGTCGCGTGAAACCGTCGGCCATGTCGTCGACAAGTTCATCGGCGAACTGGCCGTACACCTCGAAGAACACAAGGTCGCCATCGAGCTTTCGCCCGAGGCGAGGGACTGGTTGTGCCGCCGCGGATATGACGAGACCTACGGAGCCAGGCCTCTCGCGCGCGTCATCCAGGAGCATGTCAAGAAACCTCTGGCGGACGAGCTCCTGTTCGGCGAGCTCGTGGGCGGCGGCCACGTGCGCGTGGTCGTGACCGACGACGAAAGTCTCGACTTCGAATTCAAGGTCCGGGACTTCCTCAAGAGCGGTTCGAAGAAGACCACCAGACGCAGCCGCAAAAAGCCCGCCAGGGCGACCGGATAGCAGGCACTTCACCCAGTGCCGCCGAGGGCAGGGTGCTTGTGAAAGGGACCAGTGCCATGGCGGAAGAATTCGCCTACCTCAGTGCCGGCGAACTCGTCAACGGCTACCGCAGTGGTGAATTCTCGCCGCTCGAGGTGACCCGCTCGATCCTGGGCCGTATCGAACGATACAACCCTCTTCTCAACTGCTTCTGCCATCTTGATCCGGCTGCGACACTCGCAATGGCAGGAGCTTCCGAATGGCGCTGGGTGCGTGGGGAACCACTCGGTCTCCTCGATGGTGTTCCGGTTTCGATCAAGGATCTCCTGCCACTGCGTGGCTGGCCGACGACAATGGGGTCCCTGGCCGTCGACGAACGCGGTCCATGGAACGAAGACGATCCTGCCGTGGCGAGGCTGCGAGAACACGGAGCTGTCTTTCTCGGAAAGACCAATACACCCGAATTAGGCAATTCGGGTGTGACCGACAGTCCCCGCAACGGCATGACCGTCAACCCGTGGGACACCGCGCGAACCACCGGTGGCAGCAGTGGAGGAAGTGCCGCCGCGGTTGCCGCAGGACTCGGTCCGCTCAGTGTCGGAACCGATGCCGGCGGATCCATCCGCACACCGTCGAGCTTCTGTGGTCTTGTCGGGCTCAAGCCGACCTTCGGACGGGTCCCGCAGTGCCGTGATGCGGACTGGGGCGGTCTTTCGGTGTCCGGTCCGATTGCCCGTGATGCCACCGATGCGGCGATGATGATGTCCGTGATTTCGCGACCTGACATCAGGGACTGGAATTCACTGCCCCCCGACGACCGCGACTATGTTGCCGAGCTCGGAACGTGTCTTAACGGCCTCCGGATCGCATACAGTCCCGATCTTGCCTTCATGCCGGTTGACCCGGAAATTGCGCGCATTGTGGACCGGGCAGCCGCGAGATTGGTGGACCTCGGTGCAACCGTGGAAGAAGCCACGCCGGATCTTGGAGATCCGGTTCCGCTTTTCGATATCTTCTGGGCTCCCAATTTCGTGCGCATAGCCTCCGCCATGACACCGCGACAGCGGGATGATCTGGGTATCGAAACCAAGGACGCCATCGCGCGCGGGCGGCAAGTCAGCCTGCCGGACTATCTCGACGCTCAGGCGAAACGCGCCGAACTCGCCCGCGAAATGCGCCGCTTCCACGAAATCCATGACCTGCTGGTCACTCCGACCGCCATCGTGCCGCCATTCCCCAACGGCCATCTTGCACCGCCGGACTGGGACACATCGCGTTCCTGGCTGTGGGAACTACCGGTGTTCTGTTTCAACTTCACCCGTCAGCCAGCCATCACGGTGCCGTGCGGTTTTACCGATTCGGGTCTGCCGGTAGGCATGCAGATCGTTGCTCCGGTCTATCAGGATTCTCTGGCGCTCAAAGCGGCCCATGCCTTCCAGTCCGCCTTTCCGATATCGGACAGACGGCCGGAGCTTGGCTGAAACGGTGCGCCGGCCGAGGCTTGATGCTACCTTGTTGTTCGGCTGAGGGATCCCATGATTGACCTCGAGTTGGCGTACATGTCCGCGACCGAAGTCGCGCAGGTCATACGCGGCCGCCGGATTTCCGCGCGGGAAGTGGTCGCCAACGCACTGGAACGGATCGAGGAGGTCAATCCGGTCCTCAACTGCTTCTGTTTCATCTTTGCCGAAGAGGCGCTGGCAGCGGCGGAACAGGCCGACGAAGCCGTCGCACGCGGCGAACAGCTGGGCCGGTTCCATGGTGTGCCCATCGCCTTCAAGGACATGACAGCAACGGCCGGTAAGAGGACCACGCGGGGCAGTTACGCTTTCGAGCACTGGGTTCCCGACCGCAATGCCACGATTGTCGACCGCCTCACGGCCGAGGGCGCGATCATGGTCGGCAAGACGACGACTTCCGAACTGGCCTACTCCTTCATCACGGATACCAGGCTCTGGGGAGCGACCAGGAATCCCTGGAATATGGAACATACGCCAGGCGGGTCGTCGGGTGGCTCGGCCGCCGCGGTGGCATCCGGTTGCGTGCCTGTTGCCGAAGGATCCGATATGGGCGGGTCTGTCCGTTTGCCGGCGGCATTTTGCGGTATCGTTGGCCTTAAGCCGAGTTTCGGCCGCATCCCCTTCGACATCCTGCCGGGACAGTTCGATACCTTCTGTCATTTCGGCCCATTGTCCCGCAGCGTTACGGATGCCGCGCATTTTCTTGCCACGGCATCAGGACCAGATCACCGGGATTTCTCCAGCCTTCCCGACTTCGATGAAATCGATCTTCATCCCGAGGATGACGTCCGCGGCCTGCGTCTGGCCTACAGCGCCGACCTTGGCTACTACGCCGTCGACGAAGAGGTTGCCGAAAACAGTGCCGTAGCCGTGGATGTGCTGCGTGATCTCGGCGCCATTGTCGATCACGTCGACATCCCCTGGACGAGGGAAATCAACGACGCAGGCTGGATTCACTGGGACGTCTATACTGCGCTCATCATCGGTCAGCGCTTCGATGACCATCGTGAACACATGGATCCGGAAGTGGTCGCTTCGGTGGAGCGTGGCCGGAAGGTGATGGCACTGGACTTCAAGAATGTCGACATCATCCGCACGAGACAATGGCAGAATGTGGTCCGGATTTTTGAAGCCTACGACGCCCTTCTCTGCCCCACGGCTGCCCTGCCGGCGCTGCCGCTCGGGATGAGCGAGAGTGCCTTCGGCGACAACGACGGGGAAGGACGCTTCCGCCATTTCGAAATGACGTTCCCCTTCAAC
Source organism: Alphaproteobacteria bacterium (assembly GCA_965215635.1). Taxonomy (GTDB): domain Bacteria; phylum Pseudomonadota; class Alphaproteobacteria; order SP197; family SP197; genus SP197. The sequence continues at coordinate 48,217 of CBDCEA010000005.1, read as the reverse complement.
ATGCTGAGCGCCTGTCCGGCACTCTCCGTTCCGTCCGGCTTCAACGTGGCCGGTCTGCCGACCGGTTTCCAGATTGTCGGCCGGCGCCACGATGACAACATGGTGCTGAGAATCGGCAAGGCTCTGGAAGGCGCCTTGAACTGGAGGCGCCTGTTTCCCCCTCTCTAGCATCCGGTCGATCAGTCGAGCACACCTGCCAGGAATCGTCCGCGCCGTTCGCCTCGACCGAGCACGAAGGCTGCAAGAAGCATGCCAGTGAGGCTGACGGCCAGGGTCATCACGACCACCGCTGCGACATCGCCCCTGAGGCCCGGCTTGAAGGACGACAGGATGTGGATGGGCAGGGTGGAACTGCCGGGACGCTGAACGAAGAGCGAGATGACGACGTCGTCGAAGGAGAGTACGAAGGACAGCAGCACGCTTGCCAGGATGGCCGGGATCATCAGGGGAAGCGTGATCTGAAGGAAGGCCTTCCACGGCACCGCACCGAGATCGGCTGCTGCCTGCTCCAGGAGCTCGTCCAGTCCCTCCATGCGCGCCCGAACGATCAGCACGACCACCGCCAGATTGAAAAGGGAATGGCCGACGGAAAGACGGGCAAGGCCATGATAGAGGCCAATCTGGTCCATCCAGATCATCTGGCCGATGGCTGAAACGAGTTCCGGCGTTCCCAGGACGATCAGAAGCAGGATCCAGAATGGGCCGGTCCACATGCCTTTCCGGCGCGCCAGCGCTATGCCTGCCGGCACGCCGAGGACGACTGCGATAACGGAATTGATGGCCGCTGCCTGGAGGGACACCGCCAGGGTGTAGAGCACCTTGGGGTGGTTGACGGCGACGAAGTACCAGCGCGTCGAGAATTCGGTCCAGACATAGAGATTCCGGCCGCCGTTGAACGAATGGAGGATGACGACGAAGATGGGCAGAAAGAGGAAGACGAACACCAGCACGAGCCATGCCAGCATGACCCACCGTGCATAGGTGTGCCGTCGTCTCATGGTCATGTCACTGTCTCTGAAGCAGCAACATCGGCGGCATCGATCGCGGGTCCCCGCAATGCCTTCAGCAGTCGGCGTGTCGCCAGCAACAGCAGGCCCGCACCCAGAATGATTGCGACGAGGAATATGATGAGCAGAACGGCCATGGCCGATCCGAGGGGCAAATTCTGGGCGGAGAGGATCTGAATGGCCACAAGATTTCCGATCATGAGTCCCTTGGCGCCACCGAGAATCGCCGGAACCACGTAGTCACCGGACGCCAGAACGAACGTCAGAACCAGCCCTCCCAGAATGCCCGGTGCAGCCAGTGGGAGCGTTATGGAGAAGAAGGATCTGAGCGGTGTCGCACCGAGATCCATGCTTCCCTGCACGAGCGCAGGGTCGATGCGGTCGAGCGCAACGAACATCGGCAGGATCATCAACGGCAGATAGTTGTAGATGATTCCCAGCTGGACGGCTGCGTTGGAGTCAAGGACGGAGAGCGGTCCGCTCAAGATTCCGATGTTCTGAAGGACATGGGACAACGCGCCCTCCGGCGCGAGTATGATACGCCATGCGAAGGTCCTCAGAAGGAAATTGATCCAGTAGGGGAGAATCAGGATGAACAGAAGCACCGATTTCCAGCGCGCCGGAACATGGCGCGCCAGAGCGTAGGCAACCGGGAACCCGATCAGGGCACAGGCAATGGTTCCGAGCCCGGCGGTCCGCATCGTGATCCAGAAGACGGAGATGAAGATATCGGATGTTGCCGTGGTGTAGTTGGCCAACGAAAGGTCGGTGAGATCAACGGGTCCGGCGCCGATTTCGGCAGGCTTGATGCCGAAACTGTAGTATGCCATCCACGCCAGCGGGATAAAGAAGAAGAAGCCCCACCAGAGCAACGTCGGTGTGGCCATGGACCAGGGCGGAAGACGGCGTCGCATCGGGCAGGCGTCAGTTGTTCAGCCCGAACCCGCCGAAGCTTCCGGGGCGCGTTCATGTATTCGGCCGGACAGGTGCTCGAAGGGAAAGAGTGTCATATGGTCATGTGACCAATGGGCCCATACCGCCTCTCCCTCTGCGAGGTGCATCCCGGTGTGGCGCGGCAGCCGGGCAATGATTTCCTTTCCGTTTGCCGACTGGAGGACGAATTCGAGGGTGTCTCCCAGCATCGCAATGGCCACGATGGTGCTCCTGACCTTGTTGTTCCCGGCTTCCGGTTCGTCGGAAGCGAGCCTGACGTTCTCCGGCCGCACGGCCGCGAGGCCGTTTCCCTGATGAACACCGTCGGCGCAACGCCGTGCGACAAGAACATGGCCGTCGCCGGTAACGAGTCTGCTACTGTCGTCTTCGACGAGACCGCTGAAGAAGTTTTGGGATCCGATGAACCCGGCCACATAGGCGGATTTCGGGAAATCATAGAGTTCCGCCGGCGTTCCGATCTGGATGATTCGACCGTCACGCATGACTGCAATTCGATCCGACATGGCCAACGCCTCGTCCTGATCGTGAGTCACGAAGATGAAAGTCAGTTCGAGCCTGTGCTGGAGAAGCTTCAGCTCCACCTGCATTTCCTGGCGCAAATTGCGGTCAAGAGCACCAAGCGGTTCGTCCAGGAGCAGTACGGAAGGGCGCTTGACGAGCGCCCGGGCCAGCGCGATGCGTTGTTGCTGACCACCGGAAATCTGGGACGGCTTGCGATAGGCCAGTGCCCGCAACTGTACCATGTCGAGCGCATCCCTGACGCGGGATGTCAATTCAGTCCTCGAAACGCGATCCTGGCGCAGTCCATAGGCCACGTTTTCTGCCACGGTCATGTGCGGAAAGAGAGCGTAGCTCTGGAACACCGTATTGACGTCACGTCGGTAGGGCGGCAGGTCGGTAATATTCTTGCCGCCTATCTTGATGACGCCCGAATCGGGATACTCGAAACCACCGACCAGCCGCAAAACCGTGGATTTCCCCGCTCCGGACGCCCCGAGAACGGACACGAACTCTCCGGCACCGATCTGCAGCGAGACATCGCTGACCGCCGGGACACTGCCATAGTGCCTGGTCAGGTGTTCGAGTTGAACGTCGCTTGCCATCTGGCTGCTGATCTACTCAGGGTCATGTGACGCCTTCCGCAAGCCCGTACCCTTCGTAAGGAACAACGGGATTGCGGAAGGCGTCGACCGTTGACTGTGCTATTGGGCCGCCGCCGCCTTCAGCTTCGTCAGGATTCCTATCCGCCTCTCATAGGTTTCGTTGCGCAGGGTGGGTTCGCCGCGGGCGATGACTTCCGGTGGCGGGAAGATGAGCGGATCGTTGGCAACGTGCTCGGGCAGGTACGCCTCCACTCCGGTGACCGGTGAAAGATAGCCGGTGTAGATGATCTCCTCAGCAGCCACCTCCGGTTCCAGGACGAAGTTCATCCAGGAATGTGCCGCATTCGGATGCTCGCCGCCGAGCGGCATGTGATAGCTGTCGAACCAGTATTCGGACATAGGCTCCGGATAGACGAACTCGAGATTCTCGTTTTCGGAGGAATTGATCGCCTGGCGAGCCGTGCCATTCCAGATTTGCGCCAGGACGACGGTTCCCATTGCGACATCCTGGACAGGCCAGGAATTGAAGCTTGTGATATGCCTTCCGAGATCCTCGACCGCTACATCCACGTCCGCCAGCATGGCCTCGTTGGTGGTGTTCCAGGATTCTCCTTTTTCCCAGAACAGCGGAGCAAGCGCCAGCGGGTCGTCCAGGAGTATCACCCGGCCACTGGCTTCGTTGCGGGCGGCCCGGAGGAAATCGCCCCAGGTGTTCATGGGGCCGGTGATCACGGACTTGTCGTAGACAATGCCCTGGGAGCCCCAGGACTTGGGAACCGAATAGGCGTTCTCCGGGTCGAAGTCCGGACCTGCCACTTCGGGTCTGAGGTTTGAGAAGTTCGGAACCATCGATCTGTCGATCTTCTCCAGATAGCCGCCGTTGATGAGCAGGGGCATCATGAAGTCGGTGTTCATGCCGAGGTCATAGCCGCTGTTGCCGCCTGACAGCTGAAGCTTGGAGTACATCTCGTCGTTCGAGGCATAGGCGTCATAGATGAGCGTGCTGCCCGCCATGTCCTCCCATCGGGCGATGTTGTTCGGGCTGATGTATTCCGCCCAACCCATCATCGTAAGAATGCTCTCGATGTCGTTCGCCGCCCCGCCGCGTCCGAAAGCAAGGACACCGGCTGCAGCCGACACAAATGCTGCGGAATTCTTGATGAATTGTCGACGTGAACGCGGTAAATGCCTGTTACCACGTATTTGTCGAGCGTGCGCTACTCCGTTCCTCATCGTTCTCTCCCAATGTTCAACCGTGTCACACGACCAACCCCATGATACGGACGGCATGAGAACCGCGTGTCATCATGCCACAATGCCGGGGCGTGTCCACAAGACGGGCTGTGAGGGATGAAGGTCACTGGCGCAATCGGGGAGATTCCGCATGAACAACGATGGCGATGAGGTCGACCGCAGGATTGTCGAATCACGGGAAGCGATTGTTGCGGAGGCGTACAGACTCATTTCGTTCGAACCCGAATCGGGACCGGACTGGGAGCGGTTCAATGCCCTCTTCACACCCGGAGCGGTTCTGGCGCTTCGCGTGTTTCCGGAAGATGACGAGGTTTCCGTCATGAATCTCCGGGAGTATGCCGTGACGCTGATGCGCAAGGGCATGGGTGAAAGCGGATACAGGGAAAAGCAGGTCGGGACGGACTGGTTCGAATTTGGCGATATCGCCGAAGCACGCGTAATCTTCGAGATCCAGTTCGGTGACGAGAGCCCCATCAGGGCGCTCGATGTCTTTCAGCTTGTCAGGAAGGACGGGCGGTGGTGGATTGTCTCCATCATCGCCGAGATTCCGAAGCCGGGAGTCGCGATACCTCCGGACTTTCTGCGATGAACGACAACCTCCGGCGGTAAGTCCGGCAATCCGGATTGTCGGGACGGCGCATTCGGCGCGAAGTCAGGCCTGGCGGAAGGGTGAAAGCTCGCGGTCGATGTAGTCTGCCTGTTCCTCGACATGCTCGCCTTCCCGTTCGAAGACCCTGGCGACAGCCTCGTGCATGCCGCTGTGCGCAAACCAGTGCGAGGAACACGTGGTGGCCGGCATGTAGCCCCGCTGGATCTTGTGGCCTCCCTGGGCGCCGGCCTCGACGCGGGCGAGACCGTTCTCGATGGCATAGTCGATCGCCTGGTAGTAGCAGCATTCGAAATGCAGCATCCGGAGGTCCTCGATGCAGCCCCAATAGCGTCCGAAGAGTGTCGTACCTGACATGATGTTGAGCGCGCCGGCGATCCAGCGGTCATTCCTTCGGCACATGACCAGCAGGACATTGTGGCGCAAGCGCTCGCCGAGCTGCTCGAAGAACTCGCGTGTAAGATAGGAAATGCCCCACTTGCGGTTGCCGGTATCGCGGTAGAATGCGTAGAACGCGTTCCAGACGTCCGGGGTCAACGCATCCCCCGTTAGCCGGTGGATGGTGATCCCGGCTTCGACAGCTTCGCGGCGCTCGCGGCGGATCGCCTTGCGTTTTCTCGAAGACAGGCTGCCAAGAAAGTCGTCGAATGTCCCGTAACCCCTGTTCTCCCAGTGAAACTGGATGCCTGTGCGTTGCAGAAAACCGATCCTGGCGAGCGAACAGGATTCTTCGTGGGTGAGGAAATTGATGTGGACCGATGAGACGTTCGCGTCCCTTGCCAGGCGAACGATGGCGGATGCGAGCCTGCTGCGCAGGGCCACAAGCTGCGCGGCATCACTCCCGTCTGCCAGCAATCGCGGGCCGGTGACAGGCGTGAACGGCACGGCCACCAGGAGTTTCGGGTAGTAGCGGCCACCCGCACGCTCGAACGCATCGGCCAGTCCCTGGTCGAAGACGTACTCTCCCATCGAATGGCTCTTGAAATAGGCAGGCGCTGCGGCAACGAGGTGCCCGGTCTCGTTCTCGAGGAGTACATGGGCCGGCCCCCAGCCGGTTTCGGAAGTCGCGGAGCCGCTGTCCTCGAGGCAGGCAAGAAAGGCGTGCCAGAGAAACGGATTGTCGTCCCCGGCGCAACGATCCCATTGTTCCGGGGAGACATCATGGATGCTTGCGATGCAGCGTGCGCTGAACGCAGCCTCCTGTCCCGTTTCTGTTCTTGCCGCCATGGTGGCGCCGCTCTGCCATCTGTTCCGGCCCGACGGCAAGTATGGCAGCCCGTTCAACCGGCGGCAATTGAACGAATGGCCGACGTTATATCCAGACCGGCAGCAACAGATGTCCCGTTCTTCCACAAGCGGGACGACCGCACACCCTGCTTGCGCTTGTCCCGATTGTAATTGCGCCGGGTGACGCTAGAGTCCCGCTCGAAAGGGACGTCCCTCACCCCGTTCGGAGGAACTCCCACCGAGGTGCCGGTGCGCCTTGCTCTCGATTGACTTTCACGACAGGTGTATGGCCTCTACCAGGACCAAAGCGAGGCGCCGCATCGACCTCGAATTCGACGGTCGATACAAAATCGATGTCTCGAAGGTCGACGCCGGGGTTCTCAGCCGAATAACGGCGATGGCTTTCCGCAACCGCTGGCGCATGTCGCTGGGCATCGTTGCCGCAATTTGCGCGGGTATCTTTCAGCTCTTCGTTCCCCAGTTTCTTGGCCGTGCGGTCGATGAGGCCCAGGGACTGCTCGGATCCGACGTCAGTCGTGATCTTGCAGCGGAGGCACTCGTCACGACGGCTGCTCTGCTGATTGCGACAAGCGTCCTGCGCGGCGTCTTCGCCATGCTGCAGAACTACCAGGGCGAGGCCGTCGGCCAGATCATCGGCTATGACTTGCGGATGGCCTACTATCAACGGCTGCAGATGCTGAGCCTGTCCTGGCACGATCGCGTTCACTCGGGTGAACTGATGACCCGGGGCATTCTCGATATCGAGGGGGTGCGCCTGTGGATCGACACCGGGATCCTGCGATGCGTCCTGCTTTCGACGCTGATCGTCGGCGGTGCCGTCCTCCTTCTGCGTATCGATCTGCTGCTGGGTCTGTTGTCGCTGAGTTTCGTTCCCGTGGTCGGGGTTATCGCTGGCCTTGCGCGGCTCAAGCTGCGCGATGCCTGGCTTGCCCTGCAGGAGGAACTCTCGCATCTCACCATGGTCATGGAAGAGAATCTCGGCGGGATCCGCGTGGTTCGGGCATTCGCCTCCATGAATTACGAACTGGCGCGCTACGACACCATCGCCGGCCGGGCACTTGAATTGTCGCATCGTCGAATCGCGCTGTTTGTTCGCGGCAGCACGAGAATGACCTTCATCTTTTTCGGCGCCATGGGACTCGTGCTCTGGGTCGGAGGAGAGAAGGCGATAGCAGGGGAGATCACACTGGGACAACTCGCGGAATGCCTCGCCTTTATGGCCATTCTGCAGATGCCGGTGCGCCAGATCGGCTGGATGATCAATTCCATTGCCCGGGCCTCGACCTGCGGTGGTCGGCTTTTCAATGTACTGGATCTCGAACCCAGTATCGCCGACAGACCGTGCGCCGAGCCGCTCGAGATCCACGAAGGCGTTCTGAAATTCGAACATGTCGATTTCGCCTATCCGGCTTCGGCACGCGATCGTCGCACGCTGACCGCTATCGATCTTGAGGTCAGGCCGGGCAAAACACTCGGCATTGTGGGGCCCCCGGGCAGCGGAAAGAGCACGATCGGGCAACTGATCGGGAGGTACTACGACGTGACAGCCGGACGCATCACCATCGATGGTGTCGACATCCGGGATGTCACCCTTGAAAGCCTGCGCCACAGCGTCAACATCGTGCCGCAACAACCCCATCTCTTCACGGCGAGCATCGATCACAACGTCGCCTATGGTGATCCCTGGGCGGGAAGGGCGGCCATCGAGCATTCCGCCGCCACGGCCCAGCTCCACAACTACATCAGGAAACTCCCGACCGGATACTCGACGCTGGTTGGTGAACGCGGTGTTTCGCTGTCGGGTGGTCAGCGGCAGCGCCTTTCCATTGCACGCAGCGTGTTGCCGCAAAGCGCCGTCATCGTGCTGGACGATTCAACGGCTGCGGTCGATGCGGCGACCGAACAGCGCATACGCCAGGCCTTGCGCGAACTGACCCGCGAGCGCGCCGTCATCATCATTGCGCATCGTCTGCGTTCGTTGCTGCATGCCGACGAGATCATCTTCCTCGAGGGGGGCAGGATCGTGGAGCGGGGCAGCCATGACGAGCTGTTGGCTCTGGGAGGGCGCTACCGCGAACTCTACGACCTGCAGGCCACCAGCGAGGCATCACCGGCTTGACCGACGCACCCCTGCAACAACGCCCGCTCGCAGTCGTCGGAGCCCAGGTGTCCCAGGACGAGATGCTCTTCGGCAGGGCCTTCGACCACTGGGTCATGTCGCGATTCTGGGTCTTCCTGAGGCCCTACCGGCCCCGCATCGGCCTTGCTCTGGTGGCGGTCCTGTTCTTCATCGCCACACAGCTGACGGTACCGCTCATCATCCGCCGGGCGATCGATGATGCGCTCACGGCCGGCGAGGAGGCGCGCGTCCTTCTCATCGGCATCATGAGCGTCTACTTCGCTGTCATGGTGATCAACTATGTCTCCATGCTCCTTCTGGAGAGAATCGTGGGTCGCATCGCCGGTCATCTACTGTTCGACCTGCGCAGGGCCATGTATGCCCATCTCCAGGTCGTCTCGCTGTCGTTCATGGACCGGACCGAAGTCGGTCGGCTGATGTCGCGTCTGCAGGGCGATGTCTACGCCCTCCAGGAGTTTCTCGAATCATCGATCTTCGCGATCGGCGATCTCGTCCTGCTGTTCGGCATCGTCTCAGTCCTGCTCATCCTCGATGTCCGTCTCGCCTCCCTGACACTTGCGGTGTTGCCGATTCTGATCGTCCTGCGCATGGTCTGGCTTCCCATGGCGCGCAGGGCGTTCCTGCATGCCCGCGAGACCAGCAGTGCCGTCAATGCCGCGCTGGCCGAAAACGTGCATGGCATCCGTGCGGTCCAGGAACTCGGCCGCGAGAAAATCAATCTCGAACTCTTCGAGGAAATGACGGCGGACAATCTCGATGCCCACCTGCTGGCATCGCGCTACGCGAATGTCCTGATTCCCGTTGTCGATCTGCTCACGGGTTTCGCCATGGCGATTGTCGTTGTCGCAGGCGGAGGCCTGGTGCTCGACAATGCTCTCGACATCGGCGTCATGGTCGCGTTCCTGTTCTACGTGCAAAGGTTCTTCGATCCCATCCGGTCGCTTTCGATCCAGTACAGCATCATGCAGCGTGCCATGGCAGCGGGGCAGCGCATATTCGAGGTTCTCGATGTGGCCGTGGATGTTCGCGACAAGCCGGATGCGATCGATCTCGACGGACGCAACGGCGCCGTGGAGTTCGATCATGTGACCTTCGGGTATACCGAAGACCAGCCTATTCTCCAGGATGTGAGTTTCCGCGTGGAAGATGGTGAAACCGTTGCACTTGTCGGCCCGACCGGTTCCGGCAAGACCAGTGCCATGGCCCTGATTCACCGCTTCTACGATGTCTGGGAAGGCTCCGTCAGGGTCGCAGGGCACGACATCCGGGATGTCACCCAGAAATCCCTGGGAAGACATGTCGCCATGGTCCTCCAGGACCCGTTCCTGTTCACAGGATCGGTATTCGAGAACATCCGTTACAACAGGATCGATGCGACCCGACGACAGGTCACCGAAGCGGCCACGGCGGTCGGAGCCCATGGCTTCATCGTGGACCTTCCCCAAGGCTACGACACCCAGCTCTCGCAGGGCGCTGTGACCCTCTCGCTGGGCCAGCGCCAGTTGTTGAGTTTCGCCCGGGCGTTGGTTGCCGATGCCCGCATCCTCGTGCTCGATGAGGCCACGGCGAATGTTGACAGCTACACCGAACTGAAAATCCAGCAGGCACTTGTCCGCCTGCTCGAGGGGCGAACTGCGCTCGTGATTGCCCATCGCCTGACGACCATTCGCGGTGCCGACCGCATCATCGTTCTCCAGGACGGCACGATCATCGAAGAGGGCACCCACGATGAACTCATGGCCTCGGGCGGACTCTACAGCGGTCTCTACCGCATGAACTACGCAAGCTTTGACGATCTCGACGACATCGATATTGCCAGACTGGCGCCGATGGCCCAGAACACCTGATTGCCGGTTGGGCAATCAGCCGTGAGGCGTCCTTGTGCCCCTATCCAGTGAGCACCAACGGGATCGCCCGTCGTCCTTCATGCACCTTCAAACGCCGCTCCGGCAGACTCCTGCGGGCACATCGGGTGAGTGCAGGGATCGCGGCAGGTCTTGCTTTCCAGGTTGAGGTCCGGATGCGCCATCCCGGCGTTCGGTCGTGCCGGCATCTGCCTTGATGCCGGAGCAGCGTGCCGCTTCACAGTGGTCCGCTGGCCGAAATGTCCTGGATGTCCGTGACGACGTGGATGAGCGCCGGGCCTTCCATGCCGAGTGCCTCGTCGAAGGCCGGGGCGAATTCCTCCGTGACGGCGACCCGCCAGGAACGTGCTCCATAGGCTTCGCCGAGCGCCCTGAAGTCGGGACTGTCGAGTGCAACACCGATGGTATTGCCGGGACCGGCATAGCGATGCTGGTGCATCAGAATTGTAGCGTAGTGTCCGTTGTCGCAGACCACGACAATGATCTTCAACCCGTTCTGGACGGCGGTCGAGAGCTCCTGGCCGGTCATCATGAAGCCGCCGTCTCCCGTGAAGGCAACAACACGGGCTTCGGGGCGGGCGAGTGCTGCACCCAGTGCCGCCGGCACACTGTAACCCATGGCTCCGGCCATGGGACCGGCCTGGCTTGCCAGGCGCCGGTAGCGGAAATGCCGCTGCACCCAGGTCGCGAAGTTGCCGGCATCGTTCGTGACAACATGATCGTGCCGGGCCAGGCGGCGGTCCACATGACGGACGATCTCGGTCATGTCGACCCGGCCCTTCGGTACCGGCGCCTCGGCCTGGAAACGTTCGAACTCGGCCCGCAAACCCGCCTGCCAGACCGTGCGTTCGGCCGACGGTTCGGAGAGTCTGGCGGTGATTCCCTCGAGGGCCGGACCGATGTTGGAGGGAAGACCGAGCGCCGGACGGATTGTAGTGATGGTCGCGGCATCGGGATGGATCATGATCACGGGTTTCGACCCGTCCCTCAGGAGAAAGTCCATGGAACTGATGGCGTCGAACCTCGAGCCTGCCAGGACGACAAGGTCGGCCTCGTCCCATGCCCGTGCCAGATAGTCGGGGCGTCCCGTGGCGAAGGATCCGACATAGGCATGATGATCGTTGGAGAGGGTATCCTGGCAGCGGAACGCGGTCGCGACCGCAGCACCGGACCTTGAAGCGAAGGCTTCGAGTTCCCGGCTTGCCTCTTCGTACCTCACCATCTCACCTGCCAGGACCAGCACGGAACAGGCCGAATCGATCATCGATGCGGCGCGGTCGAGGGAGGCTGGCGCCGCTCTCGCGGAAATCCGGTGAACCGGTTCGGGAATTTCGGTTCCTCCGGCATCGCCTTCGGTGATGTCTTCCGGCAGAACCACGACCACCGGACCGGGCCTCCCGGACTGTGCAATCGCGAGGGCCCGCGCCGTGGCTTCGGCGACACCTGCTGCGCTGGCAGGCTCGATCACCGCTTTCGCGATGGAGCCGTAGAAGGCCGAATAGTCGATTTCCTGGAACGCCTCCCGGCCGATCTCGTGCGTCGGAACCTGGCCGATGAAAAGGACGACGGGCACACTGTCCTGATCGGCGGTGTGTATTCCGATGGCGGCATTGGTCGCACCCGGACCGCGGCTGACGAAGGCGATGCCCGGCTTCGAGGCGATCTTGGCATAGCCGTTCGCGGCGTATGTGGCGCCCGATTCGTGGCGGTTGGTGATAAGCCTGATGGCGTTGGAGTGGCGGCGTAACGCCTCGAGCACTGCAAGATAACTCTCTCCCGGAACACAGAATGCCGTGTCGACACCGTGGTTGACCAGGGTCCTGACAAGCGCCTCGCCGCCGTTCATCGCGTCACGCGATCTCGACGATTGCTTCAACCTCGGTCGCGACATTGAGCGGCAGTGACGAGCAGCCGACAGCGGCTCTTGCGTGATGTCCCTTGTCGCCGAATACCTCGACCATCAGATCGCTGGCGCCGTTGATGACCTTCGGGTGATCGTGAAAGTCGCTGCCTGCGTTGACGAACCCGCCCAGACGCACGATCCGCACCACCCGGTCGAGATCACCGCCGCAGGCGGCTTTCACCTGGGCGATGATGTTGAGGCCGCAAAGGCGTGCTGCTGCATAGCCCTCCTCAACCGTGAATTTTTCGCCCACCTTGCCCTGGTACTTCAGTTTGCCGTCAAGAAGCGTGATCTGGCCGGCCACGAATACAAGGTTGCCAGAAAGGGTCCAGGGTACATAATTCGCCGCCGGAGCGGCTGCTTCGGGAAGCCTGATGCCGAGTTCGGCGAACCGCGCTTCGATCATTCCAGCCATTTCACTTGCCTCCTTGGTCGGAATCTCATCCGGGTATCCGACATAAGGAGTTCATCTGTCAGCGTCAACGCAAGCCGGAGGTTGCGATGAGCGAAGCGGCGCGCACGACCCGGTCGCGCATCGCAACAGGCATCCTTCTGGTTGCGGCCGGAGCGGTCGGCTACGGGCTGCTTCCCATTCCGCTTGATATTCTTCGCGGCGAGGAGGTCGGATCGGGATCGTCGCTTCTTGTGAGATTCGGCGTTTCCATCGTCGTGCTGGCCGCCTGGGTCGCCGTGCGCCGGCCGGCCAGAGGTCATGCGGGTACGGCCTTTGTGGCGGGTCTTGGCCTTGGGGCCGGCACGATCTTCCTTTTCGAGGGTTACGCCCGGCTGCCGTCCTCGATCACGATCCTTGTCTTCTACACCTATCCTGCCTTCACGCTGATCCTGGCACGCATGGTCTTCCGTGTGGCGATGGAACGGCGCATCGTGTTCGCGATTGCCTGCGTTCTGGGTGCGGCCGGACTGATCCTGACACCCGGCCATCTTGGCGGAACGCCTCTGGTTCCGGTGATGATCACGTTCGGCGCACCGCTTTGCTACGGCCTCTACCTTGCTTGCCTGGGAAATGTTCCGGCCAAGACCGATGCCGGTTGGCGCACGCTGATCGTCAGCATCTCCGCGTTCATGGTGACGGTCGTCTGGCATGTTGTGGCGGAATCGGGCATGGAGTGGCCGGCCTCGGGCGCCGGCTGGCTCTCGCTTGCCTATGTCGGACTGGGCACCGGGGTCGTGGCGACATGCCTGGTGGTCGCAGGTACGTCGATGGCGGGCAGCAACCGCTCGGCTGTCGCCGGCTCCAGCGAACTCGTGACCGTGCTGCTGGTCGGCTGGCTCCTGTTCGGCGAGACGATCCACGCCGAAGCCCTCTTCGGCGCCACCTTGATCTTCGCTGCGATTGTGGTCAGCCTTACGCGTGCCTCCCGATGATGGTCTCGAAGACAGCCATGAACATCTGATTCGTGAGGCGTCCGGTGTTCGTGTTGAGCCGGGAACAGTGGTAGCTGTCGACGAGAACGAGTCCTTCTGTCGGTTCATGGACCGCACCATGGGCAAACCTGAAGGCCGACCGCCGGGCACCGACGGCATCGAGGACCGCCTGATGGGCCATGCCGCCCAGGGCCAGGACGGTGTCGAGACGCTGGAGCTCCGCTATTTCGCGTACCAGGAAGGCATTGCAGGTTTTGAGTTCCGCACCCAGGGGACGGTTCTGCGGCGGTACGCAGCGCACCGCATTGGTGACCCTGCAGTTCACCAGTTCGAGGCCATCCCCGGGATGTGCCTTGTACGAACCCCTGGCAAACCCTGTTTCGAGCAGGGCCGGATATAGAAAATCGCCAGCGCCGTCACCGGTAAAGGGCCGGCCTGATCTGTTGGCGCCCCTGAGGCCAGGGGCCAGCCCGACCACCAGCAATCGGGCATCATCCGGGCCGAACGAGGGAACCGGGCTGTTGAACCAGCCGGGCTCCCTCGACCGCCACTCATCCCGGAACCTCTTGAGACGCGGACAGAGCGAACAGTCGGGCCCGGGTTCAGCCCGGTTCACTTCGTGTCCGCCTCGTCGTCAAGGTCGTCGTCGCGCGGTTCCAGCCGGGCCGGACGGTCCGCCGGATTGCGGGAGATGTCATCGGCGATCTCGCGCAGTTCGATGAAGATGTCTGCCTGGCGGCGCAAACTGTCGGCGAGCATCGGCGGCTGGGTTCGTATCGTGCTCACCACACTTACGCGAACTCCCTTGCGCTGAACGGTCTCGACCAGCGGCCGGTAGTCGCCGTCGCCGGAGAGCAGAACGGCATGATCGAGGGAGCCGGACATCTCGAGCATGTCGATCGCCAGCGGGACATCGATGTTGCCCTTGATGCGGCGGCGTCCGGCAGGATCAGTGTATTCCCTTGCCATCTTTGTAACGGTGGTAAAGCCGTTGTAGTCGAGCCAGTCCACCAGGGGCCGGATGGGCGAATACTCCTGGCCCTCAAGGATGGCCGTGTAGTACATGGCGCGAATCAGACGCGACCGTGCCTGAAAGTACTGCTTGAGACACCTGTAATCGATGTCGAAACCGAGGTGCCTTGCGGCAGAATGAAGGTTGGGACCGTCAATGAAGAGCGCCGTGCGCTCGTCCCCGTAAAATGCGTTCATGATGGAATCTCCTGTGGTAGCGAATGAACGGTGCGGCAAAATGGCATATGGGACGCTGTATAATGGACCACGGGAGATGACGGCAACTCATTCCCCTCCTGAAGGTGGCGTATTCCTGGCTCTCGGTGCCAACCTCGCATCGGGTATCGGCACTCCGCAGCGGACGCTCGAGGAAGCTCTGACAAGGATCTCCGGAGCCGATGTCGGCGTCCTTCGTGTCTCGCCATGGTACGAAACGAGGCCCATGCACGGAGCCGATCAGCCGCGATATGTGAATGGTGTCGCGGAACTCGGGACGCACTTCGATCCGGCCTGCCTGCTCGATCTCTTGCACAGGATCGAAACCTCGCTGGGCCGCGAGCGCCGTGAACGCTGGGCATCACGAACGGTCGATCTCGATATCGTGGACTTCAGGGGCGTCGTGAGGTCCGGCCCGCCGCCGGTGCTGCCGCATCCGGGCGCCAGGGAACGACTGTTCGTTCTCCTGCCGCTGAAGGATGTGGCGCCGGACTGGAGGCACCCCGGCTCAGGTGAGCCGATCGACGACCTCATCAAGGCGCTCCCCCGAACGCCCGACGACATCGAGCGCCTCGCCTGAGGCAGGAAAACACTTGTCTTTCAGGCGCGTTGCTGGCATTTTTATCGGCGATCCGGTCTGCAACGCGAGGATTTGAATGGCTCGACTGACTGTTGAAGATTGCATCGAACGGGTGAACAACCGTTTCGAGCTTGTTCTTCTGGCCGCCCAGCGCGCGCGCGATCTGGGCAAGGGGGCGGAGATGACCGTCGACAGGGACAACGACAAGCATCCTGTCATCGCGCTGAGAGAAATTGCAGATGGCACGATCTCTCTGGATGCGGTCCGCCGGAAGCTGGTCTACGGCGCCGAGTCCCAGGACGACGAGAACTCCGACAATGTCGATGAACTCGGCCTTTCGTCCGACGATCCTCTGGCCAAGGCCTTCGCCAATCTGGATCTCAACAGCGATCAGCACAACGAGGCCTGGGGAGCGGGTTCCGAAGATGGACTCACCCGCTAGAAGAAGGGCGATTCCGGACGATGCTCCGGCAGTTCGAACTTGTTGAACGGGTCAGAAGCTACGACGCCGGGGTCGATGAAGAGGCACTGAACAGCGCCTACGTCTTTGCCGTGATGAAGCACGGATCCCAGACACGGGATTCGGGCGATCCCTATTTTTCCCATCCCGTGGAAGTGGCCGGCATTCTGGCGGACATGAAGCTCGATTGTCCGGCCATCATCACGGGATTGCTGCACGATACCGTCGAGGATACCGACACGACCCTCGAAGAGATCTCCGAGAGATTCGGAACCCAGATCGCCAACCTGGTCAATGGTGTCACGAAACTCTCGCGCATCGAGGTGCAGGCCGAGGAAGGCCAGCGCACGATGGGAAACTACAGCAAGCTGTTCCTCGCCATGTCCGAGGATCTGCGGGTCCTTCTCGTCAAGCTTGCGGATCGCCTCCACAACATGCGGACGCTTCATTTTATCCCCAAGGAGGAGAAACGCCTGCGCATTGCGCGCGAAACCATGGAGATCTACGTGCCGATGGCCGAGAGGATCGGCATGCAGTGGCTGAAGGCGGAACTCGAGGACCTGGCATTCCAGCACGTCGATCCGACGGCCCGGAACTCCATCATCGAACGCCTGCGCTATCTTCGGCCAAACTCCAATCTTCCGAAGATCGAACGAAAGCTGAAGAGTGTCCTGAAGGAGGCGGGCCTCGATGCCAGGGTCGACGGTCGGGAAAAGAAGCCGCACTCGATCTGGCGCAAGATGCAGCGCAAGAATGTCTCGTTCGACCAGCTTTCGGACATCGTGGCATTCCGCGTGGTGATCCAGGCAGTACCGGATTGCTACGCGGCGCTTGGCGTGATCCACGATTCCTGGCCGATGATCCCCAACCGGTTCAAGGACTACATCTCGACGCCAAAGCCGAACGGATACCGGTCGATTCACACCACGGTGCACGGCCCCGAGAACAAGCGCCTCGAGATCCAGATCCGGACCCAGGAAATGGACGAGGTCGCCGAGTTCGGCGTGGCGGCTCACTGGAACTATACCGCTGGCAAGAATCGTGCCTTACGGAGCGAAGGGAAGCAGTACCAGTGGGTGCGTCAGTTGCTCGACTCCATCGAAAACACATCGGACCCGGAAGAGTTCATCAAGAACGCCAAGCTGCAGCTGTTCCAGGACAGGGTTTTCTGCTTCACGCCGAAGGGCAAGCTCTACGAGTTGCCGAGAAACGCCACGCCGGTCGATTTCGCCTATGCAGTCCACACCAGAATAGGCGATACCTGCGTGGCCGCAAAGATCAACGGTGTCTCGAAAAGGCTGGACACGGTTCTCCAGAACGGTGACCAGGTCGAGATCATGCGTTCCAGCAACGCCTCGCCCAATCCCCTGTGGGAGAGATTCGTCGTCACCGGCCGCGCCCATTCCCGGATACGGCGCTACGTGCGGATCGAGCAGCGCGGCGAGTGCATTCACCTGGGAAGAGCGATCCTGGAGCAGACATGTGCATCGTTGCGCAAGGAACTGACGGACGAGCTTCTCAACAAGTGCCGCGAGGAGCTGGGGAAGCGCACGGCGGACGATCTTCTGGAAGCTGTCGGCCGTGGTGAAATCACAAGCCAGCGGGTGATACGCCTGCTCACATCGAAGCAGTCGGCGGCAACGAGAAAGCGGCACGGCTTTCGGAAGCCGGGAAAGCACGCCGTCTCGATCGACGGGCTCACGCCCGGCATGGCCGTGCACCATTCCGAATGCTGCCACCCGCTCCCCGGAGATCGCATTGTCGGCATCGTGGAAGCCGGCATGGGTGTTGCCATTCACACGATCGATTGCGATACACTCCAGAAACACGAGAATACCGACGAGGTCTGGCTTGACGTCTCCTGGTCGCCGGATGGAGAAGCCCCGGAACACTATGTCGGACGGATAGCAGTCGACGTCATCAACCAGCCCGGTGCGCTCGGAGAGATCACGACGACCATAGGGAACAAAGACGCCAACATCACCAATCTGAAGATCAATGCGCGGACCGTGGATTTTTTTGGAATGGTGATTGACCTCGAGGTCCGTGACGTCCATCACCTGTCGTCCATCATCGCCGCCCTGCGGTCGATCGCGAATGTCATGGAGATTACGCGAGTCCGTGACTGACACCCCGGCAGTGCGTCAGGACATTCAGGCAGTGCATTCTTGTTCAGGAAGGCTCCCGGCATGATTTGCGAGATACCGTCAACGAAGACCGGTTTCGGACCGGGTCTCTCGCCATGATCCTCGGTCTGGGGATCGATGCCCTCGATATCCGCCGCATCGAAAGGACAATTGAACGTTTCGGAACCAGATTCACGCACCGTGTCTTCACCCCGAACGAACTGGAGCGGTCCCGGGGCCGGGCGAACGAATCGGCAGCGCTTGCCATGCGTTTCGCCGCCAAGGAAGCCTGCGCGAAGGCACTGGGTACGGGTATCAACCACGGTGTCTTCTGGCGCGACATGGAAGTGTTCAATCTTGCATCGGGAAAGCCCGTCATGAGGCTTGGAGGCGAGGCGCGTGCGCGCCTGCTCGGCATGGTTCCCGAAGGCATGTCCCCCAGGATCGATGTTTCCATGACCGACGAACATCCACTTGCCCAGGCCATGGTCATCATTTCCGCGGTATCGCCCGGGAGCGGCCGATGAAAGCGGCCGTCCTCGCCCTCATGACCCAGCTGGCGGGCCTCTTCCGGGAGAACGGTACCGGTAGCGCCACAACCGGAAGACGTTTTTCCCTGGTGCTGGCCATCCTGCTGCTGCCGTTCAGCCTGCTTGGCCTCCTCCTGAGGCCGCTGGAGTGGGTTCTGCAGATAATCTTCGCACCCCTCGAGCGCCTTCTTCCCCGGACCATGCGGAGCGACGAGGGCATCATCGGTACCGTCAGGACCATCGTCTACGCGGTCATCATTGCCCTGGCGGTCCGTACTCTTGCCTATGAGCCCTTCAATATTCCTTCGGGTTCCATGAAGCCGACCCTGCTGGTCGGCGACTATCTTTTCGTTTCCAAGTTCTCCTACGGCTACAGCGACTACTCACTGGGATTCGGAACCGACCTTGACCTCTTCCAGGGCCGTGTGTTCGATGCCGAACCCGAGCGGGGAGACGTCGTCGTTTTCCGGCAGCCGACGAACACCTCGGTTGATTTCATCAAGCGCCTGGTGGGCCTGCCCGGAGACCGGATCCAGATGGTTGACGGCGTTCTCCACGTCAATGACGTCGCCGTCCGTCTCGAGGAGGAAGCGGCCTTCGAGGACAGCTCCTGCTCGTCTTTCAGGCAGGTCCCGAGCTATGCCGAAACGCTTCCAGGCGGTGTGCGCCACAGTGTTCTCAACCTCACCGATACCAACCGGCTCGACAACACGCCGGAATATGTCGTGCCGGACGGCCACTACTTCATGATGGGGGACAACCGGGACAGCTCGAACGACAGCCGCGTCATGAATGTCGTGGGCTTCGTGCCGAAAGAAAACCTCATTGGCCGGGCGGAATTCCTCTTCTTCTCGACGAACGGTTGCGGGTCCCTCATCAACCCGCTGACCTGGCCGTCATCAATTCGCTGGGGCCGACTGTTCCAGTCGATACCATGAACGGGGAACCGGGCGAACTCGAGGCCATCCTCGGCCATGGCTTCAGGAACAGGGAACTTCTGAAGAGGGCCATCACTCATCGCAGCGTCACGGGCGAGAAGGACCGCCACGGATACCAGCGCCTCGAATTCCTCGGCGACCGCATTCTGGGCGCGGCCGTCGCGACCATGGTTTTTCGGCAGTTTCCCGCCGAAACCGAAGGAGAGCTGTCGCTGCGTTTCGCGAAATTGGTACGCAACGAGACCCTGACCGAGATTGCCCTTGAACTGGGAATCGACAGATTCATCGTCATCGGCAAGGGCGAGGAACTGAACGGCATGAGGCGCAGTCCGTCGATCCTCGCGGACATCATGGAGGCCCTGATCGGCGCTCTCTATCTCGATGGCGGCTTCGCCATGGCCGATGCCTTCGTTCGGACATGCTGGCAGGATCGCGTGGCGTCTGGCACCGGAACCGGACGGGACGGCAAGACACAGCTTCAGGAATGGGCCCTGGAACGGGGTCTCGCACTGCCCGGCTACCGCGTCCTGGACAAAACCGGTCCATCCCATGCGCCACTCATAACGGTCGAGGTTTGTATCGAGGGTTTCGAATGCGTCCAGGCGCAGGGGCGCTCCCGGCGCGCGGCGGAACGCCAGGCCGCCGAAACGTTCCTTGCCGGGATGGCCTGTTGACGGGGACCGTGAAATCCGATGAGCCACGCCGGTGCGGTTTTGCGGCCATCATCGGGGCGCCGAATGTCGGGAAGTCGACGCTGCTCAACACCCTTGTCGGCGCCAAGGTGTCGATCGTCACCCACAAGGTCCAGACAACCCGCGGCCGGGTCTCGGGCATCTGCAACGCGGGCAACAACCAGATCGTATTTGTCGATACGCCGGGTATTTTCCAGCCCAGGCGCCGCCTGGAGCGCGCGCTGGTGAAGACCGCATGGTCCGGTGTCGATGATGCCGATGCGACACTGCTCATGATCGACGCCCAAAGGGGCCTCACGGCCGGGGTGACGGCAATTCTCGATGCCCTGAAGAAACGGCGAAGAGGCGTGCTTGGAGTGGTCAACAAGGTCGATACCGTCTCCAAGGAGGGGCTTCTTCCGCTTGGCGCCGCGCTTGACCGGCACGACGTCATCGAGGAAATCTTCTTCATTTCCGCGCTTCACGGCGACGGCATCGACGAGGTCATCAGGTCCGTTGCGGCTCGGTTGCCCGTGCAGCCGTGGCTCTTTCCCGAGGATCAGCTCAGCGACCTGCCGCTCGGCCGGCTCGCCGCGGAGATCACGCGGGAGAAGCTCTTCCTCAGAGTACACCAGGAACTTCCCTATGAGCTTTCGGTCGAGACCGAATTGTGGACGGAAATGCCGGAGGAGGGGGCTGTCAGGATCGATCAGGTGATCTATGTCGCAAGGCAGGGCCACAAGGCCATCCTTCTGGGCAGGAACGGTCGGACCATCCGCGACGTCGGCAGCGCCGCACGAAGTGAACTGGAAGCGATGCTGGAGCGCAGGGTGCACCTCTTCCTCCACGTCAAGGTTCGTTCGAAATGGCTCGACGATCCCTGGCGCTATCGTGAGATCGGTCTCGAGTTTCCGGGCTGAAGGACATGGAATGGCACGACCGCGGAATGGTGCTCTCCGTGCGCCCCCACGGCGAGGCCTCCGCCATCACAAGTCTTCTGACTGCCCGACATGGCCGTCATGCGGGTCTCGTTCGGGGCGGCAGGAGCCGGAGGTTTTCCGGCGCGCTTCAGATCGGCAACGTCGTCTCGGCGAGATGGCGTGCCAGATTGCCCGAGCAACTCGGGTCCTTCGTGATCGAACTCGAGAGAGCCGTGGCAACGGTCCTTCTCTCGGATCCACTCCGTCTTGCCTGTCTGGCGAGCGCCTGTGCGCTCTGCGAGAAGGCCCTGGCCGAACGTCATCCCTACGGGGCGCTGTTCGAAGCCACCCTGGCGCTTGGCGATCAGTTGCGCCGGGGGACCGGACATTGGGATGCCGCCTATGTGAGATGGGAACTCGGACTGCTCGATACCCTCGGGTACGGCATGGATTTGACCAGGTGCGCGGTCACCGGATCCACCGAGCAGCTGGTCTGGGTATCGCCGCGTACGGGGCGCGCCGTTTCGGCCCTTGCCGGTGAACCATGGAAGGACCGGCTGCTCGCCCTTCCCGGTTTTCTCGTCGGGGCGTCAACCTTGCGGCCGGGCGATGTCCTCTCGGGTCTGAGACTCGCCGGACACTTCTTCGAAAGGCATCTTCTGGCCGATGACCGGGGAGGCGTGCCACGGGCCCGCGAACGTTTTGTGGACCTTATATCTCGACAATCCACCACATGTGGTAGTAGTATGGCGACATGAGCGACCTCGAGAGTCCCGAGACCATCCAGCCCGTCGCCCTTGCAGAGGCGCTGGCGGAGCGCTACCTCGCCTATGCGATGGCGACCATCACGTCGCGGTCTCTTCCGGACGTGAGGGATGGCCTCAAGCCCGTCCATCGCCGAATCCTCTACGCCATGCGGCAGCTGCGTCTCGATCCCCGCGAGGGCTTCAAGAAATCGGCCCGCGTCGTCGGCGACGTGATCGGCAAGTACCATCCACACGGCGACCAGGCGATCTACGATGCCCTGGTGCGCCTTGCCCAGGATTTCGCCGCACGTTATCCGCTGGTCGATGGCCAGGGCAATTTCGGAAACATCGACGGCGATAACGCCGCGGCCATGCGCTACACGGAAGCGCGCCTGACCGAGGTTGCCGTCGCGTTGCTCGAAGGACTCGACGACGATGTCGTCGACTTCCGCGACACCTATGACAGTTCGGAATCCGAGCCGTGCGTCTTGCCGTCCCGCTTTCCGAATCTTCTGGCCAACGGTGCAAGCGGTATCGCCGTCGGCATGGCAACGAGCATTCCGCCCCACAATGTCGACGAACTGTGCCAGGCGCTGATCCATCTGGTGGATACCCCCAATGCCTCGTTTGCCACGCTGACGCGGATGGTCAAGGGCCCCGACTTTCCGACCGGCGGCGAAATGGTTGACAGTTTCGAGACCATCAGCGAGGCCTATGCCACGGGGAGGGGATCGTTCCGGGTCAGGGCACGCTGGCACATCGAGGAACAGGGCAGGGGGACCTGGAAGATCGTCGTGACCGAGATCCCCTTCCAGGTTCAGAAATCTCGTCTGATCGAGCGAATTGCCGAACTCCTTGAATCCCGCAAGCTTGCGTTGCTCGAAAGTGTCATCGACGAATCGACCGAGGAGATCCGCCTCGTCCTTCAACCGAAGAACCGCTCCGTGGACGCCGGCATCCTGATGGAATCCCTGTTCCGCGCGACCGACCTCGAAACCCGCTTCCCACTCAACATGAATGTGCTCGATTCCACCGGCGTCCCTCGCGTCATGGACCTTCGCAGCGCGCTCAATGCCTTCATCGGGCACAGGCGCGACGTCTTGCTGCGCCGTTCGCGGAACCGCCTCGCGGTCATCGCGCACCGCCTGGACATCCTCGATGGTCATCTCGTCGTCTATCTCAATCTCGACGAGGTGATACGCATCATCCGCGAGGAGGATGATGCGGGTGCCGCACTCATGAAGCGTTTCCGCCTCACCGAGGCGCAGGCTGAAGCCATCCTCAACATGCGTCTGCGGTCGTTGCGCCGGCTCGAGGAGATGAAGATCGCCGAAGAGAAGGTGTCGCTCGTCGCTGAATCTGCCGATCTGAAGCGCCTCCTCGCCGAGGAGACAAGGCTGAAGACCGCGCTCAAGGACGAGTTTCAGGATATCCGGAAGCGTTTCGGCGCGACAACGCAACTGGGCAGGCGCCGCACGACATCCGGCAGTCCGCCGCCGGTCACGGAGATTCCTCTGGATGCCACGGTGCCCCGGGAGGCCGTTACCGTCGTGCTTTCCGCCAAGGGGTGGGTCCGTGCCGCGAAGGGCCATGGAGATCAGGTCGGCGACCCTCGATTCAAGGAAGGCGATCGGGAGCGGTTCCGGGTGGAGGCATGGACGACGGACAGACTGCTGATTCTCGCGACAGACGGGAAGTTCTTCACGCTGGGTTGCGATCGCCTGCCGGGAGGCAGGGGCTACGGCGATCCGCTCCGCCTGATGCTCGATCTGGGAAACGATGTCGACGTGGTGGCGGTGATGGTCTTCAAGGGGAGCCGCAAACTGTTTGTCGCGTCGGCGAAGGGAAAGGGATTCGTCGTCCCGGAGGATCTTGTGGACACCCGCAAGCGTGGCGGCAAGCAGGTGCTGTCGGTGGCGTCGGACGACGAGGCGACGGTCCTCAGAGTCGTTGAGGGCGATCATGTCGCGGTGATTGGAGACAACCGCAAGCTCCTGATATTTCCTCTCGCCGAGGTGCCCGAACAGGCCAGAGGTTCGGGTGTCATTCTCCAGAGGTACAGGGAAGACGGACTTTCGGACGCCAAGGTCTTCGATCTTGGCCAGGGGCTGACCTGGGTGTCCGGTACCCGCACCCGGACGGAACGGCAACTGGAACGATGGATGGGCAAGCGCGGCCAGGCGGGCCGGAGCGCGCCGCAGGGCTTTGCCAGAAACAATCGCTTCGGTTGACTTGCCCGACGTCTCCCAAGGATACTCGGGCGTCACAACGCCGAGAACGCGATGCCTCAGCATCACCATCAGCCGCCGTCCGACATGGCCCTGCGTGTCGCGGCCCTCGAACAGTTGCTCGCGGAAAAGGGCTATGTCGACCCGGATACCGTCGACCGATTGGTGGAACTCTACGAAACCAGGATCGGTCCCCATCGCGGCGCCAGGATCGTCGCGACGGCATGGACCGATGCGGAGTTCAGACAACGCCTTCTGGTGAATGCCTCGAAGGCCATGGCTGAACTCGGCATCTCCGGCTCCCAGGGCGAGAACATGGTGGTGGTCGAGAATACGGCCGACATTCACAATGTTGTCGTGTGCACGCTGTGTTCCTGCTATCCGTGGCCTGTCCTCGGCCTGCCGCCCCGCTGGTACAAGAGTGAACCCTACCGGGCCCGCGTGGTCCGCGAGCCTCGTGCGGTTCTTGCCGAGATGGGATGCGAGGTGGCAGGCGATGTCGAGATTCGCGTCTGGGATTCGAGCGCGGAGCTTCGCTACCTGGTGCTTCCGCGGCGACCCGACGGGACCGGTGGCCTCACATCCGGCGAACTTGCCGAACTCGTGACACGTGACGGCATGATCGGGGTGGCAACGGTCTGACCCTTGGGGAGTGAAGAACGGTGGACGGCATTCATGATCTCGGCGGCATGATGGGTTTCGGGCGCATCGAGCGAGAGGCGAACGAGCCGCTGTTTCATGAGTCGTGGGAAAGGCAGGCCTTCGGCATCCTGCTGCAGGCGTCCGGCAATGTCGGCTTCTCCGGCGATCATCTGCGCGCCAATATCGAGCGCATTCCGCCGCTCGCCTATCTTCAGGCGAGTTACTACGAACGCTGGGTTCGTGCGCTCGAGGCCTATCTCGACGAGCGGAACATCGTCATGCAGGCGGAAATCGGCGTCCGCATCGAGGGGATGGGCACGCCCTCAAGACCCGGGGGCGGGCGTGGCGTGACGCTCGACGAGATCGAGGCTGCGGTCGCCGAAGGTTCGTCCGCGAGGCGTGACAGTACAAGTACGCCAGCCCGATTCCGTCCCGCAGACCGGGTGCGTGTCAGGAATGATCATCCCGAAGATCACACACGAGCGCCGCGCTACACGCGTGGCCGCGTCGGAGAGATCCTGGTCGATCACGGCATCTTCGTCTTCCCGGACACCAACGCCCGCGATCTCGGCGAATGCCCGGAACACTGCTACACAGTGAAGTTCCAGGCCCGGGAGGTCTGGGGTGAGGCAGCGCCGCCCCGGGACAGTCTCTGCGTCGACCTCTGGGAATCCTACCTCGAGCCGCTCTAGGGCCTTCGTTACGACCTTTCTGCCGGAAAACTGATCCAGTCGTCTCCGATGAGTGCCTCCAGGGGCTGGAAATTGGTCTTGTAGGACATCTTGGAACACTCGGCGATCCAGTATCCCAGATAGACATGGGAAAGACCTGACTCACGGGCATGAGCGATGTGCCAGAGAATGAGCCAGGTCCCGAGGCTTCTCGAAGCAAGCTCCGGATCGAAGAACTTGTAGACACCGGAAAGTCCGTGCGAAAACCAGTCTGTCAACGACACGGCGACAAGTGTCCCATCGGCGCTGCGCGCTTCCACAAGACGGGTGTCGGCAGTCGTCTCGCCGATCATTGCATGAAGGTCGTCGAAATCCATGCTCGACATTCCGCCCCCGTTGTGGCGTGCCTTCTGGTAGCGGTAGAAGAGATCATAATGTTCCTTGGTGGCCAGCGGCGTTTCGACCTCAACCTCAAGATCGCGATTGCGTCGCCAGATGCGTCTCTGGCTGCGTGACGCGTCGAAGCCTGCCACCGGTATCCGCACGGGAACGCAGGCATCGCAACCCTGGCATGCCGGCCTGTAGGCAAACCTGTGCGATCGGCGGAATCCGGCAAGGGTCAACTGTTCATTGAGCAGACCCGGGTCGGCGGCAGCCCGCACATCGGCAACCACCAGTTGTTCCTGCCGGTCCGGAAGGTAGGAACAGGCCCGCTCCCGGGTGACGGAGAAGAAGACAAGCTCCCGGTCTTTCTGAAGGGTCTCGCTCATCGAGGGCATCTTCTCGGGTTCTAAGCCACTAACAAGGATGGCATGCTGCATTGCCCCGGGAAAGCCGGAAGCAGTGAAATCCAGGCATGTTCAGGAGATTGATGGTTTTCCGACGTTTGACCGAGTGGGATTGGTCTCGCGGTGCGCGTGACCGCGAAGACCTGCGGTCCGCAGGGCCGCTATCCACTCGATCAGAAGTGAAGCGATATATCGCGATGGTTAGAAAGGCAGGACGCCAGCGGTCCCGCCAACTCGTCAGGCAGACGATCGCGGTGACGCACTCCGATTGAATCGCGGATCAGTGCCTCATAGGTGGCGAGCGCAGGACCGAGCCCGATTTCTGCGGGCTTGCGCCAGACCGTTTCCGCGTCGGCAAGACGCATGGCTTCCTCGAAAGCGGCCTGCGCCCCGGCAATCTCGGGTGTCCCCTTCTGGAGCGCCCTGCGCGCATCGCGCAGGCTCGCGCGGATCGCATCGGTGCTATCAAGCCTGCTCAATGCCACCGACAGATCCGAAATCGCATCGGCGCCACCGCCATTGGCAATGATATGCTCGAGTGCCCTGAGTTCGTCAGTGAGTTTGGCGAGTGTGTCGGCCTGGTCGAATTCGGCCAGCAGGAGATGGATCGGGTCATAGGCACCATCGACGGTGCGGCGATAGGCCATTCGAGCATCCTGCTCGGCAGTCTCGAGCACCCGGTAACGTTGCTCTTTCTCCGTCCAGTCTTCCGGATAACGCGCCTCGAGTTCGGCCCTGTCGTTCATCAGGATGGCAATATCGTCCGAGACATCACGCGTACCGGATCGGCCTTCTGCCTCGAGTTCGACGATCTCCTTGCGGTTCCTGGCAAGCCGCACCTTGAGGCGACGGATGTTGGCATGAAGCGGTGCAAACTCCTCGGCATAGGCTTGCAGGGTGGCGTCGGTGCGCCGGACCTCGGCTACTCTGTCAAAGGTCAATTCGGCAAGACCCAGCGCAGTCACGAGCCGTTCACGGCGCTGCGGTGGCAGGATGCTGATATCCTGGGCTGCCATGTCTTCAATGCCCCGGCGCAATACGGGCCCGTCAGTGTCGAAAGTCTCGAAGAGATATTCTTCCATGCAGACCTGCAACCGGGGATTCTGCGGGGGAGGGGCGGTCTCGGCGGTCAGGTGGCCGAGCATGGGAAGATAGTTCGCCAGCGGCGGATAGGTTCCGACGATTGCAAGGCCGACCAATTGCAACGCAATGAACGGGACGACGCCGCGATAAATCGCGGTTGTACGCACGTCCGGCGGGGCTACCCCGCGCAGATAGAACAGGGCAAAGCCGAATGGTGGAGTCAGGAACGAGGTCTGCATGTTCACCCCGATCATGACCCCGAGCCAGACGGCGGTGATATTCGCGCTTGGATCGGCAAGCAGGATCGGAGCGACGATCGGAACCACGACCACCGCTATTTCGATGAAGTCAAGAAAGAACCCGAGAAGGAAGATCACGGCCATCACGACAACGAACTGGGACCAGAATCCTCCCGGCAGACCTCCCAGAAAGTCCTTGACGAGTTCCTCGCCCCCGAAGCTGCGGAAGGCCGCGGTCAGCATGGCTGCACCGAGCAGGATGATGAACACCATCGAGGTCGTCTTGGCGGTCTCGGTCATGACACCACGGAGCGTGTCCTCGATCTTCCAGGTGCGCCATCCACTCCAAAGGACCGAGACCGTCAGCCCGGTGACGGCAACCGCGGCGAGAATAATGCCAATCGAATCCGTTTGATCTCCGACATTCTTGATATTGAGGTCAAAAGTGTTGATCAGCACACCAAGAGCAACCAGCGACAGGATGGCAAGCAGGGCAGGTCGATAGGCACCCCGCTCGCTCTGCGCCAGGCGGTAACCCGCCATGATCGTTGCGCCCGCCGCGCCGATGGCGCCAGCCTGGTTGACCGTGGCGACACCTGTGAGGATTGAACCCAGCACCAGCAGGATCAGGGTGAGGGGGGGAACAAGGACAAGCAGGACTTTCAGGGCAAACCGCACGTCATAACGACCCTGATGCGGTACCGCAGGTGCCGCATGAGGTCGCAGCAGCGCAAAGCCGAGAATGAAGACCACATAGAGGCCCACCAGCAGAAGCCCGGGCAGAAAGGCTCCCAGGAACATGTCGCCGGCACTGGTCGATGTGACATCGAGCATGCTCGGCATGGGTTCGGCGCCATGCGCCTCGCGGAACTCCTGCTTGCGCACGGTGCTCGCCTGATCGGTCGCACTGGAAAGCTGGTCAGCGAGGATGATGAGCACAATCGAGGGTGGAATGATTTGTCCAAGCGTCCCTGACGCGCTGATCGTTCCGGCGGCAAGCGGACGGGAATAGTTGCTTCGGAGCATGACCGGCAGTGAAATCAGCCCCATCGCCACCACCGTCGCGCCGACGATCCCCGTCGTTGCGGCAAGCAGTGCGCCCACCACAACGACCGATATCCCGAGACCGCCGGGAATCGGGCCGAACAGCTGTGCCATGGTGACCAGAAGATCCTCTGCGATCTTCGATCGCTGAAGCATGATTCCCATGAAGATGAACAGCGGAATCGCAATCAGGGTGTCGCGTTCGACCTCCCAGTAGATCCCCCGAAGGTTTGTGACTCCGGCGGTCAGCCACTGATCGGGTGCTCCCTGGGAGAAATAGGCCGATACATCACCGGTGACGATCCAGCCGGCAAGAGAGGCCACGGCGATGGAAAGGATGGCTGAGCCGGGCAGTGCAAAGGCGACGGGGTAGCCCATCGCCAGGAAACCGGCCATCACGACAATGAGAAAGAGAACGAACAGGACTTCCATTGTTCAGGCCCCGGTTGCCGCCTCGGGCCGGTCACGGTGATCGGATGGCCCGCTTTCGTGCAGTTCGGCCGCGCTGGTCAGCACATAGGCGAGAAACTGGATCATCATCGAAACCGCGAAGATGGCGAGAAAGCCGGCCATGAGGTATTTGACAAACATGCCGAAACCAGCCTGTGTCACCTCGAAGGAGAGCATCGGACTGTTGATGATGCTGGCCTTTCCACGCATGCCGAGAGTCAGGATGACCCAGCAAAGCGGCACCCCAAGGACCAGGGAACCCACCAGATTGGCCCATGCCTTGCCACGGCGACTGTAGCCCGAATAGAGGACATCGACCCTGACATGCCCATCCTTGACGAGAGTGTAGGCACTGGCAAACAGGAATAGCGCCGCATACCAGAACCGCACGAGGTCACCCATGAATGCCTGCTCATAGGAGAATACGAAACGCGCAACGACGATCTGCAGTTCGGCAAGGACCACGAGGACCACAAGCCAGATGAAGCCGAGCGAACGGCTGCGCCCTGCGATTACCAGCGCCATGACAATCAGCGGGATATGGATGAAGGTCCCCCGGTGGCGGCTCAGCGAGAGATCCTGGGTAAGCGAGGTACCGACGAACTGCTCAAGAAAGCCCTCGACCCTGAGGAACGATATCAGCGCATCGGCAAACCCGACGAGCAACACCGCCCAGAAAGCGGCGCGCACGATGTAGGCGGAGGTCGCCTGAAGGAGCGCGGAATCGGCACGCAGTCCGCCTCTACGGGCGATCGTGAAACCGCCGGCGGCAACCACCGCCAGCGGATAGAGACCCAGTTGCAACCAGGCGAGCAGCGGACTGTCCGCACCCGACCCCGGATCGTCGGGCGACAGACCGAAGGCAGCCGATGGTCCCGGCCAGCCGAACGTCATGATCAGCGTGTTGTTGACCAGGAAAACCGCCACGGTGGCCACCATGGCGAACACAAACAGGCGCAGGATGCTCTCCTGCACCTGTTCCCGGGCCGCGAACACCGTGCCCTTCACGTCAACAGGATGCTGCAAACGGAAAGCAGCGGGGCGACCCGGGTGTCACGCTCTTGCTCCCAGAGGGTGAACGTGAAAGGCGGAGCCCGAAGACTCCGCCCTTGGCAGGGACCGCTGGCCCGTACCGAACCTTATGTCCCCAGAACGCGGTTGCGCTGTGCGAGATAGGCGCCATCGGAAATTTTCGCCCACGCACCGATTGTGCTGCGCGCGCTGATGAAGCTCTCGTGAATGCGCCTTGCAAGGTCGTCATGGGTCACGACACCGGCAAATACCTCTTCGGCAGCCTGTCCGAAACTGTCGTAGATCTCGTCGCTGAACTCCCTGAGCTCGACGCCCTGCTCGTTGATCAGCTTGTCAAGCGAATCGCCGTTCTTGGCGTTGTACTCGGCCATCATCACGTCGTTTTCCATGGACGCCGCAGCCTCGATAAGCGCCTGCTCCGCTGGTGTAAGTGACTCCCAGAACGCCTTGTTGACGCCCAGCGCCAACATGGAGCCGGGTTCATGCATGCCCGGGTAATAGTAGTACTTCGCCGCCTCGTAGAATTTCATGAATCTGTCGTTCCACGGACCGACCCACTCGGTCGCATCGATCGCGCCCGAGATCAGGTTTTCGTAGATCTGCCCGCCAGGCAGCGATACCGGCGAGGCGCCAAGCTTGGCCATGACGTCGCCACCGAGACCCGGGATACGCATCTTGAGACCCTTGAGGTCGTCAGCGGTGTTGATTTCCTTGCGGAACCATCCACCCATCTGCACCCCGGTATTGCCCGCCATGAGGCACTTGAGGCCGAAGTCCGCTGCAAGCTCGTCCCATAGTTCCTGGCCTCCACCGAAGCGGATCCAGGCATTCATCTCGGTATAGGTCAAACCGAACGGTACCGAGGTGAAATAGGCCCAACCCGGATGCTTGCCCTTCCAGTAGTAGTCTGCGGCATGGTACGCCTCGGCATTGCCCGATGCGACCTCATCGAAGGAATCGAAGGCGCCGACACGTTCACCGGCGGCAAAGTACTCGACCTTGATCGATCCCTCGGACATGTCGGAGATGCGTTGAGCGAGGCGTTGTGCGCCGGTTCCCAGTCCCGGGAAATCACGCGGCCAGGTGGTGACCATCTTGAACTCCTTGACCGCCTTGATGGGCGCCGGAGCTTCAACGACGACTTCCTTCTCCACCTCTACGATTTTTTCGACAACCTCGGGCTCTTTCTGGCTGCCGACGACATAGCCACCTGCCGCGCCGGCAACGATGCCGATGCCGCCCGCCAACAATTCACGACGTTCCATGGAATCCTCTCCTTCAAGCAGTCGCGTGAAAGAAGCCTGAATGATCGGCGCGAAAAACAGGCGGGCACGTCAGGTATAAAGTTAAAGACCTGGCACACATCCCCCGCGAACCGCGAACTGACCTCCAGACATTCGCAAGATGCATAGTGCTGCGCTTCTGTTGATGCATCAAGCGCAATCTCGCACCCGGCTGGACAGAATGTTGTCAGCTGGCGAAAAGCGAAATCACGTGCTGCCCACGTTCCGGCGCGGCTCCAGGAGGCAGGTTCGCGGGTTGACCACCGCGGGGCGGCCCACCTTGTTCAACGGATTTCAGCGCCGGGAAAATGGTCGCCAGTCCACCTCAATCCCGGCAGGGTGCCGGCCTGCACATGCCGAAACAGCCTGTCCCGGCACCTGGAACCGGGATACAGTCGCCAGGCAGCCGTTGGGCGCAGAGCCGCTGTCTTCCCGGCGTTGGGAATGCGCGCGCTGTTTGTTCGGGAGACTGGAGTGCTCGGCCATGGGTGGACGGTTGTCGCTGACGGCCTGCATGCTCTACATCGGGATCGCGTGGGGTCTCGTTCCGAGCCTTGCGAAACTTGCGTCGGTCGAAGGGGCGGATGTGCTGAACGCGACCTTCGTACAGGCTCTGGCCGGCGGGGTTCTTCTGCTCGCCCTGACCCTGGCGCGCGGCAGGAGATTCCATCTTTCCCGGCACCATTTCTGGTTCTATGCGGCGTGCGGCTTCGCCGGGACCACGGTCCCGACCGCGATCACCTTCGCTGTTGCAGCCGAGGTCGGTGCCGGCATGGTGGCGATCATGACCGTGCTGGCGCCGGTGCTGACCTATTTCGGTGCCCTTGTCCTGGGCCTCGAGCGGCGCAACCGCTGGCGGCTTGCCGGTGTTGCGCTCGGGTTCTGCGCTGTCCTTCTGCTCATTGTTCCCGACCTCGAGATCGCATCCGACACCCTGACCGTTTGGCTGCTCGTCACACTGATCATCCCGGCATGCTATGCAGGCGAAAGCCTCATCATCGCATTGAAGCGTCCCCCGGAGGGCGATGCGATGATGCTTGTGTCCGGCATGCTGCTTTCGAGTGCGCTGGTGCTGTTTCCCGTGACGCTTGTCACGGGATCCCTCGATCTCGATCTGACGCACTGGGACAACGCCTCCACGGCGGTCGCCGGCATCGTTCTGATCAACGTGACCGCATACGTTTGCTTTCTCTATCTCGTCACCACCGCCGGCCCCGTGATTGCGTCGTTTGTCGGTTATATCAACATGATTGCTGGCGTCGTCTGGGGCACCGTCCTGTGGCACGAAAGCCATACGTTCTGGGTCTGGTGCGCCGCGGGCCTGCTTGGCGTTGCCATGTACCTGGTCCGGGAGGGGGCTGCTGAAAGCCCATGAGGCGGCGAGATTGTGAAGTGCGGCCAGTGCTGGTATAAAAAGTGTGAGTCACGGGTGATGCCATGAGTCGCAAGCGTACCTTCACGAAACGCCAGTTGCGTGATGCGCTTGGCATGTTCGCAACCGGTGTGACGATCATCACGTCCTGCACGCGCGGCGGCGAACTGCTGGGCATCACGGCGAACTCGTTCAACGCGGTCTCACTCGATCCTCCCATGATACTGTTCAGCCTGTCCCGCGAGGCGCACAGTCTCAACAAGTTCGAGAGTTCCGATTTCTTCGCCGTCAATATCCTTTCGGACAGGCAGCGAGATCTTTCCGACACGTTCGCCCGTGCGTCGATCGACAAGTGGAAGGATATTGAATACGAGACTGGCGTGACACAGTGTCCGTTGTTTCCCGGATCGCTTGCCAGATTCGAGTGCTACACCCGCTTCCACTACGACGGCGGTGACCATATCATCTTCGTCGGCGAGGCGTTCAACATGATGGTGGGCGATCCCGCGGCGCCCCTCCTCTATTTCCGGGGAGGTTACCGCTCGCTGAGCGCGGATATCTCGGATCTGGAGTGGTCCTGAGAGATCAGCCGGCGACCCAGGCGAGCGCGGCGGTCACCGATTCCTTGATCGTCCGCGCGATACTTTCGGCGTCCTCGTCGAGCCAGCGGAACGGAAGTTCCTCCTCCATGTAGGTCCTCTGGGAGAGTTCCAGCTGGATGGCGTGAACGCCCTTCGACGGTTCGCCGTAACGGCGCGTGATGTAACCACCCTTGAAGCGGCCATTCGAGGCGACGCTGAAGGACTTGTGATCGCGTGCCGGCCTGACGGCGCATTCCAGCAGGTCCGGGTGCGCTGTGGTTCCGTCTGCAGTGCCGAAATTGAGATCGGGAAGACGGCCGTCGAAAAGCCGCGGGACATGCGAGCGGATCGAATGGCCATCCCAGAGCAGGATGCGCCGGTGACGTTCCAGAAGGCGGCCGACCTCGCTGACAAGTGCGGCGTGAAATGGCTGCCAGTAGCGCCTCAGACGCTCCTCGATCTCAGCCGTGTCCGGTTGCTGGCCGGGCAGATAGATAGCTTCGTGATCGAAGGTCGTGAGCGGACAAAGCTCGGTGTTGTCCGCACCGGGATAGAGCGGCCGGTCGTCCGGCGCGCGGTTGAGATCGATGACATACCGGGAATGGGTGGCCACAAGCACGGTCGCGTCGAGGCGCTCTGCGAAACCGTAGAGACGGTCGACATGCCAGTCGGTATCCAGGAGATGCCGGGCGACGGGCGTCATCGTGTCGGCGATGTCGGCGGGAAGCCAGGTGCCGATGTGGGGGAAACTCAGGACAAGGGGGGCGTTTCCCCTTTTCAGGCTGCAGGTCTGCACGGTTCACGGCCCCTCAAGCATGGAAGCCGTCACTCGTTGCCGCTCGTCAGGACAAGACGGGTGGCTGCACCGGTCATTTCCCGTCCCAGAACGATGGCAAGGGGCCGGTTGGCGTTCCAGCGCTCGGTCATGTTGTCGTAGAACGGGGAAAATGGATTGCCCGACTGGCCGGGCATGATGATGAAGTGTCCCGTCACGGGTTCTTCGAGGTCGATCACGGCGCGAAGTGCAGGACCGTGGACGGTGGTGAAGACCCTTGAATCCGAACTGAAGGCATAGTCGGCGGCGGCAACGCTGTGGCGGTCTCCGCCCAGTGGCAGGCTGACACCCGTAAGGTCATCGAGAACCGGCACGAACCCGAACAGGGGATGCCGTATGTCGAGAGCGTGCGCCTTTCCCCAGACCCAGTCGGCAGGATCTCCGCCGAACTTTTCCCGAAGGAACACCGCCGCCTTGTCGAGCGCTGCGACGGCGAGTTCCGAGCAACTTTCGCTCTCACCTGTTTCGGCGTTGCTGCACCAGCCGTGAGAATCGTCCTCGAGAAGACCGAGGACGAATTCCGGACGGTGCCACCAGGCCGTCTCGAACAGTTCGCCCATCTCGTCCTCGTAGATCGAACGGGTGAATTCCCGGTACCAGGCATGGAAGATCGTAGGCGCCACGAGATCCGTATCCATGGCAAGATCCCATGCCTCGAGGTGAACCTGGAGCAGGCGTCCCGCCACGGTCTGCGGTTCTCCGGAGAGCGCATGGCCGAGGAAGGCTTCGACGAGTCCCGACCGGTTATCGAGCTGGAGGCGGGTAAAGCTCTCGAGATCGTGACGGGAGTGTGAACCGAGTACCTCGCGGATTCGGTCTGCACGATAGCCCGGTTCCCATCGGTGGCTGAGAAAGTAGGGATAGTTCTCGCCCACAAGGCGGTTGTTGGCGGCCGCGAGGATACCCGATGGCGGATCGAAGGTCCTTGGCAGGTCGTGAAGCGGTATCCGGCCGAGCCAGTCCGATTCACCGGTCCAGCCTTCGACCGGCAGGCGGCCGTCGCCGGAGCGGCGTACAGGCACGAAACCCGGTGCCAGCAGGCCGATGTTTCCATCCCTGTCCGCATAGATGATGTTCTGCATCGGACCGGCATAGAACCGGGCGATGGCGGTGAAATCCTGCCAGTTCTGCGCCGTGTGGAGTGCGAGCGCCGATTCCATGCTGCGGTCATCGTCATGGAGCATG
Organism: Alphaproteobacteria bacterium; assembly: GCA_965215635.1. GTDB lineage: Bacteria > Pseudomonadota > Alphaproteobacteria > SP197 > SP197 > SP197. Next base: position 13,119 of record CBDCEA010000005.1, on the reverse strand, counting down.
GTCCATGCAAGGGACAGCACCTCTTCATCATCGGCATCGCCCGGGAGACGGTCGACGATCCCTGTCAGCACGGGACCATGCCGGGTTTCGAGCATGGTGACCTGTTCGTCCGTGCCGAAGCGCACGACGATGGTCTCTTCGCGCACGGCAAACGGTTCCGGGCCATCGGGTGCAAGGTAGCGATCGGCATCGTCGGGATCGCGGCGCTCGATGAAGAGGTCCTGGGTATCTGGACCCGTGTTGCTGAGCGACCATGCGATCCGTCCATTGGTTCCAATGACGACCAGTGGCATGCCCGGCAGGGTCGCGCCTGCCACGGAAAATCCCGGCGCCTCGAGATGGGCGAGATACCAGACTGACGGGATGGCGTAGCCAAGATGGGGATCGTTGGCGAGCAGCGGATATCCGGAGGCCGTGTGCTTGCCGCTTACCGCCCAGTTGTTGGATCCTTTGCCCGGAGTGCCAAGCAGGCGATCGAAGAGGAACGCAAGTGCCGTGAAATCGATGCCTTGGGCCGCCTCGAGAATGGCAGGACTGTCTTGTGGGAATGCGGGAAAGAAACTCGCGGCCTTCTCCGGTCCGAGTCTTTCCGCGACGGCGGCGTGGAGTGCTTCCTCTCGCCAGTTTCCGGCAAGCAGAAGGGCCATGATCTTCAGCCATGAAACGGAATCAGCCGGGTGCCAGGATTCCGGATGGTCCGCGAGAAGAAGCGCCAGTTCGGGTGCGGCCGGTCCGTCACGGGTTGCAAGCCAGGCGTTGACGCCTGCCGCATAGGCCTCGAGCGTTTCGCGGGTTTCGGGCGACAGGGTCGCGAAGCTCGAACGCGATGCACGGTAGAGATCGAGCAGACGCAGGAAACGGTCACGCTCGAGGGCAAGGGAACCCAGGAGTTCGGAGATACTGCCCTGCGCCCCACGGCGCTGCATCTCCATCTGGAAGAAGCGGTCCTGGGCATGCGCAAAGCCCAGTCCGAAATAGGCGTCCCGGGGAGATTGCGCGAAGATATGGGGGATGCCCCATTCATCACGCAGGATTTCGACATCGTCCCCGAGGCCTTCGACGGCCACGTCGCCTTCGATCCGGGGAAGGGATGTCCGCAGCCAGAAGAAAAGGGCGACGGCTCCCGCCAGAACAAGAACCGCAAGGATGAAGACGACCCTGAAGGCTTTCCGTACGATCCTCATGTCGGAGATCTGTCGGTCCGAAGTTCCGAAACGATCGCGTTTCGATGCTCATCCAGCCTCGGCACGGCGCCGCGGGTCGCCGGATCCGCAAAGGCGGAGAGCTTGATGGGGTTGCCGGACATCCTGATGTGTCCGGCTTCCGGATCCTCGGCGGCAACGATCATGTTGCGGGCATGAACCTGGGGATCCGACATGACCTCAGCGACATTGTTGATGGCGCCGCAGGGCACGCGCGCGTCCTGAAGCATACCGAGCCAGCGTCCGGTATCCTGCGTCACGAGCACGGCTTCCATCGCGTCCTGCAGGGCATCGACGTTTTCGGCTCGCCTGGCGTTGGTGGTGAAGCGGGGATCGGACGCAAGCTCGCCCAGACCGAGGACGTTGCAGAGTCGCCGGAACAGCTCGTCGTTGCCTGCCGCGACGACGATGTGGCCGTCCCTCGTGGTGAAGGCTGCAAACGGAACGATCGAGGGATGGCGTGCGCCCAGCGGGCCCGGGATCTCGCCGGTGGCTCCATGGCGCGCAATCGCGTTCTCCAGAATCGCGACCTGGCAATCGAGCATCGCGACGTCGATCATCTGTCCCCTGCCGGTCAGCGAGCGATGGTAGAGGGCCGAGCAGATGCCGACGGTCGTGAAGAGAGCGGCCGTGATATCGCCGACGGAAGTGCCGACGCGTGTGGGGCCGCCTCCCGGGTGTCCCGTGAGGCTCATGAGACCGCCCATGGCCTGGACCACCATGTCGTAGGCTGGCCTGTCGCGATAGGGCCCGCTCTGGCCGAACCCCGAAACGGCCGCGTAGATGAGCGCTGGATACCTCTCATGGAGAACGTTCCAGCCGAAACCGAGCCTTTCCATGACATCCGGTCGAAAGTTCTCGACCAGCACATCGGCCATATCGAGAAGCGCGCCGAATACGTCGCGGTCGCTGTCGTCCTTGAGATCGAGGACGATGCTCTCTTTGCCGCGATTGATCGAGGCAAAGTAGCCCGATACGGATCCCATGAACGGCCCGGTTCCACGGGCCTCGTCACCCCCGCCGGGCTGCTCGACCTTGATGACCCGCGCACCGAGGTCATGAAGCAGCATCGTGCAGTAGGGGCCCGCAAGAACCCGTGTCAGATCGATGATCGTGATGCCGCCGAGCGGTCCTTCCGGCATGGACTACAACCCTGGTTGGGACTGGGAGAAAACAATCCCACAGGAACGGGTCATCCGTCCATCAGGCCTTGAGGCGGCGGGCGAATTCCAGGGCGTGATAGGTCAGGATGCCGTTGCAGCCGGCGCGCTTGAAGCAATCCAGCGTTTCGGGCCAGACCTTGTCGCGATCGAGCCAACCGTTGCGGCACGCTCCCTCGATCATCGCGTATTCTCCGGACACCTGATAGGCGAACGTGGGGACACCGAATGTGTCCTTCACGCGGCGCACAATATCGAGATAGGGCATGCCCGGCTTGACCATGACCATGTCCGCGCCTTCCTCGAGATCCAGAGCGACCTCACGCAAGGCTTCGTCCGAATTGGCCGGCTCCATCTGATAGGTTCGCTTGTCGCCCTCGCCGAGACTGGAAGCGGATCCGACGGCATCGCGAAATGGTCCGTAGAAACCGGACGCATACTTCGCGGCATAGGCCATGATCGGCACGTGTTCGAATCCACCGTCATCGAGCGCCTTGCGGATCGCGGCCACCCGGCCGTCCATCATGTCGCTGGGTGCGATGATGTCGCATCCGGCAGTGGCCTGGACCACAGCCTGGCGGGTGAGGATCTCGACGGTTTCGTCGTTCAGGATCTCGTCGCCGGACATCACCCCGTCATGGCCATGGGTCGTGTAGGGATCGAGTGCGACATCGACCAGGATGCCGAGGCCTTCGACGCGCGCCTTCAGGATCGAGATGGTGCGGCACACGAGATTGTCCGGATTCAACGCCTCCCTGCCATCCGCACTCTTGGCGTCTTCAGACGTGTGCGGAAAGAGGGCGATCGAGGGAATGCCGAGATCCCGGGCTTCGAGGGCCGATTCGACGAGAAGATCGACGCTGAGCCGGTCGACACCCGGCATCGATTCAACCGGCTCGCGCACGCTCGTTCCCTCGCACAAAAATACCGGCCAAATGAGATCGGATGCGACAAGGGTGTTTTCGGCCACCATGGACCGCAGCCACGGCGACCGCCTGAGGCGCCGCATCCTGGTTGACGGAAACCTGCCGGGAAGATGCCCGGGACTGTGCGTCATGTCTCGATCCTGCGTCCTTCGCATCTGAGATAGGACCGGTGCTCGTCTCCTGCAAGCCTCAACGAAGCGCCGTGCGGAAAATCATGAGCCCGCGTGTCCGACGGCTGCCTGACAGGGAACGCGAGCGGCACCGGTATCCGGCCGGTGCGCAGAGGGACGAAACGCGGACGGTTCCACACGCCCACTCTACTACTCCTGACAAGGCCACTCCACCGCCGGGGTAATCTCTTCAGTTCCCGTTGCCAATGAGCATCGGCCCGTTCACGTGAGGTGAACCGGGCCCATGCGTGTTCTTGCCTGAAGACGCAGGCAATCGCGCAACGGGATTCCCCGCCACGTTCCGGACTTCGGTACAATGGAAGAAACACTTGAAGGTCTCATGTCCTTGATCACCGGGCTAACGGGACTCCTTGCGTGGACGCAGACTGCCCCATCAAATCCCGCGGGTCCACCAGTTCGAGCGAACCAGCATGTCCGGCCATCAAGGCCAGCCATGGAAGTTTCCAATCCGAAACCTCCGTACCGCGCGACACAGGTCTTTCGGGCCCCGCATTGTCAAACCCGGTCTTCAGGCGACCTGCGGCAAGGTCACTGCTTCAGCTGCCGACGTGGTCAGTCTGTGAAGGCCTGAATGCCGGTCTGAGCGCGTCCCAGGATCAGGGCGTGGATGTCGTGTGTGCCCTCATAGGTGTTGACCGCCTCGAGGTTCAGCATATGGCGTATCACGCCGTATTCGTCACTCACGCCATTACCGCCATGCATGTCTCGGGCATTGCGCGCGATCTCGAGCGCCTTGCCACATGAGTTCCGCTTGATGATGGAGATCATCTCAGGGCTCGCCCTGCCTTCGTCCTTGAGGCGTCCGACCCTCAGGCATGCCTGTAGTCCGATGGCAATCTCCGTCTGCATGTCGGCAAGCTTCTTCTGGATCAGCTGGTTCGCGGCCAGCGGACGGCCGAACTGGGTTCGCTCGAGGGTGTAGTTGAGAGCAGCCTGCCAGCAGAAGGTCGCAGCACCGAGCGCTCCCCATGCGATTCCGTAGCGCGCATTGTTGAGGCATCCGAACGGCCCCTTGAGACCGCGTATGTCGGGAAACACGTTCTCGGCCGGGCAGAAGACATCGTCCATGACGACTTCGCCGGTCGGACTGGCACGCAGGCTGAACTTGCCCTCGATCTTCGGTGTCGAGAGCCCCTTCATGCCACGATCGAGCAGGAACCCCCTGATCCGGCCCTCGTCGTCCTTTGCCCAGATCACCATGACATCGGCGATGGGCGCGTTCGAGATCCACATCTTGGCGCCGCTGATCCGATATCCACCGTCCACCTTCGTGGCACGTGTCGCCATGCTGCCCGGATCCGAGCCGTGGTCCGGCTCGGTGAGGCCGAAGGCGCCGACCAACTCGCCGCTCGCGAGTTTCGGCAGGTATTTCCGGCACTGTTCTTCCGTTCCATAGGCGTGAATGGGGTGCATCACGAGACTGGATTGCACCGATGCCGACGACCTGTAGGCGCTGTCGACCCTTTCGATTTCGAAGGCGATGAGGCCATAGGCGACATGACTGATGCCGGCACAGCCGTAGCCTTCGATCGTCGGTCCGAGCAGGCCGACTTCACCCATGCGCGCGATGATCTCGCGGTCGCCGGTCTCGTCACGGAAGTCTTTCTGAACGCGCGCGGCCAGATACTCCTCGCAGAACTGGCGCGTCGAATCGCGGATCATGCGTTCGTCTTCGGTCAGCTGGTCCTCCAGATGGAACGGATCGTCCCACCTGAACGCGGAGATTTCCGGGTCTTTGTTCACGATTGTCATCCTTCTGCTGCAACGTTCAGGATTACCCGAAGAGGCGGTCGACAAGGGGCCTCAAGGGTATGGGGTGCCAGGATCGGGAGCGATGGATGTCCCGCCGTTTCCCCCCTGCACTCTAATGAACCCATGCCGGATTCTTCAACCGGATCGTCCGTGGTGCTTCGATCCGGATGGCGGTATCGTGTTGCACCGAAAGAAGGTCAACGAGGGAGGACAAAATGAGTTCGACCGGTATCCAGACAGTCGACCCCGATACGCCTCTTGACTCCGTCGGGGCGATTCTCGAACGCGATGGCTGCATCATCGTGCGGGATGCCATCGATCACGGCACGATCGATGCCCTTCTCGAGGATCTCGAACCCTACCTCAAGCGCAAGCCCTGCGGGAGCGGCGATTTCGTCGGCTACCAAACGAAGCGTCTGCATTCCCTGTTCGGCAAGTCGCTGAGCATCCAGGACTTCGTTCTCCACGACAGGATTCTCGATATCATGGATCTGACGCTCCTGCCGTGGTGCGACAGCTATCAACTGAATTCAAACTCGATCACGGCGATCGGGCCGGACGAGACACCGCAGCCACTCCACCGCGACGATCTTCTCTATCCCCTTGCCCATCCGTCGGAGCGCAACGCGACCTGCACCGCATTCTGGGCCCTGACAGACTTCACGGAAGAAAACGGCGCGACCCGGATCATTCCCGGCAGCCACAGATGGGATGACACAAGGGTTCCCAAGGACGAGGAGACCACCGGTGCGGTCATGTCGAAGGGCTCGTTCTGCGCCTTCAGCGGCGGCGTCTATCACGGCGGCGGGCGCAACCTGACCCCGGATTTCTGGCGCATCGGCATGTTCACGGGCTTCACGCTCGGATGGCTGCGCCAGGAGCAGAACTGGTATCTCTCAGTCACGCCGGAGGAGGTGAGGCAGATGCCCGAGAAACTGGCACGGTTGCTCGGTTTCAACCTCCACAAGCCGTTCCTGGGGTGGGTCCAGGACTTCCAGGATCCCTACGACGTCATTCACGGCTACCAGGAACTTTCCTCGGGCGGCAGCGATCTCTATGCCGATGGCGCCGCGAGACCGATTGCCGGCGCCAACGTCAGAGTCGCCTGAAAGCCGTTCAGTTGAGATCGGGGAAGCGGTCGCGCACGAAGATCGTGTAGCCCTCGTCTTGCGGGTCATTGAGATCGCACAGCGGCGTCGAGTCGAAGACGCCTGACCATGTGCCGCGTCTGAGCGAATTGTCCGGCGCAATCTCCAATGGCTTCACCGCATGGTGATCCTGTCCCGGGAACACAGGCGCGTTGCTGATCCCGTTGTAGGAGAATTCGAGAAGGACGCGGTTCCATGAGGCCCGGTTGTTGCCGGAGGCATGCACCGTGTTGCCGTGGAAGAAAAGGCCGTCGCCGGATTCGAGTTCGATGGCGACACGCTCGAAGCGCTCCAGCATGGCGTCGGTGCGCAAGGGGTGAATATTGGCATAGGCGTGTTCGTCGCGGATGCGGTCGACCCTCCCCATGAGGTGCGAACCCTTCAGCATGTGAAGACACCCGCTTTCCTCGGTCGCACTGGTGAGGGCCACGATGCAGGTCAGCATGTCCGGCATCAGGCAGCCGTCCTGGTACCAGCCGCCGAAATCCTGGTGCCAGACCACCTGGCCGCTGCGCGCGGCAGGCTTCTGCACGATCTTCGAGTGGTAGTGGTAGACGGGCTCGCCGATGAGCGTCGCCGCGCTCTCGACGATCCGGGCAAGACGTGTGGCGGTGCCGAGCCAGTCGTCGCCATGGCGTACCCAGCCGAGATAGTCGTGCAGCGTCGTCTCGCTGCCGTCGTGAATCGTGGCAAGGCGTCCGCGAATGCCGGGATCCTCTTTGATCGCCTGCTTCAGCGGCGCGAGCTCTTCTGCTGACAGAAACGCCGGCAGGATGACATAGCCATTCCGGTGATAGCGGGCGATCTCGTCCTGGGTGAGGGGGCGTTCGGTGGTCACGGGCGTTTCAGGAGGATACCGGCCTTCTCCCGGTCCCAGGTGACGGATGTCACACCCTTCTCGCGCAGGGTGAACTTCCTGATCTTGCCCGTCGGGGTCTTCGGCAGGGAGTCCACCACATCGATGAAACGCGGGACCATGAACCAGGCCATCCTCGATTCGACGAAGCGGATCAGCGATTCGGGATCGAGGGTGCTTCCGGGCCTTCCTACGACGGCTGCCATGACCTCGTCCTCGGTGTACTCGCTCGGCACGGGAAAGACGGCGGACTCGATGACACCGGGATGGAGATTGATCTCGTTTTCTACCTCGAGAGAGGAAATGTTCTCGCCACGGCGCCGGATCGAGTCCTTCATGCGGTCCGCGAAATAGTAGCAGCCGTCGCCATCCCTCCACATGGCATCGCCGGAGTGGAGCCACAGGTTGGACCATGCCTTTTCGGTCCATTCCGGGTGCCTCCAGTAGCCGGACATGAGAAGCCAGGGCTCCTTGCCGCGAATGACGAACTCCCCGACGGTGCCGTCGGGGACCTCCTCGTCGTTCTGGTCGACAATTCGCGCCTCATAGTACTCGTCGAGCAGCCTGCCGCAGGTTCTCCAGTTCGGATTGTCCCACTCCATGCGGTGAGGGGCGCAGGTCTCCGTTGAACCGTAGGTCGTCTTGATTCTCATACCGAAACGCCTGGCGAAGTCATGGGCATCCGGGAACATCGGAACGACAAGCGCGCGCTCGACCGGGACGTCGATATCGTCCGGACGGGGAGGTTGCCGCGCCAGAAAATTCGCCATGGCTCCCAGGAAGAAGCTGACCGTTGCACCAAAGCGTCTGGCATCGTCCCAGAAACGCTCGACACTGAACCTTTCCGTCACGACCGCTGCCGAGCCGGCGATCATCGACGAGTAGCACATGGCCCACTGCCCGGCGATGTGGAACAGGGGTAACGGCGCGTAGAAGACATCACCGGGCTTCAGGTCCATGAGCTCGAAATTGCCGTGGGCATAGGTGTAGGCATGCCTGTGGGAGATCATGACCCCCTTGGACGGTCCCGTCGTGCCGGACGTGTACATCACGGCCTTGAGGTCATGATGGCGAGGAAGGTCCTCGAGGGGCGCATCGTCAGCATCGAGAAGAACGCCGAAGTCGAACCGTTCAAGTCGGGCGAGCGCGCCGGGAAGGTCCGGCGCACCGCATTCCGTGTCGAAGACGATCAGGCGTTCGAGATGGTCGAGGTCCGGTGCCACCTCGGCTATCCGTTCGAGATACTCCGCCGCCACGATCATCGTTGACGAGGCGGAATCGTTGATGACGTGGGTCAGAAGGCTGCCGCGATAAGCGGTGTTGACCGGCACTTGAATGGCCCCGAGCTTGCCGAGTCCCAGCCAGATGACAATGAACTCCACGACATTGGGCATCATCACCAGAACGGCGCTCTCCCGGGCGATGCCGAGCGCCGCGGCGCCGTTGGCAAGGCGGTTTGATTCGAGGTCCGCCTCGCCATAGTTCAGTGTGCGCCGGTCCGAAAGGATGAAGATGGCGTCCGGTGTCGCACGTGCCCGTCCGCCCAAGATCCGTCCCACGCTCTGCTCATTGCGCGGGTCTTTCTGCGGCATGTCGCTATCTCACGGAGGCGGGAACATGCGGAGCGGGCCGGACTGGCCCGCTCCGCCGACACGAAGGTAAGGGGCTCAGAATCCCGCCTTGATTTCGTCGAACAGCTGAATGTACTTCTCGCGCGTTGCCGCAGGTATCTCGGAGAAATACCTGCTTCCCGCCATGAAGGCGACAGGATCGGAGATCCCCAGATTGTCGAGGGTTTCCTGGTCCACCGTTTCGAAGGCCTTCTGGTTCGAATGGCCGTAGCCGTACTGCGTGATGATGTAGTTTCCGGTTTCGGGTGAGGATACGGCATTCAGGAAATCATAGGCCTTGTCGTCGGACCCGTCGCCGGAGGAGATGTGTACCGCTCCGCACACCCAGGTATAGATGCCTTCCTTCGGATTCATGAACTCGACGGGGATACCCTGCCTCTTGAGTTCGAGAACGGAACTGTTCCAGGAATAGGAAGCTACCAGTTCACCCGAAGCGAGGCCCTGTTCAACGGCTGTGATATCGGTCCAGTACCAGCGCAGGACGTCGCGCTGCTTGCGCATCCATTCGGTTGCTTCGGCCAGTTCCTCATCGGTCATGTCGAAGGGATTCTCGGCACCGATGACCGCACCCACGACACCGAATACTCCGTCCACCGAATCGTAGATCCCCAGACGGCCGGCGTACTTCTCGTCGAAGAGGATCATCCAGGAATGGTTCTCGGCTCCGGCATACTCCGGAGCAAGGTCAGGCCGGAACAGCACGGAACTGTTGCCCCAGTCTACGGGCAGGAACACTTCGTTGCCATCGATGATGCCTCCCTCGATCGTCTTGAGACTGGGAAACACGTCGCCCCAATGTTCAAGACGTGAGGTGTCCAGCGGCTCAAGCAGGCCTGCATCGTGCCAGCGCCGCAGGCTGTAGGTGCATGGCCAGGCGATGTCGGGCTGGAAGCCGGCGCGCATCTTCTGGAATCCCTCTTCTTCCTCGCCCCACAGTGAAAACGCGGGGGTCACACCATGCTTGTCAATGTAGCTGGTGTGCAATTCCGGGAGGTCGTAACCCGCCCAGGTGAACACCATGAGATCGTCGTCGGTTTCCAGGACGCCTTGCTCTGCATCTTCCTCCTGCGCATGACTTCCGACGACCGGGATTGCGATCGTCGCAATTCCGGCCGAGGCCAGGACCTTGTGGATGTCCCGCCGCGAGATGTCCCGGTTGGCAAGACGTGAACGGAATTCCTCGATATCCATATGCGTGGTCATCGTTTCCCCCCCTTGATTTGGTTAACCAGGTATTCTCATGTTCGTGACGGTAACAATTTTCCGTGACTTCTCCAAGATGCCGAATGGTGCAGGGCCTGCCTCATGCGATTCAGTTTCTATCTTCCGTGCTACTGGCCGGATCTCGGCTATCCGGCGCGACGCCTCTACGAGGACGCAGTCGAGGAGGGCGCGCTTGCGGAGGCGCTGGGCTTCGACACGTTGTGCATTCCCGAACATCACTTCATCAACTATCTCACCCATCCGCAGCCGCTGCTGACGGCGGTCAAGGTGGCGTCCCGGACCCGCTCGATCAGGATCATCACCTCCGTGCTCGTCCTTCCCTTCTACGATATGCGCCGTCTTGCCGGCGAGATCTGCCAGGCGGACTGCCTGATGGACGGCAGGCTGGAACTCGGTGTCGGGCGCGGGGCCTTCGCCTACGAGTTCCGGAAGTTCGGGGTGCCGCAGGAAGAAAGCCGGGAACGCTTCGATGATGCCCTGGCGCTTCTCGAACGGCTGCTGACCGGAAAGGAGACGGGCTGGAAGAGCAGATGGTACGATTTCGAACCGGTCGCCATCACGCCGCACCCGGTCCAGAAGCCGATACCCATCTGGATCGCGGCGCTGGGCTATCAGGCGATCTACCATTCGGTCCTGCGGGGCTACCACATCCAGACGACGCCCCTGAGAGGCGGTATGGAGACGGTGGAGACGCAGGCAAGAGCGTTTCACGACGCGCTCCGGGATGCCAGCGGCAGGTGTGACGCTTCAAGGTTCTCCATGCTGCGCATGCTCTATGTCGCAAGAGACGAGGCTGATCGGCGGGAGAAGATCTCCATGGCCTACGAGAATCACAGAAGGTTCTGTAATGTCTTCGACACGCCGGGCACGGTCGACAATGGTGCGATCGTGCCCTTGGACGTCGCCGAATCGATGGACGATGTGGCCGATGCCCTGCCGATCGGAACAGCTGGGGAGGTGATCGACAAGCTCGCTGCCTACAGGGATCTCGATATCATGGACCTTCTGGTCAACATGGCGTTCGGCGCCAGCCATCGAGATGTCATGGCATCCATGGAGAGGTTCGCGCGAGACGTCATGCCGCATTTCCTGCAAGGGGAGCCCTTATGAAGAGCCTTCATGACCGTGCCCTCATCATCGACGGCCTGAACTTTCATGGCGACGGGGACCCCGGTGTCCTGAAGAACGCCTCGATCACGGCGGTCAACATGACCGTCAGCCATTTCGAGGCCGATTTCGAGGAGGCACTCGACGGCATGGCACGCTGGCTTGCCGTGCTCAGGCAATCGGATCAGGGCTGGCGCCTGGTGAGGAGAGCCGGCGACATTGAAGCCTGCCACGCCGACGGTGTGACCGGCCTGATCATGGGATGGCAGAACTTGCGTCCTGTCGCCGACAACCTCGACCGCCTGGTTCTTTTCCATGACCTTGGCCTGCGGGTCGCCCAACTCACCTACAACGGGCGCAATCTTCTGGGAGACGGTTGCCTCGAGACGGAGGATGGAGGCCTCACATCCCTTGGCCGCGAGGGCCGTCGGCATGATGAACATGCTCGGCATGGCGATCGATCTCTCCCATGTCGGACAGCGCACGTCGATCGAGGCGGCCGAGGCGTCGTCAAGACCGGTCCTGGCGACCCATGCCAACGCACGGTCGGTCACTCCGGCATTGCGCAACAAGTCCGACGATGCGATCCGGGCCATCGCCGCCACGGGCGGAGTCATCGGCATCAGCATCTACGGACCGATGTGCTGGGACGGCGACTCCTCCCGGCATCCGTCACTCGATGACTTCATGCGGCACATCGAGCATGCGGTTGCGCTGGCGGGAATCGATCATGTGGGACTCGGCACGGATCTGCCGGCGGTGGCCGATCTCGGCTCCGTCCGTCACATCACGGAATTCACATTGGGAAATTATCCAGCTGCGATAGGGGGCTTATGCGAAGGCTTTCAGCAACCGAATCGAGAATCGCTATCTTTCGGGACTGCGCAAGCCATGGCGATCTCGCGCGCATCACCGAACGCCTGATCGACGAGGGATGGGCGGAAGCGGACATCAGCAAGGTTCTCGGCGAAAACTTCCTGAGGGCCGTTCGCGATATCTGGGGATAGGCCGGGCTTCAGCGATGTTCGCCGCGCCAGGTCCCCAGGGTCTGGATGAGACCTTCGAGCATGGGACCGGAAACCGGACGAGCGAGGACCAGATCGAAAAGGCGCCTGCTTGCGGGCATGTCCTCGAGGAGATCGCAGGGGGTCTCCAGGCCGTAGCAGGCCCACATGGCAAGGTGGAGGTCCAGCAGGCTGAAACGGTCACCGAGGTGGTAGGGGCCGTTCACCTCCAGCCAGTCATCGAGCACCTGCCAGCGTTCCCGCGCCATCGCCTTCGAATGGGCCCTGAATGCCTCGGTGTCGCTGTCTCTCAAGGCCCAGCGCCAGGGATAGTAGCAGTGCTTGAGCGAGGGCTGCACGTCGTTGGTGAAGTAGAACAACTTGGAAAGGAAGATGCCGCGAAGCGGATCGTTGGGCGCTGGTGCCATGGTCTCCAGACCGTGCCTGTCCGCGAGCCAGAGCATGATGGCGGCGGCTTCATGCAGCACGCCGCCGTCAGGCGTCACAAGCGCGGGTACATAGCCCGCAGGATTGAGTTGCCGGAAGGCATCGCCGCGGTGTTCGCCCGAGGCGATATCGACTTCGCGCAGTTCGTATGGCAGCGAGCACTCCTCCAGCACCATCTGCGGTGCCAGGGCCCGTGTCACGCTGCCGCCGTAGAGGATGTACAAGGCCTTCAGTCCTTGGGCATCCAGGCGCCGAGCAGCTTGGGAAGATCACCGAACCGGGCGACAAGGCTGAAGACCACGACGGCGAACAGGATGAACATGACCGAAACAGCGGCGATGATTGGCGTGTAGCCGGACCTCAGGCTGGCGAGAAGCTGGACCGGCAGCGTGATGGTGGCGTGTTGCCCGAGAAAATACGAGATGATGTATTCGTTCATCGAGAGCACGACGACGAATGCGTATCCGGCAA
>CBDCEA010000004.1:0-866001 GCA_965215635.1 Alphaproteobacteria bacterium | reverse complement strand
AAAGCGTCCGGTCGACGGTGCTGCGCGAGCCGTGCGTCAGAAAGCGCTCGCTGGTGAAGGGCTTTCCCTTCGGCAGCTTGCGTATGCCGGCCCGAACAGCTTGTACGGTGGACATGGCATGACGCTCCTTTGTCCGAAAACATAGTGATATTTTGGACAAGAATCAAGGGGTCGATGTAGCGCGCCGGTGGCGGGTCAATGGCATTTCTTTAGTGATTCGGCATCATTTCCTTAATGGGACGGACCCGTTCCGGGCGAATTCTTTCGCCCCCGGACCGGGTTTCGCTGGGTCAGGCCGTTACGCGCGCCATCCGGATCCACTTGCTGCGGGGCTTCATCGATTGCCTGGGATATGACCGCCCTGGGCGCAGCCGGCTCCGCACTGCAAGGATCCGCTCGGCCATCCAGGCGACGGTCCCGGCCAGTGCCGCCGCCCGGGCCAGCACCATCTCCTCCAGGTTCGCCGCCATCATCGCGAGCGCGTTCTTGAAGTTCGTCGTTTGGCGTTGGCTGCCTTCCTCGCGCAGTTCCTCCAGCAGCCCGTCGCCGCGATTGGACAGCAGCCGCGTCATGGCGATCAGGTTGAAGTGGGCGTAGAGTTCCTGGCGAACGCCGCGCTCGGTCCGGCCATGGAACTCGTCCACCGCGATCATGGTCTTGGATGTCTTGTAAAGCTCCTCGATGCCCCATCTCCCGTGATACAGGTCGGAGAGATCGCTCCGGGTGTAGCGCTCCCGGTCGGCCAGCGTGGTGGCCACCGTGTATTCGTTTTCCCCCGCCGTGCACTTGACCAGCCGCAGTTCCACCGGGTCGAACCGTTTCCCGGGAAACGCGGCGCGGAGCTTGCGCAACGCGTCTTCCTTCGGGACGACCCGCACGAGGGCGTCGTTCCGGTCACTGTCGATGAAGTCGTCGAAGACGGCGGCGCTGTTGCGCTGGAGCCGGAACACCGGGTGCAGGCCGCGCGAGACCATGGCGTGCACAAGTACGAACGAGAAGTAGCCCCGGTCGACGACCACGACATCGCCCGGCGACAGGGCATCGAGATGGGCGCGCGCTGCGGCCCGTTCGTCGGCATTGGCCGACAGGGAGAAGTCGACCGGCGTCTTGGTCTCGAGGCGGTACAGGCAGGACACCAGGCCCTGCGGGTAGTGGGCGTTGGCGTTGGGAAGCGGGTAGCCGGTCTCGGCCAGCGGGCGGGGCAGGTTCATCTTGGTTCCGTCGATGGCGAAGGTGCGGTGGCCTTTCCACCGGCCGCCGTCGTCGCCGTGGCGGAGGATCTCCCGGTGCAGGTCAAGGAACAGGTCTTCGTGCACCCGGGCCCGGGCCTTGCAGATCGACGAGGCGACCACCGGCTGGTGCTGCGGCAGGGCGATTCCCAGCTTCCGGCACTGATCCCACAACTCCGCGACCACGGTGGCGTAGCCCTTGGTGCCCCTTGACAGGACCAGCCGGAACACGAACAGCATGACGATCAGGCTGTTCAGGACCCGCCGCCGCCTCATCCACTCCCGGTCATGCGCTGCGGCCAGTTCGCCGGCCGCATCGATGATCTTCATCCACATCGCGACGAACGGACCGTCGCACACCGGGGACAGGAGCTTGCTGCGCTTCGGTGGACGGCTCTCGCCCTTCAGGACCCTGCGGAAGTCGGGGTCGAGGGCCATGACGAGGATCTCCTTGGGCGGCTTGGTCCGGTTTTTGCCCCGATACCCGGCCGTCATGCCGATCTTCTCCCAGTTGGCGGCCCGGTAGCTTGCACCGTCGTGGCGTGTCGGGTCCACGAACGTCTCGCAGAGCACCGGCCGGCAGCCGTGGCGTTGCTCCCACGTCCCCGCAAGCCGGCGCACCGCCATCGCAAGGGCCCGGGAGGCGAGATTGTCGACCCGGACCCAGGGGAAGGTGCCCACACAAACCCCACATTGCGGGTTTCGAGGTCACGATTCACTATCGATTCCACCCACTGGCCGGTCAGACGGTCACTCAGGTCGGGAAGAGGTCGCATCGCGGCGAGCCGATCGTGCTGGTGGTCGATGCACAGGGTCGCAAGCATTACGTTCCGGGCTGGATGACGGCTCGGGAAGCATTGCAGTGGGGTCTTTGTGACACGCCGCGGCTGTCGCTGACGGCGTTGTCGGACCTGACCGATCTGCTCACACGCTTTTTCCGGAAGCCGGCGTCGCCAGCACCGGGAGATGCGAATGGCAACACAGCGATACACGGCACTTCAGGCGGACCTGTTCAAGCGTCACAAGACGGTCAGTCCGGGGCCGGACCTGCGCAAGGCCGCGGTTGCGGCGCTTGCCCGGCTGATGGCGGCGGTGGTCGGGATCCCGGCAGACCGGGAGGACGGGTGCGATGATGACGCCTGAGCTCCTCACGCCGGATCACCTGCAGCGGGCGGCCTGTGTCTATATCCGTCAGTCAAGCCCGTTTCAGGTTCGCAACAACCTGGAAAGCCAACGCCTGCAATATGGCCTGGAGGATTACGCGCGCGACCTGGGGTTTCGCGACGTCAGGGTTGTCGATGGCGATCTCGGGATAACAGGAAGCGGGATCGAGCGGCCGGGCTTCGACCGCCTGGTGGTGGCGGTCGGCAAGGGCGAGGTCGGGCTGATCCTCGCGACCGAGGCGTCGAGGCTCGCAAGAAACGGGCGTGACTGGCATGGCTTGCTGGATTTCTGTGCCGTTGTCGGATGTCTGGTAGGCGACCGTGACAGGCTCTACGACCCCGGATCGATGGAGGACCGGATGTATCTTGGCATGCGCGGCACCTTCAACGAGTTCGAACTCTCGCTGTTCCGCAAGCGGTCGCTGGAAAGCCGCATGGCGAAGGCGGCGCGGGGCGAGCTGTTCCTGCACCTTCCGGCCGGCTACGACAGGGTCGGACGTGACGTCATCGAGATGTCGCCGGACCAGCGTGTTCGGGATGCGATCCGCCTGGTGTTCGCCACCTTCGACGAGCTTGGCAGCGTGCGACAGACCTGGCTGTGGTTTCGCAACGAACAGGTTGAGATCCCGGTGCGAACACCGGCCCGGGGTCTGCACTGGCGGGTCCCGACGGAGACCAGCCTTCATTCGATCCTGCGCAATCCGATCCACGCCGGTGCCTATGCCTATGGCCGGCGTCGGCGCAAGACGGTGATCAGGGATGGCCGCAAGCAGATCCTGCGGCAGCCGCTGCAGATGAACCCCGAGGACTGGATCGTGCTGTTGCACGACCGTCACGAGGGTTATATTTCGTGGCAGGACTATGAGCGCAACCAGGCGTTGATCACCTCGAACAGGGCTGGCGATCGTGGCGCGGTGCGCCCTGGCCGGGCGTTGCTGGCGGGCCTGTTGCGTTGCGGCCATTGCCAGCGCCGGATCCAGGTGCGCGACAACGGCAAATCAGCCCGTTATCTCTGCTCTGGCGCAACCGGTCCGGGCGGAAGCTGCCTGTCGTTCGGCACGGTGCGCGTGGATGAAGCGGTCGGGCAGGCGGTGATCGAAGCCTTGCAGCCGCTTGCGATGGAAGCAGCGCTGCAGGCGATGGAGACGGCGGGCGCGGCGGAGCGCACGACGCTGGCCCTGGCGCGTTCCGCGCTTTCGGAGGCCCGCTACAAGGCTGAGCGGGCAAAGGACCAGTTCGATGCGGTCGACCCGGCCAACCACAATGTGTTTCACAATCTGGCGGCAAAGTGGGAAGCCTGTCTTGTCGAAGTGTCCCGCTGCGAGGCGCGGGTGCAGGATCTCGAGGATGTCCAGCCTGTCGTATTGACCCCGCAACAGCGTCAGGCCTTCCGGGATCTCGGCCACGATCTCGGCCGGGCCTGGGGCCATGAACGGGCGACACCCGAACTCCGCAAGACGGTGTTACGGGCTGTGCTGGTCGAGATCACCGCACGGCTCGAAGACGCTCATGTCCATCTGCTGCTGCACTGGAAGGGTGGCGACCACACCGAACTCCGGGTGGCACGTATGCGCACCGGCGAACATCGCTGGACGACCGACACAGAGACAGTGGCGCTTGTACGGGAGCTCGCGCGCGTGATCGACGATGCCACCATCGCCGCACTGCTGAACCGTCTCGGGAAACAGACCGCGAAGGGAAACGGCTGGAGCAGGACGCGTGTCCGCATGTTGCGCGCCTCACACGGGATCGCGGTCTACCGCAAGGGCGAACGCGAGGAGAGAGGAGAGCTGGTTCTGACGGAAGTCGCCGAGCGCTTTCAGGTCGATCCTTTCCATGTGCGCCGGCTGATCCAGTCCGGCACGCTTCCGGCACGCCAGGCCTGCAAGGGCGCTCCCTGGATCATTGCGCAAGAAGCGATCGACGCGCCGGACATTCGGGCCATCCTGTCGCAGAAGGCTTCGTCGACGCCGGATCCGCGGCAACAATGGTTCGATTTCCAATAGTATCAGTGCCGGGATTGCGACCATGCCCCTGCAGAATGTCAGTGACGGCGCTGTTTGGCCGTTGCCGGCCCTGATTGCCGCGTCATTCGAGCGACTGAACGGCTGCCATGTCATATGGCGCCGGTGCTGTCGACTGGCGATCGTGGCATGACCCTGGTGCGCCCATTGCCGGGCACGGCTCTCCCGTATCGCGGGCCCGTTCCTGTCTCCCGTCACTGACGTTGCACAAGGGACTTACACATAACGGGAGGCACGTGATGGCACTGACTGGAGCGGCGCGACAACGCCGCTATATGGAGCGTCTTCGATCGGCAACACGGATGGTCCGTTCGAAGCCACCCCGGGATCTCCGTTCGAAACCGAAACGCTGGCGTGACGCTGTCGTGGAGCTGCTCGAACTGCAGGAGCACTACTGCAACTGGCTCGACAACCTGCCCGAGAACCAGCAAGACGGTGTGGTAGCCGACCGTTTGCGGGAAATCGCGGATCTCGACATCGAAGCGCTGCTCGCGGTCGAACCACCTCGTGGCTATGGGCGCGACATCTGACGGGCGAAGCGCCGGACGCTCGTGCATCGGACGGCATCGACCGTCCACCATCGAGCATACCGTCCTTGCTCATCAAGGCGAACGCCGTGGAGGAATGATGCCTTTGCTTGCGATCTCGATCGGGAACTGGCAAGGAATCATGTCGAAAAGGGCTGTCCGCAGGTCCAGGGTTCAGGCCGCAGGGCTGCGGAAGGGTCCGTTGACATCGTGTCTGTACCAAAAACATCCATGTTTTCAATGACGTTGTGAGGTGGGGATTATGAACATACCTTCGGAAAAATGAGGAACCTGCTGTTCGAGACCGCAAGATGCAGCCGCCGGTCGCGCTCCGCCGCGCTCCATCCGAGCCACGCATCGCGGGCAGGCAGCGTCCTTGCCGCCGCTTCGAACAGCAGGCAGCCAAGGCGGCGCCCTTCGCGGTCGAGAACGAACCAGCGCAGGTGCGATCCGAACGGACGGGGGCAGCCAAGCCAGTGGTGTCGGTCAACCAGTTCGTTCCACTCGGCGACCTCTCCCGTCTCCGTCGCCAGATGCAGCGACAGCGGCTCCAGATCGGCCAGGCCGCAGGTGATCTGCGGCCCCGGGTCGGACCGTTCGGTGTGCTCGATCGCCCGGCGCGGCCCCGATGCGGTGTTGCGCTTCGCCGGCAGGCTCAGGATCCCGCATTCCTCCAGGCTCTCGAGCATGCGCAGGCAGGCCGAGACCCGGTAGTCGCCCTTCGGAGTGGTCCAGTTCAGGTGCTCGCAGATCGTCTTGGCCAGCTCGTTGCGGCTCAGGGCCGGGAACAGGGCCACGGTCTCCTGGACATCGGCAATCTGGCGCCTCGTCAGGCGGCGGCCGAAAAACGTGGTGGACTTGAGGTTCTCGATTCCAGGATCCATCGCTCCGGCTCCCCGTGCGAAACAGATATGGTCGAGAGTGTCATGCCATGCGAGGGGGCGCGTGTCAACTGCCTTTTTGCGATTCCGGCGAAAATAGTTGAACGGGTCTCGAATCAACGGTTTGGGACGACCGGAAAAATCTGACGCCGGAACCACAACTAACAAAATGCCATTGCGCGGCGGGGGAGAACACCGGCCCCCTGGACGGTCTGCCGGTAACCGTGAAGGAAAGTCACGACCCGACGGGTTTGCCCACGACCTGGGGCGTTCCGGAATACTGCGACAACATCGCGGGCACGGACTCGGCCGTGGTCTTCGGCAAGACGAACGTCCCGTTCATGCTGATGGACTGGCAGAGCTTCAACGTGATCTACGGCACATGTAGCAATCCTTGGGATCTGGCCCGCACGCCCGGCGGCTCCTCCGGCGGATCGGCTGCGGCGCTCGCCGCGGGGCTGACGGGGATGGCATGAAACTTCACTACAGCCCGACGTCGCCTTTCGTGAGGAAGGTCCTGGTGGCCGCCCATGAGCGGGGTGTAGCACAGAACATCGAACTGACATCGACCAGCGGGGAACTTCTCTCGGACAACCCCCTGGAAAAGGTTCCCACACTGGCGCTGGATGATGGCCGTACACTCTTCGACAGCTTCGTCATCGTCGAGTGGCTCAATTCGCAAGGAGCGGGACCGAACCTGATACCGGCCGAAGCGGAAAAGAGAACGAATGTCCTTCGCAGGCATGCGCTGGCCGACGGCATCATGGAAGCGGCGGTCTCGAGCGTCATGGAAGGCCGCCGTCCCGAAGACAAGCAGTGGGGCGGGTTCCTGAAACGCCAGCGCGGCAAGATCGAGCGCGCCATCACCGCTCTCGGTGCCGAGACCATGGTAGATGCGGTCGATCTTTCGACCATCGCCGTGGGTGCCGCGCTGGGCTATGTGGAGTTTCGCCTCGTGAATCTCGACTGGAGAAACGGCCACGGACCTCTCGCGGACTGGTCCGACACATTCTCCCGAAGGCCATCGATGGCCTGGACGGTGCCCCTGGATCCGTGATCTATGCGTCCATCTGCCAGGTGTTCGAGCCTCATGGCCTGATCGCGCGGGGAGGTTTCGCAGCCGAACCGGGTGACGGCCTGGGGGCCGACGCCTCGAGCGTCGTGATGGTCGGCAACGCCGGCTCCTCCATATGGCAGGCCTTCGCCTCAGACCGCGAAGCGGGTGCGGATCCCATGAACCGCTGGACCCGCCAGGTTCTCGGAAACATCGCCCGCGATCTCGGTGCTGAAGCCCTTTATCCCTTCGACGGCCCCCCGTGGCGGCCCTACCAGCGCTGGGCACGGCGCGCCGAACCGGTGTTCGCTTCACCCATTGGCATGCTGATCCATCCCGAATACGGCCTCTGGCATGCCTATCGCGGCGCCCTCGTCTTCCAAGAACCGATCATCGATCTCCCCGCCCGACCCGCCGCGTCGAGCCCGTGTGAGACCTGTGAGGAGAAGCCCTGCCTTTCCACCTGCCTGGTCAATGCCTTTGGCGCCGGCACCTACGACGCTCCGGCATGCACACGGCATCTCCAGTCGCCGGAAGGGTCGGACTGCATGAACCTCGCCTGCCGCGCCCGCCGGGCCTGCCCGGTCGGCCGAAGCCACGCCTACCACGGCGATCATGCCCTGTTTCACCTGGACGCCTTCCTTAGGCGGAACTTCACCGAGTTTCAAACCCTCCAAGTTTCTGAATTATTGGTGAATATCATCTGATTCAGGTGGTGATCTGCGGATAGTTGTTCCCATAACGGACGGCTCATGGCCTTCAATATCGAAGTCGTCCCCAACCAGGCCGGAAAGCCCGCCATCCTGCTCCGCCAGGCGTGGCGCGAGGGAAAACGAGTCCGCAAGAAAACCATCGCCAACCTGTCGAAGCTGCCGCCCCAGGTGATCGAGGGCTTCCGCACCGTCCTCAAGGGAGGGGTCGCCGTCAACGACGTCTCGGAGCTGATGGAGATCGAACGCTCGTTCGATCACGGCAACACCATCGCCGTGCTGGACACCGCCCGAAAGCTCGCCCTTGCCCGCCTCCTTCATCGCAGCCCGTCCCGCGAGCGCACCCTGGCGCTGGCCGCCATCCTCGCCCGTATCCTCGCACCGCAATCGAAGCTCACCACCGCACGGTGGCTGTCCGCCGAGACCACCAGCAGCAGTCTCGGGGTCCTCCTGGGGCTCGGCAGGGTGAGCGGCAACGAACTTCTCGACATGCTCGACTGGCTGCTGACATGCCAGCCGCGGATCGAGGCCAAGCTGGCGAGACAACATCTGCAGGATGCGACGCTGATCCTCTATGACGTGACGAGTTCGTTCGTCGAGGGCCACTGCTGTCCTCTGGCGGCCTTCGGCCACAACCGTGACGGCAAGAAGGGGAAGAAGCAGATCGTCTTCGGCCTCTTGTGCACCTCCCAGGGGTGTCCGGTGACGGTCGAGCTGTTCCAGGGCAACACCGCCGATCCGACGACGGTGGCCGCGCAGGTGGCGAAAGTCCGCACGCGCTTTGCCATCGACCGTATCGCCCTGGTGGGCGACCGGGGCATGATCACCACGGCGAGGATCCGCGAGGATCTGGAGCCGGCGGGTCTGGCCTGGATCTCGGCCCTGAAGACCTCGGATGTCAGGAAGCTTGCCGGAGGTCCGAAGACAGACAAGGGGCCGCCTCTGTCACTGGAGGCCCTGGTGGACGATGCCGTGGCCGAGATCAGCAGTCCCGACTTCCCCGGCGAGCGGCTCATGGTGTGCCTCAACCCGAGGCTGCGTGAGGAACGCCGGCGCAAGCGCGAGGCGTTGCTGGAGGCCACCGAGAGGATCCTGGAACGCATCGCCGCCATGGTGCGTGGCGGGACCCTCGCCGGAAAGGCGCGGATCGGTCGCCGTGTCGGCCGCGAGGCCAACCGCAGGAAGCTCGAGAAGCACTTCGAGATCACCATAGACGACACCTCCCTCGTCTGGCAGCGCCGGCACCGGAAGATCGCAGACGAAGCCCGCTTCGACGGTATCTATGTCATCCGCACCAGTCTCCCCGACATCAAGGCCGATACTGCCGTCCTTGCCTACAAGAGCCTCGCCACCGTGGAGCGCGCCTTCCGCACCGCCAAGAGCGATCTTTCTGTCCGGCCCATCTTCGTCTACAGCGAGGATCACGTAAGGGCCCACGTCTTCCTGTGCATGCTCGCCTACTACATCGAATGGCACATGCGCCGGCGTCTGGCGCCGCTGCTCTTCGAGGATGATGATCGCCTTGCCGCGCATGCCGAGCGTACGACACCGGTGGAACCGGCAAGAGTGTCACACGCGGCCCGGGAGAAGGCCCGGACAAAACGCACTCCGGACGGCTTCCCCGTCCACAGCTTCCGCACCCTCATCGACGATCTCTCCGGGGTCGTGCTCAACCACGTGCGCCTGCCCGGCAAGGACACCGCAGAACTCGCTGTCGTCACCAAACCCTCTCGCCTGCAGGCAAGGGCCTTCGAACTCCTCGACATCAAGGCCGCACAAACCGTTCCCATAACGCGGACACCGTGAAGCCTCGACCAGAAACCCTATTCCCTCATCAAATCACACCGATACACCACAAAACGCGCCGTCAGGACCGATGAAGTTCCGCTTAACATGGCGATGGGTCATGGCGTGTCCTTTATTCGCAGGAAGTGATTGTTCAATCATCGGCATGCCATGACCTGCTCAAACTTCAATCCTTTTTGCAGAACTCTCTGTACACAACCTTCCCGTGTTGCCACGTCTTCCACCTTCCATGCATGTCGGCACTAATTCCCCGGTGGAAACGCCCTGGCGCTCATGTCGCTTGCTTCCCGGTGCGCCGTCGGCCTTCCCCAGTTTAACGGTGGATCGGCTTCCACGTGACCCGTTTCGAGGCCTACTCAGCGTTCACTCATGTTCCGACCTGCATGGTCGCTGAACTGCCCAAGGCAGACCTTTGTCACCGCAGTGCTTCAGACCATATCGTTACCTCCTTGATCCGCCGCGGCTGCTACCAACCGAAGTGACAACTGTTGGGCGGGATTCGCACCCGCAAGGAAGACGCGCCTTTCCACGGTGCACGTTAAGCTTGGGTTAGGTCAGTTCCCCGCTCATCGCGTGCCGCCGAAGCCGGCGAGCAGGCTCACGTCCCGGTCGTCGAGAACGCCGGCCATCTCTTCATGCGCGGGGCCGTAGAACCCGCCCGAGATGCGGCCCTCGTCGTCCGAAAATCCGTTCTCGCTGACGTTAATGTCATACGACAGGCTCGGCATCCGGAAGGCGCGGGATACGCCATCCACATCCATGCTGAGGTTGTCGAAATCGGCGCTACCCGTGAGGACCGCCAGGTCCACGCTCAGCTCCGCGTCGCCGAACACCGGCGGCAGGGCCACGTGGCCGATATCGACGCCTAGCAGAGAGCCGGTCCAAGTGACCTCGCCCGTCAAGACGGTCGAGTCGGCGAGATTCGTCGCCGGGGTCATACCGAACGCATCGGCGCCCGCCCGCAGCCGGTCGCTGCTGCCGCTCAGAATACGCTCCACGCCGACGCCCCACGCGCCGTAGCGGCCCCACGCGCCATAGCCGTAAAGCTCCGGCTCGGACGCCGTTGCCTCGTCGAGGATCTCGTAGCCCAGGTCGTCGAGGAACGCGAAGTCGAGCTCACTGGGAGCCTCCAGCGTATCCGCGCTGCAATAGGACATGATGGAGGCACAATTTCCGGGGTGATTGTAGTCGACCATGGCTCCCGGTGTGCCCGACGCCACAGGGTCAAATTGCGCGTTCAACCATTGGAAGGGCACGGATTCTCCCCCGTTGGCCTGCATGGCCTGGGGGCCTTCGAAGGTCTGGTCGGCACGATTAACGAGGCTATCGTAGGCGGGGTAACCGCCCAGGCCCGGAAATATCCCTAGTGTATGACCAATTTCGTGCGCCAAAGTATCCGTGTCTTGATGATGCCGTCTTGACAACAAGATCGAAGCGAGCCACGGATCCAGAACGTCCGGGTTGTAATTGATGTCATACCAATAAGCAGATGACCAATCTACAGAATTGGCTCCCTGATCCAGCACAAAGATGAGCACACCGTTGGTGCTCACGTTCTCGTCAAGAGTTATCCCGACATCGACAATACCAAATCCATCATCTCCTTGGTGAACGAGCATTTCTCCGCTCGGCACCTCGTGAACCCTGTTCTTATCCAAGAGTCGATAAGACCAAGACTTTCCGGCGCGTTCCATGCGGGCACGAGTCGCGGCGTCGACGTCCTCCGCGAAGCGCCAATCGAACTCGATGTTCAACGTGCCTGCGGGGCCACCCTTCCACTGCCCGTAGGTGATCCCGTCCTTCTCGCCGATGATCTCGATATCCTGGGCGCGAATATTCCGGAGCCAGGTTCCGGTCCCGGCGGCATTGCCGCCAGCGTCGGCCAGCAGAGAACTGATCTCAGCCCGTCGCGTGGCCTCATTCGTCACTCGTCCGAGGTCCAGAGCGTTCCGCAGCCGCTCCGGGTCGTTCCAGTGATCAAGCAGGTCCTCGGCGGTAGGGTTGTTGCGCCACCCGATCACGTGCGGTTGTGGCGTCTCCCCCACCCCTTCCATCATGGTCTCGCCGCCCATGACCGGGCCACTGCCGCCGCCGCCGCCACCGCAACCGTATAGCCCCAATGCGAGCACTGAAGTCGCTGCGAATGCAGTGATGTATTTCTTGCTAGATGTGGTCATTTACGCCTCCCTTTCTTCATCGTCGCCCATCCGGCGCTGGAGCGTGGCCGAGTAGCTCAGCCATTCGGCTTTCGCCCTCACAGATCCGGGCGTACGGTTTTCCCGCACCCTATGTTGTCGACAATATAGGGTGCGGTATGTGGCGTACTTGACTATGAAGCATGCCTTGCCTCCTTCCCACACATCTCCCAACTCAGGGACCCCCGTCCCTCGACCGGCGTTACCCGGCGTCTCCAGTACTACGGACCCATCCGCCACCCTACTGGCTCGGCCTGACCCTCGCGGGGTGCCGGTTGGTGCGTACCACACCACCATCAGGGCTTCCCGTGTGTTGTGTCCAGAGTTATCTGCAATTTAGTCATGGCAGATGGTTGTGTGTAGTGCCCCGACCCCTCTCGGGTACCCGGGAGGGGTCGGGGCACCGCGCCGTCAGGCTGCCTTACGCAAGCGTTCACGGCGGTGCTCCTTGAGGTGGATCATGTTGAGATAGCGATTGGCTTCCAGCCAATCTTCGTGGATCTCGACCGCCAGTGCTCTGACCAGGCGCAGGCCGCTTGGAGCGTTGGGAAACACACGAACGATGTGGGTGCGCCGTTTGATCTCCTGGTTGACACGCTCAAGCATGTTGGTCGACTTCAGGTGCTTGTGGTGCTGCAGGGGCAGGCTGTAGAAGGCGAACGTCTCCTCGATGGTGTCCTCGGCCCAAGCCGTCAGCTTCGGATAGCGGCCCTGCCAGCGTGCCAGCCACGCCGCGAGGTCGGTACGCGCCTCCTCGAGATTGCGCCGGTCGTAGAGCCAGCGCAGCTCCTGCAGGCAGTCGTCGTCGCGCTTGCGCGGCATGTGGACCAGCGCATTCCTTAGGCGGAACTTCACCGAGTTTCAAACCCTCCAAGTTTCTGAATTATTGGTGAATATCATCTGATTCAGGTGGTGATCTGCGGATAGTTGTTCCCATAACGGACGGCTCATGGCCTTCAATATCGAAGTCGTCCCCAACCAGGCCGGAAAGCCCGCCATCCTGCTCCGCCAGGCGTGGCGCGAGGGAAAACGAGTCCGCAAGAAAACCATCGCCAACCTGTCGAAGCTGCCGCCCCAGGTGATCGAGGGCTTCCGCACCGTCCTCAAGGGAGGGGTCGCCGTCAACGACGTCTCGGAGCTGATGGAGATCGAACGCTCGTTCGATCACGGCAACACCATCGCCGTGCTGGACACCGCCCGAAAGCTCGCCCTTGCCCGCCTCCTTCATCGCAGCCCGTCCCGCGAGCGCACCCTGGCGCTGGCCGCCATCCTCGCCCGTATCCTCGCACCGCAATCGAAGCTCACCACCGCACGGTGGCTGTCCGCCGAGACCACCAGCAGCAGTCTCGGGGTCCTCCTGGGGCTCGGCAGGGTGAGCGGCAACGAACTTCTCGACATGCTCGACTGGCTGCTGACATGCCAGCCGCGGATCGAGGCCAAGCTGGCGAGACAACATCTGCAGGATGCGACGCTGATCCTCTATGACGTGACGAGTTCGTTCGTCGAGGGCCACTGCTGTCCTCTGGCGGCCTTCGGCCACAACCGTGACGGCAAGAAGGGGAAGAAGCAGATCGTCTTCGGCCTCTTGTGCACCTCCCAGGGGTGTCCGGTGACGGTCGAGCTGTTCCAGGGCAACACCGCCGATCCGACGACGGTGGCCGCGCAGGTGGCGAAAGTCCGCACGCGCTTTGCCATCGACCGTATCGCCCTGGTGGGCGACCGGGGCATGATCACCACGGCGAGGATCCGCGAGGATCTGGAGCCGGCGGGTCTGGCCTGGATCTCGGCCCTGAAGACCTCGGATGTCAGGAAGCTTGCCGGAGGTCCGAAGACAGACAAGGGGCCGCCTCTGTCACTGGAGGCCCTGGTGGACGATGCCGTGGCCGAGATCAGCAGTCCCGACTTCCCCGGCGAGCGGCTCATGGTGTGCCTCAACCCGAGGCTGCGTGAGGAACGCCGGCGCAAGCGCGAGGCGTTGCTGGAGGCCACCGAGAGGATCCTGGAACGCATCGCCGCCATGGTGCGTGGCGGGACCCTCGCCGGAAAGGCGCGGATCGGTCGCCGTGTCGGCCGCGAGGCCAACCGCAGGAAGCTCGAGAAGCACTTCGAGATCACCATAGACGACACCTCCCTCGTCTGGCAGCGCCGGCACCGGAAGATCGCAGACGAAGCCCGCTTCGACGGTATCTATGTCATCCGCACCAGTCTCCCCGACATCAAGGCCGATACTGCCGTCCTTGCCTACAAGAGCCTCGCCACCGTGGAGCGCGCCTTCCGCACCGCCAAGAGCGATCTTTCTGTCCGGCCCATCTTCGTCTACAGCGAGGATCACGTAAGGGCCCACGTCTTCCTGTGCATGCTCGCCTACTACATCGAATGGCACATGCGCCGGCGTCTGGCGCCGCTGCTCTTCGAGGATGATGATCGCCTTGCCGCGCATGCCGAGCGTACGACACCGGTGGAACCGGCAAGAGTGTCACACGCGGCCCGGGAGAAGGCCCGGACAAAACGCACTCCGGACGGCTTCCCCGTCCACAGCTTCCGCACCCTCATCGACGATCTCTCCGGGGTCGTGCTCAACCACGTGCGCCTGCCCGGCAAGGACACCGCAGAACTCGCTGTCGTCACCAAACCCTCTCGCCTGCAGGCAAGGGCCTTCGAACTCCTCGACATCAAGGCCGCACAAACCGTTCCCATAACGCGGACACCGTGAAGCCTCGACCAGAAACCCTATTCCCTCATCAAATCACACCGATACACCACAAAACGCGCCGTCAGGACCGATGAAGTTCCGCTTAAGGCCCGGCACCCCGGGACCACGTAACCGACGATTGAGCGTTCGCTTCCAGTCTTTTCGGCTGGGCTCGTTTGGTGTACCTGTCATGGCGCCCTCTTCCCCGGGTGGCTCCGACATGGATCCAGCCTGATGCCCTGTGGGGTTTCGACGGAAGTCTCCACAACAACCTCACAACACCATACTTGAAGGCTCCCCGCCGACGGTCGAGCCGGGTCCGGTCAGGATCTGCGGTCCCAGGCACCCGCTTGACGGTTAGATTGTCACTGTCATCGGCTTCGGGCGGACGCGCGCTCAATGCGGACGAAAAAGTCTACTTGCCAGGCTGCCGGTTGCCACCGAACGAGCCGACGATTTCGTCGCGTTCGAAGACGCCCACGACGCCGGCATGATTCTCTCCGACGAAGCGGCCCTGGATGTAGTCGTTACTGCCTACCGGCTTGTTGCCGAAGGAACCGCTTTCAAGGGGAATGTTTTCCCATGGCCCGATTGTCCTGCCATTCAGCCGGGCGCCGGTCTCCAGATCCTGGAGATTGCTGAAAGAGACATCGATGTCCGGGTTGGCGAAATCATCGATGACGAGCGTCGCATCGCCTCGAAGGAACTGGCCGCGGCTCACGGCGTCGCTGACGTCCGCGCCGATCATCATGCCCTTCCAGGTTCCGGCCATGCCCCGCCCCGCCGCTGGCGCCATAGCGCTTGCGACACCGAGGGCGCTGGCATCGAAGACGGTACCGATGCCGATGGGCTGGCCTCGCGCGTCTCTCACTGTCAAGGTGGTCTCGTTGACGAAGAAGGCTCCGTCGTCGAGCCAACCACCGTAGAAGTTCGCGCTGAACGCGCGATCTCCGGTCCGCAGACCGAAGCCTTCGACGAGAGGGACGCCGTTGACGAGTTCGATTTGCGCCTTGAGTTCCAGTGAATCTCTCAGGCGCGCCGCGAAATGGCTGCTTCCGAAGTCGGATCGGGGGTCGCTGAGAGCGTGCTGCAAGGCATCTTCCACGTCTTCGGCAGTCGCGCTCACGCCGCAGGCCGTATCCTCGCATTTCGTGAAGGTGCGGGTCGATATGCCATCGAATCGGAACACATGCTGGTCGCTTGCAAGTGCGACAGTGGCCGCTTCCACTCGCGCGACGGTGCCCCGTTTGGCCTCTTCCGCCGTCGAAGAGGAGTCCATCCGAGCGGATTCGAATTTCGTGCTTCCTCCGCAACCCGCGAGCAAGGACGATATCAGGCCGAGCGTCACCATGATCGGTAAAACGGCGTATCGGTTCACAATGCCCTCCAGAGTCATTGGCCCCGTCCCATTGGGTTTGGTACCCCGAACGCGAAAAAGTCTCCACCCCGTCCTGTCCATGTGCTGGATGCCAAGTGTCGCTGCGGACGGGACATCGATCGACCCATGTCCTCGAACAGTGCTCGGAAATCGCCGTTTGGTCAGGCGGCCGGGTGTATTCCTGCTTCGCTTACCACCCGGACGACCGGGAGATGAAGCCCGATCTCCCCGTTTCCACGAATGGATCGCGGGCGTATCGTCCGACATCTGAATCCGGATCGGCGATGCGCGGGCTGTGACGGACACGGTGTGCTGGGACAGCGGACTTGCCGGTTTCGGGTCTATCCCTCGGGCGCGAAGATGTATGTCGTGCAGACCGGGGCACGGGTGGGCCGGCACGGGTTCGTGACGGCGGAGAAGACGCGCCGGCAGGCGGCACTCGTCATCGCGCGGGTGGAGGCGGGCGAGGACCCGATCCCCGCGCCGACGGCGCAGCAACCGGAGCCCGGCCCGACGCTATCGGCGTAAGCACCTGGAGCTGCGCTGCAAGCCGAAGACGGCTGCGACCGCGCTACCGGTCGTTGTCGATGCGTACCGTCGACGGCAGGGACATCATCTTCCGGGATCGGGAGCTCCAGGGGTTCGGGGTACGGGTCATCCCTCCGGTACCAGGGTCTATCTTGTGCAGAGTCGGGGTTCGGACGGGTCGAAGCGCGTCCCCTGGGGCACCATGGCGTGATATCTGCCGAACGGGCCCGCCAGAGCGCCTGCGGACGCGGGGCCGACGGTGGCCGAACTCGCGGAAAGATATCTTTCGGAGCATGTGGCGGTGCACTGCAAGCTGACCACGGCGAGTGGCTATCGGGGTGAACGCCCTGCTTCCATGAATTCGGCAGCCTCCACCGGCTCTGCGGCATTCGACGGGCCGTCGATCTCCCATGAGCCTCTGCACGAGCGTTCGGGTTTGAGGGATTGTGGCCGGCCGGCTCCGGAAGCACGAAGGAAGGATGACTACGCTTCCTCAACCGACTCCGCACGCCATTTACGAACAATGAGGCCGAACGGTGATCGTCCAATGGCCAGGCTGCGCCAGAAGATCTCCGGTGGACTCTACGCTCGCCGGAATGCGTGCCGGCATCGCCACCGCCCGGAAGCGAGACTGACGCATCCCGACCCGATGCAACAGATCTCCCGGCTGTACCCTTGAACATCCAGAGCCGGCACCAGCGAAGGATCGCCGCGGTCCCTCAAACTGAACGCCCGAGGCAGTTACGTGCTCTTTCGAATGAGGGGGTGTCGAAACGGCTCATCCGTAGAGCCGACGTCACGCCCGCAGAAACAACGCTGACCGCTGAACTGCGGCACGCAGCCGAACGGCCCCGGGTGGCGAGACCGACCCCAGCCCGACAAACCACGCCGCCCTGCGGCCGGCCGGTGAGCGCGGACCGCTTGAGCTCCGCATGGCTCCGCTGCCCGCTCCCGCCAAAAAAACCCCTCGCACCGCGTCTCCGAATCCCAGCCTCGCGCCAAGGCGGCAGACCTTTGCATCGCCCTCTGGTTGAATTTTCAACCGGCGTTGACAGATCCTCCGGCGTCCTCGCCCGTCACCTGGCACCGGGAGGATAGGATATGGTGCCGGTGCTGGCTCAGACCTGTGCGTTCACCTTGCCCCGCGGGATCAGCTTTTCGGGGTCATAGAAGGGGAGGTCCAGCGTCTCGCCCGTCACCCGGTCGTCGCCGCAGGTCACCTGGCGGCCGATCCAGTCCCCGGCCGTCTCGAAGAGCGCGTAGGCGGCGTGGTGGCCCAGATAGGGCGAGAAGGCGGCAGCGGTCAGCCGGCCGGCCGGGTGGTCGTCGAGCGCGACCGTCATCCCGGCCTGGATCTCGCCGTGGGCCTTCAGGCCCACCAGGCGCGGCCGCCGGTCGGCCGCCAGCAGGGCCTCGCGGCCGATGAACCCCTCCTTGTCGAGATCGACGAAGCGGCCCATGCCCGCCGCGTAGGGTGTCGTGGAGGGGAACATGTCGGTGCCGTTGTTGAGGATGCCGGCCTCAATGCGGCGCACATTCATGCACGACATGGCGGCGAAGCGCAGGCCGTGCCCGCCACCCACGCCCGTCAGGTGGCGCCACAGCGCTTCGTGATCGGCGTCCTCAGGGACGTAGAGCTCGAACCCCAGCTCGCTCGTCCAGCCGGTGCGGGTCGCGAGCAGGGGCTCGCCCGTCATCGTGACCCGGGCCGCGCCGAAATAGGGGAAGGGATCGGGCGCACCGCCGTCGCACAGGGCCGCCAGCACCTCGAGGGAACGTGGCCCCTGGACCTGCAGAACCCAGTCCTCGGTGTCGACAATCTCGACGTCGAAACCCGACTGGTGGGCCCTGAGCCAGCCGAAGATCTCGCCGTCTGCCAGCACGTAGCGGAAGCGGTCCTCGGCCAGGCGCACGAGCACACCGTCCATCAGGATGCCGCCGTCGGCGTAGCACATGATGCCGTAACAGCAGCGCCCGACCTTCATCGGCGCGATGCGGCGTGGCATCAGTCGGTCGAGGAAACGGGCGGCGTCCGGACCGACGAACTCGATGGCGTGTTCGGGCACGTCGAACAGCGTCGCCTGACGGCGCAGGTGCCAGTACTCGGCCTCGACGTCCTCGTCCAGGTACCCCGGCGACATGTGACCGCTGTAGACCGAAAACGAGGCATTGGGTCCGATGCGGTCCTCGTAGAACGGGATGAAGGGCGAGGCCCGCAGCTGGCCGAAGTGCCCGGGCCACACGGGCAGGCTGCGGCCGCGGTGCCGTCGAACCGTCGTGCCGCAGGTGGTTGTGCCGTCGTTCATGATCTTGCCTTGCTCTCGGCGCTTTCAGCGATTGATACCCATGGAACCGTCGGGGTCAATCCCGGGAACGGATGCACAGCCGTCGTGGGCAGCGCGTTCTCGCCCGGCGGCGCGGGTTGTATCGATGAAACCGGTGCAGGACGCAGGCTTTTCCACGCCCACCAGGCCGCCGCTGTGGTCTACGGCCATCCATCCGACCGTGACGGCGAAGAATGACATCTCCTCGGTGGAACTCGGCCGGCGGCCTGGACCACGAAGCACAAAATCAAGGTGGCAACGGCGCGGTGCGAAGGGGAGAAACCGCCGTCGGGCGAGCTTCAGCGGTGCTGATTCCGTGGGAAGCGACAACAGCGCCGGCACCTGCATTGCTTTGAGAGAGTCCTTGACATGGCGTCCGGAAGGTGAGTCGGCCCGTGTGTTCGATGTTGCTCGGCGTGCCCGAGTACGGCCGGGTTGTGGTGGGGTTTCGACGTCGCCTCTTCCTCGCCTTGTGACTGACAGACAAACGCACGAATTCGAGCGCGGGACGGGACCGCTCATATCGAGACGCCGGCCGCCATTCGCAACGAGAACACAGCAGGCATCATATGGACCGGTCTGCTTGCCGCAGTGATCGTCGTCGGCCTGCTGTGGACAAAGGGGAGTGCCAATGGTTTCAGGTACGCAGACAGGATCTCCCACCCAAAACCAAAAAACACCGCAATGGTGCCGCGTGGCAGCCAGAAGACAGCGTGTTTGAACCATCCACCAGGTCACGAGAATGACCCCAGGACACCCAACGGTCAGCGGCACTCTGTCGAAACCGGAACGCTCCTTGATCTTCCCCGCCAGTCACAGGCGTCGGAAGTTCCCTGGCGCAGTGGCCGATTTCAGCGTCCCGCGGGTACCGAAGCCACGAGGGATGTCGAACCGGCGAGCGGAAAGTGGGCGTAATGGATGGTGCAGTCCATTCTTCGATTCTGCCGTTATCCGGGTTCGCCAAGCCTTTTCCTGCGCCGCTGCCAGGGGGCAAACACCGGCCGTTTTCACGTTGCGGGATGGAGCAGGTGTTCTCGCCTCGCCATCGAAGTCCGCGGATATCGGTACCGCTCCTAGAATATCCAGCGCATGGCGACGTGCAGGCCGATATCGGGTGCAGCACGCCACGTGCCGTCGTCTTCGGTCACGGCGATTTCGAGCTGCGTGCCCTCCGTGAGTCTCAAGGTGCCGCCGAATCCGAGCATGACGACCGCGTCCGAAAGCGGCGATAAGGCGGTGCCGCTGTAGGGTGACGAGTGAACATCGACCTGCGCCATCAGGTGCAGGCGTGGCAGCGCCCGCCACGCCACGCCAAGGCGCCCGAAGGCGATGAAACGGCCGCCGATGTCCGAAAGGCCCGTAGGCGCCTCTCCTGCAAGCGCGCCCAGCGTTGCCGTGTAAAGCCACCTGCGGGAGATGGAGGAGTCCGGCAATGCACCCGAAGTCTCCGCCCATACCGATGCCGAAAAGCCTCCCGAACCAGCCAATGCCGCTTCGTCGCCGCTGGGAAGTTTCAAGACCGCCCGCACCACCATGCCGTCGTTCGGAAACGGTGAGGACGGCAAGGCGTAGCCCACGCCGAGGCTGGCATCCCCAAGGGAGAAGACGCTGCGATCGATATCGACACGGGTCCCACCGTCATCGGTGTAGAGGAACGCCAGCCGGTCGCGCGGCGTACGGTCCCGCTGGCCCTGGGGCAGGCCGAAGGCACGATGCCAATTCTCGATGAACCCGTCGAATGCACCGCCGCTGTGCGAAACCGCCGGGATGTCGAGCAGATACTCCCAGCCGTCCCCCAGTCCTTGCCGCAGCGTCAGCGCCTGCCGGTAGGTCTCACCGTCCATCAGGACCTGATCCGCGCCGGAACGGTCCGCGCTCAGATGCGACGCCACATCCATCGACGCGATCAGTTCCGACGAGCCTGACGGCATCACGCGGGCACCGAAGGAAGCAGGCACCCCGTACAGGAGATGAAACGGGTTCAGGTTCACCATGCGCAGGGGCGCCGCGAAGCCCTGCCAGGCCGTGTCTTGTGCGACGGCCGCGCCCGACAGGAGTACGCCCAGAGCCAGCGCGCATGTGAAGCCCGGACCCCACCGGGGACCTCTCCAACCTCGTGGTGATTTCGACGGGACGCGGCCTGGCTTCATTATGTACCTCATACGGCTTTTCCAAGGGGGACCATTTGGCAGGAGTGGCCGCCAGCAGGATAGCTGCGGCATATTTTCTAAGTGGGAGATTTCCTTCGCGAGGCAGCTTCAGATTGTCCCAACCGCCCTCATCCTTGCGTGGCCCGGTCGCCGTCCTCGTATCGTCGAGTGGTCGATTGTGACGCCGCGTTCGGTCATCATCGTTTCAAGATCGCGGTAGCTGATCGGGTATCGGCAGTACCAGCGCACGGCCCAAAGCACAACCTCATCCCCCAATCCCTCGCTCCAGCTTACACAGGCAGTTCACCACCTCTGCGCCGAACTTTGCAACAGAGCCGGGCAGGTTGTATTCCAGCCAGTGGAGGTTGCCGCCATTTGTCATCCAACTCGGCCACGAGTCGATTTTGACATCTCCTGACAAGGGTCCCGTCATCAGCACGAAATGGGGTTTGACGGCTTCGTGACGCATGCCGTTGTCATAAGAATATGTCCCGTAGTCGCTTCGCTCTGGATTTCAACTGCCCATTGATCCAGTGCACGTAGGCCTTGGCTTCGATCAACACCAGATGAGTAACAGCTCCGCCCTCATGGTCGCTCTCGAAGGCGATGAGGAGGTCGATGTCTTCCTGGGTCTCGTTGATGTTCTCGAAACCTCGTTTCGGGAATGGTTTCCCGGTCTTGATATCCGGGCGTGTGGTCATGTGGAGGGCCAACTGGATCCAATCCCAGGTGGTAGTCCATGGCGGGGAAGGCCTTCTTCGGGACATTCACCCTGATACTGCCTCGAAGCTTCTCGCGGAACTTCTTGTGCAGGCGGGGTGTCTCCGAGTGGAATCGCAAGACCTCCCGGAGAACTGCGAAGCACTCTTTTCGATCCAGGGAACGGAGGTTTTCTATGACTCGGGATGTAGTTGGCCACTTGAGTTGATTGCTGTGTCCAGGCGCGGAACCCGGACAACCAAGCAGTATTCGAGGGGCCGCGCGACCTCGTCCCGCTGGTGGCGCTGCAAACGGGCGGGACCGGGGCGGTTCTCTACGCCCGCTCGAGACCCGCTTCCTCCGCGGGGCGCTGGGACAGCCATTTGGCGGCAAGCTGGCCGGACCCGTCCGGCGGAGCGATCCAGACCGGATCGGCAGCGGCGATCGACGTCAGTGGCAGCCGGCCCCGAATCGACCCGGCCGAGGACGGAGCGACATGACCACCGCCGAACCGCGGATGCCCGCGCGCCCTGGCGTCCGGTTTTCTGTCATACGGGCTCCGGCCCATTTTTCTTTCGGCAGCGCTATGGACGCTGCTCCCCATGGCTTTCTGGGCGCCGATGATTTCGGGGCGGCTCGATCTGCCGACGGCGTTCGATCCGGTGTCGTGGCATGCCCGTGAAGCTCTGTTCGGGCAGGGCCGCCCCCGAAACCAATTCCGTCATGGGGAACAATTTTTCTCCATGATGGCGACTCCAGCCGGAGGCCCGACTCGCAGGTCTCGGCTACGGTGCAGATATAGGCCTCGAACAGGCGTCTTGCCATCTCATTCGCGACCCTGGTGCGGCGGTAGAGTGCCCCACTATTGCAGCCCCGCTTTTCCCATCGCGACCGGGGTCAGAATGCGTGGCGCCACGCCGCGAACAGACTGAGATCCGGGTCGGCTTCGGCGTCGTGGCCCGGTTGCCTGGTCAGGCCCGCGCCGAGGCGAAGCTCGCTGCCGGTTGTCAGGGACCAGCGCCACTGGGCGGTAAGGTCGATCTGACGGCCGGTGGGTTCCAGGTCGGCCGTCAGAGATCCGCGCAGCACCTGCCCGTCCTTGGTGCGGCCGATGGGAACCGAAAGCCGGGCGCGGCCGGCCTCGACCCGGAGCGGCTGTGCCACCGTCAACAGCAGGCTATCCCCGTCGGCCAGCTTCCTCTCCGCCTTGAGGGCGAAGGCGCTGGTGGTCAGCGACGACAGCCCGGACAGCATCCCGCCACGTGCCCTCCCCTTGACGGTGCCGATTTCCGCGCCGGCGCCGAGCCGCCACGCGCCGATCCACGCGTTCCCCTCCATGCCGACGAAGGTGGAAGAGCCCGCCACCCGGCCAAACGCACCGTTTGCCGTGCTGCCCAGCATGGTCTCGCGCTCGGCCACCAGGCCGCTCCTGAGACCGAACGACGACGTCGACGGTCTCCACGTCACGGTGGCGCCGGATGCCGGCGCTTGCCCACCAATTCCCTCGGTCGAGAAAGCCGAGACGCTCAGCCCGTTCCGCTCATCCATGCCCAGGGTCAGCGCTCTTCCGGCGAGCGACAAATGCCCGCCGTCCATGCCGAGCGGCGGCTCTTCGAAGAACCCCAGATTGAGCCCGGCCGGACCGGCGCCTGATCTCTCGGCGATGAGCGGAGCAAAATCCGGAGGCAACACCGTCAATTCTCCGCGCTCCCGCGGCGGCGACATGAACGAGCGCAGCCGCGTCGTCAGCGAAGCATGGGGAGCGCCGCCGGCGAGATCGCCGAACGGGAACCAGAACGGTGCGCCCAAAGCATCGAAGGCCGCGATCTCATGGCCCGCGAGAGCCTGGGCCAACCCGTTGCCCAGTGCGCCGCCGGGCTCGAAACGGGTGTTCGCCAGGGTTCTTCCCGAACCGCCCACCCTGTCGCCGAGCGTCACGGTGGTGACGCCCACCGGCTCCGTCGCAGCGCCCAGATCGAGCAAACCCTGGCCGTAGATGGCGCCGTCGGCATAAATGCCGGTCTTGTCGGCCGTCGCCAGCAGCCGCGAGACCAGAGCCGTATTGGAGAGCTGGTCGCGGAAAAAGGATTTCATCACGACCAGCCCGCCCGTCACCATCGGCGCGGCGAAGGACGTTCCGTCGGCGGTGTAGGCGCCCCGGGCGCCCGGGTTGTTGTCGTCGGGGTTGGGCCCGAAATAGGCGAGCCGGACCGTCTGACCGGGGGCTGCCAGGCACCACTCGGCGGCGATGCCGCAGCGGTTGGAGAACGAGGCGATCTCGTAGTCCCCGTCGTCGTCGCCGTCGGGAGCCACAGCGACGACGGCGATCAGGTGCCCGCGCAGCTCCGGGATGCGTGCAGGCAGGCCCGGCAGGATCTCGGGCGACTTTGCGACGACGTTCCCATTCACGCAGAGATCGGCGTTGCCGGTGAAGTCCGACGGATCGCAGGGATCGCCATGGGCATTGCCGGCCGCCCAGACGACGACGGTCTTTTCGGTCGCGCCGGTTTGCGCGAGCGCCGCGATCGTGTCGCCGAAATTGTCGCGCAGATTCTGTGTGCTGTATTGCTCGATAATTCCTAGGTAGCCCACGCTTATGTTCACGAAATCGAGGGCCCGGCCGCCACTCGACCAGGCGGTTACATGATCGGACCTCGACGCCCACCGATCGTCGACAGAATTCAGGCTGGTGAGCAATACAGGATTGTAGTCGCCGCCACCTGATCCGGCTTGGACGGCGAACATTGCAACATCGGCGCCCCGCGCCACGCCGCGCGCGGCGTCCACATTGGCCGAAAATGCGGCCGACGGCCGTCCGACGATAACACTGGCGACCGCGGTGCCGTGGGAAATCCCGTCGCCGGTCTCGTCGGCCGCCCCGGAAAAGAAGTGTTCGGTCACCGTCTTGCCGGCGAACACCGGGTGTCCGGTATCGATGCCGGTGTCGATCAGACCCACGGTCTGGCCGCTGCCAGGTTCCGTCCTGGCGCCGTTCTTGAGTTCGAGCTGCGCATAGGCCCGGTCGGCGCCAATCGCGGTCAGCCCCCACTGGTGCTGGAAGTCGTCCTCGCCGTTGTGACCGTCCTCGATGATCTGGCGTTCCTGCTCGTATGTCTGCAGGGAAACGCAGCCGAAATCCACGGTTTGTATGCAGGGTGGCTGCTTCACTTGCGGTTGGGCAGGCGAAGAACCACCCCCGCCTCCTCCGCAACCCGCGGTGGCGACGAGGCCGCAAACAACAAGGACACAGAACAGGGACTTCATGGACATTGTGTGATTTGCGTTCTACTCCCGCATCGCTATCCGGGGCCCCGGACTGTTCTAAGCGACGGCTCCTTCAGCGCAAGATCAATACCCGGCACAAAGCCGCGTTCTCCAGCCACACAGCCTTTGGACGACGGCGGCGCAGTGCGATGACCACCGGCCAGGCCGGCGGACCTGCCGCCTGCATTGCCGGCCCGATCCCTGCCGTCCCGATACACCACACCGCAGCCAGGGGCGCCAACAACAGAAAAACCGTCCACACAGCCACCGGACGCGTGGATCCGAGTGTCAGCCACGCCAAGCGGCAGGCCCACGACCGCCAGGTACACCCAGCCTTCCAAGCTTCCCGGTAGCGTGCCATCGCCCGCGCCGAATGTCCCGATCGCGGCCGGGAGCCACACGACGGCAAACGATCCCGAGGCAGCCCGACCCGCCATCGTCCACGGGAACCGGATTCCGCGCTGCCAGGGCGCAAGGTCGTCCGGCCTATACCGAAGACACGCGACCGAATTCAGTTCGTTCACTACGCTCTGCGGCTCCCCGCGCGTGTCCTGTACCAAAGGATGGAAATCTAGCATCTTTCAGAAAGGTGGCCAGCCTTCCCAGGCAACAGAAGAGGCTCTGTTGCAACGTTCGGCGCAGAGTTGGTGAACTGTCTGTTTAGGCTGGAGCGAAGGATTAGGGGATGAGCGATTTCAAGGGCCGCCACTTTGAGGGTGAGATTGTGCTTTGGGCCGAGCGCTGGTCACTGCCGATACCCGATCAGCTACCGCGATCTTGAAACGATGATGACCGAGCGCGGCGTCGCAGTCGACCACTCGACGATCTATCGCTGGGTTCAGCATTACGCGCCGGAAATGGAGAAACGCCTGCGCCGGCAGTGGCGCCGGCCACAGTCGCGGAGCTGGCGTATCGACGAGACCTACGTCAAGGTCCGCGGCAAGTGGGCGTACCTGTACCGGGCGGTGGACAAGCTCGGGAATACGATTGATTTGGGGCTTACAAAGAATACTTGAAGCAGCGCGTGCCAAGCCTCTCAAGGAGTGTCTCCGACCCTGTTGCCCGACGGCGCTCTGCTCACTAGGTCTCGTCTCACCATCGAGACAAGGGAGAGATCGCAGTGATCTTCAAGGGTATGGTGTACAGACGGAGCTCAGCCGATCGTCCCAGGCAACCTGAGGTGGCGGGGGAGAGGGAGGTCTTCAAGTGCAATCCGCAGCGTGTGCGCCGAATAATGAAAGAGACCGGTTGGGAAAGCGTTTTCTGCGGCACTCTCAACCTTAGGGTAGCCGATGGAGTATCTGACGACCTGAGCGCTATGCGCGCGTTATTCTTCGAGCGCCCAGAGGACGTTAAGCATCCGACAGACCAAAGGATCCCCAAGAAACGCGGCGGGTACTGCTACTACAGAGCGACGGCCTCAGTGCGAGGCGAGACCCAAGAGGTCCTGGTCAGAAGGGCCAGCAACCCACATGACGAGAGGTGCATCGAGCTAGTCGCTCCCGTCAAGCTGATGGACCGCCTTCAGATAGACGAGGGCAGCGAGGTCAAGGTCGCCGTGTCTTCCGCCAGCTGAGGGACGTCTCAACATGGGACCCATGCACCCGAATGGCCGCTCCCACGCTCATGCGGGGTGCGTCAAGTAGCCTTTATAAGTCCCATTGATTTCAACCTCTCATCGACCCGCAACACCAAGGCCGCATCTGCGGTGCTGGACCAAAGAGTAACTAACTGAAGCAACCCCGTTTTCTCTCTCGCAATCACGCGCCGAATACGCGGAAACACGACGTTTCCGTGTCCCCGGTGCAACAAAGAACGGAGAGAGAAACATGCCGACAAGTCGCCTCACACAACGCCGGGTCGACACCCTCAAACCACGCAGAACAACCTGTGACATACGCGATACAGAAATCAAGGGTTTCGGCGTCCGGATCCTGCCTTCCGGCCGCAAGCGCTACTTCCTCCACAGCCAGGTCGACGGCAAGCGGGTCTGGCACGCCATCGGCGATGCCGAAGACATCACGCTGGAGTGTGCCCGGACAAAGGCAAGAGGCTTGCTGGCGTCAAGGCGGCACGATGAAGAGCATGCTTTCGACACTCGCGAAACAGTTCCGTTCGAGACAGTGGCGGAAGAGGTGTTCCGACGTTATCGACGACACTGGAAACCCGGCACACTGAAGGTCAATCTCGGGTACTACAGGAACCAGATCCTGCCCTGGTTCAGAGGCAGGTCAATTGCCGGCATCACGCACCGGGACATTCAGCAGTGGTTCGCCTCGCTCCATGCAACGCCGGTTGCAGCGGACCGTTCGGCACCGGTTCTTTCGGTGATTCTCAGGCAGGCCGAGGTCTACGGCTACCGTCCCGATGGCTCCAATCCATGCACCGGAATCAAGCGCTACCGGCGGGGTGGTCGCGAGCGGTTCCTGTCAGCCGAGGAGATGCGCCGGTTGGGCCGTGTCCTCGACCGCTATCGTGAAAGCCATCCTCTACGAATTTCGATCGTGCGCCTGCTTCTCCTGACCGGATGTCGGAAGTCGGAGATCCTGACATTCCGATGGTCCGAGTACCGTGAGGAGAAACTCCATTTATCCGACAGCAAGACGGGGCCGCGCATAGTCTGGCTGTCGTCCGCCACGCGCCGAATCCTCGATGGCCTGCCCAAGTCCGGACCATGGGTGTTTCAGTCCATGCGCAGGAACTGCCATCTGTCGATAGAATCACTCAACGAATTCTGATGGAAAGTCCGCGACGAGGCGAGCATCGAGGATGTCCGCTGCCATGATCTTCGCCACAGATACGCATCCGTGGCTCTGGCTCATGGCGAGACGATCCTCACGATCGGCAGGCTTCTGGGCCACAACGCTTAAGTACACGCATCTAGCCGATGCAGCTGTCCACGAGGCGGTCGAAGCGCTCGTTCCGATTCTTGGCGGGGAGGACTGAGCCATGGCCCGAAGGATGCGCCTCAGCGACCGCAACGTTTCACGGTTGCGCGTGGAGAGATCCGAATACTCCATCTGGAACACGCGGATCATAGGTCTTGGTGTGCGGGTCCGGCCTTCCGGGTACCGAACGTTTGTCTTTCTCGACAGTCGTGACGGATCCTCGAAACGCCGCACTCTCGGCCCGGTGACGCTGATGGGTGTCGAAGAGGCGCGTGCCAGGTGTCTCGATGCAGACCGGTGGTGAGCATACGCCGAAGCACGTCCGTTCAACCGCGGCCACTCCCCTGTTCCGGGATTTCGTTGCGGGTGTCTGGAGGACAGATTGCTATGAACGCCTGAAACCGTCGACCCGCCGCGCTGCAGATTACGCGCTCGCAAGCCAACTCCTGCCTGTCTTCGGCGACATGCCGCTCGACCGGATCGGGCGAAGGGTCGTGTACTTCTGGTTCGACCGCTACAGCGCGACAGCACCGGGAGGTGCCAACCGAACGCTTGGCCTGCTGCATCAAATCATGAGCCATGCGAAGGTTCATGGTCATTTCGAGAACAACCCTGCAAGCGGCATCCGCCGCAACCCGAGACAACAGCTCACCCGTTTCCTTTCCCGGGACGAGATCATTCGCTTGCACAAAGAACTGGACCGTTGTGTTGCGGAAAAGCGGTCCCGTGCTGCTCAGGCGGAAATCATACGCCTGCTGTTCTTCACCGGATGCCGATACGGAGAGATCCGGAATCTGAAGTGGCAGGAAGTCGGCGCCGATACACTCGACCTGGCTGACAGCAAGACCGGTCCGAGGAGGGTGTATCTCAACAGCGAGGCGTACGCGATCATCGGACGCCAGCCTCGCACCAGCAGTCCCTATGTCTTCCCTTCTCCACTGAACCCTTCACGAACTATCGGGAATACGCCGTATCTCTGGTATCTCGTACGCAAACGCGCCGGGGTCGATGACGTCCGCCTACACGATCTTCGCCACTCCTTCGCCTCCCACACCGTCATGCAGAGCCTCCCGCTCCCGACGGTTGCGAAGCTTCTTGGTCATCGTCAGGTTTCGATGACACTGCGCTACGCACACGTCCATGACAAAGAGGTCGAGGCGGCAGCAGAGCGGGTCGGCAGGATTATTGTTGTTTTTTGGAGTGAAGCGGAACGGTTTTCCCGGATTGTTTCGAAGTCCTGACGCTGGAGATTCCCACATTGGGCCGATTTTCTTTCCCGGTAGCATGCGGGGAGGTCGGTTTTCTTCCAGACGGTTTCAGGCACGTATCTTGAGGATGTCGTTCCAGTCCTTTGCGCCATCGGGGTGCCGACGTTGGACGTTTTCTTCTGAGTTCTGGAGGTGCCGGGCGGCCTCGTCGCCGATTGTATCGGCATCCCATGCGCAGAGGATGCGTTGTGGTTTCAGGCACCTGATCCAGTCGGGGAGTTTGACGGTGACACCGCTTGTGGA
Organism: Alphaproteobacteria bacterium; assembly: GCA_965215635.1. Taxonomy (GTDB): domain Bacteria; phylum Pseudomonadota; class Alphaproteobacteria; order SP197; family SP197; genus SP197. Next base: position 836,978 of record CBDCEA010000004.1, on the reverse strand, counting down.
GGCGATGACGGTTCCGGGTTTGCGGCATTCGTCGATGTCGAGGGCATGGATGGACAGGGCATCGATAGCGCCTTTGCCCAGTTCGCCCGCCTGCTCAGCCAGGACCAGCTCAAGGCCGTGGGCGCGTTCTACAGCCCCTCCAGGCAGTGCAGCACCGCGCCCTCGATCACCACCTTCCACAACATCCTCGCGACCCTTCCGCCCGAGACCCTCGACAACGCGATCGGCCGGTGGACCGACCAGCACAGCACCGCTCACGCCCCGGTGGCCATGGACGGGAAGGATCTGCGCGGCGCCTTGAAGCAGACCGCAAACGGACGCCGGATGCTGATCGCGGCGGTGGAACATGGCTCCGGCCTGGTCCTGGGACAAAAAGAGATCGACGACAAGACCAACGAAATCCCCGTCGTGCGCGACCTGTCCTGCGGCCTCGACCTCGCCGGACGCACCGTCACCCTCGACGCGAGGCATGCCCAGCACGACACCGCCCGCTGCCTGCTCGACGAGTGTAACGCCGACTATGTCGTCACCGCGATCAAGGACAATCAGCCGACAATGCTTGACGACCTCAGGGCAATCGACTGGAGCGACGCGCCCCGGCACGAAACCCTCGACAAGGCACATGGCCGCATCGAGCGCCGCCGCTGCGCCACCGTCGACCTCTCCGGCACCGCCTGGGACGGTTACGCCAACCTCTATGGACGCCGCCAGGCAATGCGCATCGAACGTGAGCGCGAGATCGTCAAGGACGGCACACGCAGCGTCGAGGTGACCTGGTGCCTGACCTCGCTGGATGCTGAGCGCGCCGATCCCGAGCAACTCCTGGCCCTGGTCAGGAACCACTGGCATATCGAAAACCGTCTGCACTACGTGCGCGACTTCACCTACGATGAAGACCGTTGCCGGGCGTATGTGCGCCACTTGCCGCGCAATCTCGCCTGCCTGACCAACGCAGCCATCGCCATCGTACGCTGCAAAGGCCGCTTCCAATACCTGCCCGAGGCCAACCGCCACTACGCCGCCCGCGCGCAGGATGCCCTCGACGCCATCCTGAACCCACCCACCGCCTGACCCCTGCGAACATCACCGCGGAACCAGGCGCATCGGGACGCGCCGCCGGACACCTGTGCCCGCCGTGCGCGAAGACGCCATGCAATGGCTGCAAGCGGCCCCATTTACGCCTTCCCGCAAGCCCTGAACGCGCCGAATCCCTTCCATTGTACGTCAACTCCCTCATCCTCCACCCCGAGCCGGGACAATAAAATGGTCCTGCGGTGTGCCTGGCGCTCGTCGAACGGGGCTGTCACCCTGCTAGCGTGACAATCTCCTGGTCACGCTCCGGGTGACACGTTCCTGGGGTTCGCCCGGTGCTCCGGAACCGGGCACGCTGGTTTGCCAGAAGTTGTCGGGCCTTTTCACAAGGGGATGTGTCAGGCTATCCCGGACGGATGAGGAAGAGCGCGCCCGGTTGGAGTCGAGGGTGCAGCACGAAGCCGTGACCCGGTCCCGGCACCGGTCGAGAGGCATTTCGTCCTGAGGACCGGTTCGCTGCAGGTCATTCCGATGCCCGGTTTGGCCAATCCTTGTCGCCCGGCGAAGGTTCCAGATATCCTTGCATTCGGCCAAACTGCCAGTGAACGGCGCAAAACCACGATAGGGATCGTCTCATGTTGCGACCAACCTCCAGCCGTCCATGTCCGGTATCGGCGGTGTTCCTGGCGATCACGGTTCTTCTGTTCGCCGCCGTCAGCCCGGCCAGTGCGGAATCTGCGGATGAAACGAACTTGCGGAACATCGCCGGCGCCAGCGTGACCTATACCGCCCAGGTGCGGGAACTGCTGGCCCGCGGGACCGATCCGAACGTCCCGGATTCCTCCGGCCGGACAGCCGTTCACGCCGCGGCCGGAGTTGGTGCGGCCGCAACCCTGGAGGTCCTGCTCGAGGCCGGTGGCGATCTGCACGTCCAGGACCGGGATGGCAACACACCGCTGCATCTGGCAGCGGATGCATCTTCACCGATCCTGTGGGAGGACGATTCTGTCGCCGCAATCCGGATGCTGCTCCGATACGGGGCGGATCCGGACGTAGCCAATCAGAGAGGCGAGAGCCCGCTCCACCTCGCGGCACGCAGTCATGACGGTTCAGCAGGCGTCATGCTCCTGCTTGGCGCCGGAGCGGACCCCACCAGGACCAACACCAAGGGCAACACGCCACTCCATGCCGCTCTCGGCCCCAACCGCGGTGTCACTTCGGTCGTGGGAGCCTTGCTTCACCGTGGTGCCGATCCCGCGGTAATCAACGGTGCCGGTCTGACGCCGCTCATGACGTTCTTGCGGTACGGCCCCGACAACGGCGCCACGGTCACCTTGCTGCTGTTTGCCGGAGCCGACCCGGATGCCAGGAATCCCGAAGGAGAGACGCCACTTCACAGTGCGATCCGTTCCGGCGGAAGCCTGGGCAAGGTGGAGGTGGTGGAGGCGTTGCTGGCCGGAAACGCCGATCCCTGTGTGCCGGACGCGGAGGGTTTCATACCTTACCAGTTCGCCGAAGAGGGTGGAGCGATCCACCAGGCCCTGGATCGTGCAGGCGGTCACGATTTCGCCTGCGGCGTCGAAGAGGACCAGGACCCACCGGTGGTCGCGGAAGCCGATCGCATGATGCGCGCAGTGAAACGGTCGAACCTGCGCAGCGGGCCGGGTACTGAACACGACGTGGTGGGGTCCCTCGAGATCGGCGACGAGGTTCGGGTAACCGGCGAGACCGGAGAATGGTTGAGAATCGAGGCACCCGGCAGCGGTACGGCCTTTGTCTACGGACCGTTGCTGGAGGGGATTGCAGCGGCATCCGTCGCGAACGCTGCGTCCGCACCTGGCCGTCTGTGCCCCACGGATACAGATGATGGTGAGTGCTGGTGGGAAATTGCCGAGGTGCCCGGCTGTTTTTTATGGGTTTACAGATCATACACGTACAACGCACCCATCTCCTGGTCCGGAACGTGCCGCGACGGCAAGGCTACCGGCGAGGGAACGCTGGTGATTGGGCCCTACGGAAGCTCATCCAACCAGGATAATGTCTTTGAACAAACAGTTGCCATTTCACAGGGAAAGCGCCATGGCGAGGCGATATGGCGTTTCTCAGGCGGGAGTACCGCCGAAAGTCGCTACGCCGACGGTAGATTGCATGGTCGGTCGATCACTTATGAAGCCGATGGCTCGTGTGGCTTTTATCTCGAATGGTCGCAAGGTGAGTTCGTTTCCAAGGACGATGAATGTGGCGGCACATCCGGAACCACAGACTCGAATTTATCCGCACAGACACAAACCGAAGTGTGCGACGACTGGAATACGCAAGTGTTCTTCTGGTCAGCGGATGTCGAGGATGTGCGGGCATGTCTCAGGGCAGGCGCCGACATCGCGGCCAATGACGAGTACGGTACGACTCCCCTGCACCTTGCGGCAGGGACCACCAAGTTTCCCGAAGTTGTGCAAGTCCTCCTGGATGCAGGTGCTGACCCCAACGCCAAGGATGATTCAGATCGCAAGACACCACTATTTTCAGCGGTGTGGTTCAACCACAATTCCGAGGTCATCACATCCTTGCTGGAGGCGGGTGCTGATGTCCATGCAAGGGATGAGGACGGTCGGACACCCTTGCATTGGGCAGCAACACATTCCACCGTCGGGAACGTCGAGATCCTGTTGGACTCCGGTGCTGATCCCAGGGCGAGAGATCGGTATGGCAATGAACCGCTGCACGACGTGGCATGGTCCGATGATCCCGGCGTGATCAAAGCCCTGGTAGAAGCCGGCGCCGACCCTGAGGTCAGGAATGAAAGAGACGCGACACCCTTGCACGTGGCCGCAGCGTACAGCAACATTCCCGCCATCGTCACAGCCTTGCTGAAAGCCGGCGCCGATCTGGAGGCAAGGGACGAAAGGGGCTGGACACCTCTGCACTTGGCCGCGGCATACAATGAAGTTCCCTCAGTCGTCGAAGCCTTGCTTTATGCAGGTGCAGGCCTTGAAACCAAATCCGAAGAATGGGGCTTGACACCTCTGCATTTCGCCGCCTGGAAGAGTGAAACTCCTGACGTCATCACGACCCTTCTGGATGCCGGTGCCGATCCCACTGCCAGGACCAATTCCGGAGGCACGCCATGGGATTTTGCACAGAACAACGAGGCTCTGCAGGAAACTGAAGTTCTCGATCGGCTTGATCCCGACGCAGCCGTCCCAGGCGGAGTGAACGATACCGTTGTGGCTGGTGAGACCGCATACGAAGAAACCGTCACTTCAAGCGCCGCTGTGTCGAGCGATGAAGCGCACGCATCAGGTGATGCCGATGATGTCGGGTCGACGCCCATCCCGGTGGATGCAACACACTGCGTCAAGGTTCATGAAACGGGAGGGAATTACGAGGAGGAGTGGTATGCCGATGAAACCGTGGCTTACAGAATTGAGTGGTTCGGCCGTACCTACGAGAACACGTGCGACAAGCCAATCGTTCTGCGTGTCCGTTATTTCTCGAAGCGGAACGCCGAGCATGATGAGGGTTACGCCTTCGACCGCATATTTCCAGGACGATACAGACCAACCTTCACCTTCGACAGCGGCGCCAATATCCTTATCGACAATTTCGGCATAGAGCCCACAGGTACATACGCGCCTTTGGCTGAAATCGCGTATTGCGCCGAGTACGTCGATACGGAGATGACGCCCGAATACCTTTATAGCGATCGCTACACGCTCGAAGTAGGTGGGGAATTCGGTTCCTATAGCGGGGTCGTGGATCATCTCCGGTATCAGGGCCATCAGGTCGGACCTGAGATGAAGGCCTATTTTGACGCGTACATCGCCGGTCTTGTCCATTCACCCTGCTATGCCGAAGTCGTCAGGGAACCGCCGACGAACTACGAACACTTTCCACCGCTCGAATATTACGAGATTTCACGGATAAGCCTGTTCGTGACGTACCACGAGAAGGGAGCAGGCTTCGAGGCCCTGTCGTTCGATGAAGAAGCAGATTTCGGCGGGGTCAGTTTCCACGACGTGGGAGGTACGGACACCCATTACATTTCGGACCTTCCCAGACCGGTCGGTCGGAACTGACGCCTGATGCGGTAGACAACGTGGACTGCCTTGCTCCTTCCCGACCGGCGGTTCATGACCGGCGTGCCTGACGGTCGTCGAACGAGGTTGTCACCCTGCTAGTGTGACAGTCCCCTGGTCACGCTCCGGGTGGTACGTTTCTGGAGTCCGGACAGTGCTCCGGATCCGGGCACGCTGGTTTGCCAGAAGATGTCGGACCTTTTCACAAGGGGATGTATCAGGATGCCCTGGGCGGACGAGGAAGAGCGTGCCCGGTTGTAGTCGATGGCGCAGCACGAAGCCGTGACCCGGTCCTTGTACCGGTCGAGAGGCATTTCGTACTGAGGACCGGTCCGCTGCAGGTCATTCCGATGCCTGGTCTGGCCAAACCTTGTTGTCCGGCGAAGGTTCCAGATATCCTTGCATTCGGCCAACAGACAGTGAACGGCGCAAAACCACGATAGGGATCGTCTCATGTTGCGACCAACCTCCAGCCGTCCATGTCCGGTATCGGCAATGTTCCTGGCGGTCACGATTCTTTTATTCACCGCCGTCAGCCCGGCCAGTGCGGAATCTGCGGATGAAACGAACTTGCGGAACATCGCCGGCGCCGGCGCGTCCTACACCAACCAGGTGCGGGAACTGCTGGCCCGCGGGAGCGATCCGAACGTTCCGGATTCCTCCGGCCGGACAGCCGTTCACGCCGCGGCAGGAGTTGGTGCCGCCGCAACCCTGGAGGTCCTGCTCGAGGCGGATGGCGATCTGCACGTCCGGGACCGGGATGGCAACACACCGCTCCACCTTGCAGCGAGTGCATCTCCACCGATCCTGTGGGAAGACGACTCCGTCGCCGCAATCCGGATGCTGCTGCGGTACGGAGCGGATCCGGACGCAGCCAATCAGAGAGGCGAGAGCCCGCTCCACCTCACTGCACGCAGTCATGACGGTTCAGCAGGCGTCACGCTCCTGCTTGGCGCCGGAGCCGACCCCAACAGGACCAACGGCAAGGGCGACACGCCACTCCATGCCGCTCTCGGCCCCAACCGCGGTGTCGCTTCGGTCGTGGGAGCCTTGCTTCACCGTGGTGCCGATCCCGCGGCAGTCAACGGTGCCGGCCTGACACCGCTCATGACGTTCTTGCGGTACGGCCCAGACAACGGCGCCACGGTCACCTTGCTGCTGTTTGCCGGGGCCGACCCGGATGCCAGGAATCCCGAGGGAGAGACGCCGCTTCACAGTGCGATCCGTTCCGGCGGAAGCCTGGGCAAGGTGGAGGTGGTGGAGGCGTTGCTGGCCGGAAACGCCGATCCCTGTGTGCGGGACGCGGAGGGGTACATACCTTACGCGATCGCCGAGGAGGGTGGAGCGATTCACCAGGCCCTGGATCGTGCAGGCGGTCACGATCTTACCTGTGGTGGTGAAGAGGACCAGGGCCCCGCGGCGGTCGCGGAAACCGACCGCATGATGCGCGCGGTGAAACGCTCGAACCTGCGCAGCGGACCGGGTACTGAACACGACGTGGTGGGGTCTCTCGAGATCGGCGACGAGGTTCGGATAACCGGCGAGGTCGGGGAGTGGCTGCAGATCGAGGTACCCGGCAGCGGTACGGCGTTCGTCTACGGACCGTTGCTGGAGAAGGTTACAGTGGCATCCGTCGCGACCGCTGCGTCCGCACCTGGTCGACTGTGCGTCACGGATACAGAAGATGGGGAGTGCTGGAGGGAAATTGCCGGGAGGCCTGGCTGCCATCTCTGGGTCAATGTTTCAAAACCTGGCAGGGATCCTATCTCCTGGTCCGGTACCTGTGATGACGGGATAGCAGCCGGCAGCGGAACACTGGGATTCAGAAGCGAGGAACTGTCGGATAATGAAGAATACACGTTCGAACACACGGTGACGATTTCTGAAGGAAAACCTCACGGTGAAGTGACAGAACGCGCTTCAGACGGCCATGTCACGCATGGTCAATTCGACCATGGCAGATTTCATGGACAGTCGATCACCTACGGACCCGATGGATCGTGTGCGTTCGTCATGCAGTGGTCTCACGGCGAAGTGATCCACTACGACCGCGAATGCGAAGAGTATCTCAAGGAGGAGAGCGCCGTTGTTGCCGCACAGACACAAACCGAAGTGTGCGACGACTGGAATAAGCCATGGTTCTTCCGGTCAGCGGATGCCGAGGATGTGCGGGCATGTCTCAGTGCAGGCGCCGACATCGCGGTCAATGACGAGTCCGGCACGACTCCCCTGCACCTTGCGGCAGGGACCACCAAGTTTCCCGAAGTTGTGCAAGTCCTCCTGGATGCCGGTGCCGACCCCAACGCCAAGGATGATTCAGATCGCAAGACACCACTATTTTCAGCGCTGTGGTTCAACCGCAATTCCGAGGTCATCACAACCTTGCTGAAGGCGGGTGCTGATGTCCATGCGAGGGATGAGGACGGTCAGACACCCTTGCATTGGGCAGCAAGACATTCCACCGTCGGAATCGTCGAGATCCTGTTGGACTCCGGTGCTGATCCCAGGGCGAGAGATCGGTTTGGCAATGAACCCTTGCACGACGTGGCATGGTCCGATGACCCCGGCGTGATCAAAGCCCTCCTGGAAGCCGGCGCCGACCCTGAGGTCAGGAATGAAAAAGACGTGACACCCTTGCACGTGGCCGCAGCGTACAGCGACATTCCCGCCATTGTCACAGCCTTGCTGAAAGCCGGCGCCGATCTGGAGGCAAGGGACGGACGGGGCTGGACACCTCTGCACTTGGCTGCGGCGTACAATGACGTTCAATCTGTCGTCGAAACCTTGCTTCATGCGGGTGCAGGCCTTGAAACCAAATCCGAAGAATGGGGCTTGACACCTCTGCATTTCGCCGCCTGGAAAAGTGAAACTCCCGACGTCATCGCGACCTTGCTGGATGCCGGTGCCAATCCCTCTGTCAGGACCAATTCCGGAGGCACGCCATGGGACTTTGCACAGAACAACGAGGCTCTGCAGGGAACGGAAGTTCTCGATTGGCTTGATCCCGATGCAGCTGCCCCGGGCGAAGCGAACGATACCGTTGTGGCTGGTGAGACCGCATACGAAGAAACCGTCACATCAAGCGCCGCTGTGTCGAGCGATGAAGCGCACGCATCAGGTGATGCCGATGATGTCGGGTCGACGCCCATCCCGGTGGATGCAACACACTGCGTCAAGGTTCATGAAACGGGAGGGGAATACGACGAGGAGTGGTATGCCGATGAAACCGTGGCCTATAAACTGGAACGTCACCGACGGTATTTCGAGAACGTGTGCGACGAGCCGATCATTCTGCGTACTCGCTATTTCTCGAAGTGGAACGGCGAGCCTGGAGAAGGCTATGTTCTCGACTATATCTTTCCCGGGCGTCACAGACCGAGTTTCTACGGTACGGGCACAACGATCCTCGTTGACAACCTCGGCATAGAGCCCACAGGTTCATACGCGCCTTTGGCTGAAATCGCGTATTGCGCCGAGTACGTCGATACGGAGATGACGCCCGAATACCTTTACAGTGATCGCTACACGCTCGAAGAAGGTTCGGATTTCCATACCTATAGCGGGGTCGTGGATCATCTTCGGCATCAGGGCCATCAGGTCGGGCCCGAGATGAAGGCCTACTATGACGCCTATATCTCCAGTCTTGCGCATTCACCCTGCTATGCTGAAGTCGTCAGGGAGCCGCCGGTGGATTACGAACACTTTCCGCCGCTCGACTGGTATGAGATGTCTCGAATAAGCCTGTTCGTGACGTACCATGTGCGCGGGGGAGGGTTCGAAGCGTTGTCGTTCGATGAAGAAGCCGATTTCGGCGGGGTCAGTTTCCACGACGTGGGAGGTACGGACACCCATTACATTTCGGACCTTCCCAGACCGGTCGGTCGGAACTGACACCAGATGCGCTAGGCGACGTGGACCGTCTCTCTCCTTGAGGACCGGCAATTCATGACCGGCGTCCTAGCGGTCGTCGAACAGCGGGCCGCTGTGGATGACGATGTTGCCGACTCGCTGTGACATGCCGAACTTGCCGTCGATGGTGTGGACGGTGGTCATGCCGACCGTCTGCGAGGTGCCGAGCCTGCCGTCGAAATTGTGAACGGTGGTGCCACCGATCGTCTGCGACACGCCGATTTTACCGTCGCAGTTGTGGACGGTGGTCGTGCCAATGGTCTGCGATATGCAACCTGCGGCGGCGGAGCCGATCAACCACAAAGTGGCGGCGATGCAGCCGAACAGGTATCCCGTTACGATCCCGCCGTGTTTGATCATGATCGCCTTTCACTTGTTCATGACGTACCACGAGAGAGGAGGAGCCTTCAAGGCCCTGCCGTTCGATGAAGGATGAAGAATACCATCGAAATCCAATTCGCGCTGTAGTCCGCTTCGCTGTGGCCACGCGCACTGCCACCTGGCCGAAGACCGTAGGCAAATCGGACTTAGGTGTGTCTGAAAAATCGCACTGAAACAGCGTTTCGTTGCCGAGGGACAGATGGGAATTCTCGACGTTACAAAGGAACAGTTGCGACAGCTGGACGGCGATTCCCTGCGGGAATTTGTCGCCTTGTTGTGCGAGGCGGAAATTCAAAAGGCAGGTCTGTCCGTCAGCGCAGGGGGCGAGGGGTGTGGTTGTGAAGGTTCCAATCCACCTATGTTTGCTCGAAGGCTCCATTCATTCAGGACGAAAAGGAGCGGATCACAGAATCCGCTGGATCAAACCTGACGACGTAGGGCGAAGGACCCGTTGGTCAGTGAGAATGCTGGTGATGCATTGGAACCATCGGTTCTACCTGCCGCTGCCCACATGACGGAGCGCTTGAGCACAGCTCGTCGCCCGGACAGGACGGCGAACCACAGTTGGCATCCGCGCGTCGACCACCCCGGCACCCCGCTCGAATCTTCGTGTTCGGGGAAGCCATCTTAGCGTAAACGCATGCTGACTGAAACGCCTCGCATCAGCGAGGAAATCAAACCTGCCGGTGATGACACCTATAACCGCGCTTGCAAGTTCGTACCGCATGGACAGTGCACTCGGAAAGCCCGATGCTTCGAGCAGTGATCCATGCCTTTGGCGTGTCGATATGCAGGGGCCGGTAGGAACTGCTGTGGTTCGGCACCAGCCTTTTCATTGGGCCTGGACCACCTTTAAGAGTTTGACCCATAAGTGAGTGGTCCGTCCAAATGTGGTATTCCAAGTCAGTCGGAAAGACCATACTTGGAGGGTACCATGGCTTGGAACGAGACCACTCAGGAGCAGTATAGGCGTCCGATGGTTCGATTTGAAACGGATTTGACGGATGCGGAATGGGCGCTGGTTGAACCGCATCTGCCGCCGTTGTCGCGGCTGGGTCGGCCTGTGAAGACGGATCTTCGAGAGGTTTTCAACGCGATCCAGTACATCCTTGGGACGGGGTGCCAGTGGCGTGCGTTACCGCCTTGTTTTTCTGCGTATTCCACGGTCCAGAGATACTATTACCGATGGTCGAGGAGTGGGGTCCTGGAGAAGTTGCTGGACGTGCTGGGTGAGCAAGCGCGACAGTTGGCGGGGCGCGATCTGGAGCCGACGGCTGCGGCGATCGACAGCCAGACGGTGAAGACGACGGAAAGCGGCGGTCCGGCCGGCTATGATGCGGGCAAGAAGATCAAGGGGCGCAAGCGGCACATTGCGGTTGACGTTGAGGGCACGCCGATCGCGATGACGGTGCATGAGGCCTCGGTTCAGGACCGCGATGGGGCGCCGGATGTGATCGAAGAGCTGATGAACAAGGCCCCGGCGGTCGAGAAGTTGTGGGCGGATGGTGGCTACCAGGGCCCGAAACTGCAGGCTCGGCTTGCCGAGATGGGGTTGGGGGAGGCTTTGGAGATTATCGAGAAGCCCAAGGATATCAAAGGTTTCACGGTCCTGTACCGCCGCTGGGTCGTCGAACGGACCGTAAGCGTTCGTTCCGCAGGTGATGATTTCTTTCAATCGTTGAGTCTGCGCTTCCAGTCTCTGCGGAGCGGCTGCACCCAGATGTCCTTTTTGGCGAGGGCGCATTCGTTATATCTGTCGTAACGGCCGCGTCCCCTGGTGGTGCCTATATGGGTCCAGTTGGCGGCCTTGTAGACGGTGCCGGCAAAGCGCGGCTTTTCGACGAATGTTTCCATCAGGACGGGCTCGACATTATAGCGCTGCGTCCAGTCGCCGGGCAGTTGTCGGCGCAGCAGCGACAGGATGTGGGACCCGAGGTTGGGGATGACGATCCAGGGCAGTAGAAGCAGGCGGGACTGATTGACCACGAGATGGAGATTGCGCGCCCGGGTTTCCGGGTTCCATCCGATGACGCGGTCGCGCGGCGCGGTCTTCCAGGCGGCGGCTGCCATGCCGATCATGGCGAGCGGGGCGCCGTGGCGGTCGACCACGGTATAGCGCATCTGGGCACCGGCCATCGGCTTGTAGCCGAGATAATGGTAGCGCGCGATGAACTGCTTCCACAGCAGGGCGTCGTGGCTGGTCCGGTCGAGGACGGGGACGAGGCTGAGCGGCCGCACCGCCTCGAGGGTCGCGGGCGGCGGTGGCAGCGGCGCTTCGGTTTCCGGCCCGAAGACGACCGGTCCGGGCGCACGGCGCGGGTGTCGTGGTGGCGGCAGGACGATCAGCCCGTCGCGATGCATCGCCAGCAGTGCGCAACGCGCCATCATGTCCCGCAACCCGCCGTCGGGTTTGACCCAGCCGACCCGGCGGCAGAATGCCCGCGACAGGTGAGCCCGGGTCAGCTTCGGATCGCCGGCAATCAGATCCCGGATCAGCGCAATCTCGTCTTCGGTGAAGTCGCGTCCCGCATAGCGGCATGTCGGTGCCGCGCTCACGCGCGAAACTCTGCCCGGCGCGCCTCGTCCATTGTCCAGGGCAGCCACGGCCCGAGATCCTCCGGCGGACGGCCGCCATTGTCGGCACAGGCGGACAGCCACGCCTCGAGCCACGGCACAACCGCAATGTCGTTGACCTCAAGCGTGCGGACCACCGAAAGCATCTTCGCCATGCCCTGCGCACCCTCCTTGCTGTCCGAGCCCAGCGACAGCTTCCGGCGGATGACCTCAGGGCGGAACCGGCGCTCAGCGAGATTGTTGTCCATCGGAACACGGAGATCGTCGAGGACCTGAGACAGCCCTTCACGATGATTCAGCAGAGACCGCAACACCTTCGCCTGCGGCGACGCGTCATCAACGGTGGCAAGTTCCCGTTCCGCCTCCGTGAAGACCTCCCCGAGGACGCGGGACAGACGGAATTGCATCCTCAGATACCTCCTCCTGCCGGACGGCTTGCCGGGATCGTGATATCGCAAGCGTTGCGCGTTCAGCCTGTACAGGCGCCGGATCCGGGCCAGCCACTGGTCCTTCCAGTCTTCGAGGTCGCCACGCGCCGCCGCCACCTTGATGAAATCTCTCCTGACATGGGCCCAGCAGAACGCCAAGACCAGCCGGCCCGCAGCCAGGCGGGCCAGCTTCTTGTAGGCGCTATAGCGATCGCATACCAGGACCGCACCCTTGCGCAGCCCGCCGAGCAGCGTCGCGGCGGCGGCCGCGCTGCGCGATGCATCGACATGCAGATACACCGCATCCACGCAGGTCGCGATCCACAGCCAGGCGCGGCTGGACGAGCCCGTCGTGGCGAACTCCCGGACCCTCCAGGTGGTCTCGTCGGCATGCACCACCGGCGCCTGCTGGAGATGCGCAAGGATCGCCGCCGACAGCGGCGCAAACAGCTCCACCATCCGGTCATGCCCGTCTGAAAGCGTTCCCGGTGAGACCGGCAGGCCCTGCGCCTCGAACCACGCCGCGACCCGCCGCAAGGGACGGTTGGCGGCGTAAAGTTCGAACAGCAGACGCGCCCAGACGCTGATACCGAACATGGTCCTCGGAAACAGGCGCGGCACCGGTGGCGCCGACACCTCCTCGGGCGTGTCGGAACACTGGCAGGTCTTGCGCCAGCGGCTCCGGTCGATGACCCGCACATGAGCCTTGACCTCGACCTCGATCAGATCCGAGGTATGCGATCCGTTGGCCACCCGGGGTGCGTTGCAGCACGGACAGTGCAACGCCTCGGGCGGCGGGTCGTGAACCTCTCTCTTGCGGGCCAGTTCGGGGCGCGGCGTGCGCCCGTGGGTCTCGCCGCCGGGCCGGGGGCCGCGCTTGCCGGTCTTCCCCTTGTCGTCCGGACCCGTCTTGCGGCCCGTACCCTTGTGGCCCCGTTCGCTCTTGCGACCGAACGGCGCGCGCGACAGGGTCTCAACCTGCGAGCGCAGCTCGTCACGCTCGCTCTCGACCTCCTGCAGCTGCTTGCGCAGGGCTTCGCTCCCAGCCTGCAACCGGCCATTCTCGATCCGCAGGGACGCCATCGTGCTGCGCTTGCGCGTGTCGACATCGATGTCGGCAAGAAGCGTCTCAAGACGATCGACCTCCGAGCGCAGATGCAACGCATCCCCCGACACACGGCGCAAGTCCTTCGCTTCCGCACGCGCCGCTTCGAGCGCGTTCCGGGCCTGACCCCACTGCGCTTTCCAATACTGCGCCTTGCAGTGCTCCTGGACCTTCTCCCGTTCGAGCCGTTCGACACGCGCTTCCGCAGCATCCGCACGACGCTTCTCTTCTTCGTAAAGCCGACGCCACGCCTCCGGAGCGCTACACGGACAAGCAACCGCAATGCCGCCCGCATCCGGAACAGGGCCCGCCGCCGTCATCGAGTGCAATGCTTCCTGAAGACATGGCATGCCTACAGTCCTGGCACATGCCGTTCAAAGTTGCCAGTGAAAAATGAATCACGCTAAAAGAAAAAATCAGCCGTCACGCGCTGAACGAACACTTACAACGGACCTTTGCCTGGATGTCCCGCTGCCGGCGTTTGTCGAAGGATTATGAGCGGAGTCTTGCGAGTTCTCTGGCATGGTGTCGCCTGGCGGCCTGCCGTTTTCTGATGCGCCGTGTGGCGCGGGGATAAGGGTATGAGAAATATACATAATGTTATCAATGACTTATGAGTCGTGCTCTGAGACCCGCGAATAGCCGCGACTCGATCCAGTTCTTCACGAAGTCCTGAACGATGCTGATGTCCGCGCCCGCCCCGAACTCCGTCTGATTGCGGGAAATCTGCAATGCAACAGGCCAGCCGGCCGAACGGTCCATCTCCGCAGCCAGTTCACTGCGCGAAAGGCGTAGACCGAAGAATTGAGCCACCTCCGGTTTCGAGAACCGGAGATCTTCCGTCGTCAAGACCTCTGCTCGCCCTTCCAGCACCGCACCAGCGATGTTCAGACCGTCGGGGATTTGCCGGCAGGCAAACGACAGATGCAGATTGGACGGCCCGCGTTGCAATAGGAACTCAAGTAGTGACGCAGCGGCAGGATCACTCAGCCGTTCCAGCTCGTCGAAGGCGATCACAAAAGGCCTGCCAGTCTTCTGGATCTCGCGCACTACCAGCCCGACCCGGTTTTGCGGCAGGACGTTGGTCACGTCTGGGTCCGATAGATTGAAGAGATCCAGCCCGGCAATGTGGCAGGCAAAGGCGATGTAGATGTCGAGGATCTGAGGATTGTCCTGCTCGTCCAACGAAGCCCAGGCGGCGGGCACGCCATCTTGGCGGAGCCTGCGGCAGCACTCCGAGAGCAGGGTGGTCTTGCCGAAACCGCCGGATGCCTTCAGCACCGTCAACCGGCGCTCCGTTGGCATGGTTTGGTTCACAAGCTCGGCACGGTGAACATATCCCGCTACCCGATCGGGCACGGTGATCCTCTGACGCAGCAACCAGGGAAACATCTGTTCGGCCACGGACTCCCGACCCGCTTCGTGCGGCGTTTCGGAAGCTTCACCGTAGACTGTCGTTTTGGCGGGCATGGTTGTGTCCCCACGCGTGGTGTAGGACGGCTTGGGGCCGATCGTCGTTCCGGCGGTTGAGCCGGTTCTGTCACGCTGCGGCTATCGCCGTCGGTGTGACGTCCTCAGGATCGTCCAAGCGGGCGACGGTTTCCAGTGTCATGTATCTCCTTGGGACGGCCCACTCGTCGTTCTGTTCGAGGAGGATGGCGCCGACCAGGCGTAAGCCTCCGGCGTGGGCCGCCTTCTCGGATTAGTGTGATCAGGCGAGGTTATGCGATCGGGAGTGGACACCTGCGTGGTGTCCACCGAGGTCTAAGTGGACATGATCGCCGATGTCGGACGCAGTGGAGAAGCTGGGGTCCGGGCGGGCATGCCCGGTTGCGCCTCGTCGTCGCTGGAGCGATGCGGAGAAGCGCCGGATCGTCGCGGAGAGCTACCAGCCTGGAGTTTCCGTGTCGGTTGTGGCGCGGCGCAACGAGGTGAACGCCAACCTGGTGTTCAACTGGCGGCGCCGGTTCCGCGAGCAGGCTGACGGGGCCGGCGGCCTGGTGCCGGTGATTGTGGAGGCGCCGCCGCTGGATGCTGCCGCGGGCGATGCGTCGGCGGCGGGGCGGATGGAGATCGCGCTGGCCGATGGCTCGCGGGTGATCGTCGACCGGGAGGTGGACGGCTCGGCGCTGGCCCGGGTTCTCGCGGTTCTGGCGCGGTGATGATCCCGGTTCCGGGCGTTGTCCGTGTCTGGCTGGCGAGTGGCGTGATCGACATGCGGCGCGGGATGAACACGCTTGCGCTGCAGGACTAGGAGGATCTCGGGCGCGACCCTCACGCGGGCGATCTCTATATTTTCCGCGGCCGTCGAGGCGACCTCGCAAAATGCTTGTGGCATGACGGGGTGGGGATCTCGCTCTACGCCGAGCGTCTGGAGCGCGGCCGGTTCCAGTGGCCGACAACGTCGGGCAGCGCGGTATCGATCAGCGCGGCGCAGCTCGGCTACCTGCTTGAGGGGATCGATTGGCGGAACCCGGTTCGCAGCTGGCGGCCGTTGCGGGCCGGCTGATCGGCGGCAAGGTGACTCACCCGGCATGATTGGCGTAGCGGCGAATCGGCCGATGTGATTCGATCTCGCCGGTGACCGGCGGGTCCAACATCGCAGCCCTGAAGAAGGTCCTCGCGGCGGCCGAGGCGCGGGCCGCGAACGCCGAGGCGAAGGTGTCCGACGCCGCGGCGGAGATCGCCTTCCTGAAGCTGACGATCGAGAAGCTCCGGCGCGAGATATACGGCTGGCGCTCGGAGCGCAAGCAGCGGCTTCTCGACCAGCTTGAACTGCAACTCGACGAGCTTGAGGCGAGCGCGACGGAGGACGAACTGGCGGCCGAGCGGGCGGCGGCGGAGACCACCGAGGTCAAGGGGTTCACGCGGCGCAAGCCGGCCCGCAAGCCGTTCCCCGCGCACCTTCCGCGCGAGCGGGTGGTGGTGCCGGCGCCGACGGCCTGCGCCTGCTGCGGCTCGGACAGGCTGTCGAAGATCGGTGAGGACGTGACCGAGACGCTGGAGGCGGTCCCGCGCCGCTGGAAGTTGATCCAGACGGTGCGCGAGAAGTTCACCTGCCGGGATTGCGAGAAGATCAGCCAGCCGCCGACGCCGTTTCACCCGACACCCCGGGGCTGGGCGGGGCCGAACCTGTGGCGAAAGTCCTGTGCGCGAAGGCGATCTCCAGCTTGCAGCACCCGAACAGCACCGGCCATAGCTGCGCGACCTGGTCGCCGGCCGTGATCGAGTTGGTCGCGACAAAGCCGATCCGGGCATTGCCGCCGTTCACATATTCCCCCGCCTTGATGAACCACGCGGCTACATAATCGAGCGTTCCGCCGCTCTTGCCGAGCGCCGCGATCCTACGCACCGGCACGCAGGGCCTCGCGTTGACCCCGGTGCCACGCAGTATTACCCTGAGGGCAGGGAGACGCCCATGACCGTCAAGTCCTCAATCTCGCTCACCGACGAGCAGCACGCGTTCGCTAGGGCGCTGGTCGACGCCGGGCGCTACTCGAGCCTGAGCGCGGTCCTGCAGCAAGGCGTCGATCTGCTGCGTCATCGCATGGACGCCGATGAGCTGGAGACCGAAGCCTTGCGCGAGCTCCTGTCTCGCCGGCGCAAGGGCACGTTCGTCGACACGGAGCAAATGGACGCGCGGCTTGCCGGGATGGTCGCCGACAAGCGCCGCGCGCATGGCCTTCCGTCTTGAGTTCTCGACCGACACCGAACGCGACTTCAGGCTGATATTCGACCATCTGCTGAACAGCTACCTCGAATTCGGAGAAAGTCTGGAGCGCGCGTTCGATCGTGCCGAATCGCGGATTGTCGAGATCCGTGCGCCCGCGGAGCGGATCCTGACCGCGCCCCGTCGGGGAGAGCGCCATGACGACCTCCTGCCCGGCTTGCGGCATCTCGCCATCGGACGGGCCATCTACTGGTTTGACGTCGACGACGGGCGGGAGACGGTGCGTGTCCTCGCGGTATTCTTCGGCGGCCAGGATCATGTCCGTCACATGCTCGCGCGGCTCCTTGAAGAGTGAAGGCCATCATGGATTCGACGACGGGCCGGCGACATGGGGACGCCAGGATGCAGACGCGGTGGAGGCTTAATCGCTACACGGGAGAAGCGCTCGATCGTGACGCTTGAACTGGTCGACAAACGGGACCTGTCGCCAGCGGAGCACCTCACCGCCGCGGAGCAGGACGCCATCCGGGCCGTGGCCGGCGGGGTCGGAGGCGAGGAATCCGAAGCGCTCGTGCTCGAAGTCATGAACCGCGCCCGCGAGCATCGCTTGTGGGTTGGATGCGACTGCCGGAGGGAGGACGGCCGGCGGCCGGTCGTCGCTCCGTGCCGCAATGATCCAGGAACCCACTATTGGTGGCGCGTGCTGGCCGGCCGGCACTTGCGGCATGATGAAAGTTGCGTCTTCCATCGAACACACATCAGACTCCGGGATAAGGCGCTGTGGGACCGGCCGCCGAGGAAAGCGCCGGAGGGGTTCTTCGCGGTGCTTCGCGACCGCGCGGGAGACCAGCGCGTCTCGAAACCGGGCGGGCGCCGCGACGGCGAAGCGGAGCGGACGAGCGTGCGCCGGCCCGCGATGTCGCAACATTTGCTGATGCTGATGGACAAAACCGGGCTCAACCGGATTCGCGCGGCTGAGGAATCCCGTGCCCCGTGCCTGTGGCTACACGATGGGGGTACAGGCTGCGGAGATCCAGATCGCGCCCGGGCGCCTGCTGTCCGACCTTTGGTTTTCGCATGTGCGAATGTGGAATGGCAGGTGGGTGCATGCGCGGGTGCGCGAGACGGGGAGAAACTGGCCGGCGCGCCACAAGCCCCAGGGATTCCTCTGCTGGGTGGTTTGGGATGTAGATGCACACGGCGTTGGCTCGCGCGAGCGGAACGACCGCGTGGACGTCCGGATGCGGCCCGGCCGGCCCGTCGTAGGCCGCAACCGCGTTCCCGGACCGTACCTCTTTCTCGGAGCGGTGGGATTGCCCGAGGGCGAAAGTGGGTATGAGTGCCTGGAGGCTTACGCGCAGCCGATCGTGGCGAGCGATTGGCCGGTACCCGTGGATTCGCACTACGAACGCCAGGCGTTCGGGACGCTACGCACGACGCTGCGGGTCATGAGCAGGGAATTCCCCGACGCCGAATTCGAACTGGAGAAGCCGGTGTTCGACATCGAGACGCCGGACGGACAGTGTCTGCCGGATTTCCTCATCTGAGCACGTCGTAAGAGCAGTGAATGGACATTTGTGGTCGAAGTTACGGCTTTCGAGCGCCCGGTGTATCTTCGGGGCAAGGAGAGGACCCACCCACGGATGCTGGCGCTGGGCACACTGTGCACGATGCAGGCGACAGAATTCAACCGTTCGCCCGATGGTCTGCGAGAGGAGGGGCGAACCGTCACGCGTACGATCCGCAAAGCACTTCAGGACGGATGCAGCCGTCGAAACTGAATCGCGTTCAATTGGTACCTGCCCGATTGCCGGTCATGGAGCAAGTTGATGTAGAGCACAGCAGGTGGGGAAACTAATGCTGTCGACGCAAACGAAAAAAGAGCTACGGCTGAACATTCGTCGGTACCTCACCGCGCATCAGTTCGCATCTGGCCTCCGAAAATTACGTGCCTTCCGAGATACACATATTGGCAATTATTTGCTGGAATCCTTGGAATGTAGTGGTCTACTGAAACCGAAGGATCGTCTTCAATGGCCCGAACCGGTCGCGCGAAGACTTTGGCTTAACCGCCATGACGATGTGAAAGACTTGCATGATCCAATAGAACCAGACGGACCACGATGGAGCGCAGCATTACGTCTCTCGGACAGCCTTCAGAGGGTAAGCTTCCATTCTACAAGTAGCTGACATCCGTTTGACAATCCAGCCGGACATAGATCCGTTTGACAATCCAGATCCGGAATTCATAGAATTCATTCAAACAACGGGTAGGCAGAAATTTATTGGGAATAATGATCGTCGCGTCAACGTCGCGAACGACAAACATCCCGTTCTATTCGATTCATGCAATGTTTCCGATTTCTATAGCGGATGGCAGGTGCTCGCGGCTGCGGAGGTTGCTGACATAGGGGTCCACATCCGCACGAATATGACGGATAGCACCACCGCCGAAGGAGTGCGATTGGCAATTCGCGCGGGGCGGGTTCCTGCAGGGTACATATTTGAACTTTTTGATCCGGTTCGCGCGAGTTCAACATTTCGAGACCATGAAAATGTGCTAGATGCCATTGTCTGGTCGGTTGAGGAAGCGAATCGCGCGCTGACCCATATGTTGCGTGGACAAGGTGGAGGAAGGGTTCGGCTTACAGAGGCGCAGGTCGCGAGCCATCGAGATAAACGAAGGGAAGCGGCCGCTTCTGCATTGGAGCGCTACAGTGTTTGCAAGGATGAGCTCTTGGAGGCATGCAAATTCCTCGCAAAGAGGTGGGGTGTTTGGGATTCGGAGGGTCGTGAGTTTACTTCTCAGGCATATAGGAGCTATCTGGCGGCCGCAGTGCGTATGCTTCAAACCTCCCGAAAAATGGAGCTCAATGACATTGCAACTGCCGTCGGCTATCAGAGTAACCACACTACACCAACTTTACGTGTGATTTGGCCGGATTGGGCGGAGGAGCAAAAGGTACGTCTGATTCGAACACTTCGACCGACGGCCGACAGTAAGGATGCTCGGACGCTATCTCTAGATGAAATTCGCGCCTTTGCCGATTTTGTTGAAAAGGAATACCAAGATGTGATTTTTCTGAGGCTTGAGTCATTCGAGGCATATGCGTTCGAAGATCTTGAGATGTCTATGGCGGGTATGCTCAGTGATATTCAAGGCATGGCTGTGGCTGTCGAACATGCTGTTCGTGCAATGGGTGGAACAAGAACCCAGATCTTTCAAATGTTCCGTCAGCTTTGGTCGGACCCGCACGTGTCACGACTGCTACAGAAACACAAACAATTGGCTGAGCAAAAAGTGGCGTTAAGTCAGTGGTCCCAATTCAAAACCAAAATCGATGACCTTCGAAACGCTGGTGCAGCAGGAGCGATCGCTGGAGATCTTATAATGGCGCACCGCCTACGGGCGAGTGTTCACCACTCTCTGCCCGAAGATGATCAATTTGAACTCGAAATGTTGTTTGTAAATCTTCTACGTGCAGCCGCCACGACACATGCGCATGTAGCGCGGACGAAGGCGGAAAAGCTCACTTGATTAGGCGCGGGTCCCATTTATTTTTCCTGGGTGCGACCCACCACTTTTTTGGCGGGCTGGAACGCGAACTGGATTTGGCGCAAATTGGGTAGCCGTGGTGCTTTATCTGACTGGCTTCGTGTAGGGAATGGTCGAGGACTGGGGACGGTGGAGCGGATGTGTGAGCGGCTTGGTCGGGTGGTTCTTGGGGGGGAGCCGGTCTCGGCGCATCCGACCGTAAGGGATTAGCTAGTGACTGCCAGAGAACCCCATCTCCAGCGATGACAGGCCGCGAGTTTGCAGGGCAGCGGCGCTGAGTCGCATGCAATTCTGTCCTATATCAGGATGCGAATGGCCTTCCAGACGGCGGATTACGTGATTTATGGTCAAATCTGACTGCCGTCGCCGGTATTCGGACACAGGTCCCCGTTCCCGCCTTTCGGCGGGCCGGGAATGACGGATTGTCTGGAGGGCGCCGTTAGGCGGCGCGTCGTCGTCGCGTCTTTCGGCGCAGCAGCAGGCCGATGCGGTGGATGTTGAAGGCCACGACGGAAAGCGCCACCACGCGGGCAAAGCCATCGGCGCCGAAGGCACGGACCCGGTCGAGGCCCCGATGCTCCAGATTGTTGATCGCCGATTCAATCGCCGGATGCTGACGGCGCATGGCGACGAACGTCTCGTCCTGTTCGTGTTCCCGGTCGACCTTCGACAGGCGCCCCTTCCGCGGCAGCACGTTGTGATCCAGAAGCTCGTCAAGACGAAGCCTGTTTTCGGGACTGTGGAAGCCGCGGTCGAAGCTGCACCAGCGAAGCTCGGGGAAGCGCGCCTGGGTCTCCCGGATCATCGGCTGGGCATAGTCCACATCGCTGCCTTGCCACATGACCTCGTGGTGCAGGATGAAACCGTGATTGTCTTCCAGCACGCAGACCGGAACCCCGAGTTCCACCGGCGTGCCGGCCTTGCCCTTCGAGATCCACCGCGTGTGGCTCTCGAAGATCGAGAACACCTTCTCGTCCTTAAGGGATCGTCTCGCCCCTGAGAAGACGGCGCTCCACATGGTCGATCTGCCGCACGGCATGCCCGAGATAGTACTCGATGTTCACGAGTTTCCAGGGTGTTGCACCACGCAAGGCCAGATCCGCGAGCGTCGTCTGCGCGCGCTCCACAAGATAGCGGCAGCGCTCGAGGTACGCCTCGACCCGTTCCGGACGGGCCCGACGGGTCGAACGCACCTGATTGAACAGTATCTTCACCGACCCTGTCAGATGCCGCCACTGGCGCCAGCCGGCCACCCCATGCTCACTCGCCGCACGGCCCGTCGCTCGAACCAGACAACGCATCGCGTCCATGAGCAGATTGACGTCCGTGGGATAGTGCACGTCCGTCTCCACCACGAAGGAATCACAGCGCCTTCGCAACAGCTCGCCAGGCTTTTTTCTCGCGACCGCATGGCCGCTCTCCACTATCAGCTGTCCAACTTCCGCCAACAACTCGGGACGCACCAGACACACGTTGTCCACCACCGTCTGGTACTCGTACTTCCTCTTGTCCCAGATATCAGCGTGTCCCAGAAACTGACGAAGCGTGTTGTGCTCATTCACCAGTTCGTGGAGGCGGTCGAAATCGCAACCTGATCCCTGCATCACCACGCCCATCACCAGGATCCTCCACAACTCCATGCCCGGGCGTCCTACAGTGCGGTCGACGCCGGGGAGCATGTGCTCCTCGAGAAGCGCAAACAGCCGGGTGCGGGTCTCCTCGTCGGCATAGAGATGCTGGAGGCCCAGCAACAACGCCGGAATGTCGTCCCGGGACTTCAGGTTGATCCAAATGTCCTCGATCCCGATCTCGCCGAGTTCCATTTGTGGATTGCGGACGTGTCTCATGATGCTGCCTTGCGAAGAATCTCTGAAATCGACCTGATCCAGGGCTATAGGACCCGATAACCACCTCGCGGCGTGAATCTTCACTTGCCAATACCACATATTATCATGCAATATCAACACATTAGGGTTTTCTTGCCGGCACTAGCTAAAAGGCGGTGTGGCGGCGGCGGAGCGGACTTTGGCGTGCAGTCCAAACGTGGCCGGTCCGCCGTCGTGGCTCATCGGTGGTCGTTCCAGAGGAATCGCCAGTATTTCCAGAGTTTGTCAGCATTGCTGTCCTGACGTCCTGCGCGGAACCGCGGCCCATACTTGCATGGTTGAAGTACGAAGGCGGCGGGAACGGATCTGTCCTGCGGTGTCCAGGATTCCGGAGCCGGTCGTGATCCCACATTCTGCTTGACGTTGGCCGTCTTGACGGGGTGCTGTCGTCGAGGCATTCACCCGCTGAGCGAAGTGTCAGTGGTCGCGCAGGGCGCAGAATACTGAAGCCCGGCGAACAGATCGCCAAGTCGTTTTCGGTCCTGCATGACGGAGCGGACCGCTACGGCTGCTTGGAGTATCTTGACGGCGGTCCCAACGACATGATTGTCACGGTGAGGAAACTAGTCATCCACTGGATTCGGCTTCATATGCTATCGACGTTGGCGATGATGACCAAGCGCTGAACCGGAGCGGCCGCGTTCCGATACGACACTGAACCGCGGCTGAATCCGTCCCTAGCGTGACCGTTTCTTCAGACCGTGGAATCGTCCAGGCGCGGGAGAGGTCGGAGCGCGCAGGCGACCGGTTTACTGCCACAGCGGCCGTTCACCGCCTCCCCCCATCTGGGCCCTCACGGCTTGGGGGAACGGTCACGCGCCAATCGCGAACTCGGGAAAATGATAGCTCAGAGTGGACATGTCACCCCCTCAATTGAGTCCAATCCGCTGACCGCTTGTACACGGATTGGAGTTCTGCGATTCTTGTAGGCCACGGCCCGGAGTTAAAAAGACCGATATTACAGCTGGGTACGATGACTCAAGCAGCCAAGCTATAAGGTAGAGATGCACAAGAGTGGCGCAGATCGTGAAGCCGAACATCCTCGATCCCGGCACGTTTGCGGACGCGATACCAAAGAGACAGTGTTTCCGCCAGAGGCCGCGACGGATCATGGGGTGATGGGAAAACATGAGAGTCGCCGGTGCGAGGTTGGCGTTTGATGATCGCGCGCGCCTCACTGTTCAGATACACCCTCCTCGGACCGGTCTTGCTGTCTGCAAGGTCGAGTGTGTTGTCGCCAACTTCATCCCATTTCAGGTTCCTGATCTCCCCGCTACGGCAACCGGTGTAGAAGAGGAGGCGTATGATGTCGGCCTGTGCCGCACGTGATGGCCGCTCGGCGACGCAACTGTCCAACTCCTCATGTAGGCGATTGATCTCGTCACGGGAGAGGAAACGGTTGAGCTTGCGGCCCGGATTGTGGCGGATACTGCTTGCAGGGTTGGTCTCAAGATGACCATGAACCTTCGCATGGTTCAGGATCTGACACATCACTTCGAGTGCTTTATTAGCACCGCCTGGTGCCGTCGCACTGTAAATGTCGAACCAGCGGTTCACGTCCTATTACCTGATCCGGTCAAGCGGCATGTCACCGAAGACAGGCAGGAGTTGGCATGCGAGCCGGGAATCGACAGTGCGGCGGGACGACGGTTTCTGACGTTCATAGCAATCTGACCTCCAGGCACCCGCAACGAAATCCCTGAACAGGAGAACAGCCGCGGTTGGGCGAGCGCGGCGGCGAAGAGATCGGCACGGGCGAACACCGCCTCGCGCTCCGAGAGATGCGCCATCGCCCAGGCAACCGCTTCCGACGCCGCATTGCGATCGTTCGCGGCGCCGTCCGGACCAGCGGCATCCGGGCTCGCCGTAACCGGTGTTTCCGACCAAACCGTCCGTTCCGATGCCAATACGGGGGCGCGTATCGCCGGCCCGACGCACATCGCGGCTGCCTCCCGGACCAGCGCGCGGGCATCGAGCCCGACATCGGCGGCCTGTTTCTGCCAGGCGTCCCGTAATTCCTCGCGGTCGATGTCGCACTTGGCGGCGCGCGTCAGCTTCGGGAGCCCGCTCAGCGCATCGCCGACAAGATCGACGAACTGATGGACGCGAAGACCGTATCGACGCAACGGAAGATCTGAGCCCAGGACTCTGCGATTCGGCCTTTCCTACCTGAAGGGCGAGCGTCGCGGATTTCGGAAGAATCGAACCCGTTGTACCTGTTATCCGTGGATCGGTGACAGTGGCGCGCTACGACCATCTGGCTCGGGACCGGATAAAGGAAGCCTCCCGAGGAGCGTCGCCCAACAGGCCTTTCGGAAAGCGTCGCTTGACGCTATACACCTGCAATGGATAACATCGGTAATGAAGATCAGGAACGTGGCCCACAGGGGGCTGCGCCGACTCATCCAGGAAGACGATGCCACCGGCGTGCCGCCCGCCGTTGCAGGGAAACTCCGGCGCATCGTCTCTTTCCTTCAGGACATGGAACGGGAAGAAGAGTTGCGGACGGTGCCGGGCTGGAGAGCGCACAGGCTGACCGGCGATCGCAGGGAAACCTGGAGTCTGGCGGTTACCGCGAACTGGCGGCTCACGTTCCGAATCGACCGCGAAGAGATGGAGATCGTCGATCTCGACTACGAGGATTACCACTGAGAGGCAGACATGAAATCGGCGCTGGGCATCCGCATGAAGAAACCTGTCCATCCAGGCGGGTTCGTCAGACACGAAATTATCGAGGCTCTAGATCTTACGGTGACAGGAGCTGCCGAGGCGCTTGGCGTCACGCGGGCGGCGCTGTCGGCCGTACTGAATGAGCGAGCGCGCCTGTCGCCGGAGATGGCTTTGCGGATCGAGAAGGCGTTCGGCGTGTCGATGGACACCCTCATGCGGATGCAGAACAGCTACGATATCGCCAAGGCCCGCATGCGGGCGGGGGAGATCGAGGTTGCACTATTCGAGAGGACGGCGTCCGACAACGAGCCTCGCACGGCCCTCATTGCTGAAAACTGAGAGTTGGGTCTACCGGAACGGGCTCTGTTGCAAACCTGACGAAGGGGTGAGGTGCTAGGGGATACGCCCTTTCCGAGGCTGTACGAACGACGGATCGGACGCCGTGCACAAAGCGATTTCTGAGGTACTGGCTGCCGCGCATGGACATCAGCTTGACGCCTCGGCGGAGTTCTATGGTGTTCCAATACGTCACGTGGGAGCACAGTTGGTCGAAAAACTGACGGCAAGGTTCGTGACAGCAGTGACCAACCCGTGGCGACCCGGCAGCTTGGGATACAGGCCGCCGGCTCCCGAAACGATCGTCCCGCCAAGCTGGCCGCCCGGCTCCGCTACGCTCCAACGGTCACCCAGCCTGGCCAGGAAACCAAACCGGACCAGTCAGGGGCCCCGGTCACTGCTGCGCATGCCTATGTACGTAGCTTGAAGAGGTGGGCATGCATCCGGGAGCCATCCGGGGAAATCGCCGGAACGATGTGGTCGACATAGACGTTTGCGGCCACGCCGTGAGCAAAGAACGTGTAGGCGCCCGACTCCTCCATCAGGTCCTGCATCCTGACCAGGATCTCGTGGCGTCTGGCGTCGTCAAACTCGACGATAGCCTGCTGGTAGAGGTCCTCGAATTCCTGGCTGTTGAAACGCTCCCAGTTCCAGACGCCGACCTGCTCCGGCCTATGCCAGCGCAAGGCTTCGGTGGCGTCGGGCCCGTACGTCCAGCCATTCATGATCAACGCCACGTCCTGCCATTCGTCGCTCTCGGCCTCCATGCCGATGCTCCAGAACGCGCCGGATTCGTAGCCGAGTATTTCGACATCGATGCCGATCTCGGCAAGGTTCGCCTGGACGATCTGCGAGCGCGCCAGATAGTTGATCGTGTTCTGCGAGGTCAGCGTCGTCTTGAAGCCATCCGGGAAGCCGGCCTCGGCCAACAGTTCCCTTGCCTGCGCCAAATCGCGGTTGGGGTAAAGGTTGCTGTCGCGGTGGCCGACAAGGCCTGGTGACACCAGACCCTGCGCCCGAGTCGCCAAACCCAGGAAGGAACCCTCCAGTACCTGGTCCACGTCAACAGCCAGTTGCACCGCGCGGCGTACCCGTTCGTCCTGGAACTGCGGATGGTCGACGTTGATCCCGAGCCATTCGATCCCGACGAGTTCGCGAATCTGGAGCCGCGTTCCCTCCCTGGGGTTGTCTCGGTATTCGGCGGCAAGACTTTCGCCGATATTGGTAAAGTCGATTTCACCGGCATCGAAGGCGAGAGATGCGGTATTCGCATCGGGGATCGGGATCATATGGATCTCGTCGAAATCCGGCCTCTCGCCCGACCAGAGGGGGTTGCGCTCCAGGATCAGACGCTGGCTTGGCATCCACGACCGTATCTGATAGGGACCCGAAGTAGCGATGGGATCGGTCGTGAAACGCCCGCCGGCCTGTTCCACGGCGGCCTTGCAGACGATCGTCGCGCGGCCAAGACCCAAGGTAAGCGACTTGACGAGCACGTTCGGCTCCTTGAGCACTATGACGCCGCTATGGCTGTCGGTAAGCTCAACACTATCGAGCGAATCCCAATCGCTCAGATAGGGAAAGTTGTTCTCCGGATTGGCAATGCGTTCGTACGAGTACTTCAGGTCCTCGGCGGTTAGCTCACCGAACCCGTTTGTCCAGGCGATGCCGGACTTCAGACGAAACCTGCAGTGCGTGTCGTCCACCCACTCGAGCTCCTCGGCGATATCCGGCACGAACTCCCAGTTGCGCACGTCCTCACCCGCTCTGTAGCGGATTGGGCTATTGAATATGCACAACATGACCGTCATATCGTCGAACGCGGCCTCGCCAGGTTCGAGCGTCTTCATGTCCGTGTAGGTACGAATTCGAAGGACCTTTGTGTCGCCGGCAGCGTAGGTGAAGCGCGGCGCAGCCATCGCGGCGGCAGCCATGCCTGCTCCCCGGGCGAAATTCCGCCGTGTGAGCGATAAATCCCGAATCATCATTTGAAGCCTCCACTTTAAAGTTGTTGTCTTGAGTCTCCATTCTTGGCTGGATCGATAGTGCACGCGGTTCACGGCACTGCGCATCCCGAGCACACCGACAATCCGTCCGCTGCCAGGACCAGTCCGCAGGCACGGTTTTGCGACGGTCCTGTGGCGTATAAAACTCGAATCCGAGATTGCCCGTATGGAGCCCTCCTGACCAGTTGAGTATGCCTCGGAATTGCTCGACGCACAATCTCCTTGACTTTCCCCAGCCGGTCTTGTCTCCCCCATTGAGTGGTTCAGTCCCCATGAGAGGGCAGCTCGCGAGGTTGAGTTGAAGAGGCATCAGTATCCCATCATCAGCATAGTTCGGCCCTTGGCCTATATCCGAGGGTGCTAAGTGGTGTCATGGATGCGCTGTCATTCGATCAGCACCCCGGCCTCCTTAGGCGTTTTAGAAGATCTCCATTGCATCGTCGCGCCGGCGGTCGCGAAGCTGATCTGGGCGGCCTCGAATCCGGTCATGCGCGCCGCGCCGGGCCACAGCGAACTGCCCTATATTCCGAAGGCGCGGTCGCGGAGAAAGAACCCGCTCCCGCGTCACCTTGACCCGGCGCCGTTGTGGAGGTCTTCGGACATCGGCCCGCACAGCGTGCCTGGTGGTTGCAGTATGCCGGGCCGGAAATCACCAATCGACGTGAGGGCCTCGCGAAGAGCGACTCGTTGCTCCAGCAGAGCATTCAGACCTTGGGATGGAGTCCCGGGTTTCTTCCGAATCTGCCAACTGAACAACCCGCCAGATACTCTGCTCAAGACCAGACACACCCTCAATCGTCAAATCTTCGACGTACACCTTAACCGGCGGGGCTGAAATCGACAGCGAGAGACTAATCTTGTACTCTGGAGGACGTTCCGGCATCCACGGGGAGAGAGCCATGCTGCAACTGCTTCAATTGCCAGCGACAATCGAGCCATTGGTCACGTTGGTCGAGCAGACTCCACCGGAGCGCATCGTCGAGGAATCACTCGCCGCCCTGCGCGCCGGAACGCCGCCGCGCGCACTGCTCACCGCCTCCGCTCTGGCGGTCAGCCGCTCCAGCGAACTGCCGGCCGATCATCACGGAGGGCCGGTGCACCCGGTATCCGGGATCCACGGTGTCTACCAGCTTTCGCGACGGTTGACCGGAGATGCCCGGTTTCTTCCGATCTTGCAAAACGTCGCGCTCGCCAACAAGCACATCCACGACGTCGAGACCGGACCGACAGCGATGCTCGAGCTTGAGCCTCTGGAAGCCGAGGCGGGTGGTTCGGAGACGACCGCGCAAGCGTTCGTGACGGCGCTCGCGCAACGACATCCTCTCGCGGCCGAGAGGTATCTGCTCGCGCTGCTGCCACACAGCAAACCGGGCGAGATCCTCGATCTCATCATCTCGGTGGGACTTCCGAGAGCGGCGCTGGACGAGCATCACTTCAACTACCCGGTGTTCGCGGCCCAGGCCCTCGACGACATCGGATGGGAATGGGCCGACGTGATCCTGCGACCGGTGGTGCGCTATGTCGCGGGTCACCCTCCGCTCTATGGCGCACACGGCTTCCCGGACGACTATGTCGATGAGATTCTGCGAAACTACCGTGGCTTCGCCGCCCTCGAGCGACTCATCGAAGAACATTGTTTGCTTGATATCGACCCGGCCGGCGGCGGTGAGCACGAGGCCGATCGGATCGGCGAACTCGGCGAGCGCATTGGCGAGCCCGGCGGCTTCGGCACGGTCCCGCATCTCGTCGCAGCGGCGCTGGCCGACGGTCTGTCGCTCGAAGGAGCGGGCGAGGCGCTCTCGATCGGCGCCGCAACGCTGACCCTGCGAGGGAACTACGCGAGCGCGGACGAGGTGCACATGCATACTGCGGTGAACGCGCGGCGTTACCTTCTCCGGCTCGACGGGATCAGTTTGAAAAACAAGCTTCTCGGTCTGCTGTCCTGGAACCGGGATCCGGAAATTCACTTCGCCGGCTTCGATGTCCGTGTGCCGGAGCGGACCCCCTTCGGCCCACGGGCCGACGCTGCCGTCATCGAAGCACTGCCGCCGTATAGCCAGGACGAGCTGCTCGATGCCATCGCGGACAGCGTCGCAACTCAACCGCTGATTCCAGCCGAGTGCGCTCGTCAGGAGATTCGCAACCTTGTCGCCTGGCCCGAGGTCCGCCACACCCTCGCACTGGCCCAGAAGTACACCGAAGAGGACTACGATCCGGAGGCCTTCTTCACGCGGGTCGCCGAGCTGGCCTGCCAGGACGATGTCTCGGAGATGCACGGTTACAAGTTTCAGCAGGCCGTGTACGAGGAATACCATAGCGTCGGCGAGGCGTATCGATGGGTTCATCTCGTCGCCGCAGTCCGGCACATCGCTTTCTTCTCCGGGGTCCAGCCCAAGGGCATCTACGGTCGGGCCGCAAGGGCGTTGGCCGCCTAGGCTGACGCGCCCAAGGGTAGCTTCAAGCGGGCATCAACGCCGTCGAGGGCTTCGAGGTGCCCGGCGAACCGGTCATGTCTATATTCGCGTATGGCTCGGAGGCCTTGGACATTCACGCTGTAGTGGCGGGTGTGGCCGACGGCTGAATTACCGCGCCGGTCGTGCAGGCGATCTACGCTAAAGAGTCCTGACGAGGCGCTCCCGTATTCCCTGCATCAGGGCGCAAAGCACGCGAGCTTGAGCGCGCTGTGGCCGTCGCGCGGACCCGCCCGCACTCGGCCCGGATACACGAAAGCGGCATCGTCCAAAAACCTTCCCAGGACGTTCATGGTCAAGCTCTCGACATTGTTCTCGTAGCCGTTGTGGGACAGGCTGCCCACCCAGGC
Organism: Alphaproteobacteria bacterium; assembly: GCA_965215635.1. Classification (GTDB taxonomy): domain Bacteria; phylum Pseudomonadota; class Alphaproteobacteria; order SP197; family SP197; genus SP197. The sequence goes on along the minus strand of CBDCEA010000004.1, from coordinate 806,528 downwards.
CATGGAACCGGTCGAGAAGACCGCTCCGCCCGCTGGTGTCTCGAAAAAGACGACATCGGAGTGCACGCGGCCCCTGGTCCACTCGAAAGGACTGGTGGACACCGTCTCCTCGCGGACCATGAGCATGTAAGCGTTGTGGTTCTCGGAGCGAGCGACCACGAGCGCATGGCCGGGGGTGCCCAGGTCGAGGCTCGCCGAGTCGATCTCCTCACCTGCCGCACCATCTCCCAACAGCCCGAAGTCACCGATGATCTCGTCGTCGACTCCGTCGAACATGAACGCCAAACGCGGCTCATCGGCATCTGCACCGCGACGATAGTAGGTGCTGCCGGCGAATCCCTGGGCAATGAAACCGATCCCCACGAGGCGCTGCGGCGTGCGACCGAGGTCGCGCCAAATTCCACCGAGGTCTCCCGTGAACTCGTGATGGTACTCCCCCACCTCCGAGAACCAAACGCCGGAACCGGAGCGTGCGCGGCGCACCTCGATCGCTTCCGGCAGGTCGTGACGGCGCTCGGCTCGCCAGTAGAAGCCGTTGCCGCCCATGTACATGAAGCGCCCGCCGCCGCCGAGGAATGACTGGATGGCATCAAGCAGCCGCGACGAGGCGTATTCGGGGTGGTTGCCGCTCATGACCACCCTGTACCTGGACAAGCATTCGACGCCTTCCTCGTGCACGAGGTCGTCGGTCAGGATGTCGTAGTCGATGCCTCGATGCTCAAGCCATGCCGTGATCAGCGTGTCCGCGCAGAGGCAAAACAGGTTGGATTTCGGCTCAAGATTGAGAATCGGTCGAAGCCACGAGGAGATGTGAATCGGGCTGGCGTCGGCATGATGCTGGTAGATGGAGCGCCCAACCTCCGGATACGCCCTGATTTCTTCGTAGTAGTGCGGGTCCACCACCAATTGCCCGTGCGCCTCGTCTCCTCCGGAGGGGAGCGAACTGGCGTCGAACGACTCGTTCGCATAGGCGAGATAGGTGAATGTCGGCAGCAGCACGGCGAGTTTCGCGGCAGGCCGCCCCTTCGGAGTCGCCACGAAGAACGTGATGTACTCCTCGGTTCCGGTCACGCTTCGCAGGCGAGCCGCGTAAATGCCGCTTCGCAGGTCCGCCGGCACGTCGTAGGCGAAATCAGTCCGCCAGGCGCAATCATACAAATCGTCGTCGTGGAAGTGCACGGCGCCGTAGTGCTCGGGGTTCTGGCGCCAATCGTGACAGGTGCCGTCCCAGTGCACGCCCCGCACCGCGCGCAACGGCAGGTTAACCGTCGTCGCGTGATGATGCGAGCCCGACAGATCCGTTATTCGGTTCGTACCGATGTCCAACGCACAATCCCAAAGGCCGACCAACTTCTCGGCGACGTCACCCTCCGGCGCGGGTCTGGCGGCCGCCTCGATCTGCGTCCGCGAAAGGGCGGTCTTCGTGAGCCGCATCGAATCCAGGCGGCCGTTGAACAGGTGTGCCGTGTTGCGTCCTCCACGCGCACTCGGCTCGCATCGACTGGCGGCGAAGAGCAGCGGACCGCGCTGCACGAGCAACGCGGGATCGATGGCCGTCGTGACGGACTCCGGCTCAGGAGCGGCATCGAACCCGCTATCCTGAGCAGATCGCTGGGCAAGCGTGATCGAGCGTGCTTCGACGTCGACCGATGCCGACAGCAAGACCCAGCGTCGCGCGGGCAGGGGTCTGGAGAGGACGATCGATATCCTGCGCTTCGGACCATCGCCGGCGATGAAAGCAGGATGGCCCTCAGCGTCGATGATCAGCGCCCAGCCACGGCCAGCCGTTTCGTTCCAACGCGAGACGAGGTGCTGCTCGCCCTTCTCCGACGTCGTCGGAAATACGAAGCTCTGCACGGTGAAGCTGTGGAGATCGTCCAGCGGCCCGCTCGCTTCGACACGGGCATGGGAGCCGATGTTCGTCGCCTGGAAGCGGCCCTCGTAGCGCCCCGTGAACGGCGCATCGACGACGACCTCGCGATAATCTCCGGTTCCCGATACGGCATCGCCGTTTACGATGCGGACGAGGGCGGCGTCATAGGCGGCCTCGTCATAGGCGCTCACCTTGAAGCGCACGGTGTCGCCGGGTCGGACGGTGAGGCGGTCGCAGTATCCGAACAGATTGCGTCGCCTGGGTTCCTTCGCTTGTTCCATCGTTTCTGCTCCGCGAACGAGATTCACAGTATGGTCTCGCCACTCTCGCCGCAATGCGGAGCTCGACCTGCCGTCGGGTGCATCGTCTCCGAAATCCGCCCCCTTTTGAGGTCGAACGTCATTCGGTGCCCACGATCGGTCGAGACCGGACCGGCGGGGCGGTGCCAGGACTCCAGGGGTACTTTTTCTGGGCCGCGAAGATGTGTTCCTGGTGCTCTGGACAAACTCCAGATCGGGTCGAAAGGGGCACCTCGCCCGCCTGCGGCTACGAGTGGAAGCGGGGCATCCGCTAAAAGCCGCGCGTGCGCTATGGAAATTTCCCCAACCTAGCGATACTGCCCGTTAGCGACCGCGTAATTCAGGACCAACACGAGAGACATTGTGTTGCTGGTGTCCATGATCACGTGTGTGTCGATGAGTGCCATCACGTACCCGCGGTCTCTTTCGAGCCCGATGGGTAACGGGCCTGACGGCGACTTCCAGGAGGCGCGACGGGCAGCACCCCATCCCGGAAACACCGATTCCGGGGTATTGCGATGATTCCAGAACATATCCTGCAGCGGTTCAAGCTCGCCTGAGCGGCGGCGTGCTCTACCGCTGGTGGTCGGCCCAGGCCGGATGGATCCAGACCGGCGCCTCGGACGGGGGTAGCGGTTCGCGACCGAGCACCAGGTCGGCGGCCTTTTCGGCGATCATGATGGTGGGCGCGTTTGTGTTGCCGCTGACTACGTCGGGCATGATCGAACTGTCGATCACCCGCAGGTTTGCGATGCCGAAGACCCGGCATTGGTTGTCGACCACGGCGCCGGGGTCGGTAGCGCGACCCATTCTGCAGGTGCCCACGAGGTGGTAGCAGGCGCTTACGTTGCCGCGCAGCCAGGCAACGATCTCGGCGTCGTCGCGGACCGCGGGGCCGGGCGCCAGCTCCTCGCCGCGGTAACGGTCGAAGGCCGGCTGGACGTGGATTTCGCGGATCAGCCGGACGGCAGCCATCAACACGTCGATATCTTCTTGCGTTTCCATGTAGTTGATGACCAGACGCGGCGGTACAGCCGGATCGGCCGAGCACAGCCAGAGCCGGCCGCGGCTGGTCGGGCGCATGACATCGACGTGGGTCGTGAAGGCGTGCCGACCGATGCTGCGGCCCCACGTTGTCGTGTCCGCCGACGCGCCCATCGGAATGAGGGAGACCTGCAGGTCCGGGTGCTCGATGCCAGCGCGACTACGTACGAAGGCGCCGGCATCAAAGTGGTTGGTGGCGCCCAGGCCGTCGCGCCACAGGAACCAGCGCAGGCCGATCATTGCTCGACCGAGCGGCCGCACGTCATCGTCCAGACTGACCGGCAGGATACAGGTCTGCCTCACCGTAAACTCGGGGTGGTCATGCAGGTTGGCGCCGACGCCGGCCAGGTCGGCGACCACGTCGAGGCCATGGGAGCGCAGGTCGTCGGCCGGACCGATACCAGACAACAGAAGAAGCTGCGGCGAGTTGACAGCGCCGCCTGCCAAGATCACTTCACGTTCGGCGCGGGCGATGGTCTCGGCGCCGGCGAGCGCGTAGGCGACGCCGACCGCGCATCCGTTCTCCAGCACAACCCGGCGCGCCAGGGCTCCGGTCCGGACGGTCAGGTTGGGACGGCCGGACACAGGCCTCAGATAGGCGCTCGCCGTGTTCCAGCGGCGCCCCGCGTGGGTCGTGCGGTCGTATCGGCCGAAGCCTTCCTGCTGGAAGCCGTTGAAGTCGTCACTGCTGGGATAACCGGCCTGGACGCCCGCCTCGAGCAGGACGCGGAACAGCGGATTGTCCATTTCGCCCGAGGTAACGCGAAGCGGCCCGCCGCCGCCGCGATAGGCGTCGGGGCCCCGGTCGAAAGTCTCGCTACGGCGGAAGTAGGGCAGCACGTCGCGATAGGACCAGCCACGGCAGCCGGCCTGGGCCCATCGGTCGTAGTCGCGGGCATGTCCGCGAATGTGCATCATGCCGTTGATCGACGACGAACCACCGAGCGCTCGGCCCCGGTGCTGGCGGATCCGTCGGCCGTTCAGGTGGGGTTCGGGCTCGGTCTCGTAGGCCCAATTGAACCGGCGGTCGGTGATGGCATACGCCAGAGCCGACGGCATCTGGATGCGCCAGTTCCGATCATCCCCACCGGCCTCCAGCAACAGTACGCTGATGTCTGGATCGCCCGAAAGGCGGTTGGCAAGAACGCATCCTGCCGAGCCCGCGCCGACAATGATGTAGTCGAACGACGTCACGATATGGTCACCGTACCCATACGCGTGTCAGCCGGCATGGCCGCGCGATCGAAACCGGTGATTTTCCTTGCGCTCGGGCACCAGCGTTTATCGTGCCGGGCGCAAGTCCGGTGTTTCCAGTCCATACTTGAGCGAAGTGCGAGCAACTCTCTATGGTTGCATGCTCCGAACCGGCGAGGAGAGTGAGAGATTCGTGGACCTTCGTCAACATCTGTGGCGCACCTTCGGGCGATCCCCAACGACACGTCCTCGACAAGCGTCGCCGCCGACGCGGTGGCCTCCGGCTCGCCATCGAGGCCAAGGTCCGTGGCGCCTCGCCCTGCGCCAGACACGCACCGCACCGCTGGTTGAGGAGTTCGGCATGTGGCTCAAGGAACAACCCGCCCGGCTCTCGGCGAAGTCCCGCCTGAGCGGGAAGCTGGCTTACATCGTCCGGCACCGGGACGGGCGCGTCGAGATGGACTCCAACAGCGCGGAGAACCTGATCCGCCCGGTTGCTCCGAACCGCAAGAATGCGTTGTTGGCAGGCCACGACGAAGGGGCAGCGGCCTGGATCGCCGCTGATCGAAACCGCCAGGCTGAACGGCGTCGAGCCTTACGCCTGCCTCAACCTGTCAGCCAATGACTGTCGCATCACGAAGGCTGTGCATGAGCATCCCGCACCGACCCTGGAGCAGATACGGCACGTGCCGGACACGATGCCAGCGAGCAGCGACATCGAACTGCGTGACCGCACACTGATTGCTTTCACCATCCTGACCGGAGCACGGGACAATGCCATCGTGTCCCTCTCGCTCAGGCTGGCTCGTTCGCTGCTGATCGGACGCCGGTCAACGTGGCAGCGTGTTGGATTGCTTCAATTCCGAAGGGTCAAACGACACCGCCGAACAACATTGCGACTGGACTATTCAATAGGATCAGGCCAAGTAGGCTTGTCTGATGGCAGAGAACCGGAGCAGAACATCATGACCCGGGACTGGAACCTCGACGGCCGCGTGGTCGTCAACTGGAAGACTTGCGACTGGCGGCCTTATTCAGCCGTCGGGGGCGGGGCGACCGGCCTGATGTGGCACCCGGTCCGCGCCGTTCCCGGACGCGGCGACGGCACCTACCTGTTGAAGGTGGCGCCGGGAGGCGGTGCCAGGCTGCATGCCCACGCGGGCCGGGAGTCGCTCGTCGTCCTCGAGGGTGAGCTGATCGACAGCGACGGCACGGTCCTCGCCGAGGGCGACGTGGTGAGCTACGAGCCCGGCACGCGCCACCGGACATCCTGCCCGGAGGGCTGCACGCTGATGGTCTGGATCGCTACGGTCGAGGGCGACGAGGAGATCGATGTCATTCGGGCCGGCCGCAGAATCGTCAACTGGAAGACGGCCGGCTACGAGCGCTATCCCGGCCTGCCCGAGACCGCCAATCCAATCGATTGGTACAACGTCCGCGCCGACCCGGAGACGGGCGAGGGCCTGTCGCTCATCAGGTTCGCGCCGGGCGCCAGCTCCAGACTCCACGAGCACACGGGCTGGGAGGAGTTCGTCATGCTGGAGGGGACGTCCACCGACCCCGACGGCACGACCTACGGGACCGGCGACGTGGTGAGCCTGCCCCCCGGCAGCATCCATGCCTCCCGCTCCGACACTGGTTGCATAGGCGCCGTCGTGATCGAGAAGCCACTCAAGAGACTGGGTGAGTAGCCCAATGGTGTGTTGGTAATGAAATGCAGGCCATCGGCAACGATAAGGATAAGCGACAGGTACTCCACGGCAGCGAGAAAACAGGTGTTGCCGAATGATCAAACTCGTTGGCCGGAACATAGCCAAGTGGAACCAGCCGTGGTGCGAGTTGGCCGAGATGTCGCGCTGCTGCAGGAGGCTGGAAGCCCGCGCGACGATCTCGCGCACCTGTTCCGCTACGAAGACGACGTGTTCCGGGACCGGCATCTCTGCGACCGATGGTCGCTGGTCGTGCGATTGTCCGATCGGGTCGAGGTCGAGCGGTTGCGCCAGGTTCCCCCGGGCATCGGTGGTTTCGGCGCGAGCGGCATCGGGACAATGGCTGCCGCGAGGGTGACGCCGCGCTGCAGGCCGTGGGAAGCGTTCGTGGCCTTGCATGCACAGTGGATCGGGGCTCACCCATGTACCATGAGCCTGACGAAAGCTTCCGACATGTCGGCGCACCGCATCCTCGTCGGACCTCTCAGTTCTCATCGGCTACGAAGACCCTCCCCGGCACCGCATTCTCGCCGCGGGCGACCTAAACATGTTCTACGGTGCGACAGGCCGCGGACTGTCGCTGCCAGAGCGCGAGAGGACCGTATGGGACCGGTTCGAAACGCTCGGCCCGGAGCTCCTCGGGCCGCAGGCGCCCAACGGCCGGCATCGTCGCACAACCGGATGTTCCCGACGATACACAAAACGTCCCGACATACTACTTCCCCCAACAGCGTTCGTCGGCCAAAGCCAACCGCCAACTCGACTACGTTTTCGCGTCACGCGGCTTCCACGAAAGGGTCAAGGTCCGTGCCCTCAACGGGACCGACGAATGGGGCTCAAGCGATCATTGTCGGCTTCTGATCGAGGTTGCCACCGAATGAGGCCACCTGTGGCGGTCCCGCACAGTATCGATGCAGATACGAACCAAGGTTGTGTACAGAGAATTCTGCAAAAGGTTTGAAGTTTGAGAAGGTCGTGGCGTGTCCTTTCTTCACAGGAAGTGATTGGTCAAATCACCGGCATGCCATGACCAACAAGGTCCTCAAACCTTTTGCAGAACTCTCTGTACACAACCAACACGTTTTTCGCCGGCCGGCGCGGCAGCGGGCGGCTGGACGCTTCTCGTATTCAAGAAGGTAGCTCGCTACATTTCCTCATAGTTGAGGCATGATCCGCTTCATAAAGCCGTCAAAGAGCGGCACGGTGAACGCCGTGTCGCCGTGGGCGGGGCTGTAAATCATGCCCTTGGCGATGAGCGAGCTGCGTATGGGAGCGACTGTGGTGACCTTCCGATTTAGGATGTGGGCGATATCGCCGGACCGGTGGGTCTCTGGCCCGAGTTCGGCCATGGCACGCATGTAGCGCTTTTGGGTCGGTGTTAGCCGATCAAAGCGCACGCGGAAAAAGCTCGCGTCGAGCTCGGCCAGCGCTTCAGCAGTTGCGCGCTGCGCGTCGTCGAGCTCAATCGGGGAAGCACCGGCGACATCCCAGCTGTGCTTTCCCCACTCCTGGAGGAAGTAAGGGTAGCCATTCGTTTGGCGTAGAATTTCAGAGATTGCGTCCGGATGGAAGGCGATCCCGTCCTTGGAAGCAGGCACGATCAGGGCATCGCGGGCGTCGTCGTCGTCGAGGCGATCGACGGGCGCGAATTCGAAGAGTCGCTCTGCGTAGGACTTAGCGTCGCCAGCCCGCCCGACCAGCTGAGGCAGTCCCGCCGCCACCATGGTGATCGGCAACTGCTCTTGGCTGGCGCTATGGAGCGCAGCAATCAATGAGGAGAGCTGGTCTTCCGGCACGTATTGCAATTCATCGATGAAGAGCACGATCGCGGTGGCACGTTCGCCGGCGGCCTTCCCGAGGGTCAGAAGGAGATCCGTAAGATCTGTGTCGAGGTCGCTGCTGTCAGCCAGCCCGGTTTCAGGATCGACATCGATGCTGAATTCGATGTCCTGATACTTGACCTTGAGGGCCTTAGTGAAGCTCGCTAGGGCCCTCATGCCTTTCAGCAAATTGTCTTTGAACACCTTGCCGCGGCTCAAGCGCAAGAGAGTCGTCCGCAGGGCGGGAATGAGCAGGGCGGGCAATGACCGCTCTTCAGCAGCTTCCACTCTGACGCTGGCTATGCCGCGCGCCTCAGCGTCTAGGCGGATGCGGTTGAGTAGGACGGTCTTGCCAACCCCGCGCAACCCGTAGAGGACGAAGCTCCGAGCCGATTTCCCGGCGCGAATTCGATCCAGAGCGACAGTGGCACGTTCGATCAACTCGTCACGCCCTGCAAGTTCAGGTGGGGGCGTGCCGGCGCCAGGCGCGTAGGGATTCTGCCTAGGATCCATTTCAAGCTATCTTACCTAAGTTTTTCCATTTTAGATAATACCCTATAAGCTTGATAAGAATCATTGGCCAAGCCGGCGGTCAATCTGATTTATCGTGTCTACCGACTGGCGGACGAATGGGTCAGATGCGGTCTTGCAGGGTCTCCAGGTTTCCAACCCAAGAATTGAACCGAGGACATTAGGCGCGAATCTTCTCGAGTCCGGTCTCCTCGGCGATCAACGGTCCGTGAAGACGCTTTCGGTATTGCGGCACCGTATCGGCAATGTGCCGACTGGGTGCCGTGGCCATATTGTCGTTGATGTCTTCTGGACTCTGAAAAGCCGCCCGGATGCTGCCGAACGTTCTGGCCGTTCCCGGCGACACGTCGACGAAAACCGAAGAAGCGCCCGCATCGGAAAACAGCAAACCTTCGAATTCGTGCCTCTGCACATAGGGCACGATTCTGTTTCCGTTTGCGCCAACGATCCTTTCAATGTCCCTGCGCACCAGGTGTTCCAATTCGTCGACCGTGTTACCGCACTTGCCCCTGAAGCCGTAGAAGTCGACGAGCGACGTGACCGCGTCGAACGAACGGGAAAGATACGCCATCTCGGAGACAAGCCGTTTCACCGTGACATCGCCACCGCCACCGCCGCCGTGCCGCGCCCGGCCGAGCAGGATGGGATGAACTGCGATGCCAGCACCCTGTTGATGAACTCTTCTTCCGTCTGTCCTTCCACCGATATCGCAAGGCGGATCACGGACGGCCCCCGAGAAGATTCTTCTGCCACAGCTCTCCGAGAGTGAAGCTCTCGTCGAGCCAGCAGCGATAGTCGTCAACCTTGAGACTGCGAAACTTCGTGCAGTCACCCTCAAGCTCCAGAACAATGATCTCCTCAAGATCGAAAGTGTCCACGAGGAGCGGCGACTGGGTCGCAACGATGATCTGCACGTCACGGGAGAGGGTCTTGATCATGTCACCGATCAGCGCGACGGCCACCGGATGCAGGCCAAGCTCCGGTTCGTCCAGCAGGAGGACGTCCGGGAGCATTTCCCGAGGAAGGTTCAACAGGGTGACAAGCCCAAAGAAGCGAAGCGACCCGTCCGAGGTGAGGTGCGCGCCGAACGTCTTCTCCGTGCCCTTCGCCTTCCATCTCAGGAGGACTTTGCCGTAGCTGTCTTCGATCTGGAACCGGTCGAACACAGGTAGAACTCGGGCGATGTGCTGACAAATCAGCTCGAACCGACGGTTGTCCTCCTGTTCCAGCCGGTACAGAATCGCCGAAAGGTTACCGCCGTGGGAACGAAGATAATTGTTGTCTTCCAAATCCCAGCGCTTCTTGAAATTCGAGTTGTCTGACGTGTCGTGGAATTGATAGACGGCGCAGTTACGCAGCAGATAGGTAATCGTTCGCGCCGTTTTCTGGTTGACCTCTGGTCGGGGAGGGGACTGCGCAGCATCAACGATCCGCGCTTCCCGGTGTCCGTCGCCGCCGAGATGGGTCCAAGGTGCCTCGGTACGTCGGTCCTTCCGGCTGAAACGAAATGCTTCCTCAGTAAACATGAACCTGTCGGGATGAGCGTGCGCGAGGGTGAACCGGTACTCATTCCGACCGCTTTCGGTGTCCAGGCCGATTTCGGCCTGCAGGGTCGGTGTGGTTCGACTGCCGCCGTGTAGTTGGTCGTCGGCTCCGCCGTAGCGCTCGACAAACTCGCCCAGACGTCTGGACTTGAGCATCCAGCTCAGCATGTCGAAGAAATGCATGAAGTTGGATTTGCCCGAGCCATTTGCCCCGATCAGGACGCTCGCCCTGCCCAGGTCTGACAGTTCGACGTCCGCGAGAGATCTAAACCCGCGGATCCGAATCGACTTGAGCATGGTCGTTTCCGACATAGCCGGGTGCTCCAGAGTACTGGTCATGGGCAACTAGGACACAGTTTCGGGGGAGCGCGGGGTCTTGGCAAGCTCACCACGGGTGAGGAAGCCTTTCGTCGTTCCGGAAGCTGACCGGTGCGTCCCGCGCAAACCGTTAGGCGTCGGCGTCGCGCATCTGCTCCAAGGTGTCGCGGCGGCCGCCGAGGTTGCGCGCGTGGTCTGTCACCAATTCCAGCTCCCTGGACTTCACCTCCGAACCGTCCTGCGCTGCTTGCAGGTCGCGGAGTTCGGGGCTCAGCCGGTCGACGCCACGGTCGAGGCGCCTGACCCGGGCGTCGAGGGCGTCGACGAATCCCCAGAGCAGGTGTTCGCGCTCGTCAGCGAACTGGAAGCCGTCGGGTGCGGCGCCCTCGGCGAGGATGCGGAACACCTCGCTCATCGCGTGAGTGCCTTCGTCGCGGTCCCAGACCTCGCGGGGGTCGCCCCGAAGAATGCGGCATTCTCGCAGACGATGGCGGTGGGGGACTGCGCCTGACGGGTGTCGATGTGGTCGATGTCGTACATGACGTTCTCCTTGCTGTTGATGAGCCATCCGGCCCGTTTTGCCGTTACGTTCTCGCTCCGGCGTATGGCTCATTGGCACACTGAGCACGTGTGGGACGATGGGATATACTTTGGTTGAATCTGGCATGGTCCTCCTTGGGCGTTTCGGCGGGCACCACGTTGTCGGTCGTCGACGGGCCTCGCGGCCTGCCTGCGAGTCGCGGCCGCGAAGCGGCCCGGTTGACGATGTACGGCATGCAGAAATCACCCGGGAGCAGCAGCTATGATGTCGGCGAGCAAAGGAACGTTTGTTCTGGCGGAGTCGATGGAACGAAGGACCGGGCCCGAGGGAAATTCGGAAGGCCAAAGCACGTGCCACACGCAGGACTGGGATGGCGTGTCACATGCGGCGGACCGAATACGGCGATTTGTACGACGGGAGCCACGGGAGCGTCTCACGACGCTTCTGCGTCAGAATTCCATCGACAATCCATCCACCTCGACGCGATCGATCGGTGAAGTCAAGCCCTCACCGGCGATGCCAGCGCCCAGCGCCATCATTTCTGGCTGAACCATGTCAGGCGTTGTCGAATGCTTGAAACGTCTAGCTCGTTCTGAACCAGTATGTGGGAACATAGTGGGGTTCATACTGACAGAAATTCAGAAACAAACATATAATACAATGTGATACATAGTATTCATGGCGGAGAGGAAGGGATTCGAACCCTCGATGAGTTTTTGACCCATACTCCCTTAGCAGGGGAGCGCCTTCAACCGCTCGGCCACCTCTCCGCTGCCGGTTCTAATGGGTTGCTCGGGCACCGTCAATGCGGCGGGTGGCGTGGCCGTCGTCGATCGTCTGGTCGAGGATCCAGTTGTTGAGGCGATGGACCGCCCTCTCGCGGCGCGAGAGACGGCCGGGCCGGTGGAAGGGAGAGGAAAGGCCTTCCTGCTGGGCCTCGCAGATGGCGTTATCCTCGTCGATACCGGTGTCCCAACGATGGAAGTAGAGCCTCGATCTGGCTGCGAAGTCGTCTCTTTTTGTGGTCGACCCGGGGAAGCACTGGCCGACCTCGAGATGCGTTCGATCGGGCGAAAGGGGGCGGTAGTGGAGCCACCACATGCTGTCCTGGACACAGGCGAACTGGGTGTTGGGATGGAGCGTCGTGAAGTAGGTGCCGGCCCGGGCTTCTTGCGTGAGTGTCCGAACCGCGGGAAACGGGGCATCCTCGCCCGGAAGCACGGCGATCGAGGCCTCGCCGAGGACCTGGATGGCATCCCAGTGACCGCGTGTCACGAGCTCGCGGGATGCTTGAGCGCCCAGCGAGGCGCTGTGGACCGTTCCCGTATGATAGGCCTCCATGGCGTTTTCGGCGATCAGCTTCCAGTTGGCCCGGACCGTGTAGCACGGCGCAGGTTCGTCGGCATCAGGTCAGGGTCGTAGAGGTCGGCTAGTGCGAAATCCGATCAACTTGGATCATAACCCGCAGCTTTGAAGTAGTTTCTGCATTCGTCGGGTGCGAAGGTTTCGATGATTTTTCCGATTGCGGCCCACAGATCTTCGACGGTGCGCTCGGCGGTTTTGCGAAGTATCGCTTTGAGCTTGGCGAAGGCCATCTCGATGGGGTTGAAGTCTTGGCGAAGGCCATCTCGAGTCGGGGCTGTAGGGCGGCAGGAAGCGGATCTCGGCGCCGGCGGCCTCGATGCTTTGGCGGACCCCAGGCCCCTTGTGGCTTGAGAGGTTGTCCATGATGACGATGTCGCCGGAGCGCAATTCGGGGACGAGGATCTTCTCAACGTAGGTCTCGAAGGCTCGACGGTTAATCGGCCCGTCGAGCACGAAGGGCGCAATCATGCCGCGCACGGTGAGACCGGCGACGAAAGTCGAGGTCTTCCAATGGCCGTGCGGCCGGCCCATCCGCAGACGCTGGCCACGTGGCGCGCGGCCGTGTGTGCGCATCATGTTAGTCTTGGCCCAGGTCTCGTCGATGAACACCAGTCGCGCCGGGTCGAGCCCGGGCTGACTGTCGAGCCAGTTCTGTCGCCGGGCCAGCACATCTGTACGCTCCTGTTCACTGGCATGGTCGGTCTTCTTCTTGCGGGTCATCCCGTGGCGTACCAGGAAGCGTTGGACCGTGCCGTAACCGAACCCCAGCCCCCGCCTGGCAAGAGACTGGCGTAGCTCCTCAATGGTGATATCGGGGGTCTCCCCGACCAGCCCGAGGACCAGCTCCTGATGTGCCTCAATGTGGACCGAGCGGCGGTCACCGCCCAGCGCTCCCGACCGCGGGTCGCCCTGCGACCGCGATCGCTGGCGCCACCGGCTGACACTCGCCGCGCTCACGCCGAACCGTGCCGCCGCAACCCGGTGGCTCGCACCCGCCGCAACAACAGCCAAGACCCGAACCCGAAGATCAAAGGAAAGTGCTTTCGACATATCTACCGGCCTCCTTCCCGGCAGATAGTGTGAATCACAAATCCATAACCTTGGGAATCCCCTTTCGATTCAATCAGATAGGATAACGCTCTAGCAGACACCTAGCAACGATACGAGGACGAATATGTGTCCGGAAGGTACAACCTGTGTCCGACAAATTTTCCGGAAAGGGCTGTGATTCCTCAAAGCTAGCGTTCGACCATCGCGTGCCGAGGAAGTCACGCGGCCGGTTACGCCCCCACCACTAGTGTCGTCACGGCTGCCATCTTCGACCCGAGGAATGCCCAACCCTCAGACCCACAACCTTCCCGTCGTGACGTCCGCCGCAGACGCCGGATCCAGGCCGAGTCTGGCGGAATTCCTCCACTTACGGGGGTCTTCGTTGAGACGAAGAGGCAGCGTTCCGGTCCCCGTGGAATCGGATGGGTATCCGCAGGAAACGATAACCTGACTGCTTGAGGCGCCCGATGGCGCGGCTTTACCACGAAGGGTTGGACATGCTCCGAGCCGTCCTCGCCCGTGATCCAGGCGCCGTAGATCGCGCTTCGAACACTCTCCGGCACCTGCACCTCGAAGTCGGTCTCCCATTTTGCGTCGTAGATGTCGTCTTCATGAAAATGGACCGCGCCGCATTGTTCGGGCGCGTAGCGCCAGTCGTGGATGGCGCCGGTCCAGTTGTGGCCGGTTACCGCGCGGGTAGGCAGATTTACCGTTTCCCGGCGCAGGCCGTGCCCTGATCTGTCGGTGATCTGGGTCGACGCGATATCGGCGGCGAAGTCCCAGCAGGCCAGGGCCTTTCCGCCCGACCATAACCGGGGACTCTCGATCTTCCCGTTGAAGTAGCAGCATCGTCGGGAGATGCGTGCGCGGCGATGAAGAACGGCTGTTCGGCGCCGATAACCCCGGCAATGCCGGTTGTCTCCACCTGTTGCGCGCGCTCACCCGGGAGGGCAACGCCGGACCTGTTGTCAGCTTCGAGACTCATGCGACCAGATCGGCTGTCATAGGCTGCCCGCACATAAATCCATTCCCTGTTTCGCAACGCCTGATCGAGGACCAGGCATGTCACGCGGCCGTCAAGCCCACGGATTCGCAGGAACAACCGGGCGCCGCCATCTACGCCGGGTTCCAGGCCCTGTCCGGAATCATCGCAATGGGAGGCAATTGTCTGAATACCGACGCCGGTGAGCGTCGGCCAAATATGCGCTTGAAACTCTATCTCCTCTCGCCAGGCCAATAACCTCTTGAAGGGGACGACGACATACGACCCGCACTGAATCCTTTGACGTCGACCGGGGAACTTCCCCGCGGGAAGCGTCTCGGTCTCTTCGAACTTGAGGCCCGGACCTGTCTCGCTGTCGTCCCCGCAAATCAGACGCACCACGCGATAGCGGCAAGACTGCGGCCGCTCGCAATGGACCTTAAAGGCGATCGTCCCGCCGGAACAGGCGCTGATCTTGTCGCTGTAAGCCAGAATGATCCCGGACATTTCTATCCGCGTTGTCCGCTTTCCAGATCGTCTTCAAGGAATTCCGCTAGCCTTGCCGTGAGGACTGCCCGCTCCGCCTCCAAGACGGTGTCAGAAGTCTGATCATCCAAGACCTCAACCGCCGAATGATAAGGCAAGGCCTGAATCCTGTGGAAACCGTTCCGCGACTTCCGCGATCCGGCTCACCCCGTTCTCCAGGGCCTCGATCACATGCGCTCCGGAAAGGACGAGCTTGACATTGTGGTTGCCGACCGGTTTCAAAGGCGCTACGCCCGGTCCAGATACATGAATCCAGCATTGCGATTCCGTCAACCTGCCCGGTGAATTGTCCGTTTGAACAACCGACGTTGCTCGCCGTCAGTAACCGTGTCGACCTAAGCTGGATCGGAAAGAATATCACAGCGGAGGCAAGGCAAGTGACCTACGATGCCGTTCTCAGGGAAATTTCGGATGGTAAAGTCATCGTCATCGACGGCGCCACAGGCACTGAGCTGGAGCGTCGCGGCGTACCGATGCACGACAGAGCCTGGTGCGCATTGGCAACGGAATCCCACGGTGATGTTCTCTTTGACATCCATGCCGACTACATCCGGGCCGGTGCGCGAGTCGTGACGACCAATACCTTCGCCACAACTCGCGAGGTGCTGGAGCCCGTGGGTTACGGAGACCGTTTCGAATCACTCAATCGAAAAGCGGTCGAAATTGCGGTGGCTGCAAGGGACAGCACGCCCGGTCACCGTGGCCCCGTGCTGGTCGCAGGATCGATTTCCCATACGCGACCCGCACGCGCTGGCGGCTGGTCGCCGGAGGTGAGTGACATTGCCAGGTTCGAAGCCGATTGCGCCGAGATGGCAGCGATCTTGAGGGATGCCGGCTGTGACATGATCATGGCCGAGATGATGGGATGCCCGAAGTTCACGCCCTGTGTCATGCGCGCTGCCAAGGCTAGCGGGCTTCCATTCTGGTTGGGAATATCCACGGCCAGGATCCATGACGACGTATTGCGGACCTATACAAACGATACCGTGCCCCTCGCCGACGTCCTGGATCCAATCATGGCCGAAGGCGGGGCTGATGTAATGGGAATCATGCACAGTCGGCCCGAAGTGACCCTTGCTGCCCTCGAGATGCTTAAGGAGCGCTGGTCGGGCCCGTTGATGGCATATCCGGATTCGCTGGATGACGTGAATCCCGATCCGGATCACCTGATCACGGTGGATCCAACGGTCGATGATGCGTGTTTTGTCGACTATTGCAGGCGATGGACCGCGGCCGGCGTGCAAATCCTGGGAGGTTGCTGCGGCCTGACTGTCTCCCACATCGTCGCCTTACGCCGGCACCTGGATGAAACGGGCGACCGTAACTGACATGGAAGAGTCGATCATCAGCCGGCAGGATGAATGCCAGGTTCATTCGCGAGATCATGAAGTGATTTCTGCGAAGAGGTACCTGCGTTCAGGTGGCACCGGTAACGCGACGGACGGCATTTCACACTCGTGCCAGAACCAATCCTCCTTCGACCACCGAAGACCCAGGTCCCAAGGTCCCGGCACCCGGGGTCGCTGCTTTTCGACAAGAATCCCTTAACCCCTTTGTCGATGGTGGCCATAACGGTCCAATCGCGGAAGTCGCGCGGGCGCGGGCCTGGATCTTTGCTGTGTAACATGTTTAACATGTTTGCAGTCCAGGCGAACGGAAGTGTTGGGCTACCTGGGCAAGGGGTCCAGTGTGGAGCACCTTGTCGTTGACGAAGTCTGGCGGTTTGGGCGACCCCGCCTTATGGCCCGGCGCCGGTTTTCGGTTTGACGATGGTGTTGATGGCTCTCTCAGGCCGGCTGTGTGTGCCGCGGCCGGGAATGTTTCTCAGGCAACGGTCCGGGTTCGGCTGGACCATGTCGCGGGATCGATGCTGTATTTCTTCAGCATCGTGATCCAGCGTTGAGCATTGCGTTGGACCATGGCCGCCTCGTGGTCGGGGTCGTGGTAGGACACGGTACTCTTCAACACGCTGTAGATGACGCGCAGCATCTGCGGTGGCGACGCTGGCCTTGCAGTAGCCTCTGCGGACGGCCAGGTCCTTGTGGTAGGCCCTGGAACTGACAGTTCCGGGTCCATGCGGCACCCCGGGTACATTCGATGAGGACCTCGCGCAGTGTGGTGTTGCCGCGCCGGGTTCTGCCCGAGTGCCGTTTGCCGGCGCTTTCGTTGTTGCCGGGATACAGGCCCGCCCACGCGGCAACCCGGCGTCGTGAGGAGAACACGGTGATGTCGGGTCCGATCTCGAGGAGGATGGTGCAGCCCTGATGATGCCGGGTATCGTCATCATCAGGTCGATCTGATCCTGGTGTTCAGCCAGCCCGTCGTTGATGACCTCATCGTAGTGCTCGAGCCTTCTGGTGGCATCGTCGAAGGCGTCGAGCTGATCACGCAGGAGAAAGAGGCTGCAGGCGGTCAGGACATCGCATGGCTGGTCAGCGAGGCCAGGATCGTCTCGCGCGGCACGTTCTCGACCAGGCCCCTTCAGGATGCGCATGCCATTGGCGCCGAAGAGGTCGGAGAGGATGCCGGAGACCCGAGGCATCGAGGATCTTGTGGATCCGGTTCCTTGCCCGTGCCCGTTCGCGGACCACCTGGCGGCGCATGCGCGAGACCTTGCGAAGGCTGCGGAAGGCGCGCGGCGGCACCATGCTCTCCCTGCACAGGCTGAAGCTTTGAGATGCGGGCCAGCGAGATACTGTCGGCAATGTCGGTCTTGCGGCCATTGACTGTTTGACATGCTGGGCATGCAGCCGTTCCACCTCGATCCCGGCGCCGGTCAGCCTCTCCCATGGTGTCCGCCAGTAAACACCGGTGCCCTCCATCGCCGCCGCCTCGACACCGTGGCACACCAGCCAGCTCACAAGATCGTCGAGACCGCGCGGCAGGGCACTGAAGCCGCGGCTCTCGCACACCGGTTCGCCGCTTCCAACACACAGCCGAACCGTTGCAGTCACCGCCATCTTGCGGACATCCAAACCCGCCGCTCGGGCATGGACAACATGCGGATCATCATGGTCACGTCTCCTTCGAGAGATCATCGGGTGGAGACGGAGTGGATGGCCAGGGGGGCACTCGCAGCGGCATCCAAAGGACACACCTGCGGTCATTTTGCCGTGCGTCCTCGACCGTCAGGCCGGGTACCTCCAGGGATTCGATGCCTGGCCATCCGGAACAATTTTATGAACGTGGTCCAAGCCGAACGTGGTCCAAGCCACACTAAGCATTCGCTTGAGCCACACTAAGCATTCGTTCTCGGTTCCGTCTCCATTCCCGATGACATCCAAAATCGGTCCCCGGACCGCCAGCAACACCCAACAAGCTCGGGGTGCGCCCGGTTCAGCGGGACACTTCATGCCCGGGGGTGCGGAACCACCCGCTCATCATAGGAATTATGACGGCTACCCGGATCACGTGAGACGAGCCGCAGTAGCGTAGCTTGGGCTAAAAACTGAAGCTGAAGAGTTTAAATTCGCGCACGGGTCTGTCGAAGTCCGAGGCCGTGTATCGGTCGGGCACTGCGGACCAGCCTTCGTAGATATCGCCACCGATATAGAATCGCCGAGTCCCGCCGGGCTCTGCGAGCGGAGTTCTTGCCGCGAAGAGCTCGTAGGAATGCTCTGGTGGGCGTGGTCCGATTCGATCGTCATGAGGCACGAACTCCCCGAGACCGTCGCCGTCGACGTCCGCGTGGATCCAGTCGAGGTTGAGCAGGCGATGGTAGGTGCGGTCGGCCATCAAGAAGCTCAGCACGAAGTTGAACCGTGAGATGATCGATTCAGCGTCCGGAAGAGAGCGCTGGACAGCGAGGTGCAGGGAGCGCGTTAGAAGGGGTGTGGAGCCGAACGACAGCCGCGTTCGCGCTTCTTCTCCGTGGTTGCTGATGAGATACTGGACGACCAGGTCGTCCATAAGCGTGTAGTCCGCCTCACCGCTGAGGACCTTTGCAACGCTGTCCTCCAGGCTGTGCGAGTCGACGAAGATCGGGCCGGCGGTCGTCTCGACCGCCTCGCCATAGGCGTACCCGGCAACCAGGGCGATCCGCTTCCCGGCGAGCTCAGCCAACGCGGTCGCGGAGACGTCGCTGCCCCGGCGACCGACGAGGATCAACCTGTTCTCAAGATACGGCTGAGAGTAAATCAGCACGCGTTCCCGCTCCGCATCCCTCCAGAGCGCCGCGCTTCCGTCGAACTCGCCGCTCAACAGCGAGGGCGTCAACCTGGCCTCGTCCACGATGACCGTGGCGGCAATGATGTCGAGGCGTTCGAGAGCCTCCTCGACCAGATCGAGGGCGAACCGCGGCTGTCCTGGCGGGTTGGTGAACGGCGACCATGCCGTCGACACGAGCTGCAGCTGTCGGTCCTTCTCCGTGGCCATGACCGGTACTGCGATGCTCAGGAGTAGCAGCGCTGCGGTCGTCCACCGGATCCAGCGAAGAAGCCGCTTTGGGCGCATGGGTCGTGAACTGTCCAGTTCCCGACCGTCGTTGGCTGACATTGTGTTTCTCCTATACCCATCTGCTTCGACAGGAGACCCTTGGGCAATTCTCGCACTCCAACGGCAGGAGGCGCATGTTGGCCGCCGCGTCTCGTGCAGAATATCATCAATGTAGAGAGCCGGCGAATATCACTCAACGTAGCGGTGATTGTCACCCAAAGCAGCCACTCCGGAGCGAAGCGACGATCCGACCGCGCGAGGCGCGGCTACTCCAGCATCCCGGTGAGCGGAGGCTCGCCGGGCACCGGGAAGCCCCGCAGCGTCGGCGCGTCCGGCCATAAGGGCGATGACGCATCGTCCACCGGGTCCTCCCACGCCATCAAACCCCATGCTCCAGGTCGGAGGCGCGGTACTCCACTCTTTCGTTTACTGCGTCTGTCAGCTGTCACCCCCGTGATTGAAGAGGCGCCGGATGCACGACGAAGTCTCAGATTTCTACAAGGGCGGGGGCGCGGCGCTTACGGAAGAGGGAGCGAAAGCTGGACCGCAAGGCGCGCCGGCGCGGCCTCTCGCGCGAGCAGGTGCCGGTTCGAATTCCCAGTCCGTACCGGATGCACTGGCGGGCCACGTCTGCCCGGCGACCGGTGCTTACGCTATTTCCGTGGGACCACGAAATCAGGAGTCCAGAACAGAACGCCGTTTCGGTATACGCCCAGACTACAGCGATCTGCTCGGCACGTGTCGATACTCCGATAGAACTGCCCGAGGCTATCTATCTGATCGCTGTTGACGTGGGTGACCACGTCCTCCTCTTCGATCCCCACAGTGGCTGCGACGCCCGCCTCTGCGACAGCGACGACCGACAGGTCCGCGCTGAGGAGCATTCCCGGCCAACGCGTGAGCACACGACCGTCGGCCTCCACATCCTCACGCGCGCCTGCCTGTAATGTAATGTCGATAAACTCGCAGTCACGAATCACTCTGAATGTGCTGTCTTCTCCGGGCGTCAGTGCGTCGATCATCCGAACCAGCCTGCTGTGGTTTGGGGGCCGGTCGACACTGGCGATAACGGGCGCGAATTCGCCGTCCACATGGAAGATCACATCGCCGGGCTTCAGACCGAACCGGTCTGCCGGAGCCAGGGGGGCGACGTTCATGATCGTCGTCAAACCCCTCACGAACATTGCCCAGGTTTCATCATCCCATTCCTCTCCCCCCAAATCCGGTGAGCCGCACTCACCCACGACATCAGTTGCACCCCAAGGCGAATACTCGACACCTATGAAACCGTGGCGTGCTGTGCCGTAGTCCCTGAGATTGTTGACAATCCGCATGGCGACGTTGATCGGCACCGCAAAGCCGAGGCCAACGCTGCCCAATGCGAACAGAGGATCTCCCTCAGTTGTTGTCACGGATTGTGCGCCGCTTACTACCTGAGCCTGTTTTATCCAGGTGTTGATTCCGATCACCTTTCCCTCGCGCAGGCTGACAAGTGGGCCACCGGAATTGCCAGGGTTGATAGCGGTATCTGTCTGAATGAACACGCCGACACTGTCGGGCGATTCACGCGAGACATGACTGACGATGCCAAGCGTAACGGTCTCGGGCAAATTTTGCGGGCTGCCGACCGCAAACACCAGGTCGCCGGCTTGCACGGCATCGGAGTCACCGATGCTGGAGATAGATGGACTCCAATCGAAGTAATCGTCAGTCGAATACTCGAATGAGAGCAGTGCGACATCATAGCGCGGGTCACTCCCTAAAAGTACGGCTTCGAACGAACGGCCGTCACGAGTGGTAACCCGGATGTCGTCGTACTGGCCGCCGGCAACATGGTGGTTGGTGGCGACGTAGAAAATGCTGTTCTCGGAGTCATGGTCCACGATGAAACCTGAACCGGAACTTCCCGACTCGCCGCTGTAGGCCTCGACATGAACCAGGGACGAAAACACTTCGTCCGCTACGTTCCGAAAGGAGTCCTGCATCTGGTCGAGCAAGTCTTCCGTTCGGATCGTCTCGGCCTCAAGCTCGGCAGAAGCCAGGATGGCGGTCAGGGCCATGAGCCCTGCAGTGATGACGGTTCGCATCGCGCGTACTCCTTTGCCGGATCGACCGGATGCAGGTTTGGGATGGCGAACTGAGAGTGTTTAAATTCAATGGCTTAGCGCTGTTTTGTCCACCTGAGTACGGGGTTTCGTGACAGTATGTCCGACACGGGTGGGATCCCGTCACGATGGGCACGCGCGGCATCGGGGCGGGGGATGCCCCGAACAGCAAAAAGCGGCGCGATGCTGTATCCGTCCCCGACATCAGGAGCATTCCCATGCCAGTGTCGCAGCCTTCCATCCCGTCGTCCATCGCTCTGTCGGACTTGCCCGACATCGCCGCCGAGGCGGTGTCCTGGGATGCTCGCGCTGTTCTACGAACACTTTGGATCCGGCAAGGATCCCGGCGACTTCGGGGTGATCGAGCGGCCGGTGCGCGATACCGTGAACGAGATCCGCTGTCTGACACGAACGGCGACGCATCTCGGGGTCTGGCCGTTGGTTTGTTGCACGGCCCGGGAAGCGAAAGTTGGCTTGTAAGCGTTCGTTCCGCAGGTGATGATTTCTGTCAATCGTTGAGTCTGCGCTTCCAGTCTCTGCGGAGCGGCTGCACCCAGATGTCCTTTTTGGCGAGGGCGCATTCGTTTTTTCTGTCGTAACGGCCGCGTCCCCTGGTGGTGCCTATATGGGTCCAGTTGGCGGCCTTGTAGACGGTGCCGGCAAAGCGCGGCTTTTCGACGAATGTTTCCATCAGGACGGGCTCGACATTGTAGCGCTGCGTCCAGTCGCCGGGCAGTTGTCGGCGCAGCAGCGACAGGATGTGGGACCCGAGGTTGGGGATGACGATCCAGGGCAGTAGAAGCAGGCGGGACTGATTGACCACGAGATGGAGATTGCGCGCCCGGGTTTCCGGGTTCCATCCGATGGCGCGGTCGCGCGGCGCGGTCTTCCAGGCTGCTGCTGCCATGCCGATCATGGCGAGCGGGGCGCCGTGGCGGTCGACCACGGTATAGCGCATCTGGGCGCCGGCCATCGGCTTGTAGCCGAGATAATGGTAGCGCGCGATGAACTGCTTCCACAACACGGCGTTGTGGCTGGTCCGGTCGAGGACGGGGACGAGGCTGAGCGGCCGCACCGCCTCGAGGGTCGCGGGCGGCGGCGATGGCGGTGGTTCGGTCTCGGGCCCGAAGACGACCGGTCCGGGCGCACGGCGCGGGTGTCGTGGTGGCGGCAGGACGATCAGCCCGTCGCGATGCATCGCCAGCAGCGCGCAACGCGCCATCATGTCCCGCAACCCGCCGTCGGGTTTGACCCAGCCGACCCGGCGGCAGAGCGCCCGCGACAGGTGAGCCCGGGTCAGCTTCGGATCGCCGGCAATCAGATCCCGGATCAGCGCAATCTCGTCTTCGGTGAAGTCGCGCCCCGCATAGCGGCATGTCGGTGCCGCGCTCACGCGCGAAACTCTGCCCGGCGCGCCTCGTCCATTGTCCAGGGCAGCCACGGCCCGAGATCCTCCGGCGGACGGCCGCCATTGGCGGCACAGGCGGACAGCCACGCCTCGAGCCACGGCACAACCGCAATGTCGTTGACCTCAAGCGTGCGGACCACCGAAAGCATCTTCGCCATGCCCTGCGCGCCCTCCTTGCTGTCCGAGCCCAGCGACAGCTTCCGGCGGATGACCTCAGGGCGGAACGGCGTTCAACCCATCGCACGGAGAATTCGTCGAGCGACCTGGCCTCGTACGGGGTTGGCGGAGTTGGCGTTCAGCGAGATTGTTGTCCATCGGAACACGGAGATCGTCGAGGACCTGAGACAGCCCTTCACGATGATTCATGCAGAGACCGCAACACCTTCGCCTGCGGCGACGTCGTCCGGCGGATCAAAGCTTGATGGCCGGTGGCTTCAACGGTGCAGCCGGCGGTTCAATCAGCGGACAAGTCCGGTGTTCCGCCTCCGCGGGGGCAAGACCTCCCCGAGGACGCGGGACAGACGGAATTGCATCCTCAGATACCTCCTCCTGCCGGACGGCCCATCGCCGGGATCGTGATGAGACAGCCCTCACGCAAGAGACGCTGCCTGCGGCGACGTTCAGGTGGCAAGTTCCCGTTCCGCCTCCGTGAAGACCTCCCCGAGGACGCGGGACAGACGGAATTGCATCCTCAGACCTCCTCCTGCCGGACGGCCTGCCGGGATCGTGATAGCGCAAGCGCTGGCGTTCAGCCTGTACAGGCGCCGGATCCGGCTCAGCCACTGGTCCTTCCAGTCCTCGAGGTCGCCACGCGCCGCCGCCACCTTGATGAAATCCCTCCTGACATGGGCCCAGCAGAACGCCAAGACCAGCCGGCCCGCCGCCAGGCGGGCCAGCTTCTTGCAGGCGCTATAGCGATCGCATACCAGGACCGCACCCTTGCGCAGCCCGCCGAGCAGCGTCGCGGCGGCGGCCGCGCTGCGCGATGCATCGACATGCAGATACACCGCATCCACGCAGGTCGCGATCCACAGCCAGGCGCGGCTGGACGAGCCCGTCGTGGCGAACTCCCGGACCCTCCAGGTGGTCTCGTCGGCATGCACCACCGGCGCCTGCTGGAGATGCGCAAGGATCGCCGCCGACAGCGGCGCAAACAGCGCCACCATCCGGTCATGCCCGTCTGAAAGCGTTCCCGGTGAGACTGGCAGGCCCTGCGCCTCGAACCACGCCGCGACCCGCCGCAAGGGACGGTTGGCGGCGTAAAGTTCGAACAGCAGACGCGCCCAGACGCTGATACCGAACATGGTCCTCGGAAACAGGCGCGGCACCGGTGGCGCCGACACCTCCTCGGGCGTGTCAGAACACTGGCAGGTCTTGCGCCAGCGGCTCCGGTCGATGACCCGCACATGAGCCTTGACCTCGACCTCGATCAGATCCGAGGTATGCGATCCGTTGGCCACCCGGGGCGCGTTGCAACACGGACAGTGCAACGCCTCGGGCGGCGGGTCGTGAACCTCTCTCTCGCGGGCCAGTTCGGGGCGCGGCGTGCGCCCGTGGGTCTCGCCACCGGGCCGGGGGCCGCGCTTGCCGGTCTTCCCCTTGTCGTCCGGCCCCGTCTTGCGGCCCGTACCCTTGTGGCCCGTACCCTTGTGGCCCCGTTCGCTCTTGCGACCGAACTGCGCGCGCGACAGGGTCTCAACCTGCGAGCGCAGGCCGTCACGCTCGCTCTCGACCTCCTGCAGCCGCTTGCCCAGGGCTTCGCTCCCGGCCTGCAACCGGCCGTTCTCGATCCGCAGGGACGCCATCGTGCTGCGCTTGCGCGTATCGACACCGATGGCGGCAAGAAGCGTCTCAAGACGATCGACCTCCGAGCGCAGATGCAACGCATCCTTCGACACACGGCGCAAGTCCTCCGCTTCCGCACGCGCCGCCTCGAGCGCGTTCCGGGCCCGACCCCACTGCGCTTTCCAGTACCGCGCCTCGCGGTGCGCCTGGACCTTCTCCCGTTTGAGCCGTTCGGCACGCCCGTCCGCAGCATCCGCGGCGCTTCTCTTCCTCGTGAAGCCGGGGCCAGACCTCCGGAGCGCCAGACGGACAAGCAACCGCAAGGCCGCCCGCGCCCGGAACAGGGCCCGCCGCCGTCATCGAGTGCAATGCTTCCTGAAGACCTGGCATGCCTACAGTCCTGGCACATGCCGGTCCAAGTTGCCAGTGAAAAATGAATCACGCTAAAAGAAAAATCAGCCGTCACCTGCGGAACGAACGCTTATTGCGCCAGGGCAAGCCCTGGAGAGGAGGATGACATGAACTGAAACCTCTCGTTGTGATCCAGCGGGTTCGACTCCCGCCCGGCAAAGGCGCAGCCCGCCAGCCGGAAGCGAGTCTTGCATGGCGTGCGGCAAGCGCCCGTCGTGAAGCGTAGACAGCAGGTGATGAAGCGGTGGGGTAAGCCTCGAAATCGTAAAGCGACGACGCCTTCATTGTTAAGCGTGTGGGGGCAGCATCGGAAGCGCCGCGAGTGGCGAGGCGCAACGGGTCGTCCGGGGTCGTGGACCGGCGCAAAGTCACGGGATGGATGACCAGGGAACCTGGGAGATCCTGTCCTTGCCCACGGGCAAGACCGCTGGAAGAGGGAATGCCAGCGTGACCAATCAAGACCTGGCCTGCCGACGGGCCTGCACGGCGGCGGGAGCGCCTATGGCGAACACGAACCCCGGCAGGCGCTCGTGGAGCCGGCTGGCGAAACCAATAAGCCGAAGGCCATGCGGGGGCAGGGAGTCGTAGCGCCTTGATAGTACTGTGGAAGGCGGGGAACCGTGGCCATCGGGACCCGCTGGAGGGAAGCGGGGCGTCATCTGTACAGAACCACTGATGGGAAACGCTGGAGGAAACCCTGAGTTCCATGAACACGTACACGAAACAGCAGTGGATAGCCGAACAGGCGAGGGAGCATCCGGATCGGGTGTTCACGTCCCTGCACCATCTGATCGACGGCGCGTGGATGCACGAAGCGTACCACCGGACGCGCAAGGATGGGGCGACAGGCATCGACGGCGTGACGGCGGCCGACTACGAGAAGGACCTTGAGGCCAATCTCAACGACCTCCTGGACCGGATGAAGTCGGGCCGCTACGTCGCGCCGCCGGTGCGACGCCACTACATCCCCAAGGCGGACGGCACGAAACGCCCACTGGGCATCCCGACGTTCGAAGACAAGGTGGCGCAGCGGGCGATCCTGATGCTGCTGGAGGCGATCTACGAGACGGACTTTCTACCGTGCTCGTACGGCTTCCGGCCCGGGCGCTCGGCTCACGATGCCCTCAAGGCCCTTCGGGCGGGCATCATCGAGCAGCGCCAACGGTGGGTGATCGATGCGGATGTGAAGTCGTACTTCGACTCGATCTCGCACACCCACCTGCGGTCCTTCCTCGACCTGCGGATCAAGGACGGCGTCGTAAGGCGCATGATCGACAAGTGGCTGAAAGCGGGGGTGCTCGAAGAGGGCACCGTGCACAGGCCGGTCGCTGGCACACCCCAGGGTGGGGTGATCACTCCCCGAACGCAAGAGATAACTTTTTATTCGAACGCTTGATCGTGGGATGGCGTAGTCATCCGGTCAAGGATTGCAGAAAAGGTCGGAGACGGCGTTCCGAGACTGATCATGCGCCATCGTGAGTTTGCAATTCGGATGCGTGAACTTCAAACAACACCCGTTACGTAACGGACCGGAGTATGAACCATGGCCCTTACCAATGCTGAACGGCAAAAACGTTTTCGGGACCGACGCAAGGCCTTGGCAAAGCCGGTTCCGGCGGGATCTCCGCAAGACCGGCGTCCGCGATACAGGCGCTGGACGGACGCCGTTGAGACCCTTGTCCGTCTTCAGCAGGAGTATCGGGACTGGTACGACATGGTTCCCGAGACGCTCCATGACTCGGCGACGGGAGAGCTCCTTGACATCATCTGCACCCTCGACCTTTCAGAGCTGGAGGCTGTCACGCCACCGCGAGGCTATGGTCGGGACTGAAGTCGTGGGCGTGACTGAGCAACCTTCGGAAATGGGCAAGGATGGCACGGGCGTGACTTCGTGGATTCGAGATCAAGATTTGACACCAGCCATAAACGGTAATATCTATATGGCAAATGGCGCGATCGACACACATGCGCAGAGCGCAACTGCTCAATACGGCCTACAGGATGCTGAGCGAGGGATGCACGGGCACCGAAGCTGTCGAAAGATTATCGAAACAGTGCGATCTGTCGCAACGTCAAGCCTATCGCTACGTCCGCGAAGCCCAGGCGATCAGCGCGCCGGCGGAGGTGCCGGAAACACCGGTCGCGGTCACCCTCAAGCTTCCACGCAGCGTGGTCGATGCGTTGCGTGCCCACGCTACGAGCAGCGGCCTTTCGATGGGCACGATCGTGTCGCGCGCTCTGGCGGCGTTCTTGCGGGGCACGCGTCGACATGGCTGATCGCGGAGCGCGGCGCGACATCCACCTTGAAAGCATTTTCGACCGTCTCGGCTTTGACAAGCTCGTGCAGGCCTATGCGCTCCTGTCGCCCGATCATGCCTGCAGGACCACGGCCCTGAAAACCGGAGAACACGATGAAGATAGCGGCCATCTACGCCCGGGTATCGGGAGACCAGCAAAGGGAGAGCAACACGATTGCCAGCCAGACCGCGGCGCTGACCGACTTCGCGCAGAGCAACGGCTTTCGGGTCGCCGAAGACATGGTCATCGAGGATGATGGCTTTCCCGGTGCCATACTGGAGCGTCCAGGCCTCGAGCGGATCCGCGATCTTGCGGCTGAAGGGTCGATCGAAGCGGTTCTGGTCCATTCACCGGACCGTCTCAGCCGAAAATATGCCTATCAGGTTCTTATCATTGAGGAACTTGCGCGCAACGGTGTTGAATGCCGTTTCATCAAGGCACCGTCGCAGGACACGCCCGAAGACCGGCTTGTCGTGCAGTTTCAGGGCATGATTGCAGAATATGAGAGAGCACAGATCCTTGAGCGGTCCAGGCGTGGCAAGCGCCATCGGGCGCTTCGCGGCGAGGTCAGCATCCTTTCAGGGGCGCCCTATGGCTACCGGTACCACAAGAAGACAGCCGAAAGTGACGCCTGGTACGAAGTCATTGAACCTCAGGCGTCGGTGGTCCGCGATATCTACAGATACCATACCGTCGATCACATGAGCATCGGTGCCATTGTCCACACGTTGAACGAACGGGCTGTGCCGACACGCAAGGGAGGGGCACGCTGGGAGCGCTCCGTGGTGTGGGCGATCCTGCGCAATCCGGCCTATAAGGGGAAAGCCTCTTATGGCAAGACACGAACGGCGCCGCGCCAGCGCGTGACGCGACCGATACGTCAGCGCGGCGGGATCGCGAAGCGCAACAGTGCCAATCATGAGCGGCCCCGGGAGGAGTGGATCGAGATCCCGGTGCCATCCATCATCAGCGAAACGACTTTCGCTCTTGCCGAGGAGAAACTGGCACAGAACAAGCTATGGTCCAAACGCCATACCAGGACACCAAGCCTCCTGCAGGGCCTGGTGTCGTGCAGCAAATGTGGCTATGCATATTATCGCACATCAACCAGAACGAGCACCCGCAAGATCTTTTACCTGCGTTGTCTGGGGTCCGACGCCTGGCGCCACTTCAATGGACCGGTGTGCGACAACCGTCCGGTGCGCCAGGATCTGCTCGATGAGGTCGTCTGGACCGAAGTCATCCGCCTGCTTGAGGATCCCGCCTTGATCGAAGTCGAGATCGCAAGACGCCTTGAAACAGCACGCCGGAGCGACCCGACCCAACGGCGCGAACAGGAACTCGACCGAAACCTGGCCCGTATCCGCAAGGCGATCGATCGTCTGCTTCAGGTCTATCAGGAAGACTTGATCACAATCGATGAGCTGCGCGCGAGAATGCCCGCGTTGCGAAGACAGGAAAAGGCTGTCGATGCCGAATGGCAGTCCGTCATCGATCAGGCGCGAGAAAAGGAAGTCTGGCTGAAACTCACCGAGACTTTGACAAGCTTCCTCGCCCTGTTGCGTGAGAGCGCCGAAACCATGGATGTCGCGGAACGCCAACGGATTGTCAGGCTGCTCGTCAAGGACGTCCTGGTGGACGACGATGCAATCACAATCCGTCACTCGATCCCGATCCCGAAGACACCGCAAAAGAACGGACAAAACGGATCCGGACTTGACAGCGGCAGGAACAAAGCGGGAAACTATCTATTGCGTTCGGGGAGTGATCTCGCCGATTCTCTCCAACATCTTCCTGCACCATGTGCTGGACAAGTGGTTCGAGGACGAGGCGAGGCCGCGCTTGCGCGGCAACTGCCAGCTGGTGAGATTCGCTGATGACTTTGTTGTTGCCTTCGAAGACCGCCACAGCGGCAAGCGTCTGCTTGACGTGCTGGGCAAACGTCTCGGTCGATACGGGCTCACGCTCCATGAGACCAAGACGCGCTATGTGGACTTCCGCCGGAGGCGCCCCTACGGGCGTCACCGGATGGCATCGGCCACGACGTTCGACTTCCTCGGCTTCACCCACGTCTGGGGGCGGTCGCTGCGAGGCAAGGACGTCGTTCGCCAGATTACGGCGAAAGGCCGCTTCGCCCGCGCGCTGAAATCGGTACACGACTGGTGCAAGAGCCACCGGCATCTGCCGATCAAGGCGCAGCATGACTACCTTGTTCGGGTGGTCCGGGGCCACAACGCCTACTATGGTCTGACGGGCAACGGCAAACGTCTGGAGTGGTTCCGCTACCAGGTCGCTCGCACCTGGCGGAAGTGGCTCTTACGCCGCAGCCGCCGCCGGTGCCTGAACTGGGACCGGATGAACACAATCCTCAAGCGCTACCCCCTGCCGTCGGTCCAGTTCGTGCGCTCATCGACACCCGTCGTGAGCGAACCTGTCAGGTGAGGAACCGAGTGCGTCAATCGCGCACGCTCGGCTCTGTGGGGGGCGGGGCGCAGCAATGCCTCGGGTTCAGCTCGGGCGCATAGGACGGCAGGCAGACGGGGGTGATGTTCTGCGGCAGCTCGAGCGCTGGGCTGGTGTGCCAGCCGGCGCCGTCGAAGCCGAGCGCGGCATGGGCGCCGAGGGCGACGGTGCGGCTGATCTCCTGGAGATGCAGGTTCATCGCCTCGGTGTTGGCATAGGGCATCACCAGGGCGGCGCCGGTGGCCCGCTCGGGGCAGACGGCGGCGAAGATGTAGGTCCATTCGTAGCGGCTGTCGCGCGGGCCCGGCGGGCGCGAGCCGAGGCGGGCCCAGATGCGGGTCAGCGTGCCTTTCTGGCCGATCCTGGCCTCGTCCTGGAACCAGATCTCCAGGGGCTTGTGGCGGGCCGCCGCAGGCAGGGCCTGCCTGACGATCTCGGCGAAGTTTTTTTAAACGCCTGCTGTGCCGCCTGGTCGGCTCGCGGATGGCGCGGACGCACCGACAGGCGGGTGAAGCCGAGCCGCTTCAAGAGCCGTCCGACATGACGCTCGCTGATCTCGACCTCGAAGCGCAGCTTGATCTCCGCCCGAAGGTCGACGCAGCGCCAGCGCACCACCCCATGGCGCGCCGCATCGGGGCCGGCCTCGACCAGACGCGCCAGCTCGGCCAGCTGAACCCCCGACAGTCGAGGTGGCCGGCCCGGGCGGGCACGGTCGCAAAGACCCTCGACCCCCTCCGCGTTGTAGCGGTGCACCCAGTCCCGCAGGGTCTGACGGTCCATGCCGGCGGCCCGCGCCGCCGCCGCCCGCGACGCCCCGTCGAGCACCAGGGCCGGCGCCAACAGGCGACGCGCCTGATAGGTGTCCTTCGTCCGCCGCGCTTCCGAGCGCAACTCCTGTCCCGAGAGCTCGGTTCGCGTAATTGCCACAGCCATATCGGTTCTCCTCAGCGAATCAGTCGCCTAAGAGTTTGACCCATAAGTGAGTGGTCCGTCCAAATGTGGTATTCCAAGTCAGTCGGAAAAACCATACTTGGAGGGTACCATGGTTTGGAACGAGACCACTCAGGAGCAGTATAGGCGTCCGATGGTTCGATTTGAAACGGATTTGATGGATGCGGAATGGGCGCTGGTTGAACCGCATCTGCCGCCGTTGTCGCGGCTGGGTCGGCCTGTGAAGACGGATCTTCGAGAGGTTTTCAACGCGATCCAGTACATCCTTGGGACGGGGTGCCAGTGGCGTGCGTTACCGCCTTGTTTTCCTGCGTATTCCACGGTCCAGAGATACTATTACCGATGGTCGAGGAGTGGGTGCAAAATCCAGTCGCACTTGAGCAAGAGTCCAATCGCACTTGAGCAAGAATCCAACGGACTTGACCGCGGTTGTAGCGCCTGGCCTGGCGGAGACTGGAGGCGGATAGGCCTGCCCGATTCGGAGCGGGTTTCGAGTGGCGATGCGGCCGGTTTGGAGCATCTGCGCGGTCTGTCGAGCGGCCTGAACGCAGCCTGTTGACAACTTTCCGTTGGCTTTCCGATCTCGGAGGTCGGCTGCGCTGCGGCCGGTGGTGTCGGTTCCCGCCCGGTCCTGCACTGTTCCTTTTTGTCTCACAGCAAGAAGGAATGTTCAGATGGGGAGAACCGACATGTTGAAGATAGGTGATGTCCTGCGCCTGAGCGAGGGCGGAACACTGACCCAAAGAGAGATTTCGACGATCACCGGGGTGAGCACCGGTACGGTGTCGAACATTCTGGCGCGCGCTGCGACGGCGGGGGTGTCATGGCCGCTGCCGGACGGTGTTGCCATGGAGGATCTTCGGGGGCTTCTCTACCCGCCAGTCGAGACAGCCAAAGCGGACTATCTGGAGCCGGACCTGGCGGCTGTGGCGCAGGTGCTGATGGATCAGAAGACCAGGCGGGGGTATCGGGCGCCACGGGTGACGAGGGACGTGTTGTGGGAAGAATATTATACTGAGGCCAGGGCGCAGGGCCTGAAGGGGTATTCACGGAGCCACTTCTTCGGACGGCTGAAGGAGCATCTCAAGGGGCCCGGGCAAGAGCCGGAGATGCGCTTCAGCTATGAGGCAGGCGTCTGGATGATGTCGGACTTCTCTGGCAAGACGCTGCCGTTGCAGACCCGTAAAGGGCAGGAGATGGTCGAGATCCTGGTCTGCGTGCTGCCTTGTTCCGGCTTGATCTTCGCGATGGCGGTGGCCGATCAGACCCTGGCATCGTGGACCGCGGCGCATCGCGCCGCGTTCGAATATTACGGCGGTGTCGCAAGGCGGTTGATTTGCGACAACCTGCGCAGCGCGGTGACAAAGTGGTCACACGGCGATGCCGTGCTCAACAGAACCTTTGCTGACTTTGCCCGGTGTTATGGCATCGCAGTGCTCCCTGCCCGGCCGATGCGGCCTCAGGACAAGGGCGCCGTGGAAAATTCTGTCGGCGTGGTACAGAGCCGGGTTTTGCTCCGGCTGCGCAACGAATCCTTCTTCGATATGCACACCCTCAATGCGGCCTTGAAGGCGCGTGTTGACAAGCTCAATGCCGAGGAGATGAAAGCCTGCGGCGTCAGCCGCTGGGAGCGGTTCGCCACATCCGATGGTCCGGCGCTGCAGCCCTTGCCGGAGCGGCCCTGGAGCTATGTCGAGTATAGCGAACGCAAGGTCGGTCCGAACTACCACATCATCCTCGAGTACAATCAGTACTCGGTCCCGAAGCAGTGGATCGGCCATGACGTGGTCCTGAAGTTCAGCGCGGAGATGATCGAGATCAGCCTGAAGGGCACCGGCGAGGTTGTGGCGCGACACCCACGCCGGTTCGGTCGCGGCACCTATCAGACCATCGCCGAGCACATGCCCTCACAGCACGCGGCGATGAAGCAGCAACGCAGCCCGGACTATGAGACCTGGATGATGGGACAGCTACGGGCTGTCGGACCCATGACCTCCGCATGGGCTGCGCGTTGCCGCGCCAGCCGCGACTTTCCGGAACAGGCCTACCGGACGCTGCGCGGGGTTGTGCGGATGGTGGACCTTCACAGCCCGGCACAGATCGAGGCGGCCTGCAAGGCCGCACTGGCAGCCGAGCGGTTTACCACGGGCTTCGTCAAGAACCAGCTCGGTGCCCCGTCGCCGGCCAGCGGGACGCCAGACGAGGAGGTTCTGCCCGAGCACGAGCATATCCGTAATGCCGACATCCTGATTATGCCGCGTGGACCGCCGATCGCCGTGACGCGGCGGACTTCCCACAACACGATATCGGCATAATCGGGTTGCGATTGGCGGTTCGTTGATCACCACTCGTTTCTTTCACCTTGAGAGGAAAGGAACGACCAATGGAACTGCACATCAACGATGTCGCCGCTCGGACGAACGCTGGAGGCTGGCTCCAGCAAAGCCGTGACGGATTTCTGGAAAGCCTCGCCGTACAAGGCTACTCACCTGCAACGATCGACGTTTATGGCCGCCTTGTGCGGGCCCAGTGTTCGGAACTCACAGCCCGAGGTCTTGAGATTGCGAGCCTGGAAGCGACCGCGGCTGCTACCTTGGGGGATTTGGCACCAAAGGGTTCAGCTGCGAAGACGCGGGCACTGTGGAAAACCGTCGCGAGACGATTCGTCAGATATCTCTGTGAGCTCGGGATTCTCGACCCGTCTGTACCTGAGGGTGCACCAGAATCGGACGACCTACGACATCTGCGCGTAGCGTACGAAGATTGGCTTCGCCATCAGCGTGGGCTGAGCGACGAAACGGTCAAGAACAACTTGCGGGTCTTCAACGCCTTCATGCGTTTCCGGTTCGTGGATGAGGCGATTCAACCCGACCGCATAACGCCGGAGGACCTGGTCGCCTTTCTCGTGCCAAAGCGCACCGATCGCTGGGCGTATCCAGAGCGCACCAAGGCATCCAGGCTGCGCAATCTCCTACGGTTTCTGCACTGGAGCGGCAGGGTTCCGGTCGCTCTTGTCGAGACGGTATCGCGCACTGCGCGCCGCCACCTGACAACTCCACGGGTGCATCTGGAACCGGGCGAAGTTCGGCGTGTGCTCGATGCTGTTCGAGGCGATTCAGCTCTTGCTCGCCGCAACTACGCGATCCTGCTGCTGACTGGCCGGCTGGGTCTTCGTGCGCAGGAAGTGGTCGCCATCCGCCTTGAGGATATTCGCTGGCGCGCCGGCGAGATCCTGATTCGGGGCAAGGGCAATCGTCACGACCCCATGCCACTTCCGGTTGACGTCGGGGAAGCGCTCGTCGACTACATCCGCCACGGCAGGAAAGGGACCTGTCGTCACTTGTTCGTCACCGCCCGGGCGCCGTGGCGCCCTTTCAGGACCGGAACCATTGTCTCTCAGGTGCTCGGCGATGCGTTGGCGACGACCGGGCTCAGAGGTCCGCAGCATCGTCACGGCGTCCATCTGCTCCGTCACTCCTTGGCAACGACGATGCTGCGCCAAGGAGCGTCCTTCGACGAGATCGGCGATGTGCTGCGCCATCGGCGTCGTGCGACGACGCTCGTCTACGCCCGCTATGACCTGGATGCATTGCGCTCGATTGCACCGGCGTGGCCCGTACCGCGGGGAGACCTGCCATGACCACTCTGAGCAATCGCGTTGTGCAGTATCTCGATCACCGTCGCCGCTTCGGCTACCGCCGCATAGGAACCACGGCCGCTGTATTACGTCGCTTTGCAGCCTTTGCCGACGACTTCGGTGCCGAGTCCGTCACCACAGAGTTGTTCC
Source organism: Alphaproteobacteria bacterium (assembly GCA_965215635.1). Lineage (GTDB taxonomy): Bacteria > Pseudomonadota > Alphaproteobacteria > SP197 > SP197 > SP197. Next base: position 772,070 of record CBDCEA010000004.1, on the reverse strand, counting down.
TGGAATGGCGGAAACAGTTCGAGGCGCCGAGCGATGTCACCTGGGGCTGCAATCTGAGTTATGTGCGTGGCTTCGCAAAATGGCTTCACTGCGTGGACCCACGTACTGAAGTCCCATCGGCCGACCTGATCCGACGCGGCAATCGACGCCCGCGCCCCTACATTTACACGCAAGAAGAGCTCGCTCGCATCGTGGAGCATGCGGCGCAGCTGCCCTCACCGCGCGGGCTGAACGCGTGGACCTTCTCGACCCTCTTCGGACTGATTGCGGTCACGGGGCTGCGGCTCGGGGAGGCACTGGGGCTGGATGAGGCCGATGTCGACCTCGACGAGGCGGTGCTGACAATCACACGAACGAAGAATAGCGAGTTCCGCTTGCTCCCGATCGCGCTCTCGACCACAGAGCGCCTGGACGCCTACCGCACCGTGCGCGACCGGATTCTCGGCCGCGGGGCACAACCATTCTTCCTCAACGAGCAGGGTCGGCGCCCAAGCGACAACTATGTTCAAGCGGTCTTCGCTCGGATTGGAATGGCCATTGGCATTCGTGACGCAGACCCGACTGGCAAACGGGGTCGCGGTCCGCGCATTCATGATCTGCGCCACTCAATGGCCGTCCGCACCATCACCGCCTGGTACCGTCAGGGGCTCGATCCCAATCGGGAAATGATCAAGCTCACGACCTATCTCGGGCACAAGCACCCGTCTCACACCTACTGGTACATGGAGGCCGTCCCGGAACTGATGCGCCTTGCGTGTGCACGCGCCGAAAGGGCGGCGGACACGGAAGGTGCGTCATGAACCGTAATCCGTTTGCCATCTGCCTTCAGCGGTTCTTCACCGACCATCTCACGGTAGGTCTGCGGGCGAGCGCCCATACGATCGCGAGCTATCGGGATACCTTCCGCTTGCTGCTGAACTACGCTTCCGACCAGCTTGACCGCATGCCGACGGACCTGAAGTTCGAGGATCTCGACGCAAACCTCGTTGGTCGATTCCTGAGCTTCGTCGAGACGGTGCGCGGCAACAGCGTCCGTAGCCGCAACACAAGGCTGTCGGCCATCCGGTCGTTCTTCAAATACGTCGCGACGCATGAACCGCAGCTTGTTCATCACTGCCATCGGGTCCTTTCCATTCCGGCCAAGAAGTATGAGAGGACGACGGTCACTTACCTCAACCGGGTAGAAATGGCTGCGCTGGTGGCGGCACCCGATACCAGCACATGGTTCGGGCGGCGTGACAGGACCCTGCTGGTTGTCGCGCTGCAAACCGGTCTCAGAGTCTCCGAGCTGATCAACCTGTCCTGCGGTGACATCGTTCTCGGGACCGGCGCCCATGTCCGGTGCATGGGCAAGGGACGAAAGGAGCGAGCGACCCCGCTGCGGAAGGACAGCGTCGATGCACTACGCTCCTGGCTGACAGAGCGTCCCGGTAATGACGGTGATCCCCTGTTCACCAGCATCCGTGGTGGCCGTCTCAGCCGGGATGCGGTCGAACGAATCGTGCAGAAATACGCCGCCCTCGCAACCAAGGTGTGCCCGTCACTCAAGGACAAGCGCGTCACACCGCATGTTCTCAGACATACCGCCGCCATGATGTTGCTCCAATCGGGGGTCGATTGCGCGGTGATCGCACTCTGGCTCGGCCACGAGTCGATCGAAACCACGCAGATCTACCTCCATGCCGATCTTCAGCTGAAGGAGAAAGCAATGGACCAGACAAAACCGGTCGGCGTGGCCTCTGGCCGGTATCAGCCATCTGACGAGCTGATGACGTTCCTCGAAGCGCTGTGATTATGCCGATGGACCGCCTCCGGCGGTCTGCATCAGCAAGGTGTCTGGCGGTCCACGCGGCATAATCAGGATGTCGGCATTACGGATACCATGCCGATATCGGCATGGTATCCGCGGCAGCAGCTACTACCGGAGCGACGAGGAGGACGGATCATGAGCCTGAGCAACCCGATCGTCGAAATCCTCTATTCGCTGAAGCTCGCCGGCATGGCTGAAGCCTATCAGGAGCACGCTGAGAGCCCGGACTTTGCCAAACTCGGCTTCGATGACCGGCTGGTCATGCTGCTCGAGCGTGAGCGCCAGCAGCGCAACGACCGCAGCTATCTCGCCCGCCTGCGCAAGGCGCAACTGCGCGAGCGGGCCGATATCGCCGATATCGACTGCAGTGCCGGGCGTGGCATCACCCGGACGACGCTGCTGAACCTCGCGACTGGAGGCTGGATCCATGCCGGCGCCAATCTCACGGTCGTCGGCGCGACCGGGGTGGGCAAGACGATCCTTGCCTGCGCCCTCGCCAACCAGGCCTGCCGACAGAACCGCTCTGTCGCCTATCTCCGGGTCCCGGACCTGGTGCTCTCGCTGGATGCCGGACGGGGCGGCACCAACTACATCCGGCTGATGCGCCGGCTGACCACGGTCGATTTGTTGATTCTCGACGATTGGGGACTTCAGAACTTCTCGCCTCAGGGCCGGCGCGACATCCTCGAGCTCATCGAGCCACGCAGTGCCCGGCGCTCGACCATGATCGTCTCACAGTTGCCGGTGTCCGCCTGGCACAATGTGCTTGGCGAAAGCACCATCGCGGACGCGATCCTCGACCGCATCGTCCATTACGGCCACCACATTACCCTGACCGGAGAATCCCGGCGCAAGCTGCTCAAGCCGCCACCGATCGACGATCCCCGGCCAACACATTGATCCTCGTCACCAGGACTCCGTCGCGCGCAACGGTAAACGGTGGCGGGCCCGACTGCACACCGTTACGTAACGAACCAAAACAGACGTAAAGTCAGGAGGATGGCATGGCATTGTCAAATGTCGAACGGCAACGGCGATATCGCGAACGGCAGCCACGCGTCCACGACAGGCGGGACCGACGGACGCGTCATCAACAGTGGCACGACGCCATCGCAACCATCATCACGCTGCGCAACGCCTGGCAGGCCTGGCGCGACGCGATACCCAAGGCGCTCGAGGCGTCGCCCACGGCCGAGCGTCTCGACGAGATCCTTCGATCTGCCACGGGGCTTCGGCCGCGATTGACGGCGGCCGTCGGTCAATGCCGTCGCATGGACCCGTCACGCAACACCGTGGATCTTCCTTGTCGTTCGTTACGTAACGGCCCCGGCGCAGCCCCAACATACGCTCAGCCAGGCCATCACCACCGCCTCGATTGCACGACAGAGGACCTTGACAGCAGGACCAGGGAGGATCGACAGGCACGCGTCATGTGGCGCGGTCGCTGGCCGGGGATGACGGGCCAGGCTGAACGGTCTCGGGGCCATGATCGATGCCTCGCGGGCCGATACCGACGCGACGCTCTCGGGGGCTGCGCTCCGGCTGACGCCGAAGCGTCGGCGCCTGCGGCGTCCTCTTCATAAGGCCCATACCCGGCGGCAGGGCCGGCCCCGGACCGGACTGAGGGGTTCAGTCCGGCCCCACCCCCTGGAACTTTGTGCTTGACAAAGAAGCGGCCTGCGGCCGTCACTCAAAAACCACGGACTGAGAGGTTGCCGACACAGAACACGGAGAGACAACAGGCTGCGCGCTGCGCGCGTCAAGTCCGTTGGATTCTTGCTCAAGTGCGATTGGACTCTTGCTCAAGTGAAATTGGATTCTTGGTCAAGTCCGTCGGATTCCGCAAGTGGGGTCCTGGAGAAGTTGCTGGACGTGCTGGGTGAGCAAGCGCGACAGTTGGCGGGGCGCGATCTGGAGCCGACGGCTGCGGCGATCGACAGCCAGACGGTGAAGACGACGGAAAGCGGCGGTCCGGCCGGCTATGATGCGGGCAAGAAGATCAAGGGGCGCAAGCGGCACATTGCGGTTGACGTTGAGGGCACGCCGATCGCGATGACGGTGCATGAGGCCTCGGTTCAGGACCGCGATGGGGCGCCGGATGTGATCGAAGAGCTGATGAACAAGGCCCCGGCGGTCGAGAAGTTGTGGGCGGATGGTGGCTACCAGGGCCCGAAACTGCAGGCTCGGCTTGCCGAGATGGGGTTGGGGGAGGCTTTGGAGATTATCGAGAAGCCCGAGGATATCAAAGGTTTCACGGTCCTGTACCGCCGCTGGGTCGTCGAACGGACCTTTGCCTGGATGTCCCGCTGCCGGCGTTTGTCGAAGGATTATGAGCGGAGTCTTGCGAGTTCTCTGGCATGGTGTCGCCTGGCGGCCTGCCGTTTTCTGATGCGCCGTGTGGCGCGGGGATAAGGGTATGAGAATTATACATAATGATATCAATGACTTATGAGTCGTACTCTAAGAGAATAACATCGGCCCCGCCATGGGAATCGATTACAGAGTCAGCAGTTCAGTCGGTTGGTATAAGACTTCACCGACCAACATTGTCAAGAGCCTGCCCAGCTCTGCAAAGGCGATGACCGAGAGTATGTTCGCTAAGAATGCTCCTAGGCATATTATTGGGGGAGCCTTGAAGGAGATTTCGTCCACCATTGCCGACTAGGGCTTCTGAATTAACGGGTTTTTTTATAGAGCTGTTTTATATTTTCGATTGTTACCCTTCCTATCTCTTCAGGGGTGGTGTCCTTTATTTGGGCTACCCTTTCTGCCACTGCCACAACCTCTGCTGGCTCAGCGTACCTTTCGCTGGCGACTGGGTCGTTATAGGCCTCGCTCTCGATGATAAGTCTATCAAGCGGTATCTCTTTGACTTGCTGCATAAGGGCAGGCTCCTCAGAGTGCAACAGGCCAGGGCTGAGAGATACGTAATAGCCCATATCCAGCCAATTCTTAAGGACAGGCTTATAACCGCGCTGAGAGTTCAGCATAAAACGATCGAAGGTGTTAAACACCGCACCCAGCCCTTCGGCTTTTTCTTTGTATAGGATATTTACCACATCTTGATAGCCCTCCTGGGTATTGGTATACAGAGACAGGGGTAATCCCAACTCCTTAGCTAATTTCACCTGTTCTGCAAAACATCGCTTCTGGGTTTCCCTATCCGGGTCAACAGTATAATCCAGCCCTATCTCCCCTATAGCCACCACCTCATCTCTTTTTGCCAGATCCTTCAATTTGGGATAAGTGGATGCGTCTAATTCCTGCGCCCACCAACCGTAAATCCCTATTTGAGGCCATAGAGCTTTATCCCTCTGCCCCATCATCAACGTCTTCTCCGATGACTTTAAATCCAGCCCTGATATAACCATAAACTCCAGCCCGGCAGCCTTGGCCCTATGAAGGATGCCATCTATCTCCTCATCGGAAAATGTCCCTAGCTGGTTATGGCCGTCGGCAAACATTTCAGTCTCCTTTCGTAAAGTATTTTGAACCTCAATCTGAGGTGGTCCCACATTGTGTACAGTTTGGCAGCGAAGTTAAGGTGTGCACATTAGAAACGTGATTTTTGGTGCTGTGACGGTTACGTAAAATAGTAGTTTCCTCCTGATAAGAGGGTTATAGTACAGAGGGTTAGGAGCGATGTCAAGGGCGGATGGGGGCAGTTGGGACGACATAAGTGTGGATGGTGTGGTGCTGAGGAGTTGCATTTGGGGATGTGGGGGTGGAATCTGGGCTGGAAGAACTGTAGGATCCAGATCTGACAACGGTTGGGTTCCAGGCGCAACATAGTAACGATACGATACGTTCACTCATGAGTAATTGCGTAGGACTCTTCTGTGACCAGGCTTCCGAGATCGGGACCCGGTGTGTCGCAGCCGCCGCAAGTCCTTTCGGGCGAACAGTTGCGATGAGGGAGGATGCCAGCGGGCGCCGCCAGCGCGCCGTGATGGCGACCGATGCGGAGTGGGAACGGATCGGCCGGGCAGCCGCGGCGAGCGGCATGGATCTGTCGCGCTTCGTGATTCATCGCGCGCTGGATCGGGACTCTCTGCCGCCAGAGGTTCTGCGCCGGGCTGTGCGCGAGATGCTGGTGCTGTCCAGGCTTGAGGAGAGGCGGCTGCGCGAGGCCGGCGCCGGATAGGCCTGGGAGGACGCCTGCGACGCGGTTGACGAATGGATCGACCGGGAGGGCATGCTGGACCGGCTGACCGATCCCGGCGCGGCGAACCGCTGGAAGGCGGTGGGGCCGGCTGGGGAGGACGGGCCGTGACGGAGGAGGCGGGGCGGCCCGGCAGGCGGCAGCGGAGCCTGCACTGCAACCCGGCGGAGCAGGCGATGATCCGGGAGCGCGCGGCGGCGGCGGAGAAGACCGTGTCGCGCTATGTGGTGGAGCTAGCGCTCGCCGACGATCCGGACCGTCATCCCCTGGTGCTGACGGAAGAGGAACAGGCGGCGTTGCGGGATGGGGTCCGGGAGGTGCCACGATCGGCCATACTGCTAAGATGTCAGCCCTCATAGCGTCGACCGCGTCTGCGACAAGAAGCTTGAGTGATGGGAATGGAAACAAAGATCTCATGCCGCGACATCTGGAAGGTCTTCGGCCGCCATGCCCGACGCGTCAAAGAGCAGCTCGACCCAACCCTATCCCGAAATGAGGTTCTGGAGCAGACCGGCCATGTGGTGGCGGTCAAGGGCATCTCTTTCGATGTCGATCAGGGGGAGACCTTCGTCGTCATGGGCTTATCGGGCAGCGGCAAGTCCACCCTGGTGAGATGCATTTCGCGTCTGATCGAGCCGACCGACGGCCAGGTGGTGATCGATGGCGAGGACGTGGTGGCGATGGACAACAAGCAGCTCACCGAGTTTCGGCGCTACAAGATGAGCATGGTGTTCCAGAACTTCGGGCTGTTTCCCCACCGCCGGGTGATCGACAACATCGCCTATGGCCTCGAGGTGCAGGGGATGAAGAAGAAGTTGCGAATGGATAAGGCGATGCAGGTGCTGGAGCTCGTCGGTCTATCGGGCTGGGACCGCCACTATCCCCAAGAGCTGAGCGGCGGCATGCAGCAGCGGGTCGGTCTTGCGCGCGCACTCGCCGTGGACCCCGAGATCCTGCTCTTCGACGAGCCGTTCAGCGCTTTGGACCCTCTGATCCGCAGGGGCATGCAAGACGAGCTGCTGAAAATCCAATCCCTGGTCCACAAGACGATGATCTTCATCACCCACGATTTCCTCGAGGCCATCAAGATGGGCGACCGCATCGCGATCATGAAGGACGGAGTCATCGCACAGGTGGGTACGCCGGAAGAGCTGGTATTGCAACCTGCGGACGATTACGTCCGGGAGTTCACGGAGGAGGTCCCGCGCCACAAGGTGCTGACCGCCCGCACCGTCATGACCCAGGAGCACTGCGTCGTGTTGGCAACCGACGGCCTGGAAACGACCCGCAACAAGATCGCCGATGCGTGCGCGTCGATCGCGTTCGTGGTGGACAACGATGGCAGGTTCGTCGGCTCGCTCGCGAATAGCGAGCTCGAATCGGCCGCCGCGGGCGCAAAGGCCAAGACGCTTACCCGCAATCACCTGCCGACAACCCTTCCTGACACCAAGTTCGAGGAGCTCATTACGGTAGCTGCGCGCACCGACGAACGCGTGCCCGTCGTCGACGAAGATGGCCTTCTTGTCGGCTCCGTCGACCGCACCACCATCATGCTTGCCTTTAGGGTGGGGGAATAACGCTTTGCCGCGGTCTGGTTGCCGCAACTCGCGCCAAATCCTCCGAAAAAATCGGCGTTCATCTGCGGCGTTTTTCAACGGGGTTTGAATCCATCTAGATGCATACAATTTGCATCATCTGCGGCATAGCCGGATTCACCGGCTCGACGAGGCAAAGAACGAGCTCAGAGAAAGGTGGCTTTTTCCGGTGCCGGGCGGGCCGAGGAGGTGGACGACCTCGGCACGGGCAACGAAGTTGAGTTGGGCGAGCGCCAGGATACGGTTGCGGTTGAGCGACGGCTGGAAGGCGAAGTCGAAGCTCTCGAGCGTTTTCGGCGGGTTCAGCCGCGCGGTCTTCAGCCCGATGCCGACGCGCCGGTTCTCGCGGGTAACCGCCGTCTTCATGCGGTCGTAGAGCACCTCGGACGGCGCGCCGCCCATCGCGGCGAAGGCGTCGATGTGGCAGCGCAGGACCGTCTGCAGGTCTTGGCTGGCGCAGAACAGGTGTTGTTTTTCTCATTAAGTCGGAATGGTATTTCCGGATTAATCCGAATGGAATGGGACAGATTTTCCCACGTTCTTCCGGTTTTGTTGGAGCGATCGCTTTCGGGAAGGGATTTTCTTTCCCGGCAGGAGGGCAGTGGGTTGCGTCGGCTTCCGGCGTTGTCCTATCGGTGGCAGGTTCGGCCTGTGTATCGGGGTGCGTTATCGGGAACCGTGTGTTCGTGTTTTGGCGCCGGGTTCAGGCGAGCATCGCGTTTTCGTGATTGCAGGATGTCGTTCCAATCCTTTTCGCCGATGGGTCGAATGCGCCGGAGGTTTGTGTTTGTGCGGATGAGACGCTCGGCGGCCTGATCTCCGGGGGGATCTGCGTCGTATCCGCAGGCGATGTCCTGGAGTTGGAAGGCGTTGATCCATGGTGGTATGCGCGTCGCGAGGCCGGCGGTGGAGAGGAAGAGGTCGATGTCCTGCATGCAGGGGAGTTCGAAGGCGGAGAGTGCGTCGACGGCACTTTCGACGATGAGGGCGGATCGGGGCGGCGTCCGGCGGGCAATCCAGAACCCGCCCCTGGTTTTGCGTGAACCGGGCGCCATGCCGCGGAAGGGGCGCTGCGGGCGGGTGCCGAGCAGTTCGGCTCCGGCGGGGTTGGTGTCGGCATCGCGTGTGATGAAGACGGCGTAGGCGCGTTGGTCGGCGCCGAGGATGCGCTGCCGGAAGCCTGCGTCGAGGATTGCGGGATCGAGGCTGCGGTGCCGGGCGAGGTAGTGCAGCACGGCGGGCCAGGAGGCGGGGTCGAGGCGCTCTTGCAACGGCTTGCCGGCGGGCCTGCCGCAGGTCGGCACGATGTTGGCAAGGGCTTCGAGGGCCTCCAGGAAGGAGCAGTCGCTGGCATGCAGGACGAGGTCGATGGCGCCGCCGCCTCCCTGTCCGGTGAGATGATCGTAGAACTTGGCGCCATTGATGCTGAGGATGGAGCCCGGGACGCTTCCAGCGTGTATGGTCGCGGCTGTCGCGGTGGTATCCGAGGGCGGCGGCGACGCGCTCCAGGGGAATGCCGCGGAGCGCGTCGGCCCGCAGCGTGCTGCGATCCCTCATGGACCCAGCTCGGCGTTGGCAGCCTCCACATGGCTGATGTCCACGGTGCGCGCCTCGGCGGCGGTCGCAGCGTGCAGCGCGTAGTGCGCGATGCGGTCGATGCGCCTTGGGAAGCCATTGCTGGCCAGGGCGATGGCCTCGATGGCGCCGGGCTCGAAGATCGGCACAGTGGCTCCGGCGAGGCGCAACCGGTGTTCGATGTATGCACCGACTTCCTCGCGGCTGAAGCCGCCGAGGTGGAAGCGGACCACGATGCGCTGCGCGAGGGACTCATGGGCGGACTTGGCGAGCCTGCGGCGCAGCTCTGTCAGGCCGACCAGCAGCAGGCAGAGCCGCTTCTCGGCATCCATCAGGTAGTTGGTGAGGAGCCTGAGTTCCTCGAGGATCTCGTTGCGGAGGTGGTGCGCCTCGTCGAAGACGAGGACCGGCAGCTGCTTCGATTCTGCCACCATGCGCGAGACTTCGGCGCGGATGGCGCGGTAGGCTGCGGCGCGTCCGGCGAAGGCGGGCAGGCCGAACTCGCTGGCGATGGTGTTGTAGGTGTCGAGCACGCTTCCGGTGGACAGGGAGACGTAGTGGACGCGGAACAGGCCGGCGTGCAGGCCCGAGGCGGCCTTGCGGCAGACGGTTGTCTTGCCGCTGCCGGCTTCCCCGGTGAGCAGGCCGATCCCGCGCAGTTCCAGCAAATGCCGGATGCGTGACTGGGCCTCGCCCTGGGCCTCGCCTTCGAAGAGTTCGTCCGCGTGCAGGGTGCGCTCGAAGGGATAGTGCTTGAGCGCGAAGTGGTGCTTGTGCATCACGCGTCCTCCTTCTCGTCGTCGAGCGAGCGGAAGGAGAGCGGCTGCGACGGTCCACCCCGCTTCGCGCGGGCGTTGCCGTGCAGGTCGAGCGGCGTTGTAACGCCCGCCGGCTTGCCCTCGTGGACGACCTGCATCGGGCGTTCCGGAGGAGCCAGAGGATCGAAGCGGAGGACGACCCGCTGGCCGCAGAGCGCCGCGTCGACCTCGTAGAGCCGGGCGCCGAGACTCACGGTGCGTGCCTTGGAGACGAGCCTCGTTGCCTCGAACAGGAACAGATCCTCGAGATCGATCTCCGGCCCGGCGTGGCGGACGCGCTCACCGCACTGTGCCCACTTGTCCAGCGGCGACAGGGTGTCGAGCCCGCGATGCGGGGCTTGGTGGTACTCCCCCTCCAGCCAGGTCCAGTACGTCCGGTTCAGCGCCGCCAGGCTGCGCGTCGCCGCATCGCCCACCAGGGGCATGAACTGTGACCGTGTGGTCCGGAAGTGTCGTTCGATCTTGCCTTTCCAGCCGGATGAAACGCGCGTGCATGGATCAATGCGACGCCCAGTCTGGCGCAGACCATGGCCAATTGCTGCGAGCGGTAGCACGCGCCGAGGTCCACATACAGGCGCCGGGGGATGCCCCTGCGCTGAACCGCCTCCCGAAACACCTGCAGGAACGCCGACGCGTTCTCCGAGAACATGAATGCGCCGTGAGGGACAAGCCGGGTCGCGTCGTCCAGGACGGCGAGCAAATACGTCTTCCGCATGCGCCCGCGCTCGTCGCGCACCGCAGGTCCGTGCATCACGTCCGACTGCCAGAGATCGCCGGCATACGGAAACGCCCAGCGCCGCTGGTCCTTCTGCGGCCCCTGCTGCTCCCGCACCATCAGCCCCTCACGCGTGAACAGCCGGTGCAACGTCGAGGGCGGCAGCGGGACATCCTGCGGCACCGCATCCGTCTCCCGCGCCTTCCGGATCACCTGCCGGATGCTCAGCTCGGGGGCCTTCCCCTTGATCGACAGCACCGCATCGACCACATCCGGCGGCATCCGCCGCGGCTTCGCCCGGTCGCGGCGGCTCTTCGGCAGCAGCCCATCGAAGCCCCGCGCACGATACAGTCGGAGCCAGTCGTAGATCGTCCCTTCGGCGACCCGCATCCGGCTGCTGCCCGGGATGTCCCACACCTTCGCCGCCTGCACACGGATCAGCGAAGCCGTCCGGTCCGACGGCTCGTTCAACACCGGTGCCAGGACCTCGAACCGGAACAGCGCTACCGCCCTCCGATGCTCTTCCAACGCGTCACTCATCGAGGAGCCCCCTTTCTCTCTGCTTGCGTCACGGACCCTGCGCGGTCCGTAACTGCATCATCGGAGAAAGGCGGCAGCCCGAGCAGAGCCATCTTCTGTTGGCGGGCCCGTTTGCGATCCGACGCGACGCCGACGCAAGTCAAAGCCGACCGGATAGGGAATGAGGGAAAGCCGCGATGAGCCGAGCCGGCGCAGCCCAATCAACGCCACGGGGTCATCCAGTCGCCCCGCCACGGCGCCGATCAGCAGCGCAACCCCCGCGAACAGCACCGGCTCCAGACCCAGGAAAATCGAAAGGCACGACCGAACCAACAACACCCGCCGCCGCACCCAGCGCCGCGCGCTGCTGAAGTCAGCAGCGTCCCCAGGGCAAATCAGTTCTTTTTCATTGCTGTTCCTGTGTTGGTGATGTCGAGTTTGAGGGTTTCTTGAGGTATATGAGTTGTTGCGCCGGTTCAGGATCGGGGCTGAGAGTTGGCGGTCATTTTGAACCAGTCGAAGACGGTTCTGAGTTTTCTGTTGAGGCGCAGTGTTGTTGGTTTGACATCCATCCCGCGTGCCTTGATGAGGCCGATTGCGAAGCGCCTGAGGCGTGAGGTGTTGTCAGGTCCATGACCTTTTCGGATGCAGGATTTGTCTTCCTGCCATGCGGTGTCGAGGATGTTGTGACAACTGTTTTCGATGGTCCAGTGTTTCCGGTTGAGTTCGAGAATGCGCTTTGCATCGGCGTCCTCGGGGCTGAGGCTTGTGACGCCGTAGACGAGTTCTTCGGCGCGTTCTCCGGTCTTGACGGTGGTGCGGGTTCGGTGGATGCAGAAAGCCTGCCGGACATGGGGGAACTTGATTTCGTCCCTGATGTAGTCATTGAGTTCTGTCGTGGTCCAGATTGTGCGGCTCTCTTTTCGTCCGTGATCGGGTTTGGCGTCGGGTTCGCTCCAGTCGGGGGTCTTGCGCTCTCGGAAGAAGAGTTTGATGGCGTCCCGGAGTGTGGGCTGGTTGCCCTTGGCGACCATCACGTAGTGAGCGTGATGGTCGTGGAGGAAGCGTGCGAGCTTTCGTTGTGTGAGCAGGGCATCGACGGTGATAGTGGTGCCCGGCAGGGTATCCTGGAGGGTTTCGAGCAGGGGGATGACGACGCCGATTTCGTTGGTTCTCTTGATGTTATCGCTGTCATCGTCCTTCAGGACCGTTTTTTTTTAGCCAGGGTCGTCTTGGAGTCGTGGCCCACGGCGGCGAGCAGATGGGTTCGGGAACCGTCGTCGTTGACGGCGTTGCACAGGGTCTTGCCGTCGAGCGCGATTGCCTGGTCGTGGCAGGTGTTATCCTTGTTCCAGCGCGCCAGGGCGTGGTCGAGATCTTCGGGGACGACCCTGATCAGGAGCTCGCGGATGGTGTTGGTGGTGGGCGCCTGGAAGACGCCGTTTCGGCGTCGGCATCCGAAGCGCTTGCGGGCCGTCTGGCTCAAGTCCTGTGCCCACTCGCCGATCGCCTTGTAGCCGCTCATGCCGCACAGGGTTGCGGCGCTGGCGATGGCGAGGATGGTCTCGATCGTGTAGCGCTTTCCATACTTTTTCCGGGGATCGGGGACGCCCTTGAAGTAGGCGGGCAGGGCCCGCATCTGGTCTGCAGCGATCATGCGTCTGGAACCTCCATGATGGTCGGCCTGTGCCAGCCGGGGTGCGCCGAGGCACGCCCTGGCATCGGCGACAAGCGGTTTGACGAAGACGAGTTTGGGTGTGACCTTTTCAGCGGCATAGCCGCCGCGGCAGCGCTGGAAGCCGCCCGAGCGGCCGACCTCGATCCAGTTGTCGGCCTTGTAGACGGTACCCTCGAAGCGGCTGGGGTCGACGAAAGTCTCAAGCGCGAGCACGCGATGGCCGAAACGTCTCGGCCAGTCGCCGGCAAGCCGCTTGCGGCACAGGGCCAGCACCCGTGAGCCGAGGTTCTTGCGATGCCAGCCCGGAAGAATCAGGAAACGCGTGTTGGCCGTGATCAGATGAAGCCGGTCGTACTGGATGCGGAAATCCCAGCCGATCCAGCGATCCCGTGCGCCACATTTGAGCGCCGGCGCGGAAAAGCTCAGCAACGCCACGGTTTGCGTACGCCACCGTGCCCAATACCAGATCGTCTCACCGATCTTTGGCAGAGCCCCAAGATAATGATGAGTCTGCATCAGGCACCGGAACGCCGCTTCGTCGTTCGGCGCAACCGGCTCCACGACGACCTCGGACAGATCCATACAACGCCTCCCGATCCGGGCGGAAGGCGTTGTAGCCGCTCCATGGAGACGTGTCCACGACTTTCGGTATCGTCATGATCCTACTCACAGAATACGCAGACAATGATTGGCCCTGGCCCATGAGGCGGCGAGATTGTGAAGTGCGGCCAGTGCTGGTATAAAAATTGTGAGTCACGGGTGATGCCATGAGTCGCAAGCGTACCTTCACGAAACGCCAGTTGCGTGATGCGCTTGGCATGTTCGCAACCGGTGTGACGATCATCACGTCCTGCACGCGCGGCGGCGAACTGCTGGGCATCACGGCGAACTCGTTCAACGCGGTCTCACTCGATCCTCCCATGATACTGTTCAGCCTGTCCCGCGAGGCGCACAGTCTCAACAAGTTCGAGAGTTCCGATTTCTTCGCCGTCAATATCCTTTCGGACAGGCAGCGAGATCTTTCCGACACGTTCGCCCGTGCGTCGATCGACAAGTGGAAGGATATTGAATACGAGACTGGCGTGACACAGTGTCCGTTGTTTCCCGGATCGCTTGCCAGATTCGAGTGCTACACCCGCTTCCACTACGACGGCGGTGACCATATCATCTTCGTCGGCGAGGCGTTCAACATGATGGTGGGCGATCCCGCGGCGCCCCTCCTCTATTTCCGGGGAGGTTACCGCTCGCTGAGCCCGGATATCTCGGATCTGGAGTGGTCCTGAGAGATCAGCCGGCGACCCAAGCGAGCGCGGCGGTCACAGATTCCTTGATCGTCCGCGCGATAACTTCGGCGTCCTCGTCGAGCCAGCGGAACGGAAGTTCCTCCTCCATGTAGGTCCTCTGGGAGAGTTCCAGCTGGATGGCGTGAACGCCCTTCGACGGTTCGCCGTAACGGCGCGTGATGTAACCACCCTTGAAGCGGCCATTCGAGGCGACGCTGAAGGACTTGTGATCGCGTGCCGGCCTGACGGCGCATTCCAGCAGGTCCGGGTGCGCTGTGGTTCCGTCTGCAGTGCCGAAATTGAGATCGGGAAGACGGCCGTCGAAAAGCCGCGGGACATGCGAGCGGATCGAATGGCCATCCCAGAGCAGGATGCGCCGGTGACGTTCCAGAAGGCGGCCGACCTCGCTGACAAGTGCGGCGTGAAATGGCTGCCAGTAGCGCCTCAGACGCTCCTCGATCTCAGCCGTGTCCGGTTGCTGGCCGGGCAGATAGATAGCTTCGTGATCGAAGGTCGTGAGCGGACAAAGCTCGGTGTTGTCCGCACCGGGATAGAGCGGCCGGTCGTCCGGCGCGCGGTTGAGATCGATGACATACCGGGAATGGGTGGCCACAAGCACGGTCGCGTCGAGGCGCTCTGCGAAACCGTAGAGACGGTCGACATGCCAGTCGGTATCCAGGAGATGCCGGGCGACGGGCGTCATCGTGTCGGCGATGTCGGCGGGAAGCCAGGTGCCGATGTGGGGGAAACTCAGGACAAGGGGGGCGTTTCCCCTTTTCAGGCTGCAGGTCTGCACGGTTCACGGCCCCTCAAGCATGGAAGCCGTCACTCGTTGCCGCTCGTCAGGACAAGACGGGTGGCTGCACCGGTCATTTCCCGTCCCAGAACGATGGCAAGGGGCCGGTTGGCGTTCCAGCGCTCGGTCATGTTGTCGTAGAACGGGGAAAATGGATTGCCCGACTGGCCGGGCATGATGATGAAGTGTCCCGTCACGGGTTCTTCGAGGTCGATCACGGCGCGAAGTGCAGGACCGTGGACGGTGGTGAAGACCCTTGAATCCGAACTGAAGGCATAGTCGGCGGCGGCAACGCTGTGGCGGTCTCCGCCCAGTGGCAGGCTGACACCCGTAAGGTCATCGAGAACCGGCACGAACCCGAACAGGGGATGCCGTATGTCGAGAGCGTGCGCCTTTCCCCAGACCCAGTCGGCAGGATCTCCGCCGAACTTTTCCCGAAGGAACACCGCCGCCTTGTCGAGCGCTGCGACCGCGAGTTCCGAGCAACTTTCGCTCTCACCTGTTTCGGCGTTGCTGCACCAGCCGTGAGAATCGTCATTGAGAAGACCGAGGACGAATTCCGGACGGTGCCACCAGGCCGTCTCGAACAGTTCGCCCATCTCGTCCTCGTAGATCGAACGGGTGAATTCCCGGTACCAGGCATGGAAGATCGTAGGCGCCACGAGATCCGTATCCATGGCAAGATCCCATGCCTCGAGATGAACCTGGAGCAGGCGTCCGGCCACGGTCTGCGGTTCTCCGGAGAGCGCATGGCCGAGGAAGGCTTCGACGAGTCCCGACCGGTTATCGAGCTGGAGGCGGGTAAAGCTCTCGAGATCGTGACGGGAGTGTGAACCGAGTACCTCGCGGATTCGGTCTGCACGATAGCCCGGTTCCCATCGGTGGCTGAGAAAGTAGGGATAGTTCTCGCCCACAAGGCGGTTGTTGGCGGCCGCGAGGATACCCGACGGCGGATCGAAGGTCCTTGGCAGGTCGTGAAGCGGTATCCGGCCGAGCCAGTCCGATTCACCGGTCCAGCCTTCGACCGGCAGGCGGCCGTCGCCGGAGCGGCGTACAGGCACGAAACCCGGTGCCAGCAGGCCGATGTTTCCATCCCTGTCCGCATAGATGATGTTCTGCATCGGACCGGCATAGAACCGGGCGATGGCGGTGAAATCCTGCCAGTTCTGCGCCGTGTGGAGTGCGAGCGCCGATTCCATGCTGCGGTCATCGTCATGGAGCATGGTCCATGCAAGGGACAGCACCTCTTCATCATCGGCATCGCCCGGGAGGCGGTCGACGATCCCTGTCAGCACGGGACCATGCCGGGTTTCGAGCATGGTGATCTGTTCGTCCGTGCCGAAGCGCACGACGATGGTCTCTTCGCGCACGGCAAACGGTTCCGGGCCATCGGGTGCAAGGTAGCGATCGGCATCGTCGGGATCGCGGCGCTCGATGAAGAGGTCCTGGGTATCTGGACCCGTGTTGCTGAGCGACCATGCGATCCGTCCATTGGTTCCAATGACGACCAGTGGCATGCCCGGCAGGGTCGCGCCCGCCACGGAAAATCCCGGCGCCTCGAGATGGGCGAGATACCAGACTGACGGGATGGCGTAGCCAAGATGGGGATCGTTGGCGAGCAGCGGATATCCGGAGGCCGTGTGCTTGCCGCTTACCGCCCAGTTGTTGGATCCTTTGCCCGGAGTGCCAAGCAGGCGATCGAAGAGGAACGAAAGTGCCGTGAAATCGATGCCTTGGGCCGCCTCGAGAATGGCAGGACTGTCTTGTGGGAATGCGGGAAAGAAACTCGCGGCCTTCTCCGGTCCGAGTCTTTCCGCGACGGCGGCGTGGAGTGCTTCCTCTCGCCAGTTTCCGGCAAGCAGAAGGGCCATGATCTTCAGCCATGAAACGGAATCAGCCGGGTGCCAGGATTCCGGATGGTCCGCGAGAAGAAGCGCCAGTTCGGGTGCGGCCGGTCCGTCACGGGTTGCAAGCCAGGCGTTGACGCCTGCCGCATAGGCCTCGAGCGTTTCGCGGGTTTCGGGCGACAGGGTCGCGAAGCTCGAACGCGATGCACGGTAGAGATCGAGCAGACGCAGGAAACGGTCACGCTCGAGGGCAAGGGAACCCAGGAGTTCGGAGATACTGCCCTGCGCCCCGCGGCGCTGCATCTCCATCTGGAAGAAGCGGTCCTGGGCATGCGCAAAGCCCAGTCCGAAATAGGCGTCCCGGGGAGATTGCGCGAAGATATGGGGGATGCCCCATTCATCACGCAGGATTTCGACATCGTCCCCGAGGCCTTCGACGGCCACGTCGCCTTCGATCCGGGGAAGGGATGTCCGCAGCCAGAAGAAAAGGGCGACGGCTCCCGCCAGAACAAGAACCGCAAGGATGAAGACGACCCTGAAGGCTTTCCGTACGATCCTCATGTCGGAGATCTGTCGGTCCGAAGTTCCGAAACGATCGCGTTTCGATGCTCATCCAGCCTCGGCACGGCGCCGCGGGTCGCCGGATCCGCAAAGGCGGAGAGCTTGATGGGGTTGCCGGACATCCTGATGTGTCCGGCTTCCGGATCCTCGGCGGCAACGATCATGTTGCGGGCATGAACCTGGGGATCCGACATGACCTCAGCGACATTGTTGATGGCGCCGCAGGGCACGCGCGCGTCCTGAAGCATACCGAGCCAGCGTCCGGTATCCTGCGTCACGAGCACGGCTTCCATCGCGTCCTGCAGGGCATCGACGTTTTCGGCTCGCCTGGCGTTGGTGGTGAAGCGGGGATCGGACGCAAGCTCGCCCAGACCGAGGACGTTGCAGAGTCGCCGGAACAGCTCGTCGTTGCCTGCCGCGACGACGATGTGGCCGTCCCTCGTGGTGAAGGCTGCAAACGGAACGATCGAGGGATGGCGTGCGCCCAGCGGGCCCGGGATCTCGCCGGTGGCTCCATGGCGCGCAATCGCGTTCTCCAGAATCGCGACCTGGCAATCGAGCATCGCGACGTCGATCATCTGTCCCCTGCCGGTCAGCGAGCGATGGTAGAGGGCCGAGCAGATGCCGACGGTCGTGAAGAGAGCGGCCGTGATATCGCCGACGGAAGTGCCGACGCGTGTGGGGCCGCCTCCCGGGTGTCCCGTGAGGCTCATGAGACCGCCCATGGCCTGGACCACCATGTCGTAGGCTGGCCTGTCGCGATAGGGCCCGCTCTGGCCGAACCCCGAAACGGCCGCGTAGATGAGCGCTGGATACCTCTCATGGAGAACGTTCCAGCCGAAACCGAGCCTTTCCATGACATCCGGTCGAAAGTTCTCGACCAGCACATCGGCCATATCGAGAAGCGCGCCGAATACGTCGCGGTCGCTGTCGTCCTTGAGATCGAGGACGATGCTCTCTTTGCCGCGATTGATCGAGGCAAAGTAGCCCGATACGGATCCCAGGAACGGCCCGGTTCCACGGGCCTCGTCACCCCCGCCGGGCTGCTCGACCTTGATGACCCGCGCACCGAGGTCATGAAGCAGCATCGTGCAGTAGGGGCCCGCAAGAACCCGTGTCAGATCGATGATCGTGATGCCGCCGAGCGGTCCTTCCGGCATGGACTACAACCCTGGTTGGGACTGGGAGAAAACAATCCCACAGGAACGGGTCATCCGTCCATCAGGCCTTGAGGCGGCGGGCGAATTCCAGGGCGTGATAGGTCAGGATGCCGTTGCAGCCGGCGCGCTTGAAGCAATCCAGCGTTTCGGGCCAGACCTTGTCGCGATCGAGCCAACCGTTGCGGCACGCTCCCTCGATCATCGCGTACTCTCCGGACACCTGATAGGCGAACGTGGGGACACCGAATGTGTCCTTCACGCGGCGCACGATATCGAGATAGGGCATGCCCGGCTTGACCATGACCATGTCCGCGCCTTCCTCGAGATCCAGAGCGACCTCACGCAAGGCTTCGTCCGAATTGGCCGGCTCCATCTGATAGGTTCGCTTGTCGCCCTCGCCGAGACTGGAAGCGGATCCGACGGCATCGCGAAATGGTCCGTAGAAACCGGACGCATACTTCGCGGCGTAGGCCATGATCGGCACGTGTTCGAATCCACCGTCATCGAGCGCCTTGCGGATCGCGGCCACCCGGCCGTCCATCATGTCGCTGGGTGCGATGATGTCGCATCCGGCAGTGGCCTGGACCACAGCCTGGCGGGTGAGGATCTCGACGGTTTCGTCGTTCAGGATCTCGTCGCCGGACATCACCCCGTCATGGCCATGGGTCGTGTAGGGATCGAGTGCGACATCGACCAGGATGCCGAGGCCTTCGACGCGCGCCTTCAGGATCGAGATGGTGCGGCACACGAGATTGTCCGGATTCAACGCCTCCCTGCCATCCGCACTCTTGGCGTCTTCAGACGTGTGCGGAAAGAGGGCGATCGAGGGAATGCCGAGATCCCGGGCTTCGAGGGCCGATTCGACGAGAAGATCGACGCTGAGCCGGTCGACACCGGGCATCGATTCAACCGGCTCGCGCACGCTCGTTCCCTCGCACAAAAATACCGGCCAAATGAGATCGGATGCGACAAGGGTGTTTTCGGCCACCATGGACCGCAGCCACGGCGACCGCCTGAGGCGCCGCATCCTGGTTGACGGAAACCTGCCGGGAAGATGCCCGGGACTGTGCGTCATGTCTCGATCCTGCGTCCTTCGCATCTGAGATAGGACCGGTGCTCGTCTCCTGCAAGCCTCAACGAAGCGCCGTGCGGAAAATCATGAGCCCGCGTGTCCGACGGCTGCCTGACAGGGAACGCGAGCGGCACCGGTATCCGGCCGGTGCGCAGAGGGACGAAACGCGGACGGTTCCACACGCCCACTCTACTACTCCTGACAAGGCCACTCCACCGCCGGGGTAATCTCTTCAGTTCCCGTTGCCAATGAGCATCGGCCCGTTCACGTGAGGTGAACCGGGCCCATGCGTGTTCTTGCCTGAAGACGCAGGCAATCGCGCAACGGGATTCCCCGCCACGTTCCGGACTTCGGTACAACGGAAGAAACACTTGAAGGTCTCATGTCCTTGATCACCGGGCTAACGGGACTCCTTGCGTGGACGCAGGCTGCCCCATCAAATCCCGCGGGTCCACCAGTTCGAGCGAACCAGCATGTCCGGCCATCAAGGCCAGCCATGGAAGTTTCCAATCCGAAACCTCCGTACCGCGCGACACAGGTCTTTCGGGCCCCGCATGTCAAACCCGGTCTTCAGGCGACCTGCGGCAAGGTCACTGCTTCAGCTGCCGACGTGGTCAGTCTGTGAAGGCCTGAATGCCGGTCTGAGCGCGTCCCAGGATCAGGGCGTGGATGTCGTGTGTGCCCTCATAGGTGTTGACCGCCTCGAGGTTCAGCATATGGCGTATCACGCCGTATTCGTCACTCACGCCATTACCGCCATGCATGTCTCGGGCATTGCGCGCGATCTCGAGCGCCTTGCCACATGAGTTGCGCTTGATGATGGAGATCATCTCAGGGCTCGCCCTGCCTTCGTCCTTGAGGCGTCCGACCCTCAGGCATGCCTGTAGTCCGATGGCAATCTCCGTCTGCATGTCGGCAAGCTTCTTCTGGATCAGCTGGTTCGCGGCCAGCGGACGGCCGAACTGGGTTCGCTCGAGGGTGTAGTTGAGAGCAGCCTGCCAGCAGAAGGTCGCAGCACCGAGCGCTCCCCATGCGATTCCGTAGCGCGCATTGTTGAGGCATCCGAACGGCCCCTTGAGACCGCGTATGTCGGGAAACACGTTCTCGGCCGGGCAGAAGACATCGTCCATGACGACTTCGCCGGTCGGACTGGCACGCAGGCTGAACTTGCCCTCGATCTTCGGTGTCGAGAGCCCCTTCATGCCACGATCGAGCAGGAACCCCCTGATCCGGCCCTCGTCGTCCTTTGCCCAGATCACCATGACATCGGCGATGGGCGCGTTCGAGATCCACATCTTGGCGCCGCTGATCCGATATCCACCGTCCACCTTCGTGGCACGTGTCGCCATGCTGCCCGGATCCGAGCCGTGGTCCGGCTCGGTGAGGCCGAAGGCGCCGACCAACTCGCCGCTCGCGAGTTTCGGCAGGTATTTCCGGCACTGTTCTTCCGTTCCATAGGCGTGAATGGGGTGCATCACGAGACTGGATTGCACCGATGCCGACGACCTGTAGGCGCTGTCGACCCTTTCGATTTCGAAGGCGATGAGGCCATAGGCGACATGACTGATGCCGGCACAGCCGTAGCCTTCGATCGTCGGTCCGAGCAGGCCGACTTCACCCATGCGCGCGATGATCTCGCGGTCACCGGTCTCGTCACGGAAGTCTTTCTGAACGCGCGCGGCCAGATACTCCTCGCAGAACTGGCGCGTCGAATCGCGGATCATGCGTTCGTCTTCGGTCAGCTGGTCCTCCAGATGGAACGGATCGTCCCACCTGAACGCGGAGATTTCCGGGTCTTTGTTCACGATTGTCATCCTTCTGCTGCAACGTTCAGGATTACCCGAAGAGGCGGTCGACAAGGGGCCTCAAGGGTATGGGGTGCCAGGATCGGGAGCGATGGATGTCCCGCCGTTTCCCCCCTGCACTCTAATGAACCCATGCCGGATTCTTCAACCGGATCGTCCGTGGTGCTTCGATCCGGATGGCGGTATCGTGTTGCACCGAAAGAAGGTCAACGAGGGAGGACAAAATGAGTTCGACCGGTATCCAGACAGTCGACCCCGATACGCCTCTTGACTCCGTCGGGGCGATCCTCGAACGCGATGGCTGCATCATCGTGCGGGATGCCATCGATCACGGCACGATCGATGCCCTTCTCGAGGATCTCGAACCCTACCTCAAGCGCAAGCCCTGCGGGAGCGGCGATTTCGTCGGCTACCAAACGAAGCGTCTGCATTCCCTGTTCGGCAAGTCGCTAAGCATCCAGGACTTCGTTCTCCACGACAGGATTCTCGATATCATGGATCTGACGCTCCTGCCGTGGTGCGACAGCTATCAACTGAATTCAAACTCGATCACGGCGATCGGGCCGGACGAGACACCGCAGCCACTCCACCGCGACGATCTTCTCTATCCCCTTGCCCATCCGTCGGAGCGCAATGCGACCTGCACCGCATTCTGGGCCCTGACAGACTTCACGGAAGAAAACGGCGCGACCCGGATCATTCCCGGCAGCCACAGATGGGATGACACAAGGGTTCCCAAGGACGAGGAGACCACCGGTGCGGTCATGTCGAAGGGCTCGTTCTGCGCCTTCAGCGGCGGCGTCTATCACGGCGGCGGGCGCAACCTGACCCCGGATTTCTGGCGCATCGGCATGTTCACGGGCTTCACGCTCGGATGGCTGCGCCAGGAGCAGAACTGGTATCTCTCAGTCACGCCGGAGGAGGTGAGGCAGATGCCCGAGAAACTGGCACGGTTGCTCGGTTTCAACCTCCACAAGCCGTTCCTGGGGTGGGTCCAGGACTTCCAGGATCCCTACGACGTCATTCACGGCTACCAGGAACTTTCCTCGGGCGGCAGCGATCTCTATGCCGATGGCGCCGCGAGACCGATTGCCGGCGCCAACGTCAGAGTCGCCTGAAAGCCGTTCAGTTGAGATCGGGGAAGCGGTCGCGCACGAAGATCGTGTAGCCCTCGTCTTGCGGGTCATTGAGATCGCACAGCGGCGTCGAGTCGAAGACGCCTGACCATGTGCCGCGTCTGAGCGAATTGTCCGGCGCAATCTCCAATGGCTTCACCGCATGGTGATCCTGTCCCGGGAACACAGGCGCGTTGCTGATCCCGTTGTAGGAGAATTCGAGAAGGACGCGGTTCCATGAGGCCCGGTTGTTGCCGGAGGCATGCACCGTGTTGCCGTGGAAGAAAAGGCCGTCGCCGGATTCGAGTTCGATGGCGACACGCTCGAAGCGCTCCAGCATGGCGTCGGTGCGCAAGGGGTGAATATTGGCATAGGCGTGTTCGTCGCGGATGCGGTCGACCCTCCCCATGAGGTGCGAACCCTTCAGCATGTGAAGACACCCGCTTTCCTCGGTCGCACTGGTGAGGGCCACGATGCAGGTCAGCATGTCCGGCATCAGGCAGCCGTCCTGGTACCAGCCGCCGAAATCCTGGTGCCAGACCACCTGGCCGCTGCGCGCGGCAGGCTTCTGCACGATCTTCGAGTGGTAGTGGTAGACGGGCTCGCCGATGAGCGTCGCCGCGCTTTCGACGATCCGGGCAAGACGTGTGGCGGTGCCGAGCCAGTCGTCGCCATGGCGTACCCAGCCGAGATAGTCGTGCAGCGTCGTCTCGCTGCCGTCGTGAATCGTGGCAAGGCGTCCGCGAATGCCGGGATCCTCTTCGATCGCCTGCTTCAGCGGCGCGAGCTCTTCTGCTGACAGAAACGCCGGCAGGATGACATAGCCATTCCGGTGATAGCGGGCGATCTCGTCCTGGGTGAGGGGGCGTTCGGTGGTCACGGGCGTTTCAGGAGGATACCGGCCTTCTCCCGGTCCCAGGTGACGGATGTCACACCCATCTCGCGCAGGGTGAACTTCCTGATCTTGCCCGTCGGGGTCTTCGGCAGGGAGTCCACCACATCGATGAAACGCGGGACCATGAACCAGGCCATCCTCGATTCGACGAAGCGGATCAGCGATTCGGGATCGAGGGTGCTTCCGGGCCTTCCTACGACGGCTGCCATGACCTCGTCCTCGGTGTACTCGCTCGGCACGGGAAAGACGGCGGACTCGATGACATCGGGATGGAGATTGATCTCGTTTTCTACCTCGAGAGAGGAAATGTTCTCGCCACGGCGCCGGATCGAGTCCTTCATGCGGTCCGCGAAATAGTAGCAGCCGTCGCCATCCCTCCACATGGCATCGCCGGAGTGGAGCCACAGGTTGGACCATGCCTTTTCGGTCCATTCCGGGTGCCTCCAGTAGCCGGACATGAGAAGCCAGGGCTCCTTGCCGCGAATGACGAACTCCCCGACGGTGCCGTCGGGGACCTCCTCGTCGTTCTGGTCGACAATTCGCGCCTCATAGTACTCGTCGAGCAGCCTGCCGCAGGTTCTCCAGTTCGGATTGTCCCACTCCATGCGGTGAGGGGCGCAGGTCTCCGTTGAACCGTAGGTCGTCTTGATTCTCATACCGAAACGCCTGGCGAAGTCATGGGCATCCGGGAACATCGGAACGACAAGCGCGCGCTCGACCGGGACGTCGATATCGTCCGGACGGGGAGGTTGCCGCGCCAGAAAATTCGCCATGGCTCCCAGGAAGAAGCTGACCGTTGCACCAAAGCGTCTGGCATCGTCCCAGAAACGCTCGACACTGAACCTTTCCGTCACGACCGCTGCCGAGCCGGCGATCATCGACGAGTAGCACATGGCCCACTGCCCGGCGATGTGGAACAGGGGTAACGGCGCGTAGAAGACATCACCGGGCTTCAGGTCCATGAGCTCGAAATTGCCGTGGGCATAGGTGTAGGCATGCCTGTGGGAGATCATGACCCCCTTGGACGGTCCCGTCGTGCCGGACGTGTACATCACGGCCTTGAGGTCATGATGGCGAGGAAGGTCCTCGAGGGGCGCATCGTCAGCATCGAGAAGAACGCCGAAGTCGAACCGTTCAAGTCGGGCGAGCGCGCCGGGAAGGTCCGGCGCACCGCATTCCGTGTCGAAGACGATCAGGCGTTCGAGATGGTCGAGGTCCGGTGCCACCTCGGCTATCCGTTCGAGATACTCCGCCGCCACGATCATCGTTGACGAGGCGGAATCGTTGATGACGTGGGTCAGAAGGCTGCCGCGATAAGCGGTGTTGACCGGCACTTGAATGGCCCCGAGCTTGCCGAGTCCCAGCCAGATGACAATGAACTCCACGACATTGGGCATCATCACCAGAACGGCGCTCTCCCGGGCGATGCCGAGCGCCGCGGCGCCGTTGGCAAGGCGGTTTGATTCGAGGTCCGCCTCGCCATAGTTCAGTGTGCGCCGGTCCGAAAGGATGAAGATGGCGTCCGGTGTCGCACGTGCCCGTCCGCCCAAGATCCGTCCCACGCTCTGCTCATTGCGCGGGTCTTTCTGCGGCATGTCGCTATCTCACGGAGGCGGGAACATGCGGAGCGGGCCGGACTGGCCCGCTCCGCCGACACGAAGGAAGGGGCTCAGAATCCCGCCTTGATTTCGTCGAACAGCTGAATGTACTTCTCGCGCGTTGCCGCAGGTATCTCGGAGAAATACCTGCTTCCCGCCATGAAGGCGACAGGATCGGAGATCCCCAGATTGTCGAGGGTTTCCTGGTCCACCGTTTCGAAGGCCTTCTGGTTCGAATGGCCGTAGCCGTACTGCGTGATGATGTAGTTTCCGGTTTCGGGTGAGGATACGGCATTCAGGAAATCATAGGCCTTGTCGTCGGACCCGTCGCCGGAGGAGATGTGTACCGCTCCGCACACCCAGGTATAGATGCCTTCCTTCGGATTCATGAACTCGACGGGGATACCCTGCCTCTTGAGTTCGAGAACGGAACTGTTCCAGGAATAGGAAGCTACCAGTTCACCCGAAGCGAGGCCCTGTTCAACGGCTGTGATATCGGTCCAGTACCAGCGCAGGACGTCGCGCTGCTTGCGCATCCATTCGGTTGCTTCGGCCAGTTCCTCATCGGTCATGTCGAAGGGATTCTCGGCACCGATGACCGCACCCACGACACCGAATACTCCGTCCACCGAATCGTAGATCCCCAGACGGCCGGCGTACTTCTCGTCGAAGAGGATCATCCAGGAATGGTTCTCGGCTCCGGCATACTCCGGAGCAAGGTCAGGCCGGAACAGCACGGAACTGTTGCCCCAGTCTACGGGCAGGAACACTTCGTTGCCATCGATGATGCCTCCCTCGATCGTCTTGAGACTGGGAAACACGTCGCCCCAATGTTCAAGACGTGAGGTGTCCAGCGGCTCAAGCAGGCCTGCATCGTGCCAGCGCCGCAGGCTGTAGGTGCATGGCCAGGCGATGTCGGGCTGGAAGCCGGCGCGCATCTTCTGGAATCCCTCTTCTTCCTCGCCCCACAGTGAAAACGCGGGGGTCACACCATGCTTGTCAATGTAGCTGGTGTGCAATTCCGGGAGGTCGTAACCCGCCCAGGTGAACACCATGAGATCGTCGTCGGTTTCCAGGACGCCTTGCTCTGCATCTTCCTCCTGCGCATGACTTCCGACGACCGGGATTGCGATCGTCGCAATTCCGGCCGAGGCCAGGACCTTGTGGATGTCCCGCCGCGAGATGTCCCGGTTGGCAAGACGTGAACGGAATTCCTCGATATCCATATGCGTGGTCATCGTTTCCCCCCCTTGATTTGGTTAACCAGGTATTCTCATGTTTGTGACGGTAACAATTTTCCGTGACTTCTCCAAGATGCCGAATGGTGCAGGGCCTGCCTCATGCGATTCAGTTTCTATCTTCCGTGCTACTGGCCGGATCTCGGCTATCCGGCGCGACGCCTCTACGAGGACGCAGTCGAGGAGGGCGCGCTTGCGGAGGCGCTGGGCTTCGACACGTTGTGCATTCCCGAACATCACTTCATCAACTATCTCACCCATCCGCAGCCGCTGCTGACGGCGGTCAAGGTGGCGTCCCGGACCCGCTCGATCAGGATCATCACCTCCGTGCTCGTCCTTCCCTTCTACGATATGCGCCGTCTTGCCGGCGAGATCTGCCAGGCGGACTGCCTGATGGACGGCAGGCTGGAACTCGGTGTCGGGCGCGGGGCCTTCGCCTACGAGTTCCGGAAGTTCGGGGTGCCGCAGGAAGAAAGCCGGGAACGCTTCGATGATGCCCTGGCGCTTCTCGAACGGCTGCTGACCGGAAAGGAGACGGGCTGGAAGAGCAGATGGTACGATTTCGAACCGGTCGCCATCACGCCGCACCCGGTCCAGAAGCCGATACCCATCTGGATCGCGGCGCTGGGCTATCAGGCGATCTACCATTCGGTCCTGCGGGGCTACCACATCCAGACGACGCCCCTGAGAGGCGGTATGGAGACGGTGGAGACGCAGGCAAGAGCGTTTCACGACGCGCTCCGGGATGCCAGCGGCAGGTGTGACGCTTCAAGGTTCTCCATGCTGCGCATGCTCTATGTCGCAAGAGACGAGGCTGATCGGCGGGAGAAGATCTCCATGGCCTACGAGAATCACAGAAGGTTCTGTAATGTCTTCGACACGCCGGGCACGGTCGACAATGGTGCGATCGTGCCCTTGGACGTCGCCGAATCGATGGACGATGTGGCCGATGCCCTGCCGATCGGAACAGCTGGGGAGGTGATCGACAAGCTCGCTGCCTACAGGGATCTCGATATCATGGACCTTCTGGTCAACATGGCGTTCGGCGCCAGCCATCGAGATGTCATGGCATCCATGGAGAGGTTCGCGCGAGACGTCATGCCGCATTTCCTGCAAGGGGAGCCCTTATGAAGAGCCTTCATGACCGTGCCCTCATCATCGACGGCCTGAACTTTCATGGCGACGGGGACCCCGGTGTCCTGAAGAACGCCTCGATCACGGCGGTCAACATGACCGTCAGCCATTTCGAGGCCGATTTCGAGGAGGCACTCGACGGCATGGCACGCTGGCTTGCCGTGCTCAGGCAATCGGATCAGGGCTGGCGCCTGGTGAGGAGAGCCGGCGACATTGAAGCCTGCCACGCCGACGGTGTGACCGGCCTGATCATGGGATGGCAGAACTTGCGTCCTGTCGCCGACAACCTCGACCGCCTGGTTCTTTTCCATGACCTTGGCCTGCGGGTCGCCCAGCTTACCTACAACGGGCGCAATCTTCTGGGAGACGGTTGCCTCGAGACGGAGGATGGAGGCCTCACAACCCTTGGCCGCGAGGCCGTCGGCATGATGAACATGCTCGGCATGGCGATCGATCTCTCCCATGTCGGACAGCGCACGTCGATCGAGGCGGCCGAGGCGTCGTCAAGACCGGTCCTGGCGACCCATGCCAACGCACGGTCGGTCACTCCGGCATTGCGCAACAAGTCCGACGATGCGATCCGGGCCATCGCCGCCACGGGCGGTGTCATCGGCATCAGCATCTACGGACCGATGTGCTGGGACGGCGACTCCTCCCGGCATCCGTCACTCGATGACTTCATGCGGCACATCGAGCATGCGGTTGCGCTGGCGGGAATCGATCATGTGGGACTCGGCACGGATCTGCCGGCGGTGGCCGATCTCGGCTCCGTCCGTCACATCACGGAATTCACATTGGGAAATTATCCAGCTGCGATAGGGGCTTATGCGAAAGCTTTCAGCAACCGTATCGAGAATCGCTATCTTTCGGACTGCGCAAGCCATGGCGATCTCGCGCGCATCACCGAACGCCTGATCGACGAGGGATGGGCGGAAGCGGACATCCGCAAGGTTCTCGGCGAAAACTTCCTGAGGGCCGTTCGCGATATCTGGGGATAGGCCGGGCTTCAGCGATGTTCGCCGCGCCAGGTCCCCAGGGTCTGGATGAGACCTTCGAGCATGGGACCGGAAACCGGACGAGCGAGGACCAGATCGAAAAGGCGCCTGCTTGCGGGCATGTCCTCGAGGAGATCGCAGGGGGTCTCCAGGCCGTAGCAGGCCCACATGGCAAGGTGGAGGTCCAGCAGGCTGAAACGGTCACCGAGGTGGTAGGGGCCGTTCACCTCCAGCCAGTCATCGAGCACCTGCCAGCGTTCCCGCGCCATCGCCTTCGAATGGGCCCTGAATGCCTCGGTGTCGCTGTCTCTCAAGGCCCAGCGCCAGGGATAGTAGCAGTGCTTGAGCGAGGGCTGCACGTCGTTGGTGAAGTAGAACAACTTGGAAAGGAAGATGCCGCGAAGCGGATCGTTGGGCGCTGGTGCCATGGTCTCCAGACCGTGCCTGTCCGCGAGCCAGAGCATGATGGCGGCGGCTTCATGCAGCACGCCGCCGTCAGGCGTCACAAGCGCGGGTACATAGCCCGCAGGATTGAGTTGCCGGAAGGCATCGCCGCGGTGTTCGCCCGAGGCGATATCGACTTCGCGCAGTTCGTATGGCAGCGAGCACTCCTCCAGCACCATCTGCGGTGCCAGGGCCCGTGTCACGCTGCCGCCGTAGAGGATGTACAAGGCCTTCAGTCCTTGGGCATCCAGGCGCCGAGCAGCTTGGGAAGATCACCGAACCGGGCGACAAGGCTGAAGACCACGACGGCGAACAGGATGAACATGACCGAAACAGCGGCGATGATTGGCGTGTAGCCGGACCTCAGGCTGGCGAGAAGCTGGACCGGCAGCGTGATGGTGGCGTGTTGCCCGAGAAAATACGAGATGATGTATTCGTTCATCGAGAGCACGACGACGAATGCGTATCCGGCAATCATGTACGGCAGGATCATCGGGAAGATGATCGTCGTGAACATGCGCCGTGAATCCGCACCCATTGTTCGCGCCGCCTCGAGAAGCTCCTCGTCGATCGATTCGAGGCCCAGCGAGATCATGACCAGGGGCAGCGTGACGAGGAACACACCATGGCCGATCATGATGTTCCAGATCTGGCCGACATAACCGATCTGTCCCCAGAAGATCAGCATGCCGAGCGCGGTGATGACCGGCGGCAGCGCGAACGGGACGATCCCTGCGAGGAACAGGGCCTTGGCATAGAACACCTTGTAACGCCACAGGAAGTACGCCGTCGGCAGGGCGATCGAGATAGCGATGACGGCGGAGACCACCGCAATCGCCACGCTCGATGACAGGGCCTCGAGCCACTTGTTGGTTTCGAACACCGCCGGATACCACTGGAGCGACAGGCCCCTGGGCGGAAAGAACATGAGCTTCTTGGCGTTGAGCGACACGCCTGCGACGATCAGCAGCGGTGCGGCGAGCATGCCGAACATGACCACGAGGAAAACGAGTTTGCCCCAGCGGGTCATGATGAGCCCCGTGTCGTCTGGTCGTTGCGCCTCAGCCGCACAGTGACAATGCTGAGAACCAGTGTGACCACCATGAAGAACATGGAAAGTGCGGCCGCAAAGGGAATGTTGCCGCGGGACAGCGCCTGATTGGCGATCAGCTGCGCCATCATTGTGTCCTCGGGACGGCCGAGCCAGGTGGGTGTGACGAAGGCGCCCATGGTGAACACGAAAAGCAGCACGAAGGCTGCGACAATCGTCCGGTCGAGGAGGGGAAGGACGATGGTCGCGAAGCTCTTGACGGGCGAGGCGCCCATGGTCTGGGCGGCCTCCGTCAGTTCCCGGTCCAGCCGGGTGCAGGCCGGATAGAGAATGAGCACTGCAAACGGAATGTTGAAGAAGCTCAGGCCGAAAAGATTCGACAGGTAGCCGGGATACCATGAGCGTGCCCGTTCGACGAGCCCGAGCCATTCAGCGAGGCTGGGAAAGCCGCTCGACCGGCTCATCACGACTGAAAGTGAATAGGCGACGATCACCTCCGAAAGAGTCAGCACGCTCAGAATGAAGACGAGAGCCACGACCTGGGGACGGCGACGGAACCGGCTGATGAAGTAGGTAAAGGGAACGGCCGCCATGATCGACAGGAGGCTCGCCAGTACGGAAAACTGCACCGACACCCACAGGTGCGTGGTGAAGAGCGGCGAGAAGAACCGGGCGTAGTGGGTAAATTCGAAGCCGGCTTCATAGGTCGACTGGGTGCGGGTGGCGAAACTCACCACGAACATGATGCCGAACGGAATCAGGAAGAAGATGCCGATCATCAGGGTCGGATAGAGACTGATCGGAAAGCGCCTCAACGGCAGGAGGAACTCTTTCTTCCACGCCGAGCCGCGGACGTCCCCGTTCTCATGAACAGGAGCGGCTTCACTCATGCCTTGAGCACCACGCAGCTTTCCAACGGCAGTTCGACCTTGACCCTTTCACCCTTGTGAACGTCCGGCCGGTCCTTCGGCGTGGCCATGGCGATGACCTGAAGGCCGTCGCAGTCGACGAAGGTCTCGACACTGGCACCCACATCGCGCACGAAGGTGACGATGCCATCGAGCTGGTTCTCGCCATCGTGGCTCTCGGGGAAGACATGGACCTCTTCAGGCCGGATCGAGACCACGACACTGGACCCTGCTCCAAGCTGATCGGGAACCCCGGAAGTCCGGAATTCCCGTTTACCGATAAGGACCGAGGAACGACCTCCAAGACGTCCCCTGATGAGATTGCTGGTGCCGATGAACTCGGCGACGAATGCCGAGGCCGGATTCCGGTAGATCTCAAGGGGCGGCCCCATCTGCTGGATGCGCGCCGTCGACATGACCACCACTTCGTCCGACATCGTCATCGCTTCACGCTGGTCGTGGGTCACGACGACCGTGGTGATGGCAAGGCGCTCCTGAAGCATGCGCAGCTCGACCTGCATGTCCTCCCTCAATTTGGCATCGAGTGCGGAGAGCGGTTCGTCGAGCAAAAACAGCTTCGGCTCCAGATTGAGCGCCCGGGCGATGGCGACACGCTGCTTCTGGCCACCGGAGAGCTGCGAGATATTGCGGTCTGCGACGCCCGGCAACCGCACCAGCTCGAGAAGCTCCTCGGCGCGGCACCGCCGCGTCGCCCTGTCAATTCCGCGTATCCTCTGGGAGTATGTGATGTTCTCGCCCACCGAAAGATGGGGAAACAGTGCCAGGGACTGGAACACCATGCCGATGTTTCTCTCGTGCGTGGGTTTGTCGGTCAGGTCCTCGCCGTCCAGCGTAACCCGTCCGGAGGTTGCCGTTTCCAGTCCGGCGATCAGGCGCAGGAGTGTTGTCTTGCCGCAGCCCGACGGTCCGAGAAACGACACGAACCGTCCCTCCGGAATCTCGAGATTGATTTCGGTGACGGCCATGACAGAACCGAAACGCTTGGAGATATTGTCGAGGACAAGACCGGTCATACTGACGCTTTACCCCTGGGAGCCCATCCAGTCTTACGGGATTCCATGCCGTTGTAAACGTTCGGGTTCCCGGCCTCTACAGGCAGGCCACGGCACCGTCGGCGGCATCGAGAGTCATGGAGATATCGTCATTGCCGAGCACCGCCGGAACGAACCAGGTCCCCCGAAGCGTCACCCTCACGCCGCGGTCCTGCAATCCCTGGACGAATTTCTCACGCATCTGGGTGTCTGTCGCCTTGTAGTCCCGGTAGTTCCAGAGTGGAGGATTCTCCGTGAATACGGTCGAGAATATCGCCCCGAGCCCCTGGACGTGGAGTGGAATGCCGCGTCTCGAGGCAATCTCCTCGAGGCCATTCATCAGGGTCCTGCCGTCCCGCTCGACCTTGTCGTAGATCGCGCCTCCATCGGCCGCGAGCATGTCCATGGTGGCGAGGCCGGCGGCGATGCTTGAGGTGATCCCATTATAGGTGCCGCCATGGACGGCGCCCTTCGTGACACCTTCCATGATGCCGGCCCTGCCGGCGACGGCCGCCAGGGGAAAACCACTGGCGATGGCCTTGGCGAAGACCGCAAGATCGGGAATCACGCCGTAGCGTTGCTGGGCACCGCCCGGTGCCACGCGGAAACCGGTGATCACCTCGTCGTAGATGAGCACGATTCCGTTGTCGTCGCACAGACGTCGCACGGCCTCGAGATATCCCGGTGCCGGTTCGATGACACCGCAGTTGCAGGCCACGGGTTCCAGAACGATGGCGGCGATCTCCCCGGCGCGCTCCGTGACCGTGGCCTCCAGGACCGCGATATCGTTGAAGGGCTG
The DNA here is from genome assembly GCA_965215635.1 of Alphaproteobacteria bacterium. Lineage (GTDB taxonomy): Bacteria > Pseudomonadota > Alphaproteobacteria > SP197 > SP197 > SP197. Next base: position 739,445 of record CBDCEA010000004.1, on the reverse strand, counting down.
AACGATGAGGTTATCGCGGATGTTCTCCGGTTGTCCGGTGCTCTGGGCGAGCACTTCGGGCTGGTCGCGAGGCCCGGCCCGGTTGAGCTCCGGCGCCACGCTGGCGAAGATGTTGTCCGCCCAGCCGTGATAGTGGCCCTCGAACTTCACCACCTTCGTGCGGCTTGTGTGGGCGCGCGCAAGACGCATGGCGATCTGGTCCACCTGGGTGCCCGAGGTGTCGAACCGGACCAGCTCGGCACAGGGGATGATTTCCGTAATCCGCCGCGCGAGCGCGATTTCGGCCTCGTGGACGGTGGTGAATGCCTGACCGCCGCCGAGCGAGGCGCGAACGGCATCGAGAACAGGCTGCGGGCTGTGGCCCAGGAATGCCGGACCGTTGCCGATGACATAATCGATGTATCGGTTGCCGTCGGCATCCCACAGGTAGGGGCCCTCGCCCCGCTCGATGGCAAGCGGCACCGGTATGGGGTGATAGCGAAAGTTGCTCGACACGCCCCCGGCAAGCACCTTGAGTGCCTCCTGATAGCGCGCGATCGATGTGTCGTAACGGCCCATGTCCCCCCATGTCCCCCCATGTGCACCTGCGGTGCTGAACAAGTTTCAACTCATCGAGCCTCGTGCAAAAAAAGGACTTACAAACTCAAGGCGATGCTCCGAAAGGCCGCGGCAAGAACCGTTGACGACCTTTGGGATGTCATCGCAGAAAGCATCGAGGAATTCACTGCCAAAGAATGCCAAAATTATTTCACCGCAGCCGGATACGATCAAGATAAAGTCGAATCTTCTCTAGCTGCCAAACGCATGGACGCCCAAGGCGCAAAGGGTGTCTCCGGGGCGGGTCAGGCCCGCATGGCGGCGGCCCGGCAGGATGCCGGCCCGGGGTGCATGGTAGTCAACAGGATCGCCTCCGGTGCGCTCAATATCGTGGATGCGGGCGAGCAGCGCGCCTTGCCCGACTGGCTGCCCAAGATCGACCATCATCTCGATCAGTCCGGTATGCCGGGACATGATCAGGCAATCGTCGTCCGGCATCTCGAGGGTTACGCTGGGCGCAACATCCGGACGCCCGTGGATGATTCGAGCGTGGATCAGGAAGTTCCGCACGCCGCGACCCGCCGCAAGGGACGGTTGGCGACGAAAAGCTCGAACAGCAGCCGCGTCCAGACGCTGATACCGAACCCGGTTCTCGGAAACAGGCGCGGTACCGGTGGCGCCGACACCTCCTCAGGCGTGTCAGAACACTGGCAGGTCTAGCGCCAGCGGGTCCGGTCGATGACCCGCACATGGGCCCTGACCGCGACTTCAATCAATGTGTGCGATCCGTTGGCCACCCGGGCGCGTCGCAGCACGGACAGTGCAACGCCTCGGGCGGCGGGTTGAGAACCTCTTTCTTGCGGGCCAGTTTGGGGCGCGGCGTACGCCCGTGGGTCTCGCCGCCGGGCCGGTGGCCGCGCTTGCCGGTCTTCTTCTTGTCGTCCGACCCCGTCTTGCGGCGCCGTTCGCTCTTGCGACCGAACTGCGCGCGCGACAGGGTCTCAACCTGCGAGCGCAGATCGTCACGCTGGCTCTCGACCTCCTGCAGCTGCCTGCGCAGCGCTTCGCTCCCGGCCTGCAACCGGGGCCGGCATCGGTCCGCAGGGACGCGATCGTGCTGCGCTCGCGCGTGTCGACGCCGATGTCGGCAAGAAGTGCCTCAAGACGGTTGACCTGCGGGCGCAGATGCAACGCATCCCCCGACACACGGCGCAAGTCCTTCGCTTTCGCCCACACCGCCTTGAGCGCGTTCGGGGTCCGACCCCACCGCGCTTTCCAGTACTGCGCCTCGCGGTGGGCCTCGACCTTCTCCCGTTCGAGCTGTTCGGCACGCCCCTCCGCGGCATCTGCGCGGCGCTTCTCTTCCTCGTGAAACCGCGCCCAGTCGGACACCTCCAGAGCGCCAGACGGACAAGCAACCGCAATGCCGTCCGCGACCAGAACCGCGCCCGCCGCCGTCATCGAGTGCACTCTTTCATCAACATGCGTACGGTGTCAGCGCATGCCGAGCCAGGTTGCCAGTAGAAAATGAATTGCGCAAAAAGGAAAAAACTCAGCCATCACCTGCGGAACGAACGCTTATTGCGCCAGGGCAAGCCCTGGAGAGGAGGATGACATGAACTGAAACCTCTCGTTGTGATCCAGCGGGTTCGACTCCCGCCCGGCAAAGGCGCAGCCCGCCAGCCGGAAGCGAGTCTTGCATGGCGTGCGGCAAGCGCCCGTCGTGAAGCGTAGACAGCAGGTGATGAAGCGGTGGGGTAAGCCTCGAAATCGTAAAGCGACGACGCCTTCATTGTTAAGCGTGTGGGGGCAGCATCGGAAGCGCCGCGAGTGGCGAGGCGCAACGGGTCGTCCGGGGTCGTGGACCGGCGCAAAGCCACGGGATGGATGACCAGGGAACCTGGGAGATCCTGTCCTTGCCCACGGGCAAGACCGCTGGAAGAGGGAATGCCAGCGTGACCAATCAAGACCTGGCCTGCCGACGGGCCTGCACGGCGGCGGGAGCGCCTATGGCGAACACGAACCCCGGCAGGCGCTCGTGGAGCCGGCTGGCGAAACCAATAAGCCGAAGGCCATGCGGGGGCAGGGAGTCGTAGCGCCTTGATAGTACTGTGGAAGGCGGGGAACCGTGGCCATCGGGACCCGCTGGAGGGAAGCGGGGCGTCATCTGTACAGAACCACTGATGGGAAACGCTGGAGGAAACCCTGAGTTCCATGAACACGTACACGAAACAGCAGTGGATAGCCGAACAGGCGAGGGAGCATCCGGATCGGGTGTTCACGTCCCTGCACCATCTGATCGACGGCGCGTGGATGCACGAAGCGTACCACCGGACGCGCAAGGATGGGGCGACAGGCATCGACGGCGTGACGGCGGCCGACTACGAGAAGGACCTTGAGGCCAATCTCAACGACCTCCTGGACCGGATGAAGTCGGGCCGCTACGTCGCGCCGCCGGTGCGACGCCACTACATCCCCAAGGCGGACGGCACGAAACGCCCACTGGGCATCCCGACGTTCGAAGACAAGGTGGCGCAGCGGGCGATCCTGATGCTGCTGGAGGCGATCTACGAGACGGACTTTCTACCGTGCTCGTACGGCTTCCGGCCCGGGCGCTCGGCTCACGATGCCCGTCAAGGCCCTTCGGGCGGGCATCATCGAGCAGCGCCAACGGTGGGTGATCGATGCGGATGTGAAGTCGTACTTCGACTCGATCTCGCACACCCACCTGCGGTCCTTCCTCGACCTGCGGATCAAGGACGGCGTCGTAAGGCGCATGATCGACAAGTGGCTGAAAGCGGGGGTGCTCGAAGAGGGCACCGTGCACAGGCCGGTCGCTGGCACACCCCAGGGTGGGGTGATCTCGCCGATTCTCTCCAACATCTTCCTGCACCATGTGCTGGACAAGTGGTTCGAGGACGAGGCGAGGCCGCGCTTGCGCGGCAACTGCCAGCTGGTGAGATTCGCTGATGACTTTGTTGTTGCCTTCGAAGACCGCCACAGCGGCAAGCGTCTGCTTGACGTGCTGGGCAAACGTCTCGGTCGATACGGGCTCACGCTCCATGAGACCAAGACGCGCTATGTGGACTTCCGCCGGAGGCGCCCCTACGGGCGTCACCGGATGGCATCGGCCACGACGTTCGACTTCCTCGGCTTCACCCACGTCTGGGGGCGGTCGCTGCGAGGCAAGGACGTCGTTCGCCAGATTACGGCGAAAGGCCGCTTCGCCCGCGCGCTGAAATCGGTACACGACTGGTGCAAGAGCCACCGGCATCTGCCGATCAAGGCGCAGCATGACTACCTTGTTCGGGTGGTCCGGGGCCACAACGCCTACTATGGTCTGACGGGCAACGGCAAACGTCTGGAGTGGTTCCGCTACCAGGTCGCTCGCACCTGGCGGAAGTGGCTCTTACGCCGCAGCCGCCGCCGGTGCCTGAACTGGGACCGGATGAACACAATCCTCAAGCGCTACCCCCTGCCGTCGGTCCAGTTCGTGCGCTCATCGACACCCGTCGTGAGCGAACCTGTCAGGTGAGGAACCGAGTGCGTCAATCGCGCACGCTCGGCTCTGTGGGGGGCGGGGCGCAGCAATGCCCCCGCCTACCCGGCCCGACACCCTGATAACGTCCTGCTCCGCCTCACAGCGCATCCTCCGCCACCGCAACGGTATTGTTAGGTGCCAACCTTGTCTTGGTTTACTCGCGGTCGAAGGCGTTGCCCAGCCTGTAACCGGTCACCTTGGGACGTTGCCCGGTTCCGACTCCACGACACCTCCATACGGCCCCCTCCCGGGAATCAAGCGGAGGGTGCAGGCGGCGTCAATCCGCCTTTCGCGTCGGGTAGCAGGCGCTTGATGACCGCGCTCGAGGTCATGCAGACCCGGTCGCCAACCACGATTTCGCACTGGACGAAGCTGAACTGCCGCGTGCGGCGCACCACGCGTGTGCGGGTCTCGAGGAATTCGCCGACCTCGGCGCCCTTCACAAAATTATTGGTGGCGCTCACCGTGATGGCGCCTTCCCCGGGATCGTGCCAGCGCGAATTCATGCAGAGCGCCGCGTCGGCCATCGTCATCATGACACCGCCGTGGACCCAGCCGTACTCGTTGGCATGGCATGCGCCGGCCAGGACACCGACCTCGACACGGCCGTCTCCCGTGTCGTTGTACCAGTGGACCGCGTTGACGCGTTCGAACGGATCGTCCGCCTCGACGCGGACGAATCCTTCGGGGACTTGCGAGGTCTTGCTCATGGATCGGTTCCCGTCCGGTGGCACGTTGGCCGTCGATGAGGGGTGTCTTTGCCGGAAACATGGCTGACCGGTCAAGTGCTGCCCTGCTGGCGTTGGCGAACGCCGCGGTAGAGGGTAGGTTCTCCGGAACCTTCCATTCCGGGATGACGGGGAACCATGGCGCTGGACCGCGAGACACTCGAACAGCTGCTCGAAACGCTTGCCCGCTTTGTCGATGAACGCCTGATTCCGGCGGAAGCCCGGGTCGACGCCGAGGATCACATTCCCGATTCGATCGTGGCCGAAATGAAAGATCTGGGGCTTTTTGGGATCACGATACCCGAAAGATACGGCGGTCTGGGTCTGACGCCTGCAGAAGAGGTCGAGGTTGCCTGGACAATCACACATGCCGCACCCGCCTTCCGGTCCGTCTTCGGAACGAATGTGGCAATCGGCTCCCAGGGCCTCGTCATTGACGGCACTGAAGAGCAGAAGGAAAAATACCTGCCGCGCATGGCGACAGGCGAGATCATCGCATCCTTCGCGCTCACCGAGCCCGAGGCGGGATCCGACGCCGCCTCGCTCAGGACACGCGCCGAAAAGGACGGAGACGGTTATGTTCTCAACGGCATCAAGCGGTTCATCACGAATGCGCCGGTTGCCGATACCTTCACGGTGATGGCCCGGACGGACCCCGAACAGAGCGGCGGGAGAGGCATTTCCGCGTTCATCGTCGAGGCCTCGACGAAAGGCATCCATCTGGGCGAGCCCTACAACAAGATGGGCCAGAAGGGCGGGCACGTGTGTGACGTCATCTTCGAGGACTGCCGCATTCCCGCCGATTCGCTGATCGGCGGTGTGGAGGGCAGGGGCTTCAGGACCGCCATGCAGGTGCTGGACCGCGGCCGGCTCCACCTGGCGGCGACATGCTGCGGACTCGCCGACAGGCTGATAGCCGAGGCGGTGCGTCATGCGCTCGCGCGTCGGCAGTTCGGCAAGCCCATCAGCGACTTCCAGCTGGTTCAGGCGATGCTGGCCGACAGCCGCACCGAACACGATGCCGCCTGGGCCTTCGTGCGGGATGCGGCAAGACAGGCATCGGCGGGCGACACGATCACCCGGCTCGCAGCCCAGGCCAAGTACCTTGCCAGCGAGATGGTCTGGCGCGTGGCGGACCGGGCCGTTCAGATTCACGGCGGTGCCGGCTACATCAACGACAGCGCGGTGGCGCGCCTCTACCGTGACGCGAGACTCTACAGGCTCTACGAAGGGACCTCCGAGATCCAGAAACTCGTGATCGCGCGTCACATGCTGCGGGAGGCAGGAGAACGTCAGCCATGAGCAGGGAGACCATCAACTTCGAGCGTGCCTGCACCATCGCGCGGCGGGCCGCCGAGGCACCGTCCGCGATGCTCCTCGACGCTGCGCGGTCGGGTTCCTTCAGGACGGCTTTCAAGGCCGACGGCAGTCCGCAGACCACGGCCGACACAATGTCCGAGCGGTTGGTAAGATCCGTGCTCCGCGAGGGCGGCTATCCCGAGAACGCGACGGTGCTCGGGGAGGAGGAAGGCGAAGACGAAGGCCATTCCGCGTGGCGCTGGATTGTCGATCCCATCGACGGCACGACGGCGTTCACCCGCGACATTCCCGTTTACGGGACCCTGGTCGCGCTGCAGAACGTCGAATCGGGGTGCATGGTGGCGGGTGCGGTCCGGCTTCCCGGGCTCAGGGAAACCGTCTGGGCCTGGCGGGGTGGCGGCGCCTGGCGGGACGGACAACGCATCCGGGTGTCGTCGACAACCGGGCTCGCCGATGCAATGGTCGCTGCGGGCACGCTCTTCCAGTTCCGCGAAAGCGGCGTGGAGCACCTCCTCGAACGTCTCAGCGGTGCGGTGGCGGACATGCGCATCTTCGGCGATGTGTTTTCCCATATCGCAGCGGCGCGAGGTGCGCTCGACGCCGTGTTCGATCCCGATCTTTCGCTGTGGGACTTTGCCGCATCCCGCATCCTTCTCGAGGAGGCCGGCGGCACGATCCTGGTCCGCGAGACAGGCCGGGGGAGGGGCCACGATGTCCTGCTCGGCACGCCTGCGGTCGTGGAACAGCTTGCCAGGCTGCTCGAGTTCTGAAGACCCGCCGGCGAAAGGCAAGCTCCCCTGGACAAGGACGAACGCAGGAAGAAGATCGGCGTGGCCGTGGAGAGGGCGTTCACCCGGGAACGGCCCGGACGGTCTTCCCGGAAGAACCTCCTCCTCATTGTCGGCGTTCTGATCGTCGCCTTCGCGCTGCGCGAGGCGGGCCTCTTCGGCGAGACACATCAGGGCGTGACACTGCCTGAGACAGGGGTTGCCGATGTCACCGCGATGCTCGCCGGCGCACCACTGGTGACGTATCTCGGCAATCCGGACGGCGAGACCGTCATCATCGTTTTCTCCGACTATTCCTGCGGCCACTGCCGCCGTATGGCACCGGTGATCGATGGTTTCCTGGCATCGAACGCGGACATGAGGGTCGCCGTGATCGAGTTTCCAATCCTGGGCGAGGCGTCGGTGCGTGCCGCACGTCATGCGCTTGCGGCCGGCCTCCAGGACGCCTGGCCGGCGTATCACCGTGCGCTGATGTTCTCCACGGTTCCCCTGACGGACTCCGGCTTCAGCGAGCTTGGCGCCAATCTCGGTCTCGATCCTGTGCGTCTCACCGAGGATGCGCAGGCAGAAGCCGTATCGGAGGCACTTGCCTACAACAGACAGATTGCCTCGTCCGCCGGTGTCGATGGCACGCCGAGCTTGATCATCGGCGGTCATCTCTTTGTCGGCTCCATCGATTCCGCGAGTCTTGCCGAACTTGTCTCCACGCTTCACTCCCGATGACCGCCGTGGATGGCGAAGCAGCCACGTTCATGCCACAATCGGATGTTTCCATTCCCTGAAAACCGAAGCGAGACCTCCATGCGCCGAATTCTTACCCTCTTCCGCCCGTGGCTCATCGCGTTCCTGATGATGGGCGCTGCGGCCGCGGTCCCGTCCTCTGCCGAGGAAGGCGAGATAGCGGTCACGCGGGAAGATGTCGAGGTCATCATCGAGGAATACCTCATCGACAATCCCGAAATCGTGATCAGGGCACTGGAAGCGTGGGAACAGCAGCGCGAAGAACGGAAGGCGGACCAGGCAAGGCTTGTCATCGAGAGCCGGACCGATGAGATCTACAATGATCCCGAAACGCCGTCGGAAGGCGATCCGGACAGCGGCATCGTGATCGTCGAGTTCTTCGACTACCAGTGCGGCTATTGCCGGTTGAGCGCGCCTGATCTCTTCACGGTTCGCTACGGTATTCCCGGTATCAGGCTGGTCTACAAGGAGTTTCCTATTCTTGGAGAGGATTCGGTCCGCGCCGCAAGAGCGGCACTCGCGGCACGCGAACAGGGTCTCTACGAACCCTTTCACCAAGCCCTCATGATCGACACCGACGATTTCAGCCAGGCCGGCCTCATGGCGGCCGCCGAGGTGGTGGGCCTCGACAGCGAGCGCCTTGCTCACGACATGAACGACCCCGATATCGATGCCTATCTGGAACGCACCCGCGAACTTGCAACCGCCCTCGGGATCAACGGCACCCCGGCCTTCATCATCAACGGCGATCTTTATCCCGGGGCCCTCAGGCTCGCTCAGTTCGAACAGATCATCGGCGCCAGTGTCCGTTAGCTGACGGCTGTCCATCCCGGGGGGATATTCGGCCATCGTGCCGTGTGAGGTCGACCAGGCGCCCGCGGCCATGTCGCTTCTGCCCGACATCATCGCCAAGTGGTTTGCGGACCGTGACTGGCGTCCGCGGAATCATCAGCTCGCCACGATCGAGGCCGTGGGCAGGGGCGCGTCATGCCTCGTGGTCGCTCCGACAGGAGGAGGCAAGACACTGGCGGGCTTCCTGCCGTCACTGGTCGACCTTGCGGCCAAAGGGGGCGGCCGTGGCCTTCACACGCTCTATGTCGCGCCGCTCAAGGCCATTTCCGTCGACATCGCACGCAATCTCGGCACACTGATCGGCGACATCGGCATCGATGTGCGGCTCGAGACCCGTACCGGGGATTCCCCGCCATCGCATCGCCGCCGGCAAAGGGTCGATCCGCCCGATATCCTGTTCACGACACCCGAATCCCTGGCGCTTCTCGCATCATGGCCGGAGTCGCCGGCCATCTTCCGCGACCTGAATGTTGTCGTCGTCGATGAACTCCACGAGATGGCTGGGACGAAGCGTGGCGATCAGTTGTCGCTCGCCCTGTCGCGGCTGGCTGCGTTGGCCCCCCGCCACCGCAGGATCGGCCTCTCCGCCACCGTTGCAGACCCTGCCAGGCTCGAGGGTTATCTGGAAGCCGGAGGCGGTGTGACGGTGATCACTGCCGGAGGCGGCGCCTGGCCCGATATCCGTATCTTGAAGGCAAGCAGCAGGACTCCGTGGTCCGGACATTCTGCAACGCATGCCGTGGCCGATATCTATCGGGTCATCCGCCAGGCCGCGACCGCCCTTGTCTTTGTCAATACGCGCAGCCAGGCCGAACGCGTGTTCCAGGAACTCTGGGACCTCAATGACGACGGTCTGGAGATCGCCCTGCATCATGGGTCCATTGCGCGCGAGAGCAGGCTCAAGGTCGAAGCCGCGATGGCCGAGGGTTCGCTTCGTGCGGTGGTGTGCACTTCGACGCTCGATCTCGGTGTGGACTGGGGTGCCGTGGACCTCGTCATCCAGATCGGCGCGCCGAAGGGCATCTCGCGCATGCTGCAACGCATCGGTCGTGCCAATCATCGCATGGATGAACCGAGCAGGGCGCTGTTGGTACCCGCAAACCGTTTCGAGCTGCTGGAATGCCAGGCGGTGCTCGATGCCATCAATGACGGCGTCCTCGACGGCGCGCCGAGACTGAGCGGCGGCCTCGATGTTCTGGCGCAGCACATCCTTGGAACCGCTGCCGGCGCTCCGTTCGATCCGGACAAACTCTACGGCGAGATCATCATCGCACCTCCGTACGCCGATCTGGATCGAGCGCTCTTCGATCGCGTCGTCGACTACGTCGCCACCGGCGGTTTTGCGCTCAACGCCTATGAAAGGTTCAGACGACTCTTTCCGGACGGCAAGGGAAGGCTGCGCATTGCCAACGACGAGACGGTACGGCGGTTCCGCATGAATGCGGGCACGATCGTCGAGGAGACCATGCTGAAGGTGCGCATGAAGGGCGGCAGGTTGATCGGCGAGATCGAGGAGCATTTCGTGCTCGGAATGCGCCCCGGCGACACCTTCGCCTTCGCAGGCGAGGTCTGGGCTCTCGTCGGCATCAGGGAGACCGATGCCATCGTCGTGCGCGCGCAATCGGACGAGCCGCGCGTTCCGGTCTACGGCGGCGGTTCGTTCCCTCCGACAACCAATGTCGCGGACTATCTGCGGCGGATCCTTGCCGAGGCGCCGCGCCGCTGCGACCTGCCCGACGATGTCAGGGAATGGCTCGGACTCCAGGAGGTTCACTCGGTTCTGCCGGACGTCGGCGATCTTCTCGTCGAGACTTTTGCCCGCGCCGGAAAGTTCTTTTGCGTGTGCTATCCGTTCGAGGGGAGGCCTGCCCACCAGACACTCGGCATGCTGTTAACAAGACGCATGGAGCGGAAAGGCACCGGACCACTGGGTTTCGTCGCCAACGATTACGCTCTCGCCATCTGGAGCCTGAGACGAATCGACGATTTTTCCGCGCTGTGCGACGAAACGCTGCTGGATGAGGATCTCGATGACTGGCTCGCTGAATCGAGTCTCCTGAAGCGCACCTTCCGGAAGGTCGCCACGGTGGCCGGGCTGATCGAGCGCCAGCATCCGGGGCGCCGCAAGACAGGACGCCAGGTCACGTTCAGTTCGGACCTGCTCTATGATGTCCTTCGCCGCTACGAACCGGATCATGTTCTGCTCCTGGCGGCCAGGAAGGAAGCCATGGACACTCTTCTGGAAACCCGTCGCCTCGAAGGCATGCTGGCAAGGGTGAGGGGCCGAATTCTCCAGCGCGATCTCGAGAGGGTATCGCCGCTCGCGTTTCCGATCATGCTCGAGGTCGGACGCCAGTTTGTCGGATCGTCAGCGCTCGACGAACTGCTCGACGAAATCGGCGAGGACACATGATCGTCAACGGAGCAACGCTTGTGCCAGATGTCTCGGGAGCACTCTGGTGGGTCGGCGAACGCCTGCTTGCCGTTGCCGACCTGCATCTCGGGAAGGGAAGCGCATTCGCCCGGCACGGATCCCTGCTGCCGCCCTATGACAGCCATGCCACCATCGTCCGCCTCGAGGAGGCCATCACCAGACTCGAACCCTCGACCGTCGTCTGTCTCGGCGACAGTTTCCACGATGACGGTGCGGCATCGAGACTGGATGCGCCCTGCCGGATGCTGCTGCGAACCCTCGTTGACGGCCGGAACTGGGTCTGGGTTTCCGGCAATCACGACCCTCGGCCGCCAAGGGCGTTTTCCGGACTCGGCGTAGAAGAATTTGCCGCAGGACCTTTGACATTCCGGCACGAGCCCTCGCCGGGCGCGGTTGTCGGTGAAGTCTGCGGCCACTTCCACCCCTCAGCGGTCGTTTCCGCAAGGGGACTGAGACTTCGCCGCCGCTGTTTTGCGAGCGACGGCAGGCGGGCGATCCTGCCGGCCTTCGGCGCCTATGCCGGAGGCCTTGATATCCACGAGGAGGCGATTTCCTGCCTCTTTCCAAAGGGATTCGGCGTCTGGATTATCGGCCGCGACAGGGTCCGGCGCGTCGACCGTCGCAGTCTCATTCGCCCCCGGCGTATCGGGCATCACGAAAACGTGGGACATTCCGCCACCGCGGCGATCGGCCAGGATCAGGAGATACTGTCGAAAACTCGCGAAGACCGTGGCAACTTCCGACTTCGGGGAGAGGTCGAGACATGACAGGCGTGACACTCAATTCACCGGAGCCACCCAGACGCAGGTTCTGGCTGCGCCTGCGGAACTATTTCATTGCCGGCATCATCGTCGTCGCGCCGATCGCGCTCACGGTCTATCTCGTCACGCTGGTGGTGGGATTCATCGACGAGAATGTCCTGCCGCTTCTGGGAGAAAAGTACCACCCGGACAACTATCTGCCCTTTGCCGTGCCGGGCATCGGCGTAGTGATTTTCGTGGTTGCCATCACGCTGACAGGATGGCTTGCGACCGGACTGATCGGCCGTACTGTGGTCAGTATCGGCGAGCGGTTTCTCGACCGTATGCCGGTCGTGCGCTCGGTCTACTCCGTGTTCAAGCAGATCTTCGAGACGGTCTTTGCCCAGAGTTCACGCGCGTTCCGCGATGTCGTGTTGATCTCCTATCCCCGCGCAGGATGCTGGGCGATCGGATTCGCGACCGGAACGACCAGGGGCGAAGTTCGCGACGCCATAGGGGACGATGTCGTGAATGTCTTCCTGCCAACGACACCAAATCCCACATCGGGCTATCTTCTGTTTCTGCCGAAGAAGGACGTGATCTTTCTCGACATGACGGTCGAGCAGGGAATCAAGTTGGTCATCTCCGGCGGCGTGGTGACACCGGAGATGATAGCCGCTAACCGGATCTCAGAAGCCTGACAGCAGCCTGGCGTTCGAACAGGTGGAGCAGGAGTCTCAAGGCCTTGCCGCGTTCGCTTTCCAGCCCCGGATCCCGTGCAAGGATCAGCCGGGCGTCATCGTTCGCGACCTCGAGAAGTCTCGCCTGCTCCGGCAGGTTGGCGATTTGGAATCTCGGCACTCCGCTCTGCCTGGCACCGAGCAGCTCGCCGCCGCCCCTCAACTTCAGATCCTGTTCGGCGATTTCGAAGCCGTCATCGTTTCTTCTCAGGGTATCGATGCGCGCGCGTGCCGTTTCCCCGAGCGGGGTGGCGTAGAGCAGCAGGCAGGATGACGAGGCGGTACCGCGCCCGACCCTTCCCCTGAGCTGGTGAAGCTGGGCAAGGCCGAAGCGTTCGGCGTGTTCGATCACCATGATGGTGGCCTCAGGCACGTCGAGGCCGACCTCGACGACGGTCGTCGCAACCAGGATGGCGATATCGCCGGATGCGAATTTCTCCATGACCTCCTCCTTCTCATTTCCGGACATCCGTCCGTGAACAAGGCCGGCACGTTCGCCGAAAATGCCCGAGAGATGGAGAAGCCGTTGATGCGCGGCTGCCACGTCATTGTCTTCACTGCTCTCGACCAGGGGGCAGATCCAATAGGCGCGCCCGCCCTTGTGGACGGCCCGGACAAGGGCTTCCACCACCTGATCCAGTCGCTCGAGAGGCAGAGCCCTTGTATCGACCGGGTCGCGGCCGGGCGGCTTGCCGATCAGGCGCGTGAGGTCGAGGTCGCCGAATCCCGTCATCTGCAGGGTTCGCGGTATGGGAGTGGCCGTCATGACGAGGGTGTCGACATCGCGGCCCTTGGCGCCGAGAGCAATGCGCTGGTGGACGCCGAACCGGTGCTGTTCGTCGACGACGATCAGTGCAAGATCGTGGAAATCCACGCCTTCGGAGATGAGCGCGTGCGTGCCCACGACCAGTCGGGTCTCGCCGTCGCCGAGTTGTTCGAGCTTCCTCTTTCGCGCGTTGCCCCGGTCCCTGCCTGTCAGGAGAAGAACGTCAAGGCCCGTTGCCCAGGCGAGATCCGCAATCGTTCTCTGGTGCTGACGCGCGAGGAGCTCGGTGGGCGCAAGGAGCGCTGCCTGGTGGCCAGCTTCCGCTGCAGCCAGCATGGCGTGGAGCGCCACAAGCGTCTTCCCGCTTCCCACATCGCCCTGCAGAAGGCGAAGCATGCGGCACTCGGTCTCCATGTCGGCGAGAATTTCGCGGACAGCCAAGGCCTGTGACGGTGTCATCGGGAAGGAGAGTGCCTTCATCATCTTCGCCCGAAGTTCGCCGCTGCCGTGTATGGACCGTCCCGGATTCTCCTTGCGAAATGTTCTGACAAGCGCCAGCGCCAGCTGATTGGCCAGCAATTCGTCGAACGCCAGGCGCTCGCGCACTTCGGCATCTGTTGCGAGTTCGCGGCCGTCGCGGGGCGCATGCACACGCCAGATGGCCTCATTCCAGGATGGCCAGCCACGGTGTTCCAGCAAGCTCCGATCCTGCCACTCCGGAACCAGCGGCGCCCGCAACAGAGCCTGATCCACGATTTTCCGCAAGGCCCTGTTTGTCAGACCCTCGGTGAGGGGATACACCGGCTCGAGCGGCGGAAAGTTCTCCGCCTCGGCTTCATCTCCGACGTGATCGGGGTGTACCATCTCCAGGGTGCCGCCGAAGCGATCCAGTTGCCCACTGACCAGCCGCCTTGCCCCATCGGGGAAAAGCCGGGCAAGCCAGGCATCCCGTGCACGAAAGAACACAAGGTTGAGGTGCTTGCCGTTGTCGTCGCGGCACAGAATGCGCCAGGGATGCCGGTGACCGGCCGGGCGCACATGGCGTTCGACCGTGACGACAACAGTCGCAATGCGTCCCGGCGTTGCCATCGAGAGATTCGGCACCGGATTCCGGTCAATGACTCCAGAAGGCAGATGCCAGAGAAGATCCACGATCCGCGTTCCGGCGATCTTGTCGAGAAGAGAAGCGGTTTGTCCACCCACGCCATCGAGTTTGGTGACGGACTCGAACAGCGGAAAGAGAATGGCTGGCCTCATGGACGTCGAGGATACATCGCGCCGCGCGGCCGTGACATCACCCCTTTGGCGCTGTACACGGGGGCCGTCTCCAACGGGTGCCTGAACCATCGTCGATGCCGGAAGAACGGGAAACACGGTTGAGACGGTCGCGTTATCGCGCAGGGCGACGCGGCACCCGGGAGATGGACCTGTTGCTCGGACGATTCGCCGAGCACGCCCTCGAAGGCATGACCGAAAGGCAACTGCGACAGTTCGAGGATTTGCTGGGTTATCCCGATCCGCTCCTCCAGGCATGGATCGTGCGCGACAGTGACGCGCCGGCCGGGGAATTCCTGGAACTGATCACGAGGATTCGTTCATTTCATGCACGCTGACACGTCTCTCAACCAGGTCGTGAAATCCCTCGATTTCGGTGGCCCCAATATCGTTTCGAGCGCTCCGGAAGGAGTCGATGCTGCCTTCCTGGCGCAATTGCGCGCCGAGTACAAAGGCCACGACATCCTGGTCGTTCTCCCCGATGAGGAGCGCGCACGGCGGCTTGGAGGAATCCTGGCGTTCTTCGGCACCGGAAATTCGACGAGGTTCTTTCCTGCCTGGGACTGTCTTCCCTATGACCGGGTCTCTCCGCAGTCGACAGTCGCCGGCGAGCGCCTCGCCCTGATGGGCGATCTCAGCGAGCGCCGGGAAGACGGTGCCGACGACGGCCTTACCGTGCTGACGACGGCAAGGGCCATGCTGCAGCGTGTGCCTTCCCGCGAGGCCTGGAAAGGCCGGCGCATGCGCCTTCGCATGGGCGGCCAGGAGGATCCGGTGGCGTTGGTTCGTTCACTCACGGCCATGGGCTACACACGGGTCGGTGTCGTCATGGAACCCGGTGACTGCTCGGTGAGGGGCGATATCCTGGACATCTTCCCGCCCGCCATGGAGTCGCCCGTCAGGCTCGATTTCTTCGGTGACGAGATCACCGGCATGCGCACCTTTGATCCGCTGAACCAGCGTTCGACAGGAAGCCTGGTGAGTGTCGCGATCGATCCGGCGAGCGAGGTCCTGCTCGATCCCGAATCGATCGAACGGTTCCGCACGGGCTGGCGCGAGCTGTTCGGCATCGGTTCGGTTGACGACCCTGTCTACGAATCAGCCGTTGCGGGAAGCCGCTGTCCGGGCATGGAACACTGGCTCGGCCTGTTCCACGAACACCTCGATTCCTTCGATTCCTACCTCGGCGATGACTGGATCCTGGTGGTCACCGAAGACGTCGACCAGGCATTCCACGCCCACCTCGACACCGTCGAGGACCACTACTCGCACCGCACGGCGGGGAACAAGGGCGATGAGCCTCCCTATCGCGCCGTACCGCCGGAAAGGCTCTACATCGGCATGGATGACTGGAAGGCCATGGCG
Source organism: Alphaproteobacteria bacterium (assembly GCA_965215635.1). GTDB lineage: Bacteria > Pseudomonadota > Alphaproteobacteria > SP197 > SP197 > SP197. The sequence continues at coordinate 723,618 of CBDCEA010000004.1, read as the reverse complement.
CCGGGGAGAACCGCCATCAAGATTCTTGCCGTTCCTACCGAAAATCTCCACGCCCATGCCCGGGTTGTGAGCGCGAACGGCCAAAGGGCCCGTGACTTCCAGTTCGAGAGGACGAACGTTCGCCTCCAGCTGTTCGACTCGCTGGCCGAGCACATCGTCGGGCAGAGGGCGGAAAAACGTCGCGTGATCATCGCGGCCCTGGGGCAGGCGAGTCGCGAGAGTCTCGCCGAAATGCTCGAAAGTCACGGTGTCGATGGGGTCGTCAGGGTCCGCGACGAGGACTGGCGCGTGGTTCCCGAATCGTCCGTTTCAGTCGTCGTTCTCAATCTCGAGCACGGCTTCACCACGAACGAGCTTTCCGTCATCGCCGAACAGGACATTCTGGGCGACCGCATCACGAGGCCGCGGCGCCGGCGTTCCAGGCGCGACGCGGAGCGATTTCTTCTCGAGGTCTCGCAGCTTGCCGAAGGCGACCATGTCGTTCACATCGATCATGGCATCGGCGTCTTCGAGGGGCTTCACACCATTACCCTCGGCGGCGCGCCCCACGACTGCCTGCGCATTCTCTATGCCGGCGGGGATGCACTTCTCGTGCCCGTCGAGAACATCGACACGCTGTCGCGCTACGGGTCGCACGATGCCCACGTTCAGCTGGACCGCCTTGGCAGTGCCGCCTGGCAGGCGCGCCAGGCGCGGCTCGCCAGCCGGATCGAGGAGATGGCCGGCGATCTCCTGGAAATTGCCTCCGAGAGGCTCTTGCAGTCCGGCCCCCGTATCCGGGTCGATCACGAAACCTACCAGGAGTTCTGCTCCCAGTTCCCGTTCCAGGAGACCGAGGATCAGGAAAAGGCGATCGCAGAAGTGATCGACGATCTCGAAACCGGACGTGCCATGGACCGCCTGGTCTGCGGCGATGTCGGTTTCGGCAAGACGGAAGTGGCCCTGCGCGCGGCGCTGGCGGTGGTCCTGGGAGGATATCAGGTGGCGGTTGTCGCCCCGACCACACTGCTTGCGCGCCAGCACCACGAGACGTTTATCGAGAGATTCCGCAACCTTCCCGTTCACATCGCGCTTCTGTCGCGCCTGGTCAAGCCTGCCGAAGCAAGGGAAACAGGAAGGATGCTCGCTGAAGGCACCGTCGATATCGTGATCGGCACCCATGCCCTTCTTTCCAGCAGTGTCTCGTTTGCCAACCTCGGCCTGCTCGTGATCGACGAGGAACAGCAGTTCGGTGTCGCGCACAAGGAACGTCTCAAGCAGATGAAGGCCAATGTCCACGTTTTGACCCTGACCGCGACGCCGATTCCAAGAACGTTGCAGATGGCGCTGAACGGGGTCCGGGATCTCAGCCTGATCGTCACGCCGCCGGTCGACCGGCTCGCCATCAGGACCTTCGTGGGCACGTACGATTCGGTCACGGTGCGAGAGGCCATCCGGCGCGAGCGCATGCGTGGCGGCCAGACCTATGTCGTGTGTCCCAGGGTCGCCGACCTCGCGCGCATGCGCCGGGACCTCGAGAAGCTGGTTCCGGAGGCAAGGTTCGCCGCGGCTCACGGAAGAATGGATTCCGAGAACCTCGAGCGCATCATGACCGCATTCTATGAAGGCCGGATCGACGTGCTGGTCTGCACCTCGATCATCCAGTCCGGACTCGACATCCCCAACGCCAACACGATGATCATTCATCATTCCGACCGTTTCGGACTTGCGCAGCTCTATCAGCTGCGCGGACGGATCGGCCGTTCCCGCGCGCGGGCCTATGCCTACATCACGCTGCCGGCGGGAATGAAACCCGGCAGGGATGCCATGCGCCGCCTCAAGGCCCTCTCCCAGCTGGATTCACTGGGCGCAGGATTTTCCCTGGCGAGCCGAGATCTCGAGATCAGGGGAGCAGGCAATCTTCTGGGCCGGGAACAGTCCGGACACATCAGGGAAGTCGGTGTCGAACTCTATCAGCAGATGCTCGAGGAAGCCGTGCAGAAGATGCGCGCCGAGCAGGAGGGGAGGGCGGTCAGGGAGAAGCAGTCGTGGTCACCGGAAGTGGGCGTCGGCTCTGCCGTTCTCATTCCGGAAACCTGGGTGCGCGATCTCGATGTCAGGCTCGTTCTCTACCGGCGGATCGCGGCGCTCGAGGACCGGTACGAGATCGGGGATCTCAAGGAGGAACTCGTCGACCGCTTCGGCGACCTTCCAGAAGAGGCCGACAACCTGTTGAAAATCGTCGCCATCAAGGGATTCTGCCGCAGGGCAAACATAGCGAAACTCGATGCCGGTCCGCGCGGTGCGGTGATCTCCTTCCATCAGCAGAGCTTCGCGAATCCGCAAGGGCTGGTTGCCTGGATCGCCGGGCAGTCGGGCACCGCAAGGCTGCGTCCCGACCAGACAGTGGTCGTGACCCGCAACTGGCAGAGGGTCAGGGACCGTCTCGACGGCGCGGAGCAACTTGCTTCAACGTTCGCCGAGATCGCGGACCGAGAACATGATGCGGCGCAGCGCTTCGGGTGAATGTGCTCCGGAAAGGGCGTGCCGACCGTTGAAGACGAAGCAGGGTACACCCCTGATACCGAGTTCGATCGCCCGTTGGTGATCGCGAAGCACCGGATCATTCTTGGCGCTGCTTGTGAGCCAGAAAAGTGCCTCCTGGCGGTCGACCCCGGCCTTTCCGGCGATGTCGGCAAGCGTTTCCGGATCGCCGATGTCCTGCCCGCCCACAAAATAGGCCCTGAAGAGTTCCTCCATCACGCGTTCCTGCCTGCCGCAAGAGCGCGCCCCCAGAATCAGGCGGTGCGCCCGAAGCGTGGAGGGCGTCCTGGAGATGGCATCGAAAGCGAAGGCGATGCCTTCCTCGAGTCCTGTTCTCGCCACGGCATCGTAGATCGTCTCGACTGCCCTGGCGCTGCCGAACTTGCGGGCAAGGTAGGCGTTGCGCTCCATGCCGTCTTCCGGCAGATCCGGGTTCAGCAGGAAGGCGCGCCACACGACCTGCGGCCGGCTTGTCCCGGAGAGACTGTCCAGCGCGCGGTCAAGCCGGCGTTTGCCGATATAGCACCACGGGCAGGTCGGGTCCGAATAGACGTCCAGAATCACGCAGTGCTTCTCGAAGTATGCATCGCCGACAGGATAGCCGCAGGTGACGAGCAAGGGGAGTTCGGCAACGACTCCCCCAGTTCGGCAGTCGTGCAGAGCAGTATCGATGGCACGTGAGCCATGTGCACCGGTTCCGGCACAACCGCGTCCGCAACGATCGAACTCCGGACGCATGCCGAATGGCAGAGGCGGGGGATTCGCATGGTCGGACTCCTCTTCTGTCAAGGGTCAGGGCTGCGGGGCCTTGGCGGTGAGGCCGCCGTCGCACACGAACAGCTGGCCTGTCGTGAACGCCGACTCGTCGCTGGCCAGCCACAGGGCAAGGCTGGCGATATCGCCAGCCTTGCCGATGCGTCCGATGGGCTGGTTGGCATCCAGCGCCTTCGCGGCTTCCTGCGGGTCGGGGACACTCGCAAGATAGGCGTCCATCATGTCGGTCTTGATCCAGCCCGGACAGATGACATTGCAGCGAATACCGCCTGATCCGTGGTCGACGGCGATCGCGCGCGAGAGCGCGTGCACCGCGCCCTTCGTGGCGCAATAGGCGGCAAGCCCTGGATCCGCCAAGAAACCGCTGTAGCTTCCGATGTTGACGATCGAACCGCCGTCCCCTCGTGCCATCACGTCGATGGTTTCCCGGCTCAACAGGAAGACGCTGCGGACGTTGACGGCGAAGATCTCGTCCCACTCCATAGCGGTCGTCTCGACGACCGTCTTCTCGAGTTGCATGGCTGCGTTGTTGACCAGGATATCGAGGCCCCCGAGACGGTCCCGGGCCGTCTCGACCACATTGCGCGCATGCACGTCCGAGGACACGTCACCTGCCAGCCAATGGACCGAACCGCTGTCGCGGAGGCTTTCGGGCGGCGCAATCTGCCGCGCCGTGGCGACAACCCTGGCGCCTTCGGCGACAAAGCGTTCGACGATCGCCTTGCCGATGCCCCTCGATGCGCCGGTCACGATGGCGCGCTTGCCTTCCAGCCTTCCCCCCATGTCGGCCTTCTCCTTGGTCTGATGCGATCCACAGGCTATCAGGCTCCCACCATGAGGTCAGCAGGACGCCGATCCGGAACCGCCGGTTTCAAGGTTCCGCCCGTGTCATGGCCTGCCTTGAAGGTTGCGCGTGAACGATGCCGAGCGACGGCTCCTCGGGTTGTGTCAGGATTGGCGCAGTGTCGGGAATGGGGCTATCGTTACTCCTGCAATCGAAGTTTGCCGGAGATTGAGGATGGGTTGGACCGGTCGGATTTTGCGCGTGAACCTCACGCAAGGACGCTGCGAGAGTGAGCCGCTGAATCTTGAATGGGCCGAGCAATTTCTCGGACAGCGGGGATTGGCGTCGAAATACCTGATGGAATCCATGGATTCTGCGCTCGATCCGCTCGATCCGGGCAATGTTCTCATCTTCGCGACCGGGCCGCTCACCGCCACCATGGCGCCGACGGCCGGGCGCTATTGCGTGGTCACCAAGGGGGCACTCACCAACGCCATTGCCTGTTCGAACTCGGGCGGGAAGGTCGGCGCGGAAATCAAGCTCGCCGGCTGGGACATGGTGATCATCGAGGGTGCCTCTCCCCGCCCGGTCTGGCTGTGGATCAACGATGACGAGGTGGAACTCAGGGACGCGGGCCATCTCTGGGGCCGTTCGGTCTGGGAAGTCGAACCGGCCATAAAGGCGGAACTCCAGGACCCCTCGGTGAAAATCGCGTCCATCGGCCGTGCCGGCGAGAACCGTGTCCGCTTTGCCTGCATCGTCAACGACCTCCACCGTGCGGCAGGCAGATCCGGCGTCGGCGCTGTCATGGGATCGAAGAACCTGAAGGCGATCGCGGCACGCGGCAGCGCCGGAGTCCGGGTCAGCGATCCCGCAGCCTTCATGGCGGCCGTTGTGGAAGCGAAGAGGAGCCTTCAGCCGCATCCTTCACGGGAGCGCCTTGCCCGTTACGGGACCCACGCCATGCTCGACATGACGCACGGATATGGCAGTCTGCCGACCCGCAATGAACGGGATGTCCAGTTCGAGGGTACCGAAAGACTGAACGCGGCCGCATCGCGCAAACCCCACGGCCCCAACGGTACCGTCAATCTCGTCACCAACAAGGCCTGCTTTGCCTGCACGATCGCCTGCGGCCGCATCGCCGAGATCGATCCGGAACACTTCTCGGTCAGGGACAAGCCGCGCTACCACACGGCATCGGGAGGCCTCGAATACGAGAATGTCTTTGCGCTCGGCGCAATGGTGGGCGTGGACGACATCGATGCCGTCACGTTCGCAAACTTTGTCTGCAACGAACACGGCATGGACACGATCTCCTTCGGCGGTGCCCTTGCGGCTGCCATGGAGCTATTCGAGACCGCTGTCATCACGAAGGATGTGACGGGTGTGGACCTTTGCTTCGGCTCCGCCGAGGGCCTCGTCCGTATGGTCGAGGAATGCGCCTCGGGCGAGGGTTTCGGGGCCGAGATCGGCCTGGGTGCCGAGCGTCTGTGTCGGAAATACGACCGGCCCGAATTCTCCATGACGGTGAAGGGCCAGGAGTTTCCGGGGTACGATCCGCGCGCCATGCAGGGCATGGCGCTCGCCTACGCCACGTCGAACCGGGGTGCCTGCCATCTGCGCGCCAGCCCGTTTGCTTCCGACTTCAAGACGACCGAGCTTGAGGGCAAGGCCGAAATCGTGCGTTCGACTCAGGACGAGCGGGCCTCGACGTACGATTCGTCGGGGATCTGCGCCTTCACGGCATCAGCCGTTTCCATCGACCAGATTGCCGCGATGCTCGACGGCGCGCTCGACTCGACGTGGACGGCCGAACGCCTGCGCGAAACGGGCGAGCGGATCTGGAATCTCGAGCGCCTGTTCAACATTGCCTCGGGCCTGGGACGAAGCGACGACACGCTGCCCGAACGCATGCTGAAGGAGCCCGCGCCGGGCGGGGCGGCCAGGGGCATGGTGGCCCGGCTCGACGACCTGCTTCCCGCCTACTACGACATGAGAGGCTGGGACGAGAACGGCGAGCCTCGCGGCCAGACACTGGTACGGCTCGGACTGGCGTGAGGATTTCGGTGAGGCTTGCTGCCTACACGGGCCGTCCGGTGCCCGGCATCGGACACGACGGCAAGGGCTGCTGGGATTTGGCGGACAACACCACGCTCCAGGAGGCGCTTCTTCGTCTCGAGGCCCTGAGGGAAGCACCTGCGATGACGCTGGTGAATGACCGGGTCGTCAGACCCGATTCGAGGGCACGCTACAGGCTCGCCGACGGCGATCGCCTTGTCGTGATGCCGCCCATTGACGGGGGATGAGAGGAGACCATGGACGAGACACGCCTGACCTGTTGCCTGACATTCGATTTTGATGCCATGTCAGTCTGGATAGGATCCTACGGATCGAGCAATCCTTCGGAGATCTCCCGTGGCGAATTCGGTGCCGTCGCCATCCCGCGCATTCTTGATCTGCTCGATCGCCATGGAATTCCCGGGACCTTCTGCATTCCGGGGCACACGGCACTTGCCTATCCCGATCTGGTGAAGAGGATCCACGATGGAGGCCATGAAATCACCCATCACGGCTGGGTCCACGAGAATCCGGCGGACTTCGACGAGGCCGGGGAACGGCACAATCTCGAACGCGGATTCGAGGCACTCGACAAGGCCTGCGGCGTGCGTCCCACAGGCTACAGGTCACCGGCCTGGGACTTCAGCGAGCGTACGGCGGAACTCCTTGAGGAATTCGGATTCCTCTATGATTCCAGTCTGATGGGAGATGACTATACGCCGTACTACATGAGGACCGGCGACAAGGCGCCGGCCGATGCGCCGTATGTCTTCGGCAGGCATCTCGGCATCGTCGAACTGCCCGTCACCTGGGGGCTCGACGATTTTCCCTACTTCGAGCTCGACAACACGGGCTCGGGTCTCAAGCCCGCCTCCCATGTCGAGGAGATCTGGCGCCAGGAATTCTCGTGGGCGCACACCAGTGTCCCCGGCGGTATCTACAATCTCACCATGCATCCCCAGGTCATCGGGCGGGGCCACCGTCTGATGATGCTCGAGCGCCTGATCGTGTTCTTTCTCGAACACGAGGGCGTCAGGTTCGACACCCTTGGCGGTTATGCAGGCCGCTGGGCTGCGGCCAATCCTCTCCCGGATTGGCTCGGGTCCGGTTCGGTCCACGCGCACCCCTCCTCCTGAAACGCCAAGGGCCGGCGCCTTGTTTTCGGGTCATGAACGGTTGCCGGCGATGGAGATAAGAGCGTGAGCATCTGGGGCAAGATCATCGGCGGTACGGTCGGCTTCTTCGCGCTCGGAGGGCCGCTCGGGGCGTTGATGGGCGTTGCGGCCGGACACCTTGTCGACCAGACGATGAAGTCCCGTAGGCCGGCCGGCGCCCACGAGCATGCCGCCGAGGTCGTCGATCATGCGGCCGATCTCCAGCTCGCCTTCGCCGTTGCCATGATCGCCCTGGTTGCCAAACTTGCCAAGGCCGACGGCCGTGTGACACGCGATGAGGTCCAGGCGTTGAAGCGCGTCTTTCCGATACCCGAATCGGCAATACCGCATGTCGCCCGCATCTTCGACGAAGCCAAGGCCAGTCCGGATGGTTACGAGGCCTATGCCCGCCAGATTGCCGCGTTGCTGGGTCACAGGAAGGCGGTTCTGGAGGATCTGCTCGGCGCACTGCTGATGGTCGCGCATGTGGACGGTGTCTATCACCCTGCCGAACGCGCCATGGTGGCCGACATCGGCCGGATCTTCGGCTTCGGTCTTTCGGATATCCGGCGGCTCGAAGGCATGTTCATGGAAACCGGCGCCCGGAGCGATCCTTACGAGGTGTTGGGCCTTTCACCGCAGGCAAGCGATGCGGAGGTGAAGGCGGCCTACCGCAAGCTCCTGCGCGAAAACCATCCCGACCGCGTTACCGCGCAGGGCCTGCCGGAAGAATTCATCGAGGTCGCCAACCGCAAGATGGCCGAGATAAATGCCGCTCACGACCGTATCAAGGCGGAGCGAGGACTCAACTGACCGGGTTGCAAGGCCAAGAGAGGTTGGCTATCTAAAGGGCGCTTCAAATGGGGCGCGTAGCTCAGCGGAAGAGCACTACGTTGACATCGTAGGGGTCGCTGGTTCAATCCCAGCCGCGCCCACCATCATACCATTGCCTGTCATTGATTGATTTCCGGCAGTCCGGCACTATCGCTCGGGACAGGCGACGGTGTGCGCGACTCGCCCTCGGGCGAACGAGCAGGAAGGATCGATCGGATGGCTGACAGGGATGAGCATACCTTTCGGGGAACACGCAATCTCCATCGCCTCTCGCGGATATCGCAGACAAAGCAGGAAGAGGAGATCCGGCGGGGCCTGGAACTCGGCCTCGAAGCGGCCGACTCCATCAACGACAGGACGATCTCTCTTTTCAGCCGCGGCCACCTGCCGGCATTTGCAGGAATCAACACCTTCATGAAGGCGCACTATTGCGAGGATATCCGTCGGGTCGGCGAGTATGAGGCTGCCTTCGTCGGTGTGCCTTTCGACACCGGCACGACATACCGGCCGGGAACCCGTTTCGGCCCCCAGGCCGTCAGGCGCATCTCTGCCGTCTACGACGGGTACAGTGTCGACGGTGGCATCGATCTTCCCGAGGAACTCGATCTCTGCGATGCCGGCGACATCTTCGTGATTCCCGGCAATATCGAGAAGACCTTCGACCAGGTCTCGAAGGCGGTCTCCCACGTCTACACCTCGGGTGCGTTTCCCATCCTCTGCGGGGGTGACCACAGCCTGGGTTATCCCAATGTCCGCGGTATCGCGCCCCATATCGACGGCAACGTCGGCATCATCCATTTCGACCGCCATATCGACATGGCTGACATGGACATGGACGAACGCATGCACACGACGCCCTGGTACTGGACGTCGAACGACCATGAAAGCGTCGGCCGTGCTGAATCGCACCATGCCCATACGCATATGCACGATGTCGGACTGGCCAACTGCCCGCCGAAGAACCTGGTCCAGATCGGAATCGGCGGATGGTACGGCTCGCGGCGCGGTTCGGAGATCGCGCGTGAGCGCGGCACAAGCGTGCTGACCATGACCGATTTCGAGGAACTCGGTACGAAGAAGACGGCGGAGATCGCCCTCGAGCTTGCCTGGAAGAATGCGAAGGCGGTCTATCTTTCGTTCGACATCGATTCCATCGACCCGGGTTTCGCTCCCGGCACCGGAACCCCGGAACCCGGCGGGTTCACGCCGCGCGAGGCGCTCGAGATGGTGCGCCTGATCGCGCGCGAGGGACTTTGCGGAATGGAGGTCGTCGAGGTCTCGCCGCCCTACGATGTCAACGACAACACGTCACAGCTTGCCTGCAGGGTCATTCTCGATGCGCTCGGCACGATGGTGGTCGAAGGCAAGCTCGGCCACCGCGAGAAGGTCATGAAATCCTGAACGGGGTTTAGAGCCCGAGGATCGCCCGAGCGTTGGCGCCGACCATTCCTTCCTTCTCCTCATCGGAGAGCAGGGGAAGGGACATGATCCTGTCGACCGTGTTGTCGAGATCGTACCAGGGGAAGTCGGATCCCATCATGACTCGGTGGGGGCCGATGTTCCTGATGAGCTGCGCGAGTTCCGTTTCGGTCGGTCCGTTTGGACTTCCCGTCCAGTCGATGATCTCGCAGCAGTCGAAACAGGCATTGGGGAAGGCATCCGCCACGTCCCGGGTCAGGCGCCATGAGCCGCCGCCGAGATGGGCCACGACGACCTTGAGATCGGGGAAGGCCTTCAGCATCTCCACGAAGGCGGGCGGCTCCGCATAGCCGATGTTTTCCTGATCGGGTCCCGAATGGGCGATGATCGGCATGCCGAGTTCCTGGCAGGCCCGGTAAGTCGCCCACATGCGGCGATCCGACATGTTGAAACCCTGTGCCGGTCCGTGGAGCTTGACGCCATGGGCGCCATGGGCTTCGCGGAGCTCACGGACATGCCTGGCACCAGCCTCGTCGGGAAGGAGCGTGGGATCCGCGGCAACGAAGATGGCAAGCTCCGGGTGTTGTCGGCCGACACCGCAGGCCCACAGGTTGAATCGGCGCATCTCTTCGCCGAGGCGGGCATCGATCTCTGCGATCGCCTTCCTTCGCGGCTCTCCTGCAAGACCCGGTTCGAGGGCCGCGATGGCCCCGGGGCGAATCGATGCCGTGGTGTAGAGGTTGACGATGACCGCTCTCGAGATTCCGGCGACCTCCATCGATTCCAGCAACTCGTCGACGGTGCCGTTGAGCGCGCTCGCCCTGACACCGTCGAGTTCGCCGTACTCCCAAACTTCGTAGCCCGTCTTCTCGGTCAGCCCGATCTCGCGGGTTTCGTAGATGTGGGCATGGGAATCGATCTTCAGGAGATCAGACATGATGGGGCCTCGTGTTGCGACAGGCTGCCCCGCTGCCCCGCCCGTAGTGGACGGGGCAGCGGCGTGCCGGCTGGGATCACATGCCGGAGCGGCCGATCCACTTGTTCGAGCTGTAGGTGCCTGCGTAACCTTCCTCGGCCAGCTGCATGATGATGCTGTAATCGATGCCGTCCTCGGCCGAAGGCGCGTTGTCGGTCACCTCTGCCTCGCGATAGACCGAGGCGAAGATGTCCCAGGTCGAATGAAGGTATCCGGCCTCGCAGTCGGCGCCGCCGAACATCTGACCCCAGTTGCTCGGCTCTTCAGGTGGAAGCGGAGCTCCTTCGGGAATGCTTGCGCACATCGGAACACCGCCTTCAGCGCCGATGGCACCGAGGTTCTGGTTGAGGTTGAGCATCACCGTTCCCTGCTGCGTGATCTCGACGTCCTCGACGGGCCAGTCGAGTCCCCGGGCGACGATCTCGTTGCCTTCTGCAGGGTTTTCCTTCCACCAGTTCACGGCTTCGAACCATGAACGCAGCAATTCCCTGGCCACATCGGGCTTCTCGCTCATCCAGTCCGTGTTGCAGGCGATGGAATCGGAGATCAGGCCACGCTCCCAGGTCCTGTCCGTGCGGCTGCTCTTGAACAGGTAGGAATCCGCGCGTTCCAGCGACTGCGTGGAGAACGGGATGAAGTTGACGTCGATGTCGAGGGCTCCGCTGACGAAGGCGGCGGTCGCATCCTGGGGCAGCATGATCTTGTGTTCCACGGAATCGAAGTCCATGCCCGCACGCTTGAGCGTCAGCAGCATCCACATGTGGTTGAGGAAGCCGTAATCGGCGGCGTAGGCCCGCCCGGTGAAATCCTCGACCGACTGGACGTCGGAGGCCACGACCATTTCGTCGAGCCCGTAGGACATCAGCGGCACGGCAACGTGCGTCACGGGAATGCCGGCGGCATGCGCCACGACGGTGGAGTCCATCGTGGTCATCATGCACTGGAGATGGCCGGTGGAAAGACCGGCGTTGCGCGCCGTGATGTCCTCGATGATCTGGACCTCGAGATTGATGTCCTCGGCCATCCCCTTTTCCTGGACGATGAACCAGGGTCCGTAGACCGAAACCGGGATGAGGGTGACTGTCACGTCTTCGGCTGCGCGGGCGGTGGTTCCGGCCGCGAGCGTCACAGTCAGCAACAGGCCGGCGAGAATGCCGCCTGAGGAAAACCGTCTGGTTGTCCGGTACATGTCAATTGATCTCCCTTGTGCTTGAAGTGACCATGTCAGATGTCCTGCTGTATCTCTTCGCGCATCATGGCGAAGAGCTGTCGCTCGAGATCCACGTAACCGGGCAGCGCGAGCAACTCCTCCTTGCGCGAGATTCTGCGGCCTTCCTTGAAGGCCACAGGGATGTCCGCCTTGATGCGTCCCGGGGATTTCGTGAAGAAGATAATCCGGTCCGAGAGATAGATGGCTTCCTGGATGTCATGGGTGACCGTGACCACCGTGGTGTTCTCCCGCTCGATGATCTCGATCATCATCTCCTGCATTTCCCAGCGCACCTGGGCGTCGAGCGCGCCGAAGGGCTCGTCCATCAACAGGACGCCGGGGTTCTGTGCCAGGGTGCGCGCAATCGCGACACGCTGTTTCATGCCGCCGGAAAGACTCGCCGGGTAGGAATTGCCGAAGTTCTCCAGGTGAACGAGCTTGAGGAACTCCAGGGCCCTCTGGCTCCTTTCCTCTCGCGACAATCCCATGATCTTCATGCCGTACTCGATGTTCTTCCTTGCCGTCAGCCACGGAAAGGACGTGTAGGCCTGAAAGATCATGCCGCGGTCGGGACCGGGGCCGGTGATGGGTTTGCCGAAGATCGAGAGCTCGCCGTGCGTGGGATATTCGAGACCGGCGATCATCCTCAGCATCGTCGTCTTGCCGCATCCGGAGGGACCGATGAAGCAGACGATCTCGTTCTCGTTGAGATCCATCGAGACATTGTCGACTGCCGTGAACGCGCCGCCGAGGTACTGTCTCGTGACGTCCTTTGCCCCGATCGCCGGGCACGACTCCTGATCGTTGGCCGACACCACCTGGTTTCCTGGCGCTGTCATGGCCCGTCATCCACCGCGTTCACGGTTCCACGGGAAGGCATAGCGCGCAGCAACCCGGAACAGGATATCCGTCAGGACGCCGAGGAACCCGATGGTGAGAATACCGGCCATGATGATGTCGACCTTGAGGAACCGTCCCGCGCGCATCATGACCGCGCCGATCCCGTCCGACGCCGCGACAATCTCGGCAATAACGAGGTATGTCCAACCGACGGCAATCATGTTGCGCATGGAATCGACCACCGCCGGTGCGACGGCCGGGACCACGACCTCCATTACCACCCTGCGGCGGCCTGCGCCCATCGTGAGCGCTGCCTCGATCAGTTCCGGCTGGACCGCCCTGGTGTTGTCGAGAACGAGGGCCACGAGGAAGAAGACCACACCGAGCACGAGGAGGGCGAGCTTCTGCGTGTCCGTCGGGCCGAACCACACCAGAAGGAGGGGGATGAAGGACGCTGCGGGCAGATACCGGAAGGCCGATATGCTCGGGTTGAGAAGGGCGCGGACCCTCGTGAAGCACCCCATGGCGATGCCCAGCGGGACCGCGATCAGGCACGCCGCGAAGAAGCTGATGAAGATGCGGAAACAGCTCTTGAGGATGTCGGCCATATAGCCCTTTTCCTCGATGAGGGTCCACAGAGCACCCAGAACCTCCTGGGGTGCCGGGAGAAATCTCCTGCTTTCTTCCGCGGTGATGTAGTGGCCGATTTCCCAGATGCCGAAGCATCCGACCGCGCCCGTGAGAGCCAGCAACAGCGTGGTTCTGCCGGAAATCACGGCGCGCAACTCGAACATCGATGCGGAGCGCTTGCGTGTCGATCCCGATCGGGCCTGCCTTGCGGGCACGCTCGCGTCGCTACGCGTTCCCTCTGCCTTCGTCATGATGTTTGCCATCCGGAGCCACGGGCGCTCGCGCACGACGGCTTCCTCCTGGCGGTTCCTCGACCGGCCAAACCTCTCTCCCCTGCAACGCCTTCCAGGCTAAGGTACCGCCGGAATGCGATCCTGTCGCCAGCTTACCAAGACCGGAGCGTGTGGTTCAAGAAACTTGAACGCCATTCCGGTGACTTGAAACGACCTTACTGATGTGCGCTAATGTCCTCCACAATCCGGTGGGCGGAGGTGCCGGACCTTGCGCCGATGCGGACGGCAAGGTGCGTGCTCAAGCTGGAGGGGTCCTGAATGTGAGCCAGCCTCTGGACGGGAACATCAAGCTGGGAAAACGGGTGCGCCACTGGCGGCTCGTCAAGGGGCTCACGCTGAAGGACATGGCCCGGCGCGTCGGTTGTTCCGAGAGCCTCCTTTCGAAAGTCGAGAACAGCAGGGCGACACCGTCTCTTAGCACCCTGCACAGAATGGCTTCGGTCCTCGATACCAATCTGGGCGATCTCCTGACGCCGGGAGAGGGCGAGACCGTCACGCGCAGGAACAGCAGGAATGTTCTCTGGGTGGACAGTTCCCGGTGCCGTGGCGAGCGCATGAGGCTGGAGCAGCTCGTGCCCGCCAGGAAGGGCCGCCTGTTGCAGGCGGATATGTATCACATTCCCCCGGGATCCGGCAGCGATGGCGAGATCCAGCATGACGGCGAGGAATTCGGAATCGTGCTGGAAGGTACGCTCTCGCTGACCGTGGACGGCACGACCTGCGCCCTGGAAGAGGGCGATTCCTTCGTTTTCCGTTCCGAACTTCCACATTCCTTCACCAACGAAGGCGAGATGGTGACGCGCATCCTGTGGCTCAACACCCCTCCCACCTTCTAAACTCCTGATCGAGGCGCGACACCTTGAAGAAACCCTTCGGCTATCTCAGACCCGACACCGTCGCCGAGGCGATCGCCATGAAGGCGGAACACGGAGACCGCGCCTGCTATTGGGCAGGCGGCACGGACCTGATGCTTCAGTGGCGTCGCGGCGACGTGGACATCGATCATTGCATCGATCTCACAAGACTTGCCGAACTCGATGGTATCGAGGAGTGCGAGGGCGGGGTCAGGATCGGGGCGATGGCGTCGCTGGATGCACTCGATTGTGCCGCGCCGATGAATCCCCTCATGGATGTGCTGGGCTACACCGCGCGCCTGATGTGCACGAAACAGACGAGAACGATCGGCACGGTCGGAGGGAACATGTGCAATGCCTCGCCGGGTGCCGATCTCTCGCCGCTCTTCATCGCGCTCGATGCGCGCGTCGTGCTTCTGGGCACACGAGGCGAGCGCGAGGTGCCGATGGAATCCTTCTTCACCGGTGTCAACCGGACGGTCCTCAGCGGCGATGAACTGCTCTACAGCATTATCGTTCCGGTGCCCGAGGAAAGGCGCGAGGCAAGCTATCGCCGGGTGGCCCGCACGGTGGTCGACATCGCTCTGGTGAGCGCTGCAGTCTCGGTCACGCAAGCTGACGGCGTGATTTCCGATGTACGTATCGCGCTTGGGTCCGTGGCACCGGTCCCCATACGCGTGCCGGAGGGTGAACGGGTGCTGGTCGGCCGCGCCTCGAACGCCGTTGATGAAACGGTCATCGAGGAAGCCGGTTCACGTGCCGCGGACGCCGCCAGACCGATATCGGATGTGCGCGCCGGTGAGGTCTACAGGCGACGGATGTGTGCGGTCCTCACGCGCCGCGCCCTGAAAGATGCCCTCACGAGACTGAATGGAACAGAGCCATGATCCGCATGACCGTCAATGGTCGGACCTTCGAACTCGAGACCAGGACTCACGAGTGTCTCTCCGATCTTCTGCGGCGCGAACTCGGTCTCTACGGAGTCCGGGTATCGTGCAGCGAGGGAGAGTGCGGTTCCTGTACGGTGATCATGGACGGCGAACCGGTCACATCCTGCCTGGTCCTTGCCATGCAGGCCGAAGGTCGGGAGATACTCACCATCGAGGGGCTCGGCAATCAGGACGATCTCCATCCGATCCAGGAGGCCTTCATCGAGGAACAGGGATTCCAGTGCGCCTTCTGCACGCCAGGCTTCATCATGGCGACCAAGGCGTTCCTCGACGAGAACCCCGACCCGACCGAAGCCGAGGCCGCCATGGGTATCAGCGGCAACATATGCCGTTGCGGCGCCTATCCCTACATCGTCAAGTCGGTGCTGAACGCGGCAAGAAAACTGAAGGAAAAGGCGGCGGAACAGTCCGCCGGGTGACAAAGGGGAAATCCGAAAATGGCAGTTGCAACAGAAACGGCGGGACACCGCTCCGCATTCAGGATTGCCGGCAAGGGAGTTCCGGTGAAGGACGCGAAGGAAAAGGTCACGGGCTCCCTCAAGTATGCCGTGGATATGGAAGTCCAGGGCATGGTGCACGGCAAGATCCTGCGAAGTCCCCATGCCCATGCGCGCATCGTCTCCATCGACACCAGCAGGGCCGAGGCGCTTCCCGGTGTGCTCGGCGTCGTCACCCATCACGACGCTCCGCAGAACGTCTGGGAGAACGCCTGGTTCAACTACCGGGGCAAGGTTCTCGACGGCATCGCCCGTTTTCACGGCGATGACATGGCGGCGGTGGCGGCCGTTCGGGAGGACATCGCGGAAGCCGCCCTCGAACTCATCGATGTCGAGTACGAACTGCTTCCTGCAGTCTTCGATCCGGAAGAGGCCATGAAACCGGAGGCTCCGCAGATCCGGGAGGAGGGCAACCTGCGTGATCCCTATGTCGTGGAGTGGGGTGATGTCTCGAAGGGCGAGGAAGAAGCCGATTTCATCGTCGACTGCGAGATCCGCTTCGCCAGCCAGCAGATGGCGCCGCTCGGGCGCAATGCCTGCATCGCGGAATGGAACGGGGACCGCGTCACGCTCTGGACCTCGTCCCAGACTCCCTCGGAATTACGCGACGGCATCCACGAGGCCTTCGGCATTCCGCTCAGCCGGGTCCGGGTCATCGCGCTGCCATCGGGCAGTTCGTTCGGCAACTGGTGGAGCGCCAACTTCATGCTCATTACCGCGCTTCTGGCCCGCAAGGTCCGCAAGCCGGTCAAGATCGAGCTTTCCAACGAGGAGTGCATGGCGACCGTGAAGCGTCGGCACATCGAGATTTCGCGCGGACGCATGGGATGCCGGAACGACGGCACGCTCACGCTGGCCCGGTTCGATCACATCATCGACAACGGCGGGTACGGCTTCAAGGACGATGTCGGCTTCTTCTGTGTCGACAACTGGGGCCGCGCGGAACACGGGAACTATACCATCCACGGTGTCAACACGAACCTCCTGACCGCAGGCTGTATGCGTGCGGTCGGCGACGTGACCCTGGGCTCCTGTGTCGAGCGGGTCGCCGACATGTGTGCCATCAGGCTTGGCATGGACCCGGTGGAGTTTCGCCTGAAGAACCAGATCAAGCCTGGCGAGCGGCTGCGCATGGAGCACAGCCGGCAGTACATGAAGGGATCGCTGGAGCAGTACCTCGACGGCATTCCCGAGGAACAGAAGAAGGAATGGCCGAAGCTCTTCCACCTCTCGAGCGGATCCACCGACGAGATCCTCCGCAAGGGCGCTGAGGCCTTCGACTGGGCCTCGAAGTGGAAAGGCTGGGGTGTGCCCTATGCCGTGGACGGACCCAGGCGCAGGGCCGTGGGGGTCGGCACCGGCGCGCATGTGTGCGGCGTCGAGTTCGAGGGCAATGTCTCGTCGGTGGTGCGCATCAATCCCGACGGCAGCGCCAAGGTGCACTGCGCCGTCGGCAGGCAGGGGCAAGGGAGCGAGACCACCCAGGTCCAGGTGGCGGCCGAAGAACTCGGCATCCCCTTCGACAAGGTGGAGATCGAGACCGGCGACACCGACTCGTGCCCGTGGAGTCACGGCTCGCTTGCCAGCAACACCATGTACCGTGTGGGCTGGGCGACGAGAGCTGCCGCCAAGGATGCCAAGCGTCAGCTGCTCGAGATCGCCGCTCGGGAGTTCTTCGATTCACCGGCCGACGAGCTCGACGTCATCGACGGCGTCATCTTCTCGAAGGATCCCAACAAGCGGAACATCCGCATCACGGTCGAGGAGGCCCTCAACCACTTCCGTGGCGCCGATGCCCTGGGACAGGCATCGTCGATCACGGGCAGGCCTGCAGGACCGATGCCCCCGGCGAGTACCTTCGCGAGACACTTCGCGGCGCATTTCGCGGATGTCGAGGTCGACACGGAGACCGGAGAGATCAGGCTGCTCGATTTCCTCGCGACCCAGGACAGCGGGACGATCATGAATCCCCAGGTGATGAAGAACCAGATGATCGGCGGCGCCATCTGCGGCGCGGGGTTCGCGATCTACGAGGCTCTCTCCTTCGATGATCAGGGGCGCATCCAGAATGCCAACCTGCTGGACTACAAGCTCCTCAGGGCTGCCGATTTTCCGCTCAGGGGCGAGGTGATCTACGGCGATTCCTACGATCCTGTCGGACCGTTCGGTGCCAGGGGTGCAGGCGAGGCGCCCGCTGCCGCCGCGGGGCCCGCCATCGCCCAGGCCGTCTACAACGCCATCGACACCTGGGTCGACATGCCCATGACCCCTGAAAACGTCGTCGCGGCCCTGGGCGCGGCCTGACAGGCAGGGCAGGGCGGGATCAGGCGTAGTTCGGACGTTCCGGACAGTTGGGGTCGAGAGGAAAGATCGGCCTGCGCACCTTGCGGAAGGTGAAGAGGCTGTTGTCGCTGCTCGTCACGCCGACGCCATTGCAGGGGATCTCGGCGGCGGCGATCTCGCGAAAGCCCGCACGGTAGTGGATCCGGGACTTGAGGATCAGGTAGCGTTTGTGGGCAGGCTCGATGCCGACACTGCGGAAACACCCCAGGTCGTAGGGTTCCGTGTGATTTGAAATGACGACGATCTGAACGTTGCCGACCTCCAGCACGCCGGATCGGCCCATAGACATCGTCGTGCCCCGTCCCATCGGCACCGTGACGATGAAGTCGCCGTCGGTGAGCGAACGCACCTTGCCGGTCACCCGGAGCGGTTCTCCCCTGCGGCCGATTTCCGGCATGTCCACCTTGCCGCCGAGTTCGACCGTCACCTCGTTGCCGACACCGGTGGCTGTCATGGCCTCTATCGTTTCGGGATCGCAGATCCCGAACATGGCGACATCATCGAGACCCTGCCTCATCACCTCCCTGAGGACGGCAACGGTATCCTGGGTGCCGCCCGAGGCGGCATTGTCCGCATGGTCGAGGAGAATGACGGGGCCTTCCTTCAGTCCGCGTGCGCGGGAAATGGTGTCCTCGAGAGGCTCGGCATCGAAGAGCCACTCCTCCTTGCGTCTCCAGGCCTCGGTGAGCAGGCGTTCGGCCGCCGCCTCGGCCTCGCCGCGGTTGCCGTCGGCCACCGTCACCACGGACAGCCCGGCATTGCTGAAGTCGGCGAGCGGAAAGCCACCGAAGACGCTTGCCGCAAGCAGTCCCGCCTCTTCCTCGTGGCGCGCCATGGCGATCATCGGCCCCATGGGCTCGTCGTCATGGCCCATCCGCAGAGTCTGTGCGAGGACGGGCCGCTGCCCCCATGCCATCACGGGATTCGCCTCTCCGTGGAGCGCCTTCACCATGATCCGCCCTGCATGGGCGCCCGCCTCGTACATGTCGAGATGCGGGTAGGTCTTGTAGCCGACGAGTACCGTGCAGTTTTCGACGATCTCCGGCGTGATGTTGGCGTGAAGATCGAGGCTGATGGCGATCGGCAGATCGGGTGCAATTCCGCGGATGCGTTTCAGGAGGCTGCCTTCACCGTCATCGGTCGATTCAGCAACCATGGCGCCATGCAGGTCGAGGAAGCACACGTCGCAGCCGGCGGCGACGGCCTCGCATATGGCATCGCACATGACCGCGTAGGCATGCGCTTGGACATGGCCCGAAGGCGCTGCATTGCCGGCGATCGGTGTCACGATCTCCATGCCCGCCTCGTCGGCGATGTCGAGAAAGGCCCCGAGTCCCGTCCCGGTACCCTTGAAGAGCCGGTAGACTTCCGCACCTCGTGGAACCTCAGGTGAGCCGAATCGGGAAAGCGGCGTGGGAACGGGCGAGAATGTGTTGGTTTCGTGCTCCATCATCGCGACAACGGCGCGCCTGGTCATGCCGGTTCTCCATGCCTCTCGAGGATCGTTTGATGACAACTATCGCAGCACCTCCATCTATGTCAAAACCGCTCCGGCGGTGACCGGGAGAGGCCCATGCCCGAACGTGGCGGCAGACGCGTCCAGACGGCGAGCCTGCGCATCTGTGTGACATGTCGCTGGAGAGCCCTCGATGTCATGGCGGACGAGGCGATCCCGCCGGGCAGGCGCCTCTTCGATATCGCCAAGGCCATCGCCACGCCCGAACAGAAGGACCGGATTCACGAGATCGTGTGTCTCACCCACTGTCCCAATGCCTGCAATGCAGTGGCGATGCAGCGCGGCAAGACGCCTCTTCTGATGACCAGAATGGCGCCCGACCATGACACCGCCTGCGCCCTCCTCGAGATACTCGAAAAGTTCGGCAGATCCCCGACCGGAGAAGTCGCAAGCACCGAAATCACAATCCGCCCGCTCGTGCCCACAGGACTCCGCGGACGGCGTTGAGCAGGATCCGTCGCGGATAACGCCGAAGAGGGCCGGGCCACCCTGTTTTCTCGGAATAGTTCTCATTTGCAACTCAATGAATGTGTTTGCAATTGCCCGGTGGGCCGGTAACATCTTCCGAAGATGTGGTGCCGGCTCAAGGGAGGCTGTGTTCATGCAAAAATCTCTATCGATCGACCCGAGCAAGTGCACGGGTTGCCTGCAGTGCGAGTTGGCCTGTTCTCTTGACAACG
Organism: Alphaproteobacteria bacterium; assembly: GCA_965215635.1. Lineage (GTDB taxonomy): Bacteria > Pseudomonadota > Alphaproteobacteria > SP197 > SP197 > SP197. The sequence goes on along the minus strand of CBDCEA010000004.1, from coordinate 703,280 downwards.
AAGGGGTGTTCAACCCCTCGAAGTCGAGGATCAAGGTCTTCAACTTCGAAAGGAAGGGGCGTTTCGTGCCCTACACATGCACCCAGTGCTCGGAAGCCTGGTGCGCCGAGGCCTGTCCGACCAACGCCATCACGGTGGACAGGGAAACCGGGGCCAAGGTGGTGAGCGATTCGCTGTGTGTCGGATGCAAGGTCTGCACCATTGCGTGCCCGTTCGGCACCATCAACTATAACCAGTCGACCGGCAAGGTGATGAAGTGCGACCTGTGTGGTGGCGATCCCGAGTGCGCCAAGGCTTGCCCGACCGAAGCCATCACCTACGTCGATGCGAACTGGACCGGTCTCGACAGGATGCGCGCCTCGGCCGCCGTGGCCGATGCCGCAGCGCAGGCTTGAGGAGATAACGCAAATGGCATGGACAGGAAAAGTACTGCGGGTGAACCTGACCGAAGGCACCTGCAAGAGTGAACCTCTGAACATGGAATGGGCGCATGCCTATCTAGGTCAGCGCGGCCTGGCGACCAAGTATCTCTCCGAGGAGATCGATCCCAGGGTCGATCCTCTGTCGCCGGACAACAAGCTCATCATGACGACCGGTCCCCTGACCGGCACCTGCGCATCCACGGCAGGCCGTTATTCCGTGGTGACCAAGGGTGCTCTGACGGGTGCCATAGCATGCTCCAACTCCGGCGGCTTCTTCGGAAACGAGATGAAGAACGCCGGCTGGGACATGATCATCTTCGAAGGCAGGGCTCCCAGTCCGGTCTATCTGATGCTCCAGGATGACGATGCCGGGCTCATCGACGCCTCGGATCACTGGGGCACATCGGTCTGGGATACCGAGGAAACCATCAAGGAGAAGCATGGTGATTCGCAGATCCGTGTGGCATCGATCGGCGTCTCCGGCGAGAAGGGCGTCAAGTTCGCCTGTGTCGTGAACGACATGCACCGGGCGGCAGGCCGCTCGGGCGTCGGCGCGGTGATGGGTTCCAAGAACCTCAAGGCGGTCGCGATCCGCGGCACCAAGGGGGTTTCCGTCAAGGATCCCAAGCGATTCATGGAAGCTACTACCGCCGCCAAGAAGGTTCTTGCCGACCACCCGGTTACCGGACAGGGGCTGCCTGCCATGGGAACCCAGGTCCTGATGAATGTCATCAACGAGGTCGGCGCCCTGCCGACCCGCAATCACCGGGACGTCCAGTTCGAGGGCGCCAACAACATCAGCGCCGAAGCCATGGCCGAGGTTCGCGAGACGGACGGCAAGAAAAATCTTGTCACCAACGCGGCGTGCTTCGGTTGCACGATTGCCTGCGGCCGGGTCTCGGAGATCGATCGGACCCATTTCTCGGTCGCCGAAAGGCCCCAATACCAGATCATCTCTGGCGGCCTCGAGTACGAGGCCGCCTGGGCTCTGGGTGCTGCAACCGGTATCGACGACCTCGAGGCACTCACGTTCGCCAACTTCATCTGCAACGAACAGGGGCTCGATCCCATCTCGTTCGGCGCAACGGTCGGCGCCGCCATGGAGCTCTTCGAGGAAGGTGTCATCTCCACCAGCGAAACCGGTGGCATCGAACTCAACTTCGGCAATGCCGAGGCACTCTGCACGCTGGCCGAACTCACCGGAAAGGGTGAAGGCTTCGGTGCTGAGATCGGTCTGGGTTCCAAGCTGCTGTGCGAGAAGCACGGCAGGCCCGAACTCTCGATGTCCGTCAAGGGTCAGGAATTCCCGGCCTACGATGGCCGCGGCATCCAGGGCATGGGACTGACCTATGCGACATCCAACCGCGGTGCCTGTCACCTGAGGAGCTACACGGTGGCATCGGAGATCCTCGGCATTCCCGAGAAGACCGATCCTCTGGTCTCCGACGGCAAGGCGGGCCTCGTGCGGGCCTTCCAGGACGCGACAGCCGCGGTCGATTCCACGGGCATGTGCGTCTTCACGACCTTCGCCTGGACCCTGGAGGATTTCGCTCCCCAGATCGACGCAGCCTGCGAAGGCGAGTGGACCGTGGAACGGCTCCTGGAAACCGGTGAGCGGATCTGGAATCTCGAACGCCAGTTCAATATCGCCGCCGGCTTCACGGGTGCGGACGACAATCTGCCGCCACGCCTCCTCAAGGATGCGGCAAAGACCGGACCTGCCGAAGGCAAGACCAACGACCTTGCGACCATGCTGCCCGAGTACTACGAGGTTCGAGGCTGGACACCCGACGGTGTTCCGAGCACCGAAACCGTTGCACGACTCGGGTTGTAAGGTCCCCCTCCAAGTCCGTTAGAGAAGCGGCCCCTTTCCAGGGGCCGCTTTCCGTTTGCCCGCAGTTTCGGGACGGTCCGCTTCATGAAGGCGTCGAAGAGCGGCACGGATGATCTTTCCAGAGTCCTGGAGAAAACTGCGATAACATACTGTCATATCACGATTGGTGTCGGGACGGAACTCGGCGATAATTCGAGATGTGAGTGAATGGCCGGGGGATCAATCCCGGGAAGCAGCATCCCGAAGGGCTTGCGGCGTGAGCGGCAGGCGCCGTGCCCGCAGCCCGGTCGCGTCGAAAACCGCGTTCGCGATCGCTGCCCCTGTCGGGCCGCAGGCAGCTTCGCCGGCGCCGAGATAGGGCTCGCCCGGCCGGTCCAGAAGAACGGTCTCGATTTCCGGGATCTCGTCGAAACGCAGGATCGGATAGCTCTTCCAGTCGCGACTGGAGATGCCGTCGCGGTTCCAGGCTACCGCCTCGAAGAGGGTCCAGCTCGCCGCCTGCACGAAACCACCCTCGAGCTGTGCAGCGAGTCCGTCCGGGTCGACAATCTCGCCGGAGTCCGCCGCGATCACCGCCCGCTCAATTCGCACCTTCGCATCGTCACCCACCCGTACTTCAACCACGACCGCACAATAGCTCTTGACGTTCTTGTAGCGTGCCACCGCGATGCCGTGCCCGGTCCCGCTGCCATTTCCGTTACCGCCGGCCGGTCGCGTGATCCACCCGAAACGCTCGGCCGCGGCATCGAGTACGCCAAGGGTGCGTGCGTCCCCGATGTGCCGCCGGCGATAGGCGACCGGATCCTCAGTCGATATGTGCGCGAGCTCGTCCATGAACGACTCCACAGCAAAGACATTGGCATAGGCCCCGAGGGTTCGAAGGGCGGAAACCCGAAGCGGCAGATCGTGCACGAGGTGCTTGACAATGCGTGTCTCGGGGAAAGCGTATGGCGGTGTGGCATTGCGGTGGATTCCGCCGTGTGCACCGAGACTCGGAAGCGGACGTGGCACCGGCAGCGGCTTCGCCAGATAGCGCGGTGCCAGGAACTTTCCCGCCTGCGACCCAGCCGAATCCGGCCACGCACGCATCACATGAGTCGCGCTGTAGGTCTCGTGCGACCAGTAGTGCACCTGCCCGTCGCTATCGAGGCGCGCACCGAGTTCGATCCTCATCGCCGATCCATAGGGCTCCCAGGCGTGCTCGTCCTCACGCGACCACTTCAGCAGCACCGGCCGGCCGGGGTGCGCGCGGGCGAGAAGCACCGATTCGAACGCAGCGTCGTCAGATCCGTTGTGTCCGTAGCAACCGGCCCCGGGCGCGTGCACCACCGTGACCGACTCAGGGTCCAATTCGAGCGCTTCGGCGATGGCTTCACGCAGCGGGTAGATCCCTTGAGTATGCGTCCAGACGGTGAGGTTTCCGTCAGCGAAGAGCGCGAGAGCCGCCGAGGGTGCCAGCGAGCCGTGCATCTGGTAGGGACGCTCGTAGGATGCACGGATCGTCTCTGGTCCGTCCGGTGGCGGCTCGGGCACCGGCTCGTCATACGCCACGCCGTCCCGTACCGGATAACTCTCGCGCCGATTGCCAAGCAACTGCTCCGAAATCGGTCTTTCGTCCAGATCGTGCGTCCAGCGCCATCGAGCGGCGGCGCGAATCCGCTCCGCACCCCGAACTGCCAGGTGCTCGTCCTCGGCTGCCACGGCAAGGAAACTGCCATCGCGGACGAGCCACGCCCCGTCGAGCTCCGTCTCGACGCCAGCGGGAAGACTTGAGAGAGCGGCATGGTAGTGAGGCGGTCGGACGATCCGGGCATGGAGCATGCCGTCTGGACAGAGATCGTGGACGAACCGCATGGTGCCCGTCACGATCTCGCGCATGTGAAGCGGCTCGATGCCGGCAATGTTTGACCGGGTTCGGGAGTCGGAACGCAGCGGTACACGTGTGTCCACCGGAAGTGCGAGAGGAATCTCCCCGACGAGTTCGCCGAAGCCAATGGTCTGGTTCGTCTCTGCTGAGCGCACGAACCCATCGTGTGTCTCCAGACGATCCGCGTCTACGCCAAGGCACCGGGCGGCACGCGAACACAGCTCGCGCCGGACGGTTGCGGCGGCATGGCGCACTGCGTGACCCGAATGCTCCATCGAGCTGCTGCCCGCGGTATAGCCTTCGTCGGGTGACACACCGGTCCGGGCAGGTACCATCGTGATACGGTCGAAGGCTATCCCCAATTCGCCGGCAACTATGAGCGCGATAGCGGTGCCGATCCGCTGCCCGATCTCCACCTTGCCGGAGCGGACTTCCACGCTGCCGTCCGGTCGCACGATAATCCAGTCCTCGACACGGGGACTGGCCGCGAGACTCGGATTGGCCGTCAACGAGGTGCTCCGGCCAGGAGCATTCGTACTGCGCTGAGCACCCTGGGGTGAGCACCGCACCGGCAAAGGTGCGGTGTGAGCGCGGCGCGGACCGTGTCCTCGTCTGGATGCGGCTCCTTGCGCAGCAGGCCGGTGATCGCGACCACCAGCCCCGGCGTGCAGTACCCGCACTGGGCTGCACCGGCCTCAAGCAACGCCTGTTGCACCCGGCCGGGACACTCCGGAGTTCCCAGGCCCTCTACCGTCTCGATCCGCCGCCCTTCGAATTCAGCGGCGGATCGCACGCAGGCGAGCGTCGACTCTCCATCCACGAGCACTGCGCATGCTCCGCACTGCTCGAGACTGCACCCGATCTTGACTCCGATGAGTCCGAGCCGGTTTCGGAGCACGAGCGCGAGTGGCTCGTCCAGGCGGACGGTGACGGAGTGCGACGTGCCGTTGACGTCAAGGGTGATCGAACTCGCCATGGCCGATCACACCCTGCCTGCACCTGCGATGCTGAACCGAACTGTAACTATTTGTAACAACCCCGTTTTCCCTCTCACAACCCAGTGCGGAATACACAGAAACACGACGTTTCGGTGTCCCCGGTGCAACAGAGAACGCAGAGAAACACATGCCGACAAGTCGTCTCACGCAACGCCGGGCCGATACCCTCAAGACACGCAGTAAGACCTATGACATTCGCGATACTGGAATCAAGGGTTTCGGTGTCCGGATTCTGCCTTCGGGTCGCAAGCGTTATTTCCTCCACAGTCAAGTCGACGGCAATCGGGTCTGGCACGCCATCGGCGATGGCGAAGACATTACCCTGGAGTGTGCCCGCACGCGGGCGAGAGCCTTGCTGACATCGAGGAGGAACGGTGGAGAGCATACCGAACCGGTTGCATTCGAGATGGTGGCCGAAGAGGTCTTCAGGCGCTATCGGCGGCACTGGAAGCCGCGCACGCTGAAGGTCAGCCTCGGATATTACCGGAAGCAGATCCTGCCCTGGTACAGAGGCAAACCGGTCTCCGGCATCACGCGCCAGGACGTCCTGCAGTGGCATCCCTCACTTCATGCCACGCCGGCGGCTGCGGACCGCTCGGCACCGGTTCTCTCGGTGATCCTCAAACAAGCCGAGGTCTACGGCTACCGTCCAGAGGGCTCCAATCCCTGCACCTGTATCAAGCGCTATCGCAGGCGCGGTCGGGAGAGGTTCCTGACAGCCGGCGAGATGCGCCGGTTGAGCCGCGTTCTAGCCCATACATTTCATACCCGAGGCTTGAAAACGCAGAGGAGTTCGTTATAAACTGTTGTTATTGCAGCAACAGCCGTTGGAATAGCGACACTCCCCAGGACGACAGACTGTACTCCTGCCGGGTTCTCCTGTCCAACCCCCTATGGTGCCAGACCGAAGCACTTCGAGGCTGATTTTTTCGGCGGTACCATCACCTCGCATGCCGGCCTGCTGCCCGCAGGTCTCGCCGAAGGCTACCTGAGCATCCATGTTTCCTGGCAAGGTTTTTGTGCGTGTCCGGGATGGTATTTCCCGTGTTTGTCCACATGCGGTTTGGCGTTCCGTTTCCCGGTGTTTGCGCCCTGTGACCGGGAAGACGAGTGGCTCGTGGTCCCGGGAGCATGAGTTGGTTGCCGCCCCTTGATGATGGTAACGTTACCATGCGTGAGGGCGCTGGGCGGCAACGTGACCGCGCTCAATGGCAACGTTACTGTGCGCAAGGGGGTTGCCGGGGTCATGTGTCCCGTCCGTAGCCGCACGGTGGTTCGATCTCCTCGAGGGCCTCGATGTCGGCCTCGACGATGGCCTGCAGGCGTTCTCCGTAGGGCGTGTCGCAGAGGGAGTCGGGGAGCTTGTCGAGACAGTCACGATAATGCTCCTGCAGCGCACGCAGTTCGGCCACCGCGTCGTGCCAGCGTTGTGGGCGCGAGCGCCGGTCACGGGGTGAGCGGGTGCTCAACCGTGGGGCTCCGGCCTTGAGCCGTTCCCGATAACGACGCTGCTTCTCAGCGGGGGTCAGGGCCATGAGGGGGTCTCCTTCGCTCAGTCGGCCTGGATCCGCTCACCTCTGCGGTCGTGCCGGCGCTTCGGGCGACCAGCAGCGCTGCTCCCGCAGCAGGGTGTTCGCCAGCACGATGAGCTTGCGCATCAGAGCGACAATCGCGACCTTGTGGGCCTTGCCGGCGGCCTTGAGGCGTTCGAACACGATTGTGAGATCCTCGTTGAAGTGTGCCGCCGAGGTGGCGGCCATGAACAGGACATCGCGCGGCCTTCGGCGCCCGCCGCGGATGTGTCGGGTGCCACGATGCTGGCCGCTGTCGTTGGCAAACGGCGCCACCCCGATCAGCGCCGCTGCCTGACGACGGTCGAGACTGCCGAGTTCGTGCATCCAGCACAGAAGTGCCGCGGCGGTCACCGAACCGACGCCGGGGATCGAGGTCAGGATGCGGTACCGCTCGGCCTGCTCGGGATCACTGGCGATCAGCGCTTCGATCGCGGTCTCCAGTTCGGCAATCTGATCGTCGAGATCGGCAATCGTGGTTCTGGTGATGGTCTCGCCATCACCGTCCACCTCACCCGCCACCTGCCTCAGCATGGTCCGCACATCGACATGTTTGGCGCGTGCCACCAGGAGATCCTCCAGGCGGTTGAGGAAGGCCTCCTGCGGAGCCACCGGCTCAAGATCGCCCAGCGCCGTCCCGAGCCTGGCCAGCATCAACGCGTCGGCGCGGTCGGTCTTGGCCAGATGTCCCGTCACTTCAGCGAAGCCACGTGCCCAGCGCCCGATCGCGGTAGGGAAGCGGGTTGCCCCGCTCCCCCCGCGCAGATCCGTGCGAGCACGCTAATGCACACGGCTCCTCCCTTGGGTTGAGTTGACGGCAAATCGTTGGCTCGGCCACGGGTGTCGGATTCTTAGCTTGGGCCAGTATTTCGCTATCACTCGCTCCATACGGTCCCCGCTGTAGCGGTCCTTCTGTGATCTGCGGCGCAGAGTCCTGAGCCACAGTACTTTCAGTCGCTGCACGAAACGCCCCAGATATCGGTAGCTGGTTGGAACGGCAAAGTAGTTCAGCCATCCATCAAGTACCCGTCCCAGCCACCGCGCGGTCTGGTCTACGTCGTTGTGCATCCGCCTGCGAAGCTCCTCCTTTATTCGCTTCAGGGTACGCCTCATCCGCTTCGAGACCGGCTTGCGCCCCAACTGGAACCGCCCCTTCCTGTCTTTCGCGCAGTAGTGCGTGAAGCCCAGAAAGTCGAACGTCTCCGGTTTACCCAACCCTCGTTGCCGACGGCCCTCAATCGCGAACCGTCCGAACTCGATGAGCCGGGTCTTGTCAGGGTGCAGTTCCAGTTCGAAGCGTCCAAGCCGCTCCTTCAGGTCGTGCAGAAATCGCTCCGCGTCTTGCTTGTGCTGAAAACCCACCACAAAATCATCGGCGTACCTCACGATGATCGTGTCGCCTTTGACCTCGTGGACGCGCCACTTCTTCTGGAACCAGAGATCGAGAACGTAGTGCAGGTAGATGTTAGCCAGAGTCGGCGAAATCACCGAACCCTGGGGAGTCCCCCGCATGTTGTCCTGCCACTCTCCATCTTCCATGACGCCGGCGTTCAACCACTTGACGATCAGCCTGATGACCCGCTTGTCTGCGATGCGATGTTCGAGGAACCGGACCAGCCAGTCCCGCGAAACATTGTCGAAGAAACCGCAGATATCGGCGTCAACTATCCAATTGATCTTACGCCGTTCAATCCCGACCGCGAGCGCATCGAGCGCGTTGTGCGCCCCACGCCCGGGCCGGAACCCATAGCTGAACCCCGGGAACTCCGCCTCGTAAATTGGCGTCAGGATAATCTTCGTCACCGCCTTCTGGACAAGCTTGTCCTCTATGGCCGCAACGCCGAGCGGTCGTGTGCCGCCATCCGGCTTCGGAATGTTCACCCGCCGTGATGGCGTCGCCCGGTACGCTCCCGAGTGCACCCGGTCGTGCAGGTCGGCCAACCGGCCTTCCAGCCCTTCCTCGTACATCCCCCACGTCATGCCATCCACGCCTGCCGCCGCGTCCTTCTTCAACTCGAAGAACGCCCAGCGCAGCGCTTCGACCGTGACATGGTGGAGAAGCGTCGTCAGACGCTTCCGTGGTTCCCGTTCTACAAATTGCCGTATCCGGTCGGCCGCCTGTGACACGCTTTCCCGATCCTGCGTCCGGCGCGTACTTTGGCTTTCCAGATTCCCCTTGGGCCCGGTCCTTCGCTCCATCGACTCCGCCGGGGATCGCTCCCCTTTGTTCGCCGACTTCATCGCTACTACTCCCGAGTCTGACGTCTGCATGTCGTTCATCATCGGCTACGGATTTCTCCTTCCCTTTGCGTCCCCATTACGACAATGGGGCAACCTGCAGACCTCCCAGGTCCCGGCGTGAAAGCGTACGTACGTGCGGTTGGGTTCTTCGACTCCGCAGGGTCCACTTCCCCCTCACCATGACGGTGGAAGCGGTGTTGCCTTCAACATGCTGGAAAGCCTCGGCACCCTGATTCTCACACATTTCGTAGCTCAATCGCCCTCGCCCATACGCGCCCCTGTCAACGCTTGACCTGCATCCTCGCGAATGCGCGGTCCATGACTCGGGGTGGAAGTGGTTGGTTACTCCTTCTTCCCGCCGGACTCTCACCGGCTACTTTCCGCCAGTTAGCCTGGCGCTCCCAGCTCGTGGCGTCGTTCACAAAACGACGCGTCTGGCCAGCCGCACAGATGTCCAGGCTGGCCTTGCTGACATCGATCCCTGCCACTACCTTAACCATCGTCCCTTGCTCCTCTTCTTGCGATGATACGGTGCAGAACCCAAGCATCCATTCAGGACGCAAGGGACGCCGAGGGAGGTCGGCCGACCAAGCTCTCCAACGGCCCCAAAGGCCAAGGCGTGTACGGTCCGACCGACTGCGGAGGTTGTACGACCCCCGCTCCCCGCTCCCCTGTGCGTGCTTGCGTAGGGGAGCGGAATCTCTCTGGAACCATAGACCGGTTGGCTCTCCCACAGCTGCGGTTGTCCACAATTTCCCACCCCCAACTATTGTGGATAACTTCTTGATCACGGGGATAAAGCCTGGTCATACAAGGCGTGATGTCGCGAGATTTCCGTGAGGTGGATCGAGAGACGGCGTGGCTGCTTCCTCCCTCGGTGCAGGATTGGCTTCCCGAGGATCACCTGGCGCGGTTTGTGGTCGAGATTGTCGACAGTCTTGATCTTGGCCGACTGACATCGGCGTTGGGCCATGGCGGCAAGCGTGCGTATCATCCGGGGATGCTTCTGGCCCTTTTGTTCTACGGCTATGCCACGGGTGTGTTCTCGAGCCGCAAGCTGGAGCAGGCGACCTGGGATTCGGTGGCGTTCCGCTACGTTGCGGCGAACAGCCATCCCGATCACGACACGATCGCGGCGTTTCGCAAGCGTTTTGTTGGTGAGTTGGGGGATCTGTTTGTCCAGATCCTGATGATGGTCCGATCGATGGGGTTTCTGAAGCTGGGTACGGTCAGCCTTGACGGTACGAAGGTTCAGGCCAACGCCTCCAGGCACAAGGCGCTGAGCTGGGGGTATGCCAACAGGCTTGAGACGCAATTGCAGGCCGAGGTTGAGCAGCTGATGGCGATGGCCGAAGCAGCCGATGCTGCGGCAGCTGCCGAGGTCGACGTTTCTGGCGAACTGAAGCGCCGAGAGGATCGTCTGGCGGCGATCCGGGCGGCCAAGGCAGAGATAAGCCCGAGCGGCGGCGCGCCATGAGGAAGAAGAGAAGATCTGGCAGGAGAAGATGGCGGCGCGCGCGGCCCGGGAGGAGCGGACCGGGCGCAGGAGCGGCGGCAAGCCGCCTTCGCCGCCCCGGCCTGGACCCGGAGCGAAGGATCAGGTGAACCTGACCGACCCCTGGTCGCGGATCATGAAGACGGCCGATGGCTTCGAGCAGGCCTACAATGCCCAGGCGGTGGTCGACAATGGCAGCCATCTGATTGTCGCGGCGCATGTCAGCGATGCCGTCAACGACAAACAGCAGATCGCTCCGGCCCTGGAGCATCTGGAAGCGACCGCCCCTGCCGTGGGCATGCCCGGGGCGGTGCTGGCCGATACCGGCTATCACTCCGCGGCCAACCTCGCGCTCTGCGAGGACCATGACCTCGTGCCCTTCATCGCTGAAGGCAGACAGGCCCACAACCAGCCGCTTGCGACACGCCTGGCCGAGCCGCCGGCGTTGCCGTCGGGCGCCGATGCGGTGGCCCGGGCGCGGCATCGCATGGCGACACGGGAGGGCAAGGCCATTTACGCCCGGCGCAAGGCGACCGTGGAAACGATATTCGGGATAATCAAGGAGGTGATGGGCTTCCGGCGCTTTCACCTGAGAGGCTTGCATGCGGCCGGCGGCGAGTGGACCCTGGTGAGCCTGGCGTGGAACCTGAAGCGGATGCATGCCCTGGCAGCAAGCACATAACAAGATCAGGGATGGTGTTTGATGAATTCGGCCACCCGAATGGGCCGTAAAACGGCTCCTCACGCGACAATTGACCGTTGGGCCGCCGTGGCGCCGTTAATGGCCGCCGGGTGACCACCATGCCGAAATCGGAAAAAGTCGCCTCTCAGGGTGAGTATGTGAGCATCGCCACCCCAATTCCGACAGGCTCCTAGTTGTTCAATCCGTGGAATAGGGACGAGGGCAATGATTAAGTCTTCCGCCATTCACCAATAGGATAAATTGACGCCGAGACACCCTACGCATCTTCGGCGTCACGCAATGGACGACAGCTTTCTTGTGACCAGTATCGCGCCGCAGGTGGGTTCGGGCTTCAACCAGCATCTGGAAATACCTGGAGCGTTGGATGCGTCAGTGGGCTTATCAGCGCGGTGCGCCGATGGGTCACCTTCCGAGCGATCGGTGCGTATCTCGTTCTCGCCGCCATCGTTGTCGTCTGGCTTATGTAGGAGGGGCGTTGCGACCTGGCGATCGGCATTCTCGTCGGCGGTCTGGCCGGTTCGATCTCGGGTTTCTGGTTCGGCTCAAGGTGACCGGACAGTTCCGCGCCTGAAACCGACCCTTCCACACAGGGACCTTGAGCGGACCCCGCCTTCGCTTGGGGCACAAGAGCAGGCTGCGATAAAATTTTAAAAGCCTGTGCGGCGGGATACTCCCGAACGATCTGGCGTTTCAGACCTTGCCGGCACTGGCGATGGCGGCGACGTTGAGCAGGCCGCGCACGGTGACAGCCGGCGTTACGATATGCGCCGCCCCGTTGTAGCCGAGCAGGACCGGGCCGATCGGCTGGGCGTTGCCCAGAGTGGTCAGCGCATTGATCGCCGCATTGGCGGCATCCATGCCAGGAAACACCAGGATGTTCGCGCGGTCGGTAAGCCGCGCGTCGGGCAGGAAGCGGTCTCGCGCCACCTTGTCGAAGGCAAGGTTCAGCTGCATTTCCCCTTCGAACTCGAAATCCGCTGCCGTCTCGGTGAGAATCTCGGTCGCCCGGCGCATCCGGGCGGCGCCCGGACTGGAATGGGCGCCGAAGTTAGCATGGCTAATCAGCGCGACTCGCGGCGTCAGGCCGAAGGCGCGCACCTGTGCCGCCGCCATGCGGCAGATTCCGGCAACCTGTTGGGCGCTCGGCTCGTAATTCACATAGCCATCGGCGATGAAAATGGTACCCGCATCCATGATCAGCGGCACCAACGTGGAGACCGTTTGGCCGCCGGTCCCGAGAATTCTCTGGACATGCTCCAGGTGGGTTGAAAAATGGCCACCGGTGCCGCAGACCATGCTGGCTGCACCACCCTCGCGGACAAACATCGCCGAAGCCAGTGTGTCGCTGGTCCGGAACAGCTTGCGGGCGGCATCCGGGCCAATGCCGTCGCGCGCGCGTAGGCCGTGGAGTTTCGCGCCGTATTCCTCGACCGCATCCTCGCTCTCGTAGTCGAACACCTCGAAATCGCGGCCGGGCGCGATGCGCAAGCCCAGTTCAGCGCAACGCGCCGAAACCCGGTCGGGCCGCCCGGTGGCGATCGGGAACGCAACGTCCTCGTCCAGCACGTTCTGGATTGCCCGGAGCACGCGGTCGTCCTCTCCCTCGGCGAAGATTACCCGGCGCTGCGCCGCGCGGGCACTGTCGAAAATCGGCCGCATCAGAAAACCGGTGCGGTAAACAAAGCTGGAGAGCCGCGCGCGGTAGGCCTCGATGTCGGCCAGCGGCCGCGACGCGACGCCGCTCGTCATGGCCGCCAGGGCAACCGCCGGTGAGATGGCACCGAGCAATCGCGGATCGAACGGCCTCGGCAGCAGATAGTCGCGGCCGAATTGCAGCCGCCGGTCGCCATAGGCGCGGGCAACTTCGTCGGTGATTCCCTCGCGTGCCAGTTCCGCCAGCGCCGTGACACAGGCGAGTTCCATCCCGCGGTCGATCCCGGTTGCACCGACATCGAGTGCCCCGCGGAAGATGAACGGGAAACACAGGACGTTGTTGACCTGGTTCGGGTAGTCGCTCCGGCCGGTGCAGACGATTGCGTCAGAGCGCGCGGCGCGGACTCTTTCCGGCATGATCTCCGGCACCGGGTTTGCGAGTGCCATCACCATCGGCTCGGGTCCCATGCGCCGCACCTGGTCCTCGCTCAGCACATTGGGTCCGGACAGGCCAAGAAAGATCTCCGCCCCGTCGATCACCTCGTCCAGCGCGCGGGCGGCGCTGTCCTGGGCGAATGCGGCTTTGTACGGGTCGGCGGTGCGTCCCTTGCAGACCAGCCCGTCGATATCCACCAGCCAGACATTCTCCCGCTTCAGGCCCAGGTCGAGCAGCAGGTTCAGGCAGGCGATGCCCGCCGCGCCGCCGCCGGTCGAGACGAGCTTGGTTCCTCCGAGTTCCTTGCCGAGCAGGTGCATGCCGTTGACAATCGCGGCAGCAACCACAATGGCGGTTCCGTGCTGGTCGTCGTGAAAGACGGGGATGTTCATCTCCGCCTTCAGCCGATCCTCGACCAGGAAGCAGTCGGGTGCCTTGATGTCCTCCAGATTGATGGCGCCGAAGGTCGGTTCGAGCCGCCGGATCGTATCTGCCAGCGCATCGGGGTCGCTTTCGTCGATCTCGATGTCGAACACGTCGATATCGGCGAATTTCTTGAACAGGACGGCCTTGCCCTCCATAACCGGCTTGGCGGCCAGCGCCCCGATGTTACCGAGCCCGAGCACCGCTGAGCCGTTGGTCACGACCGCCACCAGGTTGGACCTCACCGTGTAGCGCGCCGCATCTTCCGGCCGTTCGGCGATCGCCCTGCTTGCCTCGGCGACACCCGGCGTATAGGCCAGCGCAAGATCGCGCTGGTTAGCCAGAGGCTTGGTTGGGCGGATGGCAAGTTTGCCCGGCCTGCCTGCCTCGTGATAGCGCAACGCATCCCCGTTCATCTTCTTCCTTCCTCCTGCCTGGCGGAAGGCTACTTTCGCCGCCGCGGACGGCCCTGCAGACACTGGGGTGTGGCGGCGTGGCGACCGTCATCCATGGCAGGAAGTCTATACTCTACAATACCGACGACCGAGAATATCTCGACGGCTGCGATGGGATCGCCCGCGGTGGATGCCCCTTCCATAAACCGAGCGGGCGATCGCCGCCCTCGCTGTTACCGCACATCGCTCCAGGCCCCAAACCGCCGCAGTTGGCGCGGCATCGTGGCCGGCGGCGATGCGGGAACCGGCTTCGGCCTTGATCTCGGCGACGGGCTTACCTGGACGCACCCGGCGCGCGGTCTCGACCGACGTGGACGGTCGCGTGTTCTGGCCCCTGGATCGGTGTTGGCGCGCCGCCCGGGGTGACGCATTAGAGGCAGTCCTCCTACAGGTCGAGGAACGCCGCAATGCGTGCGACGACCCGCTTGTGCAGCGCTGCCCGCTCCGTACCCTGCGGGTCATTGCAGAGGGGATCGTCGCCCTCTTCAGACAGGATCGACGGGCCTTGCGGTTTGCAGGGCGGGAGCGCCGAGAAATGGGTGGCCGGGGCCATGGTCTCGATCTCGGCATCGGGCAGATGGGCGGCGAACCCGCTTCCCGTCTCGCTGAAATCGGTTGCCGGAAGTCGGGTTTCGGTGTCGCCGAAGCCGATCAGCAGTACCTTGTCCACCAGGTCCTGCGCATGGATCTTGCCAAGGCCGTAGGTTAGCGCCGGGTCGATGGCGGCCACGGCGCGGATGCGGTCGTCCTTGCGGCTGGCGTTCCATACCGTTGCCGAATAGGCATTGAGATCGGCCCCGCGCCGGGCGAGGTCGGCGCAATGCCAGGGGGAGGGGGGTGCGGTCTCGCAATGGACACCATATCCTTCGAGATCGGCGCGCAGGCCGCCCAGGGAGAGCGCCGTCCAACCGCCGGCGGAGAACCCGACCGCATAGATCCTCGAGAAATCCGCATGGGCGGCAAGATCCGACTGGGCGGCGAGCCAGTCGAGCGCGGCCCGGAGGTCCTCTGTCCGCGTCCAGTGCTTCAGACCTTTCTGGAGGTCGTAGTCCCCTCTCGTGCTGTTCGGATGGTTCACGGAAAGGACGAGCGCGCCTGCTTCGGCCAGGCCCGCGGTGAGCCAGCCGAGCGCACCGATGTGGCCGCCGAGGCCGTGGCTCGCCAGGATCACGGGGAAAGGCCCCTCCGCCATCCGGGCGTCTTCGAGAACAGGAGTACCGTGAAACACGGCATTCTCGCCGAAGGAGATCATGCACCCGTCGCCTGCGGACGGATACCAGAGCGCGCCGGACATCTCCTGCCCGTGATGCTCCGCAGGGATGGCCAGGCTGCGAAACCCTGCAGGTTCTGCGGCGGCAGTCTGGACGGCCAGTAGCAGGATTGCGGCCGCGGCGAGGTTCTTCATAGTTCGTCTCCATGCTGTTCGCATCGGGTGGAAAATAGGGCTCGAACGACCAGGCGCGTCCTCGAACCGGTTCGAGGTCGTCCTGAATTCGGATTTCGTCCACCATACGCTCCATGATACCGAGCCTGCCTCTGCCTCTCGTGTCCGCCCTCGTACTGGCATTCCTGCTGGTGATTCTCCTGCTTCGCCGCGGTCCGCCCGGCTTTTTCGTCGCCCTTGTCGGGCTTTGCGCGGTTCAGGCGGCGATCATCGCGCTCGCGCAACACTACGGGATTGCCGCCTTCAGGTTCCTGCAGCCTGTGACGGCCGCGGCCATTCCTCCGCTCGCCTGGGCGGCCTTCCAGTTCAGCGCTGTCAGACGGTCGCGTCTGCCACACGATCTGGCGCATCTCGCCGGCCCCGTTCTGGTGGCGGCCGCATTGCTGGTCATGCCGGCGCTGCTCGACGCTCTGATTCCGGCGCTCTTCCTGGGCTATGGCGGGACGATCCTGCTGGCCGTATGGCGCGGCGCCGACGGCTTGCCGCGCTTGCCGATCGAGGTCGGAGACACGCCCGGGCTGGTCTGGAAGGTGATCGCGCTGTCGCTCATCGTCTCCGCGCTCGGGGATGGACTTATCGCTGTTGCGGTGATGGGCGGCCGGGCGGACTGGTTGCCCTGGATCGTCGCCATAGGATCCTCGCTCACGCTGCTCACAGTCGGCGGCCTGGTCCTGGTGCGGAGCCTCGGATGGGGCGAACGCGACCCGCTCTCGAAGGAATCCCCCATCCCCGACGACCCGGAGGCGGACAAGGATCTCACGGCGCGGCTGGATGCGATCCTGGAAAGCCGAAGGCTCTATCTCGATCCCGAACTGACGCTCTCCCGGCTGGCGCGCACACTCCATGTCCCTGTCAAACAGCTTTCCGCCGCGATCAACCGGAGTACCGGCGGCAATATCTCCCGGCATGTCAACGCCTACCGGATCCGTGAAGCCTGCCACGCTCTGCAAGGAGAGGCGAGCGTGACCGACGCGATGCTGGCCTCCGGCTTCAATACGAAGAGCAATTTCAACCGCGAGTTCCGACGCGTGACCGGCTGGACGCCCTCGGCTTGGCGCCGCGTTGCAACCGGACAGAAACCGCCCCTATAGTCCCTTGCCGTCAGGTTTGGAGGCGTTTTCTCATTCCGGTTCGAATAGTGCGACGGGGAAGCGGGCCGGGTGGATCCCGATGCTGATCGATCTTTCCACCGCCGCCCGCTAAAACGCCCGGGCGAATTGGCGACTCTACACGGCGTACGCCAGGCTCCCGTACCAGGAGTGCATTGCCAGCGGGTTCTCATGGGACCCGGGCACCGGGCGGGGGTTCGAGGCTCACTCTTACCCCGACTCTGGCCGATCTGGCGGCGAACGACAACGGCGACGCGCTGCAACAGACCCGACTCGGATTCTATTTCGGCCAATTTCGCGATCATCCCCGTATCACAGTTTGGCAAGACATGGCTCATGACGCGCATCTCGGCTTTTGGTAGCGCTTTCGCGGGAACGCTCGATTTCGTTCTCGGAAGGGTACGCACGGACTTGCATATCATACCCGCATGCGCGTCGACGCTTGATCTGTGCACGAAACCACATGTGGTGTCCTATGTCGGGATCAACAGATGGCCGGCCGGCGGTGGACTGTCGCCAGGGTTTGCAGAAAGATTCACCAGGCTAACTCCGAAAAGGCGCGAGACCGTTTTGTATGCGTCCAGGAAACCCTTGTGGAACTCCTATAGGTCGCGAAGCATTGCGCCACGACCTCATGTATCGCCAATATTATTTTTTTCATTTCCAGCTGGTCGCGCCGTTGCATCTCTTGCTGTTTTCCGGATGTTCCTGTTGGGCTGGCCTGGGGCATTGGGTGATTGTTTTTACACGCCGAGGAAACCATATTACGGCAAATGTCTGGAAGGCACCTGTCACCGAACATCGGAATTTTCTGTCAGGTGTTTTCGGGATTCATTCATATGAAAAAACAATGTTTTTTTCATTTCAGTTCAATCGTTTCAATATCACTAAATAAATCAGTGGAACCATAATACATAACATCTTGGACAAAGAATCATTTCAATCTACACAGATTGCTGTGTGTTTTAGCCGTCAAACTGTGCGATAGTTTCTGGGTGAGACGCTTCACGCTTGAATGCAGAAAACGGTGCGCCTGGAAAATGCTTACCGGCCACGTCAACTACCCCTGTCATTCACCGGTACTGGTACATGACGTTCAACCGTTGGGGACGGGAGCAGTGCTTTTGCATCTGCATTTCTATAACGCCTTTTATGCCGAAGGCATGCAAGATTTCGAATTCACCATTCAAACACTTAACCACCAGCGAGAGCATCCTGTAAGAATGAATTTTGATAACGATATGGGGTCCGATTGAACCTGCATAATTCATGCAGCGACCTTCGATTGGTTGAAGGTGAGCGCGTGATACATGGTGAACAAGGAAAGTCCCAATGAACAGGAGATTCACAACCCGATTGGTGTGCACCTCTATCTTTACCGTGTTCTGATGTGCAGGGAATCGTATTGAATTTGATTCATGGACTCCAATCTGGGGACGGCCACCAAAAACAGGACACATAGTGGCATGACGACCAATGCGATGATACCATTGAACTGGAGTGCGCTATGGGACCCGAGGATGTCGATCAATTGGCGACCGCGAGGACCTGGCCCGAAGCAATGATGGCAACCGGCAGGCTGCGACGGCGGTCGAAATAACGTTTGGCCGTCGGGATCAGCGGAGCGAAGAGCGTGACGTCTGCGGCATTGCCGGTCATGACGCGGAATTCCAGGAAAATTCCAAGTCTCGGCGGCGCAGCTCAGCCAGCCGGAGGTGTCGTGCGCCTGGATGGCCCAACAGATCGTCACGCCGCCCGGCACTATCAGTGAAATGTGCGCATACGCGGCCTTGCCACGCGGTCACCTACAGGCTCTTGCGCCGCCATCACAGCAGGGGTGTCTTGCAGATCCTCAACCAGATCGAGCCCCATGTGCGGTACGACCGCGACCTTAAATGGTGTCAATGAACATCACGCGATCCACGGGACACCAATGATTTGTAACCTGCGCCCGCGTTGGCACATCCGCTGCACCATGACCTCGGCACTCATGAAAAGGTGGCCGGCTCACCAACCACGATGGACTCGCGGTCTTGATTTGTTAGTGTGGGCGTGTTTCGAAAGCACGTATTGGCCATGCACGATCATCTCACGGACCCATCCGGCGGGACACCGCGCTCTGCCGGACGGACGTTGGTGCGGCTTCGCGGCATCTCGAAGAACTATGGTGCGGTCGAGGCGGTCAAGCCGCTTGATCTCGACATAAACCATGGTGACTTCTTCGCGATCCTGGGCCCCTCCGGCTGCGGCAAGACAACGCTCTTGCGCATGATCGGTGGTTTCATCTCACCCACCTCCGGTAGTGTTGAAATCGGAGGCCTAGACGTGACGCGGCTTGGTCCCGAAATGCGGCCGACCAACATGGTGTTCCAGGGGCTCGGCCTGTTTCCGCACATGACGGTACGCCAGAATGTCGCCTACGGTCTGCGTATCGCCAAGCAACCAAAAACAGAGATTGCCGAACGGGTAGCCGATGTCCTCAAGCTGGTGCGGATGGAAGAACTCGGTGACCGGCAGATCAAGGCGCTTTCGGGAGGCCAGCAACAGCGGGTGGCGCTTGCAAGAGCGCTTGTCATGCGCCCTCAGGTCTTGCTGCTGGACGAACCCCTGGCCGCACTCGACCTCAAGCTCCGTCAGGCCATGCAGGAAGAGTTGCGCCGCATTCATGACTCTATCGGCGGCACTTTCGTCTTCGTCACGCACGATCAGGGTGAGGCGCTGGGGCTTGCCAGCATCGTGGCAGTCATGGAATCGGGGGCGGTGGCGCAACTGGGCAGCCCCGAGGAGATCTACTCGGCGCCCGAGACACAGTTCGTCTCGACCTTTATCGGCGAGGCCAACATTTTCGCAGGCACGCGCACGAGCACCAAGGTCACCTTGGACGGAGGCGTGCAATTCCAGTCACCTGGTGCCGACGGGCCGGTGCGCGTGGTGGTGCGACCCGAGGCGGTGGCACTGACCTGCGATGATCTTGGCACCGATGTCGTGCTACACGGCGAGTTGCGCGACATGGTCTTCCTTGGTCCCTACGTCCAGTACAGGATCACCCTTGACGATGGCGTGGATGTCATTGTCAACAACGCTGATCTCAACCTGCGGAAAGGACTTGAAATTGGCTCCGCGGTGCGGGTCGGCTGGATGCTTTCCACCCACCGGGTGATCGATTTCAGCTAGGGGATATTGCCGCTCGCAGCCTGAGGACGCCTGTCACCGCGGTATCTATCCGCGCGTTCCCGGACTTTGCGGGCAGGTAAGGCGCGCCGCAATCAACCCGCATGCGGGAATCCACCTCAGCTTCGCGACGCTCCCGAGAAAATCCGCCAACCAACACGACCGGGACCGTCGGCGCAACGTCGTCTCCAGGTGCTTTGAACGTCCCGAACACCGCTATTTGCGGAGAGCGACGTCCACATCGCTCGCTTATTCCTGGCGGGAAATGACGTGTTCGGATTCGACGCCGAGTTGGTCGAGTTCGTTGCGATGATCGTAACCGTGTTCGCGTTCCCATTCGATCATCGCTACGGGACGGAAATTGGTAATCAGGGCGCGCCTGCGTGAGGACGTTGAGTTGCCGCGGCTGTAGTGAAGGGTGCCGCCGTCGTGAAACGTCGCCGAGCCTGGCACGAGCGGACAGGCGACGGCCTCGGATTCCGATGCGTCGGTTTCCAGTGCGTGGCTGGTTTCCCCCGAGTGGCGGTGCATGCGAACAGGTTGGCGGTGCGAACCGGGCACGAACCACATGCAGCCGTTATCGAGGGTCGTTTCGTCAAGCGCGAGCCAGCAACTGACAGAGCGGCGGTCCGGCATGCCGGGCAACCAGTACGCCTGATCCTGATGCCAAGGGGTCGAGGTGTCGGTGTGCGGCTCCTTGTCGATCAGCATATCCATGTCGCGTTCGAGGTCATCACCAAGGAGCGCGCGCGCGATGTCGCGAGAGCGCACGAAAAATGGGCTCGTCGCGAGCCAGGGCACGGCTTCGGATGGCAACATGATGTGGATGATGTTCTCGACCGATGGCCGGACCCTTGAGCGATGACCGCCGAGGTCGGAGCGTGAATCGCCGCTTTCAATCCGCCCCTCGACCAGCCCGTCAACGATCTCGCGGTATGTCTCGATCTTGGATTTCGCAACGAGATTCTCGACGGCCAGAAAGCCGTTTTCACTGAAGAACGTCCGTTGCCGGTCTGTGATGTTGGCGCCCACGGCCGACCCCATGCTACGCATCATTTTGACACAAACTCGATCGGATTCGTACCAAGGACCGACGGGGGTGACAAGCCGGTTCGAGCGGATGGTACGGCGCCAGTCTCCCAGGCAACGCCGCAACCCCGCGAAGCGAACCAGGGAGAAGACGCCACTGGCACCCCGAAGCCAGTCAAAGACATGGCGAGGCCGGTCTTGCGCGGCCGCCCCATGCGACCCGGTTTCGGGATCATCGGTTCGATCGAAACCACTCCTCGTCGCTCTGGTTGTTTTGCCGGTGATCGTTGGTCCGTCTATACTTCACTTGAGTAGCCTCGTCCCAGGCCATGGTATCCTCCATCCAGGCTTCAACTCCTGAAAGAATACAATGACTTGAGGTAACTCGCGACTTTCGGAACAAGCTCCAGGATCGGCTTCGCGATCGCAACCGTTGGGGAGGAGTCATATGGGTGTGCCGGAATGTGTCGTGGACTGCAAGGCCTGGTTGGGCGAAGGTCCTCTCTGGTCTCCCGGCGAGAAGTGCCTCTATTGGACCGACGTGCCGTCGTATACCGTTCATCGCTGGAATCCGTCCAGCGGTGAGACCAGGATGTGGAAAATGACCGAAATGGTCACCGCGATGGCGCTCAGGGCCGGCGGTGGCATGATTGTCGCGACCACGAGCGGAATCGACTTCTGGGATCCCGAGAGCGGCGTACGCGAACGCGTATGCGAACCCGAGGCCACGATGGGCGCCAACCGCTCGAATGACGGCAAGTGCGACCGTACGGGTCGGTTCTGGTTCGGCTCCATGCAGAACAATCTCAATGCCGACGGAACCGGTCGGCCGATCGACGGGAGCACCGGCAATCTCTACCGCGTCGATCCGGATTGTTCGTTCCAGCACGTCGAGAGCGACATCGGCATCTCGAACACCTTTGCCTGGAGCCCTGACAATACGATCATGTACTTTGCCGATACCTTCGTCGGAATCTACGCTTACGAATTTGACATCGATACCGGTACCGCGTCGAACCGCCGGCTCTTCGCGAGGACCGAGGATGAGGTGCTTGGCTTCCCGGACGGCTCGACCATCGATTCGGAGGGATTTCTCTGGAACGCGCGCTGGGATGGCGGATGCCTGGTCCGCTGGGCACCGGACGGCACCATCGACCGAACCATCGCTTTCCCCTGCAGCCGGATCACCAATGCCATCTTCGGGGGTGACGATCTTGATATCTTGTACGTGACAACGGCCCACTACGACCTGACCGAAATCGAGCGTTCCGAGCAGCCCCTCGCTGGTGGAATTTTCGCACTCGACACCGGGACCAGGGGCATCGCAGAAACTCCGTTTGCCGGTTGAACATCGCGAAGTATCCGTCACGCTCCGGACCACCCGATCCGGGTTCGTCCGCAAGCATAAACGGGGTGGCGAGACGGGCACCTGTGGGCTGCCCTTTGTTCGCATGCCGTGTCGCAACACAGCTTTAGACAAAACCTTCCGGCCTGGTTCCGTCTGACGTTTCTTTCGCTGAGCCGTGCCGCGGTCGCGGGACACTCACGGACGTCCTGAGGCGTTGCGGTTCGTGGCAATTCTCAGTCTCACGGGAAGCCGCCTTTCCGACGTGCCCGCCACGTTCGCCACAAGAACGTCAGCGTTCGGCCTTCTGGGCAGGATTGGCGTCACCGGGACCGGGCAAATCGCCGCCTTGCCGGTGTGGATCGTGCCTTCGTATCGCAGCGGGCCGCTGCTCATTTTGCCATTGGTGGTGGCCAGCCCGATGACCACCTGTACCGGCGCCGATCTCTGTGTGTGGTGGGGGAAAGACCGCCCCGACCTGTCGGCTGCGAAGGGGTTGTGGGACAGGTCATCACACCGCACGCCCTGCGCGGTGGCCACTGGTCCTGGAACAGTTGATATCTTTCATCGATGCGTGTTTGATCGCACCAGACGAACCAACTTCGTGGGAGGTACGAAATGCCAAGATCAGGATTGATTCGTGTACGTTCCGTCATGCCGGTAACACGGCGCGGGTTCAACGCTGGACTCATGGCCGCCGCCGGAGCAGCCGCGACCATGGGCCTCGGGAGCCGCAGCGCCCTTGCCGACGATGTCGTGTTTCTTGGTTGGCAGGGCTACGATCAACCCTTGTTCATCGATGACTTCATGGACCGTGAAGGTATCCAGCTTTCGACCACGTACATCGGCAACAACGACGAGATTGTCACCAAGCTCAGTGCCGGTGGCGTCGGCAACATCGACATCGTCACCCCCTACATGGGTTATGTGCCGCTGCTGGTGCGGACCAACCTCATCGCACCGATCGATGTTTCGCTGGTTCCGAACCTCCAGGACGTGATGCCGTTGTTCCTGAACGATTCGAACATCAACGTGGACGGCACGCTTTACGGTGTTCCGTTCACATGGGGTGCGTTCCCGATGATGTACAACCCGGAGGTCATTCCCGAGGCCCCGGAATCGTGGGAGGATCTGTTCAAGCCCGAATACGAGGGCAAGGTCGGGCTGATGGACGATGCACTGGGCAATATCATGCTGGCTGCGCGTATTGTCACCGATGCCGAATCGGCGACATTCCTCACGCACGCGCAACTTGCAGAAGCCGTGGATTACGTGATCCGTCTCAAGGAGAAGCAGCTTCGCATGATCGCCGTCAGTTGGGGCGAACTCTCGGACGCCCTGTCGCGCGGCGACGTCACGATCACCTTCGGAGGATGGGAGGCCATCAAGAAGTTCGCCGCCGATGCCGGCAAGGTGATCGAGTACACCTATCCCAAGGAAGGCACGTTTGCCTGGCTCGACAACTACTGCATCGCGAAGGACGCGCCCAATTGGGAAATCGACCATGCGCTCTGCAACCAGATCATCAGTGTTCCGGCCCAGGTCAAGATCGGTACCGAGGACGTCCAGGGTATCGTGAACTCCAAGGCTATCGAGGCACTGGATGACGCCTCAAGGGCGCTCTATCCCTACGATGATCCGGCCGGCATGAACGAAACTATGACCTTCTATACCTTCCCGCCACTCGAGGACGACGGCGTTCACGCCACGTTCGGCGATTGGATCAAGGAGTGGGAACGTTTCAAGGCCGCATGACGACACATTTCATGGTGCGGCCGGGACGATCTGCTGATTCGACCCGGCCGCACCACATTTCTGACATCTGCATCCTCGCCTGGCGCCGCTAACGGTGGAACGCCAGCGGTTCAACTATGTTCTGATCGCACCGTCAGCCGCGATCTTCGGCGCACTCTTCATCGCGCCATTCATATATTTCTTCATCCTCAGTTTCTGGCAAGTGAAACTCTTCGTGCTCTCCTCCGAGTTCACGACCAAAAACTATGTCGAAGCTTACGACCGATCCGCCAATGTCCTTGGTTTCACCATCGAGATGGCGGCCATCATCGCCCTGCTCACGACAGTGCTGGGCTTTGTCTATGCCTACATCATTCGATTCAAGGCAGGGCGCTGGGGGCCGACGCTCCTGCTCGTCGCGATGATAACGCTGTTCGGCGGGTATCTGATGAAGATTTATGCGTGGAAGACAATTCTTGGAACCGAGGGAGTCCTCAACTCCGGATTGATCTCGCTGGGTATCGTCACCGAGCCGGTGACAGCCATCTTCTACAGTCCAGGTGCCGTGGTGGTGACGCTGATCCACTTCCTGTTGCCCTTTGCCATTCTGCCGATTTACGCCAGCTTGCGCGGAATTGACGACATCGAACTGGAAGCCGCTCGCGACCTTGGCGCGAGGCCATGGCAAACCATGCGCGGTATCGTCATCCCCCAATGCAAGCCCGGGCTTGTTGCCGCTTTCACCTTTTGCTTTCTTATTCCCGCAGGAGACTACATCACGCCGCTCCTCGTCGGCGGGAAGATCCAGTTGGTCGGCAACATGGTGCGAGACCAGTTCGGCAAGTCCTTCAACTGGCCCCTTGGCTCGGCCATGGCCGTCTCTGTCCTCGTTTGCGCGCTCGCGGTCGTCGTTCTGGCCAACGCCCTGATGTCGCTCTGGCGGCCACGATGAATCCGCTGTCGGCACTGTTCTGGCGCGCACTCGGGGGCGTCTACGTGTTTTTCCTGCTGACGCCACTGATCCTCGTCGTCCTGTTTGCCTTCACCGACCGCAGCATGAGCAACTTTCCCATCAACCACGTGTCGCTACAGTGGTGGGAAGCCATGCTCGAACACCGCGAGTTCGGCCCGGCACTCAACAACAGTCTCATCATCAGCAGTGCCGTCGGCCTCATCTCGGCGATCGTCGGCACGATGGCGGCGATCGGGCTTGCCCGCTTGCCGGAAAAACGGGCGATATTCGGCATCGCGCTCGTATCGCTGCCCTTGATGCTGCCGCCGCTGGTGCTCGCGGTCGCGCTCCTGACTGCCTTCGTCGCCATCGACATGAAACTCGGCCTGACGACGGTGATCCTGGGACATCTGCTGTTTACCCAGCCTTTTGTGATCCTGGTGGTCTACGCGCGCATGGTCGCCTTCGACTACACGGTGGTGGAAAGCGCCCGCGATCTTGGCGCATCGCCGTTCAAGGCCTTTGTCACGGTGACCCTGCCAATTATCCGGCCAACCGTGATAGGGGCAGCACTGATTGCCGCAGCACTCTCGCTCGATGATTTCGTTATCACGTTCTTCAACATCGGGGGGGGCAATACGTTGCCGACACTCGTGTGGGGTTTCATTCGCACCGGTTTGCGGCCGACCGTCAATGCCATCGGGACCACAATCCTGGTTCTGACAGTTGGCTCGACGTTGATAGCACTGTGGCTCACCCGGTATCGGGGTTGAGAGGGAGATTGGAATCATGGACTTGCTCTACGACAAAGTTGCCATCGTGACGGGTGCCGCTTCCGGGATCGGCCGGGCAGGCGCGCAGCTGATGGCCGAGGCCGGGGCGACCGTCGTCGTCGCCGACATCAACCGGGAGGGGGGCGAGGCGGTCGCGACGGCGATCACCGAAGCCGGCGGTGCGGCGGTTTTCAGCCATTTCGACGTGTGCGACGTCGAGTCGGTCCAGGCCCTGGTGAACGGCACGATTGCCCGTTACGGGCGCATTGATGTGCTGTTCCACAACGCGGTCAGCGTCCCCCTGGTCAACAAGCAGGACAATCGGGCGACCGACCTTGACGATGCGATCTGGGACCGGATCATCGGAATGGTCCTCACCGGAACCTACTACTGCGCCAAGTACGTCGGCCGCCAAATGCTCAAGCAGGGCTCGGGCTCCATGGTGCTGACCGCCACCATCGACGCGCTTATCGGTCAGGCGGGAATCGATGCATACACTGCGGCCAAGGGCGGCGTGGTCTCGCTGACACGTTCGCTCGCCGCCGGCATTTCGCCCGAAGGTGTGCGCGTCAATGCAATCTGCCCCGGGTTCGTGGAGACCCCGCACCAGGCGGGTTTCCTCGATGTGCCGGAAGAGCGGGCCAAGATCGAGGCGATGCATCTCTTGCCCGTTCTCCAGCCTGAAGATATCGCTCACTTCGCGGTCTTTCTGGCCTCCGACAAGGCGCGCTACATGACCGGGGGCATCCACGTGGTCGATTCCGGCTACACGGCTTTCAAGGGGACCATGGCGCTCAAGAGCACGATCATCCTCTGATCTCGCCGGGGCTCCTCAGATCACTGGGTCGCCGAGCTTTGGGTAGGTCGCGCTGCCCCAGATCTGGCGTTCGCGGATAACCGCGTGCGGTCGCTGCGGGTCAGGCGACTCGATCTCGCGTCCGACACGGTGGCCATCGAAGACGGCGTCGGCCAGGTAGCGCGGCGCCAGGCAATCGCCGGCGCGGGTCACGCTCGCGATGCCATGCGCGACCCAGTCGCGCGTACGAAGGGCTCGCCACAAAGCGTCGTTGGAGTGTCGCGCGGTACATAACACGACCGTGTCGCAATCCAGGGTATCAACCGCGGTGCCCGGTTCATAGGGAATCGCGCCAGTCACCGGCTTGTCCAGCCGCTGGTAGCCATCGCGGTAAAGATCGTAGGCAGTGATCCGAAGACCCCCGGCAACGGACTCGACCTTCTCGACCCAGTGTGCGGTTCGCTCTGCGATCATCTTGTGGCGCATCATGCGGCGAAGATTATCCATCTCCTGGGTGTATGCGGTGAGCGGCGCGACGGTTTCGAAGTGGGTGAGGATGGTGACCGACGCGCCCTGGTCCGCCAGGGCCTCGGCGATCCCGATCGCCATGAAATAGCCGTCGCCGTCCAGAACCACGACCCGCTCGCCGATCTGCTTTCCGGCCCAGAACTGCTCGGGTGTCACGAACCCCGGCAGCCCGGCATCGATCCCGGGGATCTGATCCGGACCCATTGCGCTCTTACCGTCCCCGACCCACCGCGCACCTGTGGCAAGCACCACCTTGCGGGCGCCGAATTCGAGGATATCGTCAGCCGTGACGCTCCCGGTTCCGCGATGAATTGCAATGTTGGAAAGCTTGGCAAACTGGATCTCGCGAAAATCGATCACCCGTGCCCATTCGGCGAGGCCCGGCAAGCGTGCGACGTGCCGGAGATGGCCACCGAGCACGGGTTCGGCCTCGACAAGGTGCACCTCATGTCCGCGCAACCCCAACACACGGGCGCACTCCATTCCCGCCGGTCCGGCGCCGACGACGATAACGGAACAGGGTTCAACGGTCGCCGCAAAGTGTTCGGGATGCCAGTTCCGGCGGTATTCTTCGAGCGCGGTCGGGTTCTGGGTGCAAACGATAACGCCCCCCCGTTCGAACCGTGAAATGCACATGTTGCAACCGATACATTCGCAGATGTCCTCGATGCGGCCCTCGTCGATCTTGCGGGGCAGCCACGGGTCGGCGATGGACGGCCGGGCGCAGCCGATGATGTCGATTTGCCCGGAGGTGATTGCGCTGACCATGTCGTCGGGACTGGTGAAACGACCAACGCCGACGACCGGAACCTTGGCGATCCTTCTTACCTCGCGGGTCCACGGCAGCTGATGGTTGGTACCGTGAAAGCGCGACGACGCGGCGTCCTCCCCCCAGTTGTGCAGTCCGGAGATATTGACGTCCCAAAGGTCAACAAGCCCGCACCGGGTTGCGTACTCGATGAAGCGAAGGCCCTCGTCGCCGACCTCGATCCCGTAGGGTCCGGAAATCTGATCAACCGAGAACCGTGTGGCGATGGCGCAGGAACTGCCCACGGCCACCTTCAGGTTCTCCAGGAGCTCGATCCAGAACCGGGCGCGGTTCTCGAACGAGCCGCCATAGGCGTCGGTACGGCGGTTGAAATGCCTGGACAGCATCTGGACGGGAAATGCGCCGTGGGTGCCGTGGACGTAGATGATATCGAAGCCGGCGTCGCGCGCTCGTGCGGCGGCCTCGAGGTACATGCGGTGGATGCGCTGGAAATCCTCGGTGTCGGCCTCGTAGCTGTAGACCTGCGGGATCCATGGCGAGGGGAACTGGTGCGCTGCCGCGGCGACGGCGCGGTGGCCCAGGTTGTCGAGAAGACCGCCGACATAGGCGAGTTCGACGCCCGCGAGCGCACCCCAGGCGTGGACCGATTCGACCATGTGGCGGTGATTGATGACATCGCCCTCGTCCCACAGCGTGGTCACCGTGGACGTGGTCTGGTCGACGTCGGGGTGGATGCAGCAGGCTTCGGTGTTGAGCGCCCCCCAGCCGCCTTCGGCCTTGACCGCGCGGTGGGCGGCGTTGGCGCCTGGCCGTTCGACGCCGGCACCGGTGCATTGAGGCACCTGGTAGAAGCGGTTCTTCAGGATCTTGGGACCGATCTGGATCGGCTCGAACAACGGATCGAACCTGGGATCGCGCACCATCGCTCGCTCCTGCAACTCTCGTGACCGGACGTGCACGATTCCAAAAATGTGCCTCGCCTGCTTCATGGAATAGCATGCCGTGGCCGGGTTCGCCACGGACCATCACCAGGAGGCTGCCGTTGACCCTGCTCAAAGATCGGTCTGTTGTCCGGAAT
The DNA here is from genome assembly GCA_965215635.1 of Alphaproteobacteria bacterium. Lineage (GTDB taxonomy): Bacteria > Pseudomonadota > Alphaproteobacteria > SP197 > SP197 > SP197. The sequence continues at coordinate 674,454 of CBDCEA010000004.1, read as the reverse complement.
CCGGGGGCACGACACGCCAGGCGGCGGCGAGATCGTCGGGCCGTTCAAATGGATCGAATCCCCCAGGCGCATGTCCGCGTGCCTGGTGAATTCAGGAATGAGCGGATCGCCTGCGGAGCCCTGACCCAGGTTCAACAGTGCGCCTTGGAACTTGACGAAACCCGAGGTCACATTTGCTTACCCTCACGACAGCGCGACCGTGCATACACGTAAGTGGCCTTCATCAACACGCGGCGGCTGATCGACAGAATCGCCTGCGCGACTGTTACCCGGTGCACTGAGCCGATCAGAAAACCAACATGTTGATTTTGGACGTGTCCGGGGGGAGGGGGGAGTCGACGCTCAGCGACGCGGACCGCTGGTGATTATCGACGAAGTGGCCGCACTATCGACGTTCTCGCCTTCCGGCATCCGGCCTTTTGCCTCCTATGCCTTGGCGGTGATCGCGCTGGTGAAGGTTTCTTGAATAGTCGCAGGCAGGATAGTTCGAGCAACCCAGGAAGCGGCCGTACCTCCCCATCCGGGTCACCAGCCAGCCGTCGCAATCGGGGCAGACCTCGATGGATTGACCGCAATCTCGACACTGGAACTTTCCCCGGGCCTTGACCAACAGCCCCTCTCCACAAGTCGGGCACGAGCGTTGCATGTGCCCGCAATACGGATAGTTCGAGCAACCGAAGAAAGTGCCGCCATTCCGCCCGTAGTCGCGCTTTGTGAGTCGCCCCTCGACGCATAGCGGACAGGGAACGTCTTGTTCCGGCGAACGCCCGAAAACGGTGACGTCGTACTCCCCACCGATCAGTTCGATGGCAAAGGGCGAAAGCAGGCCGTCCCCGGCCAGCAGAAACACCCGACGCCTGGCGCGTGTGATGGCAACATAGAGAAGACGGCGCTCCTCGGCATTGGGATGTCTTTCGGGCGCCGCGAGCACGAGGTCGAGAAGCGGTTCGTCGGTCATCTCGGCGGGAAAGCCGTGTTTGCCGGAGCACAGGCCGAGCACCACGACATAGTCCGCCTCGAGCCCCTTGGACCTGTGCACCGTCCTGTAGCCGAACCGCAGGCCCGGATAGTGCCGTTTCAGTCCGGCCATGTTCTGCGGTCGCACGTGGTTGTAGCGACCCAGAAGCAGCACGGACGATGTTCCATCATGCCTGGCGGCGTCCTCGGCGATCCTGTCGAGCGCTTCCTTCAGGACCGGCATGTCCCGATCACCGGGAAGGCCGACATGAACAGCGGGGCCCATAGCGCGGCGTATCGACCGTACCGTCTTGGGGATCTGCGCCGGATTGCGCAGGACGAAGTCCGTCGCGACCTTGGCGATGCGGTCGGCGCAGCGGAAGGTCGTTTCCAGGTAGAGGCGCTCGCCTTCACCGAAACGCTCCTCGAACTGCCGCATGATTGCGATGTCCGATCCGGCGAAGCGGAAGATCGCCTGCCAGTCGTCGCCGACGGCGAACAGTCGGGCGCCCGGTGACCGGTCGAGCAATGCCTTCAGCAGCCGTGCCCTCGCTGGCGAGATGTCCTGGAACTCGTCGACCAGGATGTAGCCGAACGGGCTATGGAAACGGCCGGCCTCGACGTGATCGGCTGCCCTGTCGATCATGTCGTGGAAGTCGATCTCGTCTGAACGCGCGAGTGTTTCCTGGTAGCGCTCGAAGATCGGTCCGAACACGGCGCAGAAGGCCTCGGCGCGGTGCCGGTCGCCGTGTGTCTCGGCACGCCGCATCACGTCCCCGATAGTCAGGCGGGCGCCCTTGAAGTGCTGAAGGAAGGTCGCCACCAGACGCATGAATGGGTCGATCCAGCCCTGTTTCTCCAGGTCGGCGAACGCCTTGTCAGGCTGAATCGGGCAAAGGGTTACGCCGTGTCCGTGGAGTTTGGCTTCGAGGTTCCGGATCAGCGTGCCGGCGGCGCGCTCGTGGCTGAATGTCTCGATCAGGATGGTGCCGTGCTTCCCGTGGAGCGCCCTCTTCCACGCCATCGCCTCGAGATACTCTTCTTGCTGCACGAACGGCGCAGTCCGGCCCTCGGCGTCGATCCCGAAATGCTCGATCCAGATGCCGCTGTCGGGCAGATGGAAATCGGGTCGGTAGCGCCCCTTCTCCGGGGTTGCGGTGTCGTGCAGGTAGACGCGCTCGTACTCGTAGTCCACGCTGTGGAGAAAGAGGAAGTTGGCGATCTCGCATTCCTCGAAGCTCTTGACCACCTCGCCTTTCAGGGACCGGATCTGGTGGCGCCGGATGTAGTCCCAATATTCGCCCCAACTGCGGAACTCGTGCTGGCTCCTGTAAGGTGCGAACTGCTCCTGAAACCAACCCAGTACCCTCTCCGAGACTTCCTTTTCGGCGATCAGGTCGGTGACGATGCCCTTCAGCAGGTAAAGCAATGCCCTGTCGTCTTCCGCCACCTTGGCCAGCGCCGGACGTCTGCCTTCGACCTTGCCGACGATCGCCAGGCCCAGAGCGTGAAATGTGCTGACTGTCATGCCGCGCGCGGTTTCGTCGCCCAGGCACGTGCGGACCCGCTCTTCCAGCTCCTCGCGGGCATCCCTCGCGAAGGCCAGAAGCAACAGTTCCTGTGGTTGCCAGCAGCCGCGGTGCAGCAGCCAGCCGGCCTTGGCCACGATCGCCGAGGTCTTGCCGCTGCCGGCCGCGGCGACCACCAGATTGCGCTCCTCGTCGGTGACGACCGCCTTGCGCTGCTCCTCTGTCAGGGGTTGCGCCTCGATCCGGTCGAAGAGCTCCCGCGACCGTTCCAGCTCGTTCGAGACGAAGGCGACGTTGGCCCTCTGTCGGAAACTGCGGGGGTCTTCCAGAAAGTCCAGCATCGTTCTCAGCATCCGGACCCCGGGCGCGCCCGACAGCGTGTCCGGCCAGGCGGCCACGAATTGACTCGCCGCGCTCTCCACCTCGCGTAACAGCTCCGCGAAGGCACTGCGTGTGAGATAGGCCGGCGGATCCGCGAATTGCGCCAGCCGGCCGCTCACCGTGCGGAGTGTTTCGATCCGGGACGCGAGCGTCCGGTGCCACCAATTTACCCTGGCGCTCTCCAGTGCCTGAACGAACGCCCGGGCGTCTTCCGGTGGCAGCCCCGACATGGTCGCCACGCCATCTGCATGGCGCAACCGCAGGCGGGCCCAAATCCGCCCGGCATTCAAACAGACAGATTTGATGTTGCCGAGGGGAATCTCCGAATGTCGGGACCCGCTCGCCAACCGCAGGGTGCTTGCGTCCACCACGGCCGCTCCGGCGTCTCGTGATCGCAAAACCGGGAACAGGAACAGCGCCAACCCGCGCCGTCTGACCCGAAGACAGATCGCGTCATCGTCGGCATTATCCGGTGGATCAGACCCGATGTCTGCCGCAGCGTCAGTCAGCGTTGTTTGGCGCGAGAGAAGGACTCCTGAAATTTACGTGCAATACATGCCTTGGCAGACCGAACGGCGTCAATGTCCTGCGACAAACAACAGTAATCTTTCAGCATCCACCCGGGCGCCTGTTGTCTGCGTACCAATGTCATCGACTGGAACCAGAAGACCCTGTGGCGTACCTGCACGATGCTCACGGACCTGGAATCCGTGTTCCACTCGCTGAAGTCGCAACTCGGCCTGCGCTGCCATCAAACCCGAGGCTGTTCCGACGGCCACCTGTTCATCACCTTTCTTGCCTGTCAGCTGGTGCAGACCATCCGCAGTCGGCTTCGCGAGCATGGCGAGACCGCAAGCTGGGCCACCCTGCGCCACGTTCTCGAAGGCCAGCAGCGTCTCACCGCCACATTCCGCCGCCAGGATGGAAGGACCCTCTATGTGCGGAAGGCGACGCTGGCTGAGCCCGCTCAACTGCAGATCTGCACCGCGTTCGGTCTCGATCCGCAGCCTGGCAAGATCACGAGGATGGTCGTCTGATCACGGGAACGAGGCATAAAGGTGTAGTGCGGGACAGCTAGAATGCCGCCAGATCTCGCGACCAACGGGCCAGAGTCCGAAGGCCGAAATCGCTGGGTGCCTGGGCCGGCACCCTGTCGTGGACATCCGCCATACCGAGACGCCGCGCCGCCAGGCGTTTGCCGTAGCAAAGCATATGGTCGATTGACAACATGAGGAAAGACAGCAGGGGCAGGATTTCCGTGAACCGGCGGTCGGCCTCATCCTCCTCGCCCGCCCGCATCAGCTCGTAGATCCGGGTCAGGACGTCGCAGGAATCGACCCCCGGAATAATACCGTGACAACCGGCGCGCAGGGAATCCGTGATGTCGATGCCGGCGCGCCCGTTGAAAAGTCGCAACGTGCCGGCGGTCCTTGCTGCCAGTGGTGCGATGTTGGTCGACGCCGGTCCCTCGCTCTTCACGATGGAGACATTGGGGTGGCACCGGTTGAGCTCCAGAAGACCGGCATCAGACAGCCCAATTCCGATGAACTGGGGTGCATTCTGAATGCCCACAGGCAATTGGGACCGTTGCGCGACCGAGCCAAAGAAGCGAATCAGCTCTGCCTCGCTGGCACCCGGGACCGGTGGCGGCTGCAGGATGACCCATGCGGCCCCGAGCGCAGTGGCGGCCCGGACCATTTCAATCTGTCCTTCAGTAGTGTTCTCGGCGACAGTCACGCACACCGGCATGCGTCCGGCGACATCGGCCAACGCCCATTCCATGAGCTGTCGGCGTTCGGTGATCGAGAGCTTGTTGACCTCCGACGCCAGCCCCCCCACGGCAACCCCGTGTACGCCCTGTCCCACGACCGCCTCGACCTCCGCCTGGATCGCGCCGCGGTCCAGTTGCCCATTCGCACCGAAGAACGAATAAAGCATCGGGTAGATGCCGTGAGGCTCTTCAACCGGCGTCATGTGTGATCCTCCGCATCACGGTCCGAATTTCGCAGGCCGCGTCGTGATTCGTCATCATCAGCGTCGGTTCGACCCCTTCTGACAAGTCCATCGCAAGGACAAGCCTGAAGTGAGTGTACAGGGGTGGCAAGATCGAACACCAGTTTGACGCCCTGTCCCTGTGAAGCACCTGTTCGATGGGCACGGCCTGTCGCGGCAGGTAACCCCTGTGCGGCTGGCGCTATCGCTGGCGAACGCTCCGGAGTTCCGGCACTGAACGGAGAAACAGCCTCGGATCGGCGCTGACCTCGCCCGCTTTCCTTAAACTTTCGAGATCCCACCAGAAAAACCGCCAGAACCCCCCAATGTTGGGGACGCGCGAACTTGCGCGAAGCGCTTATCCTTGATCGCATATTGGCGCCGCGAGGGATGCTGCGAGTGGGCCATGGCCGTCTCTTGCGCTGGGGGACAAGAATGGTGGTTGAGGTCTGTTCCACATGGAACCGTACAACGGAGGATCGAGGGACATCGACCGGCCTGCGAACCTTCAGGCCGACCGGCATCCGGCGAAGAGTTGCGATAGAAACACTGCCCTGCTTGTCCCTCGATCCCCTCCCAGCTGTTGTTTGCGTCACGGGGGCCAACGGCCGGCTCGACCTGCCGGTCGAGGTCGTGTGCAATGAGAAAGCCGAGTTTGCGACCTTCCTGAATGAGCACATTCACGGGCAGCCCGATGTCGCGCATGTCGAAGTCATGACCCGCATCGACATGTTCGGGAACCAGTTGTTCCCCGGCACCATGTGCCCTGGTCGGCCCGGCGCTCTCGGGAGATCGGCATGAGCCCAACGCTGCAATCAATTCTGGGACCCGGGACACTGGCCGCATTCGAGACTCCTGGACCGGAGTTGCGCGGACTGCCGGCCGCGGCTTACACCAGCGAAGCGTTCTTCGCGCTCGAGAACGAGCGTCTTTTCTCGGACTCATGGGTGTTTGCCGGCTTCGCGCACGAACTCCCCGGGCGTGACGGCGCGGTGCCGGTCATCGTTGCCGGCCGGCCGATGCTGCTGGTGCGCTACGCAGATCACGAAGTGCGAGCGTTTTATCCCTTCCATTTCGGCGAGCGCGATGCGCGTGCGGCACCAGAAGATGTCGATCGCAAGCAGCACGGGTTGGTCCCGGCGAAGGTAGAGACATGGTATGACTGGATCTTTGTCAATTTGAACGGTAACGGGACGCCGTTCGAAGAATTTGTCGCTCGGCTCCGGCGCCGGCTGGCCGGGCTCGATCTCACCTCCATGCAGCACCTCGTTACCATCGACCTGGGGGAAGTGGCCGCAAACTGGAAGCTTTTGATAGAGAATTTCTTCGAGCCGCACCACCGCCAGTTCGCGCACGCGACGGCCACCAGGCAGCACTACATGGCGAACGACCTGGACTGTTCCGGATGCGCCACCGAAGCCTTCGGAGAGGCGAAGCGATCAGATACTCTGTCGGCTGACTCCCGCAATCTCACGCTGTTCCCGAATTTTGTGTTCGGGCTCCACCTCCCGGATCGGATCGACGTGCACCTCAACGTGCCTGTGGCGCCGGACCGTACCCTCCAGCGTCGCGCGATATACAGCCTCGGTCGCGACTCGGCATTGGCCGAACCGAAAGAGCAGCTCGCAGCGCTTGGACACGAGGCGTACCTGGAAGCCCGGATCATCTCCGAGTGGCTCCAGCAAGAACGGGGCTCCAATGCGGCGGCCGAGGGTGGCGTTCTCCCACTTGTGTGGAAGGACAACGTGCGTAGCTTCCATGAACTTGTCGTGAGTCGTCTGCGGTGAATGCCGGGACCGGTTCCGGATTGTTCGTGCCGAGCTGCTCTGTCCTCTGAATGTCCACGTGCTCTTCGTGACCTGCAATCAAGTACGCTGTTCGAAGAATGAAAGGCACTTTCGCGCAAGAGACCGGTCACGTCCGTGTTCAGTGACTACGCCATAAAGTTTGTTGTTGAATTCGACGAAGTCATCATTGACCTGCAACAACTGACCGGTCTTGAGGTACCGTTCGATGTAATGCCGCCGGCCCAACGCAATTCCTTGCCCGGCCAGGGCTGCTTGCAGCACGTAGGTGTACAAATCCAGATACTTGAACCGGGGTGCAACTTCAGGACGTTCGACAACCCGGAACCAGTCATCCCATGACGCTCCGCCCCGATGGGATCCCACGAGGTCGAGGAATGTCAGGCCGCCCCAGAATCTCGTCGACTTCTTCAGTGTTTGAGCATTGTTTGCAGCATAATCGGGCGAACAGATCAGTGTAACCGCATCTTCGTGGATTACCGCAAATTCTTCCGTTCCTGCGGCCGCATCCCATGTCAGGACCACGTCGACAGGTGGATGGCGCGGTAACTGCCACATTTCGAATTGGAAGGTGTGGATTCGAATCTCGACATTGTCGCCTAGCGTTTCTTGAAGCGCCGGGAATTTGGGCAGCACGAATAAATGCGATGTATCGGGCGAGCAGGCGATCGTTACCTGTTCGGTTGTGAGCCGGGTGGCGGCCTCTACACTTGCCGCATGAATAATGCCAAGGCCTGCAGTAACGGCTCCGAGAAAGCGCCTTCCCGCGTCGGTCAGAGTTACCCCGGTCCGAGCTCTTTCGAAAAGGCGTATGGACAGTCGCTGTTCGAGGTTCCCGATGGTGCGGCTGATAGCGGGCTGCGAGATGCCCAACTCCATTGCCGCCTGTGTGAAATTACCGTGTCTTGCAGCAGCTTCGAAGACCACCAGTGCAGTTGTTGTGGGAACCCGGTACGGCCCCATTTCCGATGCAGTGGGCTTGTGGCCATCTGCTTCCACGGAAGACTTGTACGGATTGCCCATGATTTCGTCGTTTTCTGCATAACCCTTTGAAATCAGTTGCCAACCTAGTTTCTGCGACGCAGGATGTAAAACAACCAAACTGCATATCCTAATGCCATTTGGTTATGCAAAAGAACAGCGTCCGCGACCGACTGATGAATGGGATCGTTCAAACCATGACGGTAACACCCTGTGTAGTGGACGCATAGGCGAAAGTCGCGACCATTCCAACAATGACCAGCGCTACCGCATGGCCGGGCTCAACCCCTGGCGAGTGTGTGAGGGCCGGATTTCAGCCCACTGGACGAGGGGCTGGACAGCCTGCCGAGACCCGGACGAGGGGAGGCGTCCTCCAAGGACCTCTGGCCGCCGTTTTCGGCCTCCGGTATTCGCCCGCAAGATGGATATGCGCCCGACCGGGAGGCCAGTTCGGTGCCGGGGGTGTTCGGGCTCGACCGCCAGTCGTGTTGCCGTCGGACCAGATCCGCACCGCGGTCGCGACGCTCAAACGCGCCGGAGCGGCGAATGCCGGCGCTTCATTGTCGGCGACATGACTTCCCACATTCCCTGGTAGCAGGGTCGACCGGTCCGCGGGCCGGCACCGGAGCGTGTCGCGGTTCGCCCGGGACAGGCCGCTCCGGTCCATTCGCCGCCCACCGGCAACGCCCTGTTTCGCTGCCGACGGGCTCGGCGGCCGGCGCCCGATCGACTGCCGGGGCCGCGGCAGCATCGGCCGGTCGCCGACCTTTGGGATTGCGCTGTCAGGGTTGACGGTGCGTTGCGCCTTCAATTATCAATGCATTTGTCGCATGGTAAAATGTATTGATGTTATATATCGAATCGGGTTCGGCACATCGGACGGACCGGAGTCCGGCGGCGGGTTTTCGGGCATGGGGGAGCAACTCCGGTGATCATGGGTGGCGATTTCTATCGCGCAGGGCCAGGCACGGGCCTCCGGGCTCCATCCTCGGGTGCAGGCCGCTGCGCCGGGCGGGGACGGGTTCCGGCTCTCGCTGGAGACGGACGCGCTCTTCGTGCGCACTGCTTCGGACGATGCGGAGGATCTGGCCGCGGTAGAGGCGGATGCGAGCCGGTTGCGGTTCGGTCTGGAGGCCTCCCGGGCACTGGCGACGGATTGAGGGGCGCATCCGAGGCCAGCCTTCGAGGTCGGGCTGCGCCATGACGGCGGCGATGCGGAGACCGGCATGGGTGTCGATATCGGCAGCGGCATCGAGTGGGATGACCCGGCGCCGGGTTTCACGGTGGACCTGAATGCGCACGGTCTTCTCGTGCACGAGGCGAGCGGCTTTGCCGAGCGGGACATTTCCGGATCGCTGCTGTGGGACCGCGACCGGTCTTGCGAACGGGGGCGTGAGGTGACGGTCAGGCAATCGCTCGGCACGGCCGCGTCGGGCGACCTCCCGGGACGCCGGACGACGGCGGTTCCGTCGGACGGCTCGACGCGAAACTGGGCCATGGCCTGCCGGTGCTCGGGAACCGCTTCACCGGCACGCCGTGGATCGGGGTCGGCCTCTCCGGAAGTGGGCAGGACTATACGCTCGGCTGGCGGTTCCGCCCGTCGGCCGCGGCCGGCTTCGACATGGGCGTTGAAGCCTTCCACCGCGAACGACAACGAACCCGAGTACGGGATCGCGTACAGGCTGACGGCGCGCTGGTGACGGAACAGGCAAGAAGGAGACATGGAATGACCCGATCGGAACTGTGCCGGCAGGTGGCCGGACGGACGGGGACGCCCCTGGAGGAGGCGGATGCGGCGGTGAGGGCCGCGCTCGCAGCGGTCGCTGAGGCTTTGGCGCGGGGCGAGACGGTGGGGCTTGCGGGGTTCGGGACGTTCGGCGTACGTGCGCGCCCGGCGCATACAGCCCGCAATCCCAGGACCGGCGCGCGCATCGCCGTTCCAGCGTCGCGGTCGGTGTCGTTCCGGGCCAGCAGGGGGCTCCGGGACGTGGTGAACCGGGAAACCGGATAAGCGGGCACGATCGTGGCCCGCGGGTTCCGGCGTCATGGCGGGGCGTCGGGATCCGGGAAAGGTGCAGGTCGCCTTTCCGGCTGGATGTGATGGCGGCGGGATTCGCCTCACCGCCTTTCCCGGCATTGGTCCTGGAGGCGGAATGCTCTGCAGAAATTCTCACAGAAGCGGCGGTGATCCAGGGAGTGAAGGGTCCGGTCGGCGTCGCTGGCCGGATGGGGTGGAAGTGCGGACTACTTGCAAGCGCCGTGTCATGGCCCCTGGTGAATGGTTGACATTGGTTTCGGCACGAGACAACACGTCATTGACGGAGGTATTGGATTGTTGACGCAGCATCTGGAAGCGAGGCGTTTACGTTCAACGAAGTCTGCGGACCGGAATTTGTATGAGGGTAGTGACCCATGTCCTTGCCTTTTGCACGCTCCTGGTCACCGCGGGTTGCGGGGGCAGTGGAGGTGGTGCCGGGAAAGGCGCAGCGCCGGCCGCAGGATGGCGGAGCGGACCTGGGTGCGGTATTGGGCGGATGCATGCCCGCCTGGACTGCAGCCAGGCGCATGCTTTGACCGGCCTGGCGGCCGGGCTACGTTGGCGAGGAGCCGGAGGGATGATCTACCATGGCGACGGTGACGCGGGCCGACCTGAGAGACGCCGTCCATGCGGAGTTGGGGCTGTCGAGCCGCGAGGCGGCCGAGCTCGTGGACGAGGTGATCGAGGCGATGGCGGAACGGCTGGAGGCCGGGGAGGAGGTGAAGATCTCGTCGTTCGGGAACTTCACGGTGCGCGACAAGGAACTTCGTATGGGCCGCAACCCGAAGACCGGCGAGCCAGCGGCGATCCTGCCGCGCCGGGCGGTGGTGTTCAAGCCCTCGGCGACATTGAAGGAACGGATCAACAAGGGCATGGCCGGCACGGGGGAGGACGCGTAGGCCGGATGCGGCCGGGCCGCTGGCAGGAAGAGCGCCTGCGCGGGCCGGGCGGCAGGCGGTACGGCTGGGGGCTGTGCCTTCGAGGATACGGACGAGGAGGGCGAGACGTTCACGGTGACGCTGTCGGGTGAGTCGGCGAGCGCGCAACTGGCGACGGACCCGACCGCGACGGGCACGATCGTCGACGACGACGCGGCCCCGATCGTCGTGACGCCGAGCGCCGACGCCCTGGTCAGCAACGTCGGTCAGAGTCAAAGCCCTGTTTGCTGTGTAACATTCTTGCAGTCTGGGCGACCAAAAGTGTTGGGCTACCTTGGCAAGGAGTCCAGTGTGGAGCACCATGTCGTTGACGAAGTCTGGCGGCTTGGGCAACCCCGCTATATGGCCCGGCGCCGGTTTTCGTCCTGACGTTGGTGCTGATGTCTTTCTTTCCGTGCCACATCTTGCAGCACATGCGTCAGGCGAACAACCCGTCGCCGGCCCCGCCGCTACGCGCCAGGGCCGGCGGTTGAACTTTGTTACATGACGGGCGGGGTGTGCATGACGCCAGGATCATGGCGGTTTTGGACGGCGGGAGTGTGGCTCATGAGAGGCAGGTTGCCCGCGGCACGGGCAGCTACCGCGAGGGCGGCGGCTGCACGGCCGATGACAACGACAGTCCGGCCGTCAACTGCGCGGGCGAGGTCGACGACGCTGACCGACCGGCTCTCGGCCTGGGCGGCGGCGGGCTACGGCGCGGGCGAGCTCAGGCTCACGCCCAGCGGCGGGAGTCCCTTCACGGCCGATCTCACGATGGTCAGGGTGGCCAGGGAGTGGTCTCCCGACGGCGCGATGAGGGCGCGGGTGTGCTGGCGTGTCGACAAATCGCTCGCGCTGATGAACGGCGGCTACAGGGAGCTGCTCAAGGAATAATGACGGCTTCGGCGGTTCGCGGTCGCTCGGCGGATGACGCCGATCCGATCAAGGGCAGCGGACCGAACTCACGCCGGGTGACCGCCCTTCCAGGGTGCGCTCATGCCGGCAGGCGGCGGTCTCAGGTGCGGTGGGACGGGCCGTCGGCGCGCGTCACCGCGGGGCGCGGCAAGGCGCGGCTCGAGGGAGGAGGTTCCGGCGTTGCCCGACTCCCTCCCTGCCCGGTCCCGGCGCGGGCCGCTTCAATGGGCTCCTTCTCACTTGCAGAAGCCCGCGCCATGGATGACGATGCCCCGCGCTATCTCGATACCAGGCAAGCCGCCGGCTATTCCGGCACCGGCGCGGGCACGCTGAACAGGATGCGCGTGAGCGGCGAGGGCCCGCGCTACAGCAAGCTGGGGCGGCGGGTGGTCTACGACCTGGCCGACCTGGACAGGTGGGTGGAGGAGCGCAAGCGGCGCTTCACGGGCGAGTCCGGGGGCGAAGAACGACGACGACGGCAAACGGGCGTGCCGAGTCGAGCGTGGATGTCATGCTGCGAACGGCAATGAGAAGCTGGCGGGAGGTTGTTTCACTGCCGGGGTGCTCCAGGGAGGGCGCGCGGTGGGCGGAGAATCCCAGGGCCGGTATACGATGCGCAACGGGGAAGTCACTGAGGGACTCGAAAGATATGAATTTAGAAAAAACCCTGTAAATCAATAACGTACTAAAGAAGAATGGCGGATGAGGTGGGATTCGAACCCACGAGACGCTCTCACGCCTGCCGGTTTTCAAGACCGGTGCCTTCAACCGCTCGGCCACCCATCCCCGTTCACAATGAACCGTATAGTGCGGCTGCCTGCCTGATTCCACAGTTACCCTGCGGTGGACCTCCTCAGGAACGCGATGAACAGCAGCGATGTCGCGAACATGATCAGGCTGTAGACCGCCGCCGGAATGACCATCGGACTCATTCCGAACAGCAGAACGGCGACGGCAATGGCCAGGGTGCCGTTCTGCAGGCCGCATTCGATCGAAATTGCGATTTTCTGAGGCCTGCCCGATGCAAAGATGCTCGCGATACTGTACGCCAACGCCATCATGACGACATTCAGGACAAGTGTGACGAGGCCGGCGTCGGCGAAGTAGGCAACGATGTTGTCACGTTCCTGATAGATCGCTCCAGCCAGGACCAGGACGAACAGCACCGCCGAAATCCGCCGCGACCATGGTTCGATTGACCGTGTCGTTCTTTTGGAAAACCGGCGCAACATCAGGCCGGCGAGAACCGGCACCGTCACGATGACGAACACGCTGATAGCCGTTCCGGCAACCGAGATATCGCCGTGTTCCCCGGCAGCGAACAGGTGCGCGTAGGACATGGCGACCACGAGCGGAATGGTGATGACACTGACCAGGCTGATGATCGCCGTCAACGAGACCGAAAGGGCTACATCGCCGCGGGCAAAGGATGTCAGAAGATTGGACGTTACTCCTCCTGGAGCTGCGGCGATGATCATGACACCAAGCGCAAGTTCCGGCGAAAGAGGCCAGATGCTTATCAGAATGAACGCTACCACCGGCAGGAGGATGACCTGCGAAACGGTACCGATCAGGAAGTCCTTCGGTCGAGTCGCCACCCGCGCGAAGTCCTCGAAGGTCAGTCCCAGGCCAAGCGAAAACATGATGAACGCCAGGACAACGGGTAGAACTACATCGGTGACGACTCCCATGACATCCCCCTCTTTGCCGGATGCGCGATCGCGTTAGTCTTGAACGCTAGCCCAATCGTATCCGACGGGCAACGTGGCCGGCGTCCGGGTGTTGACGGCCACCGGATGAAGCCGGCCTCGGCGTGTGACGCAGCGTCCGGCCAACCCACGTGTAACGGGCCTGACACGTGGGCACCACACCGGACCGTCTCCTCCACCCTGGACGCAACGGTGCGCCGGCATCAGCTCACGTTACCGGGCCTGGCCGACGGGATCACCGTCCGAAAGATCCGTCGACGTCGCTGGCCCGCTGCAGCCCCTGCGCCTCGACCCGTACAGGGAGTTCAAGAAAACAGGCGATCCCGCCCTGAAATCAGTAAAAGTCGGGCAGGGTATCTGCTCGTGCATGACTTGTCGGGAGACGCGGAATTTGCAGACTGTGAAACGCGGACCGTCGCATGACATGCGCTTACCTGCCGGCGGCCGAAACGGAATGGCCATGCAGATCACCTTCAAGCTCTTTGCCTCGCTGGCACCCTATCTGCCCGGTGGCGCCGTGAAGAATGCTGTTCCGCTCGAACTGGAAGAGGGCACGACCATCGGCCAGGTTATCGACCGGTGCCAGGTGCCCCGCCGGATGTGCCATCTTGTGCTCGTCAACGGTTTCTTCGTGCCGCCCGGTGCCCGTGACACAAGAGTCCTTGCCGATGGCGACACGCTGGCTGCCTGGCCTCCCGTTGCGGGTGGATGACGGGTGACGGAGGCAGGGGTGGTCGAAAAGGACATGGCGACCACCTTACCTGAGTTCTTCCGCCTTCTTCCCCGGCTTGTCGGCGGTTGCGATCATGCGATGCGGGATGATGGTGTCGAGATTGGTACTCCTGAAAGGCGGATTGTCATCAGCGCGAAAGCTCTGGAGCCGCGTATAATTGCCAGCCTGGTCCTCGATCGCTGCCGGGTGGAACTGACGTTCACCGGCTTCGAGGACAGCGAGATCGCCAACTTTCTGACCCGATTCGATCGGGTCTACCAGAAGGGTGGAGGATAGCCGCTATACGATCCTGCCGAGCCGAACGGCAGTCTTGCCCTTCAGTGGGTCACGGGCCGGCATGACCATGACGCAGCCGGGGTAGGGGGTGCGAATCTCCCTTGTACCATCATGGCCGATCAGCGTTGCCTCTTCCTCGATCACTTCGAAACCCTGGAAGGTCCGGACGAACCTGAAGTCATCGGTTTCGACAGTGACCGGGCTGGTGACCTCGATGAAGATCTGCGGTTCGTCCCTGGATGCCGGGAGGTGCCGTTCGAGGGATTCGACAGGTACCAATGCGAAGTGCTTCAGGAATCGCAACGCGGTCTCGATGGCGATATCGGCTGCGGCCTCGAAGAAGTGGTAGCCGCATTCCACCAGGCAGGCGGATCGGTCGCTCTGGGGGGCATCGAAATCGGCGAAGTCGCGTATCCGTTTTCCGGCCGCATGACCGGCGTCGATGACGACATGCGTCGGTTTGCCGATCGCTGCTGCCAGGGCCCGGCCCTTCGCCCGGCGGCCCGCAAGGAGCATGGCTGGTTGCGGAAGTTCGACCGAATGGATGTCGAGAAGGTGGTCGACGGTTTCGAACACCGGCCGCATGTCGCGGGCGCGAGCGAGTTCGGTAGTGTGGCGCGGACCGTCCAGGGTCTCCCCGTCCCACAGGCGGTTGAAATCCTCGTCGACGAAGCGCGAGGTATAGGGGTTGGCGGCATCGAAGGTTTCGTAAGCCGCCACATTGGCAAAGCCGAGCGTGAGCTTGCCGCGGACGGGCCGCACGTCCTGCTCGAACAGGAACTTCAGCGCATGGGCTCCGCAGATCTCGTTTCCATGGGTGAGGGCATTGATCATCACGTGGGGGCCGGACGCGCCGCTGTCGAAGGTCGTGACGTAGTCGACGCCGGTATTCCCGATCCTGTAGGCCGAGATGTCGCAGGGCAAAAGGTGGACGCCAGGAAAGCCGTTGTCTCCCTGCGCGGAATCGGAGGTCATGATGCAAACTGCTCCTTGAGAATGCGTTCCTCGAGATTGTGTTCTGGATCGAACAGCAGACGCACGGACCGGTATTCGTCCGGCGCCACCTCGACACGGATGACATCGCGCACTTCGACCGAATCCGCCACGGCGCTGACCGGGCGCTTGGCGTGATCGATGACCTCGAAGCGGACTTTGGAATTCTCGGGCAGAATGGCCCCCCGCCAACGGCGCGGCCTGAAGGCACTGATCGGCGTCAATGCGAGCGTGTGTGAACCGATCGGCAGGATCGGGCCATGGGCCGAGAGATTGTAGGCCGTGCTGCCGGCGGCCGTGGCGACCAGGACGCCATCGCACATGAGCTCGTCCATGCGCACGACGCCATCGACATGAATGCGTATCTTCGCGGTCTGCCTGGTCTCGCGGTACAGCGCCACCTCGTTGATGGCGACGGCCTTGTGGTGCTTGCCTTTGTCGTCGACCACGGTCATGCGCAACGGTCTGAGCACGGTCGTCTTGGCGGCCTGGAGACGTTCGACAAGACCGTCCGGCCTGTAGGCGTTCATCAGGAAACCGACAGAACCCCGGTTCATCCCGTAGACCGCCACCTCCCTGTCGAGACACCGGTGCAACGTCTCCAGCATGAACCCGTCACCACCGAGAGCCACGATGACTTCAGCGTCGTCGGCCGCACGAGACCCGTATGCGGCGCAAAGCTCGACACATGCCTGTTGCGCTTTTGGGTCATCCGACGCCACGAAGGCGATGCTTCGCCTGTTCAAATCGTATCTCCTGGCCATCGCGGACAGGATTCCGTTACAGGATGCCTGCCATCGTGTCCAACGAATCAGGCCGGCAGCGCGGATGACGGGAGCCGTCGACTTCCCAAACCGGGACACGCAGAATAGTGTCCGGCATTTCGCATCACGCAATCCTTCGACGCCCCCTGTTCGGGAACGCCCGCATGCCGCGCTTCGCCGCCAATCTTTCCACCATGTTCACCGAAGTGCCGCTTCGGGAACGCTTCGAAGTTGCCGCTCGTGCGGGTTTCGAGGCCGTCGAGGTCCAGGAACCCTATGAGGTCCCGGCCGAGTTCGTGAAGGCCACGCTGGATCGCACGGACCTCGAACTGGTACTCATCAATGTCCCGGGCGGCGATACGGGCCTGGCGGCCCTGCCCGGATCAGAGGACGCCTTCGCAGCCTGCCTCGCTACGGCCTTCGACTACGCCACGATCACCGGTGCGACGCGCCTCCATGTCATGTCCGGAATCCGGCCACCGGATACTGCGCTTGAAGCATGCGAAGAGGTCCTGACCACGAACCTGAAGCAGGCCTCCGCGCAGGCGGCATCCCTTGGCATCACGCTCCTCATCGAACCGATCAACGTGCGCGATGTTCCAGGATACATCCTCTCCCGACAGGAACAGGCCCGACGGATCGTCGACGCCGTGGACCGGGAGAATGTCAGGATCCAGTTCGATTTCTACCATTGCCAGGTTACCCATGGGGATCTCACCCGGCATTTCACGGAACAGCTCCCGCTGATCGAACATGTCCAGATTTCGGACAGCCCCGGCCGCCACGAACCGGGCACCGGAGAAATCAACTATTCCTACATCTTCGAGCTCATCGATCGTTCCGGCTATGACGGCTGGGTCGGCGCCGAATACGGACCGGCAGGCAACACACTCGATAGCCTGGACTGGTTCACTCCCTGGTCGCACCAGTCCAGGGGGTGACGCAGCCGGAAGACACCGTCCGTTCGCCTCACGGCATATGGAGGTTCATGTTGCCGGAACGCGTGTGGGCGTGTGTCTTGGCCGTAAACGTTCAATGGTGGAGGAGGTGCTCATCATCCTCCACGAGGTCGCAGGCGACGGAAGAGCCTTTGCGGAGTTCCCCCGCATGTGCTTCGCGCCCGTTGGCGGTCCCCGCGGCCCGATGCGCAGACCTTCTTCTGGGCCGCAGATCTCATGCCCCCACTGTGTCCGCACCTGCACCAGGATAGCCGCTGCGATATCCCGCTCGCGGAGACACTGCCGTGGTCTGCGGGACTCCAGGGCATGGGAGTCGATGTCATCGAACCTGACACTCCAATCAAGAGCGAAAGACAAGAGTACCGCGCCGCCGGTCACGACAGACAGCTACACGGCGAAGCCTGTCTTGAGTCCTTCGAATACGGCTTCTTCGCACGTGCGCGGCGCGAGGCAGTCACCGGCAAGGAGAACGGTGCCCGGCCAGTCCTCGAGTTCTTCGGCAAGACCGGTTTGCGACGTGTGACCGAGTGCTGTCACCACGGTATCGACCCCCTCGATCAGAATCACTTCGCCGGAGGTGACATGCTGCAGCCATGCGCCCGAGGAATCCGCTCCGAAGAGACGGACGTAGGGGATTGTCTCGACACCGAGACGGTTGAGGTCGCCCACCCAGCGGTCGCGGACATACATCTGGATCATCTGCCCTGGCATCGTGCCGTTGACGGCAAGCGTCACCCTGCAGCCCGAGCGGGCGAGCATTTCGGCCAGTCCGAGCCCCGTCCAGTCGCAACGCCAGTCGGCGATGACCACGCGTGAGCCGACATTGGCCTCACCGCGTAGCACCTTCCAGGCATCCACCAGATGGGCTTCCTCGCTCCCTTCGATCCGGGGAGCCCAGGGTCTGGCGCCTGTCGCGATGATGACCGAGTCGGCCCCGGCTTCCTCGACCGACTTTCGCGTGGCGTGGGTGCCGAGCCTGATGTCTACTCCCTGGCGTTCCATTTCCCGCGCGAGGTTTGTGACAATTCCTCCGAACTCGGTGCGTCCGGGCAACTCCTGTGCCAGAAGCACCTGGCCGCCCAGCCGCGGTGACGATTCAAGGAGGATCACCCTGTGACCGCGCTCGGCAGCGACGGCCGCAGCCTTCATCCCCGCCGGTCCGCCACCTGCCACCACCACGGTGCCCGGGCTGTTTGCCGGAGGTTTCCTGTCGTAGTCCAGTTCCCGGCCGGTTTCCGGATACTGGATGCAGGAAATACCGTGACCGGTCTGCATGTGGCCGATACATGCCTGGTTGCAGGCGATGCAGGCACGGATATCGTCGATGCGTCCTTCGCGGGCCTTGTTGGCCATGTCCGGATCGGCGATCTGGGCCCGTGTCATGCCGATCATGTCGGCTTGTCCCGACGCCAGGATCATTTCTGCATCGTGGGGCTGGTTGATTCTGCCGGCCACGAAGACCGGGACCGGAACCAGTTCCTTCACTGCATTGGCAAGAGGCGCGAGATAGCCGGTTTCGATGTTCATTGGCGGCACGACATGGATCGAGCCCTGGAGACCGACCATGGAGCCTGCGATCACGTTGATGTAGTCGAGCCCGCCCTCGTTGCCGATGAGGCGGCAGACTTCGAGAAGGTCGTCAGGGTCATTGCCGCCGGGCTGCATCTCGTCACCGGAAATGCGCATGCCGACGACCATCGAGGATCCGGCATGGTCGCGGACACATGCGATGATTTCACGAAGGAACCGCATGCGGTTTTCCAGTGATCCTCCATAGAGATCGGTGCGCCTGTTCATGTCGCGGTTGAGGAACTGGGCAGGCAGCAGGCTGTGGCTGGCGAGGATTTCGACACCGTCGAGCCCCGCCTGCTTCATGCGTCCGGCGGCGGCGCCGTAGGCCGCCACATGCTCGCGGATCATGCCAAGGGACATGGCGCGGGCGATGGTATGGGAGCGCTGGGCCTTCGCCTGGGAGGGTGCCAGGGCCACGCCGTGGCTCCCGTCTCTCGTCGTCACGCCATAGGCGCCGGCGTGGCCGAGCTGACCGAATATCATGCAGCCATGCCGGTGCACGGCTTCCGCAGTGCGCCTGTATGCAGCGATACAGGCATCGCTGGCGGCGTTGAGGTTCCGCCAGCCTCCGCTTTCATGAACCTTGGCTGCCTCGGTGATGATGAGTCCGGCACCGCCCTTGGCCCGAGCCTCGTGGTAGGCCACGAAGCGGTCGTCCGGAAGCATGTCCGCACCGAGAAGACAGGTCATGTGGCCTGTCGAGAAAATGCGGTTGCGGAAGGTCCGCGGTCCGACGGCAAGGGGGGAAAAGAGAGTCGGGAAGCGGCCCGTCACGACACTGCTTCCGGCCGGATACCGGAGATCAGGCGGCCTTGCGCCCGCGGTCGTTGAACGCGGCAATCACCTGGGCACTGGTGCATCGCGCGCCATGCTGGAGATACTCCATGGCATTGAGCGAAGCGGTATGAGCCTCCCAGCTGGAACCGCCGACGCAATCCTCGATCACGCGTGCGTGATAATCGTGCTGGTGTGCGTCGACGAAGGTGTAGTGGACGCAGACGTCGGTCAGGCCGCCGCACAGGAACAACGTGTCGACCTTGAGGCCTTTGAGAAGGATCTGGAAATCGGTTCCGAAGAAGGCCGAGTAACGGCGTTTCGGGATCAAATAGTCGACCCCTTCGCGATAGGGCAGACGGATATGGATGCGCGTCCCCGGATGCCCTTCCACACAGTGAACGCTTTCGTCGCCGTCGAGTTCGCGGCCGAAGTCGACATGATCCGGCCGATGAACCTCGATGATGTAGATGACCGGTACATTGTTGGCCCGCGCCGTCTCGATGAGCGGGATCACGCGATCGACGCGTTCCTCCCCGCCTCCCATTGTCGGGATTCCACCGTAATCGTCCTCAGGCCGGCCTGTTCCCATGATATCGACAATGATGAGAGCCGGATTACCTTCGATCAGCGCTGGCATGTCATCTTCCTCCTCCATCCGGAATGCGGACGCGACGAACCGTCAGGGCAGGAACTCTATCCGGTCTCCCACACTGATGGAACCGCTCTTCAGGACACGGCAGGTTACACCACCGCGCCAATCCGGTGTAAGTGCCCGGCGCAATCCGGCCACCTGTTCCTCCATGCGGGTGCACGGATCGGTCTCGCCTGTGATGGCAAGTTCCAGATCGCCGATACGGATACGGCTGTCGAGCTTGCCTTCGACACGCAGATTCTCGATGAGGATGTTCGATCGCCGCGTGGTCCAGGGCAGTTCTTTGCCGACTTCGGCACATGCGGCACGCCAGCTTTCCCGCGTCAGGATGGTGACCTGGCGCTCACCCGGTTCGCCGCGCAGATCACCTTCCACGCCGGCTTCGGCACTGACATGGACCACATCCAGTTCCTCCATGGGCGCTCTCGATGCGGCGCGCCGCGCAATGGCCAGAACCTTTCCGTGCATGGTGATTCATCCCGATATCCAGTCATTCACCAGGCTCCTATGGCACGGAATGGGCGAATGGACAAGAAACCGCGTCATCCGGAAAGGATCGCAGGGTGGCGGATATTGCGAACCGGTGGATATGGTATACGGGGTACGGGGTCTTGTGAGGTGGACGTGTGATGAAGAACTGCAAGGTGATCCTTGAGCGCCGCCCTGTCGGCCTGCCGGTCCCGAACGACTTCAGGATCGTCAGCGAAAACGTTCGTGATGTCCGGGAAGGTGAGGTGCTCTCCCGCACCGTCTACCTTTCCCTCGATCCCTACATGCGCGGCATGATGGACGATGCCGAGTCCTACGAGCAGCCTGTGGCGCTCGGTGATGCGATCGTCGGCGGCAATGTCGGCGTGGTGCTCGAATCGCGTCACGAGGGTTTCCTGGCCGGCGACATCGTCGAGACCTACGGGGGCTGGCAATCGCATGTCGTGGCGGCGGGAGACCATGTCAGAAAGGTGGATCCGGCCCTGGGTCCGATCAGCACGGCGCTTGGGGTGTTGGGCATGCCGGGGCTGACCGCCTACCACGGGCTTGTCGATGTCGGCTGTCCCACTTCGGGGGAGACTGTCTTTGTTTCCGCGGCATCGGGAGCGGTCGGTGCCACGGTTGGACAGATCTCGAAGATCCTGGGCTGCCGCGTGACGGGATGTGCGGGCTCCGACGACAAGGTCGCCTGGTGTCTCGATGTCTGCGGGTTTGATGCCTGCTTCAATCATCGCACCGTGCCTGATCTGGATCGGGCGATCGCGGAGGCCTGTCCCGGCGGAATAGACATCAACTTCGAGAACGTCGGAGGAAGGATTGCACGGGCCGCGACGATGCACCTGAACGAACACGGCCGCATGGCTGTCTGCGGCACGATCTCCAACTACAACGCGACGGAACCGGAGATGGTCCCGGACATGCTCTGGTGGCATATCGTGCGGCGGATACGGGTCGAGGGTTTCCTCGTCACCGACTTCGCTCAAGGTCACGAAGCGGCGCGAAGGGCGATCGCCGGCTGGATCGCGGATGGCCGGCTCACCTGGCGCGAGGACATTGTGGAAGGGCTCGAGAACGCGCCTGCGGCATTCAACCGTCTGTTCGACGGCAGAAACTTCGGCAAACTGCTCATTCAGGTGAGCGACGATCCGACAGCGCGCGCATAGACCACTTCACCGCATGACCGCCGCTCCATTCAGCTGGCCGGTTCTCGCAGCCATCGGGCAAGCGCCTTGTCCGGGTGGGTGATCTCCCCGACGTTCGTGTAGAAGAAGTCCTGCCATCCAACTTCCGGCAGGCCGGTGAAGACCATGGCGTTCAAGGGGTAGTGTTCGCTGTCCGTGCAACGGCGCATGTCGTCCCTGAAGAGGAACGTCGGCTTGCCCAGCGCGATTGCCATGCCGAGCTCGATCATGACGCCCTCATCCGGAGGGCACCCGTTCACCACGGCAAAGATGGCGTCCGTCTCCAGAACGCCCTTCCGGCATGACCGGCCGACTTCGAAGGCCCAGCCGGGCTTGCCAAATTCGGTTCCGATGGTCACGTCGAAGGGTTCCCAGACCGTGGCACCAAGAGATTCCAGTTGACGCCGGATCGGTGGAATCAACACTTCCTTCTGCTGAGTCGAGAAACCGTAGGGATTGGCGAGATACAGACACTTTGTCATGACCGATATCCTTGTGGGCGCCGCGCAAGGGCGTCTTCCCGATTCGCAGGCAAGCCGTTCAACAACGCACCCACCCGCCGGTCACGTGAAGATCGCCGACGGGTTCGGTGCACGTCACCCATGTTCAGCACCTGCCGGGAATAGACCGGGCCATATGTTGCTTGCCCTACTGGCCGGTGCTTTGCCTTAATCCTTATGTCAGGAAGACCGGATTCAGCAAAGCCTGTTTGCAGCTACAACGATCGGGAAGTCGACCGGGGTGGATTGTGATACCCCCGAAGGCCGATCCGGCTTCTTCCTGCTGGAAATGGCCGTTGGCGGCCCGGCACGATGAATCGGTTTGCAGCCGTACCGGAAGCCGGCGATCCTGCGACAACGCTACCGGTACCTGATATGTTTCTTGTGCCGTTGTATGTTGCGACACTTGGCCGGAAGTCGCCGCTCACTGCAGTTCGGTTCGCGTCGAGGTTTGTCGATCTCCGCGCGGATTTGCCATTCGGGGGGGCCCATGGCTGCCATGATCCTGCTCCCGGTAATCGGCCGCGTCGCGTCGGACACCCGGTTGAATCCATACCCTTGTACATCGGAAATGACGACATGCGTGAAAGTCTTGTGATGTCTTTCGTGTTGCTGTTCCCCGCAGTGGCGTTCGCGGGCCATGAACTCGACGACCGCAACATCGAAATCGGGAGAGTCCTGTACCAGGAACACTGCGCGTCGTGTCACGGCGCCAAACTGGAGGGGCAGCCGAACTGGCGGAACGTCGGGTCGGACGGACTCCTGCCGGCACCGCCACACGATACGAGCGGCCATTCCTGGCACCACGACAACCGGTTTCTGTTCGACTACACGAAACTGGGCGGCAAGGCCCTGATGGAATCCCGTGGCATCACAGGATTCGAGAGCGGCATGGCGGGCCTCGGCGATATCCTCGCCGACGATTCGATCCGGGATATTCTTGCCTACATTCGCTCCACCTGGCCGGAGCGCATCAGAATATTCCAGGCCGACGTGAATCCGCCTCACGAGGACTGATTCGGTGCGACCGGTTGAACTTGACAGCACCTGCCTGCATCGTGACGACGATTGTGCCAAACGTGATCGAGGAGTGTGGTTATGAACGAATCCCTGCGTCTGATGCGAACCTTCCCGGCGGCTCCGGGCGAGCAGGTCATTCTTGCCAACCTGCAGCAAGCACGGTTCAACCGCTGGGCGTTTCGCAACATGCGCCGGTTGTTGCCGACCGGCAATGTCTGGCGCGGCGAAGGCCCGGTTCAACCGCTGCAGCACGAATCCGTATGGCTCGACGACATCAAATTCGAGGACCAGGACGGTGTCACAACGACGGTCGGCAACGTGATCGAGACCGGCTACATGGATGGTTTCGTCGTGCTCTGCCAGGGCGTGATCGTCGCCGAACGCTACGCGGACGGCGTTCCTCCCCATGAACCGCATCTTCTCATGTCGGTCACGAAGTCCTTTACCGGTTCACTCACCGGCATCCTGGTGGAACACGGCCTGCTATCGCCGGACGATTCCGTCATCGACATCATTCCCGAGGTGAAGGGTTCCGCCTATGACGGGGCCCGTGTCCGCCACGTCCTCGATATGTCCGTCGGCATGGATTACGACGAGGATTACGACAACCCTCACAGCGACATGGCGTATCTCGACGCAGCAGGCGGCTGGCGGCCACCGATCGAAGGTGCGCCCGATAACCTGCGCGACTACATCGCGACCATGCGTCCGGCAGGCAAACACGGTGAAGTCTTTCACTACGTATCGACCAATACCGATCTTCTGGGCTGGATCCTCGAACGGGTTTCCGGGACCGACTTTGCAACACTTCTCAGCCGGGAGATCTGGCAGCCCATGGGAGCCGGTACCGACGCCTACATCACGCTCGACCGGCTCGGTGCGCCGCAAACGGATGGAGGCCTGTGCGTCACCACGCGCGATCTTGCCCGTTTCGGCCAGCTTCACCTCCAGAACGGGGTCATGCACGGACGGCGCATCATTCCCGAATCGTGGATCAGGGATTCCAGGGAAAACGGCGATGCCGAAGCCTGGGACCGAGGCAACTTCGCCGAGACGATGCCGGGCTGCCACTATCGCTCCAAGTGGTACACCGATCTCAACGATCCTCACCGACCCTTCTTCGGCATCGGCATCCACGGCCAGATGCTGTTCGTCGATCCGGTTGCCGGTGTGGTGTGCGCCAGGCACTCGAGCCATCCAAGCCCGCTGGACCCGAAGTTCTTCGACGACATGGAGCGATCGTTCAAGGCGATCGCCCATGCTCTTGCATCCTGAGAGCAAGGCCGCAACAGGACGGGCAGGCACGTCTGCCGCCAATCGACCGGGCCGCAAGGGCCTGCTTGGGTACTTCAGGTGAGCGGGGGGTTTCGGAGGGTCGTGCGGTGGCGGGTCATGAATCCTGGGTGAGGCCGGCAAAGCGGTCGAGGTGCCAGTCGATGTCGCCGAACATGCGGTGGATGACGCTGAGCCGCTTGAAGTAGTGGCCTGCGGCATAGTCATCCGTCATGGCGATGCCTCCGTGGAGCTGAATGGCTTCCTGGCCCACGGTGCGTCCTGCCCTGTCGCACTGCACCTTCATGGCGGAGACCGCTTTCTGGCGAACGGCGCTGTCCGCGGAATCGACATCGGCCATGTAGACCGTGGTCATTGACCGGGATTCCTCGAGAGCCACGAACATGTCGACCATGCGGTGCTGCAGGGCCTGGAACCGGCCGATCGGCTGGCCGAACTGCTCGCGTGTCTTCGAATAGCTGATGGTGAGTTCGTTGAGCACGGACATGAGGCCAAGGGATTCGGCACAGATGGCCGCCGCCGCCCGGTCGACCACTTCGCACACCACGGGCCAGGCCTCGCCGGCATTGCCGAGGAGAGAGCCTGGGACATCGGCGAACTCGACCTCGGCCGCACGCCTGCTGTCGTTGGTGGGATAGCCACGGATCTCGATGCCTTCGGACCTGGAGTCCACGATAAAGAGCGACAGGCCATTGCAGTCCCGTTCGTCGCCGGCTGTCCGTGCGGTGACGATGAACCTCCGGGCGGTATCACCGTTGAGGACCAGACCCTTGCGGCCGTTGAGAATCCAGCGGCCTCCTGATTGCGTGGCGCGGGTCTCGACATGGGCGATGTCGTAGCGCGAGCGCGGCTCGGCGTAGGCGAATGACAACAGCAGGTCGCCCGCAATCGCCTGGCCGACGATCTCTTCCTTCTGCGCTTCATCGCCGGCGATGTCGACGGCCTTGGCGGCCATGACGATCGAGGCGAGGAACGGCTCGACCACGAGGCCGCGCCCGAATCCTTCCATCAGGATGGCAACGTCGCGCGCGCTCCCGAAATTCTCATCGAGGCCGACGCCAAGCCACCCCAGATCGGCGAACTGTTTCCATGTGGCATGGCTGAATCCGCCCTCATCGGCAGCGGACCTGCGATGCCGTTCGAAATCGTACTCGCGTTCGATGAAACGGCCGACGCTCTCCCGAAGAAGCTGCTGTCCTTCGTTCAGTTCCAGATCGAGCATGAAGATGACGTTCCCTAAAGGCCCAGTACGTGCTTGGCGATGATGTTCTTCTGAATCTCGTTCGACCCGCCGTAGATTGTGACCTTGCGGGTGTTGAAGTAGCTGGGTGCGACCGGTGCTGCGTAGTCCGGTCCGAACGGCTCCTCGTTCCAGCCTTCTTCCGAAGCGCGCGGCGCGAAGGGAAGGACATAGGGGCCGACGGCCTCCATGGCGAGTTCGGTCATCATCTGGTCGATTTCCGTTCCGCGAATCTTGATGTAGGACGCCTCGGAGCCTGGATCCTTGCCTGCGGCGGCCGACGCAAGAAGGCGCAGCATGGTTGCCTCGAGAGCCAGGATCTGGATTTCGGCATCCGCCAATCTGCTCCGGAATCTGGTGTCGCCGTCGAGTCCCTGGTCTGCTGCGATGTGGCGCAGGCGCCGCATCTGCCTCTTGGCTTCGGGGATGCCTGCCATGTTGAAGCGCTCGTATCCGAGAAGGAACTTGGCGTAGGTCCATCCCTTGTTCTCTTCACCGATCCGGTTGGCGAAAGGAACGCGGACATCCTCGAAGACGACCTGGTTCACCTCGTGACCGCCTTCCATCGTGATGATCGGATGAACGGAAATGCCCGGCGAACTCATGTCCACGAGCAGGAACGTGATCCCTTCCTGTTTCTTGCCCGCGTCCGACGTGCGGACCAGCAGGAAGATCCAGTCGGCAAACTGCGCCATCGTGGTCCAGGTCTTGATGCCATTGACGATATAGTGATCGCCGTCGGCACGGGCGGCGGTCCTCAGGCTCGCAAGGTCCGATCCCGAGTTCGGTTCGGAATATCCCTGGGCCCACCAGATATCGCCCGCGAGAATCGGCGGCAGGTGCTGCTTCTTCTGTTCCTCGTTGCCGAACGCCCAGACCACCGGTGCGACCATTTCGGGGCCGAACGGTACCGGGGGCGGGCAGCAGGCCTCACCGGTCTCCTGTTCGAAGATGTAGTGCCGGACCGGCGTCCAGGCGCAGCCGCCGTGCACTTGAGGCCAGTGGGGGCAGGACCAGCCTCTGGTAGCGAGTTTCCTGTGCCAGTTGACGTAGTCCTCTTTGCCGAGGCCGAGTCCCTTGCGCACGCGTTCGCGCGCCGGGGGGTCGCATTCCGCCTCGATGAAGTCGCGAACCTCGGTCCGGAATTCCTCGTCCCTGGCTGTGAAGGTCATCTGCATTCGCCGGCTTCCCCATGGCTGGTCTTGGACACCGCCGACAATCTAGTATGCCGGAGCGATGATACGCAACGATCAGGGGGGGTACCCATGGGGCTGTTCGATCTGACGGGGCAGGTGGCTGTCGTCACCGGTGGTTCCAGGGGAATAGGCAGCGCCATCGCCTTGCGAATGGCCGAAGCCGGCGCGAGGGTCGTGGTGTCCAGCCGCAAGATCGATGCCTGTGAAGAGGTCGTCGGCACGATCCGGGCGGCAGGTGGCGAAGCGATAGCGGTGGCCTGCAATGTCACTCATATCGACCAGCTCCATCATCTCGTCGAGAAATCCATGGAGGCTTTCGGCAGGATCGACTGCCTCGTGGGCAACGCCGCCGTCAATCCCCACTACGGTCCGATGACGACGATCGGTGAATCGGCATTCGAGAAGATCGTCAACTGCAATGTGAGGGCCAATCTGTGGCTTTCTCGCCTCGTTCTGCCCCGGATGGCCGAGCGCAGGAACGGCTCGATCATCTTCATTTCGTCGATTGCCGGTATCAAGGGTACCGACGACATCGGCACCTACGGCATTTCCAAGGCTGCGATCATGGCCATGGCGCGCAACCTCGCCGTCACGTGGGGGGAGCACAACATCCGCATCAACACGATTGCACCGGGTCTCGTGCGGACGGACTTTGCGAGAACGCTCTGGGAGAATCCCGAAATGCTTGCCCGAACCGAGGCGCAGTATCCCATGCGTCGCATCGGCGAGCCGGATGACATTGCCGGTACTGCGGTGTTTCTGGCGGCGGATGCCGGGCGCTATATCACGGGCCAGACGATCGTGGTGGATGGTGGCGCGACCATCGTTGCCGGACTGTAAATCGGACGGCAAATGCGGTATACTTCGTCCCCGAAAGCGTGAAAGGACATTGTCATGGCCGAATCCAGGGCAACTTTCGCGGCCGGATGCTTCTGGAGTCCGGAAGAGGAGTTCAGGAACATCGAGGGTGTCACCGATGCGAAGGTCGGTTACACCGGCGGGCATCTACCCGACCCGACCTATCGGCAGGTCTGCACAGGCAACACGGGACATGCCGAAGCCATCCTTGTGACGTTCGATCCCGATGTTGTTTCCTACGAGGAACTTCTCGGACATTTCTGGGCGATGCATGATCCCACCACACTTGATCGCCAGGGCCTGGACATCGGAACGCAGTACCGCTCGGCCATCTTCGTCCACGACGACGAACAACGCCAGACTGCCCGGACGTCACGCGATGAACGGCAGGCCTCCCACAGCGACGGTCGAAGGATCGTTACCGAGATCGCGGACACCGATACCTTCTGGGAAGCGGAAGACTATCATCAGAGATTTTTCGAGAAGAACCGCCAACGCTTCGGATTCAGAAGACTTTTCGGAGGCTGAATCCCGGTTCAGGCGCGTGCCGTCAACTCCTCGCACTTGAGGATCAGCGCCTTCACGCGCCGACCCATGGCCGCGAACCGTTCGTCGCTCGTCTGCCCCTTGAGATAGCGGATGTAGATCTGCTGCACGATGACGGCGATCTTGAAGTTGACGAAAACCTCGTACCAGGAAAAGCGCGAGACATCGAAGCCGGTGAGTCCCGCATAGAGATCGACAAGTTCGGCGCGTGTAGGAAATCCCGGCTTGTCGGTCGGCATCCAGAGCGCCTCCCTCCATATCTGGCTGTCGGTCTCTTCGGACCAGTAGATCACGAGATTGGCAAGATCGAGCAGGGGATCGCCTCTCGTGCACATGTCCCAGTCGAGAACCGCCACGGCCCGCGCCGGGTCGTCTCTCGACACCAGGATATTGTCCAGCTTGAAATCGTTGTGAACCAGTGTCGTGACGTCGGATTCCGGGATTCCTGCGCGAATCCACGCGATGAGGTCAGAGGCATCGGGCGCGGCCTCATCGACCGCGGCTTCCCATCGCTTCGACCAGCCATCCACCTGGCGCGCGACAAATCCCTGTGGCCTTCCGAGATCCCCCAGACCGACCGCGCCGGCGTCAATTCCGTGGAAGCCTGCAAGGACTTCCGCAACCGTCGTTCCGATTCGCCGGCAGAGCTCGGGCCTGCCGTCGGTAACCTCGGGGTTGGTGGCGCGCAGCACGAGACCGTGGCGGCGTTCCAGGACGTGGAAATCGGCACCGAGGATTTCGGGATCGGTGCACATGACATAGCTTCTGGGCGCAAGGTCCCATGCCCTCCAGAGGCGCGAGAGGATGCGGTGCTCGCGGCGCATGTCGTGGGCCGACGGGGCGACCGGTCCCAGGGGAGGGCGTCGAAGCACGAACTCCCGGCCGTCGAAATCGAGCAGGTAGGTGAGATTGGCATGTCCGCCGCCGAACTGGCGGATCTTCAGCGGCCCGCAGGCACCGTCGAGGTGTTCCCGCAGCCAGGGTTCGAGGCGAATGAGGTCGAGCCCTTCCTCGGGCCTGACCTCCATGGTTTCCGGGTCGTCGATCCTCATGGCTCCGGGCCGGCTTGCGATCAGCAGACCTCGAACAGCCCGGCCATGCCCTGGCCGCCGCCGATGCACATGGTGACAACGACATGCCTTGCGCCGCGGCGCCTGCCTTCGATCAGCGCATGACCGGTCATGCGCGCACCGGACATGCCGTAGGGATGCCCGATCGAGATGGAGCCGCCATCGACATTCAGGCACTCGTTATCGATTCCGAGCCTGTCGCGGCAGTAGAGAACCTGAACCGCAAACGCCTCGTTGAGTTCCCACAGATCGATATCGTCAATTCCGAGACCGTGGCGCTCGAGGAGCTTGGGTACGGCGAAAACCGGGCCGATACCCATTTCATCGGGCTCGCAGCCGGCGACCGCCATGCCGCGGTAGATACCAAGCGGTTCAAGACCACGTTTTTCAGCGTGTCCTCTTTCCATCAGGACACAGGCCGAGGCACCGTCCGAGAGCTGGCTGGCGTTGCCCGCGGTAATGAACTTCGCCTCGCCCATGACGGGTTTGAGATTGGCCAGTCCCTCGAGCGTGGTTTCGGGGCGGTTGCCCTCGTCCTTCGTGGGCGTGACCTCCTGTTCGGAGATCTCGCCGGTTTTCCTGTCCTGAACGAGCTTGACCGAGGCAAGCGGCACGATTTCATCGTCGAAACGTCCCTGGCTCTGGCCGGCTGCCGTACGCTGCTGGCTCTGCAGTGCGTATTCATCCTGTCGTTCACGGCCGATGCCGTAGCGTTCTGCAACGATATCGGCGGTTTCGATCATGGACATCCAGAGTTCGGGCTTGTGTTCCTCGAGCCAGTCTTCCCGGGCACGATGGTGGTTCATGTGCTCGTTCTGGACGAGACTGATCTGTTCGGCTCCGCCGGCGACTGCAACGTCGACCTGGTCGACCACGATGCGCTGGGCAGCGCTGCTGATTGCCTGAAGGCCGGAACTGCAGAAGCGGTTGATCGTGACCGCAGCGGTGGTGACCGGAAGTCCGGCGCGAACCGCCGAAAGTCGCGCCATGTTGTGTCCCGTGGCCCCTTCGGGCAGACCGCAGCCGATGATGACATCCTCGACCTCGCCGCCCTCGATGCCGGCACGCTCGACGGCGTGGCGAATCGCATGGCCGGCCATGGTGGCTCCGTGGGTATTGTTGAAGGCACCACGGTAGGCCTTGCCGATCGGTGTGCGGGCAGTGGAAACGATGACGGCTTCACGCATGGTGGTTGTTCCTCTCTCAGCTCTGGCTCTTCCTGTCATGATCCTCGAAGGTCCGGCCTTCCCTGGCCAGCTGGCCGAGCAGCGGTGATGGCTTCCAGTGCGCGAAGCCGAGTTCGGCATGGTAGCGGCATACCGCATCGTGGATCCTGTCGAGGCCGACAGTTCCTGCCCAGTGCATCGGTCCGCCTCGCCACGCGGGGAATCCGTAACCGTTGATGTAGACGAGATCGATGTCGCTTGCCCTCAGCGCATGACCTTCCTCGAGGATGGCGGCACCGATGCTGATGAGGGGGAAGAGGCACCTTTCGAGGATGTCGTCGTCGGAAAGCTCCGAGGGTGCAAGACCGAAATGAGCGGCGGCACGTTCCTGAAGTCCGGCGATTTCCGGATCCGGCGAACCGGTGCGGCTGCCCTCTTCATAAACATAGTATCCGCGGCCGGTTTTCTGACCGAAACGACCCATCTCGCAGAGACGGTTGGCAATCCAATGGCCGCGCTTCTCCTCGGCAATGCCGCCGGCAGCGTCCTTGCGCTTGCTCCAGCCGATATCGAGCCCTGCAAGATCCATGACCGCCAAAGGCCCCATCGCCATGCCGAAATCGAACATCACGCGATCGATACGCGATGGCGCGATCCCTTCCTCGACCATGAGCGATGCCTCTCCGAAGTAGCCCTCGAGCATGCGGTTGCCGATAAATCCGTGGCAGACACCGGCGACGATCGGCAGCTTGCGCATCCTCCTTGCGACGTCCATGACCGTCACGAGATTCTCCGGAGAAACATTGTCCGTGCGCACCACTTCCAGGAGACGCATGACATTGGCAGGGCTGAAGAAATGGGTGCCCAGGACATGGCCGTGCCGTCCTGGTATCGAAGCGGCAATCGCGTCAATGTTGAGATACGACGTGTTGGAGGTAAGGATGGCGCCTGGTTTGGCGATCCGGTCGATTTCCGCGAACACCGCCATCTTGACCGCCATCTCCTCGAACACCGCTTCGATGATCATGTCGGCATCGTTCAGATCCTTCATGTCGACCGACGGCGTGATGAGGGCCATGCAACGGTCCATGGCCTCCTGGCTCATCCGGCTCCTCGAGACCGTGATGGCATAGTTCCTGCGGATGGTCTCGATGCCGCGGTCGAGCGCGTCGCGATTGCGTTCGATGACGGTGACCGGGATGCCGGCATTGGCGAAGTTCATCGCAATCCCGCCGCCCATGGTGCCGGCACCGATGACTCCGGCGGAGCCGATGGTGCGAGGCTTTACGTCCTTGCCGATTCCCGGGATCTTGCCGGCGGCCCGCTCCGCAAAGAAGACGTGGCGCAACGCCTTCGATTCGTCCGAACTGACACATGCCTCGAAGATGCGACGTTCCTCGGCGATTCCGGCGTCGAAATCGAGATCCACCGCCGCCTCGACACACTCGATGCAGGCATGGGGCGCCCGCATGCCGCGGGCACGCCGGGCGATCTTCTTGCGCATGGCATCAAAGATGCTGCGGTCATCGAGGACGCAGTCGATGTCCCGGGTCAGGCGATGGGGACCGCCTGATCTCCCCTTTTCTTCGGCGAAGGAAAGCGCACCTTCCAGAAGGTCGCCCTCGATCAGGCTGTCGGCAATACTGAGCGCGACGGCTCTTTCGGCAGCCACGGGATTGCCCGTGACGATCATGTCGAGTGCGGTCGCGACCCCGGCAAGGCGGGGAAGCCGCTGTGTGCCGCCCGCACCCGGCGGAAACCCCAGCTTGACCTCCGGCTGGCCGACACGGGTTCCAGGCACGACCACGCGGTAATGACACGCCATGGCGATCTCGAGGCCGCCGCCCAGGGCATGGCCGTGGATCGCCGCGATGACCGGTTTGGGACTGGCCTCGAAGGCACGAATGACGTCGGAAAAGTTCTCCTCGCCATCGGGCCAGGGGAGCGAGAAGTAGCGGATGTCCGCGCCTGCGATGAAGCCGCGGCCGGCACCCATGAGGATGATGGCGGCCACGCCGTCATCAGCACCGGCTTTCGCGATGCCCTCGCAGATGCTCCTGGGAACACCGGGGCTCATGGCATTGACCGGAGGATTGTTGACGGTCAGTACGGCGACCGTTCCGTGCTTTTCATAACCGGCCAGTACCATGCTTCCTCCAGGACATCTTTTTCGTCGATGACGCTAGACGAGGCAAGCGCACCGGTTCAACCCAAATCGATGGCGTCAAAGACGCTCACGACACAATTATATTAAAAATCAATGCTGTCTGTTGGACTCGTCAGAGTCCGTATCATGTTTTGCCAGTTCGATCTTCGAGATCACACCCCGGTGGACCTCGTCTGGCCCATCGGCAAATCGGATGGTGCGGGCATACATCCAGGCGTCAGCCAGGATCGTATCCTGGCTGACGCCCATGGCACCGTGCGCCTGGATGGCGCGGTCGGCCACGCGCTGGCAGAGATTGGGTGCCGCGACCTTGATCGCGGATATCTCGCTCCTTGCCGCCTTGTTGCCGACCCGGTCCATCATCTCGGCCGCACGCAGCACCAGGAGGCGGGCCATGTCGATTTCGATCCTGCTGTCGGCGATGTCGGCGCGGATGGTATCGCGACTGGCCAGCGGCCGGCCGAAGGCGATCCTTTCCTTCACTCTGAGGCACATGATCTCGAGACATCTCTCGGAGAGGCCGATCAACCGCATGCAGTGGTGGATGCGTCCCGGTCCGAGCCGGCCCTGGGCGATCTCGAAACCGCGTCCTTCGCCCAGGAGCAGGTTGGAGGCGGGCACCTTGACGTTGTCGAACTCGAGTTCCATGTGGCCGTGCGGCGCATGATCGTTGCCGAACACCTTCATGGGACGGATGACCTTCACGCCCGGGGTGTCCATGGGGACGAGGATCATGGATTGCTGCTTGTGACGTTCTGCCCCGGGATCGGTCTTGCCCATGACGATGAGGATGCGGCATCGCGGATCGCCGGCACCAGATATGAACCACTTGCGGCCATTGATCCTGTAACCGTTGCCGTGCCGCTCGATACTCGTGCGGATGTTGGTGGCGTCCGATGACGCGACATCCGGCTCGGTCATCGCAAAGGCGGAACGGATCTCTCCGGCGAGCAGGGGTTCCAGCCATTCCTTCTTCTGTTCATCGGTGCCGTAGCGTTCCAGAACCTCCATGTTGCCGGTATCAGGCGCCGAGCAGTTGAACACCTCCGGGGCAATCGGGCTACGGCCCATCAGCTCGCACAACGGCGCATAGTCGAGGTTCGAGAGCCCGAATCCGCGTTCGCTGTCGGGCAGGAACATGTTCCAGAGTCCTTCGGTCCGTGCCTTCGCCTTGAGCTCCTCGATCACGGGCGGTGCCTGGGTCCAACCGTATTCCTTCACCTGTTCCTTGTAGAGGGATTCGGCGGGTTGGATGTTCTCGTCCATGAACCCCGCGATGCGCTCGAGGAGCCGGTTGACCTTGTCGGACCTTTCAAGGGGCATCGTGGACTTCCGTTCCGGGTTTCAGGCGGTCGGCAGGACGTGATCGCGAAAGCGTTCGCGCAACTGGAGTTTCGAGACCTTGCCCGTCGCCGTGTGGGGCAGCTCGTCCACGAACACGATGTCGTCCGGCATCCACCATCGGGTGATGCGGCTTTCCAGATGGCTGCGGATGTCCCCGGCATCGGCGGATCCTCCCGGTTGCAGGACAATGACCAGCATCGGGCGTTCCTGCCATTTTGGATGCGGCATGGCGATGGCGGCTGCCTCGGCAACGGCGGGATGGCTCATCACCTCGTTCTCGAGATCGATCGAACTGATCCACTCGCCGCCGGACTTGATCATGTCCTTGGTCCTGTCCGTGATCTGCAGCATGCTCTCGCGGTCCATCGTGGCGACATCGCCCGTCCGGAACCAGCCATCTTCGGTGAACGCGGCGGCGGTCGCCTCATCGTCGTTGTAGTAACTTTCGATGACCCACGGCCCCCGGCACTGCAGTTCGCCCGGTGTCCTGCCATCCTCCGGCACGGGACGTCCCTCGTCATCGACGAGACGCAGCTCGACTCCGAAGAGGCGCTGCTGGCGCAGCTTGAGCGCATGGCGGTCATCACCCTGCGCCGCATCGAGGGCGGTTCCGGCGGAGCCACATGCGCAGACCGGGCTGGTTTCCGTCATGCCCCATCCCTGCATGACACTGATGCCGTATTCTTCCTCGTAGGCCTTGATCATCGTGACGGGAGCGGCTGAACCGCCCGTCAGGAGATTGATGACGGATGACAGTCTTTGCCCGGACTGACGCAGGTATGCGAGCAGTCCGAGCCAGATGGTCGGTACCCCGAACGCCATGGTCACGGCTTCGGATTCCATCAGTTCGTGGAGACTCTCGCCATCGAGTTTCGCTCCGGGAAGCACCAGCCTTGCCCCGCAGATCGGCGCCGCGTAGGGCTGGCCCCAGGCCTGGACATGGAACATCGGCACCACCGGCATCACCACCGCATTGCGATCGTAGGGGAGCATGCCGGGTGCCAGGACGCCAAGCGCATGCAGCACGGTCGAGCGGTGGCTGTAGAGAGAGCCCTTGGGATTGCCTGTGGTGCCTGAGGTGTAGCACATGGCTGCCGCGGCGTTTTCATCGAACTGCGGCCAGTCGTAGGTCTCGGCCATGCCTTCCAGGAGTTCCTCGTAGCACAGGGCATCCGGCAGAGATGTCCGGGGCATGTGTTCCCTGTCCGTCATGATCACGTAGTGACGAACGTTTCCGAAACGATCGGCCATCTTCTCGATGAGCGGCACCAGGTTGAGGTCGATGAACATCGCCCTGTCGTCGGCGTGATTGACGACGTACTCCAGCTGGTTCGCGAAAAGACGCGGATTGATCGTGTGGCAGACCGCGCCGATCCCGGAGACACCGTAGTAGAGTTCGAAATGCCGGTAGGTGTTCCAGGCGACGGTTGCAACGCGGTCTCCTTCCCGGATTCCAAGGTGCTTCAGGGCATGGGCCAGTTGCGCCGTCCGACGGTACGCTTCCTCGTACCCGTAGCGGTGCACCGGTCCTTCCACCGTGCGCGATACGACTTGCGAGACTGGGAATGCTTGGGCAGCATGACGTAGGATGTCGATGATCAACAACGGCTGATCCATCATTCTCCCGGCGAGCATGGCATTCTCCTCTTCGAAGTTCCGACACCCGATCTTATCAAGCGACACAGGGGAGGCGCCAGCACAAGAAGACCCGGCGAGGATCGGAGAAGGAGGGGCGGGCGATGCGTGACATTTTTTCCGAGAACTTCAAGGAAGCCTCCTACTGGTGGGATCTTGCCCCGCGGCCCGACGTCGATGACTCCGCGCCTCCCGGAACCGCGGATGTCGTGGTGATCGGATCGGGCAATGTCGGACTGTCGGCGGCGCTCACCCTGTCGAGGCGGGGACGCGATGTTCTGGTTCTCGATGCCGAGGCGGCGGGCTATGGCGCAAGCACCCGCAATTCCGGCTATCTGGGCCGCACGATGTGGTTCAAGTACGGCGACATGGTGAAGAAAATTGGCCGGGAGACCGCGAGCCTCTTCGCCCGCGAGGCGATCGTTGCCCACGACTTCGCGGCGAGCCTCATCCGTGACGAACAGATTGCCTGTTTCTACAGGAATACCGGCCGCTTCATCGCCGCGCCATCGAAGAAGATCTACGAGAAGCTTGAACGCGATCTCGAAATGTTGAAGGCCGACGGCGTCCCGGTCGAGGCCGACATGATTCCCCCCGAACGGGTGAGTGAAGAGGTGGCAAGCAGGCTCTATCACGGCGGCCAGGTGCATCACGGCAACGGCGTCATCCACGCCGGTCTCTATCATCAGGGTCTCCTCGACCGTGCCAGAGGCCAGGGTGCCAGGGTCATTGGCTATTGCCCGGTCACCGGGATCGATCGCGAACGGGAGGGATTTGTCGTCAACACGCCGAAGGGCCGGGTCCAGGCGCGCGACGTGATGGTGGCAACCAACGGCTACACCGAGAAGGCGCTTCCCTGGCACCGTCGCCGGATCGTTCCGGTTTCCGCCTTCAATGTCGTGACGGAAGCATTGGACCCGGCGCTCATGGCCAAGGTCCTGCCCAATGGCCGGCCCATGATCGAGAACCGGAATTCGCCGTTGTGGCTGCGCCCCACCGAAGACGGAACGCGCCTGCTGTTCGGTGGAACGACCGGAGAGAAGGTGGGTTCGCTCAAGGTCAAGGCCGAGCAGCTCCACGCGGAGATGCTGCGCGTGGTGCCGGATCTCGAGGGCACGAGGCTCACCCACTGCTGGAGCGGCCAGGTGGCATTCCCCTTCGATTTCCTGCCGCACAACGGTTTCGAGAATGGCATCTACTACGCCATGGGCTGGTGTGCCTCGGGTGTGCCGATGGGAACCTATCTCGGCCACAAGACGGCCCTCAGGATCCTCGGCGACCCGGACCACAGGACCTCGCTGACAGACAGGCCCTTCCGGTCCAGGCCGTTCTACAACGGCAATCCCTGGTTCCTCCCGCTCATCGTCTCCTGGCTGAAGCGCGTGGACCGCAAGTCGGCACGGGACTGAACCGGCGCTCCCGCACCGGATTGCCAGACTTGGATCACAATGCTCTTTACCCCTGCCAGGCAGGAGGGGAGTTGTTTCGGCTGACAAGAGGCAAGTCACTGCACCATGGCGGCGACAACGCACGCCCGTGCGTGCTTCAGGTACGCGAACAGGACCGTTCAGTCCACGGCCCAGGGCGCACCGGCAACAGTTCAGGTGAGCGCCCGTAGTTCCGCGGCAAGTTCCCGGACGCCGACCGCTTCCAGGGTTTCCGAAATCGGATAGCGGTCGTCTGATGCGTGGACGACGAAGGCGCGCGCCGGTTTCAGATCCGCGCAGGCGAAGTGGAAACCACGGCTGACCTTGGCCGACAACGAACGCTTGATTTCAATTGCCCAGCGCGTGCAGTCGTTGTGCTCTATCACGAGATCGATTTCGGCACCCGCACATGTCCGGTAGAAGTAGGGCGTTGCACGCGGCGGCAGCACGGAAACCAGGGTCTCGATGACACAGCCTTCCCAGCTCTCACCAACCACCGGGTGACCGGCGAGCTGTTCCAGCGACATGATTCCGAGCAGTGCGTGAACCAGGCCGCTATCACGGACATAGACCTTGGGCGATTTCACCAGGCGCTTGCCGGGATTGGCGCGCAAGGGCGGCAGTCGGCGCACCAGAAGCAGGTCCGCCAGGAGGTCGATGTAGCGGGTCACGGACTGCGTACTCACTTCCAATGCTCTCGCGAACATGGATGCATTGAGCATCGTTCCCTGGCGATGCGCGAGCATCGTCCACAGCCGATCCAGGGTCGTGGCGGGAACGCGCGGTCCGAACACCGCGACATCACGCTCCAAATAGGTGCGGATGAAATCCCGGCGCAGCGCCAGGCTCTCCCGATCGTTTTTTGCCAGATAGCTCTCCGGAAAACCGCCGCGCAACCACAAGCGCTCGCGCGATGCGCGGGCGTCGTCCACTTCGAGCACGGAAAGCGGCGCCATGTCGATGTACGCGATGCGCCCGGCGAGCGTTTCACCGGATTGGCGCAACAAGTCGATCGATGCTGACCCCAGGATGAGAAATCGGCCCGTGCCCTTGCCCCGGCGGCGTCCCCGGTCGATCACACCGCGCAACGTCTGGAACAGTTCTGGCGTCCGGTGGACTTCGTCTAGAATGACGAGGCGATCCTCCACGTTGTCGAGGAACAGTGCGGGCTCGGTGAGCCGGTTGCGATCATCGCGATCCTCCAGATCGAGATAGAGCGC
This sequence comes from Alphaproteobacteria bacterium, assembly GCA_965215635.1. Classification (GTDB taxonomy): domain Bacteria; phylum Pseudomonadota; class Alphaproteobacteria; order SP197; family SP197; genus SP197. Next base: position 636,152 of record CBDCEA010000004.1, on the reverse strand, counting down.
GTCACGCGACCGTGCGATCTCCAACGCGAGCGTGGTCTTGCCGACCTGCCGCGGTCCGATCAGCGCCACGGCAGCCTGACGATTCAAGGCGCTCTCGATGTCGGAAGTAATGAGTCTCGGTATCATCCTTGCAATCTATCCACGCTGTGGAACGATTACAAGGTTTATATGCCATCGGACCGAGTGATTCAACAACTGCGGAGCGGAGACCGGGCCCAACGCCAAGCCTCGTCAGATTCTCGGACCGTCTCGTCGGGATTGTTATGTTCAATATCGCTCGACGAATTCGTCTACGTGCAGAAAGATCAGGCCGAGTCCAGTGTGCTGTTCGATCTCATCTCGGCGCGTTACGAATGGCACTCACCGTTCATAACCACCAGGCAACCCATTGGCGGATGGCACATGGTCTTCCCGGACGGGACCACCGCCGATCACTTCGTCCTCCATGCCACAATCCTCACCTTGGACGCCGAGACACAACGCAAATGAAGGGACAGGGTGGCCCGCCAAGATCGTCACCGAGATCCGACAAACACACCCAGGCGATGATCCGGCAGCGCCCGCACTCGGTCCCTGCGGCCCGTACCCTGCTCCCGAACTGCCGGTCGTGCAGGCGCGCAGAGCAACGAAGCCGCAAACAATCACATGTGCGCCACTGGTGCCGGGAATTGCATCAAGGCCGTCCCGCCATGAAATCCCGGCTATGCCTGGACTATGAATTCCCTCTTATATGGTGCCATGGTCGCGCCACGCTCGGGGTACGCCCGGTTCAGCAGGAAACTTTCACGGCAAAGTGTTGAGAAACGTGACACTGGTAAGTTGGCGAATACACCGCACAAACAACCGTTAACACCGATGACAGTGGTGATAGGGACGGCAAGAGTTCGTCCATGTCGTTCTACAACGGCAATCCCTGGTTCCTTCCGCTCATCGTCGCCTGGCTGAAGCGTGCGGACCGCAGGTCGATGCGGGGGTGAACAGGATTGGTGGCAGTGTCTCGCTCGTGATAGGATCATGACGAGCCGGATGGACCGGCGATTTGCGAAAAAAAACAAGAGGGAGTTGACAGACCCGATTCACAATGCGTGACAAGGGGAGGAGTGGCCATGAACACATCAGGATCGTCTCGAACTGTCGCCCTGAGGGCGGTCGGATCGCTTTTGGGCATCGTCGCAGTTGCGGCGTTCGTTCTGAACATCACCGGCACTGCGCGGGCGACAGAGGATCTCAATGTCATCGGATGGTGCGACATAACCGATCCGGAACTGAACGGCCCATTCGAAGAGGCCTTCGACGTACGCATCAACATCAAGGTTCATGAAGACCCGGCTGTTGCCCAGACTCTTATCGAGCAGTCGGCACCCGGTGACTGGGATGTCTTCCATACGGACGCGACCCTGGTGCCGACTCATGTGGAGGCGGGCCTGCTCGCGGAACTCGACCCGAACGATTTTCCGCTCGACGACATCTTTCCACAGGTCCTCAGACGCGATCTGCACTTCGTGGACGGCAAGCTCTATGCGGTGCCGGATGTCTTCGGCTGGAACACCGTCGCCTACGACAGCGACCGTGTCGATGCCGCGGACATCCGGAGCTACGACATCGCCTGGAACCCGAAATACGAAGGTCGAATCGCGGTCTGGGACTTCTACGTGCAGATCATGCAGAACGTGGGTTTGGCCATGGGACTGGCTCCTGACGAGATCACCATGGACAATCTCGGTGAGGTCGAGGAAAGGCTGCTCGCCATGAAGAAGAATGTGGGCGTGATCGGCGATATAGCGACGATCCAGACAGCCCTTGCGACCGGCGATGCGGATATCGTCCTTGGAGGCGGACAGTGGATCGTGACCGGTCTTCAGGAGGAGAACCCGGAACTTGACTGGATCGTTCCCGAGGAGGGCGGGATATTCTATCTCGAAAGCGTCGGGGTCGTGGCATCGTCCGAGAAGCAGGAACTGGCCAGGGAGTATGTCAAGTACCTGACGAGCGCCGCAGGGCAGGGACGTTTTGCCATGAATTCATGCGGCATGGCGATGCCGGCGAATTCGAAGGCTGAACTCACCGACGACGAGAAGGCCCTCCTGCGCTGGGACCAGAAGGACGGGTTCCTCGAGGATTCCCACATCAACCATTACTATGACCAGAAGCTGGATGCGGCAATGGTCGACGCCTGGGCGCGTTTCCTGCAGCACTAGGCCGGTCGTGGTCCGGCACCGGTTGAGCTTGTGGAGGTCTGCAGGAGCCCCGGTGCCGGGACGCGATTTCAGGGGCTGGGGGTACATCCTCCCTGCGGCTGCATGGACTGTTGCCTTCTTCGTGCTGCCTTTCCTCCTGATGGCGTGTTACAGCCTTTGGCGCCTTGACGGAGGGAAGGTCCAGCACGTCTGGACATACGAGAACTACGCGGCGTTCCTCGCGCGCCCCCATTTCCACCAGGCGCTCGTCAATTCCCTCGAGGTCACGGCGATCACCGTGGTCCTGAGCGTGATACTGGCCTATCCCCTTGCCTGGATCCTTGCCTTCAGGGTCCCTCCGCGCTGGCAGACAATAGCCTTGGTACTCGCGGTCCTGCCGTTCTGGACCTCCTATCTCGTCCGCTCCTACAGCTGGCTCCTTGTTCTTTCGGACAAGGGTGTCATCAACAGTGCGCTGCTCGCGGCCGGAATCATCGAGGTTCCCCTGGAACTCTCGCACAACAGGGGAGCAACCGTACTAGGGTTCACGCACTTTTTCACCATGCTGCTGACCCTGACCATCTTCGCCAGCCTGGTACAGATCAACCCCCACTACCACGCAGCCGCGGCGGACCTCGGCGCATCGCGCCTCAGGGTCTTCCTCAGGATCACTCTTCCGCTGAGTCTGCCCGGAGTCATTGTCGGAGCCTTTCTGACGTTCGTCGTTGCTGTCGGGGATTTCGTCACGCCGCAAATCCTGGGTGGGGGCACCGAACTTCTGATGCCTCAGGCGATCATGCTCCAGATCAGCCGTTACGTGAATCTGCCCATGGCGTCGGCGATGAGTCTCATACTCATGGCCGTCGTATCGGTGGTCTTCCTTGCCTGTGCACGCTGGCTGAAGGTCCGGCATCAGGGTGCAACATGAACTCGCGGACGTCGCTGGCCAGGTTTGCCGCGATCACCTATGTCGTGCTGATCTATGGATTCATCTTCCTTCCGGTGCTGGTGCTGATCGTCTTCTCGTTCCAGGACGGCAAGCTCCCGGTGCCGCCTTTCCGGGGTTTTACCCTGAAATGGTATGACGCACTGTTTGCCAACAGGCGCCTCATGGACAGTCTTGTGAACTCGGTCGTGGTCGCCCTTTCGTCAGGCGCGGTGTCCACGGTTCTGGGATTCCTCGCTGCCTATGGTCTTGCGCGGCATCGTCCCGCCGGTGCACCGATGATCCAGTGGCTTCTCGTCCTGCCGCTCTTTGTTTCATATCTCGTCATCGGCATGGGCCTCCTGCTGGGACTGAAGGAACTTGGAATCTCCAAATCGCTGCTGACCGTGGGAATGGGTCATCTCGTGATCAACCTGCCTCTGGCATTCGCGGTGATCTACAGTCAGATGGGAGATCATCAGGCCTTCGCCGAACGAGCCGCGCGAGACCTTGGGGCCGGAGAAGCGACCGTTCTCACGCGCATCACGGTTCCCATGCTGTGGCCAGCCCTGTTTGCCGCCTTCGCGCTCACGTTCACTTTTTCCTGGGACGATTTCATCATCGCGTTTCTGCTGAGCGTCTTCGATGTTACCCTTCCCGTCGAGTTGTGGAACCTCCTGCGCAGAGGCCTCAATCCGCAGGCCAACGCGGCCGGATCACTCGTGTTCACCGTGACCATCGCGGTGCTGATCCTGGCCCTGCTGGCCTATCGCCTTCACCGAATGAAAGACACCAAACCGGCACTCTCATGAACGGACCTCATGTCACGCTTGAGAATGTGAACAAGCGGTACGGCAGTATCACGGCGGTTTGCGACGTGGACCTCTCCATCCACCGGGGAGAGTTCGTCGTCCTTCTGGGCCCCTCCGGGAGCGGCAAGACGACCTTGCTGTCGATCCTTGGCGGTTTCGTCGAGCCTACGTCGGGACGCGTCGTGATCGGCGAGACCGACGTGACACGGATACCACCTGCCCGGCGGCCCACATCCACGGTTTTTCAGGATTATGCCCTGTTTCCGCACATGAACGTCGCGGGAAACATCGGCTTCGGCCTTGAAATGCAGCGACTCGCAAGGACTGTCCGCAACGCCCGTGTTTCGGAGGTACTGGAAATGGTGGGCCTCGCCGGTTTCGAAAGACGGTCGGTCAACGAACTCTCCGGAGGACAGCGACAGAGGGTCGCCCTTGCCAGGGCCATCGCGGTGCGCCCGCAAGTCCTGCTCCTCGACGAGCCACTCGGGGCACTCGATCTCAATCTGAGGCGCCAGATGCAGGACGAACTGGTCGGCCTGCAGAGAAGTCTCGGCACGACCTTCGTTCATGTCACCCATGATCAGGAAGAGGGGATGAGCATCGCCGACAGGATCGTGGTCCTGAACGACGGCCGCATCGAGGACAGCGGTCCTCCGAACCGCGTCTATCTCGAACCGGCCACGTTGTTCACGGCAACCTTCATGGGGGAGACCAACATCATGGCGGGGCATGTGGTGGATGCCTCACATGGCCATGTAAAGCTCGCAACACCCCTGGGGGAGATCCTTGTCGAAGGCTCGGCGCGGGTGGGAAACGACGTCCATGTCTCGATCCGTCCGGAGCATGTCCTTTTCGAGGCCGGGGCCGACACCGAAAGCCTGGGCCCCATCGTGCTTGTCGACAGCGTGTTCCAGGGAGTTCACTACCGGTGCCGTGCGAGGAGTTCCAGGCACGACAACCAGGAGCTCCTCGTCTACGTTCCGGTCGAGCATGACACAACCGTTGGCGACGAGGTCGATGTGCATGTTCGCCGCCATCGCATCGTTCTGCTCAGGAATTGAGGGAGGATTTCAGGATGGTCAGAGGCTACTTTCCGCAGGAAGAATACGAAGAACGCTGGGATCGCGTTCACCAGGAGATGAACCGGCAGGGCCTGGATGCGGCGGTGGTGTGGAGCCGATCCATACAGAGCCAGGACCGGGCCGGCGATGTTCTCTATCTCACCAACTACTATGCTCCCGAAGCGTCACCCGACACGCATGATCGTCATGCCTGGGGCTATTATGCAGTCATCCTGCAACCCGGCGAGACTCCCGAACTCGTTGCCGAAGCAAGCGATGTGCGGGACGAGTTACTTGCCACCGATCGCGTGTCGCGCCATCAGGATGTCGTCGAGGGTGTCGTCCGGCAACTCGGGGCCAGAAGGGTTGAAGGGGCGGTTGCCTTCACCGGAGCGACCGTTCTGCCCTACCGCTATGGCCGTGAACTTCTCGACCGGACACCTGCAGTGCTCTGGCAGGAGAACGATGACCTGGTGCTCTCGGTCCGCCGCATCAAGAGCCGGCGCGAACTCGACTGCATGCGCGAGGGCGGGGCCAACGGAGCTGCTGCCCTCGATATCCTCATGAAGGAACTGGCGAGAGGCACGACGGAACGCGAAGCAGTCGCGGAGGCGGTTCGTGAACTCTACCGCAGGGGAAACGGCGGCTCCTACATATCGGTCAACCACGCAGACACCATCGGTTTCTGGTGCCGCGATCCCCTGCTGGGGAGAAGCGCTGACGCGCCACGTGATGGCGACCTCGTGCGCGGCTGGATGGATACGACCTTCCAGGGGTACTGGTTCGACCATGGCCGCACGGCGGTGGCGGGTTCTCACCCCACCGGAGAACAGCGGCAGCTCATTGAGGACTGCGCGTCGATCGTGGACGCCATTCAGGCATCAGTGCGCCCGGGGGCCACGGGCGATCGCATTGCGGCTGTGGGCCGCGCCGCGGTCGATGCTGTGGGAGGCGACGATGGGACCACGAGCCAGATCTATTCCTCGGTCGCCCATGGCACCGGCCTCTACTGGGAGCCGCCGTTCATCAGCCTTTCCGGCGGCACTCCCGATGCACGGATCGATGCCGATATGGTGATGGGCGTCGAGTACTTCCTTTCGCGGCCGGGCGTCGGAACGGCAGGAATCGAGGAAAACTTCATCGTCGGGCCTGAGCGAAACGAGAGCCTCACCAATCTCCCCATGATCGGCTGGTAGCCGTCAGCCGTGCTGGCGGGCCGCGATCTGGGCGTAGAGCACGCCGGCAAGAACGAATAGCCCGCCGAATATCTGGGCAGGTTGCGGCAGGACGCCGAACCACATGGCAAGGAGGATGGCAGCCACCGGCACGAGGTTCGCTCGTAGAGCCATGGGCCTGACACCCGGCCTGCTGACACCGACGTGCCACATCAGATTGCCTAACCCAAGTTTAACGCGCGCCATGGTAAGGCGCGCGTTAAACTTGGGCTAACCGAATCCTGCTCGAAGTACGCCTCGGCAAGACTTCGGCCTTCGGCCGAACGACTCGACTACCAGGTAGCGAAACGTTGCGTGGAGCAGGCTGCTGTACGTCTTTGGCAATCGTGTGGCGAATTCGGGCCCACCGAATTTGATGCGATTCACAACTTGCTGCATCCCGAATACGTGCAGTTCGGCCTCGATCTCACCAAGGATGAGTTCGAGGATGACTCTGTTGGCAACGAGCGACCTCGGTGGAAGATCTCCTCACGCGTCGCTCGGATGGTCCTTGGGCGCCCTGGATCGCTATGGGAAAGGCTCTCCGACCAACTCGATGCGTTGAATTCGAATCCGCCCAAGACTCAGGAACTGCGCGTTCGGGTCGTCGAGCAGCTGGCGAGATATCTGACGTACAAGCAAGTGACGTTTCTCGCGGACGTGCTAGCCGAGGCGAACGACGCAGGACTCTCCGTCGATCCGGTCGAGTCAGCCGGGCTCCACGAATTTGCATCCAGCTTTTGGGAGACCGATACGGGCCGGCAATGGGTCGCGAGACTTCGGTCGGTCCTGGTTTATTTCTGTCAGCGCAATTCCGAACAACAGCTCGGGATACTCGATGGTCCTGTAAGGACCGGGCGATTTACGCGACACACCGCGGATGGAGAAAGTCGCCAACGACTCCGGGAAGCGTTCAATACGCCGTTGTACCCCATGGTACTGATCGCCAACGAGGTAATGCAGGAGGGTTTGGACCTGCACAGGCATTGTCGTCGCATCGTGCACCACGATCTGGCCTGGAATCCCGCTCGGATCGAGCAAAGGATCGGACGCATCGATCGGCTCGGCTCATTGACAAACCGTCTTCGCCAACAGAATCCTGAAGCAACCCTCGATATCCTCTACCCCGTAATCCACGGAACTGTCGACGAGCGGCTCTTCCGCACAGTGAAGACGAGGGAAAAGTGGCTGGAGTTTCTGCTTGGTGCTGCCCCGAACTTTTCCGAATATAGCTTCACGGATGACGAACCAGCCCCTTTGCCCGACAAATTGGCAGCCGATCTCGTTGTAAGCCTCAGCCCGAAGTGACCAGCCGGGAAGCTGCCCTTTGAATGCGGCCGTTCCACTCCCTGGCCGTGAACTCATCGCCTATGGTGAACGCCCCTGATTCATGGCCGTTACTTTGCGCCTCGCCGCGTTGCGGCGGATGCGCACCGTGGCTCCCGGGTTCGTGCCGTGCGAGAGCACGCGCGGTCCGAAGTGAAGGCCTGGAGATGTTGATGGCCGGTCGCAGTACCGTGCTCAAGGCGGGTCTGTAGCTTCCGGTTTCAAATGTAGAATTTGAACGGCAGTTTCGGCTCCCCCTGGATGGGAGCCGACACCAGAACGTCGCCGACGGCATCCGCGAACTTGATCGTGACCGGCGAGCGATCGTTAAAGAGGCATGAGTTGAAGTTGATTTTAGTCAGGCCGAGAACATCGAGAAGTACTGTATCGAGATCGCAATTACCCTTTTGTACCTTGACCTGAATGGGGTTGGGGGTCTCGGGTCCCATGTAGGTGTCGAGGCGCGGAACGTAGCCCGCCGTCCACAGGAACGCGGTGCGCTCGTTAAGCAGTGCTGCTGTTCCGCGAATAACGGGGTACTCGCCGGTGCGAAAGAGTTTCAAGTCGTCGCGTGCATCACGGATCTGGACTCCTGCAAGACGGGTGCCACTCGGGCATCCCTGTTCGAAACCCTTCCATTCTTCATGCGCGAATGCTGAGCGAGCATGGATGAAGAGCTCAGTCGGCGGTTTTCCGTGAAGTCGCCTGTACTCCTCGCCCACCATCCCTATGAGGCTGCGGGCGCTCGGGCGGTCCAGGTGATACTGCTTGGTTTCCGGTGAGTACCAGGGACCAAGCGCTCCCCTGAAGACTACGCCGTCGCCATCGGAGAGAAACATTTGGGCAGCACAGCATGCATGACGACCATCGCTCAACTGACCGGTCTGCTTGTAAACCAGCCCGACATAGCACACGCCGGGACGGACATCAGCGAGTTGCCATGGGCGCCCGCCGGCCTTGTAGTAGGCGCCCGTGCACAGCTTCCATGCGACGGTCGCCGGGTCTTCTAGCCGTCTCAGGGGCCAACCGGACTCGTTGAGGAAGTCCTGGGGGCGAGGGTGGTTTCACGCACGATCTGCGTAACGATATGGTCCTGGAGGAGTCTTGCCTTCAACTGCCTGCGGAAATGGGTGGCGTATCTGTAGACTTCCGCCTCTTTCTCCTCGTCGCCGAACAGTGTCGGCTGGACTTCGAGATAACGTGCACGCGCGGCGGAAACCGTGACCCGTCCTTGAGTCCGGTCGGCTCTGGCAACTCTCGATTGGGGCCGGCCGAGCTCGTATACCTCTTCCGGGATCACGACAAACCAGAAGGTAGGCGGGTTCTCTAGGCGGTTCTGTGCGGCGATGAGGCGGTCCACATACATGCCAACCGCGGACATGATTGCCTCGTGGCGATTGCCGATGTTCAGGGCGTCCCGAAGACCGGTGCTGTCGATGTCGGATATCGTCTGGGCTGGGTTCACGCTCCACCTTGCCCCGAATGCTTGCTCGAATCCGGGAAAAGGAACGTGTTGGGGCTCGATCTCCCTGGAGCGTGCCGAGGGCTCTGGGATGTCGATGAATCCCGACACCATCCGGGACCAGGCCTGGAATCGCTGGACGCCCTGCGCGGTGCCTATGACACCGTAGCGGATCTCGGACACGGGCGCTTCGCTCGAAGGCGGCCCGTACAGATACAGGCCGTCTCGAGGGTATTCCAGTTACTGTCCGAAACCGACATCGACTTGGACCGGGATAATGGCGGCGCCGAGTTGGGCCGAGGTGCGGACCCGAAAGGCGCCATGGGTGCGATCCTCACCGAACTGGTCTGCAAGGATGTTTTCGGTATCGAAGCGCAATCTGTCGTCTGCGACCGGCTGGGCGCAGACATCGCGAATTGTCTCGAGGAGGGGCGCTGTCTCGCGGTCGGCGAGGGAGAGCAGGTCGAGGTCCCGGGTCGTTCGGAATGGATCTGTGAGCCATGCAGCGTAGAGCATGGCGCCCTTAAGGACGAAGAGCTCCTTGTGAGGCGAGACACTGAGTCGAAAGAGAAACCGTTCAAGTGCATATCGGGTGAGCACGCGCTGGAAATTGGCCTGTTGCTCCCTGGCGAGGTTTTGCAGCCGCGCACGTACCGAAGCGGCGACATTCCTCGGTTCACGCGCCATCGGCGACCACCGTTTCGAGATAGGGCCGCAGGACGGACCAGATGCGGGTATCGCGGGCGTAGTCAACGATCTGCGCGGGTTTGGCCTTGCCGGACCTCATGACATTGTGGAGACCTTCGAGCGCGACATCGAGACCGACGTGCTGTCTGAACCGAAAGCAATCGACGACTGTCATGGCTGGATCGAAAATGGGCACGGACACGCCGTCGATGGTATGGGTTTGCACGCCGAGGGAAAGGGCTCGCGGCCCGAACCGCACGACTCGGGTCGGGGGATAGTTGATCTAGGGCTTTCGCGCTCTTGAACCTATGGCAAGCCAAACCCGGCCCGGTATCTGGAGCGTGAGCTCGTGGAACTGAAGGGCGGAGACGAGGCAGATGACCCCTTTGGGTACAAGCTTCGCGACCTCGGCGAGATCATGGGGTGCCGTCACCTCGGCATCGGGGAGCTGGTAGAGTCCGCGGGTGACGCGGGTGAGGATCTGGTCCTTGACCATGCGCGCGAGCGTTTCTGGGTGGATCCCGGCGTCGCTGAGCTCGATGCCACGCATGGGGCCATAGGCCTTGAGAAGGGCGACAGCCCGATTCTTCTGCGATGTCGTGGGTCCCGGTGTCATGTGATTAAACGTCGGTCAATAGGTTACAAGTTCCGACATTGTATCACGTCCTCACGTGCTCGAGCAGAGAAGGGGAGTGAGCCTGGATTGGGCCGTTTAAGGGTGTTGAGCCGTCGAGGAAGACGGCGCGGACGGCTTGTCTTCGTGACGGGGAAAGTGCCGTTGACCGTTCTTGTCGAGTCGCGCGCCAGATGAGCGTAGCGGGATGTCGCCGCGGCGGAGCAGTTGGCCGACTACCGGTGAGCGCTCGCCCGGAAGGGCATGCTGGAAGGGTTCCGGACCCGTCCGAGGCGACGCTCGACGAGGCCGGCGGCCTCACCCGGAAGACCGTGCGCGCGGCGATCGAGGATCGCCTCGACGCGTACCTGTTCGGTCCGGATGGCGCGGAGCCCATGCGCCGGCGCTGCCCGGCCTGCGGCGGCGACACGCTGGAGCTGTAGCTCAGCCGCTACGGCCCCTTCGGCGATGTCCTTGCCGCCGGCGATGGCGGCCGAGGTCAGCTTACCGGTCTGCGAGACATGGCTGCCGCGACGCGGCCGCCATGTGCTGCCGGTCTCGACGCGGTAGGCGGTGGTGGCTTCGTCGCGCATTCGCTCGAAGGCGTCGCGCCGTGCGGTCAGGTTCTGCGCCCTGTCGGTGACGAACTCAAGCTCGCGGGACTTGATCTCGGTGCCGTCCTGCCCGCGCTGGAGGTCGCGGAGGTCGGACATCAGCTTGTCGGCGGCTCGGTCGAGCCTCTGTGTCTGGCTGTCGAGCATGTTGGCGAATCCCCACAGCAGGCTCTCGCGCTCGTCGGCGAGCTGGAAGCCGTCCGGTCCCACGCCCTGTGCCAGGATGCGGAACGACTCCGCGACGGCGGCCAGCGCGTCGTCTTCGTCCCAGATCTCGCGGGTGTCGAACTCATCACGCTCGGGGGCTGCGCCGTAGAGGGCGGCGTTCTCGCAGTCGGTGGGGATTGCCAACGCTGTGGTTATAGTGCCGTCTCCATCTGCCGGAATGGGGAACGGCGGGGATGCCTCTCCCGGACATCCATCCGCCGCCCGCTTCCGGCCACGCTCACCCTCCCGGCGGCGAACGGCGCGGCGGGGGACGACCGCGCGATTGATCCGGCCGGCTAGTACGATTAGGGATCGGACTTGGGTTCGGTGGCGTGTTGGCTGGCGGCCGGACCGCCATGGTCTGCAAGATCAGGGAAGCGAAGGCATGAAAAAGAGCGACATTGTTGAGCGCGTGGCCGGCGAGGCGGGTATCGCGAAGCAGCGGCAGAGGCCGCGGTCAGGGCCGTGTTCGCGTCCATTGCTGACGCGCTCGCGCGTGGCGAGGACGTCACCGTCACCGGCTTCGGCAGGTTCGCCAGGAATGACCGGTCGGCCCGCGAGGGCCGGAATCCGCGCACCGGCGAACGGATCGCCATCGGCCCGTCGGCCTCGGTGTCCTTCAAGGCCGGCGAGACGCTCAAGGACTCGCTGAACTGATGGGCCCCATGGCTACGACGTCGCGCCGGCAAGAAGCTGCTCAAGTCGGCTGGATCGTTGGATCGCGGCTTTTCCGGCATGATAACTAGCGACGCTGGGCTTGGTGCGGTGCAAAGCGTTCCAGAAAATCAATTGGGCCCAGCCCGGAATGCGTATCCTGTGGCGTATATGATCGCAGGTGGGCCGGCAAGACTGCCAGGAACAGGGAGAAGCACGTCTACGGTTGATAGTGAGACAGGCATTTGGCACGGTAATGTCCTGACGGCGATCGCAGTAGAGGGAAGTGGATAAATCGAGAGGGATCTGGACATGGTTGAGCGAATAAGAGCAAGTAAGATCGGGCCGGTCACGGATGCCGATATCAGCTTCGGCGATGTCACCATATTTGTTGGGCCGCAGGCAACCGGCAAGAGCATCTTCCTGCAAATGCTGAAACTGCTTGTCGATAGGCCTGCGATACATAAGACCATGAAGCGCTTCGGTCTGGCGCAGCGCGGCCACGCGAAAAGTTTTTTCGATCAATACTTCGGTGAAGGCATGGCGTCGATTTGGTCGGAGGAGAACAGCCAACTTATATTGGGGAGGGCGCGCAAGCTGACTGATTTGGCGGCGTATGCGCGCCCGAGCCGGGCCTCCATTCCTGAAAAATTGTTCTATATTCCAGCTCAACGGGTTATGAGCCTGCGCGACGGAATGACCCGGCCGTTTACGGATTACAGAGCAGGAGATCCTTTCGTTTTACGAGATTTCAGCGAAAAACTTCATGGAATCGTGCAAAACGAGATTGGTATTGACGAAGAGGTCTTCCCTCGTCAACAACGTTTAGCAGCTGCATTACGAAGGCCCTTGGAAAAACATATTTTCGGCAATTACGAGTTACGTACGGATACGTCAGGGCATCAGGGTCGGTTGGTTCTGAATTCGGGTGAAGGTCTCCCCCTACCTTACCTCGTATGGTCTGCTGGGCAACGTGAATTTGTACCCCTTTTACTTGGGCTGTATTGGCTTCTTCCGGCGTCCAAGGTGCCAACGCGTAACGCTCTTGAATGGGTTGTTATCGAGGAACCGGAAATGGGGCTGCATCCAAACGGAATTGGGGCTGTCATCAACCTTGTAATGGAATTGCGATTGCGAGGATACCGTGTATGCATTTCGACCCATTCACCCCACGTACTCGACGTCATTTGGGCGCTACGCTTTTTCCAAGAGAATAACGGAGAAATCCGGGATGTCCTGCGGCTTCTCGGCTTGGCGTCAGAAGGAAAAACGCGAAAGTTGGCCGATGCTGCTCTGAAGAGCAAGTTCAGAACCTATTATTTCAAGCGGGACGGAACAGTTGACGACATATCCGATCTCGATCCGGGATCGGACGATGTCGCAGAAGGAGGATGGGGTGGTCTCACGGAGTTCTCGGGACATGTAGGAGAGATTGTCGCCGAAGTGGCGAACCGCGTGGCGACCGAAGAATCATGACGTTCAGGGAGGCCGTAGAGGACGCGCCGCCTCCAGTGAACGGAGCATATCGCGAAGGCATTCAGGCCTTGGAACATAGACATCGTGGGCACGTGACATGCGGGGAATCGCGCCGACTGACGGGTAGCATTGATCTGGACAAGGCCTTGGCACGAGAGCCTGACTGCGCCAACGCACCGCGATGGGACTATGGAGTTGGCTACAGGCCAAGGAACGGACCCGAACAGGCAGTTTGGGTTGAGGTGCATTCCGCGACGACAAAGGAAGTGTCGGCGGTCCTCCGGAAGCTGCAATGGCTTCGCGACTGGTTGAGTGGTGACGCTGAGCAACTGATGCGGATGACAAATGCTACCGCCGAGGATCGCCGCTACGTGTGGATAGCCAGCGCCAGCGTAAGAATACCCGGAAATTCGCCACAAGCGCGACGACTTAACACGAGCGGAATAGGAAAGGTACTTCGACACCTTTCATTGCCCTAAGTAGCGGTGCTTGATTAACTCGTCTGGGCGGAGATCCGTCGTCTGGAAATACCGAACAATCACATTTCCCGCCAACGCCGAGAGCAATACGGTGAATATGGCGAGTGTGGTGAGAATCGAAGAGCACACAGGCCCTGCGAGGCCGAGGATGAACATCCGGCGCCAGGGCAGGCAACGGTAGAGAGGGATACGCCCCTTGCCAATCCACAGCAGGGTAGGAAGCGGGCTCGCCCCGATGGCCTGACGGGAGGCTGTGGTGGAGAGAATATCCCGGTGAAGCAACAGCTGTTCTACCAGGGAAGGTTCATGCCCCAGGCGAACACCGGGATGAATGCGCCGCCGTTGCCGGAAGCGATCTCGTTGCGGAAAAGGGAGTGCGGCCTTGTCGCATCGGCCTGGTCGTTCATCGGTCCGCCTGCCTCGGTCGGGATACGCCCCGGGACGGGCCGTGGCTCACCGTCACAAACCGCCTATGCCAGATGCCGCGGACATCGGGAAAGGGGCCACAGATTACACGATCACCCTGTCGCGCCGAACGGCATCATCGGCATCCAGCGTCCGGGAGTAGAGGTGGCCCGCGTACACCGCCGCAGCAATCGTTTGAGGGGCTTCGCAGTCACCGATGCGCCGCACGCTGACGATGCCGGCATCGGTGCATCGGCCCGACTGTACCGAGAGTGCGGACCAGAGGTCCTCCCGGGGTTGACGTGAGGTCACGGCGACGACACTTCGCCATGATGCCGTGAGGTCCTTTCCTCCATAGACATGATCGAGCTCCGCCATCTGGCCATCGAATGATCGCAGCAGACGGTTGGCCTCGATGACGACGCCCATTTCGATGAGACGTGCCTGTATGCGGCCCTGGTCCAGCGTGCGTTCGCAAAAGGGGGAGACGATGCTTGCACTGGTCGCGAACGTCACGTCGAGCCCGCGTGCCCTGAGGGTCTCGGCAATCACGCCGCCCATGTAGAAGTTATCGTCGTCGTAGACCAGAACCGGCCCGTCGATTGATCGCGAATCCATCACGTCATCAGGCGTGAAGACATTCTCGTGCTCATGGCCATCGAAGGCGGAGAAACTCGAGCGGCCGGTGCCGTCGCGCCGCCACAACGATCCGGTGGCGATGCACACATGCTCGAAGCCGAATTCCAGAACCTCGTCGGCGTCAAGCCTGCTCGAACGGTAGATTTCGATATTCGGGAGTTTGGCGATCTGGCCGAGCCTCCAGTCCTTGACGCGCGCGTAAGTCGAGAGTCCGGACAGGGTGGCTTCTCGCGCCGAACGGCCTCCGAGTTCGGTCGTGGCTTCGGCGAGCGCCACCTGATAGCCCCGACGGCCGGCGGCAAGGGCCGCTTCGAGACCGGCCGGACCGGCACCGACAACCAGGACCTTGCCATCGCCTGACCTGGGAGGAATCACTTCGGGGTGCCAACCCCTGCGCCACTCCTCGCCCATGGTCGGATTCTGCGTGCACCGGAGAGGAACACCGTTGCCGTTGCTCCAGATACAGATGTTACAGCCAATGCACTCGCGTATGTCTTCGATGCGGCCTTCGCGGATCTTGGCCGGCAGGAACGGGTCGGCGATGGAAGGCCTGGCAGCACCGATGATGTCGACCAGCCCCTTGTTGATGATCGATACCATGCGATCCGGCGACGTATAGCGGCCCACCGTCAGAACCGGCTTCGTGGTGACCTGCTTGACGAACGCGATGTAGTCTTCCTGGGCGCCTTCCCCGGCAAATCGCGCGGTCCGGGCATCGGCAGGGAAGTCCGCAATATTGACATCCCAAAGATCCGGAAGTTCGGCGACGTATTCCACAAGGGCACAGCCGTCTCCGTCCTTGGTGATTCCCGTGTCACTATCGAGATTGTCGACGGCAAAGCGGAGCACGACGCCACATGTATCCCCGACGGCGTCGCGGGTATCCTCGAGCAGTTCTCTGATCAATCGAGCGCGATTTTCGAAACTGCCGCCGTATTCATCCGTCCGCTGGTTCTGCACCGGTGAGAGGAATTGCGCGGGGAGGTAGCCGTGCGCGGCGTAGACATACACGAGATCGAATCCGGCCTCGCGGGCGCGCAGGGCCGAATTGCGGTGCATGCGGCGAAACTCCCGGATATCCGCCTTGTCCATGGCTCTCGTCTGGGCCACGCCATGCCAGACCGGCATCGACATCGGTGCTGTCGCAATGGCGCGGGTGAGGCCGTTGTTGTTGGCATAGCCACCATGCCATAACTCGACTCCCGCCAGGGATCCGTGCCTGTGCACGGCTTCGACCATCGCAGCGTGATTGCGGATATCGCCGTCGTCCCACAGGGTGCAGTAGGGATGGGCATGATCATCCGACGAGGGATCGACCGAGCAGTACTCGGTGCACACGACACCCCAGCCCCCTTCGGCCTTGATCCCGCGCATGGCATTGAGGGTCTGCGGCATGGAGAACCCCATGCCCGAACAATGCGGCACTTGATAGAACCGGTTGGGTGCCGTGACCGGCCCGATCCGAATGGGTTCGAACAGAATGTCGTAACGTGGGTCGCGTACCATGGTCCAGATCCTTCCCGCATCCGCCGGCACCGGCGCTGATCGTGAAGCGTACATCCGCAACCGCCTGTTGTCAGCGCCGGCATCGTGCCACATTGATAGGCCGTCCCAGGGCTTGACTGAACTGACAGTCAATCTCAACAGCACCATACAAAGGAATGACAACTAATGAATTCATCCGGTGTAGTCGATCTTCTGAGCGAACTTGTCAGCATGGATACCCGCGATCCTCCGGGACGGGAAATCGTCATCGCAAGGCATGCCTGCGAACGGCTTCGCCAGGCCGGCCTCGAAGTGGAACTCGACGAATTCATTCCCGGCCGCGCCAACGTGGTAGCGAGGGTCAGGGGGAGGGGTAAGAGGCCTGCCATCGTCTTTTCTGCCCACTTCGATACCGTTCCGCTCGGCAAGGAGGTCTGGACGCACGATCCCTTCGGCGCCGAAATTGTCGACGGAAGACTCTATGGCCGCGGCGCGGCCGACATGAAGAGCGGCATGGCAGCCATGATCGTGGCCGCCGAAGAACTCTCCTTGGGTTCCGGACAACTCGTCGGCGATCTTGTCCTTGCTTTCACTGCAGGCGAGAGCTCGAACTGCATTGGCGCCAGGCGGCTCGCGGAAACCCGGGCACTGGAAGGTGCAGGAGCCCTTCTGGTCAGTGAACCTTCCTCGATGGACGTACTGCTCGCCGAGAAGGGCGCCCTGTGGCTGCGTCTGATCGCTCACGGAAAATCGGGTCATCTTTCAGGAGGAAACCAGGGCGCTGGCAATGCAATCGAGCGCATGATGGATGCCCTGGCTCGGCTGCGCACGCTGGAGTTCGGCACCGGGCCGCATCCGCTTCTGGGCCCGCCCACCATGGCCGCGGGGCGCATCGAAGGCGGTACCGTGGTCAATCTCACGCCGGACAGGTGCCAGGCCGAGATCGATGTGCGCACGTTGCCGGGGATGGAGCCCGAGGCGATCGAAGCTCTCCTGTTCGAGCGCCTCGGCGACGATCTCGAAATCGAGCGAATCGACTACAAGCCGCCGGTCGAGACGCCCGCCGATCATCCCTTTGCACGCATCTGCCTCGAGGCTGTATCGGCCGCCAATCGCGATGAGGCGGTTCCGGGCGGAGCGTCCTACTACAGCGATGCCACGGTCCTGTCGCCTGCCTTCGATCTTCCCATGGTCATCATCGGTCCGGGTACGCTCGGCATGAGCGGCCAGACCGACGAACATGTCATGATCAGGGATGTCGAACGCGCCTCCGCACTTTACCGCCGGATCGCGCTCGCCTGGTTCGATGCCTGACCCCTACCAGAGGCTTCCTCCCGAAACAGTGATGTCTTCCATGGTGATGCCGCTTGCTGCATCCGTGCACAGAAATGCCGCGATACCAGCGATCTCGTCCGGCTGGAGGATCCGGTTCATGGGCGAGCCGGAGGCGGCTTCGGCATAGGCCCCTTCCTTCGTCATTCCCCTGATGCGGGCAAGCCGTTGGAGATTGATCTTCACCATGCCGGTGTTGACGAAGCCCGGATTGATGGCATTGCACGTGACGCCATGCGGCGCGCCTTCGATGGCCGCACAGCGCATCAGGCCCAGCAATCCTGCCTTGGAGGCGCAGTAAGCGCTGTAGTTCGCAGCGCCGACGTTGGCCGCTGTCGAAGAGATCACAATGATCCGGCCCCAGCCCCGCTCCATCATCGGCCCGAGGCAACGCCTGATCATGCGCCATGTGCCGGAAAGATTGATATCGATCACCTTGTCCCAGGCTTCGTCATCGTGTCCGGGAAGCGCAAGCTGTGCGCAAATTCCGGCGACATTTGCGAGAATGTCGATCTTGCCGAACCTGTTGCGGGCCTGCTCGATCATGTCCTGACAGCTTTCGTTCGAACGAAGATCGAGATGCTGGCCATGAGCGCTCGTGCCATGCTGCTCGATGGCGCTTGCGGCCTCCGCCATCTCTTGCCTCGTCGGGTAGGTGGTTTCCTCCCAGGGAGCCATGTCACCTTCGCCCGCAACGAATGAACCGAAGGCGATGTCGGCGCCCTTTGCGGCAAGCGCCAGTGCGATCGCCCGTCCCTGGCCACTGCCTCCGCCGGTGACCAGTGTTACCCTGCCTTCGAGTTCGCGTTTCGCCATATCGGACTCAGGTTCAGTAACCTCGATGAGGATCGATGACATTCACCAGCGGCGTCCCGCTCATGTGGCGCCCGAGATTGTCAAGGAAGACCCCGATCGCTCCCGTGATGTAGTCATCCCATGTCATCATGAGACCGTTGTGGGGCGTGATGTGGACGTTCTCCACTCCCCAGAGCGGGCTCTCTACCGGAAGGGGTTCGGTTTCGAAGACATCCAGGGAAGCAGCCCGGACATGGCCGGTCTCGAGGGCGTTCATGAGCGCTGCCTCGTCGACGATACCGCCGCGCGACATGTTGTGAATCATGACTCCGGGCTTCATGGCCGCGATGGCGTCCTGGCCAATGAGACCCCTTGTCGCGTCGGTCAGCGGAGTGACGACAATCACGTAATCCGACAGCGAGAGAACCTCGGACATGG
Organism: Alphaproteobacteria bacterium; assembly: GCA_965215635.1. Lineage (GTDB taxonomy): Bacteria > Pseudomonadota > Alphaproteobacteria > SP197 > SP197 > SP197. The sequence goes on along the minus strand of CBDCEA010000004.1, from coordinate 617,351 downwards.
CATCCGGGCCGACGACCTTCGCCACATCGGGACATGGTTCCGGGCGGGCCCGCACACCGTGGACAGTCATGCCGAGCGCACCGGCAATCCGGGCGCAGGCCCGGCCGATCCTGCCCAGTCCCACCACCGTCAGGGTGCCGCCCGTGGAGCGCCGCGCGTCGAGCATCCGCCACACGCGGTCCTTCTGCTGGTCGTGGTACTGGAAGAAGTTGCAGGTCATGGCAATCAGTCTGGCGATGGCAAACTGGGCCATGGCCTCATCCTGAACACCGGCGGCGTTGCAGACATCGACCTTTCCGGGATCCCAGGGCACCAGGTGGTTGATTCCGGCGCCGGATGCGTGAACGAACCTGAGGGACGGTTGGCAGAACAGCGCCTCGCGCGGGAAGCGCTTCAGTTCGAACCGTTCGGTATAGGCGACATGAGGATCGATCCGGGCCGCATCGGCAAGTCCGTCGTAGCTCTCGGCCACCGACACCGCCAGTCCGGAAAACCGGCGGTAGAGTTCGGCAACGACAGTTCCGGGATTCTCGGCAAGCACCAGTATTCGCAACGCATCGGACAGGCTCGTTCTCCCCATGCCATGTGCCGGCACCGAACCGGGCTCAACAGTTCAGCTGCGCGACGGTAGCACGGAGCGATCGGTATCGTGAATTCCGGATTGACCCCTCCCTGCGAACGGTCTTGCCCGCCTCACCTGAACCGATTGAAGAATGAAGTCGTTTGTATGTATCAGGTGACCCCTTTGAGGGATGAAGTGTCTGCCATTTCGCAGACGAACCGGAGGCTGGTTCCCGGATAGACGGTTCCGGTCTGGTTGGGTTGGTCGACCAGCGGCAGGAGTGCCCGATCGGCAGCGTTGCTGGCATCCGGGGCCTTGAACGCGCCGATCAACCATTGCACCGTCTTGGCATCAACCTGGCGAAGAGCAATCTGCATGCCGGATTGGTACTGTAATCAGAGGTCCGAGCCAACAGTGACCCAATGGAAGGACAGGGACGTCGTCTTCCGGGACGTAACTGGTGCCGCCAGAAAACCCCGTCTCCAAAAATGGCATGCCACGAGTTTGCAGCGCTGCGGCGCTGAGTCGCATGCAGTATTGTCCCATTTCCGGGTGCCCCGCGGCAATCAGGAGGAGCGGTCGGTCCCACCGTCCGATGTCACCTGGCCGGTTCCCGGGATAGCGAACGATGTGGAGCAGCCGCGCTTCATACCCGTGTGCTGTACGCACGGTGCGCGAGATACCGGTGTTCTCGCGGCACTTCGACATCGTTGTCGAGAGAATGGAAGACCAGCGAAGACCGATGCAACGCGAAACCCACCATACGTGATAGTGTAGGAACCCGGCTGGGAAGCCGCCGATCTGAATCTTCCTCATCAAGTGGTGGTGTAGGGAGAGTGGTTCGGACCTTCTCCGGAACATGTCCGACTATTTTCTCCTCGTTTTCGGCCAACGAATTCTGACATAATGAAAGCAAATGCTTTCGATACATCTGTCTATGAGGAGAGGGCATGACGCGGACGGATAGAGTCGGAACCGGCTGGGCCGACCTGTTTCGCGGCGGTCGCGCGCCGCTTGTCATCGCACTGACGCTTGGAATCTGGCTCCACGCCGCGGACAGCCTGTTGATTGTCACCACGCTGCCCAGCGCAGTGGCCGAGATCGGCGGCGACGCCTATGTGCCCTGGGCCTACACGCTCTACATGCTGGCCACCGTTCTTCTTGGCGCCGTGACCGGCCTGATTGCCATGACTTTCGGTTTGCGATTGTCCTTCATCTTCGCCGGGACCTCATTTGCGGCCGGTTGCGTGGTTTCCGCGCTGGCGCCCGACATGGCGGTGATGCTGTTGGGCCGATTTATCCAGGGTATGGGCGGCGGCGGTCAGGTCGCCCTCGTCTACGTCGCGCTCGACCGGCTGTTCCCCAAAGCCATGGTTCCCAAGCTTGTGGCGCTCACCTCGGCTACCTGGAGCATGTCGGCGTTCTGCGGCCCGCTCGTGGGCGGGTTGTTCGCCAACTATGGGATGTGGCGTGGCGCCTTTTGGGCCTTTGCGCTGCAGGCCGCGCTTTTCGTCGTACTGGTTTCCGTCACTGTGGCCAAGGACCGGCGCGGCGACAAACCGGAGACAACAAGCGGCGTTCCCTTCTTTCGGCTCATACTGCTCGCCGGTGGAATTCTCCTCGTCTCGTTGGCCGCCGCCGACCCAAATCCCGTTATCGCGCCGGCTTTGATGGTCGGCGCCGCCATCGTCTTCGCCCTCTTCCTGTGGCAAGACGGCCGGTCCGGCGACGGCCGCATGCTTCCGCCGCGCCCATTTTCGACCGCCACGCCCTATGGATCCGGCCTCCTGTTGGCAGTTCTGCTCGCTACGGCGACCAGTTCGTTCTTCACATACGGTCCGTTTTTACTTGAGCGACTGTTCGGACTGTCGCCGCTCGAATCCGGCTATGTCATCGCCATCGAGTCGGTGGCCTGGGGTGTGGCGGCGGTCGCCATAGCCAATGCCGGGGGGGTGGCCGAACGCTGGCTCATCCGCACCGCGCCGGTCGTTGCGGTCATCGCTCTGGTGGGGCTCGCCATTACCATGCCGTTCGGCAGAGTCTGGCCCATCGTTCCTTTCGTCGTTCTGCTTGGTGCGTGCTTCGGCCAGATGTGGGGCCTGGTGATCCGGCGCACGACCGAGGCCGCCCCGCCGGCCGACCGCGAACGGACATCGGCCGCCATCCCCACTGTACATCAGTTCGGCTACGCCCTTGGCGCGGCGCTTTGCGGCCTGATTGCCAACTCCTTTGGTTTCGCGGAGGACGCACCCCAAGAGACCCTGCGCACGGTCGGCGCCTGGGTCTTTGCTGCCTTCGTCCCGCTCGCCGCGGCAGCCACCCTGGCGGCATGGCGTCTGAGCAGGGATCCAGTTCGAATTTCGTGATTGAGAGAAGTCGTGTTTGGTTTCGCAACACGAAAGAGGATGCGTCGGCGCCCAGGTTCCCAGGTTCGTCGTCTGAACATCAGAAGTCACGCCCGCGCGTGGCAACGTCCTGCTTTGCCCGGTAATTCAGGAACGCCAGCTGGTTGGTGATGGTCGAAGACTTCGAACTGGCTTCTTCCAGCCCGACGGGGAGGCGGCGATCGCACCCGCGGCCCTGATAATCCAGCATACCATCCCAGAGCTGTAGAACCTCATGAGCGAAAGTAGCCACCGAATCCTCGCGGTTGGGCCGGGAGGAAGAGATGGCACGGGGAAGACTGGCGATGAGTAAGGTGAAGAAGATTCCGGAAGCTCATTTTGGCGAGACACGCAGTGCCCGGGCGATTGCCCTGCAGTGCTTCGCGGCCTTGGGGCTGCGCTTTCCGGGGGCCTTGAGATGGATGACGGTCCCTGGAGGTGGCGCTTTATCCGTCGCACCGGAGGTGGACTGGCCCGACACATCGGCGTAGATGGCCCCAACGTCATTGAGGTCCTGTCGGACGTGCGCTGATCCGGGGTTGCAGGTTGAAATGACCTTGGCGTCAGAACACGGGAGCAACCGTGCGTCGGCCGTACCTGCGGGAATGTTCGACCCGGCCTTGCTTCGTCCACGGCGGTCACGCGGTCTCAGGCACCTGTACCGAGTGGTCTTTCCCAGCGGCGTCCGGCGAGCTGTCCACCGCCATCGATGGCGAAATAGCTGCCGGTAATCCAGTCGCCGGCGGGCGAGAGCAGGAAGGCGACCATCCAGGCGATATCCTCGGGCGTGCCGAGGCGCGGCACGGGAAACTCCGAGACCCGGGCCTTTCCGCTTTCGGCTTCATCGTACTGCATGGTTCCCTCGGTCATGACTGCGCCCGGGCCGACCGCATTGACGAGTATCCGGTGGTCGCTCCATTCCAGCGCCAGGGTACGCGTGAGATTGACCACGGCGGCCCGTGCCGCTGCGCCATGGGCAAAACGTTCCATCGCGTCCGTGTGAGAAAAGACGATATTGACAATCCGGCCGGGTGTCGCACTGGCACGATGCGCGTGGGCAAACGCGCTGCTCATCTGCCACGTCCCCTGGACATTGAGGTCCATCACCGCGCGAAAGCCGTTCGCCGAGATGTCATCGGCTCGCGCCGCGAACTGACCGCCGGCGTTGTTGACGAGGTGATCGGGCAGGCCCCGCTCTTGGCTCGCGGTTGCAAGGACCTCCCGGCAGACCTCGTCGTCGCGGATATTGAGCGGGTAGAAGGCCGCATCGATGCCGTCCTCCCGCAGTTGGTCGGTGGCGGCTTCCAGCACCTCCCTGCGGCGCGCGGCGATCGTGATTCTGGCCCCGAGCGCGCCGAGTTCCCGGGCACAGCCAAAGCCGATACCTGTGCCGCCGCCGGTGATCAAGACATGATGCCCGGCAAGCAGGCCGGGCCGGAAGATGCGCGATTCGTGCAAGCGTCCTCCGGTCCTCAGGCCAGCCGTTCCCGGTTCACGCCTCTGGCGATGCGTTCCATGGTGCCTTCGTGGTTCCTGCGGAAGAAATCGCGGTCACGCTGGGCCTCGGCCTCGTCGAGGTTGAGGTTCCGGAAGTCCGGGCCTGCGAAACCGCTGTCGGCAATGGCCTTCAGGCGGGCGTTGATCCCCTGCTTCTTTACCGCTTGATGCGGCTGCACCTCGTGGAGGAGGCCGATATCGTGTTCCTCGAGCTCGAGAACACCGGCATCGATGGCATTCTGCATCACGGCATCGCCGCGCACGGTCCGGCTGATGAAGACGTTCGAACCGCCCCACTCGTTTTCCGTCGGCGCCCCGCCTGGCCAGGCGTCCGCCACCGAGATATCCGTGGCTTCGCCCGTCGGATCGGCGCAGATCTTGCAGCGGAACTGGTGGGTCCAGCCATGGGATCCGTACCAGAAGTCGAGATAGTCCTCGTCATGGATCCGTCCCGTTCTGTCGACGGCGCGGGTCGGCCCCGGACACCCGTAACCCCGGTAGCGGAAGAGGGAAAGGTTTGCCTCGCCGCCGGCGCCGCCGGGAATACCCACCCGTTCCAGCATCTGTCGCGAACAGTCGAGGTCCGCAAAGGTGCCGCAGGAAAAGGCGAGAGTCGCCCTGACGAGCCGGTCGACCCGTGGATCGAGCCTTCTCATGTTGTGGACACCGGAGATGTCGCAAGGTTTGCCGATGACCGCAAACGGACGATCGCGGTCCAGCAGCTCGAGAAATCGGTCGAGAGGTGTCGCCGGGCCATAGCGCGATCCTGCTCCTGCCAGCACGTCGGCGCGACTGGTGGAAACATGGCTCCTCGAGCGCATCGGGCGCTCCTCGTCGGCCTTGACGTGGCTGATGAAGTCGACCTCGCCGCTTTCAAGGAGGTGGAGGGCGAGTGCCGTGAGCGCCCCACCCGAAGACGCCATGTGGCGGATGTCGGGATCGCTTGCATGCCCTTTCCAGACGCGGATCCATGGACCGAAGCAGGGGTCGACACGAACGTCATGCCCGTGCCTGGAGTGCTCGACAGGCTCGTCGAGCTTCACGCCCGGACAGGCCTCGAGGATCGCCAGCTCGGTATCGGTATCGAGCGGCTGGCGGATCGCCGGGCGCAGGCGTCCGGGTGGGTCGACCCAGTCCATCTCGACGCGGCTGCTGCCGGCGATTGACTGACAGAGGCCACAGCCCAGACAGAGGCCGTTCTCGACGATCTCCCGGAGTGATGCCGGATGGCGCACGTCAGTTCCAGCCAGTGTAGGGCTCGAGACCGCGCTTGCGGATCTGGCCCGCCATGATGACCTTCTGGACCTCCGAGGTTCCCTCCCAGATCCTCTCGAGCCGGACGTCCCTGGTCAGCCGTTCGACAGGGTTCTCGCACATCGTGCCCCGGCCACCGAAGATCTGCGTGGCCCTGTCGACCACGCGGAAGCCTGCTTCCGAGCAGAAATACTTGATGGCGCTCGCCTTGGCATGGGCGGTCTTGCGGTCGAGTCCGGTATCGATCTCCTGGGCGGTGCGGTAGAGCATGGATTTTCCTGCCATGATGTCCGTCGCCATGTCCGCCAGCATGAATTCCACGGCCTGGAATTCGATGATCGCCCGGCCGAACTGTTGGCGTTCGCGGGCCCATTCGAGGGCGAGTTCGCTGGCCCGGATCGCCATTCCGATACTGCGCGCGGCGATCGCCAGGCGTGCCTCGACGAACCAGTCCTTGGTGAGCTCGAACCCCTGTCCGATCTCCCCGAGCATCTGTGTCGTCGGGACGCGCATGTCGACGATGTCGATCTCCGGATGCCCGTGTCCCGAACGCTGGGAGAACCGGGGCAGACGCCGAACACGGAAGCCTTCGGTTCCCCTGTCGATGAGAAACAGTGTCGGGCGCACCGGATCGCCGTCCATCACCGTCGTCAGGAGATTGACGTCTGCGCTTTCCGCATTGGTGGCGAAGCATTTCTCGCCGTTGATGACATACTGGTTGCCCTGGAGCGTCGCGGACGTCCTGATGCCGCCGGCATCGGAACCAGCAGTGGGTTCCGATGTGCAGAACGATGTCGAGATCTCGCCGCGGCAGGCCGGCACGAGATACTTTTTGATCTGTTCCGGCGTGCCATCCTTCAGGCAGACGGGGGGCTGCCAGACCCTCCCCCATAGCGCATTGGTCGCGGATCCGACTTCCTCGTTGACGATGCACTGCTGGACGATCGTCATCCCCTGACCGCCGTGTTCGGGGCCATGGTTGATGGCATTGAGCCCGAAATCGAGCACACCCTGGCGTATCGCATCCTCGGTGGCTTCAGGCAGCATTTCGTTCTCGTCGAGCTCGATTTCGTGGGGCCACAGATGTTCGCGGGTGAAGGCGCGGGCCTGCTCGCGAACATCGAGGTCGTCGCTGGAAAGTGCCATGTCCATTCGTACTTCTTCCTTTCTCTCAACGCCTCACGTTGAACGCTTCCAGTCTGTCGAAATCGAGCGCGTCCCCAATGAGATCGGCAAGAATACTTCCATGGTGGTCGAGGAGCTCCAGACCCGTTTCAGGAGTCGCGTCGCCGGCGCGTCCGACCACACCCTGCGGGTTGAGGTCCTCGGCCTGCCAGGCGAAGCCCAGGCGGCCTCCGTGACCGAATCTCCGGTGCCGCCCGGCAAGCTCCCCGGCTGCCGATTCGAAGGTCCCGGCATTCGCCATCCTGACGTGGCCGGGATCGAGGGCGAGCATGATGGCAGTCTCGTAGAGGCCACCGTGGTGCCCCCCCGGGTCCAGGCCGGAAAGATGGTCGGGCAGGGGCCATGTCATGTAGTTGGCGCGCACGACCAGCATGGCGTGACGTTCTCTCAGTCTCTGCGCCGCGAGATCGACGATCTGCGGCTGGCCGCCATGGGCGTTGACGATCACGAGCTTGAGGATACCGGAACGGGCGAGGCCGTTTCCGATCTCCGTCAGCATGGCAAGCATGGTTTCCGGTTCATGACTGAGTGTACCGGGAAAGGAACCGTGCTCGCTGCTCTTGCCGACAGCAAGAGGCGGGAGTTCGAGCACGGTGCCGTCGGCTTCGACACGTGGAAGCGCATGGGCAACGATGCCTTCGGCGATCATGGTGTCGGTGCCCAGAGGCAGATGAGGGCCGTGCTGTTCCGTGGCGCCCATGGGCAGGACCGCAAGGCATCGTTCGCCCGCAAGCCGCACGAGTTCCGGGGATGTCAGCGCCGCCCAGGCGCGTATCTCGGTCATGGTCGAAAGACTCTTGCGGTTCAGACCATGGTGAGGCGAGCTTCGCCGAGACCTTCGATGGCGCAGACGATATCGTCCCCTTGAGCGACAGGAGCGGCTGCGACCAGCGAACCGGTCAGCACGATGTGCCCGGCGCGCAGGGTATTTCCGCGGGCTTCGAGTCCGTTGGCAAGCCATGCCACCGCGTTGAAGGGATGCCCGAGGCTGTCGCCGCCACGGCCTTCGCCCCTGAAAGCGCCGGAGACCGTGGTCGTGGCCCGAAGCGAGGCGAGATCGAGCGCGTGCCAATCGGGGATCTCACCGCCCATGACCACGGCTTTCTGGTAGAAGTCGTCCGCTACCATTTCGGCCACCGCCATCTCCTCGCGTTCCGGCATACGCAGTTCCGCGACCTCGATTGCCGCCATGCATGTCGCCACATAGGCGGCAATGCTCTTGCCATCGTGACCGCCAGTCCGATGCTCCACATCCCTTGTGATCCGGACCGCGATCTCGCATTCGGCCACCGGATTGCAGATGACGGCGGCCTCCAGGCGTGCGGGACTCGCGCGGACATTGGTGGCGAGCACTGCACCGCCACCCGGCCCGTCGAGTCCCAGCATCTCCTGCATGACCCTGGAGGTGCATCCGATCTTCCAGCCCGCCTGTGCCAGCCCGCTCGCGGCACGCTGGCGAATGACCTCGTCCTGGATGGCGTAGCCTTCCTCGAGCGTCGCCGGGCGGATGTCCGCTGGCAGGCGCCCGAACGGACCGCCATCGTCTCTCGCCCTGATCATGATCGCTGCGGCTCTGGAAACAGCGTTGGGTGTCATGCAGGAATCTCCATGTGTCTGTGGACGCGGCGCGTGGCCGTCACGGTCAGTACCGAAAGGATCAGCGTGATCGCAGCGATCCGGAACAGCCACACCGAATGGCCTTCATCCATCAGGAATCCGAACACCGGCGGCGCGACGAAGGAACCGGCATCCATGGCAAGGGTCATGAATGCGAACACCTTGCCGGTTTGTGATGGCGGTGTCACGTGCCTCACGATCAGATCGCGTGACGGCGTCACGATACCGGCACCGAGTCCCGCGATGCCGATGAGGACGAAGATCGTGACGGTGCCGCTGGCGGCGTCCCCGATCAGGAAGATGCATGTGGCGGCGATGATGAATCCGCACGCTGCCGTCAGACCGTGCCGGGCGGTGCGATCGGCGATGATGCCTCCGATGAGGATTCCCAGCGAGGAAAAGCCGAAGAACACAGTCAGGGCGAAGGTGCCGAGGGTTTCCGGGACGCCATGGTGCTCGAAGAGCGCCGCCGGAAGAAAGCTGTCGAATCCCCAGTACGCGATGGTCGTCAGGAGGAAGAAGAGGAAGCACATCAGGATCGCCGGGGACATCAGGAGTCCGTGACCGCCCCTGCTTTCGCTCTTCGGCGTCGCGGCGGTTCCACGCCCGTCCCGAAGGCTCTCCCGATTGACCAGCATGGCGAAGGCGACGGCGAATCCGGCAAGACCCATGGCGATGAGGGCGCCACGCCAGTTCCAGTAGAGGACCGAGAACCCGATGATGGCAGGGGTAAGGGCGAACCCGGCATAGCCGGCGAAGCTATGGACGCTGAAGGCGCGGCCGAGCCATGCCCTGGGCACGGTGGCCGACAGGATCGTGTAGCCGCAGGGATGAAACACCGTGTTGCCGAGGCCCATGAAGACGGCGCAGACGAGAAGTTCGATGTAGGTTCGGGCAAGACCGAAGCCGATGACCGAAAGCGAGAGCACACACAAACCGGAAGTCAGAACAAGGCGTGCGGGAACGCGATCGGTGAGGATACCGATGGGCACGACGGAAACAGCGGAAGCGATCGCGGTCACGGCCATGATCACTCCGATCGCCGTGTAGTCGACGTTGAACGCGTCGACCCATATGACGACCAGTGGCGGTACCACCATGACGATCAGGTGATTCAGCAGGTGGCCGAGGCTCACCAGTGCGACAGCCTTCACCGGACGGGTCGCAACGGCGGTCATGCCGCTCTCCTCCGGGCAACCTTGTCCTGTCGCGACGGCAGAAGCTGGGCGGCCAGAACGCCTGAGATGATGAGAACTCCGCCGATCAGATGCTCGATCGTGGGTGGCTCTCCCTGGATCATCCGGGCCGCCACCACCACGATCGGAACGAGATTCGAGTAGATCGTGGCAATGGTGACGCCGACCCGGCTGATTCCCCAATGCCATGTGAAGAGCGCGAACGATGCGGGGCCCGCCCCGAGGTAGAGGATGTAGGCCGTGGAACTCAAGCTGAACTCGAACCGCGTCTCGGCAATGCCGAGACCGACGAGAACCGGAAGAACGGCGATCATGGTGAGGCCGCCGATGGTGATCGTGATGGCCGTGATGCCGAGATGCGAGAGGCCTGTGAGCCAGCGCTGGGCACCGATGGAATACCAGGTGAAGATCGTGATGGCGGCAAGAATGAAGAGTTCGCCTCCGCGCAGGTCCCCGGCGTCACCGGAAGCCGAGCCGAGTGCAGCGATGATGCCACCGGCAACGGCTATGACGGCGCCGAACACGACCGCGAGGCGAAGCGGCATACCGAAGCCGGCACGCGCGACGAAGGCTGCGACAATCGGCGCTGCCGCCGCGACGATGGAAGCGGGAACCGCTCCGGCGTACTTCACACCCAGGGTCAAGAAGACCGTCGACAGGGCGATCCCGATGGTACTCAGAAGGAGGGCTGCCTTCCAGGGGATGCGGTTGAGCGGACGCCCCCGGGTCTGGAAGGTGTAGAATGTCAAGAGGAACCCGGTTGCGGACAGCAGGCGGGCGGCCGTCAGGAAGTAGGGATCCCAGCTTGCAAGCAGCACATCCGTCACCAGAAAGTGCGTCCCCCACACGGACGTTCCCAACGCCAGCACAACATTTCCGGCGACCTTCTGCGACACGGAGACGGGGTTATCCACGGGCATCATCCGACGCTTTAGAGGCCCGGAAGGAGCTGTGCAAGCCTGGTGCCGGGCCGCAATATGCCGGTCAGCTGTCGAAGGGCGGCAGGGTATGGCCGGCAGGGGAGAGCGTGAAGACCTCGAAACCCTCCTCGGTGACCGCGATGGTGTGTTCCCACTGCGCGGAAAGGCTCTTGTCCCTCGTGACGGCTGTCCAGCCGTCGTCGAGAATAAGCGATTCCGGTCGCCCGAGATTGAGCATCGGCTCGATCGTGAAGAACATGCCGGGCTCGAGTTCGATGCCTGTGCCCGGATCGCCGAAATGCAGGACATTCGGCGCATCATGGAAGATGCGGCCGATACCGTGACCACAGAATTCGTAGACGACCGAACAGCGCCGGTCTTCGGCGTACTGCTGTATCGCATGCCCGACGTCGCCGAGGCGCGCGCCAGGCCGCACCTCACGAATACCGCGCCACATGCTCTCGAAGCAGATCTCACACAGGCGAGCCGCCTTCCGACGGACAGTTCCGACGTGATACATCCGGCTCGTGTCGCCATGCCAGCCGTCAAGCAGGACCGTGACATCGATGTTCATGATATCGCCTTTACGGAGCACCTTGTCGGTGCTCGGTATGCCGTGGCAGATCACATGGTTCACCGACGTGCAAATCGATTTCGGGAATCCGCGGTAGTTGAGCGGTGCGGGAATCGCACCATGGTCGAGGATGAACTCGTGGCACAGCCGGTCCAGTGTTTCGGTCGAAACCCTGGGCACGACATGGCGCGCGATCATGTCCAGCGTCCGTGCGGCAAGCCTGCCCGCGGCCCGCATGCCGTGCATGTCCTCCGGGGAATGAATCGTCACACGCGAATCGCGTTGACGGCGTTTGAGCTGCATCGCGGGACTCCGGCCCTGTCACGTGCGGCGGATCGGGAGCTGGCGGTCGATCACGATCTCGTCGGTGGTCAATCTACACGAATAGGCGAATGTCTCAACGCCCCGCATGGCGGCACGCGCCGCGGCTGCGTCGAATCCGGGGTCGATATCGCCGGCGATGGCAAAGACCTCGCAGTCCATGCGCTGGACACACCAGACCACCGCCGCGCGGTTGCCGGCCTCGACCATGGACGCAAGTTCGTCCATGTGGCGTGCGCCGCGCTTCGTCACCGCGTCAGGAAACTCCGCCAGTGCCGCGTTCCTGCGAAGATTGCAGTTCTTCACCTCCACGTAGCAGTCGGGGCGCGACGGATCCTGCAGTAGGAGATCGACACGGGAATGGCTGCCATAGGCCACTTCTCGCCGGATCGTCTCGTACCCGGCGAGTTCGGCGATGGCGCCGTTGCCGATCGCCTCCTCGATGAGCCCGTTCGGTTTGCCGGTATGGCATCCGACGAGACCGCCGTCGGCGCACACCAGTTCCCAGGACCATTTCAGCTTGCGCCGTGGATCGCCGGATTCCTGGAGCCAGGTAGTCATGCCCTCTTCGGCAATTCCGGTCATCGCACCGGGGTTGGCGCAGTGCGCGATGACGATGCTGCCGTCTTCAAGAAGGTGATCGGAGAGAAAGCGCTTGTAGCGCCTGACAAGTGTCGCACGCTTCAGCGGCAAGGGAAACCGCACGGCCTATTCCACGTCATCCTTCCCGAAGAAGAAGACATCCTCCTCGTCGGGGTCGGGCTTGCGCGGAAGCTCCCGCCGGAACTCTGTCTGGCTGGTGAACTCGAGACGGGTTTCGCCGGCCCTGCCGGTTTCCTCGAGGCGAGCCAGGAGCTTGCTTGCAAGGGCTGTCGCCCTCTCGCCTGCATCCTGCAGTCTGGAGACGGTCGCGGTGTCATAGGGAAAGGCGAACACTCTCGGTTCCCGGCCATCGGGCATTTCGAGCCACAAATAGATGGCCTTGTCCTCATGGATATCCCATGCGATCACGGTGTGATAATCGCGAAAGTCCTCGAGGAAGGCGGAGGCTGCGGGTTTGGGCCTGCCGAGAAGTTCGCTCATGGTGACGTAGCCCGCGGGAACGAGCAGGGCAAGTGTCGCGAGTACGGTGATCTTGCGCCGCAGGCGCCCGGGTGACGACACGGCTACCCAGGCCGGAAAGGCAGCCAGCAGGAAACACACGACGAAGGCGATGGCGACAAGCTGCACCGGTCACAGCCTCTTGCTGTCGAACAGCGTGGTGAAGAGATTGTTGACGGTGTGCGGTAGCAGGCCTCCCGATTCATTCAGGTTGAAACGGTAGACGGTTTCCTCCTGATCGACCCGGACCAGATTGACCTTACCGAGCAGGATCTGGCGGGCCGGTTTTTCGATATCGAGCTTGACGCTCACGATGACATAGACCGGGACCGGCCAGATCTCGGTGTCGTTGCGGTACATGTGGACATTGACGACATATTCGCCGTGCGGAACGCCCCTGCTGTAGGCCATCTCGTGGTTGGCTGCCGTAAGGTCGTTCATGTACCCGAGATCGTCGCGCAGCAGATCGAAGATGGCACCGCCGCGCTGCGACCAGCCCACGGCACCGTCACCGGGTGCGCGGACCCACAGATCGACATCGGCGTCGACGGTTTCGGGCCACTTGATCTCGATGATCACATTGCCCGGTGTCAGCAGGTCCGAGGTCTTCATTTTCGGCGGATTGACGTGCGGCAGAAGCAGGATCACGAGGGCGACGAATCCCAGAAGCGCCAGGAGAATGACGTCGCGGAAGACGGTGGCCGCGGGATCGTCGTCGAGCGGATCAAGAACCTGCACGGTGTTCGCTCAATTCGACGATCGTGTTGATGAGCCGGACCGTGCCTGTCGTCAGCAGTTGGTAGTTCGCCATGAGCCAGATGTTGAGCAGGCCGCCCACCAGGGTCGTGACAAGGGCCGTGGACATGCCGGCAATGAGGGCGGACACCATGGGGCCTATGTTCTCGGCCTCGCCGGCCATGTCCGGATCGACTCCCGAGAGCGCGATGATGAAACCAAGGACCGTTCCGATCAGGCCCAGGAACACGAGGCTCGATGCCAGATGACGGACGATCGTGATATTCTGGGAGAGTTCGAGGCGCAGGGCCTGGGCGAGGGTCTGGCGGCTCTGTGCATCCATGTCGGACGTTTTCGCGACATGGCGCGCGGCGTGGCTCGCGACAGCCGGATCGAAGTGCCTCGCATGATTGATTTCGCGACTGGTCCACATCACACGCCGCAGGGCGAGAACGAGGCCCGCCACGAATACCACCACGATGACGAACACGAAGTTCGTCGAGTCGGCGTCGATCGCGCGCTGGATGAAACCGTTGGCCTCGGCGGCCACCAGAAGGGCCACGGCAACGATGTTGAGCACGGCAAAACGCAACAGCAAACGGTACGCGTGAGGATCTCGTTGATGCGACACCCGGGGTGCCGCACCGGCTTGCGCGGTGGTCATGCCATGCTCCGTCCATCCGGAATGACCCGACTATATAGCGACGGTCCGCCCAACCGGAAACATCGAATGCCTTGCGTGCGGGGCGCCTTGGGGGCAAAACTCGGACGACCGCCTGGGGAGTTCAGATGTCCGATACTGTTACCGCTGCCGTCGTGGTCATCGGCAACGAAATCCTTTCCGGGCGTACCCGGGACTCCAATATCGCCTACCTTGCGAAGAGCCTGACAGATCTGGGCATCCGTCTCAAGGAGGTGAGGGTGGTGGGCGATGCCGAGGACGAGATCGTGGCGGCGGTCAACGCCCTGCGCCATCGTTTTACGTATGTCTTCACCACCGGAGGAATCGGCCCGACCCATGACGACATCACCGCCGACAGCATCGCAGCGGCGTTCGGAGTCGGAATCGACTACCATCCGGAGGTCCGCGAGTCGCTCATGCAGTTCTTCCGGGACCGTGGCATGGAGCCCAACGAGGCGCGCCTGCGCATGGCGCGCATCCCCGATGGCGCCGGCCTCATTGCCAACAAGTTCAGCACGGCCCCAGGGTTCCAGATCGGCAATGTCTTCGTGCTGGCAGGCGTGCCTGAGATCGCAAGGGCGATGTTCGAGGCGGCCAGCCCCCGCCTGCGCCGTGGCGCCGTCATCCATTCCCGTTCGGTCAGGGTGCATTGCGGGGAGGGCACCATCGCCGTGGCGCTCGGCGATCTTCAGCAGGACTTTCCCGACGTCGATATGGGGAGCTACCCGTGGCACAAGGACGGCACATTCGGGACGAGCGTGGTGCTCCGTTCGACGGACCGCGAGCGCCTCGATTCCGCCTATGATCACGTATTCCGGGCCGCGGCCGATGCCGGAGGCGCACCGGTCGAGGAAAAACCGACAGACTCCTGAACCTGCCGTCGACCCGTTCGGTCACAGACTCTCCAGGATTTCGGCCGCCATGGCGATGACGTTGGCAAGATGGTTCTGGTCGTCTCCCAAGGGGGTCTCGAGCACGCTGAACCAGGCGATTGCGGCCTCCTTTTCCGGGTGCGCCATGAGGTATTGGCCGGCGTACCCGCCGTGTCCAATCCATGTTCCATCGGTGAACATCTGATTGCTGTAGCGCAGTCCCTGCCACGGTTCCCCGAAATGCGTGCCGCGGTTGCTGCGCGTCCTTTCGATGAAGGCGGGGTCCCCCACGCGCTCTGCGCCAAGACCTTCGCCCCTGCGGGCGAACAACAGGCCGTAGCGCGCCATGTCACGCGCCGTCATGGCGCCGCCGCCACTCAGCACAGGCACGAATTCACGGTCGAGGGAGACGAAGAATGTTCCCTCGATTCCCGCGCCCTCGATATTGGCTGCCACGTGATGCTTGAGGTCCGTTCCGCTCGCGCGTTCAGCGATCCAGCCTGCAAGATCCGTGTTGGGTGAGGCATAGCGGGTGAAATTGCCTGGATTTTCCGAACTGTCGTTCTCGAGCCTGAGTGCAAACTCCCGGACACCGTAGTCGGCAGTTTCGGGAGGCGCCAGGCGCCAGCCCATGGCGACCTCCTCCTCGCCGTAGCCGCGCCGTTCACCGGGCCGCGGTGGAGGATTCCATGGCGCTGAATAGTCCTCGTCGAAAGCGAGCATCACGTTCATGTCGAGAACCTGCTGAACCGTGACGCCCCGATAGCCGCTGCCGATTTCCGGGATCCAGTCTTCCACCTTGCCTTCCGGGTCGATCACGCCGTCCGCCACGAGCCGCCCGAAGATGAGATTGAGATGAGTCTTGGTGATCGACTGCATGGAATGGACCGTCTCGGGACTGCAATCGGCTGCATAGGTCTCGAACAGGATGTCACGTTCCCGAACGACGACCATGGCGCAGAAGGTAGGCAAGCCGGTGAGCCGCCGCACTTCCGGCATGGTGCCGATGCGCGGCTCGTTCCTGGTCCGGAGTGGCAGCACACGGCTCGAGCGCAGGACAAGGCCGGACCGGTTGAGCATGTGGATATTGCGAAAGCCCCAGCGCCGGTTCTCCGGCCGGTTCCACATGGCGAGATTGTCGCGGTCGACTTCAAGATGGGGATTGCGCATGGTGTGATCGTGCTCCATGGGTTCAGAAGATGCCCGCTTCGAGGCCGGCTGCCATGAACATGCCGAGATCACGGGCCTTGTCGGCAAAGGTGTCCTGCCATTCACCCTTGAGCAGCAGGGGTTCGTTGACCGCGCGCCAGCGCAAGCCTCCCGCGATGCTCTCGACGGCGCGCCTGGTGCCCGTGCCGTCGAGTCCTGCCCGGATGTAGAGTGCGTAGGGCAACGCCCGGGTTTCTTCCAGGCAGGGGTAGTAGCAGCGGTCGAAGAAGTCCTTGAGGCCGCCCGACATGTAGCCCAGATTCTCTGTGGTGCCGAGCACCAGGGCACTGGCGCCCTTGACGTCGTCAGGCATGGTATCGAAGGGCGAAAGGGCGAGTACGGCGATCCCTCCGGAATCGAGCGAGCGGGCGCCTTCCTCCACCGAATCGCGAAGGCGCTGCGTATTGGGTGAGGGAACGTGGCCCACGATCAGGAGAGTTCTTGAAGTCATGACGAAGCCTTGCCAGCCTGACGGGGATGCGTCAAGCCGGAAGGAACCCGGTTCACTGGAGAGCTGCGATGTCGGAGTCCGTCAACTCACTCGAAATCCTGCCCGATCGCCGGGTTGCCCTCAACTGGGCCGATGGTGGGACCAGCAGGTTTCATTTCGTCTGGCTGCGCCAGCAACATTTCCATCCGGCAACCGGTCGGTCGGATATGATCGCCGAACTGCCGTTCCGCCTGCCGGATGAGCCTGCCACTCTGGAGGCCGAGTCCTGCCGCGTCGAGGACGGCCGTCTTGTCGTCCGCTGGGCCAACGACGGTGCGGTCACGAGCCATGACATCTCCTGGTTGCGAGAGAATGCCTACGATCGGGAATCGCGCCTTGAGCGCAAGCCGCGGCTCAGGACCTGGACCGGCAAGGAGGCCCTGGAGTTTCCCTGGTTCGACTGGGAGAAACTCATCCAGGACGAAGAGGCGCTGTTCGACTTCCAGGCGAGTCTGCGCGATCTCGGGTTTGTCCGTGTTCGCGGGGCGCCCCTCAACGATAACGAGGTGGCCCGACTTGCCGGCAGGCTTGGTGCATTGCGCAACTCCGATTTCGGAGCCGTCGCCATGATCGAATCGCGTCCGTCCGACAAGGCCGGACGCTATGCCAATCTCGGGGCCGGTGGTGTGGTGCGCCTGGCGCCCCACACCGATGAAGGTTGGCGCTACGCACCTCCCGGTATCAGCTTTCATCTTGCTCTCGAGACCACACTCCGCCAAGGGGGTGAATCCCTTCTGCACGACGGCCTTCTGGCTGCCGAGCGTCTGCGCAGGAACGATGCTGACGCCTTCGACTTCCTCGCCCGCGTGCCCTTCCGGTTTTCCGCGCAACGCAACCCCATGGAGCGGTTCATTGCCCGCGGCCGCATGATCGTGACCGACCAGGACGGAGACGTGATCGGCATCCGTTTCTCGGACCGCACGCTGGGGGTCCAGGATCTCGACGAGAGCATGATCGAGGCCGCCTACAGGGCGTTGCGCGCGTTCGCGAAGGAACTCTATTCGGAAGACCTGGTCTACCGGCACAAGCTTCGGCCCGGCGAGTGCCATGTCTTCGACAACCACAGGGTTCTCCACGCGCGAACATCCTTCGATCCGGCGACGGGTCCACGGCGCATTGCACAGTGTTCGGTGGACAGGGAGGAGTTTCACAACACCTATCGAATACTGGCCGCTAAGCTTGGGCGTATGGATGACGCCAATCTCATCCTTCCCGACGGCGCCCTGGGCTGAAGCCGGAGAGGGCGCGTGCACCTCCAATCCCCGGCTTGCGCCGTGAAGTGCGATCATGTAGCGGGCAACACCATGTGCGGACGTGGCGAAATTGGTAGACGCAACGGACTTAAAATCCGTTTCCAGAAGTGGAGTAGGGGTTCGAGTCCCCTCGTCCGCACCAGTCCGGTCCGGTGGTCCGATGCCTGAGGTGACCGCCTGGCGTGAATTCGGCGAGACGCTGGATCGCCTTCGAGAACTGGCGTGCCGGTCCCTGCCGCTGTGGAGCCTGCCCGACGGCACAACGGTAACGCTCATCAATGTCTCGGAAAACGTGACCTGGCGGCTTGACGGGCCGGCGGGAGAGAAGTGGATCCTGAGAATCCACCGTGAGGGCTACCATTCGCGGGAGGGCATCCAGACAGAACTCGACTGGCTGCACGCGCTCCAGAATGACATAGCACTGGTGACACCCCAGGCGATCGCCGGTATCGACGGAAGCGAAATCCAGGAAGGCATCGTCGAGAGCCTGCCACGCCCGAGACAGATGGTGCTGTTCGCGTTCATTGAGGGAATCGAACCGCTGATGAACGACGACCTCGAGGACCCGTTCCGGCGTTTGGGCGAGGTCAGCGCCAGACTTCACCTGCATGCCATCGACTGGAAGCGGCCGAGTTACTTCGAGCGACTGTACTGGGATATCGGGAGCGTGTTCGGGGCCAGTCCCAACTGGGGCGATTGGCGCGAAGGTCCGCTGAACGACGCACGGCAGGTCGACTTCCTTCAACGGGTCGAAAGGGATGTAAGGGAGCGCCTCGAGGCCTACGGCAAGACCGCCCACCGCTTCGGTCTGGCGCACTGCGATCTTCGTCTGGGCAATCTGCTTCTCGTCGGCGACGACACGCGTGTCATCGATTTCGACGACTGCGGCCTTTCCTGGTTCCTTTACGACCTCGCATCGGCCCTGACGCTGATCGACAACCGGCCGAACACGGGCGACCTCGTGGATGCCTGGCTCGGCGGCTACCGGTCCAGACGCAGCCTGGAAAGAGAAGATCTGATGGTGATGTCCACACTGGTCATGCTGCGGCGTTTCGCGGTTCTCGCCTGGTTCGGAAGCCATGCCGAGACGGAACTCGCCCGGGAGAACAACGAAGGCTTTGCCGCCGAGATGTGCACCATTGGCGAGGCCTATCTTTCCCGGAAACCGGACCCCGAGGCTCCGCTTGCCTGGTTGTGACGCCATGACTACGACACCATTCCTTGAGGAGGGAGCGGCATGAACCGAAAGACGGGTTTTCTGTTTCACGAGCTCTACATGTGGCACGACACGGGCCATGCGGCCTTGTGGTATCCGCCTGGTCTGAAGATCCAGCCCGGCGAGCATGGCGAGAACGCCGAGACCAAACGGCGCATGAGGAACCTCATGGACGTTGCCGGCATCCTCGAGCGCCTCGTCGATGTGCGTCCCCATATGGCGACCGAAGAGGACATCCTCAGGGTCCACACGAAGGACTACCTCGAGAGGATCATCACGCTTTCGGCCGAGCGCGGCGGTGACGCCGGGGAGGCGACCCCGTTCGGACATGGCAGTTACGAGATCGCCTGCCTGTCGGCAGGGGGCACGATCGCCATGGTCGATGCCGCACTGTCCGGAGAAATCGCCAACGGCTACGCGCTGGTGCGCCCGCCTGGACACCATGCCGAACCTGACATCGGACGCGGATTCTGCATCTTCGGCAATGTCGGGATTGCCATCGAGCACGCGCGCAAGCACCACGGCCTCGAGCGCTGTGCCGTCGTCGACTGGGACGTTCATCACGGCAACGGCACCGAACGGATCTTCTACAAGGACCGGAACGTCCTCAGCATCTCGATTCACCAGGACAACTGGTATCCGGCGGATTCCGGGCACATCCATCATGTCGGCGAGGGTGACGGCAAGGGGGCGAACATCAATGTACCGCTGCCGCCGGGATCCGGCAGGGACGCCTACACAGGCGTCTTCGAACGCGTGGTGGCACCCGCTCTCAGGCGCTTCAGGCCACAACTCATCATCATTGCCTCGGGCTTCGATGGATCGATCTACGATCCTCTGGGGCGCATGATGGTGACCAGTTCGACCTACCGGCGGCTGACCAGGATCATGCTGGATCTCGCCGACGAGCTTACCGGCGGCAAACTGGTGCTCAGTCACGAGGGGGGCTATTCGGCTGCCTATGTGCCCTATTGCGGTCTGGCGGTGATGGAGGAGCTTTCAGGTTCGGCAACAGAGATCGACGATCCCTTCGCCCTCTATGTCGACAACGCGGGCGGCCACCAGCTCTATCCTCACCAGGATGAGGTGATCGCCGAAGCGGCGGCTCTTGTGGGCGGCGTGCCCGCCGGCTGACGGGCCTGGTACGATACCGTCGCCATTCCTGTTCCGCATGAAGGGATATGATCCGGGTTGACCGGCGCGATGCCGTTCCCGCGGGCTTGCGCGCAGGAGATTATCCCGTTGCGCTTGTCGTCATGGCATCGGGCGGGGACTGGACAACGGTTTCGAACGAGCCCCCCCTGCCAGTCCAGGGGCGGTGAACGGGCCTGAGTACATGCCGGGCCCCGCCATCCTCGCCTCCTTCTCTCGAGTGGCGCCGGGAGGCGAGTGCGAGGCCCTGCCTGACGAGATCGCCGTCGAAATCCACAAGGCCGGTGTGGCAGGTCTCAACCAGCCTGCGCAGGGATAGCGATCGCGTTCCTCGCAGTGGAGGACAGCTCCCACGTCAGGGCAGGCAGACCTGGTCGTGTTCAGGTGCGTCGATCACCGGCTTGTCACCGTCAACCACGGAGGAGGACCGCCAGGGCGTTGGCCGGCATCGGGAGAATGCCGTGCATCATCCTCCGGCACCCTTCGTTCAACAGCCTTATCCGCCTTTCATCCGGTGATCCCGGGCTCAGACATTCGGGCGGCGTTCCGGATTCGTGTACCAGGGATCGGCGGCTTCGACCGCCGCGCCGACCCGGAAGACCGTCGGATCGTCATAGGTGCGCCCGACGATCTGCAAGCCGGTCGGCACATTGTTGCGGTCGAGACCGGAAGGAACGGTCAGCACCGGACAGCGTGACATGATGTTGAAGGGATAGGTCATGACCCAGCCGAGCATGGGATCGACCTTCACGCCGTTGATTGTCAGTTCCTCCTTCGTCGAATCGAAGTCTGCGGGAACCGAGGCCAGCGCATTGGTCGGGCAAATGAGAGCGTCGTACTTCCCGAGCAGCGGGCCAAGAACATCGTACATCTCGCCTGCGACCTTCTGGGCTTCGAGGAAATCCTCTCCGGTCGTGCGCATCCCGAAGTCGGCAAATTCGACGGTGTAGGGCATCAACTCGTTGCGGTGGCGGCGCAGGGCAAGCGCGATGGAATTACCGAAGAGATGCCCGAGATAGTTCATCGCGGCCGTCAGCACCCCCCAGGTCCAGCCGATCTCGACCTCTTCGATGACGGCACCTGCCTCTCTCAGCTTGTCGACGGCGTTGAGCGTGTTTGTGCGGACATCCTCGTCGACCTCGCAGTAGCCGAGATCCATGGAAAGCGCGATCTTCATGCCCTTGACGGGCGCATACTCCAGGGGAAGGCGCAGTTTCGGCTTCACCGTTGCGATATCGCGCGGATGAGGGCCGGCCATGACGTTCTGGAGCAGGGCGCAATCGGCGACGGACCGGGCCATCGGTCCGGAATGGGAGTAGGCATCGAGATTGAAGATGTGTCCCTGGGGATTGCGGCCATAGGGTGGCTTGAATCCCACCACGCCGGAACAGCTCGCCGGAATGCGGATCGACCCTGCGATATCGGATCCCGTGGCAAGGGTGGCCGCACCGGAGGCGAGTGTCGCGCCTGAACCTCCCGAAGAACCGCCTGGCGTAAAATCCCGGTTCCATGGGTTTCGCGTGACACCCCAGAGTCTGGTGTAGCAGACGCCTGCGCAGGAAAATTCGGGTGTCGTGGTCCTCAGATGCATGATCGCCCCTGCGTTGAAGGAGCGCTCGGCGACGTAGGTCGTCTCCTCGCCGATGGCGCCTCTGTATGCGATGGAACCGGACGTTGCGGGCAGGCCCTTGATGGTTTCCTCGTCCTTGACGGCGAGCGGGAGACCTTCGAGCGAACGGGTTCGGTTGCCCTTCGCATAACGTGCTTCGGCCTTCCTGGCCTGCTCCCGGGCCTGATCGAAGAATGTCTGGCTGAAGGGATTGAGTTCCGGTGCGATGCTTTCGGCGCGGGTGATCACGGCGTCCATCAGTTCCACCGGCGAGAGCTTTCCGCTCCTGAACATTTCCAGGGCTTCTACGGCGCCGAGATAGTGGAGGTCGGATGAGGACATGGTCTTCCCTTTCAGTATCGTAACAGCTTCGAGAATATCTCCGGACCCTTCATCATGCCATGACCGATTCGTCTTGCGGGCGTTCGACGATGAGACCCGCGGCGGCATCGACAATGGCGTCGGCGTCAATGCCGTGCGTGCGGTAGAGATCGGGGATGTCGGCGCTCTGCCCGAATTCCGTAACCCCGAGCACATGAATCCTGTGACGCCGCACGCCTGCCAACCAGGAAAGGCAGGCGGGGTGGCCGTCGCAGACCGTGATGAGGGCGGCACTTCGGGGAAGGCATTTCAGCAGCCGTTCGACGTGGCAGTCCGGCTCGCGGCGGTGCCAGCCGGCCATCAGGCGGTCTGCCGACGTCACCACGAGGAGACCGACCCCGGAAAGGTCCTCGGCGAGCATGGCCCGGGCCTCCATCGCTTCGGGGACGACGGCACCCATCGCGACAATGGCGATCCCGGAATCGGCGGAAGGTTTGTTGAGCCAGTAGCCGCCCGCCACGATATCGGCATTGAGGCCGGGACCGATGTCGCGATCGATCTGATCGACGGGGCGTGTGCTCAGACGCAGGTAGAGGGAGCCGCCGTCGGGCGCCTGCATGTGTCCGAAGCCCCAGAGCATGATGGTCGCGAGTTCGTCGCCGAAAGCCGGTTCGAAACCGACGAGGCCAGGCTGGCCTAAGCCGATGAGGGGTGTGACGATCGACTGGTGCGCCCCTCCTTCCGGTGCCAGCGAAATGCCCGAGGGTGTGCCCGCCAACATGAACCGGCTGTCCTGGTAGCAGGCGTGGTTCAGGGCATCGAGACCGCGGCAGATGAAGGGATCGTAGAGCGTTCCGATCGGCAGCAGCCTCACGCCGAAGAGGCTGTGCGCCAGGCCCATGGCGGCGACGAGAAGGAAGAGGTTGTTCTCGGCAATCCCGAGTTCGATGTGCTGCCCCTTGTGACTGATGTCCCACGACTGGGCCGAAATCACCTTTTCCGCCTTGAACGTGTCGATATGCTCGCGACGGTCGAAGAGGCCGCGCCTGTTGATCCACGGTCCCAGATTGGTGGAAATGGCGACGTCCGGCGATGTGGTGACGATGTGGTCCGCAAGGGGGCTGTCGCCGCGGCCAAGTTCGTTGAGGATGGAGCCGAACACCTGCTGGGTCGATGCCCGTGTCTCGCGCTTGAAGGCAAGCCGGGCCGGCGCGGCGATATCCGGCGCGACATGGCGACGCGGAAATCTCGATGCGAAGGGCACCTGGGCAACGAACGCCCGGAGCTCTTTCTCCCTCTCCTCCATGCCGGCAAAGGGCTCCCACTCGTTGCCTGCGGCAATGCCGTTCTCCTCGCGGAACCGGGCCATCTGGGACGGGTTCATGAGGCCCGCGTGGTTGTCCTTGTGACCCGCGAAGGGAAGGCCGTGGCCCTTGATCGTATAGCAGATGAAACAGATGGGCCGGTCGTCATCGGCCGCCTCCCTGCCGAAGCATTCCACCAGGCTCTCGAGATCGTGCCCCGCGAGATTGGTCATCAGCCGGTGAAGGTCATCATCGCCGTAGCGGGCGATGAGTGCCCGTTCGGAGGCCGATGCGCCGAAATCCTCTTCGAGGCGTTCACGCCACGCGGTACCGCCCTTGAAACACAGCGCCGAATAGAGGTCGTTTGGGCATTCGTCGATCCAGGCGCGCAATCCCCGGCCGCCACGCCGCCGGAAGGCGGCCTGAAGCTTCTTGCCGTACTTGACGGTCGTGACCTTCCAGCCGACAGCTTCGAAGAATCCTTGAATTCTCTGGAACAGACGGTCCGATACCACGCTGTCGAGGCTTTGCCGATTGTAATCCACGATCCACCAGACATTGCCGATATTGTGTTTCCAGCTTTCCAGGAGGGCTTCCCAAACGTTTCCCTCGTCAAGCTCCGCATCGCCCACGAGGGCCACCATGCGTCCGGCAGCGCGGCGTTCCGGCAGGAGGTTCTTAAGGGCGAGATAGTCCTGCACGAGGGCGGTGAACGCTGTCATGGCAACACCCAGTCCTACCGATCCAGTCGAAAGGTCCACGTCATCCCTGTCCTTGGTGCGCGACGGATATGACTGTGCACCGCCAAGCGCACGGAACCGTTCGAGCTGGTCGAGGCTCTGGTGACCGAGAAGGTACTGGATGGCATGGAAGACCGGACTGGCATGGGGCTTGACGGCGATCCGGTCTTCCGGCCTCAGGACGTGAAAGTAGAGCGCGCTCATGATCTGGACGATGGATGCGCACGATGCCTGATGTCCGCCGACTTTCAGACCGTCCCTCGACTCGCGCACATGATTGGCGTGATGGATCATCCAGCTGGAAAGCCAGAGAACCTTCTTCTGGAGAGCATCGAGACAGGCAAGTTCATCCCTGGTCATTATGAAGGCACACCCCTGGTTCCACAGGTTCAACCATAGCCGCTTCCGAGGCAGATTTCCGCACCCCTTCAAACTGTGCCAGTGTGGCCCGCAGGCCACTTGAGGAAACGGGATGGAGTGCTTTGTTGAGCAGGACGATCAGGCCGTCGGGATCGTCACGATCACGAAGGAGCAACTCGGGAGGTGGCTTGAAGACGTTCCCGAACATCAGGCGCGCTGGGTCGAGGGTCACGGCCTGGCCGATGGTGATGCCTCCCATCTGGTCATCCCCGGCAAGGACGGTGCACCCGCGCGCGTGCTCGTGATCACCGACGGGCGCGGCGACCTCTTTGCGCTCGGAGGTCTCCCCCGCAGCCTGCCCCGTTCCATGACCTGCCGGCTCGAGGAGAGTGTATCTGGCGAGAGAGCGACAGCCATGGCGCTGGGCTGGGCATTGGGAAGCTATGGTTTCGACCGTTACCGCCCTGGAAACGGCAGGATGGCAAGGCTCGTCTTCCCATCACATGCGGATCGCCCACAGGTGAAAGCCGTGGCCGAAGCCATGCGCATGGGGCGCGATCTCATCAACACGCCTGCCGAGGACCTCGGTCCGGCGGAACTCACCGGATGCGTCGCGGATCTCGCCGAACGTCACCGTGCCGGGTTCTCGGTCATAGTGGGCGACGATCTCGTTACACGGAACTATCCGTCGGTCCATGCCGTCGGACGGGC
This sequence comes from Alphaproteobacteria bacterium, assembly GCA_965215635.1. GTDB lineage: Bacteria > Pseudomonadota > Alphaproteobacteria > SP197 > SP197 > SP197. Next base: position 592,086 of record CBDCEA010000004.1, on the reverse strand, counting down.
GAGTTCACGCGCGCCGCAGCTGATCGATCTTTCCTGGGGCGATCCGGACGCCTGGAAGGTGGCACTCGTCGGCAAGGGTGTGTGCTTCGATTCCGGAGGGCTCGACATCAAGCCCTCGAGCGGCATGAAGCTCATGAAGAAGGACATGGGTGGTGCGGCCTGCGCCATCGCCCTGGCGTCCATGATCATGGATCTCGAACTTCCCGTGCGACTGCGGCTTCTCGTTCCCGCAGTCGACAACGCAATAGCCGGAAATGCCTATCGTCCGCTCGATGTCTTCAAGACGAGAAAGGGGGTCAGCATCGAGATTGGCGACACTGACGCCGAGGGGAGGGTCATCCTGTGCGATGCGCTCACGGAAGCCTCGGCCGCTCGCCCGGATCTGCTGATCGATTTCGCGACCTTGACGGGTGCCGCGCGGGTTGCCCTGGGAACAGAACTGCCGGCTCTCTTCTGCAACGACGACGGACTGGCAGCCGAGATCGCCGAGCACTGTTGGCGTGTCGAGGATCCCGTCTGGCGTCTCCCGCTGTGGCCCGGCTACCGATCGCTCCTCAACAGTGACGTGGCGGACCTGTCGACCACGGGATCGAGTCCCTTCGGCGGCGCCATCACGGCGGCCCTCTTCCTGGAAAGATTCGTCGACGACAATATTCCCTGGGTCCATATCGATTTGATGGGCTGGAATCAGCGCAGCAGGCCAGGTCGCCCCAAGGGAGGCGAGGTCATGGCCGCAAGAGGCCTCCTCGACATGATCCGGAACAGGGTGAACAAACCACGAACCAGATGATGCCGCTGGCCTGGCTGAAATGGTCGGCGATGAACTCGTTGATCCGCATACGCGCGAAAACGGCCAGCACGCGATGAAGGTTCTGTTCCTGCAGTCCGTCTCCGGCGCCTTGGCGGCTACGAGGATGTGAACGACGCCGATCGCCTGGGTCGTGATCCGGCGATGCGCTGGGCCTTCGGCGGTTGCGCCGTTGCCAGGATTGTTGCATCAAGCAGTCAGATGGGCGCGCTCGGAGACCGAGTTCTTTACCTTCCACAAGAACCTCGCTGCCCTTGCCGTTTGCCAAATCAATGGTTTGACCGCGTCATGTTCGGCTTTCGCGGAGGATGATCGCCCTCAGCATGGACTGCAGTGTGAGTCGAGCCAGCGTAGATCTGGAGGGCACGACCTGCCACGGGCACTTCGGATGTTCCGCTGTTCGTGTCCAACCGGTTCGGCGATCTGGAGCGTTGTGCCCTGCTCCCTGACAACGTCCAAAGCACCCATGGCTGGCACGACGTTCTGGATCCCGTTGTTGCCCGTTATCGGGATTGGAAGGTGCGGCCTCTATGAGTTCCTTGAAACCGAAGGTTACAAGTACACCATTCGTCTCAAGGTCAACGCGGTTCTTCAAGCAGGCATAGGTCACCTGCTCACGCGTCCCGTCGGTCGCCTGCCCACCATGTGCGCCGTTTCTACGCCATCTTCAGCTATCGGGCCGGATCGTGGAACCGGACTGCGGGTGGTTGCCAAGGATGAATGGCATCCTGGGGAACTGGTTCCCCGCGTCGGCTTCACCGTCACGAATCTGGCCCGGCCCGCCAAACGCGTGGTGGTTTCTTGTATCCAGCGGGGTACGGCGGAACAGCACATCAAGAAAGGCGAGAATGCCACCAGGTGGACATACCTCTCGTGCCGGAAGCTCCGCAACAATGAGGTCCGGCTTCAGCTTCATGCGGATGCCGGCTCCGCCGAAGGCGGTGGAACACCGGTCCCTGACCACGCTCAGGGAGAAGCCGATCGAGACTGGTTCCAAGATCGTGAGCCACGGCCGGTATGTCGCTGTCCATCAGGCGGAGATTGCGATGCCGAGAAAGCTGATCCGAACAATCTTCAGCCTCATCGATGGGCCGCGGCCGGCCATCTTGCCGCCATCCGGCAGCATCCGGATCACCCGGCAGGACGGGTATGTGCGGTGCAGATCGAAGTGCGCTCTCACAATGCGGGATGGTCGCCGGGCCGGACTTCTGAATTAGCCCGATCAGGGGCGGACAACGGCCTGTTATGACAGCTCAGGGTCGGCGTCTATGACGAGGCGTCCCGCCTGCTCAAGATCGGCGGAGTTTTCGCGGCCTACGAATACTGCCTTACCCACCGGTTCGACGCCGCCGATCCGGATCATCGGCGATTGAAGGCCGATATGGAGCATAGCGGCACCCTTCCCGAGACCGCCAAAGATCATGCGCTTGCCGTCGAAAGGTATCGGGCAGGTGGCCGGGCCTGGCCGGCGATCGGCCATGATCTTCGGCATCGCCTCGTTCCGTACGTCCCTGGACGGCCATGGGAAACGAGGTCACCACGCCGTTCGGCACGTCGTCTCCCCAACACTCGACTCAGGCTCGCGTGCCATGTTCCTTGAACACGACAGCCGCCGCTTCGGCATGCTCCCCAAATGCGGCCCTGTTCTCGGTCGGCACCGCGGCGACGAACCCGTCGACATAGGTCACGTCCGGACCCTTCCTGCGCCGCGCATCGGCGCTTTGAGCGTGGCGATGTCCTATCATCATGGACCCGGTGCTACTTGCCCAACGCCCGGCAGATCAGCCTGTCGGTGCTCCGCCAGCAAGCTGGGCATTCACACGTCCTCCCACCCCATCTGAGCGGTGACGATTGGTGCAGTCTTCCGGTCGAGACAGGCCGAGTCAAAATCCGCCCTCAGTGCAGGATGCAGGCTTTGGCTTCAATCGTTTTCGTCTCTCGGCGCATTGGCTCTAGCCTCGATCTCGGAGCACTGTTCAAGCAGGTGTTCGAAGGGTTCGTCGGTGTCAGGCAGCATGCCGTCGGCCAGCATTCTGCCGTAGTCGTCGGCCAGTACATCAAGGGCCGGGCCTGCCGGGATCAGTTGCAGTCCGCCGGCAACCGCAACGTCGTAGTCGATTCGGTTGCCGGCAGCGTCCTTCTCAGGGAAGAAAATCGCTTTGTGGCGCGCGACCGAATGCGCGAGCGCACGGTCTGCGAGAGCGCTGGCTGCAATGCCCGCATCGTCCAGCCGTGCGACATCGTGCCAGTGGCGGGAGAGGCGCTCGCCGCGTCGCCTCTCCTGTCTACAACAGACGTGGATGGCGGTAGCCTTCTCCCAGAAGGTCCGCTCCGCCAGCATGACGGACGGCCTCGCCTGCGGAAACAGAACACCGGGCAGAAAAGGCGCCGCATCGCACTCGACGGGTCGGAGCACCCGGGGTTCACCGGTTGAGCGCGCCCCGAACTCCACAGTGACTTCCGGGCGCACAAAGGCGTAGTCGTCGAACAATGGTTCATAGACGATGTGGAGCCGCTCCGCCTCGGCGCTAATCGTCGCCGGAAATCCGTCGCGTTGAAGCTGCGCACTGGCTGACGGCCCGGCCTCGTCGCTGACCCAGGCGTCGAGACGAGTGCGAATCGCTCGCGTCCAGCGGCGCTCCTGGCTTCGTGTGGGTGGCAGCACTTCGCCACCGGCCTCCGCCACCAGGTCGGGGGCAAAGGCCCGGATGTCATAGGTGATGTCGATATCCTCGGAGAATCGGCGGATCGCGCGATATGCCTTCGACAGAGACGTACCACCTTTGAATACGAGGTCCTTGCCGAAGGCAGCGTCGAACAGGGCACTGAGCGTTGCAACGATCCAGATGTCCTTCTCGAGCAGGAAGGCACGATGCGGGCTCCTGTCCTGGACGACACGCAGGGCATCCCGGCGGTCGTCGGCCGAGAGGGTCTGATACGGTGTTTCAGCCATGGGTGAGGCGCGAGCTGATCGATTCCGCCATCCAGATGGGCATGATCGCCCGGGCTGCGGCGAGCACGTCGAATTCCGCAACGGAGAGGCGGGGCAGGACCGCGTCGAGACCTTCTTCGATCTCATGCGGGCCGAGCCAGGCCAGGGCACGAATGACGTCGCCTGCCCTGCAGCGGGATGCCGCCAACTGCCAACGGGGGGCGTGGCGCAATTCGACGGTGACTCGTCCGAAATGCAACTGTCGGCTGCGGCCCGAGGTGAGATATACCTCGCGGACGGGATTCTGGGTGGTAAGACCCAACCGGTTTGCCGCGGAGCCGCCGCAGGGGACGATACTCTCGCCCAATAGCTCCGAGAGTGCTTCGAGCGCCTTGCCGATGCTCGGTGCACGGGGTCCGAATCGCGTCTTGACCGGACGCATGTAGACGCCCTGGCAAATGCGCACCAGCCGCCCGGCGCGGGCGAGACGTGTCAACGCCTGGTCGACCGCCGCACGCTTGCCCAGGTGAAGGAGAGCGGCCGGACATATGGGCGTGGCTTCGGGAAGGACCGAGGCGTGCTTCATGACGCGGATGAAGGCTGCGGGGCTATGGGTCGGAAACGGTAGCGGTCTTGCGGTGTTCGATGAAACGCCTGCTCAGCGCTCATCGATGCCGCCGTTCCTTGCGGTCGCCAGACCCCACGGGGTTGCGAGAGTGTCAGCGTCGCGGCAGGCTCGCTCGGGTGGAGCGTGTAGTCCGCGGTGATGGTACCGGAATCGATCATGCTGAGGCTCCCGGATGCGGGGAGGCGGCGCGGACACCCACCGGGCACCCGGCCCGGGCATCACCGGAAGCCAGGCTCCTGCTCCGGGCCGATCCGGGCAGGCGCTCTCGAGGTGACGGATCAATCAGTGACTGCCGAGACGAAGGCGGAAACATGTTGGTGCCGCCCGGGTTTTCGACCTGGATTCGATGAAATGGGCCGCCGCAGCGGGCAGTTGGGTCGTCCACAGGTGCTGGGAGCGGCCGGCGCGATGCCGTGGGTGCAGGGCGGGTTCGACTGCAGTTCCGGGCGGTGATTGAATGGCGGGACTGCCAATTTGGTCGTGGGTTGGCTTGCGCGGGGAATCGAAAACGGCTTGTTTCGGGTTCCCGGTGCGGGATGGCGAGAGAGAAAATGGGGCTATTACAGTTGGTTAATTCTTGTTCATTATAAGAGGCTCATCGTTGGTGTGGCAGTGGACGCCGCCACCGGCTGCCCAGGATTCGAGCATCTCGATGACATGGACATCGCGTCCCGGGAAGTAGGCTTCGAGCCTTCGTCGGGCGCCTTCGTCTGATTGGGGGTGGCCGAAGCCGACAGCGATGACAAAACCGTTGCCGACGAGCCAGTTCATGTAGTTGGTATCGAAGGTCATGCCCCTGTGTTCGACTGTCGAGTCGACGGGATCGCGGATGACGGTGAACCCTGCACCGGCGATCGTCTCGGCGGCCCGGTTGAACACCTCGGCGGTTGCATTGTCCTCAGCGGCGCACAGCGCGCTTCCGGAACATTGTGCGACAACGACCGTTTGCGGATCGATGAAGCGCGCGATGCCGTCGATGTGGCCGTTGGTGAGGTCTCCCTCGGGGACGCCTTCGATGAAGACCACGCGGTTCACCCCGAAATGCTTCTCGAGGTCCGCTTGGGCCTCTTCGCGGGCGTAGCCGTCGTTGCGCCGGGGATCGCCGATCACGCTCCAGTTGAGCATGACCGTATCGACACCGTTGAACTCGAGATTGCCACGTTCGTGAACGATATTGATGTTCTCGATCGGCAGGCCGGTGATCCGGGCGACTTCGAGCGGCACCTTGTTGTCAAGGCGGTAGGGGATATCCGGTCCCCAGGCGCCGCCCCAGGCATCGAACTGCCAGTTCTGAACGCGATGGGCGCCGTCATCGATGACCCAGACGGGACCATTGTCGCGCATCCACGCACTGTCATTGGCGATGGCGTGCCAGACGATGTTCGGATTGTCGGGATTGCCGCCCTCGCGGGCGATCGCGGCCCTGGCGTCTTCCAGGATCTTCGGCGTGGCATGAAGGATGTTAAGCGTCTCATAGCGGGTGATCACGTTCGAGATCCGGGCGAACGCGGTCTCGTAGGACTTCTCCCAGAGACCGGGCCACTGCAGCCAGACCGCTTCCTGCGGCTCCCATTCCGCAGGGACACGCCGGACGGAGTCGCCTGCAAGGCTGGCGCCGTTCACAACCGCGATTCCGGCAACGACTGCCAGCAACCAGTATATGAGGTATCGCATGGCCCGGCTCCCTTCTGATGCTGCGCTTCAATCATGTCGATTCACGATGATCCGAGTTCGAGGATACCACGTGCTCGACAGAACAGACCCGGGAGCGGGTCTCGACGCTCCGGAGAATGTCAGCCTATGATCGCGCAATGGCTCAGGAGACTGGCTGATGCCGGAAGCTTTCATCTGCGATGCGGTGCGCACGCCGTTCGGCCGCTACGGCGGCGCCCTTTCCGGCTTGCGGACCGATGATCTCGCAGCCGTTCCTATCAGGGCTCTCATGGAACGCAATCCGAAAGTCGACTGGGGTGAACTCGACGATGTCATTTACGGCAACGTCAATCAGGCCGGAGAAGACAACCGTAATGTCGCGCGCATGGCAGGCCTCCTTGCCGGACTGCCTGTGGAGGTTCCGGGCGCCACGGTCAACCGGCTGTGCGGTTCCGGCCTGGAGGCTCTGTGTCAGGCGGCGCGGCTGGTGAAGACCGGTGAAGCCCGGCTCGCGATCGCCGGCGGCGTCGAGAGCATGTCGCGTTCACCCTTCGTTATGCCGAAGGCCGAGAAGGGTTTTTCCCGGAATGCCGAGATCCATGACACGACGATCGGTTGGCGGTTCGTCAATCCGAAGATGCGGCAGCTCCATGGCATCGACCAGATGCCGGAAACCGCAGAAAACCTGGCCGAGGAACGAGGGATAAGCCGCGAGGATCAGGATGCCTATTCCCTGAGGAGCCAGATGAGGGCATCAGCCGCCATCGAGGCCGGCAGGATCGACGAGGAGCTCGTTGCGGTGACGGCACCTGCCGGCAGGGACACTGTTCGAGTGACAAGGGATGAACATCCCCGCGAAACGTCGCTCGAAAAGCTTGCGAGCCTTCCAGCCCCCTTTCGGGAAGGCGGAACAGTGACCGCGGGCAATGCCTCGGGCATCAATGATGGTGCCTCGGCCCTTCTGGTGGCATCGGAGGATGCGGCAAGGGCCTTCGGGCTGACACCCTTGGCGCGCATCGTGGCCGGTGCGAGTGTGGGCGTCCCGCCGCGGATCATGGGGATTGGACCGGTGTTCTCCACACGCAAGCTGTTGGAGCGCCTGAGAATCGGGTTGGGCGAGGTCGATCTCATCGAACTCAACGAGGCCTTTGCCGCCCAGGTTCTGGCGGTCACGCGCGAACTCGAACTCGCCGATGACGCCGAACATGTCAATCCCAATGGCGGCGCGATTGCCTTCGGTCACCCTCTGGGGGCTTCGGGCGGCAGGCTGGCCGCAACGGCGACGCTCGAAATGCGCCGTCGCGGGGCAAGGCGGGCGCTTGTCACCATGTGCATCGGTGTGGGCCAGGGAATCTCCGCTCTTCTCGAGCGGGCCTGAGGCTATTCGGACGCTACCTCTTTCTGCGCCTTGAGGAGCGCTGCCGTTTCCGCCAGGGATTTCTTGCGGGCACTGCAGGAGCATTTACCCCGCTCGGCCCATACGACAGGATCGACGAAGGGACCGGACCAGATACCTTGTTCTGTCTGGGCCGCCGCCATCTCACGCTCCGCGTATTCGCCGCCGTGGGCCTCGTCGAGGACCGCAAAACCGGCATCGATCATCAAGCCCGCAAGATCGACGCCGTCCGCCGTGCAGCGCGCCAGCGGTTCGTCGTCGGCGATGTCGGCGACCTCTACGCAAACCACCTCTTTGCCTTCGATCCGATCTTCAAGAAAGATTGCCGCATCCCAGCCGCAGGACCAGACCGCGCCGCTTTCACCGCAACTCTGGGTGATCGTCGGGGCATGGACACCGAAGAGATTGACCCTCTGTTCGTCGAAACTCACGGTATCCCCGTCCAGGACCACCGGCTTGCCGATAAAATCGGCATGGGCGAGCGCCGGGAAGAGCAGCGCCATTGCGAGAAGGAATCGTTTCACGTCCCAGTCTCCTCGGATGATCGTGCCGATCATACTCCGGGCAATGGCAGACTCCAAGATCAGGGTTTCGAGAGAACGGCGACGATTTCCCTGGATGTGGCGAGGAAGGCGAGGTCTCTGCCGGAGGCGCGCGCCGTGGATTCGGCATGAGCGCGGTAAGTCTCGGGCATGTTCCTCCTGTGCCCGCCGAGCGAACGCACAGGATAGCTCAGCACGATGCTTGGGATGGCCGAAAGGCGAAGAATGAGGTCGAGCGCCGCGCCGGCTTTCTGCCGCTCGAGGCAGGGCAGGGTCTTGAAGAGGAGTGCGAGGTCCTCACCATCGGTGGGAATGTCGTCCAGGATGTCGCACCAGAGGCTCCGGCCTCGCCTCTGCGTGATCGTCAGAAAGCGCTGCGTGGCGTTCACCATGCGCCGGTCGATCTCGATGGCCGTGTAGGCGACGGACCGGTCAAGGCCCGAAAAGGGGAGGGAAAACGCGTTGAGCCCGGCCGCAAGATCGAGAACATGCTCAGGCATTCCGCAGTGATTCCATATACTCCGATAGAGTTCCTCCGTGAACTCGAGACGTTCAGCGGTGGAACGGTGAAGACCCAGGATTCTCCGGCAGGTGGCATTGATATCGGCGCCCGCCTCGAGGGAGTCGAGATGGCATTCGAGAGAATCGAGGCCGCCGGTATAGGCGCCGAACACCTGATGGAGCTTGCGTTTCGCGGCCTTGAGGGCATCGGAGGGCCTCGGGTGACGCTCCAGCGCCCAGTCTGCGGTACGTGTCAGGAGGCCCGGTGCCAGGTGACGGTACTTGGCCGAGGCGGCAAGACCGTCCAGAACGCCCTGACGGTTCGTCACGCCCCGTTCCGTCGCCATTGGAATGCGCCAACTGCAATCCTGTCGCCTGCCGGCAGGAGAGGGCCCAGCTCGATCGACGAGACCATGTCCGCGAGTTTCGGGGCGACGACCGAAAACTCCGCAAGAAGCCCGGCAAGTTCCGTCCGGTATCGCGGAGTCCCAGGAGGTGAGCCGCGGTAGAGGAGGTCGATCATGCCGGCTGCTGCGGCCCTGTCGATTCCCGGCAGGCACCAGGCTTCCTCGGGGGAACCGCCCCGTCGGAGGCCTACGAGGGGGCCGAACCGGGGATCGATGGCGAATAGGAGTGTCGGCATCACCGTGTCGCTCGCATCGCGGGACGCTTGCTCCAGGCCGAGTTCGGCAAGCATGTCGCGCATGTCGGGCAGCCGGCGCATCCGGGCGATGCGTTCTGGATCCACGGCAGGTGGCGGCCCGGGGCGGCTCCTCTGCCTCCAGGAAAGTGCATGCCTGATGGCATGAAGCGCCTCCCTGGTGCCGCTGAGAACCACGATGCCGTGCGTGCTCATTTCCCGGCCTGCCGTCATCAGGCCTGACATCGGTGTGTTGATGACGGCGGCGACAGGTTTATCCGTCCGGCCGTGTGCGGCCACCAGGGCTTTCGCATAGCCGCGTTCGACGGTCGGATTCCACTGGAAGTCGCCGCAGAAGGTCACCATGGCGACGTTCGGATCGCCCGCCATGGCGAGGAAGTAGGCCTCGAAATCGTCCTCGTAGTTGGCGGCTGTGCCCCACGCGTCCAGGGGATTGACTGGTTCCAGGGCATGGTGGAGGTGAGGGCGGATTCTTGCGGCGGTCTCACGTTCGATGGCGGCGAGCGGAACACCGGTTTCCTCCGCAAGATCGGTGAACATTTCCCTCTCGCCACCCGAATCGAGCACGACACCGAGCCCGCCGTCAGCAAGCGGCCGTTCGTGGGAGAGCAGTGCAAGAAGATTGGCCATTTCATCAATACTACCCACGCGCATGACACCGTAGCGGTCGAACACGGCCTGGTAGGCGTCGTCGTTGCCGGTGTCCGCGTCCGAATGAATCCTGGCGAACCCCGCGGCGAGCCGGGTTCTGCCAACCTTCATCGCGACCACCGGAACATCCTGATCCCGTGCCCTTTCGAGTGCCGTCACGAAGCCTTCCGGATCGCGCGCTTCCTCGATGAACAGAGCGATGACCTTCGTCGACTCGAGATCGAGCGCGTAATCCATGTAGTCGACCATGGTGCCGTTGATCTCCTGGCCACAGGAGACGATCAGGTTACAGGCATAGCGGAAGTCGTTGTTGCCGATCTCGCTGAACACGGTGCCCGAATGGGTGATGAAACAGACGTTGCCGCCGTCACGCAGCGTGCCCGAGGCGTCGAAGAGCGTGACGGGTACGCGGTCGACGAGATTGATGAAACCCATGCCGTTACCACCGCAGACCGGAAAATCCGCGGATCGGGCCATGGCCTTCAGGCGGTTGAGGAGACCCCTTCCGGTCTCGCCGTCGAGATAGCAGGTATCGAAGATCGCCGCACCGCCGGCATCCGTCGCGATGGCATCGGCGAGCTGCTGTTCGAGGCGGGCGCTGTTGACACCGAGCACGGCAAGATCCACCCGGCCCGGAAGATCCCGCAGGGAGGAATGGCACGGCAGTCCCTGAATTTCTCCATAGCGCGGATTGACCGGGTAGAGCGCGCCTCCAAAACCCGCATTGATGAGTCCCGCGAGCATGCCGTAGCCGGCGCTTCCCTCCTTCTGCGAGGCACCGACAACGGCGATCGAACGGGGAGACAGCATGCGGTGAAGACGATGGGGGATCATGTGCCGATCAATCCTCGTGGAAGGTCTTGCGCCACCGTGGCTACCGGCCGCACTGTAGCGGCGGTTGTCAGGTTCGGTAAGGAGTCATCATGGCCTACCCGATGTCCACGAGCGCACGCCAGTGGCAGGAAAGGATGCGAACCTTTGTCGACCGGCACCTCGTACCCCGCGAAATCGAAGCCGAGATGAACGACGGCTTCATTGCCGACGACGCCTACGAGGCGATCTTTCGAGCAACCGAGGAGATGGGTCTCCTCTATCCCTCGCTTCCGGATGAAAGCGGCGGAGTCCATCTTTCCAAGTTCGAGACCGCCGTCATTCAGGAGGCACTGGGCCGGGCGACCAACGGCCTGTGGGGCTGCTATCACGATCTTTCTGCGTTCCTCTGGCACACCGCCAACCAACACCAGATGAAGACCTTCATCCGGCCGTTGATGAACGGGCGCAAACGTGTCGCCTACGCCATCACCGAACCCGGTACGGGAAGCGATGTCTCCGCCATCGAGGCGACGGCAACGCGCGAAGGCAACGGCTATGTGCTCAACGGCATCAAGATGCATGTCACCGGCGCCAACCTTTCCGACTGGATCATCTTTCAGGCGAAACTCGAGGACGGCCGCCACGCACTCTTCTGGATCGGCAAGGAGGCCGAAGGTGTCGCGACCGTGAGGACTCCTGCCTACATGCATCGTTTCCGGGGCCACCATCTGCTGATGGAGTTCAGGGATGTCAAGGTGACGGCGGACGATCTCATCGACCAAAAAGGCGATGGTCTTCAATGGACCTATGACTGGTTCCGTCAGGAACGCATGAAGATTGCGGCGCGCTGCTGCGGGGCCGCGAGCCGCCTGATCGACGAGGCGCTGGACTTCGCGCTGAACCGTCATCAGTTCGGCAGGGCGATCTGGGAGAACCAGGCCATCCAGTTTCCGCTTGCCGACAGCCTCACCGAACTGTGGGCCGGCAGGCTGATGACCTATGACGTCGCCCGGGCCATGGACCGGGGTGATGATGTCAAGGTGCTTCATGCCAAGAGTGCCATGGCCAAGCTCTTCTGCTCGGAGTTCGCGCATCGCACAGCCGACCGTGCCGTGCAGATCTTCGGCGGGCGCGGCTATATGCGCGAGAATGTCGCCGAGAGGTTCTACCGGGAGCTGAGGGTCGACCGCATTTGGGAGGGAACCAGCGAAATCCAGCGCATGATCATTGCCGACGGCCTGCGCAAGCGGGGCCAGAGCCTGCTCACGGGTGCCGGCGAAACGGCGGAGGCGCTGGCATGGCGCGAGAAACTGCGTCCCTTCATCGACCGCGAGCGCATACCCCTGGAATTCGAGGCCGAGGAGAATGACGGTCAGATTCCAGAAGAGACCCGGGTACGCCACCGTCAGGTGGCCCGTGACATGGGCCTGTGGCTGCCGCAGGTCCCGAAGGAGTTCGGTGGTGGCGGGCTGTCGGCTTGCGCAATGGTCGCCGTCGAGGAGGAGGTCGGGCGCGCCACCAACGGTGTCGGCTTCTTCTATCACGATGTGTCGCCGTTTCTGGTGCGCACGGCGACACCCTGGCAGATGGAAACCTATGTCAGGCCGCTTCTCGACGGTACGAGGAACGAGTGCTACGCGATCACCGAAGAAGGTGCGGGAAGCGATGTCGATGCCATCGAGGCGACGGCGACGAGAAGTGGCAACGGCTATGTGCTGAACGGGCGCAAGTGGCATGTCACGGGCTTCAACCGTGCCGATATCGTGATCTTCCAGGCGAAGCTCGAGGACGGCAGCCACGGGCTCTTCTATGTTGACCGCGACGCCGACGGCGTCGAGATCGAGCGCACGCCCGCCTACAGCCACACCTATCCCTCCCATCACCCGATTGTCCGGTTCGATTCGGTGAAGGTGGCAGGAGACGCCCTGATCGATCCCGGCAGCGACGGCAAGACCTGGACCTACGAATGGTTTCGCCAGGAGCGTCTCGGCATTGCCGCGCGTTGTTGCGGGGCCGCGAGCCGGCTCATCGATGAGGCGCTCGGCTTTGCCGAGGAGCGCGTCCAGTTCGGCCGTCCGATCATCGAGAACCAGGCGATCTCGTTCATGCTCGCCGACAGCCTCGTGGAATTGTGGGCAGGCAGGCTGATGATCAATCGTCTCGCCGAGGCCATCGATTGCGGAGAGGACATCAAGATTCAGCATGCCATGTGCTCGATGGCCAAGCTCTACTGTTCGGAAATGGCGAATCGGGTCGCCGACCGTGCAGTCCAGATCTTCGGTGGGCGCGGGTACATGCGCGAGTACGCCGCCGAGCGTTTCTATCGCGAGCTTCGCGTGGAGAGAATCTGGGAAGGCACGAGTGAAATCCAGCGCATGATCATCGCCCACAGCCTCGCCAAGCGCGGCCAGGATGCCCTGATCGGTTGATCCGATGATCGAACTGCCCCGTGTCATCGGCCACCGGGGGGCGGCAGCCTGCGCTCCCGAAAATACGCTCGGCAGTCTGGCGCATGCAGCGGAACAGGGCCTGACCTGGGTGGAATTCGATGTCCGGCTTGCGCGCGACGATGTTCCGGTGGTCCTGCATGACCGCAATCTCAAGCGGACCACGGGTATTGACCGGTTGATCGACGATGTCCGCAGCACTGAACTTTCCAGGATCGATGCCGGGAGCTGGTTCGATCCCTTCTGGTCGCACGAACGAGTTCCGACCTTGGTTCAGGTCCTCGATGCCTGTATCGTCATGGGACTGATCCCCAATGTGGAGATCAAGGGGGACGTCGACGGTAGAGGAACCCTGACACGCGCCGTCACCGCAATCATCAGGAAGAGGTGGCCCGCCGGACGGCCCCGCCCGCTGGTGTCGAGCTTCAGCCTCGGGGTTCTCTACCGCGCCCGCTTCGCCGGCTATCGCTGGCCGCTCGGCCTTCTGATGGTTGGCAAGGTCCGGCCCTTGTGGTCCTGGCATGCCGGAATCCTCAAATGCGCCAGCATCCATGTCGATCCGGCACTCGCGACACCGGGGTTTATCTCGCGCGTCCATCGCTCCGGCCGCCGGATTGCCGTATACACGGTCAACAGCAGGGCCGAGGCCGAAGCCTTGTGGGAAGCAGGCGTCGACTCGATCTTCAGCGATACGCCCACACTTGATCAAGCGAACGGGAAAGACACGGCATGACTGAATTATTCGACCTCGTCATCACCGGTGGCACGGTTGTCACACCCTCGGGCATGGCGCCTGCGGATGTTGCAGTCAGGGACGGTCGAATCGCTGCAATCGGCACCATTGCCGGTTCATCGGCAGGCGAGACACTCGATGCGACCGGACTGGTCGTCCTGCCTGGCATCATCGATACCCAGGTCCATTTCCGTGAACCGGGCCACGAGCACAAGGAAGACCTTGCCCACGGGTCGAGGGCCGCTGTCGCAGGCGGCGTGGTTGCCGTGTTCGAGATGCCGAACACGACTCCTTCCACGACGGATGTGGCGGCACTCGAAGACAAGCTCGAACGGGCAAGGAACATGTGGTGCGATCACGCGTTCTTCGCCGGGGCGAATGACAGCAACCACGACGACCTTGCCGAACTGGAAAGCCGGCCCGGCTGTTGCGGCGTGAAGATCTTCATGGGGAGTTCGACGGGGAGCCTGCTCGTTGCCGAAGACGCGGCACTGGCATCCGTCCTGCGTTCGGGGCGGCGGCGTGTCGCCATCCATGCCGAGGACGAGTTTCGCCTCAACGAGCGAAAGCATCTTGCTCTCGAGGAAGGTCACTGGAGGGCCCATCCTCACTGGCGGGATGTCGAGACCGCCCATAGGGCCACGCGCCGAATAGTCAGTCTGGCACGTGATGCCATGCGACCCATTCACGTACTCCATGTAACGAGCGCCGAGGAGATCGGATTTCTGGCGACTGCCAAGGACATTGCGACCGTCGAGCTGCTGCCCCAGCATCTCACGCTCGTTGCCCCGGATTGCTACGAGCGCCTCGCCGGTTTCGCCCAGGTCAACCCGCCTATTCGCGAGGAACGTCACCGGGCCGGACTGTGGTACGGCATCGGCCAGGGAATCGTGGATGTGGTGGGTTCGGACCATGCGCCCCATACGATCGAGGAGAAGCAGCAACCCTATCCGTCGACACCCGGCGGCATGCCCGGCGTCGAGACGCTGCTGCCGATCATGCTGAACCACGTCGCCGAGGGACGGCTCACCCTCGAGCGTCTTGTCGATCTTCTGTGCTACGGCCCCCAGCGGATCTACAACATCCGGGGCAAGGGCCGGATAGCGGTCGGTTACGATGCGGACTTCACGCTCGTCGATCTCAAGGCCCGAAGAACGATTTCGAATGCCGAACAGCGCGCCAAGTGCGGCTGGACCGCCTTCGACGGCATGGAGGTCACCGGCTGGCCCATGGCGACCGTGATCCGCGGTCACGTGGCCATGCGTGAGGGCGACATCGCCGAAACCCCGTGCGGCAGGCCGGTGAGGTTCTGGGATACGTGACGCGCGCTCACGCGGCCGAGGCGTATATCTCTTCCTTTTCTGCGGGCGATGCAGTCGTTGAGGCCGTCGACGATGCCGGGGTCGATGGGCGGCGCCTGGTATTCCCTGAGCATGCGCTTCCAGACGGCATTGGCGCGCCGGGCGGTTTCCACCGAGTCCGTGTCGGCCCGGTTCTCGAAGTTCCGCCAGTCCGAGACGATCGGTGAATAGAAGGCGTTCTCGTAGCGCGCCAGGGTGTGCTGTGCACCGAAGCAGTGGCCTCCCGGGAGAACCTCCTCGATGGCCTCGAAGCCCAGGCTGTCGTCGTCGACCCTGACGCCCTCGAGCCAGCCGGCGCCGTGGAACACGAAGTTGGCGGCGCCCCACAGGGAAATCATGCTCTCGTAGGCGGCCTGGGCGTCGGGCGCGTTCGAGGCGTTGGTGTTGCTGGACCGGTAGGGCGCACCCGGTAACGTCTTGTGAGCTGGCCGGTGGCCTGGCAGGCAAGGGCATTCGGGGGTTCCGAAGGCCGGAGCCCCGGTCTTCATGTCGACATTGCTGGTAAAGCCGCCGTAGATGCCCGGTGCGCCGGGATTGACGATCTCGATGAGGACAAGGCCGAAGAGGGCCTCGGCGTTCTGCTGGACCAGCGCGCCGGCGACGGTCGCCGGCGCCATGGCGCCGCACAGGGTGAACGGTGTGACCACGACCGGCTGGTTGGCACGGGCAAGCTCGATCAGGCCCTGGGCCATGGAGCCGTCGAGCTGACGCGGCGAGTTCGTGTTGATGTTGCCCACGATACACGGTTTCGTCTTGAGGTCCTCCTCGTCGAGACCCAGCGCGATCTTTGCGAGTTCCATGCCGTCCCGTGCGCGGTCCCTTCCGAGCAGGCTGACCGGCATCGCCTTGTCACCGTAGAGGTAGCCCGCCAGCCCGTGATCGAGATGGCGTGAGTCCGCGGGGAGATCGAGGGATGCGAAGGCGCCGGCACCCAGAAGATGAATGATGTCGAACATCTGTTCGAACTTCACGAATGCGCAGGGTTCCGCGCAGGTTCCGGCCCGGCGACCTCTGTCCAGGTCGCTGACGAAGGCCGGACCTCCAACGGGTGTGAAGTTGATCGCGTTGCCGCCGACCTCGATGTTTCTCTCAGGGTTGCGGGCATGAACCGTAAAGGAGGAAGGGGTCGTCACGATTGCCTGTTCCACGAGGCCGGGCTCCATGCAGACCATTTGGCTGGCCTCGTCGGTGCGGGCCCCGGCGTCTTTGAGGACGCTGCGGGTCTCGCCGTCGAGAACCTCAGCGAGGTTCGGTGGATCGCCTCGATCTGGTCATCGCTGAGCGGCTCGATGGGCGGGAACCGGTTGCGCACCTGGCGCCAGGGCATGAAGCGCCTTGCGCTCGCCCTCCAGTCCGGCGCGGTTTCTGCGTCGACGGGCCATCTACACCATCCGGTCAGTCCATTTCACGACATTACCCCAAACCATGGTGTATCGGGCCCATCTTTCGCATTGACACTCATGAAAATCGCCCGTTCCATTCGTCGCAAGTGACCGGGAAATCAGAACCGATGCGCGAACCATCTCTCGAAAGCGTGCGTCTGGCACGCGACACACGAGGCATTGCCCAGCACGATGCGGAACCCCAGATCGATATGCGCCGGATGCGGCAGTACCGCCTGGGGCGGGTTCAGGAAATGCTGCGGAAACGCGAGCTCGCCGGCGTTCTTCTCTACGATCCCATCAATGTCCGCTACGCCAACGGTTCCAGCAACATGCAGGTCTGGATCCTGCACAACCAGCACCGTTACTGCTGGGTCCCCTGCGAGGGCAGGACCGTGCTGTTCGACTATCCCCCGGCAGTGCATCTCTCGGAACACCTCGAGACAATCGGCGAGATACGTCCGGCCCGGACGTGGACATATTTCGGTGCAGGCGACAACTACCAGGAGAGGGTCGGCCTGTGGGCAGATGAACTCGTCGATGTCATCCGGGAAACCACCGGAGGAGGCCTCGAGGTTGCTGCAGACCACCTCGATCCCCTGGGCGCAAGGGCGCTTGAGGAAAGGGGATGTACGATCGCCAACGGCCAGGAGATCATGGAGCGTGCACGCTCCATCAAGTCCGGGGATGAAATACAGGCGATGCTCATCTCCATTTCGGTGTGCGAGGCGGGCATGGCGAGGATGTACGAGAATCTTCGCGCCGGAATCACCGAAAACCAGCTCTGGTCCCATCTTCATCAGGTCAATATCGCCATGGGCGGAGAATGGATCGAGACCCGGCTCCTGGCGTCCGGCGGCAGGACCAATCCGTGGTTTCGGGAATGCAGCGACCGCATCATCAGGGCGGGCGAGCTGGTCGCGTTCGACACCGACCTCATCGGCCCGTTCGGTTATTGCTCCGATATCAGTCGCACCTGGTTCTGCGGTCCCGGCAAACCGACATCGGAGCACAAGCGCCTCTATTCCTATGCCTACGAGCAGGTCGAGGCCAACATCCAGGAAATGCGCGCCGGACGGACCTTCCGGGAAATCGCCGAATCCTCGTGGCGCGTCCCCAACGAGTTCATGGCCCGCCGCTACGGTTCAATGGCACATGGCGTCGGCCTGGCCGACGAATGGCCCGGTCTGACATTCTCGGACAAGGCGCACATGGCGATGCCCGGCGCGCTCGAGGCGGGCATGACCATCTGTGTCGAGAGCTATATCGGAGCGGAGGACGGCAACGAGGGCGTGAAGCTCGAGGAACAGATTCTCGTCACCGAGAGTGGCGTCCAGCGTCTTTCGACCTTCCCATTCGAGGATGAACTGCTGGCCGGAGGAGGCGTGACATGACCGATCGACATCTGGGCGAGATCCATCTGGCGCGTAACACGCCCGGCAGCTCTCAGCATGATGCCGAGCCGCAGATAGATATCGTGCGCATGCGGGCCTGGAGGCTGGGCAGAATCCAGGAGCAGCTTCGCCGTCTTGATCTTGGCGGCATCATTCTCTACGACCCGGTCAACATCCGCTACGCCACAGGCACCAGCAATATGCAGGTCTGGTTCACGCACAATCCGATCCGCTACTGCTTTGTCCCGGCCGAAGGCAAGGTCGTGCTCTTCGACTACGAAAAGTCGATGCACCTCTATACGCACATGGAAACCATCGGTGAGATCAGGCCCGCCCTTGGCTACATCTACATGGTGGCCTCCGAGAACATCGACGAGCGTGTGGGGGCCTGGGCTCGCGATATCGATTCGGTCATGCGCGAGCACAACTCCGGCAAGCGAATTGCCGCCGACCGACTCGACTTCGAGGGTGCCAACGCCCTCCAGGCCATGGGCTATGACATCGCCAGCGGTACGCGAGTGACGGAGCTTGCCCGGGTTATCAAGTCCGACGACGAGATCCAGGCCATGCTGGTCTCCATATCCGTTTGCGAGGCGGCGATGGCGAAGATGCGTGAGGAGCTGCGCCCGGGTATCACCGAGATCGCGCTGTGGTCCCATCTTCATCAGGTGAATATCGAACTCGGCGGCGAATGGATCGAGACCCGTCTCCTGTCGTCCGGCGGCAGGACCAATCCCTGGTTCCGGGAGGCCTCGAGCCGGATCATTCGCGCCGGCGAACTTGTCGGCCTCGATACCGATCTCGTCGGCCCGTTCGGGTACTGCTCCGATGTCAGTCGCACATGGTTCTGCCGCCCGGGAAGGCCGGACGGCGAGCAGAGAAGGCTTTATTCACTGGCCCACGAGCAGGTCCATTACAATATCGACATGCTGAAGCCCGGAATGAGCTTTGTGGAGGCGGCGGAAAGGTCATGGCCGGTCCCCGACGAGTTCCATGCCCGCAGGTACGGAATTACGGCCCACGGCGTCGGCCTTGTCGACGAGTATCCTTCGATTTCCTTCACCGACTCGCCACAGAGGTCATCGACCGGCGTCATCGAGCCCGGCATGACCCTGTGCGTCGAAAGCTACATCGGTGCCGAGAACGGCAACGAGGGGGTCAAGCTCGAGGAGCAGGTCCTGATCACCAACACCGGTGCCGTGAAGCTCTCGACCTTCCCCTATGAGGACGAACTTCTGGCATAGTCACGTCCGGACGGACCGGTTCACGAAGATCTCCGTCAGCGCCGAGGAGAGAACCAGAACGAAGCCGGTCGCCTCCTGCCAACCGAACGGTTCGCTGGTCAGGATGGCCGCACTGACGACCCCGAAGACGACTTCGGCCTGCAACAGAATACCGACCTTCGCGGGATCCAGCCACTTGCACGCATAGAGCTGCAGGAAGACCACCGGCAGGAGAAACCCTGCGGCGATCAACAGGAACCAGGGAAGAAAGTCGATGATCGCCGCAGCGGACGGCAACGGGCCAAGGCCTGCAAGGGGGAACAGCATGAGGCTTGAGGCAACAACAGCACCGTACAGGAAAAAGGAAAGGACATTCTCGAAGTGCCCTACGTCCTGGAAGAGCCGGACCCTTGTCGAACCCCAGGCCCAGATGATGCCCGCAGTGATGGCCATCCAGTCCCCGGCATTGCGGGGAACGGGGAGTGAGCCGTCGCCCCCGAGAAGCACATAGAGACCGGCAAATCCGAGCAGCATGGCAACGACCCTGGCGAGCGTCAGGCGTTTCTTCAGGAGCCAGATTTCCAGGGCTGTGCTCCACGCCGGCGACACGTAGAACAGGATCAGCGCACGCGCGATTTCGGTGAGCAGGAGACTGTCGGCATAGAGCGCGAAGGCGCCGCCGGTGAAGAGGCCCGTGTGCCACTGGGCAAGACCGGTGGCCCTGCCTCTCGTAGCGAGAATGACGGCAAACGGAAGCAGGACCAGTGCCGGCATGATGAACTGGCCGGCTACCGTCGCGCCGGCCGGAAAGCCCGCCGATTCGAATGCCCGCAACGGTATCCAAAAGACCCCCCATGCCGCAGCCGAAACGACAAGGAGGGTAGCAGGGAGCGCCTCCTTCAACGGGTTACGCCGAAGGTCCGGCGACCGCGGTATGCCGGTGGTATTCGGTCGACAGAAAGCATCTCCTTCCTGAATATGCAATGTTGGGAGGTGGTCCCTCAGGTCCGGTTTCGCCGCCCTGAGGGAAGGGAACAGGGATGATACGCCGGCATCAGGGGAACGCAACGCGCAAGCGGTGCCCATCCACTCCCGGGAACTTGTCGGAATCGTCGCCGCAACGTTCACATATTCGCCCTGACGGGCGATTGTCGCGTGAGAAGCAGTTCGCATGCCTCACCGTCTTCGGCAATGAAGGGGACTGGGCCATGCATGGTCCTCGCAAGGCACGAGGTTGTCCGCTATCGGCGAACACCGCCCTGTGCCCAGGACCGAGTCGGAGCGACCTGGTGCTCGTCATTGACGACATCGCTGACATGCGCCGCAGCAATCGGATAGCTACCGTTATTGGACACCGACTGCTCGAAGCCGTCCGCCGTCTTCATGATCCGCAGGGTCGATCCTTCGCTCCAGGTCTCGGGGAAGCAACACTCATACCTCACACAGCAAGGCGATCCCGTCTTCCGGGCCAGGAAACCACACACATCCTCCTCGAAGGCAGCATCGAGAGACAGTGCATTCCGCATTGCCTCAAATCCAACAGGCTCCTAGTCTCCGCAGACATCGCAACGCAATGCCAGGGAGCCTTTCATGACCCGTTGGGACAAATCCAGGATGCCGAGCCGGCATGTGTCGGTCGGGTCCAAGAGTGCACCGCACCGCGCGTTCTACTACGCCATGGGCATGAGCGATGCTGAAGTGGGACAGCCATTCGTCGGCGTGGCGACGACCTGGAATGAGGCGGCACCCTGCAACATCACCCTGATGCGCCAGGCTCAGGCGGCCAAGAAGGGCGTGAAGGCAGGCGGCGGCACACCGCGGGAATTCACCACTATCACGGTGACCGACGGCATCGCCATGGGTCATGCCGGAATGAAGTCGTCGCTCGTAAGCCGTGAAATCATTGCCGATTCCGTGGAGCTCACCATGCGTGGCCATTGCTACGACGGTCTGGTGGGCCTTGCCGGATGCGACAAGGCGCTGCCGGGAATGATGATGGCCATGGTCAGGCTCAACGTCCCCTCGGTCTTCATGTATGGCGGCTCCATCCTTCCCGGACGCTACCGCAACCGGGACGTCACCATCATCGATGTCTTTGAGGGAGTCGGCGCCAACGCGTCCGGCGCAATGAGCGATGACGAACTCTTCGTCCTCGAGCACGCCGCATGTCCTTCCGGGGGTTCGTGCGGTGGCCAGTTCACCGCCAATACCATGGCGACCGTCTCCGAGGCGATCGGCCTTGCGCTTCCCAATTCGGCCATGACACCGGCGCCTTTCGACAGTCGTGACATGTTTGCCGAGGCCTCCGGGCAGGCGGTGATGCGTCTCATCGCCGACAACATCAGGCCGCGCGACATCGTCACCCGGAAGGCGCTGGAAAACGCCGCCGTCGTGGTTGCCGCAACGGGAGGTTCCACCAATGCCGGGCTGCATCTTCCCGCGATCGCCCACGAGGTAGGCATCGATTTTACGCTCGACGATGTCTGCGAGGTGTTCCGCAGCGCGCCCTACATTGCTGACCTCAAGCCTGGAGGGAGGTATGTCGCCAAGGATCTCTATGGAATCGGCGGCATACCGGTCCTGATCAAGACCTTGCTCGACGGAGGTTACCTCCACGGAGACACGCTCACCGTGACCGGAAAGACGCTCGCCGAGAACCATGCCGACATCGTGTTCCCCGAGGACCAGGATGTGGTCCGGCCGGTCACCAATCCCCTGTCCACGACCGGAGGCGTGGTGGGTCTCAAGGGCAATCTCGCTCCCGAAGGTGCCATCGTGAAGATTGCCGGCATGCAGCGGCTGCGTTTCCGGGGACCGGCGCGATGTTTCGACAACGAGGAAACGTGTCTCGATGCCGTGCTTGCCGGCGCGTTCCGGGAGGGCGATGTCCTCGTGATTCGCTATGAAGGTCCAAGGGGCGGCCCCGGCATGCGCGAGATGCTGTCGACCACCAGCGCACTCTATGGTCAGGGCATGGGCGAGAAGGTGGCACTCATCACCGATGGCCGTTTCTCCGGAGCCACGCGCGGCTTCTGCATCGGCCATGTGGGGCCCGAAGCGGGAGTCGGCGGTCCGATCAGCCTTATCGAGGACGGAGACATGATCGTCATCGATGCCGAGAAGGGGACGCTCGACGTGGAACTCGGTGAGAGCGCACTCGAAGCCCGAAGGAAGGCATGGCAACCCAGAACCACCGACTACAATGCCGGCACCATCTGGAAGTACGCACAGACTGTCGGGCCGGCACACCTCGGCGCCGTGACCCATCCAGGCGGGAAGGGCGAAACCCACGTCTTCGCCGATCTGTGACGCCTCTCGTCAGTCGTCGTCGTCCGGATGGGTCTCTGTTTCGCCGCTGGAGAGCGTCGTCTTGAAGGGCAGGCGCACGGTGAATTCCGTGAAGGAATCGGGCTCGCTTTCGACAACGATGGACCCGCCGTGTTCGCGCACGATATCGCTGGAGAGGGCGAGTCCGAGACCGGTTCCCTTGTCCGTCGGCTTGGTCGTGAAAAAGGGATTGAAGATCTTGCTGATCACGTCCTCGGGGATGCCGGCGCCGTTGTCTCGAACACCGATTTCGACGCCGTCCTCGAGCCTTCGGGTGCGTATCCGGATGACAGGTTCGAACCTTGAAGACGGATCCTCGGCCTTGACCTTGCGCCGCCGGTCATCGGTTGCGTAGCAGGCATTGCCGACAAGATTGAGGAACACACGCCCGACATCCTGGGGAATGATGTCCACATCGCCGACCTCGGGATCGAGTTCGAGGACCAGTTCGGCCTGAAACTCCGCGTCCGTCGCCCTGGCGCTGTGATAGGCAAGGCGCGCATGTTCGTCGACCAGCGGGTTGAGGGCGGTGGGCTGGCGCTCGCCTGAGCCTCTACCCATCATCAGCATGTTCTGCACGATGCTGTCGGCGCGTGTGCCGTGCTGCCCGATGAGCCTGGTGTTCTCGATCAGATCCTCGGTGATTTCCCTGACAAGGTTCCGGCTTTCGCTGGACTTCTCGTCGTCACCGGCCTTTTCGAGAAGCGCCTCGATCTCCTCCATCATCTCTTCGAGCAGTTCCGTGGAGCCCTCGGCGAAATTCTTGATGAAATTGAGCGGGTTGCGGATTTCGTGGGCCACGCCGGCCGTGAGTTCGCCGAGTGCGGCGAGTTTCTCGCGCATGATGATCTGGTCCTGGGCCTTTTCGAGGTCGGTGAGTGCCGTCTCGATGAGCTCGTTCTTGATCTTGAGTTCGTCGGCCATCCTTTCCACGAGATTGAGTCGCTGGACTTCGAGGGCGTGCTGGCGGAAGATCTCCAGCGCCGAGGACATTTCGGCAATCTCGTCATTGCCGCGGATCTCGATTTCCTCTTCAAGGTCACCTTCTGCCATGACCCGCATGCGCTCCGAAAGTCTGGAAAGGCGCCTGACAAGTACGCGTCCGATGAAGAGCCAGCTGATCAGGACCGCCCCCACGATACTGGCGACACTCAGACCGACGAGCAGGTTGCGTCCTGTCAGAATTGCGTTTTCGGACGCCTCTGTCGCTTCTGCGACACTTGCCTCGGCTTCGCCCACCAGTTTTTCGACATTGCTGACGAGATTGAGCGCAAGCGACTGGTTGAGATTGAGGAACTTCTGCAGTTCGTTTCCCGCCTCCAGTTCCTGGGTGCGGATGTCGAAATAGCTGCCCTTGCCGGCGCCGAGGCGATCCATTTCCCTGAAGAGGCGATCGAGTTCCGTCAGCTGTTCGCCTTGCGGCAATGTGGCGAGGTTCTGGAAAATTCCGCTCCGGACAGCTTCGAAACGCTCCATGAGGGGTTCGAGGAGCGAAATGTTGGAGATGTTGAAGACCGTTGCCAGGATTTCGAAAGCCACCTTTGCGCCGTTATGAACCTCGGACAGCATCCGGTAGTGCATGATCTCGCTATCCATGAACTCGTCGTCCCGCGTGACCGGTTGCTCACCGAGATTTCGGTATCCGGTCATGGCGTAGAACAGCCGGTCGTCGATGGCCGGCACGAGATAGAAATTGATTTCCTTGTTGAGGGTAGCGAGCAGGTCCCGCAGTTCGAGACGCGAACCTTCGAGTTCGAATTTCTTCCACATCAGGTTTTCGATCTCGACGATGTTGGAGACAAGTGAACCGCCCTGATCGCGTATCGGCTGGAACCGTTCGTCCGCGCCGCCGAGTTCTTCGAACAGCCTCAGCCGCCTGCCGAATTCCTCGCGACTCTTCTGTATCTCGAAACCGGTATAGGTCAATTCGAGCTGAGTGGTGACAGCTGCCAGCTTGGGGGCCGCAGTCGCCAGGGCACCGCTTTGCTGGGCGATGCCGAAGGCGGCGGCAATGGCTGGAACCGTGCCCTCGTTGACCCGTCGCTGGGCATCCGCCACGCGATCGAAGGAGTACCAGCCGACCATGCCCGCGACTATGGTCAGGGTCACCGCTCCGGTGATGGCCGTGTAGAGCTGGGTCGAAATCCGCGACCGGAGTTCATAGAGGCGTGCGAACAGTGTTATTTTTTTCCTCCAGGAACACCTGTTTCGAGGACTTTCCGATAGTTGCCCTCATCATCGACAACCGTCAGAAAGACAGCATCGGACCCTTGGTTGTCGTTTCCGAACTGGACGGCAAAACCCTCAAGGTCGATGCTCTCGTCGCTGGTCATGGCGCCCAGAAAGCAGGCGCGATCGGGATCGGGACCGCATCTCACCAGCATCTCGATCACGAGGCGGCCTGCAAGGTAGCCCTCGAACGACACGAATCCGGGGGCCGAGTCCGGCGAATGGGATGCCAGCACACGCCGGTAGTGTGCGACAATCGCCGGATCGTCCACGGCCCCGCCGATTTCGTTGACGGCCCGGATGGTCTTGTTCTCGACAATGACGGCGCTGTCATCGTTGGGAGGCGGAACCACCTGGGTCACGAAGATGCCTGTGCTGTCGGCTCCGAGTTCCTCGATGAGCGCATTACTTCCGACGAACGATATGGTCACAAAGTAGGGTTCGAATCCGATCTGATTCGCCCATGCAATGAAATGCGCCACAGGTTGGTAGGCACCGACGAGAACCACGGCATCCGGGTTCGCCGATCTCAGATCGAGAAGACCCGACTTGATGGCCGTGGTGTTGCGCGGGTAGACGCCGGTTCCAACCATGGCGAGACCGCGGCGGTCCAGGGCGATCTGTACACCGCTCAGTCCTGCCTGACCGAAGGAGTCGTCCTGATAGAGCACTCCGATCCGGTCGATGCCGAGAGTGCCGGTCAGGTAGTCGACCATCTTTTCGGTTTCCTGATAGTAGGACGCCCTGAGATTGATCACGTTGGTCCACTTGGGATCGCGCAGGAACGCGGCTCCGGTGAACGGTGCGACATACGGGACACCGTCCGCGGCTGCGACGGGGACCGCGGACCTCGAGGTTGGTGTCCCGACGGCACCGATCAGGGCAAATACCCCTTCCTGGTCGATCAGGCGGGTCGTGTTGGCGATAGCGGCTTCCGGTTCATAGGCATCGTCGAGCGAGACGAGTTCGAGGGTGCGCCCGTGGACGCCGCCGTTTTCGTTGATCTCCCGGAATGCCGCCTCGATGCCCCGACGCATCTCAATGCCGAGTTCCTGCGCCGGTCCGCTGAATGCGGCCGATTGTCCGAACCTGATGGTTGTGTCATCAACGCCCGTTTCCTCGGCGCGGGCCATCACTGCAAGAGAGATCGTCAGGGTCACGACAAGGGCGGCGTGCAGTTGCCGAAGGCCCATCAAACTCTCCGCTTGAGGAACGTCACATGGTTCTTGCCGTCTTTCCGCCGATAATGGGCTTCGTCCGCAATTGTCTTCACGAAGTAGATGCCCAGTCCGCCAACCCGGCGTTCTTCCAGGCCGGAATCGGTGTCGGGTTCGGGTGCGTCGATCAGGGGATTGAAGAGCCGACCATCGTCGACGATATCGACCTTGACCAGTTCGTCGTCGGACTCGATATGGATGGTAATGTCGTGGATCAGGTCATCGCTATGGGCGTAGTTGATCACATTGGTGCACAGCTCGTCCAGGAGCAGCTTGATGTTGAACTCCAGAATTGGTGCCCAGTCTTCAGCCTGCGAGATATCGTCGATACCAGGCTCGATCTTCTGTAGTTCCTGGAGTGCCGTCTTGAGGACAAGGGTGGCGCGCGCGGTCACCGGGTTACCTCGAACGGTACAGTGTCAGACAGGTGATATCGTCGAACTGCGGAGCGGTTCCGGAAAATTCGTTCACGGCCTCGAACACGGCGTCATTGGCTTCCCGGGCATTGTCCGGTGGTGAATTCTTGAAGAGGTCAGCCAGGCGCTCCATACCGAACTGTTCCTGGGTCTCGTTTTCGGCTTCCGTTACTCCGTCAGTATAGAAGATTGCCATGTCGCCCGGTTCAAGCCTCACGGATTCCTGTCGATAGGCA
The DNA here is from genome assembly GCA_965215635.1 of Alphaproteobacteria bacterium. Lineage (GTDB taxonomy): Bacteria > Pseudomonadota > Alphaproteobacteria > SP197 > SP197 > SP197. Next base: position 565,536 of record CBDCEA010000004.1, on the reverse strand, counting down.
ATATCCGGAACGACGCCGAGAGCAAGGTCGGTATTGAATCCAAACAGGGTGGTGCTGCCGTCTGGATGGACGATGAACGGCGGGTTGTGTCCCGCATTGGAATAGATGAGGTTTCCCGAAGATGGGTCGTAGTTCGCGAAGAAAAGCGTTACGAACATCGAGGTCTCGTTGTTCTCGTTCAGGTGCTCGTTGACTTCCATCATGACTTTCTCGGGAGCCGACCTGCCGATCGCTGCGCCCTTGAGAAGGGTGCGGCTCGACATCATGAAGAGCGCTGCCGGGACGCCCTTACCCGAGACATCGGCAATGGCGATGCCGACCCGGCTGTTTGGAAGGCTCAGGACATCAAAGAAATCACCACCCACATTGCGGGCTGGCTCCATGTTGCCGAATACCTGGTAGTCCTCGGATTTCGGGAACTGGGTTGGAAGGATGGCCTGCTGCATCGTGCGACCGACGCTCAGCTCGTTCTCTAGGGCCACGAGCTTGTCGCGGGTTTGAAGCGCCTCACGGAGCATCTCGAGATGCCGAAGGGTGCGGTCGATTGTCACCCTGAGATCATCGAAATCGAGCGGTTTGGTGACGAAATCGTATGCGCCGCGGTTCATCGCGGTACGGATATTCTTCATGTCGCCATAGGCGGAGACGATCACGGAACGGATGTTGGGATCGATCTTGGGAATCTGTTCCAGCAGCGTCAGTCCGTCCATCTCGGGCATGTTGATGTCGGAGAGGACCATCTCGATCTCGCAATCACCGTTGAGCTTCTCGATGGCCTCAATACCGTTGCGCGCGAAGACGAAGATGAACTTTCCGCTGCGAATCTCGCGCCGCATGCGCTGAAGCATCAGGCGTTCGAGATCCGGTTCGTCGTCGACTACAAGAATCTTGCGGGGTTCGGTCATCTTGAACTCTTCAGTTGGAGAACCGGCCGCCCGGGAAAAACGTCTTCAACCATTCGGCCTCACCTGCCACGATGCCGGTCATCAGCACCCGACTGTCACCCTCTTGTGGTGTCCAGCGCATCAGCCTTGTTGCTGCATATCTGGATGATCTTGTCGAATCCGGCGATCGTGAACACTTCCTGGATCGAAGACTGAAGGGAGTAGAGAGCAAGTCTAGCGTCGCGCTTCCACAGGGTCTTGGCGACGATGAGGACCGCCCTGAGACCGGCGCTGTTGATATAGCTCAGGTTCTCCAGATCGACGATGACCATATTGTCGTCATCGGTGATGGCTGTCTCCAAAAGATGCTGAAACTCGCTCACGGTAGCGCTGTCAATTCGGCCATCGATGGTGGCGACAAGGACATCGTCCTCACGCTCTGTCGTTACTTTCATTTCCGGCCCCTCTCCCTTCCGTTACCGTCGAGACAACACGCATACAACGGGATCTTCAGTGTTCGAGAAGATCGTGGCACCGGGCCCATGACAGGTCCCGAAACCATGCCACAACCGGTTCCCTGGCCAAACCGAACCCCGATCTGCCTCCTGTGCGCCGGAAACCTAGAATGCACATGCCTCCTGTTCAAGCAGTTTCCGCCAGTCTCAGGACCGATTTCCATCCACTTCGCCCATGCCGGCAGAGGCCACCAGGACGGAGTGGAAATGTTCGCACGTCCGGCGGGCCGCATCGTCGACGGAATCGAGGAGGGCATCGGTGACGAGTCGGCCACCCATCTGATCCATGAGGACTCCGCCGGAAGGCTTCCTGGTGAAGTCATCGCCGACGGTCAGGCGCGCCATGCCCTGGAGGTTGCGCCACAGTACCGCCGTTTCGGCGAGCTCGCCAGCGGTGCCGGGATCCATCAGACCGAGTTCACCGGCGAGTTCGAAGACGCGGATGGTGTTGCCTGCCAGAATCCCGGGCACACGGTTGGCATGCAGAAGTTCCAGGTATTGCGCGATGAACTCGATATCGAGGAGGCCACCCGGCATGTGCTTGACCGTTTCCTCCTTGTCGCGGTTTTCCTGGCGAATCCGTTCGCGCATCGAGATGACATCACTAGTCAGATCGTCTGGAGCGCGAGGCAGGATGAGCACGGCTCTTCGCACCTTCTCGAATGTGTCGGAGAGTGTCCCATCGGCACAGATTACGCGCGCGCGGGTCAGGGCCTGATGTTCCCAGGTCCATGCATTCTCGTGCTGGTACGTCTCGAAGGAGTCGAGGGAGCAGGCGATCGGGCCGGCATTGCCGGAAGGCCGAAGTCTCATGTCGACCTCGTAAAGCCTGCCTTCTCTGGTCGGCGCCGTGATGGCCGTGATCAGTCTGCGGCAGAGCCTTGCATAGTACTGGATCGCGGGCAGCGGCTTTCTGCCGTCGGATTCGACCTGGTCCGGGCCATGATTGTAGAGGAACAGCAGGTCGAGGTCCGAACTCACGGTCATTTCGCGACTGCCGAGTTTGCCGAAGGCGATGATCGCGAATTCGCCACCGGGAATGCGACCGTGCTCGGCCACGAATTCCTGCTCGACACCGGGCAACAGAGTGGCGATGCAGACGTCGGCAATGTCGGAAAGAGGCTTGGCTGCCTCGACCGGCGTGAGCATGCCCTGGAGCAGATGGACGCCGATCTGGAAGACCTTGTCGTTCGCCCAGCGCCTTACTGCATCGAGGAGGTCCTGCAGATCCGAGGCCTGGGCGGTTGCTTCGGCAAGTTGTGACGTCATCTCGAACTTGTTGAGTTCGAGCGTGTAGAACAGTCGCACCAGTCCCCTTCGCGCGGTTTCCGCGATTTCCGGTTCCAGCCCCTCATCATCGATATCGAGGTCGGCGAACTCACGGCTCAGCACGCTGTCGAAGAGTGTCGGATTGCGCGTCAACCATTTCGAAAGGCGCGGTGCGGAACCCATGATCTCGCCCAGCAATCCCAGGAGATCCGGATGGGCGGCGAGCAGGGAAAAGAGCTGCGTGACGGAAGGCAGTCTCGACAGGAACTCGTCGAATCTGAGGAAGACCGCATCCGGGTCCCGCGAGTCGGCAAACATGGTAAGCGCCGCAGGGACAAGGCGCATCAACCGCATGCGTACCTCTTCGTTACGCAGCGCGGGAAATTTTCCCGATGTCCAGGCCTGAACGGTACGGGCGATTCTCTCCGGATCGCCGTAGCCCAGGGACGCGAGGCTCTCGAGCGTACCCGGATCGGGCGTTTCGCCAGTGAGATCCAGGTGCCGGACCTCGACCCTGGCAGTCTTCTCCTCGAACAGTCCGGAATAGTGGCGTTCGACAACCGCTAGCGTTTCGATGAGTGCCTGTTCGAGGTCAGTGGCGCCGCCAAGACAGGAGAACGCGGCAATCGCCTCGATACCTTCTTCAGATTCAGGCAGGCTGTGGGTCTGACGATCGTCGACCATCTGGAGGCGATGCTCCAGGGTGCGCAGGAAACGGTATGCCTTCTTGAGTTCGAGCGCGGCACCATGCGCCACATGGCCCGTAGCTACCAGAATGTCGAGTGTCTGGCAGGTTCCCCTCACTCTGAGTGAGGTATCCCGGCCACCCCAGATCAGTTGTTGTGCCTGCACGAAGAACTCGATCTCGCGAATGCCACCGCGTCCAAGTTTGACGTTCCTTCCCTTGATGGGCTCGTCGTCCCTGGACCGGGAAGCGTCGATCTGCTGCTTGATCGCCCGGATGTCCTGCATGGCCCCGAAATCGAGATGGCGTCGCCAGATGAAGGGATGCAGTCCCTCGAGGAACGAATTTCCTCGTGCAGTGTCGCCGGCCACGGTGCGAGCCTTGATCATGGCCGCGCGTTCCCAGTTGCGGGCCGATTCCCGGTAGTAGGTATCGGCAGAGACAGTCGAGATCGCGGGTGGAGTCGATCCCGGGTCCGGACGCAGCCTCAGGTCAGTTCGAAAGACATAGCCATGCGCCGTCTGTGCATCCATGATCCGGGTGAGGGTCCGCGTAAACCTCGTCAACATCCTCTGGAGGTCTTCCTCGCCGGTTGAAGGAACGACGTCGGGATCGAAAAGCACGATGAGGTCGATGTCGCTGGAATAATTGAGCTCAAGGCCGCCAAGCTTGCCCATGCCGAGGACAAAGAGTCCGCATCCGTGCTCGGGCTGTTCACGGTCCGGAAGAGCGAGCCTGCCCCTGTCGTGAAGGCCCGAGAGCAGGTAGCGGCAAGTGGTCCTCAGTGCAGTTTCGGCAAACCGTGAAAGCCCTCCGGTCACCTTCTCGAGAGGCCAGGCCGACGCGATATCCGCTAGACCGGCCGCCAGATGGGCCCGTCGCTTGGCGCGTCTCAGGCGCTCCATGAGGTCTTTTTCGGACTCCCCTTCCTCTCCGGCGCCCACAAGGGCGATGGCGTCGTCGAATGCCACATCCGGTCCTTCCTCGACCAGCAGCCTGACAAATTGCGGATCGCCCATGACGCAACGCGAAAGATAGGGGCTGTGGCGGAAGACTGGATCAAGAAGGGCCTCGCCCTCACGCCGCAGCTTCGCAGCGAAGACGCCGATGCTGTCGTCCCGGATCCTTGATGCGGCAGCATGCCAGCGTTGCCACTGGAGCTCGACGCCCTCGGAAACCAATTCCGGCCCCTTGAGCCCGGCCCAAGCCTGGGAAATCATCCGGCAACCGCCTCGAAGTGGATACGCCGGAAAGTCTGTGGACTGACCATGGCGGAGTCAAACGGTGCGTTGCTCCCGGAACAGCCTGCCCAGCCCCTCCATGCGATCGTCGACGCCGATGAGCCGAAGCATGCGCCAGACAAGCGCGTGGTTGCTGGCCACCACGGGTTTGCCGGTGCGTTGTTCGATGGCCTCGATTACCTCGACGCTGCGCAGCGCGCTACAGGACAGAAAAATCCCGTCCGCATCCTCCCGGCAAATGTCCGCGGCCAGGGCGACGATGTCCTCCGGTTCGACCATGGCCATGGCACGGCCGCCTGCAAGGCACAGCCCCTGGATATCCAGGACGTCGAACCCCTGTTCGACAAGGAAATCGGCTTCCATGCGATTCACCTCGTCGAGATACGGTGTCCCCACCACGATCCTTTTCATTCCCAGAAATGTCATGGCATCGACCACGCAAGTCACCAGCGAGATCGTCCTGGCGGCGGGCTGTGCTCTTGAAAGCGCCCTGGCGACGACTTCTTCCCCTGCCGCGATGCTTCCCGACGTGCAGACGTAGGCGATGGCGTCGAGTCCTTGAGGCAGCAGGGCTGCGGCCCCTGTCAGCTGGTCCTTGACGGCGGCGAGGTTGGCGACGGTGATCGGATCGGCCAGCGGCACGCGCGTATAGAACACGCCAACATCCTTCGGCACGATTCCCCGGATATCATCGTCTGCAGTCTCCTCGCTGCTCAGCAGGATGAAACCCAGACGGCCCCGCTGATGACGCCCCTTGCCGAGGCGGATCGGGCGCGGACGCGACTGGGGCCATGCATTCTGCACCTTGCCGGGGTGTGCCATGGGAGCGCTTCAGCCGTCGAGTTCGCACCAGACCGGCGTGTGATCCGATGGTTTCGGCCAGCCACGGGCTGTGCGATCGATCTTGCATTGCCGCAAGCGGTCGGCGGCATGCGGCGACAGCAGGATGTGGTCGATGCGCAGGCCATGGTCCTTCTGCCAGGCGCCGCCCGTATAGTCCCAGAACGTCCAGGCAGCAGAAGCGTTGCCGTGCAGTGTCCGGAAGGCTTCTGTATAGCCTGACCACAGCAGTTCCCTGAAACGCGCGCGCGTTTCAGGGCGGCACAGGGCATCGTCGGCGAAGGCCTGGGGGTCGTGAACATCCGCATCGGTGGGACAGACGTTGTAGTCGCCGCCGAGAACCACGGCTTCTTCATGGGCCAGAAGGCCGCGGGCGTGTGCCACGAGGCGCGCCATCCATGCAAGCTTGTCGTCGAACTTCTCGCCAGGCGCGGGATTGCCGTTGGGAAGATAGATCGAGGCGACACGCAGGCCGCCGGTGAAGGCTTCGATATACCGTGCCTTGTCGTCGGCCGGGTCCCCGGGAAGGCTCACGGTTTCGGTCTCGAGGGGAAACTTCGAAAGAATGGCGACACCATTGTAGGCCTTCTGCCCCGCCACGGCGCAGTTGTAGCCGAGGTCGCCGATTTCCCGATAGGGGAAGCCCTCCTCGACGGTTTTCAGTTCCTGAATGAGAACGATGTCAGGCTGGGCCTCGGCGAGCCATTTCAGCACATTGGGCAACCTTGCCCTGATCGAATTGACATTCCAGGTGGCAATCTTCATCGGCGAATGGTGAAGGAAATCAGATCGCGAATGAAGTGCCGCAGCCGCATGAGGACGTGGCCTTGGGATTGTCGAGGGTGAAGTAGCTGCCTTCCAGACTACGGACAAACCGAAGGGTCGAGCCACTGAGATACTTGAGCGAAATGTCGTCAACGACAACCCGGGCGCCGTGGATTTCGTATTCCGCGTCCCCTTCCTCGGGTCCTTCATCGATCCTGAAATGATACTGGAAGCCCGAGCAGCCACCTCCGGTGACCACGATTCTCAAACGCCCACCGTCTTCGGCAGCCATGATTTCATTGATCCTGCCGGCGGCTTCCTGGGTGACGGTGATAGCGTTCGTCTGCGGGGTCTCGCCCATGATCCAGTATCTCGCGGAAGTCCGTCTGAAACCTAGCGTTGGTCCCGCACACTGTCAATCTCGCAGGTGATGGAGTAACAACGGGCTCATGAACCCTGCCCCCTATGCATGCCACGCTCGTTCAAGCCGCGGTCGCCGTTTTCCCGAGGCGGGAAGCCGCTATCGCTCCGAATTTCAGCGCGACCGGGACCGCATCCTCCACAGCCGGGCATTTCGCCGCCTGATGCACAAGACACAGGTCTTCGGGACCGCCGGCGGCGACCATCACCGGACGCGGCTGACCCATTCCCTGGAGGTCGCCCAGATCGCGCGCACGATTGTCAGGCGCCTCGAGCTTGACGAGGACGTCACCGAGGCCATAGCGCTTGCCCATGATCTCGGGCACGCGCCGTTCGGCCACACCGGCGAGAAGGCTCTCGATGCGGCCATGGCGGACTGGGGAGGTTTCGACCACAATATCCAGACATTCCGTATTCTCACGAGACTGGAGTCGCACTACGCCGAGTTCGACGGCCTCAATCTCACCTGGGAAACGCTGGAGGGTGTGGTCAAGCACAACGGCCCCATCACCGGCCCGATTCCGCGCGCGATCCGGGACTACAGCCGCGTGCAGGACCTCGAGGTCGCCTCGTTTCCCGCTGCCGAGGCACAGGTGGCGTCGCTCGCCGATGACATCGCCTACAATAGCCACGACCTCGACGATGGCCTGAGGATGGGGCTTTTCCGCCTCGACGACCTCGCCGATGTCCCGATCGCGGCAGAGGCGGTGGGGGAGGTCCTGGAGCGCTGGCCCGACGCGGAACCCGGTCGCAAGATCCACGAAACCATGCGCAGGGTCATCGATGTCCAGGTCAATGATCTGATCGAATCCTCGCTGTGTGAACTCGCCGAAACCCGGCCGCAATCGGTCGACGACGTGCGCTGGCATGTCGCGCCGGTCATCAGGTTCAGCGAACCCGTTGCGGCAGCCTGCGCGGATTTGAAGAAGTGGCTGTACGGCAATATGTACTACCACGAACGGATGCGGCAGCAGTCTCGAAAAGCCCACAGGATTCTGAGTGAACTGTTCGCCGCGTATCGCGACGATCCCCGACACCTTCCTCCCGAAAGGAGATGCCATTCGGATAGTCGTGACGAAGCGGGCCGCATGCGCGTGGTAGCAGACTACCTGGCAGGCATGACTGACCGCTTTGCTCGGGAAGAACATCAACGTCTGGTACGCGCACAGCCATGAATGTCCATGATGAGTTTTCCTCGCGTATCCGTGCGATCGTGCGTTCGCTGGAGGAAAACGGTGTGCTGGCCGGAACATGCGGCGCGGAGCGCATCCAGGTTTCCGCCCCGAGAGAGGCGAGCCACGGCGATCTTGCAAGCAACGTCGCCCTTGTTCTCGCAAGGGGCGCCGGTATCGCACCGCGCGATATTGCCGGGCACGTCGCGGGCGAATTGGCGAAGGACCCGGATGTCTTGCGTGTCGAGATCGCCGGACCGGGCTTTGTCAACATCACGTTGACGAGAAATTTCTGGCACGCATGGCTGACCGGACTCCTCAAAGCCGGCCCGCAGGCCCTGTTGCCGAATCTGGGAAAGGGCAGGAAGGCCTGTGTCGAATATGTCTCCGCCAATCCGACCGGACCGCCTCATGTCGGCACCGCGAGGGGAGCCGTGTTTGGCGATGTCCTCGCTTCGCTGCTCGAAGCCGTCGGCTGGGACGTAACCCGGGAGTACTACATCAACGATGCGGGAGCCCAGGTCGATATCCTCGCCTGGTCCGTCTATGTCCGCTATCTTCAGGCCCTAGGCGAGCCGGTGGACGAAGCTGCGCTGGAGGGCCTCTATCCCGGCGAATACCTCATCGAGACAGGCAGGGCGCTCGTGAAGATTCACGGCACGGCGCTGAAACACGCACTCGGCGATTGCGAGCCGGGCTCGCTGCCGCTGCCGACACCGCTCGAGAAGGTCCGCAGTTTCACGATCGACAGGATGATGGATATCGTCCGCCACGATCTTGCCCTCATCGGCGTCTATCAGGACGTGTTCAGTTCGGAACGCGAGATGGTGGAGTCCGGCGGTATCGAGCGCTGTCTGGGAAAACTGGAGGCCAAGGGCCTCGTCTATACCGGCGTCCTCGAGCCGCCGAAGGGCATGGAACCGGAGGACTGGGAGCCGACGCCGCAGACCCTGTTCCGTTCGACCGAATTCGGCGACGACGTCGACCGGCCTCTCAGGAAATCCGACGGTTCGTGGAGCTATTTCGCTCCCGATATTGCCTACCACAACAGCAAGGTCGAGAGGGGGTTCGATCTCATCATCAATGTCTTCGGCGCGGACCACGCAGGCTATGTCAAACGACTCAAGGCCGCGGTGGCGGCACTGTCCGGCGGAAAGGCACGTTTCGACATTCTCCTCACGCAACTCGTCCGTTTCATCAGGGATGACGAGATAGCCCGGATGTCGAAACGCGCGGGGCATTACGTCACCATGCGCGAAGTCGCCGAAGCCGTCGGCAAGGATGTCGTGCGTTTCATCATGCTGACGAGGCGCAATGACGTTCCGCTGGATTTCGATCCGGTGAAGGTGCTGGAGCAATCGAAGGACAATCCGGTCTTTTATGTCCACTATGCGCACGCACGCATCTGCTCGGTCCTGCGCAAGGCGGCGGAAGCAGGTATCGACACTCGCAATCTCGCGGATACCGAGTCAGGCCGGCTTGTCGACGCTTGCGAGGTCGGCCTCATCAGAACCCTGGCCGGTTGGCCGGGAATCATCGCCGGTGCCGCCGAGGCGCATGAACCGCACCGGATCGCGACATGGCTCAACGGGCTCAGCGCTGACTTCCACTCCATGTGGAACATGGGCAGGGACAATCCGGATTTGCGGTTCATTGTGGAACATGATGTGGATTTGACGCGCGCGAGGCTTGCGCTCATCGATGGTGTACGGCAGGTAATTGCCGCAGGTCTCCGTCTTTTCGGTGTTGAAACGAGGGAGGTAATGCGCTGAACAACCGTCGCGAACCAACCCTCTTTGGTGGTGCTCCGGAGGCTCCGGAGCCGGAACCTGCGGATCACCGCGAACAAGCGGCGGCCGAGACGATCGCGCCCGCACCTGCGGTAGCGAGGAGGCCGGTCCGTCGCGGTGGGCGGTACATCATCGTCTTCCTTCTTCTTGCACTGGTCGGCGCCGGCGTGTGGTTCGGCTGGCTGCGGTCGGAAACAGTGGAGCTTCGGGAGATCGTCGTCTTCCGCGCCGATCCCGAACCCTTCAGGAAGACTCCGGAAAATCCGGGTATCGCGGACATCCCCAACACCGGTATCCTTGTCCTTGAAAACACCGCATCCACCGATGACGAGGAAGGACTTGAGGTCCTGATGCCGCCGCCAGAAGAGCCTCTCGTGCTCACCGCACCCGAACCGGGCGGGGAAAACGACGGTATCGTCGATGTCGCGGAAACACCCCTTGCCAGGGTGGACGAGGCGACGGAACCTGAACCGATCTTCGATGCGGAACAGGTGTCGGCCATCGTGGACGAGGCCCTGGCACGCAATGTTCCTGAGGCCCCACCGGTTCCGGCTGAAAAGCCCGATCCGCCCGAAGTTGTCTGGCGCACGGAACCGGACGCTTCGCAAGATACGTCTTCAGGGCAGACCCTCTCGTTTTCCGATGTCGCCGCATCGCTCGGTGCCGCGGACATCATCGTGGACGAGGGTGGCGGAGAGGGGCGCTACAGGGCCCAGATCGCATCATACAGCGACCCTGGGTCCGCGACGGCGTACTGGGACCACCTCCACCGCGAGCACAACGACCTGTTTCGGGGCATGGAAGCGGTGATCACCGAGATCATCGTTTCGGACAAGCACTACTTTCGTTTGCATATCGGGGACTTTGCCACGAAGGCTGAGGCCGAAACCCTGTGCGCTGCGCTCAACGAGCGCACTGTCGATTGCCTCGTCGCTTCGCACTGACCCCATCCATGCCGAGAGCCCTCATCACCGATATCTCAGGCAAGGAAATCACTGCCGCGGAACGATCCTTCTTTGACGACTGCGACCCGCTCGGCATCATTCTCTTCTCGCGCAACATCGTCGATCCGGGCCAGATCTCGCGGCTGATCGACGATTTTCGCGCCAGCGTCGGGCGCGACGATGCGCCGGTCATGGTCGATCAGGAAGGCGGCAGGGTCGCCAGGCTGAGGGAACCCCACTGGTGGTCCGGCGTTCCGGCATCGCATCTCGGCAGGGCAGGGGAGAGGGCCGCATGGCTGGCGGCCCGCCTGCTAGCCGACGGATTGGCCGGAGTCGGTATCGACGTGACGTGCGCACCCTGCCTCGACCTCGATCTCGACGGCATGCACGATGTCATCGGCGATCGCGCCTTCGCAGGCGATGCCGCCGCCGTCAGCCTTCTGGCGCGCGCCTTCATCGACGGTCTGGCCGCAGGAGGCGTCCAGCCGGTGATCAAGCACCTGCCGGGTCACGGCAGGGTGATCGTCGATCCCCATGAGGCGTTGCCCCGCACCGATGCCGGTCTTTCTGTCCTGAGAGGCCGTGACTTCATCCCGTTCAGGCACCTCAGGAAGAGCCCCTGGGGCATGGTCGCTCACATCGTCTATACCGCCATCGACGCGGCACGCCCGGCATCGTGGTCACCTGTCGTTGTGGACCGGATCATCCGGAAGGAACTGGGATTCGACGGCGTATTGATGAGCGATGCCATCGACATGGCGGCATTGCCCGGGAGTCACGAGGAGCGGGCACGGTTGTGCCTTGAGGCGGGCTGCGATGTGGTGATGCATTGCAATCAGCCCCTGGACCAGCGTGAACGCGTTGCCGCCGTCGTGCCGGAACTTGCCGGCGATTCCCTCAGAAGAGTCCGTGCCGCGGCGATTGCACGCCCCGCTTCCCAACCGAATTTTGATCCCGCAGCAGCGCTCGACGAACTTCACATCCTGTTGAAGACGGCATGATTGCTGGATTCAATTTCGAGGTGCTCGCCTGGCAGGTGTCCGTCTGGGCCCTGCCGATCATCACCGCGATCACCCTCCACGAGGCAGCACACGGCTGGGTCGCCTGGAAACTGGGCGACGACACTGCACGGCGCCTGGGGCGAGTGACGTTCAATCCCCTCAAGCATGTAGACCGCTTCGGCACGATTATCCTGCCCGGTCTGCTTCTCCTGCTGCAGGCACCTTTCCTGTTCGGCTATGCCCGTCCGGTTCCGGTCAGTTTCCATCGCCTTCACCGTCCCCGCTGGGACATGGTCTGGGTTGCGGCGGCCGGTCCCGGCATGAATCTTCTCATGGCCCTTGCTGCCGCGCTCGCATCCCACCTCGTCAACCTGCTGCCGGACTTGATTGCTCTCTGGTTCGTGGAAAATCTCCGCAATGCGCTGATCATCAATGTCGTGCTGGCGGTCTTCAACATGTTGCCGGTGCCGCCGCTGGACGGTGGCCGGGTGCTGACCGGGCTGCTTCCGCCCCGTCTGGCATTCCGTTTTGCACGGATGGAACGTTTTGGCATCGCCATTGTGGTGGCGCTGATCGTGTTCCCACCGCTCATCGGTCAGCAGCTGGGTGCGGATTTCAGTGTGCTTTCCTGGGTCCTCCTGCCGCCGGTCGAGTTCGTCATCCGGATCATTGCGACAATCGCCGTGATCTAGGATGACCTGCCCGAAAGAAGTGATGCGATCAGCGAAAGCGCGAAGAACACGGAGGCAAGTGTCACGATAGTGGGGCCTGTCGGGGTGTCCAGATGCCAGGAAGCTGCGAGGCCGGCGATGACGGATAAGGCGCCAAGCAGCGTGGCGCTCGCCGCCATGATTTCGGGAGTTCGCGAGAACGGGCGGGCGGTGGCGGCCGGAATGATAAGCATCGCGGTGATCAGCAGCGCGCCGACGACCTTGATCGAGACAGCCACCACGACGGCAAGTCCCACCATCAGGGCCAGTTGCTCGCGTTCCGGCACGATGCCCGATCCCCGCGCGAGATCGGCACTCAACGTCGAGGTGAGAAGCGCGGACCAACGCCAGATCAGCAGGACCAGAACAAGAACAGCACCGCCCCAGATGATCGCCAGATCGGTTCGTGTCACGGCCAGAAGCTCACCGAAGAGATAGGCCTCTATCTGCACCGGACGGCGCGCGGCAAGCGCTACGGCGACGATACCAAAGGCAAGGCCGGCCTGGGATACGACACCGAGCAGCGTGTCCATGGCGATGCCGCGGCCGGAAAGGACGGAAACGCTGAGGGCCACAGCCAGGGCAACCGCCAGAACGCCCATGAATGTGGAGACCGAGAACAACAGCGAGAGCGCCACACCGAGAATGGCCGCATGCGCGGTGGCATCGCCGAAATAGGCGATGCGACGCCAGACCACGAAACAGCCCAGAGGTCCGGCTGCCAGAGCGACACCGATGCCGGCGAGTGCCGCCCGGACCATGAAATCGTCAAGCATGGGTGCAACGCAGAAAGCTGAAGGTGTCCTCCTCCTGTTCCCCGAACATGGCGCCGTACTCCTTCGACGCCGCGACCTCGTCCGGGGTTCCCTCGCACCAGATGATTCCGTTCAGCGCGATCACGCGGTCGGCGGTACGCATGACGATATGGAGATCGTGGCTGACTATGAGGACCCCGCAGCCGTATCGGGCGCGGATCGACTCGACTTTCCTGTAGAGCGAGGCGATTCCCGGCTGGTCCAGCCCCTGTGCTGGCTCGTCGAGCACCAGGAGATCAGGTTCTGCGAGCAGGGCGCGCGCCATCACGACACGCTGGAACTGCCCCCCGGAAAGTGCTGAAACCTGCCGGTCCGCAAGATCCGGCACGCCTGCCTCGTCCAGAGCCTCGTGGATGCTGCCGTCGCTCTTGCGGCCTGATCCCAGGCGGAGGAATCGTTTGACCGTCATGGGCAGAGTCGCGTCGGCCTGCAGCCGTTGCGGCACATAACCGAGGGCAAGGCCGGGAGCCCGCTCGATGCGCCCCGATGAAGGAACGGAACCGATCAGGGCGCGAAGGAGCGTCGTCTTTCCGCCGCCATTGGGTCCCACCACCGTCACGATCTCGCCGCGCTCGATAGCCAGGTTCACATTGAAGAGGACAAGCCGCCCGTCGCGCCTCACGGTCAGTCCCTCTGCCGAGATAAGGGTCGCCATCACTGGTTCCGCACTGGAAATTTCCGCGTTCGATGGTAGAAATGTCGCTCAATTGCAGCAAGACTTTATCCTGTTCCAACTGCGAGGAGGTCGTCGTGCGCTTTCTTCCTGCCGCAGGGCTGTGCACCGTTCTTCTAACGGCTTCATCGGCTTTGGCCGAGCCGAAGATCGTGACCGACATCCCGGCCATTCAGTCGCTTGTCGCGCGGGTCATGGAGGGCGTCGGGATGCCCGAGTCCATCGTTTCGCCCGATGCATCCCACCACCACTACGACCTCAGGCCCTCGCAGGCGCGCACCCTGGCCGAAGCGGATATCGTGTTCTGGGTGGGAGAGGCACTGGAACCGTGGCTCGAGGCATCGATCGAAAATCTCGCCGGCGGGGCTGTCGTGGTCGAACTCATGGACCTGCCCGGCATGCTTCTCCTCGAGTACCGGGACGATGACGATCACGACGACGGGCATGGCCGCGATCACGAGGACTCGGATCCCCATTTCTGGCTTGACCCCCGCAATGGCCAGATCGTCATGGCCGCTGCCGCTGCCGTGCTCGCCGAGTTCGACCCCGACCATGCCGGGATCTATTCCGCCAACGCCGAAGCGGGTATTACCGAACTTGAGGATCTGATGACGCGAACCGGCACCATCCTGTCGCCGGTACGGGAGATGGCGTTCATGACCGCCCATGACTCCTACCGGTATTTCGAAAGGCGATTCGGAATCGAGTTCGTCATGTCCGTGGCGGACGTGGATGCCGGGTCGCCCGGTCCGGAACGCCTGCAGTCGGCTCAACGGATCATCGAGGAGGAGAACGTGGTCTGCATCTTCATCGAGCCGCAGATCGACGACAAGATTGTCCGCATGGTCGCGGAGGGGTCCGGCGCGCGCCTGGGCGTGCTGAACGTGGACGGTACCGGTCTGGAATCCGGAACCGACTTCTATCCGGCGTTGATCGAAGGTCTTGCACGGAGCCTGGCAGACTGTCCCGGTGAATCCGGATAGAGAGTCCTGAGGTCATGCAGAACACGGAAGAGAAATTCGAAGACGACTGGCCCAAGGGACGCCCTTCGTTTGATTCCGTCTTCCGGGTGGATGTCGCCGGCTACGAGGGACCGCTCGATGTATTGCTGACACTGGCGCGCCAGCAGAAGGTCGATCTCGCCCAGATCTCCATGGTGGCGCTTGCCGACCAGTACCTGGAGTTCGTGGCAAGCGCCCGTAATATCCGCCTTGATCTTGCCGCGGACTACCTCGTGATGGCCGCGTGGCTGGCGTATCTCAAGTCCCGGCTCCTGCTTCCCCGCGCGGAAGAGGAGGAACCGTCGCCGGAACTGATGGCAGAGGCCTTGCAGTTTCATCTGCGCCGTCTCGAGGCCATGCGCGAAAGTGCCAGACAGCTGATGGCGGGCCCCCAGGTCGGCCGTGACATCTACCGGTGCGGTAATCCCGAAGGCCTCCCCGTCGAGGTCGTGTTCGAATGGCGGGAATCCCTCTGGCGCCTGCTCAAGGCCTACGGCGACCTTTCGCGGCGTACCCGCAGTCAGGACTGGCGCCCCGAGGTTGTCGAGGCCTATTCGGTGGAGGAGGCGCTGCGGCGACTCGAGACTCTCGTAGGAGATCTGCCGGACTGGAAGGACATGTTCAGCCTGTTCCCCGATGCCGTGCGCAGCGGAATTTACTATCGCTCCGTGATCAGTTCGACCCTGGTGGCCAGTCTGGAGCTTGCCCGGCAGGGAAGGGTGGAGTTGCGCCAGGCAGAAGCCTTTGCGGTACTCGAAATGAGAAAACGTCAGGAATGACGATGCCTTCGGAAGAAATCCGGATTGTCGAGGCACTGCTGTTCGCTTCGCCACAGCCCGTCAGCGAGGAGGAAATCGCTACCAGGCTGTCTGAAGGAGCCGACGTCGCGGCCCACCTCGAACAGCTTGTCCGGGACTATACCGGGCGCGGCGTCGAACCCGTGAGAATCGCCGGCAGGTGGTCCTTCCGGACCGCCGGAGATCTCGGCTCGAAGCTCAGGATCCGCATTGCGCGCAAGCGACGGCTTTCCCGGGCGGCTCTGGAAACACTGGTCATCATCGCCTACCACCAGCCCGTCACGAGGGCAGAGATCGAGAACATCCGCGGCGTAACACTCTCCAGGGGCACGCTGGACCTGCTTCTCGAAATCGGCTGGATCCGCCCGTCGGGACGCCGCCGGACTCCCGGAAGGCCGCTGCAGTGGCGTACCACCGGTGAGTTCCTCGAACATTTCAGCCTCGATTCCGCGGATGACCTGCCGGGCCGCGACGAGCTGCTCGCGGCAGGGCTTCTGGACGACCGGCCGGATCTCCCCGAGGTTGGACGCCTCAAGGAACCGGAAGTACCCGATTCCTGAAGAACACCGCGAAGCCACCGTTCCTGAATTCTTCTTCTTGATATTAAGAACGGATTGCAGGTAGCATGCCAGTCGGATGTTCAACCAGGGATCGTTTATGCCCGGACTGTCTTTTTCCGGCGTCAGTCATTCCTGGGCCGGTGAAGGGGCCCTGAAGAATGTCGATCTGGCCATTCCCGATGGCGAGATTCTCTGTCTTGTCGGTCCGTCGGGATGCGGCAAGACCACCGCGCTTCATCTGGCCGCCGGACTCGAGTGCCTGCGCCATGGCGAAATCCGGATAGGAGACGACATCGTTGCCGGAAACGGCGTCCATCAGCCTCCCGAGGAACGGGGCGTTGGCCTCGTTTTCCAGGAGTTCGCACTCTTTCCCCATCTCTCCGTCGCCGGCAATATCGCTTTCGGACTGCGCAACCACTCCGGCAGGGCAGCAAGGGCAACGGTCGGAGATCTCCTCGACATGGTGGGCCTTGCAGGATACGGCGAGAAGTATCCGCACATGCTCTCGGGCGGTGAACAGCAGCGTGTCGCCCTGGCACGCGCCCTTGCGCCGCAACCACGCGTCCTGCTGCTCGATGAGCCATTCTCGGGTCTCGATGTGCGCCTGAGGGAGTCCGTCCGGGAACAGACCCTCGGTATCCTGCGCGACATCGGAACAACGGCTCTCATCGTGACCCACGATGCCGAGGAAGCCATGTATCTCGGCGACCGGATCGCCGTGCTGCAGGGCGGCAGGCTGCTTCAGGAAGGAACGCCTGCGGAAATCTACCGGCGTCCGGCATCGGCTTTCGTCGCCAGGTTCCTGGGGGACGTCAACTGGCTGCACGGGACCGCCGCGTCTGGAAAGATCGAATCACCGGTGGGCGATGTCGCGGCAGACGGATTCCTTGCCGGTGAGCGGGTTGACGTCCTGATTCGTCCCGAAGGCCTGCATCTCGTTCGTGACGACAGCGAGGCAGGACCCGGAGCACGCGTGGTCGAAAGGCGCCTTGTCGGCCATTCCACGCTTGTCACCCTGCGGCTCCAGGATGGCGAGACATTGCGCGCGCGCATCCTGGGACAGAGCGCTCCGGAGCCCGGAAGCGATGTCAGGATCCGTTTCGAGGATAACGCTGTCCTCGTCTTTGCCTGTACCAACGAGCGGAATCCTGTAGGAGAGTTCTGACAAGGCTTCGCCCACACGGTGGATGGTCATTGCTCTGGCTGATCAGGAAAGCTATATGTGCGAGCGACGGGACGGGTCGCGGCTGACTCGTCCCAGGGAATTGACAGGAAGAGAGGCCCCCGATGGGTAGTTTTAGTATTTGGCACTGGCTGATCGTGCTGGTGATTGTCCTGCTTCTGTTCGGCCGTGGCAGAATCCCGAAGCTTGCGGGAGATCTCGCCAAGGGAATCAAGGAGTTCAAATCCGGGATGAAGGAAGAGTCCGCGGCGGCCAAGGATGCTGCCCAAACTCCTCCGACCATCGAAGAAGCAGCCACACCTGCTTCCGCCGAGACGGAGAAGGACAAGACGGTCGCCTGATCCTGTATGAAGACAACAGGACATGTTCGATCTCGGATGGTTCGAATTGGCACTCATCGGTGCCGTGTTGCTGGTGGTCGTCGGCCCCAAGGACCTGCCCAGGGTCCTGCGAACCGTGGGCATCTGGACCGGCAAGGCGCGGCGCATGGCGCGGGATTTCCAGAGGACGCTGGACCAGTATGCCAAGGATGCCGAACTCGATGATGTCAAGAAGGTCATCGAGACGCCGCTCAAGGCGAAGAAGGCCATTGCTTCCGCGGTGGATCCCACTGGCGCCCTCAAGAAGGAACTGACCGAAACCGACCGGGAGTTGCGCGCGAACCTGAAGGAAGCGGGCGAATCGATGGCGCCGGAACCCGACAGCGCGGAAACGGGCGAGATCGCCGGTTCGGTGCCAGCAGAAGGTGTCAAGGTGCCTGCCGGCGCAGGCAACGACAAGTAGAACGTCGTGATCAAGGATATCGACAACACCAAGCAGCCTCTGCTGGAACACCTCATCGAACTGCGCCGCCGCCTGGTTCGCAGTGCTGCGGTCGTTCTGCTCGCCTTCCTGCCGAGTTTCTACTTTGCGCCGGCGATCTACAATTTTCTCGCACTCCCTCTTTACGACGCCTACGGGCTGGCGCCGGTGGAAACGGATACCGAAGGCGATGACGCGTGGATCGACCGGATCCTTCACGACGCATGGATGCTGTTTTCCGATGCGCCACCGGAAAGCGTAGCCGACGGCGAAGTGACGGGCGTTGCCGAAGGCGGCACCATCGACCGCAGCCTGGATTCCGACTTTCCGCCGCGGTTCATCTTCACGAGCCCACAGGAAGCCTTCCTGACCTATGTGAAGGTCGGGTTTTTTGTTTCCCTGTGTATTTCGTTGCCGTTCCTCGCCTATCAGATCTGGGCGTTCGTGGGGCCTGGTCTCTATCGCAAGGAAAAGAGGGTGGCCCTGCCGTTCATGCTGGTCTTTCCGTTTCTTTTCTCTCTCGGCGCGGCCATGGTCTACTACGCGTTCTTCCCCGTTGCCCTGAGGTTCTTCCTCGGTTTCCAGCAGACCGGTGACTTCGGCCAGCTTCCGATCGTCATGGAGGTGAGGGTGAGTGAGTACTTCTCGCTTCTCCTGAAGCTTCTGTTCGCGTTCGGAATCAGCTTTCAGCTGCCTCTTGTCATGACACTGGCCGCGCGTACGGGCCTGGTGACGGCCGACGGCCTCAAGGAAAAGCGCAAGTACGCCATCGTCGCCGTCTTCGTGTTGGCCGCCGTGATCACGCCTCCAGACCCCTTCAGCCAGCTCGGTCTGGCCCTGCCGCTGATTCTGCTCTACGAGGTGTCGATCTGGTGCGCGCGGATCACCGAAAGGCGAAGGGCCGCCGCCGAAAGCATCGATGACGATGACGATGAAGAGGAAACTCAGGAGGACGATCCGCCCCACTACGAGGAAACGGATTTCAATCCGGCACGCTGACGGGTGAGCCCCGGACGCGCTCATTGAGGTAGACCGTCATGCACGACATTGCGTGGATACGCGCCAATCCGGAAGCCTTCGATGCGGCGTGCGTGCGGCGGGGGCTGGACCGGCAGGCATCGCAGATTCTCGATATTGACCGTGCCGTGCGCAACTCGAGAACCGCGATTCAGGAACTGCAGCATCGCCGCAATGAACTCTCGCGACTGATCGGCGAGGCGAAGCGGTCCGGTCGGGATGCGACAGGAGAGATCGCGGATGTCGGCGGCGTCAAGCGGCAGATCGATTCTCTGGAAGCCGTCGAGCGCCAGGAGTCCGACAAGCTTCACGGTGTGCTCGAGGCCATTCCCAATGTTGTGGATGATGCTGTTCCCGATGGTTCGAGCGAGGAGGACAACGTCGAGATCCGTCGCTGGGGAGAGAAACCGGACTTCGCCTTCACACCCAGGGATCATGTGGATCTCGGTGAAATCCTCGGCGGCATGGACTTCGGGAGCGCAGCGCGCCTCGCGGGGGCGAGGTTCGTCGTTCTGTCGGGCGCCCTGGCACGCCTGGAAAAGGCACTTGGCATGTTCATGCTGGATACCCACACTAGGGAGTTCGGCTATGTCGAGGTGTCGGCTCCCCTTCTGGTACGGCCGGAGACGGCCTACGGTACGGGCAACCTCCCCAAGTTTGCCGGCGATCTCTTCAGGACGACCGATGACCGCTACCTCATCCCGACCGCTGAAATGACCCTGACCAACCTGGTCCGCGAAACGATCGTCGAGGAAGAATCGCTGCCCAGGCGCTATACCGCGTTCACACCCTGCTTCAGGTCCGAGGCAGGTGCCGCCGGACGCGACACCAGGGGCATGCTTCGCCAGCACCAGTTCTGGAAGGTGGAACTGGTGTCGATCACGACTCCCGAGATTTCGGATGAAGAGCATCGGCGCATGACACAATGCGCCGAGACAATCCTGCAAAGACTCGGGCTTCCCTACCGTGTCGTCGATCTTTCGGCAGGGGATGTCGGATTTTCCGCGCGCCGGACATGGGATCTCGAGGTCTGGCTGCCGGGCCAGGGAGCCTATCGCGAGATCTCGAGTTCATCGAACTGCGGGGACTTTCAGGCGCGGCGCATGGCGGCGCGCTGCCGCGCGAAGGACGAGAAAAAGACCCGTTTCGTCCACACGCTCAACGGATCGGGTGTTGCCGTCGGCCGGGCACTGATTGCCGTTCTGGAGAACTACCAACACGAAGACGGGAGCGTCACCGTGCCGAGCGTTCTGCGCTCCTACATGCACGGCATGGATCGCCTCCGCCCGGTCTGACCACCCGCCGATGAATGGTGACGGCATGGGCGTCCCGGCATCCCGCCAGCGGCTTCTTCTCGAGCTCTCCTCCCAGGGCGTGCGCGATTCGAGAGTTCTGGACGCGATCGCAGCGACACCCCGCGATCTCTTCGTTCCTCCCGAGCTCGCCGGGCACGCCTGGGAGAATATTCCGCTGCCGATCAGCTGCAGCCAGACGATCAGCCAGCCGGTGGTTGTAGCCCTCATGTCCGAGAGGCTCGATCTCCGCACCGACATGCGCGTTCTGGAAATCGGCACAGGCAGCGGCTACCAGACTGCAATACTCTCCTTCCTGGCGCGCCGTGTCTGGACTCTCGAACGCCATGCTGCACTGTTGCGGGAGGCCTCCTCGAGATTCGTTGAGCTCGGTCTCGAGAACATAGAGACTCGGTTGGGCGACGGCTCAATCGGTTGGCCCGAACAAGCACCCTTCGACAGGATCATCGTGACAGCCGCAGCCACCAGAATGCCAGAGCGCCTGATCGGTCAGCTGACTCCGGGAGGTATCATGGTGGCGCCTGTCGGCGAGTCGATCCGGGACCAGAAACTCTACTGCGTGCGGCGCCTCGATGATGGTTATCAGAGCGATGCCTTTCTCGATGTCAGGTTTGTTCCGCTCGTCGAGGACAGTGTCTGACATGCCGGCAGGCCGATTGTTCGCCCTGGCGATCCTGGCTCTCCTGCTGGCATCGTGCGGGCAGATGCCTGCACCGGTCCGATTCCTCGCCATCTCCAATCCGCCCCTGCCGGGAACACCTCCCGCGATCAGGTTGACGACGCTTCCTCCCGTTCCCGGCCTGAAACCCGAACCGCCTGTGGTGTCTGTCGCCGAACCGGAATTCGTGCTTGTCGCCGAGCCGGTCGAGCAGTCGCCCGGGGATCTCATGGCACGTATCGAACGCATTCTTCTCGCGGAGAAGGAATCGACCGGCGAGACCGTGATACTGGAGACCGTTGCCACGGAAACGGGTCCGGTCACCGTCTACACGGTTCGTGCCGGCGACACGCTGTTGGGGATTTCACGAAGCCTCGGCGTGCGCTCGCGCGACCTCGCGGAGATCAACGGCCTGGTGAAACCGTATCTTCTCTTCGAGGGCCAGCAGCTGACGATTCGACAATCCGCAAATGCCCAGGATCAGGTTGTGTCCGGGGAGCCGGCAAGCGATGTCGCGTTGCCGGAACCGGTCACCGCGGCGATCGCCGCGCCCGAACCCAAAGGCGACCTGCAGTTCATCTGGCCGGTAACGGGCCCGGTGGTGTCCAGTTTCGGATCGAAGGCCGGTGGTCTCCACAACGACGGCATCAACATCGCCGCGGCGGCGGGGACGCCGGTGCGCGCGGCCGAGGACGGTGTCGTGTCCTACGTGGGCGACGAGATCGGGGGGTACGGCAATCTGGTTCTCCTGCGGCACGCAAACGGCTGGGTGACTGCCTATGCCCACAATGCCCGCAATCTTGTCGCGCGCGGCCAGATGGTCCTGCGGGGAGACGTGATCGCCAGCGTCGGGGCCAGTGGGGGCGTTTCAAGGCCGCAATCCCATTTCGAGTTGCGCCAGGGAACCATGGCGATCGACCCGTTCAAGCACCTCGTCGAAGGTTGACCGTCCGCCTGTCGGCAAGCGTCATGCCCATGCGGCCTGCGAGGTCCTGGATGAACTGCCAGGCAACCCTGCCGGAACGGGCGCCGCGCGTCGCCTGCCATTCGATAGCTCGGGCATGAAGCTCGTTACGGTCGATCTCGAGGGAGAAGTGAGCGGCGTATCCATCGACCATGTCCAGGTAAGTCGGCTGATCGCAACCGTGAAATCCGAGCCACAGTCCGAAACGGTCGGAAAGCGAGACCTTTTCCTCGACGGCCTCGGCCGGATGGATCGCAGAGGAACGCTCGTTTTCCATGATGTCGCGTGGTGTCAGATGACGCCTGTTCGACGTAGCGTAGAAGAGCACGCTGTCCGGACGTCCCTCGAGGCCGCCCTCGAGCACGGCCTTGAGGGATTTCAGGGTGCTGTCGTTGGCTTCGAACGAGAGATCGTCGCACATGAGAATTGCGCGACGCGGGCTCTTCCGGAGCCGGCTCAACAACTGGTAGAGCCTCGAGATGTCCTCCCGGTGAATCTCGATCAGCGCCAGTGCGCCGGGGAGCTCGGCGTTGACCGCGGCATGAACAGCCTTGACCAGGGTCGACTTTCCCATGCCTCTGGCACCCCACAGAAGGGCATTGTTGGCCGGGAACCCCCGGGCGAACTGCCACGTGTTGTCGACCAGAATATCCCTGACGAGATCGATACCCCGCAGCAGCTCGAGAGGGACGTGCTGGACACTGTCGACGGCCTTCAGCGTGTCGCTCTCGGCTTGCCAGACAAACGCATCGGCCCCGTCGAGGTCCGCCGAACCCTGGCGGTCACGTTTCGGCAGGTCTACTGAAAGGGCAAGGCGTTCCAGCGCTGCTGCGATGCGAGCGAGCTGGTCAGCCGGATCCTGCTTGCTCATGGCATCGGAACCTGGTGCATGAGAGGTGTCCGGGGCAATCTAGTGAAGGGACTCGACAAAGTCTATCGAGGCTGCACGACCGATCGTTGCTTGTGTATTCGGGGAAAGTGAACACGTCTCCACAGAGCGGCTGAGACGCCTCCCTTGCCGGGTCGTTGATCGGGAGGCGGCGCATGGATCTGCGGGAGGTCGTCGTGGAGCCGGCTGCGCCGAGCCGACGAAGCGGCGTCGGCTCATCATTATCCCGGGGCGCTGCCGAAGATCGGGCAACGGTGGCGTACGCAAATCGCGGCGAAGAACTCGCCTTCGGCGTCACAAGCCTGGGCCCCAGGATGCCAACGCAGGGCAGGAAGACAGATCCTGCATCCGGAAAGGCACCGGAAAACCTCAGGCGTTTCACCATCGGCCTCATCGAGGCACGTGGGCTGGAAGGCAAACCAGCAACGCTGCGCCTCAACCGGAAACTCAAGGGCTGCCCTCAAGGTAGCCCAGAACCGCCAACACAGGAACTGCAAGGAATTACAACTGATTCGCTCTGAGCAGCCGCTCCGGGCTGTTTGCATTCGGCCATCCCCCGGCTATAGTCCGCCACCTTTTGCACCGCGCAGGATATCGAGATGCCGATCACACGAGCTTATGCACAGGGCGAGGCAGCTGCAGCAGGTTTCGACCCCTTCTTCCTTGTACTGATGGTCGCCATGTTCGGCGTCTTCTGGTTCTTCGTGTTCCGGCCGCAATCGAGGCGGGCCAAGCAACACCAGGCCATGCTGAACTCGATCAAGAGGGGCGATCATGTGGTGACGACTGGCGGCATCATCGGGCGCGTTGTACGACTCGAGGGCGACGGAGTTCTCACCCTCGAAATCGCGGACGGCGTCAGGGTGAGGTGCCGTCAGTCGATGATTGCCGAGGTCGCGACCAAGCCGGAACCGCGTTCATCGGCACAGGTTGACGACAAGAGCACGGGCGACAGCAGCGGCAACTGATTTCTGCTCCCATGAGGCACTTTCCTTCCTGGAAGATCTGGGTCGTCGCCCTGGTCTGTGTTCTCGGTGTGGTGTTCGCCGCGCCGAACCTCATTTCCCGTGACACCGCCCGCGAACTTCCGACCTGGCTTCCCCACAAGCAGGTGAGCCTTGGCCTCGATCTTTCCGGGGGGGCTCACCTGCTGCTGCAGATCGATGAGGCGGCGTACAGGGAAGGCCGCCTGTCATCGCTCGAGGGCAACGTCCGCAGGACCCTGCGCGCGGAAAGGATCGGTGTCCGGGTGACTGGAGGCAATGATTTCCAGAGGACATTCTCCCTGCGCAATGCCGCGGATGCCGAGATAGCCGCGGCGGAACTCGAGGGCCTTGCCGACGATTTCGAGATCAGCGTCGATGAGAACGGAGAGATCACCGCCACCCTTACGCCCGAAGGGCAGGAAGCCGGGCTGAGCGATGCCATCGAGCGCACCCTCGAGGTGCTTCGCGGCCGGATCGATCCCGACGGCGTTCTCGAGCCCGTCATCACCCGCCAGGGTCGCGACCGCATTCTCGTACAAGTCCCTGGAGTCGACGATACACGGGTTCTGCGCTCGCGCCTGGGGCAGACGGCGAAACTGGCATTCCATCTCGTCGATCAGGACACGAGCGCCCAGGCAGCCGAGGCGGGGCAGTTGCCGGTGGGTTCCGTCCTGATGCCGGGCCGCGAGCGGTCCGGGTTTGACTATGTCGTGCGTGCTGAAATTCTCGTCAGCGGCGAAAGTCTCGAAAACGCCGCAGCGAGTTTCGATCAGGGCCGCCCGGTCGTTGCTTTCAGTTTCGATGGCGTCGGTGCTGCCCGGTTCTGCGATGTCACGACGGAAAATGTCAACCGTCTTCTCGCCATCGTCCTTGACGGTGTCGTGATCAGCGCACCCCGCATCAACTCCCCGATCTGCCAGGGCAGCGGCATCATCACAGGCGCGTTCACGGTGCTGGAAACGCAGGAACTCGCTCTCCTGCTTCGCGCCGGGGCTCTTCCCGTTCCTCTCTCGGTTGTCGAGGAGAGGACCGTTGGTCCGACCCTGGGCGCCGATTCCATCGAGGCCGGCAAGATCGCGGCGGTTGTCAGCTTCGCCGCCGTCGTCGTTTTCATGATTGCCTGCTACGGCCTCATGGGCGTTTTCGCCAATGTGGCGCTTGTCACCAATCTCGTCCTGATCATGGGCATGCTGTCGCTCCTGCAGGCAACTCTCACCCTGCCGGGTATTGCCGGGATCGTCCTTACCGTCGGCATGGCGGTCGATGCCAATGTGCTGATTTTCGAACGCATCCGTGAGGAACTGCGTCACGGCCGGACCGTGCTCAATGCCGTGGAGACTGGATTCAACCGCACCAAGACGACTATCCTCGACGCCAACATCACCACGGCGGTGGCGGCTTTCCTGCTGTTTTTCCTGGGTTCCGGTCCCGTCAAGGGGTTCGGCGCGACACTGGCCCTCGGCATCCTCACCTCGATGTTCACGGCGATGATGCTGACCCGGCTGCTGACCCATCTGTGGCTTGCCCGGGCCCGGCCCAAGGCCATGGTGATCTGAACGATGAAACACCTTCGCCTTGTTCCCGTCGGGATTCACATCCGGTTCATGGCGCGTCACAGGGCCGCCGCCGCGATGTCCGTGGTCCTGTTCGTCGCTTCCGCGGTTCTGCTGCTTTTCTCCGGTCTCAACTTCGGCATCGACTTCAGGGGTGGGATCCTGATCGAAATCCAGACACCGCAACCACCAGATCTCGCCAACCTCAGGACCGAACTCAACGACCTGGACGCGGGGAGCATTTCGCTTCAGGAATTCGGGGCAGCCGACGACGTGCTGATACGCCTTCCCCTGATACCGGGCGACGAATCGGTCCAGCAGGCAGCGATCGACAGGATCCAGGGGGCGCTCAATGCGATGTTCCCGGACATCGAGTACCGACGGGTCGAATTCGTTGGTCCCCAGGTCTCCGGCGAACTCATCGAGAAGGGCGCCCAGGCGGTTCTGGTCGCGATTGTTCTCATGATGATCTACATCTGGTTCCGTTTCGAATGGCAGTTCGGTGTCGGCGCGGTTCTGGCCCTGATTCACGATGTCGGCCTGACCATCGGTCTCTTCAGCCTGACGAACATTGAATTCGATCTTCCGGTTGTCGCGGCCCTGCTCACCATCGTTGGCTATTCGATGAATGATACGGTCGTGGTGTACGACCGGATTCGCGAGAACCTGCGCAAGTACAAACAGGAACCGGTTGTCGATGTCATCGACCGTTCGCTCAACGACACCTTGTCGCGCACGGTGATGACCAGCGTCACCACGATGCTGGCGCTGGCAGCACTCTACCTCTTCGGCGGCGAGGTGATCGCTCCCTTCGTGCTGGCGATGATCTGGGGGGTCGTGGTTGGAACCTATTCCTCCCTGTTCGTCGCCGCTCCCATCCTTCTCTACGTCAAGCCCGTACGCGTTTCCGACGAAAGAGAATGAACACGGCCGCCGGCCGCAAGGTCATATCGGGTTATGGCAACGGTGGATTCCGCATCAGCGATATCCGCCATGAGGGTTCCGTCATCGTCTTTCCCGAAACGGTCGTGAGCTGGCCGGTCAGCGCGATGGACGAGGTGACACCGGTAAGCCTCGATGACGTCGTGGTCGAGGCCTCGCGTGTCGACATTCTCCTTGTTGGCTGCGGAAACGACTCGGCCCTCGTGCCGAAGGAGGTGCGTGATCTCATGCGCCAACACGGGATCGTCATCGATGCCATGACGACGGGAGCTGCCTGCCGGACCTACAACATCCTTCTTTCGGAGGCGAGGCAGGTTGCAGCCGCCCTGATCGCCGTCTGACGCGCCGGAATCACAAGGAATTGCCGCCACGGCAACGCAAGGGTTCGTACCTCGCTTCGGCAGATGCGGAATTTGACGAATCAGCGGATGGTCCGCAACGTTGAGTGCGCCTGAGGTGAGATACCTGTCCTCGATTTCCGACGGATCCTGCCAGTGGAGCGCCACATCATGGCCGGGCCATGCCTCGTGGTGGTCGTGGCCGGAGTCCAGGACGCCGTTCACACACTCCCGTGCGGCGGCGAGCGAGGCGTGGATTGGGTGTCGCCCGGCTGCGCCTTGCCAGCGATCCTCGATTCGAGGTCCGTGTCGCCGAGGTCGATGACCTTGACCGTATGCTTCGCGTCTGCCGAAGACAACGCAATGAGATTCACAACCGGCGGGGTTCCGCCGGTGTGCCTGACGTCAACGGCGCACCGTAACCGGCGCTCCGGGATACCGAACGGATTGGTCGAATCGCGCAAGCCCATGCCGCGCAGAGGACCATGACACCTGCGACGGCGGGACTGTCACCGGGCAGAGGTCCCGAAGGAGCGGCAAAGCGCTCCTTCGGGAAACAGTCGATGTCAGAGATACCAGACGTTCTGGGCAGACACCATGCAGAACAGCATCGGGATCGAGAGCATGGTGTTGGTACGCGAGAGCAGCATGGCGGTGCGGGCGGACGCCTTCTTGACATCAGCGCTCGCATCCACGATGCCCAATGCCCGTTTCTGGTTGGGCCAGATGATGAACCAGACGTTGAACCACATGATGACACCGAGCCACATGCCGATGCCGATCGCGGTACTTGCACCATTGTCGACAAAGCCCAGGGCGGTCGCCTCGACGAAATAGCCGTTGAGCATCGCGAGGATCAGACCGGTGACGATCGTCGCCATGGCGCCCCAGCGGAACCAGAACAATGCTGTCGGGGCGATGACCTTGCCGATCGCCGGTTTCTGGTCATCGGGAATCTTCGGCATGCTGGGGATCTGGACGAAATTGAAGTACCAGAGCAGGCCAATCCACATGACACCGGACAGGACGTGGAGCCAGCGGAACAGGAATGAGAGGTATTCTGCGCCTTCCATGAGTTCGTTTTCCTCGCGCCTGGAGTCAGATTGAAAGGAGGATGATGGCGACGATGACCGTCAGGACACACCCTGCGATGATCGTGGACGAGAGTGATTCGAGTATCTTGGCCATGAGCTTCTCACCACCGGTTGATCCGAACATTGGTTTGTGGCCCGGCCACAAGCGGCAGTCTCCCTGTCGGGCACTGCAGCCTCCTCGCCGGTTGCCGTAGCGGAATTCATATGGCATCGCTTGGTTGATGTCCACAATGACGAACGCCACACTCTCGGAATACGGCGCGCGACTTCGCGCGGATGATCCGGACCGCTACTTCTGCGCGCTCTTCGCGCCGCCCGAAAAGCGCGAAATCCTGTTCGCCCTCTATGCCTTCGACCACGAACTCGACCGGATCCCGGCGATTGTTTCGGAGCCGGCCCTGGGCGAGGTCCGCCTTGCGTGGTGGCGCGAGGCAGTTACCGCACCGGAGCATGCCGCTGCCGCGAGCCATCCGCTAGTCGGGGCCCTGGCCGCAATCCGTTCCGGACCGTGCCCGGACCTCCTCGAAGCGATGATCGATGCACGGGTTTGCGAGCTCCGCGGCGAGACGCCAAAGACCGTGGACGGGCTCGTGGAGCACGCCTCGCGGATCTCCGGCACGCTCACCAGGCAGGCCGCCTTGATCCTCGCTCCGGATGCTGAACGCGCCGGCGAGGTCGCCCGGGATGCCGGTATTGCCGTCGGCCTGGCATGCATGCTTCGCGCAATTCCCGGGATGGCGGCACGGGGCCGTTTGATGCTTCCTCGCGATCTTCTGGCTGCGCTTCACCTCGAACCCGATAGCATCATGCGTGGCGGACACGATCGCCGCATGGCTCGTGCTGTCCAGATGATCGCCGAGCGCGCCCTCCGCCATATCAAGCGGGCGCGCGGGCAAAGGCGACTCGTGCCCAGGGAGGCACTGGCGGCATTCCTCCCGCTCGGTTTTGCAAGCCGCGATCTATCGACGCTGAAACACAACGATTACAATGTGTTCGATGAACATTTTCAGCGCCGCACGAGCGGCCGGCAGATGGCTGTCCTCGCCCGGGCCCTTTTCGGCAGGTACTGATCACGGCACCTCAGGCAGCCGGGCACCTCGTCCAGCGTTCGAGCCAGGCGGCAAGATCGGCACGCGCCGCCTGGACCGTGGCGACGCGTCTGGCAGCCTTGCGCAGGTTGACGCCGGGGGGAGGAAAAAGACCGAAATTGCAGTTCATAGGCTGGAAGGTCCGGACGTCTGCGCCCGTGGTGACGTGGTTGAGAAGGGCACCGAGCGCCGTCGTCGCAGGTGGCGGAACGATCGCCTCTGCGCGGTGTTCCAGGACCGAGAAGCGGGCGGCAAGAAGGCCGATGGCTGTGCTTTCGACATAACCCTCCACGCCGGTGATCTGTCCGGCGAACCTCAGATGCGGCCGCTTGCGCAGCCTGAGCGCGCCATCGAGCAGGTGCGGACTGTTGATGAACGTGTTCCGGTGCAGACCGCCCAGACGGGCGAATCGCGCGTCATTCAGTCCCGGTATCATCCGGAACACCTCGACCTGATCGCCATGTCTGAGTTTCGTCTGAAAACCGACCATGTTGAACAGCGTCCCAAGAGCGTTGTCCTGCCTGAGCTGCACCACCGCGAAGGGTTTTGATCCGGTGTGCGGATCGGTCAACCCGACAGGCTTCATCGGGCCGAATCTCAGAGTGTTGCGGCCCCGTTCCGCCATGACCTCGATTGGCAGGCATCCCTCGAAGTAGGGTGTGTTTCTTTCCCAGTCCCTGAACGGAGCGATCCGGGCAGAGCACAGCCGGTCGACAAAGGCATCATACTCTTCCATCGACATCGGGCAGTTGATGTAGGCCGCCGTATCGCCCGCAGGGCCCGGCTTGTCGTAGCGTGACTGGAACCACGCGATATCGAAATCGATGCTGTCGCGGTAGACGACGGGTGCGATGGCATCGAAGAAGGCAAGGGCATCCGTACCCGTGGCGCTGCGGATGCCCGCGGCAAGGTCAGGTGAGGTAAGCGGCCCCGTGGCAACGACTGCGAGACCGTCATCGGGCGAGGGAAGGCAGGTAACCTCCTTTCGCCTGGTCTCGATCAGGGGTTCACCGGCAATGGCCTCTTCCACCTCACGGGAAAACCTTTCCCGGTCGACGGCAAGCGCACCGCCGGCGGGGACCTTGTGGCGGTCGGCCGCGGCCATGATGAGGGAACCGGCGCGGCGCAGCTCCTCGTGCAGAAGGCCGACGGCATTGGTCTCGGCATCGTCGGACCGGAACGAGTTGGAGCAGACCAGCTCGGCAAGCATTCCCGTCCTGTGGGCGTCGGTCGTTCGTGCCGGACGCATCTCATGAAGCACAACCCGAACGCCAGCACGCGCGATCTGCCAAGCAGCTTCACAACCGGCAAGACCGCCACCGATTACGTGAATGGGCCCAGTCATGATCTACCCATCACGTGAATACCCAACGGTGCAGGCACCGGATCCGGCCTGTGGATGATGTATGAACAACTGGTCAATGAAATCACAAGCCCGTGATAGACTGAGAAGCGGTGGACGCAAGCAGGACGACCCGGGAGATTCCATGGCCGATATGAACGTTGGACACCTGTCGGGCTCCACCATGCAGGATCGGGCTTCCGCTGCGCAGACGGACACACCGACATTACCGTATGTCTTGCCGGATACCATACAGAATCAAGGCCCGGAAGCGCACAGTACCGGCGTGTTGCCCTATCAGCGCCTCCAGAAACTGATCGGCACGACAATCGTGGTCGAGGAGCCTTTGGACGACGATCAGCTCCAGCCTGCGAGTCTGGACCTGAGGCTGGGCGATGTGGCCTGGCGCGTCAGGTCTTCGTTTCTGCCGGGTGCCCGTTCCACGGTCGCCGGCAAACTCGACGAAACCCATGGCATGATGCACGAGATCGACCTTGGAAAGGGTGCGGTTCTCGAGCGCAATTGCGTCTACATCATTCCCCTGCTGGAGGAAGTGCACCTGAAGGCCCAGGACGAACTGGCGGGCTTCGCCAATCCGAAGAGTTCGGTCGGCAGGCTCGATGTCTTCACACGCATCATCACGGACTATGCGACGCAGTTCGACAGGGTCGCGAGAGGTTATCGGGGCAAGCTCTATGCGGAAGTCTCGCCGCGCACCTTCAGTGTCCTGGTGCGACGCGGAACCCGCCTTGCCCAGATACGCTTCCGGCGGGGCATGCCTCCCCTGGGTGAGCTGAGGCTCAGGAATCTCCATAGCGAGCATGGCCTCGTCGATACGCCCGAAGGCGAAGCTTCTATCCGCGGCAAATCTGTTGCCGTGACGCTCGACCTCGAAGGCTCGGGTCCCGGTTCCCTGGTCGGATACCGTGCCAAGCGCAATGCAGGGATCATCGATATCGATCGCAAGGGCATGCTGGATCCAGCCCAGTTCTGGGAACCGATCCATGCCAGCGCCAGCCTTATCCTCGATCCCGACGAGTTCTACATCCTCGCAACACGCGAACGCGTGAAGGTGCCACCCGACCATGCCGCGGAAATGGCGGCCTACGACACCCTGGTCGGTGAGTTCCGTGTCCACTATGCGGGATTCTTCGATCCGGGATTTGGCTGGAGCCCGGACGGCAGCGCCGGTTCGCGGGCCGTGCTCGAAGTCCGCAGCCATGAAGTGCCATTCCTGCTGGAGCATGGCCAGACCATGGGACGCCTGCACTATGAGCGTCTGACCGAAAGACCGAAGGCACTCTATGGGGCAGAACACGGCAGCCACTATCAGGGCCAGTCCCTGGCATTGTCCAAGCATTTCGTCAGGGTCTGACGGATTGCGACGCCGGTGGATATGATTAGAGTTCCGTGATCGGTTTCATCGCGGGAGAGGCACCGTGACAGCCTCCACCTCGGGCAAGCGCAATCGCGACTGGGCATGGCATCCTGACATACCGATGGCCACGGTGCCTTTGTTCGATTGGCCCGTTCGGCCGCTGAAATCGTTAAAGTTTCTGGTATCGCTCGCTTTCCTGGGCTCGCAAGTCCTGCCTTTCGGGATTCTCGCGATCCTTGTCTGGGAATTCACCCAGCCGGCGCTCGAACGATGCGCCGAACTGAAGTTCGACTGGATAGCGCAGATGTATCTGCGCAATCTGGGGCTGATGATCCTTGTCGCCGGAGGACTCCACCTCTACTTCCACACTTTTCGGTGCCAGGGTGCCGAACGGAAGTTCGACAGCCGGGATCTGGGTCGCGACGATCCCAGGTTCCTCGCGAGAGACCAGGTGTGGGACAATATGTTCTGGTCCTGTGGCAGCGGTGTCGGAATCTGGACGGCCTATGAGGTCATCATGATGTGGGGATACGCCAACGGCTGGTTCCCGCATTTTCTCAACTGGCACGAAAATCCCGTCCTGTTCCTGGCGTGGTTCCTGATCATCCCGTTGTGGTCGGCGGTGCACTTCTACTTCATTCACCGGCTGCTTCACTGGAAACCGCTCTACGAGATCGCACATGCGCTTCATCACCGGAACGTGACGGTGGGTCCATGGTCCGGGCTCTCGATGCACCCGATCGAGCACATCATCTATCTTTCAGGTGTCTTCATTCACGCGGTCCTTCTGTCGCACCCGGTGCATGTCCTCTTCCACGGCCAGTACAACACCCTGCAGGCCGCGACCGCCCATACCGGCTTCGACTCCATTCTTGTTCGCGGCAGGACGGTGCACTACGCCGGGAGCTTCTTCCACACGCTTCACCATCGCTACTACAACTGCAATTACGGCAATGCGCTCGTCCCCATGGACAAGTGGTTTGGCAGTTTCCATGACGGCACCCCGGAAACATGGGCGGTGATGCGCAGGCGGATTGCGGCCAGGAACGCGAGACGGGGATCGAGGCCGTCGCCGGGGGTGTGAGACGGCCTATTGCGCCGCGACGGTGACGTGCGGGCGGGTGTCGAGAATGCTGGCGAGATAACGTCCCGTGTAACTCGAGGGAACGCCCGCGATGGTCCCGGGCTTTCCTTCGGCGACGACGTATCCGCCACCGTCGCCGCCCTCTGGACCAAGGTCGATGATCCAGTCGGCCGTCTTGATGACTTCCAGATTGTGTTCGATCACGACCACTGTATTCCCGGTATCGACGAGGGCATGCAGCACGTCGAGAAGCTTGCGGACATCCTCGAAGTGGAGTCCCGTGGTCGGTTCGTCGAGAATGTAG
Source organism: Alphaproteobacteria bacterium (assembly GCA_965215635.1). Classification (GTDB taxonomy): domain Bacteria; phylum Pseudomonadota; class Alphaproteobacteria; order SP197; family SP197; genus SP197. The sequence continues at coordinate 532,520 of CBDCEA010000004.1, read as the reverse complement.
AGGGTACGGCCCGTGGCGCGCCTGGACAGCTCCTTGGCAAGCTTGACGCGCTGTGCCTCGCCGCCGGAAAGCGTCGTTGCCGGCTGCCCGACCTTGATGTAGCCCAGCCCGACGCGCATCAGCATGTCGAGTTTGGAACGGATGGCGGGAACCGCCCTGAAGAATTCGCACCCGTCCTCGACCGTCATGTCGAGAACATCGGCGATCGATTTGCCCTTGAACGTGATCTCGAGGGTTTCCCGGTTGTAGCGGCTTCCCCTGCAGGCGTCGCACTGGACATAGACATCGGCGAGGAAGTGCATTTCGATTCGGATCAGCCCGTCTCCCCGGCAGGCTTCGCATCGCCCGCCCTCGACATTGAAACTGAACCGTCCGGGCCTGTGGCCACGCGCCTTCGATTCCGGCAGGCCCGCAAACCAGTCCCGGATAGGCGTGAAGGCGCCTGTGTAGGTCGCAGGATTGGAACGCGGCGTCCTGCCGATAGGTGACTGGTCAATGTCCACCACCTTGTCGAGCATGCCGGCACCCCTGAGTGCCTTGTGGGAACCGGGCGCGACGCGGTAGGAGCCGAAACGCCGGTTCAGCGCCAGGTAGAGCGTTTCGTTCACGAGCGTTGACTTGCCGCTGCCGGAGACGCCCGTGACACAGGTGAAGGCGCCGATGGGAAATCGAGCACTGATGCCCTTGAGATTGTTGGCCGAGGCTCCCTCGACCACGAGAAACCTTTCCGGATCAGGTTCGCGGCGTTTATCCGGTATCGCAATCTGCCGGGTGCCGCTCATGTACTGGCCAGTGAGACTCGCCGGATTGGCCATGATGTCCTGCGGCGTTCCCTGAGCGACGATATGTCCGCCGTGCACGCCCGCCCCCGGACCGAGGTCGATGACATGGTCGGCCGCGCGGATGGCTTCCTCGTCGTGTTCGACCACGATCACGGTATTGCCCAGGTCGCGCAGATCGGTGAGGGTCTCGAGAAGCCGCTGGTTGTCCCGCTGATGGAGTCCGATCGAGGGTTCGTCCAGCACGTAGAGAACACCGGTCAGACCCGATCCGATCTGGGACGCCAGCCTGATTCGCTGGCCTTCACCGCCGGAGAGGGTCCCGGATCGCCGTGACAGTGCAAGGTAGTCGAGACCCACCCTGCTCAGGAAAGTCAGGCGATCGCGAATCTCGCTGAGGATGCGCCGTGCAATTTCCATCTGCTTCGCCGTGAGCGTCCTGGTCGTCTCTTCGAACCAGCGGCTTGCCTCCCCGATCGAATACTCGGAGATCTCGGCGATGTGCTTTCCGCTGATCCTGACGGCAAGCGCCTCGGGCTTGAGGCGGAAGCCTTCGCACACTTCGCAGGTGGTCGTACTCTGATACTTGCCGAGTTCGTCACGGATGATCTCGCTTCCTGTATCCCTCAAGCGACGTTCGAGACTTGGAATCACGCCCTTGAACGGGGCCTGGAACTCGGAGATATCGTCGTCGCCATCGTATTCGTTCGTCCAGCGGATCTTCTGGTCGCCGGAACCATGGAGGAGCATCTCGCGCATTGTCTGCGGCAACCGTCTCCAGGGCGTCTCGAGCGATTTGCCGAAATGCGCGGCAACCGTCTTCAGCGCGCGCCTGTAATAGGGGTTTCCGCTTCTGTGCCAGGGGACGATCGCGCCCTGCTCGAGACTGAGATTCTGATCGAGAACAACGAGATCGGGATCGAAGATCAGGCGTGTGCCGATGCCGCTGCAGGCCGGGCAGGCTCCGAAAGGATTGTTGAACGAAAAGAGTCGGGGTTCGATTTCCTCGATCGTGAAGCCCGACACGGGGCAGGCGAACCTCGAAGAGAACGTCGTCTGCTGACCGCTGTCGGCATCCTCGACGACGAGCAGGCCGTCACTGAGGACGAGCGCCGTTTCGATCGAGTCCGCCAGCCGCTGTTCGAGACCGTCCCGCTTGACCACGCGGTCGACCACGACCTCGATCGCGTGCTTCCGTTTCTTGTCGAGGGCAGGAGCGTCCTCGATCATGTGGACCTTGCCATCGATTCTGACGCGCTGAAATCCAGACCTCAGCAGATCGCCGAGTTCCTTGCGGTACTCGCCCTTGCGGCCGCGCACGACCGGAGCGAGGAGCATGAGCCGGACCTTGTCCGGCATCTCCATGATCCGGTCGACCATCTGGCTTACCGACTGGCTTTCGATCGGAAGCCCGGTTGCCGGCGAGTAGGGGACGCCGACCCGCGCCCAGAGAAGGCGCATGTAGTCGTGTATCTCCGTCACCGTGCCGACCGTCGAGCGCGGGTTCTTCGAGGTCGTCTTCTGTTCGATCGAAATGGCCGGCGAAAGGCCGTCGATATGCTCGACGTCCGGTTTTTCCATCAACTCGAGAAACTGGCGCGCATAGGCGCTCAGGCTTTCCACATAACGCCGCTGGCCCTCGGCGTAGATCGTGTCGAATGCCAGCGAAGACTTCCCGGAACCGCTGAGTCCGGTCATGACGATCAGTTTGTCGCGGGGAAACTCGACGTTGAAGCCCTTGAGATTATGTTCCCTCGCACCGCGAACCCGGATGCTTTTCTGCATGCTGAACTCGTGTCGTCCGACGTCTTCCTTAGGACGGGGTCCGCACCCTGACAAGTGCCGATCCTGTGGATAGCCGGTATACTTACCATACGCCATCGTCATTCCCATGTTATGTTCTGCGAAGCGGAATCAAGGTCTGCCTGCAGTCTTTACTGTCGCTCGTTTTGGAGATGTCACATGGCTGGAAGTGTCAACAAGGTCATACTGGTGGGTAATCTCGGACGCGATCCCGAAGCGCGGCGCATGCCGTCGGGTGACGCGGTCGTCACCCTTGCCCTCGCCACCAGCGAAAGCTGGAACGACCGGCAGACCGGCGAGAAGCGGGAACGGACCGAGTGGCACCGGGTGGTCATGTTCGGCAAGCTGGCGGAAGTCGCCGAGCGCTATCTCAAGAAGGGCTCGAAGGTCTATATCGAAGGCCAGCTGCAGACCCGCAAGTGGCAGGATCAGAGCGGCCAGGACCGCTATTCCACGGAAGTTGCGGTGCGTGGATTTGGCGGGACGATGGTCATGCTGGACGGCCGGGCGGGCGGGCCGGCGCCAGCCGAAAATGGTATTTCGTCTCAACCGGGACGGGAATCGATCGATGAACCCGACTACTCCTCCCATAGCGGTGGAGGGGCAGTGTTGGACGACGATATACCCTTCTGACCGGAAGAAGGGTTGCGCTTTCTTGCATGAACGCCTAGCCAGTGTTGTCCGGTGCCAGGAACGCGAGATGCCAGAACACAAGGATCCAGCCCCGGGCTGCCGCATCTGCGATGATCCGCGGCGGGAGGTTGCGTGATCGAACCGGTTCTTTCGGACGCAATTGCTCCGGTTTCCATTGAGGACGAACTTCGCAGGAGTTACCTCGATTACGCCATGAGCGTGATCGTGGCACGGGCCCTGCCCGATGTCCGCGATGGCCTCAAGCCGGTCCAGCGCCGCATCCTCTATGCGATGGCCGAGAGCGGATACACCTCGGACAAGCGCTACAGGAAATCCGCCCGCATCGTGGGCGATGTGATGGCCAAGTATCACCCCCATGGCGATAGCGCGATCTACGACGCCATGGTCAGGATGGCGCAGACCTTCTCCATGCGCTCACCTTTGATCGATGGCCAGGGCAACTTCGGTTCCATGGATGCGGATCCCCCGGCGGCCATGCGCTACACGGAAGCAAGGCTTGCCAGGGTTGCCGAGAGTCTGCTCGCTGACATCGACAAGGACACGGTGGACTTTCGGGACAACTACGACGGCAGCGAGAGCGAACCGGTCGTTCTGCCGGCCTGTTTTCCCAATCTCATTGCCAATGGCAGCAGCGGCATCGCGGTGGGCATGGCCACCAACATACCACCTCACAATCTGGGTGAGGTCATCGATGCGTGTTGCGCTTATATCGACAATCCTGGCCTCTCTTCCGGTGATCTGATGCGCTACATCCCGTGTCCGGACTTCCCGACCGGCGGTCTGGTCATGGGACAGAACGGTGTCCGCGACGCCTATCTGACGGGCAGAGGGAGGATCGTCGTTCGCGCAAGGACGCACTTCGAGGAGGTGCGAAAGGGGCGCGAGGCGATCATCGTCACCGAGATCCCCTACCAGGTGAACAAGGCACGGCTGATCGAGCGCATTTCCGAACTTGTCCGCGACAAACGGGTGGAGGGCATCCACGAACTGCGCGACGAGAGCGACCGGCATGGGGTGAGGGTGGTGATCGAACTCAAGCGCGATGCCATGGCCGATGTCGTGCTGAACCAGCTCTGGCACTACACGCCGCTGCAGAGCTCCTTCTCGGTCAACATGCTGGCACTCGACGAGACCGGCCGGCCCCTCCAGATGTCGCTGGGTGACGTCATCGGAAATTTCGTTAATTTCCGGGAAGAGGTCGTCACGCGGCGCATCCGTCACGAACTCGCCAAAATGCAGGAGCGTGCCCATCTGTTGATCGGTCTTGCGGTTGCCGTCACAGAAGTCGATGAAGTGGTGGCCCTGATCCGCAATTCCGAGAACCCTGCCGAAGCGAGGGAGAAGCTGATGGCAAGGCCATGGAACGCTGTCGTTGTCGAGCCGGTGCTCGCTCTCGTCGAGGGTGCCGAAACGCTCGAGAGCGTGCAAAGGGACGGCTTCTTCCGTCTTACCGAGGAACAGGCACGCGCCATTCTCGAATTGCGGCTCCAGCGCCTCACAGGTCTGGAACGCAACAAGATCATCGACGAATTGAAGGAACTGGCGGAGAAGATCAAGGGTCATCTCGGCATCCTGGGGTCGCGCGAACTCCTGATGAGCCTCATCCGGAACGAGTTGCTCGAAGTGCGCGAACAATTTGCCGACGACCGGCGCACGGAACTTGGTGAGGAAGTCATCGACAGGGACGACGAGGACCTGATCCAGCCCGAGGACATGGTCGTCACCGTCAGCCACAACGGTTACGTCAAGCGTGTGCCTCTGGCGGATTACCGGGCGCAGAATCGCGGTGGCAAGGGCCGCAGCGGCATGTCCATCCGTGAAGAGGATGTCGTAAGTCAGGTATTCGTCGTCAACACCCATGCCTGGGTCCTCTTCTTTGCCACGTCCGGCCTGGTCTATCGCCTCAAGACCTACCGTCTTCCCATGGCTACACCGCAGGCACGCGGCAAGGCCTTCATCAACCTGCTGCCCCTGGTAAAGGGTGAAACGATCTCGACGGTTCTGCCCATGCCGATCGACGAGGAGAGCTGGGAGGGCCTCCATGTCATGTTCGTCACGGCACACGGTTCGGCCAGACGCAACCGCCTTTCGGATTTCGCCAACATCCGCAATAACGGCCTGATCGCCATGAAGCTGGAGCCCGGCGAGCGCCTGATCGGTGTCGAGACCTGCCTCGAGGACCAGGACATCCTGCTGTTCACGCGCCAGGGACGCTGCATCCGCTTCCGGGTGAGCGATGTTCGCCGGTTCGAGGGGCGCTCGTCGACGGGTGTGCGGGGCATTCGCCTCGAAGATGGCGACGAGGTCATCGGCATGACCGTTCTCGACCATATCGAGATCAATCCGGACATCCGCAGGGCCTACAATCGGCGGGCAGGCCTCGAACGCCGTTCCGAAGAAGCGGAGCCGAGAGATGTCCTCGATATCGACGATGACGTTTTCGAAGACCTGCGACAGCGCGAGCAGTTTGTCCTCACCGTCGCCAACGACGGTCTCGGCAAGCGCAGCTCGGCCTACGATTACCGCGTCACCGGCCGGGGGGGTGTCGGTATCGTCAACATGGACCTCGACCGGGGAAGTAAGGCGCGCGCCGAGGTGGTTGCAGCCTTCCCGGTTGTCGACCAGGACCAGATCGTCCTGATCTCCGACAGCGGCCAGTTGATCCGCAGTTCCGTCGACAAGATTCGTATCGCCGGGAGAAGCACGCGCGGCGTGCATGTCTTTCGCGTGAACGAGGACGATCGGGTGGTATCGGTGGCGCTGGTCAAGGACGATGATAACGACCCGTAAGGCAAGTCAGGCAAGGACTGTTTCGATGAAATCCACCAGAATCGGCGTCTATCCTGGATCGTTCGATCCCGTCACCACCGGACATCTCGACATCATTTCACGTGCCCGCAGGCTGATCGACCGATTGATCGTCGGCGTGGCCGTCAACACGGGCAAGAATCCGCTCTTCGGCTATGACGAGCGCGTGGGGATGCTTCGCGCCGAGCTCTCCGAGTTTCCCGAAGCGCCGGATCTCGCCGATATCGAGGTCCGCCCGATCGACGGCCTTCTAGTCAGATTCGCCAGGGACTGCGGTGCCAGCCTGATTGTGCGCGGACTGCGCGCGGTCAGCGACTTCGATTACGAGTTCCAGATGGCGGGCATGAACGCGCGCATGGAGCCGGATGTCGAAACTGTGTTCCTTATGGCATCCGAACGCCACACCTTCATTTCGTCGCGCCTCGTCAAGGAGGTCGCCCTGCTCGGCGGTGACTTCGGGAGTTTCGTTCCCGAACGGGTGCGTCAGCGCCTCACCGAAGCCATCGCGAAGACCTGAGACACAAACCGTCGGGGCCCATGCGGGTCGACAGCTTCGACTTCGATCTCCCTTCCGAAAGGATCGCGGCGCGTCCGGCGGAACCAAGGGATGCCGCGCGCCTTCTGGTCGTCGGTCGCAGGGAGAAACTGCGGCATCACACCTTCCGGGAATTGCCGGAACTCCTCTCTGAAGGCGACATCCTGGTCATCAACGATACCCGTGTCATCCCGAGCCGGATGATCGGCGAGATCGCCGGCGCCAGGGTGGAGGTCACTTTCGTCAACCATGAAGGCGGCAGCCTGTGGAGCGTGCTCGCCAGGCCCGCCAGGAAACTCAAACCCCACCTCGGCATCACGTTCGCCGGCAATCTCGCCGCCGAAGTGGTCTTGAGGGACGAGACGGGCCGCACGATCCTCGATATCGGCGCGAAGAGGGATGAATTCTTCGCCCATCTCCAGCGATACGGTTTCATGCCGCTGCCGCCCTATCTCGGCCGGAATGCGGACAGTACCGATCGCCACGACTACCAGACCGTCTTCGCCAGACACTCAGGCGCAGTGGCAGCGCCCACCGCCGGCCTCCACTTCACCGACGGGCTCCTCAAAACACTGGCGACCGCGCGCATCGCACGCACCTCTCTCACGCTCCATGTCGGTCCCGGGACTTTCCTGCCTGTCCGTTCCGAGAATACGGATGATCACGTCATGCACGCGGAGTGGGGCGAGATCACGAAGGATTCCGCCAATCGGATCAACGCTGCCCGAGCATCCGGTGGCCGCATCGTCGCTGTCGGTACGACATCGGTGCGCCTCCTGGAAAGCGCCGCAGACGGAGCCGGCATCGTTCATCCGTTCAGCGGTGACACCAGCCTTTTCATCACCCCTGGCTACAGCTTCCGGAGCATTGATGCCATGGTCACGAATTTCCACCTGCCCCGATCCACGCTCTTCATGCTTGTCTGCGCCTTCTCTGGTACCGATACCATGACGCGGGCCTACCGGGAGGCAGTCGAGCGGCACTACCGGTTCTACAGCTACGGCGATGCCTGCCTGCTCTTTCCCTGATCACCGACGCATTCAACGCCTGGACATGCCAGCAGCCCGGAGATGGCCACCTGCGCTTCGATCCAATCCGATCCACGGCGTGGAGGTGGTGCCCGGTGACATCCGCTGGCACAGTCCCTGCGCGCGCTGTGAGGTCTCTGGATCGGTGCCGCGGTCTTTCTCGACCTGATTTCGCCGGAGAGCATGGGGTCGTGAGGTCGCCCCGACCCGATTCGAGATGGGCATGTTGCCTCATGAAGACCGCTACACTTGAAATCCGGGCTCAACTGCATGAGAACCGGACCCCTCAAGAGGTCCGATGAAGGATTGAACCGTGCAGGGGCTGAAGCGTTGTTGACCTGGAGATGCGAGGCAACTGACGGCCGTGCGCGAACCGGCGTGCTTTCAACGGCGCACGGGACGGTACGGACTCCCGTCTTCATGCCGGTGGGAACAGCGGCGACGGTGAAGGGACTGATGACCGGCCAGTTGCGGGAGGCCGGCGTGAGCATGTTGCTCGGCAACACCTACCATCTGATGTTGCGTCCCGGGGCAGAAAGGATCCGGGATTTCGGAGGACTGGGAAATTTCATGAACTGGCCGGGACCGGTCCTGACTGACAGCGGGGGATACCAGATCTTCTCGCTGAAGGAATTGAGCGAAGTCAAGGAAGAAGGGGCGGTTTTTCGAAGCCATATCGATGGCAGCCGTCACGAACTCACTCCGGAAAGGTCCGTGGAAATCCAGGAGCATCTCGATTCGACCGTCACCATGGTCCTCGATGAGTGTACCGAACATCCTGCCAGCCACGAACGGGCACGCCTGTCGATGGAACGCTCCATGCGCTGGGCGAAGAGATGCAGGGAGGCGTTCCGGCTCCGCGAGGGCTATGGGCTCTTCGGCATCGTCCAGGGGGGTGTCCACGACGATCTTCGCATCAGGAGTGCCGACAATCTCTCTTCCATCGGATTTGATGGCTACGCGGTCGGTGGTCTGGCGGTGGGAGAGGGACAGGGGGAAATGTTCCGCATTCTGGAGTGCGTCGTACCGCATCTTCCTGCCGCAAGGCCGCGCTACCTGATGGGAGTCGGCCGTCCCGATGAAATCATCGGTGCCGTGGCACTGGGCATCGACATGTTCGACTGTGTCCTGCCTACCCGTTCGGGCCGGACGGGACAGGCCTTCATTGCAGAAGGCGTGCTCAACATCCGCAATGCCCGTCATCGGGAGGATCCCGGACCCCTGGATCCGGCTTGTCGATGCCCTGCCTGCAGGAACCACAGCAGGGCCTACCTTCATCACCTCTTCCGTTGCAGAGAAATGCTCGGACCGGTCCTCTTGTCACTCCATAACATCACCTATTATCAGGATCTTATGACATCAATCCGCAAGGCGATCGAAGAGGGACGGCTGTCCGATCTGAACCAGGCTCAGTCGCGCTCGTAGCCGGGCCGGGCGAATTCGGCCTCATCGTCGACGGTGGCGCCATAGCTTGCGAACAGGCGAAATCCCAGCAGTGCGCGCATCGTTTCGTCAAGGGCCGGGTGGGTCTCGGGCCTGATGGCGAGGGTGTGGTTCTGCAACTGCCGGAATTGAGGGCCACAGTAGGTGATGCTGATCCCGATGCGGCTTTCGTTTCCCGAATTGCGGCCCGAGGCATGCCATGTCCGGGCGTCCCAGATCACCACGCTGCCGGCTGGGACTTCCGCATGCACCGTCTCCCAGGCGCCATCGGGATCGGGTTCCGCACCGGAGAGATGGCTGCCGGCAACAAGGCGTGTGCAACCGTTGGCTACCGTGAAGTCGGTGATCGCCCACATGACATTGATGACGACGGCAGGATTGATCGGGTGGCGCGCAGCAGTCGGTGGTCCGAAGTTCCCAACGGCGCGCGTGATGTCGCCGGGCCGGCTGGGCGGTCCACCCGGAACGGTGGCGCGCGGCAGCCACCACTGGTCCGTGTGGAGGTCCATCGCCTCGTTGCCCGGATGAATGATGTGTGTGGTGTATCCGGAAAGCAGGACAAGCTCACCGAGCAGATGTTTCGCCATGGAGAGCGCCAGTGGATGAGTAGCGATGTGGTCGAGGCCGCATTCGCCGGCGATCAGGAGGACCCACTGATCACCGGTGAGCATCCAGTCATCGGAATCCGCCGAGCGGTGGCTGGTTTTTCTGGCACCGGCTGCGTGACGCTCCACGACGCTGCGGGCATGACAGACGGTCGACTCGTCGAGTACCCGTTCAGCCATGCAATAGCCGAAGCGGCCGAGGTCATGCTGAAGGCCCTCGACATCATGGGATTCGCGAAGCTTGCTGGTCATGGGCGAAGCATCGCGCAAACCCTCAAACACGGCAAGCCGGTCGGCCGTATTGACCGGGGTATTGCCCCTCCTTAAGTTCGCTCGGCAACAGGCAGACGGTTCCCGAGCATCCAGTCTGGTTGGCACCCAAAGAGAGCCCGTAGCTCAGCTGGCAGAGCATCTGACTTTTAATCAGGCGGTCGAAGGTTCGAATCCTTCCGGGCTCACCAAAACCCCAATGAAATTGGCCTGTTGTTCGGCAACCGGGAAAATCCATGAAAGACGCGGACATACGTGGGGTGAGGACACGTGATCATCACCGGATTTGGCCGGTCGAACCCGTGCGCACAAGAGGGGCGGGGACGAAGTGCTTCTCCATCTCGAGGCGTGCTCTCACGGCATCGCCGTCGCCGATGCTTTCGACGTCGCGTCGGGTGATGACGGCGTCCCGGGCGACAGGGTGTCTGAGCCTGAGGTTGTGGGCAAGACCGATCGGCATCGCATCGTGCGCGATCGACGTGCGGGCAGGAAGCAGCTTGCCCCACACGGTACGGCCGCCTTCACCATCGAGAAGTGAACCTGCTTCAAGATCGCGCTTGGCCACGGCGGCGACGTCCGCGATGAAATCGCGGGCGCGACCAGTGGGCCGACCGCGAAGCGCGGCCATCAGGATCGAGGCATTGAGTTCGAGCCCGATGAGGTGAAAGGGCCTGTACATGGCGGCATACCGGCCGGTGTCGTCGGTCACGAGGCCATACTGCCTGAAGCAATCGGCAGCATACCGGTTGGGCGCCTCGATCACTACATAGACACCCCAACGAAGATCGCCCGGGACCGGACTGCCGTCCCGTTCCAGGGACGACACCACCTCGACCACACCCTTGTCATGAAGGATCCCGCCGTCGGTGGTCGGCCTCAGTGTCGAGGCGAGGTCGCCGCGGCCACAGGGAGGGAATGCGAGGCCGTCGGGCGGCGGCTGCAGGCCTGTCGCGTTGGCGATGGCCGCCATCTCGATGGCTGACTTGGTGCCGTCGAGAAACGAGTTGAACATCCGGCTGTTCATGCCGGCAGCCTCCGCCTCCAGGGGCGAAAGGCCGTAATGATCCCAGACCGTCTCGGGCGTCGAGGCGTGATAGGAGGGCAGGTACTTCGTACCCTTGCCGGCGGCCACGACATCGAAGCCGTTGATGCGTGCCCATTCGACGAGTTCACAGACAAGCGCCGGCTGATCCCCGTACGCCATCGAGCAGACGACACCGGCCTCTTCAGCCTCACGGGCGATCAACGGGCCTGCGAGCACATCGGCCTCGACATTTACCATCACGACATGCTTGCCGGCGGCAATCGCGGCCCGGGCGTGGGCGAGCCCGGCCTGCGCATCGCCGGTCGCCTCGACGAGGACATCGACGCCGTCGGCACGCATGATGTCGAGGGCATCGTCGCTGTATAGGGTTTCGGCAATCCGCAGCTCGCTCCAGCCCGCGTCCCGGCATGCCATGGCTGCCCTGTCGGGGTCGAGATCGGCGATGGCGCGAACTTCAATGCCCGCCGTCGTGGGCACCTGACTCAGGAACATGGTACCGAACTTGCCGGCGCCAATCAGGCCCACGCCGACCGGCCGCCCGGCGCGTCCGGCAAGTTCGTCAAGAAGAAACACGCCTGCCTCAACCGAGTGCGAGAAGACAACCGTCGTCCAGCGGATCGATCGCCCGGAAATCCCGGTGTGCGACCCAGGACGGGCGGGAGAACCGACGGATGTGATTGTCGACGTGGCAGAGCGACAGATAGACGATGCTGCGATCCAGCGGACTGATGTTCGGCGGGCTGGCATGGACCAGTGTCGAGGCGAACACGATGATGCTCCCCGCCGGTCCGGTCGGCGCAACGCATCCTCCGGCCTTCGCCAGGCGGCTGACGGTTTCGCGATCGAGTGTCCAGAGCGGATAGCTCGTGGTCTCCACATCGTGACCTGCATCGAAGACGCCCTGGCGATGGCTTTTCGGGATGATCAGCAGGGGGCCGTTGGCGGCCGTGACGTCATCCAGGAAGACGGCGATGTTCATGGCACGGGGCTCCGGCATCCCGTCGTCGCGGTGCCAGGTGCCGAAATCCTGATGCCATTGCCAGACTTCACCGTCGAATGCCACCTTGGCGTTGACCTTGTACTGGTGCATGTAGACCGGCCCGCCGACCAGCTGCATGACAGGTTCGATGAGACGCGGGTGACGTCCCAGGCGCCGAAAGGCTTCATGATAGGTGTGGGCCGCGAATGCCGTGCGGGCAACGCCGTTCGATTCTCGCCAGACTTCCTCGCGTTCCATGGCATAGACGTCCTGCGCAGCCGTCTTCAGGATCGCCGCCTCCTGCGCCGTGAAGCGTGACGGGTAGAAGAGGTAGCCAAACTCCTCGAAACGCCCGATGTCGTCGGCCGGGATCCGCATCAATGTGTCCAACCCAGTCCGTTGCAGGTCATCTGGAGGGTGCCATGAACCGGCATTCACCGCCACAACGGCGGATGACGTCACTCCAGCAGGAACATCGGGTCCCCGACATCGACAACGCCGATACCTTCATGCGCCCTGTATCCCATGCGCTCCTGGACGACCGTCGGCATCTCGCGAACCGTCTCGATGGGGACCGTCAGATAGGTGTTCTCCTCGGTGCGAAGCCAGCCGACGACCAACCCGAAGAACATGCCGCGTCGCCATTCGCCGGACGTTGTGTTGGCACCGCCGCCATGAATCGTCGATCCCAGATAGAGAAGGGCATCTCCGGTCTCCATCTCCGCACGCTCGATCTCGTCCGATCGGGCCTCCCTTTCGAGATCCCAGCGATGGCTGCCGGGCACAACCTGTGTGCAGCCATTCTCCTTCGTGAAGCTGGTGAGCGCGAACATCGCCTCCACTTCCAGAAGATGAGACGGCACCAGGTAGGACCACGCATTTTCGTCCCGGTGCAGCATCTGGGCACTTTCATCCGGTCCGATCTGAATCAGCTGTCCGGTATTCAGTAGATAGTGCTCGCAATAGGGAAGCAGGAGCCTGTCAGCAATCCGGGTCATGAACGAGTCCTCGAGAAGATCCCAGAAGGCCCTGGACTTGGCAGGCAGGCCGTCGATCCTGATGGTCCTGCTGCCGTAAAACTCGACGTAGAAATCTGATGGGGGGTGGCGCAGACCCGGTTCGATGTCGCAAAGCGCACGATCGAAATCGTCGTTGAGAGCCCTGATCTGCGTTTGAGAGAGCGCGCCTGAGACAATGACGGCACCATCACCGTCGAGCGCTTCGACGAGCTGATCGGTATTCGCTGTGGCTTCGATCCGCTTCAGTGTCCCTGTCATGTCGCTCTCCCCACTCCGGTTGAGGGTCACGAGCAATTTGCTTCGCTGGGCGCCCCTCTTCTACCACCCATCCTGGCCGTGTACCAGTTGACGAAGCCCGCCGTGGCCCGTTCGCCCAGGGAATACATCCCCGGTACGTAGCGTCGCGAATTCACGCCGGGCTGGTTGTCGCCGATGATCTTCGTGTCCTCGATCGTGGTGACATCCCACATCCACGTGAGCTTGTCTTCATGATAGTCAATACCTTCACGGGCATCGCCATTGGCAAGCCATGTCACGACGACATCGGTATGGGTCGCATGGACGGGCGTGAACCGGAAGAGTGTCGCGTGATCGCCGGCAAGGTAGACATAGGTTAGTGGTCCGAAGATCATGAGCGTCTCGCCGCCATCCCAGTCATCGAGATCGCCCAAGAGGGGTGCCACGGTCCGGCCGTCCTCGGAGAGCGTTGTGTAGCCCTCCCTGATCGGCTGGCGCATCGCGCCGTGGGGTTGGCAGTCATCCTGGAGATCTCCCCGGGATGCGGTGCTGCGGGTAACGAATCCCCAGGCCTCCACTACCCTCGATCGCGCTTCGGCATCGCGTTCTCCGTCCACGGCATAGGCGTTGACGGAGGCGTACTCCGGATGGGCCGGCGCACAGTGGTAGCACTCCCGGAAGTTCTCCACCGCGAGTTTCCAGTTCTCTGGCGTGGGATATTGCTTCCTCGCGGCGATCTTCACGGATTCCAGGCGGTGCCTTGCGATATAGGGCTCGAGATCCCTCGCCAGCGTTTCGAACTCGATGACGTCAGGATCGTCTTCCCCGGCGAGACAGATGAAGATGAGACCCTGGTAGACGACCGTTCTGCAGGCATGAGTCGTGCCCTGACGAGGCTGCCCTCGAGGTCCCAGGTCCAGGCGTGGTAGGGACAGGTGAGCGTGCGCAGATGGTCGCAATCCTTCAGCACGATCCGGCTGCCTCTGTGGCGGCAGACGTTGAAGAAGGCCCGGATCTCCCGATCCTTGCCACGGACAAGGATGATCGACTCTCCTGCGATCTCCCAGGTGATGACGTCGCCCGGTTCCGGGATGACCGAGACATGGTCGACGAAGAGCCACTGCCTGGCAATGATGCGCCTGAGATCCTCTTCGAAGATGCGCGGGTCGGTGTAGAAGGACTGCTCCAGCGACATGCCCGGCATCTGTCGTTGCAACAATTCCTCAAGTGACAACCGGCTGGCTCGGGTCATTCTTCGAGATCTTCCCGATGAACCCGCAATCCTTCGGGTCATTCAAGGGCATGGTGGCCTGACGAACGGGTATCGGATTGTCGAATTGAATGCGCGATCCGGTCAAGTCCGCTCAAGGGTGCCGATAGGGGCACCTTGGGTAGTGAACGAGAAGAAAGGGGCCGGAGATCGCTCGCCGGCCCCTCGTCCTCTGCGTGACCTGATGAAATCACACGTCGAAGAGCAATTCTTCCCACCTCTCTTCGAGCCAGTCGCCCTTCTCCACATAGATCTGGTAATTGGGGATGATCGGCTTGATCGTGCTCGAAGCGCGGTTGAACGATTCGTCGGAGAGATCCGTCAGCATGCCGCGGGGCAGCACGGGCGCGGTCCACAGGTTGTCCGTGATAAGGGTCTGCGCCTCCGGCGAGACCGACCAGTTGATGAACTCGTGGCAAACATCGAGCTTGTCGCTTCCCTGGGCAACACACCAGGAGCCGAAATCGATGATTCCACCTTCCTTCGGGAAAGTCGAACGCATCGGGAAGCCGTCGAGGACCATCACCTGGGTGACATCGTGATAGTACTGTCCGGCGGTCAGTTCGCCCGACTGGAGCATGGCCTGGAACTGGCCTTCGTCGTCGAACCAGAGGCGGACATTGCTCTTGAGTTCGGCGGCCTTTTCCATGCAGGCGATGAGACCCTCATCGGTATTCATGATCTCGTTGCCGCCATGGAATGTTGCCGCGACGACATCGATGAGAAAGCTTGAGGAGATCGCACGGCCCCAGCCGAGTTCGCCTTCGAACTTCGGATCCCAGGCGTCGCTCCACGACGTCGGAGCTTCGGGCCATCTTTCCGTATTCGTGACGAAGGTCGCATACCAGGCCAGCACCGGTGCACCGACCGGTGTATCGGAGTCGTTGCGGAGAATGAGATAATCCGGAACATTCACGAGGTTCGGAACATTCGCCTCTTCGAGAGGAATGAAGATCTCGGGAATCCGGCGCATCGAGCCCTGGGCTGCCATGGTGATGTCGACGGCGGGGCTTCCGGCATCGATGCTGTTCTTCAGCGTCAAGAACCACTGGAAACCACCTGGCTGGGAAATGGTTTCGACTTCGATGCCGGTCTCTTTCGTGAAGGCTGGGTAGGCATACTGGGACAGCATGTCCTCGAAGTACCCGCCATACGACGAAACCTTGATCGGTTCATCAGCCCATGCACGCCGCAGAACCGACGGAGCAGCGAGAACGCCACCGGTCGCCACCGTTCCCTTGAGAATGGTGCGCCGGTTGATAGGATGGCTTTTCATTGCAGGGTTTGAACTCCCGGTTGGTTAAATGCAAATTTATACACGGTCGACGGCAATCGACAAGTCTTGTTCGCCGCGCAACGCCGCCTGGCGCTGCCAGCAAGGGGGAGTGGGGTGTTTCCGGAGATTCTGAGTCGGCGCCTCGAGGCAGGTGACACCCTTCTTCTCGACGGCGCGACGGGAACCGAACTCGAACGCAGAGGCGCCCGTATGAGCGCGGGCCCCTGGTGCGCGCTTGCCACCGAAACCGATCCCGGCACACTCCGGGAGATCCATGAAGGCTACATCAGGGCAGGTGCCGATATCATCACCGCCAACACGTTCTCCAACGCACGCCACATGCTCGATCAGGCAGGGATGGGAGAGAGGACGGCGGACCTTACCCGCAAGGCCGTGGAAATCGCGCTCTCTGCCCGTGACCGCGCCGCAGGAGGGCGGGATGTTGCCGTGGCGCTCTCCCTTTCCCACCAGATGCCGGTCATCCGGGGTAGCGCACGCGATGACCCTTCGTTGCACCCGCCGCCGGACCAGGTGCTCGCGAATTTCCGGGAGGTCGTGTCTGCAGGCTGCGCCGCCGGTGCCGATCTCATCCTGCTTGAGATGATGTCCCGGCCACTGCATATCTCGCCGGCCCTCGAGGCGGCCGGCGAGAGTGGCCTTCCCTATTGGTGCGGACTGAGCGCCAGATCGGTGGATGGAAGTACCGTCAGCTATGTCTGGGAGAACTATCCGTTTGACGAGAGCGTGAAGGCCGTGCTGGCCGGCCGTCCGGACGTCGTCGGCATCATGCACACCAACGTCGATGTGATGGGCCCGGCACTCGACATTCTGCGCCGGCACTGGAAGGGGGCCATGATGGCCTATCCCGATTCCGGTTTCTTCCGCATGCCGCAGTGGCAGTTCGTCGATGTCATCGACCCGGAATCCTTCGCCGACGAGGCACGGCACTGGCGGAAGAAGGGTGTCCGGATACTGGGTGGCTGTTGCGGCCTGGGACCGGGGCATGTGCGTGCACTCGCCGAAAGCCTGCGCGGGTGATTCCAGAGACCACGCGGCACGATCCGGGGTACGGCATCGGTTGCGGGTCGGCAGGCAACATGAAACACTTCAATGATCGCAATTCGATGTGTTTCCAGAGGCCACTGGGAACACATGAAGCATGAATAATATCAATAGCATACGCATTGCAGCCATGGCCGGCGCGTTCGGATTGGCAATCGGATCCGTGTCGACGCCCATGGCAGACGAAATCAAGGTCGGCGTCCTGCTGGGATTCACCTGACCGATCGAGTCACCGACACCTGACATGGCGGAATTCGCCGAACTCGCACTCGAGGAAGTCACGGCTTCCGAACTGCTCCTTGGCGACAGTTCCATCGTTTCGGTCCGGGGAGATTCGACCTGTGTCGATGGCGGTGCCGGACTGCCGCTGCTGAGCGTCTGGTAACCTCCGATTCCGTCGTCGCGATCATGGGGGCGGACTGTTCGGGTGTCACCATGGCAGTGACGAACAACGTCGCCGTGCCCAACGGGATCCAGATCGTGTCGCCATCGGCAACATCGCCGGCACTCACCACCATCGAGGACAACGGCCTGTTCTTCCACACCGCGCCATCGGACGCCCGTCAGGGTGAAGTGATTGCGGACATCCTCGCCGACGAGGGCGTCGGGAACGTAGCGGTGACCTACACCAACAACGATTACGGCAAGGGGATCATCCAGGTCTCGGTCTATACCGGAGCCTTCGAACATTTCATCATCGCGGACGCAATGATCGGACAGGCTGTCATCGACGCGCTCGGAGATGCAGCCGGAAACACGATCGGCACGCTGCCGGGCTCCGACTCCCGGGGAGCGGTCGGACCGGATCAACTCGCCATGATTCGAGCGTCGCAATGCTCATGGTCGAGCATAATGCGGCACAGGCGCTCGCCATCGCAGATCGTGGCTACGTCCTCGTGACAGGCTAGAACCGCCATTCGGACAGCGGCCATGCACTGCTGGCCAATCCCGAGGTTCGCCGATCGTTTCTCGGAGGCTGATGGTGGACAGCATTCTCAATGCCGCCGTCCTCTTCGCCAACTTCGTGGTGGTTCCCGGCATCTCCTGCGGATCGCAGCTTGCCCTGTGCGGCATCGCCGCCATGCTGGTTTCCGTGGCACCGGTGGCGGAAGTCTGGCGCATTGCGGGGAGCGACCTGCTGTGGACCGTCGTTGCAACGATCGCCACCACTGCCGCGGTCATCCTTGTGCGTCGTTCCATGGCGCCTGGAAGGCTATGCATGGCGGTGACCGCCGCCGGCCTGTTGGCAGGGTACGACGTCATCGGCATCTTCTTCGATCCGGCGGTCGATGTCATCGAGACGGTGGATCCGACCAAGGCCGGCTTCCTGGGCGGTCTCGGCCTTCCCGTCATTCTCTCCTGGCCCGCCGGTGGCCTGTTCGCTGTGGTGCCGGCGGCACTGCTCGTGCTCGCCGAAAGGGCGCTGTATTCGTCCTGCGCGCGCATGATGCGCGCGATCCGCGATAACGAATTTGCCGCTGCGGCAATGGGCAAGGACATCACGGGACGCCACCTCGAGATCTTCGTTCTGGGCGCAGCCGTGATGGGGCTTGGCGGCGCCATGCTCACGACGCTGGAAGGCCAGTTCACACCTGGCAGCTACCAGCCATTGCGGTTCACGTTCCTGATCTGGGTCATGGTGATCATCGGGGAATCGGCAAACAACTGGGGCTCGATCCTCGGCGGTTTTTCCGTGTGGTTCGTCTGGATCGAGGCTGAACCAGCCGGACTGCGGGTGGCCCACGTGCTCCTTCGCCTTGCCGATGGGGGAAGCGCTTCGGCAGCTATCTTGTGGCCGGTGCACCCTGCATGCGCGTCTGCGTGATGGGTGTCATCCTGCTTCTGGTGCTGCGCTTCTCCCCTGGTGGACTCATGCCCGCATCGCCGAGGCGATCCGGAGACTGAACCATCTCCCGGCCAGATGCGTTCAGAAGGGAGTGGGTTCTCTCTCCTCGTCCTTATCGGCAATCTTCGCCAGGGCCTTGTGGACGCTCTCGATGAGGTCCGGCAGATCGCCGGCAGGAAGAGGGTTGTTCATGACATAGGCCGAGACGATCTCGGTCGTCGTCTCGAGGAGTTCGGCATCCGTCACTGCGGACATGACTGTCTTTTGCATCGTTGTCTCCGCCTTCAGGCCGCTGTCTGTTGCCCTGGAACCACATGAAACCGCGCCTTGCGACCTCGGTGCTGGTGAGTTCATCGAACATATGGTAACCGGTGGCCGAGGTCACCTCTGGGTTTGCAGGGACTGCCGAATGAACAAGCCGACCGTCGCGCTGGCATCGGATCACGCGGGATTTGCCCTCAAGTCCGCACTGCTCCGGACACTTGGAGAGTGGAGGGTCGATGCCCTGGATCTGGGAACGTCCGGGACGGAATCGGTCGATTATCCCGATTATGCGCTCCTCATGATCGCGTGTCTTACCAGAGGGCGAGCCGATCGCGGCGTACTCGTGTGCGCTAGCGGCATCGGCATCGCCATTGCCGCCAACCGGAACCCCGCGATCCGCGCCGCCGTCTGCCACGATGTCACATCGGCCATACTGGCGCGTCAACACAACGATGCCAACGTGCTGGCGCTTGGACAGAGGCTGATCGGGGAAGAGACTGCCAGGCAGTGCCTTCGCGCATTCCTCGACACCGGATTCGAGGGAGGGCGCCACATCAAGCGCATAGACAAGTTGTCGAATGCGTCGCAACTGCGCTAGAAGGCGCGGTCTGCCGGCTACCGAACCTGGAGCGACGTTCATGGCGACAAGCCAGACCAACCATACCGGTTTCTTCGAGCGCCAGCTCGAAACGAGCGACCCGGCGATCTTCGAATCACTCAGCGGCGAACTGTGGCGCCAGCAGGATCAGATCGAACTGATCGCCTCGGAGAACATCGTCTCACCGGCGGTGCTCGAGGCACAGGGTTCTGTGCTCACCAACAAGTATGCGGAAGGCTATCCCGGACGCCGTTACTACGGCGGCTGCGAACATGTCGACGTGGCCGAAAGAATTGCCATCGAGCGGGCCAGGGAACTGTTCGGCTGTGCGTGGGCCAACGTGCAGCCACATTCGGGCGCCCAGGCCAACGGTGCCGTGATGCTGGCACTGCTGAAACCCGGCGATACAATCCTCGGGATGTCCCTCGATCACGGCGGTCATCTGACCCATGGCGCCAAACCAAGTCTCTCCGGCAAGTGGTTCCATGCCATCGGCTATGGCGTATGTCGCGATACCGGTCTCATCGATTACGACCAGGTGGAAAGTCTCGCCGTCGAGCACAGGCCGGTAATGATCATCGCGGGCGGTTCGGCCTATTCGAGGATCATCGACTTCGCCCGTTTTCGCTCCATCGCCGACCGGGTGGGAGCCTGGCTTATGGTCGACATGGCGCATTTTGCCGGACTCGTGGCCGCTGGCATCCATCCCGATCCCCTGCCGCACGCCCATGTTTGCACGACCACGACCCACAAGACCCTTCGGGGTCCCCGCGGGGGCATGATTCTCTCGGTCGACGAAGCGATCGGCAAGAAGGTCGATTCCGCCGTGTTTCCGGGCCTGCAGGGCGGCCCGCTCATGCATGTCATCGCCGCAAAGGCCGTGATGCTCGGTGAAGCGCTTCAGCCCGAGTTCAGGGCCTATTCTCAGGCCGTAGTCGACAACGCGAGGGCGCTCGCCATTGCCCTGGTCAAGGGCGGCCTCGCCATTGTTTCCGGCGGCACGGACACGCATGTCATGCTGGTCGATCTCAGACTGAAGGGCCTCACCGGCAATCGCGCGGAGAGGAGTCTCGATCGTGCGAGGATTACCTGCAACAAGAACACGATACCCTTCGACCCCGAGAAACCGACCGTGGCTTCGGGCATTCGTCTGGGAACGCCGGCGGGAACCACTCGCGGTTTCGGAGTCGCCGAGTTCACCGCGGTCGCAGAGATGATCGTCGAGGTTCTTGACGCCCTGGCAACACATCCGGACAACAACAACACCATTGAACAGGAAGTCGCGGCAAGGGTGCTGGACCTTTGCCGACGGTTTCCGGTTTACGGGAACATGGATACGCGAGGTCAATCATGAAATGCCCGTTGTGTGCAAACGAGGTGACACAGGTCAAGGACTCGCGACCTGCCGAGGACGGTGCCGCGGTTCGCAGGCGCAGGGAATGCTCCAATTGCAATGGCCGGTTCACGACCTACGAGCGCATCCAGTTACGTGTGATGATGGTGGTCAAGAGGTCCGGCGACAGGGTCCTGTTCGACCGGGACAAACTCGCCGAATCGATCTTTGTGGCCATGCGCAAGCGTCCTTTTTCCCAGGAACAACTCGAGCAACTCGTGGCCAATATCCAGCGCAATCTCGAAAGCCTTGGCGAACGGGAAATCCCGTCCAGTGTCGTCGGGGAAATGGTGCTGGAGGCGCTTTCCCGACTGGACGATGTCGCCTTCGTGCGGTTTGCTTCCGTCTATCGCAATTTCGACGATACGCGGGACTTCGCGAAGTTCATCGAGGGCATCGGCGACTAGGCCATTCCCTGGTGTGGCAGTGCTCATGAGCGAAGCCGACCGTCATCACATGACGGCAGCCCTGGCACTGTCCAGGCGCAATCTGGGGTGCACGTGGCCGAATCCCTCGGTGGGTTGCATTCTGGTTCGCGACGGTCGCGTCGTAGGCCGTGGCGTGACGGCATCGGGCGGCAGGCCGCACGGTGAAGCCGTTGCCCTCGGCGTTGCTGGCGAGAACGCGAAGGGAGCAACAGCCTATGTCACGCTGGAGCCCTGTGCCCATCGGAGCGCAGGGCCGCCCTGCGCCGAAGTGCTGATTCGGGCCGGCATCCGGCGTGTCGTCGCGCCCATGGCGGACCCGGATCCGAGAACCGCAGGCCGGGGCATCGCGCGACTGCGCGATGCGGGAATTGACGTTGACGTCGGCCTTATGGCCGCCGACGCCGCGGAGCTTCACGCCGGTTTTACGGCGAGGTTCGAGAAAGGGCGCCCGCTCGTCACCCTGAAGGTCGCTGCTACCCTCGATGGCAGGATCGCGACAGCGACCCGCGACAGCAAGTGGATCACCGGTCCCGAGGCGCGCCGTGCAGCGCACGGCCTGCGTTTCAGCCACGATGCCGTCCTCGTCGGACGAGGAACGGCCCGCGCCGACAATCCAATTCTGACATGCCGCCTGCCGGGCCTTGAGGCGCGTTCGCCGGTTCGCATTGTCGCAGACAGTGATCTTCGCCTTTCGGTTCACTCGGAGCTCGTCATCTCGGCAGAAGACCGGAGGACGTGGATCGTATGCGGCAAGGGTGTCGATCAGGCAAGGAAAGCAACGCTGGCGAAGTCCGGCGTCGACATCATCGAAGTCTCCCGCAACAGCGACGGCAAGGTGGATGCGCCGAGCATGCTTCGGACACTTGCCGGGAGGGGGCTGACGCGCCTTCTCGTCGAGGGTGGAGCCACCCTTGCAACGACGCTCCTCAAGGAGGATCTTGTGGACCGGATTGCCTGGTTCTCGGCGCCGGTCGTCTTCGGCGATGACGGACTGGGAGCGCTGGCCGAACTCGGCGTCCGGAAGGTGGCAGATGCCCGGCACTGGCGGGTTCTTGCGCGTCGACAGTGGCACCGGGACGGAATGATCCACCTGGCAGCAAGAGGGTGACTAGGAGAATGTACTCGGGAATCGTGACAGATTGCGGTGCCGTGCGTTCGCTCAGGCGGAACGCCGACGGTCTCTGCGTGGAGATCTCGACATCGTGGAATGTCGAGGACATCGAAACCGGCGCGTCCATCGCCTGCTCGGGAACCTGCCTAACGCTGGTCGACAAGAGCCCCGGATGGTTCGCCGCCGATGTCTCCGCGGAGACCCTGTCGCGCACCACACTGGAAAGCTGGACGGTCGGATCACCGGTCAATCTCGAACGCTCCCTGTCGATGGGCGACGAACTCGGCGGCCATCTGGTTTCGGGTCACGTCGATGCGGTCGCAGATGTCGCATCGGTCGTGGAGGAGCGCGATTCGACCAGGATGACCTTCAGCGCACCTCGAACCGTGGCGCCCTTCATCGCGGAGAAGGGGTCGCTCGCCCTCGATGGTGTCTCGCTCACCGTCACGTTCATCGAGGACACCGATGACGGCTGCAGGTTCGGCATCAGCATCATTCCCCACACCCGGGACGTCACGAACTTCTCCATGCTCGATGCCGGAGACCGCGTCAATCTGGAAATCGACATGTTCGCGCGCTATTTACACCGTCTTCTGGAATCACGTCACGGTCTCGCCATTCCCCGGGCGAAAGAGTCGTGACAGACAGGCAGTCCCAATGGCGACAACACCCCATATCCTGATCCTCGAAGCCCGCTACTACAACGAGATCACCGATGCCCTGGCGCGCGGCGCCATCGCGGAACTCGAGGTCCGGGGTGCCACCTGGGAACGTGTGGAGCTCGCCGGAGCCTTCGAGATTCCCGGTGGCCTGCGCATGGCGATTGCCACGAGCAGATATGACGGCTACCTGGCACTGGGTTGTGTCATTCGCGGCCAAACCTCCCACTACGACCACATCTGTGCCGAGGTGGCGCGCGGCATCAACGATCTTGCAATCCGCTACATGGCGCCGGTCGGATTCGGCGTTCTGACGGTCGAGACCTATGACCAGGCGCTGGAGCGCGCCGATCCCGAGCGCAGGAATAGGGGCAGGGAAGCG
Organism: Alphaproteobacteria bacterium; assembly: GCA_965215635.1. Classification (GTDB taxonomy): domain Bacteria; phylum Pseudomonadota; class Alphaproteobacteria; order SP197; family SP197; genus SP197. The sequence goes on along the minus strand of CBDCEA010000004.1, from coordinate 509,026 downwards.
GCCAACGCGTGCATGAAGATGGTCGAGCTTGCCGCCACCCTGCGCGTGACGGGATGAACGCAACAGGTCACCGACGCACCACGACCGCGTCCCGGCTCGCCGCGATTCAGGCGCTCTACGAAATTGACCGGGGCCACGGCACCGTTGACGAGGCCATCGCCTCGGCATGTGAGCAGGGGGCGGTCCTCGACGAGAACGGCAGGACCGCTCCCATCGATCCGGAACTGATGGCATCGATCGTCAGGAGCGCTGTCGGCAATCGTGAGTCTCTCGACAGGATGATCGATGGCGCGCTTTCCACAGGATGGACGACGGAGCGCCTCGAGACCCTCATGCGCGCCATCCTGCGTGCCGGCGTCAGGGAACTTCTCGAATGTCCCGAAGTGCCCGCGCGCGTGGTGATCAACGACTATGTCGATGTCGCGCATGCCTTCTGGGACCGTGGCGAACCGGGCATGGTGAACGCCGTTCTCGATCGGCTGGCGCATCATCTGCGCGAGGCGGAATTTGCCGGATGACAACGTGGACGAGTTCACTCTGATCCGGGACCTGATCGCGCCGCTCGCCCGACATCCCGGCGCCAGGAAACTCATCGACGACGGCGCCGTGATCGGTCCCTCCTCTGGAATGGAATTTGCGGTCACAAAGGACATGATGGCCGAAGGCGTCCATTTCCTGCCCGATGACCCTCCCGGGATGGTGGCGCGGAAGCTTCTGAGGACCAATCTTTCGGACCTCGCCGCCATGGGTGCCAGACCGCTTGGCTATCTCCTGGGACTCGCTTCCGACGGCCGACGCAGCGAGGCGTGGTACACCGGGTTCTTCGAGGGTCTCGCCAGGGATCAGCAAGAGTTCGGCATCAGCCTTCTGGGAGGCGACACCATTGCGGCGAAAGATGGTCTCCTCACCCTGTCGCTCACGGCATTCGGCGAGGTTCCGCCTGGCCGGTCGTTCACCAGGGACCGGGTCCGGCCGGGCGATATCGTGGCTGTGACCGGTACCATCGGAGATGCGGCTCTGGGTCTTCTTGTCCGCACCGGCGCATTGCCCGGACTCGGGGCTCGGCAAGACGCCGAACTCGAGCAGCACTATCTCTTGCCCGAACCGAGGGTGTCGCTTGGAGCGGCACTGCTCGACATCGTTCACGGAGCGATCGACATATCGGATGGCCTCCTTGCGGACGCAATGCACCTAGCGCAAGCCTCCGGAGTCACCATGGACCTCCTGGTCGAAGAGATTCCGTTCTCCGATTCGGTGCGCCTCGCGCTTGACGGTGACCCGGCACTGCTTCACCGGGTTCTCACCGGAGGCGACGACTATGAATTACTGCTTACGATGGCGCCTGGTGACCTTGACCGCGCCGCGCACATTGCCGCGACGAACGGGATCCGCCTGACGAGGATCGGCAGGTGCAGGCGAGGTGTCGGGCTGAACCTTCTGCGGCGCGACGGCACACGACTGGAACCCACCACCAGGGGCTGGAGCCACACGCCATAGTAACGGGTCTGCGCCACCCATTGAAATCGCCCCGTTGTATTGTCTATAACCCCGCTTCCTTCCGCGGGCCTGTGGGTGACAGCCAGTCCCGACGGGTTCCCAAACGCGCCGGCAAGACATATCCAAGGGAGTATCCGAACAGATGGAGCCGCTCTATTTCGCCATCGCCTGCGGTGTGGTGGCAGTTCTCTACGGAATTTGGGCTATTCGCAAGGTCATGGCGCAGAGCGCTGGAAACGAGCGGATGCAACAGATTGCCGCCGCCATCCAGGAAGGTGCCCGGGCCTATCTCAACCGGCAATACCTGTCGGTTGCCGTCGTTGGCGCCGCAATCTTCGTGCTGCTTCTCGTCGTGCTCGGGACGAGCCATGCGATCGGCTTCGCCGTCGGCGCCATCCTCTCGGGAGCTGCAGGCTACACGGGAATGCTGGTGTCGGTGCGCGCCAATGTGCGCACTGCCGAAGCCGCGCGCGAAAGCCTCAAAAGGGCCCTTGGTGTCGCAGTCGATGCCGGAACTGTCACAGGCGTCCTGGTTGTCGGCCTGGGACTTCTCGGCGTAGCCGTTTACTATCTCGTTCTTCTCGACCTCGGCGTCGAGCAGCGTGAAATCGTCGAGTCCCTGGTCGCGCTGGGCTTCGGGGGCTCACTGATTTCGATATTCGCGCGTCTGGGCGGGGGAATCTTCACGAAGGGCGCCGATGTCGGCGCGGATCTCGTGGGCAAGGTCGAAGCCGGAATTCCCGAGGACGACCCCCGCAATCCGGCCGTGATTGCCGACAATGTGGGGGACAATGTCGGTGATTGCGCCGGCATGGCTGCCGACCTCTTCGAGACCTACGCCGTTACCTTCGTCGCGACCATCCTCCTTGCAAGCATCTTCTTCGACGGCGCGGTGGAAGCCGGCATGATGGTGTTCCCGCTCGTTCTGGGAGGCGCCTGCATTATCGGCACAGTGCTCGGCAGCTTCTTCATGAAGCTGGGGTCGGGCCGGAACATCATGTGGGCGCTCTACAAGGGTTTCATAGCCACGTCGGTGATATCCGCGCTGCTGTTCGTCCCGGTGACCGAGTGGGTGATCGGTCTCGACAACGAATTCACGGTCGGGGATGCCGCCTTCAGTGGCTGGGATATGTTCTTCTGCGGCATTCTGGGGCTGGTCATCACGGGCCTCCTGATTGTCATCACCGAGTATTACACCTCGACCGAATTCCGGCCGGTGAGAATCATCGCACAGGCCTCGACGACCGGACACGGCACGAACATCATCCAGGGTCTTGCCTTGTCGATGGAAGCCACCGCGGCTCCGGTTATCGTGATCTCGGCCGGCATCATCATCGGCTATTTGCTCGCGGGCCTCTTCGGCATCGCCATCACCGTCACCACCATGCTTGCGCTGGCCGGTGTTGTCGTGACGCTCGATGCCTACGGACCGGTCACCGACAATGCCGGTGGCATCGCCGAAATGGCGGATCTGCCGGAGGAGGTCCGCAAGACGACCGATGCCCTGGACGCCGTCGGCAATACCACGAAGGCCGTGACAAAGGGCTATGCCATCGGTTCGGCCGGGTTGGCAGCGCTTGTGCTGTTCGCGGCCTATGTCGAGGACCTGACCCACTATTTTCCGAATCTTGCCGTCACGTTCCGCCTCAGCGATCCCTACGTGGTGGTCGGCCTCTTCATCGGTGGTCTGCAGCCCTATCTTTTCGGATCCCTGGCGATGCAGGCCGTGGGCCGCGCTGCAGGATCGGTGGTCGAGGAAGTCCGCCGCCAGTTCCGCGAGATTCCGGGTATCATGGAAGGCACCGGCAAGCCGGAGTACAGCCGCGCGGTCGACATGCTGACCAGGGCCGCCATTCGCGAGATGATCATCCCCTCGTTGTTGCCGATTCTCGCTCCCATAGCGCTCTATCTCGTCATCTGGGCGATAGCCGGGCAGGTAGCGGCCTTTGCGTCGCTCGGTGCGATGCTGCTCGGCACCATCGTGACGGGACTGTTCGTCGCTCTTTCCATGACGTCCGGAGGCGGCGCCTGGGACAACGCCAAGAAATACATCGAGGACGGCCACCATGGCGGCAAGGGATCGGAAGCCCACCACGCTGCCGTGACGGGCGATACCGTCGGCGATCCCTACAAGGATACGGCGGGCCCGGCGATCAATCCGATGATCAAGATCGTCAATATTGTTGCCCTGCTGCTCCTCGCCGCTCTTGGCGGCTGGGCGTGAAGCTGGCGGCACATTGCTCCCGGAAGGGGCAATGTGCCGCAATGCCCGGTTCGGGACGATTGCTCAGGGAGTGGGGGAGGCCGTCCGCGCGGTACTGTCGAAGCGTCCGATATTTCCGATCAGCTGCTCGAGAAGCCCGAGTTCCCTGCCGTGGGTCGGCGTCTTTCGGGACACAGGATTGACGATGATGCCGTCCTCGATCGTCAGCATGGCGATTTCCTGAACGATCCCGGCATCGTCGAAGGCTACGGCGACAACGATCTGCGACTCCGTCTGCGGCATGGAAAGTACGCTCGCGGTCCGGTACTGGCTGATGTAGAACCAGGTTTCATCGCCGAAAAGCGAGCTCGACGAGGGTGTGCCGAGCGATCGTTTCACTTCGAACTGATTGTGAACGCCCGGCTCGATGCTTTCGACAGCCTCGTGATCGAATATCTGGCCGTGTCTCCAGGCACGGGGTTCGCACGCCGCAAGTCCGGCGGCGGCGAAGGTGATAACGGCAGCGAAATGGAGGTTGAACAGTTTCATTGACCGCACTGACTCGGGTGCCTATTCAGGTCACGGAAGGCGCCACGTGTCAATCCTGACGGGATGCTCTGTGAAGATGTTGCGACGCCTGTTTTCCCGTTCTCGGTTTTCCGAAAACACCCATGCCCTTCATCATGTGGTTGTCGGGCAAGCCCGCAGACCGTGCCTCTACAAGCGCTTCGCCATACCCGATACCTTCGACGGACGTTTCGAGTTCCTCGTCCTTCATGTGCTTCTGGTGATGCGCAGGCTCCGGATCGCCGGTTCGGCCGGCAGCGATATGTCACAGGAACTCTTTGATCTGGTGTTTGCCGACCTCGACAGGGCCCTTCGCGAAATCGGCGTCGGCGACCTCAGGGTCGGTTCGCGCATACGCAGGATGGCGCAGGCCTTCTTCGGCCGTGCCCGCGCGCTTGACGATACCCTCGCGCCGGCGGCCGCTGATGCCGGGCTCAAGCAGATGCTCGCCCGCAATGTCTATGGTACGGTGCCGATACCGGACGAGACCGTCGAGCGGCTTGCAGACTATGTCAGGCAGCAGACCGAGTACCTGGCCTCAATCGAGGACCGGCTCGTCCTCGATGGCCGCTTCGAATTTGATGACCCGGAAGGCAGCTGACCATGCAGACGCCAGAGTTTTCCAGGCCAGTCGATGTGAGTTGGCTCGACGATGGTGCCACCGAGCGCAGGAAGATTGTGGCAACTCCGGAGGAATGCGAGGCCCTCGTACGCCGATTCGATGCCGCATCGCTGGAAAATCTGGATGCCGAGGTCGTACTGACACGCCGAGGGCGTCAGGTAAGGGCCGATATCCGGTTCTCTGCCAATGTGGTGCAGACCTGCGTCGTGACACTCGAGCCGGTGCGATCGGTGATGCATGAAACCTTCTCCATGGTCTTCGATCCGGATGTAAGAGCGACCGGCGAATTTGATGAACCGCTCGGCGTCGAGGACGACGATCCGCCGGAACCATTGAGAAACGAAACGATCGATGCCGGAGAAGCGGTGGCCGAGATGTTCGGCCTCGCGCTCGATCCCTGGCCCCGCAAGCCGGGTGCACGGATGGACAACCGGTACACGGCAAGTGAGCCGTTCGAGACGTCGCCCTTTACCGTCCTCAAGACCAGATACTGACCGGTTGCCCTGTCCGCAAAACGCGGATATAGAGGGTGCGCATTCAGAAATCGCGTCGAGGGCACATGCCATGGCGGTTCCCAAGAAGAAAGTGTCCCGTTCCCGGCGCGATCAGCGTCGATCCCATAGCGCGCTTCCTGCCGCCGCCTGGAACGAGTGTCCGCAGTGCGGGGAAACCAAGCGCCCGCATCACGTGTGCACGTACTGTGGCTATTACCGCGATCGTCCGATCACGGAACCCAGACAGGCCTACTGAGTTTCCACCGGTCCTGTTCAACGGATTCGGCCGATGAGCGGAACCCAGATTCTTGCCCTTGACGCCATGGGCGGCGACCACGCACCGGGTATCGTGGTGGCCGGAGCCAATCTGGCGCGCAAGCGGTTTCCCAACACGCGGTTTCGCCTGTTCGGCCGGCCGGAGAAGATCGAGAAGATCCTGCGCCGCTTCCCGAAACTCGCGGACGTTTCGGAAGTCGTGCCGGCCGAAACGGTGATCGAGGCCAATATGAAGCCTTCCCAGGCGCTTCGTAGGGGCGGGAAGTCCAGCATGAAGCTCGCACTCGACGATGTCAGGTCCGGCCATGCTTCGGGAGTCGTGTCCGCCGGCAATACCGGCGCCATGATGGCGATGGCCAAGCTGGTCCTGAGAACTCTTCCGGGTATCCGCCGCCCCGCCATCGCTTCGACATATCCGACCCTGCGCGGCCAGTCCGTAATGCTGGATCTCGGCGCCAATATCGAATGCGACGCTGACAACCTCGTCCAGTTTGCGATCATGGGCGCGGCGTTCGCGCGCAGTGTACAGGGCCTTCCAGAGCCATCGGTGGGCCTGCTCAACGTCGGCAGCGAGGAAGCCAAGGGACACGACGAAATCCGCCGTGCCGCCGAGATCTTGAGATCGTCGGACCTGCCATTGAGGTTCCACGGCTTCGTGGAAGGAAACGATATCACCGAAGGCACTGTCGATGTCGTTGTCGCCGATGGATTCTCCGGGAACATCGCGCTGAAAACATTCGAGGGAACGGCCAATCTCTATACCGGTTTCCTGCGCGCGACATTCCGGCGTTCCGTCTTTTCCAAGCTGGGCTACCTACTGGCAAGACCGGCCCTGATTGCGCTGAAAAACAGGGTCGATCCCAGACGATACAACGGCGGCATGTTTCTCGGACTCAACGGCGTGGCGGTCAAGAGCCACGGCGGAACGGATGCCAGAGGCTTCGCCAATGCTATCGGCTTTGCGGTCGACATGATGACGCAGGGTTTCAACGAAAAGGTGATCCTGGATCTCAGACATTTCGGTGCCGAAAACGCCCCGCTGGCCGGGGCCGCCACCAAGTGACCGTGCGCCGGTCGGCCATTCGCGGTTCAGGATCCTATCTTCCCGAGCGTTGCATTTCCAATCACGAACTTGCCGAACGCCTCGATACCTCCGACGAGTGGATCCGCGAGCGTACCGGGATCCGCCAGAGGCACATCGCAGCGGAAGGCGAGCGGACCTCCGATCTCGCCTGCCAGGCCGCCGGCAAGGCCCTGGAACAGGCCGGTCTGGAGGCCTGTGACATTGACTGCATCGTCGTTGCCACAGCGACGCCGGACTTCACGTTTCCCGCAACGGCGACCCAGGTCCAGGCCATGCTCGGCATCACGCGGGGCTTCGCCTTCGACGTCCATGCGGTGTGCACGGGTTTTGTTTACGGGCTCTCGGTCGCCGACAACTTCATCCGTCTCGATCAGGCCGCGACGGCGCTTGTCATCGGTGCCGAGACCTTTTCGCGCATTCTTGACTGGAACGACCGGAACACCTGCGTCCTCTTCGGGGATGGTGCCGGTGCCGTTGTTCTCGAAGCGGTGACGGGCGAGGGGACATCTTGCGACCGCGGCATCCTCTCGACTCACCTTCATTCCGACGGCCGCTACAAGGACATGCTTCATGTTGATGGCGGGCCTTCGGCAACACAGCAGGTCGGCCATCTGCGCATGAACGGCCGAGAAGTCTTCCGTCATGCCGTCCAGAGGATGGCCGAGGTCGTTGACGAGACGCTTCAGGCCAACGGGTTCGACGGATCATCGGTGGACTGGCTGGTTCCTCACCAAGCCAACCGCAGGATCATCGATGCCACGGCGCGAAAACTGGGTCTTGCACCCGAAAGGGTTGTCGTCACCATCGACCGGCACGCCAACACGTCGGCTGCGTCCATCCCGCTTGCTCTCGCCGAAGCCGTGTCGGACGGCCGGATCACGCCCGGGGATCTGGTGCTCGTCGAAGCCATGGGCGGGGGCTTCACCTGGGGGGGCGCGCTGATCAGGTGGTAGAGGAAGTTGCGGAGGGTCTCTGATTTTCCTGTCAACCGGTTGATAATTGACCTCTTTTCCGGGTGGGGATACAGTGGGCTTTCATGAATGCGGGAGCGCGCCAATGAACAGCAGAGCCCTGACACGTGCCGATCTCGCCACGGCTCTCAACCACAAGATTGGTCTGTCCTTCAGGGAATCATTCGATGTCGTGGATTTTGTGATCGATGAAATCTGCGACGCCTTCGTGCGTGACGAGTCTGTAAAGATCTCGACCTTCGGAAGCTTCCGAATCCGCGAAAAGAAACCGCGGGTCGGCCGGAACCTGAAAACTCTGGAGGAGGTCGAGATTACCGGGCGGCGGGTCCTGCTGTTCAGACCGTCCCAGGTCCTCAGGCAACGCATCGCGGGTGGCGAGGCCGGGAACGGATCCGGTGAAGGGTGACGGCACGAAACAGGGCGGTACCGGAAAGTCCGGTGCGGCCTTTCGAACGATCGGTGAGGTCGCCAGGGAGATCGATGTTGCCACCCACGTCCTGAGGTTTTGGGAAAGCAAGTTCCCTCAGGTCCGGCCTTTCAGGGGTACCGGCAACCGCCGCTACTATCGCAGGGAGGACGTCGAGACCCTGAAGGAAATCAAGTTTCTGCTTCACGTCAAGGGCTACAAAATCGATGGTGCCATGCGCCTGATCAGTACTTCGCAGCCTGCGGCAGTGCTGTCCGACCGAGAGCTCATCGAGCGTGTCGTCACCGAGCTTGATGGGGTACGGCAGTTGCTGGCCGACGGGAACTGAGCTATGTCTCAAGAGGTCGGAGCGTGGCGCAGCCTGGTAGCGCAACGGTCTGGGGGACCGTAGGTCGCAGGTTCAAATCCTGCCGCTCCGACCATCTCCCTCCCAGAAAATCGGAAAGGCAACGGACATGACGGGAGAACCGGAACGCGATATCGACGTCATGGACCGGCTGATCGATGTCGCAGGCAAGCGTATCGTGGATGCGGGCTGCGGGACCGGAGACCTCGCGCGAGCCCTCGCAGAGCGTGGAGCCGAGGTCATCGCGCTCGAACCGGAACCCATGCAGGCCGCGGTCAACCGCCAATCTCTCGACGGCGGACCCATCGCCTTCTTCGAGACCGGCGCCGAAGCCATGCCCTCGACCGATGCCAGCGTCGACGGGGTCATCTTCAGCAAGTCACTCCATCACGTTCCGGCCGGTCTGATGCACCAGGCGCTCGGTGAGGCACTGCGCGTCCTGAGGCCTGGCGGGTTTCTCTATATCCTGGAACCCGAGACGGGCGGCAGCCATACAGAACTCATGAAACCGTTCCACGATGAAACACGGGAGCGAGTAGCGGCAAGGAAGGCTCTTGCGGAGGTCACCGAAGACACGTTCGAATCGGCGGTCGAGGTGCGCTTCTTCAATCGCCGTGTTTATGCCGACTACGAGACCTTCATCGAAGGGGTCACGGGCATGAGCCACAACGCCATCGAGCGTACCGCCGCCGACACGCACGATGTAAGGGCGATGTTCGATGCCGGCCGCATCCCCGGGGGATACGGTTTCGACCAGCCCATGCGCATCAACCTCCTGACCGGTCTTCGCCCCTCCCGGTCATGACGCACCTGTGGCCGCCGGATGCTGCCCGGCATGCCTTGCTGACTGTCGACGAAATGGCGGAAGCGGATCGCCGCACCATCGCAACTGGCGTTTCGGGCGAAACTCTCATGGAACGCGCCGGTTCCGCGGTGGCCGGTGTGGCGATGAAGGACCGGCCTCCCGGGAGAGTCACCGTGCTGTGCGGTCCGGGTGGAAACGGAGGCGACGGTTTCGTGGCCGCCCGGCTTTTGTCCGAGCAGGGATGGCCCGTGAGGGTCGGCGTTTTCAGACCGAAAGCCATGAAGGGCGACACCCACAGGATGGCCGGGCGCTGGCAGGGCGACACCGAGACGCCCGACAACGGTCTCGTCGACGAGGCGGACCTCGTCATCGATGCCGTGTACGGCGCAGGCCTTGCAAGGGACCTCGACCCGGCGACCCTGGAACTCCTTGGAAGGATTCGTGCGCCGGTCATCGCCGTCGATATTCCCAGCGGCGTCGACGGCGATACCGGGAGCATTCGCGGGGGCGCCGTGACGGCCCGCACGACGGTGACCTTCTGTCGCCGAAAACCCGGTCACCTCCTGATGCCAGGACGTGCGCTCAGCGGCGATATCCTGGTCGAGGATATCGGCATCACTGATGCCATCGTGGCGGGCATCGGGCCCGCGGTCATGCAGAACGGACCGGATCTTTGGCTCGATCGCTGGCCGTGGCCGGGCCTCGATGCCCACAAGCACGCCCGCGGGCATCTCGTTGTCGGTGGCGGCGGCATTGAATCCAGCGGCGCGGCGCGCCTTGCCGCTGCTGCGGGCCTGCGCATCGGCGCAGGTCTTGTCACCTGCGCCATGCCGAAGTCCGCCCTGATCGCCTACGCGGCACATCAGACTGCCGTGATGAACCAAACGCTCGCCCGGATCGATGATTTTGCCAAGCTGATGGCACAGGAACGGGTCTCCGCCGCGGTGCTCGGTCCAGGTGCGGGAACGGGCTGCTGGACGCGCGGTCTCGTGGCCACGGCCCTGGCGACGGGCAACCCTGTCGTTCTCGACGCCGATGCCCTGACGGCGTTCCGGGAATGCCGCTCGACACTGATCGGCAAACTCCATAACCGGTGCGTCCTGACACCCCATGAGGGAGAGTTCAGAAGACTTTTCGAACGTACCGGCGATCGCCTTCGCGATGTCGGCACCGCCGCCCGGGAGGCCGGTTGCGTGGTCCTTCTCAAGGGACCGGATACCGTTATCGCTGACCACGAAGGGAGGTTCGTTGTGAACGCAAACGGCACACCTTTCCTTGCCACCGCGGGATCCGGCGACATCCTGGCCGGCTCGATCGGCGGACTGCTGGCTCAGGGTGCGGCACCTCTTGACGCGGCGGCCATGGGCTGTTGGCTCCACGCCGAGGCAGGGAGCCGGGGCGGCCCGGGCCTCGTGGCCGAGGACCTTCCCGAGCTCATGGTGCCGATCCTGCAGGAACTCTACCGGGAAGTTCCAAGAGCGCTTGCGGCACCTGCCTTTCGCCGCTATTAGGTGCGCATCGATTGGCAGGCTTCCTTCTAGACCCGCACGGCGCGGGCGTGGTGGAAACGGTAGACACGCCAGATTTAGGTTCTGGTGACGCAAGTCATGGGGGTTCAAGTCCCTCCGCCCGCACCACGCCATCGTTGTGGCGAATGCCGTCCGGAAGAGGTCGGGATCTTCATCAGCTCGTGGCGAACTCATGCAGATAACAGAAACTTTATCCGACGGCCTCAAGCGAGAGTACAGAATCGTCGTTGAAGCCTCTGAGATGACATCGCGTATCGATGCGCGGTTCACCGAACTGAAGAACACCTCACGTCTGAAGGGTTTCCGCCCTGGAAAGGTACCCATGGACCTGCTGCGGAAGCAGTTCGGCAATGCCGTGGTCCAGGAAGTGCTGCAGGATACGGTGAAGAACACGTCCGAGGAAGTGCTCGGCCAGCAGGAAATCCGCCAGGCCATGCCAGCCACGGTTCAGGAGATCTCGTTCGGTCAGGGAAAGGACCTCGAGTATGTGCTGGCCGTCGAGATCCTGCCCGACATCACACCGGCGGATTTTTCGAAAGTCGTCGTCGAGCGCTACGCCATCGATGCCCGGGACGAGGATATCGATGCGGTCGTCGAGAAGGTCAGGGATGCCTGCGGAACCGCACAGGCTCTCGGCGAGGATACCGGTATTTCAACCGGCGACAGGATACGGGTCGATCTCGAACTCATGCTGGACGGCGAGAAGGTGGAAGAATACAGCGGTGAGGCTCAGGAATTTGTGCTGGGCAAGGACCGCCTGCCCGACGAGGTTCGCACGTCCCTCGAGGGGCGCAGGATAGGCGAGTCCTTCGAAGTCCCGGCCATCCTTCACGAAGACCTCTTCAATGGCGAACATGCCGGCGAAGAAGCGCTTTTTTGCATCAAGGTCGTCCAGGCAGAGCGGCTCTCTCCCCATCCCCTCGACGATACGCTGGCCGGGAAGTTCGCCAGAGAGGACGTCGATGGTCTGCGCAGTCTTGCGCGACAGGAAACGGAAACCTACTTCAGCTCGCTCAGCCATTCACTCACCAAACGGCTGTTGCTGGACCGTCTCGCCGAAACCCATTCCTTCGATGTTCCTCCGAGTTTTGTCGACAACGAGTTCGAGGCAGTCTGGAAACAGATCGCACCGGCTTTCGAGGCTCGCGGGGAAGACAGTGAAGCCGATGAGGAGAACCTATCCGAGAAGCGTGTGGAATACCGCGCCATCGCGGAGCGCCGCATCCGGCTCGGAATGCTGCTGACCGAGGTCGGCCGGAACGCGGGTATCGAGGTTACCCAGCAGGACATCCTCCAGACCCTGGTCCGGCAGACAAGCATGTTTCCCGGCCAGGAAGCCGCGGTGGTTCGCCATTACCAGGAGAACCCGGAGAAGCTCAGGCATCTAACCGCGCCGATCATGGAAGAACGTGTTGTCGACCATATCCTCGAGCAGGTCGTGCTCGAGGAGCGGACCGCGGATCTGCAGGCGTTCCTCAAGGTGGACAATGAATCGGTTCAGGAATCGACAAATGACGAGGCTCCCGATACGGATGGCCACATCGCCCGGATTGCTGGACACATTCTGCGGAATCTCTACAAGCAACCTGACAGCCAGGAAGTACCTGACGATGCGGAAACATCCCGCGAAACAGCGGAAGAAGTGACCGGCAAATGAGGGACGCTGCCGAAATATACGGCAACACGCTTGTACCCATGGTGGTGGAACAGTCCGCCCGGGGCGAGCGCGCCTATGACATCTATTCACGCCTGCTGAAGGAACGGATCATCTTCCTCACGGGCCCCGTGAACGACTATGTCTCTAGTCTCATCTGCGCCCAGATGATCTTTCTCGAGGCGGAAAATCCGTCCAGGGACATCGCGCTCTACATCAATTCGCCGGGCGGGACCGTGACGGCAGGCCTCGCCATGTACGACACCATGCAGTACGTACGTCCCGAGATACAGACGCTCTGCATCGGACAGGCGGCTTCGATGGGAGCGCTGCTTCTGTGTTCGGGTACCACGGGCCGGCGTTCCGCCTTGCCCCACGCGCGTATCATGGTTCACCAGCCGTCCGGCGGAGTCCGGGGACAGGCGTCCGACATCGAAATTCATGCCCGCGAGATCGTTCTCGTACGCCAGAGGCTCAACGAAATCTTCGCCCGGCACACCGGCCAGAGTCTCGAGGCGATCGAGGAAAGCATGGAACGCGACACCTTCATGACCCCGGCACAGGCTCTCGAATTCGGCCTCATCGATGACGTTGTCGTGTCGCGCGCAGATAGCGAGACCGGAGACGGGAATGTCGGGAACTGAGCACCGGGCTTGCACATCCGCTACCGGTTGTGTTGACATGCAGCCATCCTGTGCAATGTATTTCAGGCAGCCTGCAAGGGATGGTGGCCCATGAGCAAGAAGGGCGATTCGAAGAACACGCTTTACTGTTCCTTCTGTGGCAAGAGCCAGCACGAGATTCGCAAGCTGATCGCCGGACCGACCGTGTTCGTCTGCGACGAATGTGTCGAACTCTGCATGGACATCATTCGCGAGGAAAGCAAGGGTTCGGTCGTCAAGTCGCCGAGGGGCGATGTCCCCACACCGCGCGAGATCAACCAGATTCTCATGGAGTACGTTGTCGGACAGGACACCGCCAAGCGGATTCTTTCGGTTGCGGTCCACAACCATTACAAGCGGCTCAGCAGCGACCCCCGCAATGAGCAGGTCGAGCTGGCAAAGTCCAATATCCTCCTCGTCGGTCCGACCGGCAGCGGCAAGACACTGTTTGCCCAGACGCTTGCCCGGATCACCGACGTACCGTTTGCCATGGCGGATGCCACGAGTCTGACTGAAGCGGGCTACGTCGGAGAGGATGTCGAGAACATCATCCTCAAGCTGGTGCAGGCAGCCGACTACAATGTCGAGCGGGCCCAGCGCGGCATCGTCTTCATCGACGAAGTCGACAAGATCGCACGCAAGTCTGAAAACCCCTCGATCACACGCGATGTATCCGGCGAAGGCGTTCAGCAGGCCCTGCTGAAGATCATGGAGGGCACGGTCGTCTCGGTGCCGCCCCAGGGCGGGCGCAAGCATCCCCTCCAGGAGTTCCTCCAGGTCGATACCACCAACATCCTGTTCATCTGCGGCGGTGCCTTCTCGGGTCTCGACAAGATCATCGTTGCCCGGAGCAAGCCGGCCGCAATGGGATTCGGTGCGGATGTGCGGGCGCCGGATGAACGCAATCTGGGCGCTATCCTGCGCGATATCGAACCCGGGGATCTGCTCAAGTTCGGCCTGATTCCGGAGTTCGTGGGCAGGCTTCCTGTCATCGCGACGCTCGACGAACCGGACGAGCAAACCCTCGTCAGAATCCTCTGCGAGCCGAAGAACGCGCTGGTGAAGCAGTATCAGAAACTCTTCGAGATGGACGGCATCAAGCTCAACTTCACCGACGAGGCCCTGCATATCGTGGCAAGGAAGGCGATTGCCCGCAAGACGGGTGCCAGGGGCTTGCGGTCCATCCTCGAGAACATTCTCCTCGATACCATGTACGACCTTCCGGGGATGGAGAATGTAGAGAACGTGATCGTGAACAGGGAGACCGTGGAGCGCGGCACCTTACCGATTCTGATCTATGCGGACCGCGAGGGCGAGGCAACACCGGTATCGTGACACTGGTCCCTTGATATAGCGGCCTCGGCGCACCAATTTCGAGTCAGTCCAGCCGGAGGTTGAAACCCGTGACTGATGTCCTTTATCCGGTGCTTCCGTTGCGTGACATTGTCGTGTTCCCGAACATGGTGGTGCCGTTGTTCGTCGGCCGTCAGAAATCCGTACGGGCATTGCAGGAAGTCATGGGAGGTGACAGGCAGATTCTTCTGGTCGCGCAGAAGGACGGATCCAAGGATGATCCGGTGCCCGAGGATATGTACGAGGTCGGCACGATCTCGACGGTGCTCCAACTGCTGAAACTCCCCGACGATACCGTCAAGGTTCTCGTGGAAGGCTCCCAAAGGGCCTCGATTTCCAGCTTTGTTGAGGACGAGCAGTGCATCAGGGCCGCCGTCAGACCCTTCGAGGAAACCACCGAGGCCGAGCACGAACAGCAGGCACTCACCCGGGCGGTGACATCGCTCTTTTCGGAGTATGTCAAGCTCTCCAAGAAGATTCCTCCCGAAGTGCTCGGTTCCCTGGAACAGATCGATTCGCCAAGCAAACTTGTCGATACCGTGGCGTCTCATCTCACCATCAAGATCGCCGACAAGCAGGAACTTCTCGGGTCCGCGTCGGTCCTGCGCCGTCTTGAGCGCGTCTATGCCCTCATCGAGGGTGAAATCTCCGTCAGGAAGGTGGAGAAGCGTATCCGTGGCCGGGTCAAGCAGCAGATGGAGAAAACCCAGAAAGAGTACTATCTCAACGAGCAGATGAAGGCGATCCAGAAGGAGCTCGGCGAGGGTGAGGACGGTCGCGACGAGGTCGGTGAATACGAGAAGAACATCAAGGCCACGAAACTCTCGAAGGAAGCCCGGGAAAAGGCGCTCGCCGAGGTCAAGAAGCTGCGCACCATGAGCCCCATGTCCGCCGAGGCAACGGTGGTCAGGAACTATCTTGACTGGATGCTCGGGATTCCATGGAAGAAACGTTCGAAGCTGAAACGCGACATAAAGAATGCCGAAGAAATCCTCGATGCCGACCATTTCGGGCTCGAAAAGGTCAAGGAGAGGATTGTCGAATACCTTGCCGTCCAGGCGCGCTGCCAAACGCTGAAGGGCCCGATCCTGTGCCTTGTCGGACCGCCGGGTGTCGGCAAGACGTCGTTGGGCCGGTCGGTCGCACGGGCGACCGGGCGCAATTTCGTCCGCATGTCACTCGGCGGAGTTCGCGACGAGGCGGAGATCCGGGGCCACCGCCGCACCTATATCGGTTCGATGCCCGGCAAGATCCTCCAGGGCATGAAGAAGGCGAAGACATCCAATCCGCTGTTCCTGCTCGACGAGGTCGACAAGCTCGGCAGTGATTGGCGGGGAGATCCGAGTTCGGCCCTGCTCGAAGTGCTCGATCCCGAGCAGAACGTGTCGTTCAACGACCACTATCTCGAGGTCGATTACGACCTCTCCGATGTCATGTTCGTCACCACCGCCAACACGACGCACATCCCCCGGCCGCTGTTGGACCGTATGGAAGTCATCCGGATCTCGGGCTACACGGAAGACGAGAAGATCCGCATCGCCACGGACCACCTTATTTCCAAGCAGTATCAGGCCCACGGACTGAAAGAAGGTGAATGGTCGATCACCGAAGGTGCCCTGCGCGACCTCATCCGCTACTACACGCGCGAGGCCGGTGTCCGCAATCTCGAACGGGAGATCGCCAACCTGCAGCGCAAGGCCGTCAAGAAGATCGTCGCGGGCGAAGTGCAGAAGGTGCGGGTGACGTCGAGGAATCTCGAGAAGTTCTCCGGGGTTCGGCGGTTCCGCTACGGCGAGGTCGAGTTCGATGACATGGTCGGCATCACCAACGGACTGGCCTATACCGACACTGGTGGCGAGCTTCTCTCCGTCGAGGCCGTCGTGCTTCCCGGCCGCGGCAAGATGACGATCACCGGCAAGCTCGGCGATGTCATGCAGGAATCGGTCCAGGCCGCACGCAGCTATCTGAGATCCCGCTCTCCCGAGTTCGGTCTCAAGCCGACCATTTTCGAAAAACGCGACATCCACGTCCACGTGCCCGAAGGGGCCACGCCCAAGGACGGGCCGTCGGCCGGGATAGCCATGTTCACCTCGATGCTGTCCGCACTGACGGGTATTCCGGTCAGACGTACCGTGGCCATGACCGGAGAGATCACGTTGCGCGGCCGGGTCCTGCCGATCGGCGGTCTCAAGGAGAAGCTGCTCGCTGCCCACCGAAGCGGTATCGAGACCGTCCTGATACCAAGAGAGAACGAGAAGGACTTGAAGGAAATTCCCGACAACGTGAAACGGGGGCTCAAGGTCGTTTCCGTGTCATCGATTGACGAGGTCGTTCACTTCGCTCTTTCCGAATCTCCGACACCGGTGGAATGGTCCGACGGGGATGTGGAGGACGTGGATCCGATACCGCCGGGGCACGTCGCCGAATCGGGGGACGTGGTCAAGCACTGAACCGCATGCACCGTCGCAGGAACGGGGAAGCGGTGCGCGCTCGTCAAGGAGAACGGTGCAACGTACCTCAATGCTCCAGCGATCGGGTGCGTCATGTCAGGTTTGTGCAAGCTGGAGGTGCACGGACCTGCCGAATCGGCGTTGGCTCCACCGGAACGGGCGATCTCTCCGGTTGATTCCCACTGCTTGATGAGACGTGTCTCGTCTCTGCTCATGGCGGCGTGGCGGACCCCGAGGACCGGAAGATCGTCGGGGAACGCGCAAAGCGATGGACGGCAATGCACTCCGGGACGATTCTCCAGAAGTTCACGACCGCGAAGCGGACGCCATCGAGAGCATGAAGCGATACGCGTCATTGCCGGTCAGCGCGTAATCCCCGTGGACCATGTGAAGTGGCGGCTGAACCTGCTGTCCGTCCCCGGTGCGTTGTCGGTGACGGACCGGACATTGTGATTGAGGGCCGCCACATGATGCGCGCCGGTGACCTCCCGGTTGCCGCCGCCATACTGCGGATTGGAGTGGCGCACGGCCTCCCTGCCATCGAGGCAACCGATTTCGGCGCGTCGCAAGGACTTTTCCACGAGCTCGAAGCCATTGACGTCCAGCGCCGGGCGTTTTGCCCTTTCCAACGAACGTGCGTCACGTACCGGCATCGGCCGACTCCCGAGATCAGCCCGCTGCCAGATAGCGTCGTTGCCGTCCAAGCGCGTGAACACCTTGTCGTCGCGAAACAGTGAACTGCCGACGGACGCCGCGAGATAGTGGAACTCTCCGGTCTTCACGGGCGACCGCCGTCCTGACCCGAACCGGCGGCTCGGACATTCGAACTTCCCGTTCAGGTGGCGGCTGATCGCCGCGTTCTCCCACACGGGAAGTCGGCGTCGACGACCTCGTCCTCGAAGGCGATACTGGTGCCGATCAGGAACTGTCATGCGGAACGGCACGGCTGGGATGCCGGGTGGTGAAGCCGGCGCAGTGTCGAACCCATGGTTTCCTCCTCATTCATGGCTGTGAACCGGGGATCGCAACGCGTTCGAAAACCTCTCCTTCACCCGTGTGCGATCGACGTGGCGAGCATGGCCGTCCTGGTCCTTCCGAACACATGCGTGATCGATTCGCACCGGTGCGGTCGGGATCATGGTCGGCCCCATGAAACCGGTTGCGTGGTCGTCGCGCGTCATGACAGGGTAACGGGCTCCGGGTGATCCTTGAGGATTTCCGCTCACCAGACGATGGCGACGATCGGGAAGATTCCCCCGATCGTGACGTGCCGGCGCGCAAACGGCTGATTTTGCGCCGTATAACCTTCCGCAATGATTCCGTGAAGGTTGCCAGGGCCGCCGCCGGGATACCTGACGGGACAGGGGCCTCACCGCCTCGCATGCCGCCTGCGATTCCGGCAGTTGACGGCGCCGGATTTCGGTCTCTAGAGTCGCTTATCCTCACAACAGCAACGACTCGCCGAAAACGGGAGGGCGTCAATGACGAAGAATGATCTGGTTTCCGCGGTCAGTGCATCCACGGGTCTGACCAAGACGGACGCTGCCAAGGCTGTGGATGCGGTGTTTGGCAGCATCATCGACACACTCGCCCGAGGCGAGGAAGTCCGGCTGATCGGTTTCGGTACCTTCACGGTCGCCCAGCGTGCGGCATCGAAGGGGCGCAATCCTCGAACCAACGAGCCGATCGACATCCCGGCGCTCACGTTGCCGAAGTTCAAGGCGGGCAGGGCGTTCAAGGATGCCGTCGCATCATAGAGGACCGCTGCAGGGGCGGTTAGCTCAGTTGGGAGAGCGACTGGTTTACACCCAGTAGGCCGGCGGTTCGAGCCCGTCACCGCCCACCAGGCACGAAGCGCCGCCGGCGGGTCAGTGTAAGCAGCGCCAGCCAGAAAACCCCGTCTCCAACGTTGACGCGCCACGATCTGACGGTTGTCGCCGGTATTCGAACACAGGTCCCCATTTCCGCCTTTCGGCGGGTTAGAATGAAGGATTATCCGGAGGGCGCCGTCAGATAGTGCGTCGTCGTCGCCCCTTTCGGCGCAGCAACAGGCCGATGTTGTCCATCACCGTCTGGTATTCCGACTTCGTCTTGTCCCGGAATCCGACGAAGCGTCCACATGCATCATGTGCTCGTCCACCAGTTCATGAAGGCGGTCGAAATCACAAGCCCAGCCCCGGGATCCGCCACTTCTCCATTCCCGGGCGGCTACCCCTTGCAGTCGACGCCGGCAAGCATGTACTCCTATCACCGCCTCACCTCGTGAGTCTTCATATGCCACCCACACATGATATCCGGCGACATCAATACTTTAGGGTTTTCTGGTAGGCACTGACTTGACAGGTGATGCCTTGTTGCCTAGACGTAGCGGCCGGTTTCGGGGGTGTAGCTCAGTTGGTTAGAGTGCTGGCCTGTCACGCCAGAGGTCGCGGGTTCGAGTCCCGTCACTCCCGCCATTTTCCGGCCGCCAGAAAGACCGACGGCGAGCAGGAATCGCCATGCGCAACGGACTGCTGTACGAACACCAGCGCGAGGGGCGCCCATGACGGAATTCCTTCTTGAGTACCTGGCGATCCTGATCTTTCTGGGACTTGCCATTGTCCTGGCATGCGTGATGGTGGGTGCCTCCTGGCTGGTTGCCCCGCAGAAACCGGATCCGGAGAAGCTCTCTGCCTATGAATGCGGCTTCGATCCGTTCGAGAATGCCAGAGGCCGCTTCGATGTGCGATTCTATCTCGTGGCAATCCTCTTCATCATCTTCGATCTGGAAGTCGCGTTCCTGTTTCCCTGGGCCGTCTCGCTTTCCGAGATCGGTCTCTTCGGCTTCTGGTCCATGGTCGTGTTCCTGGCGGTCCTCACCATCGGATTCGTCTATGAGTGGCGCAAAGGAGCTCTTGAATGGGAGTAGAACCAGTGCTTCAGGAGATACCCCCCGGCGACGACCAGGACGCCCTGATCGGACGCCTCGGCAACGAGGTCGAGGACAAGGGCTTCGTGCTCTCGAATGTCGACCGCCTGGTGAACTGGGCGCGCACCGGAAGCCTCTGGCCCATGACGTTCGGGCTGGCCTGTTGCGGTGTCGAAATGATCCACGCCTACATGAGCCGTTACGATCTCGACCGCTTCGGCGTCATCCCCAGAGCGAGTCCCCGCCAGTCGGATGTGATGATTGTCGCCGGCACCCTGTGCAACAAGATGGCGCCGGCGCTGCGCAAGCTCTACGACCAGATGCCCGAACCGCGCTGGGTCATCTCCATGGGATCGTGTGCCAATGGCGGCGGCTACTACCACTACTCCTATTCCGTGGTGCGTGGTTGTGACCGGATCGTTCCCGTCGACATCTATGTCCCGGGTTGCCCTCCCACGGCCGAGGCACTGGTGTACGGAATCCTGCAGCTGCAGAAGAAGATTCGCCGTACCGGCACGATCAGGCGCTGACTGAACCATCGGAAGAGACACTGTATGTCCGAAGCTCTGAGCGAGATCGGCGGAACTGTCCGGTCACGATTCCCGGACTGTGCCGGTGAACTCCTGTTCCACAGAGGCCAGGCGACGCTTTCGGCATCGATCCACGGCCTCATCGATCTGCTGACATGGCTACGCGATGACAGCGAGTGCCAGTTCCGTCAGCTGGTTGACCTGACGGCCGTCGATCACCCCGAAGAAGAACGGCGCTTCAGAGTGATCTACAATCTGCTCAGCCTGCGGCACAATCTACGCCTGCGTGTCATGATCCCGGTCGCCGAGGACGAGGACGTCCCGTCGTGTTTCCCGGTGTTCAGCGCCGCCCTGTGGCTCGAGCGCGAAGTCTGGGACATGTACGGGATCCGCTTTTCCGGTCATCCCGATCTCAGGCGCATTCTGACCGATTACGGATTCGAGGGTCATCCGCAACGCAAGGACTTTCCGCTGACCGGTTACGTCGAGATGCGATACGACGAGGATGAGAAGCGCGTGATCTACGAGCCGGTCAAGCTGACCCAGGCGTTCCGGAACTTCGAGGACCTCTCACCGTGGGAAGGTTCGCCGGAAATTCTCAGGGGCGACGAGAAGGCGAATGCCGATGACTGAAGTCGATATCCACACGACGACCATCAATTTCGGGCCTCAGCATCCCGCTGCGCACGGCGTCCTGCGGCTGGTTCTGGAGATGGACGGAGAGGTCGTGGAGCGTGCCGACCCGCATATAGGACTGCTCCACCGCGGCACGGAGAAGCTGATCGAATACAAGACCTATCTCCAGGCCGTTCCCTACTTCGACCGTCTCGACTACGTCTCGCCGATGTGCCAGGAGCATGCCTATGCGCTCGCGGTGGAGACGCTTCTGGACATCGAGGTCCCGGAACGGGGCCAGTATGTCCGGGTGCTGTTTTCCGAGATCACGCGCCTGCTCAATCACCTTCTCAACGTCACGACGTTCGCCATGGATGTCGGTGCCCTCTCGCCCGCCCTGTGGGCCTTCGAGGAGCGTGAAAAGCTCATGGAGTTCTACGAAAGAGCATCGGGCGCGCGCATGCATGCGGCCTATTTCCGTCCCGGCGGTGTTGCTCGCGACCTTCCCGCCGGCATGGAGAAGGACATCGACAGCTATGTCGACACCCTGCCGAAGGTGATCGGCGATATCGAACACCTGCTGAACGAGAACCGCATCTTCAAGCAGCG
The DNA here is from genome assembly GCA_965215635.1 of Alphaproteobacteria bacterium. Lineage (GTDB taxonomy): Bacteria > Pseudomonadota > Alphaproteobacteria > SP197 > SP197 > SP197. The sequence goes on along the minus strand of CBDCEA010000004.1, from coordinate 487,424 downwards.
CACGGTCGATATCGGCATGATCTCGGCCGAGGATGCCATCGATTGGGGTTTTTCCGGACCCATGCTGCGGTCCGCCGGCGTGCCGTGGGATCTTCGCAAGTCACAGCCCTACGATGCATATGACAGAATGGATTTCGATGTGCCTGTCGGTACGACCGGAGATTGCTTCGAGCGCTACATGTGCCGCATCGAGGAGATGAGGCAGTCGATCCGCATCATCAGGCAGTGCATCGCCGACATGCCGACCGGTCCGGTCAAGACCGAAAACCCCAAGATCACACCGCCGGCACGCAGCGACATGAAACGTTCGATGGAAGCCCTCATCCACCATTTCAAGCTCTTCACCGAGGGCTACCATGTACCCGAGGGGGAGACCTACAGGGCCGTGGAGGCGCCCAAGGGCGAGTTCGGTGTCTTCATCGTGTCCGATGGTACGAACCGGCCCTACAGGTGCCGGATCCGCGCCCCGGGATTCCTCCATCTCGCCGCCACAGACTACTTGTGCAAGGGGCACATGCTTGCGGACGCCGCCGCCATCGTCGGCAGCATGGACATCGTGTTCGGGGAGATCGACCGATGAACCCTACACGTGGCAGGCCGAGCGTTCCGGACGTCCAACCTGCAAACTTTGCCTTCAGCGTGGAGAATCTCGAGAAGGTCGGGAAGGTCGTGGCGAAGTATCCGGAAGGCCGGGCCGCCAGTGCCGTGATACCCCTGCTCGACCTTGCCCAGCGCCAGCAGGGATGGATATCCGTTGCCGCCATGGACACCGTGGCCCGTATGCTCGGCATGCCGGCTGTCAGGGTCTACGAGGTCGCGACCTTCTACACGATGTTCAATCTCGAACCGGTCGGCGCGTTCCTCGTGCAGATCTGTACCACAACGCCGTGCATGCTGCGTGGCAGCGACAGCATCGTGGAGGCCTGCCGGAACCATCTCGGCATCGATTTCGGCGAGACGACCGGCGAAGGAACGTTCACGTTGAAGGAAGTGGAGTGTCTCGGCGCCTGCGTGAACGCACCGATGGTGCAGATCAACGACGACTACTACGAAGACCTCGATGGCAACCAGATCGTCGAAATCCTGGAATCGCTCGCCCGGGGCGAAACACCACAGGCCGGGCCGCAGGGCGGCCGCCGATCGTCGGAACCGCAATCCGGGGCGAAAACCCTTCTGGGCGGAGACTGAGGCATGCTGCGGGACGCGGATCGGATCTTCACCAATCTCTACGGCTTCGACTATCCGTCGCTCGACGCTGCAAGAAGGCGCGGGGACTGGGACGGCACACGGGGACTCCTGGCGAAGGGGCCGGAGTGGATCATCGAGGAGATCAAGGCATCGGAACTGCGCGGCAGGGGCGGCGCGGGCTTTCCGTCCGGTCTGAAATGGTCGTTCATGCCGAAGCAACGCCCCGAAGGGCAACCCGCCTTCCTGGTGGTCAATGCGGACGAAAGCGAACCCGGGACCTGCAAGGACCGTGACATCATGCGTCACGATCCCCACAAGCTCGTCGAGGGCTGCCTCATTGCCGGCCACGCCATGCGCGCCACGACGGCCTACATCTACATTCGTGGAGAGTTCTACAGCGAGTCCGTGGCCCTTCAGGTCGCGATCGATGAAGCCTATGACGCAGGACTCGTCGGTCGCAACGCCTGCGGATCGGGATTCGACTTCGATGTCCATCTTCATCGCGGCGCCGGGGCCTATATCTGCGGAGAGGAAACGGCTCTGCTCGAAAGCCTCGAAGGCAAGAAGGGCATGCCGCGCCTCAAACCGCCGTTTCCTGCCATGGCCGGACTCTATGGTTGCCCGACGACCGTCGCGAACGTCGAAACAGTCTCGGTTGCACCGACCATCCTGCGGCGCGGAGCCACCTGGTTTGCCAGCCTCGGTCAGCCGAAGAATACCGGTACCAAGGTTTTCTGCATCTCGGGCCACGTGAACGAACCCTGCAATGTCGAGGAGGAGATGGGCATTCCCCTGAAGGAGCTCATTGAGCGGCATGCCGGTGGCGTCAGAGGAGGCTGGGACAATCTCCTGGCGGTCATACCGGGCGGCTCGTCCGTGCCCTGCATCCCGAAATCCGTATGCGACGATGTCCTGATGAATTTTGACTGTCTCAAGAATGTCCAGTCGGGCCTCGGCACGGCGGCAGTCACCGTCATGGACCGGTCCACCGACATCGTGCGGGCCATCTGGCGGCTCTCGAAATTCTATCACCACGAAAGCTGCGGCCAGTGCACGCCGTGCCGGGAGGGGACCGGATGGATGATGCGGGTGCTCGGCCGCATGATCGAGGGGCGGGCCGAAATCGAGGAAATCGATACGCTGCTCGAGGTCACGACTCAGATCGAGGGGCACACGATCTGCGCTCTCGGTGATGCCGCGGCATGGCCTGTCCAGGGTCTGATACGCCATTTCCGTCCGGAACTCGAACAGCGCATCGGGGCCTGTCGGAAAAACGCCAGAAGAGCGGCATGACGGGCCATGTCTGACACTGTGAAAATCACGGTTGACGGTGTCGAACTCGAGGTTGACCGGCGTCTGAGCCTGCTGCAGGCCTGCGAACTCGCCGGTGCCGAGATTCCGCGTTTCTGCTTTCACGACCGGCTGTCAGTGGCCGGAAACTGCCGCATGTGCCTTGTCGAGGTCGAAAGGGCGCCCAAGCCTGTCGCGTCCTGTGCACAGTCTCTCATGGACGGCATGGTGGTCTCCACGCGAAGCCCGGTGGCGACCAAGGCACAGCGCAGCGCCATGGAGTTCCTACTCATCAATCATCCACTCGACTGCCCGATCTGCGATCAGGGTGGAGAGTGCGATCTGCAGGATCAGGCCCTGGGCTACGGCACGGGGGTCAGCCGCTTCGGAGAACAGAAGCGCTCGGTTCAGGAAAAGGACTTCGGCCCCCTGGTGAAGACCTACATGACCCGATGCATCCACTGCACGCGATGCATCCGTTTCCTGGACGAGGTCGCCGGCGTACCCGTCCTCGGCGCCACCGGGCGCGGCGAGGACATGGAGATCACGACCTACATCGAACAGGGTATTGCAAGCGAACTGTCCGGCAACATCATCGATCTCTGCCCGGTCGGTGCGCTCACCTCCAAGCCCTATGCCTTCGTCGCCCGACCCTGGGAACTCGTCAAGACGGAATCGATCGACGTTATGGATGCGGTCGGCAGCAATGTACGCGTCGATTCCAGAGGCCGGGAGGTCCTGCGCGTGCTTCCACGACTGCATGACGACGTCAACGAGGAATGGATATCCGACAAGACGCGCTTTGCCGTCGACGGCCTGACTCGCCGCCGGTTGGACCAGCCCTGGATACGCCGCAACGGCAGCCTCGAGGCCGCGTCATGGGACGAGGCACTCGCCTCGGTCGCCTGCCGCCTCGAGGATCGTGACCGAACACGTGTCGCGGCCATCGCCGGGGACCAGGTCGATTGCGAGACCATGTTCGCCATGAAGGCGCTGATGCTCTCGATCGGTTCGCCCCACATGGACTGCCGCCAGGACGGCATGGCGGTCGATACCACCGTCAGGGCTTCATGGCTCCTCAACAGCACGATCGCGGGTATCGAGGAGGCCGACGCCTGCCTCCTGATCGGCGCCAATCCGCGCTGTGAAGCCGCGATCGTCAACGCCCGGCTGAGGAAACGATGGCTGCGCGGAGGATTTGCCGTCGCGTCGATCGGACCCGATGACGATTTTGCCTATCCCGTGACTCGTCTGGGCAGCACACCGGAAGCCCTTCGCCGTATCGAGGCAGGCGACTCTCCCTTGCCTGGGGCCACCAAACCGCTCGTCATCGTCGGAGCCGGGGCTCTTGTGCGCAGCGACGCAGAAGCGGTTCTCGGTTCGGCAGCACGGATCGCCACGGCACTCGGCGCGGTCACCGAGACCTGGAACGGCTTTGGGGTGCTCAATGTTGCGGCATCCCGGGTCGGCGGCCTCGATCTCGGCTTCGTGCCCCAGGCCGGTGGCAGGAACACCGCAGGCATAGTCGAAGGCGCGCGCTCGGGCACGGTCGACACGGTATTTCTTCTCGCCGCCGACGAACTCGAGGGCGAGGCGCTCGAAAATGCGTTCGTCATCTACATCGGACATCACGGCGATCGCGGTGCCGCCGTTGCCGACGTGATCCTGCCGGGAGCGGCCTGGACGGAAAAGGATGCCACCTATGTCAACCTCGAGGGCCGGCCGCAGCGCGCCCATCGCGCGGTGTTCCCGCCGGGCGAGGCCCGCGAGGACTGGCGTATCCTGCGCGCCCTGTCGGCCCGCCTTGCCAGACCGTTGCCGTTCGACGATCTCGAGACTCTTCGCACAGCCATGATCAGCGAGGTACCCCACCTCGGCGACACCGACACGATCGCCCCGGCTTCCTGGAGAACGTTCGGTTCCGACGCGCCGATGACCGATACACCCTTCGAACGGTCTGTCGCGAATTTCTATCGGACCTGCCCGATCAGCCGGGCTTCGGCGACCATGGGTCTGTGTACCGATGCCTTCGTCAATCCGAAGAATCAGGCCGCGCCATGCAGCTGATGCAGGACTGGATCTGGCATTTTGCCCTCGTGGTGCTCGCCGTCGTCGCGATATTGGTTCCCGTTCTGGTGTGCGTCGCCTACCTCACCTATGCGGAACGCAAGGTCATGGCGGCCATGCAGTTGCGCCGGGGCCCGAATATCGTGGGTCCCTTCGGTTTGCTTCAGCCTCTTGCCGATGGCGCCAAGCTCTTCCTGAAGGAGACCATCGTGCCTGCGGGAGCGAATCGGTTCATCTTCGTCATCGCGCCGATGATCACCTTCGTGCTCGCCATGGTGGGATGGGCCGTGATTCCCTTCGGCGAGAGCGATGCGGGAGTCTGGGCACTTGCCGACATCAATGTCGGAATCCTCTATCTCTTCGCGGTCTCGTCGCTTGGTGTCTACGGCATCATCATGGCGGGCTGGGCATCCAATTCGAAGTACGCCTTCCTCGGGGCGCTACGCTCCGCCGCGCAGATGGTCTCCTACGAGGTGTCCATCGGATTCATTCTTGTCGCCGTCCTCGTCTGCGTCGGTTCGCTCAATCTTTCCGACGTGGTCCGCGCACAGGGCGGCGGTTTCTGGTCGTGGTATATCGTGCCCCTGTTTCCGCTCTTCGTGATCTTCTTCATCTCGGCACTTGCGGAGACGAACCGGGCTCCGTTCGATCTTCCCGAGGCCGAGTCGGAGCTCGTCTCCGGCTACAGTGTCGAATACTCGGCGATGACATTCGCCCTGTTCTTCCTCGGCGAGTACGCAAACATGATCCTGTTGTCCGCGCTCGCAACCACCCTCTTCCTGGGCGGCTGGATGCCTCCTCTCGAGATCGCACTGCTCGACTGGATCCCGGGCCCGGTCTGGTTTCTCGCCAAGACGTTCCTGCTCCTCTTTCTCTTCCTCTGGGTGAGGGCGACGTTTCCGCGCTACCGGTACGACCAGTTGATGCGGTTGGGATGGAAGGTGTTTCTCCCCCTTTCGCTGGGTGCGGTCGTGGTTGTCGCAGGTGCCCTCCAGGTCTTCGGATGGATGCCGCGATGATAACGTTCGAGGAGGTTGGCCGATGAACGCCCTGGATCGCATAGCCCGGACGCTGCTGCTCGCCGAACTCGTCTCGGGCATGGCAAGGACATTCAGCTACATGTTCCGCAAGCGCGCCACCCTCAACTATCCATACGAAAAAGGGCCGCTGTCGCCGCGATTCCGCGGGGAGCACGCGCTTCGACGCTATTCCAACGGCGAGGAGCGCTGCATCGCCTGCAAGCTCTGCGAAGCCATCTGCCCCGCGCAGGCCATCACGATAGAGGCCGAGCCGCGCGAAGACGGAAGCCGGCGTACGACACGCTACGACATCGACATGACCAAGTGCATCTATTGCGGATTCTGCGAGGAGGCCTGTCCGGTCGATGCAATCGTCGAGGGGCCGAACTTCGAGTTTGCCACGGAAACCCGTGAGGAACTGTTCTACGACAAGGAGAAACTCCTCGAGAACGGCGACCGCTGGGAAAGGGAGATCGCGGCCAGGCTCGCCGCCGATGCCCCCTACAGGTAATCCTGCGCCATGATCCTCCAGACTCTCTCGTTCTACCTGTTTGCCGCAGTCCTGCTGATCTCAGCCACCGTGGTGATTTCCGCGCGCAACCCCGTGCACTCCGTGCTCTGCCTGATTCTTGCCTTCCTCAACGCGGCCGCACTCTTCGTCCTGATCGGGGCCGAGTTCCTCGCCATGATCCTGGTGGTTGTCTATGTCGGCGCCGTTGCCGTGCTTTTCCTGTTTGTCGTCATGATGCTCGACATCGATCTTGCCGAATTGCACCGGGGCTTCCTGAACTACTTGCCAATCGGCGCGCTGGTGGGACTGGTCCTTCTGGTGGAACTCCTCATCGTGGCCGGTGCTTGGCAGCTCGGGCCGGAGATGACGGCCGGGCTTGCCGCTCCGGTTCCCCTGCTCGGCGAGCGCAGCAACACGGCAGCACTCGGTGACGTGCTCTACACCCGCTATGCGCTTCTCTTCCAGGGTGCCGGAATCATCCTTCTTGTCGCCATGATCGGCGCGATTGTACTGACATTGCGCCACCGCAACGTGAAGCGCCAGAGGATCGGCGATCAGGTCGCCCGGCGTCCGGAAAGCGTGGTCAAAGTCCGCAAGGTAAGGCGAGGGGAGGGGATCTGAAGTGACCGTCGGCCTCGAACACTATCTGGCACTTGCAGCTATTCTCTTCACCCTCGGGATTCTGGGCATCTTCCTCAACCGCAAGAACGTGATCATCATCCTGATGTCCATCGAGCTGATGCTGCTTGCGGTCAACATCAACCTGGTGGCCTTTTCCGTGGAACTCGGTGATCTCGTCGGTCAGGTCTTTGCCATGTTCGTCCTGACTGTCGCTGCCGCGGAAGCGGCCATAGGCCTTGCCATACTCGTAGTCTTCTTCCGCAACCGCAAATCCATTGCGGTTGCGGATATCAGCATGCTGAAAGGCTGATCGGGCGTGCTTCACGCCGCTGCAATCGTATTCCTGCCCCTGGCAGGCGCCGTGGCCTCGGGTCTCTTCGGGCGCCTTCTCGGGGATCGCGCCGCACCGGTTCTGACCTGCGTGCTGCTGGTGGCGTCGGCCGTGCTTGGCTGGATCGTGTTCTTCCAGATCGTCGGCACGGGCGAGAGCTTCACGGTTCATCTCTTCACATGGATCGATTCCGGCACCTTCGAGGTCAGCTGGGCGTTCTACTTCGATCAGGTCACGGCCGTCATGCTGATCGTGGTCACGACGGTTTCTGCCGTGGTCCACGTCTATTCGCTGGGCTACATGGCCAACGACCCGCATCGTCCGCGTTTCTTTGCCTATCTGTCGATCTTCACGTTCGCCATGCTGATGCTCGTGACAGCCGACAATTTCGTCCAGATGTTCTTCGGATGGGAAGGCGTGGGCGTCTGCAGCTATCTCCTGATCGGCTTCTGGTACAAGCGTCCGAGCGCCAATGCGGCCGCCATCAAGGCCTTCATCGTTAACCGAATCGGAGATTTCGGTCTTGCCTTGGGTATCATGGGTGTCTTTCTGGTATTCGATACGGTGTCCTTCGATGCTGTGTTCGCGGCCGCGCCGGATATCGCCGGCACCTCCATGACGTTCCTGTCGGCGGATGTCGACACGCTGACGCTGCTATGTCTCCTGCTGTTCGTGGGCGCCATGGGCAAGTCGGCCCAGGTGCCGTTGCACACGTGGCTGCCCGATGCCATGGAGGGTCCGACACCCGTGTCCGCGCTAATCCATGCGGCGACCATGGTGACGGCGGGCGTCTTCATGGTCGTGCGCCTTTCGCCGATGTTCGAATACGCACCGACAGCGCTCTGGGTCGTCACGATCGTCGGCGCGTCCACGGCGATCTTCGCGGCGACGGTCGGCATCGCGCAGAACGACATCAAGAGGGTCATCGCCTATTCGACCTGCAGCCAACTCGGTTACATGTTCTTTGCCTGCGGTGTCGGCGCCTACCCGGTGGCGCTCTTCCATCTCTTTACCCATGCCTTCTTCAAGGCCCTGCTGTTCCTGGGCTCGGGCGCCGTTATCCATGCCGTCGCCGACGAGCAGGACATGCGGCGCATGGGAGGGCTCTGGCGCAAACTGCCCCTGACGTATGCCTACATGTGGATCGGCAGTCTGGCGCTCGCCGGCATTCCGGTGTTCGCAGGCTACTTCTCGAAGGACCTCATCATCGAATCGGCCTGGGTCACGGACGGTTTTGCAGGCCAGTATGCCTTCTGGGTCGGCGTCGGTGCCGCGTTCCTGACCGCGCTCTATTCCTGGCGTCTGATCATCATGACGTTCCACGGCAAGCCGCGCATGGCCGAGGACGTCTGGGAACATGCCCATGAAGCGCCGCGGGTCATGTGGGTACCGCTTCTGGTTCTTGCCGCGGGCGCAATCGTCGGGGGCTTCCCGTTGCTGGGTGGCCACATGGTCGAGCACGGGGGCCATGACTTCTTCGGAGCATCGATCCTTATGCTCGGCGAGAACGTGATCGAAAAGGCGCATCATGACACGCCACTGGTGGTTAAGGCGCTCATTCTCGTGGTGGCGGCCGGCGGAATCGCCGCCGCCTGGGTCGGCTACGCCCTCAGGCCTTCCCTGCCGGGCCGGTTGGTTGCCCGGTTCTCCCCGATCCATCTCTTCCTGCTCAACAAGTGGTATTTCGATGAAGTCTACGAGGCGGTTCTCGTAAGGCCGGCCAAGCGGTTCGGCTTCGGGCTCTGGAAGGCGGGCGACGGCGACGTGATCGACGGTCTGGGTCCGGACGGCGTGGCCGAGGCGACACTCGGATTCGCGCGTCGTGCCAGAATCCTCCAGTCCGGCTATGTCTACCACTATGCCTTTGCCATGCTGATCGGCCTCGTTGTGCTTGCAAGCTGGCTTCTTTTCAGGATTTGGGGTTAGGAGGCACCGACATGCCCCAGTGGCCCCTCCTTTCGCTTGCCATCTTCCTGCCGCTCGTCGGGGCCGCCTTCGTGTTCCTGACCCGCGGGGATAACGAGGTAGCGGTGGCACGCAACACCCGCTACGTCGCCCTGTGGACCTCCTTCATCGTCCTGGTGGTGATCATTCTCATATGGTCCACGTTCGACACCGGGACAGCCGAGTTCCAGTTCGTCGAGAGGGCTCCCTGGATTCCCGCCTTCGGCATCGAGTTCCATCTGGGCATCGACGGAATTTCGCTGTTCCTGATCGTGCTGACGGGGTTCCTCGTCCCGATCTGCATCCTTTGTTCGTGGGACGCCATCAGGGTGCGCGTCAGGGAGTACATGATCGCCTTCATGGTCATGGAGTCCTTCATCATCGGCGTCTTCTGCGCCCTTGATTTCGTCCTGTTCTATCTCTTCTTCGAGGCGATGCTGATCCCCATGTTCCTGATCATCGGGATCTGGGGCGGGTCCCGGCGGATCTATTCCGCCTTCAAGTTCTTCCTCTACACGCTTGTCGGTTCCGTGCTGTTGCTCGTTGCGGTTCTCACGATGTACTTCGAGGCGGGAACCACGAGCATTCCCGAGCTCATGAATGCGGGTTTCGACGAAGACCTGCAGCGCTGGCTGTGGCTTGCCATGTTCGCATCCTTTGCCGTCAAGGTGCCGATGTGGCCGCTGCACACATGGTTACCGGATGCCCATGTCGAGGCGCCCACGGCCGGCTCCGTCATTCTCGCCGGCATCCTCCTGAAAATGGGCGCCTACGGATTCCTGAGGTTCTCCCTGCCGATGCTCCCGGAAGCCTCCGTCTTCTTCACGCCGCTCATCTACACCCTCTCCGTCGTCGCCATCATCTACACGTCCCTCGTGGCATTGGTGCAGGAGGACATGAAGAAACTCATCGCCTACTCTTCCGTGGCGCACATGGGTTTCGTCACGATAGGCATCTTTTCCATGAACCAGCAGGGCATCGAGGGCGGAATTTTCCAGATGCTCTCCCACGGTGTTGTCTCTGCAGCACTCTTCCTTTGCGTGGGCGTCGTCTATGACAGGATGCACAGCCGCCTGATCACGAATTACGGCGGCCTCGTTCACAGGATGCCGCGCTATGCCCTGGTCTTCATGGTATTCATGCTGGCGTCCGTGGGACTGCCGGGAACGTCCGGTTTTGTCGGAGAATTCCTCGTGCTCGTCGGTGCCTTCCAGGCGAACACCTGGGTCGCACTGCTTGCAACCACCGGTATCGTGCTGGGGGCAGCCTACATGCTTTGGCTCTATCGGCGCGTCGTATTCGGAGACCTGGTGAAGGCCGAACTCAAGTCCATCGCGGATTGCAACAGGCGTGAACTTCTGTTCTTCGTGCCGATGGTCGCTGCGGTTCTGATCATGGGCTTGTGGCCCGATTCGTTGCTCGACGCCATGCATGTTTCCGTGGAAAACCTCGTGGAACAGACCAGACAGGCCACGGAACTGGCTCTGGCAGCCGAAGCGGACGGTGGGTGATGCACGAGCTCGTGACGGCAGATCTCCTGGCAATCCTTCCGACACTGTGGCTGGCGGTTGCCGGCATGGCATTGCTCATGGCCGGCGTGTTCCAGAAGGACGGCTCATCACGGATTGTTTTCTGGGGCGCGGTCATGGCCCTGGCGGTTGCCGGCCTCCTGGTCATTCTCGGGCCTCGCGACGCCCTGCCATTCGACGGGCTCCTCGTCGTCGATGAGTTCGGCAGGTTCATGACAATGCTGGTCGTGGTCGGCGCCGGTCTCACGCTGATCATGGCCCAGGGTTTCATGCGCCGTGAATCCATGGACCGCTTCGAACTTCCGGTTCTGCTGGTCTTCGCGACGCTTGGAATGTTCCTGATGGTCCAGGCCAACGACCTGATGTCGCTCTATATCGGGCTGGAGATGCAGAGTCTCGCGCTCTACGTCTGCGCGGCCTTCCAGCAGGACAAGCTTCGTTCCTCCGAGGCCGGCCTGAAGTACTTCGTGCTCGGTGCAGTAGCCTCCGGGATGCTTCTCTACGGCTGTTCCATGGTCTACGGGTTTTCCGCATCGACGTCGTTCGACGCCATCGGCCTCTCGCTCGCCGTTGACGCCGGGTCGACGGGTGTGCTCATGGGTGTCGTCTTCATCGCGGCGGGGCTCGCCTTCAAGATCTCGGCGGTGCCGTTCCACATGTGGACTCCGGATGTCTACGAAGGTGCGCCGACGCCGATCACGGCGTTCTTCTCGATAGCACCCAAGGTGGCGGCCATGGCGCTCCTTCTGCGGATCCTGACGGGACCCTTCGCCGACCTGTTCGGGCACTGGCAGCAGATTGTCTTCCTCCTTGCCGTGGCTTCCATGGTTCTTGGGGCTCTTGGAGCCATCGGCCAGCGCAACATCAAGCGGCTGATGGCCTACAGTTCCATCGGTCACGTCGGATTCGCTCTCGTCGGTCTTGCGGCGGGCAGCCAGGAAGGCATTCACGGAGTTGCGGTCTATCTCGCCATCTATCTTGTCATGGGACTGGGAACCTGGGGTTGCATCCTTGCCATGCGCCGCGACGGCGCAATGGCCGAAGGGATCGAAGATCTTTCCGGGCTCTCCCGCACTCATCCGGCCATGGCGCTGTGCCTTGCGGTCTTCATGTTCTCCATGGCGGGGATACCGCCGCTGGCCGGATTCTTCGGCAAGTTCTATGTTTTCATGGCCGCCGTGGATGCCGGTCTCTACACGCTCACCGTAATCGGCGTTCTGACGAGTGTGATCGGTGCGTTCTACTACATCCGGATCGTCAAGCTCATGTACTTCGACGATCCCGCGGAAGCGTTCGATCGTCCGATGGGCAGGGATCTCGTGCCTGTGGTCTTCGTGACCACGGTTTTCACCGTCGGCTTCTTCCTCCATTCCGATCCTCTCCTCGACAGTGCGCGCGATGCTGCCGTTGCTCTGATCGGAAACGGCGGTGATCTCCAGCACGTTCTCATCGCGCAATGAATCCCGGCCTTCCGCCTGCGTTCCATCTGATCGACCTTGACACGGTGACCAGTACGAACGATATCGCTCTCGATCTGGCACGAAACGGCGCAGCGGCCTGGACCATGGTTCGCGCAAGAAAACAGACGGCAGGGCGCGGACGACAGGGCAGGAGTTTCCGGTCACCGGAAGGTAATTCCTACACATCCCTGATCCTCAGACCTTCGGGCCCGATCGCCGTTCTTCCCCAGCTTGCCCTGGTGATCGGCCTTGCGGTGGCCGATGCCATCCGGGAATTTGCACCCTCGATTCCACCCGCCCGCTGCAAGTGGCCCAACGATGTTCTCGTCGGCGGTGCCAAGGTTTCCGGCATCCTGGTCGAATCGAACCTTTCCGCGTGCCTCGAGGCGGTCGTCGCTGGCATAGGCATCAATCTTGTAAGCCACCCCGATCTTCCCGGTGGGTACGCCACAGACCTTGCTGCCGAAGGGGCGGAGTCTGATGATCGAAACCTCCTGCTCGGAATATTGTGCCGATGGCTGGAAGAAAGGATCGGGGCCTGGGAAGCTTCCGGCTTCGAAGCCCTGAAGGATGCGTGGCTCGAACGTGCGGCCGGAATCGGCCGGCCCGCCACTCTTGTGGGAAAGCAACCCGTCAACGGCCTTGTCGCCGGTATCGGAGAGGACGGTGCGCTCCTCCTCGAAGCGAACGGTGCCCTTCATCGCTTCGTTTCCGGAACCCTCATTCTCAGGAGGGCGGCATGAAGGACCTGCTTCTTGCCATCGACCAGGGCAACACCAACACGGTGTTCGCCATATTCCGGGAATCGCAGCTTGTGGGGCAGTGGCGAATCACCGCGAACACCGAACATACGGCCGACGAATACGCCGTCTGGCTCCACCAGCTTCTGGCGTTCGACAGTATCTGCGCCCGTGATATCGGCGATGCGGTGGTCGCAAGCGTCGCGCCCGGGGGTCTTCATGACCTCAAGCTTCTGTGCCGCCGTCACTATGAATGTGAACCGCTCGTGGTGGGCGAATCCGCACGGCTCGGCATCCCGCTCAGAGTCGACACTCCCGGCGAGGTTGGCGCAGACCGGCTCGCGAACGCGATCGGCGCCTATGATCGTTTCGGCGGACCGTTGATTGTCGTGGATTTCGGAACCGCGACCACGTTCGATGTCGTCGATGAGGATGGCGGATTTGCAGGCGGCGTCTTCGCTCCCGGAGTCAATCTCGCCCTCGACGCCATGCACAGGATATCCGCGCGCCTTCCAAGGATCGGTGTCGACCGTCCGCCGAGGGTGATCGGCACCAACACGGTCGCCTGCATGCAGTCCGGTGTCTACTGGGGCTACGTCAGTCTGATCGAGGGCGTCGTCAGGAGGATCCGGTCCGAGTACGGCAAGCCGATGATGGTCGTGGCGACCGGAGGGCTCGCACCGCTCTTCGATGCGGCTACCGACAGCATCGACAGATTCGATCCCGACATCACGGTCCACGGCCTGCTGGAAATATGGCGGCGCACCCGAATGGCCGAGTTAACGCCATGAAGCATCCCCTCCATTTTCTGCCGCTCGGCGGAGCCGGCGAGATCGGCATGAATCTCAACCTCTACGAGTATGCCGGATCATGGTTGATGTGCGATCTCGGCGTGACATTCGCCGGCGATGAACTTCCCGGTATCGACCTTGTGATGCCCGACATTTCCTACATTGCCCGGCGCCGCAAGAAGCTTCTGGGGCTCATCCTGACCCATGCCCATGAGGATCATCTCGGTGCCGTACCCTATCTGTGGCCCCGGTTGCGTTGTCCCGTGTTCGCGACTCCCTTCACGGCGGCGCTGCTCAACGCCAAGCTCGACGAGGGGGCAGACGGTATCGAGGACATGGAGATCACCGAGATACCGCTTGGCGGTTCAGTGACGCTCGGTCCCTTCCACGTCGAACTCTTCAGCCTCACGCATTCCATTCCCGAACCGAACGCGCTCATCATCCACACCCCGAACGGGACCGTCATGCACACGGGCGACTGGAAGCTCGACAGGGACCCCCTGATCTCCGCGCCGGTGGACGAGCAGGCGATCAGGCAGCGTGGCGATGACGGTATTCTGGCCATGGTGTGCGATTCCACTAATGTCTTCCAGCCCGGATACTCCGGTTCGGAAGCCGATGTGCGCCGGAGTCTCATCGAACTGGTCTCGATGCAGAGGGGACGCGTCGCGATCACGACCTTCGCGAGCAACCTTACCCGCCTTCTTTCGATCCATGCCGCAGCGGAATCCAACGGCAGAAAGTGCGTCGCGCTGGGACGCTCGATGTGGCGGATATTAAAATGTGCGAAGGAGACGGGATATCTGCCGGAAAAAGTGCATTTTCTGTCGGACAGGAATGCACGCAAACTCGAACCGGACAGGGTTCTCTACATGCTGACCGGCAGCCAGGGTGAACCCAATGCTGCACTGTCCCGGATCGCCGACCGAAATCACCCGGCCGTCAGGCTCGAAGCAGGCGATACCGTCATCTTTTCCTCGAAGATCATTCCGGGAAACGAAAGGACAATCTTCGATCTCATCAACCGCCTGACCCGTCTCGAGGTCGAGACAGTCACGGAAACGGAGAGCTTCGTCCACGTCTCCGGACATCCCAACCGCGAGGAACTCGAGAGGATGTACCGGCTCGTGCGGCCGAAGATCGCAATACCGGTTCACGGCGAGGCCCGGCATCTCAAGGAACACGCCAAACTTGCGCGTTCCTTTGAGGTGCCCTCGGTTGTTCGGGTCGAAAACGGTTCGCTCGTCAGGCTGTCTCCCGGCGAGGCCGCCATCGTCGAGAAGGTTGAACACGGCCGGCTTGCCTGGACCGGCGAACGCGCAGTTCCCGTCAACGGCGCGGTTGTCCGGGAACGGCGCCACATGATTTCGCAGGGCGTGGCGTTCGTCACGCTGGTGGTGGATCATGGTGGCGACCTGGTCGCTGATCCGGCGGTCACGCTGCTCGGCCTGCGCGAAGAGGACGATCCGGAATCCGACGAAGAGCTCGCTCTGGATATCGCCGATGCCTTCGAGGATCTTGCGCTGAGCGGGAGAATGAAGGACGAGGCAGTCATCACGGCGGTGCGCCGGACCCTGAAACCCGTTCTTGGTACGACAGGGAGCCGTCGTCCCATGATCAAGGTCCAGGTCGTCAGAATCTGATACGCGAAGGGAGAAGGCATGATCGGCAAACTCAATCATGTCGCCATTGCCGTTCCCGATCTCGTCGGTGCTCGGGTGCTTTACCGGGACTCGCTCGGCGCGGCAGTTTCCGGGTTGGTGGATCAGCCTGAGCATGGTGTCACGACGGTCTTCGTGGAACTTCCCAACACGAAAATCGAACTGCTCGGCGCCCTGGGCGATGATTCGCCGATCGCGGCGTTTCTCGAAAGGAATCCCTCGGGCGGCATTCACCATGTGTGCTACGAAGTCGACGACATCCACGCGGCACGTGACAGGATCGTGAAATCCGGCGGCCGCGTCATCGGGGATGCCGAACCGAGTATCGGCGCTCATGGAAAGCCGGTGCTTTTTCTCCATCCCAAGGACTTCTACGGCACGCTGATCGAGCTGGAACAGGCCTGAGGTTACGATGTCGCTCTTCGGTCTGATCGTCATTTTCGTGTGCGTGTGGTGGGTGGTGTTCTTCGCCGCCCTGCCACTGGGCGTGCGCCGCCAGGATCACGTGCCGGAAGGCCACGATCCGGGAGCGCCTGCCAATCCGATGCTGCTGAGGAAGGCCATGTGGACGACAGTCGTGACCGTCGCTCTGGTCGGCGCTGCGACGCTCCTGGCGGACTCCGGTATGATCGAATTCGGTGCCTGGCTATTCGGCCGGCCGTCATGACCGGGAGCTATTGCGCGTTCGCTCCGGGCGATTCTCTGCATGGACCCTATCACGACAATGAATACGGATTTCCCGTAGACGACGAACGCGGCCTCTTCGAGCGGCTTGTTCTCGAGATCAACCAGGCCGGACTCGCCTGGTCGACGATACTGAAGAAACGCTCCGGCTTCACCCGGGCCTTCGAGGGATTCGATGTCGATGCCATTGCTGCCTACGACGAGGACGATGTCGGCCGCCTGCTGGCCGACAGGGGCATCATCCGCAATCGCAGAAAGATCGAGGCGGCCATCGAAAATGCCAGGCGGATCAGGGGCATGAGGGCCAGCCACGGCGGTTTTCATGCGTGGCTTGAGGCTCACCATCCCCTCAGCCATCCGGAGTGGACCCGTCTTTTCAGGCGCACCTTCGTGTTCACCGGTCCGCTCATTGTCGAAGAGTTCCTGATGTCCACCGGTTGGCTGCCCGGTGCGCACAGCGACGACTGTCCCGTCATGGCGAGGGTCGTCGACGCATCGCCTGCCTGGCTCAGGCACCATGGCAAACCGGGACCACATGCCATAGATTGACCGACGGAGACGGACCACCCGAGCCATGCGCCTTACCCGATACTTCTTACCGACGCTCAAGGAAACGCCTGCGGAAGCGCAGATCGTCTCGCACCGGCTGATGCTGCGCGCCGGCATGATCCGCCAGGCAGGCGCCGGCATCTATTCCTGGCTGCCGCTCGGCTTCCGGGTCCTTCGCAGGATCGAGAACATCGTTCACGAGGAAATGCAGAACGCCGGCGCGCAGGCTGTTCTCATGCCCACCATGCAGCTCGCCGATCTCTGGCGCGAAAGCGGGCGCTACGATGCGTACGGACCGGAGATGCTGCGCCTCAAGGACCGCCACGGCCGCGACATGCTCTACGGCCCGACCAACGAGGAACAGATCACCCAGATCGTGCGCGACGATATTCGCAGTTACCGGGATCTGCCGAAGAATCTCTACCATATACAGTGGAAATTCCGCGACGAGATCCGGCCGCGGTTTGGCGTCATGAGGGGGCGCGAGTTCCTCATGAAGGACGCCTATTCCTTCGATCTGGATTTCGAATCCGCCAAGCGCGCCTACAACGCCATGTTCGTCGCCTACCTGCGGACCTATACGCGCATGGGGCTGAAGGCGATCCCCATGCTGGCCGAATCCGGTCCGATCGGCGGTGATCTTTCTCATGAATTCGTGATTCTCGCGGCGACAGGCGAAACCCAGGTGTTTGCCGACAGGCGCCTGCTCGACATGAATGCGGGCTGCCAGACCGTCGATTACGAAAGCGATCTCGAACCGATCTTCAAGGCCTGGACGTCGCTCTATGCGGCGACGGACGACAAGCACGATCCCGACACCTGCCCCGTTCCCGAATCCGAGCTCCTCGTTGCCCGTGGCATCGAGGTTGGGCACATCTTCTACTTCGGCACGAAGTACTCCGAGGCCATGGGGGCAACCGTCAGCATGCCCGACGGCGAGCAGTGCCTGCTTCACGGCGGTTCCTACGGCATCGGCGTCTCTCGGCTTGCCGGCGCCATCATCGA
Source organism: Alphaproteobacteria bacterium (assembly GCA_965215635.1). Classification (GTDB taxonomy): domain Bacteria; phylum Pseudomonadota; class Alphaproteobacteria; order SP197; family SP197; genus SP197. Next base: position 470,034 of record CBDCEA010000004.1, on the reverse strand, counting down.
GGCATGCCACGACGACGCCGGCATCATCTGGCCGGATGCCGTGGCACCCTTCGATGTCGGCATCATCAATCTCAAGGCGGGAGATTCGGCCTGCGATACCATGGCGTCGTCCATCCAGGACCGCCTCGAGGTCGCCGGCGTCGAGGTTCTGCATGACGACCGGGACGAGAGGGCGGGGGTCAAGTTCGCGGACATGGATCTCATCGGTCTTCCCTGGCAGGTGGTCATCGGCCCCAGGGGTGCGAAATCCGGAAGCGTGGAGCTCAAGAGGCGCGCCGGCGGCGAGAGGCACGAGGTGTCGGCAGATGCCGTTCTCACCCGAATTCTCGATTCACGGACGTGATCGGGGCATTCGAGCGTGCGGTAGCCTTCCGCTACCTGAAGGCCCGGCGCCAGGAAGGATTCATTTCGGTCACCGCAGGCTTTTCGCTCGTGGGCATCTGCCTGGGCGTCGGCGCCCTCATCATCGTGATGTCGGTCATGAACGGCTTCCGGCACGAACTGATCAGCCAGATCCTGGGTTTCAAGGGCCATATCACGATTGCCGGTTCCGCCGAAGGCCTCCATGAGTACGACAGGCTGGTCACAGGAATTTCAGGAATTCCGGGGACCACCCTGGCGGCCCCCGTCATAGAGGGCCAGGTGCTTGCATCGTCGCGCCGCGGCCATGCAGGTGCCGTTGTCCGGGGCATCCGCGCGGCAGATCTTGCCGGCAAGCCCCTGATCGCACAGAACATGGTTGCAGGCACCCTGGACGAATTCGGAACCGTGCCCGGCATTGTCGCCGGATCCAGGCTCCTGCGCCGTCTGGGTCTCCGCCTCGGGGACGACATGACGCTTCTTTCTCCCCGTGGCGTTCCCACCGCGCTTGGCACCATGCCCCGGTCGGTGGCCTACCCCGTGATCGGAGTCTTCGAAATCGGCATGTACGAATTCGATTCCGGCATCGTCTTCATGCCTCTCGACCAGGCGCAAACCTACTTCCGCCTCGGTGACAGCGCGACCCAGATCGAGGTCATGATCGCCACACCCGATGATCCCTCCGCCCAGAGGGACGAGATCCGGAAGATCGTGGCCGCCGAGGGATTCACGGGCGCCATCGTTGCGGACTGGCAGCAGACGAACCGACATCTCTACGGCGCGCTTCAGGTGGAACGCGACGTGATGTTCCTGATCCTGACGCTCATCATCCTGGTTGCGGCCTTCAACATCATCTCGAGTCTGATCCTTCTGGTGAAGGACAAGAACGGCGACATCGCCATCATGCGCACGATGGGTGCCACGCGCGAAAGCATGATGGGAATATTTCTTCTTACCGGTTCAGCCATCGGCATCGCAGGGACGCTTGCCGGCAGTGTCCTTGGCATCCTGTTCTGCCTGTACATCGAGGAAATTCGCCAGTTGATCCAGGCGCTCATCGGTCTCGAACTGTTTCCCGCCGAGATCTATTTCCTTTCACGCCTGCCGGCCCGGCTCGATTGGGGAGAAGTGGCGACAATCGCGGCAATGGCGCTCGGCCTGACGTTCCTGGCGGCACTCTACCCGGCGTGGCGGGCAGCGCGCATCGAGCCGGCGGAAGCCCTGCGCTATGAATGAGCCTGTCCTCGAGCTGCGGCGCGTGGGACGCACATTCATCCAGGGCGGGCGCTCTCTCGCCGCGCTCAGCGAGGCGAGCCTCACGCTCGACGCCGGCGAAACCGTTGCCCTCGTGGGCCCTTCGGGGGCGGGAAAGTCGACACTCCTCTACATCGCGGGCCTGCTCGAACATGCCGACAAGGGTGAGGTGTTCATCAGGGGCACGGCCTGCAACGGGCTGAACGACCGTGAGCGCACGGCACTGAGACGGCATCATCTGGGTTTCGTCTACCAGTTCCACCATCTCCTGCCCGAGTTTTCGGCCCTGGAGAATGTCGTGATACCTCAGCTGATTTCCGGAACTTCGGGAACAGCGGCCAGAAAGCGGGCCACGGATCTTCTTGACCGCCTGGGGCTCGCGGAGAGACTGGACCACCGACCGGCGAGGCTGTCGGGAGGTGAGCAGCAGAGAGTGGCCTTTGCCCGCGCCCTTGCCAACCGCCCGACGATTCTCCTGGCCGACGAGCCGACCGGCAATCTCGATCCCGAAACGGCGCAGTCCGTCATGGATCGGCTCATCACCGAGGTCCGGGAGAGAAATCTTGCCGCGCTGGTGGCGACACACAACATGGACCATGCCTCGCGCATGGTCCGCATGGTCCGCCTGGTCGGCGGAAAGCTCGCCTGACTCAAGTCCATCCACAGGGGACTGGTGAGTTGCGGCGGCAATTGTGGGATTTTGAGCCATGCCCGCGCAAGCGCCTCCCTTCGTCCACCTGCGTGTTCACACGCAGTTCTCGCTGCTCGAGGGCGCCGTCAAGATTCCCGACCTCGTCAGACTGTGCGTGGCAGACGGCATGCCTGCCATGGCCATTACCGATACCGGCACCATGTTCGGGGTTCTGGAGTTCGCTTCGGCATGCACCGCAGGCAGTGTTCAACCCATCATCGGCACACTGCTTGCCGTGCGCCGCATCCGGGACGACAGGCTGCGCGATGCACATCAGGCCGAACGGCTGGTGCTGCTTGCCCGCAACGAAGAAGGTTATGGCAATCTCCTCGGCCTGGTGAGCGAAGCCTGCCTGACGACGGACCCGGGGGATGTCCCGTCGCTTTCCCTTGACGATCTCGGTGGCCGGACCGGTGGCCTGATCTGCCTTACCGGCGGCGCGGCAGGGCCGCTCGGCCGGCTCGTGCTCGAAGAGGCGTTCGATCGCGCGCGAGCACTTCTGGAACGCCTGCAGGGCCTGTTCGACGGGTGTCTCTATGTCGAAATCCAACGCCATAGTCTCGATGACGAGGTGCGAAGCGAGCCGGGGATGATCGAACTCGCCTTCGATCTCGACATCCCGCTGGTCGCTACCAACGATGTAATGTTCGCAGACGAATCCATGCATGAGGCCCATGATGCGTTAATGTGCATTGCAGGCGGTGTCACAGTGAACCGTCCCGACAGGCGGCGCGTCACGCCACAGCACTGCTTTGCCGGCTCCGCCGACATGGCGTCACGTTTCGCCGATCTGCCGGAGGCGCTCGCCAACACACTGGTCATCGCCCGACGGTGTGCGGCAACCTCTCCTGTCCGCCCGCCGATTCTCCCACCCTTCCCCGTGGCCGATGGTGCATCGGAAGACGAGGAGTTGCGCCGCCAGGCCGAGGCAGGCATCGAGCAGCGGCTGCGCACGAGCGTCTACTCCGCAAGCATGGAAGACAATGAGCGCGAGGAGCGCCGCAAAATCTATCGCGATCGCCTCGACTTCGAACTCAATGTCATCATCAACATAGGTTTTGCCGGTTACTTCCTCATCGTTGCGGAATTCATCCAGTGGGCGAAGAAGAACGGCATTCCCGTCGGGCCGGGACGGGGCTCGGGTGCCAGTTCGGTTGTCGCCTGGTCGCTCACCATCACCGATCTCGATCCCATCCGGTTCGGCCTCCTGTTCGAAAGGTTCCTGAATCCGGAACGGGTCTCGATGCCGGATTTCGACATCGACTTCTGCCAGGAGCGCAGGGACGAGGTGATCGCCCACGTCCAGGAACGCTACGGATCTGACAGGGTGGCGCAGATCATCACATTCGGAACGCTCCAGGCGCGCGCGGTGGTGCGCGATGTCGGGCGCGTCCTGCAGATACCCTATCACCAGGTCGACAGGCTGGCCAAGCTGATCCCCTACAATCCGGCCGCTCCGGTGACCCTGAAACGGGCCGTGAAAGAGGAAGCGACGCTGCGCGAAGCGTGCGAAGACAGTGCGATCAAGCATCTCATTGAGACGGCGCTCAAACTCGAGGGACTCTATCGCCACGCCAGCACCCATGCCGCGGGCGTCGTTATAGGGGACCGGCCCCTCCAGGAACTGATACCGCTCTATCGCGATCCGCGATCGGATTTTCCCGTCTCGCAGTTCCACATGAAGGATGTGGAGAAGGCTGGCCTCGTCAAGTTCGACTTTCTCGGACTGAAGACCCTGACCGTCATCGAGCATTCCCTGAAACTTCTCGGGAATCGCGACGTCGATCTCGATCATTTACCCCTCGACGATGCCGCGACCTACGCCATGCTGACACGCGCCGAGACCGTCGGTGTATTCCAGCTCGAAGGCCAGGGCATGCGCGATGCTCTGCTCCAGCTCAAGCCGGACTCCATCCAGGACATCATTGCGCTGGTGTCGCTCTACAGGCCGGGTCCGATGGACAACATCCCCCAGTTCTGCAACCGGAAACACGGCCGCGAAGAGGTCGATTTCCTGCATCCGTCACTGGAAGAAGTGCTGAGCGAAACCTACGGCGTCATCATCTATCAGGAACAGGTGATGCAGATCGCCCGCATCCTTGCGGGATACAGTCTCGGCGAAGCGGATCTGCTGCGGCGTGCGATGGGCAAGAAGATCAAGGAGGAAATGGCCGCCCAGCGCGACCGCTTCGTTTCCGGCGCTACCGAGCGCGGTGTCGACGAAACACGGGCAACGGAGATCTTCAATCTGGTCGACAAGTTTGCCGGTTACGGTTTCAACAAGAGCCATGCGGCCGCCTATGCCATCGTCGCTTACAAGACGGCCTGGCTGAAGACGCACTATCCTGTCGAATTCATTGCCGCTTCGATGACTCTCGACATAGGCAACACGGACAAGCTCAACGTCTGCAGGCGGGAGCTCAAACGTCTGAGAATTGAGCTTCTGCCGCCCGACATCAACCGTTCCGGCGTAACGTTCACCGTGGAAGAAACCGGCGGGGGAAGGCATGCGGTCCGCTACGCCCTTGCCGCCATCAGGAACGTGGGCACGCAGGCCATGGAGGCGCTTGTGGCCGAACGGGAAGAGAACGGTCCGTTCACGGGCCTGTTCGAGTTCGCCTCCAGGCTTGATCCACGAGTCGTCAAGAAACGTCAGCTGGAAATGCTGGCGGGCGCCGGTGCCTTCGACGCGATCGATGACAATCGGGCACGGGTGGTTGCCAACATCAACCAGATCGTCCAGTTCAACGCCAACATTTCGGCCGAGCGAGAGAGCAGGCAACAGAACCTGTTCGGCGAGGAGGGACCGGTCCTCTATCCCGAGCCGCTCGAAGCCGCGCCATGGACGGCTGCGGACGCTCTGATGGCAGAGGCGGATGCCATCGGCTTTCACTTTTCCGCCCACCCCCTTGAACCCTACGCGCAATCGCTCGAGAGCCTCCGTGTCTCGACATTCGTGGATGCCGAACGCATGGTCCGCGAGCATGGAGAAGGTTCGTTCAGGCTCACCGGCATACCGGTCTCCAGGAAGGTGCGGACAAACGGCAAGGGTAACCGCTACGCCTTCCTGGAACTCTCCGATCTTTCGGGTCAATACGAGATCGTCGTGTTCTCCGAGGTGCTCGCCGCGGCCGCCGACAAACTGGACAACCACAAGCCTCTCTACATTGAGGCCGATGGCCGCATCGAAGGAGAAAGCTTGAGGTTTTCAGCGCGAAGGATCGCGACACTCGACGAGGTGGTGGCCAAATCCTGCAAGACATTCGTTGTGTGCCTCGATGCCGGTGTCGCTCTGGTGCGCCTGCAGCATGTTCTGGATCAGGCGGAATCGGGAAGGGGACGCATTACGCTCTCCTATTCCGCCGTGAGCGGAAAGCTGGTGGAGATTGCACTGCCTGGACGGTTCACACTCTCACCCGGGCTCAAGGCGCAGGTGGAAGCTCTGCCGGGCGTCCGAGCCGTGGAGGCAGTCTGAGGCTTGATGTTGAGGCGATGAAGGGCTAGAAGCCGCCAACCCAATCAATCCCGCACGCGGACCAGAACATTCCGGTGCCGGCAAGTCCGGTGCTGTCCGCGGAGGTACAACCGGAAGAGGAGTCACAGTCATGACGATGCCGCAGTTCACCATGCGCCAGCTGCTTGAGGCAGGTGTTCATTTCGGACATCAGGCGAGACGCTGGAATCCGAAGATGAAGCCCTACATCTTCGGCGAGCGCAACGACGTCCACATCATCGACCTTCAGCAGACCGTTCCGATGCTGCGTCGCGCGCTCCAGCAGATTCGCGATACTGTCGCCGGAGGCGGCAGGGTGCTTTTCGTCGGTACCAAGCGTCAGGCCCAGGAAGCCGTCGCCGAAGCGGCCGGCCGGTGCGGCCAGTACCATGTCAATCACCGCTGGCTGGGTGGGATGTTGACCAACTGGCAGACCGTATCGAAATCGATCAAGCGCCTGCGTGATCTCGATGAACGTCTCGGTCAGGATATTGCGGGCTTCACCAAGAAGGAAATCCTGCGCATGACCCGGGAACGCGACAAGCTCGAACGCGCCCTGGGCGGAATCAAGGATATGGCCGGTTTGCCTGATATTCTGCTGATCATCGATACCAACAAGGAGAATATCGCAATTTCCGAGGCGAGGAAGCTCAGCATTCCCATCATCGCCGTCGTCGACAGCAACTGCGACCCCGACGTGGTCGATCTCATTGTTCCGGGCAACGACGATGCCATTCGCGCAATTGCGCTTTATTGCGATCTCTTCGCCCGCGCCGTTCTCGACGGCATCGAGGCGGAACTCGCGGCATCCGGCGAGGATCTCGGATCCCGTGAATCGGTCGAGGAACCCGAGATCGAAACTGCTTCCGCCGGACCGGAAGCACAGGTGTTCGAGGAACCGCAGACCGAGTCCCCGGACGATACCGGGACGCTCCAGGCCGGATGACAACGCTCGACCGGAAACGACGACAAGGCCGGCTTCGACCGGTCTCCACCGAGGAAACACGATGACAGCAATTTCAGCGGCGCTGGTCAAACAACTGCGTGACAGGTCAGGTGCCGGAATGATGGACTGCAAGAAGGCGTTGACGGAGACGGCAGGCGACATGGAGGCCGCTGTAGACTGGCTCCGTACCAAGGGTCTTGCCGCGGCAGCCAAGAAGGCCGGCCGCGTGGCAGCCGAAGGCCTCGTGGCGACCGCCATTTCGACGGATGGCCGCCGGGGAGCCGTCATCGAGGTCAACGCGGAAACCGACTTCGTGGCCCGTAATGACATGTTCCAGGACTTTGTGCGTCACTGCGCCGGTCTCGCTCTCGATTGCGATGGCGACATCACGGCCCTTGCGGCGATGTCCTGGCCCAATTCTTCCGAAAGTGTCCAGAATCGACTGACCGGACTGGTCGCGACAGTCGGCGAGAACCTGCGGCTGAGACGGACACACTGTCTTGCCGTGGAGTCAGGCATCGTCGCACGTTATGTCCATTCGGCTTCGGCTCCAGGGCTGGGAAAGATCGCTGTGATCGTGGCTCTGGAGTCCGAAGGCGATCCCGACAAACTGAGCCAGTTCGGCAAGCAGCTTGCCATGCATATCGCAGCGAGCCGGCCTGAAGCCGTTACCGTGGAATCTCTCGATCCGGATCTGGTAGAAAGGGAACGCGGCGTGCTGGCCGAGCAGGCCCGCGACTCCGGCAAACCCGACGCCATCATTGCCAGGATGGTCGAAGGCCGTCTGCAAAAATTCTTCCAGGATGTCGTCCTGATGGAACAGGTCTTCGTGATCGACGGAGAGAGCCGAGTCTCCCGGGTTCTGGAAAGTGTTTCAGGTGATCTTGGAACACCTGTCCGGGTGGCCGGTTTCGTGCGGTATGGCCTTGGCGAGGGGATTGAAAAGCGGGAAAGCGATTTTGCCGCCGAGGTTGCCGCCACGGTGAAGGGGGCCTGATAGACATCCTCGCGACAGCACCACCGGAATACCAAGCATGAATGAGGATCCGAAATTCAGACGTGTTCTGATCAAGGTTTCCGGCGAGGCGCTGATGGGCGATGCCGCCTATGGTGTCGATCCGCAGCAGGCAAGGCGCATTGCCGAGGATATCGCAGAAGCCGTGGCACTGGGAATCGGGGTATCCGTGGTGATCGGCGGCGGCAACATATTCCGTGGCATCGCGGGCGCGGCCCGGGGCATGGACCGGGCGACCGCCGATTACATGGGCATGCTGGCAACCGTGATCAACGCACTCGCGCTAGAACACGCGCTGATCGGCGCAGGTCTTGAGACCAGGGTCCTTTCGGCCATTCCCATGCCAACAATCTGCGAACCCTATGCGCGGCCACGTGCCATGGCTCATCTGGCGAAAGGCAGGGTCGTTATCTTTGCGGCAGGGACGGGAAGCCCCTACTTCACCACCGACACGGCCGCGGCGTTAAGGGCCGTGGAAATGGGCTGCGATGCCCTCCTCAAGGCGACCCAGGTTGACGGAGTCTATTCCTCGGACCCGCGCACAGATGCGGATGCGGTTCGGTACGATAGACTGAGCTATACGGATATTCTCGTGAAGGATCTCAGAGTGATGGACGCGGCGGCGATCTCTCTTGCTCGCGAAAATCGCCTTCCCTGCCTGGTGTTCTCGCTTCATGAACGGGGCGCGCTTGCTTCGGTTCTCAAGGGCGGGGGCCGGCATACGATCATCACACTGGAAGATGGAGGTGATCATGGCTGATTTGTTGATGAGGGACCTCAAACGCCGCATGGAAGGTGCCGTGGAGGTTCTTCGGGGAGAATTCGCCGGACTGCGCACAGGACGGGCGTCCGTCAGTCTGCTGGACCCTGTCATGGTGGAAGCCTACGGCAGCCGCATGCCAGTCAATCAGGTGGGTAGCGTCAGTGCGCCCGAAGCGCGCCTCCTGACGGTTCAGATCTGGGACAGGAGTCTCGTCAAGGCGGTGGAGAAGGCGATCCGCGATTCCGATCTCGGTCTCAATCCCCAGAGCGACGGTCAGACGGTACGCGTGCCCATTCCCCACCTGAACGAGGAGAGGCGAGTCGAGATCACCCGAATCGCGGGAAAGTACGGCGAACAGGCGAAAATCGCCATCCGGAACGTCAGGCGGGACGGGATCGACACGCTCAGACGCCAGGAGCGCGACGGCGAAATTTCTCAGGATGAACAGCATCGCCGGATCGACGAGATCCAGGAACTGACCGATGCCGAGATAACCAAGGTTGACGAACTGCTTGAAGTCAAGCAGGCCGAAATCATGCAGGTCTGAGCACCCATGGTCGCGGTTGCCGGTCATGGTGAAAGGGCACTGCGCCACGTTGCCATCATCATGGACGGCAACGGTCGCTGGGCCCGGGAACGGTGCCTGCCGCGGGAGGCCGGGCACCGTGCCGGCGCCGATGCCGTCCGCCGGGCGCTTACCGCGTCCATGGAATTCGGAATCCCCTATTTGACCATCTTTGCATTTTCATCGGAGAACTGGCAGCGCCCCGAACGGGAAGTCGATAGTCTCATGGAACTGGTCAGATACCATCTGCGCAATGAAATGGGAGAACTCATCGAGAAGGGAATACGTCTGGGGTTCATCGGCGACCGTTCAGGTCTTGCCCGCGACGTGCTGCAACTCATGTCTGACGTCGAGCGCGAAACGGCTGCAGGCACGGTGCTGACCGTCACGGTCGCCCTCAATTACGGAGCACGCGACGAAATCGTCCGGGCTACGCGATCCATGGTCAGGGATTGCGTCAAGGGAGATCTCGAGCCCGGGCGCATCGATGAGGAAGGATTCACCCGGCGGCTCGACACAGGTTGCCTGCCCGATCCGGATCTCATCATAAGGACCGGCGGCGAACAGCGCCTGAGCAACTTTCTGGCCTGGCAGGGCGCCTATGCGGAGCTGGTGTTTCTGAATGTGCCGTGGCCGGATTTCGGCCGTGATGATCTTGATGCCGCCATCAGCGAGTTCCACCGTCGTGACCGAAGATACGGTACAGTCAAGACCTCCTGACCGGCGCGGAACGGAGTTCGGTCTGCGGGCGCTGTCTGCCACCGTTCTCGCCTCGGTCACGATATCGATCACGCATCTTGGGGGGTGGTGGTTCGCCGTTCCGGTCCTCCTTCTGGCGATCGCGTTGCTGCATGAATGGCACCGACTGACCGACACGCCAGGCTTTCCGGCTTCCGGCGCCGCGGTGATCGCGGCCTGGATCGCGATTGCCTGGCAGGGCGGCCCTGCCTTGGCACTCTATGCCCTGGTCATGGGCATGATCGGCACCGCGGTTTTCTCCGTGGTGCAAAGGCGCGAAGGCAAGGCGCTCTGGGCAGCGGCCGGTACGGCCTACACCGTGGTGCCCATGGTGGCCCTTGTCTGGATGCGCAGCGCAGAGGGCAGTTCATTCGTGCTGCTGTGGATGTTTTTCGTCGTCTGGGCCTCCGACTCGGGCGCCTATTTTTCCGGGTGGTGTTTCGGTGGCAGTCTTCTGCTTCCTTCCGTCAGTCCTGCCAAAACCTGGTCGGGAGCCTGCGGCGGCCTGGTGGCCTCGGCCGTCATCGGTTCGGCGACTGCAGCCATGATCCAGGTCCCCATCGAGGGGGCCCTGGTCCTTGCCCTGGTCGTTTCCATTGCTGCCCAGTGCGGCGATCTCGTTCAATCGGCGATCAAGAGGCGCTGCAATACCAAGGACAGCGGACGCATCGTTCCCGGTCACGGCGGCCTCATGGATCGCCTCGACTCACTTGTCTTCGCCGCACCGGTCTTCTCGTTGTCCTGGACCGTCATGACGCTGCTGGCTGCCGATGGCTGAATCAGGTGAACGTCGAAGCGTGTCCATTCTGGGCGCCACCGGCTCGATCGGCACATCAACCCTCGATCTGATTGCAGGCCGGCCGGAGAGGTTTCGTGTCGAGGCAGTGACAGCTCGCACCAATGTTGCGAAACTTGCGGCGATTGCCCGCGCCACGCATGCCGGTTTTGCCGCCATCGCCGACGAGCGTCTCTACCGGGAACTCCGCCATGAGCTTGCCGGCACGCGGACCCAGGTCGGTGCTGGACCCGGGGCTCTCGAGGAAGCCGCGGAACGGCGGGCCGACTGGGTGATGGCCGCCATCGTCGGTGCCGCCGGCCTTTCACCCACCATGAAGGCCATCCGCCAGGGCAACGTGGTCGCGCTCGCCAACAAGGAAGCCCTTGTCTGCGCCGGCGATCTCATGGTCGAGGAGGCGAGGCGGAGCGGATGCGTCCTTCTACCCGCGGATTCCGAACACAACGCGATCCATCAGGTGTTCGATTACGCCAGGATCGACACTGTCGAGAAGATTTACCTGACTGCCTCGGGAGGCCCTTTCCGCAACGCAACGCGTGCGCAAATGTTCGCCGCCACACCTGAAGAGGCCATCGCGCATCCCAACTGGAGCATGGGCCCGAAAATCTCTGTCGATTCCGCCACAATGATGAACAAGGGGCTGGAACTCATCGAGGCCAGTCATCTCTTTCCGATCGGCGAGAAAAAAATCGGGACCGTTGTCCATCCCGAGTCGATCGTCCATGGCCTGGTAGCCTACCGCGATGGCTCCGTACTGGCGGGGCTCGCCGCGCCGGACATGCGCACACCCATCGCCCATACGCTGGCATGGCCAGACCGCATCGATTCGCCGTCGCGCCGCCTCGACCCCACAAACCTGGGGCCTCTGACCTTTGAAGCACCGGATCAGGAGAAGTTTCCGGCGCTTGCGCTTGCACGCGCCGCAATTCGTGCCGGTGGATCGGCTCCCGTAGTGATGAATGCAGCCAACGAGATTGCCGTGGCGGCCTTCCTGGAGCGAAGGATCGGCTTTCTCGATATCGTCGCGGTTGTCGAGGAAACCCTCGCGGCCATCGAGGTCGTTCAGCAGCATCGACTCGATGCCGTCGTCATGGCGGATCGTCAGGCGAGACTTCGTGCGGAGGCGGTGATAAGAGAAAGGCTGCCCCCAACATGACGGGTTCGCTACCTTGATCGATATCGTGAACAGTGTCTGGCCGTTTCTTGTCGTGATCACGGTCATCGTGTTCTTTCACGAACTTGGTCATTACTGGGTGGCCCGGAAGAATGGCGTTCGCGTCGAAGTGTTCTCCATTGGTTTCGGCACGGAGCTTTTCGGCTGGACCGATCGGTCGGGAACCCGCTGGAGGATCTCTCTGGTCCCCCTGGGAGGTTACGTCAAAATGTTCGGCCAGGTTCCCGGAGACGATGACCGGCAACTGTCCGATAGTGAGCGTGCAGTCTCGTTCCAGACCAAGTCGGTGGGCCAGCGTTTTGCCATCGTGCTCGCCGGACCTCTGGCCAATTTCGCCCTTTCGATCCTTCTGTTTGCGGGTCTCTTCGCCCTGGTCGGCCAGAATCAGACTCTTCCTCAGGCCAACGAAGTTGTCGAAGGCAGCGCTGCCGAAAGAGGCGGCATGGTTCCCGGCGACCTCATCATCGCCATCGACGGTACGGCAATCGACGACTTCCAGGACCTTCAGTTCATCGTCTCCACCAGTCCGGGGATCCCGCTTTCCTTCGCGGTGTTGCGTGACGGCCAGACAATCGATCTCGTGATCGCTCCTGATGTCGTCATGGGTGACGACGGGTTCGGCAACGAACGGGAGACCGGGAGGCTGGGAATCGCCATGACGGCCGGAAGCGTCGTCGTGGAACGTCTGGCGCCGCTCGACGCACTGTGGGAGGGCGTCCGGGAAACGTGGGTGTGGATTGCCCGGATCTTCGATTTCATTGGCAGTATCTTCGAGGGCACACAAAACAGCCGCGATCTCGCAGGGCCCCTGGGGATCGCGCATGTGTCGGCGGGGATTGCCGAACTGGGTCTCGCCAGCCTGATCCTGTTCATGGCCATTCTCTCGGTCAATCTTGGCCTGATCAACCTGTTTCCCATACCGCTACTCGACGGCGGCCACCTCATGTTCTATACAGTGGAGATTTTGCTTGGGCGCCCTCTGGGTGCGCGCGCTCAGGACCTATGTCAGATTGTCGGCATCGGGCTTGTCGGGGCGTTGTTCCTGTTCGTGACGTTCAACGATCTTCTGAGATTGGGACTGTTTGACCTGATTCGCGATCTGGTATCGTGAACCCGAAGGACCTGACGGGATGACTTGTTTGAAACGTCTTGTGACCGTGAGTTGCGTGGTTCTTGCCATCCTCGTTCAGGACGTACGCGCGCAATCGGTTATCGAAGAAATCATCGTCACCGGCAACCAGCGGATCGAACCCGAAACGGTTGCAAGCTACATGACCATCCGTGTCGGCGATGCCTACAGCGTCGACGAGGTCGATGACTCGATCAAGAATCTGTTCGAAACGGGGCTCTTTGCCGATGTGTCCATTTCCCGCGACGGTTCCAGACTCATCGTCGAGGTCGTCGAGAACCCGATCATCAACAGGATAGCCTTCGAAGGGAACCTCAAACTCGAGTCCGAAATCCTCGAGGCCGAAATACAGCTCAGACCACGCACCGTGTTCACACGCACGAAGGTGCAGGAGGATGTGACACGGCTCGTGGAGCTCTACCGGCGGATAGGACGGTTCAATGCAACCGTCGAACCCAAGATCATCCTGCAGGACCAGAATCGGATTGATCTGATTTTCGAGATTGCCGAGGGCAACGAGACGATCGTTCGGGAGATCGTCTTCATCGGCAATGAGGGGTTCTCCGATGGCACCCTGCGTGAAGCGATCGTCACCACCGAAAGCGCCTGGTACCGGTTTCTCTCTGTCGATGACACCTACGATCCGGACCGGCTGGCGTTCGACCAGGAACTCTTGAGGCGTTTCTATCTTTCGGAAGGGTACGCCGATTTCAGGGTCGTTTCGGCGACCGCCGAACTGGCACCGGACCGCGAGGAATTTTTTGTCACCTTCACACTGGAGGAGGGGACCCGCTACGAACTCGGTGAGGTGAGCATCACGAGCGTGATGCCCGCGGTCGATCCTGCTCTCGTTGAGGATCTGATCGATGCCGCCCCCGGCGACTGGTTTGACGCCGACGAGATCGATAACGACGTCGTCGAACTCACACTCGAACTTGGACGGCAGGGGCAGCCATTCGTCGACGTTCAGCCCAGGCTCACGAGGGATACCGAAAACCGGATCATCGACCTCGAGTATGTCATCGTCCAGGGGCCGGAAATCTATGTCGAACGCATCAACGTTTTCGGCAATCTTCGCACCACTGACGAGGTGATCAGGCGGGAGTTCGAGTTCGTCGAAGGTGATGCCTACAATCTTGCCCTGGTGCAGCGCACCGGACGCAACATCCGGGCGCTCAACTTCTTCGCCGGCGTTGCCATCGACGACCGTCCCGGGAGTTCTCCCGATACCGTGATCATCGATGTGGAGGTGGAGGAAAAATCGACCGGAGAACTTTCGTTCGGTGTCGGGTTTTCATCCGTCGAGAATGCGCTGGTCGGCATCTCCCTGGGGGAACGGAATCTTCTTGGTCAGGGCCAGCGCCTCGAACTCAACCTGTCGGTATCGGGCGACCGCCAGAGCATCGATCTGAGCTTCACCGAGCCCTATTTCCTCGATCGCGATTTGAGTGCAGGCTTCGACCTCATACGGGCACGCCGGAATCTGGTGTCCGAATCGTCGTTTACCCGGGAGGATATCGGCGGCGTTCTGCGCGTGGGCTATCCCCTGACCGAACATGTGCGTCAGAGGGTATCCTATTCCTTCAAGTCGATATCGGTCGAGGATGTGGCGGACAATGCCTCTCCTCTGATCAGTATTCAGGAGGGCACATCCACAGTGTCGCTCATCGGCCAGCGTATCAATTACGATCTGCGCAACGATGTCCTGAGGCCGACAAGCGGCATCCTCGTCTACCAGGGCACGGACTTCGCCGGCCTTGGTGGCAATACGTCCTTCATTCGCAATACCGCGGGCTTCAGTTACTTCTATCCTCTGGATATCGACTGGACCGTCAACGTTCGCGCCGATGGTGGCGCCATCTTCGGTGTGCGCGGCAAGGATGTGCGTCTGACCGACAGGTTCTTCCTGGGAGGATCCCGGTTCCGTGGTTTCCAGCCCTCGGGCATCGGACCGGTCGATACGGGTACCGACGATGCCCTCGGCGGCAATATCTACTGGGCCGCGACAGGCGAAATGGAATTCCCAATCGGGCTGCCCCGGGAGCTCGGCATTCTTGGACGCACCTTCACCGATTGGGGCAGCGTGTTCGATATCGACCAGACCAGCACCAATGTTGCCGATGATTCATCGCCCCGTGCGTCGGTCGGCTTCGGCATTTCGTACTATTCGCCCCTGGGACCCATGCAGTTCGACTGGGCGAAAACGATTCTCAAGGAAGACTATGACAAGACGGAAACCTTCCGTTTCTCGATTGGGCTCGCATTCTGATGGTGATGCTGAAGCGCTATCTTCTTCCGGTTCTCGTGGGTTTCGTTTCACTTGCTTTTATCCCTGTCTTGGATGGCCACGCCGCCGATGAAACGATGGAAACGACGGTCGCCATCATCGACCTGGAGCGTATCCGGCAGGAATCGAAGGCAGGACAATCCATCGAAGGCCAGATCGGCACGTACCGTTCGAAACTGGCTGAAGAGGTCAACAGGGTCGAAGGTGAGCTTCGCGAACGTCAACGGTCTCTGAAAGATCAGGAGGTGCTGCTGACCCAGGAGGCCTACGAAAAGCAACGCCAGCAAATCGAACAGGATTCCGTCGCATACCAGAACGAATACCAGAATCGGCGAAGGAATCTGGACACTGCCTATCTCCGGGCCATGGAGAGGCTGCACGCCGGTGTTCTGGAAATTCTCGGAAAACTGATCTTCCAACGAGGCATCGACGTGGTGCTGGATCGTCGGCAATATCTGGTTGCCAACAGCACTCTCGATATCACCGAGGATGTGCTCACTGAACTCAACAAGAGTCTTTCCGAGATTCCGATCTCACTATCGTCGGAAAGTTGAACGCGGTGGCAGATCCGCGTTTTTTCAATCGCGAAGGCCCCTTCACGCTCGATGTGATTGTCAACCTGGCCGGGGCGGGTATTCACGGGAACCATGACGGGTCACGCCTGTTCTGGGATGTTGCCGGGCTGGAAAACGCCGAAGCAGGCGATCTCGGATTTCTTGACAACAGCAAGTATGTGGAGGTTTTTGAAAGGAGCCGTGCCGGTGCCTGCTTCATCAACACGAAGTTCAGGGATCGGGCGCCAGATGGCATGATTCCGATCGTGTGTGAAGATCCTTATCTCGCCTTCGCACTTGCTGCGAGAATGTTCTACCCGGAACCTGCGGCTATCCCGGGTATTTCGGACAAGGCCCTGGTCGATCCCGGTGCCCATGTGGGCGAAGACGCCAGTATCGGCGCGTTTGCCGTGATCTCTGCCGGCGTCGAGATTGGCGCACGGTGCAGCATCGGTGCCGGAGCCGTGCTTTGCGACAATGTCAGGATGGGCGACGACTGTCATATCGGGCCGGGCGCGACTTTGATGTTTTGCGTAATTGGCAATCGGGTCTGGATCGATGCCGGCGCAAGGGTGGGAACCCAGGGCTTCGGATTCGCGCGATCGCCGAAGGGAGCCGTTCGTATTCCCCATGTCGGCCGCGTGCTCATCGGAGACGATGTCGAGATCGGCGCCAATACCACGATCGACCGGGGATCGATCAGCGATACGGTCATCGAGAGCGGGACCATGATTGATAATCAGGTTCAGATCGCCCATAACGTGAAAATCGGACGATATGCCATTCTGGCAGCGCAGGCAGGCCTCGCCGGCAGCGCCGTCATCGGCGAATTCGCCATGCTGGGCGGCAGGACATCTGTCGCCAATCACGTCAGGGTCGGCAGGGGCGCCCGCATGGGCGGCTGCAGTTCAGCTGCCGGCGATCTGGCTGAAGGGCAGACCTATCTGGGTACGCCGGCGGTTCCGACCAGGGAATTCTGGCGTCATCACGCCATTATCCGGCGATTGAGCAGGCGGGACAGCACGTCATGAATGAAGAAACGTTTGGTGATGCGCCGGAATTGGCCGGAGGGTATGTGATCGACATCGAGCGCGTCATGCAGCTCATACCCCACCGTTACCCGTTCCTCATGATCGATCGCGTGATCGATGTTGTCCGCAACGAGAGCGCCGTCGGCATCAAGAACGTTTCAATCAACGAACCGCAGTTTCAGGGGCATTTCGGCCGGCATCCCGTTATGCCGGGTGTCTATATCATCGAGGCCATGGCACAGTCCGCTGCCGTTCTTGTCGTCGAGACGCTCGGCAAGGAGTTCGAGGGCAAGCTGGTCTATTTCATGGGCGTGGACAAGGCCCGCTTCCGCAAGCCCGTGACTCCCGGCGATGTCATGAAGGTCCATGTCCGCAAGGAACAGAGACGCGGCATGGTCTGGAAATTCAGTTCAGTGGTCAAGGTGGACGATACGACCGTGGCCGATGCCAACTTTGCCGCAATGATTCTCGATAACTGAAACGGTCATGGCCGAAATCCATCCGACAGCCATCGTTCATCCCGATGCGAGGATCGCCAACGATGCGGTGATCGGTCCCTACAGCGTCGTTGGAGCCGAAGTATCGCTCGGATCGAAGGTCGCACTGATGTCCCATGTCGTAGTCGATGGCCATACGGCGATCGGCGAGGGCTGCAAGGTCTTTCCGTTCGCATCACTGGGCCAGATTCCCCAGGATCTCAAGTACAGGTCCGAACCGTCCCGACTGATCATCGGCGAACACAACACGATACGCGAACATGTCACCATGAACCCCGGCACCGAGGGCGGAGGCATGGTGACCGAGGTAGGGAGTCACTGTCTCTTCATGGTGGGGGTTCACGTCGCCCACGACTGCCGGATCGCGGACCGTGTGGTCATGGTCAACAATGCCGCGCTGGGGGGGCACGTCACGGTCGATGATCATGCGATCATCGGCGGCCTCTCGGCGGTGCACCAGTTCGTGCGCATTGGCCGCTACGCCATGGTCGGGGGCATGTCCGGAGTCGAGCAGGACGTCATTCCCTTCGGAACCGTCACCGGTGATCGGGCCAGTCTCAGGGGTCTCAACCTCGTGGGGCTCGATCGCAATGGATTCGACAAGGACGCCATCAACAAGTTGCGCAGGGCCTACCGGCTCCTGTTTGCCGACGAAGGCACATTGTCCGAACGCATGACGGATGTCGAAGATGAATTCGTGGGCTGCGAACCCATTGATCTGGTGCTTCGCTTCATGCGGACGAGAAGCGCCCGGGGTCTCTGCCAGCCCCACGACGGGCATGCCCCCTAAACTGGGTATCGTTGCCGGTGGTGGCGAACTGCCAGGCCTACTCGCGAAGTGCGCGATTGATCAGGGCAGGGGGGTCTTCATCGTGGCCCTCGAACGGCAGGCCGACCCTTCTGTCGTTGGATCGTTCAACCACATGTGGGTACGGTTGGGAGCCGCCGGGGCTGTGCTGGATCATCTGAGGCGCGAGCAGGTCGAGGAAATCGTCCTCGCCGGGCCTGTCAGGAGGCCGTCCATGATCGAGCTTCTGCCCGATAGGCGCGCCGCGCGATTCCTGGCCACGGGCGCCCTCGCCAGAGGCGACGACGGGCTCATCTCCGCAATCATCCGGCTCCTCGAGGACGAGGAGGGCTTCAGGGTGATCGGGATCCAGGACATCCTCGGCGGCATCATCGCGCCCGAAGGAAACCTGACGATACGCGCACCCGACGCTCGGGAGGAGGCGGATATCTTCCGCGGCATCGCCGTTCTCCAGGCTCTTGAAACATCCGATGTCGGTCAGGCGGTGGCGGTGCAACAGGGAATCGTGCTCGGCATCGAGGCAGTCGAGGGTACGGATGCGCTCATCGAACGGGCAGGGATGCTGCGCCGTCCGGGACCCGGACCGGTCCTCGTCAAGTTCTCGAAAGCCGATCAGGAACTCCGCGCCGACCAGCCGACGATCGGTCCGGTAACCGTCAACGGATGTGTGAAGGCCGGATTCAGCGGCATCGCGGTCGAAGCCGGCAAGTCGCTTATTGTCGATCGCGATGATGTCGTGACAACGGCCGATCGCCACAGGCTGTTCGTGAAGGCGCTCTCGCGGTAAGCCCTCGACCCATGACGAATCCACTGGTTTTTCTCGTGGCGGGGGAGCCATCCGGTGACTCGCTTGGCGCGGAGCTCATGAAAGGCCTGATCGCGGAAACCGGTGGCGCCATCGACTTCGTCGGTGTCGGCGGACCCGAAATGGAAGCGGAAGGCCTGGCATCGATCTTTCCCATGTCGGATCTCTCGGTCATGGGATTGTTCGAGGTGCTGCCTAGGCTGGCACGGGTACTGCGACGTCTGCGCCAGACCTCCCGTTCTGTCCTTGCCGCCCGTCCTTCGATTCTTGTCACGATCGATTCCCAGGAATTTTCCTGGCGACTGGCACGGCGGATTCATCCTGCGCCTTTCCCGGTCGTGCACTATGTCGCACCAACGGTGTGGGCCTGGAGGCCATCGAGGGCAAGGAAGGTTGCTGCCGTGACCGACCGGCTATTGCTGCTCTTTCCCTTCGAAAAACCCTTGTGGGACAGGATCGGACACGATGCCGTCCATGTCGGGCATCCAGTTGCCTCGAATCCACCTCCCGCCGGAGTCGAGGCGTTGCGCGAGTCCCTCACCAGTGGCGGACCCGGGCCGCTGCTCGCCGTCCTGCCCGGCAGCCGCAAGGCGGAGGTCAAGCGCCATCTTCCGGTCTTCCGCGAGGTTACCGCGAGGCTGACCCGGGACTATCCGCACCTGACACTCGTGATTCCGACCGTCGCCAATGTCGCCGAGGATGTGCGCAACGGCACCCGTTCGTGGCCATGGCCGCTCGCCGTGATGGAAGCCGACGGCGCCGGCCGCAGGAAAGCCATGGCCGCTGCCGATGCGGCGCTCGCCGTATCGGGAACGGTCGCACTGGAGCTCGCGTCAGTCGGAACGCCTCATATCATCGCCTACCGGGCCAACCCTCTCACCGCCGCGATCATCCGGCGCGTGAGCACCGTGGACCATGTCTCCCTGGTCAATCTGACAGCGGGCATGGACGTGACTCCCGAGTATCTCCAGGAAGAATGCAGGGCTGATCTCATCCATGACGGCATCCGCCACATCCTCGCGAAACCTTCCGTTGCCGGAAGGCAGAAACACCAGATGGCGAGAGTCATGGAGGCCTTGCGCCATTCCGAGGGGCCACCGTCGCGCGTTGCGGCACGCAACATTCTCGAACTCATCTGATTGTGCGCGGCACACATTGCCTCCCTTGAGGAGCCTGTCGGGTTTGAGCCAATGCGGCATGCACACTGCCCATCGATGCGGATGTGCGTCGTTTCCTGGCCCGGGGGCGGGATCGCCTTGTTGTTGGGGCTCATGGTTGTTGCTCCCCCGGTGCATGGAGGCGTGATGTCGCGAGGGTGGATCGGCGTGAGGATCACCTGGCGCGGTCTTTGCCTGTGAGGCCTGCATGCGGCGAGTGGACCCCGAAGTGGATGCATGCCCTGACAGCAGGCACACGACAAGAACAGGAGATTCCTGAACACAGTTGGACATTCCCTCGGTGCCTGTCCGGGGATGCAACTTTGGCATTTCAGTTCGGCGACTGACTGACCCGGGCGGTGAAGGAGGACGGCGCCATGCGCTGGCGCAACCCGCGAGACATGCCATGCCCAGGCGAGCAAGGCGCTGCTGAGCTGGCGGACAAGCCGGGCCGTTAACCGAGGCGAGGCCGATGCCGACAGAGTCCTGTGGCGGTCGATGATGGCAAGCCATCATCCCGAGGGCTGGTCGCGGATCTTTCATTTACCCATTGTCAAGACGATCATTTGTTTTGAGTTCCTCCCAGGCATTGATGGCATTGAGTCCTTCCTTGTGGATCCGGCAGGCCTGCCAGATCTTTTCGGTTCCCGGGAGCGGTTGCCGCTTGCTTGGACGGAACCCGGCGAGACGTGCGAGGTCGATCACGAAGGTGCAGATGATGCGGCGGTGTTCGAGCCAAACGCAAGTAACCTCGATCTCGTGTTCGGATAGCATTTCGAGGGCCGGCGCGTGTCGCGCGCGCACTATGCGGTGATCGCATCGAAGGCGAGACACTTGCGCAGATCGTCGGCGTGATCAAGCTCTCGACCCGAGTGCCGACCTTGAGGATCCTGAAGTGATGGTCCAGCGGCGCCTCGTCCTGTCGGCCGGCGGCACGAGGTCAACCATCACGACGCGGAGTTCAAGCCTCGCCTTGCGTTCGCGCCGATTGCGGGGACCGCCACAGGGGCTGATGGTCCTGGTTCCCGTGGCTGGGGCTGAGCGGCCTTGAAGTCCCACAGGTGCCGCCGTCGGTGACGACCCGGCGTTGTGGTCGCAATCGGGGCGGACCATCAGCCCGGCTTCCGCGCGCTGCGGAACATCTCCCATATGCCGCCTTCGCGATCGCAGAGCGTGATCACGCGGCTTTCGGGACAGGCGCTTGCCAGCTCTCCGGCACGCGCGAGGCCAAGTACCCAGCGCACGCTTTCCGGCGTTTCATCACCCGCCCTGGCGTCGCGTTGAGCTCGAACACCCCGAGCGGACTTCGGTGACCGCGAGCCCGACATGGGCGAGCAACCCCCGGGTTCCCTTGCCAACGCCGCCGAGATTGACCAGCCCCTTCTCGTGGCCATTGTACTTCAGTGTCGTGGTGTCCTGGGTCGCAAGGACCGCCGGTTCCAGCCCGCAGCGGTCAAAACCGCAGCCTCCTGGTGTCGTTCGAGAATATGCTCCATCGTGATCCTGTCGTTCGAAAGCAGCCGGACCTTCCGCTCCACCGCGCCGGGGGAGATCACCGGCAGCGACGCTCCCGGGGCATGTTCCCACGCCCGGCCCATCTCCACCACCCGGTCGCGCAGGCGGCCATCGGGATGGGCACCGCACCGGGGTCGGGTCCGCATCTCCCGGCAGGTGCGGCGTCGCACCAAGCCCGGTTCCCGGCACGGGGCCGCACGCCAGCCCACAACCAACGGCTTGATCCATACCGACTTCGGTGCCACCACGCGGCGCGGCGGCGGAGGCCCCGAGGTCCGCGCGACGCAACACTTCCAGCCCGCGGCACGGTAGCAGGGCGGTCGTGGCCGACATGGTTGTAGGCCGCCATCGGCCGCACCCCGTGTGCCGCCACGCGCATAGCCGCCATCCGCAGAACAAAGTGACGCCAGACCGCAGACCCGCACGCCGGACAACAGGAGAAAGCGGTCGTCGTTGACGACATGCCCGAGGTCCGCGCGTGTGCAGACCAGCCCGGTCGCCCCGCTCGACCGCTTCAGCCCCCCTGCGGTACCGGCATTCCAGGCCGATGACGGCGTGCACGGCGAACTGCCCATCCAGCCACCGTTCGGAGTTTTTCCCGTCACGTCAGAGGCATGCCGTATCCCAGTGATCGGACCGCCTTCCGGAACCCGGATTCTGATACCGCACGCACGACCAAGCCGTGCGTGCCGACGCGCTGGCAGAATTTCCCCGATCGGGCATCGGTTGCGAGAAGTTCGGCGATTTCGGCACTGACGCATTCAATCAGGATCGCCTTGTCCCGTGAATTGAGGGCGCCAGCCCGGTAAGCCGAATCGCGCAGAAAGCCCTCGACCCTTTCGGGCAGCGGCTGCTCGTCTCTTTCGGCAAGGAAGACGCGCAGGGTTTCGACTTCGTGTCCCGCCTCGAGGGCAGAGACGACCTTGCCCAGTTCAAGGACCCAGACGCCTTCGGAGACCGGTGTTGCGTAGATTTCCAGCAGGCTCGCTTCTTCGGGGGCGAGTGGCGCTCCCGACTGCTGGATGTGGAGACTGGGCAGGACGGAAAGAGTGCTGGTGGCTCGCAGGACAGGTGCTTCGTAACTGTCGGCGAGCCCGAGGCAATAGGCCCCGAGGGGTGTGAGACGAAAATATTCCAGGCCGTCGTAACGGCTGAGAAAGCTGAGTTCGTCGGTTCCCCAGATATCCGCGTAATCCGGGCGTGCCGACTGCGGACGGGTAAAGGCGACATCGACCATGCCGAGCGTGGCGGCATATTCGAACAGGAAGCAGAGCATGTAGCGATCCTGCAGAATTTTCCAGTCATGCATGCCGGAATATCCCAGGGAACCGTAGTGAGAGTCGGCGATGTAGAGACGCCAAGGGTCGTTCGTTACCTCGAAGTCGTGATCCCTGGCACGCATATAGCGCGAAAATTCCCTGACACCCACCCACTGGCCGACCGGGCATTCCTGAAGTGCCGATGCGATTGCGGCGCGGCGGGACGAGGGTTCGGTCATCCCGCCCCGACCCTTGCGTCGCTGTCCCTTGATGACTTCGATACGGCTGAATTCGTCGAGAAGCTTGTTGTTCAACCAGCCATTCCAGATCTGCCGCAAGGCTTCCGCCGGCGGTGCGCCGCGTGCCGTACGCCCGGCCTTGGTCAGCTCGAGCTTGCTGTCGCGCCGCCGGACCAGCTTGCTGGCTTGCAGCAGCCAGGGCCAGGCGATTGCCCGGACCGGGCCGATTTCCGGGTCCCATCGGCCCTTCTCGGTTATGTGTTCGAAGAAATCGCCTTCGAACAGCACTTCCCCGACGCGTTGCACCGTGACAGCGGTGGCCCGCGATGTCTTTGCACTGACGGCGACCTGTCCGGTGTCAACAAGTGACAGCAGCGCAAACAGCTCCAGCAATGCGGCGCGTTCCATGCAGCGCTGCTGGAGCGGCACGAATGATGCCTGCCCTTCGTCGTCGCAATCGTCCGGAATCCCTGCGCTGATGTCGAGCGACGCCTCTATCGGCGGGGGCACGAAACTTCGCAAATGCTTTCGCAGTTCCCCCGGAATGGTGTAGGAATTGTCACTGGCATAGTGGTGATGATGGATGATCAGGCTCAATGGCGCCGCGATATGTCCATGGCCATGCACGACCTCGTACCAGTGCTCCGGCTCGTACTTGGCCATGAAGAGCTGCAGGTTGAGGCAGCCGTCGGAACTGTGGACGGATTCCCGGACGGCATGCTGCTGTCCGACATCGAGCGCCCGCCACAGACGTTGCACCGAGTTTCCCAGCAAGTAGTCCGATATCGCGGCGACGACTTCCGGCTTTAGCCGCGGTTCGCCTCTCACCCCGCCCGGCAACCTGGCCATCATCGATCTAAGATCATCGACTTTCAGCCGGTTGAGGGCACTGGGCAGTGACTGAGGGTCCATGAGGTGGGCTCCGATAAGCGTCATTTTCACAAGATCTCCATTGGTGTCAGAACGGGGCGACCCGTTTGGTGCAGTGTTGCGCCGCTTCGGGGGCCAGTCGCCACTTCGACGTGACGGTGTCGCGGGCGTCTGCCAAGGTCGCCCTTGAGCGATGGCGACCGCTGGCTGGCAGCAAACCCGAGGACGGCATTTTCGTCAAGTCGGCAACCCATGGAGAGAAGCCGGGTAGGATCGCGGTAGGAATGCGCATTGCTGCACACCCCCCGCGCAGACCCGGACGTGGTCGTTGAACCATCCGGCTCCAACCTCGGGTGATTGACGGCAAACCGCTGGTCCGGCCAAGGGTGGCGGATGACAGCGCGCGGCCAGAGTAGCTGGGTCATGCGTCCCAAACGCCTCCAACTGAAGCGGGCTCGCTGGGACCGGCGGCGCAGCGCCCGCATCCACAGGCGTTGCAGCCTTCGGTGGAACGCACGGATGAACCAGCCCGACCCCGGGACGGCAAAGTAGTTGAGCCAGCCATTGCAGACCCGCCCGAGCCACCTTCCAACTTCCCAGATGTCGTGGTGCCAGCGCTTGCGGAGCACCTCCTCGATGCGCGCCAGGGTCCTGTTGACCCGTTTGGCAATCGGTTTGCGACCAAGCCGAAAGCGTCCTCTCAGGGTTATCCTGAAATAGTGCGTGAAGCCCAGAAAGTCGAAAGTCTCCGGCTTGCCCATCCCGCGCTGACGACGGTTCAGTAACGCGAACCGGCCAAACTCCACGAGGCGGGTCTTGTCCCGGTGAAGGCTGAGACCGAACCGGGCCAGCCTCTCCCGAACGTCGCGGAGCTATCGCTCCGCACCCCGCTTGTGTTGGAGCCCGACAACGAGCCGAGCCGCCCCGGGGAGTCTCACCCGAAGCGCTCTCAGAACCGTGCGTGAACCTCTCAACTCACACGGCTCCGCCTATGCTGCCTGCCTGTGAAGCATACGCCAATGTGCGAACAGGGAAGGGTCTCGGACAATACATCTGTCAACCCAGCGTGTGGCTCGCCGCCGACGTCCACGAAAGCGTTTCCGCTTTCGCATGGCCCACAGGGCAAGCCTCCTGTCGATCAGCCTCAGAGAGGGAATGGGCACCGACTTGTAGAAGGCGCCGTAGTAGTTCATCCACCCCCTGATCTTCGCGTTAAACATCCGTGCAAGGTCGTCAAGGCTCTTGTCGTTGCGAAGATGCAGCTTTCAACTCCTGATTTCTCGCCGGATCGCTTTAGCGAGATTGAACGAAGCTGCTGCGCAGCAGCTTCGTTCAATGCATGTATCATAATGCATCAATGTCGTGATGTTCTCGTATTGTTCGTGAGTTTCCATTTACTTGATCTGGTATCAGTCCATACACTCTCGGGCTTGCCGGCAGCCCGGGCGCCGAAAAGCGGCAGAACGGTCCGCCGCCGTGAGGACTGAGTCGCTTGACCGTAGCCTTGGCATGACGCTCCTGCGGCATGAACCGCTGTATGTGACCGTTGGAGTCCATCTCCGGTTGAATCTGCGTTCGCATCGCGAATCGATATCCATCCATGACGTGAAACTTGCTCATCGTGGGCTCTCCAGAGGTCAAAGCTCCGCCATCGCGAGCGATTGAATGAAGTGAATCCCGGGGACGATGCTCCGGCTGAGACGTTTGTCGTTCGTGATGAATAGATCCACGCCCGCCACCGAGGCGCATGCAAGCTGGATCGCGTCTGGCGGCTGGATCGTCCGATCCCGACGAACGGTTGCGAACACGGATGCCGCCGCTTGGTCAAATGGCACCACAGTGGCGGCCGCCGCGATCGCCTGCTCGTAGCGTCGCATGAGGATGTCGTTACCCGCCTCCATGGGCTTGACGAGGAGTTCGCCCAGAGTAAGCGCGGAAGTCAGCAGTTCGTCGTTGCGTTCGATCATTCGCTCGCGCAACGACAGGACTCTTTCGGTCAGTTCGCCCTTGTCCTCAAGGAGATACACGAACAGGTTGGTGTCCCAGAAAATCCTGCTCATTGCCAGCCGGACCGCTGGCGGCGGACATACACATCCGCGTCCTCGTCCGCCCAGATCTCCGCGCCGAGCCCCCGCAGCGACAGGACGGGATCTTCGGGATCGTCCGACGCTCCGCCCGAGTACTCTCCGACGTACCAGTCGATTAGGTCGCGAAAGCCGATCGGTATCTCGTGGCGCTTGGGCATATCCTTTCCTGCGGTCCGAAGGGGGTGGCACGGATCGCCCGGCCGGAACAGGCGGCGGCGCCCATCCTCCGTTTCGACGAGTATGCGATACCGGCCTGGATTCGGAGGCCTGTTGGCAACACAGTGAAGGTAGGCGTGCACCTTGACTCCCGGACGCAGCGGCTTGACCCCCGTCACATTCACGGACTCGGCCCGTGCCATGATCTCGCTGATGGTGAAGTCCGCACGGTTCGGATGGTCGCGGTGCAGGGATGCCGCCGCGATCCAGACCTCATCCGCCACACGAGTCCTTTCTTCCATATTCGAACCTTTCGACTATGTATCAGAAAAGTTCCAAGAGTACCATGTGTACCTTAATCAAGCAAGGTATCGTCGAAACGAGGGCTACACTCGTCCCCTCGCCATCGAAAACGACGAGGGGATGCCGACGGCGCTGACGCTCGCCGCCGCTCCGGCACCGCCTCGGGCAAGGGCGATGCGCGCTTCACGCGTACCACGTCGGGATCGGCGGGCAACCTGCCGGAGGCGGCGGACGTGTGGCTGGTACGGTTTGACATCAAAGGTTCGCGGCGCATGGTACTCGACGATGACGGAGCGGCGCCGACGCCTTCGTTCGAACTCGGGCTATGTCTCGACGGCGGCAACGCCAAGTGCGGCTCCGGCGCAGATGTGGGCGGCGGACTGACGTTCATCGACCCGAAGCGGAGCGTCACACTGATCCAAGGTGCGCGACCTGCTCGCGCATGAGACGCTGGGCTTCCGGGACTGGGGCGGGACGCGCCGCACTCGCTTGGGACTCGCGGCCGTCGACCGACCGGGACCTCAGCCTGTCGTTCCGCCAGTCCCTGTGGCACCTCATCCTCGGGCGGCATGGACGCGCTGCGCCACGAGAGACACTGGCTGGACTCGCGGCCAACGAGGATGGCGGGCGGTGCGGGTGGATCGCCGGAGCCCGAGATCGATCTGCTGGGCAACACCCTCGAGGAGTTCAACCAGATATACGGCGGCAGCGACTGGAAGGACGTCGACAAGATCGGCAGGGTCATCGCCGAGGAATTGCCGCCCAAGGTCTCGGCCGACCGGACCTACCGAGAATTCAGACAGGGACAATACGCGCATCAAGCACGACAGTGCGCTCGGGCGGGCGGTTGTCGATCTCCTCTCCGACCACACCGAACTGTAAGTGGCTGTCGGAGGCCATGTTCAAGGCGACCTGGCTTGGCGGTACCGCAATTGCGGAGACATAGCCGCATGACAGCACGGCACGCCTGTTCGTTCGTCAAGAAAGGTGTGATGGAACCAACGACCGGGTCTCGCTGCTTCATCACTTTGCGCCAGTGCCCGTGAGTTGGTCAAGACGGGCGATGCCGGCGCACTGCGCCGATCTCACGCGTAGTTCGGTGAAGGTGTCCGCCACCAGGATCGACGAATGACCCACACCGACGCGGAACTGGACGGTGGGTTACCGCGTCCACAGCGTTTCCGATTACTCCCGGATTGCCCGGCGGCCGATTTCAAGCCACATCCAATGGCCTCCGCGAGAAGCCCGATGATCTTGTTGATCCTGTCGCCGATCTGCTTGCTGCCTCGAGTTTTACCATGCCAGAAAGACCGCCGACGGCGGGGATTTCGATCATCGCGTCGGGCTTGCCGGTGTACTTGTCCGATACGTATTTCGTGAACAACAGCGTGAGGACGTAGTCCTTGTATTGCGAGGTATCCATACCGCCACGATGTTTATCACCGCCTTGCCGAAGGGAGGAGCAGGGTTGGTATTTCTTCAGGGTGAGTGAGCTGGCGCGCCAGCCACTGACTCCACCCATGTCGCACGACACGAAGGCATCGGAACGGATCGCCGCGTCCCTCAAGCAAGCGATAGATGAGGCAAGGGCGGACAGGGCAAGAAGGCTGAAATCGAAGCCGCATGCTTCGGGCCATCATGCATCGCTCTTCGTTGTCGCCCCGGGTGCCTGGGCCTCACTCGGCTTTCCTGAGAGCTGGGTGCAGACATGCGCGCGGCGATTCTCTCTTGGGGGCGGTGTCTCACGTTCGTTCATTTGTAATCGTATTCGATATTGGTTAGATTGAATGCACCGTTTGCGAGGAGACCGGCTCATGCGGCGCTCGACAACGATGACGGTTCGCCTCGGCGGCTCGCTCAGCGACTTCGTGTCGGCCAATGTCGGCGAGGGCGGGTCTTACGAGAATATCAGCGAATACATCGCGACCTGATTCGGCGCGACAAGGAACGGTCGGAGCGGGAGGCTTTCGAGCGCCTGAAAGCTGAACTGACACGTGCCTTCGCGGCGCCGGATGACACCTATTATCCGCTGTCGGCTTCGGACATCATCGCGAGGGGCAAGGCACGGCCGGGCACATGACATCGGTCCGCGTCCAGGAAGCGGCAGCCCTCCGGATCGAAGAAATCTACCGCTACACTCGGAAGCGGTGGGGGAAAGCCCAGGCCGATGCGTACATAGCCGGGCTGTTCGAAGCATTCGAGGGGATCGCAACCGGCGAAATTGCTTCGCACCCGGTTCCCGCGGAATTCGAGGCGGACGGCTATGTCTTCCACTACGAAGGGAACTACGTTTACTGGAAGAGGCTGAGCAACGGCGATATCGGCATCGTTACCGTTCTGCATGAACGGATGCACCAGGTCGGTCGCTTTCTGAAGGATCATGAGCAGTAAGCCTTGAGATTGTCGGCTTGTCCTGTCCAGGGGAAGGCATCACGAGCGATGAGCGGCCCAGGTTTCGCGGCAAAGCGCTGACAGCGAAGTGTTCGATCGTGTGGCGGTGGCTCGCGCATTCTGTCGGATCGGCGCTTGATTTCCTGGCAGAGATCGGCGCCGGCCGGAATGGGTAACGAGTCCCCGGCAGGGATGAAATTCGGGTGGTGCTTCCTGGACCTTCCTGTCTTTCGTTCGCCGCACTTTGGGAGAAGCGGGGTGGAACAGGGTATCGCAGGCAGGTGAATCGAAATCGGGAGTTCACGGAGAGGATGAGTCATGACGATCAGTCTCAAAATTCACGGAGACGTCGCCGTCTTCAACTACCCGTCGGGATACAGCGAGATCGTGGAAGAGCTGGACGATCTGTTGGAAAGGCGCGATGCCGGCAAGGTTTCCAGGGCCGGATATGTTGGTGCGCTTGAGGATCTCGTGGCGGGCATCCCATGGTTCATCGATGGCCATGCACATCTCGGCAACGCGCTGTACGAGCAGGGCAAGGTCAAACTCGCCCTGGAGTCCTACGAACGAGGCTATTCGCTGGGGACGGAACTTCTTCCGTCGCGTTTTGGGGAATTCATCGAATGGAAGTTCCTCGAGAACCGCCCGTTCCTGCGCGCGGCTCATGGTGCCGCTCTTTGCCGTTTGCAGCTTGGCCACTTGGAGGATGCCATAGCGATTTTGGAGAAGGTGCTCGTGTGGAATCCAGACGACAACCAGGGCATTCGCTACCTCATCGGTTCGGAGTATCTGCGCGCGGGCGAAGACGAGAAGGCAGAGTCGTACTTCGTGACCGAAGCCACGGAATACCCCCCCTACCGGTATGATCTGGGGCTATTGCTGCTGCGGCAGGGCAGGCACGTGGAGGCGGCGACCAGTCTTCGCCATGGTTTTGTCGAAAACGGCTACATCGCGGAAATTCTTTGCGGTAATTCCAATCCGATGCCCTGTGCGATTTGGCACGGCAGCAGCCTGGCAGAGCCGGGGATGGCGAAGGAATACGCTTCCCATTGCGCCGCGCTCTGGCATCTCACGCCGGATGCAATTCCCTTTCTGCGATGGCTTCACACGCATCCGATGGTGATGGCCGAACGTGCCGCCATTCTCGAGTGTAGTGAGGCTCTTCTGTGGGAACATGATTTTGAGAAACGCGGATCGATCCTGCGCACACAGAACGATGCACAGAAGCGGATCGGCGATGCGTTGTCGAAGGAGATCGTGGTCGAGCGCAAGGACCGGCATGGCCGTTTGGTTTCTCCCTGGCTGTATTCGCGAACTTGAGACGTATCTTGCACTATTCGCGACGTGTCTGCGGAACCGATCGGCTCGGTAGGTGCCTTTTCGGACCTGAGCGTTGCTTTCTTCCTCGCATTCGCCGAACTACGGAGAGTTCGGCGGGTTGGCCCCCGCAACCCGGGCCACGGCGGCGAACGCACGGTCCAGCGTTGCGAGCGGCAGGTGCGCGCGTAGCGCCAGTTCGGGGACATGGTGTTGTAGACGGACAGGCCGCACTTGCCGGCGAGCACCGGTCCCCACAAGCGAGAGTTTCGCGAAAGCGCTCTCGCGCGAGGACACTTTTCATCCCGTTCGGCGCACGATTTTCCTGAGATGCCAGCCGAATCGGTTCAGGATTTGTATACTCAGACTTCCTGACCTCGTCCAATTCAGGTGACCTCATTGTGGGGTGACGTGCCTGCCATTTCGTAGACGAGGCGGAGGCTGGTACCCGGATAGACGGTTTCTGTTTGGTTGAGTTCATCGATCAACGGCAGGAGTGCCTGATCGACTGCGTTGCTGGCAAGACCCAGGATCTGGATCCGGAGGATGCTGTTTTCGGGATCCGGTAGGATGTTGGCGTCGGCCGTCATCAGCGCTGCGAGCAGTTTGCGGGCATTGGATTTCTTGCCCTGTGCCTCGATCACGAGTGGCATCATGCGGGTTTCGGCGCGATAGCAGATCATGCGGATGACATCGAGGAAGAGGCGCCTTGCGACCGGCAGGGCGTCGAGCCGTTGGTTCTCCGGGAGGTCGCCGGCGCGAACATGGCGCGGCAGGTCCTTGCGTTGCTCCTTGAGCGCCTCGAGTTCTTCATCGAGGATGCCGACCCCGGCCACGAGATCGCCGAGGGGCCTGCCCTTCTTCGTCGCCCTGACGATGCTCAGATGGAGGCTCTTGAGACGCGACCGGACCTTGGCGATGGCCTTCTCGACGGTCCTGTGGGCGGGGTTGACCACCCGGGCGTCAGGATCGGTAGGGTCATCGCCGAGGAATTGCCGCCCAGGGTCTCGGCCGACCGGACCTACCGAGAATTCAGACAGGGACAATGCGCGCATCAAGCACGACAGTGCGCTCGGGCGGGCGGTTGTCGATCTCCTCTCCGACCACACCGAACTGTAAGTGGCTGTCGGAGGCCATGTTCAAGGCGACCTGGCTTGGCGGTACCGCAATTGCGGGGACATAGCCGCATGACAGCACGGCACGCCTGTTCGTTCGTCAAGAAAGGTGTGATGGAAACAACGGCCGGGTCTCGCTGTTTCACCACTTTGCGCCAGGGCTCGCGAGTTGCTCAAGACGGGGAAATCGGCTACGTCCATCTCGCGCATAGTTCGGTGAAGGTGTCCGCCGCCAGGATCGCCAAATGACCTCACACCGATGTGGAACCGCACGGTGGCCTGCCACCGCCTTTCCGATTACTCCCGGATTGCCCGGCGGCCGATTTCAAGTCACATTAGCCGGGGTTGGTGGTCCAGGACGGGGTGAAGTTCTGCCGCCCCTTCGATAAGGCGAGGTTCGTTGTGACCGGGAACGATATCGAGACGATTCTTTCGAACCTTGCATGCGTCGCGGGACGGGACCTTCCGGATGCCTTGACGATGCCCAGGGAAGTTTACGCCTCCAGGGCCTTTCACGATCTCGAAACGGAACGGATATTCGCGAAGGAATGGCAGTGTGTGGGCCGTGAGGAGAGCATTCCCCGGCCTGGTGATTACCTGACCTGGAGGATCGGCCTGCAACCGGTGGCCATCATGCGCCAGAAGGATGGTTCGCTCAGGGCTTTCTCGAACGTGTGCCGCCACCGCATGATGAAACTCCTCGAAGGCTCGGGGCATTGCCGGCGGATTGTCTGTCCCTACCACGCCTGGACCTATGACCTCGACGGGCAGTTGCTCCAGGCCCGCCACATGGAACGGACCCGCGGCTTCGACACGGAGAAGGTGCGCCTGCCGGAGATCCGCTGTGAAGTCTGGCAGGGATGGATCTATGTCACCCTGAATCCGGATATCGAATCACCTGCCGAAAGGCTGGGTAGTCTCGAACGGATCGTCACCGACTATTGCGCCCGGGACTACGTCGAAGTCGACCGGCAGGACCACGTCTGGAAGACCAACTGGAAGCTGCTGACGGAGAACTTCATGGAAGGCTACCATCTTCCGGTGGCGCACCGGAAAACCGTGGGAGCCTACTTTCCGGTTGAGGATACGGATTTCGGCGAAGGCGAGGCGGCAGAAAGTTTCACGTTCCAGCGGTTCACCAAGACTTCCGATGCACCGGTCGGCACGGCACATCCGATGAACGGCAGGCTGAAGGGAAAGGCGCGCCGCACATCGGTGCTGGGCACGGTCTTTCCTTGTCACATGTTCGTGCTTGCTCCCGACCATCTCTGGTATCTCAGCCTTCAACCTCGATCCCCCGGCGAGATCGACGTTCGCTACGGTCTGGCATTTGCGCCCGAGGTCATGGCCGATCCGCAAGCGCTCGACACCCGCATCCGCGAGGCGAAGGCCTTCCTCGATGCCACCAACGAGGAGGACCGCATCATCGTTGAGGGTCTCTGGGAAGGCGTTCAGGCACCCCTTGCCGAACCCGGCCCCCTGAGCTGGCTCGAACAGGGAAACCTCGACTTCGCCCGCTATATCCTCAGAAAAGCCACCACCTAAGGGGCCTCACCACTCGCCGGTGTTCGGCATCGAGGCCCAGGGTTCACAAGACTCGAGGGCTTCGCCCTTCTGCAGGAGTTCGATCGAAATCCCGTCGGGCGAACGCACGAACGCCATCCTCCCGTCCCTCGGCGGCCGGTTGATGATGACACCGTTCCCGGCAAGCCTGCTGCACAGTGCGTAGATATCGTCGACTTCGTAGGCGAGGTGCCCGAAGTTCCGGCCACTGCCGTACGCTTCCGGATCCCAGTTCCAGGTGAGCTCGATCTGCGAGTCCGGATTCTCTTCGGCGCCCAGAAATATCAACGTGAACCGCCCCGTTTCGTTATCGTGACGGCTGAGTTCGATGAGGCCGAGCTTGTTGCAGTAGAAATCGAGCGAGGCGTCGACATCCGCGACGCGCACCATCGTGTGCAGGTATTTCATGATCTTGACGGACTCCGGTTGATGATCAGCGGGCTTCCATTGCTACATAGTCGCGCTTGAGATTGCCCGTGTAGACCTGCCGGGGCCGGCCGATCTTCTGCGAATCATCGACGTGCATTTCGCTCCACTGCGCAACCCATCCCACGGTCCTGGCAACGGCAAAGACGGCGGTAAAGAGGTGCCGGGGAATGCCCATGGCCCGAAGGATGATACCCGAATAGAAGTCCACGTTGGGATAGAGATTACGTTCGACGAAGTAGCGGTCTTCCAGCGCGATCTTCTCGAGTTCCATGGCGATCTTCAGGTGTGGCTGGTCGCGTACATCAAGTTCGTCGAGGACCTGATGGCACGCCTGCCTTATGAGCGTTGCGCGCGGATCGTAGTTCTTGTAAACGCGATGGCCGAAGCCCATGAGACGGAAGGAATCTTCCCGGTCCCTCGCGCGGCTGAGAAAATCGGGAATCCTGTCGATCGAGTCGATTTCCTCCAGCATCCTCAGAACAGCCTCGTTGGCACCTCCGTGTGCCGGACCCCACAGGCTCGCGATACCCGATGCAACGCTGGCAAAGGGATTGGCGCCGG
Organism: Alphaproteobacteria bacterium; assembly: GCA_965215635.1. Classification (GTDB taxonomy): domain Bacteria; phylum Pseudomonadota; class Alphaproteobacteria; order SP197; family SP197; genus SP197. The sequence continues at coordinate 436,166 of CBDCEA010000004.1, read as the reverse complement.
ACGAACCGGTGAGCCTGACGGTCGAGGTGGACGCATTCTGTTCATGGTCTGCATGAAGAATCAGGATGAGATCCATCGCCCGCGCGAAAACCGGATTCACGACATACTCCTCACACGGTACGGCGAACATCATTTGCAGCAGGTTTTCGGCAAAACCCAGGTTGTTCTTGGGATACATGAAGGGTTGACCGATCGACCACTTGTAGGTCATAGCGGCGATGGTCGGCATCTTGGCCACCAGCCTGTAGGCCGAAATCACGCGCTCGCGTTCACTGTTCACATTCGAACTCTCCGTGTAGAACGCCGAAAGCGCACCGACGACACCAACCATGAGGGCCATGGGGTGGGCGTCCCTGCGGAAGCCGCGGAACAGGAAACTCACCTGTTCATGCAACATCGTGTGATAGGTGACGTTCCCGCGGAATTCCTTGAACTCTTCGGCGCTGGGTAGTTCGCCGGACAGGATGAGGTAGCAGACCTCCAGAAAGTTCGAATTGTTGGCAAGCTGTTCGATGGGATAGCCGCGATAGAGCAGTTCGCCCTCATCGCCGTCGACGTAGGTGATGGTGGATTCGCAGCTCGCCGTTGCCATGTAGCCGGGGTCGTAGGAAAACATTCCGGACTGGGAATGGAGCGTTCGCACATCAATCACATCGGGGCCGATCGCTCCCTTGAGAACAGGCAGCCTTGCAAGCTGTTCCCCGGTCCTTGAATCGACCAGATCGACAGTCCCTTTGGGATTTGGTCCGGACGGCTTGGGGGTCATCCAACTTGGCATCTGTTCCTTCCCCTTGACTTGAGGGCACTGTCCCCGGTCAGTCCGCTCAATTGCGTGGCCGGAGATTACCTTCAATGGTCCGGCACGCGCAATGGACGATGCCCGTTTCCGACCTCCAGCACATCGCCGATTCTCTCGAGGCTCTCCATGCGGCCAAGCAGTACCAGGACATGGAAGATCGGAGGCGAAACCGTGCTGCCGGTCAGTGCCGCCCTCAGCGGTTGGGCAACCTCGCCGAGCTTGATGTCCCTGTCTTCGGCAAACGCGCGCACGCATTGTTCCAGCGAGGCGTCGTCCCACGCGTCGAGGGAAGCGAGCGCACCTTCCAGATCCGTGAGGCGGGCCAACGCGTCACCACCGAGCACACCAGCCGTTGTGTCATCGAACGCCAACGGACGCGTACGGAAGAGAAAGAGGGCACTTTCCGCCAGTTCCACGACGGTTTTTGCCCGTTCCTTGAGTACCCGCATGGCCTTCGAAAGGAGGTTCCTCTCGCCTGCGGCAAGCTCCCTGCCGAGGTTCGCGGCAACATGCCTAGAGGAAAGTTCAGCAAGCCGGTGGTCGTCGGCACTCCTGATGTAGTGCTGGTTGAGCGCCATCAGCTTCTTCGGATCGAAGCGGGCGGGGGACCTCCCGACCGCGGGAAGGTCGAACCAGCAGATGGCCCTTTCTGCCGGGATCACTTCCTCGTTGCCGTGACTCCAGCCAAGACGCAGCAGGTAGTTGCAGACTGCTTCTGCGAGGTATCCTGTCTCGCGATAGTGTTCGACTCCGATGGCACCGTGCCGCTTCGACATCCTTGTGCCGTCAGCACCGTGAATCAGCGGTATGTGGGCAAATTGCGGAACCTTCCAGCCCAACGCCTCGTTGACAAGGGTCTGGCGTGCCGCATTGACCAGATGCTCATCGCCGCGGATCACGTGGGTGACACCCATGTCATGATCGTCCACGACAACCGAAAGCATGTATGTCGGGGTTCCGTCCGAGCGCAGCACAATCATGTCATCGAGTTGCGCGTTGGGAATCGCAACGTCACCCTGGACATGATCCCGGATCACTGTTTCCCCTTCTCGAGGCGCTTTCAGACGTATGGAAGGAGCCACCCCGGGCGGCGCTTCCGAAGGGTCCCGGTCGCGCCATGTTCCCGGGTAGCGAAAAACACCACCGGCGGCTCTCGCTTCGTCCCGGGCTCTTTGCAGTTCCTCGGCGGTGCAATAGCAGCGATAGGCCCTGCCGGCATCGAGGAGCTCGCCTGCGATCTCCCGGTGACGAGCGGAACGTGCGAACTGGAAAACAGGGTCCCCGTCCCATTCGATGCCGAGCCAGTCCAGGGCGTCGAAAATGGCGCGGGTGGACTCTTCAGTCGACCGGGCCCGGTCGGTATCCTCGATGCGAAGGCGGAAGACGCCATCCCAGTGGCGTGCATAGAGCCAGTTGAACAATGCGGTACGGGCGCCGCCTATATGGAGGGCCCCAGTCGGCGACGGAGCGAATCGGGTAACGACTGTCATGGCAGGATCAGTAACGGCGCATGAGACCTATCAGACGACCTTGGATCCTGACGCGACCCGAGTCGAAACTCTTCGTCTCGTATACCGGATTGGCGGACTCGAGAGCGGTAGTCCCGCCCATTCGGCGAAAGCGTTTCAGCGTCGCCTCCTGATCGTCGATGAGGGCGACGACGATTGCACCATTCTCGGCCGTTTCGGCGTGCTCCACGATGACGGTATCACCGTCAAGAATACCGGCTCCGGTCATGGAATCGCCTTCGATTTCAAGAGCGTAGCACTTCCTGGCTCCCACGATTCCGGCCGGCACCTCGACATTTCCGCTCGGATCACGCAGTGCCTCGATCGGCGTGCCTGCCGCGATCCTGCCGTGAAGAGGCAGGATCACGGTATTGTCGTTGGAAGGAATCCGGGACGGGGGCAATACGGTGTCCACGTCTGACGGGAGCGCGCGCCTCACGCCGTCTGCACCTGGCGGGAACTGAAGAATTTCGAGCGCACGGGCGCGATAGGGGAGCCGGCGCAGGAATTTCCGTTCCTCCAGGGCCTTGATCATGCGATGAATGCCGGACTTCGACTTGATTCCCACGGCGTCTTTCATCTCCTCGAAGGACGGCGATATTCCATCCTTGACCAGACGGCTGTTGATGTAGAGCAACAGCTCCTGTTGTTTGGGCGTCAACATGTCGACAAGTCCTCGCGCGGATTGAATGTAGACGTTTGTTCTAGTAACGTTCGCCTTATGTGTCAAGCGGGTCAAGCCGAATGACGCGCACGCGCTCGCCGGCCTTGAGGGCACAGGCATGGGCCGGGCGCACGATCAGGCAGGATGCCCGCGAAAGCACCGCCATCATGGAACTGTCCTGCCGCGCAAACGGATCCGCCAGGAGATTGCCGCCAACATCCCGCGTGAGCGCCGCGCGCAGGTAGTCCTGCCGTTCGTCGTTGGCCGGCAGATCCGTTGCGAGCATGGCCGCCTCCTCCCTGGTTCCGCCATCCTGGAGGCCGAGCATCAGGTGGATGGCTGGACGCAGGAAGATGTGACCGCACACCAGCGTCGATACGGGGTTTCCGGGAAAGCCGAGAACGGGAAGCGTACCCAGCACACCGAAGGCCAGCGGCTTGCCGGGACGCATGGCAACTTTCCAGAAATCCAGGGCCATGCCTTCTTCCGCCATGACCTTTCGCACCAGGTCATGGTCACCCACGGACATGCCGCCGGTCACGACGAGCATGTCGCATCGCGCGGAACGCCGGATCATGTCTCGAATGGCGCGCTCGTCATCAGCGGCTATGCCGAGATTGACCGCTTCGCCACCCGCTTCGGCAACCAGTGCCGCAAGCATCAGCGAATTGGAACTGACAATCTGGTCCGGACGCGGCATCTCCCCGGGCATCACCAGTTCATCTCCGGTACCCATGATCGCGATCCGTGGCCGCCGGGTGACCTTCAGCCAGAGGCAGTTCATCGAGGCAGTCAACCCGATTTCCCGCGGACCAAGCCGGCGGCCGGCGAGGCCGGCGGGATCGCCTCGTGCAAAGTCGAGTCCGGCGGGGCGCACGTGAAGTCCTTCCCTGGCAGAGACAAGGATCGTGACCTTCGCGCCTTCGCGTTCGGTATTTTCCTGTATGACAACGGTATCGGCGCCTTCGGGCACCGCACCTCCTGTGAAGATCCGCACGGCCTCACCGGAATCGAGCGGCCTTTGAAGGGCATGGCCCGCGGGTGCTGTGCCAACGACTTCGAGAACAGCCGGGATGGCCCTGGTATCGGCGGCCTTCACCGCATAGCCATCCATGGCAGAAACCGCCACCGGTGGTTTTGTGACTCTCGAGACGACATCCTCGGCCAGAACCCGTCCCGCGGCTTGTGTCAGCGAAACTTCTTCGGCGGGCAGTGTCTCCAGTGCGTCGAGAATGCACGATCGCGCTTCGTCAACGGTGATCATGACGCCAGGTTCCGGATCGCCCGCCCGATTTCTCGACGAGGCGGATCTCCTCGATGGTCATGCCCCGGTCGACTGCCTTCAACATGTCATAGACGGTGAGCGCGGCTGCCGAGACCGCGGTGAGAGCCTCCATTTCGACACCGGTCCGGCCGGTGACCTTGCAGGTGGCACTGATGTCGATGCCCGGGGACCCAGCATTGGGTTCGAGCGTAACGCTGACCGACGAGAGCCCCAGGGGATGGCAAAGCGGGATGATGTCCGACGTCTTCTTCGCAGCCATGATCCCCGCGATTCGTGCCACGGCGAGTACGTCACCCTTGGGGACCTCGCCGGCAACGATCAAGTCGAGCGTGCGCCGCTCCATGACCACACAACCGAAGGCCGTTGCCGATCGTTCGGTTTCCTCTTTGGCCGAAACATCGACCATGCGCGCATTGCCCCTGTCGTCAAGATGGGTCAGCCGGTCATTCATGATGGTATCGAAGTCCAAGGAGATCTCTGGTAGCCGCCACGATATCCCCCTGGCGCATGAGATGCTCGCCGGCAAGGAACCTTTTCACGCCGATGCGGTTCATGCGCACGAGATCGTCATGGGACTTCAGGCCGCTTTCGCACACCACGCCACGGTCCGACGGAACAAGGGGAGCAAGACACTGCGTTGTTTGAAGATCCACGGATAACGTCTTGAGATTGCGGTTGTTGATCCCGACAAGCTTTGCGTCGAGTCGGAGTGCCCGCTCCAGTTCGTCGCGATCATGGACCTCAACAAGCACATCGAGACCGTGGTCGTTTGCAGAAGCAACGAGTTCCGCGGCAAGGGGATCATCGACGGCAGCGAGGATCACGAGAATGCAATCGGCACCGATCGCCCTGGCTTCAACAATCTGGTAGGGATCGACCATGAAATCCTTGCGCAGGCAGGGCAGGCCACTGGCTTCCTTTGCCTCGCTGAGATGGGCATCACATCCCTGAAACCAGGGGGTATCGGTCAGTACGGAGAGGCAGGCGGCTCCCGCTTCCCTGTAGGCCCTCGCGATGGCCGGAGGATCGAAGTCCTGGCGGATGAGCCCGGCACTCGGCGAGGCTTTCTTGATTTCGGCGATGAGCCCGAATCCCGTGGCGGCCTTTCTTGCGAGGGCAGCGGCAAACCCGGCCGGTGGCACACGGGCACGGATGTCGGCCTCGAGCTCCGCGAGGCTGCGGCGCTTCTTCGCAGAGGCGACATGATCCTTCTTGTCGCGGCATATGCGCGCCAGGACATCGGACATGATGATCAGGACAGGCCGTTGGTGAGAGCGGCCAGGCGGTTGAGTGTCTCCCTGGCCGCGCCACTGTCGATCGACTCCTTTGCCAGAGCGACGCCCCCGGCAAGGCTGGATGCCCGCTTCGCCACCCGAAGCGCAGCGGCGGCGTTGAACAGCACCGTATCACGAAAGGCACCGGGCCGACCGTCGAGAAGGGCGCCAAGCGCGGCACCGTTCTCCTCCGGCGTTCCACCGGCGATCTCGGCGAAGTCTCTGGTCTCCAGGCCAGCGTCCGATGCTTTCACCTTCGATGTCCTGACCTCTCCGCTTTCCAGAATTGCAACATCATTGTCTGAGGTCAGGGTCAATTCGTCGCAGCCGTCGGCACTGTGGACGACCCAGGCACCTTCGGCACCCAGTTCATGGAGAACGCGGGCGAAGGGTTCGACCCATTGTGGCGCGGAAACGCCCAGAAGATAGCGCCGGACACTCGCGGGATTGGAGAGCGGACCCAGGAGATTGAAGATGGTGCGGACACCGAGTTCCAGCCTGGTCGGCATCACGTGGCGCATGGCACCGTGATAGAGCGGTGCCATCATGAAACCGATGCCGATCTCGTCGATGGCGCGCTGGACCTTCCGCTGATCCGCGTTGATGTCGACACCCATGGCCGTCAGGACGTCAGCCGCGCCGGAGCGGGAAGAGGCTGCCCTGTTTCCGTGCTTTGCCACGGTCACGCCACAGCCGGCAACGACGAGTGCCGTCGCCGTCGATATGTTGAGCGTACCCTTGCCGTCGCCTCCGGTTCCGACGATGTCCATGGCACCTTCGGGAGCCGACATCCGAAGCATCTTCGATCGCATGGACCGCGCCCCTCCGGTCAGTTCCGCAACGGTTTCTCCGCGCACCGCAAGTGCCAGAAGGAATCCGCCCATCTGTGATGGCGTGGCTTCCCCGGAAAAGATGACATCGAAGGCCCGGCCTGCTTCGTCCGGGTCGAGCGATCCGCCCAGGGCAGCACGCGCGATCCAGGGTTTCAGCCCCTCAGGTGTTTCGCTCAATGGACGCCTCCCTTGGGCAGAAGGTCGAGAAAGTTCTGCAGGATCGCGTGGCCGTGCTCCGATTCGATGCTTTCGGGGTGAAACTGGACGCCGTGAATCGGCAGTTCCCTATGGCGCACACCCATGATGACTCCGTCGCCAGTGTTCGCATTGACGTCCAGGCATTCCGGCACGCTGTCGGGCATGATCGCAAGGGAATGGTACCGCGTCGCGCGAAGGGGCGAGCGGATTCCGCGGAAGACACCGGTCCCGTCGTGGTCGATGCCGGAAAGCTTGCCGTGCATTGGCAAGGGAGCGCGGCCGATCGTACCGCCGAAAGCCTGACCGATGGACTGGTGCCCCAGACAGACACCGAGCAGGGGAAGGCATTCGCGCGCGGACCGCTCGACGAGTTCGAGGCAGATTCCCGCCTTTGTCGGATCACACGGGCCGGGAGAAAGCACGATCCCCCGGGGCCGCCTGGCGATCACCTCGTCGACGGAGATCGCGTCGTTGCGATAGACCTCCGAGACCGCGCCGAGCTCACCGAGATAGTGCAACAGGTTGTAGGTGAAGCTGTCGTAGTTGTCGATCAGCACAAGCATGGTTCCCGCCCGGCAAAGCCGCATGACCACCCGAACTTAAGCCAAAAAGGCGTAGCGGAACAACGTGCCGTGTCAATCGAAGACGGCTTTCAGCTATTGAAGCCGCCACGGCTGGCGAACTTGACCGCTTCTTCCGCCGCTCTCAACAGCGCTCTTGCCTTGTTGCAGCACTCCTCGTGTTCGGACTGCGGATCACTGTCGGTGACGACGCCGGCGCCCGCCTGGACATGGAGCACGCCATTGCGGATAATCGCGGTCCGCAGCGCAATGCAGGTGTCCATCGAGCCGTTTGCCGAGAAGTAGCCGATCGCGCCTGCATAGACACCGCGACGCTCCACCTCGAGGTCATCGATGATCTCCATGGCGCGAACCTTGGGGGCGCCGCTGACCGTGCCCGCCGGGAAACCTGCCACGAGGGCATCGATTGCATCGCAGCCATCACGGAGTGTGCCCTCCACATTCGAACTGATATGCATGACGTGGCTGTAGCGCTCGATCTGGAAACTCTCTGTGACCTTGACACTTCCGATCCCTGCGACACGGCCCACATCGTTGCGGCCAAGGTCGAGCAGCATCAGGTGTTCGGCACGTTCCTTGGCGTCAGCCAGCAGCTCGTCACTCAGCCTTTGATCCTCGGCGGGATCGCGCCCCCGTCTTCGGGTCCCGGCGAGCGGCCGGATGGTCACGCCGCCATTCCTCACCCTCACAAGGATTTCCGGACTGGATCCGACCACGGCGAAGCCGTCGAAGTTGAGATAGAACAGGAAAGGCGAGGGGTTGACCCTTCTCAGCGCCCGGTAATAGGCGAGCGGCGAGAGTGAGAACGGCACATCGAACCGCTGGGACAGAACGATCTGGAAGGCATCGCCTGCATCGATGTAGTCCTTGGCCTTGTCCACCATGGCCAGGAAACATTCGTGGGGAGTGTTGGAGACGGCTGTCGCAAGGCTTTCGTCCACGGTTGGATCGCGTCCGTGGGGGAGCGGGCGGTCGAAGTCTCCCACGACATCGGCAAGCCGTTCGCAGGCCCGTGCATAGGCTGCGCGCGCGCCGATGCCGGTAGCGGGCCAGACCGGCGTGACGATGGTGACCTCATCCGCCACATTGTCGAAGATGGCCATGATGGTCGGACGGATGAGCAGGCCATCGGGAACATCGATTACCCTTTCTGCCGTGGCTGGCAAATGTTCCATGAGGCGGACCATTTCATAGCCGATAAAACCCACCAGCGCCGCGGCCATCGGGGGCAGGTGCCCGGGAAGGTCGATCGCACACTCCCGGACCAGGCGTTTCAGGGAGGCAATGGCTCCGATCTCCTCCTCAACAAAGGCGTCCGGTTCGTAGCGTGCGTGCCGGTTGATTTCCGCGCGGTTATCGACACAGCGCCAGATCAGGTCGGGGCGCATCCCGATGATGGAGTAGCGGCCTCTGGACTCCCCCCCTTCGACGGATTCGAGCAGGAAGGCGTTCTTCTGGGATCCGGCGATCTTGAGCATCGCCGAAACCGGTGTCTCGAGATCGGCGACCAGCTGGGTCCACACGACTTGCGGTACCCCATCCTGATACCACGACTCGAACAGGGAGGGTTCGGGAGCGTAGTGCGCCATCTCAGAAGTACTGTTCGATGAGGCCGTGGTCGATACTGACGGGAAACGTCTCACGCATGTTCGACGAGAGGAGTTCGACGACGTCGGAGACGAGCCCCTGCTTCAATCCGTCCCCGATGCGTGCCGAATTCCCGGAAACAGGCGAGAAGTCCGCAGGATTGATGTCGACAAGCCGGGCGACAACCTGGGCATTGCCATCGGCCGACGGGGTCACCACGGTATCGCCTGGTCTGGCATCGAACACGGCTTCCACCGTCGGATGTGCGACATTGGCGACCGTCGGCACTTCGCTTCTCGAAAAGGGTTCACTCACCTCGAACGTCGCATCGGCGAACTGAAAGATATCGTCCAGAATTCCGCTCGAGCCCACTCCCGCCACAAGCCGTTGCGCCTCCTTCAGCGCCAGTTCGGCCTGCCGCCCCTCCTGCCAGTCACCGAGAACCTCCTGTCTCGCCTCGTTGAGACTCCTTGACCGGGCCGGCGCGATTTCCGTGACCTCCACGACCAGCAGGCCGCCGTTATCGGTTTCCAGGACCGTGGACACGATGCCGAGATCACCCAGAAAGACCTCGTCCAGAAATCCGGGCGTGGCCGGGATGATCTGGAGGGAATCGGGATCTTCCGGATCGCCCGTCGACGACGCGCGATCGATCAACCGCATATCGAGCCCCAGGGTCGAAGCCGTTTCCGGTACCGTGGCGCCTGAGGCGATGAGGTCATCGAGGTCATCGGCAAGATCGAACATCGCATAGCGCGCCTCGGCCAGGCGCAACTCGGCGCCAAGAGAGTCCCTGACTTCCTCCAGTGAGGTCACGGACTCATCTGCGATCTCGTCAACCCTGTAGATCAGCCAACCTCCAAGCGGCGATTCGACGGGACGGGTGGTTTCGCCGTCGGCGACCGAGAATACCGGCCCGCTCAACTCTTCGAGAAGGTCCTTCTTCTCATACCATTGCGCCTCCGTGCCTTCGGGAGCGATCACGTCGAAATCCGAGCCGTAGGCCGCTTCGGCTTCCTCCCGTGTTTCGAACCGGATCTGGCGGACGAGGCGCCTTTCCGGCACGGTCCATCTGCCCATCCGGGCATTGTAGGCCTCCTCGATCTCCCCGGGTGAGACCGCGATACCTTCCGCGATGTCCTCGGGATAGACCAGCAGGAACCTGGCTGAACGGTATTCGGGGGTGCGGTAGGAGGCGGCCCGTTCGTCGAACCATGCGGCGAGTTCGCTTTCGATCGGTTGGGGCAGGGAGACCAGCGCTCCGTTGGGGATGACCGCAATCTGGACGGTTCTCTTTTCCTGCCGGTACTGCGTGACCCGGCGCAGCAGGTCATCGGGCAGAGGTGGGATCGCGACAAGGCTCTGGAGGAGTTGGTTTCGGGTGATTTCCTGGTCCAGACGGGCGAGAAAGACCTCTTCGGTCAGGCCGTTCATCGAGAGAACGCCGGCGAAGACGGACCTTGAGAAGGTGCCGGCTATGTCGTGGAAGGTCTCGTTGCTCGCGATGGCTGCCCTGAGCGTATCGTCTCCCGCCGTGATGCCGAAATCGCTTGCCGTGCTGTCGAGGAGAGTGTCCCGGACCAGCCGTTCGAGAGCAATCCTGGCCTGCAGGCGGGCGATATCGGACCCGGGATCGACCCGGATGCCATTCTGCTGGAGGGAACGAATCTGGCTGCGGTAGACCGTCTGGAGATCCCGGACATCGATATCCTTCGCTCCGACCTCGGCCACCGTGGTCTCTCCCCGGTCGACGAATATATCGCCAACGCCCCATCCCACGAAACTGAGTGCGACGACACAAAGGATCACCTTGGCGGGCCAGGACGAGGCGCCCTCGCGGAGTTTGGTTAACATGGTGGCTTCACGACATTGGGGAGCGACATTCTATGTTCGCTGACGGCGCCAGGCAATCGGCCTGTTGTCTCGAATTCGCCAACGCTCTATTGAATGCACAAGGTATCAGTCTTTCGGAAAAATGCGGTCGCTGATTGCAGGCAACTGGAAAATGCATGGCATGCTCGCCGACACGTCGGCCCGGGCCGGTCGTCTGCGCGAACATGCCCTTGCCGGCCTGCCCTGCGACGTCCTGATCTGCCCTCCCTCGACCATGCTCGGTGTGGTGTCCGGGCTGGTGCGCGATTCGGGAATCCTCCTAGGGGGACAGGATTGCTATGGCAGGCAAAGCGGAGCGTTCACCGGGGATATTGCTGCCGCCATGCTGGCGGATCTGGGCTGCAGCCATGTTCTGGCAGGCCATTCGGAGCGGCGCCGGCACCACGCCGAAACCGACCATGACGTGAGAAGCAAGGCCGCCGCCGCCCACAGGGCGGGACTTGTCGCAATCGTCTGCCTGGGTGAAAACCGGGAACAAAGGCGGGCGGGGATGGCGTTCGATGTCGTGGAGAGCCAGCTCAGGAACTCGCTTCCCAAAGGTGCCACGGCAACCAACACCATCGTTGCCTGGGAGCCGGTCTGGGCCATCGGAACGGGCGAGGCCGCCACCCCGGCAGATGTCTCGACTATGCACCGCTTCCTGAAGGAGGCACTGGCGGGAAGGCTCGGTGACGAGGTTCGCGACATGCGCCTGCTCTATGGCGGTTCCGTCGATTCGGCCAACGCCGGAGAACTGCTCGCGATCGAGGATGTCGATGGCATGCTGGTCGGAGGGGCAAGCCTCGATGCCGACCATTTCTGGCGCATCGTTGAATGCGGTTCGGCGAAATGAGACGCCGGAGGCATATGGCACTGGGCTGACCGCTGTGTTAAACGCTCCTCGCCATGCCGGTTTCTTTCGACCCTTCTGCCTGACAGGACTGCCGTGCAGACCATTCTTCTCATCCTGCATGTTCTCTTCGCTCTTGCGATCGTCGGACTCGTCCTGCTTCAGCGGGCCGAGGGGGGTGGTCTCGGACTCGGTGGCGGCGGGAACATGCAGGGACTGATGTCCGCACGCGGCACCGCCAGCATGATGACCCGTGCCACGGCGGTCGCCGCGGCGCTTTTCTTCGTATCCAGTCTTGCACTCAGCATTCTGGTGGCCGATCACGATGATGGTGGTTCGATCGTCGACGACATGGAGATCGAGACGCCGGCGGGGGGAGAGCCGGTCGACGATACTCCCGTCGTACCGACATCTGAATGATGGCGGGGGTGGCACCCGGCCATTCTTCCACAGCCTTGCTCCCCTGGCACCGTTGCACGGCTTCGCGCCGCGATGCCGTGTGTTACGGTGATCGTCCATGACGCGGTACATCTTCGTGACTGGCGGCGTAGTGTCCTCCCTGGGCAAGGGTCTCACGACCGCTGCACTGGGAGCTTTGCTGCAGACCCGTGGTTACACGATCCGGCTGCGCAAGTTCGATCCCTATCTCAATGTCGATCCCGGGACCATGAATCCCTATCAGCACGGTGAGGTCTTCGTCACCGATGACGGCGCCGAGACGGATCTGGATCTGGGACACTACGAGCGGTTCACCGGCGTGCCGGCGCGCCGCTCGGATACGGTGACGAGTGGTCGGGTCTATTCAGAGGTCCTGACACGCGAGAGACGCGGTGACTATCTCGGTGGCACGGTTCAGGTCATTCCCCACGTGACGGACGTCATCAAGGAGTACATCCGTGCTGACACCGAAGGTGCAGATTTTGTCCTGTGCGAGGTCGGCGGCACGGTTGGCGACATCGAGGGTCTGCCGTTCTTCGAGGCCATGCGCCAGATGGTTCAGGAACTGCCGCCGCAACACTCAATTCTCATCCACCATACCTTGGTGCCCTACCTGAAGGCATCAGGAGAACTCAAGACCAAGCCGACACAGCATTCCGTCAAGGAACTGCGGGCCATCGGTGTCCAACCCAATATCCTGGTCTGCCGGTGCGAGCGGGAGATTCCCGAGGGAGAACGCCGCAAGATCGCGCTCTTCTGCAACGTCCGGGAATCGGCCGTGGTGCCGGCGCTTGATGTCGATACGATCTACCAGGTACCGGTCTCCTATCATGAGGCGGGCCTCGACGGGGAGGTCCTCAAGGCCTTCGCCATCGACGATGACAACCCGCCCGATCTGGAGTCCTGGCGCAGGATCGTGGCCGATATCCGCAATCCCGAAGACGAAGTCACCATCGCGATCGTGGGCAAGTACACGGGCCTTGCAGACGCCTACAAGTCCCTCAACGAGGCATTGGCGCATGGCGGTATCGCCAACAGGGTGAGGGTGAACTTCCACTGGATCGATTCGGAAGTGTTCGAGCGCGAGGATGCCGTTGCGCATCTCGATTCCGTCAACGGCATCCTGGTACCGGGAGGATTCGGCGAGAGAGGGACGGAAGGCAAGATTGCTGCGGTCACCTTCGCGCGCGAACGTCGCATTCCCTATTTCGGGATCTGCTTCGGCATGCAGATGGCCGTCATCGAGATATCGCGCAACATCGCCGGCATCGAGGGTGCATCCTCGACGGAGTTCGGTCCGGCGAAACATCCTGTTGTCGGCCTTCTGACCGAATGGACACACGGCAACACGGTTGAAAGACGTTCCGGTGATGGCGATCTCGGCGGAACCATGCGCCTTGGAGCCTTCGACTGCGCGATCGCGCGAGGCAGCAGGATCGAAAACATCTACGGCAGGAACCTCGTCAGCGAACGTCATCGGCACCGTTACGAGGTCAACATCAACTACCGCGTCATCCTGGAGGAGCACGGCATGACCTTCTCCGGGCTTTCCCCGGACGGGCAGCTGCCCGAGATCATCGAACTGAGCGATCATCCCTGGTTTGTCGGTGTGCAGTTTCATCCCGAACTGAAGTCGCGGCCCTTCGAGCCGCATCCGCTCTTTGCATCGTTCATCGAGGCGGCGGTCACCCAGTCAAGACTCGTCTGACCCATGACCACGCACCATCATGTCCGCGCCGGTTCAGTGACGGTCGGAAATGATCTGCCCCTGGTCCTGATATCGGGACCATGCCAGATCGAAAGCCGCGATCATGCGCTCGGCGCTGCGGAGCGTCTGGCTTCCATGACTGCCGGACGCGGTATCGGTTTCATCTACAAGAGTTCGTTCGACAAGGCCAACAGGACGAGCCTCGATGGAGCACGCGGCGTCGGCATGGACGAGGGACTGAGGATTCTCGAGGGCGTGCGCGAGGCGTTGGGGTGTCCGGTACTCACCGATGTCCACCAGCCCGACCAGTGCCAAGCGGCCGCTGATGCCGTCGATGTTCTCCAGATTCCCGCCTTCCTGTGCCGTCAGACAGACCTCCTGGTGGCAGCGGCGCGCACCGGAAGGACGATCAATGTCAAGAAGGGCCAGTTTCTCGCACCCTGGGACATGGTCCATGTCGTGAACAAGATCACGGTCTCGGGCAACCCCAATGTCATGGTGACTGAACGCGGAGCGAGTTTCGGATACGGCACACTGGTCTCGGACATGAGGTCCCTGTCGCAGCTCGCAGCCAACGGCACGCCGGTGGTCTTCGATGCGACCCATTCGGTCCAGCAGCCCGGAGGCCTCGGGGGCGCAAGCGGCGGGCAGAGGGAATTTGTCCCGCTCCTGGCAAGGGCTGCGGTGGCTGTTGGTGTTGCCGCGGTGTTCATGGAAGCCCACGAGGAACCCGACCGTGCGCCGTCGGACGGACCGACCATGGTGGCGCTGGACGACATGCCTGAACTGCTCGATCGCCTTGCCGCACTCGATGCCCTCACCAAGGCGGCCAATCTCGGAATACGGAAGGCGCCATGACCGCCATCACCGATATTCGGGGCAGGGAAATCCTCGACAGCCGTGGCAACCCGACCGTCGAAGTCGACGTCACACTCGAATCCGGAGTGAGTGGCCGTGCCGCAGTGCCCTCCGGCGCATCGACCGGAACACATGAAGCCGTCGAATTGAGGGACGGTGACCGGGAACGTTATCACGGCAAAGGTGTGCTGAAGGCGCTCGGCGCTGTCGAAGGCGAGATCTTCGATGCCCTGAGCGGCATGGATGCGCGAGACCAGAAGGAGGTCGATGCGGCACTCGTCGCACTCGACGGCACAGCAAACAAGGCAAGACTCGGCGCCAACGCGACCCTTGGTGTCAGTCTCGCCGTGGCCCACGCCGCGGCACTCGATGGTCATGTTCCTCTCTGGCGCCATGTCGGTGGCCTGACGGCCACGCGCTTGCCGGTACCGCAGATGAACGTGATCAACGGCGGAGCACATGCGGACAATGCCCTCGATTTCCAGGAGTTCATGATCCTGCCCACCGGGTTCGTTTCATTTTCCGAGGCCCTGCGCGCCGGCTCCGAAATTTTCCATCAGCTGAAATCCACGCTCCTGGCCCGCGGCCATTCGACAAACGTCGGCGACGAAGGCGGTTTTGCACCGCAAATTCCTGATGCCCGCGAGGCACTCGACCTCCTGATGATGGCCATCGATGGAGCGGGCTACCGGGCCGGAGAGGATGTCTTTCTCGCACTTGATCCGGCGGCGACAGAACTCTTCTCCGAAGGCCGCTATATCTTCAGCGCTACGGGCCGAAAACTTGATTCTTTAGCCATGATAGACCTTTATGACGATCTTATCGAGTCCTACCCGATTATTTCGATCGAGGACGGGCTTGCCGAAGACGACTGGGAAGGCTGGTCCGCGATGACAACGGCGCTTGGTGGCCGGGTCCAGCTGGTCGGCGACGACCTCTTCGTTACGAATGTCGGACGCCTTGCGAAAGGGGTGGAAGCGGGCGCCGCCAACGCTATCCTCGTCAAGGTCAATCAGGCGGGTACTCTCAGCGAAGCGATCGAGACTGTCCGGTTTGCCCACGAACAGGGCTATGGCAGTGTCATGTCGCATCGCTCGGGCGAGACGGAGGATACCGCCATCGCCGACTTTGCCGTCGGTCTGGGGTGCCGGCAGATCAAGACGGGCTCGCTCTCCCGTTCGGATCGCACCGCCAAGTACAACAGATTGCTGAGAATCGAGGAAGAACTGGGGTCGTCCGCATCCTACGCCGGTCGACAAAGGGGCACCGCGGCGCCCTGAAACGCAAGCGGCAAGGCACCCCCTTCACCGGGGGTGTCTACGGATGGTCGGATTCTGGTTCTATGGTTGACTTGCGCCAGTGATGGGTCCCGATTCGATTGAGCTTGCACGTTTCCACGAGTGAAGCGGCGCGTACCCAGGCTGCGGCGCCCTTGTCATGGCC
Source organism: Alphaproteobacteria bacterium (assembly GCA_965215635.1). GTDB lineage: Bacteria > Pseudomonadota > Alphaproteobacteria > SP197 > SP197 > SP197. The sequence goes on along the minus strand of CBDCEA010000004.1, from coordinate 420,268 downwards.
GGCGAACAGTGCGGGCTCGATCGGACGGACCTGGTTCGCGACCGGATTGTCGGCCATTTCGGCACGCCCGTCATGGAGGAATACCAGCAAGCCGCCCCACCGGCTGGCGCAGGCGCGAACGCAGGAACCCTGAAACGGGCCGAGCCACCCCCCTTGATTCTTGACATTCCGGGTGGCCTTGTGGTGTGTTGAAGCCATGCGCGGCCTACACGAACACTTCCATTCTTCTCTTCGTTCACTGCTTTCGCTGATGGGCATGTTTGCGGTCGTCTACTTCGGCTATCACGCCATACAGGGTGAAAACGGCATTCTTGCGGTCATGTCGCTGGAACAGCGGATCGAACAGGCCGAGACCGACCTCGCGAAGGTGATCGCCGCCGAACAACGGCTTCAGAATCATGTCATGCTTCTCAATCCGCCGAGCATCAACCGGGACATGCTCGATGAGCAGGCGCGCCGGATGCTCAATCTGGCACACCCCGATGAGCTGGTGATCATGAGAAGCGGACATGCCGAACACGACTGAAGGAACGATCATCCGGTTCGCGTACTTTCCCGCCAGGAGGAAAGGCTGATGGTCCCGAAGGCCAGCGCCGATCCCGAGCTGCTGCTGAGTTTCTACCGTAACATGCTCCTGGTGCGCCGTTTCGAGGAAAAGGTCGGCCAGATGTACGGCATGGGCCTGATCGGCGGATTCTGTCATCTCTATATCGGACAAGAGGCGGTGGTCGTCGGTATGGATGCCGCCATCAGGGCCGACGATGCCATCATCACCAGCTACCGTTGCCATGCGCATGCCCTCGTGCGCGGTGTCGAACCCAGGGTCGTCATGGCCGAACTGACCGGACGGTCCGGCGGCATATCGAAGGGCAAGGGTGGTTCCATGCATATCTTCGATGTCGAACACGGGTTCTACGGGGGTCACGGAATCGTCGGTGCCCAGGTTCCGCTTGGCGCCGGTGTGGCCTTCGCCCAGAAATACCGGAACACCGACAATGTGACACTGGTCTTCTTTGGAGAGGGTGCTGCAAACCAGGGACAGGTCTACGAAACCTTCAACATGGCGAGTCTGTGGCAACTGCCGGTGATCTTCGTCATCGAAAACAACCGGTATGCCATGGGGACGGCCATCGGCCGTGCCAAGGCGGGAACCGAGTTGTGCCACCGGGGCGAAGCCTTCGGCATCCGGGGCATCCAGGTCGACGGAATGGATGTCGAGACCGTTCATGAGACCTCGAAGGAGGTGGTGGAGCGCGTGCGAGGCGGTGGAGGCCCGATGCTGGTCGAAATGCAGACCTACCGCTATCGGGGCCATTCCATGTCGGACCCCGTCAAGTATCGCACCCGTGATGAAGTGCAGAAGGTGCGCGAGGAACAGGACGCCATCGATCAGATCCGTGCCCGACTGATCGACCGTGGAATCATCGACGACACCGAGCTCAGAATGATCGACAGGCAGATCAAGGAGCAGGTAGCGGAGGCCGCGGAACATGCCCAGAGGAGTCCTGAACCGGATATGGGCGAACTCATGACGGACGTCATGATCGATTCCGGAACTGGGAGCCGATGATGGTCGAGATGACGGTCCGCCAGGCCCTGCGCGATGCCATGGCAGAGGAAATGCGAAGGGACGGGCGGGTCTTTCTGATCGGCGAGGAAGTCGCCGAATACCAGGGCGCCTACAAGGTAAGCCAGGACCTGCTCGAAGAGTTTGGCGACAAGCGGGTCATCGACACGCCGATTACAGAACACGGATTCACAGGCCTTGCCATCGGCGCGGCCATGGCGGGTCTGAGACCGATCACGGAATTCATGACTTTCAACTTTGCCCTGCAGGCCATGGACCAGATCATCAATTCGGCTGCCAAGACGCTCTACATGTCGGGTGGACAGGTCAGCTGTCCCATCGTGTTCCGGGGACCCAATGGTGCGGCTCAAAGGGTGGCCGCCCAGCATTCCCAGGACTTTGCATCGTGGTTCGGCCACGTTCCTGGACTGAAGGTGATCGCGCCGTATTCAGCGGAAGACGCCAAAGGACTCCTCAAGTCGGCAATACGTGATCCGAACCCCGTGATATTCCTGGAAAACGAGATACTCTATGGCGCGACGTTCGACATTTCCGACGTCGATGTCGTCCTGCCGATCGGCAAGGCGCACATCGAGCGGCAGGGCAGGGACGTCACGATCGTCGGATATTCGATCATGGTCGCCAAGGCACTCGAGGCGGCCGCCTCGCTGGCTCGGGACGGCATCGAGGCCGAGATCATAAACCTTCGTACCATCCGGCCGCTCGATGTGGACACGGTCCTTGAATCGGTGGCGCGCACCAATCGGCTTGTCGTGGTGGAGGAAGGCTGGTCTTTCGCCGGAATCGGCGCGGAAGTGACCTCCGTAGTGTGTGACAGGGGCTTCGACCTTCTCGATGCGCCTCCCAGGCGAGTCTCGGCAGTGGACGCGCCATTGCCCTATGCCGCCAATCTCGAGGCAGCGGCATTACCTCAACCCGACCGAATCGCATCGGCCGCGCGCGACGTTTGTTTCGTCAATGCCTGACAAGGCCTGAGGGAGCAGAACATGCCGATCAGAATCACGATGCCCCAGCTGTCACCCACCATGGAGGCAGGCACACTGGCACGCTGGCTGGTCAGGGAAGGCGATGCTATCTCCTCGGGCGACGTTATCGCGGAGATCGAGACTGACAAGGCCACGATGGAAATCGAGTCGATCGACGATGGCAGGGTCGGTCGACTCCTGGTGGCCGAAGGGACAGAAAATGTCCCCGTGAATCAGACGATTGCCTTCCTTCTTGAAGATGGCGAGGAGGAGAGCGCGCTCGAGGCTGAATCTCCCGGCGTCCCCGATCCGGCCGAAACACCCGCGGTTCCGGTGGCCGAGCCGCAGACCGGCGAAGCACCCGCTCGGCGTATCAGTGCCAGCCCGCTGGCGCGCAGCATGGCGAAACAGGCAGGACTTTCTCTCGAGAGCACCGCCGGCAGCGGCCCTGGCGGCCGCATCATCAAGCGCGACATCGAAAGGACACTGAAACTTTCCGACGCCCTGCCCCGGCACTCTTCAACGCCCCGGGGGGAGGCCGCGTGGGAGGAATTGAGGGTCACCGGCATGCGCCGTGTCATCGCAGAACGGTTGCAACAGGCCAAGCAGACCATTCCCCATTTCTATCTCTCCTTAGACTGTGATATCGACCGGTTGCTTGAGGTGAGGCGCGAAATCAACGTTGCCGACCGGAAGATCTCGGTCAACGACTTCGTCATCCGGGCATTGGCCCTTGCTCTCCGGGATGTGCCGGACGCCAATGTGCGATGGGGCGGAGATGTGGTGTACCGCTACACGTCCGTCGATCTTGCGGTTGCGGTCGCTGTCGAGGGCGGTCTTGTGACGCCGGTCATCCGTGATGCCGCCTCGAAGGGCCTCGTCGAGATCTCGGCAGAAATGCGCGAACTGGTCGAGCGGGCAAGGGCTGGCAAGCTGCTGCCGGAGGAGTACCGGGGCGGCAGCTTCAGCCTGTCCAATCTGGGAATGTATGGGATCAGGGAGTTCGATGCCGTCATCAACCCGCCGCAGGCGGGCATCCTCGCTGTCGGTGCGGGCTATCCGAGGCCCGTGGCAAGGGACGGTTCGCTGGCGGTGGCGACATTGATGAGCTGCACGCTGTCGGCCGATCACCGGGTCATCGACGGTGCGATTGGCGCAGGATTGATGACCACGTTCAGGACGTTCATCGAATCGCCGCTTTCCCTGCTTGTGTAGAGGAACGGTACATGGCCCGATCACGCTACGATCTTGTCGTCCTGGGCGGAGGCCCCGGGGGATATGTCGCCGCCATCCGCGCGGCCCAGCTCGGTATGTCGGTCGCCGTGGTCGAGCGCGAGCATCTCGGCGGGGTGTGCCTGAACTGGGGATGCATACCGACAAAGGCGCTGTTGCGTTCGGCGGAAGTGATGCGTCTGGCACGGCATGCGGACGAATTCGGACTCGAGATCGACACGCCCCGATTCAATGCCGAAGCGGTCGTGAAGAGAAGCCGATCGGTTGCCGACCGGCTCTCCGCGGGCGTGAAGCACCTTCTCGGGAAAAACCGGGTCGCCGTCATCGAAGGTGAAGGTCGCCTCGCAGGAGCGAAGAAGGTCCGCATCGGCGAGGCGGTCATCGATGCGGGCCACATCATCCTCGCAACCGGCGCACGTGCCCGTGAACTGCCGGGCGTGAGGGCCGACGGCAAGATCGTCTGGACCTATCGGGAAGCCATGGTTCCCGAACGCATGCCGCGATCGGTGATCGTCATCGGTTCCGGCGCCATTGGCATCGAATTCGCCAGTTTCTACCGTGACATGGGATCCGACGTGACCGTGATCGAGGTGCTCGACCGTATTCTTCCCGCCGAGGACGAGGAGATTTCCCGTATCGCGCACAAATCCTTCGAAAAACAGGGAATGACCATCCTTCCGGGAACCCGTGTGAAGAGCGTCCGGACGTCCGGATCCGGGGCTGAGGTTACCGTCGGGGATGGTTCCGGCGATGAGCGGACCCTCTCGTCGGAGCGCGTCATTCTGGCCGTCGGCATCGTGGGCAACACGGAAAACCTCGGTCTGGAAGGAACGGGGGTCACGGTCAGCAATGGCCATGTCGAGGTCAACCAGTGGCTCGAGACCGGAGAGGCCGGCGTCTTGGCGATCGGCGATCTGGTCGGCCCGCCGTGGCTTGCACACAAGGCCAGCCACGAGGGAATCATCGCGGTCGAGAGAATCGCCGGCCTCGATCATGTGGAACCGCTTGATCCGGGCAATATTCCGGCCTGCACCTATTGTCATCCCCAGATCGCCAGTGTCGGCCTTTCGGAAGCGAAGGCCCGCGAGGCCGGCCACGAAATCCGCGTCGGACGTTTTCCGTTCCTGGGCAACGGCAAGGCGATCGCCCTGGGTGACGATCAAGGTATGGTCAAGACGGTGTTCGATGCGCGTACCGGCGAGCTTCTAGGCGCGCACATGGTAGGTGCCGAGGTCACCGAGCTGATCCAGGGTTTCGCCATCGCCCGGACTCTCGAGACCACCGAATCCGAACTCATGCAGACGGTCTTTCCCCACCCCACACTCTCCGAGATGATGGGAGAGTCCGTCCTTGCGGCCTATGGCCGCGCCATTCATATCTGATGTCACCATGACCAGGATGTCAGTCACCGATGCCGTGCGCGTCCGGCATCCCGAGAAGGCATGGCGCGAGCCCGTCGCCACGCCGCGCAAGCCGCAGTGGATCAGGGCGAAGGCACCCGGCTCGCCAGACTACCAGGCCACGCGCAAGCTCGTCCGAAAGGCCGGACTCACGACCGTGTGCGAAGAGGCAGCCTGCCCCAATATCGGAGAATGCTGGTCGAAGAAGCACGTTACCGTGATGATTCTCGGTGAAATCTGCACACGCGGATGCACGTTCTGCAATGTCACGACCGGGAAACCAGGACCGGTCGATCCCGGCGAACCGGAACGCCTGGCAGCGGCCATCCGTGATCTTGAATTGAACCATGTGGTCATCACGTCCGTTGACAGGGATGACCTGGACGATGGTGGGGCGGGGCATTTCGTGACCTGCATCGAGCATGTGCGCCGGACCTCGCCGACGACGTCCATCGAGATCCTGACACCTGATTTCCTGCGCAAGCCGGGCGCCGTCGAAAGGATCGTCGAAGCGCGTCCCGATGTCTTCAATCACAATCTGGAAACCGTACCGCGACTCTACCGGGAGGTGCGGCCCGGTTCACGGTACTTCACGTCCCTTAACCTCTTGTGGCGCGTCAAGGAACTCGATACCGGCATCTTCACCAAGTCGGGACTGATGGTGGGACTTGGCGAAACCAGGGAAGAGGTGCTCCAGGTCATGGATGACATGCGCCAGGCGGATGTCGATTTCCTGACGGTCGGGCAGTATCTGCAGCCCACCCCGCGCCATCATCCAATCGACCGCTTCTGGACACCGTCCGAATTCGAGGAACTGGCGAAGATCGCCTGGGCCAAGGGCTTCCTCATGGTGAGTGCAAGCCCGCTGACACGTTCATCGCATCATGCCGACCGGGACTTCCGGGCGATGCAGGCGCGCCGCCAGGCGATCGGGCGATAGTGGCTGTTCACCAGGAACGCAAGCTGTTGCCGTGGAGCGCCGAACAACTCTACAGCCTTGTCGCCGATGTCGCACGTTATCCCGAGTTCCTTCCCTGGTGCTCCGCGGCCCGGATCCGCAAACGGGAAGGGAACGTGTTCTGGGCTGATCTTGTCATCGGATTTCGTTTCATTCGCGAAGGTTACACATCAATGGTCACGCTGGTACCCAACAGCGAAATCCGTGCGGCCTACACGTCGGGTCCGTTCAGCAAGATGCAGAATCGCTGGCGTTTCGTTCCCCAGGACGATGGCGGATGCCTTGTCGATTTCCACATCGAGTTCGAATTCCGCTCACGCCTCCTCCAGCGGACCGTCGGCGTTCTCTATCACGAAGCGGTCAGGCGCCTGGTGAATTCCTTCGAATTGCGTGCCCGGCAGATCTACGGTCCCGGCATCAGGAGTCAAGACACGCCTCGATGAGTGCCAGGGCATCGCGCACCGATGCGTGCCTGACGCAGTGCCGGCCCACGTCACCATAGCGTTTCACCGCTGTCACGATGTCGCCGTTCGAAACGGCCGCGAAGTGGACAAGTCCTGCCGGCTTGGCCTGGCTGTCGCTTCCAGGTCCGGCAACACCGGTGACGGCAATTCCGACCCGGCCTGGATGACGGCTGCGGATTCCAGAAACCATGGCGCGGGCGACCTCTTCGCTCACGGCACCATGGGCCATGATGAGCGTTCGCGCGACCCCGAGCATCGCGGTCTTGGCTTCATAGGAATAGGTGATGTAGCCGCGGTCGAAGATCTCGGAGGAACCGGGAATGGAGGTCAGTGCCGCGGCAACGAGGCCGCCGGTACAGGATTCAGCCGTGACGAGCATTTTCCCGCGTTTCCGGCAGACCTCGATGACACGTTCGGCTCCCGTCCGGATCGATTCATCGAACATCGGTGATGCCCGCAAGGGATACGGCCCAGACACATGCCGCTGCAGCAACACCGGCCGCCACGTCATCGAGCATGATGCCCCAGGTGCCATCGAGGCGCCTTTCCAACATGCGGATCGGTCCGGGTTTCCAGATATCGAAGAGGCGGAACAGGACGAAGGAAAGAACCCAGAGCACGGGCGATAGCATCGCGGGAATCAGGGCGATCAGCTGTCCGCATGCCTCGTCGATGACGATAGAGCCATGATCCTTGCCGATTTCGGGAGGCATAGAGCGCACGACACGTGCGGTTGCGAGCAAACCCGCGACCAGCACGAGAATCGACGCCCCGAGAACGGCCCACGGTCCCGCGTACCACATGATCAGGACGCCTGGCGGTATCGCCGCCAGCGCTCCCCACGATCCGGGCGCCGGGCGCAGCAGGCCGACGCCGAAGAGTGTTGCTACCCATGCCGCGATGCCGCGCATCTCGAAGCCGCGGTCTCCTGCGATCCGGTTCATGTCAGGGGGGAGGGCGCCGGATGGTGACGGTAGCACAGGCCGCGATACCCTCGTTCCTGCCGATGAATCCGAGTCCGTCAGTCGAGGTCACCTTGATGTTCACGCGCGAGGACCCAATACGCAGGAGACCGGCGACCGCTTGCTTCATCGCCGCCTGATGGGGAGCAAGGCGCGGTTTCTGGCAAATCAGGGTGATGTCGGTATGGAGAAGGGTTGCTCTGTGCCGTGCCATGATGGAAAGCGCCACCTTCACGAGGTCACCGGATGGACGTCCCCGCCACGTCCGGTCGCCAACCGGGAAGTGATGACCGAGGTCTCCTTCGCCGAGCGCCCCCAGGATAGCGTCCACAAGAGCGTGAAGCCCGACATCCCCGTCGCTGTCGCCTTCAAGTGTCCTGTCGTGGTCTATACGGACCCCGCAGAGCATGATGTGGTCACCGGCGATGAGCGCATGGGCGTCGTATCCCGATCCTGCGGATGTCTCCAGGGGTTCCGCGCATCCCCGGGCCATGGCGAAATCCTCCTCGCGTGTTATCTTGATGTTGCTCGCGTCACCCTCGACGGTTTCGACTGTCATTCCGTGGGCTTCCGCGACGGCGGCGTCATCCGTGAACGTCTCCGCTCGGGCCGCTTCGTGAGCCATGAGAATCCCGGCATAGGGAAATGCCTGGGGAGTCTGGGCGCAGACCAGCCGGTTTCTGTCGGCGGTCCCCGTCACCCGGCCATCGGACCAGAACTTCACGCTATCCGTGATCCCGATCACGGGAATGACACCGCAGCTTTTTCCCTCCAGAACCCGGATCAGATCACCGACAAGGCGGGAACTGACGAACGGGCGCGCCGCATCATGGATGAGGACGAAGTCCGGATCGTGTCGACGCAGGGCCTGCAGCCCGTGGAGCACGGATTCCTGGCGTGTTGCACCACCATTGACGGGAGGGAGCAGATCGAGGCCGGCAACGGCCTCTTCATGGAGAATTCTGTGTCGAGGATCGATGACGGCCAGTACCGGCCCGATGCGTTCGCACGCAGCCAGACGGCTGAGCGACCACCAGATGAGCGGGCGGCCTTCGAAGGATCTGTATTGCTTGGGTACCGGTCCGCCGGCGCGCCGGCCCTGACCGGCAGCCACGACGACAGCCGCAATGGTTTTCATTTCGACACCCATTGTCCGCAACCTATCGCGATCCCGCACTCTATGGAACCTGATGCGACTTTACCCGGGAGCCTGAATTGTCGAGGATGTAGGCATGATCTTCTGGCATCATCTGGTTCCGGTTCTGCTCGTTCCGGCAGGCGTACTCCCGTTTTTTGGCGCCTACGAGAAGGGTGCGCGCTTCTGGCTTGCCTTCGGTGTGGCCGCACTCGCCGCTACGGCATGGACCGCAGCCCAGTTCATCGCTTCGTGGAGTACCGGTTTCGGGCCCGCGATCTGGCTGACCGTGGCGTCCTGTCTCGTGCTGTTCATCATACTGAGCCTTCTGGTTCCGGAATTCTGGCGGCTTGGTGCCATTCTTGGCCCCTGGCTCCTGCTGATGTCGATCGTGGCCCTTGCATGGAATCGGGCCGAAGCGGCGCGCCCACTGCCCGATGGCGCAGCACTCGAGTGGGTCGGCGTCCACATCGTCCTGTCTGTGGCCACCTATGTTTTCCTGACCATGGCGGCGATTTCAGGCGTCGGTGTCATGATCCAGGAACGCGCCCTCAAGAAGCGCCGTGCCGGCAAATTGGTGACGACGCTTCCATCTCTTGCCGATTGTGAACTCCTGGAATACCGGCTGCTCGGTGTCAGCGAGGTGGTTCTGGCCGCCGGCATCGCGACAGGTCTCGTCGTGGCGTATGCGTCGGACGGTATCCTCTTCAGCATGAATCACAAGATAGTGTTCACACTTGCCGCATTTGTCATCATCGGCGCCCTCCTGCTGGCGCGCCATTTCTGGGGAACGCGGGGGCGCAAGGCTGCACGACTGGTGCTGGCAGGGTATCTCCTGATGACTCTCGCCTATCCGGGCGTCAAGTTCGTGACCGATGTCCTGATCGACTGACCCGGGGTGCGGAGAAGGGCCTGACAACAACCTTCGGGTGCAAGTTCCGGGCCCGAATAGTATGATGGTCTGATCGAACAGACCGGAGTCGCCACTTTTTCATGACCCTCGATGCAACCGGAGGGACGACCCCGCCGCAAGGAACGTTGCGATCCCCGACAACCGTGATCGGGGCTGCCCCAAGCCGGTTCCTTGGCTGGTTCCGCAAGCCCACGGGACGCTGGTCTCGCGGACGAATCGTGACCGCGGTCCTTGCGGCCGCCGCCGTGCTGTCGGGGCTCGCAACCTACGGTGCGCTCACCGGATCCGGCCCTTTCGAACCAGACCAGAATACGCTCATCGTCCTGCTGAACATCGACCTTGCGCTGCTTCTTGCGTTCGGGGTCATCATCGTGCGCCGTCTTGCCATATTGTGGTCGCAACGCCCGGAAGGCATGGAGAGCTCAAGGCTTCAGGGAAGGCTCGTCGCGGCATTCAGCCTCGCGGCGACTGTTCCGGCCGTGCTCATCGGTGTTTCTTCGGTCGCTTTTTTCAACATGGGTATCGATGCATGGTTCAATAAACAGGTCCAGACTGCCATCGCGCAGTCGACGAAGATCGCCGAAGTATACCTTGAGGAACACCGCAACACTCTCGGTTCCAATGCACGGGCACTCGCTCGTGATTTCAACCTCTACGTGCCGAAGTCCAGCGGGAGTCGCGGGGAAATCGCGGAATACCTGGAGGAACAGGCCAGACTGGGGGGGATATCCGAATGGGTCATCCTCAGCAGTTACGGTCAGATCCTCATGCAGGGAAGTCTGAGTACCGGTCTCGGCCTGGAGCCCCTCACTACCCGTGATATCGAACGTGCCGATGCCGGAGAAGCCGTGATTCTCGCCTCCCATGTCAAAGACAGGGTGCGTGCCCTCGTCCGTCTTGACGCGCGAACCTACCTTCTGGCAGGCCGCAGCGTCGATCCTGACGTCATCGAGAGTACCAACGAGGTCCGTGCAGCGGCCAATTCATACCGAAAGCTTGAAGGCGAACGTTTCAGTCTCCAGCTCACCTTCACCCTGTTCTATGCGGTAGCCGCCATTCTCCTGTTGTTCGTGGCGGTCTGGTTCGCCCTGCAGCTTGCGTCCCGTCTGGTCAGGCCCGTGACCGCGCTCGCCGATGCTGCGGAGAAGATACGCCAGGACGACCTTTCGGTTCGCGTGCCCCTGAGCGGGCGATCGGATGAAATTTCCCTTCTCGGTCAGACCTTCAACCGCATGGCGGACCGGATTGCCGAACAGCGCCACGCTCTCATGGAAGCCAACAGGGACCTCGAGTCCCGGCGGCGCTTTACCGAGTCGGTCCTTTCAGGCGTAAGCGCCGGTGTCATCGGTCTCGACGCCAAGGGCGTTGTCGAACTGGCGAACCGCAGAGCTCTCGAACTCTTGAATGTACCCGGGGAAAAACTCGTCGGCACCGGCCTTTCCCATACGATACCGGAAGTTTTCGAACTCCTCGAACATGCCATGAAGGAACGGGCTGCTTCCGGCAATGTAGATCTCGAAAATGACGCTCAGCTCAGGCGCCTCTTCGTGCGAATCGGAAGCGTGTTCGGCGATCTGGAGACGCCGGCTCCGCGTGGTAGTTATGTGGTGACCATCGATGATGTCACACCGCTGGTCCTTGCCCAACGCAAAGCCGCATGGAGCGATGTGGCACTCAGGGTAGCCCATGAAATCAAGAATCCCCTGACTCCGATCGCACTTTCTGCCGAACGGCTGGAACGGAGATTCTCTCCACAGATCCATGAATCGCCTGACGTGTTCCGGGAATTGACTGACACGATCCAGAGGCAGGTGATGCACATGACTCACGTGGTCAACGAATTCTCCCAACATGCCAGAATGCCGACTCTCATCATGACGCCGGTTAATGCCATCGATCTGGTCGAAAAGGCGATTCGTCTCCAGGAGATATCGGAGACTCCCGTCAGGTTCGAAAGGATCTATCCCGAGAACTCGCCCGTCGTGTACTGCGACAGTCACATGATCGGCGCCGCCATCTTCAACATTGTCAAGAATGCCGTGGAAGCCTTTGTTATGACGGACGACAGCAGGATATCCGAGAGTGTCGTCAGGGTTACGGTTGCCGAGGAGGGCGACTGCTGTATGATTCACGTCGAAGACAATGGCCCGGGATTTCCCGTATCACCTCCGGAAAGGCTCCTCGAACCCCATGAGACTCACGGGAAGATTGAAGGATACGGACTCGGCCTGACGATCGTCCGTTCCACGATCAACGATCATGGCGGAGAGCTCGTGCTTCGGGACAAGGAAGGTGGCGGTGCGTCGGTGTCCTTTTCGCTGCCGCTCTTCAGGCAAGACCAAGGATACGACTGAGCCACATCCATGAAGCACGACATCCTGATCGTGGACGACGAGCGCGATATCCGCAAAACCCTTTCCGGCGTTCTCGAGGACGAGGGCTACACGGTGCGCTCTGCTTCCGATCCGGCATCCGCTGATGCCGCCATCGCCAAGCAGATTCCGTCCCTGCTGATTCTCGATATATGGTTTCGCGGGAACAGACGCGATGGTGTCGATCTCCTGCAGCAGTACGTCGTGCACTATCCCTTCATGCCAATTCTCATGATCAGCGGTCACGGCACGATCGAAACCGCCGTGAAGTGCACCAAGATCGGCGCCTACGATTTCATCGAAAAGCCACTGCAGACCGACAAAATTCTTCTTGCAGTGAGACGGGCGATCGATGACGCGAGACTGCGCCGCGAGAACGAGGAGTTGCGGCGGATCACCCATGTCCTCGATGAACTCGTCGGCCAGTCCCGGGCGATGGCACAGCTGCGCGAAGCCATGGGGCGGGTCGCTCCGACCGGCAGCAGGGTTCTGATCACCGGTCCGGCGGGATCGGGCAAAGAGCTCGTGGCACGGCACATCCATCATCAGTCCCCGCGCGCTTCGGGCCCGTTCGTTGTCATCAATGCCGCAACCTTGGCACCCGAGAGGGTGGAAGAAGAACTGTTCGGCACCGAAATTCGAACTCCCGGCGGAATCCCCGCGGTCACGATCGGCGTGTTCGAACGTGCCAATGGAGGCACACTCCTTCTCGACAATGTTCCGGACATGCCGCTTGCCACCCAGGGGAAGATTCTGCGGGCGCTTCAGGACCAGGTGTTCATGAGGGTGGGGGGCGATACACCCGTACGGGCCGATGTGCGGATACTCACGTCGGCCAGCCGCGACATTGTGGAGGCTGTCCGAGCGGGCCTGTTCCGCGAGGATCTCTACTACCGATTGAATGTCGTTTCGATCGAGGTTCCGCCGCTTTCCGAAAGGCGTGAGGATGTCAAGCCGCTCTCGGAGTACTTCATCGATCTTGCCGTCCGGCAACAGGGACTTTACGCGGGGAAGCTGACGAGCGATGCCGAAACGGCCCTCCTGATGGCCGACTGGCCAGGCAATGTCCGCCAGCTTCGCAATGTGATCGAATCGTTGCTGATCATGGCGCCCAACGAAGGCAACGGCTCAATCACTGCCGCCATGCTGCCAAGTGAGGTGAGCATGACGAGTCCGGTACCGGTCCTTTTCCATGACTCCAGCGAGGTCATGTCGCTTGGGTTGCGGCAGGCACGTGAAATGTTTGAGCGCAAGTACCTGATGACGCAGCTTGCGCGTTTCGGCAACAACATCTCCAAAACCGCCACAATGATCGGCATGGAGCGCTCGGCGCTGCACCGCAAGCTGAGATCTCTGGGTATCAGTGATGCGGAACGGGATACCGGGCCCTGAGGCCGCCGGCGGGTTCGGGAAACCATGCGGGTCATCGTCTGCGGAGCGGGTCAGGTCGGCTATAACATCGCCCGGCGGCTGGCGAGCGAGGCCAACGATGTCACCGTCGTCGATTTCGATCCGACCCGGATCGCCCGTGTCAGGGAGAACCTCGATGTCAAGGGTCTGGTGGGTTTCGCAGCCCACCCGCCGATCCTGCAGCAGGCCGGTGCCGAAGACGCGGACATGCTGATCGCCGTGACCCATGCCGACGAAGTCAACATGATCGCCTGCCAGGTCGCCCATTCCATCTTCAACATTCCCACGAAGATCGCCCGGGTACGCCACCAGTCCTACCTCGATCCTGCATGGAGCAATCTCTTCAGCAGGGACCACATGCCGATCAATGTCATCATTTCTCCGGAAATCGAGGTGGCACGCGCCATCATCCGGCGCCTCGAGGTGCCAGGTGCACTCGATGTCATTCCGATGGCGGACGGCCGTGTGCGCGCCATCGCCGTCCGCTGCCTCGCCGACTGCCCCATTCTCGACACACCGCTCGAGGAGCTCGCCGAACTGTTTCCCAATCTCAAGGTCTTCGTCGTTGGAATCGTGCGCGGCGATCAGTTGATCATCCCGACCGGCAAGTCCGAGATGCGCGAGGGTGACGAGGTCTATTTCATCACCTCGACAGACCACATGCATCGCTCGATGTCGGTATTCGGCCACGAGGAGCCCGAGGCCCGCCGGATCATCATCATCGGGGGAGGGAAAATCGGTCTCTACATAGCGCGCGAGATGGAGGAAAAGCATCCGGATGTGCGCTGCAAGGTGATCGAAATCAACGAAGGACGAGCCCGGGAGATTGCCGACCAGCTTTCCCGAACGACTGTCCTGCTCGGAGACGCACTGGAGCGCGAGCTCCTGGAAGAAGCCGGTGCCGGTGAAACGGAAACGGTGGTCGCAGTGTCCAACGGGGACGAGGTCAACATCCTTTCTTCCCTGCTGGCCAAGCGTCTCGGTACCGACTGGGCCATTACGCTGGTCAATTCGGAGAGCTACGATCCTCTTGTCGGACAACTTGGCGTGGATGTGGCCGTCAATCCACGGGGTTCCACGGTGTCGACGATCCTCCAGCATATTCGCCGTGGCCGGATCCGCAGTGTCTACAGCATCCGCGAGGGCGCCGGCGAATTCATAGAGGCCGAGGCACTTGAGACGACCGGCATCACCAACATGCGAATTCGCGATATCCACCTGCCCAAGGGAATCCTGATCGGCTCGATCATACGCGGTAACGAGGTCATCGTTCCCGATGGCAACACGCGCATCCTGGTGCGCGACCGGGTTGTCCTGTTCACCAACACCAACCTGGTGAAGAAGGTCGAGAAACTGTTTTCAGTGGGCTTCGAATTCTTCTAGACCACAATTGAACCGGGAGTGGAAGCCGGACATGTCTCGCGTTGCCTTTGTCAATGGCCGATACCTGCCGCACGGCAGGGCACAGGTTCATATCGATGACCGTGCACACACCTTCGCCGACGGCGTCTACGAGGTCATTCTCGTGGCCAATGGCCGCATGATCGATCTTGACGACCATCTTCGGCGCCTGGACCGCTCCCTGGATGAACTCGGGATATCACCTCCTATGACGGAACGCGCACTGTGTCACGTCATGGACCGGACAATCCGTCAGAACCGGGTGTTCGACGGGATCGTCTACCTTCAGGTAAACCGTGGGACGGCACCCCGCAATCATGTCTATGACAGCGCTTCCCTCACGCCGACGGTGGTGTGCACTTCAAGACGGGTCGTGCTGCCGGACGATGCACGGTCCGTCACCGGCGTCGATGTCATCACGCTTCCCGACACAAGATGGGGACGCGTCGACATCAAGAGCGTGTCGCTTCTGCCCAACGTCCTCGCAAGGACGAAGGCGGCCGAGAAAGGAGCCTACGAGGCATGGCTGGTCGACGGGGATGGACATGTCACCGAATGCAGTGCCTCCAATGCCTGGATCATCGATGCCGAAGGACGTCTCATCACCCGTCCCGCGATGTCCGGAATCCTCAGGGGCATCACCCGGGAACGAGTGATCAAGCTGGCCCGGGAACTCTCCATCGAGGTTGTCCAACGGCCCTTCAGCGTCGAAGAGGCAAAGCGGGCCCGCGAGGCCTTCCTCACCAGCACGACATCCTTCGTCATGGCGGTCTCCCGCATCGACGATGCCATCATCGGCAATGGTCACCCGGGCCACTCGACCTGCCTTCTGCTCGATGCCTACCTCGACTTCGTGCGCCGGGAGGCATCCAAGCCGCCTGCCGGGGTTTCATGACGGCCATTCACGTGTAGTCTGTGATCCGGCTCATGGTATCGTCCGTCGGCCAGCATCCCGGGACGACAGCGAGGGAACCACCGGTGGCTCCGGGCTCCGGCGAGGGATGCCCGTCCCCTCAAGAGCAGAACCGATCGAACATCAAGAAAAACCGGGAGACCGCCTCCATGCCCCAGGACAGACAGCAGAATTTGCAGGACATCTTCCTCAACACCATCCGCAAGTCGAAGGTTCCGGTGACCGTCTATCTTGTGAACGGCGTGAAACTCCAGGGAGTCATCACGTGGTTCGACAGCTTCTGTCTGCTGTTGCGCCGCGACGGCCATTCGCAACTGGTCTACAAGCATGCGGTTTCGACCATCATGCCCGAGGTACCGCTCAGGCTCCAGGCAATCGATGAGGGAGAGCCCGACTCCGATGCCTGAAGCACTCTCACGCGAGGCATCCGCCACGCGGACGATTGTGATCTACCCGTCATTGCGCGGCAGGCTGCGCAGTGCGCGCGATGACCACAGCGGGCTCGAGGAAGCCGTCTCTCTGGCGAAGGCCATCGACCTCGAAGTCCAGGATGCACGGATCTTGCCTGTCAAGCAGCCCAGACCGGGCACCTACCTGGGACCGGGCCAGGTCGAAGAACTCAAGGACCAGGTGAGCGCATTCTCGACCGATCTCGTCTTTTTCGATACGGCGCTTTCGCCCGTTCAGCAGCGCAATCTGGAGCGGCGGTTACAGACCAAGGTCATCGACCGGACCGGATTGATCCTCGACATCTTCGGTGCCCGTGCCGCCACAAGGGAAGGTGTCCTGCAGGTCGAGATGGCGGCCCTGACCTATCAGAGAAGCCGACTTGTCAGGAGCTGGACCCACCTCGAACGTCAACGGGGTGGCCTGGGATTCGTCGGTGGGCCTGGTGAATCCCAGCTCGAAATCGACCGCCGCCTGATCGGCGAACGCATTTCCAGGTTACGCCGTGAACTCGACGGCGTCGCCGGCATGCGCGGTCAGCATCGCCACGCACGACGCAAGGTTCCCTGGCCGACAGTGGCATTGGTCGGCTACACCAACGCCGGCAAGTCGACCCTGTTCAACAGGCTGACCGGCGCCGGTGTCTACGCCGATGACAGGGTGTTCGCCACGCTCGACCCGACCATGCGGGCACTCGATCTGGTGTCCGGACAGCGTGTCATCCTGTCCGACACCGTCGGTTTCGTCTCCAACCTCCCCAGTACACTCGTCGCGTCCTTTCGCGCCACACTCGAGGAAGTCACCGAAGCTTCGATCATCCTTCACGTGCGCGATGCCAGCCACCCGGACAGCGAAATCCAGGCCGCCGACGTGATGGCCGTGCTCCAGGAACTCGGCATCGACGAACGCGACCGTGCCGAACGGATGCTGACCGTGTTCAACAAGATCGACCTTCTCGATGCCGACGACACGGCAAGGGTCCACGCGACCGTGGCCCGCAGCACCGGCACGGTTGCCATCTCTGCCGTGACGGGGACGGGGACGGGCGACCTCATCGACCTCATCGGGCGCAGGATCGGCAGCGCGCGCAAGGTCGTCGAGTTCAGTGTTCCCGTGGGTGACGGCGCGGCGATCGGGTTTCTCTACCGGCGCGGGGAGGTGATCGAGCGGATCGACCGCGACCGCGACGTCGTGCTCAAGGTCGGTATCGGTTCGAAGGATCTGGGACAGTTTCGCAAGCGCTTCGCAGGCGCCGGATACAGCAACATTGGGGCCTGCTGAAGCGCTATCGCCTGTCCCGGTTCTTCGCCTCGGTCCAGAGTGCGTGCAGGTCGTCAGGCGAGCAATCGACAATATCCTTGTCCCGACATGCGAGGCGGCTTTCAATGAAGCGGTATCTCGCTTCGAATTTCGCATTGCTGCGACGCAGGGCACTTTCAGGATTGACGCCGAGATGCCGGGCGAGATTCGTGATGGCGAAGAGAACGTCCCCGAGTTCATCCTCGAGCCGGTCCGGTGAACTCTTCTCCATTTCGCGACTGAGTTCGTCGATTTCTCCGGAGACATCCTTCATGGCCTGCGTCGGCGACGACAGGCCAAATCCGACCCGGGCGACTCGTTGCTGAATCTTTTCGGCGCGGGTCAGGGCAGGGAGGTTGGCCCCGATTCCATCGAGTTCGGAGGTCCGGTGTCCCCTCGTTCGAGCAAGGGCCTTGCGTTCCCTTTCCTTGTGGTCCTCCCAGTTCACCGTCTGTTCGGCGGCCGTGAGAACGCCCGTGTCATCGCCGAAGACATGGGGGTGACGTCGTACCATCTTGTCGCAAATTGCCTCGACCACGTCGTCGAAATGGAAGAGCCCCTGCTCGGATGCCAGTCTGGCATGAAAGACGACCTGGAGGAGAAGGTCACCGAGTTCGGCCTTCAGTGCGGTCCAGTCCTCCTTCTCGATAGCCTCGGCAACTTCGTAGGCTTCCTCGATGGTGTAGGGAGCGATAGTCCTGAAGGTCTGTTCAAGGTCCCACGGACAGCCCGACTGCGGATCCCGCAGTCGGGCCATGATCGCAAGAAGGCGCCCGATTGCCGGGCTGTCGGCCATGAGTTCCTTTTCGGGACCGCCCGGCACCGGCGATGCCGGGCGGTTTCCTCCGGATTGCCCTCAATCAGGTCCAGGCAAACCTCTGCATGTAGAACTGCCAGCCGCTGGGCCGGATCGACGGCGTGAGATCGTCCCGGTGGATCAGGCCGACCGGCTCGTGGGTGATCCACACGTAGCCTCCGGTATCCTCCATGATGTCCTGCATGCGCAGATAGATCTCGGTCCTCACATTCTCGTCGGTCTCGCCGAGCCCTTTCAGGAAAAGTTCATCGAACTCCGGATCCTTCCATCGCTCCCAGTTCCAGACTCCGACCTGGGCCTCGACGTACCATTGTGCCATCTGGCTGGGGTCCGGTGCGTCGCCGTAACGCATGATCCAGAGCTGAAGATCCTTCCAGTCGTCGCCGGATGATTCCAGCCCCAGATTCCAGAAGGGTCCGGGATCCAGCGGAATGACGTCGAGTTCGATGCCGACCTCCGCGAGGTTGGCCTGGATCACTGTAGCGGCTGCCATGCGGTCGATGCGGTTGATGGTCTTGAGCTCGAGTTGCAGACCTTCCGCGCCGGCCTCGGCCACCAGGGCACGTGCCTCATCGGGCGAGTAGCTGTAATTGGTCTTCGTGCGGTGACCGATCACACCCGGTGGTACGATGCCATGGGACTTCGGCGCGGCACCGGCATATGCGGCCGCGAGGATGGTATCGACATCGATGGCGCGCTGAATGGCCTGGCGCACCCGGATGTCCTGAAGCTTGGGATGCTCCGTGTTGATTCCCATCCAGGTCCACAGAAGGCCTGGATAGACCTTCAGGGTGGTGTCGTCCGGTACGCCTTCCTCCTGGTAGCGCGCCAGCGTATCCGTGCTGATATGGGTGAAATCGACATCGCCTGCCTCGTAGGCGATCTCGGCCGTCTTCTCGTCCTCGATGATGATGAAGCGGACGCTGTTGATGGCGCCAGGTGTTCCGGTCCAGAACGGATTGGCTTCGAGTTCATAGAACTGCTTGGGAGACCATTCCTTCACGCGATAGGGGCCGATATAGAAGTTGAAGATACCGTCGTACTTGCCCCCTGCGGCCTCCACCGCCTTGCGGCAAAGAATGTTGCCGGTACCGGATGCCAGCCAAGTATACCAGACGGGTGCAAAGGGCTGGTTGAGGTGGATGATTCCCGAATGGGTCCCGGTGACCTCGATGTGATCGAGCGTCGCGGCCTTGTCCTTCCACTCGGAGTCCTTGATCCGCTCGAGCGAGAACCTGACGTCCTCGGCATCGAGTTCGCTGATCACCTCGTGCGTCGTGCCATCGCGCCAGTTGATTCCAGGCTTGAGTTCGAAAACGATGGTCTGCGCATCCACCTGCTCGATGTGTGCGACGAATTCGCTGGGCGACCATGACCAGTCCGGCCCCTCGTTGAAGGTCGCCAGTTGCGCCAGGCAGGCATACTGCAGAACGATTTCCATGCCGCCCACCATGTATCCCGGATCGGTCGACACGATGGTGCGGTTGGTCCGCATGCGAAGGGCACGGTCCGGTGTGACAGAGGCATTCGCAGATGACATCCAGGACTTGACCATGGCCGCGGCCGACATCGCTGCGGATGCCTCGATAAAGGTGCGTCGGTTGAGGTTCAACTTTGTCATTCAATAATCTCCCTCTACTGTTCTTCGCCGACAGTACAGCCGATTGCTGCCCGGGACCACCACCCAAAAAGATGAGCAGGCGGCGCATGCGCCGCATAGAGGGGAAGGGGGCTCTCCAACGGCATGAAATGAAACATGAGGGAAGCGACATCGTGGAAAAACTGAAAATTGGTGTGATTGGACTGGGCTGGTTCGGTGAAATCCACTGTGAAACGATCGCCGGTATCCCCGAGTTGAGCCTCGAAGCACTTTCCACGCGGCGCCCCGAGCGGTTGGCGGCGATGGCAAGGAAATTCGACGTGAGCAAGATTTTCACGGATTACCGCGAGATGCTCGCGGATCCCGGCATCGACGCAGTCTCGGTGGTGACGCAATGGCAGCAGCATGTGGAACCCGCCTGTGCTTCGCTCGAAGCCGGCAAGCACGTCTTCCTCGAAGACACTCGAGGAATGCCGCAGGATCCTGAAGGCTGCCGAGGCTGCCCGGGGAATTCTCCAGGTGGGCCACATCTGCCGCTTCAATCCACGTTACCGCATGGCCAAGCAGGCCATCGACGAAGGGAGAATTGGCAGGATCGTCGCGATGAGTTCGAGAAGGAATATTCCGCTGGCGTGGACACACGGGATCATCAGGAAGATCGGACCCGTCGTCGGTGACGGCGTGCACGACACCGACCTGATGCTCTGGCTCACCGGCGAGCGCATCGTGACGGCCTACTGCCAGACCGTCAGTGTCCGGGGACTGGAGAATCCGGATGCCGGCCAGACCATGTACAGGTTTTCCGGAGGCGCTACGGCTACCATGGAAACGGCCATGTGCATGCCTGAACAGACACCCTTCGATATCGACGAGCGGTTGGCGATCATCGGTACCGAAGGCATCATCCATGTTCAGGACACGTTCCCCAATCTGGCGATCGTGGACGCCAACAAGCTTCGCAGTCCGGACACGACGTACTGGCCGATGTTCGATGGCCAGAGAGGCGGCGCGTTGAAGGACGAGCTGAGCTACTTCGCGCGCTGTGTTCTGACAGGCAAGGCGCCGGAGATCGGTCGCGCCGATGATGCGGCAGCGGCCGTGGCCGCGACACTGGCAGCAGAACGCTCGGCCCGCACGGGCAATGTCGAGTCCGTAGAAAAAATCGCATAAGGTATATTATGGAACATTATAGCCATACGGACGCAAATCGTTACATTCCAGCGTGTGCCTATGTTGCCTTGGTAAAGAGCCTGAAGAAGTTGGCGGTGGTGGTTTCCGCCAGCTCTTCCGGTGACACATCTTTCAGGCGGGCCAGAAACTCTGCTGTATGGACGACGAAACCCGGCTCGTTGCGCTTGCCGCGCATGGGCACGGGCGCGAGGAAGGGCGCATCGGTCTCGACCAAAAGGCGCTCGAGGGGGATGTCGGTAACGATGTCGCGAATTTCGTCGGCATTCCTGAATGTCACGATGCCGGAGATCGAGATGGAGAAGCCCAGGGCGAGGCTGCGCACGGCGAGATCCCGGGAAGCACTGAAGCAATGTATGAGTCCAGGGAAGGCGCCCCCCTGCTCTGCCTCGTCCTCGAGGATCGCCATGGTATCATCGTCCGCCGAGCGCGTGTGGACGATAAGCGGCAGGCCGGTCTCGCGGGACGCTCTGACGTGTTCCCTGAAACTGGCCCTCTGATCGTCACGGGGACTGTGATCGTAATGGTAGTCCAGACCGGTTTCGCCGATCCCGATGACTTCCGGTGCATCGGTCCTTGCGACGATCTCGGCTGCGGGCCAGATCCCCTCTTCCGCGACATTGTGGGGATGAATGCCCACGGAACAGAAGATACCGTCGTAGTGGCGGGCGATCGCACGTACCTCCTCGAACTGGCTCATGCGCGTCGAGATCGTCTGCATGACGCCGACACCGGCATACCGTGCCCGATCGACGATGGCGTCGAGCTCGTCCCCGAAATCGGGAAAGTCGAGGTGGCAGTGGCTATCGACAAGCATCATCCGGCCTCTTCCGCCCGGCGCGGAAATACGCCCGATGGCTCCGGCAGGAGAGTACCGGGACGAAGGGCGTGCTCCTCGTCAATGCAGGCGAAGTTGCGCCAGTCGGCCGGAACCGCCAGCTGGTCGAGCAACTTCGAGGACGAATCAGGCATGACCGGCTGGGTCAGGAGGGCGAGGACGCGAATGACCTCGGCCACACAAAAGAGAACCGTAGCCATGCGCCCGGGATCCGATTGTTTCAGTTTCCAGGGTGCCTCGGCGTCGACATAGCGGTTGGCGGCGCCGATGACGGCCCAGATTTCCCGGAGCATCAGATGGATGGCCTGGACCTCGATGTGCCCGCGGACGTGCGGCAACAGGCCATAGGCCCCGGCGAGCAAGTCTCGGTCCTCGCCGCTGAACCCGGCGGGAACGGGCACCCTTCCCTCGCAGTTCCGGGCAACCATCTTGAGCACGCGCTGCGCCAGGTTGCCGTAGTCGTTGGCAAGATCGTGATTGCATCGCAGAAGTGCGCCGCGGTGCGAGAAGTCTCCGTCGTTGCCGAAGCTCACCTCGCGCATGAGCGTGTAGCGCACCTGGTCGAGACCGTAACGGGCGACGATCTCCGACGGCACGATGACATTGCCCAGCGACTTGGAGATCTTCTGCCCTTCGCTCGTCCACCAGCCATGGGCGAACACACGCCTCGGGACCTCGATACCCGCCGCCATGAGAAAGGCCGGCCAGTAGACCGCGTGAAACCTCAGAATGTCCTTGCCGACCATGTGAAGAGCGGGCCACCAGGTGAGAAAGAATTCACCTTTATCTTCGGGATAGCCTGCTGCCGTGATGTAGTTTGTCAGGGCATCGATCCAGACATACATGACATGGTCCGGATTGCCGGGCACGGGAATGCCCCATGAAAAACCGGTGCGCGAGATCGAGAGGTCGCGCAGCCCCCGTTCCACGAAGCTTCGAACCTCGTTGCGGCGCATCTCGGGCAGAATGAAGTCCGGCCGATCGTCGTAGAGCTTCAGCAGGCGCTCCTGCCAGGCCGAAAGCCTGAAGAAATAGCTCGGTTCCTTGACCCACTCCACCGGGGCGCCGGACGGTGCGAGCTTCCGGCCCTCTTCATCCTCGCTGAGCTCGTCTTGCGTATAGAACGCCTCGTCGCGGATGGCGTACCAGCCCTCATAGTTATCGAGATAGATCTCCCCGGCCTCCTCAAGGCGCGTCCACAGCGCCTGAACCGACCTGATGTGCCGTTCTTCGGTCGTCCTGATGAAATCGTCGTTCGAAAAATTCCATTCCGTTGCGAGGTCCCGGAAGTTTTGCGAGACCCGGTCGCAGAATGTCAGGGGATCGGTTCCGTCCTCCCGTGCAGCCTTCTCGACCTTTTGCCCGTGCTCGTCGGTGCCCGTCAGGAACATCACGTCGAAGCCATCGAGACGCTTGAAACGCGCCATCACGTCACAGGCAAGTGTGGTGTACGCATGTCCGATGTGCGGATTGTCGTTGACGTAGTAGATCGGCGTCGTGATGTAGAACGTATCGCGCATGCCCAAGGGCCCCCGATGGTCCATTCCCGGTATACGGGCGTGGGCTGGTGTTCTCAGATTCTGGCAGCCACTTCCAGTGCACCGAAAACGGAAAGGATGGCCTGTTTCCGGTCCAGATTGAGCGAATGGACCACCTGGCGTAGATGCATGACCTTTTCCCACACGGTCACCCAGCGTTCAAGATCGGGATCACGGGCCAGCCGGGACATCGGTTCGATTTCTTCGGCCAGGACGCTATCGGTCGGCATCCGGCCCGTGCCGGCGCTCCTGGCGAGCCTTGCGAACCATCCCGCAAGGAAATCGAGTGCCAGGTTCCAGACTCCCTCGGCGTTCGCCCCGCCGAGCCGATCGGCAAACCGGTGAAGGGCGGCAGGATCGATGCCTGGCACCTGCGCGATCAGGGCGACGATTTCCCGATAGAGTTCGAGACCTCCCGACTGCGCCAGCAGAAGGGCCCGGCCGGGGCTGCCCTCGGCGAGTCGTGCCAGGGGTTCCCTGTCCTCTTCGGAGAGATCCGGAAGATACTGTTCCAGAAGCAGAATCACCTGTTCGGTCTTGAGCGGACCCAGCCAGATTTTCCGGCAGCGAGAGCGGATCGTCGGTAGCAGACCCGAAGGCTCATCCGAGACGAGAAACACGGCGGAACGTTCGGGAGGCTCCTCGACAAGCTTCAGGGCCGCATTGGCGGCGCTCCTGTTCATCAGATCCGCCTGATCGATGATCGCGATACGCCAGCCGTCGTTGCCCGCGGACTGGGCAAAGAAAGGACCCAGACGGCGAACATCCTCCACAATGACTTCCCGTCGCCGTTTCCCCTGACTTCCGATACCGGGTTCGATCACCAGAAGATCGCCGTGGGAACGCGCGGAAATCCATTGTGCGGCCCGGTCGCCGGCATCGATATCGAGCGTGGCCGAAGGTTCTCCGAAGAGGTCCCGACCCGCCCCGCACAAGAGGAACCTCGCCAGCCTGAAGGCAAGCGTCGCCTTGCCGATGCCGGCCTTGCCGCCAATGATCCATGCGCCGTCGATCCGGCCTTCGGCGGCAAGACTGGCCAGCCGATGTTCCGCCTCCGCATGGCCGATGAGATCGAAGTTCGCCCAGGGCGCGGGGGCCTCGCTCCGGGCGTATTCCGGATGCTTGCGTATGTCGACAGGATCGTCTGTCATCGAACGGGCCATCGCTGGGAGACTTCGGCGGCAAGGCGACCGGCGACGTTATCCTCGCTGCCCGAAGCGTCCACAACCCTGATGCGCGAGGGCTCCTTCAGGGCAATATCGAGGAACGCGCCACGCAACTCTTCATGAAACGCGCGGCCCATGCGCTCGTAACGGTTGGTGCCGCCGCGCCGTGCCGCCCGGAGCAGGCCCTCGTCGACCGGAAGATCAAGGACGAAGGTAAGATCGGGGACCGAATCCCCGACAGCCAGTCGACCGATCTCTTCGACGAATTCGAGGCCGGCGCCCTGCACCATTCCCTGGTAGACCCGCGTCGAATCGGTAAAGCGATCGCTGATCACCCAACGGCCCTCTTCCAGAGCCGGCCGGATGGTCTTCAGGACATGCTCCCGCCGGGCCGCGAAATGCAGGAGTACCTCAGTTCCGGAGTCCCAGCGGTCCGGCTCGCCGTCGACGAGTAACGTGCGTATGACCTCGGCCCCCGGCGCACCACCGGGTTCGCGCGTCACGACAACGTCGGCCTCGAACGTGTCACGGATCCAGGACGCCAGGTGCCGGGCCTGTGTCGACTTGCCCGTCCCCTCCCCGCCTTCCAGCGTGATGAACCGGCCTCCTCTCAAGGCTCTTCCGCGGTACCGAACAGAAGATGGCCCAGAACGGCCCCTATCCTGCCCAGCATGAAAAGCTCCCCGATATCGGCGCCCGCAACAAGTGTCCGTTCAATCGGTGCAATGCCGGGAGCCTCGATCACCAGCTTTGCGACCTCCTGCCCTCTCTCGATCGGCGCGGGCACGGGCCCGTCGTAGACGATACGGGCATCCAGAGAAGACCGCGATGCCCTGGGAAGCGTGACGACAAGGTCCTCGACCAGGACGAGCGGGACGGTGTCCGCTTCACCGAGCCAGACCTGGGCCGTGCCCATCTCCTCACCGGCACCGAGAAGACGGTAGGCATCGTATTCCCGGAATGCCCACTCGATGATGGCCTGGGATTCCCTGGAGCGCACGCCGGCGCTGGCGAAACCGTTGACGGCCAGAATCAGCCGGCGGTCTCCCTGAACGGCGGATGCCACCAGACCGTAGCCGGCCGCGCTGGTGTAGCCTGTCTTGAGGCCGTCCGCGCCGATCCCGGCGTGGAGCAAGGGGTTCCGGTTCGACTGCCTGATGTCGTTGAAAGTGAACTCCATCTCTGTATAGTAGTGATAATATTGCGGATAATCGTCGATCGTCCTGCGTGCGAGGATGGAAAGATCCTCAACCGTGGTCACGTGATCGTCCTCGGGCCAGCCCGAGGAATTGAGGAAAGTCGTGTTGACCATCCCGAATTCACGGGCCTTCCTTGTCATGAGGTCGGCGAAGGCAGCCTCGGATCCGGCCAGTCCCTCGGCCACCACGATCGAGGCATCGTTGCCCGACTGGACGACGATTCCGCGAATGAGATCCTCGACCTTCACGCGCGAGCCGACTTCGACAAACATCTTCGAGCCACCCTTGCGCCACGCCTTCTCGCTCACCGGAAGGGTGTCGTCGAGAGCAAGCGTTCCGTCAGCGAGCTTCTCGAACAGCAGATAGGCGGTCATCAGCTTGGTCATGGACGAGGGGTAAGTCCGGTCGTCGGAATTCTTCTCGTAGAGCACGGTACTGCTCGCTTCGTCGACGAGGATCGCCTCGCGTGCCGAGAGGTCAAACGCCGCTGCCGGTGCGACTCCGATCCCGAATGCGGCAGCAACGCTGATGAGCAAACGCCTGATCATGCTAGCGGCCTCGCAGCCATTGACGTGACTGAATTGATACAACATTCGTGGTGAACATCGCCACCAAACACTTTAGAGCGCCGTGACGACGATGGCTTCCCGATAACCCAGTTCCACCACCCGGTCGAGCACCCTGTTGGCCTGGCTTCGGGCGGCAAAGGGTCCGACACGGACACGATAGAAGATCCTGTTGTCGACCACGGTACGCACGACATGGATATCACCGGTACCGACGAGCGAGTTGCTCACCACGTAGGCATGCGCGGCATCGGTGAAGGCACCGGCCTGTACGAACAGCCCGCCACCCGGATCCTCGCTCGTGAAGTCGATGGAGGGTGGGAGCGGCGACGCCTCGTCTGAAGGTTCGCGGCCGAGTTCCGCCCATGTCTTTCCGCTGTCGGGATCGATGGCCTGAACCCTGATGCGCACCGTTCCCCGGGCTTCGAAACCCAGCAGTTGCGCGGCGCGGCGCGAGACATCGATGATGCGTCCCGCTATGAACGGTCCACGGTCGTTCACCCGCAGAACAAGGCTTGTGCCGTTCTCCAGGTTTGTCACCCGGACATAGACCGGCATGGGCAAAGTCTTGTGGGCGGCCGTCAGTTCGTACATGTCGTAGACTTCGCCGTTGGCGGTGAGCTCGCCATGGAAAGGCTCGCCGTACCAGGATGCGATGCCTTCCTCGTCATAGAACGGATCCTCGGCCGGATAGTACCACGTTCCGCTGATCTGGTATGGCCGGCCCACCTTGTAGTGGCCCCCGGACGTCCCCTTACCCGACTTGAGGATCGCCGAAACGAATTCCACCTCGGCACAGCCCGAGATCACGAGGACGGCCGAGAGCGCCAGCGCGACGCGGCTCAACGTCATCATCTCCGGGCCAACGCGTCAGCAATTGTGGTTACGGACATCGCAAAGTAGTCCGAGCGATTCCACTTGAGGATGGCCCGGTAGTTGTCGAACACCAGCCAGGCGGGTCCGTCGATACCGGCAGGCAACGCAAGCGATGCCTGGGCGTCGGAGGATACGGACGGTGCGTCTTCTGGCCATGAGACGCCAAGGGCGAGCCATGACGCCAGGGGTTGCGTCCCGCCGGCATCCACGAGGCTGCGGTCGAAGCCGTCCGGAAGCGTCACCGGGCTGCCCCAGGGCGTGCCCCGTTTCCATCCCGAACCCGAGAGGTAATTAGCGATGGAGGCAAAGACATCGCCCCTGTTCGTCCAGATATCGCGACGACCATCGAGATCCCAGTCGACGGCGAAGTGGTTGAAACTCGACGGCATGAATTGACTCTGCCCCATGGCGCCCGCCCAGGATCCCTTCATGTCGGCGCGTGCAATGTGGCCCTCATCGAGAATGCCGAGCGCATGCATGAGTTCCTTCCTGAAGAACGCGCTGCGCCTGTCGTCGAAGGCAAGCGTGGCAACCGAGGCAATGACGTCGAAACCGCCGGTGAAGCCCCCGAAACGTGTTTCCACGGCCCAGATCGCGACGATGTATTCGGGATCGAAAGCGTAGTGGTCGGCAATGGCCACCAGCAGAGGCTCGTGGCGGGCGAACTTGCTGCGCGCGGCCTCGATCAGTTCCGCAGTCACACGGGCAGCCATGTATTCCTCGAACGTGATCGTGCCCTCGGGCTGGCGCCGGTCGAGTTCGATCACCCGTTCATCGGGTTGCAGTCCATCGAGCGCCTCGTCGAGCGTCTCCCGGCTGATTCCCCCGGCCGCCGCCTCGGCACGGACACCGACCAGGAATTCGTCCCAAGTGTGGTGCGATGCCTCGAGTGGTTGCACGGTCAGAGCCAGCAGGATGGCACCAAGGAACGATGCCATTGTCACCGGCCTGGCATGGGTCGCCGACATGTCAGACCGCACTGCGCCGTTCCTCGCGGGGCGGACGGCCGAACAGTTCGCGGTAGCGGCGGCTGAAGTGCGAGGCCGACACGAATCCGGCAGCAAGGGCGATCGACAGGATCGAGGTTGATCCCTGCATCAGCATCAGGCGGGCATGATGCAGTCGAAGTTCCCGATAGTAGCGCGACGGCGAGCGTCCCAGGTACCTGATGAACAGGCGCTCGAGCTGCCGGGTCGACAGATCCACACCGGCGGCGATTTCCGGGATCGTCAGGGGTTCTTCCAGGTTGGCCTCCATCTCGCCGATTGCGGCGAGTACCTTGCCATCGTTGACACCGGTACGCGACTGCAATGCCATACGCTGCTGGTCGTGGGGTTCCCTGATCCTCTCGTGAATGAACTGCTCGGATACCCTGCCCGCGAGTTCCGCGCCATGATCGAGCGCTATGAGATGGAGCATGAGGTCGAGTGCTGCCGTTCCCCCGGAACACGTGATCCTGTTACGATCGATCTCGAAGAGATCATCGGTGACATCGAGTTCCGGGTGGTCCTCGGCGAAGCTGTCGTAGTCCTCCCAGTGAATCGTACATCGATGACCGCGGATCAGGCCGGCACGCGCGAGGACGTGCGTGCCCGTG
Organism: Alphaproteobacteria bacterium; assembly: GCA_965215635.1. Lineage (GTDB taxonomy): Bacteria > Pseudomonadota > Alphaproteobacteria > SP197 > SP197 > SP197. Next base: position 391,423 of record CBDCEA010000004.1, on the reverse strand, counting down.
CACAGACTTCCCATGACGGTTCCCTGGCGCGCCAGCTTACGCAGCCACGCCATGATGGACCTGTCGTTGTAGACATGCGCATCGATACCCGAGCAGACAAACAGCGTGTCGCACTCGGGAACATCCGCGATGGCGTGATGCGCCACGACCTCCAGACCATTGCTCGCCTGAACCGGAGCGCCATCGCCGGACACGATCGTCCAGCGGTAGTGCTCGGCACCGCTCATCCGGTTGGCCGAACGCAGCGGTTCGACCGCTGCGGTGAAGGCCATCATCGAGAAGTCGGGAATCAGGAGAAATGTGAAGGACTTCGCACCCACCACCTTGTCCCTTGCCGGATCGACCGGTCCGGTTTGCGACATCAACATGTCGCCAAACGGTCAGATGTCAATCCAAATTGCCGAGTCGGTATCGACCCTCTCAGAAAGTGCCGGTCCCGGAACCCTTCTCCTCGGCGTCGATGCGGACAAGAGCGGGCGATGTCCGGCCGCCGCGCATCTCGCCGAAGTAGACCGTCATGTGCGGATAGGGAATCTCGATACCGGCCTCATCGAATCTGAGCTTGAGCAGTCTCAGGTAGTTCCGGCGCACACCCCACTGATAGCCGGCCAGCGTACGAACCCGAAAGCGCAGGGTCACCGATGAATCGCCCAGGGCGTTCACACCCAGCACCTCAAGATCGCCCGTCAGCCGCTCGTTCAGCGACGGATCACTGCGCGCCTCCTCGTCGACCTTGCGCACCACCTCGATGACCCTGTCGGTGTTCTCCTGGTAGGCAACTCCCACATCGATCACCGCATACCCGTAGTCGCGCATCATGTTTGTGACCGACGAGATGTCGCCGAAGGGAACCGTGTGGATGTAACCGTCCAAATCCCGCAACTGCACGGTGCGGACCGTCACATTCTCGACCCCGCCCATCTTGCCGCCGGCTTCGATCCAGTCGCCTACCGTGAACTGGTTCTCGAACAGGATGAAGACGCCGTTGATGACATCCTTGATGAGCGACTGGGCGCCGAAACCGACTGCAAGGCCGACAACACCGGCCCCGGCAAGCAGGGGAGTGATATCCACTCCGAATTCCCCGAGGATCGTCATGAAAGCGACGGTCCCGATCGCGACCAGAAGGATGTTCCTGGCGAGCGGCAGCAGGGTGAGCACACGCGGGTTCACCTGTGCCCCGTGGCTGCGGCGCAGCTGGCCCGCAATGATGCCGTCGCCGATTTCCCAGACGAAAACGGCGATCACGAAAATCACGACCATGGCGATCAGCCTTCCAAGCAGATCGAGACCGTCGGGAGAAAGAAAGATTCGTGCCACCTCGATGCCCCAGCCCTCCAGAGCAGTGACGACGGCGATCACCCAGATCACGACGTTGAGCAGGCCGCTGACAAGGAAGAGATAGCGATTGCTGCGCCGTTCGAGATCCGGAAATCTCTCTCGCAAGTCTGCGCCGATCCGGAAGAGTCGGGCCAGACCGCGCCGCGCCAGTGCGCTCAACAGTGCACCGCCGAGCACGGCAAGCGTGGTAAGAACAAAGCCGTGAAGAAGGAATGCTGTGCCCCTTTGTGCCTCGGAGACCCAGACGACAAACGTGATGGAGACCGCGAGAATGGCCACGACGTGCCAGACATCGGCCAGCCGCTTGCGAACGAAGTGCACGCTTGTCCCGGGCTCGCCGCCGATCCAGCCGGCGATGCCCTGGCGGTTCTGCAGAATGACGACGATCGTCATGACCGCGAGGATCAGACCGACGATGCGCAGCAGCGATTCAACACTCGCCGCGGGTGCGCCCATCGTCGACAGAAGATCGGTTGCAAGGAATCCGACGATACCGATAACCGAAAACCGGTTGAACCAGACGACAAGATAGGCGGCTTCTCGATCGGAAAACGGCACCAGGCGGATGGCCGGCCGCAGCGGTGACAGGACGACTCGTATCAGGACCAGGGCCGCACCATAGAGGCCGATGATTCCGGCCACGGTGAAGATGACCGACGAGGTGCCGGATCCGGGCGCCAGAAGAAACGTGGCAAGCCAGGTCAGGAACAGGAATCCGGCGACCGGTGCGATGCCGAACAGGAAGCGAACCGCTGCGTCCAGCAGCCGTTCCAGCCAGTTGCCGCCTTCGTCTTCTTCCAGCCGGCGCCGGGGGTTTGCTGTCAGGCGCTGGACGGCCAGCCAGGCCAGAATGCCGGCGGCAAGGGCAAGACCGGTCTGCCATCCCGTCTCGAGCCAGACGGCCCCCATGTCCTCCCGCGACACCTCCCGGACGATCCAATCGGTAAGCTCGGTGCCATCGTCGAGCTTCGCCAGAAGGTCCGTCATCCTCTGGTTGAGATCACCGATACCGAAAAGAGCCCTGTCGTTCTCCTCCGCCTCGCCCGTGGCCGCCAGCGCGTTGAGCCTCTCGATCAGATCCTGGCGCGCCACCGGATCCTCGAGAACGGAGACGAGTTCACGGATGGCTTGCGCGCCCGAACCGCCGCCGGTGTCCTGTGCCGAAGCCGACACAAAGGGTGCGGCCAGAAGCCAAAGCGCCATGAACCCCGGACGCCAGAGATCCCGCAACAAGGTCATCATGAACTGGTTCCCCGGACATAAACCATGGAGATTGAAACAGTGTAACGGTCACTGGGGCGCATTCCAGCATCATCCTGCTCTTCACAGGGCGCGCCTTTGCCGGTAAATACACGCCCGGGTAGACAGTCTGACCGGGAGCATCCCATGGCCGAAGTCATCGCCGACTGGCAACGTGCCGACCGCGATCATCTGAACACCTACAAGCGGGTCATGCGCCTTACAGTGCTTTCGATGGTTTTTCTGGCCATCGTCCTCGTATCGCTCGCGCTATTTGTTCTTTGAGTATCATATCCGGCGGCCAGACCGGAGCTGACAGGGCGGCACTGGATGCCGCCCTGGATTGGGGAATCGCGGTCGCAGGATGGTGCCCGAAGGGCCGACTCGCCGAAGACGGACTGATCGACGATCACTATCCGCTGAAGGAAACCCCGCAACGACGCTATGCCCAGCGCACCGAATGGAACGTGCGCGACAGCAACGGCACGCTGATCGTTGCGCGAAGGCCGCTGACGGGCGGGGCGGCGCTGACCGAAAGGCTCGCCCGATCAAGGGGCAAGCCCTGCCTTGTCGTCCACCCCGACGAAACACCGGATGCCGTTGCTGTCGCAAGGGACTGGATCCGGCAGCACCGTATCACGGTTCTCAACGTCGCTGGCCCCCGCCAAAGTTCCATCTGTACGTCCTACATCGACACGAGACGCATTCTGGACGCCCTTCTCGCCGGCGATTGACGCCCTCGGTCGCCAGGCCGGAGCAATATGGTCCGGTTTGCTTCTTCGAATTCCCCACATCGGGAACGCGTTCAACCCTGCAGATCCTTTGCCGTGTCATGGGCGTCCTCAACACGGGTATCGGTCCCGGACGGGATGGCGACGCGTCATCGAGAGGAGGGTCTTATTTCACGACAGGCGGACGTTCACCGCCAAGGTGCATGTTCAAAAACGTGGACGACCTGCCCGATGCGTGGGTCTGGCTTCCACACGGTCGCTCGGCGCGCAACGCGCCACTCGACGACTTCGTCGAAATCGATCCCCTGCCCCGAGATTGAACATGGTCCCGAAGGTGCGATCGCAATGACGCTGCGTTTGCCGGGAATGGCGCAGACATCCTCACTGGCGAGTCTCTTCTCGGCCGTCATCTGCTTTCGGAATTCACCGGGGCCGCCCAGTCAATAGGAAACACCGTAAAGCGGCTGCCTGCTCATGATGTGTCCTATCGGTCCGCGCGAAGCAGTCGCAGATAGACATCAAGGCGGCCGGCAGGAATTTTTCCCGATGCCACGGCATCAAGCACCGTACACCCGGGTTCGTGGTCATGGGTGCAATCCCGGAACCGGCATGCGCGGCCGGCCTCGTCTATCTCCGGAAACAGGGCGTTGAGTTCCCAGCGAGGAATGCCTGTTAACGCCAGGGAGCGGATGCCGGGTGTGTCGATCAACGCCGTGCCGCGACCGATCCTGTAGAGCGAGGAGCGCGATGTGGTATGCCGGCCCTGATGGCGCCTGCCGCCGAGACTGCCGACAGCCGTGAGCATCGATCCCGTGAGCGCGTTGATGAGAGAGGACTTTCCGACTCCGCTGTGCCCGGTCAGGACGACGGTCTTTCCCTCGATGAACCGTGCCAGGCGATCGAGCCCCTCACCTGTCCTGGCGGAAACCTCCAGGATGCCCATTCCCAGGTTCCGATAGTCCGAAAGATCCGGTACCGCGACATCAAGGTCGATCTTGTTGAGCACAACAGCGGCCTCGAGGCGGCCCCGTTGGGCAATGACCATGAACCGGTCGATGAACCTGGGATGAAACGGTGGGCGCGCCACGGCGGCAACGACGAGGGCGAGATCGACATTCGCGGCCAAAACATGCTCCTTCGCGCCACCGGAAGACCGACGGCTGGCGTCCTGCCGCCACCTTGAAAGAACCCTGGTCCTGGGCAAGATGGCGTTGAGCCTGGGCGGATTGTGAGGCTCTCTCGCTTCGGCGACCTCAGCCCAGTCGCCCACCACGGGATAAGGATCGAGGTCGGGTTTCGGCGAGCAGCGCACCGGTTCGCCGTCAATATCCACGGTCACCAGAATGCCGTGAACCTCGATGACGCGGCAGACACTCATGCCGCACAACGTCCGGCCGGACCGATGTTCGTCTTCTGGCGGTCGGGAGACACCCTCACCTCGTCAGCGGCTTGTACCGGATTCGATGCGGTTGTGCGGTGCTGGCATCAGGTCGTCGCCTGCGGTCTTCCTCGTAGGATTCGTAGTTGCCTTCAAACCATTCGACGTGGCTGTCACCCTCGAAGGCCAGAATGTGGGTTGCCAAACGGTCGAGGAACCAGCGGTCATGACTGATGATCAGGATGCACCCGGCGAAACTCATCAGCGCCTCCTCGAGTGCCCTCAGGGTATCGACATCGAGGTCGTTGGAAGGCTCATCGAGGAAGAGCACATTGGCTCCGGATTTGAGCATCCGGGCAAGGTGCACGCGATTGCGTTCCCCGCCGGAGAGTTGGCCAACCTTCTTCTGCTGATCGGGTCCGCGAAATCCGAAGGCGCCGACATAGGCGCGGCTCGGAACCTCGTTCCTGCCCATCGCGATCACTTCGGCGCCGCCGGTGATCTCCTCCCAGACCGTGGCATCGGCATTGAGATCGACACGACTCTGATCGACATAGCCCGGAACCACCGTCTCACCGATGGAGATGTTCCCACCGGTAGGCTCCTCGCGGCCGGTGAGCATCCTGAAAAGGGTGGTCTTGCCGGCGCCGTTAGGTCCGATGATGCCGACGATGCCGGCCTGCGGAAGCGTGAAACTTAGGCCGTCCACGAGGAGGCGGTCGCGATAGGCCTTCGACAGGTTCTCGACACTGATCACATGATCGCCGAGCCTCGGTCCGGGCGGAACGGCGATGCGGCCGCGCGCGGGGCCCTCCGACTTGTTCTGGCTTTCGGCAAGCAGGTGCTCATAGGCGGCAAGGCGCGCCCTGCCCTTGGAACGGCGTGCCTGAGGCGAGGAGCGAACCCACTCGAGTTCACGCTCCAGGGTCCTGCGCCGCGCCTCTTCCTCCTTGCCTTCCCTTGATAGTCGTTCCTGCTTCTGTGCCAGCCAGCCCGAATAGTTGCACTCGTAGGGAATTCCCTCCCCGCGGTCGAGTTCGAGTATCCACCCGGCAACGTTCTCGAGAAAGTAGCGGTCGTGGGTTACGGCAACCACGGTTCCCTCGTACTCGGCGAGGTGCTGTTCCAGCCAGGCCACACATTCGGCATCGAGATGATTGGTCGGCTCATCGAGCAAAAGAAGGTCGGGCTTCCTGAGGAGGAGGCGGCAAAGGGCGACGCGCCGCTTCTCACCACCGGAAAGATGCCGGACATCGGCATCGACAGGGGGCAGTCGAAGCGCGTCCATGGCAATTTCGAGCGTGCGTTCGAGATCCCATCCGCCGACAGCATCGATCTTCTGTTGGATTTCGCCCTGCTCCTCGATCAGCGCGTTCATCTCCTCGTCATCGAGGGGCTCGGCAAACCGCGCGGAAACCTCGTTGAACCGGTCGAGCAGCGTCCTGGTTTCGGCCATGGCCTCCATGACGTTCCCCAGGACATCCTTGGTCGGATCAAGTTCCGGCTCCTGCGGCAGGAATCCGACGGTCGCTCCCGATGCCGTCCAGGACTCGCCATCGAAATCCCTTTCGAGACCAGCCATGACTCTCAGGAGTGTGGACTTTCCGGCGCCGTTGGGCCCGAGAACACCGATCTTGGCCCCTGGGAAAAACGACAGCCAGATGTTCTTCAGGACGGTCCGGCCGCCCGGCCAGGTCTTGGTCAGGCCCTTCATGACATGGATGTACTGGTACGACACCTTCAGGACGCCTTTCGTCGGTGGACCCGCTTGCGGGTTTGTAACCGACCATTCCGGCAACGGCAATGCGACGTCCGGGTTTCAACCAGGCCCAAAGAAGCTTAAGGTACTGCCGTGCATACCCTTTGCCGCACGTGCGGTCATCGGCCGCACTCCAACTTTGATTCCTGCGATGCCTGCGGGTCGGTACGTATCGTCCGGCATCCGGAACTTCACGATCTTGCGATCGCCCACCTCGATTGCGATGCGTTCTATGCCACCATCGAGAAGCGCGACCGGCCGGAACTGCGCGATGAGCCGGTCATCGTTGGCGGCCGTCATCGGGGCGTGGTCGCAGCATGTTGCTACATCGCTCGATCCTTCGGTGTGCGTTCCGCCATGCCGATGTTCAAGGCGCTGAAGCGTTGCCCGCATGCCACCGTGATACGTCCCGACATGAAGAAGTACGTCGAGGTCGGGCACACGGTCCGCACCATAATGAAGGACCTCACGCCACTGGTGGAAACGCTCTCGATCGACGAGGCCTTCATGGACCTTTCGGGCACCGAGGCCGTTCACCGCGGCACGCCCGCAGAAACCCTTGCCAGGCTGGCCTTGCGGATCGAGAAGGAACTCTCGATCACGGTATCCATCGGACTGAGCTACAACAAGTTCCTGGCCAAGATCGCATCGGACCTAGACAAGCCCCGCGGCTTTGCCGTGATCGGGCGTAGTGAGGCCAGGAGCTTTCTTTCCGACAAGCCGGTCAGTCTCCTGTGGGGCGTGGGAGAGGCTACCCGCAGGCGCCTCGCCCGGGATGGAATCACCCTGATCGGTGATCTCGCTCGCCTCGACGAAGCTGAACTGGCGGCGCGCTACGGCAAGATGGGACGCCGATTTTTCCTGTGCAGCCGGGGCGAGGACGACCGCAAGGTCGATCCCGAAAGCGAAACCAAGAGCATTTCCTCGGAAACAACCTTCGATCGCGATATCAGCGAGTTCCAGCGATTGCGTAAGGTCCTGTGGCAACTTTCGGAGAATGTGGCGCAACGCGTGAAGAAGGCAGGTTTCGCCTGCCAGGGCGTGACGCTGAAACTCAAGACCTCGAACTTCCGGATTATCACTCGAAACCGCCGCCTTCAACACGCCACGCAATCGGCCGAGGACATCTTCCTTGCTGCCGAAATCCTGCTGGGACGCGAAACCGACGGCCGTACCTTCCGTCTGATCGGCGTCGGCGCCCACGATCTCGTGAATGCCGACAGGGTCGAGTTCGGCGATCTCTTCAGCCACACCGGCCACCGGACCGCCGGCAGGGTCGATGCGGCACTCGACGAAATCCGCACAAGGTTCGGCATGGATGCACTCGTCAAGGGCCGGGCCTTCGGCGAAACCCTTGATCGCACGGGACCATCCAAGGATGAAAGGTAGCCGGCTCGCTTCCTGATGGAAACGACCCGCGGCCGTCAACAACGTTGGAACTGACTCTCGACGTATTCGAGATGTCGAACCTCCTGTTGTCTTCAGGAGTTCAACCGTTGGCGCCGTCCAGCTGTTCCCTTACCCAGTCGTGAAACTCACGCACGAAGATCTCCTGCGGCATGAGCACGCCCGCCTTGTGCCGGTTGGATCGCAACCCCTTCTGGTTGATCTCGCTCGCCCGGCCATCCTCGCGAACCACGGTTTCGGCGAGCTCAATCAGCTTTTCCACCGAGAACCCGGGGTGCTCCACGGTCTTGGGTGGGACAAGCCATGACACCACAAGTCGCGTGCGCTCCGGCCCGGTGGGAAGCATGTGCACGAGCCTGGCGTAGTCCACGTGCACGACTACATAACCGCCCGGAGGGAAGACGCCGAATGTCGCACCGGCACGCTGCTCACGCTCGGTGAGTCCTTCGAACCACGGCAGGTCGGTCTTGCCACCGACACTCCACGTGACTGCGCCCTCGATGAGGGGCGAAGAGGTATCGCCGTCATTGCGTATGACATTGCCGGTTGCCAGTCCTTCGCGAAACTGGGGCACAATGCGGCACAGTTCCGGGTGCACAATGGGACAGTGCAGACACTCGTTGAAATTGTCCCAGAATGCCTTCCAGTTGCACTCGAGATCCAGCGTCATCGTATGCACGGTGACGGTCTCTCCCAAATTCCAGTTCGCCAGGAGAGCAGGCGTATCGGCGAGTGTCCGGTCATCGAACGGGGCCGCGTTTTCATCCAGATTGATGAAGATGAACCCCGCCCATTCTCCGACAGCAACATTGTAAAGAGGGTACCTGGCGGCATCGAATCCGCCGCCTTCGAGACGCCAGGGTGTTGCTGTCAGTTCGCCTTCGAGTGAGTAGGTCCATGCGTGATAGGGGCACACGATCCGCTTGCCGCGAAAATTGCCGTGCGATTGCCGGCAGAGTACCGAACCGCGGTGCCGGCAGGTGTTGTGGAAGGCCCGCAGCCGATGATTCCCGTCACGTGTGATGATGACGCTCTGGTCACCGACTTCCACAACCTGATAGTCACCGACCGCCGCCAACCTGTCAGACCGACCTACCAGCAACCATTGTCTGTGCCAGATCTGCCTGAACTCACGTTCGTAGTGATCACGGTCGTAATAGAAGACGCTCGGTAACGTGTCCGAGACCTCGTCAAGTCGGACGTAGGTGGTCGACATGCTGGCGGACCGTCCGGTAGCGGGGTAAGATCGGCGATATGGTATCGGTCAGTCGTACCGATGACAAGGGAAGCCGGGTAGGCGAGGCTCGGTAACAACCTCGCCTACCCGGCTCCGATGACAATTCTCTCACGGTTGCGAGCAAAAGCCGAAAGGCTTTCCTGCCGACGTGGAGACAGCACCTGACAACACGTTGACGCGATCAAACGCGTCCGATCAGCACCGTATTTGGCACAAGCGCCGCAAGTGGGCTATGTTCCCGCCGGAATTCGAAAGGGCAATTCAGGTCGGCGCCGCGCCCGGCGGCAACCCGGAGGTACCATGTTCAAGTTGATACTGCGCCGATTGGCCTTGGGCGTGTTGACCCTCGTCATGGTCACGGTCATCGTCTTTGTCGGCGTAGAAGCACTGCCCGGGGATGCCTGTACCGCCTATCTGGGACGTGATACAGCCCTGGAAACCAGACTGGCCAAGTGCCGCAGCGACTTCGGGCTCGACCGGCCGGCCCACGAGCGGTTCTTCGCCTGGGCGGGAGGCGCACTCCAGGGTGATCTGGGTATCTCGACCCGGCGCAACAAGCCAATTTCCGATCTGGTGCAAATCCGTCTCCGCAATACCCTGCTTCTCGGTGCGACGGCATCCGCGGTCGGGATCCCGATCGCCATTCTGCTCGGTGTCATCGCCGCGTTGAGGCGTGACCACACGGCCGACCTCTGGATATCCACGAGCGCGATCTTTGCCATGACCCTGCCGGAGTTCATCAGCGCGACACTGTTGATTCTCTTCTTCAGCGTGTGGCTGGGATGGTTGCCGGGAATTGTCATCACCAGGCCCGATGCGCCTGTCTTCGAGTTCCTCCAGGACATCATCCTGCCGATCATTGCGCTCGCCTTCGTCATGACGGCGCACATTCTGCGTATGGTGCGGACCTGCGTGATCGACGTCATGGCCAGCGACTATGTCCAGATGGCAATCCTCAAGGGTGTTCCCTACTGGCAGATGGTATTCAGGCATGTACTGCCCAATGCACTTCTTCCCACCATCAACCTGGTGGCGCTGACGCTCGCATGGCTGCTGGGCGGTACTGTGGTCATCGAAATCGTATTCAACTATCCGGGGTTGGGTCGATTGATGCTCGATTCGGTGTCTGACCGCGACCTGGCGTTGGTCCAGGCGATCGCACTGATCCTCGCGGTGCTCTATGTCGGGCTGAATCTGATCGCCGACCTGCTGACCCTGGTTGCCAATCCCCGGCTCAGGACCATGAAGGTCTGACACCATGGCGGCAGTAATTCCTGTGAACGAAATCCCCGGGAACAAGGTGGCCCGGGTCGGCGGGGTGATCCGCGAGATGGCCAGGCGCCCCTCCGGCCTGGTGGGCCTCGCAATCGTCGGCGGCCATGTCCTCCTTGCCGTCATCTCGCCATGGATCGTGCCCTACGATTATACGACCCAGAATTCGCAACTGGTCCTCGCGAGCCCGAGCCCGGAGCATTGGCTCGGCGGCGATCATCTCGGTCGCGACGTCCTTACTCGCGCCATGCTGGGCGGGCGGCAGTCGTTGGTCATTTCCAGCGTCGGAACCCTGATTGCCGTGTTGTGGGGTGGAACGCTCGGCCTGATGCTCGGCCTGATCGGCGGAAAGGCCGATGACGTGGTGATGCGGGTCGTTGACGCCTTCATGGCGATCCCCTGGATCCTGTTCCTGCTCCTGATCATCGCCGTTCTGGGCACCGCCGATGTCGTCCTGATCCCCACGCTGGCATTCTTCTACGGCATTTCCGTAATTCGCATCTCAAGAGCCGCGACCCACGATGTGGCGGCACGAGATTTCATTACCGCCGCGCGGGCGCGCGGTGAGAGGACGTGGACCATCGTCTGGCGCGAGGTCCTGCCCAACGTCCGGGACGTGCTGCTGGTAGACGGTGCCATGCGCTGGTCGTGGATGATCCTGGCATTCAGTTCACTGTCGTTCCTCGGCTTCGGCATCACCCCGCCGACCGCCGACTGGGGACTGATGATCGCAAACGGCCGCAGCTACATGGCCGTCGCACCGTGGGCGGTATTGGGGCCGATCATCGCTTTGAGTTCGATGATCATCGGCGTCAACCTCAGCGCCGATGCCCTCGCCAAGACCCTGGGCATCGACCGGGCCCAAAAGGCTCCTGTATAGGTCCCCCGTGGCGGACGCGCTCGTCGAGGTCAACAACCTGAGCGTCGGCTTCACCGGCGCCAGCGGGGCAACCCTGGCAATCCTCCGCACTATCGACTTCAGTTTCGGCAAGGGCGAGACGGTTGGGCTGGTCGGCGAGTCGGGTTGCGGCAAGAGCACCCTGGCCCTGGCCATGATGGGATACCTGAAACCGGGACTCCGCGTTCTGGAAGGCGAGATCCTGTTTCGGGAGCACAATCTGTTCAACATGCACAACAGCGCCCTCGAAGGCATTCGGGGTGGCGATCTCGCCCTGATTCCTCAGAACGCCGGCCAGGCGTTGACACCGACTTCCAGAATCGGCCGCCAGATTGAAGAGTCGGTGAGACTCCACTCAACGCTCCCGCCGGAGCGACGCCGTGAGCGTGTCATCGAATTGTTGTCGCAGGTGCGTCTGCCGCAACCCGAAGAACTGCTGGAGCGCTATCCCCACGAACTCTCGGGCGGCCAGCAACAGCGCGTCGCCATTGCCATGGCACTGGCCGGAGAACCCGAAGTGCTTTTACTCGACGAGCCGACGACCGGCCTTGACGTCACCACACAAGCCCATGTTCTCGAACTGTTGCGGGATCTGGCGGCCGAGACCGGGACCGCGATGGTCTATGCCAGCCATGATCTGGGCGCCGTTGCACGGGTCAGCGATCGTATCGCCGTCATGTACGCCGGGGAGCTCGTGCTCCAGGGGCCGGCGCGCCAGGTGCTCAGGAATCCGGCTCACCCCTATGCCCGCGGCCTCCTGCTGTCGATCCCCAAAGTCAGGGAAGCGGTCGTGCCCTCGTCGATGCCCGGTCGCCCACCGCCACCGGGCGATGTGGTGCAGGGCTGTGCCTTCGTCGATCGCTGCATGATGGCGGGACAACTCTGCCGTGACGTGTCACCACCGCTGGTCTCCACCGCCACCGGCGAGGTCGTGCGCTGTCATTTCCACGAGAAAGTCGAAACCCTGCCGCCACCCAAACCACCGCGACGCGAGGATAAGCGAAGCCGCGATCTATCCGACACCGTCCTGCGTCTCGACGATGTCTCCATCAGCTATGCCAAGCCCGGTGTCATCGACCAGATTCTCGGAAGACAGCCTGACGTCACACCCACGGTGGCCGATATCGGGCTCGACGTGGCCCGTGGTGAGACGTTGGGACTGGTTGGCGAGTCGGGGAGCGGCAAGTCGACGATCCTCAACGCCATCGCAGGGTTGCACCCGCCACGCAAGGGAACGATCACGTTCGAGATGGACGTGAGCCTCAATGCGCCCGTCGATCGACGTGACACGGATCTTCTGCGGCGGGTTCAGCTCATCTTCCAGAACCCGGATGCCTCGCTCAATCCCCGCCACACGGTGGCCGAGCTGCTCGCCCAGCCGCTGCGGCTCTACTTTGGGCTCAACGATAGTGAATTGCGGGACCGCAGCATCGCCCTGCTGGAACATGTCCGTCTTGGCTCCCATTACCTCGGCCGCCTTCCCGGCCAGATGTCGGGTGGCGAGAAGCAGCGGGTTGCCATCGCCAGGGCGTTTGCCGCCGAACCCGAACTGGTTCTCTGCGACGAAGTAACCTCAGCGCTCGATGTCTCGGTTCAGGCAGTGATCCTCGATTTGCTGACGGAACTCCAGGCCCGTCACAGCGCAGCGTACGTTTATGTTTCTCACGACCTTGCGGTGGTGCGGGCGATCGCCGGACGGGTCGCGGTGCTCTATCAGGGGCGACTGTGCGAGATCGGACCGTCTGACAAGGTCTATGCCCTGCCCTCGCACCCCTACACCGAGGTCCTGCTCGGCGCAGTGCTCGAGCTGGATCCCGATACGGCACCGACCCTGGTGGCAGAAGATACAGTGGAGCTCTCGCCACCCGCCAAGGGGTGTCCGTTCCAAAGGCGCTGCCAGCACCGGATCGGCACGGTCTGCGATACGACGAAACCGCCGTGGCAGGAAAAAGGCAACGGGCATGCGATCCGCTGCCACATCCCGCTCGCCGATCTGGAGCGCAGGCAGTTGGCACCGGATTCTACCCTTCGCCTTTGATCGGTGCATGGCAAGAACGTTCCACCGTGCTGGAGAGAACCGGCTCCCCTGAGACCGTGCTTCACACGCCACGCATCGTTGATGCACTTCCCGACAGTCTCCGCCATCGCATGAGCGGGAAGAAAAACCCGTAACTACAGGATTTTACGGCTCATCCCGTCCCGTCCCGTCGCACGGCTTTCTCGACGAAACGCCGCCGCGACCACTTCCTGCACTACCTGTCGTTCCCCAAAACCTCGTCGGCCGCCGAATTCCTGGCATTTCAGCCCACCGGGCGAGGTGATTTCAGAAAACGGTGTTTGAATTTTTCCGTCGGCCATCGGCGAGGTACTCGACGCGGCAGGATGTGCTAGCGAGTCTCTGACCGATCCCGGTGGCATCGTCATAGCCACACGAGAACCCTCAGACGGAACCCAGCGGTGTTCAGGCCGCGAGCCGCTCGTACCGATGATGGAGCCTGCCGACCTGTGGAAAGGACACGATCTTTCCGCTGCCGCCGGGCTGAACTGGTCGCCCCTCGGGGGTGTCCTTGCTCAGCGAAAGATGGGTTCGGGATCGGTGGTAATAATCGAGGTACGAAACAAGGACCCGTCTCAGATGCCGTTCATTCAAGATGATCACGTGGTTCAGGCATTCGCGCCTCACGCTGCCGATCAGGCGTTCAACATATGGATTCTGCCACGGCCTTCGTGGCGCCGTGACGACCTCTTTCGCGCCCATTGCCATTATCGTCGAGCGGAACGATTTCCCGTACGCGCCGTTCCGGTCGCGGATCAGATACCGCGGCGCCGTGTCCCACGGAAAGGCTTCGCGCATCTGCTGTGCCACCCAATCCGCGCTCGGATGTGCGGTGACGCCAAAATGCTCGATGCGCCGCCGCTCATGGCGCAGCACGATGAAGACAAACAAAACGGCAAACCTGGCCGTCGGGACCACAAAGAAATCGATCGAAACGAGACTGCCCACGTGGTTGTCGAGGAACGTCCGCCAGGTCTGCGACGGCGGCTTCGGATGCCGCACCATGTATCTCGTTACAGTCGCTTGGCTGACATCGATGCCCAGCTTCAATAACTCGCCGTGGTTGCGGGGAGCGCCCCACAACGGGTTCTCGCGGCTCATTCGTTGGATGAGTTCACGTATTTCCTTCGAGGTTCGCGGGCGACCCGGCTTTCCGTGGCACGACTTCCATTTCCAGAAAAGGCGGAACCCCCGGCGGTGCCAGCCGATGACCGTCTCGGGCTTGACGATGACAAGGGCGTCCTTCCAGCGTGGCCACAGGTGAAATAGCAAGACCCAGAACATGCGGTCGAGGGGATGAAGCCGCGGCCGTGGTCTTTCCCGCTTCAGGACCGCCACTTGTTGGCGGAGAGCGACGTTTTCCAGCTGTAACGTCGCGCGGCTCAAGACGATCTCGTGGACGAAGGCGACGAGGATCATGACGATCGTTTTCATGTAGCAGACGGTAGTCGGCAGTGGGCTGAAATGCCAGGATTTCTGGGGCCGATGAGGTTTTGAGGAGCGACAACCCAGCAATGCCCACTATTCGGCTTGCAGATCATAGTCGGTCAGCTTCGCCGCGGCGTTGCATGCCTTGGGCTCGGCCATAACAGCCCCTGCTCGGCCTTCGCGGCGCGCGACTCGGCCGGCGCAAGGGCCATCTTCAGGGCATCTATGTCGGGCCGGCGGGTCATTCCCGGCAGCGGAGAGTCTCCTGGACTAAGCCTTGTGAATTGTTGATCGGTGTAGCTGTCGGACGCTGTTCAACATGCTAAGCATTGATCCTTCTTCAATGCGGGGGATGAGGATGCGCACCGACTCTCAATGGACCAATCAGATCAAATGATGCCGCATGAAGCGACATTCGCCAAATTTAGTTGAAATTCATACTTGAAATCAGATATGGACGATCATATGATTGGAACAGGCGAGGGCTCTGGTCGATGACGGCGCCGAGCGAATCGACGAGAGATCAATTGGCAGTCCTCGCGCGGAGGAGCCATGCTCGCGTGACAGCGTTCAGCAGGGAGCGCCCGACGGACTGGCGTCCAGGACAGGTACGGAACCCAGACGGGGTGCTGGATACCCACTTTACAGATGCTGCGGCATGGGAACTCATCGCGGCAAGGCTCGAAGACGGGCACCCGATCGAGACAATGGAACTGCACACGCCGAGAGGAGCCACAGGATACGTGATGAAAATCGACCTCGAGCCCGGCCAGCCACAGCTCTACGTCAAGCTTCAGCTGGGATCGGGGAAGATCATCGGGCGTAGTTTTCACTATTCCGAATAGAAAGATTGAGGGAGCCAGGAGATGGATCCGAGAGGCTTGAACACTCAGCAGCAAGCGCACTCGCCGACTGGAATGCGGGTCGTGCAGTCGGCGCCGTCTTGTCCTATGTGCAGTGAGGAAGGCATCACGACCACGTGGAATATCCACGGATTCGATTACGGAACTGGGGAGTCTTCGGTCGAGTTGCAGGTGCGAGTGCCAATGCGTCGGTGCGGCACGTGCGAGTTTGAATATCTGGATGATGAGGCGGAACGACTGAAGCACATTGCAGTCTGCGATCATCTTGGCGTTCTGCCACCCGACGAGATTCGGGGAATCAGAGAGGATCATGGGATGACGAGGGCCGCCTTTGCCCATGTGACCGGGCTTGGCGAGGCATCGCTGAATCGATGGGAAAACGGCCTTTCTATCCAGACACACGCTAACGACCGGTACCTTCGCCTTCTTGCGCGTCCAGAGATCATGTCGCGGTTGCAGGAGTTCACGGCTGCACAGCTTCCGGAAACTCGCGTGGCTGGCGTTGTGGCGGGTAGATTCCGAGTTGTGGAAGTGACCGATGTCCTGCGGAAGGAACAGGCGGCGTTTCGCCTGCGTCGGGTTGCGTGACGGGTATGTACATAACGACGTTCTACTCGTTCAAGGGCGGCGTCGGCCGCACGATGGCCCTGGTGAATACGGCCGTCACTCTCGCCCTTCGCGGGCGGCGCGTTCTTGTCGTGGATTTCGACGTTGAGGCGCCGGGACTGGATACCTTTGATGTGCTGCGACCGCGAGAAGAGGTTCCTGGAATCATCGACTTTGTCGCAGAGTATGTGAAGTCGGGAAAGGCTCCGGACGTTGCCGGTTACATCGGAGACTGTCCCGACATCGGTGAAGAAGGCGGAAAATTATGGATCATGCCCTCGGGAAGAAACGACACCTACGCTGCAACATTGGGTCAAATCGACTGGGTGGATTTGTACGAGCGGCGTGACGGGTATGTGCTGTTCGAAGACCTCAGGAAGCAATGGTCGCAGGCCGTTCAACCGGACTACGTCCTGATAGACTCCCGCACCGGGCACACGGATTCGAGCGGGATTTGTACACGACAACTTCCCGACTCCGTAGTCATTCTATTTTTTCCAAATGAACAGAATCTTCGCGGTCTGACTCAAGTAGTCCGCGACATTCGAGCCGAAGCCGACGAGCCGCGAAGGAAGAATATTGCACTACACTTCGTGATGTCCAACGTACCAGATCTAGATGACGAAGATCTGATATTGAAGGACAAGATATCGGCGTTTCAGGAACAGCTTGGTTTCCAGCGTGATCCCATGGTCGTGCACCGGTACGACTCTCTCTCCCTCCTCAACCAGGTGGTATTTTCGAAGGACCGTCCCAGAAGCCGTCTAGCACATGAGTACAGCGATATTGTTCGAGAAATATCAACCCGAAACTGGAATGACCGAGACGGTGCACTTGAATACATCCAGAGGGCGGGAGAGCGGAGACGATGGTTGGAAGACGACTCGATACTCACAAGAGACGAGAGACTCGCGAAGATCGAAGAGGGCCATCGGGATGACGGAGAAATCCTGTTTCGCCTTGCCGAACTCAGAGAATCCGATCGCCAATCTGAATCCGCAGCACAGCTGATCAATCAAGCGATCCACCATGGATACGATCGACCAGAGGCGTTTTTGAAACGTTCGCGATTCCGCGCAGACAACGGTGAATTGGATGGTGCTGTCGAGGACGCGTGGCGTGTATTGGCGTCAGAACATATTGCTCCTCCGATGGTACGAGAGGCGGTCTGGCGTCTGACGCGACTGAAAAAGCGTGAACCACAAGGGTTCGTTGAATCGAACGCGGTGGCGTCTCTGGATCTTAACGGAAAGTTCTGGCTTGCCAGTACGTTCAACCGTTCTCGTGACGCTTTGTTGATTGCGGTGGCATTGTGGGAGCCGATCGTTGCGTCGTCCGATCTTCGGCCGGACATGCGCAAGAGAGCCCGACGTTGCCTTGGATTGTCGTATATGGGCCTTGGTCGATGTGCGGAGGCCGCGACATTTTTCCGTGACAGCAACTGCGATGTCGCGGAGATGGGGATCGTCGAAGCGTTCAACTACGGCATGGCACTTTGGGGTATAGATGGAACCATTGATCGGGAGACATTCGAGCGAGTAGTGGAGATCGATCAATCGAGCGAAGAGAACGAAGAGACCGCAAACTATCTCCAATGCATGGTGATTGCCTACTGGGCAGTAGGAGAAACCGACAAGGCCCTAGACCGCGCGAACCGGGCGAAACGATCACTTACCGCTCTTCGCGGGCGATCGGAGTTCAGCTGCTGGCACTATCTCCAGGTCAGTGTGAGTACGTTCGAAAAGGATCTAGATGAGATGCGAGCGATGATTGAGAATAATGAGCTTCGGACTCCGCGATTTATGGCTGAGACCGGTACCGCTGCCTTTGGTTGCTGATAGGAGAAGTGACGGCAGATATTTGAACAGGTCACTGTCAATGGTAGTCGGTATTTGGAGGTGAAGAGGGAATTGCGATCCCCGGGCCGATCTGGTGACGTGCGAGCACTGCTCGCGCTTGGAAGTCCCGTAACGAAGCTTCCCAGACAAGCGCTTGCTCTTACCCTGGCAAGTCGGCACGCTGAATTGATACGCATCGATTGGTCGACAGCCGTGAAACCATACCGCGCATTGAGGTCGCGTGCAGGTCGAGTATCGCGACCAAACGATTACCGAGTTGCTCCCGCACCGACCGCCTCTTGCATTTGCAGGGCGTCGATCTGTTTTGCGGTTCTGGCACACTCCTGTCCGATGCGGACTCCGATGAAGACGCCAATGCATGGCAGGGCGCCGAGGGAGAGTGGGCCTCAATGGCATCCCCGCTTCGATCTTGCCGAGGAACATCGCCGATGATCGCTCACCCCATCTCCGCCGCAGGACCCCTCGTCACCAACGGTTTCGAGGTTGTTCTGCCGGAGACCGTTGAAGTTCTGGTTCGCGACTTTCCTGACGGTGCTGAGGTCAAGGCGGAGCGTGAGCGCGTGTCCGACCATTGGTTCGTTCACTGGTTCAAGGGCATGCTCTACTATCTCCGCCTCAAGGGCGGTGGCGTGAATGTGTCTGGTCGCACGGTCACCCTCCGTACGCGCGAGCATCCCTGGCTCCTGCGATCATGCCTGGAAGACAGCGTGGCTGAAGTCTTCCACAAGTATGAACCGCTGAGGCGGCGACCGTTCACCTTTCTGGCGCAAAAGCAGGACTTGGTCGCGACGGCCGCCAAAGATGCCGGAATCGACCCCTCCTTGCTCGATGGCTTTCGTGTCAGGCCGCGCTATCGCATACACCCCAAGATCTACGAACTCGCGGACGGATGGTCCCGCGTCGGCATTTTCGTTACCATCAACATGCATTACGATATTGACACGGATCTGACCCGCCTGCAGGACGCCAAGGTTGATCTTGCCGGGCTCCATCTCGTTCGGTGCCAGCCCGAACCGGGACAACGTCGTCATCTCGGTCAATTCGAGCGGATTGATGGTGATACCGTGTGGCTTTGCGAAGCTCACGACGACAGCCACGTCGCCCTGAAGGACGCCAAGCTCGAAGGGTCGAAGGAGAACTTCGCACGCTGCCTCCAGGGGCTGCTGGGCCAGCGCGCCCGGTCGTTCAATGCCGCGATGGAGCAGGCGCAAACGGCCTACCGGCTCGGACCGGACTTCGACACGAAGGTCGAAGAGGTAGGAAAGTTCCTTGCACGCAATCCTATTCCTCTCGGGCTTGAGCTGCATGCGCAAGTCGGTCGACGGATCACGATTGCGAACGATGGAAGCGCAAATTCCATCTACAGGGCGCCTGTCGTTCCTCAAAACCTCGTCGGCCGCCGAATTCCTGGCATTTCAGCCCACCGGGCGAGGTGATTTCAGAAAACGGTGTTTGAATTTTTCCGTCGGCCATCGGCGAGGTACTCGACGCGGCAGGATGTGCTAGCGAGTCTCTGACCGATCCCGGTGGCTTCGTCATAGCCACACGAGAACCTTCAGACGGAACCCAGCGGTGTTCAGGCCGCGAGCCGCTCGTACCGATGATGGAGCCTGCCGACCTGTGGAAACGACACGATCTTTCCGCTGCCGCCGGGCTGAACTGGTCGCCCCTCGGGGGTGTCCTTGCCCAGCGAAAGATGGGTTCGGGATCGGTGGTAATAATCGAGGTACGAAACAAGGACCCGTCTCAGATGCCGTTCATTCAAGATGATCACGTGGTTCAGGCATTCGCGCCTCACGCTGCCGATCAGGCGTTCAACATATGGATTCTGCCACGGCCTTTGTGGCGCCGTGACGACCTCTTTCGCGCCCATTGCCATTATCGTCGAGCGGAACGATTTCCCGTACGCGCCGTCCCGGTCGCGGATCAGATACCGCGGCGCCGTGTCCCACGGAAAGGCTTCGCGCATCTGCTGTGCCACCCAATCCGCGCTCGGATGTGCGGTGACGCCAAAATGCTCGATGCGCCGCCGCTCATGGCGCAGCACGATGAAGACAAACAAAACGGCAAACCTGGCCGTCGGGACCACAAAGAAATCGATCGAAACGAGACTGCCCACATGGTTGTCGAGGAACGTCCGCCAGGTCTGCGACGGCGGCTTCGGATGCCGCACCATGTATCTCGTTACAGTCGCTTGGCTGACATCGATGCCCAGCTTCAATAACTCGCCGTGGTTGCGGGGAGCGCCCCACAACGGGTTCTCGCGGCTCATTCGTTGGATGAGTTCACGTATTTCCTTCGAGGTTCGCGGGCGACCCGGCTTTCCGTGGCACGACTTCCATTTCCAGAAAAGGCGGAACCCCCGGCGGTGCCAGCCGATGACCGTCTCGGGCTTGACGATGACAAGGGCGTCCTTCCAACGTGGCCACAGGTGAAATAGCAAGACCCAGTACACGCGGTCGAGGGGATGAAGCCGCGGCCGTGGTCTTTCCCGCTTCAGGACCGCCACTTGTTGGCGGAGAGCGACGTTTTCCAGCTGTAACGTCGCGCGGCTCAAGACGATCTCGTGGACGAAGGCGACGAGGATCATGACGATCGTTTTCATGTAGCAGACGGTAGTCGGCAGTGGGCTGAAATGCCGGGATTTCTGGGGCCGATGAGGTTTTGAGGAGCGACAGGTCGTGAACCTCTCTCTCGCGGGCCAGTTCGGGGCGCGGCGTGCGCCCGTGGGTCTTGCCGCCGGGCCGCGGGCCGCGCTTGCCGGTCTTCCCCTTGTCGTCCGGCCCCGTCTTGCGGCCCGTACCCTTGCGGCCCGTACCCTTGTGGCCCGTACCCTTGTGGCCCGTACCCTTGTGGCCCGTACCCTTGTGGCCCGTACCCTTGTGGCCCGTACCCTTGTGGCCCCGTTCGCTCTTGCGACCGAACTGCGCGCGCGACAGGGTCTCAACCTGCGAGCGCAGGCCGTCACGCTCGCTCTCGACCTCCTGCAGCCGCTTGCCCAGGGCTTCGCTCCCGGCCTGCAACCGGCCGTTCTCGATCCGCAGGGACGCCATCGTGCTACGCTTGCGCGTATCGACACCGATGGCGGCAAGAAGCGTCTCAAGACGATCGACCTCCGAGCGCAGATGCAACGCATCCTTCGACGCACGGCGCAAGTCCTCCGCTTCCGCACGCGCCGCCTCGAGCGCGTTCCGGGCCCGACCCCACTGCGCTTTCCAGTACCGCGCCTCGCGGTGCGCCTGGACCTTCTCCCGTTTGAGCCGTTCGGCACGCCCGTCCACAGCATCCGCGCGGCGCTTCTCTTCCTCGTGAAGCCGGGGCCAGACCTCCGGAGCGCCAGACGGACCCGGAACCGGGCCCGCCGTCATCGAGTGCAATGCTTCCTGAAGACCTGGCATGCCTACAGTCCTGGCACATGCCGATCCAAGTTGCCAGTGAAAAATGAATCACGCTAAAAGAAAAACTCAGCCATCACCTGCGGAACGAACGCTTATTGCGCCAGGGCAAGCCCTGGAGAGGAGGATGACATGAACTGAAACCTCTCGTTGTGATCCAGCGGGTTCGACTCCCGCCCGGCAAAGGCGCAGCCCGCCAGCCGGAAGCGAGTCTTGCATGGCGTGCGGCAAGCGCCCGTCGTGAAGCGTAGACAGCAGGTGATGAAGCGGTGGGGTAAGCCTCGAAATCGTAAAGCGACGACGCCTTCATTGTTAAGCGTGTGGGGGCAGCATCGGAAGCGCCGCGAGTGGCGAGGCGCAACGGGTCGTCCGGGGTCGTGGACCGGCGCAAAGCCACGGGATGGATGACCAGGGAACCTGGGAGATCCTGTCCTTGCCCACGGGCAAGACCGCTGGAAGAGGGAATGCCAGCGTGACCAATCAAGACCTGGCCTGCCGACGGGCCTGCACGGCGGCGGGAGCGCCTATGGCGAACACGAACCCCGGCAGGCGCTCGTGGAGCCGGCTGGCGAAACCAATAAGCCGAAGGCCATGCGGGGGCAGGGAGTCGTAGCGCCTTGATAGTACTGTGGAAGGCGGGGAACCGTGGCCATCGGGACCCGCTGGAGGGAAGCGGGGCGTCATCTGTACAGAACCACTGATGGGAAACGCTGGAGGAAACCCTGAGTTCCATGAACACGTACACGAAACAGCAGTGGATAGCCGAACAGGCGAGGGAGCATCCGGATCGGGTGTTCACGTCCCTGCACCATCTGATCGACGGCGCGTGGATGCACGAAGCGTACCACCGGACGCGCAAGGATGGGGCGACAGGCATCGACGGCGTGACGGCGGCCGACTACGAGAAGGACCTTGAGGCCAATCTCAACGACCTCCTGGACCGGATGAAGTCGGGCCGCTACGTCGCGCCGCCGGTGCGACGCCACTACATCCCCAAGGCGGACGGCACGAAACGCCCACTGGGCATCCCGACGTTCGAAGACAAGGTGGCGCAGCGGGCGATCCTGATGCTGCTGGAGGCGATCTACGAGACGGACTTTCTACCGTGCTCGTACGGCTTCCGGCCCGGGCGCTCGGCTCACGATGCCCTCAAGGCCCTTCGGGCGGGCATCATCGAGCAGCGCCAACGGTGGGTGATCGATGCGGATGTGAAGTCGTACTTCGACTCGATCTCGCACACCCACCTGCGGTCCTTCCTCGACCTGCGGATCAAGGACGGCGTCGTAAGGCGCATGATCGACAAGTGGCTGAAAGCGGGGGTGCTCGAAGAGGGCACCGTGCACAGGCCGGTCGCTGGCACACCCCAGGGTGGGGTGATCTCGCCGATTCTCTCCAACATCTTCCTGCACCATGTGCTGGACAAGTGGTTCGAGGACGAGGCGAGGCCGCGCTTGCGCGGCAACTGCCAGCTGGTGAGATTCGCTGATGACTTTGTTGTTGCCTTCGAAGACCGCCACAGCGGCAAGCGTCTGCTTGACGTGCTGGGCAAACGTCTCGGTCGATACGGGCTCACGCTCCATGAGACCAAGACGCGCTATGTGGACTTCCGCCGGAGGCGCCCCTACGGGCGTCACCGGATGGCATCGGCCACGACGTTCGACTTCCTCGGCTTCACCCACGTCTGGGGGCGGTCGCTGCGAGGCAAGGACGTCGTTCGCCAGATTACGGCGAAAGGCCGCTTCGCCCGCGCGCTGAAATCGGTACACGACTGGTGCAAGAGCCACCGGCATCTGCCGATCAAGGCGCAGCATGACTACCTTGTTCGGGTGGTCCGGGGCCACAACGCCTACTATGGTCTGACGGGCAACGGCAAACGTCTGGAGTGGTTCCGCTACCAGGTCGCTCGCACCTGGCGGAAGTGGCTCTTACGCCGCAGCCGCCGCCGGTGCCTGAACTGGGACCGGATGAACACAATCCTCAAGCGCTACCCCCTGCCGTCGGTCCAGTTCGTGCGCTCATCGACACCCGTCGTGAGCGAACCTGTCAGGTGAGGAACCGAGTGCGTCAATCGCGCACGCTCGGCTCTGTGGGGGGCGGGGCGCAGCAATGCCCCCGCCGGGCTAACCGCGGGATACCAAACGGTACCCGGCCAGGTCGGCAGACTGTGCGTCGTGGTGGAACCACAGTCGGATGTACTCGAGCAAGTGTCCCTGGCGATGACCATGCAATCGGCTTCGCGTTCGAACAGCCAAGAGGCGATTTTTTAAGGATCGGCATGGCATCGGCGGTGATGGTCTTGCCGGCGAGGTCGCCGAGCTGTTCGAGCACCGGGATCACTACCCCGATCTCGTTGGCGCGCGTGTCGGAGCCGTCAACACCGGTCAGAACGGGGTGGGGATATGAACCTGACGGCCCTCCTCGTCGATGACACCCTTCATGGTATTGCCGTCGATGGCCAGCGACGTGTCGTTCTGACCGTGGGCGGTGAACCGCGGCATCGAGCTCCCCCGGCTCCACCTCCACGATCACATTGCACAGACAGTTGATGCCTAGTCTCTCACGGGTTCCATTGACACGGCGCCAGCGGAAGTGGTCCGGCATCACCGGCGAGAGGTCACCGACCCCCTGCCTCATAGGACCTTGCACCGCACAGCGTGGCCGTTGCGGCCAGTACCAGACATCAACGCCGAACCAGCACGCACCGCCAGGCTCACGATGCGCTGGCCTGCCGGTGCGTGCTGCAACTGCACTACATACCGAGCTTCACCTGCTCCCACAGGTTGACGTACTTTACATCGAACTCGGGCGGTATGGGCGCCAGGATGCCCTTTGCGAGGAAAGCATCGGGATCGGACAGGCCGACCTCGGCGATACGCTCGGGCGAAACCAGGTCAAAGGACTTGCTATTGGCCGCGCCGTAGCTGTACTCGTCAATCAGATAGGCACCGGCTTCGGGTGACATCATGGCATCGAGGAAATCGTAAACGCGATCGTCACTGCCAACGCGGTTGTCGGGGCTGGTCAGCACGAAACCACAAACCCAATTACGCGCCCCTTCCTTTGGCGACATGTACTTCACCGGCAACCCCTGGTCGGAAACCGTTTTGTAGAGATCGTTCCAGGCGTAGGTCGCGACCAACTCGCCCGCGACCATGGCTTGGCCTGCCTCGGACTGGCTTTCCCAATAGAACCGCAGCACCGAACGCTGCTTCTCCAGAAGCTTCCTGACTTCAGCGAGTTGCTCGTCGCTCAGCGACTCGAGGTTCTCGAAGCCGAGCACCTGGGCTGCGACTTGTACGCCAGCCTGTGGCGAATCGTAGGTCGCAAGCCTGCCCTTGTATCGTTCGTCGAACAGCAGGCTCCAGGATTCCTCCTCGATATCCACGAGGTCGGTGCGGTAGAGGATTGACGAATTACCCCAATCCCACGGGACGAACAGGTGTTCGCCTTCATTCGTAAGGGTTGAACTGATGTTCCTGAGAGGCTCGAAGTAGTCATTCCAGTGCTTCATTCGGCCGGTGTCGAACGGCGCGATGATCCCGGCGGCATACCATTCCGTGACACCACCCGAACAGGGGTGGCCGATGTCGGTTTTGTACCCGGCGAGAATCTTGTTCTTGGCTTCTGTGGTGCCGCCGAAGAACGTAATATTGGGCGAGTTGCCGTACCTGTCGATGTAGCTCTGATGGAACACAGGGTTTTCATAACCCGCCCAGGTGAAGAAGTTAGCCTCCTCCTCGTCGGCCCGTGTTTCCTGTGCAACAAGCGGCATGGCCGCGATGCCGACGCCAAGCGAGCCAAGCGCCTTGCCGAGTGTGCGCCGATCCATCCGGCCCGAAAGAAATTGGTCGACGGGATCGTGTGTGAGCATGACTTATTCCTCTCAATCGAGTGTTTGGAAGAGGATTTCCAGAGAAGATCCCCTAGGGAACTGATAATGCTAACACCATAGGCGTCAATCCACGAATCAGGCGATAACGGTGCACCAAACGGCGAGCAGCCGTTGCTCCGGTCCATGTCGGTCCTGGCCCAGGAGCCTGCGCTGTATGTCCAATTGGTATGGAAACTGCACTTCCCGTGCTGCCACAACAAATGGTTCCTGAACGAGTTCAAGGGCACTCTGCGACGCAATCTTCCAAGTCTCGTCGGCGATGGACAGCCGCTCCGCATACGCCACGTCTCGATCTCCGCCCACCGCCCGTGATATGATGAGCTTGACGGTGGTGGTCGGTGCCGCCCGCCGCATTCGCGAGCAACTTGTCCAGCAGCTCCTCCATCTGCTCCAGGGCTTCGTCGCGGCTAATGGATTCCTGATCGAGAGCACCGCGCAGCCAGATACCATGTGGATGCATGCAGAAGATCCGTGCCGCCCTTCTGGCGTCGTCGGCGGTCCGGAAGAAGTTGGCAGGCCCCTCATCTGATCAGCCGTGAACATTTTCTTCGATCTCCCTTGTCGGTAATGGGACTCCGGAATGGGACCGCGAAACACATAACGGGAGTGCCGGGTGAGAGGGCGGACAAGGACCTGCTTCGGTGTCGTTCCGGCACACTGGTCTCGGCTCGGTAGACCGTGCCTTCGAACCTGGCCGGGTCGACGAAGATCTTCAGCACGAGGGTCCGATGAAGGCAATACGCACGCCAGGCCCGCACCACACGGCGCGCACACAGCCTGAGCACCCGGGAACCGGGTGTTGTTGGCCACCGGATGAGGCCGGTCTTGACTTGTGACGAAGCGTCCGGCCAATCCACGCGTCACGGGGCCTGGTACTTGAGTGCCGCAGCCGAAAACGACGCCAAACACCACACCGCAGTATACCAGACCATCGCCCCCACCCTGGGCGCCGAACCGAGGTAACAGTGCGCGGCCACCAGCCGATGTTCCCGACCCGTTGCAGCTTCTGTGCCAAGACCTGCACCTCAACTCATGCAGTGAGTCCGCAAACAAGCGATCCCGCCTTGAAATCCGCGCAAGTCAGAAAACATTTCTCCTGGCTTCACGCCCGGTCATGTGGACCCTCTGGCGTGAAACCTCTAGACTGGCGTTCCGGTCGAATTGACATCGTTTCGGCATCAGCGAAGCGGTCTCGACCGGAACACGGGTTCTTCAGGCGTTGAGGAATGCGCGGTCTATAACCAAAGGGAGGACAATATAATGCGAAAAAACAACGTTATTTTGATCGTACAACAAATTGCCGCCGGATTCGGTCGTGCCATTTTGACGGTTGCCCTCTGTGCAGCGCTGTTCGCCGGCTCCGCCATGGCGGAGACCGTTCTTCGGGTTTCCCACGGTCTTGGCAGAGGAGGCGCCGAGACCATGGACGCGCACAGCGTCGACGCGTTCTACATCATGAACCAGCTGGTGCACGAGCGGCTGACCCGGACCGATGAGACCGGCGCTGCAACACCGTACCTCGCAACGTCGTGGAGCATCTCCGATGACGGCCTGGCCTTGATCATGGAGCTGCGTGAAGGCGTCAGGTTCCATGACGGTTCGGACTTCGATGCCGCCGATGTCGTCTACAGCATCAGCCGTATCCTGGATCCCGAACTCGATTCGCCAAACCGTTCGACCATCAAGTCGGTGGACAGCATCGAGGCTCTCGACAGCCACACGGTGCGTTTCAACCTGAACCAACCGGATGCGGATCTGCCCATTGCGTTGACCGAATGGAAGATGGTCATGATCCCGGAGGGCTCGGGTGATACAATGGCTACGAGCGGTATTGGCACCGGCCCCTTCAGTATGACCAGACTGGATCCCGAAGGGACGTCCGAAGTGGTCGCCAACGAGGAATACTGGGGCCAAAGAGCTGGCGTTGACCGTGTCAAGGTGATTGCGATCCCTGACAGCGAGGCGCGGATACAGGCGCTGCAGAGCGGACAGATCGATTACATCGAGGCGTTGACCGCCCAGCAAAAGCCGATGTTCGAGAACAACCCCAGGTTCAAGACCCAGACCATCCCGACCGGTGAATGGAAGGCCATCATCTTCCTGGTGGACAGACCGCCATTCGACGACCCGAGGGTTCGCAAGGCCGTCCGGATCGCCGTCGATCGTCAGGAAATGACCGATCTGGTCGCCGGCCCCGGAGGAGGTACGATCGCATGTGACCATCCGGTGTGGGCGGGCGATGCGTATCAGGCCGAAATCGACTGTCCGCAAGACATTGCCGAGGCGAAGCGTCTGCTGGCAGAGGCAGGATTTCCCGACGGGATCGAGTTCGATCTCTACACCAGTGACAAGGACCCGCACTGGTCGACGATGGCGGAGGTTTACCAGGAACAGGTGGCGGACGCTGGCATCAGGGTCAATATCGTCGTGGCACCGGCCGACGGCTACTGGAACGATGTCTACCAGGTTGAAACAGTCTTCCAGACCTGGTGGTGGCAAAGGTCAGCCGGAGTGATCCTGAACCTTGCGTGGCGCAGCGATTCGTCATGGAACGAAAACAACTGGAGGGTTGCCGAATTCGACGCCAATCTCGACGCGGCTGCCGGAGAACCGGATTTCGAGAAGCGCAAGGCGCTCTACGGCGAGCTTCAGCGGCAGTTGTACGAAGAGGGAGGCTCGTTCATCCCCTTCCACTTCAACATCACCCGGGCCTACTCGGCAAACGTCGACGGCTTCCAACCGATCGAGGAAGCCAGCGTTCGCTGGGAATTGATCACGAAGAGCGAGTAGCGCCTCACTGATCCACGGCGGGTGGCGGCAAGATCTGGATTTTGCCGCCACCCGCCGACCATTGACCGTGGCATCGCGCTCGGTCGCCTCAATCGAGAGGCGTCAATCGAGGGCGCACGATATCGATTGCCGCACGTGTCCGGAATTGCAACGGAGGAGGTTGTTCGACTGTCTTTTGTCCAGCCTCGATACCCAAGCATGGAATGGTATGGTCACTGAACCTTGCTGGCAGCGGCATGAACTGGACCTGATCGCCACCCGCCAGGCTCCCATGTCAATCCTTCAGGCGTACCACTGACAATTCGGGATCATCGGCTTGCGCACAAGCACACCACAACCTTACGCGTTATCTCCAATCGGACCTCGTCGGTCAGTCTCACTGCAAGATTGGCACTACGAACGCGCGGAGACTGCCCGACCTCAGGCGGGCAACCGTCGGCATCAATGTGCCAAGCACGACAGTCTGCGCATCGCCAACAGCAACATGTCCCACGCAGCATCCAGGAGATGTCCTGGATCCAGCGAGCCGGGACCAATGCATGTCAGCCCGGACAGTCCGTCACAACAGATACCGCTGCAAAACTGCGCGTCAATGTGGCCTTTCCGCGGGTGAGCGATGCGGGCTACGGGACCGCGTCGTCAGGCGAGATGCGTCGGCAGCGCTTCGCGCAATGGTCGGATATGCTCGATCTCGATGCCGCAGCAGCCGCCCACCACCTGGACGCCGGCCTCGACGCAGCCTCTGGCCCAGGCCACAAACTCCTCGGGCGACACCGGCGTCGCTTCACTGTGATTGCGATAGGTGTCGATATAGTCCTCGCGTTCGGCCTCGGGATAGACGCATATCGGCCCCTGCCACCTGGCGCGAACCACGTCGAGCGCAGCGTCGGTCGCCCTGATCGGCGAGTGGAACACACAGACCACCGAGCCGCCAAGCGTGAGCACCTCATCGAAACCCTCGGCGATCGGCTGGGGTGACGTGTAACCGAGCCGGGGAATGTCCTCGCCATCGTCACACCTCACTTTGAAGCCGGGCCACACCGGCAGACCGGTCGCAAGGCAGGCATCGACCACCCATTTGCGGTGGGTATTGCCACCGGTCGCCTCGGCCAGCAGGAAGTCGACTCCGGCCTCGGCGAGCACCTCGGCCTGCTGGCGCAGATTCGCCCGAGCCTGGGCATCGGAGGTTTCACTGCGCCTTCGCACGTAGTCCCCTTCGGAACCGGCCCGCAGGCCGTAGTTCGAGACAGAGCCCGCGATGAGCACCGGACGATCCTTCGCCATCTTGTCGCGGGCATCCTGAGCAAGCATGACGGCGCGCAGGTTGAGCTCGACGACCTTGTCGCCGAGACCAAGCGGCTCGAGGTTGTGGCGCGCCGAAGAATAGGTGTTGGCGGTGATGATATCGACCCCGGCCGCGATGTACTGCTCGTGCATGCGGCGCACGGTGAAGGGGTGGCTTTCCAGCGCGGCCGCCGCCCAGGCCAGTCCCGACATGGGTACGCCCATCGTCTGGATCCTGGTGCCGATGGCGCCGTCGAGCAGGATCACCTCGCGCCCTGCCATGCGCCGTTCAAGGTTCGTGTATTCGCTCATGTCTCATTCTCCCCGGATACGCATCCGCAACTATGACATGAATGCGCGCTCAATGCGCCGCGCGTTGCCAACCCCCCAAGATCCGCACGTGCCGGTGTCCCTTTGCTCCCGGTGATCAGGCAAAGAGAGCTTGTGCGAGGTCTTCCTTGAGATCGTCGACATCCTCGAGACCGACATGCAGGCGCACGAGACCTTCCGTGATCCCGAGGTGATCCCTTTCCTCCTGCGAGAGCTTGGAGTGGGTGGTCGTGGCAGGATGCGTGATCAGGCTTTTCGAGTCGCCGAGATTGTTCGATATGTCGATCAATTCGAGGGCGTTGAGAAACCTGAAGGCCCCCCCACGACCACCCTCGAGTTCGAAGGCGACGACACTGCCGCCGCCACGCATCAAACGTCGGGCAAGGTCAGCCTGAGGATGGGCCGGGTGCCAGGGGTAGAGCATGCGCGGGACAGCGTTCCTTGTTTCGAGCCATTCGGAAACGGCCCCGGCGCTCTCACAGTGGCGCGCGACCCTCAAGTCAAGGGTTTCCAGCCCCTTCACAAGCACCCATGCATTGAACGGTGAAAGGGCCGGACCGGTGTGCTTGAGGAAGTTGAAGAGCGGCCCGTCCACGAACTGTGAACTTCCGAGTATCGCACCGCCAAGACAGCGCCCTTGGCCATCGATGTGCTTCGTGGCGGAGTAGACGACAATATCGGCACCGAGTTCCAGAGGCCTCTGCAGGAGGGGCGAGGCGAAGACGTTGTCGACCACGATAGAAGCTCCGGCATCGTGTGCCAGCGAGCAGACTTCGGGCAGATCGATGATCTCGAGCATGGGATTGGACGGTGTCTCGAGGAAGACGGCCTGGGCACCGTGTTCAAGCGCCTCGCGCCACTGATCGAGATCCGTGCCGTCGACGAGGCGGGTCTCGATTCCGAAGCGCGGCAGGACCTTCGCCACTATGTGAAGGCAGGAGCCGAACAGCGCACGCGACGCCACAAGCCTGTCCCCGGCCTTGAGGATCGAGGCAAGGGCTGCGAAAACCGCCGCCATACCCGAGGATGTGGCGCGGCACGCCTCGGCGCCCTCGATCACGCGCAAGCGCTCCTCGAACATGGAGACCGTGGGGTTGCCGTATCGGGAATAGATGTATCGGGGAGTCTCGTCAGCAAAGGCAGCTGCGGCTTCCTCGGCCGACTCGTAGACATAGCCGGAGGTCAGATAGAGCGCCTCGGAGGTTTCGCAGTGTGGGCTGCGTGTCAATCCACCACGTACCAACTGCGTCCGGCGGCGCCATGTCTTCGGGGATTCATTCATGGCCTGATCTTCCTTGCCGATACCCGCCCGGGGTCCGGTCTTATCCCAGAAGATCGACCGCAACCTTTTTAGCGGTTTGTTTTACGTGGCCGCAAGCCGGTTGGCACAAATCACCACGTGATGGCAATCTGGACAGTCAGGCTGTGCACGTCAAGCAGAATCGAAAAGAGCGCCGGACTCGGGTCCGGCGCCCTCCCTGATCAAGCCTGTGGCGTTGCCGTCAGGCCGCTTTCCTGGAAGCCTCGATCTGGCGCGGGTCCTGGCCCGTGGAGATCTTGATCGTCCGTGGCTTCAGTGCCTCGGGCACTTCGCGTACGAGGTCGACGTGAAGCAGACCGTTCTCCAGATTGGCCCCGGAAACATGGACATGATCGGCCAACTGGAAGGCACGCTTGAAACTCCTGCCCGCGATGCCGCGGTAGAGGTACGAGCGCTCCTGGTCGCCCTCGCTGGATGTCGAACCAGATACCGTCACGGTCGAGTCCTTGACCTCGATCACTATATCGTTCTCGCCGAAACCGGCGACAGCCATAGTGATGCGGTAGTCGTTCTCGCCCATCTTCTCGATATTGTACGGCGGATAGCCATCTTCACCGGAACGGGCACTGGCTTCGAGCAGATTCATCATGCGGTCGAAACCGACGGTCGAACGGAACAGTGGAGAGAAATCGAAGCGGGTCATCGAACATATCCTCCTTGTGAGCGGTATGTGAGTGATGCGGTTCCCCCGGAGGCGGAACCTCTTGCTCCCGTCTGGTCTTCCGATAGCGGCAAGGGACGGTTGCACTCCCAGATATGGGCGGGACCGGGGAAATTTCAAGCCTATTCCTGGCGCCAGGGCAATCCCCTTGACTTCCATCCGCCGACATGGCCCCGCTGCATTGCGACATCCTTGTTGCCTTCGAAGCCTTCGGCGACGTTGTAACAGGGACCGTAACCAAGCGATGTCATGGCGATCGCCGCATGCATGGAGCGGACACCGGATCGGCAGATGAAATAGACCGCCCTTCCCTTTTCCAGGCCCTGTTCTTCGCACTGCCTCGCGAACAGGGGATTGGGCCTGCCATCGGGATAGTGCTGCCACTCGACAAATCTCGTCTTCTTGCCCAGACCCGAGAGGTCCGGCACACCGACGAAACGCCACTCGGGTTCCGTGCGAACGTCCACGAGCACGGCATCGTCGTCGCTCTCGAGGGCAGAAAAGCTATCGGCCGGCATGACGTCACCGGCATAGGGTGGATTGTCCATGGTCGATTCCCGTCTGGTAGCGCCGCGGCGAAGAAGAATGGGCCAATCAGGGCGAGGATGCCAGCCATCATCGGATGTTTGCGCATCGCGTCCGGCCTGTTACCAATGGCAAAGACGAATCATGAGGAAATATCGTCCATGTCGGCGACCTTCGTACTTCTCGCCCTGGGGGGAGACGGCATTGGCCCGGAAGTGACGGAATGTGCGCTCAGAGTCGTCGAAAAGGCCTGTGACGGGGATATCCGCGTCGATGTCACGCAGGACCTTCTGCACGGAGCCGCCTGGGAGGCGCACGGAACCTTTCTGAGAGAGGAGACACTCGAACGGGCGAAGAAGGCCGATGCCGTCCTCATCGGTGCCGCGGGAGGACCGAAGTGGGACAATGTCCGGGTGCCCGGGGATCCCAACATGCAGGACGGTCTCATGCGCCTGCGCATGGAGCTCGACACCTTTGCCGGTCTGCGTCCCGCCCGGGCCGTCGACTGTCTCGAACCGTTGACCCCGTATCGTGCCGGCCTGACGGCGGGAGCCGATGTGCTCGTGCTCCGCGAGATGTGCGGTGGCAACTTCTTTGCCGCCCACCGGGGTATCGATCGACCCGAAGACGGACCCAGACGTGGTTTCGATCTCGGGGTCTACGACGAGCACCAGATCGCGCGCCTCGCACACGCGGGTTTCCGCCTCGCGAGGCGCAGGCGAAAGCACCTCGTCTCCGCCGAAAAATCCAATGTGATGGAAATGCACGTGCTGTGGCGCGAAGTGGTCGCCGAAGTCGCCGAAGAGTATCCCGACGTCACGCTCGAGAACCTCTATGCCGACAATGCGAGCTATCAACTCGCGCGTGATCCGCGGCGTTTCGATGTCATCATGGCCGACAATCTCTTCGGTGACATTCTGAGCGACCAGGCCGGTGTTATCGTCGCAAGTCTCGGGATGTTGCCGTCGGCGTGTCTCTCCGGCCTTCCCGAGGAAGGTGACAGCGTCAACGGAATTTTCGAGCCGGTTCACGGCACCGCACCCGATATCGATGGTCTGGGAATCGCAAATCCGATCGGCGCCATTCTCTCGGCAGCCATGATGTTCGACTACGCCTTCGCCCGCGGGGACATTGCCCGAGAAATCGAAAAAGCCGTGACAGCGGTGCTCGAGAGCGGGGCGCGTACGGCAGATCTTGGTGGCAGCCTCACCAGCCGCGAGATGACCGATGCCATCCTTGCGGAACTCGATACCTGAAGCACCGGATAGGAAAGGCGGAGAAAGACGGATGAAGAACGTCATGACATGCGGTGAAGCCACGATCAGGCTCCTGGGCCGATACGGTGTCACAGAGGTGTTCGGCATCCCCGGTGTCCATACCCTGGATTTCTGCAGAGGCCTCGATACCGGCGAGGTGAACCATGTCCAGTGCCGCAACGAACAGGGTGCAGGTTTCATGGCAGAGGGATTCGCCCGCGCCACCGGCAAGCCCGGTGTCGCTCTGGTTATTTCCGGTCCCGGCGTCACGAATACGGCAACGGCAGTCGGTCAGGCCTGGGCCGATTCACTGCCACTCCTTCTGCTCTCCGCGGAGGCTTCGAGCGAGACTATCGGCAAGGGATGGGGTGTGCTCCACGAGATCACCGAACAGAAGGAAGTCACTCGTCCCCTGACGGCATTCAGTGCGACAGCGCGACGTGCATCGGATGTTCCCGAATTGATGGCCCAGGCCTTTTCGATCTTTGCCGGCGAACGGCCACGCCCGGTGCACATTTCGATTCCGATCGATGTGCTCGCCGAGGAGATCGAGGGCGACTGGCAGACGGTCACCCTGCCCCGGCGTCCCCAACCGGGAGCGGGACTGGTGGATGAGGCGGCAGCGATGCTGCAAAGAAGCCGGCGCCCCGTCATCATGGTCGGCGGCGGAGCCCGGGAGGGAGGTCCCGATCTTGCGGGCATCGCCGAAACACTGGGCGCCGCCGTCATCGCCAGCACGGCGGGCAAGGGCATCGTGCCGGACCAGCACCCCTTGAGTCTTTCCGGCAGCACGGTGCGCAGGGAAGTCCGTGACTACCTGGCGACGGCCGATGTCATACTGGCCGTCGGAACGGAACTCTCCGAAACCGACAGCTTCGTCGAACGTCTCGACATGCGCGGCCGTCTCATCAGGGTCGACATCGATGCGCGCAAGATGAACGACCTCTATCCGGCCGATCTCGCCATCGTGGCCGATGCCGGACCGACCGTCGCGGCGCTGGCATCCGCGCTCGAAGGCCACGACGGCTCTCAGATCGGCGACCGAACCCGGCAGGAAATCGCGAGAATCCGGGCGGCGATTCTCGACAATCTGACACCCTCGGAAAAACAGCATGTCCGGCTTCTCAATCGGCTGCGCTCTTGCACGCCTCGCAACACAGTCTTCGCCGGTGACGCCTGCCAGCTGGTCTACACAGGCGCATTCGCCTTTCCCGTCAATGGACCGCGCCAGTGGTTCTATCCCGCCGGATACTGTGCGCTTGGCTGCGCGCTGCCCAACGCCATTGGCGCCATGCACGCCATGCAGGACCATCCGGTCGTGGCACTGGCCGGCGACGGCGGCTTCATGTTCACCATGCCCGAACTGATGGCGGCGAGTGATCTCGGCCTGCCGCTTCCGGTGATCATCTGGGAAAACGGCGGTCTCAAGCAGATCCAGGACGATCTCGATATCCGCAACATCCACCGGGTGGGTGTCGAGGGGCGCAACCCGGATTTTCTCGTGCTGGCCCAATCATGCCATTGCCACGCTGTTCGCCCCGAGAGTGCGGAGGAGTTCTGTGCTGCCATCACATCCGCCTTCGAAGCCGACAGGCCGACCATCATTGCGGTCGAGGAAGGATCGCCCTGGCTGCTCGGGGACGATGCCTGACACGATAATCGCCGCTCAACGGAAAAATATCGCCTTCTGGTCGAGGGGTGAACTCGGCGCCATGATCAAACGCCGGGAGATCGGCGCCGAGGACTGAGTCGCAGTGAAGCTGCTGAAGGCGCCGGCATCAACTACTCGACCTCGGCCTGCACCTCGAGCCTGTTGGCATGCTGCCAGTTCAGTGCCTGGTGGCGACGGCCTTAACCCTGATGCCGTCAACGCTGATCGTACCCAGTTTCAGAAGCCCATCGACCAGGCCACCATCAGGATCCAGACAAACAGATCCTTTAGCTTACCGACAAAATGCTTGCGGAATGTCACCGAGACCGCCGGCTGGTCCGGCATGCGACTCGAGAACACGCCCGTGGCGTAGCCGTATGCATTCCGGGATGATACGCACGTTTGCCGCCATGGCCGTACGCTGATATCGGTCGGCCGTCGACAATTCCGACCGCAAACCGCACCAGGTGCTCCTCGGGCAGCCAGCCCCACACCGAGGGCGGAAGCAGCCACGCTGTCCCTCGATCCACCTGGCTCGCGACATGATGCTTCTCAATATCACAAGGAAGCATCAACCATGACCCACACCACAAGGCGATCCCTCGCCCTGGGCCAGGAGACCACACACATCCGCCTCGACGTCAGCATCAAGGGGCAGTGCCTGCCGCAATGCCTCAAATCCGACAGGTTCCTGGGACTTCACCATGCGCGCTCCTGCCCGGCGACCGGCAGACAGGCAGTGGTGCACATTGACATTGCCGGCCCGAGGGTACATGCTGCTCCCATAGATCACCTTCCGGTCCCGCGACGCAGTTGCGTGCATGAGACGCGGAAACATTCACCCCCCACCCGTTCCGGCCTCTCACGTGGCCGGCATATGCGCCCGGGAACGGCCGTCCCGACACGACGGACCGCGCCGGGCGGTCAAGGATCAATGTGACAAAGCAATTGTTTTCTGAACTCGGCCTGGCCGAGACCCTGCAACGTGCGCTAGTCGCGCGCAAACACACGACCCCGACGCCGATCCAGGCGCGGGCCATCCCGGAGGTCCTGGCCGGACGAGATGTTCTCGGCATCGCCCAGACCGGCACCGGCAAGACGGCGGCCTTCGCTTTGCCGATCCTGCACCGGCTCGCCGGTGCGCATAGCGGCGTTCGCACCCGCACACCGCGCGCCCTCGTCCTGGCGCCGACGCGGGAACTGGCGATCCAAATCACTGACGAGTTCCGCGCCTATGGCACCCACCTGCAGCTACGGTTCGCAGTAATTTTCGGCGGCGTCGGCCAGGCGCCCCAAGTCGGTGCACTGGCGCGTGGCGTCGACATCCTCGTCGCCACACCCGGGCGCCTGCTGGATCTGATGGGACAGCGCCGCGTCAACCTCAACGGGGTCGAGCATCTCGTACTCGACGAGGCGGACCGCATGCTCGACATGGGCTTCATTCGCGATGTGCGCCGCATCCTCGTGGCCCTCCCGACTGAGCGGCAATCGCTGCTGTTCTCGGCTACCATGCCGCGCGATGTGGCACGTCTGGCGAGCGACTTCCTCCGCGATCCCGTCCGGGTCGCGGTGACTCCGCAGGCGACGCCGGTGGAGCGAATCCACCAAAGCGTCTTCCACGTCTCGTCCGGGGACAAGCAGCGCCTGTTGGCCGAGATTCTGGGTGACCCGGCGCTCTCGCGGGTACTGGTTTTCGCCCGCACCAAGCATCGCGCCAACCGGGTGGCGACCCAGCTGGAGAAAGGCGGTGTCGCCGCCGAGGCGATGCACGGAAACAAGTCCCAGGGCGCTCGACAGCGGGCCCTCGAACGCTTCCGGCGGGGCGAGGCCCGCGTCCTGGTCGCGACCGATATCGCTGCACGCGGCATCGACATCGACGATATCAGCCACGTCATCAACTACGAGCTGCCAAACGCTCCGGAATGTTATGTCCACCGCATCGGCCGTACGGCACGGGCCGGCGCCGGCGGCATCGCCTATTCGTTCTGCGATGCGGGCGAGCGGGATTCGCTCGGCCAGATCGAGTCCCTGATCCGTCAGCGGCTGACCGTGATCGGGGACGACCCCGCCCCGGCACCCTTCCGACCCGCGCGAGATCGCCCACGGAGGAAGGACGCCGGAAACGGTCGCAAGCGCGGAACCCCGAACCTCGCCAAGGCGAGGTCGGCCCACTAATCCGAGGTTCGCCCGGTTACGCCATTCGTCAAAGAGTGCGCTGGCAGCCGCCTGCGGCGGCGGTTCGACGATGCTCCGACCGGCCCAATACCAGTTTCCTCAAGTTTTGATCGGTGTCATCAACAGTGCAATTGGCCCTCGATCGCCGCGCGATGGAAGCAATCCCTCTTGTGTCCGCACCGAAAGTCTCCCAGCTTTCGGCCGGGCGCGGTATGGATACCCTGGACATTCGGGAAGGGTTGGGCAGAA
Organism: Alphaproteobacteria bacterium; assembly: GCA_965215635.1. Taxonomy (GTDB): domain Bacteria; phylum Pseudomonadota; class Alphaproteobacteria; order SP197; family SP197; genus SP197. The sequence goes on along the minus strand of CBDCEA010000004.1, from coordinate 353,820 downwards.
AGTCTGACAGGATGTCTTCGATCGGGGCAACAGGGAGACAAGTGAAGCAGGGTGAGATTGTCGGGAATGACGAGATACTTCGAACGATGCCATCCCGCACCGTCGAGAATGATCACACCATGGTTACCGGGTGCCACGGCTTGGGGAATGTCGGCGAGACGGCAGTCCACCTGTGAAGTGTTGGCTCGAAACCTGATCTCGATTCGGGACGATTCTACCCAAGGAGAGACTGCCACCAGGGTCAGAGACCTGAAGTCTTCTCGACAATCTTTCTGATTCAACGGATCTGCCCTGGGATGGGCCTGACGTCTTGAGACATGACTGAACCCGAGGCGATCCAGCAGGCGGCGAGGCACTTAACCGGATCCCGGACACCTTCAGGATCCTGTGGGCGATGTCGACAAGACGCCCCCGCCACACACCATCCCTGTTCGGAATCGGACCTGCTTCGACCCGGGATGCCACGCTCGGCCGCTGGTCTTCGTCGAGCTTTGGTTGACGTCCACAACGCTTCACATCGGCAAGAACAGCCCGCCCGCTGCGTACCGGATCACCCGATCACGAATCGACCGAGGTGTTGTACCCTGGACCTTGGCAACCTCACCACGACTCCATCCATCGACAACCATGGCGATCACCCGCATCACGGCGGGACTGCCGCTTGACATTGCATCGATTGGCCAACTCGTACAGTTTTACCAGGGTGCAGTCAGCGTTTGAGATTACCAGGGATGCGATCGTTCCGGACCTCCTGTGTAGAGTTTACAGATTAATCAATATTCTGTTGTACTACTTCACCTTCTTCCCATAACGACTGAACAAAACCAAAATATTCCACAACCTCTGGCAATTGGTATGAAAGGGGCGCAGGGCAATGGAACACATCTACACCGCACCTGCGGTACTGAAGAAAACTTTAACTATCTGATAAAACACGTTTTCTCTCTCACAATAGCGCGCCGAACATACAGAAACACGACGTTTCCGTGCCCCCGGTGCAACAGAGAACGGAGAGAGAAACATGCCGACAAGTCGTCTAACGCAATACCGGGTCGACGCCCTCAAGCCCCGCGGAAAGACCGATAATCTTCGAGATACCGAGATCAAGGTTTTCGGGGTCCGGATCCTGTTGTCGGGTCGCAAGCGCTACTTGCTCCACAGCCAGACAACGTCGCAAGTTGACCGGCTACGATACACCGGGATTTGCATCCTGTTGGAGACCCTTACGGTGCCCCGACCGGCAGAGGGAACCGGAGTTACCGATGCCCGAAGTCACCAAACGAAACCTCGATGCCTCCAGACCCAAAATTGGTCCGATGGTTGGTCAGGTTTGTCGGGTGGCCGCCATACGCGCCGTCGGTACGGTCCAATCCTGCTCCGACCGGACGAGGTCCAGGGTCAAACCCGGGACAGCGCGTTATCGCTGCCGGTAACTTCAATAACCCGGCGGCGGCGTGAAGCGGTAGTAGCCCTCCTCGATCAGCCCTGCCATGTGCAGGCAAGTCAGATCGTCGTACTGGCGTCCGACGATCTGGATACCGACTGGCAGGCCGTCCGTCAGTCCGATCGGCGCCACGGTCGAGGGCAGGTAGTACCCGCAGGGATAGCCGGCCCAGAAGAGCTGATCGACGACCGGCTGGGCCCTGCCGTTGACGGCGACCGTCCGGTCATAGCGCTCACCCGCCTGATCGTGCGGGAAAGCCGGCGACGAAGCGGCGGGGCAGAGCAACAGATCGTAGGTCTCGAACCACTCTTCCCAGCCGGCCATGAGCGCGTAGCGGCGCTCGTTCCACCTGAGCCAGTCCCGGTGCAGCATGGTCTGGGCCTCCAGCATCCGGCGGCGGTAGGGAATCGCGTCCGCCGGGAGGCGGCTCAGATCCTCGCGTGCCTGCGAGATCAGCTCGTCGCTCAGCCGCTTGGAGGTCGCGGCGCGCAGCAGCATCGTGTAGACCTCCATCGCCTCTCCGGTGGGGAAGTCGGGCTTCGCCCCGATCTCGACAGTCGCGCCTTCGCCTTCCAGCCAGCAGGCGAGCGTGGCGATGGCGTCCTGGTAGGATTGCTCGACCTCCGCCTGCGGATCGCTCAGCAGGACGCCCACTCGGTACTCCCCGAGGTTTTGCCTGCGCGGCCCCGGCAGCGTCAGCCGCCATGCCCGCGCGGACGGGCCGTCGGCGCCGGCCAGAAGGCCGAAGGCCAGCTTCAGGTCCGCCGCCGACCGGGCCATGGGCCCGACGACAGCGATGTCGGTGGGGGCTCGGTCTCCCGGCAAAGCCTGGCCGCGGTCCGAGACGATCTCCCAGGTCGGCTTGTGGCCGAAGACCCCGCAATAGTGCGCCGGGTTGCGGATCGAGGCGCCGATATCCGAGCCAGCGTCCAATCCTGTCAGCCCCGCGGCGAGCGCCGCCGCCGATCCGCCGGAGGAGCCGCCGGGCGTGCGGGCCAGATTCCACGGATTGTTGCAGGTGCCGTAGATCGCGTTGAAGCTTTGCCAGTCCGCCAGCATGAACGGGACATTCGTCTTGCCGAAGACCACCGCGCCGGCGCCGCGGTACTTCTCGACCACGGCCGAGTCCGTGTCTGCGATGTTGTCGCTGTATTCCGGAACGCCCCAGGTCGTGGACGAACCCGCCAGGTCGTAGCTTTCCTTCACGGTTACCGGTAGGCCGTCCAGGGGCCCGGTGTCCTCCCCTGCCGCGCGGCGGTGGTCCGAAGCGTCGGCTTCCGCCCGCGCGCGGTCGGCGTCCTGCCAGATGATTGCGTTGAGCGCCGGATTGTGCCGCTCGATGCGGTCGAGAAAGTGATCGAGCAGTTCCCGCGCGCCGATCTCCCGCGCATCGAGCAGCGATATCAACTCGGTGGCCGACTTGTAGTGGACTTCGGACATCATGCGCTCCCCGTTGGTTATTCGGCGCGCCTCATTGACCGCCCGGATCGTAGCAACGTCAATGGGTCAGCATGCCGATCGGCGTCCAACAATCACGCCGAACAACAATTTCGGGCGACATCGGCGTAACAGTCAAAATTGTCCCACAGTCTGTCAAACTTCAGGACAATCCCCCGTTCAGAGGTATCCATTATCCGGCTGGAGACGATATGTCCTTACATCACGCGTGAGCCTGACCATAACGTTGACACCTACATGTCTGACGTGCGCCAGGAGATTGCCCCGACAGGCAGTGTTGACGGGTACCTGGACCGCTCCGTGCTTACCCAGTCCCAACCGGACCAGGATGAACTCCACGACATTGGGCATCATGACAAGGACGGTGTCTCCACGGTCTATGCCAAGCGCCTCCATCGCATTGGCCATGCGGTTGGATTCGAGATCCGCCTCGCCGTAAGCCAGGAAGCGTTGGTGCGACAGAATAAGACAGAATAAAAGGGGCACCAGGTGTGGCGCTCGCGCGCTTGGCAAGTATCCTGCCCACGCCATGGTCGTCGCGCGGGTCCGCCTGCGGCATGGTTCAACCTCGATGACAAGACGGCAGGGTGCCAACACTTGCAGCGGATGGGTGTCGGAGACACCCATCCGCTGCAATGCCAATGGGAAATACGATCAGAACCCGGCCTTGATTTCTTCAAACAGTTCGATGTACCTTTCACGTGTCGCTGGAGGTATTTCGGAGAAAAACCTGCTACCTTCCATGAAGGCGGTGGGATCCGAGATGCCAAGGTTATCGAGAATTGCCTGGTCGACCATGTCGAAAGCCTTCCGGTTACAATGGCCGGTACCGAACTCGGTGATGATGAAGGTCCCGGTTTCCGGAGATGAAATGGCGTTCAGGTAATCATAGGTCTTGTCGTCCGATCCTTCGCCGGTCGCAATGTGAACCGCTCCACACACCCAGGTGTAGATTCCTTCCTTCGGGTTCATGTACTCGATCGGGATACCCTGCTTCTTGAGATTGAGGACGGAACCGTTCCACGAGTAGGAGGCGACCAATTCGCCAGAAGCAAGCGCCTGTTCGACGCTCGTGATGTCTGTCCAGTACCAGCGCAGTATCTCGCGTTGCTTGCGCAACCATTCCGTCGCCTCGGCGAGTTCCTCATCGGTCATGTCGAAGGGATTCTCGGCTCCGATGAGGGCACCCACCACGCCGAAGACCCCGTCCACCGAATCGTAGGTTCCAAGACGCCCCGTGTACTTCTCGTCGAACAGGATCATCCAGGAGTGGTTCTCGGGACCCGCATACTCCGGAGCGAGATCGGGCCGGAACAGGACGGAACTGTTGCCCCAGTCAATGGGCACAAACACCTGATTGCCGCCGAGTACGGCTCCCTCGACTGTCTTGAGACTGGGAAAGACATCGTCCCAGTGCTCGAGCCTGGAGGTGTCCAACGGTTCAAGAAGGCCCGCGTCGAACCAGCGGCGCAGGCTGTACGTGCAGGGCTGGGCGACATCCGGTTGAAAGCCTGCCCGTATTTTCTGGAATCCTTCTTCTTCCTCGCCCCACAACGAGAAGGACGGCGAGGTGCCGTGCTTGTCGATGTAGCTGCCGTAGAATTCAGGAACGTCGTAACCCGCCCAGGAAAACACCATGAGGTCCGGGTCGTTCTCCAAACTGCCTTCCTCCTGGGCGTGGCTCTGGATCACCGGAACGGTGACAGTCGCGATACCTGCCGACGCAAGCACCTTGTTGACGTCCCGTCGCGATATGTCGCGGTTAGCAAGGCGCGAACGAAACTCCTCAATATCCATAAGCTTCGTCATTGTGATCCTCCTATATTGGATGAGCGAAACTTTCCACTCATGCTGGTCCTGACGCTACCAACTTCCCTGTGACTTGTCCAAGGTGCGGAATCAAAGGAGACTTGTGGAATCTGCCAGACATGTCGCACATCGCGTCCCCTTCAAATGGACGGCAACGGTTGATTCCATCTTCGAAAAACTCGCTCGGCTTTCGAACCTTCTCTGTGAGACAGGACACCAGGTGAGGACAATGACACTTTCTCAATTGTTCGAACAGAAAGACCTGCCAATGCCAATCGCTTGCCTCGCTGACCCCGAGAGAAACTATTCAAATCCTTCATACAGGCATTCCACGACACAAGCTCTGCGTTTGGCGTCATCCTCTCGCAGCGCTTGGGTTTTGGAGACCGTCAAGGTAAGGGGCGCCAACCCCCCTCGCCCCTTTCTGCGCATGCGCAATTCCTAGCTTTTGACCAAGCCGGTTGCTGGATGTGTGTCTCTGGCCTTAGTCCAACACCAGAGGCAGGCGGCTAGGTCCCGCCAAAAGAAAGTGTCCTGCGCGGCCAAAACGGTGTTCTACGCTTCCAACACGAAATTGATTGGTGTCATGTCTAACGTGGCATGAAGCGTTACGTGGTGACTTTGGAGAAGGGCGAGCGTGACGAACTCGCGGGGGTCACGCGCAAGGGGTCGCATCAGTCGCAGAAGGTGATCAACGCGCTGATTCTGCTCAACTCGGACGAGGGCGAGTTCAACGAGCACCGGGCGCGCGGGGAGGCCATTGCCGAGATCCTGCGCATCAGTGCGCGCAAGGTGGATCGGATCAAGAAGCGTTTCGTCGAGGAGGGCATGGAGGCAGCACTCGGCGGTCGGCAGGGTCGGCGTTCCAACTATGTGCGCAGGCGAGTTCGGGGCGCGCCTGGTGGCGCAGGGCCACTCGCAATGGTCGCTGCGGTTGCTGGCCGATCGCATCGTGGAGCTCGGCCACATCGACAGTGTTTCGCACGAGACGGTGCGCCGGGTCCTGAAAAAAAACGCAATCAAACCGGGTCGGCGGGGTGATTCCCCCACAAGGCAACGCGGACTTCACGGCGACGATGGAGAAGGTTCTCGACATCTACCGGCGTCCCTACGATGCGGCCTTTCCGGTGGCGTGCATGGACGAGACGCACTGGCAACTGATCAGCGAGACGCGCGACCCGGTTTCGGCGGCACCGGGTCGACCGGCGCGCGAATCTATGGGTCAATCCAACTCTTGCTATAATACTTCATATTTTTCCCATAGATGGGGGAATAATAACAGTATACACCGCAATCTCTGGCAATCGGTATGAAAGGGGCGCTAGGCAATGGAACACATCTACACCGCGACAGTGACCTGGGCCGGCAACCTGGGCGCGGGCACGCGCAGCTACCGGGGTTACGGCCGAGACCATGACATCGCCTGCCCCGGCAAGCCGGTCATCCGAGGCTCGGCCGACGTCGCCTACCGGGGCATTCCAGACCGGCACAATCCGGAGGACCTGCTGATGGCGGCGTTGTCGTCCTGCCACATGCTCTGGTACCTGCACTTATGTGTGGACGCCGGGGTCGTCGTCACGGCCTACGAGGACCATGCGGAGGGGAAGATGCGTACCCACGCAGACGGTGCCGGGGAGTTTACGAAGGTCACGCTCCGGCCGCGGGTGACGATAACCGGCGACAGCGATGCAGTAACAGCGGAAAGGCTGCACGAGAAGGCGGGCACGATGTGCTTCATCGCCCGCTCGGTCAATTTCCCGGTAGCGCATTTACCGGAGATCTCGCGATAGAAGTGGTGATCGTCACGGGCCGCGGGATCCTGGGTGCCCGTCACGCGGTTGGCATCCTCGCCCATGTTCCTGCCATCCGACACGACAACGCTACCGGAAGCCCCTCCCCAGCTCTCGGCCGCAACTGGCGTCGGCAAGCGCGATGGGCCCATGAAGGCGATTTCGTTTGCCGCCCCGATTGTCAGACAACGGCTGTCTGCCTCTACTCGAATGTACCGGCACCCCCTGTTGGATGATCATCAGCCGGGAAGCGGCTGGTCCGCCGATTCGGTCTGACGAATCTGCCGTGAGGCGGCATCGGGTGCCCTGTCCTCGGTACCTGCGTAGAAGTAGGCATTCCTGTCCCGCAGCATGCCGTCAAGTGCGCCTGGCTTCTCCGGATCGAAGTCGAACGCGGGCTCCGGCTCGGGCCTGAAATGGCCGAACCTGTCCTCGCCGCGGACCAGCGTTGCATAGTCGACGGCACCGACCACCTGCTTCACCTCCGGCGTGACGAAGCCAAGCGTGGGACCGATGCGCCTTGTGGACGTGCGGTTGGTCCCCGAGGCGTGGAACAGGCTGCTGTGATGGAGCGACATCTCGCCGGCCTTGAGTTCCACTGTGACCGCCTCGTTCTCGTCAGCGTCGACCGCAAGCTCCTGGCCTCGGGAAAGTTGGTTGTCTTTCAGTCAGGTGTCACGGTGTTGGACCATGCCACGCCTGTGGGAGTCGGGGATGAACGTCATGGCGCCGTTGGCCTCGGTCACATCACCGACCGCGATCCAAGCCGTCAGTTCCCGTGAGTTGTCGTCGAGACCCCAGTACCTCAGATCCTGATACCAGCCGACATAGTCCGACGTGTGCGGCTCCTTGATGAAGAAACCTGCGTTCCACAGGAGGATATTGGGGCCCACCACGGATTCCACGGGATCGAGAATTCGGCGGTCCCTGATCGTTCGTGAACTTCAGGCATCACGAGGTGCGGAACATTGAAGGTGTACTCGAAGATGTTCGGAATGTCTCGGATGCGATCGAGCACGTCCTCGATCGCTCTGCGCAGCTTGGCGGCTTCGGTCTCTGGCATCATCCCGGGAGGGAACAGGAACCCGCGCTCATGGTACGCGTCCACCTCTTGCGATTCGAGAAATCAGGATATCATGTCAGATCCCCCTGTTTGCAGTACCGGCAAACCCTTTTGCCGGTCCGCTCACAAACCGTCGCATTCGGACTCGGTCACGAGGTCCATGGCCCGCCAGCGCAACATGCCGCCGGGCAGATTGGCCAGTTCCGAGAAGCCCTCCTGGCGCAACAGGCTGACCGCCCGGGCAGAACGTCCTCCTGCACGGCAGACGGCAACAAGAGGCCTCGCCGGATCGAGTTCTGCCACGCGGTCCACCAGCTCGCCCAGCGGCACGAGGATGGCACCCGGGATGTGTCCGAGCGGCCCGCGGTACTCGTGCTCTTCCCGGACATCGAGGACCTGGATCGAATCGAGATGCTCCTCGACCCATTCCGGTGCGATTTCCCAGACACCTGCGAAGTTGAGATCGAGCGGCGCCCAATTCGGGTACTCGTCGACGACGTTCTCGCCATCGGGCCTGCCGCAACGAAGGTTGGCTGGAACAGCAACATCCATCTGTCTGGGGTGCGCCAGGCCAAGATTGTCCATGTAACCGCAGAAATCGCCGCACGAGAGATCGCCGCCAAGCCGGGGATTGTGGCGGCGCTCCTCGCCGACACTGCTGACAGTCAACCCCCGGTAATCGTGTCCGGGCCAGACGAGGCACGTGTCGGGAAGCGTGAAGATCTGTTCATGGACCGACTGGTAGAGCCTTCGGGCGTTGCCGCCCTGGAAATCCACGCGCCCGCATCCCCGAACCAGCAGGCAATCGCCGGTGAACGCCGCGGAGCGGTCATCGAGCACATAGGTAAGGCAGCTGGCCGTGTGGCCCGGCGTTGCGCGCACCTCGACACTGCAGTTGCCGAACTTGACCGTGTCGCCATGAACAAGGAGGCGATCTGCACCTTCCGTGTTTCCCGCCCTTGCCAGCATGATGCGGCTTCCCAGGGACTGCTTCAGGAGCCAGGCCCCCGTGACATGATCGGCATGGAGATGAGTCTCGAGTGTCGCCACGAGAGTGAACTCGAGCTCCTTCACGAGTGCCCGGTCGCGGCGCGCCTGGTGAAAGACCGGATCGATAAGGATCGCTTCCCGTGCCTGGGGACAGACGACGAGATAGGTGTATGTCGAGGACTGGGGGTCGAAAAGCTGGCGCAGGAGAACCACGACGATATCCCGTTCACTGGCACGAGAAGCATGCCTGCCATCGGTGATCTTGTCAGGCCGATTCTGGACGGCGGGCCACCATGTGCATGTGGAAGATACCACCACCGGCAAGGGCTTCGAGGCGCCTCGCGCTTGCTTCGATCCGCTGGGCGAACTTCTCATCACCCAGGGCTTCTTCGAGAGATCCTGCATCGGGGCCCGTGACGAATGCGACCTCGCGTTCGACAGCCTTCAGGGAACGCTCGGTATCGTCACGAATCATGACATCCTCGAGGCCTGCCCGGCGAAATGCCTCGCGATAGACGCCGAGCCGTTCGAAATGAAACGTGAGGCCGTAGGCTTTCATGGCATCGATCCAGCCTTTGTAGAGGCGAACCGGCTCTCCTTGTCCGTCCGGACCGATGAAGTCCGCGCAGACCACGCGCCCGCCTGGCCGCAGGACCCTGGCCGCCTCGTTGAACAACGCCTCCTTGTCCTCGATGTGGCAAACGACATCCTTGACGAACACCACATCGAATGCGGCATCGCCGAACGGCAGAGGTCCGGGGGTAACATGGATCGCGTTCACGCGCTCGGCAAGGCCCGTGGAACGTACCGCGGCCGTCGCCCGCGCCACCAGATCCTCGGCGATATCGATCGACGTCACATGGCGAGCCCCGAACTCGCCGGCGAGCATGATCGCAGCGCCCCCCAGACCGCAGCCGACGTCGAGAACGGCGTCGCCGGAGAGAGATCGACACCGTCCAGAAGCACCGTCATTTCATCGGACCCTCCCGGCGAGAGAAACCCCTTGCCGTAGAGTGCCTGCATGCCTTCGACGACCCTGTCCGAATACTGTGTACCCATCGGAAAACTCCTAGGCAGCCGTCGCCTGGTTCAGAAGCTCACCATGTCACCGCCCTTGAGCGCCAACATCTCGCGGGCCTCTGCCGGTGTCGCCACATCGAGAGAGAGATCCTCGATGATGCGACGGATCTTGGCGACCTGGTCCCTGTTGGATTTCGCGAGCTCACCCTTGGCGATGTAGAGGCTGTCCTCGAGACCGACCCGGACATTGCCGCCGAGCATCGCCGCCATGGTGACGAAGCTCATCTGATGGCGCCCGGCGGCGAGAACCGACCACCGGTAATCGTCCCCGAAGAGCTTGTCGGCGATTCTGCGGGCATGCATGAGGTTCTCCTCGTCGGCGCCGATCCCGCCCAGAATGCCGAAGATCGACTGGACGAAGAGCGGCGGCTTCACGAGCCCCCTGTCGAGGAAATGCGCCAGCGAGTAGAGATGGCCGATATCGTAGCATTCGAATTCGAAGCGCACGCCATGCCCCTCACCTAGTTCCTTCAGAATGTACTCGATATCCTTGAACGTGTTTCGGAAGATGAAGTCCCGGGAATTCTCGAGGTGCCGTCTTTCCCAGTCGTGGCGAAACTCGCTGATCTTGTCGAGGATGGGATAGAGGCCGAAGTTCATGGACCCCATGTTGAGAGACGTCATTTCGGGGCTTGCCCTCAGTGCCCCGGCGAGTCGCTCCTCGAGGGACATGCCATGCCCACCGCCGGTCGAAATGTTGACGACGGCATCGGTCGACTGCTTGATCCGGGGCAGGAACTGCATGAAGACGTCGGGGTCTGGAGTCGGGCTGCCATCGGGGTTGCGGGCATGGAGATGGATGATCGACGCGCCGGCCTCCCATGCACCGATCGATGCCTCGGCGATTTCATCGGGAGTTACCGGGAGCCAGGGACTCATTGTCGGCGTATGGATGGATCCGGTCACGGCGCAGGTGATGATAATCTTGTCACTTCGAGCCATCGGCATGTCTCCCAATTCTCTGGTGCGGCCAAGGTATCGCACAGGATGACACCCTGAAAGTCACGAGCATCACCTGGCGGCAAGAAGATCCGTTAACGCATGATCGAGCACTTCCATGTCCTCGGGCGAGCCGATGGTGATTCTCAGATGCCGTTCAAGGCCGAAGTTTGCGAGCCGCCGCAGCGGGATGCCGCGCGCCTTGATCCGCTGACAGAGTTCTTCGGCATCCATGCCGAGACCATCGGGCAGACCGACCAGCAGGAAGTCGGCGTCGCCGGGCCGGGGATCGCAAGCCTAGTTCGATGAGGCGCGCCGAGAAACGCTCGCGCAGGTCGATGGTCCGGTTGCGTACGCCCAGAACATGGTCGGTATCGGTGAGCGAAGCGATGGCAGCCGCCAGACTCTGGACCGAAACGATGCTTTGTGCCCGAACCTTTCCGACTGCATCGACCAGGTCCCGGGACGCGTAGGCCCAGCCTACCCTCATGCCCGCCAGTCCGTGAATCTTGGAAAACGTGCGCAGAACGACGACATTGTATCCCTCGTCCACCAGGCTCTCGCCGGAGGCATAGTCGGCATAGGCACTGTCGAGCATCAGGAGCACATGCTCCGGGAGCCCGTCCGCAAGGCGCCGAATGTCGCTGATGGGGACCGCCGTGCCGGTGGGATTGTTCGGATTGGCGATGTAGACCATGGCGGTGTGCGGGGTGACGGCTCCCAGGAATTCATCGACATCGTGGGTAAACGAATCCTCGTCAACGAGAATGATCCCGGCGCCTGCCGCTTCGGTGAGTGTCCTGGGGAAGCTGTAGCCATAGCGTCCCGTCACCAGCGCGCGCGCCTGCCCCAGGCAGCAGTGGACCAGGTGTCCCATGATGTCCATCGAGCCGGCGCCGCAGACGATGCGGTCCCCGTCGAGGCCGTAGTGGCACGCAAGCGCCCTCCTCAGCGCACCGTAGTCATGATCACAGTAGGTCCGGGCCCGGGCCGTAGCGAGATGTGCGGCCTCGAGCGCTCGTGGACTGGGAGGAAATCCCGATTCGTTGAAGCCCGGCTGGACCATCTCGCCGGTGGTTTCGCCGGAAGCATACGGAGCCATCATCCGCACGGCACGTCGCAAGGTGAACGGCATTCCTGCCTTCAGACTGTGCGTGAAAGAGCCGGCGCTCCGGTCTTCGTATCGACGAATGGTTCCTTGTCCAGAATGGTGAGCCCGTAGCCTTCGATGGCCCGGTATGGGGCGGGATTGTTGGTGAGGATCCGGATGTTGCGCAACCCGAGATCGTAGAGGATCTGTGCACCCGTTCCGTACTGGCGCCAGTCCAGCCCATGAAGGACATCGTTGCAGTCCGCATCGAGTTCGCTGTAGATTCTCCTGCGCCCGAGGCCGATCCCCCACCCTTGCGGGCCACGCAGATAGAGAAAGACTGCGGCCGGTTCGCAAGCAAGGCGCTCCAGTGCGATGTCGACCAGACTGCGGCCCGCGCCCCTGACCGAACCGAAGACATCGTCGATGGCGCTGGCCGCGTGAACACGGACAAGAACCCCGTCGCCCTCGGACCGGATGTCTCCCTTGACGAGAGCCAGATGTTCCGTGTCGTCGATCTGCGAGCGGTAGATAAAAGCCTCGAAACTGTCGTGCTTCGTCTCGAATGGCGCTCTTCCAATGAGCGTGACGAGCCGTTCGGTGCGCCGCCTGTAAGCGATCAGATCAGCAATGGAGATCAGTGCAAGCCCGTGGTGACGGGCGAAGGGCACGAGTTCCGGCAGGCGCATCATCGTGCCGTCGTCATTGACGATCTCGCAGATCACGCCGGCGGGATAGCAGCCGGCCATGCGCGACAGATCGACGGCCGCTTCGGTATGTCCCGCACGCGTAAGGACGCCGCCCTCACGTGCCCGCAACGGGAAGATGTGCCCGGGACGCGCGAAGCTCGCCGAAGTCACATCCCGGTTTCCGCCGGCACCCACAAGGGCAAGAATGGTCCTGGCGCGGTCCACCGCGGAAATCCCGGTGGTCGTGCCGAAACGGTAGTCGACGGAGACCGTGAATGCCGTCCGGTGCTGCTCCGTGTTGTGCTGCACCATCTGCGGCAGATCCAGCTCGTCGAGCCGTTCGCCTTCCATCGGAACACAGATGACACCCGCCGTGTGGCGAACAAAGAAGCCGATCATCTGAGGCGTTGCCTTGTCCGCCGCCATGATGAGATCGCCCTCGTTTTCGCGATGCTCGTCATCCACCACGACAACCGGTCTGCCCCGGGCGATATCCTGAATGGCCTGTTCGATGCTCGAAAACACCTGGCTTTCCGTCATGGCGTGTCCCTCAGGCGTGGTCACGCAGCGAGAAGATTGTCGATCTCGTCGACAAGACGGTTGAGGTGGAAGCGGGGATGCAGGAATTCCTCATCCAGCGTCGGCCGTGCGCCCTCCTTGAGCGGCAGGACGCCGAAACCATCGAGGAACAGGATACGAAGGCCGGGTACGGCCGCAACGACGCGCCTTGCAAGTTCCGGTCCGTCGATATCATCCATTTGCACCTCGGTGATGAGGATCCTGAAGGCTCCCGGCACGAGCCATGCGATGGCATCACGGCCACCACTCATCGGCGAGACCGCATGTCCCTGACGCAACAACACTTTCGCGAGATACCCCCGAAGCACATCGTCCTGTGCCACCAGGAGAATGCGCGCCATCGGCGTTATGTCCACCCTGGCCGGTCGATCCGGCAAACTGGCAAGCCCACTCGCCACTTGAGGCGTGACATCATCATGACGCTAATCTAAACCGGTCGCGTGACACGCGCAAACGATATTGGAACACCACCCGTTCTGGCGGTTGACTGTCCGGTGCGGCAGACTCTGCCCGTCCTGGTGTCCTCACCGCACAGCGGCCGACACTACGACCCGGATTTCCTCAAGGATATCCGGCTCGACGGTCTCGCCATCCGGCGTTCCGAGGATGCCTTTGTCGACGAACTGATCTCGGGCGTGCCGGCGCTCGGCGGTCCCACGGTGCGGGCGCTCTTTCCGCGGGCCTGGATCGACGTCAATCGCGAGCCCTGCGAACTCGATCCGTGCATGTTCGAGGGCACGCTGACATGCCGGGTCAGGAGCGACAGTCCGCGTGTCAGGGCGGGCCTGGGAATCATCCCGAGAGTCGTTGCCGGAGGAATGGAGATCTATCGTGGCAGATTGCAGGCGGGAGAAGCCGAACGGCGAATCAGCCGATGTTATGTTCCCTATCACGACACACTCGCCCGGCTGATCGAGGGTACCCGCCTACTTTTCGGCACGGTCTGTCTGATCGATTGCCACTCCATGCCTTCTTCCGGCCATGACGGCGACAGCCGCATGCCCGATGTCGTGCTCGGCGACCGCTTCGGCTCGTCATGCGCTTTGCCGGTCGCTCTCGCGGCATCGGATGTCCTTGAATCTCTTGGTGCCGTCGTTCGCCGCAACGATCCCTATCCCGGCGGCCATATCACCCGGCGGTACGGCGAGCCCGCCAGAGGCATTCACGCCATACAGATCGAATTCAACCGCAGGCTCTACCTGGACGAAAATTCCCTTGAACGGACGGACGGAATGCAACCTACGGTGCGGTTGCTGGAAGCCGCGGTCCTGGCAATTTCCCGGGCCGTTCTCGAACTTTCGGCGCCGGCACGCGCCGCGGAATAGGCGTCGCGGGCATTGACGGCGGACGAGGGCCGGGCATCATCATCAACCCTGTAGAGGAGGGATCTCGCCATGGCGGCTGACGACATCACTGTGGTGAAGGATTTTCCCCGCGAGATCGAGATCATCGAGAATACCTGGATACCGTTGTCGGACGGCACGAAGCTCGCGGCACGGATCTGGCTTCCGAAGGATGCGGCCAGCAATCCGGTGCCGGCCATTCTCGAATATCTTCCCTACCGCAAGCGCGAAGGGACCCGGGAACGCGACGAACTGACGCATCCCTGGTATGCCGGTCACGGCTATTGCGTTGTGCGCGTGGACATCCGGGGATCCGGAGAATCTGGCGGCATTCTCGAGGATGAATATCTGAAGTCCGAACAGGACGACGCTCTCGAGGTCCTTGCGTGGATCGCTGCCCGGGAATGGTGCACCGGCAACTGCGGCATGATCGGGATTTCATGGGGAGGCTTCAACGGTCTCCAGATCGCCGCCCGCCGCCCTCCCGAACTCAAGGCCATCGTCACCATAGCGTCGACCGACGACCGCTACAGCGACGATATCCACTACATGGGTGGCGTCATGACCAACGATTCGATGGCCTGGGCCTCCACCATGTTCGGAATGAACACGCGACCGCCCGATCCGGCCCTTGTCGAGAACTGGCGCGAGCTGTGGCTGGCGAGACTCGAGGCAAACGATCCCTGGCTGATCAAGTGGCTGGGCCACCAGCGCCGAGATGAACAGTGGAAACACGGTTCCGTTATCGAGAATTACAGCGACATCACGGCCGCCGTCTACGCCGTGGGAGGCTGGGCCGATGGATATTCGAACGCCGTGCCGCGCATGCTGGCAGGCCTCACATGCCCCAGGAAAGGTCTGGTGGGTCCCTGGGCGCACAAGTATCCGCATTTTGCCAACCCTGGGCCGCGGATCGGTTTTCTTCAGGAAACGCTGCGCTGGTGGGATTACTGGCTCAAGGACATCGACAACGGGATCATGGACGAACCCATGTACCGGGCCTGGATGCAGGAAAGTCACCGGCCCGCCACATGGAGCGCACGCCGTGACGGGCGCTGGGTTGCCGAGGCGTCCTGGCCATCCGTGATGATCGAGGACCTTCCGCTCCGGCTTGCCCACTCCAGCACGCTCGCCGGAGACGGCAAACCAACGGAACCCCTGATTATCCGTTCGCCGCTCACCATGGGGCTCGGCCAGGGCGAGTGGTGCCAGTACGGAATGGGTCACGACGCCCCGGGCGACCAGCGGGAAGACGACGGCTGTTCAGTCGTTTTCGAGACGAAACCCGGAGAAGTCGACCTGGAGATCATGGGTGCCCCGGTTGTGGAACTCGAGATTGCGTCGGACCGACCCAACGCTTTTGTGGTCGCCAGACTCTGTGACGTCGCGCCTGATGGTGCATCGACCCGGGTGACCTATGGAGCGCTCAATCTCACCCACCGCGACAGTCACGAACACCCCGAACCGCTCGAAACCGGCAGGACGTACCGGGTTCGCATCCAGCTGAACGACATCGCCCACAAATTTTCGGCGGGTCACAGGATCCGCCTCGCGCTCTCCAACAGCATGTGGCCGATTTTCTGGCCGTCACCCGAACCGGTGTCGCTGACCCTCAAGGGCGGCACGCTCACCCTGCCCGTGCGTCGACCCAGGGACGATGATGCGAATCTGGCGCCATTCGCCCTGCCTGAGAGCACCGAACCATGGAAGGTCCAGATCATCGAGCCTGCGAGCGAACGCCGCTGGATCGAAAAGGAGGTCTCAGGCGAGACCCGGGCCTCGGTCCTGCGTGACGACGGCCTCGTCCATGATCCGCAGACCGACTGGACGTTCGGTGCACGCTGTGAACAACATTTCGACATCACCGAGGGCGATCCGGAATCGGCACGCATCACGATGGCCTGGACGTGGCGTTTCCGGCGCGAATCGACGGGTTTCGAAGTCAGGGCCGTAACGCGTTCGTCGCTGTCCTGTACCGCAGATGACTGGATTTTCGAGGCCGACTGCAAGGCCTTCGAGAACGGTCGGCGCGTATTCGCCAGAACCTGGGACCGGACCGTTCCCCGTGACCTCAACTGAACGGCTAAGGACGGGTGCGCGCCGGTTTGCGGTTGACTTGCCGGTCGATCCATAGCCGGATAGGGGGCTATGCTTCTCTACACCGTCAAGCGCCTGGGTCTTGCCATCCTCATCGTCTGCCTGGCGATGCTGATGCTGCTGTCGGCCATTCACCTCGTGCCGGGAGATCCCGCCGGAATCGCGCTGGGGCCCCGGGCGACACCGGAGATGCGCGCCGAATTCCGTGCCCTGATGGGCATGGATCAGCCGTTCCTGTTGCAGTACTTCAGGTTTCTCGGGAATGTCGTGACCGGCGATCTCGGCGCCGACGTCTGGTCGAAGCGTCCGGTCAGTACCATGATCGGCGAGCAGTTGCCCCACACCATTGCTCTGGCCACGGTCGGTCTGGGCTGGTCGATCCTGCTGGGCATTCCGATGGGCTGCTACTCCGCCGTCCACCGCAACAGCATCACCGACAAGCTCACCGGTGTGCTTTCTGTCGGCTGCATCGCCATCCCGTCCTTCATCGTCGGCCTCTACGCCCTGCTGCTGTTCGCCGTCGAACTGAGGATGTTCCCGGCAATCGGCGCCGGTAACGCCGGAGACATCGAGGACCAGCTGCTCCATCTGGTGCTGCCAGGTCTTGCCGTCGGTCTGGGCTGGGTCGGCTACCTTGCCCGCTTCGTCAGGACCTCCATGCTGGAGGTGATGGGCGAGAACCACATCAGGATGGCGCGTGCTTACGGCCTTTCCAGCCAGCGCATCACCTATGTCTACGCTCTCAAGCTTGCCATCCTTCCGACAATCGCATTGCTTGGCGTCGGAGTCGGAGCCCTCATCTCGGGCGCCGTTTTCGCGGAGATCATCTTTGCGCGGCCGGGCATCGGCAAGATGGTCGTGGACGCGGTCAATACCCGCAACTACCCGATCGTGATGGGCGGCGTGCTCGTGACCACGATGCTCTTCGCGCTCTCCACGCTGATCTCCGATCTGATCGCTGCATGGCTCGATCCCAGGATCCGGCAGGGCCTATAGACCATGGCAGACATCGCCGCCACCGACGTCCCGATTCGCCGGGAGCCCCGATTCTCCTGGTTGTGGCAATTGCTGCGCGATCCGCTTGGCTGCCTCGGCCTCGTGCTCGTCCTGCTGATCATCATCTCGGCGGCAGGCGCGGACTTCCTCGCGCCGTACGACTACAAGGAGCTCAACGTCAAGGCGCGACTCGGCGGTCCTTCGTGGGACCATCTTCTGGGGACCGACAATCTGGGACGCGACACTTTCAGCCGCATCCTTCACGGTGGACAGATTGCGCTCTACGTCGCGCTCGTCTCCGTCGGTTCGTCACTTCTTCTCGGACTCGTTCTGGGTATGCTCGCAGGCTACGGGCCGTCCTGGCTCGACAACACCCTCATGTGGATCTTCGATTCCGTGAGGGCATTTCCCGTCATCATGTTCGCACTGGCCGTCATCACGGTGGTGGGACCGAGCCTCGAGACCATCATCTTCGTGGTGATCGCCACCACCACGCCGGGCTATGCCCGGATTGCCCGGGCATCGACGCTGGCGACCAAGAACACCGAATTCATTCTCGCCGCACGGTCGCTGGGTGCCGGTGTGTGGAGGATCATGTTCTCCCATCTTGTCCCCAATATCGTTCAGCCGCTGCTCATTCTGTGCAGCATGGACATCCCGGTCGTCATCACCATCGAGGCCGGTCTCTCCTTCCTCGGTCTGGGCGTGAAACCGCCGACACCGTCCTGGGGCTCGATCCTGAACGACGGCTACGGCTTCATCCGCAACACCCCGTGGCTGGTCATAGCCGGGGGCATTCCGCTCATCATCACCACGCTCGGATTCACCTTCCTCGGAGAGGCGCTACGCGACGTGCTCGATCCCAAGCTCAAGAAGGACCGATGACAGACCGCCGGGATACGGTTCTCGAGGTGCGCAATCTCTCGGTCGACTTCCTGACGGGCCGGGGAACGGTCCGCGCGCTGCGTAATGTCGACCTCACGGTGCCTGATAACAGGATCGTCGGGATCGTCGGGGAATCGGGTTGCGGCAAGTCGACGCTGATCAACAGTGTGCTTCGCCTGCTTGCGGCCAATGCGGTCGTCGCAGGTGACTCGTCGGTGGTCTTCAAGGGCCGCGATGTCCTCAGCATGAGCCGCAGGGAACTGCGCAACATAAGGGGCCGGGAAATCTCCATGGTGTTCCAGGACCCCATGACCGCGCTCAATCCCGTGATCTCGATCGGCACCCAGATGACCGACATTCTCTACCGGCTCGACATGTCGGCGGCAGACAAGCGCAGGCTTGCGACCGACATGCTCGGCCAGGTCGGCATTCCCGACCCGCAGCGCCGGCTCGCCGACTACCCGCACCAGTTCTCGGGGGGCATGCGCCAGCGCATCTGCATCGCCATGGCGCTGATGATGAACCCTGCCCTGCTGATCGCCGACGAGCCGACGACGGCGCTCGATGTCACACTCGAGGCGCAGATCATTCATCTGATGAAAGATCTGTGCGCACGGTTCGGCTGTTCCATGCTGTTCGTCTCCCACAACCTCGGCCTGATCGCGGAACTGTGCGACGAGGTGGTGGTCATGTATGCCGGCGAGGTCGTGGAACTAGGAGAGGTTCACGATCTTTTTCACCGGGCCCGCCATCCCTACACGCGAATGCTGCTGGAATGCGATCCCGCGCGCATCGAGGAGAAGCGCAGGGACCTGCCGACCATCACCGGCAGTGTTCCCGATCTGATCGACCTGCCGCCCGGTTGCATCTTTGCGCCGCGCTGTCCCGACCGCTACGGCCCCTGTGATGCTTCCGCACCGGCTACCTACGACATCAATGCCGTGCACGCGGCGCGCTGCTTCCGGGTCCGCGATGCCTGAACTGCTCAAGGTCGAGAAGCTGCGTGTGCGCTTCCGGACGGCTGGCTTGGTCAAGGCGATCATCAGGGGAATCGCCGACCCCCATATCGATGCCGTGATGCATGTCTCCTTCAGCCTGACGCAGGGAGAAACCTTCGGACTGGTGGGAGAATCGGGCTCGGGCAAGACAACGCTCGGGCGCGCCGTGATCGGCCTCGTCGAAGCCGCCGAGGGCAGCATCACCATCGACGGCCACGAGCTCGTCGGCCTCGACGAGGCCCGCTACCGGGCCGTCAGGCGGAACTTGGCGATGATGTTCCAGGACCCGGTGGCCAGCCTGTCGCCGCGCAAGACCGTTCGCAACATCATCACGGAACCCTTCAGAATTCACGGCATTGCCGGGCGCGATGCCGCGAGGGATGCACGGCGGCTGATCAATCTGGTTGGTCTTAACGAGGGTTTCCTAGGTGTCTACCCCCATCAGCTTTCCGGAGGCCAGGCGCGGCGTGTCGGCGTCGCCCGTGCGCTGGCACTGGAACCCCGGATCATCATTGCCGACGAGCCGACGGCGGGTCTCGATGTCTCGGTCCAGGGCGAAATCCTCAATCTCATGAACCGCCTGCAGCGCGAGCTCGGGCTGTCCTATCTCATCATCACCCACAATCTGCCGGTGGTGCGCCACGTGAGCGACCGCCTCGCCATCATGTACCTGGGGCGATTCGTGGAGACTGGCGCGACCCAGGAGATATTTGCCAGGCCGGCCCATCCCTACACGCTCGGCCTGCTCGCGGCGGTACCCGAGCCCGACCCCGACAAGCGTCGCGACAAACTGGAACTCGAGGGAGAGATCCCGTCGCTCATGAACAGGCCCAAGGGTTGCGAATTCCACACACGCTGCCCCTTTGCTCAGGACAGGTGCCGGTCGGTCGTTCCGGAGTTCCGGGAGGTCGCCCCCGGCCGCATGGCAAGCTGCCACTTCCCCTACCCCGATCCTTCGGACGCCCGGCCGGTGACACGTATCTGAACGGCGCCGGGCAAATCCCCATCGGGGGGTGACACCCGGCGCGTCATGGGGCATGTTCCCGCGCCCCGTCCATTCGCCCCTCTTGCCGGGGAAGAGGAGTTTCATGACGTTTTCCAACGGTGACAGCGCCAGGGTCCGGCCGCCAGGGGCCAGGAAGAGAAAATCGCGGACGGCCGCCAGGGGGCGTCAGAAAGACCCGCTGGCCGTGGTCGAGATCGCCGAACTGCTCGGCGAGCGGCCGTTGAGGCGCGATCTCCTGATCGAGTACCTGCACCTCATCCAGGACCGCTACCACCACATCTCCGCACGCCATCTTCACGCGCTTGCCGAGGCACTCTCCATACCAATGGCGGAAGCCTACGAGGTCGCGACTTTCTATCATCATTTCGATGTCGTCAGGGAAGGCGAGGTTCCGCCGCCTCCGATCACGGTCAGGGTCTGCGAGAGCCTGTCGTGCGCGATGGCCGGAGCCGATCGGCTGTTCCGCGACCTCGAAGGGACGCTCGGACCGGACGTCAGGGTGCTCAAGGCACCCTGCATGGGCCGATGCGAGAGTGCGCCAGCGGTCAAGGCAGGATTCAACGATATCGACCATGCCACCGTGTCGCGGGTCGAAACGGCCATTGAGGCGGGCGATCTCGAAGCGAATGTGCCGGATTACCAGGATCTCGACGCCTACCTGGCTGAAGGCGGTTACACCGTGCTGAAAGAGGTTCTGGCCGGCAGGCACACACCCGATGACCTCATCGCCACGATGGAATCGTCGGACCTGCGCGGCCTCGGAGGTGCCGGATTCCCAGCCGGACGCAAGTGGAAGTTTGTGCGCATGGAGACCGGCCCCAGGCTGATGGCCGTCAACGCCGACGAGGGCGAGGTCGGAACCTTCAAGGACCGCCATTATCTCGAACGCGAACCTCACCGGATCCTCGAGGGCACCCTGATTGCGGCCTGGGTCGTCGAGGCAACCGATGTCTACTTCTATCTGCGCGACGAGTATCCAGGTATCCGCACCGCGCTCGAACGTGAACTGGCACGGCTCGAAGAGGCCGGTCTCGAGGACGCGGCAAGAGTCCACCTGCGACGCGGCGCCGGAGCCTATATCTGCGGCGAAGAATCGGCGATGATCGAATCGATCGAGGGCAAGCGCGGCCTGCCCCGCCACCGGCCACCCTTTGTTGCCAAGGTCGGAATCTTCGGCCGTCCGACTCTCGTTCACAATGTCGAAACCCTCTACTGGGTACCCCGGATCATCGCCAGGGGTGCCGACTGGTTTGCCGGACACGGCCGTCACGGCCGGTCCGGACTGCGCAGCTTCTCGGTCTCTGGACGCGTCAGGGAACCCGGAGTCAAACTCGCTCCGGCAGGTATCACGGTCCGCGAACTGATCGACGAATACTGCGGCGGCATGGCTGAGGGCCACCGGTTCAAGGGCTACCTGCCGGGGGGTGCTTCCGGTGGCATTCTGCCTGCGTCGCTCGGCGATATCCCGCTCGACTTCGACACCATCCAGCCCTATGGCGCATTCATCGGATCGGCCGCTGTCGTGATCCTTTCCTATCAGGACAGCATGTGCGATGCTGCGGTCAATCTCATGAAGTTCTTCGAGGATGAGAGTTGCGGCCAGTGCACGCCGTGCAGGGTCGGTTGTGAAAAGGCTGTGACGATGATGTCGGCTGGCGCCTGGAACAGGCCGCTGCTGGAGGAACTCTCCGAAGCCATGACAGATGCCTCCATCTGCGGTCTGGGGCAGGCCGCGCCCAATTCGATTCTCACTGTTCTGAAGTACTTTCCGGAGGATGTCGCGTGAGTGAGCCCATCACCTTCACGCTGGATGGCCAGACCGTGACCGCCCGGCCCGGCGAGACGATCTGGCAGGTGGCCAGACGCCAGGGGCGGGTGATTCCCCATCTGTGCCATACCGAAATGCAGGACTACAGGCCGGACGGCAACTGCCGTCTTTGCATGGTCGAGGTCGAGGGTGAACGCACGTTGGCGGCATCGTGCATTCGTCAGCCGCACTCCGGCATGGCCGTCCACAGCGCGAGCAGGCGCGCCGAGGCATCACGATCCACCGTGCTCGAGTTGCTCGTCGCCGACCAGCCGCCCGAGGCCAAAGCCCACACCTCGTCCTCGGAACTCTGGAACTGGGCCCGGATGATGGGTATCGAGAGTTCGCGCTATCCGCGGCACGGCAGCGCTCCCGCGAGCGATCTTTCCCATCCCGCCATGGCGATCAATCTCGATGCCTGCATCCACTGCAACCGTTGCGTGAGGGCCTGCCGGGAGATCCAGGTCAATGATGTCATCGGCATGGCGTGGCGTGGCCGCGAGTCCAGGATCGTGTTCGATTTCGACGATCCGATGGGTGAATCGACGTGCGTGGCCTGCGGTGAATGCGTGCAGTCCTGCCCGACCGGTGCGCTTATGGAGAAATCCCTTGTGGACGACAACGGAATCGGCCGGCCAGGACCGGCGAAGGAGGTGGACAGTGTCTGCCCCTATTGCGGTGTGGGATGCCAGATCACCTACCAGGTCGACGAGGATCGCATCGTTGCGGTGAAGGGCAAGGAAGGACCGGCCAATCACGGCAGGCTCTGTGTCAAGGGGCGTTTCGGCTTCGACTACATCAACGATCCCCAGCGACTCACCCGGCCGCTCATCCGCAGGGACGACGCCCCCAAGGGCGCCGACGAATGGGTCGATCCTTCCAATCCGTTCACCCACTTCCGGGCGGCAGATTGGGACGAGGCTCTCGCGGTCGCGGTCTCGGGCCTTGCCGCGATACGCGACGGCCACGGCGGTCATGCCCTCGCCGGCTTCGGTTCGGCGAAGGGTTCCAACGAGGAGGCCTACCTCTTCCAGAAGCTGGTGCGCACCGGATTCGGGAGCAACAATGTCGATCACTGCACAAGGCTCTGCCACGCCAGCTCCGTGGCCGCACTGCTCGAGGGCATAGGATCGGGTGCCGTCACAGCCCCCTTCACCGAAGCGCTCAAGGCAGACTGCATCATTGTGATCGGTGCCAATCCATCGGAAAATCATCCGGTCGCCACGACGTTCTTCAAGAACGCAGTGAAACGCGGCACCCGACTCATCGTGATGGATCCGCGCGGTCAGGCCCTGAACAGGCATGCCACGCACATGGTGCAGTTCAAGCCGGGTGCGGATGTCGCGATGCTGAACGCCATCATGCACGTCATCGTCGAGGAAGGTCTCCATGACGCCCAGTACGTCCAGGCGATGACTGAAGGCTTCGAGGCACTCAAGCATCATCTCAAGGCCTTCTCGCCGGAAGCGATGGAGTCCGTCACCGGCGTCGATGCAGAGACCCTGCGTGAGGTGGCGCGGACCTATGCAGGCGCCGAACGCGCCATGATCTTCTGGGGTATGGGCATCAGCCAGCACATCCACGGCACGGACAATGCCCGCTGCCTGATTTCGCTTGCCCTGATGACCGGCCACACGGGACGCGAGGGAACCGGCCTCCATCCCCTGCGCGGACAGAACAATGTCCAGGGTGCCTCCGACGCCGGGCTCATCCCGATGAGTTTTCCGGACTACGTACCGGTGAGCAACGAGACGAACAGGCAACGCTTCCGGGAGTTCTGGGGAACCGAACTCTCCGACAAGCCAGGCCTTACCGTGGTCGAGATCATGAACGCGGTCCATGCCGGTACCATGAAGGGCATGTATATCATGGGCGAAAATCCGGCGATGTCGGATCCCGATGCACATCATGCCCGCGAGGCCCTTGCGAAGCTCGATCATCTCGTGGTCCAGGATCTCTTCCTCACCGAGACCGCGATGCACGCCGATGTGGTGCTGCCGGCGAGCGCGTGGCCAGAAAAGGACGGCACAGCCACCAACACCAACCGCCAGGTCCAGCGTGGCCGCAAGGCGGTGCCGCTTCCCGGCGAGGCGCGCCAGGACTGGGAGATCATCCAGTCGATCGCCCAGGGTCTGGGACGCGACTGGTCCTACGGCAGCGTCGGCGAGATCTTCGAGGAGATGCGCCAGGTCATGCCGTCCATTGCAGGCATCTCGTGGGAGCGTGTCAGCCGCGAGGATGCCGTGATCTATCCCTGCAGTTCGGAAGACGATCCTGGCCAGGAGATCGTCTTTTCCGACGCGTTCCCGACACCGACGGGACGCGGTCTCATGGTGCCTGCGGACATCATTCCGCCCGATGAGACACCCGACGAGACCTTCCCGATGATCCTGACGACAGGGCGGCTTCTCGAGCACTGGCACACCGGTGCGATGACCCGCCGTGCCACCGTGCTCGACAGTCTCGAACCCGAGGCCGTGGCAATGATGGCACCCGGTGACATGAGGCGCCTTGCCATCGCTCCCGGCGATGCCATTCGCATCTCGACAAGACGCGGGGCGATCGAGGCGAAGGTCCGCACCGATGCAGGACTCCAGTCCGGCGTGGTGTTCGTACCGTTCTGCTATGAGACGGCGGCTGCAAACATACTCACCAATCCGGCACTCGACCCCTTCGGCAAGATACCGGAGTTCAAGTTCTGCGCCGCGCGAGTGGAACCCGCTGCGGGCGCCGAAGAGGTTCACTGACGACCGGCCATGACCGGCGGGCACTTCTGGGCAGACCGCTGGAAGGATTCCGGCACCATCTTCGAGGGACTCTCGTCGGATTACGACCGCTACAGGCCGTCCTACAGCACGGCCTCAATCGACTGGCTCGGCAGGTCCGACGGCATGGTTCGCTGCCTTGCCGACATCGCAAGCGGCACCGGCATCCTGACCCGGCAACTGTATGCCACCTTCCGGCAGGCCCTTGTCATCGGCATCGAACCGGGAAGCGACATGTTGGTGAAGACGTCCGCGGCAGGGATTTCCGGAGTCCACTGGCTCGCCGGGCGTGCCGAAGCGCTTCCGCTGGCCGATGGCAGCGTCGATCTTGTCACTGCCGGCCAAGCCCTCCACTGGTTCGACCGCATCAGGTTCTACGCCGAGTGCGCGCGCGTGCTGCGCCCCGGCGGCAGGCTCGCCATCCTCTACAACAACAGGATCAGGGATTCGGCCATCGCCGAAACCTTCGAAACGGCGCTCGAGGCGGTCTCGCCCGGTTACCGGCGCGGCTACCGGGATCTCGACGCGCGCCGTGAACTCAAGGCGTTTTCCGGGACCAGGGACGTGGAATACCGGCGTTTCACATGGTCGTGGGACCGCACTTTCGGTGACTTCCTGGGCTACGTCCGCTCCACGTCCCACTTCAAGGTCGCACTGAGCTTGCACACCGACGAGGAGGTGCTTTCGGCCATGTACAAGGCGCTGGTTCCCCATGCCGATGTTGCCGGTATTCTCAGAATCCCCTACGAAACCGAAGTCACGACAGCCGTCTTCGGCTGACCGGCAGCCATGCGCCCCGGATCGAACGGGGCGAGATCGACCGCTCGCGTTTCACCGTGGAGGATCATGTCGGCCATGGCCTCGCCTGTGGCGGGCGCATTCAGCATGCCCCACACGCTGTGCCCCGTCGCAATCCAGGCTCTCTCGACGTCGGGAACCAGACCGATCACCGGCAGGCCGTCCCGGATGAACGGCCGGTAGCACGCCTGGGATGCCAGAACCGGGGCCTCGGCGAGCCCGGGCGCAAACTGACCGGCCAGGGCGCGAAGCTTCTCGACGGCCCCGTCGTCTGCAACGACATCGGCCGGATCCTCAGGGAGTGGTGTTGTGCTCGAAACGCCGCAGATCCAGGTCGTTCCGTCGGGCCGCGGAACCACCTCCGGCGACTCCGCGTCGCCGTCTGCCGTCTCGAGTTCGACAAAGAGAGCTTCGGGTCCAGCCGGCGGCTCGAAGCCAAGGACGAGGCTGTGGCTCTTCAGCCCGTGAACAGGCGGTAACGGCAACCATTGGCGCGCCAGCTCGGACCAGGGACCCATGGCGATGACAAGCGCATCGGCCTCCACCACCCTGCCGTCGACAACCGCCCCCATTGCAGCCGATCCGTTCCGATTCAGCGCGACGCCCGTCACGGTGCCAATGCGCAGTTCGGCCCCCAACGCGAGCGCGGCGTTCAACATGGCCTTCGTGAAGGCAGCCGGGTCGATCTGTGCCGTCGTATCCCGCGTTCCAAGCCTGGCATGAACGGCCGCTTCCGGGGCGAGCCACGCGGGCGATGCCTGCCTTCGCCAGGCCTCGACACTACGGCGGGCGCTTGCGACCACGTTCAGGGTATCGAGTCTGCGGTATCCCCAGTTCTCGTTGAGGGTTTGGGTGAGTTCCGCATGTAGGGCGAAGCTGCGCCTGGCCAGCGCCCCCTGGGGTGAGCCGTCGCACCAGTCGAGAGCAAGAAATCCCCCGGACTTGCCCGATGCCGCACAGGCGATCCCGGTCCGCTCGATGACAATCACTTCAGCCCCTGCCCGGCTCAGGAAAAAGGCGATCGACGCGCCGATCACGCCACCACCGCAGATCAGGATCCTCATGCCATTCCCCCTGCTCCGACACACCGCCGGAACCCGAACATCTTCAAGCTTGACCACATCACATGCGCGGAACCAGTATTGCCGAAGAACGCATGGTTGGCAGTCACGTCCTGGTTCAGCCTGCGGCTTCGGTCCATCTGCAAGCAGACCTATCCGGAACCCGTCCCATGTACAGACGACGCTGGCTGGAGTTCAAGTCAACCATCCCGCTCAGCACGATCATCATGCTCGGCACAGCCATATGGCTGATTTTCTTTGCGTTGTGGGAAATTGCGGTATCCCTGGCGTGGGTCGATGCCATGTTCATGCCGTCGCCCTACGTGGTGCTGTTGACGCTCCATTCCCTTCTGACGAGCGGCGACTATCTGCTCGACATAGGCATCAGCATCTACCGGATCGTGGTCAGTTTCGGGGCTGCATGCCTGGTTGCCGTCGTGCTGGGTATCCTGATGGGATCGTTCCGCCGGATTGAAGCCTTCTTGAACCCGCTGGTTTCGGCCTGGCGTTATCTGCCGGCACCTTCCTTCATCCCTCTTCTGCTGATGTGGTTCGGCACCGGCGACGAGCAGAAAATCGCCCTTCTCTTCATCGGAGTGCTTTGGTTTCTGATCACGCTGATCATGGATCACGTCAAGTCCGTGCGCACCGAGCTCATCGAGACCTCGATGACACTGGGAGGAAACCGCTGGCAGATCCTCAGAACAGTCATCGTGCCTGCCGCCATGCCCGACATTGTGGTTGCCATGCGGCAAATGCTCGCCGTCAGTTGGACCTATCTGGTGATCGCCGAAATCGTGGCGGCAACCACAGGTATCGGTGCCGTCATGATGCGCGCCAAGCGATTCCTCCACGTCGACAAGATCATGGCGAGCATCATTGTCATCGGCCTGCTCGGGCTCCTGTTCGATTACTTGTTCCGTGTTGCACATCGCTGGTTGTTCCCATACCTTGATGAACGGGAGCGTTGATTGTGACCATTTGAGGGAGACCGCCATGACCGGCAGGCTTGTTGGAAGTTTGAAAGTTGTTTCAGTTGCAGTGCTGGTGAGCGTGGCGCTGTGCGCCGTGTCATCGAACCGTGTTCAGGCGGCCGAGGAAGTCCGTATCGCCGGCCTGACGTGGCCCGGCTACGGCTTCTGGTTCATTGCGGACGAAGTGGGTCTGGCCCCGGACCTCGAGATCAGCTACGAGGCCATCGAGGATCCCTTCCAGACATTTGCCCTTGCGGCGGCCGGACAGCTCGACGTCGTCTCGAGCACGATCGAGTTCGCTCCCATTGCAGCTGCGGAAGGCATACCCGTCAAGCTTGTCGCCTACGGCAACATATCCTACGGAACGGACAAGATCGTTGTAAGCCCGGGCATCGAGAGTGCCGCGGATCTCGTCGGCAAGAAAGTCGCGGTGCTCGAGGGTGGACTCGCTCAGCTCTACATGGCCATCTGGCTGGAACAGAACGGTGTTGCGTACGATCAGGTCGAATATGTCAACCTGATCATGGATGACGCGGCATCCGCCATGATCGGCGGGGATGTTGCAGCGGCCGAATTCTGGGATCCCTTCGGAACACAGGTTCTGGAAGCCAGGCCGAATACAAGACTCGCCGCTCACTCGCGGGAACCCTTCTGGTTGCAGAATGCGCTCATTGCGGATGCACTTTTCATGAACGCCAGCTTCATCGAGCAGCGCAGGGACGTCGCCCTCAAGACCATGACGGCGCTCTACGACGCGATCGCCTGGTGGAGTGAAAATCCGACTGAGGGCAATGAAATCATCGCCCGCAGGATGAAGATGTCTGTGGAAGACGTGGAACTCGTGATCGGCAAGGACGGGACCGGTAAAGATGGCGGACTGTATCCCTATTCATTCATGGAAACCGCCAGATTCTGCGGTTCGGCGCCCGGTGATCCGCCTTTCGGGCAGACCAACGGACAGATAGCCGATCATTGGCGCATGACGAACGAATGGTGGATCAAGTTCGGCCAGATGTCGGAAGAAGTTGATCCGTCTGAAGGTACCGATTGTTCCCTGCTGACCGACCTGTACGAGTCCGGTTACGGGGGCTGACACCGGAACAGCGTCGCCATGTGACCGGCCGACGGGTTTCTCCGGCCGGTCACGATGCCAACCGCATCGATGGAAGCCTGACGGTCGCCGGAATGAACGGGTACACGAAGACCATCGCTGGACCAAAGTTGTCGGTATCGCAGGTCTCCAAGTCATTTCCTTCCACCGCGCACGGTACCATCGATGCGGTCGTCGATGTGTCTTTCGATGTTGTCGACAACGAGCTTTGCGTCCTGCTCGGCCCTTCCGGGTGTGGCAAGTCGACGGTGCTGCGCATGGCTGCAGGCCTCGAGGAACCGACGGAAGGTATACTCACGATCGATGGACGGCGGATCGATGGTCCCGGCGGGGATCGTGGCATGGTCTTTCAGTCCTATACGTCGTTCGATTGGCTGACGGTCCAGGAGAACGTCGAATACGGCATGCGACTTAATGGCGTGCCGAGGAAGAAACGCAAGGACCGGGCCGACCAATTCATTTCCCTGGTCCAGTTGGAGAAGTTCCGCGATGCCTATCCGACACAACTTTCCGGAGGCATGAAGCAGCGTGTCGCCATCGCCAGAACATTGGCGAACAGTCCCTCCATGCTCCTCATGGACGAGCCGTTCGGCGCCCTTGATGCGGAAACGCGCTGGACGATGCAGGAATTGCTCTTGAACATCATGGAGTCGTCACGCACCACGGTTCTCCTGGTCACGCATGACATCGAGGAAGCGATTTTCCTCGCCGACCGGATTCTCTTCATGTCCCGGCATCCGGGACGGATCCGGGAAAACCTCACCACAGAGTTCAAGTCCGGGAACCGAATCCCGGACAAGGAAGTCGTGATAGGTTTGCCGGGCTATTCTGATCTCGAGCGGCACATCATGCACATGATGCGGGAGGAAAGTCCCAACAGGGAACACATGTGATTGACGTCATGAATTCGGACTCGAAGAACGAAGGCTAAGGACATGTACAGCGTCTGCTGCATGGCGACTCGGGAAGTCGTGACCGGTCGTGAAATGCAGGTCTCGACAGTCGAGCCGGAGTTTGACGCCGATGACGACTACCCGGCATCGGAACGTGCCGGCGCCGATCGGCAAACAGCCTGGGGAATACAATGACACAAGGCGCAACGACGGCCTGGAGTTTCGTGCCGCACCAGCATCAGGGCCCGCAGGAACACACGCGCCCGGACGATCACATCCGGTCACCACGCCTGCACAACGGCACGCTGAAATCTCCGGGAATTGCCACCTTCATGGGAGCGCCCTACTGCCCGCCGGACCGCAAGGCGATCCGCGCCATGGGAGCGAAAATCTGCTTCCTCGGTGTTCCCTGGGATCAGGGCCAGATGGTCCGTTCCGGCACGTCTTCCGGTCCAGCCGGCCTCAGGGAGGCGTCCTCCCAGTACTTTCCCTACATGTTCGAGTACGATGTCGATCTGGTCGAAACCTTCAGGCCTGTCGATTGCGGCGATGTGCCCATTGTTCCCGGCAACAACGATCGTTCTCACGAGTTCATTTACCAGTACATCACGGAGTGCCTGGAAGGAGGGGCAAAAGTCATCTTTTGTGGTGGTGACCACTCCGCGCCCATTCCGGGTGCACGCGCGCTGTCGGATTTCCACAGGAACGGCAGGATCGGCTACCTTCACATCGATTGTCATCTCGACTCGGCACCGGACTGGGGAGGCATCCGCAACACCAACTGCTCCGGACCGTCCCGCGCATTTGATCTCGAAAACTGTGACGGCGCCAACATGGCGCACATGGGTTCTCGCAACGGACTCAATCCGAAGGACTGGTACGATTTCTTCGTCGACACCGATGTCCGTCTGATCCCCATGATGGAGGTTGTCGAGCGCGGCGTGGAAGCCTGCACGAAGGAAATCTTCGACATCGCCTGGAACGGGACCGACGCGGTCTATTGTTCCTGGGACACCGATTCTCTCGATGCCAGCTGCATGCCCGGAACGACGGCGCCGGAATGTTTCGGCATCAATTCCAGGGAAGCCATCCAGCTCGCACGCATTGCGGGCACGTACGGTGCGGACATTCTCGAACTCTCCGAGCTGTGTCCCATCTTCGATGTCAGCCAGATGAGCATCAAGCTCGCATGCTGCATGATCTACCACTACCTCGGAAGCCGCGCGAAGACTCTGCGCGAACAGGGCGCCGCGCCGTGACGCTTCCACCTCGCATGCGCGTTCAGTCTTCCGACAATTCAGGGAATGCCCAGAAATGAATCCAGCCAAGGTCTACGCACATCTGTTTTCGCCCCAGGGTGGTGATGACGCTGTCAACTACCGGGCACCCGGACAGATCACGTTCATGCGCTCGGATCACGTCGCGCTCGACCGGGAGCAATTGCGTACCGCGGGCGTTCGTTACGCCTTTGTCGGCGCACCGTTCGACGAAGGGAATGTCGGTAAACCCGGATCCGATGAAGGACCGAGGGAGTTTCGTCTGGCATCGCAGGAATACTTTCCCTACTGGTTCGAGTATCAGGTCGATCTCAACGGCAGCAGCGCCGATTGCGGCGACATCCAGATGCCGAAAGTGAATCCCGCGCTGTCGCGCAAGCGTATCTACGATGCGACACGCGAAATTCTCGCCGCGGGCGTCATACCGATCATCTGTGGCGGTGACAGATCGATTTCCATTCCCGCAACCAGGGCACTGTCCGATCACATCGGCGAGCATCGGAAGATGGGCTATCTGCATTTCGGAGCGCACCTCGACCTTGCAGACAGTTGGGCGGGAGAAAGCGAGGTCAGTACCTGCGCGCTGGCCAGGATCAGCGAATTGCCGAATGTCAGCCCCGGCAATATCGGGCATGTCGGTGCCCGGAATTCCCTCAATCCCAAGGACTGGATCGATCTCGCGAGAGAAAGGAATGTGCGGTTTCACCCGATGTTCGAAGCTCTCGAACGCGGTGTCGATACGGTCGTCGACGAGGCGGCCACGAGTGTTTGGAACGGAACCGATGCGCAGTATCTGAGCTTCAATCTCAATGTCATGGATGCATCCGTTGCTCCGGGCGTCACCGCCACCGAACCGGGCGGTCTTGAATCAAGGGAGATGATGCGGATCGCCGACGCGCTGGGACGGCGTGGCGGCCCCAGCGTCATCGAAATTTCCGAACTCTGCCCGATTTTCGACGTCAGCGGAACGACCTCCCGTCTCGCCGTGTGTGTCGTGCTTCGGCTCATGGCGGCAGCGGCAAAGGCACGTGGCGAAGTGGTGGATCAGACCATCAGGCGTCCCCGGCCGGCTTGAGCATGGTCCACAAGAAGGTGGTGGCAGGACGCGCTGCAATAACTTGAGGAGCACTCCAAATGTTGCTGACTCCTACCGAAATGGAACGCCTGACAATTTTCACTGCGGCTGAAATAGCCCGGCGAAGACGTGCAAGGGGCGTGAAACTCAATCATCCGGAGGCTGTTGCGCTAATCTGCGACGCGATTCTCGAGAGAGCCCGCGACGGTTGTACGGTCGCCGAACTGATGAGTTTCGGGTCGACGATTCTCAACAGGGGCGATGTGATGCCGGGTGTCGCCGAGCTCGTTCCTATTGTCCAGGTCGAAGCAATGTTCCCGGACGGCACCAAACTCGTGACGGTTCATGATCCCATTCGACCGGGTGAAGAGGAGCCGGCAGCCGGAACTGTTCCGGGCGAGGTCATGACGGCCGACGGCGACATCGAACTCAATGCCGGTCGTGAGAAAGTGACCCTTGTTGTCACCAATACCGGAGATCGTCCGATTCAGGTCGGCAGTCACTACCATTTCTTCGAGACCAATCGTGCCCTCAACTTCGACAGGGAAAAGGCATTCGGTCTGCATCTCGATGTTCCGGCCGGAACCGCGGTCCGCTTTGAGCCCGGCGAAAGCAAACAGGTGAACCTGGTGACGTTCGGCGGGACGGGAGAAATCGTCGGACTCAACAACCTGACGGACGGTTCCACACGCAACGAAGCGAGAAAGGCGGAAGCTCTGCGGCGTGCCCGGTCGCGCGGTTTCAGGGGAGCATGAATCATGGCCACAATGTCCCGTAAAGACTACGCCACCATGTACGGACCAACCTCCGGAGATGCGGTGCGTCTCGGCGACACGTCACTCCTCGCGGAGATAGAGCACGATCACGCCGTTCCGGGAGACGAGTGTCTTCACGGAGGAGGCAAGACGCTGCGCGACGGAATGGGTCTGACCGCGGGCTATGACAGTTCCTCGGGTGCACTGGACATGCTGGTCTGCAACGTAGTGGTCATGGACCCGGTTCTGGGGGTGGTGAAGGGAGACATCGGCATCAAGGATGGCCGAGTTGCCGGCATCGGGAAAGCCGGCAACCCGGCGGTCATGGACGGAGTCGACACGAGACTCGTATGCGGAGTTTCGACCACGGTCCGCGATGCCGAGGGTCTGATCGCCACGCCTGGCGGCATCGATGCGCATGTGCACTTCGACTCCGCACAGTTGTGTGAACACGCCCTTTCGGCCGGCGTCACAACCATGATCGGCGGATCGTTGGGGCCCATCACTGTGGGCATCGACTGTGGCGGAGCATGGAATGTCGGAAAGATGCTGCAGGCGGCCGAACACTGGCCCATCAATTTCGGCTTTCTTGGTCGTGGTAACTCCTCCAGACCGCACTCGCTACCCGAGCAGCTCGCCGGTGGCTGCCTCGGGTTGAAGATACACGAGGACTGGGGGGCGATGCCTGCCGTGATCGACTGTTGCCTGAAGGTCGCCGACGAACTGGACTTCCAGGTGCAGCTTCACACCGACACGCTCAACGAAAGCGGTTTCCTCAACGATACTCTTGAAGCCATCAACGGACGCACCATACACATGTATCACGCGGAAGGAGCGGGCGGCGGTCATGCCCCGGACATCATCCGTGTGACCGGTGAAATGAACTGCCTGCCATCGTCCACCAGCCCCACGAATCCTTTCACCATCAATACGTTCGATGAGCATCTCGACATGACGATGGTTTGCCATCATCTCAATCCGGCTGTTCCGGAGGATGTCGCCTTTGCCGAAAGCCGGATTCGACCCCAGACCATGGCTGCCGAAGATGTTCTGCACGATATCGGCGCCATATCGATGCTGGGATCCGACAGTCAGGGCATGGGGCGCATAGGTGAGGTGATCTGCCGAACCTGGCAACTCGCATCGAAGATGAAGAATCAACGCGGCCGCCTCGGGGAGGAGACCACCGCGCGAGGAGACAACTTCCGGATCCGTCGCTACCTTGCGAAATACACGATCAATGCGGCAAGAACGTTCGGGATCGATGCCTATGTCGGATCACTCGAAGACGGAAAGCTCGCGGATATCGTTCTCTGGCGGCCCGGATTTTTCGGGATCAAGCCGGAACTGGTCATCAAGGGAGGGTTCATTGTCTGGTCTGCGATGGGAGACAGCGCAGCCTCGCTGATGACGTGCGAGCCGGTCCTGATGCGCCCGCAATGGGGTGCGTTCGGTGAAGCCGGCAAGGCTCTTTCTGCATGCTTCGTCAATCAGCGCGCCGTCGATGCTGATGTTGCAGGCAAGCTTGGACTGTCGAAATCCGTCCTGGCTGCGCGCGGCGTGAGAAAACTCAACAAGTCCCATATGTTGCACAACGATACCTGCCCCGATGTGGAGGTTAATCCCAATACCTTCGAAGTCTTTGTGGACGGCGAACTGGCGACCTGTGAACCGGCTAGGGAGTTGCCCCTGACACAGCTCTACATGCTCCGCTGACACCACAGCTGCTCGGCCATGGCCCGAACAGGATCCGGGGTAACCGATTCTGACCTCTTCTTGGGAACCGTCGTAGATCTCGTAGCCCGGGGCTTCACCGAAAATCCCGCAACGCCATCGGACGGCAAGGGGCGCATTCATCCAGGGCAATAAGGGAACGAGACAGCGTGCCTGGGTGTAAAGGCAATCGCCGCGAATGATTGCAGAACCGACTGAACCACCTCGTCATCAAGAGGGAGTCCCCTTCCCGCCCATGGCTACCGGGAATCTCTCGATACCCGGGCGGAAGTGGACAGGTACCTTTGAGACTCGCTTCCTGGTCGACCATCGGTCTTCCCCTTTTTCCCGGAGGGTCGACTCCTGCGATTGCCGTTTCGGGGCCCCAGTTGCCGGGCGGGATTCGCGCTCGCCAAAGAGAAACGCCCTACAATGGCGTACGCATAAGCGGAGTTACACTGAACCCCAGAAGGCGCATGATCGAATCGCCCCAACAGCACCGAATCCAACCATCAACATCTGGCCGTCGGTTGACAGAAGGACTGGTTTTAGGCACCGTCGATCAGTGATACATTGCTTTGAGAGGAGCAAACATGTACCGGAAATCCAAGGCGACCCGTTTGGTCGACAACCTCGTCGGCGGCGAGATTTCGCGCCGTGACTTTCACCGCACCCTTGCGGCCGCCGGTCTCGTGACAGTCGGCGCGGGCCGCGCGTTCGCACAGAGCGGCGATCCCGCCTCGCTGGCGGTCTTCGAATGGGCTGGATACGAGCTTCCCGAATTTTATCCGGCCTATGTCGAAAAGTACGGCACAGAACCCAACTTCGCACTCTTCGCCGAGGAGGAAGAAGCACTCCAGAAGATGCGGGCGGGATTTCCGACAGACATCACCCATCCCTGCAGCGGCTCGGTCGCGCGCTGGAAGGACGCCGGCGCCCTGCGCCCGGTCGACCACACCCGCATCGACGCCTGGGGCGATATCTTCCCCACAACGCTGGAGATCCGCGGCGTGAAGATCGATGGTGAATTCTACTTCATGCCGTGGGACTGGGGGAACAGTTCGATCCTCTACCGCACGGACCTGCTTCCGCTCACCGAGGACGAAATGTCCTACGATGTCCTCCTCAGGCCCGAACTGCAGGGCAAGATTTCCATGTTCGATTCGGTCGATTCGAGTTACGCGGTGGGTGCGCTGCTGATTGGCGCCGAGGACATCTTCGCGATGACTGATGAGGAGATCAAGCGCGCCACCGAGGTAGTGCGGAGGCTCCATGCCAACGTGCGCTTCTACTGGGCTTCGCCTACCGAGTTCGAGCAGGCGATGGCGGCTGGTGAGCTGATCGCGGCCTGGTCATGGAACAGTTCTATCATAGATCTCAAGAACCAGGGCATCCCCGTGGCCTACATGAACCCGAAGGAGGGCATCATGACCTGGATCTGCGGCTTCTCGCTTGGCAGCAGCGGCGAAGCGGCCGACGGCCTGGTCTATGACTACCTCAATGCCGCCATGGAACCGCGCGCAGGCAAGTATCTGATCGAGGCCTATGGCTATGGGCATTCGAACAAGAACACCTACGATCTGATCGATTCCGAGATCCTGGAATCCCTCGGGATCCTCGATCCTGTCGCGTTGATGGCCCAAGGCAACTTTTACGACGAAATTCCCTCGGATATCCGGGAAAAGATGATCATCAAGTTCGACGAGGTGAAGGCCGGTTTCTGAGCCGCCTCGCGTTCTGAACATTCGGAAGGGCGGGCCCTGCGGTGCCCGTCCCTTGCCGTTGCTTCCTGATGGGTGACGGTTGTCGCGTGTGGAATTGGGCGGGCTCACCGGATCGCATCTGCGCTCGGTGAGCCAATCGCGGAGTTCGCGGATATCGTTCTCTGGCGGCTCGGATTCTTCAGGATCAAGCCGGAACAGGTCATCAAGGGAGGGCTCATTGTCTGGTCCGCGATGGGAGACAACGCAGCCTCGCTGATGATATGGCGCGGTTCGTACCAGGGTCCTGCGGCCCCGGTCGATGACGATGTCGCCACGGAGTTACTCAAGGAGGCCAGGCGCGAACATCGCGCGAACCTCGACTGGTACCGGATGCTGCTGAACGTGCCCTACCGCGGCAGCCGCGATTCGATCAGCGGCGAATGCCTTCACGCCACGCGCAGTCCCAATGGCTGCCTTCGGGAGATCGCGGAAAGCGGTATCCCCATCTATCACCTCGCCGGCTGGTTCGACATGTTCCCGAGGGACACACTGCTGTGGTGGGCCAATCTGCCCGATCCCCAGAAAGTCGTGATCGGGCCCTGGTTCCATGTCGACCAGCATGGCCCCGATTACGCAGCCGAGCACCCGCCCCGAGTGATGGCAATCCCGGCCTCACCAACTGAACCACCTCATCATCGAGAGGAAGCCAGTCCCCTTCCCATTCATGGCTGCCGCTAACCACGAGTGTGGAGCCGCTGTCGGCCGCGATATCTGTTCCTGCCACCATGACGTTCATCTGGAGCAGGCCTGCCACTTGCGCGGCGAGGCGGGCCAAGGACCGTCATCGACATGGAAGCACTGCGCCGTTTCGCCGCCTGGGGACTCGATCAGCTCACTTGCGCCAAAGAGATGGCTGGATCAGCGGGGAAACAGCCGGTGGTCCGCCACGGCGAGGAGGCCGTGGATGCGAACCGTTCTTAAGCCCGGGCTTGCCGAAGACAAGGCGCTCTGCCCGGTCGACGCCGGACTGGGGCCTCGCTGATGAACCGTTAGAGGCATCCGGAAAGGAACGAAGCCGGTGACGATCTCTGCTCCCGATCGATCCACGGCATCGCCGGGAAGAATGTCGAGTCCGAATGCCATCCCGGGTTTCCATTCATGGGCAGGAGACAGCAGACATGCAGGGCCCGGCAACCGGTCGCGACGCAACCGATTGCCGGGCCGTAGTTGTCGATCAGCAGATCACAGGAATTCAAATGCCAGCCAGGACTTCGTCGTGCAGGTTGACGAGCTTGCGCTGGATGTCCGGCGGCACGGTCTGGAACCACAGGCTTCCGGAAAGGATCGCCTCGGGATCCTCGAAACCGAGATTTTCTACGATGGCTCTGTTCGCCATGTCATAGGACTTCGCATTGCAGGCGCCATAGGCGTACTCCTCGATCATGAAGACCCCGACTTCCGGTGCCAGTGTGGCATCGAGATAGTCGTAACGCTGCTCTTCGGTTCCCACATACGTGTTGAGCAGCACGTGACCATCCACCCAGGTCAGCAGACCTTCTTTCGGCACCATGTATTCCACCGAAATTCCCTCGGCCTTGAGTGTGGCGTAGGCAGAGTTCCAGGCATACATGGCAACAATCTCCCCGGTCGCCAGGGCAGACTGGGCATCGACCTCGCTCGCCCAGTAGAAACGGTTGAGACCGCGCTGTTCCTGAAGGAGTTTCCGGACTTCCTCGATCTCGTCGTCGGTCATCGCGAAGGGATCCTCGACTCCGGCGATCAGGCCGGCCGGAATGGTGGTGCCCGCCCAGTTGTCGCGCATGGCCACCCTGTTGGCATACTTGGGATCCCAGAGGATTTTCCAGGTATGGTTCTCCTTGCCCGAGTACTCGGGTGCCAGATCGGGACGGAACACCACGGACGAATTGCCCCAGGACCAAGGGGCGTAATAGTGATTGCCGTTGTCGTCGGTCGTGCCGCGGATATTCCTGAGTTGATCGAAGATGTCGGGCCAGTGCGTAA
Organism: Alphaproteobacteria bacterium; assembly: GCA_965215635.1. Lineage (GTDB taxonomy): Bacteria > Pseudomonadota > Alphaproteobacteria > SP197 > SP197 > SP197. The sequence goes on along the minus strand of CBDCEA010000004.1, from coordinate 315,610 downwards.
GCCGACTCGTGTCGATCGGTTCGACCAGGCAGGCGTGAATCCACCGGATCACGGTGCTGCCGCTGGGGCAGACGATGTCGGCCAGAAAGCCTGCACGGATCTTTTCCAGTGCCTCGTCGTTGTCGGCATAGAACGAGGAAACGGGTTCACGACCGTACTTGTCCGTGAACGCCGGATGGAGCTCCGGGAGCTCGTAACCGTTCCAGGTAAAGAGAAAGAGCCAGTCGTCCTCACTTCATGGCCGGCCGCTGGATGAACGGCATCGTCACGGTTGCAACACCCACGCCGGCCAGAGTCCTGGCCACATCCCTCCTCGTCAACGCCTTCTTGGCCAACGCATCCGAGAACTCGTCAACAGGCATGATCTTGGTCATCTTGAATCTCTCCTCGATGCATCATGGCAGGAAATAGTACAGGTGCGGTGCTCGATTGATCAACGTCGGTAATTCATCCGCGCAGGGAGCGCTTCCCTGCCCTTGCTGTTTCGCGCTGGTGGCATTGAAGGACCTGGATGTGCCAGAGTCCAGGAACCACAGCGATCCTCGCAAGTGGGATCGTCGGGCGGAGCATGAGATTCCGGTCTCGTTGCACCCTTGTCACCAGGTCAGGGACACCATGGACCTTTCACGCGAGGAACTGCTGCAACGGAACTGCCATCCGCGCGACGCCGGGGAACTGCGCGAAAGCCACGACATCTGGGCCTATGATGCGGTTTCAGGCTGCCGGGCCTCGTGACCGTGCTCACGGCACGTCACGTGGCGACCGGAAAAGGTGCCCTCAATGCCGGCGCGGGCACCGGGCTTCTGGACGAACGGCTGATGCTCGCCGGATACGGTGATCTCGAGGCCCTCGACATGTCCGAAGGCACGCTTGCGCTCGCAGAACACCACAAGGTCTACAGCGGGTTTCACTGCGCCGATCTGGCGGCACCCATCGACATCCTGGATGGCCGTTTCGGTGCCGTAGTATCGACCGGCGCCTTCGGCATCAGCCATGCACCCGATTGCGAATTCAGGAAACTGGCGCACCTCACCCGGCCCGGCGGTCATCCGATCCTGACTGTTCGCATGGAGGGCATTGACGGGCGTGCATTCCCGGAAGGGACCCGACATTTCGAATCGGGGGGCCTGTGGCGCCTGATCGAAACCCTGGGCCCGTCCTTGCCATCCCGAACGAAGAGGAAAGCCTGAATGTCGCCTGGGTGTCCCGGCGACCGGAGACGTCCGGTCCCCGATATGGCTAATAAGGCCGCGGAGAAAGCTGTGGGAGAATCAAGGTCATCGTTCGGACGTTACCGTACCGGGGAAGACGGTCGCTACGACGGATTCTGCCGTTTCTCGTTCCATGTCGCCGTGCGCGACGGCGTCCGCCTTGCGGTCGATGTCTTCCGTCCGACTCTTGCCGGAACACTCGTCGAGGAGCCCCTGCCGGCCCTGTGGACTCACACGCGTTATCAGCGCGCTTCCCTCGACGAGGACGGCAGGGTCGTGACGGAACTCGACACATGGGATACCTGGCTTCACGCCGTCATCAGGCATGGCTATGTCGTGGCCACGGTCGATGTCAGGGGTGCAGGTGCCTCCTTCGGCATCAACCGCGGCCAGTATGCGGCGGAAGAGTGCGACGATGCCCGCGACATCACCGAGTGGATTGCCGCCGAGCCGTGGTGCAACGGCAATATCGGCATGTACGGGCGTTCCTATCTCGGCATCACGCAATACTTCGCCGCCTCCCGGAAACCGCCCCATCTCAAGGCGATCTTCCCGGAGATGGCCAGTTTCGATCACTACGATTACGCCTTCGGCGGAGGCATCTTCCGCGAGACCAGCCGTTTCGACTGGCAGCATCTCACTGCCAATCTCGATCAGTCCCTGCCGATGATATGGCGTGGTTCGTACCAGGGTCCGGCAGCCCCTGTCGATGACGATGTCGCCGCGGAGTTGCTCGAGGAGGCCAGGCACGAACATCGCACAAACCTCGACTGGTATCGGATGCTGCTGAACGTGCCCTACCGCGACAGCCGCGATCCGATCAGCGGCGAATGCCTTCACGCCACGCGCAGTCCCAATGGCTGCCTTCGGGAGATCGCGGAAAGCGGTATCCCCATCTATCACCTCGCCGGCTGGTTCGACATGTTCCCGAGGGACACGCTGCTGTGGTGGGCCAATCTTCCCAATCCCCAGAAAGTCGTGATCGGGCCCTGGTTCCATGTCGACCAGCATGGCCTCGACTACACGGCCGAGCACCTTCGCTGGTACGACCACTGGCTGAAGGGCATCGATACGGGCGTCATGAACGAGGATCCGATCCACTACTGGACCATCGATGCTCCGGTTGGCGAGGAGTGGCGTTCCGCCCGGCACTGGCCACCGGAGAATTCCTCGGCCGTCACCCACTATTTCGCGGCGGGCCACTCGGGCAGCAGCACATCAATCAATAACGGCACGCTGACGATGGTGGCACCAGTCGATGAGGATACCGACTCTCTCATGGCGGATTATCGGGCCACGACCGGCAAGACCAACCGCTGGACCAACGCCAACGGCGGACCCAGCGGCTACCCCGACATGGCACCGAACGACGCCAGGGGTCTGACCTATACGTCCTCTCCACTGCAAGCAGACATCGAGATCACCGGCCATCCGGTGGTTCACCTGTGGATTCGTTCGGATCGACCCGACGGTGCTTTCTATGTCCATCTTGAGGATGTCGGGCGCGATGGCGTCTCCCGCTACGTCACCGAGGGAAGCCTTCTTGCCCATCGCAAACTCGCACACCCACCATGGAACAATTGCAAACTCGCACACCCACCATGGAACAATTTCGGATTGCCTTGGCACAGCGGGCTCGAAGCCGACAGCCAGCCGATGACCGGTGAAGCGGTCGAAATCGTCTTCGATCTCCATCCCACCTCGAAATTCTTCCGTGCCGGTCACCGTATCCGCGTGACCGTTACATGCGCCGACCGGGGCAACGACCGGGTGCCCATCCACGATCCTCCAGCCAGGATCACCCTCTACCGGGCAAAGGGAAGGCCGTCACGGATTGTGCTGCCGGTGATGGGTTGAGCCATCGCCCTTAGTGCTGCGCGGCATGCAGGTGAAGCTCAGCAAAGAACTGTCTTGGTGACAGTCTCGAGACATCACCAATAGTCGGTGCCGGTGTCTCCGGACACCTCCTGGCTGTCCACACCGGCTGCCCTGTCTGCGGTCTGGGGCGAACCCGGAAATGGTGTTAACGGAGCCCCCATAAATGCTTCATGAAATAGCCGAATATACCGATATAACAGGCTGGTTCTAATAATAATGTGACCATATCAGGAAATTCTGATCTTCAAGAATTGGCTGCTCTGCAAGGACAGCCCTGCAACACCAACAGCCAAGAAACCGGGAAAGGCTCTCGTGTCCGTGTTGCAGGCATGACGCAGAAATCTTGAATGTCGGACGACGTCTGCGCATCATGACTTCACCACCATGCGAGGATCCATTCATGACGACAATTCCCTTAAGGCTCAATCGCGAAGGTCATTCCGAGGAAGGAATGGCGCCGTCCGAACTCATCGCCAAGGCGGCCTTCACATCTGCCGATCAGACCGAACTGATATCCCATGCCTATGCATCCGATGACGGCGACATTCTTACGGGCGTGTGGCAATGCGCGCCGTGCCGGGAGAAGATCGCGGCCTATCCCGTCAACGAGATGATGACCGTGCTGGAAGGTTCCGTCACGGTGACGGACGACAGCGGCAAGGCGGAGACCTACACACCGGGAAACACCTTCTTCATCCCGAAGGGAACCGCCTGCATCTGGGAAATCACCGAGACCCTGCGCAAGTTCTACATGATCGCGGCCTGAACAGTCTCAGGTCGATATCACGAAGCGCTCGGGATCAAGGAAACGCCTCAGCACGTTCTCGGATATCCTCGAAACATTGTTGCACCAGTTTTCGTGCGGAAGGCTGGCACCCCAGGCGATCGATCCGGTCGAGAAGACTGCTCCGCCGCTGGGCGTTTCGAAGAATGTCATGTCGGCCCTGATCCGTGGATTCTGTATCCCGTCCATGGCGCTGTGGTGGAATCCGGTTTCGTCCGGCACGAGCCACGTGTTGGCCGAATGTCCTTCCGAACGCGCTATGACAAGGGCATGGACGGGTGTGCCAAGCAGGGGATCCGTGGCATCGATTTCCGAACCGCTGGCACCTCCGCCCTGGATGCCGAACGTTCCGATCAGTTCATCCTTGCCGATTCCCTCGAAGATGAAGGCGGCCCGGGGATCGAAGCTCTGAGGCGTGCGCCGGTAATACCCTGACCTGTCGAAGCCCACGGCCACGGTCCCGACACCCACGAGCGCCTGCGGTGCCATGCCCAGACGGCGCCACAGGCCGCCATACTCGCCGGTGAACTCGAGCCAGTACTCGCCAGGTTCCTCGTCACGGTAGCGGATGCCGTCCTCGGCGCGGCGCAGCTCCAGAGCGCCGGGCCATTCCTCGGAGAAGGCGCAGCGCCAGATAAATCCGTTGCCACCGAAATAGGCCAGGCGACCGCCGCGCGCGAGGTAGCCGCGCATTCCGTCCCACATCGGCGTCGAGTAGTATTCGGGATGGGTGCCCGTCATCACGGCACGGTAAGCTTCGAGAAGCCCTGCGCCTTCCCGGTGCAGGTCCTCGTCAGTCACCACATCGAAGCCGATACCCTTCTCCTCGAGCCAGGCAAGGATGTGCGTGTCGGGGTTGAAGCTCCAGAGCGGCGTCTTCGGCGCCATGTTGAGGACGGGGCGTAGCCTGGAGGCATAACGCACGCCACTGCCGTCGGCATGGGTATCGTAGGTCGAATGCCCGAACTCACGGTGTTCCTGAAGGAAGGCGTCGTTACGTGTGAGTGTCGTCCAGAATGTTTCCGCCACCTCAGCGTAGTGCTCGCTCATGTGCCAGCGATAATTGCTGTAGGCCATGTAGGTCGCGGTGGAGGCAAGGAACGCGAGCTTCGATGTTGCCGTTCCCCGGCGCGGCCTCACGAAGAATGTGACATGCCATTCATCGTCCTCGGCTCTCAGCCGGGCGGCATAGACCCCGCTCTTCAGGGTGTCGGGCACGGTGTGGCTGAAATCGGTCGACCAACCGGCATCGTAGTGATCGTCGTCATGGAAATGGATCGCACCGTATTCTTCCGCCGCGTGGCCCCAGCTCTGTTCCCTGCCCGACCAGTTGAAGCCCTTGACGCCGCGGGACGGCAGATTGACGGTCGAGCCGTGAAGGCCGTTGTACCCGGCATCCGTGATGCGCGCGCGGCCGATGTCCCTGGAGAAATCCCAGGCGGCGACAACATCCGCATCCCCTTCGTGGGGCAGGTTCGACCAGGCAAGGGCCTCGATTTCCCGAGGTTCGAGCGCCCTGGCAGTAATGCGGGGCCGGTCGATCTTGCCGTTGAAATGACATTCCACACGCCCTGTGGCGGCGGGTAGTGCCGCCATGAGGAGCGGTGCGCCTGCCGGCCGAAAGGATCCCTTGCCTTGAGTCTCGGTAGTGTTGCCTGCCTCGACCTCCGAATCGGCGCGGTGCTGACGCACACGGATTTCGCCTGAGAGGTCATCGAATGAACCGGATACCAGATACCAGCGCCGGGGCTCGAGTGCCGCGGCAAGCCGGACTTCGCTGGAGGTACCGTCGCCCGTCTTCAGGGCAAGTACCCCGTCGGCCGTGATGACGAGCGCGAAGCCTCTCGACGTGGTCGCGTCCCAGTGGGCCACGACGCCCTGTTCGCCTGCAAGGGGTGTCGTGGGGAAGATCCAGGCCTGCACCGTGAAACTCTCTATGCGCTCCAACTGCGGCGCCGACGGGACGGTGACGAAGGACCCTGCGAACATTTCCTGGGTGTGGCCGGGATGGATACCGCTGAAGGGAGCATCGATCTCCTCCTCCCGGTAGAGGCCGCGGTCGGGATCGTCGTCGCCGCAGATGATGCGCACCAGATCCGCGCGATACTCGACCGGACCATAGGTGCTGACTTTGAATTCGAGCGTGTCACCCGGAGCGACGCTCCATTGGCTGGCATAGCCGACGATCTTCTTCACCGGTCATCCTCCCTTGGATCCAGGCCCGTTATCGCCTGCCAACGCAGGCGAAAGACCTCCCGGCATGCGTCGTTGTAATCATCGAACACACGGTCTTCGAGGAGTTCGACCGCTCGTCCTCTCTCATTCGGCAGTCTGGCCACCGTCCATTCGCCTCCGTTGCGGGCCGTCACCAGAATGAAGCGCTCCCCCATGGGTAGCAGGCGAAGACGGTTCACCAGCAAGTTGAGTTCGGGGCTGTAGGGGCCCGAGGGATTGCGCCAGAACTCCTCCACGAGGTCGGTTCTTTGAGGGTCGATCTCGTACATCGTCGCCTCCTCGTCCATGCCCTGTTCTACTACGGTCAACGCCGGTTCGCCAATGTGATAGAACACGAAGGCAACCGGCATGAAGGGGGAACCGATGAGCGAACCTGGCGGGCTTCAGGCCTGGAAAGAAAAGCACGAGACCGCGGCCTATGAGACGATCCCATCCTCGCTTCCGGTTCGGACGGAGTCGGGTCCCGTCATCCGCGACATCATGGTGGCCATGCGCGACGGGGTTAAACTCGCCACCGATCTTTACCTTCCCGCCGGTGACGGTCCGTTTCCTGCGATCCTCACCCGCATGCCCTACGGCAAGACAGAACCCTATTGCTTCATGCCCGCCGTGGCCAACCACTGGGTGCGCCAGGGCTATGCCGCCGTGGTTCAAGACGTCCGGGGAAAGTGGGGATCCCAGGGGCATTTCGAACCAAACCTCTCCGCCAACGAGATTCCCGACGGCTACGACACCATCGACTGGATGGCCAGCCGGGACTGGTCCGACGGCAGGGTCGGCATGTGGGGCGAGAGCTATTTCGGTTTCACCAGCTACGCCGGTGCCACCAGCGGACATCCGGCACTTGTCTGCATTGCGCCGGGCGATATCTCGCTGGACCGCTACGGGGCCACGATGCGCTACGGCTGCCTGCAACTCAATACTGTCGGAACCTGGGCGATCTCGATGACCGACCAGACTTACCAGGATCTCTCGAAGCTGGACTACTGGCACCTGCCGCTCGCCGACATGGCCAACGTCGCCGGCGCGCCGTCGCGCTATTTCGACGAACTCATGGCGAACCCGCTTCCTTCGCGCTTCTGGGGGGAACACAGTCTCCTGCCCGGCTACGAGACCATCCGGATTCCGGTGCTGCACTGGGGTGGCTGGTACGACAACTATCTGGGACCCACCATCGTCGACTGGCGCACCATGGCGGAGCGAAACCGGGATGCGGGCCACCAGCATCTCTTCATCGGGCCATGGGATCACGAAGGCACCGCCGACCGCTGCAAGAGGGTCGGCCTGCTGCCGGTCCACACGAACACGGGCGAGGCCAAATGGGACACGTTCGTGCGATTCTTCGACCGCTATCTGATGGGACTCGAGAACGGTTTCGGCGCGAACGGTGCCGTCCGATACTATGTCATGGGCAAGGACATATGGCGCGATGCCGACTCCTGGCCGCCGAAGGAAACAGGGGCCACCCGGCTCTATCTGAGATCCGCAGGGCACGCCAACACTCTCGAGGGTGACGGGCACCTCACAACCGATGCCCCTGCCGGTGACGAACCGGCTGATAGTTATGACTACGATCCCGCCGATCCGGTCGCCGAAACCCTGGCGCTGGACTGCTGGTCGCTCGCCGGCCAGATGGGTGACCGGCGCGAAGTGGAGCACCGGCAGGATGTCCTCGTCTTCACGACCGGCCCCTTCGATGACGGGGTGGAGCTGACGGGCCCCGTCTCGGCACACCTCTTCTTTTCCAGCAGCGCTCCAGACACGGATGTCACGATCGCACTGGTCGATGTCGCCGAGGATGGCAGTGCCAATCTCGTTCAGGACGGCATCCTACGCTGCCGTTACCGGCACGGGATCGACAGGGAAAAACTGATGGAGCCGGGTTCGGTCCACGAACTCGACATCGATCTGTGGTCGACAAGCTACGCTCTCGGGTCCGGCCACCGGTTGCGCGTCGAGGTCTCGTCAAGCAACTTCAATCGCTACGACCGCAATCTCAACACCGGCGAGCGCTTCGGCGAGGGGGCGATACCAGTCGTGGCAAGACAGACGGTGTTTCACGACCGGGACCGTCCGTCCTCCGTGACAATTCCGGTTCACCCGGCCTGAGGTCTCTCCGACCGGGTGAGTCTCCTCGCAACCCACGATGCGACATGGTGGTTGCGGGGTCCCAGAAGTGACAGGCGCGCGCGATACGCCCGGCCACCTTCCAGAGAGTTGATGGCGGAGGAATAATGCACCACGCGGGCACCGAGGCGTGGTGCTGAGGAGTGGCGGGCACTTCTCGCCGATATCGATCTCCACGAGGGCACCAGGGCGGAGTTCTGCCGTCATCATGGCATCAGTCCGGGATTGTTATCGTACTGGCGAGGCAAGCGTGGGGCGTCGGGCTTTGTCAAGATCGAGGCGCCGGATTTGGCGCCTGGTTCCAGATAGTGCTTCAACAAAATCCTGGTTTCCCATCCGTGCATTCGTGCGCTCATCTCGCTCCGTTGGCTTCGCCAACAGAACGGCCCGGCGCCCAGTCATCGACAAGCCGAAGCTGTGCTATTTTGGGTTGCCACACAGTGAGAGATTTACGGTTGCCGCCAACAGCAGGAAGGCGAAACCCTGTAGGCGAACGCGGCGGCGAACCGGTGTTCGCCCAGATCGATGAGGCACCATCTGGTCGACGGTTCGTGCGGGAACCGAAATACGCTCGACCGGACGCCGTGCAGCATCGGCTCGGGCACTTCGAAGCTGGATGGGTTCAGGGAAAATCCGGAGCCAGGGCCTTGATGAGTGCCTCCTTCATACTCCAGAACCGGTAAAACAGATGCACCTTCCGCGATCCCGCGGCAAGCGCCAGCAACCGCCGTTCCGTCAGGCCGAAGACCATGGTGCCGATGCCGTCTAGATCGTGGCCAGGCGCGCGTACCTCCACATCGATGCCGAGCCAGTCATGCGCCCCAACCGCGATCAGGCCGTGCCGCTCACCGTGGCTGACATTGAAGCCCACGGGCGCGCGACGACCGTCCACCTGGGCAAAGGGCGTGCCGTGTTCGCCATAGCCGAAGGACAGCCGGTGGTTGGAGCAGCCCAACCGCTCGGAGAGGGCGATCCGGAGCAGCAGTCCGGTCTTTCCGGAAGAGACCCAGTTCGAGACGGTCGCCGAGGAAGTCTTTCCCCGTTATGGGCGTAGCTGGAAGCCCGGAACGCTTTCGGTCAACCGAAGCTATTATCGCAACCAGATACTGCCGTGGTTTCGGGGCTACCAAATCGCAGACATTACGGTTGCTGATGTGCAGGAATGGTTCGCTTCCCTCCACGCAACGCCCGTGGCTGCCGACCGTTCCGCGCCGGTTCTCTCCATCATCATGACATGCGCGGAGACCTACGGTTACCGGCGCGAGGGCAGCAATCCGTGCACGGGGACCAAGCGATACAGACGACGGGGACGGGAGCGCTTCCTCTCGGGACAGCAAATCCGCCGGCTTGGTGTGGTGCTGAAACAGCATGAAAAGGCCTTCCCGATGCATGTGGCGATCATCCGGCTCCTGTTGCTGACCGGTTGTCGCAAGCAGGAAATCGCAACGCTCCAGTGGAAGGAGTATCGCGAGCGCCATCTCCATCTCAGGGACAGCAAGACAGGACCACGCATGGTCTGGCTATCGTCTCCGGCACGGCAAATCCTTGAGGGGTTTCCCAGAATCGCTTCATGGATTTTCCCGTCACCAAGAACCGGAAATTCCATCTCCAAAAGCACCGTCGACCACTTCTGGCTGCGGGTCCGTTCAGATGCAGGTCTGCGGGGTGTCCGGCTTCACGATCTTCGCCACTCATACGCCAGCATCGCCGTCATGCAGGGAGAGAACGTCCTGACCGTCGGCCGGTTGCTCGGCCATCGCGATGTCTCTGAAGAACCGAGCCGGGGTGCACATTTAATGAGTACAAAACAATCTGTTAGAAGACACCACGAATATCAGGATGCTTCCTTGATTTGAGGTATTCATCACCGCCTCAACACGAAGCCGTTTACGGTGTTCGGCGAAGTGGATCAGCGCTGCCGCCGGCCGGGGGACCCATGCGTAACTGTTCGACCCATGCTGCCCGACCGGCGAGAACCAACCTGGGTCCCATTGAGGTGACGAGCGCATCCCCGGCGATTTCTTCGCGAAAGGACGCGGATCGCATCCAGGAGCCTATGGTCGAACCACAAGGCCGGCGCGCTGGGTAGTACGCCAGCGTCGGCCCTAAACATTACTTCGACGCGTGGCCGAGAGACCTATCTTGGCACGGTCGTACCCATCGTGCCGACGCATGCTTCAACATTGACTCAGGCCGTCGCCGTCAGCATATCCCAGCCATCGCTGGTCGATTCCGACGGCTCACGCAACATGCCGCGGGCTCGACGTCAACGAAACGTCAAGGCTCACCCGGTCGTAGCGGACGCGCGGGATCAACGTGCCGCGTTGGCCCGCCTCCAATTCGACGAGACCGTACCGCGACATGGTCTTCAGGGTGCGCGACAGGTTCGACTTGTTTCGTCCCGCGAGCGTCGCCAGCTCGGTAAGTGAGCCCGGCTTCTCCCGGGCAATCAATGCCAACAGCTCCCGGTTGCGCTGGGAGAGCACCTTCGCGAAGCTCTCGACGGAGATGAACCACACTGTCGGCTCACCCTTGGCGGGCTTGTGCTCGCCACGGGCGATCGCCATGGTGCGCGCCTTCATCCGGTCGTAGCCGGTAATGCCGATTTTCAGCGTCTTCATGGGATCGATCCTCTTTCCTTCAGAACACCGTCCACCTCGGTCCAGAAATCCTCGAGAAGGGTGGCGGCATCCCTGTAGTCGTAGAACCGGACTGTCCGCAACCGGTGCCGATGGTCGCTTTCCCCGCGTGTCCGCGCTCCATGACCGCGCCGGCGCCTCGCCGGGTGGGCATTGTCGAACCCGACCAGCCTGGCGCCGTCCGGTGCGTGCAGCGTCAGCGAATAGCTGAGCCCGTGCGGCCGTTCCGGGGTCACCTCGGTTCGCAGCACGATGAACTTCACCCAGTGCCCGAGTTCATCCACGAACAGAGTCTGGCCGTGAAGGTCCAGCAACGTGTCGAGCCCAAGGTCGCGGCCAGGCCCCGTCATCGCCGCAAGTTATCAGTGTATGATAACAGAAGAAAGGGCCGACATCGCCGCAGAGACGCGTGCCGCCACCACTTTTCCGCCCGCCGGCTCTCGCGTCTAGCTTGCCGCCCGCAGCGCCGCCTCATACGGTCCGCCTCTGGCGAAAGACATGAAAGGACCCTGCCATGCCAGATTCCTTCACACTGGACGCCGACGCTCGATACGCTTTCGCGCCTTCACCCGATCCGATCGACGACATGCTGCATCGCATTCACATCGTGTTCCAGGGTTCGGACGGCCGATGCTGGTCGGCGGGCACCGACCTGATGGCGGCCACGAGGGAGAGTGCAATAAATTTCTGCGACGGATTGAATGTTCGCCTCGGTTTCGACCGCGCGGGGTGGACGGTGCTGGCCGAACGGGCCTTCGCTGCATAGCCGCAGCGGAAGGACGAATGCGGGAAGGTCTGAAGAGACGCAGCGCCGGATCGTGGCGAAGAGCCATGGTCTCGGCCTTACACTGCCTCAGTTTGCGCTCCGGTACTAGGAGCCTGTCGGATTTGAGGCAATGCGACAAGCACTGCCCGTGATGCTGCCATTGAGGCGGATGTGTGTGGTTTCCTGGCCCGGGCGGCGTGATCGCTTTATTGTGTGGGTCATGGGTGTTGCTTCTGTGGGACATGGAGGCGTGATGTCGCGAGATTTCCGTGAGGTGGATCGAGAGACGGCGTGGCTGCTTCCGCCCTCGGTGCAGGATTGGCTTCCCGAGGATCACCTGGCGCGGTTTGTGGTCGAGATTGTCGACAGTCTCGATCTTGGCCGACTGACATCGGCGTTGGGCCATGGCGGCAAGCGTGCGTATCATCCGGGGATGCTTCTGGCCCTTTTGTTCTACGGCTATGCCACGGGTGTGTTCTCGAGCCGCAAGCTGGAGCAGGCGACCTGGGATTCGGTGGCGTTCCGCTACGTTGCGGCGAACAGCCATCCCGATCACGACACGATCGCGGCGTTTCGCAAGCGTTTTGTCGGCGAGCTGGGGGATCTGTTTGTCCAGATTCTGATGATGGCCCGGTCGATGGGGTTTCTGAAGCTGGGTGCGGTCAGCCTTGACGGCACCAAGGTTCAGGCCAACGCCTCCAGGCACAAGGCGCTGAGCTGGGAGTATGCCAACAGGCTCGAGACGCAGTTGCAGGCCGAGGTCGAGCAGCTGATGGCGATGGCCGAAGCGGCCGATGCCGAGGCGGCTGGCGAAGTTGACGTTCCTGCCGAACTGAAACGCCGAGAGGATCGTCTGGCGGCGATCCGGGCTGCCAAGGCAGAGATGGAAGCCCGTGCGGCGGCGCGCCATGCGGAAGAAGAGAAGATCTGGCGGGAGAAGATGGCGGCGCGCGCGGCCCGGGAGGAGCAGACTGGCCGAAGGAGCGGCGGCAAGCCGCCTTCACGACCCCTGTCGCTCCTCAAAACCTCATCGGCCCCAGAAATCCTGGCATTTCAGCCCACTGCCGACTACCGTCTGCTACATGAAAACGATCGTCATGATCCTCGTCGCCTTCGTCCACGAGATCGTCTTGAGCCGCGCGACGTTACAGCTGGAAAACGTCGCTCTCCGCCAACAAGTGGCGGTCCTGAAGCGGGAAAGACCACGGCCGCGGCTTCATCCCCTCGACCGCGTGTTCTGGGTCTTGCTATTTCACCTGTGGCCACGCTGGAAGGACGCCCTTGTCATCGTCAAGCCCGAGACGGTCATCGGCTGGCACCGCCGGGGGTTCCGCCTTTTCTGGAAATGGAAGTCGTGCCACGGAAAGCCGGGTCGCCCGCGAACCTCGAAGGAAATACGTGAACTCATCCAACGAATGAGCCGCGAGAACCCGTTGTGGGGCGCTCCCCGCAACCACGGCGAGTTATTGAAGCTGGGCATCGATGTCAGCCAAGCGACTGTAACGAGATACATGGTGCGGCATCCGAAGCCGCCGTCGCAGACCTGGCGGACGTTCCTCGACAACCACGTGGGCAGTCTCGTTTCGATCGATTTCTTTGTGGTCCCGACGGCCAGGTTTGCCGTTTTGTTTGTCTTCATCGTGCTGCGCCATGAGCGGCGGCGCATCGAGCATTTTGGCGTCACCGCACATCCGAGCGCGGATTGGGTGGCACAGCAGATGCGCGAAGCCTTTCCGTGGGACACGGCGCCGCGGTATCTGATCCGCGACCGGAACGGCGCGTACGGGAAATCGTTCCGCTCGACGATAATGGCAATGGGCGCGAAAGAGGTCGTCACGGCGCCACGAAGGCCGTGGCAGAATCCATATGTTGAACGCCTGATCGGCAGCGTGAGGCGCGAATGCCTGAACCACGTGATCATCTTGAATGAACGGCATCTGAGACGGGTCCTTGTTTCGTACCTCGATTATTACCACCGATCCCGAACCCATCTTTCGCTGGGCAAGGACACCCCCGAGGGGCGACCAGTTCAGCCCGGCGGCAGCGGAAAGATCGTGTCGTTTCCACAGGTCGGCGGGCTCCATCATCGGTACGAGCGGCTCGCGGCCTGAACACCGCTGGGTTCCGTCTGAGGGTTCTCGTGTGGCTATGACGATGCCACCGGGATCGGTCAGAGACTCGCTAGCACATCCTGCCGCGTCGAGTACCTCGCCGATAGCCGACGGAAAAATTCAAACACCGTTTTCTGAAATCACCTCGCACGGTGGGCTGAAATGCCAGGAATTCGGCGGCCGACGAGGTTTTGAGGAACGACAGGTCGTAGTTCCACATCCGATGTGTCAGGTGTTCCGCGAGCCGCTCCGAGTGAGGACAGGCGGTTGGCCGACATCATTCAGGTTCTGGTGGACGAGTTTGAAGCACTCAACGAGCACGGGCGGGAAACCTTGACCGCGCGGTTCTGGGGACTGTTTCCCGATCTCAGGGGACGATCCGAAACAACCCGGAATTCTCACGAATGATCGTGAAGGAGAGGCTGACCCGGATAATGCACGAAGGCGTGGAAGTAAGTCCGGGATTGAACGAAGCCGCTCCGCGGAGTTGGCAGCTTAGGCTTCGTTCACTCTCACGATGGCGCAGGTTCTTTTGACGGGTGCGTACATGCGGCCGGCTTTGAGCAGCGCCCCCCGTTGGGTGCGGGAGTCGCCGGTCGCCTTGCGATCACCGGAAGCTACCATCGATCTCTGAGACGGTCCGTCGTCGGAACGGTCCGGCGGAGCGCCGTCATGACCGAAGGAGATCGATGATGACTGACAAAGCGACGAGTGGGGCGAAAGGGAGCCCGCTTCGCCAGCGGATGATCGACCAGATGCGCATCGCCAATCTGGCCGAGAGCACACAACGCGCCTACCTTTTCGAGGTTGAGCGGATGGCCAGGCATTATGCGACTTCGCCAGTTGACCTCGACGGCGAGCAGGTGCGCGACTGGGTCCTGACACTGATCGACAGGAGTCTCAGCCCGTCGTCGACCAACGCCACGCTCTCGGCCCTCCGGTTCCTGTACGTCGACACTCTGGGATGTCCCGACCGCGTGGCCGGGGTGCGCAATCGGAAGTTGCCCGCCCGGTTGCCACGATCCATGACGGAGCAGGAGGTCGAGCGCCTGATTCTGGCGACGCCCGACCTCCATCACCGTGCCGCCTTCGTCAACGCCTATGGTGCAGGCCTTCGCGTTTCCGAGACCGTGACCGTCAAGATCGGCGACATCAAGTCGGACAAGAAGTGCCTGCACATCCCGTCCGGCAAGGGCGGTGCTGAGAGGATGGCGCCGCTGCCCGACGGGGTCATCCATTACCTGCGCAGCTACTTCAAGAGCCTCTGGCCGCAGCCGGTAACCTGGCTATTCTATGGCGCTTCGCCCGATGAGCCGATGTCGGCGGCGGTGTTGCACCGTGCCTTACAAGAAGGCGCGCGAGCGGGTTGGCATCGCCCCCTGCCACAGCTTCCACAGCTTGCGTCATTCGACGGCGACCCATCTTCTTGAGCGCGGCGGCAACATTGAGGTGATCCGGGATGCGCTCGGGCATCGAAGCGCGGACACGACCCGCGGCTACCCTCTCGGGCTGGCTACGGAGTTGCGCTCGACAAGCTCGCACTCGAGCTTCGTCACCACGAAGGAGTCGTCTTGCCGCGCCGGCGGGTGAACGTGCTGCTCGACCACCCAGAATCCCATGGCCCGATGAGGCAGGATCAGTGTGGTCAGAGGCGGAAAGAGATGGCGGGAGATCTCCTCGTCGTCATAGCCGACGACCGACATGTCGTCGGGAATGGTGTATCCGTTTTCCTTGAGTGCTTCGTAGCAACCGATTGCCATGCGATCGTTCTGGCAAAATATGGCCGTCGGTGCCCGTTCAAGTTGCAGGAGTTTCGTGGTGCCGTTGAACCCGGCGCTGGCGGACCAATCTCCTTCAACGACGAGGCTCGGATCGAAGGGAATGTCTGCCGTTGCCAGGGCTCTCCGGTAACCCTTCAGGCGGTCCCCTGTCGCCGACATGTATGGCTCACCCGTTATGGTGCCGATCCGTTTGTGCCCTGCGTCGATAAGGACGTTCGTTGCGCGCTGGCCTCCTGCGATTTCGCTGGGCACGACCGCGGGACGGACGTTGTCCTCGGTATGGCAATTGAGAAGATAGACGGGGATGTCGGTCGACTTCAGCGTGTCGGGCAACACGACCTCCCGTGTGTGATTGCAGGCGTAGATGATCGCCTCAACCCCTTGCTCGATCAGGAGGGACAGTGTTCTCGGCTCGATCTGGGAGTCATTCTGGGTCTCTGCGGCCAGGACCAGAGCACCGGCACTGTAGGCTGCCCGCCGGACGCCCGCGAGCGCTGCTGGAGCCTCCCAGCTCGTCGAGAGGCTGTCCACGACAAAGGCAATGACGTTAGCAGACGACGAATTGGCTTCTGCTCTGGATAGGGCTGGCACTCCCTCATAACCGAGATCATCGGCAACGCGTTTGACCCGGTTCCGCATCGCCTCGGATACCTGGACGGCCGTATTGTTGTTGAGAACGAAGGAGACGGTGGACTGGGAGCAGCCGGCCGCGCGCGCGACGTCGGTCATGGTGATCCGGCGTCGGCCCCGTATCCGGCCCACCCCGATTGTCGGCGGCTTCAGTGTCTCCACCGCCCCCAGCCCTCTTTCTGACCGTACACGTGGTCGCTCATGCGCAATGGTCTGATTTGAACGCCACTTTATCATATCCAGGGCACTACGGTAGCATCGGCAAGAGTACTAATAAATATTTATTGACCGTAATGCAACCGTCATGGTCTACTCGCGTCAAGGTGGAATGTACCGCCGCAGAACAGGAGAGGACCATGATGACCCGATTCACCCGTTTGATCGCGACGGCCGCCGGCGCGGTTCTCGTCGCGTCAAGTGCACTCGCCGCCGATCTGCCGCCTTTGGCCAAGAAGGATCGCTACAAGGTCGGATTCGCGCAGATGGAAAGCAATAATCCGTGGCGTATCGCAGAGACAAAGTCCTTTCATGAAACCGCCGACGAATGCGGATGGGATCTGATTGCGACCGATGCCGCCGGCTCCGCAGCCAAGCAGGTCGCAGATGTGGATTCGATGATCGCGCAGGGCATTGATGTCCTGTTCCTGCCCCCGCGTGAGGAAAAGCCGCTGTTGCCCGCGGTGATGAAGGCCAAAGCCGCCAGCATTCCCACGTTCCTAGTCGACCGCTCTGTCGATCCGAATGTGGCCAGGGCCGGCGAGCACTACGTCGCGTTCCTGGGTTCCGACTTCGTCGATCAGGGCCGCCGTGTCGCCGAATGGACGCTCGAGAACTTCAAGGGCGACGCGGGCATCATCGTGGAGCTGGAAGGCACGACCGGATCGTCTCCGGCCAACGACCGCAAGAAGGGTTTCGACGACGTCATGGCCATGCATGACAACATGACCATCGTCGCCTCCCAGACCGGCGATTTCGCGCGCGACCTCGGGCGCCAGGTGATGGAGACCTTGCTTCAGGCGCATCCCGACGTGAACATCGTCTATGCCCACAACGACGAGATGGCCATCGGCGCCATCCAGGCGCTGGAGTTGGCCGGCCGCAAGCCGGGCGACGACGTGCTTGTCGTGTCGATCGACGGAACGCGCGACGCGCTGCAGGCCATCATCGACGGCAAGATGGGCGTGACAGTGGAGTCCTCGCCCTTCTTCGGACCGCTGGCCTGCGAGACCATGAAGAGGTACGTCGACGGCGAGACCATCGAACCCTGGGTCAAGGTTGAGGATCGCATTTTCACCCAGGAAAACGCTGCCATGCATATTGACAGCGCTTACTAAGTCTCCCCTCCCTTGGTGCTATAGGCGGGACCGCAACTGCGGTTCCGCCTCTTTTATGTGAAGCTCTCGCCCCATGACCTCAATATTGTCGATATCGGGCGTGGACAAGGCGTTCTCCGGCGTCGCGGCGCTCACTTCCGCCAGCCTCGAGATCGCGCCGGGCGAAGTCCACGCCCTGATCGGACAGAACGGTGCTGGCAAGTCCACGCTGATCAAGATCCTGACCGGTGTCTATCGGCGCGACCGGGGCGACATCCGGTTCGACGGCGCGTCCTCGAACATCTCCAGCCCGCGCGAGGCCCAGGACAGCGGCATCTCCACGATCTACCAGGAACTGAATCTGGTCCCGCTGCGTAGCGTTACGGAGAACGTGATGATGGGCTACGAGCCCCGCGGCTGGGGCGGGTTGATCAGGTGGGGCGAGGCACACCGGCGCACGCGGGCCATCCTGTCCCGCTTCGGGATCGATGTGGACGTCCGGGCGCCGCTGGGCACCTACTCAACCGCGATCCAGCAGCTCGTGGCCATCGCACGCGCGATCTCGTTGAACGCCAAGCTGATCATCATGGACGAGCCCACCTCGTCGCTCGACGATCATGAAGTCGACGTCCTGTTCGGCGTCGTCCGTTCGTTGAAGGAGTCCGGCGTCTCGGTGCTCTACGTCTCGCACCATCTGGACGAGCTGTTCCGCATCTGTGATCGAGTGACCGTGATGCGTGATGGCCACACGGTGGCTTGCAGGCACATTGCCGACACGAACAAGCTGGAGCTGATCGCCGACATGCTGGGCCGCGAGGTCGAGGACATCGAGGCCGCCGGAATGACCGACCTCGGCGGCGGCGGCAGCGGCGACGGTGCGCTCGGCGAGATACTGTTGGAGGCGAAAGGCATCGCCACGGACCGGCGCCTCAGGAAGCTGGACCTCTCGCTGCGCCAGGGCGAGATCGTCGGCTTGGGCGGACTGCTCGGCTCCGGGCGCACGGAGGCGGCACGCGCCCTGTTCGGGGTCGACGCGCTGAGTGCCGGCACGATCACCATGCTCGGCAGGGAGGGCGCTCCCCAGAGTCCCGCCGCAGCGATTGCAGCGGGAATTGGCTATCTGACCGAAGATCGCAAGGCCGAGGGGATCGTGCCCGAGATGTCGGTGCGCGAGAATTTGACCCTGGCGCTGCTGCCCAGGCTGACAGGCCCTCTGGGCCGGATCCGGGGCGGTCGTGAGCGCGAGATCGTCGAAAGCTTCATCAGGGCTCTCGGCATCAAGACTGCCGATATGGACCAACCGGTCCGCGAGCTCTCGGGCGGAAACCAGCAGAAGGTGATGCTGGCGCGGTGGCTGGCGACAGAGCCGGAGTTGCTCATCCTGGACGAGCCGACGCGCGGCGTGGACGTGGGGGCGAAGCTCGAAATCCAGTCGATCGTAAGGCGATACGTGGACAAGGGATTTGGCGTCATCCTGATCTCCTCGGAGTTCGAGGAGTTGGTCGAAGGTGCGGATCGGATCGTGGTTCTGCGCGACGGTACGTCGGTGGCAGTCCTGACGAATCCGGGCATCACGGAAGACGCATTGGTGAGGACGATCGCCCGCCACGATGGGCCGGAAAAATGAGCCTCCGCGGCCAGCCCCAAGGGAGGTGGCACATTCCCCCGAGTGCGGGCGTCTCGGGGTGGCGAAAGCTGCGAGCGCACGGCACCCTAGTGGCACTCCTGGTGCTGCTGATCTTCAATGCGCTGGTCACGCCGAACTTTCTGCAGTGGCAAACGCTTTTCGTGAACGTCAGCCAGGTAGCGACGATCGCCATTGTCGCCACCGGCATGACGTTGGTTATCG
This sequence comes from Alphaproteobacteria bacterium, assembly GCA_965215635.1. GTDB lineage: Bacteria > Pseudomonadota > Alphaproteobacteria > SP197 > SP197 > SP197. The sequence continues at coordinate 296,286 of CBDCEA010000004.1, read as the reverse complement.
CAACCGTGGGCATCGATCTTTCTGTCGGCGCGGTCATGGCGCTGGCCGGCGCCCTGGCGCCACTCATCTTCATGTCCACGTTTGGCATGGAGTATCCGGCGCTGGGTCTGGCCGCCGCCTTCGTGCTGCCCCTGATGGCCGCCGCAGCCTGCGGCCTGTTTAACGGAATGATGGTCAGCTTCCTGGGCATCCAGCCGATCATTGCGACCCTAATCCTGTTTATCTCTGGCCGCGGCGTTGCGCAGGTTCTGACCAACGGCAACCTGCAGACGTTTTCGAACCCGTCTTTCAGCTACCTGGGAACGGGCAAGATTTTGGATCTGCCGTTCCAGGGCTGGCTCGCGATCGCCCTGGCCGCGATGGTCTTCTGGCTGGTCAATCGCACGGTGTTCGGGCGTTACCTCCTGGCGATCGGCGGCAACGAGCGCGCAGCCAGTCTGTCCGGTTCTCCGGTACGCGGCGTAAAGATCGGCGCCTACGTCATCTGCGCCGTCCTCTCCGGGATCGCTGGGCTGATCGTCGTTGCGATCAACTCGGCTTCCGATGCGGCCCGCAACGGAAACCTGATGGAGCTGGACGCAATTGCGGCGGCGGTCGTCGGCGGCGCGGTCCTGCAAGGTGGACGGGCGCCCATCTTCGGTGCCGTCCTGGGCGCGGTCATCATCCAGTTGGTCAAGTATACCCTGCTCGCCAACGGCGTGGAGGACGAGGTCGCACTCATCGTCAAGGCCGCCATTATCGTGATGGCGGTGTATCTGCAGCAGGCGCGCAAGGAATAGGGATCGTGCCGAGCCCGTCCCTCTTCGACCTCAGGAAATATCTGCGTGGAAACGCCCGGACCAACGGCGTGTGGATAGCGCTGGCGGCGCTCATCGTGTTCGGTCTGCTGCGGTACGAGAACTTCGGAAGCGCCTACAACATCGCGTCGTTTCTCAACTACAACTCGATGTTCATCCTGATCGCGATCGGCATGTGTTTCGTGATCATGACCGGCGGCATCGACCTGTCGGTGGGTTCGGTCGCTGCATTCGCGTCGGTGGTGGCGGCCTATCTCAGCCCCTATGGCCTGCAGGTCGCTCTGCCCGGCGGGGTGCTGGCCGGTGTCGGATTCGGCGCAATCCATGCCTTCGTCATCATCGTCATGCGCGTACCGCCCTTCATCGCCACGCTGGCCGGCATGCTTGCCGCCAAGGGCGGCGCGCTGGTGCTGAGCGGCGCCAAGACCATCGGCATCGACTGGGGCAGCAATTTCACAAAGCTGGGCATGGAGACCGCGTTCGACGTCCTGCCGTGGACGATCGTCCTCACCGCCGTGGTGGCACTGGGCGCCTGGTGCGTGCTGGAGCGGACCTCGCTCGGACGCACGGTGCTTGCCATCGGCGACAGCGAAGAAGCCTCGACGCTGATGGGACTGCGGGTCAATCGTGCCAAGGTATTCGTCTATCTGTTCAGCGGTGGCTGCGCGGGTCTCGCAGGGGTGATCCTGGCCTCCGGATTCGGCGCGGGCCAGCCGCTGGAAGGGCTGGGTTGGGAGCTTGCAGCGATTGCCTCGGTCGTGGTCGGCGGGACCCTGTTGACAGGCGGGCTGGGATCGATTCCGGCAACGGTGGCCGGCGCATTGCTGCTCGGCCTGCTCTTCAATATCCTGAACTTCGAGAATGGGCGCGGCACAATCAGCCTGAGCGCCTATTGGCAGCTTGTCATCAGGGGCGCCTTTCTCTTCGTCGTCATCCTCTTGCAGACGCGATTGAGCGGCGGCCGCAAGGGGCAGCGGGAGGGCACGCAATCGGCACCGGCCAAGACTGACGGCGGCTAGAGCATGCACGTCATCGCCCCAACGTGGAGCCGCGCCGGTGTGGCGGTGTCTGGCTGAGCTTCCGAGGAGTACCGCAATGAACGAGAGTCAGGAGGCCATCTATCCGAGCCTGAAGAACCGGGTGGTCTTCATCACCGGCGGCGCCTCGGGAATCGGCGCAGCGATCACAGAAAAGTTCTACAAGCAGGGTGCGAAGGTCTCTTTTGTCGACATCGACGATGCCAGCGCCCACGCCTTGATCGCACGGATCGAGGCTCGCGGCTGACCGACACGGCGCGGGCCTGGGTCACCGTGACCGCTGCCGCCTCCGTCGCCTTTCTGGGACTGGCCACCTGTCGTTCCTCAAAACCTCGTCGGCCGCCGAATTCCTGGCATTTCAGCCCACCGTGCGAGGTGATTTCAGAAAACGGCGTTTGAATTTTTCCGTCGGCTATCGGCGAGGTACTCGACGCGGCAGGATGTGCTAGCGAGTCTCTGACCGATCCCGGTGGCATCGTCATAGCCACACGAGAACCCTCAGACGGAACCCAGCGGTGTTCAGGCCGCGAGCCGCTCGTACCGATGATGGAGCCCGCCGACCTGTGGAAACGACACGATCTTTCCGCTGCCGCCGGGCTGAACTGGTCGCCCCTCGGGGGTGTCCTTGCCCAGCGAAAGATGGGTTCGGGATCGGTGGTAATAATCGAGGTACGAAACAAGGACCCGTCTCAGATGCCGTTCATTCAAGATGATCACGTGGTTCAGGCATTCGCGCCTCACGCTGCCGATCAGGCGTTCAACATATGGATTCTGCCACGGCCTTCGTGGCGCCGTGACGACCTCTTTCGCGCCCATTGCCATTATCGTCGAGCGGAACGATTTCCCGTACGCGCCGTTCCGGTCGCGGATCAGATACCGCGGCGCCGTGTCCCACGGAAAGGCTTCGCGCATCTGCTGTGCCACCCAATCCGCGCTCGGATGTGCGGTGACGCCAAAATGCTCGATGCGCCGCCGCTCATGGCGCAGCACGATGAAGACAAACAAAACGGCAAACCTGGCCGTCGGGACCACAAAGAAATCGATCGAAACGAGACTGCCCACGTGGTTGTCGAGGAACGTCCGCCAGGTCTGCGACGGCGGCTTCGGATGCCGCACCATGTATCTCGTTACAGTCGCTTGGCTGACATCGATGCCCAGCTTCAATAACTCGCCGTGGTTGCGGGGAGCGCCCCACAACGGGTTCTCGCGGCTCATTCGTTGGATGAGTTCACGTATTTCCTTCGAGGTTCGCGGGCGACCCGGCTTTCCGTGGCACGATTTCCATTTCCAGAAAAGGCGGAACCCCCGGCGGTGCCAGCCGATGACCGTCTCGGGCTTGACGATGACAAGGGCGTCCTTCCAGCGTGGCCACAGGTGAAATAGCAAGACCCAGAACACGCGGTCGAGGGGATGAAGCCGCGGCCGTGGTCTTTCCCGCTTCAGGACCGCCACTTGTTGGCGGAGAGCGACGTTTTCCAGCTGTAACGTCGCGCGGCTCAAGACGATCTCGTGGACGAAGGCGACGAGGATCATGACGATCGTTTTCATGTAGCAGACGGTAGTCGGCAGTGGGCTGAAATGCCAGGATTTCTGGGGCCGATGAGGTTTTGAGGAGCGACAGGTCCGGCGCGTGAGATACGTCATGTGTCGCAAGCAAGCGAACCCTGCTTAGCATGACCGACAGTAGCCAGTAAGATGATGGCGACGCTGTGTGCATGGTCCGAGGGAGAGAATATTGCTCGCATCGACACCGTCGCCCCATCTCGTCGTGATTGACCGAGACCACCGGCCTGGGGCAAAATGATCGTATTGTCGAGATCGCTGCGCTGACACTCAACCCGGAGACATGGGAGACGACGGACGAGTACGAGACCTTGATCAATCCCGAACGTGACGTCGGTCCCGTGGATATACACGGGGTCACAGCGACCATGGTCGAGGCAGCGCCCACCTTCCCCGAGGTTATCGCTGCATTGGCGCGCCGGATTCACGGTGCGATTCTGATTGCGCACAACCTTTCCTTCGACGCTCGAATGCTGGGTTATGAGTTTGATCGGCTTGGAGTGACCTTTGACGTCGGTTCGGGCTTGTGCACCGTCAAAGCCACCGGCGAGAAACTTGTTGCCGCGTGCCGTAGACATGGGATAGCGCTCGACACCCAGCACCGGGCGCTCGCCGACGCCCGTGCTACCGCCGCCCTGGCCCGTGAGATATTTGCCAACGACGCGGTCAACCTCGGCGCCGCAACAGTTGGGGACTGCCCACATGTTCCCAACCCAAGGACCTTGCGCCGGGACGCTGTGGATGCCGGGGCTAACGAACTAGCCCGCGTCGTGTCTCTCGCTCATTACCCGTACTCCGACGAGGCATTGCTCCAATATCTCGACGCCCTGGACTGGGTGCTTGACGACCACCATATCGACCACCAAGAACATGCGGCCATCGAAAGGCTTGCAGCGACTCTTGGCATTTCCAACGAGCGTCGCCAAGAGGCACACCGCTCCTATTTAGCGTCGATTATAGCTGCCGCCAAACGCGACGGCATCGTCACCGAAACCGAGCACCGGATCATCGGTCAACTCGCAGACGCTCTGCGGATCTCCGACATGACCATACCCAAGGTGACGGGACTACCAGCTGCAAGCGGTCTTCGCGAAGGGATGCGCGTATGTTTTACAGGCACCGCCGTGGTCAAAGGAACCCCAGTGCCGAGATCCTTTCTGGAGACACGCGCGGCTCAGGCCGGAATGCAGCCTGTCGCATCGGTTACAAAAAAGAACTGTGACCTTCTCGTGACCGCCGATTCTTCCAGTCAATCGGGGAAAGTACACAAAGCGCGCGGTTACGGCATTCCAGTGATGACGGTGGCTAACTTCCTTGACGAGCTTAGGCGGGGTGCCGGTTCCACTGCGCCTCACAATTAAAGATCGTGGTCCGCTCGCCCGCTATGACCCGCTCTATTGCCTCTTCGATACGCTCCGCGGTGTTCGCGCGGGCGGCGGCGGTATGGTCGAGATTGACGGCAAGGGGAGATCGATAAGGATGGAAGTGGTGGACGAGATCATTCAAAGGTATACAGCGTTGGCGGACTTCAGCCGTACGGCCGTAATGGCGCGGTAACGCTGGGACTTGAGAGTTGCACAATACCGCGGTGTCCAGCGGTTACACCCGGGATGACCTTTGCGGAGAGACGGGATCGGGGATAGCCGAAGGTGCAAGGACTGACAGATGGGGCTGTGAGCGAACACTGACGGCGGACCAGATAACGGCCGCCAGGATATGCATACCGGACGGTAAGCGCCGCGTCACCGCTCTTCGGGTGAAGGGAGTGACAGGTGACCGTCAGTCAGGCTACTGGGCGAAGTTCCAGGGCATGAGATCGTCGACCTGTGACATGGGGTGCATGTCGACGATCCGGCGCAGCGTCACGGTCAGGTATGTCTGCGGATTGACGCCGTTGAGCTTCAGGTTCCGAGCAGCGAGGCGCATCGCGCCCAGGTCTTGGCGCCGTCGTCATTGCCGGCGAACAGCGCGTTTTTTCGTGTCAATGGAATCGGGCAGATCGCGTTCTCGACCGGGTTGGTGTCCATCTCGACGCGCCCGTCATCGAGGAAGCGGGTCAGACCATTCCAACGCTTGAGGGCATATCGGATGTGTCTGGCCAGTTCCGAGGCGCTGGGCAGGCGCCCGAGCTGCGCATCGAGCCAGGGACGCAGGGCCCTCGACGATCGGGGCCGAGAGTTCTCGGCGCGCCTCTAGGCGCCGCTCCGGCGGCTTGCTGCGCACCATGGTCTCGACCCGGTAGAGGGCGGCGATGCGGCCGAGGACCTGCTCGCAGATCGGCGAGTCCGTTGCGCGCTGGAACTCCACGAAACGCCGGTTACGCTGAGGCGGCAGAGACCGTGGCTGCTGTTCTCGGAAGGAACGCATCATGAACCGCAGCACGAAATTGACCGACACTCTTGTCAGGCGGCTCAAATCTGGCGATCGCGAATACACTGTCCGTGACACGCTCGTTCCCGGTCTCGGCGTTCGGGTACACCCGTCCGGTGGTCGCAGTTACGTCCTCTTTCGTGAAGGAATGAAAATGTCGCTCGGACCAATCACCCTGAAGAACGCGCAGCCTGCATAGCTGGCACTTAACCCTTTGGAGCGATGGCCTAGCCCAGATTTCTCAGTGCGCCCCTTCCTCCACTGGTGATCCGCGCCGTCGGGGCGCATTGAGAAATCCGGGCTAACAGGCCACATCGGCCGACATGATCGCCGCGATGTAGTGGCCAAAGCCGGTCGATGAAATCGTTACGACTTGACGGCATGCTCGCTTGCCGGGCCCTCGCGCAGCAACGCACCGACACGGGTCTTGAGCAGATTGTCCAACCAGTCCGGATCCATTTCGGGTACAGAGGCGAGCAGTAATTCAGTGTATTCATGATGCGGCGGGGTCAGTATCTCGTCGCGGGCGCCATGCTCGACCACCCGGCCCTGCAACATCACCACGATTTCATCGGAAATCGCCTTAACAGTGGCAAGGTCATGGGTGATGAACAAATAAGATACGCCGAGTTGGTTTTGCAGGCGTTGCAACAACTTCAAGATATCCTCGGCGACCAGCTGGTCCAGCGCCGAGGTCACCTCGTCGCAGATGATCATGTCGGGTTCCGCGGCGAGCGCCCGAGCGATACATACGCGTTGCTTTTCGCCGCCCGAGAGTTCCGACGGGAAGCGATTCGTATAACGTTCAGGCAGTTCGATGTGTTCCATCAGATCGGCAACCCGCTTGCGTTTCTCTTCGCCCCTCATACCAAAATAGAATTTCAGTGGCCGGCCCAGGATCTCGTAAATCTTTTGACGTGGGTTCAACGAGACGTCGGGCATCTGGTAGATCAATTGCAGGTGGCGCAACATCTCCCTGCTGCGATCACTGAACTTTGCCGGCAGTTCCTTGCCGTCGAATACGATGTTACCTTCAATCGGCGGCAGCAAGCCGGTAATGACGCGTGCCAGGGTGCTTTTGCCGCTGCCGGATTCGCCAACCACCGCGACCGTCTTGCCGCGCGTCAGTTTCAGGTCGATGTCCTGTAGAACCAGGACGCCGTCGCCATAGGCCGCCGTCACATTGCTTACCTCAAGCAGGGACTTGTCCCCATCGGGATGCTTGATTTTTTCCTCCCGGCCCTTGCGGACCGACAGCAGGGCACGGGTATAGTCCTGCTTGGGATTGGCCAGCATCTCCCGCGTGCCGCCTTCCTCTACGAGCTTGCCATGACGCAGCACCATGATGCGGTCGGCCACCTGAGAGACCACGGCGAGATCATGGGTGATGTAAATGGCGGCTGAATTGAGATCCTTGATCGCGTCCTTGATCGCCGCCAGCACCTCGATCTGGGTGGTCACGTCGAGCGCGGTCGTTGGCTCATCGAAGACGACCAGGTCCGGCTTGCAAGCCATTGCCATGGCGACCATGGCGCGTTGTAGCTGTCCACCGGAGACCTGGTGCGGATAGCGGTTGCCGATATTGTCCGGATTCGGCAAGTCGAACCTGCGATACAGTTCCCGCGCGTCTTTTTCCGCCTCGGCCCGGGACATTATGCCGTGCTTGACCGGTGCCTCGGCGTACTGCCGGATCAAGCGGTGAGCGGGATTGAACGAAGCGGCCGCACTTTGCGCTACATAAGAAATACGCAAACCGCGGATCTTGCGCAGTTTCCGGTCCGACGCGGTCGTGAGCTCGATGTCGCCGAATTTGATACTGCCGCTGACGATGCGGCAACCCGGCCGACAGAAACCCATGCTGGCTATACCGATAGTCGATTTGCCGGCCCCCGATTCACCGATGAGTCCCAGCACCTCGCCACGGTCGACGTGGACATCCACGCCCAGTACAATATCGCCCCACTGCTCTTCCTGAAAGCCTTCTATGACCAGATTTCTCATTGTCAGCAAGCGCGACATGAAATGTTTCCTACAGCGATTGATCGTTAGTATTCTTCGCGAAGACCGGCTGCCTTACGCAAAAACCAGTCAACCACCAGATTGATGCCAATGGTCAGAAACGCGATGGCGGCGGCGGGAATCAGGGGATTGTAAACACCGAAGCTGATCGCTCCTGAATTCTCCTTCACCATGCTGCCCCAGTCGGAGGTGGGCGGTTGCAGGCCTAACCCCAAAAAACTGAGCGCGCTGATAAACAGGAACACAAAGCAGAATCTCAGACCGAATTCAGCCACCAGCGGGGGCAGCGTACTGGGGAGGATTTCACGCCACATGACCCACATTAGTTCTTCGCCACGCACGCGCGCCGCCTCCACGTACTCCATCACCGCGATATCCATGGCGACGGCCCGCGACAGGCGAAAGACCCGCGTGGAATCGAGCAACGCTATGACCGCAATCAGCACCGGAATCGAGGTGCCGGCCACCGACAGAACGATCAAGGCGAAGATGAGGGTCGGGAAAGCCATCAGGATATCGACCACGCGGCTGACGATCTGATCGACCCACCCGCGCATGGTGGCCGCCAGAAAACCGAATGTCATGCCCACCATGAACGATAGTCCCGTGATAATCAGCGCGATGCTGATGGTATTGCGGGCACCGTACAAAAGCCGGGTAAACAGGTCGCGGCCAATATGGTCGGTGCCAAGCCAGGCCTTGCCGTCCATGCGGCCATCATTCAACTGCGACCAGCACGCACCATGAAGCTCAACCGCTTCTTCGGAACAGTCCGTGGCCCAGATACCGGGTTCCCACACCTTGCCGATTATCTCGGTTTCCGTAAACGGTGCCAGCACCGGCGCAAAGGCCAGGGCAAACAGATTGACGGCAATAATGAAGAAACCCAGTTGGGCGCTCCACGGGACTTTCAAAAATACCTTCGCGATATTTGTGATCATTGCGGCGATCTCACATGGGATGCCGCAAACGTGGATTGGCAATGATCGAAAGAATGTCGGCGGTTAAATTCAGCATGACATAAGTACTGGCAAAAATCAGTCCGCTCGCCTGCACCACTGGCAGGTCGCGCTTGGATACGGAATCGACCATCAGTTGCCCTAACCCCGGATAAACGAACACCACCTCGACCACCACCACGCCCACCACCAGATAGGCCAGGTTGATGACGACAACGTTGATTATGGGGGCCAGAGCGTTGGGCAATGCGTGGTACATGATCACCCAGGAACGTTTCATTCCCTTGAGTTGTGCAGTCTCGATGTACGGTCTGGTCAGCACATTGATGATAGCCGCCCGGGTCAGGCGCATCATATGTGCAACCACCACCAGGACCAGGGTCATGACGGGCAGGAACACGGCGTAAAGTCGGTCCCAGAACCCCGCGTCCGATGACCAAACTGCCATGCTCGGGAAAACACTGAACTCTACCGACAGGAAGACGATAAGGATATAGGCGACAAGAAACTCAGGGACCGAGATTGTCATCAGGGTGGTCATGGAGATTATCTTGTCGAAAAGCGATTCTCGATATAGCGCCGCCAGCATGCCCAGGAAAATGGATAGCGGGACGGCGATAATGGCAGCGTTCGATGCCAGGAACAGCGTATTGGCCAGGCGCGTACCGATAAGATCGGCAACATCCCGCTTATTGGCCAACGATTTCCCCAGATCCCATTGCAGGATATTGCCCAGCCAGTCGAAATAACGCACATGCAATGGCCGGTCCAGGCCCAGTTCATGTCGAATTGCGGCGAGAGACTCCTGCGTCGCTTGCTGCCCTAGAAGCGCCTGAGCCAAGTCACCTGGCAACATTTCCACACCGAGTGAAATCAGCACCGAAATGACAAACAGCGTCAATAGACCGAAGGCCAGGCGTTTGACGATGAGGATCGCCAGGCTATCCACAATCGACTCCTGCCGTGAGGTAGCGGTCGAGCACGTTGCGGGTGATGCGTTCCACGAAGGGGTCCTTATCGATCAGACCGGCGACCCAGTTGGTGGTGCCGGCGTGGAACACCTCGCCCTGGCCCTTGGTCATCGTCACCATCATACCCGAGCCGCGCTTGACCCGGTCGATGGTCTCGTCGGTGGCCTCGGAATACAGCATCTCGGCGACGAAGCGCACGTCCCAATCATAGACCGCCAGCTCGATCCCGTCATGGCCGCGGTCATCCTCGATCAGGGTGGCGAGACCCATGGCGAGAATTTCGATGCCGTCGGGGGCGCCGTCGTCGCCCGTGGGGTAAGGCAGGCCGCGGCGAAAGGTGTAGTCGAGGCCGTCGACCTCGTAGCCGAAGACCGTCGATTCCGAGCCGAAGACATCGCCGTAATAGAGATCGCTGCCGGCGAAGACCCAGTGCTCGGGCCGGTAGACCGTGAAACCGCCCGGCGCCCTGGGGCAGCACAGGCCATAGCGGGTGTAGATCCCCTGGCTGGCGTTGAGGCCGAAGGTCAGCGCCCCCGGCCGCCCGACCTCGGGGGCCTCCCAAGAGGTGGTGCTGCGGGCGCTGTCCCGCATCGGATCCTTCTCGCGGGCGGTGTATTTGTAGCAGATCTGAGTCCGGCCTTCGTCTTCCAGGCGGGTCTGCCACATGAAGTTGCCGGCGAAGCGCGCCACCTTGCCGCCGCCCTCCACATAGCCATCGACCGCGTCGCGCATTTCCCACGACCAGTACTCGTCGTGGCCGATGAAGACGGTGCAGCCGTAGGCCGCCAGGACGTCGGGCCGGTCGACCAGGTCATGCTGGGTGATGACGTCGAGCCCATAGCCCTCGGCCTCGGCCCAGGCGACGAAATGGCGTTCGTAGCTGGCCCATCCGGTGGAGGCGTATCTGATGCTGTAGCCGTTGGCGTAGGACCACTCCATATGGGGATAGCGCGGCGCCGCGCCCATGGCCGGCGGTTGGGCGAGGACGATGCGCGGAGCGCCCTTGGGCTGCCATACGAAGCCCCGGCTCCAGGGCCGATGGATGCTCAGGCGGGTCGAGAATTCATCCTTTTTGGGGCCGGTAATGCCTTCGTAGTGGTTGCTACCGCCCCATTCGTTATAGGCGATCCAGGTTCCGGTGGCGCAGACCAGCACCATGGGCGCTTTGCGCCCCGGCTCGCCGGGACGCAGGATGAACAGGTGACGATGGTCGAAACGCTCGTCGCCGCACCGCACGGATGTCAGAACGATGTAGCCGCCAGAGCGCCAGTCGTCGGGCAGTGTGAACTCATGGGCCACCGGCCAGTCGCAGCCGTTGACCGAGCAGTCCTCCGGCGTCGGGTGCATGGCGCCGGCTAAGCCTTCGGCGCGGTACACGGTTTCGGGCGTCACCCCGTCGCGGACGATCTCCAGGTCGTAATGCGGGGCGGTGGTGTTGACGTGAAAACAAACCCTGCCGCCGGGCGCGTAGGACAGCCGGTCGGTGTAGCACCAGACCTCCAACTCCTCCGGGTCGCGGCTGGTGCATTCATAGACGTTTTCGAGAACCGCGCTGGTCCATTGCCCCTGGACGGTGCGGCCCCGCCGGGTGCCCGAACCTGACGGTTGCCGCGCCATGATCGTAGCCGGCTCAGTGGCCAGCCGTTGTGCCGCCATCGATCGGTAGCGCAACACCCGTAACGAAACGTGCTTCCTGTGAGGCCAAATAGAAGACCCCGAAAGCAATTTCGGCCGGTGTTGTAATGCGCTTCAGGGGCGCGTAGTCGATCATCTTCTGCCATGCGGCTTCCGGGTCAGGCTTCCTTTTGACAGAAAGGCGGATCATGTCGGTATCCACGTACCCTGGGCATATGCAATTGACCCGTACGTCCGGCGCGATTTCCAAGGCCATGGCCTTGGTCATGTTGACGACCCCGCCCTTTGAACCGCAGTATACGGTGAGCCCCGGCACTCCGATCAGGCCAGCGTCGGAGGCAATGTTGATGATATTGCCATTGGACTTGCGTAACTCGGGGATTGCCGCCCGGCAGACGAAGAACAGGCCTTTCAGATTAACGTCGATGTGGTCGTCCCACATCTGTTCGTCACAATCCGCAATAGGTCTGCTGGCACCGATGCCGGCGCTGTTAACCAGAATGTCCAGGCCACCGAAAGCATCAATCGCCGTCTTGACGGCCAATTCGCAGCCAGCAACGGTTCCGATATCGGCGGGCGCTGCGAGCAGGTGATCGCCATTGCCCAGTTTCTCCATAGCGGTGCTCACGGATTCCGGTGATTTACCGTTGATGGCGACACGTGCGCCAGCCTCCAAAAAGGCTTCTGCAATGCCAAAACCAATGCCTCGACTGCTGCCCGTTATCAAAACCCGTTTATCCGTGAAATTCATGTCGTTCCTTACTTGTGTCCAACAGGCGTCTTGGTTCGAGTATCAGTTTGGCACCGCTCATCCTGTCGGGGAGATTGAGCGACAGGATAAGCGATGCCAAAAAATTGTCCGGAGCTTAGGCAAATCACCGGCGCTCATGCACAGGTGATTTGCCATCCGTTTGGGCGTTACTACGCGTCGTCGTCGACCCAGATTTCCTCGTACAGCAAACCGGCACTCAAACCGAAGGCGGAACTGCCCTGGTAGCCCTGAATCCGCTTATGGGTACCTTCCACGAAGTTCATGTACATGGGATTGAACGCGCCGCCATCGTCGTGCAGCAAGGTTTCCGCTTCGCAGTAGATTTCGTAGCGCAAGGCGGGATCGGTGGTCTTGCGACCCATGACCAATAACTCGTCAAAGCGTGCGTTCTTCCACTGGGTCTCGTTCCACTCCGCCTCCGAGTGGTAGACGAGGGTGAGGATGAGATCCGCGGTGGGCCGTGCGTTCCAGTTAGAGGCGGACATGGGCACCTTCATCCAGACGTTATCCCAGTAACCGTCCGCGGCTTCCCGCTTGACCTGGATATCGATGCCGGCCGCCTTCGCGCCCTCCTGGAGCATGACAGTTGCGTCGACCGCGAAGTCGCCAGCCTCAACCGAAGTAGATACCTCGATGCCGGATAGACCCGTCTTCTTCCAATAGAATTTCGCCTTTTCGGGATCAAAGTCGTGTTGCGGGATCTCTTTGCAATACATGGCAATTCCGGGATTGACGGAAAAGTCATTGCCGATGGTGCCGTGGCCTTGCAGCAGATTGTCGACCATGGCTTGACGATCGACGCAGTGCTTGAGTGCGAGCCTCAAATTGAGATCATTGGTCGGCTCCCTGTCGCACATCATGACCCACAGGAATTGCGCGCCCGAGGCAATAGAGTGCACGGTGACGTTGGGGTCCTTGTCGAGCAACCCGGCGGTGCGCGCGTCCACCGCGCAGATGCCCACAGCACCAGTGCGCAGTCCGTTCGTGCGCGCAGTGGCGTCCGAGATGCCCTGGCTGATGAAAGTGTCGACCCAGGCGGAGTCTGGCTTCCAGTAGTTCTCGTTGCGAGTCGCGACCGAGCGAAGCGCGGGCTCAAATTCGACCAGTTTGTACGGCCCCGTGCCAACCACCGGGTCGCCGTCCTTCCAGCCCTCGGCGACGATCGACGTGTGGTAGTCGTGACCGAGTTGGATGGGAAAGTCGGCGTTACCGTTGTCGAGGGTTATCTTCACCACGTTGTTGCCGTCAGCCCTCATATCCATGATGGATGCAAGTAGCGTCTTTGACGGGGATTTCGAGCCTTCTTTGATGTGCTCGTTCAGCGAATAAATGACGTCGTCTGCGGTGAGCGTCTTGCCGTCGTGGAATTCCACGCCCTTGCGCAGCTTGAAAGTCCACTCAGTGGCTTCTTTCACTCCCTCCCACTCCTCTGCCAGGTTCGGCACCGCGTTCAGGTTCCGGTCCAGATTTGTGAGCCGGTTATAGACCTGGTGGGACCGGTTGGCATCGGTTCCGGTGAGCATCTTGGTGGGGTCGAAAGTCTCCGTCTGGCTGGTTTCCTCGGTGGCGACCGTGACCTCGCCACCGCGCTTCGGCGTTGACGCGTAGGCGGACTTGCCGAGTAAACTTGTGGCGGTGGCGGCGGTGATGCCTAAGGCGGCAGCCCGACCGAGAAATTCGCGCCGGTTCACGCGGCCGGTTTCCATCTCCTTCAGCAGGATGTCTATGTCTTTCATAACGTTCCTCCACGTTGAGTTTCTACATCGAGCAGTCGTCGGTCAGAGTCCCCTCTCGTGGGCGGAGTTGCCGACAGACCGGCGCTCCGTAAATCGTCGCGAGCTTGGAACACCTCAGTCAGCCGTTCCTGCGCGCTAGTAGAATCTGAACCGCCTGGTGCAGTGAGTCGTTGCCGCTTGCTCAGGCAATCAATTCGTGAGTCTCCCAATGTAGTTTAGCCGCGTTGGCGTGGATCTACAACCGAATTTCACGCAAGTGTCGCTAACAGGTGATATGTCCGGTCCATGTACCAGATGAACTGCCCGGTTTTAGAACGCCTCCAGATGATGGAGGGTTGGGATGGGCCGGACGGAGCAGGTACAGGGACTGAGGTTGATGAAGTTCGAGGAGATTTACGGACGCACCCATGGTGGTGTACTGAGCCAGACCGAGGCGGCGGAAGTTCTGGGGGTCTCGGAGCGCACCTTCCGGCGCTGGCGGGATCGCTACGAGGCGGAAGGGGCGGAAGGTCTCTACGACCGCCGTCTCGGCCGCGCTTCGGCGCGGCGTGCGCCGGCGGACGAGGTGATGTCGGTTCTGGAGTTGTTCGACACCCGCTATTGGGACTTCACCGCCAAGCACTTCCACGAGAAGCTGGTGGCCGAGCACGACTTCAAGCGCAGCTACAACTGGCTGCGCCTGACTCTGCAGGCCCACGGGCCTGCAAGCGGGCGCGCCGTGCCCTACCCGGCATGATGCTGCATCAGGACGGCTCGATCCACGAGTGGGTTCCCGGCCGGTGGTGGGATCTGATCGTCACCCTGGACGACGCCACCGGCGAGCTCTACCCGGCCTTCTTCGTCGCCGAAGAGGGCACCCTGTCGAGCTTCCGGGGGCTTTACGAGGTGATCGCGGCCAAGGGGCTGTTCTGCTCGCTCTATACCGACCGCGGCAGTCATTACTGGCACACGCCAGAGGCCGGCGGCAAGGTGGACAAGGACAATCCGACCCAGGTCGGCCGCGCCGTCGCCCAACTGGGCATCGAGCTGATCCCGGCCTACTCGTCCAGGGCGAGGGGACGCTCCCAACGCATGTTCGGGACCTTGCAGAAGCGCCTGCCCCAGGAACTCAGGCTCGCCGGCATCACCGATATGGAGATCACCAACCGGTTCCTCGAGAAGCACTACCTGCCACAACACAATGCCCGCTTCCGGGTGCCGGCCGAAGCCAAGGGCAGCGCCTTCGTGCCCTTCGCCGGGGCGTTGGAGGACATCCTCTGCATCCAGGAGGAGCGCACCGTCGCCAACGACAACACCGTGCGCTACAAGGGGCGGATCCTGCAGATCCCCGCCGATCGGCACCGCCACCATTACGTCAAGGCCAGGGTCCGGGTCCACGAATACCCCGACGGCACAATGGCCGTCTTCCATGGACCGCGATGCCTCGCCCCCCGATACCCCCCGGACGGCGAGCCCATCGAAACAGCACCCCGGCAGGTCGCGTGACCCGCTTCGACGCGGCCCGCCACAGGCCCAACAACCACAACCGAAGCGGTCAATTCATCTGGTACATAAACCGGTCAATTCAGAATGTTCTCGACACCGAATTTCACGCAATATTGGCGGCATCGGCTTGCCGCCTTGGACCTACAGGCCCCTCCCACGCGCGCCGCGGCCTTTGCCTGCTGAGGGACAGTCCACGGCGCGCGCGGGTCACGCCCGTGAACTACGGGGACAAGCCACTCACCGAGCCAAAATGGCCCGCTTTTGCTCCGCCACAGGGCCGAGTCCGGCGCCACCGTTGACAGGAAAGTCGGTTTACAGCAAGCTTTGCGGCGAGCGGACAGAGAAGTCCATGCGGTCGGAGATTGTGTCGGGCCGCGTCAAGCGCTCTACGGTTTTTTTGCGAGGATCGGAAGATCGCTCGGAAACTCTAGCCAGACATTGCGAATAGCGGCTTGATAGTCGTGTCATGGTAAAGGAACCAGAAGATGGCAGAAATTCATGGAATCAATCTGGCCATGCAAACCCCGTTCAATGACGACGGAAGCATTAATTATTCGAGGTTCGAAGAACTGATCGATATCTACCTCGACTGCGGTATGCACGGTCTCGTGTTTAGTTCCGGCACCGGACAGCATGCCTATCTGACCGAGGAGGAATGCAACAAGCTCTTCAATCTAGGCATCGATCGGGTCGGCGGGCGCGTCCCGGTGATTTGCCAGTCCTCGGCGCTGAATCTGGACGAACTCGTTCGTCGCTCCAAAAGCGCCGAAGATCTGGGCGCTGACGCCATCATGGTCCTGCCTCCGTATCTTGAAGGGCCAACACATGATGACGGCATCTTCGCGTTCTATGAGCGTGTGAACGAGGCGGTCTCGCTCGACATCGTCGGCTACAACATCCCGCAGGCCACCGGGATCGAGGTTTCGCCGGATCTCTTCAAGCGACTGAGCGAGCTTGAGCACTTCAACTATATCAAGGACAGTTTGGGCGACTTCGCCAAGCAGCAGGCATTGCTGGCGACCGGCGGCAAGGTCCTGAACGGCGCCGACCCGACGGCCCCTTATTCCTTCATGGCCGGCTGTGCAGGCACGATTTGGGGCTGTGCCAATTTCTTCCCACGCGAGGCGGTGCAGCTCTACGGCTTGGTGCAAGCCAAGAAATACGACGAAGCAACGGCGCTCTGGGCACGCATGTTTCCCTCGGTCGCCTACTGCTGGTTCAACGACTATATGCCGGCGGTCAAGGCCGCCTGCCGGCAGATGGGCTTCGACGGTGGAACGGTCCGCGCGCCTGTCTGCGAAATCGGGCCGGAAGAGGAAGCCAAGCTCGCCGCCGCGCTGGCGCCGCTCAAGGGCGAGGCAGGTCTGCGCGAGGTGGGATGAGAATACCCGGCGCGGCCAAGATAAGAGAGTTGTCCAAAACGCGATATGGCCGGAGGGGAAGGACTAGCCCGGATTTCTCAAAGGGATGGGGCCGTCATTGCGATGAGCCGAGTCGATCCATCGCGGAGTGGCGGATATCGAAAGCTCGACAGCCCGCGGCGATCCGCTTGCCCGATGCGCCACATCGCGCGTCGCGAATTCCCTTGCCTGTCGGGCTTCTGACACCCGTGCCGGCCCTTAATCCCTAGTAGAGTCGAGGAAGGGCGCGGTGGTTTGTACCGCATTGGCATCACTCCGTTTCCCTTCCCCGCTCATCAAACCGGACCTGCGAATTTCCCATATCCGGCTTTTCGACCGGCTTCATCCCGAGGCACACGGCGGGGGCCAAGATGAACCCGGCGCAGCCGAAGCACGCCGAGATCCCCGAACACGGTCCCAGCAGAGAACCGCGTGGTGCCGCGCGACGGCACCTTGTGACGCCTGACCAGAAAATGCCGCACGCGCTCATAGACGTAATTGTCGACCGCTCGATAGGCCGGCAGGCGCGTCCCGTAGCCGAAGTAGTGCGACCAGCCGCGCAGCACGCTGTTCAGCTGGTCGCGCACCTCGGGCCAGGGTGCCTGGTTGCCGGGCCGCAGGAGCCCTCGGACCTTCAGCTTGAGCCGAGCCACGCTCTTCCTGGACGGGCTCGCCCCCAGATACCATTGGCCATCCTTGCGAAAGCGCTGCGGACCGAAGCTATAGCCCAGGAAGTCGAAGCTTTCCTTGCGGCCATCGCGGACGCTGGTCTTGGCCTCGTTCGGGGTCAGTCCCAGCCGGGTCATCACCTGCCGCGTCCAGGCCAAGGCCTCCCTCGCGTGTCCGCGACTGAGGATGACAAGGTCATCGGCATGGTTCACCACCTCGGCGCGGAACCTTGTGCCCTGCCCGGTGATCCGCCAGTACTTCAGAAAGCGGTTCATGTAGAGCGTGGCGAGCAGCGGCGAAACAATCCCGCCTTGCGGGGTTCCCCGTGTGCTCCCCCGGCCGCCCGTCATGCGCCGCTTGCCATCCCCGTCGGTCTCCTCGACCGGTGTCTTGAGCCACAATTTGATCAGGCGCAGGACGTTGCGATCGACGATCCGGCGCGCAACCGATTGCATCAGTTCCGCATGGGGAATCGTATCGAAGTACTTGGACAAATCCGCGTCAACCACGTCCGTGTAGCCGCGACAGAGAAGCTTGTGGACCGCCTGGACGGCATCGCCCGCAGAGGCGTTTCGGTCGGTAGCCATAGGCACTGGGCTCGAGATCGGCCTCGAAGATCGGTTCGATCACGAGCTTGACGGCGCCTTGCACCACCCGGTTCCGGATCGTCGGGATGCCGAGCGGCTGTTCGCCGCCGCCGGGCTTTGGGACCACCCCCGGCGCGCCCTTGTTGGACCGCCCGCCGCACCGGCTCAGGTCTGTACGTCTCGGCGCGAAGGTCGTCCCTGATCCCGGACAGCCACCCCTCCAGCCCCATCGCCTCGATCTCCTCGAAGCTCTGTCCATCCACCCCCGGCGCGCCCTTGTTGGACCGCGCCAGTCGGTAGGCATGGAACAGGATGTCTTCGCGATAGACCTTGTCGTAGAGCAGGTAGAAGCGGAAGTCCGGTTCCGCCTTCGCCTTGAGATAGAGCTTCCTCTGGAGAGTCCGGATCTTTTCAGGTGTTTGCAGGCGCATCGCCAATCACCCCGCCTCCTCTCCGTCAAAAGCGCACCAGAAGTAAGGGTGCTTCCCTCCGCCGGCATTACCCGGCATCAACGGTACTATCACCCTTTCCGATTCCCGCCCGCGCCGCCACCCGAGGTGACGTTGAGGCCGCCACCCTCGCCCGCGACGGGCCTCCCCCGATTACCCGTATCACCTTCCTTGCGTGCCGTGCCCACTCCCCCGGCGGACCGGAACGGGTGCATTCGTCGGTTACTCCCCCCGTTCCACGCGGCCTTCCCCTAATCTCAGGAGGGTCGGCGTCCACATCTTCACTTTCGAGGCCTGATCAGGCTTCACTCGCCTTCGGCCCGCAAGGTCGCTCAACCGCCCAAGGCGGCCTTTGTCACAGGGCTTCGGTCCCGCCGGTTATCCGACAAGACCGCCTGTCAGCTACCAGATCAAACCGACAACTGTCTGGGTGGATCCTTCCTCCACTGGTGTTACGCGCCGTCGGGGCGCACTGAGAAATCCGGGCTAGGCCATCGCTCCAAAGGGTAAGTGCCAGCTATGAAGGCTGCGCGTTCGCTCGAAGGCCACACGGACTTCGTGATTGAGGGTATTCCGGCTGAATGGCCTCCAGAGCGATAACCGGGATTGCCGTCATTGATCGCTCCTCGAGTAAGCGCGGTAGGCGGATAAATTCCGATTGTTATTCTGGCGGCGGATCCCCATCCGAAAATGGTTCCAGGTGGCCGACAGCCACTTGATATGCGGTGAACTGCCAATTGGACAAGAAAGTCCAAAAGGCATGATTACGTACTCTCAGCCTCCTATTGCTCGCCCATCTCCAACACGGAGCGGAAGGTGTCCAGCGCGATGTTACGACCGCAAACCACCACCGCGATCTTCCGGCCCTGATAGTCGCTTGCGGTCTTGAGAGCCGCTGCCAAGGCCACGCCCGCCGACCCTTCGATAATGAAATTTTCAGTGGCCGCCATGTCGCGCATGGCGCTGGCAATCTCCGCTTCGCCGATCAGCAGATGCCGGTCAATGACCTGCTGGCAAAGCGGGAAGGTGATGGCCCCCTCTTCTATACTGCCGGCAGTCCCGTCGGATAGGGAGTGAGTCTCAGGGGTATCATAGATCTCGCCCTTTTCCATGCAAAGATGCATGGCCGGGGTATTTTCAGCCCAACAGCCGATGACCTCAACATCCGGCCGATGCGTTTTCAGATAACTGCCGATACCCGCGATCAACCCACCGCCGCCGACACAGACATAGACCGCCGCCAGATCCGGGCATTCGTCCGCCAATTCCAGCCCCACGGTCCCCTGTCCTGCAATGACGTCGAGGTCCGCATAGGGCGAGACATAGGTCTTACCCTCTCGTTCCGCTGCCGCTCGCGCGGCCCTTTCCCCCTCGACGGCGTCGCCCGGCACCAGGACCGTGTTCGCGCCTAACCGCTTGATGTTCGAGTGCTTCAGGGGGGACACGGATTCCGGCAGATAGATGGTGGCTTCCACACCGCCCATCCGGGCCGCCTCGGCGGTAGCCCTGCCGTGATTGCCCGACGAAGCGACGATGATACCACGTTCCCGGTCTTCTTCATTGAGGCACAGTACCTTGTTCATGGCACCGCGCATCTTGAAAGAACCGGTGCGCTGCAGATGCTCGCCCTTCAGGAGGAAACTGACGCCTGTCCGATCGCTGAATTTGCCCGACTCGTCCAACGGGGTCTCCCGCACACCACCATCGACCGCCTTGATTCGTCGATTGGCGGCAATGATGTTATTCACCAGATTTTTCACGGTGCAATTTCTCACTTTTTTAGCCGGCATTCCCCGGATGAGATAGAAATTCGTGGAAATTGTACCACTGTTCCACTGCCAAGGGGACTCTGGGATTGACCCGCTTTCGTGGACGCCTGACCATCGGGAGGAAGGAGCGCGCGATGTCGAGAAGCGGAGCACCCTATTCGCTCGAGTTTCGCCGGCAGATGGTCGAGCTGGTGCGCACCGGCCGCACGCCGGAGGAGCTGTCGCGGGAGTTCGAGCCGTCGGCCCAGGCGATCCGCAACTGAGTGGCCCAGTCCGATCGCGATGAAGGTCGCGGCGCGGATGGCCCGACCAGCGGGGAACGCGACGTGCTGCGCCGTCTCAAACGTGAGAACCGGCGGCTGCACGAGGAGCGGGAGATCCTGGCAATGGGTGAGACGGGTTCGGAAACGATCCGGTGGATCGTTACTACGCCGAACGTGTCAACGGCGGAGTAAAATGGGGCCACCGCGGCGGTGTAAAGAGGGGCCACCGGCGGCTGCGAGTTTGTCCCCGTAGTCCACGGGAGGGCCCCGCGTGCGACGCGGCGTGCCCTCAACAGGCTGACGCGGCGGCGCGCGCGGGAGGGACCCGTGGGCTCACGGGGTCAAGCATGGGCACGGTGGTCGGTTCACTCGGCGGCTGGGTCTCGACTGTGAAACCACCTGCAAAATTGACCCACTACGGGAAGAATCCTCGTCCAAAATTGACCCACCTTCCCGGTAGCGAATCGGTACTCCTTACGGCTGTTGTGGCAGCTGTCGAGGAGTGGGGAGATGCTGGTAGTGGAGACGATTGCGAAGATCCGGAGGAGACATCTTGGAGCGGGCGAGTCGATCCGGGCGATTGCGCGCGGGCTTGGGGTTTCTCGGAACACGGTCCGCAAGGTGGTGCGCGGCGGGGCGACGGAGCATCGCTACGACCGTGGTGCGGCGCAGCCTCGGCCGAAGCTTGACGGCTTCATTCACGATCTTGAGGGTCTCCTGGAGGCCAACGAGAAGAGGAAGCCGCGTGACCGTCTGACGCTCAAGACGATCTGGAGCAGGCTTTGTGATCGTGGCTGCGAGGCGGGTTACGAGGCGGTGCGGCGCTATGCCCGGCAGTGGCTGGCGCAGCGGGGTAGCGGGCTTGGCGGAGCGTATGTGCCGCTGGCGTTCGACCCCGGCGAGGCTTTCCAGTTCGACTGGAGCCACGAGCTGGTTCTGCTTGCGGGCATGCCGGTGACGGTCAAGGTGGCGCAGTTCACCCTGTGCTACAGCCGCATGCCGTTTGTTCGCTGCTATCCGCGCGAGACCCAGGAGATGGTGTTCGACGCCCACGACCGGGCGTTTGCGACATTCGGCGGCCACTGCGGCCGGGGGATTTACGACAACATGTCGACGGCGGTGACGCGGGTTCTGCTCGGCCGGAACCGTGAGCCCGTTTCCTGCAGATGTGTGCGCACTACGTGATCACGCCGGAGTTCTGTACGCCTCGATCGGGGTGGGAGAAGGGCCGGGTGGAGCGCCAGATCGGGACCCTGCGCAATGTGTTGTTCAAGCCGCGTCCCGATGTCGAGACGCTGGACTGCCTCAACGGGCAGCTGGCCCAACGATGCCTGAGCCATGCCCGCGAACACCCGCACCCGGACTTCCCGGAGATTTCGAGGTCTTTGCCCGCGAGGAGCGGCGCTGCCTGGTGCCGGGGATGACACCCTTCCGGGGCCATGCGGCACATCTGACGACGGCTTCGAAGACCTGCCTGATCCGCTTCGACAACAACAAGTACTCGGTCGAAGCCAGGGCTGCCGGTCGGGCGGTCGAGGTGCGTGCCTATGCGGACCGTGTGGAGATCCGCCTCGACGGCGAGGTTGTCGGTTGCCACGAGCGCGACTTCGGGCGCAACCGGGTGGCTTATGACGTCAGTCACTACATCCCGATCCTGGAACGCAAGCCGGGCGCGATCCGCAATGGCGCGCCGTTCCGGGCGGAGCATCTGTCGGCGCCGCTGGCACACGTGCGGGAGCGTCTGGACGGTCGAGAGGACGGCGGTGAGCACATGGTGCGCATTCTCCTGGAGGCACGCGACCACGGCCTCGAGGTGGTCGCCGCAGTCTGTGCCGAGGCCCTGGAGGCCGGCGTCTGCAACGCCGACGTGATCCTGAACATCCTGTCGCGGCGCTGCGAGCCCGGGCCGGTGCCGGAAGTCGCGACGCCGGCGGGACTGGAACTGCGCACCGAGCCCGTGGCCGACTGCGCGCGTTACGACATGCTGCTTGCCGGGGAGGAAAGCGGATGAGGCGCAGTGAGATCTTCGCCCTGATGACGGAGCTTGGCATGCGCGGCATGAAGGCGGCCTACGACGAGGTTGCCGCCGCCGAGGGCAAGCACAAGCGCGGGCCGGAATGGGTTCTGGGCTCGCTGCTCCAGGCGGAAGTGGCCGACAAGCAGGCCAGATCGATCAAGTGCCAGATGACGATCGCCAGGCTGCCCCATGCCAAGGACCTGGCGGAGTTCGACTTCTCGGTCAACCCCGTCGAGCAGGACATGGTGCGACGGCTCGCCGACGGCACCTTCATCGAGGCCCAGCGCAACTGCATCCTGATCGGCGGAACCGGGAACGGGAAGTCGCATCTTGCGGTGGCGATCGCGCGCAGTTGCATCCGCAACGGTGCCCGCGGCCGCTTCTTCAATGTCATCGAACTCGCCAACATGCTCGAACGCGAACATGACGACGGACGCCAGGGGCGCCTCGCCGATGCCATGCGCCGGCGAGACTTCGTGATTCTTGACGAACTCGGATACCTGCCGGTCTCGCGCAATGGCGGCAATCTCCTGTTCCACCTGCTCTCGAGCCTCTACGAGCAGACGCCGGTGATCGTCACCACGAACCTGGCGTTCCGTGAATGGGCGAGCGTCTTCGGCGACGCCAAGATGACCACCGCGCTGCTCGACCGCCTGACCCATCACTGCACCATCCTCGAGACCGGCAACGACAGCTGGCGCTTCCGGAACCGAAGCTGACGCCAGGGGTGCACCCGGTTCAGCGAGAAACCATCACGGCAAGGGAGAACGACGATGGCTCTTGATGGCGCCGGGAAACAGCGCCGCTACCGCGAGCGACGCAAATGCCGCCGGTCCGTTACCGGCGACCCCAGGACCGCCGCTCGAAACCACAACGCTGGCGCGACGCGGTGGAAGTCCTCCTGACGTTGCAGGCCGATTACCGGGAGTGGTTCGACAACCTCCCGGAAAACCTGCTCGTCACAAGTCTCAGCGAAAAACTTCAGGCCATCGCCGAGCTCGATCTTGAACCGCTGCAGGGCATCGATCCGCCGCGCGGACACGGCCGTGGCCCCGGTAACGTTACCATGTTCAGTGGATACCCATGACCGCCATCAGACACGAGCGTCGCGTTGAAATGCCTTGTTCCGATCGGCACGCGATACCGGCGTCAGGGGTCCGGCGGAATGCCGCCGGTGAACGCCCGGATGCCGTCGCGCTTCAGGATCTCGTTCCAGTCCTTGGCACCTGACGGGCGAACCCGGCTGACCCGCCGGTCGGATGCGATCAGCGCCTCGGCGGCCGCATCCCCAGCCTCATCGGCGTCGAAACCGCACTTGACGAACGCCAGCTCGAAGCCACGAAGCCAGTCCGGCAGGCGTCGGCAGACGCCCGACACCGACGCGTACATCGACACCAATCCCCCGGCGCCGATCGACAGCGCCGACAGCGCATCGATCGCGCTCTCGGCGATGAGCGCGCCGATCAACGGCTCATCATCCATGCTCCCGAACCAGAAGCCGCCGGCCGCCTTGCGAGAGCCCGGCGCCATGCCCCGGAAGCGGCTGCCGTCCGTCCGCCACACAAGCTCCGCACCCGTTGCCGCTCCACAAGCATCGCGGCACAGGAACACCGCATTGCACCGCGCATCCGCATAGAGCATCCCTGTCGACTTGAAGCCGTCGACCCGGAAGTCCTCGAGACCGCGTTCCTCGATCAGCCAGACCCGGACCCGCGGCCAGCAGCGCTCACAGGCCTCCGGCGGCACAAATGCCTTCGCCACCGCCGGTGCAACCGTCTCCTCGATCTCCGGCACAAAAGGCTTCCCGGCCAGCCACCCGATCGCCTCCGCAGGACTGCAGCCGCGGCCATGAATCACAAGGTCGATCGCCCCGCCACCGCCGCACCCCTGGAGGTGATCGTAGAACTTCATGCCAGTCACATTGATCACCGAGCCCTCCCGGCACCAGCGCGACCGGTCGGTCGGGTCCGGTCCGGTAGCCCAGCAGCAGGGCAACCTCGCCAGGAGGCCTGTGTCTCACATCGTCGGACAACCGTTGCAGCTCGAGACGTGCCGTTCCTGCCATTGCTCACTCTCCCAAAAGCCCCTTCCGGGAAAACAAGCCTACTGGGAAAGGAAAACCTGAAGAGGTGGGTCAATTTTGGAAGAGCATTGACAAATTGGAGCGCAACGCTTCGCGAGCCGGATGGGGCGCCGCCTTGGGAATGCCGGTAGCCCATCGGAATTCTCTGTGTGGTAGTTCGAATCGAGACGGCGGACCGGCGGCTGGGTGGAGGATCGCAGGGGAGCTCCGTTCGTCGCTGGCGGAGGTGGGCGAACTACCCGTTCGCAAGAGCGCCGGAGAGCGGCCAATGCATGCATCACTGAAATCTGCGTCGTTTGAACGCGCGTACGTCGGCCGCCGTCAATCGAAACCATTCACCGTACGCTCGCCTTTCCGAGAATCGGCGGTGCCAGTATCCCTCGATACCGGGCGGATCATCCGTCCGAATGGCATGCTCGAGCGTAACCGGCTCCGGCAAGGCCGTGGAGATTTGCTTGATACGCTGTTCAAGTTGTTCGCTGCGTCCGATCTTGTAGTGGCTTCCGGACTTCAGAAGGTATACCCAACCGTCAGCGGTGTGCGCTGTTTCATGATGCGCCGCAGCAGAGTCGGGCAGATGGGCGGTCGGTTCGGTGAGGTGGTTGTCCCGGGCCCAAGCAGTCAGCGCGGAAACGAGCCCGTGCTTGTTCCCGAAGTGTTTTCTGAACGTTGTGTGAGCGGGAAATCCTGGCGTCTCGCGCGCATACATGCGGATTTCTATCTCGGTGGGAACCCGCCCAAAATGGCGGACGGCTTCTGCATACTTGCATAGTACGTGCTCGGACGAAAACTTGGCCTGTCTGTCGTTCGGATCGAAGCCGGCCTCCCGTAGTGCGTCGCTCCACCTGGCGAAGTGGACGCCGTACCACACGGACGTCCGAGTGCCGGTTCCGTCTCGAAGACCTGGCGTCCCGGTGGGCGACCGTTCATGTCGGCGATCCCCCGAATCTCGTTGATGATGTGGTTTTTTGTCAGCACTTGGGTGTTTCTGGCAATGAGCCCTGGGCGTTCAAACCTGAAGTGAGACTATCAGGATTGGCCCGGTCTTGGCGGTGGGTCATCCCTTTTTGGCGCCGCGGTGCCGCCGTGATGAGGGCCCGTGGTCAGCGCTCCGTGCTCCATGGTACGGCGATTGACCGCGGCGAAACCGGGCGGTGACGGGCGGCGTCGGCATGAACGGGCCAAATGCGGGCTGCGGTGCGCGCCAGTGGGCTTGAAGCCGTGTCCGGGGGCTCACTGCGGGATTATGCTTGACGTAACGCGGATATGGTCGCTACGCTCGTTGGAGTGACAATCGAACATCTGAACAGAATTGATCATTGGCTTCGCGGACAAGCGAACAGAGTCGTTCTACCGTGGTCGAAGGGTGGCAGCCTTCTCCGGCTTTGCGCACACCGCCTCGCGGAAGCTGGACCAGCTCGACGCGGCCACCGGACTACGCGATCTGTCGCGCCCCGGCAATCGGCTTGAAGCCCTGAAGGGCGGCCGCAAGGGGCAGTGGAGCATTGGGATCAACGTGCAATGGCGAGTCTGTTTTGAATGGCCGGCGGGAAGCCCCGGTCCGACCAGGGTGGAAATCGTCGACTATCATTGAGAAGGAGGCACGACATGATGCGCGAGCCCATCCATCCGGGCGAGACGCTGCGCGAGGACCTCGACGCGCTCGGAATGAGCGCGGCCGAGCTGGCGCGGCGGATCGAGGTCCCGGTCAACCGCATCACTGAAATTCTCAACGGGCGTCGCGCCGTGACCGGCGACACGGCATTGCGGCTGGGGCGCTTCTTCGGGACTTCGGGCGAGTTTTGGCTCAACCTCCAGAAGCTCTACGAGCTACGGCGCGCGGAGCAGAAGAATGGCGCGGCGATCGCCCGTCTGCCTTCGCTGGCGGACAGCGAGGGACTTCGGGCTTCGGGTTGACGCTCGGCAATCACGCCGTGACTGGGTGATCACCGGCCAAGTAGACGATCGCTGATCGGAGAAGTGCCTCCATGCCCCATCGAGTTTTCTACAAGGTCGACGTGGTTGCCTGGGTCTACGGAACGATCAAGAAGTGTCAGCAAGGCGAATCGTGGCGGCTCGCCTGGATCAAGACATATCGAGAGATTGGGGCGTGTCCGAGTCCGGCAAAAAGCCCTGCCCGATGGTTGCCGCGAGAACACTGTATCAATATGGGCGGCTGAAGAACGGTGGATTGCCCTTCAGGGAATGCGAGATACCCGAACTGTGGAATCATTCCAGGAATGGAACGTACGCCATTCTCGCTACGAAATTGCTACGCGGGAATCCGAACTTGAGCATGTCTTCCCTGTGGCTGGAGGTACAACGAGCGGTGAGGCGTGAAGTCGGAGACGAACCGGCCGGTTCGAATGAGGGTGGTGCGACACTCGCCTTTCAACTGAGGCACCTCGGCCTGATCGTGGACGAGTCGGCCTGACCATCCCATTCAAATTGACGTATGCGCCGCCTGACGATGCCGTGGTCATGGTCGACGCGCCATGTTGCTAGGGTGTTGACAATTCTTCTAGGTCGACTCTTGCAGTTAAGAAAGCAGCGTAATATCCATTAGTTATATTCTTTTTCTGTATTTTGTAGACAAGTTGGAGAAGCATGTGGTCCCAATCGCGGCGACATTCAATCGCGGTCTGAACGACGACTTCATCGAAGCGCTGGACGACGAATACCGCAAGGACGGGTGGTGGCGTGCTCTGATGGACGACAAAGAGCTGTTCGTGGCCATACGCAACAACCGTGTGAACGTCTACTACCGCGGCTGCAGCCTCGCTGAGGTGTGGATGGAGGCGGGAGCGGTCGTCGGCCGCGTCCACTACAAGTATCTGTTGCGCCCATCGATCGACACGCCGTACGTGGGATTGGCCGATCAGGCGTACCGCCTGCCGATCGAAGCGCGGCAGCTATTTGTGGAATCACCGCCTAGTTGCGCGGCAGAGGTGCGAGCACTCAAGGCAGCGGCCAGACCCTACGCGGGTGGGGAGAAGACCGGCATTCAGCGGATTATCGACTCGAATCCCAACATCATGGATGTTGAGATTGCGTTCGGGATGCCGGGTACCAAGGAAACGGACCCCTCTGCCCCACGCGTCGACTTCGCGGCCCTTCGAGTGTCGGACGACGGCGGAGAGTTGGTCTTCTATGAAGCCAAACGTTTCGCCAACCACACGGCGCTTCGGGTCAAGGATGAGAGGTCGTTGCCGAAGGTGGTTGAGCAAATCAACCTGTATTCGCAGGTTCTGCGGGACAACCGCGCGAAGGTCGTGGAGAGCTACGGCCAAGTTTGCAGCAACCTGCTGCGTCTGCGCGGTATGCGGGAGCGGCACTGGGAGCGCCATGGGATGCTCCAACGCATCGCGGGGAAGCCGTTGTCGATAGACCCGGAGGCGAAGCTCGTGGTTTTCGGTTTCGATGCCGACCAGAGGGACGGAAGCGTCTGGAAACCGCATCGGAAGCGCCTGTTCGACTTGTTGGGTAAGGAGCGGGTTCTGCTCAGAGGCAGTAGCAAAGGCTTCCGACGCGGCATATCGACCGAGGGAGCGCGGATCGGCGATAGTCGGGGGGGGCCATTGCACTGTTCGTAGCCCCCCTTCTACCCGGCCCACCCTGTCCAGCGTGAGCGGCCACCTGCCGAAAATCATGGTTCAGGGTGGACATGTCACCCCCTCGATTGAGTCCAATCCGCTGACCGCTTGTACACGGAACTGAAGTCGGCGGAATCAGTCTTCTGAGAATGGAGATAAAGAAAGATATATATTACAAAAGTTTGAATAACTTTATGCAGCTAATCTATCAGGTGACAATGCACAAGAGTGCCGGAGATCGTGACAGCGCACATCGCTGATGCCGGCCTCGGCCCGAGCCTTCAACCAGAAATGGACGAGAAAGGGTGTCGAAATGTGCCCATTCCCTCGTGAAGACGGAAACATCCAGGGATCGGTTCTGGGCAGGTCATCGAGAACCTTGCGCGCGGCCGACGACAGCCAGACCGTGCGCGGCCCGGTCTTGCTATCGGAGAGACAGAGCCTTCCCTCGCGGTACTCGGACCATTGAAGTGTCAGGATTTCCGACTTCCTGCAGCCGGTCAGCAGCAGGAGACGCACGATCGACGTGACGTTTCCACCGGATGACGATCCCGGTGCCGGTCGAGGACCCTGCTCAGGCGGCGTATTTCCCCGGCTGAAAGGAACCGCTCGCGACCACCCCGCCGGTAGCGCTTGATTCTGGTGCATGGATTGGAACCTTCGGGGTGGCTGCCATAGGCTTCAACCTGTTTGAATATGACAGAGAGGATCGGTGCGGAGCGGTCGGCGGCAACCGGCGTTGCATGAAGCGAGGCATGCCATTGCAGGACGTCATGGCGCGTGATGTCGGAAATCGGTTTGCCCTGAACCAGGACAGGATCTGCTTCCGGTAGTATCCGAGGTTGACCGCCAGAGTGCGTGGTTTCCAGTGCCTCCCGTAACGCCCGAAGACCTCGTCCGCCACGGTCTCGAAGGGAATGGAATCGCAGGAGTCAGGGTTATCCGGATTCCCGTTTTGCCTCGCCGCCAGCAGGGCTCTTGCCCGGGAGCGGCCATCGTCCAGGGTGATTGCTCCGGCGTCACCGATGGTGTGCCAGATACGCTTTCCCTCGGATTGGCTGTGGAGGAAGTAGCGCTTGTCACCCGATGGCAGGATGCGGACACCGAAACCCTTGAGACCGGGGTCGCGAACGTCATGGGATTGCTTGCGAGGTTTGAGGGCGTCGACCCGGCGTTGGGTAAGACGGGTTGAGGGCATAATTCTCTCTCCCTTTTCTGTTGCACCCGGGAAACAGAAACTGCATGTTTCGGGTTCCCGGTACGGGATAGAGAGAGAAATAATGACGTTATTACAGTTGGTTATTTCTGGTTTAGCACCGAAGGTGCGTACATCTGTGTGGGTTTGGGTTTGGGTTTCCGATGGCGACCGGGAAGCGATGCGCGACCTGACGCGGGCCCGCGAGGACATGAAGGCGATCGAGCTCAAGGCGCGTCAGCGCCTGGGAGCGTTCCTGTTGCGCCACATGACCGGACCTACCGGGGACGGAACCCAGGCGCACTTTCGCTGGCTGGAGGAGCAGGCCTTCAGCCATCCGGTTCAGCAGGTGGTGTAGGCTGCGGTAATGCCGCCGTCGACGAGAATGGACTGTCCGGTGAGATAGGAGGCCTCGTCGCTCAGAAGAAATCCAGCAACTGCGGCGATTTCATGGACTTTTCCGAGGCGTTTCATGGGCATGTGAGGAAGCCTTCGTTCCATGTAACCAGGCGTCGAACCAATGATGCTGTGAAAGAGATCTGTTGCGACGGGCCCCGGCGAGACGGCGTTCACGCGGATGTTTTTGCTTGCGAACTCGACCGCCATCTCCCGGCTCAGGGCAACCACGCCACCCTTCGACGCGCAGTAGGCGGTCTGTGCCGTCGCCGATCCGATATGGGCGACCATCGAGGCATTGTTGACGATGGCTCCACCTCCTGCCTCCACGAGGTAGGGAACCACGGCTCTCGACATCAGGAAGACCGAATGAAGATTGGCCTCGAGCGTGCGTTTCCAGGTCTCGAACGAGGTATCGAGGAGGCCCGCATCACCGTCGATGAGCTGGCCTGCATTATTGAACAGCCCGTCGATGCGGCCGAAGGCATCGGCCACATGGCGCGCGGCGCCAACGCAGGCGTCGGGGTCCGTGACGTCGGCAACACACGTGACGACATCGGCACCTGATTGCCGAAGCGGTCCGGCGACGGTTTCCAGTTCCGCGCCGGTTCGCGCCACCAGAAGCAGACGGGCACCCTCGGTGGCAAAATGCCGCGCACTGGCGGCACCGATGCCCCTTCCCGCGCCGGTAACGATGATGGACCGATTCTCGAGCCTCATGGTTCACCCCTTGTCCGATGGTTCATTGTGACGCCATCTTCCTGTATCATCATCTCCACCAAGTGTTTCATTCTGAGGAGGAAAACGATGGCAACACGTAAAGCCATGATTGACAGGAGTTCGAAGTCCAAGTGGAACCGCCGCGATGTCTTGAAGACAACCGCGGCCGCCGGTGCGGGCGTCGCGCTCGGCATGCCCTACATCCGTAATGCCGAGGCAGCAACGCCGACCGTTCGGATGCTGATGTGGGAAGACTACATCATTCAGGAAACGGTTACGGAATTCGAGGAAACCTACGGAGCACGCATCGCGCCACAGTTCTTCGACGGCAATTCGGAAGCCTTCAACAAAATGAAGGCCGGCGGAACCGAGGATTTCGATCTCGTCATGGCTGATGGTTTCTGGCCACGCCTCTACCTGCGTGATGGCCTGATCCAGCCGATCAGGGAAGACCTCGTTCCCAACCTCCAGAACAGTTTTGAGGACTTCAAGCCGGGCGCCTACGACCTCCTGCACGACGTGCCGGGCGGACAGCTGATCGGTGTCATGAACTGTTGGGGCAGCTACGGCATCACGATGAATCTCGACCATATCGTGGAAGAAGACCGTGACACACTCAACGTGATGTTCGACGAGAAGTATGCCGGACATCTCTCGACCGGTGCGAGGTTCGAGGAGAACATCGCCATGGCGGGCATCCTCGCGGCGACCGAGATGGGCACCACGACCGATGAGCGTCCTGACGGGCAGCCGTTCAATCCCTACAAGCTGACGGACGACGAACTCACAAGGGCCAAGGAGCTCCTGATCAAGCAGAAGGGTCTGCTCGTGACGCGCTACACGGACTACGATGGCCTTCAGCGGCTAATGCGCCCGGGTCTGGTCTGGGCCTCTCCGGAGTTCTCGGAAATCTATCGCAGGCTGACCCGTGCACGCTGGGCAGGTGAAATCGATTTCGACGTGGCCCACATGCTGCAGCCCAAGGAAGGCGGGCTGGGCTGGATCGACAGCTGGCAGTTGAGCTCCGCAACGACTGACAGCGAGGCGATCGAACTGGCACACCACTGGATGAACCATTACGTCAGCCGCGAGAGCATGAAGCGGGTCGCCGAGATCGGTGTGGCACCGTGTTTCGACGTGCGCGATCTGCTGCCCGAAGAGGAAGTCGCCCTGCTCTTGATGGATCGCACCGCGGAACTGCGTGGTCTCCACATGTTCGACCAGCCGTCCTCACCGGAGAAGTGGGAACGCATCTGGAACGAGGTCGAAGCTGCCTGACGCCGAGCGTTGCGGGACCGGTCCGAATGACGGACCGGTCCCATCTATTTCACATCAGGCCTTGCAGCGGACTCCATGAGCGAAGCCGTTCTCAGCATCGACCGGGTCTCGAAGCGGTTCGGGCCGGTTATCGCCGTCGATTCCGTCTCGATCGATATCGGCCAGAAGGAGTTTCTCGCCCTCCTCGGACCAAGCGGTTCCGGCAAGACGACACTGCTGCGCATCATCGCGGGCCTCGAGAGCACCGATCAGGGCCGTGTCGCAATCAATGGATCCGATGTCACGCGCGAGCCCCCCTATTCGCGCGGCATCGGCATGGTGTTTCAGGACTTCATGCTCTTTCCCCACAAGCGCGTCGGCGAGAACATTGTGTTCCCATTGCGCATGCAGGGCGTTTCCAGGGGTGAACAGGACGAACGGCTGAAGTGGGCCGTGGACCTGCTTCACCTGGAAGGGCTGGAAGACCGCTACCCCAACCAGCTTTCCGGCGGCCAGCAGCAGAGGGTCGCGCTGGCGCGCGGCCTGATCGCCCGGCCGGTCCTGCTGTTGCTCGATGAGCCGCTCGCCAATCTCGACCGCGAATTGCGGAAGGAGATGGAAGTGGAGGTCAGGCGCTACCAGCTCGAGCTCGGCATTCCCTTCATCTACGTCACACACAATCAGGAAGAAGCGCTGACCATGTCCGACCGCATCGCGGTCATGAACAACGGCATCTTCGAACAGGTGGCCAAGAAACACGATGTCTACAAGAACCCGGCCACGCGTTTCGTGGCCGGGTTCGTCGGACATTCCAACCGTCTACACGGTCGCCTGGTATCTGCTTCCGCCGGAACCGGCACGCTCGACTGGAACGGTATCGTGCTGAAGGTTCCGCTTGCCGACGGCATCGCTGCCGGCACCATGATGGACTGCTTCGTCAAGTGCGAACGGATGAGGGTCGAAGCCGGCGGCGGCGCACCGCAGGACGGGGGTGTTAACAGCGTCGACGGACGCCTTCGGGATATTATCTTCAAGGGTGCCGGTGTCGACTACCAGGTCGTGGCCGGCAACAAACAGGAAATGACGATCAGCACGGCGACCGAACACGAAAGCCTGAAGGCAGGCGACGATGTCCGTGTCGTCTGGCGCGCGGAAGACAGCCACTGTTTCGCTTCCGATGGCGCTGGGGTATGACAGCCGTGTCCGGAAGAGAACGCAGACTGAGCGAAAGTCAGCGTTTTCTTTTGATGGGGCTGCCCGGTGCTGTCTTCATTGTCGTATTTCTGTTCCTGCCGATCATCTCGATCATCGTGTTCAGTTTCTGGCGCACCGAGGTCTACGAGATCTACCCGGACTGGAATCTCGACAACTACCGCGTGCTATTCTCCGAAGAGACCTACATGGTCTTCCTGTGGCGCTCCTTCGCCACGGCGGTCTGTGTCTCCCTGGCATGCCTCGTCTACGGCTGGCCCGTGGCGTTCTTCATAGCTCGTTACGGAAACCGCTACCGCCTGCTCATGATCCTGGCGCTCGCCGGTCCCTTCTTCACGGGAATCATTCTCAGGGTGTCGGCCCTGCAGGGTCTCATGGGCCCCGTGGGTGCCTTCAACATGACCCTCATGACCTTCGGCATGGCGCCGGTCGAGGCTATCATGTTCTCGCAGCTGGCCACGGGCATCGGGCTTTTCTACCTCTACATGCCGTTCATGGTGACGGCCATATACCTTTCACTCCTCAACTTCGACTTCGAACTCCTTGAAGTAGCGAAGATTAACGGCGCGAGGCCCTGGCGCGCCTTCGTCGAGATTACCTGGCCGTTGAACTGGATGGGAACGGCCATCGGCCTCGTCATCGTCTTCGTTCCCTGCATGGCTGCCTCGGTTACACCGATCTTTCTGGGCGGACCCAACGGCGCGGCGTTCGGTTCGGTGCTGGGCAAGCAGTTCGGCGAGACCGGAACCTGGGCGCTCGGTTCGGCGATGGGCGTTGTGCTGTTCGTGGTCTCATCGGCAGCTGTGCTCCTGATGTGGCGCAGCGTCGATCTGAAACGCAGCGGATTCACGGGGAAAGAAGCCTGAGCATGAAGGGTGATGTCTCCACCGTCATCTCCCGCATGCTGTCGGGAACCATGCTCGCCCTGCTCTATTTCTTCCTTTACGCGCCGATCTTCTACATCATCTACCAGTCGTTCTCGAAGAACATCGCCTGGCCCTTCCCGTTCAAGCTATCGCTGGACGGCTACAAACTCCTGTGGGTCGGCCGAACCTACCACGAAGCTCTCTACAACAGCCTGACGCTGGGCCTGGGCAGCGCCGTGGTCTGCACATTCTTCGCCACGATCGGCGCCATGGCGGTCCTGAAGTATCGTTCGCGCTGGCGCAAATTCGTCGTCATCACATACCTTTGTCCGCTCTTCGTCTCGAACCTCCTGATCGGGATTTCCAGTCTGATCTTCAACCGCCAGGTTCTCGACCTCTCCGGCAACATGGTTTCCACCACTGTCGCGATTTCGATCCCCGGCACAGCCTTCGCGTTCCTGATCGTGCTGGCCCAAATGGCGCGCTATGACTGGCGGCTTGACGATGCGGCGCTGGTGATGGGTGCGAGACCTCTGCGCTGTTTCCGGGAAGTCACCCTGCCGAACATCTGGCCTGCAATGCTGGGCGCCTTCATCATCAGTTTCATCCTGGCCTTCAACAATCTGGAAATTGCCTTCTATAACCTTGGCGCAACCCAGACGCTGCCTTCAACTGCCTGGGGTTCCCTGCGTCACGGCCTCGGTCCGGAACTGCCCGCGCTGGCGGCCTTCGTCAACGGCGTCGTGTTCCTGGCCTTCGCGACGATGTATCTCCTGATGCGCTACCGGATCGTGAGTTTCGGCCATCGGGAGTGACGGGCAACCTCGGGAGAACGGGAATGGATTTTGCTGGAAAGGCGGCAGTCGTTGCTGGCGGCGGAGGCGGTATGGGTCTTGCAATCGTCCGTAACCTGGCGGCAGAGGGTGCACAGGTCACCGTCATGGATATCAAGCCCGAGCCCGTTGAACTCGCCGGGAGCAAGGGCAAGGTCGACTACCACCAGGGCGATGTCACGGACGAGGCCTTTGTCAGGGACGTCGTCGAAAGGACCACCCGGAAAACGGGACGGCTCGATTACCTGGTCAACACGACCGGTGTTCTCTGGTTCGACAGGGACAAGTCGTGCGTCGAAATGGACATGGCCGTCTGGGATCGCGTGCTCGACATCAACCTCAAGTCATTCGCCCTGACCGCACGCCATGCCATACCGCACATGAAGGCCACGGGCGGCGGCGCGATGGTGCACATCGCGTCTACCGATGCCGCAAGGGGCGACGAAAGGCCGCAGGACGCCTATGGCGCTGCCAAGGCCGGTGTGGTGCGTCTCTCGAAGTCCCTGGCGATCCAGTTCGCCGGCGACGGCATCCGCTCGAACACGATCCTTCCGGGTCCGGTACACACGCCGATGCAGGCGCGTTGGGACAACAATTCGGAGGCGATCGCAGCGATCAACAGCCATGTTCCCCTGGGGAGGGTCGGCGAAGCAGAGGACATCGCGAACGCCGCCCTCTTCCTGCTTTCCGACAAGGCAAGCTACATCACCGGCACGGAACTGATCGTCGACGGCGGATGCATGGCGAAGCCCTGAGCCGTTCTGCCTACACACCCTCGAAGTAGCGCTGGTATTCGAAACTTGTGATGTTCTGCGCCTGCCACGTCTCGAAGGCGGCGAGTTCGTTCTCCCGGCTCAGCACGTACTGCTCGTGGAGATCCGTTCCCAGGATCTCGGCGGCGATCGTTGACGTCCTGAATTGTGCGAGGGCGTCCGCCAGGGATCTGTGGAGGGGAAGTTCCTCCTGCGCCGTCCGGGAGATACCGGGGACGAGTTCCCAGGGTTCCCACTTCCCGGCGACTGCCTTGAGGCCCGGGCCGAGTGTCGCCATGACCGCAAGGTAGGGATTGACATCCGATCCTGCGCAGCGGTGTTCCATCCGGCATGCGTTGGCGTCCGGCCTCGTGATTGCGCGGACCGGAGCTGTGCGGTTCTCGATGCCCCAGTAAATTTCCTCGGGCGACCAGGCTTGGCGGTCCATCCGCCGGTAGGAATTGACGGTCGGCCGGAACACCGC
This sequence comes from Alphaproteobacteria bacterium, assembly GCA_965215635.1. Classification (GTDB taxonomy): domain Bacteria; phylum Pseudomonadota; class Alphaproteobacteria; order SP197; family SP197; genus SP197. The sequence continues at coordinate 260,397 of CBDCEA010000004.1, read as the reverse complement.
GTGAAAGTCTGCCATCGTGGCAAGAAGGCCCGCAGCATAGTGCCGCGCCGTCTGGGAGAGTCCGCCATCGGGATCATGGAAGACGTTGGCGCCCGTGGCGGCGTCCACCAGGCACTGATGGATGTGGGTTCCCGAAGAGCTCTCGCCGCCCGGTCCCTGGAAGCGGGTCATGAATGTCGCGATCAGGCCGCGCTCGAGGCAGAGTTCCTTGAGGTGATGCTTGGCACGGGTGATACCGTCCGCAGCGGCAAGCGGCGCTAGCGGCTTCATCGCGAATTCGTACATGCCCCGACCGTATTCCGAGACAAATGAGGCCACCGGATAGTCCAGACTCTTCATGCGGTGGATGAACTCCTGCATGAGATCCTCGTAGCCCGGTGCACGTAACATGTCGTAGTTTGTGAAGCTCTTGCCGTGCGGTCGCAACTCTGCGTAGCGCCCCTGCTGGACCAGCTCCTCGTCGTAATGGAAGAGCCCGAATTCGATCTCGAAGCCGATCTTCGCCTCGAAACCCATGTCGTGTGCCTGGTCCTCGATCCTTTTGAGACGCTGCCGCAGATCGATCTCACACGCCGACCCGTCAGCCATGAAGGTGTCGAGCATGATCGAGCAGACATTCGGGCGCCAGCCGTGAATCGCCGCCGAATCCGGATCGGCAAGCGCCTGGATGCTGCCGTAACCGTTGTCGAGCCAGCAGATCGGGGCATCGAACACCACATCCCCGATGGGCGCGCCGTCGGAATGTGCCACATTGAAGAGGATCGCATTGAAGGATTCGCCCGTCTCCGACATCTTGAAGGGTGCGTACTTCGTGCGCAGCAGGCCCGTCAGGTCGGGCATGTGTATCTGGACGAACTCGACACCGTGTTCCGGGTATTCCTTGCTGATCGCAGCGAACCTCTCGTGGCGGCCGGCTATCGCGATTGCCATGTCGCTCGTCATGAATTTCCCCCAGCTTTCGTGCGGCAAATCTGCAGTCCGACCCGCGGGAGTCTATCGGGTGCGGCAAATCCCGACAATCAGACGTCGACAGTGAGCAACGTTTCTCCATGACCGCTCTTCCCGTCACCGACTATTCGGGATCTCAGTACCATCCTCGGAATCGTCAGGGCGCGCCGTTATACCGGGTTCTTCCATCTTTCCGGTCACAGAATCGACGGGTCCTCGCGGCCAGGGACCGCTGTCGCGGCTACCTCCCCGCCGAAGGCTTCAGCCAACCCGACCTCTACCAGCAGTTCAACGTCCAGAGGGACTTCGAGAACAACCGGACGGATGTCTCCGGCGCGCCCTTGCGGGGACTGAACCGGTTGCCGACGTTCCTGACAATGATGATAGCCTGTCACGGCGCTCTGGCCGGCCTCGCTGCATATGTCCTGAGGGTCCTTGTCCTGGCAATGGAAACCACCGAGTACCATCTCAGCCGGTTCTTTACCGTGCCGCTGTCGCCAGTCTCCCTGCTCCACCATCCGCCCCGGACCCAGGGGGAGGCGAACCGGTATGGCGTCCACCCGAACTTGCGACGACGATGCCTTCACGATTGTTGTCCAGGCGGGATCCGAAATCCGGAATCGGGATGGCAGGTGGGTCTCTGCCGATCCATTGCCCGGTTCCGTCGCCGTCACGATCGGAACATGATCCAGAGCCGCTCTTCCAGCGGGCGTGATTCGACACGGTTCTTCACCATTCCCGATTTCCACAACGTCATCGGTCGTGGCTCGATGACCGGACGGGACTCCTTTCACGTCGTCAGACACATGATATCGGCAAAAAAAAGTGAACCGGGCAGACTAGAATCGATCGGCGCTGTCGCGTCGCAGTTCGATCGCCTGCAATTCCTGGCGTTCAGCCCTCAGGATGCCCTCGATGAGGGTGTGGGTCATGGGATCCGTCAGCCCGTCAAGCGATTCCAGGGCAGGCTCGAGCTCGGCGATGATCCTCGCATGCGCCTCGAGGGCCGTCCTTTCCGCACCGTCCGGACCGGCGCCGATCCTGATCAGGCCATGTCCTTTTCCTGACGGATAGCCTCCAAGATCCAGCAGCCGCTCGAGGAGTGCCTCGGTCCGGTACATCATCGCGAGCGATGCATCGAGTTCTCTGCGTGCCAGCGTCGCCTCGCCATCACCGCCGAACATCAGGCTGTGAAAGAATACCTGACTGACCGCGGCGGTCATGTGAGGGAGTACGCGGTTGATCGCCGCGACGGCAACGGGTGCCCCTCCCGGCTTGGGCCCCAAGTGCTTCGCATTGGAAGGGCGCTCGTCCGCCTCCGGGCCCGAAAGCCACGCCCGAAGCCTTTCGTGATGGGCCTGCTCCGCCCGGACGATTTCAATCAACACCTCCCCGACATCCCGATCGGATGAGACGTCGGCGGCGTCCGCGGCGATGGACACGAATCGTGAGGACTGATCGGCATCCGCGGTGAAGATGGCGCGGACGTCCCTGCCGATGACGATATCGCACGGAGGCCTGTCACAAGGCCTGATGTCACAGCCCGCCATAACCTCAACCAGCGACGTTGCCCGTCGCATCTGCGACAACCAGAAGTCATTGTAGTCCATCCCTCTGGAATGGCCCCAGGCCCTCAGCATGCGGGAGTGAAAGAACAGCTGGTTGATGGGATCGATCATCGCCATCAGGACGGCTTGCAGCGCTTCCCCACATCCGTGCTTCCGCCGGTTCACCGACATGACGCCCTCCCGCAACTCCACAAAGGACCCTGACAACGGCCGGTGTGACGTAATGCCGCGACACCAGCCCGGTCCACCCCGATATCAACCGAACCCTGATCGTCTTCTCTTCGGTTCATTCACGCACAGGAGAAGGTCATGCGCCATGTCCAGGCGTGTCATGCGGATTCGGAACCCTTCCGGTCGAGGTAAGGACGGATAGCCTGCAACGCACCTTCATGCGGGAAGCGACATTGCCCTCAGGTCGTCCCGCGCGCGCGAAGATGGCATGCCCGAGGACGCTGGCATCGAATCCGCCATCGGAAGCTTCGGTCACTTCGAAGACGATCTCTGTCGGTTTCATCCGGTTCCCTTCTTGCGCTCCGGGCGACGCGCCGACATGTCCGCGGGATCTTCAGGCTGCCACTGTCTGGTTTCGCTGGACGCGTGCCCAGCTGTCGCGGAGGCCGACCGTTCGGTTGAGGACCGGGCGATCGCGCCTTGAATCGGGATCGATGCAGAAATAACCCTGACGCTCGAACTGGAAAGCCTCTCCGGGCAACGCATCAGCGGCGGCGGCTTCCAGACAGCAGTCGGAAAGCACGGTCAGGGATTCCAGATTGAGATCGGCAAGCAGGTCGCCGCCGACTCTCGGATTGATCTGGGTGAAGAAGCGATCGTAGAGGCGAACCTCGGCCCTGATGGCGTGCGCTGCCGAGACCCAGTGGAGCGTGCCTCTCACCTTGCGGCCATCGGGTGCATTGCCTCCCCGCGATGCAGGGTCGTGGCTGCATCGAAGTTCCACGATCTCGCCGGCACTATCCCTGACCACGTCGGTACAGGTAATGAAGTAGGCATAGCGAAGGCGGACCTCCCTTCCGGGAGCCAGACGGAAGAATTTTTTCGGAGGGTTCTCCATGAAGTCGTCACGTTCGATGTAGATTTCCCGGGAGAAGGGCAACAGGCGGTGTCCGGCGGACGGGTCCTCCGGATTGTTGACCGCTTCGAGTTCCTCGGTCCTGCCTTCTGGCCAGTTCTCGATCACCACCTTGAGCGGTCTTAAGACTCCCATCCTGCGCAACGCCGTGCGGTTGAGGACATCGCGGACACTGTGTTCGAGCATGGCCGGATCGACGAGATTGTCCGCCCTGGCAACACCGATGTTCGCGATGAAATCGCGGACCGCGGCAGGCGGAATGCCCCGGCGCCTCATGCCGCAGAGCGTCGGCATCCGGGGATCATCCCAGCCATTCACATGGCCATCGCGAACCAGTTCAATGAGCGCACGCTTGGAAAGCACCGTGTAGGCAAGATTGAGCCTGGCGAACTCGTACTGCCTCGGCACCGAGGGAACAGGGAGATGGTCGATCAGCCAATCGTAGAGCGGGCGATGATCCTCGAATTCAAGGGTGCACAGGGAATGCGTGACACCTTCCAGGGCGTCCGACTGGCCGTGTGCAAAATCATAGGTCGGGTAGATGCACCACGCATCCCCGGTGCGGGGATGCGTGGTATGGAGGATACGGTAGAGGACCGGATCGCGCAGGTTCATGTTGCCGGATGCCATGTCGATCTTCGCGCGCAGAACGAAGGCACCATCGGGAAATTCGCCGACGCGCATGCGCCGGAAGATGTCGAGATTCTCCCCCACCGGGCGATCACGCCAGGGGCTGTTTCGCCCCGGTTCCGTCCACCTGCCGCGAGAATCGCGCATCTCGTCGACGGAAAGGGCGTCGACGTAGGCGTCGCCGTTCCTGATGAGGTGCTCGGCCCACTCATAGAGCCGCTCGAAGTGGTCCGAGGCAAAATAGAGGTGTTCGCCCCAGTCGAAACCGAGCCACCGGACATCCTGCTGGATGGCGTCGATGTACTCCTGCTCCTCCTTTGTGGGGTTGGTGTCGTCGAACCTGAGATGGCACCGGCCGCCGAACTCCTCGCCGATTCCGAAATTGAGGCACATGGACTTGGCGTGTCCGATATGGAGGTAGCCGTTGGGTTCCGGCGGGAAACGCGTCACCACGGTCGCGGTACGTCCCGCCGCGACATCGTCCGTGACGATGGCGCGAATGAAGTCGTGAGCGCTCCCGGGCGCGGATTTCTCTGCAACGCTCATGACATGACTCTCCGAACAGCGTTCCTTGTGTGCCAAAATCGCCGGTGCATGCCAACCCACCGACTGACGGCTATCGGCCCTGCGATCCGGCACGCGCCAACATGTCGTGGGCCGTCGCGAGATCGTCAGCGTGGTTGACGTTGAAGAAGGGATCGACGGGTACGGCATCGAACTCGGCTTCGGCGACCCTGTACCGGCCCGTCCAGACATCGACCTTGCGTACGCCCTCCTTGATGAGAGCCTGGCGCAGATCGTTCCGAAGACGGATCGGCCACAGGCCGACGACCGGATGGCGTTGTCCGGCGGACACCGCACAGGCCATGTCGGCCCCCGACACCGTCACGGCGGAAAGAAGCCTGTCGACCAAATCAGGCGGCAGGAAGGGTGTGTCGGTGGGAACCGTCACGACCCACTTGAGACCGGGGACATTGGCAAAAGTCCAGTCTAGCCCTGCCAGGACGCCCGCCAGGGGACCCAGATTCCCCGGCAACATGTCGGGTGCCACGGGTAATCCCCAGGGATCGAAACGGGAGACATCGCCATTGGCATTGAGCGCGACCATGCGCACCTGGGGACGCAGGCAATCGAGCACGCGATCGAGAATGCATCGCCCGCCGAGCTCCAGCATGCCCTTGTCGCCGCCGCCCATGCGCCGTGCCAGTCCGCCCGCCAGCACCGTGCCTGCAACATCCTTCTTCGAGCCCGTCAATCTCCCTCACTCCCTTCATCCCAGCGCACGCGTTCGGCCCCTGCAGCGACCAGAAACCGCTTGCCCTTCATCCTGCCAATCAGTGTCATGTCAACCTGGCGCGCGAGATCGACGCCCCAGGCCGTGAATCCCGAACGCGAGACAAGAATTGGAATGTTCATCCTCGCGGTCTTGATCACCATTTCGCTGGTGAGCCTTCCTGTCGTGTAGAACAGCTTGCCCTGCGAGGAAATGCCCTCGAGCGCCATGTAGCCGGCAATCTTGTCGACGGCATTGTGCCGGCCGACATCTTCCATGTAGATCAGCGGCCGGTCGCGTTCGCAGAGCACGCAGCCGTGGATCGCGCCTGCCTTGAGGTAAAGGCTCGGTGTCGTAGAAATTGCCTTCGACAGCGCGTAGAGCCAGGACGTGTGAACCACGGCACGCTCGTCGAGGCTGACGGATTCGATCTCATCCATGAGATCGCCGAACACGGTCCCCTGGGCGCATCCGGAGGTCAGCGTCTTCCTGCGCAGTCTGGTCTCGAAATCTGTCTGTTGGCGTGTGCGCACGACGATCGTCTCGATATCCTCGTCATGGTCGATTGCCGTGATGTCTTCGGTTTTCCGCAGCATCCCCTGGTTCAGCAGGTAGCCGACGGCGAGGTACTCCGGATGATCCCCAATCGTCATCATCGTGACGATCTCCTGGCCGTTGAGAAACAGTGTCAGGGGTTTCTCGACGGTCACGGCATGATCGACGTGTCTGCCCTCCTGGTCGACCCCGATGACGGAACGCGTCAGGCGCGGGTCGGACGGATCGGGTTGCAGGAGATAACGGTTCACGGTGTCCATCTGTTGTGCCCGGATGTCACGCGGCTTCCTCTCTCGGGAGGGGAGCGAGACCGCGAATGCTGTCAGCCGCCTTCTCGGCAATCATGACCGTCGGTGCGTTGGTATTGCCCGTGACAAGGATTGGCATGATCGATGCATCGACAACCCTGAGACCATCGATACCGCGCACCTTCAGTTCGCCATCGACCACGGCCAGCGGGTCGTCATCGGTCCCCATCTTGCAGGTCCCAACGGGATGATACCCGGACTGGGCGCCTCGCGCGACCGCGCCGAGAATCTGGTCGTCGGTCACCTCATCGTCAGTGGGATCAATCGCTGCACCCCTGAACGGCGCAAGAGCCGGCTGGGATGCAATCTCGCGGGCCCACCTGACGGCATCGATGAAATCCCGCCGATCATCTTCCTCCTGAAGATAGTTCGGCTCGATCAGCGGATGATCTCCGGGATTTCTGCTCCTCAACGCGATGTTGCCCCGGGAACGCGGATGCATCTGGTTCACGTCGAACTGGAAGCCGGGCACGGCAATCTTCATGCGCTTTAGCGGTTCCTCGGATAAGACCATGGGCGTGAAGAATACCTGGAAGCGGGGTAGATCGGGCGCCTCGAGGCCGCCGCAGGAGAACGCCCCGGCGGACCAGAATGGATGGGCACCGGGTCCCTTCCTGCCCCCGCTCAGGAACCAGACGGCGCCAAGCCAGAGCGCCATCAACGGCTTCGCCCAGCGTGCCGATGTCTCTGAAGGCCTCGTGCAGCGGAAGCGAACGGGCATGTTGAGATGATCCTGCAGGTTGCGCCCGACTCCGGGACTGTCGAGCTTCACCTCGATGCCGTGACGGCGCAGGTGGTCCGCAGGACCGATTCCCGAAACCATGAGAAGCTGCGGCGAGGCAATCGCGCCCTGGCACACGAGAACCTCTCGTTCGGCATGGACGAATTCCATTCCGTAGCGCCGCCTGTAGCGTACGCCGCTCACGCGACCCTTCTCGATCAGGAGTCCGGTCACAAAACTCCGTGTGCGGATCTCGAGATTGGGCCTGTTTGCGGCGACGCCGAGATAGCACGTCGAAATACTGGACCGCCGGCCATTGCGCACGGTGACGTCGAGCACACCGGCTCCGACCTGTTCCTTGCCATTGAAGTCCGGGTTGGCGGGCAGTCCCGACTGGATGCACGCCTCGATAAAGGCGCGATCGATTGCCAGCGGACGGCCGGCGGGGCCTGTCAGAAGCGGTCCGGCATTGCCGCGCCAGCGGTCGCCGCCGCCTTCCCGGCTTTCCGCCCTGCGGAAATATGGCAGGACGTCGGCATAGGCCCAGCCTTGCAGGCCGAGCTGCCTCCATCGATCGTAGTCGCCGGCATTACCGCGTATGTACATCATTCCGTTGATGGCGCTCGAACCGCCCAGCCCGAGTCCTCGAGGCCAGTAGATTCGGCGGTTGGCGAGCTCACTCTGGGGTTCGGTGTAGTAGCACCAGTCGAACCTTGAATTGCCGAAGGCCAGCGCGTTGGCGGCCGGCATGGAGACGCGGAAATCCCGGTTCCCGGTTCCCGCCTCCAGAAGCAGGACACGGCACGAGCGATCCTCGCTCAGGCGTGCGGCGAGGACCGAGCCGGCCGACCCGCCGCCCACAACGACATAATCGAAAGCCTCGACCACTTCTGCCTCTCCCCGTCACCGCGACACCTGCAATCGACCGGCATGTCAATGGAACGGACGGTCGCCCAAGATGGTGATGCGGTGCATCTTGCGGTGTCCGATGAAATCCGCAGATGCAAGATGCATCGTGCACCGGTTGTCCCACATGGCCAGGTCGTACGGCTTCCATGACCGGCGAACCTGGTAATTCGGATGCTCCGCGAACTCGCACAGCATCCTCAGAATATGGTCGCTCTCGACGAGACTGAGCCCGTTGATCTCCTTTGTGAACGTCCTATTGACAAAGAGCCCCTTGCGTCTGGTTTCCGGGTGGGTGCGGACCACCGGATGCTCCACGGGCGGCAGTTCGACGATATCCCGGGCGAGCTTCTCGATGCCTCCCCGGCCTCTGAGCACCGAGGCGCTGAACGCGATGTAATAGTCATGAACCGCCGTCAGATTCTCGATCATGTCGCGTACCCCCGGCGACAACGCCTCGTAGGGGGCATAGAGACTCGACCAGAGCGTATCGCCACCACCACCTTCAGGTGTGACCTGGCAATGCAGGATGGAGGCCATGGCAGGCTTCTCGCGGAACGTGACGTCGGTATGCCAGGCGTCGTTGTATAGGCCTTCGCTGCCGTCCTGCTCGATCACCGTCACCTCTGGCACGTCTGGAACCTTGCCGAACACCGGATGGGATGGTTCGATTTCGCCGAATCCCCGCGCGAAGGCCAGTTGTTCGGCCGGTCCGATCCTCTGATCCGGCAGGAAGACCACCAGATGATCGAGCAGGGCCTGGCGAACGAAACGGCAAATTCCGTCGTCGAACCCTTGTGAGAGATCAAGGCCGAGGATTTCGGCACCGATCACCGGTCCGAGCGGGCGAACCTCGATATCGTTCCTGGACATGATCCACTCCCCCGTTGAACGTCACGGCGAGTGAGCACCGGTATTGGCGCCTTCGTCAAGTCCCGACCGACTGCCATGTCGTGCAAGGAATCAGGCGAGATCTTGTTTCCGCTGCATCCAGAGGTGAAGATGGGTTCTGGACAAGCCACAGGAGGAGACGTGTCCGACCGCGAGATCATCAAGACCAGTTGTCCCCGCGATTGCTACGACGGTTGCGGGATCGCGGTCGTCAAGCGCGGGGGAAAGATCACGCGGGTGCTCGGTGATCCCGATCACCCCGTCAGCCGGGGCGCGCTCTGCGGCAAGTGTGCCATCGCCTACAACGGCGTCTGGCTTGATCCGGAGGCACGCCTGCTCCATCCCATGCGCCGCACCGGGCCAAAGGGCTCCGGTTCATACGAACGGGTGAGCTGGGACGACGCGATCGGTGAGATTGCGACAAGACTTTCGGCCATCGCCCGGAAGAATGGCGCGTCATCGGTGCTCCATACACATTACACCGGCACCTGTTCGGCCATCGCCAACAGCTTTCCCGAACGGTTCTTCAAGTGCTTCGGTGCGACCGAGGCCATACCGGATACGATCTGCAACAATGCAGGCCATGCAGCGCTCGATTATGTCTTCGGCAGCAGCGTGACGGGGTTCGATCCCAGAACCGCACGGGACAGCGCCTGCATCCTCGTGTGGGGCGCCAATCCGGCTCACAGCGCACCTCACGCCCACAAACACTGGCTGAAGGAAAACCCTGCGAGGGTGGTCGTCATCGATCCGGTGCGCCACGATACCGCGCTTCAGGCAGATATCCACCTGCAGGTCAATCCCGGCAGCGATGCCGTGCTCGCCTTCGGACTGTGCCACATCGCCCGCAGGGACGGTCTGTTCGACCTCCCCTGGATCGCCGATCATGTGCTCGGCTACGACGAAGTCGAATCTGCGATCAAGGCGGCAACTCCGGAATCGACGTCCCGGGCGACAGGGGTTTCCGTGGACCTCATCGAGGAAACCGCGCGGCTCTACGCCGAAGGTCCGTCCCTCCTGTGGCTCGGTCAGGGATTGCAGCGCCAGTTTCGCGGCGGCAACGTCTTTCGTGCCTGCGCCATGCTTCCCGCCCTGACTGGCAACATCGGCAAGCCGGGCACGGGTTTCTACTATCTCAACGACAGCATCGGCATCGTCACCCGCAAGGGAGCGGCACCCGGGCATGGCGGCGCGGCAGACGAGGGGCTTTCCATCAGCCAGATGGATGTCCCCGATGCGCTCAACGATCCGGAGCTCTTCCATGCCTACATGGTGTGGAACTGCAATCCGGTGGCGTCCAATCCGGCGCAGCAGCGCATGCGTTCGGCACTCTCCCGCGAAGATCTCTTCACGGTCGTGATCGACTGCTTCCCCACCGATACCGCGCTTTATGCGGACATCATGCTGCCGGCAGCAGGCTTCCTCGAGTTCGACGATGTCACCTCAAGCTACTTCCACCTCAACATCGGCGCCCAGGTGAAGTGCGCCGAGCCGATGGGCGAAAGCCTGCCGAATCAGGAGATCTTCCGGCGCCTGGCCCGGGCCATGGGGCTGACGGATGCCGAGCTCCATCGCTCGGACCGTGAACTGATCGATGAAGTTCTGGACGGCACCGGCATCGATTGGGAGGACTTGCGGGAACGCGGATGGGTACGCGGCAGCGACGAACCGCTTCTGCTGTGGCACGAAGGCGTCTTTGCAACAGCGTCGGGCAAGATCGAGATCGCCAGCGCACGGGCCGAGGCCGATGGCCACCCCCGGGTGCCCGAGGCGGTGGCCGATCCGAAGCCATCGAACGGCCGATTTCGCCTGCTCAGCCCAGCCGGCCGCTGGCTGATGAATTCCTCCTATGGCAGCGATCCCCGGATCCGTGAACTCATGGGCGAGCCATCGGTCGCGCTTCATCCCGATGACGCCGAGACTCTCGGCATCACCGGCGGCGACCGGGTGGCGCTCTCGAACCGCGCCGGGTCTCTCGAACTCGTCGCCACCGTTTCCGATATCGTTCCCCGAGGAGTCCTGCTTTCCGACAAGAGCAGGTGGCCGGGCCGCGACGGGACCAACATCAATGTGCTGCACGTTCCACGCAAGACGGACATGGGGCAAAGCACATGTGTCCATGGCGTGGAAGTCACCTTGGCGCGCAGCGGCGTGTGACAAGGATTTGCGTTTTACGGCACAAGGATGTTTGCTGTCGGATTGCCAAGAGGGACCGGAAACCGCATGATCTCCAGTAGAACCCGGGAACAGGCGTCGATGCCATGTGGATAGGAATTCTCGTACTCATCACGTTCGGACTTTGCGCAATCGCATGCGTTGTGCTGTCGATACGTGGTGCAATGCAGGGCAAGTGGCATGTTTTCGGCGCCCTTCTCGTGCCTGCGTTCGGTATCGGCGGCACCATCATCATGCTGGTCGCCCGGCCCGTTACGCTGGAACTCGTCGGCGATTCCAATCTCGAAGACCTTCCCGAACGCGTATCGGCCGTTGTCGGTGACGACCTGATGGCGGCGCACATCGACACGGTACGCTTCGGGCTTGCCTATGACGATCAGACCCAGCTGTTCCACTGGTATGACGAATCCTTCCATGAGGACGGCGGTTTCTCGGGACACAATGCCATCGGCCGGACATGGTCCGGCGGGTGGGATATCGTCGAGAACCGTTTATGCCTGTCACAGGGGCAGAACAGTTACTGCTACGGTGTCCATCAGGACGGCGATATCTGGTACCAGACCAACCACAGGAACGAGATCGTCAACCGCTACATGCTGATGCCTACTGCCGAAATACCCGATGACCGCGTGCCGCTTTCATCTGCCGTATTGGCGGCGGTCGTTCCCGGACGCATGTTCTCCGGTGAATTGCAGCTTCATTTCGGCCAGCCCTTCTACAGCGCCGACTTCTCGGCCGATGACGGCACCGTCGTCGTGCGCCGCGGCGACGATGCGGCCTCTCTCGAAGAGGAAGCAACCGGCACCTACACGATCGAGGAGAAGGGCAACCTCTGTCTTACAGGTGTGCTCTACATCACCGATGCCTGCTTCGAGGTCGTCTCTCGCCCCGGCGGGCTCGATATTGCCCGCGGCGACGGGCGCATCATCGCGACCGTGACGGATCTGAGGTAGGGAGCGCGGAACCCGGTGTTCGGCCGGGGCCGCACGATTTTGGTTCGGGTGCTCGCGCTCTCCTGGAACAGTCCCGGACACCAGGCCAACACCACGCGCTTCGGGGTGCGCACGTGGTCGGCCTGCAATACGCCTTTGAGCACAAGTCCGGATTTGGTCCTACTTGCCTGACGATCCGCGATCCCGAGCAGCCCGGGTATGTCGGCACGGACGAGTTCGCCGTGCTGGAGAGCCTACTCCAACACGCTCCCAGCCCTTGCAGGCAGAACCCCTCGTCCAGATTCGGCTTAGTCCCAGCGCATGATCCGGACTCTCAAGCCGCCAGGTTCGACCAAACTATGCATGAAGCGAACCTGGTCCAGGCATGTGTTGAGAAAGAACCGGGTGAACTTCGCAAGTTCCTCCTCGCTCAGGGCTCCTCGCCCTTCAAGGTCGTTCCGGCGGGCCGGATCGTAGACAGCCAGAATTTCCTTGCATCTCACCTCAACACGGGCGAAGCAGCGCGATACTGAACACAATCCCCCGGTTTCCAGCGACTCGAGCAGCATGGCGCGTATCATGAGCCATGCCACATGTCCGTTTCCATCGAGGAAAGGATGAATCCAGACGAGGCGATGGTGTGCCGACGCGGCAAGAATGGCATCCACCCTCTCCAGCCTGTTCAACGCGTCCGAGAATTCGTGGGATTGCCCCAGGGCTGACGGGCACCTGCCGGCCGACACGAACTTCCCGTTACCCGAGTTCATCCGGAACGACGGTCTGTTCTTCTCCTGCATCCGGATTTCGGACGAACCGGTTCCTGCGGCAGCAGTTCACAGCAGCGGCGATGAATCTCGCAAAGGCCCGCATCCAGCGGTGATCGCGTGTCCTTTAAGTCCACCCCGGTCGATCCACCCTTGCACGGCAAGTGAACCCGCGCCTCGAGCTGAAGTTCACGCTTGTGCGGGTCATCGCTCAAGGCACTCCGAATTGCACGCTCGATGTCGCGGTGGAAGCGCATCGTGGCCCTCAATCAGAGTGCAGTAGCAGCAACTCATCAAACGCACGAATTCACCAAGCGCCGCAGTCACAGCCGGCGGCGTGCCGCTTCGCAAACCTTTTGCCTCAAGTGCGGGTTTCAGAGCCAGATCGGCAAGTCCGTTTCGATGCCGGGGACTTTCACCTATGACCATGGGAGCGCTTTTGTTGTTTGTGGCGTAGCATCCTCTTCCCGTTGTGGTGCCGTGGTCGGGAAGTGCAGGAGCCGGTGCGTCAATCATGCGTACGCTCTGGCGGTGCATGGATTTCGGGTGGTCGGACTTTCTTGACAGCTCGTTGCCTGGCGCCGTATCACCTTGGCCCGGCAGGGGCGCGTAGCTCAGCGGAAGAGCACTGTCTTCACACGGCAGGGGTCGCTGGTTCAAACCCAGCCGCGCCCACCACCATGCGACCTGTTTGGCGGTTCACCACCGCGCCGTCTTTATTTCCGGGCGCGTCTGAAGACATGGAGAACGATCCAGGCCGGTACCACCACCACGGCGCCCATGAGGCCGATTCCCAGAAGCCAGACGACGAATTCGATCGCGGCCGCCACTGTCTCGGAGAAGTTGGTGACAAGGGATTCGATCAGCCGAAGCGGTGTCCAGCCGGTCCAGTGCATCACCAAACCCACCAGCCCGGACGCTCCGGCAAGGCGAACAAGCGTGCCGCGCCGCAGGAAGTGCTGCTTCCAGGTATCTTCAGCCACGATCGCATCCCATGGGTGCCGCACGGCGATACTGCGCCACAATCCGGGGCGCAGCAATGTGAGCGCCTGTTGCCGCCCAGGCACACGCAGTAGACTTGGACAATCTTTCAGGCGAATGTCAGCCATGCACCAGTACAGACGCTCTGTTTTCGAACGCGCCATCGTGATGCCTTACAGGAGCGCGTGGCCGAGGATAGACGAAAGTGCCCTAGTCCTTCCGGGAGCGGCCATCATCGGCGATGTCGTGATGGAGGCCCTGTCGAGCGCCTGGTTCAACGCCGTGATCCGCGGCGACGACGGTCCGGTCCGCATCGGACCGGGAACCAATGTCCAGGATGGGTGCGTCATCCACGTCTCCACCGAACAGCCGACCATCATCGGAGCCAATGTCACGCTTGGTCACGCGGTTCACCTGCACGCCTGCACGTTGGAGGACGAGACCCTGGTGGGTTCCGGTGCCATCGTGCTCGATGGCGCCGTTCTCGAGCGTCACAGCCAGGTCGCCGCGGGGGCGCTGGTGGCGCCCAACAAGGTGGTGAAGTCGGGTGAACTGTGGGGCGGCATTCCGGCCAGGAAGCTGCGCGATCTTTCCGCCGATGAAATAATCGGCATCCGCGAGAATGCGGACTGGTACATTCACGAACTCGATGACTACCGGCAACAACTGGAGGGAGCGTCATGAGTTTCGAGGCGAAGCGTGTTCTCATCACCGGATCGACGAGGGGAATTGGACTGGCCGCAGCCCGCTGTTTCCTCGAGCGCGGCGCCCGAGTGGCCATCAACGGCCGCAAGGCCGATGAGGTCGCCGCAACCATCACGCATCTCGGTGGAGAGCGACTCGTTGCCGCACCAGGCTGTCTCGGCAGTGCGTCCACCTGTCACAGGGTTGTCGAGGCGGCGGTTCGCGGCCTGGGCGGGCTCGATATCCTGGTCAACAATGCGGGTGTCTATGCCGGTGGGCCGATCGAGGAGGTGAGCGACGAGACTTTCACGTGGCTGATGGACATCAACGTCAAGGGCTGCTTCTTCTGCAGCCAGGCGGCGATACCGGAGTTGCGCCGCAACAGGGGTGCGATCGTCATGACCGCTTCGGAGTCCGGACTTTCGGGCAACAGCGAATGCGCGCTCTACTGCACCTCGAAGGGCGCGGTCGTGAACATGACGCGCGCCTTTGCCCATGATCTCGCGCCCGATATCCGGGTGAACGCGGTCTGTCCCGGGTCGGTCATGACCGACATGCTCGGTGCCGGCGACGATCCCGAGGCCATCAGGAGAATAGAGGAATCCTCCCCGATGAAGAGGATTGCGCTGCCGGAAGAGATCGGCGAGGCCATCTGCTTTCTTGCCGACCCCGGCCAGAAGTTCATGACAGGCGCACTGCTCGCCGTGGATGGCGGCTCGACGGCCTGCCGCTGATCTAGCGGGCTGCCACGCACATGATCTCCACCAGGAACTCGGGTTTCGCCAAGGCCGCTTCCACCGTGGCGCGGCAGGGCTTGTTGTCGGGATCGACCCAGGCCGTGTAGACATCGTTCATTGCGGGCCAGTCGGCAATGTCGGTGAGCCAGATCTGCACGGACAGGAGTCTCGATTTCGACGTGCCGCAGGCTTCCAGAGTGGCATCGATCTGGCCCAGGACGTCCCGGGTCTGGTCCTGGATGCCGCCGGATGTGTCCGAGGCGACCTTTCCGGAAAGCCAGACCGTATCGCCGTGTATGACGGCGCCGCTGTAGAGTTCGCCAGGTTGCAGGCGTTGGATGTCGGCCATGGTAGAGTTCCTTGCGCGTTGGAGGCGACAAATCGTAGCACCAATCGCCGATTGGAAAAGCCATGTCGAAGAAACTTCCCGATGACGGTCTCGTCCTGGTGGTAAAGGAGGACTGTCCGACCTGTCGGCTGATCGCGCCGGTTGCAGCCGAACTCGAGGAACGCGGCCTCGTGGTTGCCGTCTATTCGCAGGACAATCCGGACTTTCCCGCTCGGGTCCGTGTCACCGACGACCGAGACCTCGAGGCATCTTTCCACCTGGGAATTACCATCGTTCCGACACTGGTCCGTTTTGCGGCAGGTCGTGAAACCGGCAGGGCGAACGGCTGGGCGAAGGAGGAGTGGCGTAGCCTTGCCGGGATCCGTGATCTCGGTTCGGAACTCCCGGCCGAACGCCCCGGATGCGGATCGCTTTCTGCTGAGGAAGGCTGGGCAGAGGAACTGCTGGCGCGCCATGGCGACACGGGTCTTGGATCGGCGACCGTGCCCGCCCCGTTTCCCGAAGACCCGTTCGAGGTGATGTTCGAGCGGGGCTGGACCGACGGTCTTCCGGTGGTCCCCCCGACGCCGGCACGCGTCCTGCGCATGCTCCAGGCAAGCAGACTGGCGAACGACCATGTCCTGGGACTGATCCCGCCCTCGGGTGCGGCCTGCACGGTGGAAAAGGCGGCCATCAATGCCGTCATGGCCGGATGCCGTCCCGAATACCTACCGGTTGTGCTGGCCGCACTCGATGCGGCGCTCGATCCGGATTTCGCCTGGCAGGGCCTCCTCTCCACCACCATGGGAGCCGGCGTGTGCGTCGTCGTCAACGGTCCGGTGGCCCGGCGGATCGGCATCAACAGCGGGTTCAATGTTCTCGGTCACGGCAACCGCGCCAACGCGACCATCGCCCGGGCACTTCTCCTGATCGCCATGAATATCGGTGGCGCGCGGCCGGGTGGCGTCGACCGCTCGACACAGGGCCATCCGGGCAAGCATGGGCTTTGCTTTGCCGAGGACGAGAGCGATCCGGCATGGCGGTCGCTTGCCGACTCCAGGGGAATCGGCGAAGGGCGCTCGGCGGTCACGGTCTTCGGGTTTTGCGGGACCCACATCATGAGCGATCAAACCGCGCGCACGCCCGATGAGCTCGTCGAAAGCCTCGCACTGTCGCTCAATGGCATCATTCACCCGCGCTCCACCGGCGGCGGCGTGGGGGCGATGCTGATGATCGGCGGCGAGTTCTGGCGGACCTTCCGGGAATCGGGTTGGTCGAGGCCGAGAATCGAGGGTGCGATTCACGAGGCAACGAAAATGCCAAGGGTACTTCCCGTCCATTCCCCGACCGGCACCTCCGGTACCGGAGGTCTCTTTGCAAGGTTCGCACCGGGTGATCTTCTCGTCACCCGTGCCGGTAGCAATGCCGGACTCTTTTCCACTATCATCCAGGGCTGGGGCAGCGGCCCGAGTGGCAGCCAGCCCGTCACAAGAGAGGTGATGTCATGACCACGATCCTTCTCGACCCCACGGCAGGGGAAGCGGCCCCGGCGCGACAACGCGTTGCCGGACACCCTTCGCTGGAAGGCTTGACCGTCGGCCTCCTCGACATTCGCAAGCGCCAGGGCGACAAGCTTCTCGACCGCCTTGAGGAACTGTTCGGCGAACGCGGAATCCGGGTAGGCCGGTATGCCAAGCCAACCTTCACGAAGCACGCACCGCCGGAGGTCCTCGACCGGGTCGCAGCCGATTGTGACGCCGTCGTCGAAGGTCTCGCCGATTGAGGTTCCTGTACGTCGTGCAGTCTGCAGGACATGCTGGACATTGATCAAAGGGGCATTCCCGCGGTGGCGCTGATTTCCGGCGAGTTCCAGACCGGTGTCGACTCGTGGCGTGTCCTTCACGGATTCGACCCGGCGGTGGTGTATGTGCGCCATCCGATTCAACCCTTGAACGAAACCGAAATACATGGCCGTGCCGAAGAAATCGTCAACGACGTCATCGCAGCGCTCACTGAAACCTAATCCCTGATGGTTCAGCAGGCCCTGGTGACGTTCCGGGGAGTGCGTTCGGCGCCCTCTCCCGGCCCCGAAACCACCCGGTTCGGCGGCAATTCGTCATGCATAGAGGTTGCATGCGGCGACCGGACCCTGATCCTCGATGCCGGTTCGGGATTGCGTGACCTCGGGCTCTCGCTGATGACGCGAGGTGCCATTGAAGGCGACATCCTGTTCAGCAGCCCCACCGTCTTCAGGACAATCGGGCTTCCCTTCTTCGCCGCGGCCTTTTCTCCCGAAAACAGGTTCACGCTGCATAGCGGTACCGGCACCGTCAAAACGGAACTCGCGAGGCTGATGTCCGATCCAGTGTTTCCCGTGACGCCCGACATCTTCCGCGCCGAGGTTGCCTTTCATGACTTCCGGGCAGGCGAATCGTTTCGTCTCGGTCCGGATATCGAGGCCGTCACCCTTGCAGTCGCCGGCGAGAGGCCGGGAACTGCCTATCGGTTGGAAGGCAGGGGCTGGTCGCTTGCCTGGGCGGCGGCCATCGGCGGCGATGACGATCTTGGCGCGCTTGCCACCCTTGCAAGCGGCACCGATCTCCTGATCACGAGCATTGGCGGATCCGTCGGCGATCGTCTGGCCGTCGATCTCGCGCAAAGGGCGGGAACCAGAAGGCTCTTTGTCACGGACCATTTGCCGGGACTTCTCGATGACGAGCTGGCTTCACGGGAAGAGGCACTGGTGCGGGCGTTTCCTGCCGGCAGGCTCGCCCGCGAGGGTGAGACCGCCCGACTTGGAAGGTCCGCGTAGCGACGACGAGTTCTACCCGTTCTCCGGTTCGAACACGAATTCCGGAACGACTGTCTCCCAGGTCTCGCAGCGAATCCGGTCGAGGTAGTCCGGATCCGACGAGGAGCGGTTCCAGTTGACGACCGCCATTACCGCGGCGGAACGGCACTTCATCCCTTCGGGCGCCTGGAAGTGTCTGGAAAGGCGGCCTACCAGGCGCCCTTTCCGGTCCAGAAGTTCCCGGTTCTCCCGCATGTCGAGCGAATCACCCGGGGCGAGGCCGGCAATCGCCTCATGCACCGGACTCCACGTGTTGTTGCGCCCGGCAAAGCCCAGATCCACATCCTTCAGGGAGCACCTGACATGGCGGTGATGTAGCGCCGGGGAACCGGGGTGAGGCTCGAAAGCATCGCGCACCAGAATGGAACGGCTGTCGGCAAGGTCGTCGAGGAGACGGTTGCGTCCTTCGAAGCGCGCCAAAGTCAATGTCTGCCGGGCGCGCGTCATCGCAACGTAGTAGAGGCGTCTTGGCGCATCCCGGTCCTCGCCTCTTCCAACGCGTTCCCAGCCGCCATCGAGAACGGCGACATGGTCGAATTCAAGCCCCTTGGCCCGATGGCCGCTCAAGAGCAGCAGACCGTGCTGGCGCCGGCGAACGTCCCTCCCCCATTCCGCAAGCCATTCGATGAACCGGTCGACCGGTGTTTCTGCGCCTCCGGTCTCCAGCCTCCATTCGACGATCGCCTGACACAGGAGTTCGTACCAGGGCCCGCCGGGCCGTGTCTCCTGCCATCCCCGAAGAGCGGTGTCATCGACGATCCGGGGGTCCTTTCCCCGCAACCATGCCACGAAGGCTGCGGTCTCGCGCAACCGCCAGAAGCCGGGGGGTTCCTCGTTTGCCATCTGAACCGGTATATCCTGCGTCTCGCAGAATGCACGCACGGGATCGAGATTGGTCCACTCCCGGGCGATAACGGCGCACCTCGACCAGTCCCAGATCCCGGGAAGACACGAGAGGCGCAGCAGCTCCGTCATGACGACCCGTGCCTGGAAGACGGGATCGCAGCCGGCGGGAAGAATCTGCACCCGTCCCTTCGATACCGGATCGAGCCCCTGCCAGATTCCGCCCCGAGGATCCCCGGCACGTCCATGGTCGACACCGCCGGGATGTCCGCTCTTCATCCTCTCGCCGGCAGGTTCGATCATCGCGTTGGCCGCCTCGACGATATGGCCTGTCGAGCGGTAGTTCGAAGTGAGGTGGAAGGGCCTTGGTCCGTAGTCCTTCTCGAATTTCCGGATGAACTCCACCGACGCACCGTTGAAGGCGTAGATGTTCTGATCGTCATCGCCCACCGCGAAGATGGTGAGCTTCGCGTCGTCATCGGTAAGTGTCCTTCCGGCGAGGGCCGAAATGAGTTCGTACTGGTCCGGGCCGATGTCCTGATACTCGTCGACCAGGATCCACCGGAATCCGGTCAGCAGACGCTCCCTGCGCTCGTCCGCCTCCTCCGGCTCGAGTCCATCGCCCTTCAGCACGGCAACCGCCTGGCGAAGGATCGACTTGAACATCTCGTCATCGGGCCGTTCGGCCGATGCTGCGAAGCTCGCACCGGCAAGGCGCATGGCCATGGCATGGCAGGTCAACACGGTGACACCGCGGGCGTCGTCTCCGATGAGGTCGAGAAGGCGCTGACGGATCTCCACTGCAGCATGGCGGTTATAGGCGAGAGCCAGAATGCGCCGCGGGTTCTCCCGCTTCACGCGCACCAGCCAGGCGATGCGATGCACCAGCACACGGGTCTTGCCGGACCCCGGGCCGGCGAGCACGAGAACATTGGTCTGTTCACGGGAATCGGCAACGATCCGCTTCTGCTCGGGATTGCCGAGGACCTCGACGATCCTGTTCCAGGAATCGGGCGTGGTTTCCCTGCCAATCTCCTTGTCCCGTCCGGAGAGCCACTTCTCGAAAAAGTCGCTCTCGCGAAGCGAGAAATAGTCCATCGCCAGATTGAGCGCCTCGCCGATGGCTTCGAGGCCGCGTTGGGCAAACTCCGCCATGATGTGAATCTGCAGGACCTTGCCCTCGTAATGGAGCCGGAGGGGCTCGAAATCGACCGCCGCGAAACCCCGCGTTCCATCCTCGAGCCTGATGGTCATTGCGGAACGGAAGACCGTCAGCCCCTTGTTGAGGCGAACGACCTCCTGCTCGTGCAGCCACATGAGTGAGCGGTCAAGCAGCCGAGAGGTGTCGCTGACCCTGGCCCTGATCACCAGATCCGAGTCGATGGCCGCCCGAAGCTCGCCGAGTGTGGTCTCCGCGAGGAGATCAGTTCCCCTGATCCCGTCCGGCAGACAGCCGGTCAGGTGATCGAGAAGATGCGCCGCCGCCGTCCGCCGAAGAAGCGCGGTCTCCTCGAGACTGTCCCATTCGCGCCGCAGCCGGACCGACACGGTCTCCGCATCCCTCTTCCTTACGTCGAGACTGCCGCCCGTGTTGTCCTCGCCGCGGCCGTCCGAGGCGATACCGTGGACGATGCGCCACAGTCTCTCCGGCAACGGGTCGGCGAGTCCCTGGTCCCGCATGGCCTGTGAGGCGATGCGCAGATGAAGCGTCGATGCCTCGCCCTTCCCGAGATCCGGTGCAGCCTCGCGCATGTAGGTGATGAGCGCTCTCTCGAGTTCCCCGGCCTGCTGAAGGCGCTTGCGGGAGGATCGCTCCACGGCAACATGGACGAATGCGGTGAGCGTCGTATCGTTGCTGGAGATACCCAAAACTTCGAGATCGTAGAGGGCCTTTCGCACGCCCCCGGGTCCAAGGCCCGAGACCATCATCAGATCGTCCGTGGAAACACCCTCGTCCGGATCTGCCTCCAGGAGAGCTGTCGCAATGGAGAGCAGGGACTTCCTGTGGTTCTCATGGATGCCCGATCTCCTGGCGACAATGGCTCTCGCTTCGTCAACCGTCCCGATACGCAGGGATGACGGGAACACGCGGACATCGTTTTCCTCCCGGGAGAGGAGCACCGCCTCCTCCAGCCATGCGACGCCGGTCCTGACACGGGTATCATCGGTCACGGGGTCGCGCTCGAAGGCGGCCTCGTCGTCCTCGATGAGGATCTCGCCGGGTGTTGCCACCACCTTGCCGTCGAGGCGCTTCCTGCGGTCGAGATTGCGCAGTGCCCGCAGGATGCCGTGAATTTCCCTTCTGGTGAGGCGCGAACGCGCCGACATCCCGAACTGACGCTCCACGTCGTCGGTCGTGTACATCAGGACGCAACGCGCCGGTTCGCGGTCACGTCCGGCCCGACCCGCCTCCTGGAGATAGTTCTCCAGGGATCCCGGAATGTCGGCATGGATGACGAGACGCACATCCGGCTTGTCGATTCCCATGCCGAAGGCGTTGGTCGCCACGATCGCGATGAGGCCTCCCGCGATGAAACGCTGCTGCACGTCCTTCTTCTTCTCCGGCGTAAGTCCGGCATGAAAGTGTTCAGCCAGAATGCCCTTGAGTTGCAGGTATTCTGCGATGTCCTCGCTCTGCCGGCGTGTCGCGCAGTAGACGATCGCGCCTCCGGGACGGTCCGCGGGCAGGTACGACGTCAACACGGAGTGGATATCGGAAAATTTCTCGCCTGCGGCTGTCCGAATCACTTCGAAGTGAAGATTGTTGCGTTCGGCACCGCCGTTGAGGATATCGAGCTCGATGCCGACCTCTTCGCGGAAGTGGCGGGCGATGTCCTCGACGACATCGGGCTTGGCGGTCGCGGTCAGGCACATCACAGGAGGAATGGCGGCATCGCCCGCTCTCCTGCCGATGTAGCGCGCCACATAGCGATAGTCGGGCCTGAAGTCGTGGCCCCAGCGTGACAGGCAATGGGCTTCGTCCAGAACCCAGCCGCCGATCCGGCGCTGGTCCAGGACCTTCAGCACGGAACGTGAACGAAGCTGTTCGGGCGCTATGAGGAGAATACCGGCATCTCCCAGCCTCACCCGGTCGAGCGCGTCCGACCGTTCAGGAATGGAGAGCATGCCGTTGACGGTGACACAGGCACCGATGCCTGCCGCCTCCAGTCCCGCCACCTGATCGGCCATGAGCGCGACCAGGGGAGAGATCACGACGGTGAGAGCGCCGGCCTTGTCGTAGCGTGACAGCGCCGGTATCTGATAACAGACCGACTTTCCGGTGCCGGTGGGGAGAATCCCCAGAACGTGCCGGCCCGCCATCGTCGTTTCGACGATGGCCTGCTGCATCGGCCGGCCGTCCTCCATAGTGGGTTCCGGGCGGAATTCGTCGAAGCCGAACCAGCGCTTCAGTTCCCTTGTGGCATCGTGGCGTTCCCGGCACCAGGCACAGTCCGGGTGGGCGCAGGCGATTTCCCTCAGGCGTTCGATGATGCCCTGCGTTCCCGGAAACTGGTGGCGCACCCACGGAGGGACCACCGAATTGCCTCCCGCCACGTGAAGCCACGCAAGGGCATAGGCGAGTTCCCAGCCATGGTCCTCGACCGTCTCGAGGATCTCCCGGCCGGCCACGATACAGGCAGTACCATCAAGCCGGCTGGCGATGGCCTCGACGGCACCTTCGCTGGTGGGGCGTGCCGCCTGGCGTATCCGGGCAAAGATGCCGTCGAGCGCCCGGTCCCTTTCCTCGACGCATGTCGTGCAGAGCCGGTGCCAGGCCGCAAGGAGGTCGGACGGCATCTTCGAAAGAGCTTCGCGCTGATCCTGGAAAAGCTCGAGCGCAAGTTCGGAATCGTGCTCCGGGTTGTTCCGCTGCTCGCTCCGCAACGCGCCGTCCCGGTAGTGCTTGACGAGCCTGTGATAGGGATTGGCCGGAAAGGCGAGCGGATTGAGCCGCAGGGTATCCACTACCGGAAGGAGGAGGAGGTCGAGATCCGGCTTCGCGGCGGCAAGGATCGGAAGATCGAATGCGATGATGTTGTGACCCAGGACGAAGGAGGCGCCTTCGGCGAGCGCATCGAGGCGTGCCAGCCACGTCCGAGCCTCCCGTCCGGCAAGGGTGAACCGCTCGCCGGTGTCGGCCCTCACTGCGCCGATGCGGTGTATCCGCCGGTCGTTTGTCGTGACCTCGAGATCGAAGGCAAGGCAACTGGGCGGATCATGGGAGCAGGGCAACGCGTTCCTCCCCTTGTCTTATTCCTGGTGGTTGGACTTCTTTTTGCAATGAGATCAGGATGTAATGTCCGGGATCATGCATACCGGGTCAACCGTCGTACCATACGAGGGAGTCCTCCATGCCCGCATCCGGCACCAACCTTCGGCCCGGCAAGACAGCAGAGCTGGCAGCGGCCGTACGTGCGCTCCATCTGCGCCGTGCCCGTTCTCCCGTCTTCCGGGATGACTACGCCGCGAGAATGTGCGGACCATTCTGGCGGACGGTGGTCTCGAACAGCGTGCTTTCGTGGATCGTGGTCGACAGGTTTCTGGGGCGCCTATCGCCCGTCAGTCCGGTGATCATCTCGCGTGCGCGCTATGGCGAGGAGCGCGCCGCCCAGGCGGTTCGCAACGGCGTCAATCAGTACGTCATCATCGGCACGGGCTGCGAGACCTTCGCCATGCGCCGCAGGGACCTCATGACCAGGCTGCACGTATGGGAACTCGATCTGCCGGCCACCCAGGATCTCAAGCACCGGCGCATGAGGCAGGCCGGACTTGCCTTGCCCGAGGGCGTCACTTACGTCGCTGTCGACCTCGGGGCGGAGAACCTCAAGGATGCACTCGACCGCTCGGGCTTCGATGCCGGCTGTCCCGCGCTCTTCTCGTGGTTCGGCGTCACCTATTATCTCGACGAGGCCGCCATCCGGCAGACACTTGCGACCATTGCCCGGGACATGGCACCTGGTTCGTCGGTCATGTTCGACTACCTCGCCGAGTCCGGTTCCACCCCGGCGCCGTATCGGGAACTGCAGAAACGCTGCAACGACTTCGTGAACAAACGCGGCGAACCCTGGATCACGAGCTTTCTGCCTCCGGCCGTCCCCGGCTACCTTCGGGATCTCGGATTTGCGGTTGTCGGGCATCTGGAACCAGAACGGATCGGCACAGACTTTCTGGGTGCCGATGCGGGCATCGACTACCCGCCCTTCTTCGGTTTCGTGTCTGCCGCCTCAGCCGCGTGAGACGCGCTCGAGGAGTTCTGCCACCGACTGTTCCACGGCATCGACACCGATCGCGTCCATGCGGGACGAGCCCGCCGTGACGACCGCCGTATGCCTTCCCCAGGGTGCATAGTTCTCGACCGGGCTCGGACCGAAGAGGCCGACCGTCGGCACACCGCCGGCGGCAGCCAGATGCATCAGCCCGCTGTCGTTGGCGACCAAGACGTTGCAGCGCCGCAGAACCTCCGCCACGGTGAGAAGATGCAACCGTCCGGTAAGATCGATCGTGCTACCACGGGGCAGTGCCTCGACGATCGGGCCTGTCAGGTGGTGTTCCCCGGGGCCGCCGACGATGACGATACGGGCACCGGCAAGCATACCTTGGGATGACGTCAGACGGGTGGCAAGAGAGACGAAGTTCTTCCAGGGCCAGACCTTTCCCAGTCCACTGGCGGTTGGCGCCAGACCGAGAACCTGCCCCTTTTGCGGAATGAGTTCACGTGCGCTTTGCCGATGGTATTCGTCCGTCCACACCCTCGGGGAGGGAACATGGTCACAGCCGTACCATTGGGCGAAGCTCGCGACGCGATGGCCGCTGCCGGCCCTGAACTTCGTTCGCCTTCGCTTCCTCAGCAGCGCGAAGGGCACTGCCGAGCCGCGCAGGTCGACGACGAGATCCCAGTGTGTTCCGACTGTCTGGTGCCAGAGTGTCCACCAGTGCCGCTTCACCGGCTTCTTCTCGAGGATGATCAGGCGTTCAAGGCCCGGCACGCATTCGAATATTTCCGCGGACACGGAGCCGCAGACAAGGGTCGTCGAGACATCCCCCCGTGACAGAAGATAGTCGAGGAGGCCGGTCGAGAGAACCGCGTCGCCCAGCCGGGTCGAGGTGATGAAGAGCAGCTTCACCGTGACTCCGCGCCGTGGACGAGAGCTTCGAAATCGGCAGCTGCATCGTCCCAGGACCGGTCCCGCTGCATGTCTGCGGCGTCCTTCGATCGTCCCCGGTAGACGATATCCTCCTTGAGACACAAAATGGCGCAGTTCGCGAACGCCGCTTCGTCCGGGACCAGGAAACCCGACCTGCTGTCACGGATCCGTTCCTGGGAAGCGCCCTGCCTGAAAGTCACGCCGGGACAGCCGGCGGCCTGTGATTCGGCGAGTGTGGCGGCATAGGCTTCGCGCATCGAACCCGGGTGGAGATGCACACGGGCACGGCGAAACTCCACTGCCATGTCCGCATCCGGCAATGGCCGGCGAACGATCACCCCTTTGTCCGCCGCCGCCTCCACCTCGCGCCAGAGCGGCCTCAGGTCGCTGTCGATCGTCTTTCCCGATGCGGCCCGGGCGAGAAGACCCGAGAAGATATGCAATTCCGCTTCGTCCACCATGGGACGGATCTTGTTGAGCCACAGCTCGAGGAGCCATGCAAGCCTGACCCTTGGATGCGCCGTGGTGATGGCACGCGGCGGCCAGTACCCTGCCGGAGGTTCCGGCTGAAGATAGGCCGATGAGATGCCCGGCCGGATGATCATTGCCAACCCGTCGTCTCCGGTCCACGACGTCAGGTGATGCTCACCCATGAAGACGAGGCGATCCACCCTGAAGGCCTGAAGGATTCCCGGCAGCGCCGCCTGGTCCTGTGCCTCGAGACAATCGGCAACCCAGAGAAGGCGAAAGCCCCCGGCAGGCGCCCTCTCGAGGAGGCGCGGGTGCCTGAGTGCAATTGCGAGGTCGGCATCTCCCGTCCAGTCGTCATCAAGGTTCTGCCAGCAGACACCCCGGATGGTCAGGCTGCGCTCGCATCTGTTCATCACCCGGACATCGTGACCACGCGCGGCCAGCGCCTCGGCAAGGTGGACGAGTCCCTTCTGGGGGCCGCCCATGGCGTCGTTGAGCGGTGTGTAGCCGTCGTAGGCAAAGGAATCGTCGAGAAACAGGATCTGCATCAGGCACCCGGAAAAAAACGAGGTATAGGCCTCCACCGCATCAGGTCAAGAAACCCGTCTTGCCGACACGCCTCTCGACCGCCATTCTTCAACCCCTGACAAAGGGAGAAAAGGGACACATGGCGCAATCCACACGCATAGCGCTTGAAGATCGCGGCATTCTGGCCGTTGCCGGCCCCGATGCACGGGAATTCCTGCAGAGCATCATCACCAACGACATCAACAAGGTCGACCGGGCGCGATCGATCTATGCCGCCCTTCTGACGCCCCAGGGCAAGTTCCTTTT
Source organism: Alphaproteobacteria bacterium (assembly GCA_965215635.1). Lineage (GTDB taxonomy): Bacteria > Pseudomonadota > Alphaproteobacteria > SP197 > SP197 > SP197. The sequence continues at coordinate 233,764 of CBDCEA010000004.1, read as the reverse complement.
CGACTTCTTCATCTGCGATGACGGCAGCGGCGGCCTGCTCCTCGATACCAGGCTGGACCGGATCGGAAGCCTCGCCCAACGTCTCGACTTCTACAGGCTTCGGGCGAAGGTCGACATCTCCGATGCCAGCGGCGAATGGCGCGTCAGCGCGCTCATAGGGGACGGGGCAGCCCGGGTGGCCCGTCTCTTCAACGCTCCGGGCAATGCGCGCCACGATAACGGGTGCATCATCATGATCGATCCCAGACTGGCCTCGCTCGGCGTGCGCGCGCTCCATCGTCCCGACCGCCCTGTCTTCCGGGAAATCCCCGAGGCTTCGCCCCGGGATTACGAGGCCCACCGTATGGCGCTCGCGGTTCCCGAGGCTGGTACGGACATACTCGTCGAGAAATCCTTCGCCCTGGAAAGCAATTTCGACCATCTCAACGCCGTTGACTTCGAGAAGGGCTGCTATGTCGGCCAGGAACTGACTGCCCGGACCAGATACCGGGGCACCGTAAGGCGGCGCCTGTTCCGCGTGACAGTCACCGGCGGCGGTGAACTGCCGGCGCCGGGGACACCGATCATGGCCGGCAAGGCGGAGATCGGCGAGATGAGAAGCGGTGTGGGAACCTGCGGGATCGCCCTCATCCGCATGGATCGGCTCCAGGAAGCCGCAGACGCCGAGGTCCGTTCAGGCTCGGTGACCCTGAGGCCCGAGAAACCCGAATGGCTCCTGCTCGAGGAAATGGCGAAGCGCTGATTGCCTGTCAGACCGGATCCACCCTGTCGAGGAGTTCGACGACATCGGACATGCCGGCGACAGCCCATGTCCCTTCTTCGTCGGCCAACTCCACGGGCGTCCAGCCGTCACCGTGGCGCACCACGCGGCAGCTCTTCCAGCCCAGACGGTTCGCCGGCCCGATATCGTGGAAACGGCTATGGGCGACATGAAGCAGGGATTCTTCCGTGATCCCCCTCTGTGAGAGACTACCCAGAAGGGTTTCGAAGTGGGGCAGGTTGGGTTTGTAGCTTTCGACATCCTGGGCGGTGATGACGATGTCGAAGTCCCTTTCGAGCGCTCCGGCGGTCCTGGCGAAGAGATCCCGGTCGATGTTGGAAATGACGCACAGCCATCGTCCCTGGGCCGCCAGCTTCCTCAGGGCCTCCACCGTGTCGTCGAAGGCAGGCCAGCTGCCGGCGTTCGATGCAAAGTCGTCGCAGTCCCGTTCGCTCGCAGGAATGCCGAGGCCCTCGGCGACGCTTGCCAGGGAATTGCGAAGAACCGTGCGGTAGGAAAGGAAGGTGTCGCGCCGCTGTTCGACAACCTGCGCATCGAAGAGGCGCCGGACCATGTCATCGCCGTCCGTCTCGACACCGTGTGACCTGGCCCATTCGAGAAGCCATTCGCCGATCCCCTTTTCCCAGTCGATCAGGGTGCCGTAGCAGTCGAACGACAGTGCTCGAAATTTCATCTTCACACCTCTTTTGCACTTTTGGTGTCGAACCTGATTTAACCAACTGTAATAACACTGTTAATTCTTTCTCTATCTCGCACCGGGAAGCCGAAACATGCCGTTTCTGTTTCCCGTGTTGCCGAATCCTACGGACTTGACCGAGAATCCGATTTTACTTGACCGAGAATCCTGCGCACTTGACCGCGCGCAGCGCGCAGCCTGTCGTCTTCCCGTGCCGGATGTCGGTATCCTCCGATCCGTGTTTCTGGAGTGACGGCCGCAGGTCGCCGCTTTGTCAAGCACAAAGTACCAGGGGGTGGGCCTCATGAAGACTACGCCGGCAGGCGCCGACGCTTCGGCGTCAGCCGAAGCGCAGCCTCCGGCCGGTGTTGACGGTTGCCCAACTGGCGGACCGGGTGCTTGCGCTGACGGAAGGGAAGGAGCCCGGCGCGCCGGGCCTGGGCGAGGCGGTGCGGGTGCTGTTCGAGCTCAAGCTCGACGAGATGAGCAAGACCGGTCGCCAGGCCGAGATGACGCGGCGGCTGGAGACGGTGCTCCGGGACAGCCGCGCGGCGCGCGCCGCCGAAGACGCCTACGACTGCAACCGGTGATCTTTCGGAGTCACACAACATGGACAGATTACGGCGCCGATCGGCATCGCACGGTCATGCCGAACGACATCACACCGTGACCGATGTCGAAAGCACCCCGGACTTCGTTCTCACCGTGCAGAGGTTCAACCAGCACCGTGCCAGGAGGTTCAGGGTCCGGGAATCACGAAATCAGGTGTGATGCCAATCCTCGCTGCCCACGCCCGCCAGTCGAGGCCTTTGACCAGACCGTAGTCGGTAACCAGCTGGCTCTTACGCACATGGTCGTCGTCTGTCCACAATCAGGCTCTTCCTGTTCGCCTCTTGATTGCTCTACGGCGTCGAGGAACGATGGTCCCAATCCGAAACACCAATGCAACCGAAGGGGTTTCCGTCATGCTTTCTCATCATGCCGTTGCCACACTGAACCGCCGCCATTTCCTCGCGCTCACCGTATCCTCTGTGATCGCCTCGACGTCGGCCGCGCGGGCCCAGGTGCCGTCGAACCCCGATGTCGTGGTTGTCGGCGCCGGTGCGGCGGGCCTTGCCGCCGCGAAGACCCTGATGGCGCGGGGTCTATCGGTCGCCGTTGTGGAAGCCAACGACCGGATCGGTGGCCGCGCCTGGACCGAATCGGAGACCTTCGGCGTGCCGTTCGATCACGGCTGTTCCTGGGTGCAGACCACCAAAGTGGACATGTTTCTCGAGGCTGCCGAATCGTATGGCTTTGAGGTTCTGCAGCACGACGGTTCCGACGAGGCGCTTTACGTCGGCGACCGGGAGGCGACCGACGCGGAGTATGAGCAGTACTGGCGGGCCTATGCCGATCTCGAAGGCGCGGTCGGGGCGGCGGGCCGGCGCGGCGAAGATGTCGCGGCTTCGACCGTGATCCCCGAAATGCCGTTCGCGGCGACGGCCGAATCCTGGATGACCATGGGCATGAGCGTCGATTTCGACGATCTGTCGACTGCCGACTGGTGGTCAGGCGCTGTTGCCGCGCCGACCTACATCGTGAAGGAAGGCTTCGGCACCCTGGTGGCGCGTCTTGGCGCCGATGTGCCGGTGATGCTCTCCACGTCCGCATCGAAGGTCGCGCACACCAGCGATGGCGTCACAGTCACGACTTCGACCGGCGATATTCAGGCCACGGCCTGCATCGTGACGGTCTCGACCGGCGTGCTGAACGCCGGGACCATCGCGTTCGACCCCGTGCTGCCGGACGCCAAGCAGCAGGCGATCGCCGATTTGCCGATGGGCCTGTTGGCCAAGGTCGCGCTGCAGTTCGACGACAACCGTTTCAGCTTCCGGCCGAACGATTGGCTCACCTACTATGTGCCCGAGGAGACCCCCGGCGAAGCCAGCTTCTTCCTCACCTGGCCGTTCAATGAGAACCTGATGATCGGTTTCATGGGTGGCGACTTTGCCTGGCAGATGACGGAAGCGGGAACGGATGCCGCCGTGGACTTCGTGCTCGGCGAGGTCGAGGCCATGGTCGGCAGCAAGGCGCGCGAGAGGTTCGTCAAGGGCACCCTGACCCAGTGGGGCAACGATCCCCTGACCCTCGGCGCCTATTCCGCCCTGCGTCCCGGCGCCTTCGGCGCGCGTGCGGAACTGGCCCGGCCGCTCGATGACCGTTTGTTCTTCGCCGGCGAGGCCGCGGCAGGTCCCTTCTACGCCACCTGCGGCGGCGCCTGGCGCAACGGCGAACAGGCCGCCCGCGACGTCATTCGCACCTTGGGCGCGTAATTCACCTGTTCGTTGGTCGCTGACGGCCTTTTGGGTCGTCAGCGGGCGGACATGTGTCATGCCGCGCGGGAGACGACAGTCGGACGGTTCGGGGAGCGGTCTCGCAGTCGCAGGAACAGGTTGCCCTCGCGGTAGTCAGACCAGCACAGGGCCAGGATCTCCGACTTACGGCAGCCCGTCAGGAGAAGAAGCCGGATGCCGGCGACCTGCCGTGGCCGCTGGCCGACATGCGCGGACGGTGTTGTGGACAACCGGCGTATCTCGTCGTCGGACAGGTGTAGCGCGACGACCTAGTGTTGTGTCCCGGATATACGCGTGGATAGGCGTTCGAGCTTGTCGAAGATCGACTCGGCCGTCGCGACCCAGATGAAGGGGGAAGTGGATGCATTGTACTGTGCGATGAAGGCCTCAATTGTCTTGACGAGTTGGGCGACGCTTTCGAACGAGCCGTGTTTGATGGTGCGTTGACTGATGAGGCCGAACCAGCGCTCCACCTGGTTGAGCCATGAGGCGGACGTGGGCGTGAAGTGAAGATGGTAGCGCGGTCTTTTGGCGAGCCAGGCGGCGACCTTGGGATGGTTATGAGTCGCATAGTTGTCAACGACGAGATGGATGTCGAGTTCGGGTGGCGTCTCGTTGTCAATGATCCGCAGGAAGGCGAGAAACTCCTGATGGCGATGGCGCTTGCAGCATTTGCCGATCACCTTGCCGGTAGCCACATCGAGGGCGGCGAACAGCGTTGTGGTTCCGTGACGGATGTCGTCATGAGTATAGCCTTCGGCAGAGCCCAATCCCATTGGCAGCGTGGGCTGCGTACGATTGAGCGCCTGTATCTGGCTCTTCTCATCGACACACAACACCATCGCGTTGTCCGGTGGATTGAGATAGAGGCCGGTCACGTCACGAACCCTCTCGATGAAAAACGGATCGCTGGACAGCTTGAAGGTGTCGCTCAGATGCGGCTTGATCCCGAACAGGGAAAACCAGCGTTGCACGGTGCTCTTCGACACGCCCTGGGCTTGCGCCATCAGGCGCACGCTCCAGGCGCTGGCGTTGTCGGGCTTTTCCTGCAAGGCACGGTTGATCAGTTCCGCCACCTTTTCATTATCATAGGTGCGAGGCCGTCCCGGGCGAAGCTCGTCATGCAGTCCCTGAACGCCGCGCTCCACGAAGCGGCGGCGCCATTTGCCCACCGCCGACGCCGAGACGTCCAGCCGCTTGGCAACCGCCGCATTGGTCAGACCCTGCGCACAGGCCAGAACGATGCGGGCCCGCTGTACCAGACCGTAGGGCATCGAGGTGGACTGGGAGAGGGCTGTCATCCGTTCGTGTTGCTCTTCTGTGAGAACCACAGGGGGAAGTTGGCGTCCCCGCGGCATTGATGGCCTCCCGTTGCTGGTAAGGCCGATATTATAATACGCGTATTTGTGGGACACAACACTAGTTGAGATGCACATTGCCTCGCCTGTCTTGATTGCCGCGCCGCACCTGAGGGCCCATGTGCCCCCGGCGCGCTTCGAGGACGTGCTGCAGGGGAAGGTTCCGGGCACAGCGATCCACCTGGGTCGGATGCGCGAAGGGGAACGCCAGCACCGTCCGGGCTGGGACCTGACGTTCTCCGCGCCCAGGTCGGTGTCGCGGGAGGCTCTGGTGCTGGGCGACCGGCGCGTCATACGGATGCACGACGACGCGGTGACGGCGACCCTGGCCTGGGTCGATGTGGAGCTGCTAGAGACCCGGGGCTGGGACCCGACGAGCCGGTGGCGTCTCAGGGTGAAGGCTCGAGACGATCGCTAGAAGTGATTACTCCACCAACGACTTGTGGATCGCATTCATCAACTGGATGGCATCCTTCTTCCCCGATCGGGTCATGAAGCAGGAGATAGCCGAGGTCGCGCTTCGGCGCGCCCGGTTGCTGGGCTAGAGCGTATTTCTGTTTTTTGGATTCGGGAATTCTCTGTGCAGTAGCGCCCGGCGCAGGGTGCCGAGAGGACAGCTAACGCCCATGTGGACTCAGAAGCAGAAATTGGTTGACTGATCAGTCAGATTGCGGCTGGACAAGACGTCTCCCGGCTGCCACCATCGATGTCGGTTTGGACGAGGGGATGCCGCCGTGATCCTGAGAAATCGGATCACGTAGACTGCTGTCATGGCGTTCGCAGTGCGATCAAGTGTCGACTGCTGACTCATCGGAATCAAGATAAAGCAACATGCTGCCTTGCTGAGTGCTGTCTCATCGGCGTGCCAAGCAACAGCCAGACACGACGAGGAGAGGACAGATGCATCGAACCAGAACCGATATGTTTGCCAACGTGATCGCAATGTCACGCCGCGCGTTGATCCGGGGCGCGCTTGCGGCGGGCGTCGCGCTGAGCTTCGGCGCGGTCGCCGCTCAGGCGGACGAGTTCGTCAATGCGTTGCCCGATGGCGGCGCCATGGACGGGTTCGACGTCGTCGCCTACTTCGAGGGCGCCCCTGCCAAGGGCGATGCGTCGCACAGTGTTGACCACAAGGGCAAGACGTGGCTGTTCAGTTCCGCAGAGAACGCCGCCGCCTTCGCCGCCGACCCGGCGGCCTACGAGCCCCGGTACAATGGCTGGTGTTCCTATGCCGTGTCGGAAGGCTACGGTGCCGAGGTTGATTTCGTGAACGGATGGTCTGTTCTCGACGGCAAGCTCTACCTGAACTGGGATGCCGAGACCCGAGACGCGTTCATGGCCGAGCAGTCGAGCCGCATCGAACAGGCCGAACTGAACTGGCCGGACCTCCATGCCGGTCTGCTGGACGGTTCCGCAGCCATGTATACGCATGCCGCTGAGGGCGTCGACATCGCCCACCCGCAGCAGCTCGACTGAGCGCAGGCTTCCGCCATCAACATCTGTTGGTCGGCGCACTGTTTGGATGTCGACCGAAGAGCCAGAATGTTGGTGTTTTCTGTCTCCGAAGTGTCATCTGAGGCCGCTTCCGTTGATGGGCAGGGATGACGGACTGTGCGCCAGCTCCCGGATTTGACCCCGGTGGGTTTATGGATCAATCACCTGTCGAACCGATTGACCTCAAATGAACAACGCCGCCTCACACTCTTGAGGTCATCTCGTGTCTCCTGATGAGGGTTCACAACAACGGCACCGCAGCGCTGACTTCGCGAGTCGCCTTCTAGGACCAGGACCGGTCAGTAACAGCCGGTCAGCGTGTTTCCGTTCGAGTGGTAGCGTGCAGGCGATATCGCATAAAACGGTGCGCTTGATGACAAGCTCCTCATTACGGATGCGGGAGACCAATGTTGAGCTTCAATGACTCGAACCTTACCCAAGAGGTTAAGGGCGGCTCGGCCTTTGAGGTCTTTCGTGTTTTCCTCGGCTTGGGTCTCACGTCCTTTGGCGGCCCTGTGGCCCATCTTGGCTATTTCCGGGAAGCGTTCGTTGTCCAGCACCGATGGATCAGCGATCGGGCCTATGCCGATCTCGTCGCACTCTGCCAGTTTCTCCCAGGACCCGCTTCAAGCCAGTTCGGCATGGCAGTCGGACTTATGCGCGCCGGCTATCTCGGGCTGCTGGCGGCGTGGGTGGCGTTCACCTTGCCCTCGGCGATCATCCTCGTCGCCTTCGCGCATGGTGCCGGAGCGCTGGAGGCCGCTGCGGGCACAGGCTGGATTCATGGGCTGAAAGCGGCCGCAGTCGCCGTTGTCGCACACGCTGTGCTTGGCATGGCGCGCAGCCTGGCGCCTGACAAGGAGCGAGCGACGATTGCAGTCGCCGGCATGATTGGAGCCATGCTGATGCCATTCGCTATCGTCCAAGTGCTCGTCATCCTTTCCGGCGGCCTGATCGGTCTCGTTTGGTTGCGCTCAACGATAAAACCGGCAGAGGAGAGCGAAATGATGGCCGTGCCCGTCAGGCGACGGACGGCATTGCTGTCTCTCTTTGTCTTCTTCGTCCTGCTGGTACTGCTGCCCGTCTTCGCCACTGCGACCGGAGATGGCACGTTGCGCCTGATGGATGGATTCTATCGCGCCGGATCGATGGTCTTCGGCGGCGGACATGTGGTGCTGCCACTGCTCCAGGCCGAGGTGGTCGACACCGGACTTGTCGATCGCGACGCCTTCCTCGCCGGTTACGGTGCGGCGCAGGCGGTGCCTGGTCCACTCTTCACCTTCGCTGCCTACTTGGGCACGGTGGCGCGAACACCTCCCTCGGGAGTTGCCGGGGCGAGCATCGCGCTCGTTGCCATTTTCCTCCCGTCCGCTCTGCTCATCGTCGGTGGGTTGCCATTCTGGGACCACCTGCGCGGTGCACCGCTCGCGCAGCGTGCGCTTGCCGGCGTGAACTCGGCCGTCGTTGGCCTCCTCGCGGCTGCGCTTTACGACCCGGTCTTCACCGAAGGCATTACATCGCCGCTTGCGATGGTCATCGCCGCCGCTTCGTTCGTGGCGCTCTCTGGCTGGAGGATGCCCGCATGGGCAGTGGTGGTTCTCGCGGGGCTGGCTGGACTTGTTCTCTTATAGCCAAACTGTTGCAAGCCGCTCCGTTGTTGGCTCTGCTGTCAAGCCTACCTGGTAAGCACGACTTCGAGGCCGTGATCGAGGCCATGTGTCCGATACCCTGACCGCCGTCGCCCTCTCACCTGTTCATGATCGTGTCCCGGCTCTTACACCTCATCACGTATCGCAGCCTGGGCCGCAGCCAGTCGGGCAATGGGAATCCGGTAGGGCGAGCACGATACGTAGTCGAGGCCCGCTTCATGGCAGAAGGCGATCGAGGCGGGATCCCCGCCGTGTTCGCCGCAGATACCGAGCTTGAGATCCTTCCTCGTGTGCCGTCCGCGCTCGCAGGCCATGGCCACGAGCTCTCCCACACCCTCGGTGTCGAGGGTGACGAAGGGATCGCTCCCGAAGATGCCCTCTTCGCGATAACGCTCGAGGAAACGGCCGGAGTCGTCGCGGCTGATGCCGAACACCGTCTGGGTGAGATCGTTGGTCCCGAAACTGAAGAAATCGGCAAATTTCGCGATCTCGCCCGCCCGCAACGCCGCGCGCGGAAGCTCGATCATGGTGCCGACCAAAAAGGCCGGCCGATGCCCGGTCTCCCCGGAAACCTCTGCCGCGACCTTCTCGATGCACGTGCGGATGATGTCGAGTTCGCGTTCGGTCGCGACCAGCGGCACCATGATCTCCAGCAAGACAGGCCGGCCCTCATCGCGTTCGGCCTCGACAGCAGCCTCAAAAATGGCGCGCGCCTGCATCTCGTAGATTTCCGGATGGGAGATTCCCAGGCGGCAGCCGCGGTGGCCCAGCATCGGGTTCAGTTCCTTCAGCGAGCCCGCGCGCAGGCGGACGTGCTCGACATCCGCGCCCATATGGCGCGCGAGATCCTCGAGTTCCCGGTTGCCGGTCGGCAGGAATTCGTGAAGCGGCGGATCGAGAAGACGCACGGTAACGGGCAGGCCCGCCATGATGCGGAAGAGTTCGACGAAGTCAGCCTTTTGCATCGGCAGGATTCTCTCGAGAGGACGGCGACGCCCTTCGATGTCTTCGGCCATGATCATCTCGCGCATTGCGACGATGCGCTCGTCCTCGAAGAACATGTGCTCCGTCCGGCAAAGCCCGATACCCTCGGCGCCGAATTCCCTTGCCCTCGTCGCGTCGGCCGGCGTCTCGGCATTGGCCCTGACCTCGAGCCTCCTTGCGTCATCGGCCCACGCCATGAGTGTCATGAACTCTTCCGAAAGATCTGGTTCGCGGGTCGGGACTTCACCCGCGATCACCTCGCCGGTGGAACCGTCGATGGTGATCACGTCGCCCCGCCTGATCGTGACGTCGCCGACACTGAAGAGATCCCGGTCCGGTTCGACCCTGATCGCGCCGGCACCGGTGACGCATGGTCGCCCCATGCCGCGAGCCACCAGGGCGGCGTGACTCGTCTGGCCACCATGCCTCGTGAGGATACCGCGTGCGGCATGCATACCGTGAATGTCCTCGGGACTGGTCTCGGGCCGAACCAGGATCACCGCCCTGCCCTCGGCACCGAAGGCCTTGGCATCGTCAGAGTGGAACACCGCCATTCCCGAGGCTGCACCCGGCGATCCCGGCAGCCCGCGCGCTATGACCCGGCGCGGTGCATGAGGGTCGGGAACCGGATGGAGAAGCCGGTCGAAATCCTCGGGATCGAGCCGGATGAGTGCCTCCTTTCTCGTGATCAGTCTTTCTTCAGCCATGTCGACAGCGACCTTCAGAGCCGCCTGGACGCTGCGCTTGGCAGAGCGCGTCTGAAGCATGAAGAGCCGGTTGCGTTCGATGGTGAACTCGACATCCTGCATGTCGCGATAGTGACGCTCCAGTCGCTCGATGATGGCCAGGAGTTCGGCCCAGGCACCCGGCATGGTCTCCTCGAGGGAGGTGCCGTCGCCGTTTGAGGCGATGGGCCAGGGTGTCCTCAATCCGGCTACGACATCCTCGCCCTGGGCATTGGCGAGAAATTCGCCGAACGGCTCCTTGACACCGGTGTCCGGATTGCGCGTGAAGGCCACGCCGGTAGCGCAATCATCACCCATGTTTCCGAAGACCATGGCCTGGACGTTGACAGCCGTCCCGGGCCGATCGGGAATCCTGTGAATCTTCCGGTAGTCGATCGCCCTCTGGTTGTTCCATGACCGGAAGACGGCGCGCACCGCACCCCAGAGCTGGTCGAAGGGGTTCTGGGGGAACGGAGCTTCGAGCTCGGTCTCCACGTGGCGGCGAAAACGCGCAACGATCTCCTTCAGGGCGTCCTGCGAAAGTGCTGCATCCTCGCCGACACCCTCCTCCTCCTTGACCTCATCGAGTATGTCCTCGAAGTCGCCATGATCGAGTCCCAGCACGACACTGGAGTACATCTGGATGAACCGACGATAGCTGTCCCAGGCGAAACGGCCGCTGCCGCTCGCCTCGGCGAGACCCCGGACGGTGTCGTCATTGAGGCCCAGATTGAGAACCGTATCCATCATGCCGGGCATGGAGGCTGACGCGCCGGAACGCACGGAAACCAGCAAGGGATCATCCGTGCCGCCGAAACGCCTGCCCACGTTCGCTTCGATAACCTTCAGCGCCTCCCTTGCCTCCTCGGCAATATCGCCCGAAAGGTCCATCGCGCCATCGGCGAGGAATGCCGCACAGGCCTCGGTCGTGATCGTGAAACCAGGTGGCACCGGAAGCCCGAGACCGGCCATTTCCGCCAGATTGGCGCCCTTTCCTCCCAAGAGGGTCCTCATCGATGCATTGCCTTCGGCCCCCCGGGGGCCGAAGGAATAGACCCACCTCCTCGCCTCCGGGGAAGTGCCGATCCGCCGGGCGTTCAACCCTCAATCCTCGAGAAATCGGCGACACGATCCATGGTGGACCGGATTGCGCCGAGGAGATTGAGACGGTTCTCCCGGAGTGCCGGGTCATCAGCATTGACGGTGACCTCGTCGAAGAACGCGCCCACGCTCTGGCGAAGCAACGCCAGCGCCTCCATGGCGTGGGCGAACCGTTCTGCCTCGAGCGCCTCGAGCACCGCAGCACCCGTTTCATCCAGCGCCGCCGCCGCGGCCTTTTCTTCCTCCTCGATCAGCAGGTCCGCGTTCACGCCCCCGTCGAAGGCCTTTCCTTCCTTGGCCTCTTCGATCCGCACGATATTCGCGGCGCGCCGGTAAGCTTCAAGAAGATTTCCGCCATCCGCCGATGCGAGGAAGGAGCGAAGCGCCTCGACACGCCGAAGCAGGCGCACGAGATCGTCATCCTTCTCACGGGAGAACACCGCATCGATAAGATCATGACCAATACCGCTCTCGCGCAGATGGACCTTGAGCCGATCGGCAAGGAAATCGAGCACGTCTCCTGACACATCCTCCTTACTGCCGTGGCCATCCTGCGCGACGGCGAGGGCATCGAGGAGATTGAGGCGAAGGCCGTTCTCGAGGACGAGCCGCAGGAGGCCGAGCGCGGCGCGGCGCAAAGCGAAGGGATCGCGCGATCCCGAGGGTTTTTCGCCGACCGAAAAGAATCCGGAGAGCGTGTCGAGCCTGTCGGCCAGAGCCACGACGACACTGACCGGCGCCGTGGGACAGGCGTCGGACGGTCCCCTGGGGCTGTAGTGCTCCGCGATCGCCGCGGCCACATCCTCGTATTCCCCGTCCTCGCGGGCAAGATGTCCGCCCATGATGCCCTGCAATTCGGGGAATTCCCCCACTGTCGCGCTGGCGAGGTCCGCCTTGGCGAGCCACGCGGCGCGACCGGCAAGGACAGGATCGCAGCCCCCTATCACGGGGGCAAGCCAGGTTGCCAGCGCCTTGAGGCGGCAGGCCCGCTGATCCACCGTCCCCAGCCGGGCATGGAACACCATCCTGGCGAGTTCCTCGACACGGCTTTCGAGGGTCTGACACCGATCCCGTTCCCAGAAATGCCGGCCATCGGAAAGACGCGCGGCAAGGACCCGTTCGTTGCCGCTCCTTATGGCCGAGCCGCCGTCGCGTCCTTCCATGTTCGCGACGAACAGGAAACAGGGCGCCAGGGCTCCCGATGGCTCGCGCAGGGGAATGTAGCGCTGGTGGTGGATCATTTCGGTCGTCAGCAACTCTTCGGGAACCTCCATGTATCCCGGATCGAACGTGCCCGCCATGACTACGGGCCATTCGACCAGACCGGAAAGTTCATCGAGAAGGCTCGCCGGACAGTCGGTCACCAGGCCAAAATCACTGGCGGTCGATCTTGCCTGTTCGTCGATAAGACGCCGCCGTTCGGCATGGTCGGGCACGACGAAGGCAGTTGCGAGTTTCTCGCGGTAGTCCGCGTAACCCGTGACCTCGAAGGGCCGGGGCTCGAGGAAGCGATGGCCCCTTGTCATGGCACCCGATTCGATGGTGCCGAATCTGAAGGGAACCACGTTTCCGTCCAGCAGGGCGAGGATCGAAACCACTGGACGCACCCAGCGTACGTCACCGTTCGCCCAGCGCATCGACTTCGGCCAGATCAGCGCCGCCATGGCTTCGGGCACCGTGGCCCCAAGAACATCGGCGGTGGCGCGTCCCTCGGCAACGGAGACCGCGAACCAGAACGTCCCTTTGGCCGAGGTTCTTTCGGTGAGATCCTCAATGCCGACCCCGGCCGAGCGCGCGAATCCCTCGACCGCCTTCGCCGGTGCTCCGAGTCTGGGCCCCTTGCGTTCCTTCTCGATATCCGGCTGGCGCCCCGGCAAACCCGTCAGGTGAAGGACAAGTCGCCGCGGAGAAACGAGGCAATGCGACGAGGAGACCTTCAGTCCCTGCTCCAAGAGCTTGCCCGTCAGTATATCGCGCAGGGATTGGGCAGCCCGGCACTGCATTGACGAAGGGATCTCCTCCGACATGATCTCGAGAAGAAAGTCGGTCACGGTTCAGGCGCTGTCCCGGGATTCGAGCCATGCCGACGCGCAGGCCCTGGCCAGCGTCCGGACACGCCCGATGAAGGCAGCGCGCTGCGTGACACTGACGACGCCTCGGGCATCGAGCAGGTTGAATGTGTGGCTCGCCTTGATGCAATGGTCGTAGGCGGGAATGGCGAGGCCGGCCTCGACAAGACGGATACACGAGGTCTCCGCATCGGCGAAATGACGTTGCAGCATCGCCACATCGGCGAGATCGAAATTGTAGCGGGAATGCTCGCGTTCAGCTCTTAGGAAGACATCACCGTAGGTTACTCCCTTGCCATTCCAGTCGATGTCGCGGAAATGGTCGACTCCCTGGAGGTACATGGCGAGACGTTCGAGGCCGTAGGTCAGTTCGCCCGGAACGGGCCTGCAGTCGAAACCGCCAACCTGCTGGAAGTAGGTGAACTGGGTGATCTCCATGCCATCGCACCAGACCTCCCAGCCCAGGCCCCAGGCGCCGAGCGTCGGACTTTCCCAGTCGTCCTCGACGAAGCGGATATCGTGTTCGAGGAAATCGATGCCGATCGCTTCGAGACTCCCCAGATAGAGATCCTGGAAATCGTCCGGAGAGGGCTTCATCAGCACCTGAAACTGGTAGAAGTGCTGAAGGCGGTTGGGGTTTTCGCCGAAGCGGCCGTCGGTGGGCCGCCTGGAGGGCTGGACATACGCCGCCTTCCAGGACTGCGGTCCCAGGCTTCGCAATGTGGTTGCCCAGTGAAAGGTGCCGGCACCCATCTCCATGTCATAGGGCTGCAGGAGCACGCAGCCCTTGCCCGCCCAGTAGGTCTGGAGTTCGAGAATCAGGTTCTGAAACGGCAGACCACGGCCTGTCGTGCTCATCGCTGGTCAAACTCCCGGGGTGTGCTTGCCGGTATGGAAACTATGGAGCCGACGTGCGGGGGTCAAGCGGCCAGGGGCAGTCCTCCCGTCCGCATGCCCGGTGCCCGTCAGCTGCAACCCAGTTCCGGCACACCCGACAGGGCAACATCTCGACCTCGCCCGAAGCCCGCCTGGCCTCGGTCCGGCCGAAGTGGAACCATCGGCGCCTTCGGGGCCGTGTCATGCGTTCGCGTTCCTTCTGCTGACGTTCCATATTGCGGACGATGCGGAAGGCAAGCCACAGGAAGACCAGAATGGCGGCGAAGACGGCGAGTTTCTGGAACGAGAACATGAACCAGATTGTATGCCGCAGCACCCGGCCTGAAAGCAACACATACGGCTGGACACACGTGCGAATCATGCCAATGGTTCCCGCCGCCGAAAACGAAGGGTTACCGTCTCGATGAATGCCAGCAACAACTATGCGATGTCCCATGCTACGGTCCGGATCAGTTCCAAGCGGTTTGCCCTTTCGCCGTGGATGCCCGCCTACCTCACCGACCAGGCAGTTCTGGGTGTCTACAGCCGCAGGTTCTATGCCCTGGGTCTCTCGGAAGATCCGATTCCCGAGTATTGGCACCTCAGAAGGGGAGCGGTGCTCTACGATGTCCCGGAACATCCCATCGAGATTGCCGGTGATGATGCGATGACGCTCTTCCGGAGGGTCTTCTGCCGCGATGTCTCCAGGCTTCGGGAGGGCCGCGCCACCTACGCCATCGCCTGCAACCATGGCGGCGGACTCCTGATGGATGGCGTCCTCATGAGGCTCGGCAAGAACCGTTTCTGGTACGTGCTGGCCGACGGTGAATTCCTGCCCTGGCTCGAGGCCCATGCAGCGGGCCTCGACGTTGCGATCACCGATCCCGAATCCTGGGTGCTGCAGGTTCAGGGACCCAAGTCCCTCGATCTGCTTCCGTCGGTGCTCGACGAACCGCTGAGCGATCCCTTCCGTTACTTTTCCGTGCACCAGACCAGGATCGGCGGCCATCCCTTCCTTGTTTCGCGCACCGGCTGGACGGGTGAACTTGGTTTCGAACTCTACCCCCTGTCGCCGGATTTCGACGGCCCCGCCCTTTTCCGTCTGATCATGGAACGGGGCAAGGCCGGTGGCCTGGTGTTCGCTGGCCTCGAATCCATGGGCATCCGGCGTATCGAGGCCGCCATCATGGACAACGGCACGGACATGGATTCTTCCATGACGCCGTTCGATGCCGGACTGGGTCACTTCGTCGATCTCGATCGTGATGACGACTTCATCGGCAAGGCCGCACTCGCTGCCGCGCCCAGGCAGCCACGCTTCTTCGGTCTCGTCGCACCCGGCATCACGCCCCATTCCCGCACGATCGTCTCGTACGACGACCGTCATTCAGGCCTTGTGACGGCAGGTGCCTGGTCGCCATATCTCGGGACCGGTATTGCCTATGTCCGTTTCAGGCAGGCGGATGACTGGGTCGGCCGCACGGTCTCCCTCGAATTGCGTGATGGATCCAGGCACAAGGGCACCGTCGTCGCACTGCCCTTCTACGACAGGGAGAAGCTGATTCCCCGCGGGCTCGCAAACGAGATACCGTAACAGCAGCGCTCAGGCGGCGATCTGCCGCTCGACGCTCTCGATGGCCTTGTCGGCCATGGCAGTATTGGGACCGCCGCCCTGGGCCATGTCCGGACGCCCGCCGCCTCCCTTTCCGCCAAGGACTTCCACGGCGATCCTGACAAGATCGATGGCATTGAAGCGTTCCGTGAGATCATCGGTGACGCCGGTGACGATGGCGGCCTTGCCCTTGTCCGTAGCCACCAGAACGACGATCCCCGATCCCAGCTGTTGCTTGATCCGGTCGGCCATGCCCCTGAGGTCCCTGCCCGGAACATTTCCGAGAGTCCGCGCAACGACCTTCACCCCGGCAATTTCCCTGGCCTCGACCGTTGACGTTCCGGTTTCTCCCACGGTAGCCAGCCTCTGGCGCAGCTCCGCAAGCTCCCTTTCCATCGACCGACGACCGGCGGCAAGCTGCAAGACACGCTCCTCCAGATCCGACGGAGTCGATTTCAGCCGGTTCGCAAGGGTGCGGACGCGCAGATCCTGTTCACCCAGGTAATCCAGCGCGGCCTTTGCGGTGAGCGCCTCGATTCGGCGCACGCCCGATGCCACGGCACTTTCCGAGATGATCCTGAATGCACCGATATCGCCGGTGCGCCTCACATGGGTTCCGCCGCACAGTTCCGTCGAGAAGCCGCCTTCTTCACCGGCATCGCCCATGGAGACGACCCGGACCTCTTCGCCGTAGCGCTCTCCGAAGAGCGCCAGGGCCCCGGCACCCGTGGCCTCGTCGGGTGTCATCAACCGGGTCCGCACCTCGCTGTTCTTCCTGATCAGCCGATTGACCTCTTCCTCGCAGGCACGAAGGGATGCCTCGCTGACGGCCGCAGGGTGGCTGATGTCGAAGCGCAGCCTGTCGGGTGCCACGAGCGAGCCCTTCTGGGTGACATGATCGCCAAGATGGCGCCGGAGCGCCTCGTGCAGGAGATGGGTCGCCGAATGATTCGCGCGCAGGCAGTCACGACGCCCTTGGTCGACGACAAGAGGGACATCGTCACCGGGTGCAAGACGACCATCGATCACTCGTCCGATGTGAAGATGGAGGTCGCCTGGCCGCTTCTGCGTGTCGGTGATCACCACCGTAACCCCGGAGCCTTCGAGTCGGCCCGTATCGCCGACCTGTCCACCCGATTCCGCATAGAAGGGTGTCTGGTTGAAGATGACGCCGATCTCCTCACCCGCCTGTGCACATCCGACTTCGGCATTGTCGCGAACCAGGGCCAGCACCTGGGCATCGGCCCTTGTCGTGGCGTAGCCCAGGAACTCCGTGGCGCCGATGCGCTCGCGAAGATCGAACCAGAAGTGATCGGCTGCCGCATCGCCGGTGCCGTCCCAGGCCTTGCGCGCCTTCTCCCGTTGCATCGCCATCGCACTGTCGAAGCCGGAGCGGTCGACACCACGGCCTTCCCGACGCAGGGCGTCTTCGGTGAGATCGAGAGGAAAACCGAAGGTATCGTAGAGGCGGAAAGCGACGTCCCCCGGCAGATCGGTGCCTTCGGGGAGCCGGGCAGTCTCCTCGGCTAGCAGGTGTGTGCCCTTCTCGAGCATGCTACGGAAACGGTCTTCCTCATGACGGAGCGTTTCGGTGATCAGCGCCTGGGCGCGTGCGAGCTCCGGAAACGCCTGTCCCATCTCCGCCACAAGCACGGGAACAAGGCGGAACATGACGGGATCCCGGCCACCAAGGATGTGCACGTGGCGCATGGAACGGCGCATGATCCTGCGGAGGACATAACCGCGTCCCTCATTGGAAGGGAGGACCCCGTCGGCCATCAGGAAGCAGGAGGCGCGCAGGTGGTCGGCGATCACGTTGAACGACGGACGCGCCTCACCTTCGGCCCTTGCACCGATGAGGTCTTCGCACGCGTGGATGATCGAGGCGAAGAGATCGGTATCGAAGTTGCTCTTGACGCCCTGGAGAATCGCCGCCATGCGCTCTAGACCCATGCCGGTGTCCACGGAGGGTTTCGGCAGATCGATCCTCTCCCCGGTACTCACCTGCTCGTACTGCATGAACACCAGGTTCCAGAATTCGAGGAACCGGTCGCCATCCTCGTCCGGGCTTCCCGGCGGACCTCCCTCGAGTTCGGGTCCCTGATCGATGAAGATCTCGGAACACGGACCGCAGGGCCCGGTACTGCCCATCGACCAGAAATTGTCCGAGGTCGGTATGCGAATGATCCGGTCGTCGGACAGGCCCGCGATCCTTCTCCACAACGAGGCCGCCTCCTCGTCCGAGGAATGCACGGTAATGAGAAGCCGGTCACGGGGCAGATGCAAGACCCTGGTGATGAGGTCCCACGCAAGCTCGATCGCGTGCTCCTTGAAGTAGTCCCCGAACGAGAAATTGCCCAGCATCTCGAAGAACGTGTGGTGGCGCGCGGTGAAGCCTACAACGTCGAGATCATTGTGCTTGCCCCCGGCACGGACGCACTTCTGCGCGGTCGTGGCCCGGCTGTAGGATCGTTTCTCGACACCGGTGAAGACGTTCTTGAACTGCACCATGCCGGCATTGGTGAACAGCAATGTCGGATCGTTGTGCGGAACAAGCGGGCTCGACGCCACGGCGACGTGGCCATGCTCGCGGAAGTAGTCCAGAAATGTCGAACGGACCTCACCGACGCTGGTCATGGCCTTCCCGCCGTCTGCTTCATGGGTTCCCTGCGCCGGTTGGCGGTTCCTACTTCTCGCCGCTCAACCCGTCATCGGATGTGGTGGGCGTAACGCTGTCGACAAGACCGGCCCTGGCACGCACCTCATGTTCGATGACGCCGGCGATACCGGGATTGTCGCGCAGGAACACCTTCGCATTCTCGCGGCCCTGTCCGATGCGCTGGTCGTTGTAGGAGTACCACGAACCCGATTTCTCGACGATGCCGGCCTTGACGCCGAGATCAATGATCTCCCCGGGCTTGGAGACGCCTTCACCGTACATGATGTCGAACTCGACGGTCCTGAAGGGAGGCGCCATCTTGTTCTTGACGACCTTCACCCTGGTCTGGTTGCCGATGACCTCGTCCCTGTCCTTGATCTGGCCGATCCGGCGGATGTCGATGCGCGCGGTGGCGTAGAACTTCAGGGCGTTGCCGCCGCTCGTGGTTTCGGGGCTGCCGAACATCACGCCGATCTTCATGCGGATCTGGTTGATGAAGATCACCAGGCACCGGGAACGGGAAATTGAGGAGGTCAGCTTGCGCAGGGCCTGACTCATCAGCCGCGCCTGCAGTCCGACGTGGACATCGCCCATTTCCCCCTCGAGCTCGGCCCTCGGCACGAGAGCCGCCACCGAATCGATCACGAGAACATCGACGGCACCGGAACGCACGAGGGTATCGGCGATCTCGAGTGCCTGTTCGCCGGCGTCCGGCTGCGAAATCAGGAGGTCGTCGGTGTTGACGCCGAGCTTGCGCGCATAGGTCGGATCGAGGGCGTGTTCCGCATCGATGAACGTCGCGACTCCCCCGGCCTTCTGGGCCTCGGCAACGGCATGCAGGGCCAGCGTCGTCTTTCCCGAACTTTCGGGACCGTAGATTTCAACGATGCGCCCCCGCGGCAGGCCTCCGATACCCAAGGCGATATCGAGCCCCAGGGAGCCCGAAGAGATCACGTCGATCTCGACGGACCGGCCGTCCTGCCCGAGGCGCATGATCGATCCCTTTCCGAAGGCCCGGTCGATCTGGCTCACCGCGGCTTCGAGTGCCCGGTTCCGTTCCATGCCTGTTCCTTCCACCACCTTGAGTATTGCGGCTCCTGTCTGCATCGTTCACTCCCGATTCTGTTGTCCAGGCACCCGATTTCGGCGCGACAATCAGGAATGTACATTTTTTGTTCTCTCATTTCAAGAACAATTTGTGAACAACTGGCCAAAAACCCTTCAGTCGTCCCGATGAACGCGTTCGCGTCGTTCATGCCGCTCCTGCGCTTCGAGGTTGAGTGTCGCGATCGGCCGGGCTTCGAGACGCTTGAGGCTGATCGGCTCGCCGGTCTCCTCACAGTAACCATACGTCCCTTCCTCGATGCGCCGCAACGCCGCGTCGATCTTGGAGATCAGCTTGCGTTCGCGATCGCGGGTGCGCAGTTCGATCGCCCTGTCGACCTCTGCCGTTGCGCGGTCGGTAACATCCGGCTGGGCGATCGTGTTCTCCTGCAGGTGTCGGATCGTCTCGGAGGAATCGTGGAGAAGCTGCGCACGCCACGAGGCCAGCTTGCGGCGGAAATACTCGCATTGCCTCGAACTCATGAACGGCTCGGCTTCCCCGGGCTTGTATCCCTTGGGCAGTTTGGCAGCCTTCGCCAAGCATCCACTATCGCGTTTCACAGATATCGGTCCCACCAGGCAAAACCCATTGGCGGCGCTCTGTATAATTTGACACCTCACCCTTGCGCAAGCGGTGTTCGCAGGTTCAGGCAATCTCCCGGTAGCCGTGATCCCGAGCCAGCCGTGCGAACGCGTGAATCCTGTCGTAGGCCTCGAGCGGCAGGATCTCGAATTCCCTGATTCGCAGGCGCGCCCGCACCGGTTCGAGATCCGGATCCCGAGCGGCGTCGAGAAGCCCCTGGCGCAGTGCCTCCACCTCGGCGTCATCGCGCCCGATGGCGGTGACATAGGGAAGATTCGGTGCATGGTCGGTCACGGCGAGAATTCTGACACCGGTGGTGATTTCCGGGATGGTGTCCCGCCAGAGAGCGAAGGAGAGGCAATCGACGGCACAGACATCGGCGGCGCCCCCGGTCACCATGCGCAGGGATTCGAGATGGCCTCCCGATTCGATGACATCGCCGAAGAACCTGCCCTGGCGCGCCAAGGGCGCGATGGTGGCCCTCAGGGCATTGAAACCCGAGTGCGAATCGAAGCCGTTGACGGCCACCCGAAGACTCCGCAGTCCCTCGAGCCCGGCGATCGCGCTTTCCTCGCGCACCAGCACGAGACTGCAGTAATCGGTGCCCCTGCAGTGCGTGGCCTCGTACACTGGCGTCGCAACCAGACGCAGGCGTCCGCCATAGTCGTTCACCAGGGGATAGCCGCAGGTCTGGGAGAGCAGGAGATCCGGGGAAGACCAGTCGTCATGGAGGGATCCGCGTTCGAGGTCTGCCGGAACATCCCCAATGCCCCGGTCACGGAACGCGCGGGCCAGTGCCTGCCACCAGGCGTTCGTCGTATCCCGCAGACCCTCGAGGTCGTACATGGGAAGACTGGCGATCGCCATGGTCACATCCCCCTCATGGACTGTTCCACCTGCTCCAGACCGTCTGTGATGACATACCAGCCAGGAACGTCCCCGGTAAAGATGTGCCTGGCGAGCTTCAGCGAGCGGGCATCGTCGAGGGTGCCGGCCGCCACCGCGATGTAGTCCGCGAAGGAAGGCTTCCAGAAGAGGCTCGATCCGCAGTTCCGGCAGAATCCCCTCTGGGCCCGATCCGACGAGGCATACCAGGCAAGCCCGCCCGCCTCCTCGATACGGAGCCGGTCTTCACGGCATGCGGTGTAGGCGCCGAAATTGCCGTGGAATCTGCGACACTGGCCGCAATGGCAGGCCACCACTTCCCGCATGCCGCCAGTGACCGCAAACCGGACGCCACCGCACAGGCAGCCTCCCGCATACCGCTCCCCATCGTCCATGAACCTGTGCCCCGTCGGCTTCGGTACAAGCGTATCCCGAAATCGCCCGCTGGCAAGGATCATCCGCGCCGCCGACAGGTTCCTTGCCCTGCCGGAAAATCGGCGATACCGTGGGAAATCATATACAAGAGTCTGGGTTTGGTATCCGCCTCTTCAAGGGGGTGAACCGGCAGGAACGTCGTGTTTCCTATTGAAATTTCTCGCGCAAAATCATACTCTTCCCTCATGCCAGGAATGCATACCATATCCCGCCGGGCCTGCTTCACAGCCGCCACTCACAGGCGGTTCGGCAAATTCCTGGAACGGCAGCGGGAGTTTTACTACGCAGCGTTCATCGATGCATGGAGGAAACGCGGCAAGACGCTGACCTGCCATGATCAGTGCAGGTCCCTGACGGTCGTCGGATCCAAGGTCGGGGGCCATGATTGAGTTTCCCGTGCGCGCACAGCGGTCTGCCCTTGCGAGGCTCGAGAAGACAAGACAGCGTCCGGACAGCGCGCCGCGTCGAGCTTCGGTTTGTGGTCGAATCCGCTGAAGCCGAGGACGGAGTGGCCGCCTATCGGCATCGATGCCGGGGCCAGGACTCGCTTCACACTGTCGAGCGGACACAAGATTTCCAGGCGCAGTCAGGCACTCCTGAGGAGACTGCAACAGAGACTCCCCGCGACGAAGAGGGGTTCATACAGCCGCAACAAGAAACGCGCCATGGTTGCCGGGGAGCGACAGCGTGTCCGGCAGGCTGAGTGTGGTCACATGCATGAACTGACACGCGTGTTGGTCGACCATCACGGGGCGAGGTTCTTCGTTGAGCACCTGGCGGTCAGGGAGATGACAGCAAAAGGGGGATCACAGAAGACGAATCTCCACCGTTCCATACGGGTACAGGCATGGGCGGCCTTCTGCGAATTGCTGACCTTCAAAGCGGCGGAAGTGCCGCCGCATAGCGCGTCCCGGCACGTCAGGATCGATGGACGCAGAACTGTGTGCAATGTGCTGACCAAGAGTCGGCACAATTGCATTTAATATTCCCATCCGTCGCGATCGGCCTTGTCCTGCCCTTCCTGGCGGGCGGCGCGAAGAGTGACACTGGCGGGCGAACGGGCCAGTGACCGAGCATTCCCGCCTCGCGCTGGTCCCCGGCCTGACGGCCGCGGTACCGGCGCTCTTCGTATTCCTGTGGAGCACCGGCTTCATCGCGGCCAAGACGGGTCTGGAAGACAGCGGTCCCGCGACTTTCCTTGTCTTCAGGTTCGGTCTGGTCTCGCTCCTGATACTGCTGCTCTTTCCTGTGCTTCGGCCGACATGGCCCGGTACCCTCAAGGAAGTTCTTCACCTGGTGATTCTGGGCCTGTTGATGCAGGTCATCTATTTCGGGGGCGCCTGGTCTTCGATGGCAAGCGGGGTCGGCGCCGGAACCGCCGCCCTTGTTCTTTCCATGCAGCCTGTCCTCACTGCCCTGGTCGCCGGCCCAGTGCTCGGTGAACGTCTCGACCGCTATCAGTGGATCGGTCTTGCCTTCGGCATCGCCGGCGTGGTCCTCGTCGTCGACGAGAAACTCTCCCTGGGCCTCGGCACCGTTTCGGGGATGATCTGGTGCTTTGTCGCGCTGCTGGGAATCACCTCGGGCACCCTCTACCAGAAACGGTTCTGCCCGAAGATGGAGGTGTGGTCGGGTCTCTTCATCCAGTTTGTCACGGCATGCGTCGTTTTCCTTCCGCTGGCATTCGTCGAAGGCTGGAAGGTGACATGGAGCGCAGGGTTCGTCGCCGCGCTTGCCTGGGTTGCGGTCTTCCTTTCGCTCATCTCGGTGATGCTTCTGACACTCATGATCAGACGTCACGAGGCATCGCGAATCACCAGCCTCTTCTTCCTCGTGCCACCGCTCACCGCTCTGATCGCGTGGCTGCTGCTCGGCGAAACCATGAGCCCGGCAGCACTTGCCGGCCTCGGCCTTGTCGTTGTGGGCGTCGCCTTTGCCGTCACCCCTCGCAGCCGCCGGAGGAGGGCGTGAAGGCGAACCGTCGCCTTGGCGAGGGCGTGCTGACGCTCGCGATCGGAACGCTGGGCGGCGTGCTCTTCGATTCTGCCGGCGTTCCGGCAGGCTGGCTTGCCGGGTCGATGGCCGCGGTCGCGACCGCGGCGATTCTCTCCCTGCCCGTGGCCCTGCCGTTGTCGCTATGCAACATCGCCTTTGTCGTGCTGGGCACCATGATCGGCACGACCGTGGACCGTCGTTCCCTCGAGGCATTGCCGGAATGGCCGGTTTCCGTCGCCGGCCTGGCGGTTGCAATCGTCGTGCTGCTGGCCGTGATACCCGTCTGGCTCCAGCGGTACCACGGAATCGACCGGAGGACGGCGCAGATGTGCGCGATGCCGGGCGCCATGAGCTTCGTCATCCTCCATGCCATAGATATCGGCGCCGACAGCCGGCGTGTCGCCATCCTCCAGGTCCTGCGGCTTGCCTCCATGCTGATGATCGTCCCGAGCCTCTTCGCGCTCGCCTACGGCACGGGCACGCTCACCGGACTGCGCGACAGCACGCCTCTCGAATGGCCTCTGGCACTCGCCCTTGTCGCCGTCGGATACGCGGTGTTTCCCGTGGCAAGGAAACTGCGAATTCCGGCACCGGCGTTTATGGTGCCGATGTTCGTTTCCGCAGGCATTTCCCTGTCGGGCTGGTTCGAGAGGGGGGTGTTGCCTGCGGAGTTCCTCTGGCCGGCTCTCGTGGTCAGCGGATCGGTGATCGGCACACGCTTCCGCGGCACCTCGTCGGCCTATCTCTGGGAAAGCGCCAAGGCCGGACTGGGAAGCGTCGTCCTTGCGGTCATCGTGACCGGCACACTCGCCTGGCCCGTGGCCGAGATCACCTCGCTCCCGTTCATACAGGTCCTGCTCGCCTATGCCCCGGGAGGCTTCGAGGTCATGACGGTTCTGTCACTCTCGCTGGGAATGGATCCCGCATTCGTCGCCGGTCATCAGCTGCTGCGCTATCTGGCCGTCTGCGTCGCCCTGCCGTTCCTGTTCCGCAAGCCATAAGGTTTCCTGTCAGACCGCGACTGCCCGGGCCTCTGCCGGGCCGATCCACCGGTCGACCAAACGCTCCGTCCACTCCTGGACCAGAGGTTCATGGAGAGGCGCCTGGCGTACCTGCTCGTCGATATCCTGGGCGCCTTGAACATGAACGAGGGAGTCTCGAGCGATCTGCTCCCTGGTGAACCTGTGGAGCTTGGCATCGGGGTGGAACTGTGTTCCGTAGGCGTGATCGCCGATGCGGAAGGCCTGGACGGGGAAACTCTCGCCGCTGGCAAGCAGAGTCGCTTCGCGCGGCAGCGCCATGACACCCTCGAAGTGAGCCTGATAAAAGTAGCGCGCCTCGCCGAAGAGGCTCCGTCCCTCGTCCGTAGGCCCCACGCGATAGAAGCCGAGTTCACACAGACCATCGGGCCTTGCACTCACTTCACCTCCGTACGCGCCGGCCAGAAGCTGGCAGCCCATGCAGATACCGTAGTACGGAATCTCCCTGTCGACTGCCTGCCGGATGTAGGCGATCTCCAGAGCAACCCAGGGTGGATCATCGGGAGTCGCGGCGTGACCTTCCTCGCTGCCGCCGGCCATCAGTGCCGCGTAGCCGTCGATCGGCGGCAGTTCGTCGCCGAATGCGGGGCACACATGGTCCACCGTGTATCCTCTCGCGCGAACCGTGTCGGCAACCCGGCAGTCGGTCCATGCCGGATTATGGATGATGTAGAGCACCTTCGGCGTCATGGGGCCCCCTTCGCTGACCAGTACGCCGGAATTACCGGAGAATTCAGCCCGCCGCAAGGCGCGCCAGGGCCTCTTCGAGCCGATGACGCGCATACATGGCCACCTCGCGCCGCTCGCGCTGCGCTTCCACGACCTCTTCTGGTGCATTCGCAAGGAATTTCTCGTTGCCGAGCTTGTGGTCGAATCCGACAATTTCGGCGCTTGCCCTGTCGATCTCCTTCCTGAGCCTCGCGATCTCGGCGCGGATGTCGATCACGCCTTCGAGCGGCAGGACGAGCGTGGCATCGTCGATCACCGCCTCCACGGAACCCTTGCGCACCTCTTCGCCGGCCAACAGGGACTCGAGGCGCGCCAGGCGGACGATCAGTTCGCGATGGCGTTCGAGCCGGGCGGCAACCTCGCCATCGGCGTTCCGCAACAAGGCGGTGATGCGGCTGGCGGCGGGAACATTGAGCTCGGCCCTTATGGTCCTGATGAGCGTAACGAGGCGAACCACCCAGTTCATCTCCCGTGCTGCTGCGGGATCGATCAGTTCCGTGCCGTATTCCGGCCAGGGAGTCCTGATCAGAGGGATCTCGCGTTCTCTGTCGAGCTCGTTCCACAGGGCTTCGGTGACGAAAGGCATGATCGGGTGGAGGATCATCAACAGCTGGTCGAGCGCCCAGCCGGAGACGTTCCTCGTTTCGGTAGCCGCACGGCCGTCGGGACCAGCGAGGATCGGCTTGGTGAATTCGAGGTACCAGTCGCAGAAGACGTTCCAGATCCCCTGGTAGACAGCCTGGGCGGCATCGTTGAACCGGTATGCCTCAAGGGCCTCATCGAAGCGCATGCGCAAGGCGGCCACTTCCCCGACGATCCAGCGGTTCGCCGATTCGGTACAGGATGCCGGATCGAACGCCGGATCGGGACTGCAGCCGTTCATCCGGCAATAGCGTGCCGCATTCCACAGCTTGGTCGCAAAGTTGCGGTATCCCTCGACACGCTTTTCGGAGAGCTTGATGTCACGCCCCGGAGCGGCCATGGCGGCTAGCGTGAATCTCAGCGAATCCGCGCCGTAGCGGTCAATCAGTTCCAGCGGATCGATGATGTTGCCCTTCGACTTGGACATCTTGGCGCCCTGGGCATCGCGCACCAGCGCGTGGATGTAGACGGTATGGAACGGCACTTCCCCCATGAAATGAAGTCCCATCATCATCATCCTGGCGACCCAGAAGAAGATGATGTCGAAGCCGGTCACCAGGACATCGGTCGGATAGTAGCGCCTCAGTTCGGGCGTATCGTCGGGCCAGCCGAGTGTCGAGAACGGCCACAGTGCCGATGAAAACCAGGTGTCGAGCACGTCCGGGTCGCGGATCAGATCGACATCCTTCCCGTAATGCCGGCGTGCCTTTGCGAAGGCCTCCTCATCGGTCTCGGCCACGAAGATCTCGCCGTCGGGTCCGTACCATGCCGGAATGCGGTGGCCCCACCAAAGCTGGCGGGAGATGCACCATGGCTGGATATTGAGCATCCACTGGTAATAGATCCGGGTCCAGTTGTCCGGGACGAACCGGGTTCTTCCCTCCTCCACGGCCCTGATCGCCGGCCCTGCCAGGGTCCTGGCATCGGCGTACCACTGTTCCGTCAGATAGGGTTCCACGGGAACGCCGCTGCGGTCACCGTAGGGAACCGCATGAACATGCTCCTCGATGCGCTCGACGAGACCGCCATCCTCCATGTCGGCAGCAACCTTCGCGCGCGCCTCGAAGCGGTCAAGTCCGCGATAGGCCTCCGGCACGTTGTCATTGAGTCTCGCCTGGCGATCGAAGATGTTGATCATCTCCAGGTCGTGGCGGCGGCCGACCTCGAAATCGTTGAAATCGTGTGCCGGCGTGATCTTGACGGCACCACTTCCCTGCTCGGGGTCCGCCCACGTGTCGGCGACGATGGGGATCCGCCTGCCGACCAACGGCAGGATCGCATGTCGTCCCACCAATGCCGCATGGCGGCTGTCATCGGGATGGACGGCAATACCGGTGTCGCCCAGCATGGTTTCCGGGCGGGTCGTCGCGATGGTAATGTGGAGCCCTTCCGCGCCCTCGATCGGGTACCTGAAATACCACAGGTGGCCGCGGGTCTCTTTGGGCTGGACCTCGAGATCCGAAATCGCGGTCTCCAGCCCGGGATCCCAGTTGACGAGTCTCAGATCCTTGTAGATGAGGCCCTTTTCGTAGAGTTCGACGAAGACCTTGAGGACGGCCCTCGAAAGACCCTCGTCCATGGTGAAGCGTTCACGGGACCAGTCGGCGGAGGCACCCAGGCGACGCAGTTGCCGGTTGATGAGGCCGCCGGATTCCTCTTTCCACGTCCAGACCCTGTCGACGAACGCATCGCGGCCGATATCGCGCCTGGCGATACCCTTTTCGGCAAGCTGGAGCTCGACGACCATCTGCGTGGCAATACCGGCGTGATCCGTGCCAGGCTGCCACAGCGCATCGCGGCCCCTCATGCGCTCGTGGCGAACAAGGATGTCCTGCAGCGTGTTGTTGAGGGCATGGCCCATGTGCAGGCTGCCCGTCACGTTGGGCGGAGGAATGACGATCGTGTAGGGCTGGGCGTTGTCCCGGCTGCCGATGGCGAACAAACCGCCGGCCTCCCATTCCTCGTAGAGACGGTGTTCCCTCGATGTCGCGTCGTAGGTCTTGTCGATCATGTCGCAATCCGTCAATTCGGCATCACCGTGACGTCGTGGTGTCACAGGTGCGGGTCCCTGTCAGGGACGAGTGGCTGGATTCGTCAGGTCTTCGTGCCGCCGGCATGCCGTATCAGGTTACGTACCTCGCGTTCGACGATGCGTTCGACAATGCCTGGCAGATGCTCGTCAAGCCAGCTTCGAAGTACCGGACCGAGATGCTCCATGACCATGGCCTCGATCACCTCGGCGCGCACGGGATCAGGCGGCGGATGATGCTGCGAGACTTTCACCAGCGACCTGACGGACCCTTCAACCGCATGGCGCGCCCGATCCGATATCAGTCCCTCGGCGGGCATCGCGTCGTCGGTATCTCCGCCGGGAGCATACTCAGGCCTGCCGGTCTCCCCCGGCGCCACGGCGTCGGTCATCGCCGGCGTGGCGTCCGCGGAGTCCTGCGTATCGTCCTCTGGAGAGTCACCCTTGTCGATCATGTCCCGGATGGTATCCAGGATGCGCGTCATCGATTGTTCCTGTTCCGCCATGAAATCCTCGACTGCCGGGTCAATCGAACCAGTCGTCCGCATACTGCGTGTCTTCGCCGTAGCCCCACAGGGCGGATTTCGCCCTGTCATGATAGGCATTGATATCGTAGATCTCGACGGGCAGACCCAGATGCCGGGCGCTCAGCCTGCCGGTCGCCGACTGCAGCACGTAGGCCGCGGTCACCTCCTCGCTGCGGGCACGCGCGAGTCTGACTTCGCTTTCGAAGAGGGACTGTTCCGCATCGAGGACGTCAAGAACGGTCCGCAAGCCGGCCCTCAGTTCGTTTTCGGCGCCTTCCAGGGCGATCGTGTTGGCGGCCACTTCCTCCTCGAATGCCTGGATCTCGGCCCTAGCCACCCGGAGCGCCTGCCATGCCGACACCACATTCGCCTCCACCTGCCGGCGTACCTGGTTGACCTGCAGTCGCAAGGCGGACGCCTTCTGGCGTGCCTGCCGGACCTGGGACGACTTGAGGCCCCTCTGATAGAGCGGAACGACGATCCGGGTCTCGATCCGGAAGTCGTTCCGCCAGGTATGCTCGACGCCGGAGTTCCTGGACTGCGTGTAGCTGGCCACGAGATCGACCGTCGGCAGCAGGTCGCCGGCCGCAAGATCCGCCTCGTCCCATGCCGCCCGTTCGGCCTCGACGGCCTGACGAATGGCAGGATGATCAGCGTCGGCAAGCGTGATCGCCTCCGTGACATCGAGCGGCAGGTCCCGTGGCACGGCGGGCTCGTGGAGATCCTCGGGACTCGTGCCGACAACCTGTCTGAACCGGGCGGACATTGACATCAGCTGGCCATGTGCCCGCTGACGCTCGGCGCGCGCACCGGCCAGACGCGCCCGGGCCTGGGCAACGTCGGTCTGGGTGAAGAGACCCAGACGAAAGCGGTCCTCGGTGGCTTCCAGATGCCTCTCGAGCCTCTGTTCGTTGTTGACCGCACGATCGAGAATGGTACGCGCGAGAACGACATCCATGTAGTTCGCGGCGACTTCGAGCAGAACCTGCTGTTCGGTGGCCGAAAGACTCGCCCTTTCACTTCCGATGACATGGACCGTGCGGCTGATGCCGGCATCGACGGCGCCGTACAGCAGTTGGTTGACATCGATCGACCAGGATCCCGGCCTGGTGGCACCGAAGGTCTCATGGTCCCGGAATCCCAGCTTGCCTTCCGCGCTGACGGAAGGGCGGTACGCCGAATAGGCCTGCGAGATCAGTTCGTCGGTTGACCGGAGCTCGGCACGAGCCGCCTCCAGCATCGGGCTGTTCTCGTAGGCCATGGCCATGGCCTCTTCGAGTGTCTGGGACGATGCGGGCCAGCAGAGCGCAAGCACACCGGCCAGGACCAGACCTCTACAGCTGAAATTCAGGTTCACGTCTGAAGCTCCCCAGGCGAGGAACCGAGGCATCGAACAGCACCCGCCGGCTGATGCCTCCGCCAGCGCCCCGGCGCATCATGACGGCTCTACCGACACCGGAGCGGTCGAGCACGGCCACGAGTCGGCCGCCGATCGAAAGTTGGTCCGTGATCGTCGCGGGGACGTCGTCGCACTTCCCCTCGATGACGATGACATCGTAGGGCGCCTGCTCGGGCCAGCCGCGCGTCATGTCGCCGCAGACGACGACTCCGTTGTAGATTTCGAGGTTCGCCAGATTTCCTTCGGCACCGGTGATCATGGCCGCGTCCTCATCGAGGCCGACCACCGATGCCGCCAGACGCGCAGCCACGGCGACGCCGTATCCCGTGGTGCAGCCGATGACGAGAACGGCATCGTCGGGCCCGATGTCGGCAGCCTGCAGGAGGCGTGCGAGGACCAGGGGCTCGGTAAGGAACCGGTCGCCGGCGATCCGGATATCCTCGTCGATATAGGCAATTGCGCGCAGGTGCTCCGGTACGAATATTTCGCGCGGTATCGTGCGAAGCGCCTCGACGAGGTCTTCGTGGTTCACCTTGACGGTCCGGATCTGGCTCTCCACCATGGCGCGGCGAGCGCTCGCATAATCGGTCATCCGGCGCGTACTCCCCCCGGAAATGCCCGGCCATCGGGCAGCGGTTCAGGTTGACAGTTACAGCTGTCTTGCGGAACAGTATAGAGGAAGGATCGCGCGGTTTGAAAGGGCCCGAAAGCCCCGATCGCGATACGGACACCGACCGACGTCGGTCGAGCCTCTAGAAAAGGCCAGGTGGCAGAGTGGTGATGCACCGGACTGCAAATCCGTTTACACCGGTTCGATTCCGGTCCTGGCCTCCATTCCACCAAGCCGCCGACATGGTCGCGAACGCACATGAATCCCGGGTGCCGCGGGAGGAAATGGTTCCACCATGTTCGAAACCCCGGGATTCGATGGCCTGACGCCGGTGACGGCGGCCGCGAACCAGGGAATCAGGCGACGGGCGCTCCTCTTCATATCGGCAAGCATCGATATGAAATACTTCGCTCTCATATTTTTGGAGATTGCCCCTTGCGATACGGTCTTCGGACCATGAAACTAGGGCGCTAAGGAGAGAGGTTGAGAAACCTCACTGTAGCCAACGTAGTGTGGCGTCGAACCGAGCAACGGGTTTGTCCTTGCAGCTTGTCTGCTGGTACGGTTCCGATGCGCCATGGGGTACGTGTCAATTCAGGAGAGCCAACATGAGCAAGAAGACACCCAAACCCTTCATTCGGAGGTCGGCCCGTTCCTTTTCCCGCGTTGTTGTAACGGGATTGACTTTCTCTTCGATCGCCTTGGCCGGTCTGACCGGATCGGTTCAGCCTTCGATAGCGGACAATGTGGTGCGCTGCGCCTATCCGTTTTGGTTCGGTTTCGCGCCTGCTCCGGTCGCCGATGAGATGGGCTACTTCGCCGAGGAGGGCATCGAGTTCGAGGCCGTCTTCGACAACGACCGCGCCAATGTTCTGCCGGGTCTCGAGTCGGGCGACATCGATTGCACCATGCGCACGATCGGCGAACATATCTCTCGTCCCATAAGCGCCGATTCGAACCTGGTTGTCATCGGGTTGGTCGACATTTCGGTCGGAGCCGACGGCGTCGTCGGCGCCCCCGGGATCGACTCGGTCACAGACCTTGTGGGCAAGACGTTCGCCGGTGAGATCAACCACCCCGGAACCGTGATGACGGCGTACGCGTTGAAGCAGGCCGGATACAGTCTGGACGACATCGACATGCGGATGATCGCGACGGACGACAGTCCGGCCATTTTCGAGGACCCCGATGTCGCGGCCGTCGCAACCTGGGAACCGATGCTGAGCGAGATCGTGGCGAACACGTCGCGCAAGGGATCGAAGATCCTGCTGTCCTCAAAGGATTTCAATGGCTTGATCACCGATGTTGTCATCGTCAACCGCAACGACTACGAGGCCGACAGGGAGAAGTATGCGGCCTTCATGCGCGGCATCTATAGAGCCGTCGATCTCTACAACACGGACCCGGACAAGTTCCTGGAGCTGGCCGCGCCCGGGTACGACGTGACGCCAGAGCAGATGGCCACCGACCTTGCGGGCGTCTACTACACGACCTACGAAGATGCCGTCGAATACTTCGGAACGGACGGTTCGGAACCAAAACTCAAGCAGATCATCGAGGACCTGACGGTGATCAATCTCGATCTGGATCTCATGGACGAAGCCATCCCGTACGAGTTCCTGGTCGACGCGTCCACGACGAAAGACCTTTTCGAAGGCAAGACCCGCTGATCGAACCGCCTGACGGTTACCGCGTCCGAGCCCGTGGAGTCCCACTGTTTCTCCCGGTTCGGGCGCACCGTCTTCCCTGTGCGGGTGGCAATGTTCCACCCTGCGGAGCCCTCTACGCCATTAACTGGCGTCGCACGACGGCGACGGTGCGGTCCGCCACAACTCCGTGATATGCAAGACCCGAGGGTGGTGGATCGAAAGGGAAAACGGAGATGTCGGACGTAGCAGGCCGAAGACGGGAGAGCGGTTCAGGGCATGTGTTGGGAGCGCTCGTCGTATATCGTGGCGCGACGGGCGGCCGCACGAACCTGACGCTGGGGATCGCCGCGTTCATTCTGTTCATCGCCCTTTGGTACCTCATCGTCATCACCGGGCTCGTTACGGAGAGATTTCTCCCCTATCCGGGAGTCGTCATCTGGACCATGGCGGAATTGCTGACGACGGAGAGCTTCCAGAACGACGTCCGGATCTCCGTTGCCCGCGTTTGGGGTGCTTTTCTTCTCTCGGTCGCCACCGCCGTGCCGATCGGCATCTGGATGAGCAGTTACAGAATTATCGGCGCATTGGTCGAGCCGATCGTCGATTTCATCCGATACCTGCCGGTTCCCGCCCTTGTGCCCCTCCTCATCATCTGGTTTGGAATCGGGGAAGCATCCAAGGTCGCCGTGCTGTGGATGGGTACGTTCTTCCAGTTGGTCCTGCTGATCGCCGACGACGCAAAGCGCATTCCGCGGGAGTTCATCGAAACGGGGCACACGCTGGGCGCCAAACCGCGCCAGATTACACGCAGCATCGTTCTTCCGGCGATGCTGCCCACCATGGTGGACAACCTCAGGATCACGCTCGGCTGGTGCTGGACGTGGATCATCGTCGCCGAAATCGTCGCTGCCAACAGCGGGATAGGCCACTATATCTGGTCGATGAGACGTTTCCTGAAGACGCCGGAAGTGATGGCCGGGATTCTGGTGGTCGGAATCATCGGATTGCTCACCGACCAAGCCGTCCGAATCCTCCATCGGCGGTTGTTCAGGTATCTCTGAGGCCGGACATGACCACGGACCAAGCTCAGGCCTTCGTCCAGATTCGAAACGTCTTCAAGGCATTCGAGACCGAAGGCAAGGACACCGCTCCGATCCCGGTGATCGATGGCGTGTCGATGGATATCCAGGAGGGAGAATTCGTCGTCTTTCTCGGTCCCTCAGGATGCGGAAAGACCACCTTGATGCGCATCGTCGGAGGCCTTGAATCCGCGACAACCGGCGAAGTGCGCCTGGACGACGATCGGGTCACGGGACCGGACCGGCGCAAGGGAATGGTCTTTCAGGCCTACACGTCCTTCCCCTGGCTCACGGTTTTCGAGAACATCAAATTCGGGACCAAGTATCGCGATGACATCAGCGAAGCGAAACGCAATGAGGTCGCGAAACACTACCTGCAGCTCGTTGGCCTCGAGGATTTCACTGATTTTTTTGTCAATCGGATCTCCGGAGGCATGCGGCAACGGGTCGCCATCGCACGAACGCTCGCGGCAGCCCCGGACATCCTGTTGATGGACGAACCGTTCGGCGCTCTTGATGCGCAGACACGGGACTTCCTTCAGGAGCAGCTCCTGGAGATATGCCGCGCGGAACGAAAGGCGGTGATCTTTGTTACGCACGATGTCGAAGAGGCGGTCTTCCTCGCGGATCGCGTGTTCATGTTCTCTGCGCGGCCGGCCCGGGTGATCGAGGAGATCGACGTCAACGAGGCGATCGGTCCCGAACGGACGTCGGACACGAAGGAGACCGATGCGTTCTTCCATCTGAGGAATCGAGTCCGCGACTTGATGCGAGACGAGGCAAAGGCGGTGCGATGACGATGGCACGGCCTGTCGAATCCGGCACCGTGAGTTTTGATTTTTCCGGTCGCCGAGTCCTTGTAACGGGCGCAAGCCGGGGCATCGGGTTGGGCGTGGCGGAAGGTTTCGTTGCCGCCGGAGCGGACGTCACGATTCTGGCCATCGACAACGAAGTCGAAGAGACGGCGAGGATGCTCGCCAGCCGTCATGGTCGGGAAGTCGGCGCGATCGTATGCGATATCGCTAACCAGAATGACGTCGGTGTCGCGCTTGCACCGTTCGATTGCATCGATGTCCTCGTCAACAATGCGGGCCTGGAGCTTGTTACGCCGGTGACCGACCGGTCCGAGGAGACGATCTCAGCCTTCGAGACGATTGTGCAAATCAACGTTCTGGGAACGTACCACGTTACCAGAACGGCTCTCACCAAGATGGGGCCGGGAGGGCGGATCATCATCACCTCATCCATGTGGGGAAAAACGGCGGTTGCCGAGTTCAGCGCCTATTGTTCGTCCAAGCATGCGAACATCGGATTCATGCGCAGTCTCGCCAAGGAACTCGGACCGCGCGGGATCAGTGTGAACGCCGTGTGTCCCGGCTGGGTTCGTACCGCGGCGGCAATGCGTTCTCTATCGATCATGGCAGTACGCAACGGAAGGGAGGAAAGCGAGCTCCTGCAGGAGATCGTCGATGCGCAAGCCGTCGAGGGGTTGATGGAGCCCGAAGATATGGCCATGACCTATCTGTTCCTGGCTTCCGATGCGGCCAGGAACATCACGGGCCAGGCTA
Organism: Alphaproteobacteria bacterium; assembly: GCA_965215635.1. GTDB lineage: Bacteria > Pseudomonadota > Alphaproteobacteria > SP197 > SP197 > SP197. The sequence continues at coordinate 199,170 of CBDCEA010000004.1, read as the reverse complement.
TCTCCGTGGACCGCGGAGATTTCATCGGGTGAGCACCGACCTTGATGGGAAAGTGGCGTTTGTCACCGGAGTCTCGAGCGGTATCGGCGCCGCTGCTGCCCGCGCGCTGGCCGCTGCCGGAGCTCGCGTCTTTGGCTGCGATCTCAAGCCGTCGCAGAAGACGTGCGATGCGGTGCGTTCCTGCGGTGGCGAAATGGTGGGGCAGCGGGTCGACGTCAGCGTAGAAGACGACGTGGTCAGAGCGATCGGGGCGTGTCTCGATGCATTTGGCGCACCGGACATTGCGGTAAACTGCGCCGGCACGGCGAACGAATGTCCTTCGTTGGAAGAAACCGTGGAAGATTTCGATCGCGTTGTCGCAGTGAACCTGCGGGGAACCTTTCTGGTCGGTCGGGAAGCGATCAGGCAGATGCTATTGCACGACAAAGGCGGCCGGGTTGTGAACATCGCATCTGATCTGGGTTATCTGGGGCGCGCCAGATATGGGAGTTACTGTGCTTCCAAAGGCGCTGTTCTAAGCCTTACCCGCTCCTGGGCCAGAGAGTTCGCGCCGCTTATCCTGGTCAACTGCGTAGCACCTGGTCCGATAGACACGCCGATGCTCGGACCGGAGTTCATGTCGCCGGAAGTCCGGGCAAGCGAAACCGCAATCCCTCTTGCCCGAATTGGTTCGGTCGAGGAGGTGGCTGCAGCGATCGTGTTCCTGAGCGGGCCCGGCGCCACATTCATGACCGGCCAAACGATCGGCCCGAACGGCGGTTCGGTCATGCCCTAGCGGCACGGCGCCGGACGTCGCGCTTCCGCGAGCAGGCAGAGGATCTCGTACATGATGGTGGCGCCGACCAAGGCGGTGTTCCCCGTCAGATCAAATGGCGGCGCCACCTCCACGACATCGCCACCGCGAAGATCCAGGCCCCTCAGGCCCCGGAGCAGCTTCTGCGCGTCGATCGTCGTGAGGCCGCCGACCTCCGGGGTTCCGGTGCCGGGCGCATAAACCGGGTCGAGTCCATCCACATCGAACGAGATGTACGTCGGGCCGTCGCCGACCACGCGGCGAGCCTCTTCGATGATCGTATCGACACCCATTTCGTCGAACTCTTCCATGAACACGACGCGCATTCCACTGTCCAGGGAAAAGTCCCAGCCTTCCGACGTGTTCTGCGCACCGCGGATACCGATCTGAATTGTTCTCTTGGGATCCAGAAGGCCGTCTTCGACGGCGCGCCGGAACGGGGCGCCATGGGTGAACTTGGATCCCTGGAACTCGTCCCAGGTATCCGTATGGGCATCTACATGGACCATGCCCAACTGTTCGTTGGCCGCGATTGCCTTGAAGATGGGATAGGTGATCGAATGATCGCCGCCGGCTGTCAGCGGAAACGCGCCGTGCCGATGAATCTCGCGGTAGAACGCCGCGATCTCCTCAACAACTGCTTCGTCCTCGTAAATCCGGGTGAAGCGAACGTCGCCGAGGTCCGCGACCTTGCAAAGTTCATAGGGGTTGCACCGCGTCACGTGATGGATGGAGCGCATGAAGCTCGACATGTTCCGGATTTCGCGCGGGCCGTGCCGGGCTCCCGCCCTGTTCGTCGTTCCGCCGTCATAGGGAACGCCAATCAACGCAATATCGACGCCGTCGGCGCTGGTGGCATACGGCGCGCGCATGAATGTCGCGATTTCGCTGTAACGCGGCGCGACCATTGGATCGAATCCTGTCGCTTGCTTTTGATCCACGGACTGGTACTCCCTTCACTTGGGCGGTCGGAGGCATTTCGTATGAGTGGATTCGATAGCACGTCCTGATCGCCAGGCAATTCAATATTATGCATAGTCTCTTCGATAATCGTCGAAGTAGTGTGATCGCATGCCCGGCGCCGAGGCACCATGTTGCACAACGTATCTGATCCCGATCTTCGTCTTCTTCGAGTCTTCATGACTGTGGTCGAGGCGGGTGGCTTCTCAGCAGCCCAGATCAGCTTGAACGTCGCGCAATCGACGATCAGTACGCAGATGACCGATCTGGAAACCCGACTCGGAATGCGTCTTTGCAATCGGGGACGGACGGGTTTCTCTCTGACCGACGATGGTCGCGTCGTCTACGAAGCCGCCCGTGAGTTGTTTCGGTCCATGAGCACCTTCAGGACGAAAGTGAACGATCGTCGCGGTGGATTGGCGGGCACTCTACAGGTTGCATTCGCTGACGCGCTTTTGGGCAATCCAGATTTCAAACTCGATGTTGCGATCTCCCGCTTCGTCACGGAAGCCCCGGATGTCGAACTCGAACTGAAGACCGCGAATCCATTCGATATCGAGCATGGCGTACTGGACGGAAGGTATCATGCCGGTATCCATACGTTTCCGAACCACGCGCCCGGGCTGACCTACACCAGGCTCTTCGCGGAACGCCAAACACTCTATTGCGGGGCAGGACATCCCTTCTTCGAGGTTCCCGACTCGGAGCTGAAACCCGGGGAAGTCGAACAACTCCCATTCGTCAGGCGAACCTACTATGGAGGAACGCTGCAGACGGGAGCATTCAGGCCCAGGAATGCCGTCGCAAACGCTGATTCCATGGAGTCGCTGGCATTGCTGGTCCTCTCCGGAGAAGTGATTGGCCATCTCCCGGCCGAATGGGCAAGGAACAGTTGTGTAAGTTCGAGGCTTCGGGCGTTGCTCGAGGACAAGTTTTCGTACGATTCCAACTTCGAGATCGTCGTCAAGACCGGCGCCCAGCACACCAGGCTGGTGCAGACGTTCCTTCGCGAGATTTTCACGCTCTACGGCGTTGGCAACATGGGTATCAAACCGATGCGTGAGGCAACAACCGGCATGCCGCAACTCTGACAGGCACCCCTCCAACGATTGCTTCGGTAGCAGACCTGGACAGCGAGTGCCCCGCAAGCCGCTTCTCGCGTTGCGGGCAACCGGGCGTTGTCTCGGAGAAAAACAGCGATTGGTGTCCTTGAATGACCCGGCCCGCACCGCAAGATGAACCACACCGGGCCGCCGCTCTGGCATTTGCAGGGGAAAGGGATCCAGGGATTCCGGGACGCTGAACCGGTCACTCCGGCCTCCAGGGAAGACGCCCACGCCCTCGTTGGCACCCACTTCCCCTCCAGCACCCACGACGAGGTGCCCGAAGCTGTAGGAATCGAGTCTGAATTGGAGCTGTCGTGCCGGAAACGCGGATCCAACGAGAAGGTGCTGTCAGCCTACCGCCACCAATGCACCGCATGCAGCTTCGGGGTACGTCTCGATGACAGACCGGTTGCACTCGAAGCGGTGCACCTCAAGTGGTTCCAGACCCGTGGGCCCGGGCGATGTTCCGGGACTGCAACATTCAGCGTGGTATGCTCGCAAGATGTCCGGCTCCCCCGGTGATTTTTGCGTCCGGCAGATCCAAATGGAGGCATCCCGATGAAACCGTTTCAACGGCTTGAAGCTCGGCTGAAGACCGGGAAAGCGGTGATTCTGGACGGTGCGGTTGGCACCGAACTCGAACGTCTGGGTGCTTCCATGGACCAGGACGTCTGGTGCGCCCGCGCACTCGCCGATTGTCCGGACCTGGTTCGCCAGGTCCATTGTCGGTACATCGATGCGGGGGCGGACGTCATCACCACCAACAGTTTCGCCGCCACCCGTGAAGCAATGCAGCGCAACGGACTCGCCGCACACTTCGAAGACTGGAACCGGTGTTCGGTGAGACTTGCCCTTGAAGCACGCGACGGGTCAGCGCGCGCAGAATCAATCGCTGTGGCAGGATCGGTTAGCAGTTACGGTCGGTTCGACAAACTCGATCTCGAAACGATTTCTGATCATTTCCGGGTTCAGGGCGAGATTCTGGTCGATGAAGGCGTCGACCTGCTGATTCTGGAGACACTGGGATCCACACTGCGCACCATCAAGGCCATGGTGAAGGCAACAAGGGGACTGGGCGTGCCGGTGTGGGTCTCCATCAGTTGCGTTCGTGACAGGGACACCGGCGCCATCATGCTGGGTATCGAGGAAAGCAGCGAAGGCACCGATGTCATGGAGACGTACGGCCCGCTGGCACAGGCGGTACGGGAGATCATGTCCGTCGGTGGCTCGGCTGTCCTCATGATGCACTCGGTCCGGAATGTGACCGAGGACGCCGTCAAGATCATGCGGGCAACCTACGGCGGACCGGTTGGTGCATACCCCAACGCCGGTTACTGGACACGACCGAACTGGACTTTCGTCGATCAGGTGTCACCGGATGCATACCTGACCGATGCCAGACGCTGGGTTGAAGCAGGAGCCGGGATCGTGGGCGGTTGCTGCGGAGTGGGAGTCGAGCACATACGTGCGCTCGCAGAAGGATTGTAGGGCTGCCGGTCACTCACGTTCGGTCGATCCCGCCAATTCGCGGAAGATGGTCTCGCCGGACGCGTCCGGAACTGCCACTGCGATCTGATCGGAACTGCAGGACATTCACCTGATCTCTCCCGCCCTGTCAGATGCCCTCGAAGCGCGAAACCCTTCCCCGAGGGCGCCCACTCCCGGCCCCTTCGAATGCCAATGGTCATTGTTTCCTCGAAGAACTCCTTGGCTTCCTCCTGCGGGGAGGGCCAGATGAATTGCCGGGTGGCCGGGGCTCGATAGCGACCCGATCGCTCGCAGGACTCCGGCGCGGTATTCACCGCCCAATAAAGGCCCAATCGGGAGAACCCCGGGCGTCAGCAACTCGATGGATTGGCCATGCCCTGGCACAGATCTGTGGCGAGTTCTTCCGCTTGCGCAACCACCTCCGCCGGCCTAATCGACCGGTTCACATCAAGCATGGATATGGCGATCTTGTGCCCTTGTGATGCCGCCACGATCAACCAAGCGTGAGAGCGGACCATATCATGATTATGGTAAATGGAGAGCATGAACTGCGCCTCGACGTGTCCATGTTCTGCGGCTCTGCTGAGCCACCGAAACGACGCCATTTCGTCCTTCGCGACACCTCGACCTGCGTTAAGCATGAAGGCAAGCGCCAACTGCGCAGTGGCGCGCCCCTGCTTCGCGGCTTCGCGATACCACCGGGCGGCTTCCGAGTAGTCCCGCGCTACGCTCTGGCCTTCGTGGTAGATGAGGCCGAGTCTGAGCTGTGCCTCGGCGTCTCCCTGCTCTGCGAGATGCCGCAGTGCGTCGGTGTCCCCGGCGGGGTCCGGCCCCTGCACCAAGAGGGTCTTGACGAACCTGTCCAAATCCGCTTCCTGCGCCGCCGCGGGCGATCGGCAGGACCAGCGCGAGTGCCAGGAGAACAGGCGTGGCGTGGCGCCAGGCAGGATTAATCATGTTGTCGTCCCCTTGGGTGCATGTGACCCAATCACCTCACTGCACGTCGCAACCCGCGTTCGAATACCTTCAGCATAGCAGGACCCAGCCCATGTGCGCGCGGGATCCGGCCGAGAGTCCCGAAGGGCACCGTCGCTCGCCGGAACTCACAACTTAACCGGGTTGGCACGGGCGCGGACCATCGCAGGGCTGGCATTTGACGTCCTCACTGGCGCGGCTCATTGCCACTCCAGAGTACGCAGGAGCCCGTAGAACAAGTGCCCCACCCAGTCGGGATTGCGCATGGTTATGCTCCAAACGGTTTCGTTGAAGTCGGCCTGCGCCTTCTGGTCGGCCCCGGCATCCAGCAGCGCTGCAATCACCAAGGGATTGTCATTAAATTCTGCCGCCATGATCAGAGGCGTACCGACATAATAGTTGTGTGACTCGATGTCAGCCCCGGCTTCGATAAGATCGGTAACCACGGTCGGGTTGTCGTTGAAGCCCGCCGCCAGATGCAGCGGCGTTGACATGTAATGCGCTGACCACTTGTAATCGACACCTGCTTCGAAGTCTGCGCCAGCCTCGATCAGGAGTGCGGTGGCGCCGGGGTTGGTGTTCTGCCCCGCCGCTCCATGCAGTGGCGTCCAGCCCTGGTCGTTGCGTGCCATTGGGTCAGCCCCGGCGTCGAGCAGCAGCGCGATAGCGGCCGGGTCCTTGGCACGGGCAGAAGCCCAGTGGAGTGGTGTGCTGTCCGTCCTGCTTTCGGCGTGCAGGTCCGCGCCCGCCTCAAGGAGAACGAAGAGGGCTCCGGGACTCGCGTTCGCCGCCGCCCGGTGGAGCGGCGTTCCGCCGTACTCCTCGTCTCGGACTTCGGTGCCATGAGCCTCGATGCAGGCGCGCAGGCCGTCCTCGGAAACCGTGCTCCAAAACGCTGCAGCCTCCTCAGGGTCGCCGGTATAGCCGTCGCAGCCGGCCGCAGAGGACGGTGATCCGGCAAGCGCCAGAATGACCACCACCGCGGCGGCAAGACACCAGCGCCAAATGTGCAACCGCGATCCTGTCCATGTGGTTTCCGGCATGTCAACTGTCCCTGTAGCGGCCGAAATCTGACGTAATCGACGTTCTGGAGCAAATGGTGCTGCTCTACGGCAACACCGGCTTCGACATTCCCCAACCGCAAGATCGCGTTGCTCAGGAGGACGACATGGTGAACAACGGAGTTCCTTCCCGGCTGGGCGGCAGCCGCAATTGCACCGCCGACGCCGTTCTGCCCATGATGCCGTGACGCGACGCACATTGATTGCCAGCGGGCAAGACTGAGTCGCGTTTCAATTCCTTCGGGGTAGTCAGGTGCCGTTGGCTCATGCCATCGAGGCGAAACCTCACCTTATCCCCCTTCTCCCCCACGCCTCTTGCCCTGCGGCCATTGGCGAGTTCGTATCGGGTGGGCACGCGGACCGGCACCATGGTTCGGGGAACATCCCGAATTTGGCTCAACTCTCTGAAGGTGCATGGGGCACGTCGCCGGCGATGGCGCAGAAATACTGTCCCTTGCGGACGAGGCGGTGGCTTCGCCGGGCATGGAGAAGACCGTGAACGGGTGACGTCACCGGCTCCCTCCCGCCGCTTTCGGGATCGAGGATTTCGGCGAACGTCTCACCGGCCCCGACATTCTCGCCGAGATGCTTGAGGTAGATCACGATACCACCACGGGCGGCGAGGAGGCGCTTGAGTCCCGACACCGAACGCGCCTTGCAGCGCGGCTCCGGAAGAACCCCGGGCGAACCTTCGATCACGCCCCTTCTCTGCAACCAGCGAAAGAGGCCCGTCGCGGCAGGTTCGGTGAAGTGGTCATCGACGTCTCTCTGGCCGCGCAACTCGAGGACGACCGGGAGGCAGCCCGGTGCCAGCGGCATTCCGGGAAACCGTTCGGCTATTCCCTGCCACACAAGGACATGGGCAGACTTGAAGGTCATCAGGGGATTGCCCCGATCAACGATCACGACTTCGCTTGCCATCTCGCAGGCAAGATCCGAGGCATCCGGCCAGTTGCCGTCGGTGACGAGCATGTGCGGCAGCGCCTCCCAGGCCGTGTGGAGATCGAGCACGAAGTCGCAGTCGCATGAAAGCCGGAACAGCGTCACTTTCAGAACATCGTCCTCGCGAAGATCGCGCCGGCGGTCGAGAACCGCGGCGGCGGCGGCTCTCACCATGGACACGTTGGCATCGCGATCATTGCCGAGCCTGCCGTCGACATGGGTCACCACGCCGTCGAGGATATCTGGAAATCCGCGGTTGTAGTTGCGGTTCGTGTCGAGATCATGACGCCCCAGGGCTTCCATCATGACCTGCTGTGCCAGCCCGACCGGATTGGCGAAGGGCACGACGACGATCTCTCCGGTCACCCGGCCGGCCGCGTCAGTCTCGCTCAGCCTGCCGATCAGATGATCGAGAACGACAATGCCGGGGAGCTCCTGGGCATGGAGCGCGGCATGAAGGTAGGCCTTCGGCCGCCCGCCGGGCTGCCCGAATCGATGCACGACGAGCCGCCTTCGGGTTCCAAGGCCCGCCGCAGGAAGCTCGATGATGTCTCTTTCGTGAACCACGACGGAAGCTACCAGTCGTACGCGGGAGGATCGGGGGGAGGCAGTTCCACGTCTCCGGACACGACCGCGAAGGACTGTCCGGGACGCACCAGCCGGCTCATCCTGCGTCCGTAGAGGATGCCGCTTGCCCTGCTTGCGACAGGTGTCCGGGCCTTCCGCCAATCAGCTTCAGCAGGATCGACGATATCGGCAACGACGTCGCCTGCGTTCACCTTTTCGCCGGGTGCCAGGCGGTAACTGACCACACCGGCGACCGGGGCCACCAGATTGTCGGAGCCGGCAAGCGGTGTGGGATGGCACAGCAGATCCGGTGGCCGGCCGGGATCGCCGACGATGAAGCCGTGGCGTTGCAGGAACCGCCACAGGGCCGAGGCATCGGCATCGGCGAGATCCGCGCCGACATCCGACTGGCCCCTCAATTCCAGTGTCGTGGTAAAGGGCGAATCGGCGACGGGACGTTCGGGAAACTCCCGTTTGAGCCTCGACCAGACGACGCTCGCGGCGGTCTCGAAAGCCGTACCCGAACCGGTGCCATAAAGCAGAATGGTACGGCAGCCGAGTTCCGCAGCGAGATCGCCGTAGCGCGGCCAGACGTCCCTCGGAAAGTAAATATAGGCAATACCCTCGCCGTGGCAGTGGAGATCGAAGATGAAATCGCTGTCGATCGAGAGGCCCAGCAGCGTCTTCCTGAGCGTGTTGGCCTCGCCCTCGGCCGGCCAGACCTCGAGAGCATCGAGCATGGCGCGGCGGATGAGCCGGGAGTTTTGCTCCACATCGCCGGTCAGGAGATCGCGGATGCGTTGCGCCGCTTCGGCGCCGAGATCCGGGTACCAGCGATTGAAGTTGCCGTCGCCATCGAGATCGAAACGTCCCAGGTGATAGTTCATGATCCGGTTGGAGAGTCCGACCGGGTTGGCATAGGGAACGATCACGAACTCGCCCTTGAGGCCACCTTCCCTGTCGGCCTGCCTCAACCAGCCGAGCATACGGTTCAGCACAAGGGTCCCGGGAAGTTCGTCGGCGTGGAGTGCTGCCTGAAAGTAGAGTTTCGGGCGGGCACCCGGCTCCCCGAAGCGGTGGACGGCGAGGAAGCGGTCGCTCCCCGGGCCCGGAGACATCAGGGCGACATCTTCCTTCCGGTGCGTCATGACGTCACCCCACCGGGGTCTGACGCTATCCGCCCGTCACGCTCATGTGGCGAGCGACACTGGGAACCTTCGTGCGCCGGTCGATCACGAAGTCGTGGCCCCTGGGTTTTCGGGAGATCGCTTCCCGGATGGCGCTCTCGAGCAGCTCGTCGCCTTCCGAGGCTCTCAGAGGTGTCTTAAGGTCCGCGGCATCCTCCTGGCCAAGGCACATGTAGAGCGTGCCCGTACAGGTCAGCCGGACACGGTTGCAGGATTCGCAGAAGTTGTGGGTCATCGGCGTGATGAAGCCCAGCCTGCCGCCGGTTTCTGCCACGCGCATGTAGCGGGCCGGACCGCCTGTCCGGTGGTCGATATCGGTGAGCGTCCAGCGCTTCCGGAGATCCGCCCTGACCACGGAGAGCGGCAGGTACTGTGCGGTCCGGTCGCCGTCGATATCGCCCATGGGCATGGTCTCGATGAGAGTGAGATCGAAACCGCGTTCGCCGCACCAGCGGATCATGCGGTCGAACTCGTCCTGGTTGACGCCCTTCATCGCAACGGCGTTGATCTTGATGGCAAGGCCCGCCTTGCTGGCTGCGGCGATGCCTTCCATGACCCTTTCCCAGCGGCCCCAACGTGTGATCGCGCGGAATTTTTCGGGATCGAGCGTATCGAGCGAAACGTTGATGCGCCTGACACCGGCCTCGCGGAGATCGTCTGCATAGCGCGCGAGCTGGCTGCCGTTGGTCGTCACGGTCAGCTCCTCGAGGCCGCCGCCATCGAGGTGGCGTCCGAGATCGCGGAACAGCTGCATCACCCCCTTGCGCACGAGGGGCTCTCCCCCGGTGATGCGGATCCTGCGCGTGCCCAGGCGCACGAACGTGCTGGCAAGCCGGTCGAGTTCCTCGAGCGTCAGAAGGTCCTTCTTGGGAAGGAACGTCATGTCCTCCGACATGCAGTAGACACAGCGGAAATCGCACCGGTCGGTGACCGAAATCCGGATGTAGCTGATTTCACGGCCGTAGGGATCGACAAGCATTGCCATGGCTGTCTTCGCTTCAAGGGAACGGGTATCCATCTTAGGCGTCGCAGCCGTCCGTGGCAATGCAGCCCCGGAACATTCGACGGGGACCGGTCGTTCCAAAGTTCAGAATCACTGGACAGTTCACGCGATTCTGTCTCATTCTGGCACCCGTCCTTGTCAACGACAGGCGTAGCGCCGCCACAAAACTGTGATCGGTATCCCGGGATAGTGAGGTTATGGCCTTATTCATTGCCAAGCGGTTGTTGATGATGATTGCGACGATGTTCGTAACATCCGTGCTCGTGTTCTCAATGCTCGAATTCACACCCGGAAACGTCGCGAGCAAGACCCTGGGGCCGTACGCCACGGCGGCGCAGAAGGAAATCCTGTTCAAGAAGCTTCAGCTCGATGATCCCCTTGTCGTGCGCTATGTGCGCTGGATTTCGGTTCTTTCGGGCATTTCGAAGGACCCCGTCTACGACCCCGACCTCAAGCTCGGTTACAAGGATAAAAGGGGCGACCAGTACATCGGCAATTTCGGATGGTCGCTCAAGTACCGGCTTCCCGTGAACGATGTGATGTGGCGGCGCCTTGGCAACACCATGGTGCTCGGCGGCGTCGCGTTTGGCATCATCGTGCCGCTTTCCCTTGTGTTCGGCGTTCTCTCGGGCATGCGGGAGGGAAGTCTGCTCGACAGATCACTCTCCTACACGGGCATCACGCTCACCTCGATCCCGGAATTCGCCTCGGCCACGTTCCTTCTCGTGATCTTCGTGCTCATTCTGGGGTGGTTGCCGGGCACGTCCCACATGCAGAGTTTCGAGCCCTGGTCATGGGCATCGCAGATGATTCTGCCTGTCCTTGTACTGGTGCTCTACGACTTCGGCTACGTCGCCCGCATGGTCCGAGGCTCCATGGTCGAGGTGATGACGCGGCCCTACATCCGAACAGCAATCCTCAAGGGGCTGCCCTACCGCCAGGTGATCCTCAAGCATGCACTGCGCAATGCGATGATCGCGCCCTTCACGGTCATCCTCCTGCAGATTCCGTTTCTCATCACCGGCGTCGTCGTGACCGAGACCGTCTTCAGCTATCCGGGCTTCGGAAAGATGCTGCTGGAGGCAGCACTCTTCGGCGATACGGCGATGATCGAGGCTGCGACCCTGATCGCCGTCTTCATTGCGGTGACAACACAGCTGATCGGGGACGTCGGCTACATGTACATCAACCCGCGCATCCGCTTCATATGACGAGCCCGCCATGACCGACAGGGCCCACGAAATACCGGAACCTGCCGCCGGAAGCGCGGAGCAGCCGGACAGGGTCGGCTGGGCGCGATTCTTCTATGCAATCGGTCTGCTGCGCGAATCACCCGCTGCCATGATCGGACTTTCACTCGTCATGCTGTGGGTCTTCGTCGCGATCTTCGCCGATGTCATCACGGTCTACGGCCCCAACGAGCAAGACTACTCGGCGTTTGCCATAGCGCCGTTCACGGTCGACGGCCACTGGCTGGGAACGGACATCTCGGGCCGCGACCTCTGGTCACGCCTTGCCTATGGCGCGCGCGCCACGTTGATCGTGGCGCCGACAGCCATTCTGACGTGCTATTTCGTCGGCATCACGATGGGCATGCTGGCAGGCTACTACGGCGGCTGGGTCGACAGCCTCATCATCAGCCGCATCAGCGACATCATCCTGTCGTTCCCGCTGATCATCCTCTTCATCATCATCATCACCGTCTTCGGCGCATCGGCGCTCAATATCATCGTTGCGGTGACGCTTGCATCCTCGCCGGGCATCGGACGCATCGTCCGAGGCCTCACCCTCGATCTGCGCAATCTGGAGTACGTCTCCGCGGCACAGATCCGCGGCGAGAAGAGCCTCTACATCATGGTGGTCGAACTGCTGCCCAATGCGCGCGGCCCGCTTATCGTCGATGCCTGCCTGCGCATGGGCTACACCGTCATCACCATCGGCATTCTGGGTTTTCTCGGCCTGGGCCTGCCGCCTCCCGATCCTGACTGGGGCGGCATGGTTGCGGAATCGCGGACCATGGCGACCGTTCCGGGCAAGGCCTACATGCCGATCATTCCTTCCATCGCCGTCTCGAGTCTGGTCATCGGGTTCAATCTCCTGGCCGACGGATTGCGTGAAATCTCGGCGAGGGACTGACGAAATGGCGAACACAGGCGGCAGCGACTATGTCCTCGAGATCGAGAATGTAGGAATCTCGTACTTCACGCGCATCGGCGAGATTCCAGCGGTTCCCGACTTCTCGCTCAAGCTGAAACGGGGGGAAAGCTACGGCCTCGTGGGTGAATCGGGGTGCGGCAAGACCACGGTCGCGATGGCGATCATGAGCTACCTCGGCATCAACGGAGGCGTCGTCAGGGGCCGGATCAAGTTCGAGGGCCGCGACATGGCATCCATGTCGCCCGAAGAGCTGCGAAACATCCGGGGATCCAAGATCGCCATGGTCTATCAGGAACCGATGAGCGCTCTCAATCCGAGCCTCACCATCGGTTCCCAGGTCAAGGAGGTGCTCGTCGTCCACGAAGGCGTCTCGGACAGGGAAGCCGAGGAGCGTTCGATCCAGATGCTGCGCGACGTCAACATGCCCGATCCCGAAAAGGTGATGACACGCTATCCCCACCAGATATCGGGGGGCCAGCAGCAGCGCGTCGTGATTGCCATGGCAATGCTCTCCAACCCCTCGCTTCTGCTGCTCGATGAGCCCACCACGGCACTCGACGTCACGGTCGAGGCAACGGTCATCGACCTCATCGTGCAGCTGAGGGAGAAATTCAACACCACGCTGCTCTACATCAGTCACAATCTTGGGCTGATCGTGAAGGTCTGCGACCGCGTGGGCGTGATGTATTCCGGCTCCATGGTCGAGGAGGGGACGATTCACGAGGTCTTCAAGAAGACCCGGCATCCGTACACGTTCGGTCTCTTCGACTGCATTCCGACACTCGGCGCCGACAAGCGTGCCCGCACCCTTGAGCCCATACCGGGCCAGGTGTCGCTTCCCCACGAACGGCCGCCGGGCTGCTCGTTCGGGCCGCGCTGCAGCAACTTCAGGAGCGGCGTCTGCGACGTGGGAGAGGTCCCGATCGAGGCTGTGGGAATCAGCACCAGCCATCACGCCCGGTGCCTGCGCATCGACGAAATCGAGCATGTCCCATCGATAGCCTACAGCGAGGTTGTCGCCGGCGACGGCGATGCAGTGCTCGATATCGCCGGTATGAGCAAGTTCTACGAGATAGTCGATGTCTCCCTGGCTTCGCTGGTCAGCGGCCAGAGCCGCCACTACGTCAAGGCCAACGAAAAGCTCAACTTCCGCGCACAACGCGGCCGGACCGTGGCCATCGTAGGCGAGTCGGGATGCGGAAAATCAACATTTGCCAAGGTTCTGACAGGTCTCGAGACCGTCACCGAAGGCGAAATCATGTTCGAGGGCCGCAACATCGGTGCCATCCCCGTCCAGAAACGTGACCAGAAGCTCATCCGTGCCCTCCAGATGGTGTTCCAGAACCCAGACGGCACGCTCAATCCAAGCCATTCGGTGGGCCACTGCATCGGCCGTGTCATCAAGAAGTTCGGTATCGAGAAGGACAGGGAGGGAATTCGCGAGCGCGTCGGTGACATGCTCGATGTCGTGCGCCTGCCCAGGGCGTTCTCGACACGCAAGCCGCGCCAGCTTTCCGGGGGCCAGAAACAGCGGATCGCCGTCGCGCGCGCCTTCGCCGGCAAACCCTCGATGGTGATCGCCGACGAGCCCGTCTCGGCACTCGACGTATCCGTGCAGGCAGCCGTCATCAATCTCCTCAACGATGTCCAGAAGCGCTACAACACGACGCTGCTGTTCATCAGCCACGACCTTTCGGTCGTTCGCTTCATTTCCGACGAGATCGTCGTCATGTATCTCGGCCAGATCATGGAATCGGGTTCCTCGGATCGGATCTTCATGCCGCCCTACCATCCCTACACCGAGGCCCTTCTCTCGGCAGTGCCGATCCCCGATCCCGACATCGTCCAGAAACGCATCCGCCTCGAGGGAGAGATGCCGTCTGCCCTGGATCCCCCCACGGGCTGCCGCTTTGCCTCCCGCTGCCCGCGCTATCTCGGTGGAATCTGCGATGACCAGGAGCCGCCCGATCAGGATGCGGGCGATGGCCACACCATCAAGTGCCATATACCGCTGCAGGAACTCGCGCTGGTGGAACCGATTTTCAACACCAGGGACAACGCAGCCTGAATCGCATCTCTCCGGATTATTCCGCTGACGGGTTCATGACATGAAGTACTCGATCTGGAATCTCGTGCGTCAGGCGCGCCGCGACCATGAGGACTGGCCACAGGCGTGGCGCAACCCAGAACCGAAGGACGCCTATGACGTCATCATCATAGGTGGCGGGGGACATGGCCTTGCCACCGCCTACTATCTGGCGAAGGAGCACGCCATCACACGCGTCGCCGTTCTCGAGAAGGGCTGGCTCGGTGGTGGCAACACCGGACGCAATACGACGATCGTGCGTTCCAACTACCTGTGGGACGAAAGCGCGCACCTCTACGAACATTCACTCAAACTGTTCGAGAACCTGTCGCGGGAACTCAATTTCAACGTCATGTTCAGTGCGCGTGGCGTGATCAATCTCGCCCACAACGAACACGACCTGAAGGAACTGAGGCGCCGTGGACACGCCTGCCGTCTCAACGGGATCGACTACGAGATGGTCACACCCGAAGAGATCAAGGAAATCGCGCCGATCATCAACATCTCGAGATCGATCCGCTATCCGGTACTCGGCGGGGCCATGCAGCGCCGGGCAGGCAATGCGCGCCACGATGCGGTGGCCTGGGGCTACGCCCGGCGCGCCGACGAGCTCGGTGTCGACATCATCCAGAACTGCGAGGTGACGGGCATCGACATCGCGGACGGCAAGGTCACTGGTGTCCGGACGACCAGGGGGCCGATCAGGGCCGCCAGGATCGGCGCCGTACCTGCCGGCCATGCGTCTGTCATCGCGGCCATGGCCGGTCTGCGCCTGCCCGTGGAAAGCCATGCGCTCCAGGCCATGGTCTCGGAGCCCATCAAGCCGGTGCTCGACACCGTCATCATGTCGAACACCGTGCATGTCTACATAAGCCAGTCCGACAAGGGCGAACTGGTGCTCGGAGCGGGCATCGACGGTTTCAACAGCTACAGCCAGAAGGGGGGCATCAACGTCATCGAGCATCAGCTCGAGGGCCTGTGCGAACTCTATCCCATCGTGAGGCGCCTGCGGGTCATGCGGACCTGGGGAGGCATCGTCGACATCTGTCCCGATGCCAGTCCGATCATTTCCAGGACCCCGGTCGAAGGGTTCTACATCAACTGCGGCTGGGGAACCGGCGGCTTCAAGGCGACACCGGGTTCCGGCTGGGTCTTTGCCCACACGATCGCCCAGGACCGGCCCCACAAGCTCAACGAGGCGTTCGACCTCAAGCGCTTCGAAAGCGGCCTGCTCATCGACGAGCACGGCGCGGCAGCCGTGGCGCACTAGGAGGACAAGGACGATGATGCTGATTCCCTGTCCCTGGTGCGGCGAACGGCTGCACACCGAATTCACCTGCGGCGGTGAGGCCCATATCGTGAGGCCAGATCCCTGCGCCGCCAGCGATGCCGACTGGGCCGACTACCTCTTCATGCGCAAGAATCCCAAGGGTGTGCATCATGAACGCTGGTTCCATGCCCACGGCTGCCGCCGCTGGTTTCACATGGCGCGCGACACGGTGAGTCATCGCATCATGTCGGTCTACGGCATCACAGAAAAGCCGCCGGCCGGGGACACCTGATGCAGACCTGGCGCAACAGTTCCGGCGGCCTCATCGATCGCAGCCGTCGACTTTCCTTCACGTTCGACGGCAGGGGCTATTCGGGGCACCCGGGCGACACGCTCGCGTCTGCCCTTCTCGCCAACGGAGTGCGCCTCGTGGGGCGAAGCTTCAAGTACCACCGGCCGCGCGGTATCGTTGCCGCCGGTACGGAAGAGCCCAATGCCCTGGTTGGGCTCGGCGAAGGTGCCGCCACGGAACCCAATACGCGCGCAACCGCAATCGAACTCTTCGACGGCCTCGTGGCGTCGAGCCAAAACTGCTGGCCTGGCGTCGGTTTCGATATCGGAGCGTTCAACAGCCTCGTCTCGAAGGTCATTCCGGCAGGCTTCTACTACAAGACCTTCATGTGGCCTGCGAAGGCCTGGATGTTCTACGAGCGTTTCATCCGGCGCGCCGCGGGATTGGGCAAGGCGCCTCAGGAACCCGATCCCGACGTCTACGAGAAGCGTTACGCCCATTGCGATGTTCTCGTCGTGGGCGCTGGCCCTTCAGGACTCCAGGCGGCGCGGAGCGCCGGCCAGTCGGGAGCCCGTGTGATTCTTGCCGAGGAACTGGCTGATTTCGGTGGTTCCCTTCTTGCAAGCCGGGCCACGATCGACGGGGTCCCCTGCCAGACCTGGCGGGAAAGCATGGCCGACGAACTGGCAACAATGCCGGAGGTGAGGCTCTTACCGCGAACCACCATCGTCGGTTACTACGACCACAACTTCCTGGTGGGTGTCGAACGTGTCTGCGATCACCTGCCCTGTGCGGAACGCCTGATGCCGCGTCAGCGCCTGTGGAAGATCCGCGCGCGACAGGTCGTGCTCGCCACCGGCGCCATCGAGCGGCCCCTGGTGTTCCCCGGCAACGACCGGCCGGGCGTCATGCTCGCCGATGCGGTGCGCGCTTATGTGAACCGCTGGGGTGTGCGCTGCGGAAAGCGAGCCGTGGTCTTCACGAACAACGACACCGCCTACCGCGCCGCCATTGACGCTGCCGACGGCGGCATCCATGTCACGGCAATCATCGATGCACGCGCCGAACCCAGGGGAGAACTCGTGGAGGAGGCGCGCTCGCGCGGCATCGATGTCGTGGCCGGCAGCGTGATTGCACGGGTCCACGGCGGGCGCCAGGTCCGGGAGGTCGAGATCGCCAGCCTCGACGAAGGCGTATCCCCGGCCGGGTCCCGGGAGTGCGATCTCGTCATGATGTCGGGCGGCTGGAATCCGACCGTTCACCTTGCTTCGCAGTCAGGTACCCGCCTCCACTGGGACGACATGCTTGCGTCCTTCGTGCCCTCCGAGGCCATGGAAGCCCAGCGCAGCGTCGGGGCGGCCGCCGGCACGTTCGGCCTCCTCGAGTGCCTCAGCGCCGGCGCCCTCGCAGGGGCCGAGGCGGCCGCTGCCACCGGATTCTCCTCGGAACCGGCGGCTGTGCCGGATGTCGATGCCGGAACAGGCGACGGTGTGCTCGACCTCGAGCCGCTGTGGTCCCTTCCGGCATCCGTGAAGGGCGGCAAGGCGTTCCATGATTTTCAGAACGACGTCACCGTAGCCGACGTGGCACTGGCCTTCCGGGAGAACTACGCCTCGGTGGAGCACTTCAAGCGCTACACGACAACGGGCATGGGAACCGATCAGGGCAAGACGTCCAACGTCAATGGTCTTGCCATCCTTGCATCGCTCAGAGGCGAGGAAATCCCCTCGGTCGGCCATACGACCTATCGCCCGTTCTATACCCCGGTCACCATTGGCGCTCTGGCGGGAATCGACACCGGCGGCGAACTCTACGATCCCGTTCGCAAGACGCCGATGCACGCCTGGCACGAGAAGAACGGCGCTCACTTCGAGGAAGTCGGCCAGTGGAAGCGGCCCTTGTGCTATCCCAGGGGCAATGAATCCGTCGAGGAGGCGGTTCAACGCGAGACCCTTGCGGCACGCACCACTCTTGGCATCCTCGATGCCTCGACGCTCGGCAAGATCGATATCCAGGGGCCGGATGCGGCGGAGTTCCTCGACCGCATCTACACCAACATGTTCTCGACGCTGAAAGTGGGACGATGCCGCTACGGCCTGATGTGCCGGGATGACGGCATGGTGTTCGACGACGGTGTCACTGCGCGGATTGCCGAGAATCGCTTCCTGATGAGCACCACGACAGGCGGTGCGGCCACGGTTCTCAACTGGCTCGAGGAATGGCTGCAGACGGAATGGACGGATCTCGAGGTCCATTGCACGTCGGTCACCACGCACTGGGCAGCCATCGCCGTTGCCGGACCGAAGAGTCGGGCGCTGGTCTCGGAACTCACGGCAGCCGATCTTGCTCCCGGCGCCTTTCCGTTCATGGCCTGGCGCGATGCCGAAATCTCGGGTATCGCCGGCCGCATCTACCGGATCAGTTTCTCCGGCGAGACCGGTTTTGAACTCCATGTTCCGGCGAGCTACGGACTGACACTCTGGCAGAACCTTATGACGGCCGGTGAAAAGTACGCGATCACCCCCTACGGCACCGAAGCGATGCACGTGCTGCGCGCCGAGAAGGGCTTCGTCATTGCCGGCCAGGACACCGACGGCACGACCACGCCCCATGATCTCGGGATGAGCTGGCTCGTGTCGAAGAAGAAGAAGGATTTTCTCGGCAAACGCGGCCTGATGAGGCCCGACACCCTGCGCGAGGACCGCAAGCAGCTGGTGGGACTTCTCACCGACAACCCCAAAGAGGTCATTCCTGAAGGAGCCCATGTATCGCCGCAGCCCTCCGCACCGGCTCCGGTGCCCATGGAAGGGTGGGTCTCGTCGAGCTACATGAGCCCCAATTGCGGCCACTCCATCGCGCTTGCACTCATCAGGCGGGGCCATGAACGCCTCGGAGAGGGGGTCGCGATTCCTCTGGAGGACAGGATCATCAGGGCGCGAATCGTCAAACCGGTCTTCTTCGACGAGGAAGGAACCAGGCTTCGTGGCTGAAAACTGGCAAAGACAGAGCCCGCTCACCCATCGCGGCCTTGCCGCCCACGACGAGGAAGCGGCAGCGACGGCTGGTCTCGTGATGGCGGAACGCAGGTTCCTCTCCAAGGTCACGCTGCGCGGCGGGGCCGACGGCAATGCCGTCAGGGAAGCGCTTGGCGTTTCCCTTCCAGCCGAGCCCAACAGGGTCGAGAGCGGCAACAATCTCTTCGCCCTGTGGCTGGGTCCCGTCGAGTGGCTCATCGTCGGACCGCCGGATGCCGAAAGGGCAATCACGGGCCGTCTCGCGAAGGCCCTTCCCGGCGCCGCCGTCGTCGATGTCACCGAGGGCCGCACCACCATCCGTCTTCGCGGTCCCCTGGTGCGCGACATTCTTGCGATGGGTTGTCCCCTCGATCTCCATCCCCGGTGCTTTGGCCCCGGTGGGTGCGCCCAGAGCACGCTGGGCCGCTCCGCCGTCATCCTTCACCAGGTCGAAAAGGACCCGGTCTTCGACGTCCACGTCGAGCGAAGCCAGGCCGACTATCTCTGGACCTGGCTCGAAACAGCCGGCCGCCCCTACGGGGTTGCCGTCGAGGCCGAACCCGCAACGCGCACCTGGCGCGGTCCCGCCCGGCGCAAGCCCACCGCCAGATGATAGGTCCATCCGACAGGGCTTGCCGCCCTCCCCTTTCCGCAGGCCCGGTCGGCGAAGCTCCGGTTATCCGCCTTCCGTCCAGGCGCCCGCCAATGCCACAGCCTGCCTGCGGATCCAGAACAGCGACACCCGCGTCCTGTTCTCTGCCGTGACCTTGCAATGATTGTTGCGCTCGATGCCCTGGTTGCGGCGGCCCGGGACGCGACGGTGCCGGATGCATCGGCGATGCGCTCCGGGGCGATGGCCGCGCCGGAGACGTCATGACCACCTTTGCTGCCATTGATTTCGAGACTGCGGACCGCTGGCCCGACAGCGCATGTGCCGTCGGTGCCGTTCTTGTTAGGAATGGCCGTATTGACGGGACCTACCAACAGCTGATTCGCCCGCCCAGAAAGCAGTTCGTCTTCACGTACATCCACGGCCTGGCCTGGAACGATGTCCGCGACAGCCCGACCTTCGGCGAGATGTGGTCCGACTTGCGGGACTTCCTGGACGATGCGGAGTTCCTCGCCGCGCACAACGCGACGTTCGACAGGAGCGTTCTCCATGCGTGCTGTGCGGCATCGGATATCACGCCTCCACGGCAAGAATTCCGCTGCACTGTGAAAATGGCCCGCGCCAGATGGAACCTCAGGTCGGCAAGCCTCCCTGTTGTTTGCAGGCATCTTGGCATCCCGCTCGATCACCACAATGCGCTCTCCGACGCGCAAGCCTGCGCGAGGATCGCCATCAGCGCACTGGCATAGGTGTTCTCCAGGTCAGGCGCAGCGGCCCAGCGGAGAAGCGGAATTCAAGGGACGCTCCCGATCGAATGGAGGGATGTATGTAACCCGCGGATCACGACATCGCCGTCGACCCGAACATACGACTCGCTGCTCGAGACCGGGGAATGCCTTGGCGCACGCCCGTCCCGGCACAACTGGAAGAGCCTGTCAAAGGTGCCTCCAGACGCCAGAGGCGGACCGGACCGGCTAATGATTCATTTCTCCCGGTTGTGCCGCGGTCCACTGTCGCCTGGTTGCCTTGCCGGTTTTTCGCGGGAGCGATGCGCGCGGCATGGGGCTGTCGGTTCCCGACATGAACAGTCCGGAGGTCGACCGGCTCGCCCAGGAGGCGAAGAAGCCCATGGGCGCCAGGTCCAGAGATCGGGTCAGGGGGCTCAACGCGTTGGACGCCTGCGCGCACCGCCTGAGATCCGAGGGTTTCGATGCCGTCATGCTGCCGACATCGGCGGCCGCGAGAAGGCCGACGTTGACTGCGCTCCGCAAACGCCGATGCTCTTTCCCATGGCTCTTGTGTTCACGGGATGAGGAAGTCGGGAGGTTCGCGGTACAATCGGCAATAAGGTTCGGTGAAGGGCTCGCTGTCACCGGAACGCTGGAGGAACCGAACCGCGGTCCTCACCGCGCACCCGTCGCTGGCACTCGGGGCATGTCCGGCTCCTCGAAAGACAAGATGAGAGGCGTTCGGGAAGCTCTCCGCGATCTCCACGGACCATTCCGGGGGTGTTACTGGATCGTATGCGCCGTTTAGAAAGAGCACTGGTGCGGCCGACACGACAGGCGAGCGGTCCTCTCGTAACACGGATTCGACCGGCCAATCCGAACATGCAGGTGCCATGGCCATCACCGCTCCCGCGCTACCGATCGGGCCGTACATCCTGGCTTGCGCTTCCAGTTCCGCCTCGTCGGTGAACGGCACGATTTCACGGCACACGATCGTCAGAAACACCCCTTCGGACGGCCCCCAGTCGGCCAAAAGAGGAAACGAGAAGAACGGCGTGAGATTGCTGGAATCCCGAGTCCCGGACTCTATGGTAGAAGGCAAATATTGAATGACATCCGTTACATAGAAGGCAACGATGACGTAGGAAACAAGATCGTCTCCGTTCATCAATACTGCTGTCCCTTCGCCCCACCGGTCGTTGTCGAGGATCGCAAGCATCTGAGGATCTTCGTTCAACGCCTCCACTTGATCGAGAAATCCGTCGCGCAAGTTCGGATAGGCATTGGAACACCGGGAATCCTGCTCGCAGTCATCGAAGAGTTGCTCGAAAGCGCGCCACGTCATCCATGGAAGATCGTTGTCCAACGAACCGTGGGTCGGAACCGTGCTGTCGAGCACCGCGGCGCGGACGATGCCGGGGTGACGCCGGATGACCTCGAGACTGACGCGTGTGCCGAATGAGAACGACTACAGGTCGATGGTATCGTAGCCGAGCTCTTCCGCGATCGTTGCGATGTCGTCGGCCATCGGGGTTGTGGAAACCGTGGCGAAGTCCAGGCCCGACGCCGCCAACCTGTCCCAGCAAGCCCGGATGCTCTCGGATTCCCGCCGATAGAATGATACGTCCGAACCGGGCGGATCTGTCCGGTTCCCGGCGTCCTCATTTGCCTCATGGCAATCGAGACTCGGCAGCGAGCGGCCGACGCCGCGCGCATCGAATATCACAATGTCGCGTTCCCTGCGGAATCTCTGCGTGATATCGAACCACCAGGACACAAGGGACTCCTGCGGATAGGCAGAGTCGAAGCTTGGACTGCCGGGTCCGCCTTCCGCCAGCACGACGGCGGGACGGTCCCTGGCCTCCTTCCCACCCCTGACGACCACCACCGCAAGATCGAAAGTCTCTCCTTCAGCCTTGACATAATCCCGGGGAACAAGGATTCGAAAGCACTCCACCGTTGCATCGCCCGGCGGGTCGAACCAGCAATCGACACGGTCCGCCGCCGGCGACTGAAGCCACCCGCCGAGAACGATTGTCGCGGCGACCGCCGCGAGCGCCAACGCAACGCCCGTGTTCTTGCTCATGACTTTCCGTCCCGCGCCGGCTGCCCTGTGACAGGTCGAAGCCGATCCTCGACGTCACTCAGGACAATGCGATGCCGTCGGGCGGGGGCGTCCTCCCAGGCCTCGCCAGCGCCGACCTCGCGCAGTGGCTCCGCCATGAGCGCACGGTGGATCGCGAAGTGGGACCGGTCCATGCCGCTCGCCTTCACCGCGCGCTGCCACAGGTGTGTCCTTTCCGCCACGTCCGGCATCGCCGGTACAATCGACAATGGCGCCCGGTCGGGTAGGATTGGTGCCAATCCTTGAGAGCGGGGAGATCGTTCCATGACCGCCAACCTTCCGCAGAGCATCCTGGTCGAGCGCCGGGGATTCATCGCCACCGTCACGGTCAACCGGCCCGAAAAGCTCAACGCCATCGACACGGTGACCGCCAGGGGGCTTTCGGATGCCTTCGACAGTCTTTCGGCCGACGATGCCATCAGGGTCGTGGTCCTGCGCGGTGCCGGCGACCGCGCCTTCGGGGTGGGTGCCGACATCAGCGAGTTCGCCGACCGGCGCGACAATCCCGAACAGGCGAAAGAATACGAAGCATCATGGGGTCAAGGCCTCGCGAACTGCCGCCATCCGGTCATCGCGATGATCAAGGGATACTGTATCGGCGGAAGTCTCGGGCTGCTGCCCGATACGGACCTCCGCATCGCAGGCGAGTCTGCGCGCTTCGCCATCCCCGCCGGCCGGCTTGGCATCACCTATGGCCATGACGACATCGCCAAGTTCAAGCGCATGGTGAGCCACGCCCATGCTCTCGAGATCCTCCTCGAGGCTTCGCAGTTCTCCGCCGCGCGCGCGCTCGAGATCGGCCTCGTCAGCCGCGTGGTCGCCGACGACCAGGTCGAAGCGGAAACCTACGCCACCGCGGAACGCATCGCCGCCAATGCACCCCTTTCGGCACGCTGGCACAAGAAGTTTGCCCGGCGCCTGCTCGACCCGGCGCCATTGAGCGACGAAGAGCTGCGCGAACCGATGGCCTGCTTCGCGACCGAGGACTACACCATCGGGCGGGCGGCCTTCGCCGCAAAGACCGCTCCGCAATTCAGGGGACGCTGATCATGGAAACTGGCTACGGGCCGCTCAACGGCGTCCGGGTGATCGATTTCACCCATATCATGGCGGGACCCACATGCACGATGATGCTCGCCGACATGGGGGCCGACGTCATCAAGATCGAACGTGTCCCCTTCGAGAAGGACCCGTCCCACAACGCCGATGATCCCTACTGGATCAACGGGGTCTCGGCATCCTACATGATCGTCAACCGCAACAAGCGCGGCCTGCCTCTCGACCTCAAGCGGCCCGAGGGCATCGACATAGCCAGACGCCTCATCGCATCGGCGGATATTGTCGTGGAGAACTTCCGTCCTGGTGTTCTCGACCGTCTGGGCGTCGGCTACGAGGATGCACGACAGCTCAATCCGGCCATCATCTATGGTGCTGTGAGCGGTTTCGGAAGAACCGGCCCCTACGGCGGGCGACCGGGCTACGATCTCATGGCCCAGGCCATGTCCGGGATCATGAGCGTGACCGGCGAAGCGCCCGGTCGGCCTCCCGTCAAGCCCGGTGTGCCTATGACCGACATCACGGCCGGAATCCTGCTCGCCATGGGCATCTGTGCCGCACTTCGGCACCGGGAGAAGACGGGTGAAGGACAGTTGGTCGATACGTCTCTCTTCGAGGCCGGCATCGTCCAGACCTATTGGCATTCGTGCCTCGCCTTTGCCACCGGCAAGGCGCCGCAGCCGCTGGGGTCCGGGCATCCCCTCGTGGCACCCTACCAGGCCATTCGCACGAAGGACGGCTACATCACCGTCAGCGCGGGCGGCTGGATGTGGCCGAAGTTCTGCGAACTGGTGGACCCGTCACTGGAGAACGATCCCCGATTCGACACCAACGAGAAACGCATGGCGAATGTCGCCGAGCTCCAGGAGATTCTCAACGAGCGCATGTCGGTGAAGACGACGGCCGAGTGGATCGCCGAACTCGAGGTTGCCGGCATGCCCAGCGGTCCCATCAACACGATCCCCGAGATGCACCGCGACCCGCAGGCGCTGGCCCGCGAAATGGTGGTGACGCAACAGCACCCCGTCGCCGGGGAGGTTCAGACGCTTGGTCTGCCCGTCAAGTTCTCGGGCACCCCCGGAGGTCCGGTGCGTCCCGCCACCGTCTATGGCCAATACACCCGCGAGATTCTCTCGGACGTCGGCTACAGCGAGGCGGAAATCGCCGGTCTCATAGGTTCGGGAGTCACGGCCGCTGATCAGGCCGTGATGTCGCCGACAACGCGCACCCGCGCGCGCACCGCGTTTCCCGGCAGATAGGAAAGGGGAAGGTCCTCCATTTCGACGGTCTTCAGCGTAGTGCTGTCGGCGCCGCCGGCAATTGCGCGCTGTTCGGCAACGGAACGGGCCCTTTCGAGGAGGATGTCCCTCCCGAGGTCGGTGAAGACCTGATCGCATTCCCCGGAGACCTGTGCCATGGCGGCTCCCACCGCGTTGGCAACCTCGCCGTGCTCGACACGGATCACGTCCGAGGCACCTTCGAGATCATCGGGCACCAGGAAGGCGCCACCGCCGACCGCCAGGACGGCAATGTCGCCGGCGCGGGTCTTGATGCGGTCCACCGTGTCGGCGAGCGAAAGAGCCGCGGTACCCAGCAGGAACGACACCCTGTCGGAATCGATGCCGCAGAGGCGCAACCGGTCGCCCAGGTCCACAAGGCCGGCAGCAACCGCGAGATCGGTAGCCGTCAACTCGTTGCCGCCGAAGATCCGCGCCCTCTGTTCGATCTCGTGTCCCGTGCTTTCCGGTCCGATGGTTCCCGAGGCCAGGTCGACGAGCGAGCCGCCTCCCAGACCGATCGAGACGAGATGGGGCATGCGGAAAAGGGTCTTCACGCCGCCGATTTCGACCACATTGTTGGCTTCGCGCGGGAAGCCCTCCTCGAGCATGCCGACATCGCTCGTCGTGCCGCCGACATCCACGACGATGCCATGAGACCTTCCGGACAGGAATGCGGCGCCGCGCATCGAATTGGTCGGCCCGGATGCAAGGCTGAAGACGGGATAGTGTTCCGCTTCGTCGGCGAGAAGGACCGTGCCGTCGTTCTGCGTGATGTAGAGCCGTGCGTCGAACGAACTTTCCGCCATCGCATCCTTCATGGCATGGGTGAAACGTTCCGCAAGAGGCCGCAGGCTCGCGTTGAGAAGCGCCGCATTCTCGCGCGCCAGGAGACCGATCCTGCCGATCCTGTGGGAAAGGGTGATGCGGCAACCGGGACACGCCTCGGCGAGGATTTCTCGGGCGCGCTCCTCGCACGAGATGTTGAGCGGCGAGAAGATCGAGGAGACGGCCACGCTGTGGATGCCGGCGGCGGCGATCCGGCTGGCGACCTCGGCAATCGCCGTTTCGTCCAGTTCCACCAGTGGCCGTCCGTCAACCTCGTGGCCACCCTCGACACAGAAGACAGGGCCCCGGACGGTGCGCTCGAGATGGTCCGGCCAGTCCGAGAACGGGCCGAGGGAACGGCTGGCCGGCAGACCTATACGTAGGGCGGCCACGGGCTCGAGGCTACGGCATTCCAAAATGGCGTTGGTGAACTGCGTCGTCCCCACCATCACTGCCTCGATCGAATCCGCCGGTTCTCCGGAGCCTTCGAGAACTTTCTTCAGGGCGTCGCGAATGCCTGTCATGATATCGGCGGTGGTCGCGGTCTTGACCTTGGCCAAGATCCTGTTGCCGTCGATGATCACGGCGTCCGTGTTGGTTCCTCCGACATCTATGCCAATGCGCCGCATGGTCCGTCCCCCGATCCGCGGGGCACTTTCACCACGGATGCCCTGAACGGCAAGCGTCCCCGGTGAATCTTGTCTGCGGCACATCATTTCTCCACACTGCAACCGGATCGACGGAAACGAGACCATGACAACGACATCCGCTCTGGAGAAGACCGGAACAATCGATGCCAGGACGCCCGATTTGGACAGCATTCCGGTGATCGACTTCGAGCCCTTCCTGGCCGGGGGTCCCGATGACAGACGCCGGGTGGCGGAGGCCATCGGTGATGCATGCCGTCACACCGGATTCTTCTACATCGTCAACCACGGTATTCCCGAGACCCGGATCGACGAGATGATCCGCCAGACATTCCGCTTCTTTCATCAACCGCTCGAAGAGAAGATGAAGCTCGACATCAACCGTATCCAGCGTCACCGCGGTTATGTGCCGCAAGGGGCGCTCTATGCAGATGTCAATGCCCGCCCGGATGTCCAGGAAGGCTACGAGGTATCGCTCGAACTGCCCGAGGACGATCCGGACTATCTGGCCGGCAACATCATGATTGGCCCGAATGTCTGGCCCGACCGCCTGCCCGACTTCCGCGAAGCCATCTACGGCTACTACGAGTCGGTCCTCGGCCTCGGCAGAAAGCTCTTCCGGGCCTTCGAATCCGCCCTCGGTCTCGAAGATCACTGGTTTGACGACAAGATCGACAGGCCGATGGGCCAGCTGCGCCTGATCTACTATCCGTCGCAGCATGATCCGGTCGATCCCCGGCGCATCGGCATCGGCGCCCATACCGACTACGAGTGCTTCACCCTCCTTCTCCAGGACGATGTCGGCGGCCTTCAGGTCGGGAACCGGAACGGCGAGTGGATCCGAGCAACGCCGGTGCCCGGCAGCATCGTTGTCAATATCGGTGACATGTTGATGCGCTGGACAAACGGAGAGTTCGTCTCGACTCCCCACCGCGTGATCAACAGGTCCGGCCGCGAGCGGGTCTCCTTCCCGTTCTTCTTCGGCGCCAACCACGACTGTATCGTCAGTCCCCTCGAGAGTTTCGTGAGTACCGAACGGCCGGCGCTCTATCCGCCGACACGCTGCGGCTGGTGGACGGAGAAGATGATCACGGACGTCTACGAGTACCGGAAGGCCTGCCGGGGAAGGATACCGGATCCTGAACTCGAGCCGGTCGACGTGCCTACCAGAAGAGGTGCGGAATCGGGGTGATTTCCTCGAGACCCTCTGCGGTGATGATGAAGTTGGTCTCGAAGGCGGCGGTGCCGGCCTCCTCGTCGCTGAAGAAGCCCTCGACACTGGCGACCATGTTCTCCTCGAAGATGTCCTCGTCGGTGCAAAGGCGCGGCTCGATGTAGGGAGCCTCCCACATGCAACCGTTGCTGTGGCCGTAGTAGGGCCAGCTTGTCTTCAGCGCTTCGGAAAAATAGCCGGAATCCTTCGAGAGCTCGTCGCCGAGTTCGCCCACGCTCTTGACCTTCACGTCCGGCCGGATGGCGTCCATCAGGCGGCGCATGAGGTCCACGAGGCTCTCCACAAGATGCTTCTGTGCGTCCGTCGGTTTGCCGCCGCAGACCGCGGTGCGTCCCGGATCGAGCCAGTATCCCTTGAGGATCGGTCCATAGATGAAGCCGTGCACGATGTCCCCGGGCGCCGGCGCCCTCGTCGAGAACCCGACAAGCGGGTCGCTCTCCAGATACTGGCTGGTATCGCCATGGGATATGGCGATACGGTGCCACGCGCCTCCCCCCTCAAGGATCGTCGCTCCCGCAACGGCAGCGGCAGCCGCTTCGGTCCTGCCATCGATCAGCGCTTCCATCATGTGCGTGTGAGCGCGCGTCACCAGCCTGCCGGCCTCCCTGAAGAGATCGAGCTCGCGCGGACTCTTGATCCGGCGCGCGTCGCGGATGAGATCATCGGCAGGCACCCACACGATCTCCGGGGTCGCTTCCTTGAGCTGCTCCCAGTACTTCATCGGCAGGCAGTCCGTGTTGACGATCGCCACGCGCCCCCGGATACCCCGTGCGCGCAACGCATCCGCCACGCCGCGGATCGGATCGTAGAGACCCTGGAAACGGTCGGTGGCAAGTGTCGCAAAGCGCGGTTCCGATTCGTCGGTGACGAGTTCCGGCGTCTCGTTGGCGCCGAGGATGACCGCACAGTACGAGCGGCCGTTCCACAACGACGTGTCGGGTTCCTGTCCCGAATGGGTCGAGAAGAAGTTCGTCAGCCAGATAATATCGCCGGCGCGCTCGTAGACGCCGGAAGTCTTGCCCCAGACCACCGCGGTTTCGAAACCGGCAGCCTTCATGGCTTCGTAGGCCCGCTCCCAGCGCGCCTCGTATTCGTCAAGGGGAAACGGTCTGTAGTCGCTCGTCGCTCCGAGGATATCCCTGCGACGCTCCCTGTCGGACATGAAGCCGGACAGGCCCTGCGGGAGTGGTGAACGGTTCGTCATCTGTGGTTCCCTTCCTCGACTGTCGCTATTACATCACAATTCCACGGTCAGCTGCACTGCGCCCTGTGGCGCATGAGATGATCGGCAAGAACGCACGCCATCATGGCCTCGCCGACCGGTGCGGCGCGAATTCCCACGCACGGATCGTGTCTTCCCCCGACGCTGACCGTCGCGTCGTTGCCGTCACGGTCGACGGTCCGGCGCTCATGGAGGATCGAGCTGGTCGGCTTGACAGCAAAGCGCACGATCAACTCCTGGCCGGTCGAGATTCCGCCGAGAACGCCGCCGGCATTGTTCGAACGGAAACGTGGACCGTTCTCACCCGCCTCCATCTCGTCTGCCGCCGTCGTGCCGGGTTCGGCAGCCAGCGCAAAGCCGCCGCCGATTTCCACGCCCTTGACGGCATTGATCGACATCATGGCTGCAGCAAGATCGCTGTCGAGCTTGCCGTAGACCGGGCTTCCCAGCCCCACCGGAACGCCCGAGGCCCGGATTTCGATGATCGCGCCCGCCGAAGATCCTTCCTTTCGAACCCCGTCGAGATGCTCACCCCAGCGCCCTGCCATTGCGCTGTCCGGGCACCAGAACGGGTTCCGCTCGGTTTCCTCCCAGTCCCAGGCCGATCTGTCGATTGCCAAAGGCCCGATCTGCACCACGGCACCCCTGACGGCAACCGCGCTTCCCAGCACCTTGCGTGCAACCGCACCTGCGGCAACGCGCATCGCCGTCTCCCGGGCGCTCGCCCGGCCTCCGCCGCGCCAGTCACGAATGCCGTACTTCATGTCATAGGTGTAGTCGGCATGTCCGGGACGCCATTTTGAGGCGATCTCGCTGTAGTCCCGGGGACGCTGGGCGACATTCTTCACGATCATGGCGAGAGGCGCGCCGGTGGTCCGGCCCTCGAACCATCCCGAGACAATCGAGACGCGATCGGGCTCGCGCCGTTGTGTCGTGTAGCGTGACGTGCCGGGTCTGCGTCGGTCCATCCAGTACTGGATGTCCTCCTCGCTCAGGGTCACCCGCGGCGGAACGCCATCCACCACGCAACCGATCTCCGACCCGTGACTCTCTCCCCAGGTGGTGACCCGGAATGCCTGCCCGAAACTGTTCGAGGCCATGGTCAGCGGACGGCGGAGATGTCCGGCGCCTTCGGGTTCTTCATGCCCACGACATGGTAGCCGCAATCGACATGGTGAACCTCGCCGGAAACCGCCGTCGACAGATCGCTGACCAGATAGAGGGCTGCGCCGCCGACCTCCTCGATAGTCACGTTCCTGCCCAGCGGCGAATTGAGTTCGTTCCACTTGAGGATGTAGTGGAAGTCGCCTATCCCGGACGCCGCGAGGGTCTTGATGGGCCCGGCGGAAATGGCGTTCACACGCACCGCATGCTCGCCGAAGTCGGCGGCAAGGTAGCGTACGCTGGCCTCCAGGGCCGCCTTGGCCACGCCCATGACATTGTAGTGGGGCATCCAGCGCTCGGCGCCAAGATAGGTGAGCGTCACGAGACTGCCGCCATCCGGCATCAGTTCGGCACTGCGCCTGGCAACGGACGTGAAGCTGTAGCAGGAGACATCCATCGTACGCAGGAAGTTGTCGCGCGTGGTGTCCGCATAACGGCCCTTGAGCTGATCCTTGTCGGAGGATGCGATGGCATGAATCACGAAATCGAGGGAACCCCACCTGGACGCGATGGTCTCGAAGACACTGTCGATGCTGGCATCGTCCATGACATCGCAGTCGAGGATCAGCGAGGCGCCGATCCGCTCCGCAAGAGGCCGCACGCGCTTGGCGAAGAGCGCACCCTGGTAGGTAAATCCGAGCTCGGCGCCCGCTGCGGCGAGTGATTGCGCGATCCCCCAGGCGATCGACCGGTCGTTGGCGACCCCCATGATGAGCCCGCGTTTTCCGGCAAGAAGTGAACCGGCGTTGGTCATATCTGCTCGCAATTCCTGAATGAGACTCTTGCAAGACTGTCGGGATGACAGGGATTTTTGCCTTGACGGGGTTGATTTGGGTGTAAGTCGCCTGAGTTCCCGGGCCACCTGGTGGTATGTTGTGTTTGTATCAGCCACAAGATACCGAGGAGGCGAACCCGATGACCCTTCGTTTAACCCTATCGGAATTCTGGGACCGATTTCAAGGAGAACTTTGCCGGCCCAGCTGGCGCAGGAGGTTGGACTTCTCCTCGAGAAGCACAGGCGCTTCTTGACGGTTCTCGATCCGGTCAGGCTGGAGTGTTTCGTCGGTGAGGTCCGGGACGGCCCCGGGAAGACCGCCGGGCACTGGCTCGTGCAGGCCGTGTGGGGGCCGCCTTCTGATCGACAGGCTCAAGACCGATCCGGTGCTGCGACGGCTGTTCGGCTGGTCGCGTTATCTGGAGATCCCGAGCGAGGCGTCGGATTGCCCATGATCGACTGCCCGTCGCTGGCCCCCGAGGTCAGGAATATTGCAGGGAATGATAAACCCGTCCTGGCAGCGATCCTGTCCGCTTGAAGAACGGACCTTCTCTCACGACATGCGTAACCGATGCTTGAGAAGGAGATCTCGATGGCCGCTGCAGCCAACGCGGAGAGCACAGTCACCGCAGAACTCGTCTATCTCGCCGATCTCTCGGTGAAGCCGATCACCCACTACACGCAACCCGGGCTGCCGCGCCGCGAGGGGAACTTCGACCGCTTCCCGGTCCGGATCCGCAACATGCGCGGCATCGAGGGCCTTTCCCTCGATGTCCAGGGCTTCGAACTCATCGAGGAACCCACGGCGGTCACGGACTTCCTCAAGGCCGATAACGTCGAGAGCACCTACTATTCGGAGACGGCCGAACTCGTGAAGCGGATAACCGGTGCCACCGAAGCCATCGTCTTCGATCACACGATCCGCACCGAGGGCGGTGGCCAGGAGGCGGGCACCATCATGCGCGCTCCCGTGCGCCTCGTTCACAACGACTATACCGATGCCTCGGGTCCCCGGCGGGTACGGGATCTCCTGTCGCCGGCCGATGCGAAACGCTGGCTCGCCTCGCGCGTCATCGAGGTCAACGTCTGGCGCCCGGTCAAGGGCCCTGTCATGGTGGCACCCCTTGCCGTGTGCGATGCCCGAAGCATCGAGGCGTCGGACCTTGCACTTGCCAATCTCCTCTACCCGGGGCGCACCGGCGAAATTTACCAGGGCCTCTACAATGCCCGGCATCGATGGTACTGGGCATCGGGCATGACTCCCGACGAGGTCATTGTCCTCAAGGGCTACGATTCGGCCACGGACGGGCGGGCCCGATTCACCTTCCACTCGGCATTCGACGATCCGGCAACGCCGGAGAATCCGCCGCCGAGGGTCAGTATCGAAGTCCGGGTTCTGGCGACCTTTGCCGGACCATCCTCCTGACCGGCAGTCAGGACTCGACGATGATCCACGAACCGTCTGGCTGGCGGCACGCCGTGCCATAGGCGGACTGGACTTCGCCGCCGATGGTGACGGTGGTCTGGTATTCCCTGCAGTAGTTGCCGTACTGGTCCTGGCCATCGCGGAATGGTGTGAAACTGCCGTGGTTGCCCGATTCCGGATTATTCCAGGTCACCGTACTTCCGACCGGCTGTTCGTGGGCCGCCTGCTGGGCCTGGAGTGCATAGGCCTGGTCGGCCCGGTCGAGCGATGCGCCGATCTCGTTGCCGAGATACATGCCGATGATGCCCCCGACGGCGGTCGCGATGATCTGGCCGCTGCCGCTGCCGACGGTCGATCCCAGAACAGCGCCTCCTATGGCTCCCAGAAGGGTTCCTGCGGTTTCCTTCTCGCCCGTCGTGCGGGAACACGCCGAGAGAACGAGTGTACCGGCGAGCAGCGTCACCGCGATCTTGGTTGCCGACATGTCGTCTATCCTGGTCAAGGTTGAAATAAACGGGGACTCTGGCATTAGACTCGGAATATGGCCATATCGTGTCAGATACCGGATCATCTAGTGCAAACAGCGTCATGACAAGAGTATCAGGACCATGGCAGACACCGAAAGTCCCTTCGCGATCTTCGCACGCTGGTATGGCGACGCAACCGGATGCGGCATCAAGGAACCGACGGCCATGGCTCTGGCAACCGCCGATACCGAGGGCCAACCCTCATTGCGCATGGTGCTCCTGAAGGACCACGGACCGGAAGGCTTCGTGTTCTACACCAACCTCGAGAGCCGCAAGGGCGAAGAGCTTCTGGCGAACCCGAAGGCGGCCTTGTGCTTCCACTGGATGCCGCTCGAGCGCCAGGTCCGGGTCCAGGGAAGGGTCGAACGGGTTTGCGATGAAGAGGCCGACGTCTACTTCGCCAGCAGGCCGAGGGACAGCCGGATCGGCGCCTGGGCAAGTGCGCAATCAAGGCCGTTGAAGACCGTGCGCGATCTTGAGAAGAACATCGCCCGCATGGCACTGAAATTCCATGTCGGCCGCATCCCCCGCCCTCCCTTCTGGTCGGGCTTTCGCATCATCCCCCACCTCATCGAGTTCTGGGAAGGCAAACCCTTCCGCCTCCACGAGCGCACCGTCTACACCCGCACGTACGAAGACGACGGTTGGAAGGTGACACGCCTCTTCCCCTGACACGCGACGCGCCGGCAACCGCCGGGCATCTGACACTGCCATGGCGTGGCGAGCACCATCGGCGGCAGGGCATTTCACGACCCTTGCCCGGAGGGCCGGGCAACCCGACATGGAAGGGTCATGGCGTCTGTCGTACACTTGCCGGTGAAGAACCAAGAGAGGTGTCATGTCTATATCGAAGATCCTGGTGACTGCGTCGGGAACGGATGACGGTCTTGGCGCTGTCGAGACGGCGCTGCTCGTGGCCAGGCGCTTCGATGCCCATGTCGAGGTGGTCAATGTCAGGCGCAATCCGCGTGATGCGGTGGCCTTCATGACCGAGGGAATGACCGGCGCCGTCATCGAGGAAATCATCACGACCGCCGAACAGGATATCGAGCGGCGCGCCGGCTTCGCTTCGGACAGCCTGAAGCAGCTGGCCGAGAAGCACGGCGTCGACATCACGACACTTCCCCCGCGCCGCGGTCTTTCCATCGCATTCATCCAGGACGAAGGACGCGAGGACGAGGTCATCGCC
Source organism: Alphaproteobacteria bacterium (assembly GCA_965215635.1). Lineage (GTDB taxonomy): Bacteria > Pseudomonadota > Alphaproteobacteria > SP197 > SP197 > SP197. The sequence continues at coordinate 165,461 of CBDCEA010000004.1, read as the reverse complement.
GAAAGGGGGCGGCTCTCGGACCTGGTGATCGCCCCGCGACCGACTTCCGACGGAGATGCCAAGGAAGAGGTGGTGGCCGAATCCGTCCTCATGGCATCCGGCAGCGGCCTGCTGCTGGTTCCGCCCGGCTACGTTTGCGAACTTTCGGGCAATGCCGCCATCGCCTGGAACGGCAGCGCCGAGGCCGCACGCGCCGTGCACAGAGCCCTGCCATTGCTGCAGGAGGCGGACGAGGTTGCCATCATGGCGCCCGAGGAAAGTTCGATGAGAGGGCCCGGCCCAGACGCCCTGACAGACTATCTCGCCCACCATAGCATCAGGTGCCATGTCCACAATCTGCCCACGAACTGGACCAATATCGGTCACACGCTGCTGGAAATCGCCCATGACGAGCAAGCTCGTTTCATCGTCATGGGCGCCTTCAGCCAAGGCAAGCTGCGCCAGCTGATCCTGGGCGGCGCAACGCGTTTCATGCTCAATCATGCCGACCTGCCGGTCCTGTTCACCCATTGAGGCTGTAACGTGAGGACCGCCATCGTCACGGGTGCAAGTCGCGGCATCGGGCATCAGACGGTGATCCGCTTCGTCGAGGAAGGCTGGCGTGTCGTGAGCTGTTCGCGCGACGACATTCCCGAAGACCGCCGGGTGGACAACACGCCGCACCGCCACTTTCCGGCGGACCTCGCCGACGAGAAGAGCATCGACTCCTTCGTCGAACGCGCCAACGCCTTCATCGGTGACGGCCCCGTGCACGCCCTTGTCAACAATGCCGGAGTCTCGCCGAAAACAAGCTTCCCCGAACGGCTCGGCACCCTCAACGGTAGTCTCGATCACTGGCGCGAGGTCTTCGATCTCAACTTCTTCGCGCCGCTTATCCTCGCACGGGGTTTCGCCGCTGCGCTGCACAGGGGCGAAGGCGCCATCGTCAACGTGACCTCGATCGCCGGGCACCGGATCCACCCCTTCGCCGGAAGCGCCTATTCATGCTCCAAGGCGGCGCTCTCGGCGCTCACCCGGGAAATGGCTTCCGAGTTTGCCCATCTCGATGTTCGCGTGAACGCTGTCTCGCCCGGCGAGATCGAGACCGCAATGGTGTCTCCGGAGTACGAAGACCTCGTTCCACGGATACCGCTGGGGCGGATGGGGACAGCCGGCGAGGTCACCGGCGCGATCTTCTATCTGTGCTCCGTTGATGCCGGATTCGTCACCGGCACCGAGATCATGGTCACCGGAGGCCAGCACCTGGTCTAGGAGCCTGTCAGGGCGAGTATGTGAGCGTTGCTGTGCCAATTCCGACAGACCTCTGGAACAGGCCGTCGCAGCCATCATTCGCCGCGCGGCGGAGGCGGCTCACGATCCGCAGGCAAGCGGATGTACCTATGGCACACTGTCGGCGGTGAAGGCGAAGTGCTGGATATCCTCAGCCACGGAGCAACAAGAAGGCAGCGCGCAAACTGATGTTCAGACTGTTGAAAAAGCAATGTTTTGTCACAGACAAACTGCCATCCCATGGTGCTGCCCTGAAGGATCCTGGCCTTGCCGGGCACCATGATCTTGATAGCAGGAAGAACAACAGAGCCCGTGAACTCTCACTTGCCGGCCCGACAGCGGGAACGACGAATGCAGCGTTTCAAATCGGCTCGATCAGCGCAGCGGTTTCTCTCTACCCACTCCACCGTTTACAACACCTTCAACGTCCAACGCCATCTGATTTCCCGAAGAGCATTGCACCAGTTTCGCAACCACGCAATGGGCCTGTGGCAAACCGTCACCGCTGCCGCTTGAGTTTGAGTTCTATGCCAATTCACGGCACGACTGTTCAAAAACGTGACGATGCCCTCTGCCGCAACGCTGGGCGCCCTCGATCGTCCGGGCGTGAGCTGGTGCTACTCACCCTACTTCCAATACCATTCCAACCAAGTCTTGCCTCTTTTTAATTTTCTGTCTTTACACCTATTTAGAATGCAGCCGGAGGCGCATTGGCCTATGATCAGGTGGTGAAACAAGCCCATTCATAGGAGGTCGAGGATGACCATTTCCATTACGCACGAACGACTGCACAAGTGATGAATTGCACAGATTGGCCAGCATGTGCAAGAACGCTCGGCATTCGCGGCGTTTTCGTGCAGTTGCGATGGTTCTGGACGGCGTTTGCCGAAGCGAAGTCGCTGCGGCGCACGGAACGACGGTTCAATCGATCCGGGATTGGGTTGTGCGCTTCAATTCGCATGGACCAGACGGGCTGGCCAACGACCCGCGTACGGGACGCCCGTACCGGTTGTTGGAATCCGAGATGCGTGAGGTTGCAGTGTGGATTGAAGACGGTCCGGACATGGAAGACGATGGAGTGGGCCGATGGCGCCTGATCGACATTCGGGACAGGGTGGTGCTGCGTTTCAACGAATATTTCAGCCTTGAGGGGATCCGCCGCCTGATCCGGTCTTTGGGCATTGTGAATATCTCGCCGCGTCCTGTCCACCCCAAGGCAGAGCCTGTGAAGCAAGAAGAGTTTCGGCGTTATTTCAATGATCTGGTGATGAAGGCGGTGCCCGAGGACACAGAACCGGCGATGATCGATATCTGGTTCCAGGACGAGGCAAGAGCTGGCCAGAAAGGCATGCTCTCCAGAGTCTGGGCGCGCAAGGCAAGCCGCCCCCGCATCGTCCGGGACCACCGCTACGGGTACGCGTATCTTTTCGTCGCGGTCGGACACATTTGCGAGCGCGCCAATACCGGCGAGATGAACTGCCATCTCGCCGACATCTCCGCTGTCGTGCCAACCGGACGCCATGCCGTGCTTGTACTGGACGGAGCCGGGTGGCACCGTTCAAACGACCTCGAAATCCCTGCAAACATTTCGCTGTTGTACTTGCCGCCCTACAGTCCGGAACTCAATCCCATGGAAAACGTATTCGCATTCCTGAAGGGCAACTTCCTCGCCAACCGAGTCTTCCCAACCGCAGATGATGTACGGTCCGCAATCACAAGCGCCTGGTACCGCTTCGTCTCAGATCCAGATCATATCAAATCAATCACCAGCCGCGCATGGACCACTTGTACCGGATAGACAACCGCTAATAAATGCACCTGAAAAAAAGGTCAATACTTAGTTGAAATGGTATAAGGAGGTCAAATATGAGAATTTCTGGTCGTCCCATTAAAATCCGTCCGGAAGTTGCCGCCGCCTACCGGTGCAACGGCACCCTGTGGGAACGTCTGAAGGCGGCTTGCCCAGCGGAATGGGAACGCTACCTTCAGAACGATTTCATATGGCATCTGGCCGACGGATCGCTGTCGCGTGAGGCTTACCGTCATTTCATCGTGCAAGACTGTTTTTACTTAAATTCACCACGCGCGTGGGTACATCCCGGGCGCCTACAAATCACAGTCTGTCGCGGGCATGCGCAAGTTCCTATCGATGGTCAACAGCATGTTGGTTGGCGAGATGAAGAGGGTGCGATTTCCTGATCGACGCCGCGAATGATGCGCCCGAGTTTCGGCGGCAGCGAGTGCCGGATTGAGGGCCCGTCGGTAGACGCGGCAGTAACACAGGGCGACACGCAGTCTCCGTTCGGTCACGCGATAGCGATGCGACTGCGGGAGCCGTTCGATCAAGCCCGTGCATGCGCATCCGGCGCAGGTCATAGGTGGTCTGGCCGGCACCATAGCGGCCCGTTTCGGCACAGAGCTGTGTCTGGACGTGTTCGCGCACCTTTTCGATTGGAGAAGCCCATGGGCAGGAACACGAACAGCAACATCACAGCAAGCATGGCCTGGATCCGGGGGGCGCCCAAGCGCAAGGCTGACACCCGGCGACTATCGATCACTGCAGGCCGATGCAGGTCAACGAAGGCATCCTGACCGACAGGACAGTCGTGACTGATGCGCTGGACGTCAAGGAGACGTCGATTGGCTGCAAAGCGGGGTCGCCCAAACCACCAGACTTCGTCAACGACATGGTGCTCCACACCGGACTCCTTAACCCGGGTGGCCCAACACTTTCGTTCGCTCAGGGTGCAGGAATGTTACACAGCAAAACAGCTCAGCGCCGGATTTCCGGTCGGATGCCCATTCTGCCGGCGTTGTCGGCGGCTGGGAGAAGCCATCCGGGGAATCCCGGTTCCTACAAAATGAGATATGAACAATGACTCAAGGGGTTTTATTGATCGTGCTCGCGGGGATCGGTCTCTCTGCCCACGTTCTTGCGCAAGGGCTCGTGCATTCGATTGTGGCAGGCTCTTCGTGGGCGGTCGGACCGCGGGATGATCTGCCGCCGCGTGAGACGGTCCTGGGCAGACGCTTGCATCGCGCGATGGTGAACTACGCAGAGACTTTGCCGATCTGTCTGACAATTCTTATCGCCGCCGAACTCTCCGGGCGCTCTGGCGATGCGGTCCTGTATGGCGGGTGGGTATGGCTCGGGTGCCGGATCGTCTACCTGCCGGCCTATGCCTTCGGGATACGCTATCTGCGCAGTATCGCCTGGGGTGGCGCGATCACGGCACTCGTCGTGATGACGCTGGGGCTTCTGCTGCTATAAATGGGGCATACAAGCCCGGTCACTCCGGCACCCCTCCCCGGTCACGAACCGAAAGAAAGACGATTGGCGCGTATCACGTGATACCAAAGTCCCGCAGCAGAGCAATTTCCTTTCAATGAATACGCGCAGACGATCGCGTCCCCGTCCGTGGTGGAAGAGCCTAGCGCCAAGCGATCGAGGGTTTGTCCGAGGTGTCCTCGAAGGGCGCCGATCGGCGGGTCCGGGCTGGCGCTGCTCCGGGATGTCGGCCCGCAACCGGAGACCGGCGAACCGATCCTGGCCGGCATCGGCCGCTACGGCCCCTGGCTCCGGCGTGGCGAGACCTGTACCTCGATACCCGAGGACGACGACGTACTGACCGCCGGGATCAACCGGGCGGAGATGCCGATCGCCGGGAAGGGTGTCCGGGAAAGCCGCGCCCGGGGCCCGAAACAGGTGCTGCGCAAGTTCGGCCCCCATCCCGCCGACGGCGCGTCGTTCTGGCTCAAGACCGGGCATTACGGCCCGTTCGTCGCCCACCGGCGCCGCTGGGCCTCGCTGCCGAAGGAGATCGAGGCGGAGACCTGACCCTGGAGCAGGCGCTCGCTCTCTTGGACCCGCCGGAACGATGAGGCGCGAGGGCGGCATGCGAAGCCGCAGGAACACTTGATTGTCAGGGATGGCCAAGCGGACAAGCATCCGGAACATCGTTGTGGCATGCTCGCTTGAAGAGTCACCAGGACTTGCGCATGCACGGGAACTGGCCCATGGGATCCATGGGCGTCGCATGACTGCTGCCGATGTCATCGCCCTTCCGCTTTGGCTCGTGGTTGCCGGCGCGGCGCTCGCGTTCTGGTCGATTTTCGACCGCATGCTGGTCCCGAGCGTTCGCTGGTTTATCCGCCGACGCCTCAATCGGGTGATCGACGAGCTGAATGCGCGCCTGCAGTTCGAAATCCCCCGATTCGCCAGCACCAGACGCCAGGTTCTGATCGATCGCTTGACGTACGACCCGGAAGTCCTGGAAACGGTCGACCGGCAGGCTTCGGTGTCGGGGACTCCCAGAGATGTCCTGATCGCCGAGGCTGCCCGTTACGCGCGGGAAATCGTGCCGTCGTTCAATGCGTATGCGTATTTCCGGATCGGCCATTACGTGGCCCGCCGGATCATTCGGTTGCTGTACCGCGTTCGGTTGGGTTCGGCCAACGAACAAGCCCTGTCCGCGATCGACCCCAGGTCCAGCATCGTGTTCGTGATCAACCACCGCAGCAACATGGACTACCTGATCCTGGCCTACACGGTGGTGAATCGTTCCGCTTTGAGTTACGCGGTTGGCGAATGGGCGCGAATCTGGCCACTCCAGACGTTGATCCGAACCCTCGGCGCGTATTTCGTGCGTCGCGACTCCGGAAATGCGCTGTACCGCAAGGTTCTCGCCCGCTACGTCCAGTTTGCGACTGCGGGCGGAATGGCGCAGGCGGTGTTTCCGGAAGGCGGGCTGAGCCGTGACGGTCGCATCCGGGCGCCGAAGCTCGGCCTGATCAAATACATGGTGTCGGAGTTCGACCCGGACGGCGAACGCGACCTGGTGTTCGTACCAGTCGGGATCAACTACGACCGTGTTCTGGAGGATCGTTCCCTGATCCGGACGCTGGATCCCGACGCGGCGCGACGAACCCGAGGATTCGTCATCAGAACGGTGTTGGTGTGGGTCACTCACAACCTCTGGCTGATGCTGAACCGTCGCTGGTATCGCTTCGGGTATGCCTGTCTGAATTTTGGCCCGCCGCTGTCGATGCGAGCATACGCGCGCGACCGGAAGGTCGATTTCCGGACGAAGGAACCGGACGCGCGCCAGGCGGCGCTGCAGGTTCTGGGAGAGGAACTGCTGGAAGCGGTTGCCCGCTGCATACCCGCCACTCCGGTGGCCATCGTTGCAAGCGTATTCGTGCGAAACCCGACCGAGGGCATGAGCGAACTCGAAGTCAAGGCGCGGGCGCAGCGCCTGGTCGAAGCGCTTGAACGCCACCATGCCTACGTTCACATCCCGCGCGCCGACCGCGATTACGCCGTGACCGTCGGTCTGCGCATGCTCACGCTTCGCCGCTTGGTGACGGGGTCGGGAGGGCTTTACCGGGCGAGCGACGACGCCCTGGAACTACTCGCCTACTACGCCAATTCCATCGGGCATTTCCGCGCCGCGCCGCCAGGGACGGACGCCAGCGGTTGCCCGGGAGTTCCGTGACCGATAGAGCCTGTGCATCCCTCCGGAACAAGATGTCGGGCGTGCGGTTCCGGAAAGGGGGTGAGGCCGGCGATCGGCTCGGCGCTCTGCGACACGAGCGACCCGATCGGAAAGATGTTCTTCAACGTCCCTGCCACCTTCGTCGGGTTCGAGACGGAATCTCATCCGCATGCGCACCCACGAGGAAATGGCCATCGCCGGCGCCAGCGGACAACCGCGCAGCAAGCAGTGGGCCGATGAATTCTTCAGTGCCATCACGGTGAGACCGAACGAATACCTCCCGCTTAAGGCCGGGGCGGCGAAGGCGGCTTGCCGCCGCTCCTTCTCTTCCCGCGCCGCGCGCGTCCCATCTTCTCCCGCCAGATCTTCTCTTCTTCCTCATGACGCACCGCCGCACGGGGTTCAATCTCCGCCTTGGCCGCCCGGATCGCTGCCCGACGGTTCTCGCGGCGCTTCAGTTCGGCAGGAACGTCAACCCCGGCGGCCGCCTCGGCATCAGCTGTTCGACCTCGGCCTGCAACTGCGTCTCGAGCCTGTTGGCATACTTCCAGCTCAGCGCCTTGTGCCTGCAGGCGTTGGCCTGAACCTTGGTGACTGTAGCCAGCTTCAGAAACCCCATCGATCGGGCCATCATCAGGATCTGGACAAACAGATCCTCTAGCTCCGATTAAACGCTTGCGGAACGCCGCGATTGTGGTGGGTCGTGATTGGCCTGGCCCGATTTTCTCATGCCAGAAATTTGAAGATACGGATTGATATGGAATGGCCTGCCAACGTGGACTCCGACTGTTTCCATGAGCGCCTCCTTCCGGCATGACGGATATGAGACGGGGGCGGCTTGTTGCGACGGTGGATTACTCAGATATCCGTGGGTTGGTCACCACCTGATTTCACTTTGCCGTGGAGCTGCCTCCCTCTTGGCGCCCGTCGGCGAGCAGGTCGGTAAGGTGTTCATGGCAGACATCGCCGAATGCCCGGCTCATCCTGGTCGAGCGCGAATTCTTCAGCCGGGCAATGCCCAGGTGCATCTCGCGCCGGGGTTCGATCACGGGAACGCAGGCCAGAAACGAACCGTCCAGAGTGCGGTTGTGCGGCGCGCGCGTGTGGAGAAGACCATAACCGTAACCGTTGGCCACCAAGCCCCGGACCATCTCGAAGGAGCGTGTTTCGTAGGCGATCCGCGGTTCGAAACCCGCCTCGGCGAAGAGGGAGAGGAAGTAGCTTCGACTGTCGGGGAGGCCCAGAAGGACCAGCGGCTCGCCCTTGAGATCGCCGAGTCCGAGGTGCGGCGCGCCTGCCAGCCGGTGGTCGGGAGGCAGTGCGGCGTAGAGCGGCACGGTGACCACGGACTCGAAGGCGATATCCTTCTCGAGATTGAGGTCGAAGGTGAGCGCCACCTCGAACCGGCCATCGCGCAAACCGTCCTGCAGGGCCCGAAGATCGTCTTCGTGAGGCCTGATCCTGATCAGCGGATGCCCGGTTGCAAGGACCCGCAGAAGACCCGGAAGCACGATCGGTGCAAAGGTCACGAAACAGCCGATGTCGAGGTCGCCGGCGAGGCCGTCTGCGAGGCTTCCGGCTTCCTGCATGAGATCCTCGGCATGGAGGAGAAGGGCCTGCGCCGCCACCTGCAGTCGCCGGCCGGCAGGCGTGAGGGCCAGCCCCTGCGCGTGATGTCTCACGAAGAGCTGAACGCCGAGGACACCCTCAAGATGCGCCACCGCGGCGGAGACCGAGGGCTGGGAGACGTTGCACCGCTCGGCTCCACCGGTGACGCTCCCCGCCTCCGCGGCCGCCGTGAAGTAGCGAAGGTGCTTGAGTGTGTATTGTATCATTGTTTCCGATCCAATGCGTCGACAGAAAATGATTTGCTGGCGCCTCGGTTCCTGTCAACCTTCCGACAGTCACTACTTCAATGCGGGGAATTCTTGAAATGTTGATGACCGGCGAACAGTACCGCGAATCCCTGCGCGACGGGCGCGAGGTCTACATCGGCGGCGAACGTGTCGATAACGTCCCGGATCATCCGGCTTTCAGGCCGATCGTCGATGTCCGAGCCCGGGTCTACGACATGGCCCACGAGGAACGGTTCAGGGATACGCTGACCTTCGAGGAGAACGGCGAAATCTTCGCGACGGCCTGGCAGCCGCCATACACCCGGAAAGACTGGAAGACGAAGCGCGACTGGATCGAACTGGTCATGAAGGAGATCGGCGGTGTGGTGACACGCATCGGCGACGAGACCGTCGGCGAACTCTGGTCGCTTGCCGACGGCAAGGATGTTCTCAACCAGGTCGACAGGTCGTGGGCCGAGAACATCGACCGGCACATCACCAACGTGCTGGGCAACGACATCTTTCACGTCTCCGCCAACACCGATCCCAAGGGCGACCGCTCGAAGGCACCCCAGGATCAGGATCCCGACATGCTGCTCCATGTCGTCAGGGAAACCGACGAGGGTATTGTCGTCAGGGGCGCCAAGTACGAGACTGCCGCGGCCTATGCCCACCAGGCCTTCGTCAAGCCGACGATCGCCAACTGGGGCGATGCCAAGCTCTCCGACTACGCGCTCGGATTCATCTGTCCGATGAACGCGCCCAATCTCAAGCACATCTGCCGCACCGGCTTTGCCGGCGTGAAACCTCTCGCCGACTACCCGCTTTCCAACGGGTTCGACGAGATCGACACGCTGCTCATCTTCGATAACGTCCTGGTTCCCTGGGAGAACGTCCTGTTCTACCGCCATACGCAGGCGGCGGCTTACATCCGCGCAGCCATTCACCGCTACAGTGCCTACATGTTCGTGCTGCGTATTCTCCACATGGCGGATCTGATGATCGGCACCGCCATGTTCAACGTCAAACAGACAGGACTCGATCGTCAGCAGGGGGTGATGGAGAAACTCGCCCAGCTCGCCTGCTACCGCGAGGGCGTCAATGCCCATCTGACGGCCGCGATCGCGGAAGCCAAGCGCAGCCCTGCCGGCTACCTGATGCCCAACCCCTCCCTGATGTTCACCGGCCGGGTACTGGCATGCACGCAGTTGCCTGCGATGATGCACCTCACCCGGGAACTGTGCGGCGGCCAGATCTGTATCACGCCCGACAGCTCGGCCTTCACTTCCGAGGAAACCCGGGCCTGGATGGACAAGTACTACAACGTGAACGACAACTGGCGGGCCGAGGACAGGCGGCGCCTGCTTGCCTTCGGTCGCGACCTTGTCAACTCCGACTACGCCGGGCACAAGGTAACGTTCCAGCTCTTTGCCCAGTCGCCTCCCTTTGCCCATCTCGCGGCCGTCTACCGGAATTTCGACTTCAACGGTCCCATGGAGTTCGTGAAGTCGGCTGCCGGACTTTCCGACCGGGTCATGGCACGATAGGGAGGAGTCCTGGAGACTTCGGACAATCCTGGGGAGATATCATGGCGCACCAGCGTTTCAGAACGTTCAATACGCGGGAGATGTACCCGGAACAGACGCTCGACAACGATCTCTGCATGGTCGTGCGGGCGGGCAATCACATCTTCATGCGCGGCCAGACCGGATTCGACCTCGACGGCGGCTTCCACGGCGTCGGCGATCCGGCAGCCCAGGCGGACACGGCCATGTCCTGTGTCAAGCGTCTGCTTGAGGAGGCCGGCAGCCGGCTCGAGCACATCTGCAAGATCACGATCTACCTTACCGATCCGCGCTACCGGGAGCCGGTCTACAATGTCATCGGACGCTGGCTGAAGGGAGTCCATCCGGTGTCGACGGGCCTCGTCGTCCAGGCACTCGCAAAGCCCGAGATGCTGATGGAAATCGATGTCGACACAGTTATTCCGGAGGACGAGGCATGACATTCTCCCTGACAACCCGCTGCCTGCGTACAGGCATGTTCGGGGTGGCGGTCACATCCTCGAGCCCGGCTGTCGCGGCCCGTTGCGCCTGGGTGCGCGGCAACGTGGGTGCCGTCGCCAGCCAGAACATCACGGATCCGGGCCTCGGACTGATGGGCCTCGACCTCCTCGGCCAGGGCTATGGCGCGGCAAGGGCCATGGCGATCCTCGTCGAAGCAAGATCGTATCCGGAGTACCGCCAGCTAGCGATCATCGACGCACTGGGGCACACGGCCCATCACACGGGATCGGGCACTCTGGAGACCAGGGCGGTTGCCGAAGGCATGAACTGCATTGCCGCCGGCAACCTTCTCGACAACAGCGACGTGCCCGAGGCCATGGTTCGCGCCTTCGAGGCGAGCCCCGGAGATCATCTTGTCGAACGCCTGCTCGCCGGCCTCGAGGCCGGCCTCGAGGCCGGCGGCGAAGCAGGTCCTGTGCGGTCGGTCGGCGTGAAGGTCTGCCATCAGCACGACTGGCCGATCTGTGATCTGAGGGTCGACTGGCACGACGAACCGATCGCCGAACTGCGCCGCGTCTGGGATGTCTACGGTCCGCAGATGAACGACTACATCATGAGGGCGCTCGATCCGAGGGATACCCCGAGCTACGGCGTGCCCGGAAACCCCTGATCGAAACCGGAGCGGACGACCCCGTCACACCGTCATCCCTTCCAGTGGCCCTCGCGCAAGAGGTCGTCCTGTGTTGCCACGATGGCGCCCCTGAGGACCTCGACGAACTGGTCGATCTGGGCTTCGGTCATGATCAGCGGCGGCGAGATCACATTGAGATGGCCGAGGGGGCGCACGATGATTCCGTTGGCCTGGGCATGTTCGGCAATGCGTTCGCCGACATTGATCTCGGGTGGCAACAGTTCCTTCGTCTCCTTGTTGGCGACATTCTCCACGCCCATCATGAAGCACTTGCCGCGCACCTCGCCAACCAGCGGAAGATCGGAGAGTTCGGCGAGGCGTTTCTCGAAGTAGGGCCCCACCTTGCGGACGTGGCCCGGGATGTCCTCGCGTTCCATGATCTCGATGTTCTTGAGACCTGCGGCACAGCACACCGGATGACCCGAATAGGTGAACCCGGTGGTGAAAATGGCGCCTTCGGCCTGCGGGGTGGAGAGGACGTCGTACACCTCCTCGGAAACGATGGTCGCAGAAAGGGGCTGATAGCCCGAGCTGATGCCCTTGGCAGAGGTGATGATGTCCGGAACGATCCCGAAGACCTCTTCGGATGCGAAAAAGTGTCCAAGCCGGCCGAAACCCGTCACCACCTCGTCGGAGATGTAGAGAATCTCGTTGGCCTTGCAGACTTCGAACATGCGCCTGAGATAGCCCTCCGGCGGGACAATGACACCACCGGCACCCATGATGGGTTCGGCGATGAAGGCGCCGATATTCTCTGCACCGACGTCCTCGATGCGCTTCTCGAAATCCTCGATCAGCCAGTCGCAGAATTCGGCCTCGGTCATGCCTTCGGGGCGGCGGTAGGTGTAGGGACACGCGACATGGACAACCATCTCGTCGGCCTGGTCGAAACCGATCCTGTCGAACGCGATCCCGGTGAGCGCCGCTGCCATGTAGGTCATGCCGTGATAGGCATCGACCCTGGAGACAATCTTCTTCTTGGTCGGGCGCCCGCGGTTGTTCCAGTAGAAATGGACAAAACGGACCGCGGTGTCGTTCGCCATGGAACCGCCGGTGCCGAAGAACATGTGATTCAGCGTTCCCGGAGTGAGTTCGGCAATCTTGGCGCCGAGAAGACCCGCCGGCGGGGTCGAGAGATGATGGAACGGTGAATAGTAGGGAATCGCACGAACCTGCTCGGCGATCGCCTCGGCCATCTCCTCGCGTCCATAGCCGATATTGACGCACCACAGACCGCCGATGCCGTCGATGAAGCGATTGCCCCGGCTGTCGTAGACATAAATACCATCAGCCTCCACCATGATCTCGGAGCCCTTCTCGTCCCACCGGGAAAAGTCCGTCCACGGGTGGATGACGTGGTCATGGTCCTTCTGCCAGAGCTCGTCGGCGTCGTACCTGGTGTTTCTCAGCATGGTCCCTCTCCTCAGCAAACTCGCGAGGCGCGTTTCCGATCCGCTGATCGGGCAACCGCCACGGATAAACATAGAGCAATCGGTCCAGACAGGAAATTGCGCAATTTGCACCCCCGGTCACCGGTCCTGCCGCGCTTTTTCCACGGTACGGGCAAAGACCTCGATGCGGCGGCGGAAACGGGTCACGAGAAGCGCCGATGCGGCACTGGTCGCCACCGCGAGGCCTGCCCAGATGCCCTCGCCGCCCCATCCGAGCCAGAAACCGAACGCCGCCGCGCAGGGGAGACCTATCCCCCAGTTCGTGACAAGGCTGAACGCCATCGGGAGCGTGGTGTCCTTCAGGCCCTGCAGCACGCCGCGTGCCGTTATCTGCACCGCATCGCTCACCATGAAGACGGCCGCGACCGAAAGCAGGCTCGCGGCAAGCCCGATGATTGCCGCATTCTGAGGATCGCCCGCATCGAGGATGAGCGAGGCTATCTCCCTGCCGGCAAACCAGAAGGCGAGAACCGGAATCATCACGGCCACCCCGGAGAGCATTATGGCCGTCCAGCCCGAGCGTGCCGCCGCGACCGGGTCACGGGCGCCGGCCGCATGGCCGACGCGGACCGCTCCGGCCTGGGCCAGACCTACCGGGATCATGAAGACGACGGCATAGCACTGGGCCGTCACCGCGTGGGCCGCAAGTATCTCGGTCGAGATCCCGCCCATCATGAGAGTCGTGACAAAAAAGAGACCCATCTCGGCGATTTCCGTGACCGCGATCGGTCCGCCCAGACGCGCGATCTCGCCCATCACGGTGCGGTCCAGCCGCCAGAAGTAGCCCAGCAGGCGATAGCGGCGAAGGCGGCGGTCGACGAGAACGAAGGCGAGGAGTGCGGCGAACATGGCCCAGTTGACGATGGCGCTGGCGACTCCGGCGCCAGCCAGACCCAGTTCGGGCGCACCGAGCTTGCCGAACATGAGGGCATAGTCGAGCACTGCGTTGAGCGCGATGGCGTGGACCGTGACCACGAGGATCGAACGCGGCCTGACATGGGCGGCCAGGAACTCGCTCAGGACCACGAACCACAGATAGGGCAGCAGGCCCCAGATCATGGCCCGAAGGTAGGCCTCGCTCATGGTGGAAATCGCCGGGTCCTGGCCGAGCGCGACGAGTATCGGCGAGGTATGCCAGGCCGTGATCATGATCAAAATCGCGAGCGGGACGCAAAGCCAGGCTGCATTGCGTGCGGCCGGCCTGATCGCACGGAATCGCCGGGCTCCCAGATGTTGCGCCATGACCGGTGTGGCACCGGTCAGCACGCCGATGGCAAACGCCATCATGACCCAGTAGAAGTCCCGCGCCAGACTGCCGGCGGCAAGGGTTTCGGTTCCGATACGGCCCATCATGACAACATCGGTCAACATGATCATCATGTGCGCGAGATGCGTCAGTGTGAGCGGCACGGCAAGGCGGATGACGGCACCCGATTCGCGCCACCAGGATGCACGATCCTCCAGGAGGCGTATCGTCATGTCGCGACCAGTTGTACCGCGGATGCTTCCCGGAGCCGTCCCGCCGAACCGGAACCGTCCCACTTCAATGGAACGGCGATCGTCGGCAGGCGCGATGTTCGCCCTCCCGGCATGACGTCACCCGGCAAGGAACATATCGAAGATGAGGGCCCGGGCTGCGACGACATGGCCCCTTGCCTCGCCGCACCGCGGGGGTTTCAGGCCTCGCTCAAGCATGGTCCCGGGCCAATTCGTCGAGCCACGCGAGTTCTCCGGCAACCCTCGCCAGGTCGCGGTCGAGCCAGGCAAGGAAATCGGCATCCTCCCCCTCCATGTGGCGGCGCAGATTGACAAGACGCGCCCTTTCGCCCCTCAGCGCATCGCCGAGAACCTCGGCCAGCCTTTTCTTCTCCTCGTTACCCAGAAGATGGAAGAAACGCATCTTGAGGGCTACCAGGAGTTTTGCATAGGCGCCGGCAACCTTGATCGGTGCAATCATGAGGCGTTCGAGCTCCTTCCTGCCCCGTGCCGTCAGCGCCACGGGCGCGCTGCCTTGGTCCTCCTCGCGCTCGCCGATCTCGATGAGTCCCTCGAAACGCAGCAGTTCGATGGAGGACGACATGACGTCGACGGGTGAAGCGCCGTAGCTCGTGGCGAACAGGCGGACCATGGTGGCAAGGGAGGCGTAGGCCATCGGCCCCTGCCGGGCGAGGATCCCCAGAGCCGCAAGGCGCAGGCCTTCAACGGGTATCAGTGCGCGGTCACGCTGCATGCGGCGATTCTAATGCCAGGGGCGGGCGAGCCTCAACGCTCCATCGCATTGCGCCAAAGAGCGGACTTGACGGACGATTCAAGGCGTTGGAGAAGACGCGAGACAAACTAAAGGGAGTCGACCCATGGACATCTGCGTGCTTGGCGAACGCCCGCCGCCCGGCGAAGTCCCCGACCGGATGCACGTCTTTGCCGTGCGCCAGGACCGCTTCGGCGAACCAAGGGACGCCTGGCAGAGGGAGATTGTCGATATTCCGGAAATCGGACCCGACGAGGTCCTCGTCTACAACATGGCAACCGGTATCAACTACAACAACGTCTGGGCCGCGCTCGGCTATCCGGTCGATGTCATCGCCGTGCGCCAGAAACAGGGCGAGCCGGAGGATTTCCATGCAGGCGGATCGGACTGTTCCGGTATCGTCTGGAAGGTGGGATCCGCGGTCACCAACGTCAAACCCGGCGACGAGGTGGTCGTCCACTCCGGCTGGTGGCCTCCGGACGATCCCTGGGTGAAGTCGGGACGTGACCCAATGCTCGCCGAAACGACCCGCATCTGGGGCTATCAGACCAATTACGGCAGCTACTGCCAGTTCGCCAAGGCCCAGGCCCATCAATGCCAGCCCAAGCCGAAGCACCTCACCTGGGAGGAGGCGGGCTGCTATCTCCTGTGCGCCTCCACCGCCTACCGCATGCTGATGGGATGGCCCCCCAACACGGTCCAGGAGGGCGATGTCGTTCTTGTCTGGGGTGCCGCCGGAGGCCTCGGAACCTATGCCATGCAGATCACCCGTGCCCTGGGCGCGCGCGCTGTCGCCGTCGTGTCCGACGAGAACAAGCGCCAGTTCTGTCTCGACAACGGCGCGGTGGGCATCATCAACCGCAGCGACTTCGATCACTGGGGACTGATGCCCGATACCGGAAGCCCCGATTACGGGGCCTGGGTCAAGGGCGCGCGCAACTTCGGCAAGGCCATATGGGAGGCCGCGGGCGAGCGCGTGAGTCCGCAGATCGTGTTCGAACATCCCGGCGAGGCAACCCTGCCGACCAGCGGATTCGTCACGGCAACCGGCGGCATGGTGGTGATCTGCGCAGGCACGACGGGTTACAACATCACCATGGACCTGCGTCACCACTGGATGCGCCAGAAACGCCTCCAGGGAAGCCATCTTTCGAACGACGAGCAGGCGGCGGCCGTCAACCAGATGATGATCGACCGGAAGATCGATCCCTGCCTTTCGGCAACCTTCTCGTTCGACGAAATCGGGCACGCGCACCAGATGATGCGTGACAATGTTCACCCGCACGGCAACATGGCCTGCCTCGTCAACGCAACGGAAGCCGGCCAGGGCCGTTCCGCCTGACCGCTCAGGTCCTGACCCGGCTTGCCGCCAGGCGCCCGGAGATGACTGGCATCACCTCGCTCCCGAGATTGGCGAAGGCAAGGCGGATGTAATCCTCCTGTTCTGGCCCGAACCAGCTTCCAGGTAGTGTCAGGAGGCCCTCATCGGCAGCCAGCGAGCGAGCGACGTCACGTGCGCTGGTGCCGGTGAAGGGATGCCGGACATAGGCGAAATAGGCACCGGCACTCACGAGGTCCCATTCGAGATCGTTGCGGGTGAAGGCACGGCGCAGCGCCTCTGCCCGCCCGGTCATGATCGCCGCATTGCCACGGCGCCAGTCGGTGAGATGGCGGATGCCGTAGAGTGCGGCCTCCTGGCCCAGATGCGGCGGCGAGATCTGCACACAATCGCAGACCTTTTCCAGTGCGCCGCGCAGGCGCCCGCCTGCGACGACTGCCCCGACACGGTACCCGGTCAGGCAGTAGACCTTCGAGAAGCTGTAGAGGTGAACCAGGGTTTCGCGCCAGCCGGGCTGCGCAAAGAGGTCGTGCGGGCGCACGCCTTCTGCGAGAAAGTCGCGGTAGGTCTCGTCGATAACCAGCGCGCAGCCGGCATCCTGCGCCACATCGTGAAACGCGCGGAGCACGTCCGGAGGATAGACGGCACCGGTCGGATTGTTCGGCGTGACAAGAACAAGGGCCCTTGTGCGGTCGTTGACCAGGCGGCGGACGTCGTCCGGGTCCGGAACACCCTGGCGATCCGGGCGGAAGGGCAGCGGGACCACGCCGATCCCGAGCATGCGGGCGGTCATTTCGTGGTTGAAGTACCAGGGTGCCGGCAGGACGATATGGTCTCCCTCACCTGCCAGCGCCACCATGGTGTTGAAGAATGCCTGGTTGCATCCGGCCGTGATCATGACGTCGCCGGGACTGGCGTCGCCGCCGTAAAGAACGTTGATGTCGTCGGCGAGCGCCTCCCTCAGGGCCGGCAGGCCGAAGATGTCGGTGTAGCGCGCCGTCGTTCCGTCAACCGCGCGTTCCGCGACCCAGGCGAGAAGCTCGTCAGGCGGCGGCGAACCCGGCACCGCCTGGCAGACATCGAGCAGGGGTTTGTCCGGCGGCAGTTCGAGGCCTTCCACCCATGTCCACGCTTCGGGAATCGGCGGTGCCTGGACCGAATCGACCCGCCAGTTGGTCTGGTACATCCGCCACGTATCCTTTCACGAGATGCCCTCATGATTGCGCTGCATCGACAGCCGTCAAGGCCCGGGACCGGTCGGGGGTACCGTCGGTGAAGAATGCAATACACTGCCGACAGACCATCTCCGTGTTCGTGCCGGCGAAACAGGCGCGGGTTCAAGGGCATCTCCCGGCAGGCGATACCATCCATGTCGAAGGCATAGCGGTGCCGTACGGCGTTCGTGACGATTCCTGAGGAAGGAACCGGGCCATGAAGGAAACATCGCAATCACCGGTTCCAACGTCGGGTTCCGGTCATGACCGGCACGGCGGCGGCGAACCGTAGTGGGATATCCGCCCCTGGCGTGCCTGTCCGACGATCAAAGTGCGGATCTGCGATGTCTGTATGCGGCTCGAGGATGCCGTGCCCATCGCCACGTTCCATGCTTTGCTCATACGAATGCGACTGAACCGGGAGGGCGTCATGCCGCCGGAGCCGCTCAGCGAGACGATTTCGGAGAATCGCCTGCACGGTGTTTCGGTGCGCCGGCCTTCTTCGGCGATGCGCAAGGGGAGCGGATGGACACGCCGATGCCACGGCCGCGCTGATCGAGGAGGTCGCTCCCGATGGCACCGCGCTCGTCTGCAAGGGCGATCTCTTCCGCCTGTGTCTCCTTGAGGGGGATAGGCAAGCCGATGCGTCCACACGGTGAGAGACCGTGGAAGGAACCGACCGGGCTCCCGGTCAAGCGACAGACCCCGTTCAACGGGACTTGACGATGCGGAATCGATGCTGTGGGATGCCTGGAACGCCCGTCCGGGGGGGGCTGCATGATGACGGTTGCCGGCGGACGCATTGTCGTCCTTGTCGAGTTCAGGCTGAAGGCCGGCACGCGGGACGCTTTTCTCAAAGCCGTCACGGTCAATGCGGAACGTTCGGTGAGCGACGAGCCGGGTTGCTTGCGCTTCGATGTTCTGACCGATCACGGCCAGACCCGTGACAGTGTCGTCCTCTACGAAATCTACAAGAACAGTGCCGCGTTCGATGCTCATCGGCAGACGCCGCATTTTGCAACATTCCATGAGGCGACCGACGGCATGGTGGAGGAACGCATCCTGCGGCTCCTCGACGTGATCGGGAACGCGGCCTGAAAGGGGATACACCGGTGGGCGAAGCGACACTCAAGGGGCTTGCAGGCACCAGGACTCTCAAACTCGGACACTATGTCGGGGAATTCACTACGCCCGGCATCGGACACATTCTCAAGAACGCCGGATGCGAGTTCGTGTTTCTGGACATGGAGCATTCCGGGATGGGTTTCGAGACGCTCGCCGGCGCGCTGCGCTTCTTCGAGACGACAGGGCTGCCGGTGGTCGTCAGGCCAGCGGCAAAGTCCTACGAACATCTCGCCCGGGCGCTCGATGCCGGCGCCGAAGGGCTGGTGCCACCCATGATGGGAAGTGCCGAGGAGTGCCGGAGGGTCCTCGATTGCATGAAGTATACGCCGGATGGCTCGCGCGGTGTCGCCCTGGGGATCGCCCATGACAACTACACCGGCGGCGATGTCGTGGAGAAGCTGAAGGCCGCCAACCAACGCACCAGCCTCTTCGCCCTTATCGAGACCCGCGAAGGCGTCGAGAATGCCGAGGCGATCGCGGCTCTCGACGGCGTCGACTGTTTGTGGGTCGGCCATTTCGATCTTTCCTCGTCACTCGGCATCCCCGGTCAGTTCGATCACCCGGACTTCGCCCGCGCTGTCGATGCGGTCATCGCGGCCGCCGGAAAGCACGGCAAGGCGCTGGGACGCATGGCGATGAGTGTCGAGGAATCCGTGGCTTTTGCCCGCCAGGGATTCGAGATGATCTGCTACTCCGGTGATGTCTGGCTGCTCGGAGCAGCCGTCAGATCGGGGATCGAGAGCATTCGCGCGCAGGTCGCATCATGACATCATAGCGCGCTGGTTCCCGGGAGGAGGCGATATCACGTTTTCGTATTGCGTTGAACAGTGACTTCATGAAGCCGGATGGTACCCCGCCCTACCCCATGTTCGATCCTGGCCCACACGAAAACGATCCCGACGTCGCGTTCTTCCATGCCCGGACGGTCGACAATGTCGTTCCGGCAGTGGCGCTTCGCCGGCACCGATGCCCTGATTCGGCTCGCCGCGCGGTTCACCCGGCAGAGCCTGCCTGCAGGAGACCGGCTCGCCACGGTCGCGCGCTTCGGCGGGGGCTGCGATAATGTCGAGGCATGCACGGGCAATGCCATCGCCGTGGTGATCACGCCCGACGGCTAGGCACAGCGCAGCGACCACATGGTTATCGGCCTTGTCGGACGCACGCTGGGCCAGCCTGGAATCGGCAACATCGGTGCCGAGGTCTTCCGCATGGCTCGACGACTCGACAAGGCGTTCATCGCCCGTGATCCCTACGCTGATCCCGCATCCGCCGCCGGTCTCGGAGTCGAACTCGTTTCGATCGAGGATCTCTTCAGGCGATCAGACTTCCTCTCGGCGAGCTGTCCGCTCGACGACAGGACCCGCGGCATCGTCAGTGCCTGCCTTCTCGGAGAGATGAAGCCGACCGCTTTTCTCATCAACACCGCGCGAGGGCCCGTGCTCGACCGGGCGTCCAGAGGCCTTGAGGAGGAGCGCCAACGCCGGTGCCGGCCTCGATGCCTTCGAGGAAGGGCAGACAGGGGCCGACGAGGCCCTTGCCGCACTCGACAATGTCATCCTCACGCCGCATTCTCTGTGCTGGGCCGACCAGTGCTTCGCAGGAAACGACACTGTCGACGTGCGCACTGCCCTTGCCGGCAAGCGGGACGAGAAATCCGCAGGATCTGTCAATAGCGAGATCACGGGCCTTGGGTTGTGGCGTCTGGCGGATTTCCAAACGCGGCTCGGCGGCTGAAAGCCGTCGGCGCGTTGCGCCCGGCCGACCACCGCTCGGGCCCTTGAATAAAGAGTGCTTGTCAGATGAGGAGGTAACAGTCGTGCAATCACGTTCGGGCAAGCACCTGATGGGCGCTGCCTGCAGTCTGGCAATCCTGGCGACTACAGGACCCGCATTCGCCCAGAGCGCAGCGGAACGGGCGCTGGAGGCGGCCAGGCAGTATGCCGGCGAAACACTCAACATCACCTGGGAAGCGGGATTGCAGGCCTACGATCCGCTCGAATATTCAGGTCCGATCTGGGAGGAGCTGACCGGGGTCAAGATCAACGTCGTCGCAATTCCGATCAACGAACTCTTCACCAGGACGATCGCCGAGCACCGCGCCGGAACGGGAGCCTACGACCTGCTCAATGTCGTTCCTGCCTGGATGCCCGACATGATCGAGGCCGGGGTTCTCGAGCCGCTCGATCGGTATGTCGACAAGCACGAATACCGCGAGGAACTGCAGGACATCGCGCCGGCATACCGCGACAACCAGATGGCGTACGGCAACCAGATCTACGGCCTGCCCGATGACGGCGACGTATTCCTGCTCTACTACCGGACCGACCTCTTCGGTGATCCTGACAATCAGGCGGCGTTCCGGGAAACCTACGGTTACGATCTGGCACCCCCGAAGACGTGGGATGAGTTCTACGACATCTCGAAGTTCTTCACCGACACGGGTGGCGGCGAACTCTACGGCTCGGCACTGATCCTGTCGCCGGGCCTCGTGCACTATCTCTACGAGATGCGCCTGCGCACGGCCGGCGGCACGTTCTTCGATCCCGGTACCATGGGCGCGCGGATCAACAGCGACATCGCTGTCACGGTTCTCGATGACATGGTGCGCCAACTCGACAACATGCCTCCAGGCGCCGTGGGCTGGGGTCCAATCGAGGTGCTCAACAGCTGGCTTGCCGGTCAACTTGCGATGCAGATCTGGTGGCCGCCGCCAGGGCGCTGGTCGGAAGGTTACCGCCTCAAAACGGATGCGTTTTCCTGGCCTCCAGAATCGACCATCGCGGGCAATGTGGGCTATGCCCTGCCGCCCGGCGGGCATCCCGAACTCGCGGCCGGTATTGCCCTTTGCGTGTCGTCGAATTCCAGGAACAAGGAACTTGCCTATCTGTTCGCACAGTGGCTCAACAGCCGGGACTTCAGTATCACCCGGGTGATGCTGCCATATGCGGTGCGCGACCCGTTCCGCACCTCCCATTTCAACAGCGACAAATACAAGTCGCTGTGGCCTGCGGCAAAAGATTACCTTGCCACTCTCGAGGCCGCTGCGGAGACGGGACTGCTCGATCTTTCGATCATCAGCACCTTCGCCTACGAGGAATCGCTGACACGCGCCATCGTGGCCGCACTTTCCGGTCAGGATTCACGCACGGTTCTCGACCAGGCGGCCGAAGAGTGGAACGAGATCACCGAGGAGATCGGCGTTGACGGGCAGCGCGAGGCCTACCAGGTCTGGGCGTCCAAGCCGGGTGCCTATCCCGACTAGTTCCACGGTTGGTGTCCGGAGCGCCTGCGGTGCTCCGGAACTTCCCTCGCCTCGATGAATCGAAGGTCCTGGCACCGGCGGACGATCCCGTCGGGATCGTCGACGGCCAGCAGGTCAATCTGGGCATCCGGCCCGAACACATCGCCCGCGACCGTGGCGAGGCGGGGCCTGCCGATCGCGCCGATCTCATTCTCGCACCCTGTGGCGTTTGCCGCCTTGTTGTAACCGGTTGAGAAGAGGATCGTCAGGTCAAATCGAGGAGATCGCGGTTCCGTTCACTCTTGCCGCGCGAGGAACTGAGCCGGCGCACGCGTTCGCGCTGTTCCAGGCGGTGGGCATAGGCAGGCGGCAGCACGCCCCACCACTGGCTGATACCGAGTTCCCGGGCCGCCCTCGCCGGCCAGTTGGCATCGAGCATCAGTTCGCGCGCCATCGCGATCACATCGGCGTCGCCGCGTCCCAGGATCGCCTCGGCCTGGGCCGGTTCGGTGATCTCGCCCACCGCCGCCGTCGCGATCCCGCATACGCGGCGGATCCCGGCGGCGAATGCCGCCTGATAACCAGGGGTGCGCGGCACCGGGGGCATGCTGCCGGAACCATTGATTCCGCCCGATGAACAGTCGATGAGATCGATGCCACGCAGTTTCAGGGCATCCGCGAGCGCCTTCGTATCGTCCAGATTCCAGGCGCCGCCCGTGCCGTCGACACAGCTCGCGCGCCACCACAGGGGCTTGTCTTGCGGCCACGCCGCACGGACTGCTTCGGCAATCTCCAGGGCGAAGCGCATCCTTTGGCTACGGTCGCCGCCATAGGCGTCGCGGCGCCGGTTGGCGAGCGGCGAGAGAAACTGGTGGATGAGGTAACCGTGCGCGCCGTGGATCTCGACGATGTCGAAACCTGCGTCGAGCGCGAGGCGGGCACTTGCGGCAAACGCGCCGACCACCCGGTCGATATCGTCGCGCGTCATTTCCCGGGGAGTAGGGTGATCCGGCTGGGCCGGAAGCGCGCTCGGTGCCTGGGTGATCCAGGGCGGTTCGCCTGTATCCGTGCCGGGAGTGAGCGGCGCCCAGCCCTCAAGCGCGCCATGGCACGAACCCTTGCGCCCGCTGTGGCCGAGCTGGATCGCCGGGAGGGCGCCGAAGCCTGCGATCATGGCCGTGACACGCCGCCATGCGGGGACCTGATCCGCAGTCCACAGACCGGAACACTGCCAGGTCTTGCGCCCCTCGGCCTCCACGGCCGTTTCCTCGGCGAAGACGATCCCCGCACCGCCCATCGCGAGGCGTCCCAGATGAACGAGATGCCAGTCGACGGGTGCACCGTCATCGGAAGAATACTGGCACATGGGAGAGACGACGATGCGGTTCTTCGCCTCGATCTCTCTTTGCCTGAAGGTCCGGAAGAGCAGCGGGAGGCTGTCAGTATTCCCCATGGACACCCATCGCGCTTCGCCGCAGGTCCTGCCAGTGCGCTGTCAGATGCTCGCTGAAGGGTGATGTGGGGCGATTGACCATCGGCACACCGCGGTCATAAGCCTTGCTCTCCAGTCCGATCTGGACGTTCTCGACGATGTCCTCCTGGAGAGTCGTGCGGGCGTGGTCCTCGACGATCCTGTCCCTTTCGTCCTCCTCCACCCAGGGACCGAAGAACCAGTCGATGTGCGCGAAGGTGCGTTCGGGTCCGTCGGGATGGAACTGGAAGACGACGAGATTCGATCCCGGGTTCACCTGGAAAGCGACGTTCGGCCAGACCAGCCAGCTCGCGAGATCAGACGCCCTGGGACCGGCCTCGGCATCAACCCTGCAGAGAGTCACGCCGCCTCGATGGCCCGATGTCCTCTGGCGCTGATGGCGCTCGAGGTTCTCGAAGACAAATCCCTCGCGATTGAGCAACGCCGTCGTGAGTATCGGATGGGCGTGCCTGCAATGGCAGCACTCGCCGTAGTTCTCCACCGCAACCGTCCAGTTGCACGCCACAACGGCCTTGCTTCGCCGGTGGAAGCGCAGTTCGTCGAGTCCCGGAACGAAGTCGGCGAGTTCTCCCCGGACACCGGGGAACAGCCGATCGTAGGCCGGCGCATTCGAAACGACGTTCACCTGAATCATCTTGCCGACATCCTCGACGGCAACCGGGTGAAGCGCGACTCGCCCGGGATCGAGGCCGGGCACCTCGGTGGCATGGGGAGCCGACCTCAACGCTCCGTCGAGGCCGTAGGCACAGGCATGGTAGGGACAGGCATGGTAGGGACAGGTGATGGCGACCTTCGGGCGTCCCTTCCCCGCAAGCAGGCGGTGGCCGCGATGCCGGCAGACATTGAAGAACGCCCGCAGCACGCCATCGCGTCCGCGGATGACGGTGATCTCCTCGCCCGCCACTCGAGTCGTCAGATAGTCGCCAGGTTCCCGGACGTCATCGGCATGGCCCGCCGGTTGCCAGCCGGCATGGAAGATTGCCCCGATCTCCATGTCGTACATCTCATGATCGAAGAAACAGCGGGAAGACGGTGTCAGCTTCACGCGATCTTCCACCAAGGGAACAATCTCCGGCTGAACCATGCCCCTCCGATCATGCGACGCTGAAGCGAAGAGAATCCCCCAGGATCAATGCCCTGTCATCACTTTTTCCCGCATGCAGTCACGACCACGCGTTAGCCGGGGAGACGGTGCGTCTTTTCGATCTTTGACACGAACGCAACGATCGACGTGCCATGAAGACCACCGCCGTCACATTGCCCGACGATATCGCTGCCTGGCCGAGGACGGGCGGAGCGCACCTGAATTGCTCGCGGAACGTCTGGAAGGAATGCGTCGCCGGGAAGACCAAATATCTGTTGATATCAGTACCCTCGTTTAGCGCCGAGGTTCAACGCAGTTATCTCGAGCGGGATGCGCTTCACCGGACGTCATCATGATGATCCGCAGCACGCAGGGTTGTCCGGCATCCTTCAGGTCAACGATCCTTTCACACCAGCTGGACGACCACCCGAATACGTTCTGACAATGCTGTCACGAGTCCGTGGTGACCTCGAGACCACCTGCGAGATGCTCGCCTGCATCGACGACGAGGGTCTGGCCGGTGATGGCACCTGCCGCCGTCAGAAACCAGATCGCGGCTTCGGCGACATCGTCGGCGACCACCATCCGCTTCAGGGGAAGTTTTTCGGCGAGCCTCATCCTGAACGTCTCGTAGTGCTCATCGCCGATACCACGGCGCGACCAGCGCGTGTCGACGTATCCGGGACACAGGGCGTTGACACGGATTTCGGGCGCCAGGGCTCGGGCGAGAGAAAGCGTGAGCGTGTTGAGGGCCGCCTTGGAAGACGAATAGGCGGCACTGCTGCCCGCGCCCGTGAATGCGGAAAGCGAAGACATGGTGACGATCGAGCCCCCGCCCGAGCGTCGCATCAGATCCGCCGACGCCCTCACCAGCTGCCAGCAGGCAACCAGATTGACGCTGAAGATGCGCTCGAAATCGGCCCGGTCGAGTCCCTCGAGGTCGCCCGGCACGACGAACTTCGTGACACCGGCATTGCTGACCAGTCCGTCGAGCCGGTCCCATTCGGCTGCTGCAACACGGACGAGTTCACGGCAGACAGTGTCCTCTGCAACGTCCCCCCTGACCACCACAGGATCGCCGCCCGACTCGCGGCACAGGGCCTCGGTTTCGGCCATGGCCTCCGCGCTTGTCGTGTAGTTGAGCACCACGCCCCATCCGAGGCGCGAAAGTCCCAGCGCGATGGCACGCCCGATCCCGGTTGCCGATCCGGTTACGATTGCCGCATGTGTGATCTTTTCGGACATGGCTCGTCCCCGCCCCTGATCTTCACGGATGGCCATGATGCGCCCTCAATGCGCAACCGGGCAACCCGTCGTCGGGTTGTCGCATGACGGAAATACCTTCGTTTCTGCTGCCGTCGCGCATGGACAGGTTCCTTATCACCGGGGGGTGCGTTCAACCTTCGGCGTGGCCACCGCGATGATGGCTGCTGAAGCCCGGTACCGGCAGCACGGGCCGGCACTCTCCATCAGCGCCCGTTGATGTGGAACGCTGACAACGTCCACACACGGCTGCCGTGTCTGTCATTCCCGGCAGCCGTGATGTAGGGTTCGGCGCGCTAGGCTGGGGTCCGGGAACTGCGATGGTTACAGCTGTGGAAGTAAAGTCGATTGTGAAAACATTCGGCGCTGGTTCCCTGCACGAGGTGACGGCACTCAAGGATGTCTCGCTCACCATTGAGGGCAACGAGTTCTTCACTCTGCTGGGGCCGTCAGGCTGCGGCAAGACGACCATGCTGCGCCTCATCGCCGGCTTCGAGATGCCGACCGACGGCGAAATTCTGCTGTTCGGCGAACACATGGAGGATCTCCCTCCCCACCAGCGCAACGTCAACACCGTCTTCCAGCACTATGCGCTCTTCCCGCACATGAGCGTTGCCGAGAATGTCGCCTTCGGGTTGCGGCGGCTGCGCAAGTCAGCAGACGAAATCCGGAAGACCGTCGGGAACATGCTCGAACTCGTCAAGCTCGGCGATCTCGCCGAACGCAAACCCACCCAGCTGTCGGGTGGCCAGCAGCAGCGCGTCGCGCTCGCACGGGCGCTTGCACCGGGCCCAGGGGTTCTGCTGCTCGACGAACCGCTGTCGGCGCTCGACCTCAAGCTGCGGCAGGCGATGCGCCAGGAACTGAAGCACCTCCAGCGCGAGACGGGCATCACGTTCATCTTCGTCACCCACGATCAGGAAGAAGCGCTTTCCATGAGCGACCGGATCGCCGTCATGTCCAACGGCAAGGTGCAGCAGGTGGGCACGCCTCAGGAGGTCTACGAATTCCCGATCAATCGCTTCGTCGCCGAGTTCATCGGCGATGCCAATTTCATGGACGCCCGCATCGTCGGTCTCGAGGGCGACCATGTCGTGTGCGAAACCACAGGTGGCATCCTTCGCGCTCCCCGGATGGACGGATCCCGCATCGGCGATTCGGTAACGGTCTTTCTGAGGCCGGAGAAAGTGGGCCTTCACCCTGAGGGTGAAGGCGGTGATGACGGGCTGCACGGCGAGGTCGTGGATCTCGTCTATTACGGAAGTCAGACCGTCTACAGTGTCGCCCTTGGAGACGGACCCCTGGTCCTCGTCGAGGACCGCAATCTCACGAACGGTGAAAGACGCTTTGCCGTGGGCGACCGGATCGGCCTGCGGATCGAGATGGAGACCCTGCGGGTCCTGAACTGATGGAAGGCATTCTCCGGCGGCGCAAATCCCGGATTTGGCTGGGACTCGCGCCCGCCTGGTTCATCATCGGGGTCTTCATGCTGGTCCCGATCATGCTGATGGCGGTCATCTCCTTCCTCGAGGCCAATCCCTATGGCGGTGTCTATCCCAGGTTTTCCACCGATGCCTACGTCCAGATCGCGTTCGAGTACGATCTTGCGGACAATCTTGTCTTCAACCCGATCTACATCACCATCGTCCTGCGTTCGTTCGTGCTCTCTATCGTGGCGACCGTTGTCTGCCTGGTGATCGGATTTCCGGTCGCCTACTTCATAACCCTGCAGCCCGCGTCACGGCGAAACTTCTACATCTACCTTGTCACGGTTCCCTTCTGGACCAATCTCCTGGTCCGCACCTTCTCCTGGATCCTGATCCTCGGGCGCAACGGCGTCATCGAGACTCCGCTTCAGATGCTCGGGATCCTCGAGGGTTCGCTCAACATGATGTACACCAACGGCGCGATTACGGTAGGCCTTGCCTACAGCTACCTGCCGTTGATGATCCTGCCGATCTACGCCAGCCTCGAGAAGCTCGACTTCAGGCTGGTCGAAGCCGCCAGCGATCTTTACGCCAACCGTCTCAAGATCATGACCCAGGTCATCATCCCGCTGAGCATGCCGGGGATCGTCGCCGGCTGCATGCTGGTCTACATTCCCAGTCTCGGCGCGTTCATCGCGCCGGATCTGCTGGGCGGCGGCAAGAGGCTGCTGCTCGGAAGCCTGGTCCAGTTCCAGTTCGCCACGGCGCGCAACTGGCCGTTCGGAGCGGCGATTGCGATGATCCTGCTCGCGTTCGTCGTTCTTTCGCTGATGATCTATGCGCGTACAGCACGAAAGCGCGCCCTCCAGGAAGGTGCTTTATGATGCCGGACAATCACCGGCCGCGCCGCCGCCTTCCGGTCGGACACTACCACGGGCTTGGCACCTGGGCAGTCCTGTGCTTCGGTTTCCTCTATCTGCCGATCCTCGTGCTCGTCGTCTACAGTTTCAACGCGAGCCAGTTCGCCATGACATGGACCGGCTTCAGCCTGGACTGGTATCTCAAGGTGCTGGACAACGATTCGATCCAGCGTGCGGCCTTCAACTCGCTTGTCATCGCCACGATATCAACCGTTCTGGCTACCTCGATTGCCACGCTGGCGGCACTGACACTGGCCCGCGGCGGCTATTTCAGGGGACAGACAGCATCCTTCGGCATCATCACGCTGCCGCTGTTCGTACCCGAGATCGTGACCGCCGTGGCCGTCCTCATCTTCTTTGCCCGGCTTGATCTCAATCTCGGACTCGGCAATGTCATCATCGCCCACACGACCTTCTGCATCCCCTTCGCGTTCCTGCCGATCCGTGCCCGTCTGGCCGGCATGGATACGACCCTGGAGCAGGCGGCAAGGGATCTCTATGCCACCGGCTGGGAGGCGTTCCGCTACGTCACGGCACCGCTGCTGATGCCGGGCATCCTGTCTGGTGCCATGCTGAGTTTCGTGATCTCGCTCGACGACTTCATCATTACGCTGATGGTGGCAACCGCCGGGTCGACGACGTTGCCCGTCTACATCTACAGCATGATCAGACAGGGTATCACGCCGGAGGTCAACGCGGTCTCATCGATCCTGTTTGCGGTTTCGGTGATACTTGTTACTCTTTACTGGATAGTGTCCCGCAGGACGGCGTCTGCCGTTGGAGCACTGAAGTGAAACAACCCGGGAGGAATCGAATGAACGAACGTTTCATCTTGCCGTTCGCGGCAGCCGCCTTGATCGGTGCGACAGGTCTCGCTCGTGCCGAAGGTAATCTCTACATCTACAACTGGTCGGACTACACGCCACCCGATCTCGTCGAGAGGTTCGAGGCGGAAACCGGCATCGACGTCACCATCGACACCTATGACAGCAACGAAACAGCCCTCGCAAAGCTTCAGTCGGGGGCGACCGGCTACGATATCGTGGTGCCGAGTCAGCACTTCGTCGAGATCATGATCATGGAGGACCTGCTGCAGAAGGTCGGTGTCCACACGATGGAGAACTTCAAGAACGTCGACTCGCGATGGACGTTCCCGCGCTGGGATCCCGAACAGGAGTATACGGCGCCCTGGAACTGGGGCAGCGCGTCCTTCTCCTACAACGCGGATCTTTACAGCGGCACCGGCGAATCGCTGTCGGAGTTCTTCGAACCATCGGATGAGGCGTGTGGTCGCCTGAGCGTGTTCAAGGCACCCGACGAAATCATCAACATGGCCAATCTCTACCTCGGCATTCCCTACTGCAGCGAGGATCCGGCGGAGATGATGCAGGTCCAGGAACTCCTGGCGAACCAGAAATCATGCGTGACGACCTACAGTTCGGAAGGGATCAACGACCGTCTTGCCAACCAGGACGTCATCATTTCCGCGCACTGGAACGGTTACTCGAAGAAGGGGCGCGACGGGGGAACGAACATCGTCTATGCCTACCCCAGGGAAGGCATCGTCGGCTGGTATGACAGTGTTGTCGTGCCGGTCGGAGCCTCGAATGTTGAAAACGCGAAGATCTTCATGAATTTCCTGATGGATCCCGAAATTGCCGGCATGTTGAGCAATTTCACGCACTACGCCAATGCCATCATGGGATCTGAGGAGCACATGAATGCCGACCTCGGCACGGCTCCCGAGCTCAATGTCCCAGCCGGTGTTCCGGTGGTGTTCGGAGAGGCCTGTGCACCGGACGCGCAGAAGCTGATCGACAGGGTCTGGACCAAGGTCCTGCAGTAGTTTCAGACCGAACTCCAGGCGGGTACACGCCCGCCTGGAGTTCTTCCGGCCCGTCCCTTCCATCCATGTGCGGCGCATTCCCCCGGGGAGGAGCCCATGCGCATCGCGGTCGACACCGGCGGCACGTTCACGGACCTGATCGTCGAAGGTGAGGACGGCCATCGCCATGTCTTCAAATCGGCGACAACGCCCGACGATCCGGCAATCGGCATCTTCCGTGCCCTTCAGGAGGCCGCCTCGAAGCAGGGTGTCTCGCTTGAGACCCTGCTCGGCTCGACAACGACTTTCATCCATGCCACGACACGTGCGATCAATGCCGTTTTGACCGGAAAGACGGCCAGAACGGCCTTCCTCGCCACCCGGGGCCATCGCGACATCCTGCTCTTCCGTGAGGGAGGCCGTATCGAGATCTTCAATTTCTCGGTCGAGTACCCGGATCCCTATGTGCCGCGGTCGCTGACCTTCGAGGTACCAGAACGCATCGCTCATGACGGCAGCATCGTCGAGCCCCTTGACGAGACCGCGCTTCCCGCGATTCTCGCAAGGCTGAAGGTTCTGGAGATCGAGGCCGTCTCGGTCTGCCTTCTCTTCTCGACCGTCAATCCGGTTCACGAGAATCGCGTCGGCGCCCTCATCGAGGAGCATCTTCCGGGCGTGCCCTTCACGCTCTCCCATCGGGTGAACCCGACCCTGAGGGAGTATCGCCGCGCGTCCTCGGCTGCCATCGACGCGTCGCTCAAGCCGCTCATGAGCCGGTATCTCAACGGCCTCATGGCGGGCCTGGCCGAGGCCGGTTTCAAGGGCCGCTTCCTCATGGTGACATCGCAGGGAGGAGTCAAGGACGGGTCCTTCATAGCCGATGCCCCGATTCACGCGATCAACTCCGGGCCTGCGATGGCGCCGGTCGGCGGGCGTCATTTTGCACGAACCGAATGCGCCAGCGATACTGCGATCATCGCCGATGCCGGCGGTACGAGCTTCGACGTTTCCCTTGTACGCGACGGCCGCATTCCGGTCACCCGCGAAACCTGGCTCGGAGAGACCTACCGCGGACACATGACCGGTTTCCCGTCGATCGATGTGAGGAGCATCGGCGCCGGCGGAGGCAGTGTCGCGTGGGTCGATGACGGGGGCATGCTCCATGTCGGTCCCGATAGCGCCGGCGCCGATCCGGGCCCGGCGTGTTACCTCAATGGTGGCGAGCGCGCGACCGTGACCGATGCCGCGCTCGTCACAGGACTTCTCGACCCCGACTTCTTTCTCGGTGGCCGCATGCGACTCGATTTGGGCGCCGCGCGCCGGGCCATTGAGCGCGATGTCGCCCTTCCGCTCGGCCTGGACGGCGGACCAGCGGCACTGGCCATCCTCGATGTGGTGACAGAAAACATGGTCCAGGCGATCGAGGGCATCACGATCCATCAAGGTGTCGACCCGCGCGGTTCCGTGCTCGTCGCCGGCGGCGGCGCGGCAGGGCTGAACGCCGTCGCCATGGCCCGAAGACTGGGCTGCCCACAGATCGTGGTACCCGCCGTGGGCGCAGTGCTGTCGGCAGCGGGCGGCCTGATGGCCGATCTCGGCGACGACTATTCCGCCACGCTCACCACCACCAGTGCACGGTTCGATCGGGATGCAGTCAATGCCGTCCTGGCCGACCTTCGTGCGCGCTCGGAAGCGTTTGTCCGGGACAATGGTGCAGGAGCGGTGTCGCACGAGACCGCATACTTCGCCGAAGCCCGCTACAACCATCAGGTCTGGGACATCGAGGTGCCGCTGCGCAAGCCGCATTTCAGCACCGATAGAGATCTCGAAGCCCTGGTCGCGGATTTTCACGAAACTCACGAAGCGATCTTCGCAGTGCGCGATCCGGAGTCGGATATCGAGTTCATCCACTGGCATGCCCGTGTCAGGTGCAGGCTTCACTCCTCGGACCAATCGGACGTCGACCTCCCGCAGGACCGGCCACCGCACCGGCGATCGGTGCTGTTTCCCGGCCACGGCGCCCTCGATGCCACGGTCATCGATTTCGCATTGATCGGGACCGATGACGTTCTCGAAGGTCCGGCGATTGTCGAATCACCGTTCACATCGGTGGCCATCGATCCGGATGCCGTCTTCCGGCGTGGCTCTGCAGGAAGCCTCCTGATCAAGGTTGAGGGCGCCGTGGACGAAACAGCCGTGCGCCTTGCGGCACGGCGCTGGTGAAAAAGGAGAGCTCCATGGATGGCGTCCGTCTGGCGATCATTTCCAGCAGACTTCAGGGAATCTGCCAGCGCATGGCGAACACGCTGATGCGCACGGGCCGTTCCGGAGTCCTCAACACGGCCCACGATTTCTCCTGCTGCATTCTCGCGGCCGACAATTCTTTCGTCGCGGCGGACGAGAGCCTTCCGGTTCACGTTCTCAGCGGACCCGACATCATGGCGCGCCACCTCAAGGAGTTTCATCCGGAACTGAAGCGAGGCGATGCCTTTCTCAACAATTCGCCCTACCACGGCTGCTCGCATCCGGCCGATCACACCATTCTCGTTCCCGTGGTCGATGACGACGGCATTCATCGCCTGACGGTATGCGCCAAGGCGCACCAGGCCGATATCGGCAATTCGAAGGCCACCACCTACATGGCAACCGCGAGAGACGTCTACGAGGAAGGAGCGTTGATCTTCCCGGGCACCAGGGTGCAGCGTGACTACGAGGACATCGCCGACATCATCCGCATGTGCGAACTTCGCTTCCGCGTGCCCCGGCAGTGGAGGGGCGATTATCTCGCGATGATCGGATCGGCGCGGATTGGCGAGCGTGAACTCCTGCAGCTTGGTTCCGAGATCGGCTGGGATACGCTCGACGACTTCATCATCGAGTGGTTCGACTACAGCGAACGGCGCATGGTCTCAGCGATCGCCGCGATGCCGTCGGGCCGGGTCGAGGTCCGGACCCGACATGACCCGTTTCCCGGGCTGCCCGCGGAAGGCCTGGAGATCACCGTGAAGCTGGAGGTCGATGCCGATGCCGGCATGATCGACATCGATCTTCGCGACAATCCGGACAACCTTGCCTGTGGTCTCAACCTCACCGAGGCAACGGCGACCGCCGGTGCCATGACAGGCGTGTTCAACAGCATCGATGATACGGTGCCGCCCAACGCGGGAAGCATCCGCCGGGTGAACGTTCGCCTGCGCGAGGGCTGCATCGTGGGAATCCCGCGCCATCCCTACAGCTGCTCGATGGGAACTTCGAATATCTGCGATCGCCTCGAAAATGCCGTCGTGCATGCAATCGCCTCGCTCGGCGAAGGCTCCGGCATGGCCGAGTGTGGCCCTCTTCTGCCGCCGGCGACCGGCGTCATATCGGGCACGGATCCGCGAACCGGCCAGGACTATGTCAACGAGATCTTTCTCTTCCACACCGCTGCCGGCGCCTCGCCCACGGCCGACGGATGGCTCACGCTTACTGCCATGGGCTCCGCTGGGCTTTGCCTCCTCGACAGTGTCGAGCTCGACGAACTGCGGTTTCCGTTCCGCGTCCTGAGGCAGGGCATTGCCGTCGACAGCGAGGGCGCCGGGCGGCGGCGTGGCGCTCCCGGGGCGCATGTCGAGTTCGGACCCATCGATTGTGCCATGTCGGTCGCCTATGCCAGCGACGGCACGATCTTCCCGGCCAAGGGTGTGCGGGGTGGTGGCGATGCGGCTCCCGCACGCCAGATCAGGCGCGATGCGCAAGGCATCGAGCACGAACTCGAGGGCTGCGCAGAGGTCCGTCTCGAACCCGGAGAGATCATGGTCTCGATCACCCAACCCGGCGGCGGCTATGGTCCGCCCTGGGAGCGCGAACCCGAAAGGGTGGCCAAGGATGTCAGGGAAAGCTGGATCACGCAGGCGCGGGCTCGCGACGTCTATGGCGTCGTCCTCGATCCGGCAGGCGGAATCGATCACGACGCCACGGCCGAGAAGCGCGCCCTCCTCGCACAAACGCCCGCCCGGCTTGAGCAATGAATGCAGCAGCGGCAGGGTGCCCGTGATCCGATAACCGCGTCCCTCTTGATTCTGATGGCAGCCCGAGATGAGACGCCGGGCACCGAACTCAGCGGGGGCCGGATGCTTCCACGGCCTGACGGAACATTCATTGGAACTGCGCTCTATTACCGGTTGCCGAGGCCGGCCGGTCCCCCATCGAGTTTGCCCGCGGCGGGCTGGGTGGCCACATCCAGGGCATTCAGGAACGTCCGGCCGATCAGTTCCAATCGCCGCACCAGTTCGATGCGTGCCGCAGCCCCGGCCAGCTCGTCTGCGGACAGGATATGACCGATAAGCCCGCAGCCGTCCACGAGGGTAACGATCACGATATCCCTCGGGTCCGGAACCGTGTCGGTCAACAGCGTCACCTTGACCCGCGCGATCAGCTCGCGTTCCACCTCGTCATTCGCGAGCGAGTAATGCCGTGTCCCGAATACCCTGAGGAAGCGATCGTCGCTGAGGTCCAGGACGCCGCTATTGACCAGCCGTGCCAACGCCGTTTCCCGAATTTCATCGGCGTATCAGGTCGCGCGTTCCACCCAGTAGAGGGCGTCATGAGCCTGGTCCGCCTGCGCGATCTCGGCGAGCAGCGGATCGAGGAGACGATCCCCGACCGGTGCCGAGTCGATCAGGAGTAGCCGCTGGACGTCGGTATCGATGCGGTTTTCCAGCGCGAGATCCATCAACACCGCGCCGCCGAGAGCGTACCGGACCAGCCATTCCGGCGCCCGCGACAGCGTTCCGTCGACGTCGCGGAGCAGGAGCAGAAACTCTTCGGCGAGTCTCATCTTCCGGCACCTTGACCAATT
Organism: Alphaproteobacteria bacterium; assembly: GCA_965215635.1. Lineage (GTDB taxonomy): Bacteria > Pseudomonadota > Alphaproteobacteria > SP197 > SP197 > SP197. Next base: position 130,696 of record CBDCEA010000004.1, on the reverse strand, counting down.
GCCAGCGACAGGATGTAGTAGAATGCCACTGCGAGCCCCGCTCCGACGGGAAGCGTCACGATCCAGGACACGAAGATCGTGCGGACGACGCCGAAATCGAGAGTGCCCATCCCGCGGGCGAGACCGACCCCCAACACGGCACCAACGAGCGTCTGAGTCGTCGAAACAGGCAGTCCCGTGCCGCTTGCCACGACGACTGTTGACGCAGTGGCGAATTCGGCGGCAAATCCACGGCTCGGTGTGAGCTCGGTAATCTTCCTCCCGATCGTCGCCATGACCCGGTAACCGAACGTCGCCGGGCCGACCACGATGCCCGCGCCGCCGATCAGCAGAACCCAGACCGGAACCGCCGATTTGCTGACAACCTCGCCTGTGGTCACCACGCCGACGATCGCGGCAACGGGTCCTATTGCGTTGGCGACATCGTTGGAGCCGTGGGCGAACGCCATGCCCGACGCGGTGACGATCATAAGGACGCCGAACACCTTCTCGACGTCGGTAAAGCGCGATTGCCCTCCGGTGGGAGACTCGAGGCTCTGGAAGCTCAACCGGTTGACAATCAAACGGCTGGCGACGGCGATGATGCCGGCCGCAAGCACCGAATACAGAAGCGCCATCGGTATGCTCAAATCCAGGCCGACATGCTTCAGGCCCTTGACGAAGGTCACAACCGAGGTCACGAGCACCGCGGCGAAGATGTACACGGGAACGTAACGGCGTGCGTAGAGAGCTGGATCGTCCCTGTTGAAGATCAGCCACTGCACGCTCAACACCAGGAGGAACGCGATCGCTCCGGAAAGAACGGGGGTGACCACCCAGCTCGCGGCAATTGTCATCACGTCCCACCAGTGGACGGCGTCGAAGCCGATCGTGACCACGGCAAACCCGATAATGGCTCCGACGATCGAGTGCGTGGTCGATACGGGCCAACCGAATCCGGAAGCGACCGTCAGCCAGGCGGCGGCCGCCAGGAGAGCCGACAACATGCCGATGACAAGCACGTCGGGATCGTTTGCGAGAGCTTCGGCATCGATGATGCCCTTCCGAATCGTCGAGGTGACCTCGCCGCCGGCCAGAAACGCCCCGAGGAATTCGAATACCCCGGCGGTCAGGATGGCGCGGCCTACGGTGATCGCCCCCGAGCCGACCGAGGTCCCCATCGAATTCGCCACATCGTTGGCGCCGACCGCCCAGGCCATGTAGAGGCCGGCGACAATCGCGGCGATCAGAACGGCGGTTAAGATTCGCGTCCACGCAATGCGGTTCCCGGGGCCTTACGCCGGCGCCCGGCGTGCGACACACAGTTCGTTCGTGGAACCGGCCGGTAGTCGCCGCACACCGATACAGAGCGGCGCGGGATGCCCGATGGGGCTCGACGAAGGCAATGCACATCGTCGCATCATTGGAGAACCACCCGGGAGCCTGTCGGATTTAAGGCAATACGACAGGCTCCTGGAGGGATGCCCGTTGTGACCTGGGAGCCAGGGTCAATTGGCCGTTCTTCTAGTGGCAACGGTCGTAGTGCCAGATGTCCCCCCAGCCGTCCGTGAACGTAATCCTGTCGGAGCTCACTGACTTCACCGACCAGTCCTCCAGTTCGGCCTCGTGAAGCACCGCTCCGTCCGATACGAGACTGGTATAGATCTTGCCGTCGCTTTCGGTAAATTCGTTGTGGTTTCCGTAGCCACAGGTCTGCAGAAGATCGTCGTGCAACGAAGCGGCGGAATCGTTGTATTTGATCCAGCGACCCGCCAATCCTTCACTGGTCTGCTCCCGAGACGGCTGGGTTTCCGCAACCTCGTCCTGCGTACACCGGAAGCCCCGCGTCGAGTCCAGATCCCATCCAAAGGGAGCCAATTCGTGGCTGTCGGCCGACACCCGGCACCCGGCCCAGCGCCATCCCGCCACATCGGGATCACAGGCCATGCCCGTCGACTCCCCGGGTTCCAACCACTCATGGTATCCCGGGTTTTCTCCCCAGTTGTACTTGGCCGTGTAGTCACATGCATACCATTCGCTGCCGTAACAGCAGTAGCGAACGCTGATCCGGAACTCACAGAGATTCCTGATGCTGTTTCCCTCGGTCGTCACGCAACGATCGATGTCTCCTTCGGCCATAACACCAGACGCAAAAATCGACAGAGAGAACACCAAAACGCCAATCACGCGGTACATTGTCTTCTCCACCAGCGGCCTATAGGTCTGAGTCCCTCCACTCTAGGAGCCTGTCGGATTTGAGGCAATGCGACCAGCACTGCCCGTGATGCTGCCATTGAGGCGGATGTGTGTGGTTTCCCGGCCCGGGTGGCGGGATCGGCACCGGCGACCTGTCCGAGGAGGTTCAGTGCCAGCTTCCGCGCCCGGTCTACGGTGACCCTGCCGATCGAGACCCTCTTGTTGGGCGCCTTCCTGCCGCCATTGCCGGCACGGTAGTTGACGATGAAGGCCTGGTCCCCGAGGGGTGGATGCGCGCACCGATGCCCAGCAGGTCGCTTTCCCGGAAGATTGCTTCCTTGCCGTCGGCCTTCAGCCGCTCCGCAATCCCGCTGTCAATCCGAGCGGGTTCCGCTTTGGCATCGACTCGGGGACCATTTGAGACGATCTCCTGCGGCGACGCACAGGGCAAGAGGTCGATTTGGAAACATTATTCACATGTAATACAGAAAGTTATCGTATTCACGTCACCGCACGTTCGAAGGTTGCGTGTAACTGTTCGGCTGCATCCATCGCGCCAAGGCCGCGATGCCCTCGACTATGGATGGGCCTGATAGCCGGTCGAACCGGCGCTGCCGCTCCGGGTCTCCGGTTCCTCTCTGGCGTACGCATCCAGCTCGATCACGTTGCGGTCGGGGTCGCGGATGAAGACCGCGCGCAGATCCTTGAACGAGAACCGGCCGCTCAGGAGGATGTTATTCTCGGCGAGGAACCGCTTGGCCGCTTCGATGGACGTGACCTTGAACGAGACATGGGTAATGCCCGGATACTTGTCGTCCACGTCCATGAGAATGTTCATGTCGTTCGGCGTGTTGGCCGGTCCGAGCAGGTTGAGAACGACGCCCGAGGGATGTTGCATGATGACCGGATGGCCCTTCTCGAATCCTGTATCGGACAGAGTCCGGAAGCCCAGCCGCTCATAGAAGGCAATGGAGACCGACTTGTCGCTGACCCGGATGCCGATGTGATCGACCTTCTCGATATCGAGCATCTCGCGGAACCCCTTGTGTCGAACGCTGGCGCGGGTAGCGTAGGTCTCCAGGTTCGCCGCGGCAAGTTCATGTCGTACGCGGCCGGGTGATCGCCGTGCGCACGAACGGGTACGTCCGGGGCAACGCAAATGTTCCGTCAGGCCGTGGTACCGACCGGACTGCCGCTGCATTCGGCACGCCCCGGCGAGAGTTCTCCGCGTATTCCGGCATTGACCGGCTCCGCTTGTTCACGCCATCATGGGTTGAACGAACGGATACGGTTGCGTAGCCCGGATGGATTTCATTTTCGGCATGCGCTGCGTCAGTAGGCCACCGGGATGGGGTCGAGCTGGCACCAGAGATACGAGGTCGCGACGGTGCACCAGGGACGCCCTGCGTTCGCGCATTCTTCAACATGGGCCGGGGAACGGGATCCACCATAGAATTTGGCGGCCGATGTCGGTGGCGGGGAGTTGCGGTTGGTGATGATGTCGACGCTGAGGGCCTTGACGCTTTCTTCCTTTGCATGGCAACACATTGACAGGCCGAAATCCACTCGGTCCCCAATGTAACCATGCCATTACAATGGCTTGTCTGCCAACGTTCTGAGAATGTTCAAAATGATGTTCCGCTTAGCGCACCCTGATTCCGTCACCCATTGAAACCAGGCTGCTCCGGAAGAGCAACCTTGGTCATGCGAGGAATGCTACGCCAGGGCGTGTTCGATCGGGATCCAAAATGGTCATGTTTTCCATCTCCCATTGTACCTTGCCGGACGTACCTTGCCGGACACATCATTGCCCGAGACTGCGTGGCGGTTGTCGGATCCGGTGTCCGCCAATACAATAATGAGAACAGTCGCGGGCGGCAGGCGCTGGTGACGCGAACAGGGAGGGTTGCATGTTCACCAGAATTCAAAAAAGGGGGGACCTGATCAAGACAACCCATGGTTTCGCTCCCAGCAGGCGCAATGTGCTGATGGGCTTGGCTGGAGGCGCGGCCACGGGCGCCCTGGGCCTTGCGGGCATCCCTGCGCATGCCGCAACAAACATCGACTTCATGGGTTGGCTCGGATACGACGTCTTTCTGGAAGCTGACGATTTTCTCGCCAGGAACGATCTCTCGATGGACAAGACGTTCATCAACGCGCCGGAAGAGATCGTCGCGCGTTTGCGCCTGGCACCAGGCGAAGTAGACATCTGCGTTCCCTATTTCCTTCACCTCGATTTCATGGCGAGCGAGGGATTGATTCAACCTCTTGACACGTCGAAACTGACAAATTGGCCTGACCTCATTCCCACAATTCTGGATTTTTCACGCGGCAACATGACCCATGACGGTGAGTGGTATTCAGCGCCATTCACCTGGGCTTCGATATGTCTCATGTACAATCCAAAGTTCGTGACCGAGGAGCCGACCTCCTGGCTCGACATGTTGAAACCGGAATACGAGGGGAAGGTCGCTATCCCGGCCGACCTTCCCTCCGCCTTTTCGACCTGGGGGCGCATCGCAACAGACGCGCCGGAGCCCAACCTGATGACACACGAGCAGCTTGAGCAGACGGTCGAGTTCCTGATCGACATGAAGAAGAACAACCTGCGCAATATCGCGGCAAGTTACGGCGAGTTGATCGACATGCTGGCCCGCGAGGAGGTCGTCATGGCCCAGGGTTTCGAAGCGATCTCGGTCTGGATCGGCGAACCAGAGATCCGCTACACCTATCCTGATGAAGGCTGCATGACCTTCATTGAAGGCTGGTCGATCAGTGCGGGCTCCGATCGAGTCGACGAGACCCACGCGCTCATCGATCAATCTATCTCGGTCGAGGGTCAGCTTGCCGGTGCCGCGGCCAACGGCATGCCGGTCACTAACGCCAGGGCGGTCTCTCTGCTCGATGACTGGAACCGCAACGCCTACCCTTACGATGACATTGCCCAGTTCTTCACCACCAAGCTGCGCGTAGATCCGATGTATCATCTTGAGCCTGACGGCGTACACGCCACCTGGGATGACTACATCGCGGCCTGGGAAGACCTGTTGAAGGCCTGACCGGGAGGCATGGCAGCTCCCCGGCTGCCATTGCCGCCGTGAAGAACGCCGCGTGATGCCGCGCAGGCACCTGAATCTGGCGCTCTTCACGGCGCCTTCCCTGGTGGTGTTCGCGGTTTTCTTCGCAGCACCGTTTTCCTACTTCTTCGTCGTGAGCTTCTGGCGGATCCGGCTGTTCCGGATGACGCCCGACTTCACTCTCGACAACTACGCCGGTGTTTTCGGGAACTATCTTTACCCGCTGGGTTTCACCTTCTCCATCGCCTTCGTGATTGCCGTACTGACGGTGACATTGGCGTTTGCGATCGCCTACCTGATCCGGTTCGTGGCCGGACGCTGGGGCACGCCTCTCCTGATGCTCGTGCTGCTCACCATGTTCGGCGGCTATCTCGTCAAGATCTACGCCTGGAAAACCATCCTGGGCAGTAACGGTATAGTCAACATGGCACTCATTTCACTCGGCCTGATCGACGCGCCCTTGCAGTGGCTCCTCTACAATCCCGGGGCAGTCGTGATCACGCTACTCCATTTTCTCGCACCGCTCGCGGTACTGCCCATCTACGGTTCTCTCCGCTCGGTGTCCGACAGCAATCTCGAGGCGGCGCGCGATCTCGGGGCAGGTTCGTGGCGTGCGCTCATCGACATCGTGCTCCCGCAGTGCCGAGGCGGCATGATGGTTTCCTTCGTGCTGGTCTTCCTCATCGCGGCGGGCGACTACGTTACGCCACGCATGGTGGGTGGTACCAACACGCCGATGGTAGGCAACTTCGTCGAAAGCCAGTTTGTGATGCGGCTCAACGCACCCCAGGGGTCGGCGCTGGCCTACTCGATCCTTGTGCTTTCCCTTGCAGGTGTCGGGATCGTCCATGTTGCGCTCAAGCAATGGTTGAAACCGCGATGACACGCGCAAAGGTGTTCTGGCTCGTCTTTGCCTCCTTCACAGTGGCATTCCTTCTTGCGCCGCTCATCCTGGTCATCTTGTTTTCGTTCGGACAAAACGAACATTCCACCTTCCCCATGGGCGGGCTGACTCTCTCCTGGTACGGCGCCCTCTTTGGCAACGATGACTTCTGGGTGGCATTGCGCAACAGCCTGATCGTCGGCCTGACGGTGGCCTCTATTTCGGTCATCATCGGCACGCTTGGAGCGCTGGCGCTGGCGCGCCTGCGCGAGCGCTTCAGCGCGCCTACTCTGGCCATGCTCGCACTGCCGCTGATGCTGCCGCCGCTGGTCCTGGGCCTCGCCCTTTTGTCAGGCTACTCGGCGCTAGGCCTGGAGTTGAGCCTCGCCACAGTCATCCCGGCCCAGATCGTCTTCGTCCAGCCCTTTGCTCTGCTTGTCATCCACGCCCGGATGGCAAGCTTCAATTACGCGGTGATCGACGCAGCACGTGACCTCGGAGCTTCACCGACAACCGCCTTCTTCACGATCACGTTGCCGATCATCCGGCCCACCATGATCGGTGCCGCACTCATCGCGCTCGCACTCTCGCTCGATGAGTTCATTATCACTTACTACACGATCGGCGGCGGGCTCACCTTGCCGACACTCGTCTGGGCCATGCTGCGCACCTCGCTCGACCCCGACATAAACGCGCTCGCCACCTTGATCCTGACCGCCACACTGGGTTCCACCGGTCTCGCCCTATATCTGGTGCGCTACCGAGGCTGACACGACCCACAGGAGAATGCCTGGTCGGTTCCCGCGGGCAGGATCGTATCTGAACATGCAATCCCCCCAGCACGGGATGAGAGCAGCAGCAACCCGACAGCAATCAGGATGAGGACACCACCCATCATCTTCTCGACCAGGACCGCACGGCGGCGCGACCAGGCCATCGCACCGCTGCCCACCAGCACCTACCAACCGGTATCGATTGCTCCAGCGGTCAGAGCCACAACACTCTTCATCGTTCCACCGGGCCGGACGACCAGAGCCAGAAAGAACACAACTATCCTCGGATTGAGGAAAACAACGGCGATGTCCGATGCGAAACCCCTGGCGCCGCGTGCAAGGGAGAGTTCGCCATAAGTGTCCGGCGCTACCGGAGCAACACGCCATAACCGGGGCCCGATCCAGACGAGGAAAACCGCTCCCACCCGGTCGGCGTAACGGAACACGCGGGCTTTTCGACCTCGCGCACGCTTCGGTGGTCTTTGAGGACCTGAACGTCGACCGTGTTGTCGAGATGTTCGGACGCAATCTCGACCTTTCCGGCCAGACAATCTCGGAGCACAGGTCCAGGAGCGCATGTTCGCCAAGCTCACCAACCCGCGTTTCTTGCTCGACGTTCGCCCGTTACTATCGGCCGAACAGGTGGAAGCTCTGACGGAAGAGCCGACAGCCGACATGCTTCGCCGCGTGTTCACGACACTTGTCGGTCGGCCGCCGAGCGAGCCATGGGGCAGGATGCCGGCCATGAATGAACGATTCGGGATTTCATGATGACACAGGCACCGCCATCCATTCTCTTGCGTTCGGACCCGTCATGAGGTGCCAACTCCATTCCGGGCCCTACAATGTATTGTCGACCTCTGCCCTGGAGGCGGAAATCGATGCTCGAACGGCAGAGCGCTGGTGGGTGGATGTCCACTCGGTCGACATAACCGTCCCATCCCGAGTTCCTGGCCCGTCACGTTTCTCGACTTCTCCGACGCGCGCTCGAAGGGATCCATGGAGAAGAAGATTCACCGTCCACCAACCAGATCGCCCTTACGAACCGGCTGGTGGGGGTACTGCGCAATCGACGACGACCGGATCGTAATCGCTGCACGCCTGCTCCTGGAGACTGTCGAACGGCGAGTTTCGGGCAGCACACCTTCCCTGGCCCCTCGCCCGATGCTCTCGCTTCTTTGGACCGGGCTTCTCGTCAATGGACGGCACGGGAGATCTCAAGTGCCGGTCGGATCGATCTCCCTTCACTCGGGGGGTCTGTTTCGCTTCGAACTTGAGGAACGGGTGTGGGAGGGAGCACAGGTGCGAGTGACCGCAAGCGACCATACCCGACCGAACGGCCTGCACTTGTCGACCTCGGCGACCGGGGCGGAGCGCGCGGCACTCTCAGTTTGTCGCACCCTCCAGGACGCTGGCGCAATGTTCCGAGCGTGCGTTCAACACCTCGACCATTCGCTGGAGAATTGGGTGATCGAGCCCATCGGCGTGAGCATCGTCGACGGTTTCGGCGAACGTGGCCGACAACGTCTCCGCCATGGTTTTTCCCATGTCCAGGAGTTCCGAGGGCGGGTGGCGCGTTTCCGCGGCGAACTTCACCCAATGCCGTGAGTAGACCTCTTCGAGCAGGTATTTACCGCCGATCTTGGTCGCCATCTTCAGCCTCTTCGGATCGAACTCATAGGGTAGCATGCTCGCCACGTCGAAGAGCGGTGCCAGGCGCGCCCGTCCTCCGGCGCCGATGAGCATCGAAAAGTTCTTTGCGTGTGCGTCGGTGCCGCCGATGATCCAGTTCAGCATGGTCGCGCGCGCGAATGTCCAGGCATCGTCTCCCGGCTCTCCCGAGTGTGTCCGGATAGCTTCACTCAGCCATGCGCATTCCGGGCCACCCTCATTCTGGTACTTCTTCGTCAGCGGAAGCCCCAGAACCTGGCACATATCTTCTTGGTGAAGGCGCCGGATTGAACCGTCGAGCCTGACTCGATCATACCGCTCCACGACGATCGCAACCTCATCCTCGAATCTGCGCACCTGCGAGCGTGCTGCGGACAACCCGAGCGCCCTGGCCAGTGTCAGGCAAAGATGTTCGTTTTCGGCGTGACCGTCGAACCCATCGGTGGGAGGTTTCAGGATGTGCGTGGTCGGGGTCGGGCCGAAAGGCACACCCCAGCGCTGACCGTCGAAGAGGAACGCCGTCTTCGGCTGCGCGCCGGAGAGACTGAATTGGCCGGTATCGCGCGCCACACGCCATGCCGATTGATCCTTTCTCAGGATGCGCAGGCGTTCGGCGACCTCGGCTTCGGTCAACCATTCGACCTGCGGGTCGTCATCCCGGAGAATTTCATCGACCCTTTCCGGTCGGACCATTTGGACGGCACCGGGGCAGTCCTCGCCGACCGCACCGAGCAAGGCGAAAACGTTGCCGGGCGATACATGAAACCTCTGTCCCCATCGAGCCAGGATGGCCTCGTTGTCGGGAAACAGTCCCCATAGCCAAGGCTCGATCCTGGCGTGCCGATGTTCGGCTACCACGAGCGGCATCGAGAGAGAAAGCGGATAAGCTGCATCCAGAAATCGCCAGCTATCGGCGTATACGAACGTGAGCCGGCCACGCCGGTCGCGTTGGATCTCGCCCATGATCCGGCGGTCGGCGATAACGACCAGAAGCCCGGTCATTTCCGATCTTCCTTGGCGGCATTCACGATAGCGTCGATATCGACGGGGGGTATGTCGTCGCTCGACCGGGGCGGGCGATCGCCGGGATCGATCGTCAATGGGAGATCCAGCGCGGAGAGAGTGCGGAGGACCAAGCCAAGCTCGGCACGGGGCTTGCCATACTCGATGGCCACGACCCATTGCCGTCCGACCCCCGCCTTGCGGGCAAGTTCGGTTTGGCTCAGCCTGAGTTTTCGGCGCCTGTCGCGAATGGCCAGGCCGAGGTCCAAGGGGGTTCGGACTTGCATGTTGTTCCAAATGTCAGCGAACGCCAACAATATAAATATGTCGTCGGACGGATACAAATTGAAAATGTCCATGATCAACGACTTTTGTAAAGGTATGCGTTCGGCTACATGTCTGAAAAGGGTGCCATCATCAACAGCACGAGCGATATCACCCTGCCGTCATGACCGAGATGACGGCGCCACGCCAGGGCCGTGCTTGCCATGGAGTTGGGGAACCGACGTGGCCCCGTTACGCTCTGACATCCATTCGCCATGTATCGCGCACGCGGATCTGGAAAACCAGGCGCAGGCCCTGGATCCGCGTCCCGGTGATTTGCCGTGAAAGTTTCCCGCTGAACCGGGCGCACCTCGAGCGTGGCGCCCCGGGTCGGCGCATCAACACCTCGATCCGATCAGCGATCCTCTGCGCGGGCTCGCGAAGCTATGCCACCGTCCAGTCGGCCGCGTTGCCTTCGGTGGCGTCATTGGGACAGGCATGGTTCACCCGCCGCTCGGTCAGCGAAGGGGACAGCTCCATCTCGCGTCCGGCGGCGGTGCTGAAGCAGTTCCGCAGGCCGCGGAAGCAGAACTTCGTGCCGCCGGTCTCGCCAACCCAAGCTTAACAGACGTTTTGAGAATGTGTTTATTTTCACTAACCTGACACATCTTGTTCCAGATGTCTGGAACTACATTCCAGCGTATATCATTCGTTCCCCTGATCGCACGACCATCCTCGTTGTCGGGCCGGGCTGCGGACCGAGGTCAAGCGCGGCGGTCGTGGCGCGGGGTCGACCCCAAGCCGAAGACGCGTCCGCCGACATAGACCGGATGCATACGGTGCATCAGGCGGGAAACACCGGGGTGGACGCACTTCACCGGTGCCATGGATGACGTGCGCCACCGCGTCTTACCGGCTTCCATGATGGCGACCGGCAATCCTTCGACGTCGCGATACGTGATCGTGTTCCCGGGCTGCAGCCCGGCGGCAACGGGGGTTCGCGAAATCATCGCGGCCGCCGAGCGCACCATCGAAGCCCTTTGGACCGCGATCGGGCACATCTCGATACCTTCACCCCCGACGAATTTGGGAACTACTTCGTTGCCGCACAATAGCGGCGGTGGGTTTGGGCGGCGGCACAGGCGATATCGGATCTTTACAGCGCCTGATGCGGTCGATCACAGGAGCCACCTCTCGCCTCTTCTGCTCGATCGACAGTCCGGCATGGGCCCCGAGGGTCACGCACTTGAGGCCGGCGGCGCCCCGGGACTGGACGACATAGACCTTGTGGTCGGTGACGTGGGCCGGTACCCCGAACGCCGATAGGTCGCTCTCCCGGGAAATTGCATCCTTGTCGTCGGCCTTCAGCCGCTCCACAATCCCGCTGGTCGGTCTGAGCGGGCTCCGCTTCGGTGGCGCCTCTGCCCTGGCCGGATGTGATAGGCATCAACTCGGGGACCATTCGCGACGATCTCTGGCAGCGATGCAAGGAAAAGGAGGTCAATGTGGAAACATGTTTTCCTTGTAATACCTCATGTTATTGTATTCATGTCACTGAACGGCAGAAGATGGCGTAGCCTGGATGGATTCCGTCCCCCGGCATGCGTTGCGTCAGTAGGCGACCGGAATGGGGTCGAGCTTGCGCCAGAGGTACCAGGTCGCGACGGTGCACCAGGGATGCCACGCGTTTGCGCATTCTTCGACATGGGCCGGGGACCGGGGTCCACCATAGAGATCGGCGACCGCGCGCTGGAGACCGATGTCGGTGGCGGGAAGGACGTCGAGATCTCCGCACGCAAAGATCATGACCATGTCGGCGGTCCAGGGGCCGACGCCCTTCAGTCTCAGCAGCCGCTGTCTTGCTTCGGATCGGCCCACGGCCTTCCAGTCTTCATGCGGGAAGGTCCGGGCGGCCGACGTGATGAAGCGGGCCTTGTTGCGGGTGAGGCCGCAGGCCCGGACCGCCTCGAAACCTGCCCTGGAAATTGCCTCCGGGGTTATGACGCCGGTTGTGTCCGCGAGGCGTTGCCAGATGCGTTCGGAGGCGATGACGGAGATCTGCTGGCCGACAATCGCGCGAACGAGGGAATGGAAGAGATCGCCGTGAGGCTCGAGGCGCTCGTCCCGGTAGCGCTCGATCAGCGTGGCGAGGACCGGATCGCCGTGCCGGAGCGTCTCGGCGCCCTCGTCCCAGAGTTGCGCGAATTCTTCCGGTTCGATCAGCGGCACGCGGCACCTATAGTCGGATCATGAAGGTCGCTCACTTCATCCTGGCTGCGGTTCTCGTTCTTGCCAGCCTTATCCGGCCGGCGAGTGCCGACTTCCTCGCCGGATGGCAGGCGCTCACCGAAGGCCGTTACGAGGATGCCCGGGATGCCTGGCGCGTGCGCGCGAACAACGGCGATGTCGACCTGCAATACTACCTGGGAATGCTCCACGAATCGGGAATGCTCGGCAGCATCGATCTCGGGGCCGCAACCCGCTGGTACAGCGCGGCTGCCGACAGGAAACTGCCCGCCGCCCTCCACCGCCTCGCCCATCATGCCCTCAACGGCACCGAACCGGATCCCCGGCTCGCCGTAGATCTTCTGACCCGGGCCGCCAATCTGGGCTATGCCCGGTCCCTTCAAAGCCTCGCGACAGTCTACGAACGCGGGGTTCATGGCGCGCCCCAACCGGATCTTGCCTCGTACTGGTACCATCTTGCCGCGCTCCAGGGCCTGCCGGAAGCCCAGTACGGGCTCGCACGGCTCTCCGCCCTCGACATCGGAAACGACAACAGCCACGAACAGGCGCTCGTCTGGTATCGACGGGCCGCCGAGGCTGGACTGGCCGAGGCGCAGAACAATCTTGCCTACATGTTCGAACAGGGACTGGGCGTTGCCCGTGATTTCGAGGCCGCGGTCACCTGGTACCACCGCGCGGCAGACCAGGGTCTTGCCGTTGCCCAGAACAATCTCGGGATCATGCTCCAGTACGGCCGCGGCGCTGAAGTCGATCTCATCGGAGCCAGAAGGAACTTCGAGGCCGCGGCGCGGGCCGGCCATCCCTCCGGCCAGATCAACTTCGCCATATTCCTTGCCAACGGTATCGGGACCGGGAAGATGCTCCCTGAAGCGTACGCATGGCTCGTGGTGGCGAGCCGGAGCCATGACGAGGTCGCACGAGCGTTGGCGACGGAGTTCATTGCTTCGCTCGGCCGCCGGCTCGACCACGAAAGTCTCCGCCGCGCCTCGATCCGGGCAACCGGCCTCGCCAGAACAACAGACGATCCGGTGATCGAGGCCTTCCATCTCCCCATGCCCGGCGCCCTCGGTTCTCCGGTTGTCGCGGCACAGCGGTATCTCGTGCTGCTGGGCTACCTCCACGGAGCGGTCGACAATATCGCGGGACCTGTGACAAGGGCAGCCATTCAGACATTCCAGAGGCAGGCCGGCATCGAGGCCGACGGACTGGTCAGCGAAACCCTCGTGACCCTGCTCGAGAAATCCGCTATTGGGCTCATCCTGACCAGCCATAGGGGTGCAGAGCGTGCCCGGTATTGAACTCAAGTACCTCTCGGGAGCCGACGTTTCCGCTCTCGACCTGACCTGCGACGAGATCCTCGATGCCATCGAAACCAGCCTCGCGGCTCAGGGGCGCGGCGAAACGGTCATCGAACCGCGCATGCACCTCGTCGCCGATGAGTCATTCCGTGGCCACTTCAACGTGCTGCGCGGGTACATCGCACCCTTCGGTGTCGCCGGCGTGAAGGTGGTGAGCGACTACATCGACAATTACCGGCACGGACTGCCCTCCGAAATGGCGCTCATCAACCTGTTCGACGCCAGAACCGGCACACCGAAGGCCATGGTCGACGGCACCGCCATCACCGACATGCGGACCGGCGCCATGACGGCGCTGGGCGCAAAGCATCTCGCGCGATCCAACCCGAAACGGCTGGGCCATATCGGTGCCAGGGGAAGTTCCTACTGGAACGTGCGCCTGCTCGACCATCTGTTCGATTTCGAGGAAATCCGTGTGCATTCGCGCCGCCCCGAAAGCCGCAAGGCATTCGGCGAACGCCTGAGAAGGGACCTGGGCAAGCCGGTCACCGTCACCGGGGACTGGGAAAGCTGCCTCGATGGCGCGGATATCCTCGTGGAGGCCTCGCGTCTCGACACACCGCAACCGCTCCTCAAGACATCATGGGTCCAACCGGGAGCGCTTGTCATTCCCTACGGCACGATAAGCGCCGTCGAGGACGACCTCACCGATGTCATGGACAGGATCGTCGTCGACCACTGGCAGCAGTGCCTTGTGGGACCGTTCGGCTGCCTGCGCCGCCACGTCGATTCCGGCAAGGTCACGCAAGAGACCATTCATGGCGAACTCGGTCAGATCTGTGCCGGCAAGATCGGCGGCCGGTCGAACGATGACGAGAGAATCCTGTTCTGGCACCGGGGCCTTTCCACTTCGGACATTGCGCTGGCCTGGGCCATGCTCGCCAAGGCCGAATTGCTGGGCATCGGGCACATTCTGCCCTACGCCTGAGGGATCAGCGTTTCCTGGCGAGCGTAAGGCCGTCTCCCACCGGCAGCGTGATCGCATCGACCCTTTCGTCGGACCCGATCTTCGCATTGATGGCACGGATGGCTTGAGTGTCCTCGCTCGTGTCGGATTCGTCGACAACCGCACCTCCCCACAGGACATTGTCGATCGTGATCAGCCCGCCCTGACGGATGAGAACGAGGCAGCGCTCGTAGTAGGCGTCGTAGTTCGCCTTGTCGGCATCGATGAAGGCGAAATCGAAACCTCCCGAGGCACCTTCGGCGATCAGTCCATCGAGCGTCCCGACCGCCGGAGCCAAACGAAGATCGATGCGTCCGGCAACACCGGCTTCGGCCCAGTAGCGGCGGGCAACCGACGTCCATTTCTCACTGACATCGCAGGCAATCAGAGAGCCGTCCTCACCGAGGGCACGCGCCACGCAAAGACTGCTGTAACCGGTGAAGACCCCGATCTCGAGCGCCCTTCGCGCACCGATCAGCTTGACCAGAAGAGCCATGAACTGGCCCTGGTCGGGCGCAATCTGCATCATGCTCATTTCGTCGCCCAGGGTTTCCTCGCGGAGGCGCGCCAGAATGTCGTCGTCCCGCACCGAGGTCCGGAACACATAATCGAACAGTTCATCGGAAAGACCGATCGTCTTGCGATTCACGTCATTCGCCTCCCCTGGCGCTGTCGTTCTCAAGATGCGCGATATTGCCATCGTCGGAGAGCAGGATAGCGACGGACCGCGTCTCCTGGAACTGCGCGAAGATGATCATGGCGATCACCGTGATCGGGACGCTCAGGAACATGCCGATGACACCCCAGAGGCTGCCCCAAACGGCAAGCGAGACGAGAATCACCAGGGGACTGAGTTTCAGCGTGCGGCCCATTATCTTCGGTTCGATGACATTGCCCGTGACGATCTGTGTCAGTCCCAGCAGCGCTGTCACGACGACGAACGGCACCAGGGGATCCTCGAACTGTGCCAGGGTCAGCAGTGCGGGAAACACGATACCGAGGATCGAGCCGATCGTCGGAATGAAATTCAGCAGGAAGATCAGCACGGCCCAGAACTCCGCGAGGTCAAGACCGACGGCCTTCATCGCGATCCAGGAGACGAGGCCGGTCACCGCCGACAACAGCGTCTTGACCCACAGGTAGGTGCGTATGTAGGTGTTGATTCTGCCGATTATTCCGCGCACGCGGTCGATCCTCGCCGGGTCGGGACCGGCAAGGGCATCGAGCTTGGCAGCGAACCCCTTCTGCTCCACCAGGAGGAAGGCAAGGTAGACGAGGATAATCCCGACATTGCCGACGAAGTTCGCCATGCCGGAGGCCAGACCAGCAACGAGGCCGGCCAGATCGATACGGTTGCGGATTTCTTCGGCTGTCGGCAGTTCCTCGATTCCGATGAAGGCGACGGCATTGCCGAACAGGCTCTCGAGATTGGCCTGGTAGACCGGTGCCGCTTCCACGACCTTCTCGATGTTGGCAAGCGTGAGATCGACCAGGAACGCAAGCAGGGCGACGAAGGTGCCGACGGCAAGGGTGAGTGCGAGCCAGCCGGGAGCCCGGTAACCCCAGGTGCCCACATGACTGTACGCCTTCGTCAGGGTGGCAATGAGATACCAGAACACAACCGCAACGACGAGCGGGAGGATCAGAGCCTTGCCCACCACCAGAAGCCAGAGCGTGAATCCCGCGACCGCAGCCCAGAGAGCGAAACTGAAAAGTCTCATGATTGTTGACCGCCGTCACCGATCTGCGAGCACAATTCCCTTCAGACGCGCGACAAGCAAGTGGTTTTGGTTGACATACTGCCATGACCGCAGAATGATTGCGAAAGAACTGTTCCGGTATCCGACCGGAACATCGCATCCAATTCTGAACCATCAGAGGGAAGGATCGAACATCATGGTACACCCCTACTACAGCAAGCTGCAGGAGCAGCTCGCGGAAGGGCGCCTCGATCGCCGGGAGTTCGTTCGTTATTCAGCCCTGCTCGGTGTTTCGGTCACGGCAGCCTATGGCGCCGCCGGCCTGATCACGGGCGAGGATTTTGCTCCCAGGGTCGCCGCGCAGGACAAGCCGACCGGCGGCAAGATGCGCATCGGCATGCGCGTCTACACCGTCAACAACCCCCACACGTTCTCGTGGGTCATCGACTCCAACATCGTCCGTCAGGTCTGCGGTTACCTTACCCGCACCGGCTCCGACAACAACACCCGTCCGGATCTTCTCGAAGGCTGGGAGGTATCCGATGATCTCCTGACCTGGGACCTCAAGGTTCGTCAGGGCGTCATGTGGCACAGCGGACGCGCCTTCACCGCGGAGGATGTCGCGTGGAACCTTCGCCGCGTTCTCGATCCCGAGACCGGTTCATCGGTTCTGGGCCTCATGAAGGGCTACATGATGAACGACGAGGGAAGCGCGCTCTGGATGGATAACGCGGTCGAGATCGTGGACGACCACCTGGTACGTCTCAACACCCGTGCCAAGAATATCGCAATCCCGGAACACCTTTTCCACTATCCGCTACTCATGGTTGATCCTGCGGAAGACGGAGTGTTCGGTGTCGGTTCGAACGGAACCGGTGCGTTCACCCTGGTGGAACACGTTGTCAGCGAAATCGCGATTCTCGAGAATGCCGGTCATTCGTCCTGGCACGGCGAGGGTCCGTATCTCGACCGCCTCGAATTCATCGATTTCGGTGACGATCCCTCCGCAACCATCGGTGCGGTCGCATCGGGCCAGGTCGACGCCATCGATGGCGGCGATGTCTTTCAGCTTGATGCCTTCAAGGCGATGGTGGACATCACGATCAACTCCCAGACCACGGCCCAGACGGCAGTGGTCCGTGGTCAGGTCGATACCGAGCCGTTCGACGATCCCCGCGTGCGCACGGCCCTGCGCCTTGCCGTCGATACGCCTTCCGTTCTGGAAGCCGCGCACCGCGGTGTCGGTTCTCCTGGAGAACACCACCATGTCTCCACCATTCATCCCGAGTATGCCGAACTGGCGTGGATGGGACGGGATATCGCGGGCGCCAAGGCCCTGCTCGCCGAAGCCGGATATCCCGATGGCCTCGATATCGAGATCTCCTGCAAGAAGGATCCTGCCTGGGAGTTGCTTGCCATTCAGACCATGGTCGAACAGTGGAGGGATGCGAACATCAACGTCTCCATCAACCTCATGCCGTCCGACCAGTTCTGGGAGGTCTGGGACAAGGTTCCGTTCGGTTTTACCTCGTGGACCCACCGGCCGCTCGGGTTCATGGTTCTCGGACTGGCCTATCGCACGGGCGTGCCGTGGAATGAATCCCACTATGCCAATCCGGAGTTCGATGCGCTTCTCACGGAAGCCGAAGGCATCCTCGATGTCGACGAGCGCCGGAAGGTCATGGCAAAACTCCAGACGATCATGCAGGAAGACGGCCCGATCGTTCAGCCCGTGTGGCGTGGCGTCTACAACGTCCAGAGCACCAAGGTGAAGGGCTACGGGATGCATCCGACCGCGTACATCTTCGCCGAGGAACTCGCGATCGAGTCAGCGGAATCCTGAAGATAGTTACTCAAGTACGGGGGCCCGGGTTTTCCGGGCCCCCTTTTTCATGTCCGGCTGAAAACGGTACCGGGCAAGATCGATCGTCCCGAGGCGGTCCATGGCGATATCTTCGGCGCGCAGACGATGTTCCTGCTCGTCGGCGCCTTCCCTGCGGCCACCACCCCGGCTCACCCTGCCTTCGGCATTGATCACGCGCCACCAGGGCACGGAAACATCGCGGCACTGAGCGAGCGCATAGCCCACCCGGCGCGCCCAGCGCGGAAAGCCGGCGGCCCTTGCAACATCGCCGTAGGTCATGACCCGGCCACGGGGAACCGACCTGATGACGGCGTAGTACGTCTCGTATTCCCGGGCCGGCATCGTCAGCCGACCACGGCAAGTCCCGGGAAAACCTCCAGCAGCCACCAGGCCACGCGCGAAAGCCAGCCCGTCAGCATCGCGATCCCCATGGCCACGAGGACGGCGCCCGAAACGATCTGCAGGCGGTGCCCGAAACGGCCAAGCCCCCTTCGGTGCCGCAGGAAGAATCCTGTAAAGGCAGCGGCCGCGAGAAACGGCAGGCCGAGACCCAGGGCATAGATGGCAAGAAGGACGATACCGCCCGAAACCGTGCTGTTGACCGCGGCGATGGCCAGAACGCTCCCAAGGATGGGACCGATGCAGGGAGTCCAGCCGAACCCGAAGGCCGCACCCAGAACGTAGGCGCCACCTGCCCTGCCCCCCGCAACTGCAGGATGAAACCTCATGTCGCGCTGGAGCACGGGCAGGCGCACGACGCCCATCATGGCCAGCCCGAAGAGGATGACAATGACTCCGGCGATATCGAGAAGGATGATGCTGTGCCGCAGAAGGAACTCTCCTGTGGCGGTGGCGCCTGCGCCCAGGAGGACGAACACGGTCGAAAAGCCGAGCACGAACATGACGCTCAACATCAGGATTGCGGGCCTTCTGCCGCTTTCCTCCTCGCGCGCGAGATCGTCGACGGAAACACCCGCGATATAGGAGACGTAAGCCGGGACAAGGGGAAGGACACAGGGCGAGAGGAAGGAGACAACGCCTGCGGCGAACGCCGCGCTCACCTCGATGCCATGGATGTCGACCATCAGGGGTCTGCGGTCTCCCCGGTCGCTGCGGCCGCAAGAGGCAGGATCACCGCGAGCGCTTGCGGGCTGTCCCATTCCGCCTCGCCGACCAGCTGCGCCACCACCCGGCCTTGATGGTCGATCAGGAAGGTTGTCGGCAGACCGAAGAGTCTCATGGAGCGCGCGAGCCCCATCGTCGGGTCGCGGTAGATGCCGAGATTCGCGAGACCGTGCTCGATGTGGAATTCCCGAATCCTCTCCTCGCTCGCCCTGTCCGCCGCCATGGTCACAACGGCGAGATGGTCACCGCCATGCCGGTCCGCGAGGCGATCGAGCGACGGCAGCTCCTTCAGGCAGGGCGGACACCAGGTTGCCCAGAAGTTCAGCACAACGGCCTTGCCACGGAAACCTGCGAGTGTGCCGGTGCCTCCTCCCTCGGTCCCGTAAGGGGTCACCGGAACCTCGTAGGGAGGATCCAGCCAGGCCAGATTGACGAAGGCGGAAGAATCCTCGGCGTGCGCCGGCACCATGAGGACCAAAAGAAGAAGAACCGCTGCGAGATGGTGTCTCACGAACCCGCTCCGGTAATCAGGGGTGCCATCACGTCCCGCCAGACCTCGGCCGTGATCGGGCCGACATGCTTGTAGGTGACGATGCCTTCAGCATCCACCACGAAGGTCTCCGGTACGCCGCGCACACCCCATTCCAGGCCTGCCCTGCCATCGGTATCTGCTCCGGTCGCCGCATAGGGGTTACCGTGGCGTTTCAGCCATGCCGTCGAGGCCCCATCCTTGTAGGCAAGGCCGAAGACAGGTGCAATGCCGCTCGAGGCGATCTCCATCAACAGAGGATGCTCTTCAAGGCAGCTCGTGCACCACGACGCAAAGACGTTGATCAGGGTTACCCGGCCCCTGAAGTCCCGGGCCTCGAAAGGCGGGCCGTACCCCTCCACGGGCGGCAGGGAGGTGTGGGGCACAGGTTCTCCGATCAGTGCGGACGGCACATAATCCGGATCGCGTTCCAGACCGATAGCCAGCGACACCGCAAGGGCGGCGAACACGAGGAACGGAGCGGCGTACCAGGCACGGCGTGCCGGCGTTAAAGTCTCCTTCATGTCCTGACACTTTCGGGGCATTGCGTGTTTCATGACGTGGTGGCGGAACCACCCGAATGCAAGCCAGCGAACCGGACGATGCGTTGTGCCGCCTTCGAGAGATCCTCCTCGGGTGCCGTCAACGACAGCCTGATGAAGCCGGCGCCCCCTTCGCCGAAACTCTCGCAGGCGAGTGCCGACACGCCCGCTTCCTCCAGAAGTCTCTCGGAGAACTCCATGGACGAAAGTCCCGTGGCGCGCACGTCGACCATCATGAAACAGGAGCCCTCGGGTCTGACGACGCCGAGATTCGGAGCCTTCGCCAGGATATCGCACACCAGATTGCGCCGCGCCTCGTAACGCCGCGCCATCTCCTCGACCTCGGGAAAGCTGCCGGTGAACGCCTCGACGGCGGCGGACTGGATGAAAGTCGGCAAGCCATAGTGGAACGCCAGCGAAAGGTTGTACATGTGCCGGGCAAACTCGGCCGGGCCCACCGTCCAGCCGACACGCCATCCGGTCATGGCATGGGACTTGGAAAGGCTGTCGACCACGATGGTTCTCTCGGCCATGCCGGGAAGGCATGAAGGGGAAACATGCCTGCGGCCATCGAACAGCGTCCGGCTGTAGACTTCGTCGCACACGAGCCAGAGATCGTTCGCGACGCAGAGCTCAGCCAGGGCTTCGAGATCCTCCAGACGGTAGGCGGCACCTGTCGGATTGTGCGGCGTGTTGATCAAGATGACACGCGTCCTGCCGGTGATCGCCGCCGCGACATCATCGGGGTCGAGATGGAACTTCCTTTCCGGCCGCAAGGGAATGCTGACCAGCGTGGCTCCACTCGCCTGGACGACGGAATCATAGGTCACATAGACCGGTTGCGGGACCACGACCTCGTCACCGGCCTCGGCAAGGCACATGATTGCGCCGAAGAGCGCACCCTGGGCGCCCGGGGTGACGGTGATGTTTTCCCCGGACACCTCCCTCCCCGAACGGCGGGAATACCAGGCCGCGATGGCACATTTGAGTTCCGGAGCGCCGTCGACCGTGCCGTAATGGGTATCGCCCCTGTTGAGGCTCTCCACCATTGCCCGGGTGATCCCTGCGGGTGTCGGGAAATCGGGATCCCCGATGCTCAGGATGACGACATCACGGCCTTCACCGAGGTAGTCCCCGGCACGGTAATGAATGTCCCATGCCCGCGATCCCTCGTTTTCCAGACGGGCGACAGTTGCGGCATAGCGCATCCGCTTGAAGTCCGCCCGCTCGTCCGGGAAGAAAGTCAGGCGGTCAGCAGAAGCGCCGAATCGTCATGCCAGGTCAGCCAGACCTTCTCGTGGTGCTCGCCCACGACGGTGAGCTGGCGTTGCGCATTCTGGGCAGCAACGGCGATCGGTGTCTCGCGTCCCTCCACGGTGACATAGTAGTGGCTCCGGTCACCCAGGTAGGCGGCTGCCTGCATGAAACCCGTCACCAGGTTTCCCGCCGCTTCGGGTTTCCTGAAAGTCAGATTGAACTTCTCGGGACGGATGGCGACGGTGATGGGTCCCGACTCGGGCGCATCGGTACCGGATGCTGTCGAACGGACGGTTCCCAGGCCCTCGGCATCGACGACGGTGCTCTCGCCCTCGCGGCCCCTGATGGATCCCTCGAAAAGATTGATCGTTCCGATGAAGTCCGCGACCTCCTTGACTTTCGGCACCTCGTAGAGCCGCGTCGGCGAGTCGATCTGGAGCACCCTGCCCAGCGACATCACCGCGATGCGGTCCGACATGGTCATGGCCTCTTCCTGATCGTGAGTCACGAAAACGAAGGTGATGCCCACGTCACGTTGCAGGGCCCGAAGCTCAAGCTGCATCTGTTCGCGCAGTTTCTTGTCAAGCGCGCCGAGAGGTTCGTCGAGCAGCAGCACCTTGGGCTGCTTGATGAGCGCCCGCGCAAGCGCGACCCGCTGCCTCTGTCCGCCGGACAGCTGATGCGCACCGCGCGAGCCGTAACCCGGCAGCTTGATCAGCTCAAGCATCTCCTCGACCTTGCCGTCGACTTCTGCCTTGGAGAGGCCCGACTTGCGCATGCCGTAGGCGATGTTCTTGTTCACGTTGAGGTGCGGAAAGATGGCGTAGTTCTGGAACACCATGTTGACCTCGCGGTGGTGCGGCGGCACCCCTGCCTGCGGCTGGCCGTCGATGAAGATATTCCCCAGGGTGGGCTGTTCGAATCCCGCCAGCATGCGCAGCAGCGTCGTCTTGCCGCAACCCGATGCGCCAAGCAGCGAGAAGAATTCACCCTCGCCGATATCGAAGGTCACGTCGTCGACAGCCCTGACGCTGCCGAAGTGCTTCGACGTGTTTTTCATCGAGATGTAATTGTCACGTGCCATTGGCCATGCCCATCAGGTTGTGTTGAATGAAAGCCTGCCGGCCCAGCGCCTCCTGCCCGGAGATCAGATCGCTGATCCGGACTGTGTACCGACACCGCGCCTGCGCACGGTTTCGGCCAAGGTAACGATGAAGAACGAGAAGATCAGGATGGTGGCGCCGAGCGCGAGAACCATCGGCAGCCTGCTCGGAAAGCGCAGCTGGCTCCAGATGTAAATCGGAAGCGTCACTTCGTTGCCCGCCAGGAAGAACGCGAGAATGAACTCGTCGAACGATATCGTGAAGGTCAGCAACAGGCTCGCCAGGATGCCCGGCCAGGAAAGCGGCAGGGTCACCCGAAAGAAGGTCAGGACGGGCCCTTCACCCAGATCGAGCGAGGCTTCCTCGAGATGCCTGTCGAATCCCTCGAGTCGGGAAATCAGGACCAGCATGGCGAACGGTACGCTGACCAGCGTGTGCGCCAGTCCGATCGTGTAAAGGGAAAGATCCGCGCCTGCGCTCTTGGTCATGACGAGCAGCGAAATCCCGAGAATGATACCCGGCACGACCAGCGGCAGCATGATGAAGGCGGTGATACCGGCCTTGCCGGGCATCATGTACCGGGTCATTGCCTTGGCCGCGAACAGCCCGAGGAGCGTGGAGGCCACCGCGACCGCACCTCCGACCTTGAGGCTGTTCTGCAGCGCTCCGAGAAGCGCCGGCGTATTTACCAGGTCATTGTACCACTCAAGCGTGAAACCCTTGAGCGGGAACGCGACATAGATCGAATCGTTGAAGGAGAAGAGCGGCAGGAACAGCACGGGGATATAGAGAAACGCCAGATACCAGACCGCATAGAGGAACATCGGAGCCTCGGAAGTCCAGTGGTAGCCCTCATGCTTCGAGGCGACGAGCTGCGGTAATTCCTCGCCACGCGTGTCCTGCGCAGCCTTTTCGGCCGTGAGATTTCCGGGTTCGTGGAGCGTCGCGTCGGTCATCTGGTTCGAGCCCTTCCGCGAGTTGTCGAGACAATGAAAACGACCACCAGGAACGCGATCATCAGCATCACGATCACCGAAAGCGCAGCGCCCAGCGGCCAGTTGTTCGCCTTGCCGAACTGGGACTGGATGATGTTGCCGATCATGATTCCGGTGGTGCCGCCCACAAGGCGAGGCGTCACGTAGTCGGCAACCGTCGGGATGAAGACCAGCAGTCCGGCGGCGATCACGCCGGGCAGCGAAAGCGGCCAGGTGACCCGCCAGAATCGTTCGGATGGCGTGTCGCCGAGATCCGTCGCGGCCTCGAGATAGGATCTGTCGATCTTCTCCAGCGACACGTAGATCGGAAGAATGGCGAAGGCGGCCCAGGCGTGGGCCAGGGTGAGCACCACGGCCGTCGGGTTGTAGAGAAGAAACTGCAGGGGCTCGTCGAGCAGGCTCGTGTTGATCAGGCCTGAATTGATGACGCCGTTGTATCCGAGGATGACCTTCCAGGCGAACACGCGAAGCAGGTAGCTCGTCCAGAACGGCACGGTGATGAGGATGAGCCAGACCAGCTTGTTGCTCTTGACCTTGAAGGCGATGAAGTAGGCCATAGGATAGGCCAGGATGATCGTCACGAAGGTGCAGAAGAGCGACATCCGGATCGACTTCATGATCAGCGCGACATAGATGGGCTTCTGGAAGAAGGCCTCGTAGTTGGTAAGCGTGAAGGTCTTGTCGATGTCGAGGTAGTTCTGGGTCCAGAAGCTGTAGGCCACCAGCTGGAACAGCGGCAGGCACATCAGCAGGATCATGACGAGGAGTGTCGGCGTCAACAGCGTGTAGCCCCTGATCCACTCGTGCCTGAGGAACACCGCGTTCACCCGGAACATCAAGGATGTCCGCTGATCGCTGTACGGTTGGGCGCCAACGGCCTGCGTTTGATCCGTCATGGCAACACTTCCTCCTTGAACAACCGAGCCATGTTCGTCGATGGTCCCGATTCCTTCAGTTCTAACACCTTTAACACAACCTTCACCATGCCTGCCAGCGTTCGATTGTACATCGAATCCGGTTCATCGCCATCATGTGAGGTATCGAGAATTCGGGGCCGTGCCGTGGGGGAAGGCTCGCCCCTGACGTGGTGGCAGCCTCGCCCGTTACCGCACGGCCCCTCACCGACGGCCGCCAAGGGGGAAAACGGCCGACCGGCAAACAACCGCTTCGATGAGGAAGTCCGGCGGACGCGACGTGGGAGGGGACGCCGGGCCGGGCTTCCCGGGTTGCCTGTGCGGGAGCACTCTGCTCCACCGCTGCGGCAAATTCATGGCAACACCTCGGGCAATCGAAAAATTTCGATGCTGCGGCCCCTTGCCGGTTGACAGCCGGAATCGCGACACCATGTGTGCTGGCACTCACTGTCGTTGAGTGCCAGCACACTCGGCAGACACCGGCATAACGTTCAGGAAAGGGAAAGAGCCCATGGGTTTAAGACCGTTGCATGACCGCGTCATTGTGCGCCGCACCGACAGCGACGAGGTTTCTTCGGGCGGGATCATCATCCCGGACACCGCCAGGGAAAAGCCGATGGAGGGCGAGGTTATCGCCACCGGACCGGGAGCGCGTGACGAACGCGGCAACGTCCATCCGCTCGATGTCGGCAAGGGCGACCGGGTGCTGTTCGGCAAGTGGTCCGGTACCGAGATCAAGATCGATGGCGAGGATCTCCTCGTCATGAAGGAATCCGACATCATGGGAATCCTCTAACCGGGATCGTCTCAGGCGCTCGACACCTTCAAACCACACCTTCAAACCAGACCCACCTCTCAATTACACAACCAGGAGATGAGTATAACATGGCTGCGAAAGACGTGAAGTTTGGCGCCGATGCCCGTTCGCGCATGATTCGGGGCGTCAACATTCTGGCCGATTCGGTCAAGGTGACACTCGGGCCGAAGGGCCGGACGGTCGTTCTCGACAAGTCGTTCGGCGCCCCCCGCGTTACCAAGGACGGCGTGGCGGTCGCCAAGGAGGTCGAACTCGAGGACAAGTTCGAGAACATGGGCGCCCAGATGGTTCGCGAGGTCGCCTCGAAAACCAACGACGTCGCCGGTGACGGCACCACCACCGCCACGATCCTTGCACAGGCGATCGTGCGCGAGGGTGCCAAGGCCGTTGCCGCCGGAATGAATCCGATGGATCTCAGGCGCGGCATCGACTTGGCGGTCGATGCGGTCGTCGCGGACCTTTCCCGGCGTTCCCGCAAGATCAGCACCGACGACGAGATCACGCAGGTCGGCAAGATTTCGGCCAACGGCGACAGTGCCGTCGGCGAGATGATCTCCCGCGCCATGAAGGCGGTGGGCAAGGAAGGGGTCATCACCGTCGAGGAAAACAAGGGTATCGGCACCGAGCTCGAGACCGTCGAGGGCATGCAGTTCGATCGCGGATATATCTCGCCCTACTTCGTGACCAACGCCGAGAAGATGGTCGCCGAACTCGAAGACCCGTTCATCATGCTCCACGAGAAGAAGATCTCGAACATGCAGGACATGCTGCCGGTTCTCGAACAGGTCGTTAAGTCGGGTCGTCCGCTCGTGATCATCTCGGAGGATGTCGAGGGCGAGGCTCTGGCCACTCTGGTGGTCAACCGCCTGCGCGGCGGCCTCAAGGTTGCGGCATGCAAGGCTCCAGGCTTCGGCGACCGGCGCAAGGCCATGCTCGAGGACATCGCCATCCTGACGGGCGGTCAGGTGATCAGCGAGGATGTCGGCGTCAAGCTCGAAAAGGCGACTCTCGCCATGCTCGGCGAAGCCAAGCGTGTCGAGCTCTCCAAGGAGAACACGGTGATAGTCGGCGGCGCCGGCAAGAAGGCGGACATCAAGGGCCGATGCAACCAGATCCGTCAGCAGGCGGAGGAAACCAGTTCCGAGTATGACCGTGAAAAGCTGCAGGAGCGGCTGGCCAAGCTCGCCGGCGGTGTCGCCGTCATCAAGGTCGGTGGTGCCACGGAGGTCGAAGTCAAGGAACGCAAGGAACTCGTGGAGGACGCGCTCAATGCGACTCGCGCAGCCGTCGAGGAGGGTATCGTCGCAGGCGGCGGTTCCGCCCTGCTCTACGCCACCCGCGCTCTCGGGAAGGTCAAGCCCGAGGACAGCGACCAGCGGGTCGGTGTCGACATCGTGCGCAGGGCCATCGAGGCACCGGCGCGCCAGATCGCCGAGAACTCCGGCCATGACGGTGCGGTGGTCGCGGGCAAGATCCTCGAGAGCAAAGAACCGAACTTCGGCTTCGATGCTCAGGCGGAGAGCTACACGAATCTCGTCAAGGCCGGTATCGTCGATCCGACCAAGGTCGTGCGCACCGCGCTGCAGGATGCCGCCTCGGTTGCGGGTCTTCTGGTCACGACCGAAGCCATGGTAGCCGAGAAACCGAAGAAGGAACCCCCGATGCCGGCCGGCGGACCGCCGGGCGGCATGGGAGGCGGCATGGGCGGCATGGGAGGCGGCATGGGCTTCTGAGGCCTTCGCCATCGTCCGGGCACACAAGGGGCCGCGCGATCGTCGCGGCCCCTTTTTCATGTCACCAGACGGTTGCCCGTGCGCAGGAAGACAGCCAGCGTGCACCCCGTTTGGGTGGTCGATGAGTGGACCGTTCCGGGCCTGAACGACACGAAATCCCCCTGGCGGAACACGGTCCCGTCATCGTCGATGAGTTCCCCCTCGACCACGAGAAAATCCTCGTAATCGACATGTTCGTGGCGTAGCGACGAACAGTCAGGTTCCATGCGCAGGAAGTAGGAACCGCGTCCGGTTTCCGGATCGTGGCTGATGTTGATCCACGAAAGCCCCGGTATGGGTTCGCCGTAGCGGTCGTAGGGCACGAACTTCCCGGCGTCATCGCTGCGCAGGATCACGCGGCGGCTGGTATCGTCGGACATGGTCCCTCCATCAGTCGGCCAAGTTTGCCGGCTTGCCTGCCGACGGCGTCCCTGCGCCGCGGCGATAAAGTCGCGCGTGTATGGTTCATCGGCAAATCCCCCTGATCGACACACGCGTTGACATCGACTTCGTGGGTGCCGGAAGACACTCAGGGAAATCATCCGGCTTTCCGAATACTGCCGTGCAAAGGCGGGACCGCCAGATCATGAACCGTTCGTCCCTCAACCAGGGCGCTCCGCCAACATGTAACCCGACCGGCACCTGACGATCATGCTGCCTCAACGGGTTTCGACAATCCCCGGCGTGTTCGTCCCGCACTTCGAGGACATGGCGTCACACAAACGGGACTTATCCCGATCATTCGAACGCTCCTGAACAGTGACCGGATACCCGGCACTCCCAGGACGGCTTCAGGGCACGCGGACACCGATCTTCGATCCGGGTGCGTGTCCAGGCAAACGCCCGGCCTTGCTGAAAGACCGGGCCGTATCCGCTTGATCCTGGATACGGCCCGATGATCGCTTCAAGGGGATGTTGTCGGTGACATCACTCGAAGGTGATCTCCACACGCCGGTTGCTGGGGCTGCGGACCCCGTCACCCGTGTCGACGGCCGGCATCGATTCGCCGTACCATCTCAGATCGAGGATCGAGGCATCTACTCCCGCTGCGGCGAGGTGACCGGCAACCGACTTCGCGCGCCGCTCCGAGAGGCCGACGTTGAATTCGACACTGCCCGCGGTATCGGCATGGCCCGCGATCACGATGTTCGACGGTTGCTGGCGTATGGCCTCGGCCGCCACGCTGTCGAGGAATCCCTGAGCGAGCGCCGAGAGGTCCGAACGGTCCCAGGCGAAATAGACGATGAACTCCGTCTGCGGCTCCTCCGCCACGGGATCGGGCTCCACATAGAGGAGTTCTTCCATCGCGGTGAAGAAGGCGTCCCGGCACAGCGCCATCTGCACAACCTGGTGAGCCGCGATCGGACCGGGATGCTCGGGCCCTTCCTCGGCCTCTTCGACCCAGCAGTCGAACATGGTCTGGGCCCGCGCTGCTGCCTCGGGCAGTTCGGCGCGATCGCCGCTGTCGAGTTCGGCCATCAGGGCCGTCCGCTCACCGGCGAGAAGTGCCATCGTTTCCTCGGAATCGATGCTCCAGCCGGCAGGATCCCAAGGCAGGACAAGGACGCCTGACGACGCCGCCTCGGCCTTGTCGCGGAAGTTGGCAGCATCGATCCAGTCGTAGAAACCGGCTTCCTTGCGGGCAAGATCCACATAGCCGGCGTGCAGATGTGCGAGGAACGCGTCTTCCCCGGCGTCCATCATCGCCACCCGCTCGATCGAGGACGGCGTGCCGCAACCTGCCAGCGCAAGCATCATTGCTCCTGCCGCCCACATTCTTGGTGTCAGTCTCATGATCTCTCCTTCGTCGGCGCCACATGGGAGTCCGCTGACGATGGCGCATCGTCAAAAAGGAACCGGTAGCCGGAGTATGCATCCGGCAAGTGGCGCGATTATGGCATAATACCGCCTTTCCGGCGTGTACTTATTGGCAAATTCTGTCCACAGGAAACAGGATTGCCGCAATCACGACGGCCGCCTGCGCGCAGTGATCGCCAGCGCGTGTGCATCAAAACCCTCGTAGCGAGCAAAGGCCGTGGTCGCAGGTGCGAGCCGATCATGACCTTCGGCCGTCAGTTCGGCGATCGACTGTCGCTTGAGGAAGTCCACGACGCCCAGGGCGGAATGGGTCGCCGCCTTGCCGCCCGTGGGCAGAACCGCGTTGACGCCAATCATGAAGTTCGCCATCGAGAACGGGACTTCCTGGCCCAGAAGGATCTCGCCTGCATTGACGATGTCGTCGAGATAGTCGCGCGGGTGCCGGCTGGCGATCTGGAGATGCTCGGGAGCGAAGGCATTGACGAAGTCGAGGGCATCCTCGCGGTCTTCTGCGACAACGAGACCACCGTTCGCGCCAAGCGATGCGGAAGCGTAGCCCTGACGCACGGGGGACAGGCGCTTCAAGTGGTGCGCGGTTCTGACGGCGACAGCCTCGGCAATCTCTTCGTTCCAGGTCACGAGGAACACCGTCGAATCGTCGCCATGCTCCGCCTCGATCAGGAGATCGAGCGCCAGGCGGTCGACATCCGCGGTACCATCGGCGATCACCATGGCTTCGGACGGCCCGGCCGGCGGACCCGGCGCCAGATGATCGGCGCACAGAGCCATCGCCGCACCGACCCACGGCGAGCCCGGCCCGACGATCTTGGAGCAGCGCGGCACCGTTTCGGTGCCGAAGGCGACTGCGGCGACAGCCTGGGCGCCGCCGGCAAGATAGACCTCGTCCACGCCTGCCGCGCGCGCGGCTACAAGCGTTCCGGCATCGCACGTTCCACCCGGGCCCGGCGGCGTGATGATCACCACCCTTGGAACTCCGGCGATGCGTGCGGGAATGGCGGTCATCAGGGTCACGGACGGGAACGCGCCCTTGCCGCGCGGCACGTAACAGGCCACGGCATCGATCGGAACATGGCGTTCGCCGGCCATGACGCCGGGTTTCACCTCAATCATCTCGAGCGCCGGAGGAAGCTGGCGTTCATGAACCCGCCGGACATGGTCCGCCGCCTCTTCGATCGCCCGGGCAGCTTCCTCCGGCACGCCACGCGATGCCGTTCCGAAGGCCTCAGGCGTGACCCTTATGCGATCGGCGGACATGGCAACTCCGTCGAAATCGGCGGCGAAGCGCACCAGAGCGCGATCGCCCGTCTGCCGCACGGCCTCGACGATCGGACGCGCCCGTTCGATGTAGTGCGCCATGTCGAGAACGCCGCGCACGACGAGAGCATCACGCTCCCCGGCCGAAAGAGCGGCAAGACGCAGGATGCGCGGCGCCGGGTTCAAGGACTCATCCGGGCCGTCAGGCGAGGCTTTCGTCGGTCTCGGGGTCGATGGCCATCTCGGCGAACACCCGGCGCGCGATGCGGAAGCTCTCGACACCGGCCGGCATGCCGCAATAGACGGCGATCTGCATCAGGGTATCACGAAGGGCAGCCAGGGTGACGCCGTTGCGGATCGCGCCCCGGAAATGCAGTTCGAACTCTTCGGTGCGTCCCGAAGCGGCGGTCATGCAGAGATTGTTGAGGCTGCGCTGCCTGCGGTCGAGACCTTCGCTGCTCCAGATCTCTCCCCAGCAGTAGGTGGTGAGAAGACGCTGGAACTCCGCGTTGAAGCGGTCCGCGCCGTTGATCGCCCTGTCCACATATTCCGTGCCCAGAACCTCGCGCCGATTGGCAAGGCCCTTGTCGTACATTCCGCTCATGAAGGTCTCCCGATTATGAGGTTCGCCCGGTCCGAAGCTTCCACGAAGCAGCCGTCAGGTCGAGGATTCTTCAGGGAAGAGCCCGGCAAGGGAAGCGGCCGAGGCAGCGCAGAGGCCGCGTTCGGTGATCAGTCCCGTTACGAGCGCCGCAGGCGTGATGTCGAAGGCCGGATTCTCCCGTGCCGCACCTTCGGGCGTGATCGCGACCGGAACGATCTCCCCGCTGCAGGCGCGTCCGGTGACGGTCGAGACCTCGTCTGCGCTACGTTCTTCTATGGGAATGGCATCGGGATCCTCGAGCCTCCAGTCGATGGTCGGCGACGGCAGCGCGGCGTAGAACGGCAGACCGTGCTCTCGCGCCGCGAGCGCCTTGAGATAGGTTCCGATCTTGTTGCAGACATCGCCCCCGGCAGTGACGCGGTCGGCGCCCGTGATCGTCATGTCGACCTTTCCGGAGCGCATGAGATGGCCGGCGGCGTTATCGACGATCAGAGTGTGGGGCACGCCATGGCGCGCCAGTTCCCAGGCCGTCAGGGACGCTCCCTGGTTTCGCGGCCTGGTCTCGGAAACCCAGACATGAACGGGTATGCCGGCGTCGTGGGCCTTGTAGACCGGTGCCAGCGCCGTGCCCCAGTCCACGGTAGCAAGCCAGCCGGCATTGCAGTGGGTCATCACGTGAACCGGGCGGCCCGATGCCTCGTGATGGTTCCGGAGGATCTCGAGACCGTGTTCCCCGATCGCCTCGCAGATCTCCACATCTTCGTCGCAGATCTCCGCGGCGCAGGCGTAGGCCGCCGCCTCGCGCCCGCCGGCATCGAGCGGCCGCAGCCGGGCCAGGACGCGTTCAATCGCCCACCTGAGATTGACCGCGGTGGGACGTGTCGCAAGCAATGTCCCGGCGGCCTCCTCCAAGGCGGTATCCGAAACATCCCGCCTCATGGCAAGAGCCATGCCATAGGCCGCCGTGGCGCCGATGAGCGGGGCGCCCCGCACCAGCATGGCGCGGATCGCATGGGCCGCATCGCCAAGCGTTGTCAGGGCAGTGGTCACGAAACGGTGTGGCAGCCGGGTCTGATCGATGATGATGATCGTTTTGCCGTCATCGGCGAGCTGGATTGAACGCCAGGAGATTCCATCGATCTTCATTTCAACCCCGGAAATTGAGCTCGATGACAACACCGTCGGGATCGGTGATGAAGATCTGGCGGATCGGATTGTCGGGGACCTTCACGCTCGTGAAATCGATTCCCTCATCCTCGAGACGCCGGCACATGGCATCGAACCCTTCGCTGGCGAAGGCAACGTGATCGATGGCGCTTTCCCCGGTCATCGGTTCTGCGGCGAGGCTGACATGGATGATCGCTTCGCCTCCCGCGTAGAGCCAGGCGCCCGGTGAGTCGAATGACGGCCTGTAGCCCTCCTCGAAGCCGAGCAGGCCGCAGTAGAACGCACGGCAACGGTCGAGATCCGACGTCCTGATGTTGACATGATCGAGTCCCCGAACAGCCATGGTGCGAAGCCTCCTTGTCGTGTGCGTCGGCGAAGTCTACCCGAGGCACAAGCCGGGCGCACATCTTTCGGTAATGGTTGACTTTCGTTCACCGATCGCCGAATTTTCATCGCCTCCGAAACCGTTCCCTCGATTTGCCATGGCCGACCATGCCTGCCACCTTCACCATACGCCTGGGCCTTCCCAAGGGCCGCATGCAGGACAATGTCTATGCCCTCCTCGAGGATGCCGGCATCCATGTCCGTTCGGGACGGGCCGGTAGCACCCGAGACTACCGGCCAAGGCTCTCGCTGCCGGACTTCGAAGCCAAGCTTCTCAAACCCCAGAACATTGTCGAGATGCTGCACATCGGCAGCCGGGATATCGGATTCGCGGGCCGTGACTGGGTGCGGGAAATGAACGCCGAGCTTGTCGAACTGATCGATACCGGTCTCGATCCCGTCGAATTGGTCGCCGCGGTGCCGGTGAAGCTCCTTGTCGACGGCAGATTACCCGACCACCATCTGGTGGTGGCGAGCGAATACGAGCGCCTTGCGCGCTCGTGGATCACCGAATCGGCACTGGATGCCACCTTCATACGCTCCTACGGCGCAACGGAGGTGTTTCCCCCGGAAGACGCCGACTGCATCATCGACAATTCGGCGACCGGTGCCACGCTGAGAGCCAACGGTCTCGAGGTCGTGGCCCGGATCATGACATCGTCGACGTGCCTCTTCGCCCACCCCGCGGCACTCGACGATACGGACAAGCGCAATGCCATCGAGAGTTTCGTCATGATGGTGGGATCGGTTCTCGACGCCAGGCGGCGCGTCATGGTCGAGGTCAACGTGGCGCCCGAGCACCTCGAATCCGTTATCGCGAAGCTGCCCTGCATGCGCGAGCCGACGGTATCGCCGCTCCACGGGGAAGGCGGCTACGCGGTCAAGGCCGCGGTTCCGCGCGACATGCTGGCGCGCGTCATTCCGGAGATCAAGGCGATGGGCGGCACGGATATCGTCGTCAGCCCCATCGGCAACATCGTGGCATGAAACATCCATGAAGGAACGCGTGGCGACCGTAACCCGCACGACACGGGAAACCGACGTGACGGCCACCGTCAACCTCGACGGGACCGGCAAGAGCGACATTGCCTCGGGCCTGCGCTTTCTCGACCATCTTCTCGATTCGCTGGCGCGCCACAGCCGCATCGACATAGCGCTCGGTGCCGAAGGCGATCTCGACGTCGACGACCACCACACGGCAGAGGACTGCGCGCTTGCGCTCGGTGCCGCTCTCGACGAGGCCCTGGGCGACAAGCGGGGCATACGCCGCTTCGGGGATGCCCACGTCCCGCTCGATGAGGCGCTGGCAAGGGCCGTTGTCGATCTTTCCGGGCGTGCCTTTGCCCATGTCGATCTGGGTCTCAGGCGCGAGCGGATCGGCGATATCGCAACAGAAATGATCGAACATGTCCTTCAGAGCCTGGCCATGGCCGCGCGCATCACGCTTCATGTCGATCTCGTTCGCGGACACAACGATCACCATCGCGCCGAAGCCGCGTTCAAGGCCGTGGCGGTCGCCCTGAGGCAGGCGGTGGCCCACGACGAACACGACGATATCCCGAGCACCAAGGCGAGCCTGTGACCGTGCGTGACGTCGCCGTCTGCCGCACGGGAACCGCCAATCTCGCATCCGTCCTGGCCGGTCTGCGCCGCACCGGCGGGGCGCCGCGCCTGACCCATGCCCCGCGGGAGATCCTCGAGGCCGGACACGTCATGCTTCCGGGTGTCGGTTCCTTCGGCGCGGCGATGGAGACACTCGCACGTTCGGGCACGGCCGAAGCCCTGAAGGAACGCATGGCAAGGGGAAGACCGACCCTTGCCATCTGTGTCGGCCTCCAGCTCCTGTGCCGGGCAAGCGAGGAATCGCCGGGCGTTCCCGGTCTCGGCCTGATCGACAGCGCCATCACCCGTTTCCCCTCGCATGTCCGCGTCCCGCAGTTCGGCTGGAACGCCCTCACGCCGGCCGACGGTTGTGCCACGCTCGTCTCCGGCCATGCCTACTTCGCCAATTCCTATCGCCTCGAGGCGGTCCCCGAAGGCTGGTTCGCGGCCATGTCGGACCACGGTGGGCCGTTCGTTGCCGCACTCGAAAAGGGCGCTCTCGTCGCCTGCCAGTTCCACCCCGAACTCTCCGGCTCCTGGGGCGAGGCGCTGATACGGCGCTGGTTATCGACGCCATGCTGACGGCAAGGGTCATTCCCTGTCTCGATGTCGATTCGGGACGCGTCGTCAAGGGCATCCGCTTCCAGGGGCTTAGGGACGCCGGCAATCCCGTGGAACTCGCCGCGGCCTACGAACGGCAGGGCGCCGACGAACTCGTGATGCTCGATGTTTCCGCGACGCCGCAAGGCAGGGGTAATGCGCGCGACACGGTGGCGGCTGTGCGCAGGGTGCTGGGCATTCCACTCACGGTCGGTGGCGGCGTGCGCTCGGCCGCCGACGCCGAGGCGCTCCTCGAGGCAGGCGCCGACAAGATCGCCGTCAACACGGCGGCCGTCTCGCGGCCGGAACTTCTCGGCGAGATTGCGGACAGGTTCGGCAGCCAGTGCGCCGTCGTCGCAATCGATGCCGCCGGTACCGGCGCGAACTGGGAAGTCGTGACCCTCTCCGGCAGGAACCGGACCGGAATCGATGCCGTCCGCTGGGCCGGCGAGGCGGTGGCGCGCGGCGCGGGCGAAATCGTCCTGACCAGCTGGGACCGCGACGGGACCCGGTCGGGATACGACACCCGATTGCTCGGCGCCGTATCGGCTGCCGTGACGGTGCCTGTCGTCGCATCCGGAGGTGCCGCCTCCCCCGATCACCTCGTGGAAGCCCTGAAGTGCGGTGCCGACGCGGTGCTGGCCGCCTCGATCTTCCACGACGGCGAATACACCGTCGGCGACGTCAAGCGCGCGATGGCTCTGGCCGGGATACCGGTAAGGCCCCTGCCCGACCCATGAACAAAATGGCAGTCCCATGATCGTCCCCTCGATCGATCTGATGGACGGCCAGGCCGTTCAACTCATCGGTGGCAAGGAAAGGGCCATCGAGGCCGGTGATCCCCGGCCGATCGCCGAGCGATTCGGCCTTGCCGGCGAGATTGCCGTCATCGACCTCGACGCGGCGCTCGGAAGGGGTGACAACCGCGGGCTGATCGAGGAACTCGTGCGTCTCGCGCCATGCCGCGTCGGCGGTGGAATCCGCGATGTCGCAGCGGCAAGGCGCTGGCTCGATGCCGGAGCCCGCAAGGTCATCCTCGGCACCGCAGCGAGGCCCGAAATCCTCTCGGAACTGCCGCGCAAGCGGGTTATCGCCGCCCTCGATGCCATCGATGGCGATGTCGTCACCCATGGCTGGACCGTGAGGAGCGGCGAGACCGTCGAAGCGAGGATGGCGGAGCTCGAAGGGCTTGCCGGCGGTTTTCTCGTCACCTTCGTCGAACGCGAGGGCCGTATGGCGGGAACGGATCTCCGGCGTGCCCTCGAACTTGAACGGTCGGCGGGCGAAGCCGAGCTGACGGTGGCGGGGGGCTTTTCCACGACACGGGAGATCGCCGAAGCCGACAGGGCCGGGATCGATGCCCAGGTGGGGATGGCGCTCTATTCCGGTGCCCTTCATCTGGCCGATGCGATAGCCGCGCCGCTGACGAGCGATCGGGCGGACGGGCTCTGGCCCACGATCGTGTGTGACGAGCACGGCCGTGCACTAGGTCTGGCGTGGTCCGATGCAGAGAGTCTCCGCGCCGCCGTCGACCGGCGCACCGGCGTCTACCATTCCCGTTCGAGGGGACTGTGGGTCAAGGGCGGGACGTCGGGGGCCACCCAGGAATTGCTGAAGATCGATCTCGACTGCGACCGCGATGCCCTGAAGTTCACGGTGCGCCAGGCCGGTTCCGGTTTCTGTCACCTCGGCACGTGGACCTGCTGGGGCACCGATTCCGGCCTTCCGGCGCTCGCGCGCATCCTTACCGGGCGACGCCAATCGGCGCCCGAGGGCTCCTATTCCGTCCGGCTCTTCAGCGAACCGGGTCTTCTGGAAGACAAACTCGTCGAGGAAGCCCGCGAGCTCG
The DNA here is from genome assembly GCA_965215635.1 of Alphaproteobacteria bacterium. Taxonomy (GTDB): domain Bacteria; phylum Pseudomonadota; class Alphaproteobacteria; order SP197; family SP197; genus SP197. Next base: position 94,383 of record CBDCEA010000004.1, on the reverse strand, counting down.
GCGATGCCGTGACTGCAGGCGATGTCGCCCACGAAGCGGCCGACCTGATGTTCTTCGCGCTGGCCGCGGCGGTCCGTGCGGGCGTCAGCCTCCACGACATCGAAACAGAGCTCGACCGGCGCGCCCTGGCGCTCGCGCGACGCCCCGGGGACGCCAAGCGCAAGACCTGACAGGGGCCGGTTTGCGTAAAAAAGTTTCAAGGCCCGGGCCTCATGCCCTTGAACTCGCCGCCCTTGCCCCTACATCACTGTTGGCACTCTCCTTTAGCGAGTGCCAACACGTCTCAACTTTGCAGGAAACCACTCTCAATCAGGAGGTTGCAACATGGCGTTCCGTCCGTTGCACGACCGCGTTCTGATTCGTCGCGTCGACAGCGACGAGATGACCGCGGGCGGCATCATCATTCCAGACACCGCAAAGGAAAAGCCGATGGAAGGCGAAGTCGTCGCCACCGGCCCCGGTGCCCGTGACGAGTCCGGCAGCATTCAGCCGCTCGACGTCAAGGCAGGCGACCGCATCCTTTTCGGAAAGTGGTCTGGCACCGAAGTCAAGATCGATGGCGACGAACTCCTCATCATGAAGGAGTCCGACATCATGGGCGTCATCGAGTAAGCCACAGAAGCGAACCCAAGGAGATACGAAGAAGATGGCTGCCAAAGAGGTCAAATTCTCTGCCGATGCCCGCACTCGTATGATGCGCGGCGTCAACACACTCGCCGATGCGGTCAAGATAACGCTCGGGCCGAAGGGCCGGACCGTTGTTCTTGACAAGTCCTTCGGGGCTCCACGCATCACCAAGGACGGGGTAACCGTCGCCAAGGAAATCGAGCTCGACGACAAGTTCGAGAACATGGGCGCGCAGATGGTCCGCGAGGTTGCCTCGAAGACCAACGACATCGCCGGCGACGGCACGACGACCGCCACGGTTCTCGCACAGTCAATCGTGCGCGAGGGTATCAAGGCGGTTGCCGCCGGAATGAATCCCATGGATCTGCGCCGCGGTATCGAGGCGGCCGTCAAGGCGGTCGTCGAGGATCTCGACAGGCGTTCGCGCAAGATCAAGTCTTCCGACGAAGTGGCCCAGGTCGGCACGATTTCGGCCAACGGCGACACCGAGGTCGGCCGCATGATCGCCGAGGCCATGCAGACCGTCGGCAACGAGGGCGTGATCACCGTCGAGGAAGCCAAGTCACGCGACACGGAACTCGAAGTCGTCGAGGGCATGCAGTTCGACCGCGGCTACCTCTCGCCCTACTTCATCACCGATCCCGACAAGATGAAGACCGAGTACGAGGATGTCTCGATCCTGATCCACGAGAAGAAGCTCTCGAGCCTGCAGGCCATGCTGCCCATTCTCGAGGAAGTCGCCAAGTCGAGCCGGCCGCTTCTCATCATCGCCGAGGATGTCGAGGGCGAGGCTCTCGCCACCCTGGTGGTCAACCGCCTGCGCGGCGGTCTCAAGGTCGCCGCCTGCAAGGCGCCGGGCTTCGGTGACAGGCGCAAGGCCATGCTCGAGGACATCGCCATCCTGACCGGCGGTCAGGTGATCAGCGAGGATGTCGGCATCAAGCTCGAGAATGTCACCTCCGACATGCTCGGCAAGGCAAAGCGCGTGGTCGTCAAGAAGGACGACACGACAGTCATCGGTGGCGCCGGCAAGAAGGCCGACATCAAGGGCCGCTGCAGCCAGATCCGCCAGCAGATCGAGATAACCACGTCGGACTATGACCGCGAGAAGCTGCAGGAGAGGCTTGCGAAGCTCGCTGGCGGCGTTGCGGTGATCAAGGTCGGCGGCTCTACCGAAATCGAGGTGAAGGAGCGCAAGGAACTCGTCGAAGATGCGATGAACTCCACGCGCGCGGCGGTCGAGGAAGGCATCGTGCCGGGCGGCGGATCTGCCCTGCTCTATGCCACGCGTGCGCTCGACAAGCTCAAGCTCGATGATCCCGACCAGCAGGTGGGTGTCGACATCGTCCGCAAGGCGATCGAGACCCCGGCACGGCAGATCGCCGAGAATGCGGGTCTCGACGGCGCGGTTGTTGCCGGCAAGATCATCGAGAAGAACGACAGGAACTGGGGTTTCGACGCCCAGACCGAGGCCTACAAGGACCTGGTCAAGGCCGGTATCATCGATCCCACCAAGGTCGTTCGCACGGCGCTGCAGGACGCGGCTTCGGTCGCCGGCCTGCTGATCACGACGGAAGCCATGATCGCGGAGAAACCGAAGAAAGACTCGCCTGGCGCGCCTGCGGGAGGCGGCATGGACGACATGGACTTCTGATCGAAGCGCCCTGCAACGTTCAGTGTTGAAGGAGCCGCGGCCGATGCCGCGGCTCCCTTCATTCATGCAACCCGCCGGAGCCGTCTTTCATGGCATACGACCGCGAAGCCGAGTTCGTCATCATCGGTTCCGGATCCGCGGGCTCGACCCTGGCGAACCGCCTCTCCGCGGATCCGGAGAACAGGGTCCTCGTGCTGGAGGCGGGTCCGAAGGACAGCGGCCTCTTCAGCTGGATGATCCACATGCCGACGGCGTTTGCCTGGCCGCTTCGGGATGACCGCTACAACTGGTTCTACCACACCGAACCCGAACCCGGGCTCAATAATCGGGTGATCCACTGTCCCAGGGGACGCGTACTCGGCGGTTCGAGTTCCATCAACGGTATGGTCTACATCCGCGGCCATGCCTTCGATTACGACAAGTGGGCCCAGCTTGGATGCCGCGGCTGGTCCTACCGCGGCGTCCTGCCCTACTTTCGGCGCGCTGAATCCCACGAGCACGAGCGCGACGACTACCACGGAGACGACGGGCCGCTCCACGTCACGGCGGGCCGACTTGAGAGCAATCCTCTCTACCGGGCCTTCACCGATGCCGCCGTCGAGGCAGGCTATGCCGAGAGTCCGGATCTCAACGGCTACCGCCAGGAAGGCTTCGGGGGCATGGACCGCACGACGCGCAACGGTCGCCGATGGAGCGCGGCGTCGGCCTACCTGAGGCCCGCTCTCACCAGAGGCAATCTCTCGATCGAGACGAAGGCCCTCACCACGCGCATCATCTTCGAGAAGCAGGCAGCGGTCGGCGTCGAGTACGTCCAGGACGGAAGAACGAAGCAGGCCCGCGCCACAAGGGAGGTGATCCTTTCCGGCGGCGCCATCAACTCGCCCCAGCTTCTGCAGCTGTCCGGGATCGGTGCGGCCGACGAGCTCGCCGCTCTGGGCATTGCGCCGGTGCATGACCTGCCGGGGGTCGGGGAGAACCTGCAGGACCATCTCGAGGTCTTCGTGCAGCACGAATGCAGAGAGCCCGTGAGTCTTCTCAAGCACCTGACACCCGTGGGCAAGATGAAGGTCGGTCTCCGCTGGTTCCTGTCGAAGAGCGGACCGGCGACGACCAATCACATGGAGGCAGGCGGGTTCATCCGCAGCCGCGCCGGGGTCGAGCATCCCGACATCCAGTACCACTTCCTGCCCATGGCCATGACCTACGATGCCTTCAACGTGAACCGCATCCACGGCTACCAGGTGATGGTCGACATGATGCGGCCGCATTCCAGAGGCCATGTGAAGATCAGAAGCGCCGATGCGCGTCGACACCCTGAGATCTTCTTCAACTACCTGAAGGAAGAGGAGGACGTACGCTGCCTGCGCGACGGGACGCGTCTCACCCGGGAGATCCACGCCCAGAAGGCCTTCGACCGTTTCCGCGGCCGGGAGATCTGGCCGGGAGACGAGAAGCAGTCCGACGAGGAACTCGATGCGTGGATCCGCGAGACCTGCGAATCGAGCTACCATCCCTCCTGCACCTGCCCGATGGGGACCGCCGATGACGCGCGAGCGGTTGTCGATCCGGAACTCAAGGTCCATGGCGTCGACAGGCTGAGGGTGGTGGACGCCTCGGTCATGCCGAACATCGTCTCGGGCAATCTCAACGCGCCGACGATCATGATCGCCGAGAAGGCGTCCAACATGATCCTCGGGGCAGTGCCTCCGGAACCGTCGGAGGCCCCGGTCTGGGTCCATCCGGACTGGGAACACCGCCAGCGCTGAATTTTCAGGCTGTCTCGCCGAGGGACTTGCGCACCCAGCCATGGAACGCCGCCCCGGGGATTGATGACGAGCGGACCCGGTTCGCAGGCACCGCTTTCGAGACAGCGCTGCACCGATTCCACGAGGCTGATGTCCTCCGCCACGGTGGTCTCGTGATCCTGCCGGATAAGCCTCGAGAGCGCCTCGGAGCACTTTTCGCTCCGGGAATACCAGCCCCGCCTCACCGTAACCCGACGGCGGTCCCTCGCACGCCAATGATTAGGTGTTGAGGACACGTCCGGGATAGACCTGGAACGAGACACTCGGCCACAGGTACCATGAACTGTACGGCGATGCCGTGGTGTCCGAACCGTCGATGGCATAGGTCATGCGCCCGATGACGGCGGCGCGCGTCGTGTGCCGCAGGCGATGACCCTGAGGGCTAATGTCGTAGCTTTCGGGATCGATCACGCCGGTGGAAAACGTCGGGTGGCGCAGCTTGCAGTGGTGGCACTCGCTGTAGTTCTCCACCGAGACCTTCCAGTTGCAGGCCTCCTCGACGGCCACGTCCTCGGCCGGTTTCAGGTCGTCGATATCGGGCACGAAGGCGCGCAGTTCCTCTTCGACACCGGGATACCAGCTCGACGTCGGTAACGCGTCCGGATCGGGATTGACGAAGACGAATCCGCAGATGGTCTCGAGGCGCACTTCTGAAAGGTGGATCGCCTGGCAGTCGAATCCTGGAAGGTTCTCGCTCCCCGGTGTGCGCTTCGGCGTGCCGTCGAGGTCATAGGTCCAGCCGTGGCAGGGGCAGGTGATGAACACCCGGTTGCCCTTGCCCGAAAGGAGCTCGTGGGCGCGGTGCCGGCAGACATTGTGTCAGCCCCGGATCCGGCCTGACCGGTCGCGGACAACGAAGAGTGCGGTGCGACCCACCTTCCGCGCGACATAGTCCCCGGGCCTTTCCAGTTCCGACACATGACAGACCAGTTGCCAGGTTCGCCCGAGGATCAGCTCCTGTTCCCGCCCAAAGACTTCGGGATCTGTGTACCAGCGGCCGTCCAGCGCAAGCTGCGGACCGTCATTCCTCGCGTTCGTGGCATCTCGTCCCGCATCAACTTATTGTCCTTTACGCCTGATTGCATGGGCTTTTCACCCCTTCAACGTGTCGACCTCGAATCAGTGAAGCCCGAACCCCCCGGCTCCATCGTCCGTACGCCACCCAAGAACCATTCATGTTGACCTGACTGATACCCCGGGAGCCGTGGCCGCAGGGAATAAAGAGCGGACCGGATCGACTGACGTGTTATCGGGGCAAGAGGCTTGTGAGGATCCGGCCCGGATGCCCTCGCCGGTCATGATGTCCGCAGGAAACCGGCACCTCCAGGGCTGCTTCTGCGTCTCGACAGGGCATTCGGCTCCTGCTATAGGCTCGCCGGGACGGATGGGCGCATAGCTCAGTTGGCAGAGCAGCTGACTCTTAATCAGCGGGTCCAAGGTTCGAGTCCTTGTGCGCCCACCACCTCCGCCTCCTCTGTCATCGTCCGGACGCCTGTCTGCGGGCCGTGATGACGATGCCTGCGACGACGAGACCCGCGCCGGCGACATTGAGGGGAAGATCGAGCGGCACGAAGGAGAGTGCGGCGCCTGTAGCGAAGAGGGGATAGAGCCACAGGGCGATCGGGCCCTCACTGTAGCGCTGGATCAGCGCATTGACGGCGTAGATACCGAAGAGCGACGCGATGCCGATCTGGAGACTCTCCACGATCCCCGATCCGATGAGCGGCGTGAAGGCGAAGATGAGGACGACGATGTAAAGGCCCTTGGCGATTTTCCAGGCCTCGACACCCGTTGCCATGGGCCTCGTTCCCGCGATGCCCGCCGCCGTGAAGGCCGCCAGGCAGACCGGTGGCGTGACGTTGGAATCCTGGCTCAGCCAGAAGACGATGAGATGTGCGGTGAGCAGGAAGAGCGTCATGGTCGCCGGTTCAATCAGCGCCGGGCGGATCACCAGCGCGAGCTCGAACGGCAGATTGCCGACGAGGTCACGGGCATCGGCCCGGGAGAGACCTTCACCGACATGGGCCGCATGCGGCGAATTCACCAGGGCGAAGAGCGCCTCCTGGGCAGGGTCCGCGAGCCCGTTGACCAGCATGTCGACAAGGATGCCGTCCGCGAGCAGGCCGGCGAGCGCCGGTGCGGAGAGGATCGAGAGAACGATGTAGGCGGCCGTCACCGGCAGTCCCATGCCCAGCACCAGAGAGACGATCGCGATCAGGGCGACCGCAGTCAGCACCGAGCCCTGGGACCACTGGGCGATCATCAGGGCAAAGCCGTTCGCCAGGCCGGACGTGGTGACGGCATTGTTGATGAGGCCCACGGTGACGAGCAGGACCGCGGTCATGATCGACGTCCTGATGCCCAGCATCAGGGCCCGGGAGATGCGCATCGGTCCCATCCGGTTGGGCGTCGCCCAGCTCACCGCGATGAGTGTCGCGATCGCCGCGCAGACCGCAAAACTCGGTGTCCTTCCGGTCACGAGGAGCCACGTCATGACGCCCAGCGGCAGGACGAAATTCAGCGCACCTCCCCAGAGTTTCGAACGATCGACGGCCGTGACCTCCCTGATACCGATGCCGTGTTTCATGGCCTCGATACGGATCACGAACGCAACGGAGAGAAAATAGAGGATCGCCGGGACGATCGAGACCAGCACGATGGTGCCGTAGGGTATTCCCGTGAACGAGACCATCACGAACGCGCCGGCACCCATGATCGGAGGCATCACCTGACCACCCGTCGACGCCGACGCCTCGACTCCTGCGGCGAACTGCGGCCGGAACCCGTTGGCCTGCATCAACGGTATGGTGATGATCCCGGTGGACGCCGTATTGGCCACCGCCGAGCCCGATATGGTCCCGGTGAGCGCCGAAGCGATCACCGCAACGAAGGCGGCCCCTCCCCTGAACCGGCCGGCGACGATCTTGGCGAGTTCGATCACGAAGTCGGAAGCGCCCGAGACGATCAGGAAGCCGCCGAAGATCATGAAGAGCGTGATGTTGGCCGAGGAGATGGTGGTGATGGTCCCGAACATGCCCTCGTCGTTGTAGAGCGAGCGGAACAGGACATCGCTCACCGGAAGGCTCGCTGCGCGGAAGACACCGGGCAGCATTTCGCCCAGGAACAGGATGTAGCCCAGGGAGAGCAGAACCAGGGCCGGGATGATCCATCCCGTCATCCGGCGGGTGAGTTCGACGGCCGCGACGATGACGACGATGCCTGCCGCCCAGTCCAGGAACGTAAACTGCCACGCCAGTCCGGTCACAGCCAGCGTGCGGTCATAGATGCCCGTTTCGGCCGATGCGATCCACAGGGCCGAGAGTGCCGCGGCCAACCCGAGGGCGATGTCGAGCGCGATCGACCAGGGACGGTCCCGATGGCGGTGCCATGTCGCATTGGTGACGAATCCGAGAAACGCGAAACCCGCGAAATGGATCGCGTTCTGCCACAGACCCGATTCGTTCAGGATGAGGTTGGTAGCGACATGCCAGGCGCCGAACGCGATGACGCCGAACCCCAGTGGCCCGTAACGACCGGGATGTGCCAGCGTCGCATCGAAATCCGTGATCGCCGAACGCAGCCCTTCGGGCGCTTGCGTCATCGGTAACGCTCAGTCCAGGGGTCCGGAAGGTGGCCTTGTCAGCGGACACCTTCCGGTCATGAGGAAACGCGCCTACTGCGCCGTCAGGTGATCGGGAATCTCCATGCCGATCTCCTCATAGTAGCGGGCGGCACCCGGATGCAGCGACAGCGGCAGGCCCGCCATGGCGAGCGAGATGTCCATCGCATTGGTGGCCGGATGAATGGCCCGGAGAAACGGCAGGTTCTCGTAGATCGTCCGGGTCAGGAGATAGACATGGTTCTCGTCGACATCCGCGTTGACCGCCAGGAAATTGGGCTGGGCGATGGTGAGGATGTCCTCGGCCTGGCCCGGGTAGGTTCCTGCGGCAATCGTGTAGGGAACCCACAGGTTGCGTCCGCCATCCATCATCCCGGCCTCTTCGGGCGTCACTTCAAGAATCGTGAAGCGATCGCTGTTGGCCGCCATGAGCTTCGTGACGGCACCGGTGGGCGGGCCTGCGGGTGCACCTATTCCGGCGACCTGACCGTTGGCAAGCGCGTCGGCCGAAGGCCCGTAGCCGGCTTGGTAAAGCTCGAAGTCACTGTCGATATCGAGACCGAGGCCTTCCAGAAGGACACGGTTGGAGCCGATCGTGCCTGAATTCTGCTTGCCCAGCGCCATCGCCATGCCCTTCATGGCGATGATGTCGGACACCGTGCCGGACTGGACATGCTCGTTGGCGATGACGAACTGCTCGACATTCTGCCAAAGCATCGTGATCGAGCGCATGTTCTCCTGCGGCGACGAGACCGGGCCGGTGCCGGTCGCGGCGTAGGAGCCGAACAGCCCCTGGATGATCGCGAACTGGGCCGTGTTGGCGCCGAGTGCCTGGACATTGGCTCCGGAGCCCGCCGAATTGACGGCTGTCAGGCTGAACTTCTCTTTGGGCAGGAGCTTGACCTTGGTTAGCGTCGCGATCGCGGTGCCCACCGGGTGGTAGGTCCCGCCGGTCGACGCCGTGTTGAGAACATAATCGGTGTCCTGGGCAGTCGCCGGCCCCGCGGCAACCACGGTGACGGCAGCAAGGCCCGCGGCAAGCGTGGAAAGGATCCGTTTCGTGATCATGGTGTCCCCCGGGGGTTGGGATGGTCGGTTGTCAGTGGCGAAGGTAGTTGCCAGAACTCTCACGCGCAACCCGCCCTCCGGATGGAAGCGTGCCCCGTCCGGAGCCTGCATCGCAACTCCGATGGAATCCGATTTCCGGCTGGCCGACCACCCCATGACCGAAAACTGACCTGCGTTACCGTCGGCGTACGTTCCTGCGATCCTGAGCGGGTCGGTTGCGTTCCCGGTGTATTCGACAAGGACAGGTTAGGCCGGACAGGGTCTTCCCGGCAGCGCGCAGGGAAGCACCAGGGCATTCGCAATTGTCGTGGACGAGGGGGCTCGTCTTCCCCGACAACCCGGTCACGCGTGCCTTCGAGGAAATTTACAGGCGATTCGATCTGTTCCCCTCCCGGCTCCGGAACAGAAACAGTGAACAGCACCGCCGGGTTGCCGTGATGGGCACGTCCCATCGCGACGAATCCCACCAGAGACTCGCCTGGGAATGTTGGCAAGAGGGAACGCGATGGGGGAACCCTGGCAATCTTGCCGAGGTGCCGCTGTTCATTGACTCGGCGGCGTCGCGTCTCATCCGGATTTCCGATCTCCTGGCATTGGCGGTCAGGGAGAGAAACAAGCATGGCGATACCCGTTCCCTCGATCGGGTGGTCCATCGGTTCGACGCCGGAGGTGACGTGATCCAAGGGGCAGGTTCACTTCAGGCGGCTGGGCTCCGTAGTCCGGGCGCGCGGCACCACCGGCGCAATCGCTGCCGAATGTATCGAGGATGTTGTTGCCGGCCGGGTCAGATCAGGCCGACGGTGTGTCTGGGGACCTCGGTGTCACGGTGGACGTAGACGCTGGCGAGAATGCCGAAGGCCATCATGAGGGTGATCATGGCTGTGCCTCCGAAGGAAATGAAGGGGAGCGGGACGCCGACAATGGGAATGAGCCCGGTCACCATGGCGATGTTGGCGACGACATAGAGAAAGAAGGCCGAGATGATCCCGAGTGCCAGAAGCCTGCCGAACTGGCTGCCGCTTCTCATGGCGATACCGACACCGTAGAGCACGATGAAACAATAGAGAATGATCAGGCCCAGCGCGCCGACGAGGCCCCATTCCTCGGCAAGCATGGTGAAAATGAAGTCGGTGTGCTTCTCGGGGAGAAAATTGAGCTGACTCTGGGTGCCTTTGAGGAACCCCTTGCCCCAGACGCCGCCCGATCCAAGCGCGATCTTCGACTGCTGGATGTGGTAGCCGGTGCCCAGGGGATCGCGACTGGGGCTGAGGAACGCCATCACGCGGTCCCTCTGGTAGGGCAGCAGCGCATACCAGACCACCGGCGCCATCCCCAGTGCCGACGCGAAACCGCCAAGGAACCAGCGCTTGCGCACTCCGGCAAGAAACATCAGCACAATGCCTCCGGCCGCCATCAGGAGACCGGTGCCGAGATCGGGCTGGCGGACCACCAGGACCGACGGCAGGGCGATGAGGATCAGCGGAACCGGCAAGCTGGTCCATCTGCGGGCGACATTGAGCGCCAGTCCGTGAAAGTAGCGCGCGAGAGCCAGGACGACGGCGAACTTCATCAGTTCGGACGGCTGAAACTGGAATTGCACGCCCGGAAGCGTAATGTGGATCCAGCGTTGCACCCCCGTTTCGTTGATGCTGAGGATCTCGATGGCCACGAGCATGGCCAGCACCACCGCGTAGATTACATAGGCAAAACGGTGGATGTGGCGGATATCCACCATGGCGATGGCAAGGAAAAGGAGAAGCCCGGCACCGAAACGCATCATCTGCGGCAGCGCCCAGGGCCTGAGATCTCCGCCGGCTGCCGAATAGAGCGTCAGGAACCCGAGCCCGGCAGTCGCCGCCAGCAGGAAGAGAAGGCCCCAGGTTATGTCGACGAGCTTGCGGCCCGCGATGCGCGTTCCCGTAGTGAAGCGATCCGACGGCAGTGCCACGGTCACGCATCCCTTCCCGGATCCGCGGATTCCGGTGCCTTGGTGATCCACCTTGCCGACTGGCGCCTCTGGGCCTCGCGCAGAACATCGCGCACGACGGGTGCCGCCGAGGACGATCCGGAACCGCCGTGATCGACGATGGCGGCGCAGACGTATCTGGGCTCTTCCAGCGGCGCGAAGGCGACGAACAGTCCATGGTCGCGCTCGTCCCAGGGCAGATCCTTCTGCTCGAGAAGCCCCTCGCGCTCCTCCTTTCTGAGGCGGCGCACCTGGGAGGTTCCTGTCTTGCCCGCCATTTCCATACCCTCGTCCGTGATTCTGGCAGAAAACGCCGTGCCCGCCTCGGGATTGTTGACTACCTCGACCATGCCGCCGCGCACCGCTGCGAGATGGCCGTGGTCGACGTCAAGGGGCGCGAACCGGGGAATGTCCTCGCCTGTTGCAGAACGCACCAGCCGAGGCGTCACCAGGACATGGCCGTTTGCGATCCGGGCCGTCATCACCGCAAGCTGCAAGGGTGTCGTCAGGACGTCGCCCTGTCCGATGCCGACATTGAGCGTATCGCCTCCGTACCACGGCTGGTCGTACACGGCGCGTTTCCACGCCTTGGTCGGAACGAGGCCCCCGCGTTCACCGGTGAGCTCGATTCCGGTTCTTTCGCCCAGCCCGAAGCGCCGGCTCATGGCCGCGATCCGGTCGACGCCAACCAGGTGCGCGATATTGTAGAAGTAGACATCGCACGAGACCTTCAGTGCCTCGATCAGACGAACTTTGCCGTGGCCCCAGTGCCGCCAGCACCGGAATGTGCGTTCGCCCAGCGTGAAGTATCCGGGACAGTAAAACGTGGTCTCCGGGTCGATCTCCCCGGCTTCCAGGGCAGCGAGGGCAACGATCATCTTGAAGGTGGAGCCGGGCGGATACTGGCCGGCAACAGGCTTGTTGAGAAGCGGAGCCCTGGAATCGTTCAGCATGGTCTGCCAGACGTCTGCCGTCAGACCGAAATTGAACACGTTGGGATCGAAACTCGGCGCCGAGACCAGGGAGAGCACATCGCCGTTGGTGGCGTCGAGGACGACCACGGAACTCATCTGTCCGGCCACCCTGCGGGCCGCGAACGCCTGGAGCGCCATGTCGATCGTGAGCCTGATGTCCGAACCCGGTTCATCCTTTCGGCGGTCGATCTCCCGAATGACGCGGCCCACGGCGTTGACCTCGACCTGGCGGGTGCCTGGCGTTCCCCTCAACTGCTGTTCGTACACCTTTTCGATTCCGGTTTTGCCCGTGCGGAATCCCGGGAAACGCAGAACCTTGTCGCCTTCGAGCTCGCTCTGGGACACTTCGCCGACATAGCCGGTGACGTGGGCCACCAGCTCGGCATAGGGATAGTGGCGGTGCTGGACCGTCTCGATCAGGATTCCCGGCAACATCGGGAGGTTGACCTCGATTCTCGCGACTTCCCGCCACGAGAGATTCTCGCGCACGGTGACAGGGATGAAACCTTCCTGAATTCTCGACTTGCGCAGAACCTGGGCAACATGCCTGTCGTCCAGCTCGATGAGCGAGGCGATCCGCGTGAGAGTTTCGGCGACATCGCCGGTCTGCTCGGAGATCATGTTCAGCTGGTAGGTGCGCCGGTTGATCGCCACGCCCTCGCCGAACCGATCCACGATTGCACCGCGCCGGGGAAGCAGGGGGCGGATGTTGATGCGGTTGTCGTCGGAAAGCCGCTGGTAGCGTGACGCGTCGAGAACCTGGACCTCGTAGAGCCTTCCCGCAATGCCGGCAACCAGAAGCCCCTTCATGCCCAACAGGAAAAGTGCGCGCCGGCTCACCAGGGTGCGTTGCTCGAAGTCCTCGCGCATGTCAGCTTGCCCCGGCGACCTCCGGACCGGCCAAGAAAACGAGACCCTGACAGCGGGCGAGCAGCCAGTAGACGGCCGGGAACATCACCACTGTCAACAAGACCTGGATAATGTGGGGTACGACACCGGGAACCGTCCACAGATAGAGCGATCCCAGCATCCAGTCGATGGCGACCGCCGCGACGACCACCAGGGCGTACTCCGCCCAGACAACATGGAACGATTTGCGGAGAAAGTAGCGGCGCCGGGAGAGGACGCCGTGCCGAACGATGACCAGAACCAGCGCCGTGATACCGAGCGGCAATCCTGCAATGAGTTCGGCGGCGAGACCGAGAACGAAGGCGGAGCCGTAACCGAAGAGATCGGGCCGGTACACCGTCCAGAAGATCACGGCGGTGACCGCAAGGCGCGGTGCGACATCGCCGACATGGCCGAAATAGAGCGGCGTGGAGGTCAGGAGAACGAGAACGATGCCGGAGACCAGCGGGATCAGCGATGCCGTCTGGCGCTTCAGATTTCCGGTCCAGTTGTCGATCACCACAGGGGCTCCAGCATATCCGCTTGGCGCGTCTGCTGGATGGGGCTCGGCAGCGCATAGTCGAGGACGCGCACATGTTCGATCCGGGCAGGGTCGACGAACGGCGTGACCTGCCAGACTCCGTCCTGGGGGGCCGTGACGACACCGACCGGAATCCCGGGCGGCAGCATGCCCCCCTCACCCGAGGTCACCAGCCGCTCTCCGGGTGCGACATCACTCGCCCTCTCGGTGAACATCAACGAGAGGATCCCCGAGTTGTCACCGCCGACGATGGCCGGCTTCCGGCTCGATTCGATGACCACCGGTATCCTGCTGTTGAGGTCGGTGAGAAGCAGGACCCGGCTGCTGTTGTTCGCTGCCTCCACGATCCTCCCGACAAGGCCATGTGCCGCGACTACCGCCTGGCCCACCCTGACACCTTGCCGGGTGCCGGTGTTGAGAACCGCCGTCCTCACGAATGTCCCGCTGGAAAGACCGACGATCCTCGCCGTGACGAAGGTCGAGCGGGCTTCCGCCACACTCGACAACAGTTCCCGGAACTCGCGGTTTTCCGCCGCAAGCTGGCGTGCCGTCGCCTGCCAGTGCAGCAGGCGATCGTTCTCGATGCGCAGGCGTTCGTTCTCGACCACGACATCGAACCAGCCCTCGATCGTCTCCACCGCCGCATTGACTGCGGATACTGGCTGCGATGCCACATCGATGACGGGTGCAAGAACATCGAGGGTTCGTGTCCGGGCATCGGCGAGCCAGGGATGCTCGGCCCGGCTCATGAGGATGAACGCGACGGCGGAGAGGACGAAGAAGGGCAGCGCAAAGCGCTGGGAGGCATTGCGGGCGATGTGTACGACCTTCAGCATGCGACGACCTTCATCTCACGCCGGTGCCGTGCATCAGCCTGATGAACTGAAGAGAACCTGGTTGAGGGTCTTGGGGTCCTCGAGAACCCGGCCGGTTCCGATCACCACGCATGTCAGCGGATCCTCGGCGATCGTCACCGGCAGCCCGGTCGCCTTGCGCAGCACCTCGTCGAGATTGGCGAGCATGGCGCCGCCGCCGGTGAGAAAGATGCCCGTATCGACGATATCGGCGGCGAGTTCCGGTGCAGTCTGCTCCAGCGCCGTCTTCACCATGTCGACGATCTGGCCGACCGGTTCGACGAGCCCCTCGGCAACCTGGCGCTGGCTGATGATGATCTCCTTGGGCACACCGTTGACGAGGTCACGCCCCTTGATGGCGACGGTGGGCCCGTCGCCGTCCTCCGGAAGGGCTGCCGAGCCGAGTGTCTTCTTGATGTTCTCGGCGCTCGACTCGCCGATCAGGAGATTGAACCTGTTGCGTATGTGGCGGATGGTCGCCTCGTCCATGTGGTGGCCGCCCACCCTCAGAGATCTGGAATAGACGATACCACCGAGCGACAGCACCCCGACCTCGGTGGTTCCGCCACCGACGTCAACGACGAGCGAGCCGCTCGGTTCGGTGACAGGAAGACCGGCGCCGATCGCGGCCGCCATCGGCTCCTCGATCAGGCCCACCTTGCGCGCGCCGGCCCTGAGGCCCGCCTCCTCGATGGCGCGCCTTTCCACGGGCGTCGACCCGGACGGCACACAGATGATGACCTCCGGCCTCGAAAAGAAGACGCGGCGGTTCACCTTGCGGATGAAGTACTTGATCATCTCCTCGGCGATCTCGAAGTCGGCGATCACGCCGTCGCGCAGGGGATGGATGGCCTCTATGTGCGCCGGGGTGCGGCCCACCATCCTCTTGGCTTCAGCGCCGACGGCCAGGACGCGAACCTTGTGCTGGCGTTTGTTGATCGCGACCACCGAAGGCTCGTTGAGCGCGACACCCTGGGACTTGACATAGACCAGAGTGTTGGCGGTTCCGAGATCGATCGCCATGCCCGAGGAAAACAAGCGGCTGAACATCGTGACTTGCAGTCTCCCGAATTACCAGGCGTACCATCGCCGCTCTTCCTGAGTCAGTCAGGGTGGACCCCTTGCCTGACACACCGTGACCTGCGAATCAACCTGATGTGAAAGTACCCTTCATATCATGAACGTTCAGATGGTACGAACAAAATGGACGCCAGGACCCTCAGTTACGCGACCTGTCGACGAGCCTGTCCTGGGCGATCCACGGCATCATGCCGCGCAACCGCTCGCCGACCTCCTCGATGGCGTGTCCGGCCGCACGGCGACGCATCGCCTTGAAGCTTGTCTGCCCGACCTCGTTCTCGAGCATCCAGTCGCGGGCGAAACGCCCCGACTGGATTTCCGCGAGGATCTTCTTCATCTCGGCTCGCGCCTCGTCGCCGACGACGCGGGGGCCGCGGGTGTAGTCGCCGTACTCCGCCGTATTGGACACCGAATAGCGCATGTTGGCGATGCCGCCCTCGTAGATCAGATCGACGATGAGCTTCACCTCGTGCAGCGTCTCGAAGTAGGCCATCTCGGGCGCGTAGCCGGCGTCGACCAGGGTCTCGTAGGCCGCCACGATGAGCGCCGTCAGACCGCCGCACAGCACCACCTGTTCCCCGAAGAGGTCGGTCTCGCACTCCTCGCGGAAGGACGTCTCGATGACGCCCGCGCGGCCGCCGCCAATGGCACAGGCATAGCTCAGGCCCGTCTCGTGGGAGAAGCCGCCCGGATCCTGCGCGATCGCCAGCAGGCAGGGAACGCCGGCACCCCTGGCGAACTCTCCGCGCACCGTGTGGCCGGGTCCCTTGGGCGCCACCATGATGACATTGAGATCGGCGCGTGGCTCGATGAGGTTGAAATGAATGTTGAGGCCATGGGCGAACGCAAGCGTGGCGCCCTCCGGCAGATTGGGCGCGAGATCGTCGGTGTAGAGGCGCCGCTGGCCCTCGTCGGGCGTGACGACCATGACGAAGTCCGCCCAGCCAGCAGCCTCGGCCGCGCTCCTGACCTCCAGGCCCTCGGCCTCGGCCTTCGGCGCGCTGACCGAGCCGGGTCTCAGGCCAATCACGAGATTGGTGACACCGCTATCCTTGAGGTTCAGCGCATGGGCATGGCCCTGGCTGCCGTAGCCGATGATGGCCACCTTCTTCGACTTGATCAGATTGAGATCTGCGTCGTGGTCGTAATAGACGCGCATGGCGCTGCTCCCGGGTTTGAGTTCAGATGGGGTCGGGTCCGCGCGAGATGGCGACCACACCCGTTCGCGACACGTCCACCAGGCCAAGTGGGCGCATGAGATCGACGAAGGCCGAGATCTTCTCGATCGACCCGGTGATCTCGAACACGAAGGAATTGATGGTGCTGTCGACCACGCGGGCACGGAAGATATCGGCGATTCTGAGGGCCTCGACCCGCTGGTCGCCGCTGCTCGAAACCTTCACGAGGGCAAGTTCCCTCTCGACATGGGCCCCTTCGGTCACGA
This sequence comes from Alphaproteobacteria bacterium, assembly GCA_965215635.1. Lineage (GTDB taxonomy): Bacteria > Pseudomonadota > Alphaproteobacteria > SP197 > SP197 > SP197. The sequence goes on along the minus strand of CBDCEA010000004.1, from coordinate 77,863 downwards.
AATCGCAGACCCGGTGCACGGGAACGATGCGCTGCAGCTGGGCCATGACCTGCGCGATCACCATCTCCGTCCCGCTGGTAACGATGGTGATGCGCGAGAGATGCGCGGTCTCGTCGACCTCGTTGACGGTCAACGAATCGATATTGTAGCCGCGCCCGGTGAACAGGCCGACGACGCGCGCAAGCACACCCGGTTCGTTGTCGACGAGGACGGCGATCGTGGCTTTCCGGACAGGTTCGGTTTTCACGGCAATTCCAGGAGTGGTGGCGGCGACAAACGATCGGACGGACCCTAGACCAGGACCATGCCCTTTTCCCTGTGAATCTGGTCGAGCACCACTTCCTCGTCGGGACTCATGGTCACCTGGTTGTGGGCGGCACCGGCGGGGATCATCGGATAGACGTTCTCGTCCGGGTCGACGACGATTTCGGCGATCACGGTCCTGGGTGTCCGGATCATCTCGTCGACCACGTCCTCGAGCTCCTCGGGCCTGGTGGCCCTCAGCCCCACCGCCCCGTAGGCTTCGGCGAGCTTCACGAAATCGGGCAGCGAATCCATGTAGCTTTCGGAGTAGCGTCCGCCGAAGAAGAACTCCTGCCACTGGCGAACCATCCCCATCCATCTGTTGTTGAGAATGAAGGCCTTCACGGGCAGGCGGTACTGCGCCAGGGACGACATTTCCTGCATGTTCATGAGGATCGACGCCTCGCCTGCCACATCGATGACAAGGGCATCGGGATGGGCCACCTGGACACCCATCGCCGCCGGCAGGCCGTAGCCCATGGTCCCGAGCCCGCCGGAGGTCATCCAGTGGTTCGGCTTCTCGAAGTGCAGGAACTGGGCGGCCCACATCTGGTGCTGACCGACCTCGGTCGTGATGTAGACATCGTCGCGGCCGGCGATCCGGTCATTGAGGACCTCGAGCGCGTGCTGCGGTTTGATGACGGTTTCGGAGCGCTGGTAGCCGAACGACTTGCGGGCGCGCCATTCCTCGATCCGGTCCCACCACGCGCTGAGAGCCTTGCCGTCGCAACGTGCCTGGCGCGACTTCCAGAGCTTGATGAAGTGCTCGAGGACATAGCCGCAGTCGCCGACGACGGGCACCTGAACCGGAATATTCTTGTTGATCGAGGAGGCATCGATGTCGATGTGGATTTTCTTCGAATCGGGCGAGAACGCATCGGTTCTTCCCGTCACGCGATCGTCGAAACGGGCGCCGACACATAGCATCACGTCGCAGTCGTGCATGCACATGTTGGCTTCCAGAGAGCCGTGCATGCCGACCATGCCGATGAAGTTCCCGCTGGATGCCGGCAGGGCGCCGAGGCCCATCAGCGTGAGCGTGGTGGGGATGCCCGTCATGTTCACGAGATTGGTGAGCAGCTGGGATGCGGCAGGGCCCGAATTGATCACGCCGCCGCCGGCGTAGATCAGCGGCCGCTTCGCGCCTGCGAGCAACTCGACGGCTTCCGAAATGCGCCCGTGGTCACCCTTGACCTGGGGATTGTAGCTCGGGTGCTGGACAGGTCCCAACGTCCTTGAATAGCCGGTGGTTGCCGTCATCACGTCCTTGGGCAGGTCCACGACGACGGGACCCGGGCGTCCGCTGGAAGCGACATGGAAGGCTTCCCGGATGATGCGGGCAAGGTCCCTGACGTCCTTCACGAGATAGTTGTGCTTGGTGCAGGGCCGCGTGATGCCGATGGTATCGGCCTCCTGGAAAGCGTCGTTACCGATCAGATGGGTCGGCACCTGCCCGGTGAGACAGACCACGGGAACCGAATCCATCAGGGCATCGGCGAGCCCGGTCACGCAATTGGTCGCACCGGGGCCCGAGGTCACGAGAACCACGCCAACCTTGCCGGTCGAACGCGCATAGCCTTCTGCAGCGTGGAGCGCCCCGCCCTCCTGGCGCACCAGGATGTGTCTCAAGTGGTTCTGCTGGCTAAGCGCGTCGTAGATCGGCAGCACCGCTCCGCCGGGATAACCGAATACGACATCGACGCCGAGGTCTGTGAGGACCTTGAGGAGGATCTCGGAACCGGTCATCTGCTTCTGGGTCACGGTGTCTTTTCCGATGCGTGCGCCGAAGGCGGCGTTTCGGGTTTCTTCCACGGACAAGCGCTGCGCCCGACCGGGCGAGTCGCAGTGGCACAAGTAGCGGAAACTATGCCGGATGATCGCCGTCGGTCAACAGAAACCGCCGCGCCTCATCGACAACGCCACCGGCTTCATCCCCGAAACCGAAGGCACCGAAGGCCAGGGCGTCCGGCACCTGGTGGCGGAACCACGTGAACTGCCGCTTGGCATAGCGCCGCGTGGCGGTCTTTGCCTCCTCGACCGCCCGGTCGAGGGCGGCTCGTCCCTCGAGGTGAGCGATGAGGCTCGCCAGACCCAGGCATTTCAATGCCGGAAGGGAAGGATCCAGGCACCGCGCCGCAAGCCTTGCGGCTTCCTCGAGGGCGCCGGCCGCCATCATCGCGTCGAAGCGCCTCTCGCAGCGCTCCATGAGGGCCTTTCTGGGTGGGAGAAGGCTCACCTGGAGAAGCGGGCCGGACCAGCCCCCCTCAGAAGGAGGCACCTGCCACTCTGAAAGCCTCATGCCTGTCGCTTCGAAGACCTCGATGCCCCGCGCAATCCGCTGGCCGTCCGAGGGCGCGAGGGCCGCTGCGAGTTCGGGATCGATCCGCCCAAGTTCGTTGTGAAGCGCTTCGCTCCCCTCGCAGCCGAGGCGCCGTCGAACCCGGGCGCGCACGTCCTCCGGAATCAGGGGAATCGATGCAAGGCCTTCACGGAATGTCTTGAGATAGAGACCTGTTCCGCCCACGAGAATCGGCACGCACCCCGAATCTGAAATCTCTCGGCAGATCCGGAACGCGTGCTGGTGCCAGAGGCCAGCCGAACAGGGGATGGCGGCATCGAGGAAACCGAAGAGCCGGTGCGGCAGACGTGCCTCGTCCCCGGGCGAGGGCCGGGCCGTCAGGATCGCAAGATCGGCATAGACCTGCATGCTGTCGGCATTGACGATGACGCCCCCGAACTCCCCGGCAAGGCGCACGGCAAGGTCCGACTTTCCCGAGGCCGTTGGACCGCCAAGCAGAATCACCGGCCCGGCGGCAGCCACCCCGGATACCGGTCCCTCATTCGGCGAGTTCCAGCGCCAGATAGCTGGGATTACCTTCCCGTTCGATCCTCAGGACCACCGCCCGGGCGTCCCTGGCTTGCGCCTCCTCGAGGAGGTTCGCCACCTCATCGACGGTTTCGACCACATCGCGCCCCACGTTGAGCAGGAGGTCGCCGACCTGAACACCTCCACGGTCCGCAGGTCCATCCGGCTCGACGCGGGTGATGACCAATCCTTCCCTGTCTTCCTCAAGGCCGAACTCCTTCGCGAGATTGGGATCGAGGGGACGAATCTCCATGCCCAGAAGGATATCGTCCTCGGCGTACCGATCGCCGTAATCGGGCTCACTGCCGGGTTCCGAAGCCCCGGCGAGACTTGCCTCGTACGCCTCGAGTTCGCCGAGCACCACATCGATCGCGAGCTCCTCGCCGTCCCGGATCACGATGACCTCGACATTGAGGCCGACCTCGGTCTGGACAACGGCACGCGGCAGCTCGCGCATGTCCTCGATCGCAATGCCGTTGAAGCGGATGATGGTGTCGCCCACCTGGAGGCCGGCAGCTTCGGCTGGACTGTCAGGTGTGACACTGGCGACGAGCGCACCTTCGGCCAAGGGGAGGTTCAGACCCTCGGCGATCTCCGGCGTGACGGGCTGGATGCGCACGCCGAGCCAGCCGCGGCGCGTCCGGCCGTATTCCTTGAGCTGGGAGATGACATGGGCCACCACATTGGAGGGTACCGCAAAGCCTATGCCCACCGACCCCCCGGAGGGCGAATAGATCAAGGTGTTCACACCGATGACCTCGCCGTCGATGTTGAAGAGGGGGCCTCCGGAATTGCCGCGGTTGATCGGCGCATCGGTCTGCAGGAACTGATCGTAGGGACCGGCCCGGATATCCCGCTGGCGTGCCGAAATGATGCCGGCGGTCACGGAATTGCCGAATCCGAAGGGGTTGCCGATGGCAAGCGCCACATCGCCGATGCGCACGACATCCGAATCGCCGAACGGCACGGCCGGCAGTTCTGCAGACACCTCGATCTTCAGAAGCGCTATGTCGGTCTTCGAATCCGTTGCCACGACACTGGCCTCATGCTGGGTTCCGTCGTCGAGGCGCACGAGGACCTTCGACGCCTTGTCGATGACATGGACATTGGTGACGATGTGGCCGTCGCCGCTGATGATGAAACCGGATCCCAGGGCCCACGGCATAGAGCGGGGAGTCTTGTTCTTCTGGTCGGGAACCTGCTTTTTGAAGAACCGATCGAAGAATTCCTCGAACGGGGTTCCCGAATAGGGATTGCCGTTCCCGTCTTCCTGGGCGTCGACCTTGGTTTCCGTGTAGATCGACACCACCGAGGGGAGCAGGCGCTGGGCAAGATCGGCGTGGCTGTCGCCGCCCTCATGCGCATGGCCGGGCAGGGGCGACGTACCCAGGGCGGCCACCGCCAGAACGAGAATGAAACCGGTCCATCGCTTTGTCATTTCGGGATCTCTTCCTTCCTTAGTTACTCAGCCACGCAGCAACCAGACGGCGAATACGGCCACCAGAGCCACTGCCGTCCCGACCGTGCGCACAGCCGACAGGGGCTGTGACAGGACATGAAGCATCGCCTTCTTCATGGCACCGGGAAACAATGCCCAGGCAGCACCTTCAAGGAACATGGCGATGGCAAGCGCAGTAACCAGGTCCGTCACCGGCGCCTGCTCCGCATCGGCCGATGGTCAGGAAGCAAGCCTATTCGGCGATTGTGTCAGAACGAGGGCTGGCCGCTACGCCTTCGAAACTCGTCAGGAAGCGCAGGAAGTCGCCGTCGGGCGAGATCACGAGTGTGGTATCGCTGGCATTGAGCGCTTCGCGATAGGCCTGCATGGTGCGATAGAAGGTGAAGAAGTCCACATCCCTGCCGAAGGCCTCGGCAAAGATGCGGACCACCTCACCGTCGCCGTCGCCGCGCAGGATCTCCGAATCGCGTTTTGCTTCCGATATCAGCACCGTGCGGGTGCGGTCGGCCTCCGCACGGATGCGCAGCGCCTGTTCCTCGCCCTCGGCGCGGATCTCGCTCGCCTCGCGTTCGCGCTCGGTCTGCATGCGCCGGTAGATGGCCTGGCTGTTCTCCTGGGGAAGGTCGGTCCGCTTGATGCGAACGTCGGTCATCTCGATGCCGTACTGGCTGGTTTCCTCGATCAGAGAAACCCGGATAGCGCTCATGAGCGCCTCGCGTTCGCCTGAGACGACATCGACCAGTGGCACCCGGCCGATGTATTGTCGCAGGGTGCCGGTCAGTGTTCTGAGCATGAAGCCTTCGAAGCGGTCGATGGTGATCGCCGCGTTCTTGAACTTCAGCGGATCGACGATGCGGTAGAGCGCGAAGGCATCGACGACCAGCCGCTTCTGGTCCGACGCGGTCACCTGCTCGGGCTCGCCGTCGACCTGGATGACGCGCCTGTCGTAGTAGATGATGTCCTGCCAAGGCAACTTGAAGTAGAGGCCGGACGTGTTGACGACCCGCTTCGGGTCGCCGAACTGCACGACGATCCCCTGTTCGTATTCGGCGACCGTGAACACCGACATGGAGCCCACGACCAGCACGCCGGCAAGGGCGACGACAGAGAGGATGATCCTGGCGTTCATGATTCAGCCTCCCCCGGCACCGTTGCGCCGCAGCTGATCGAGCGGCAGATAGGGCACGACCCCCTGGCCATCCATGGTGCCGGTGTCGATGATGATTTTCTCCATGTCTTTCAGCACGATCTCCATGGTCTCGATGTAAAGGCGCCGCGTGGTCACGTCGCGGGCGAGGATGAATTCGTTGTAGACCGAGTTGAAGCGCGCGGCATCGCCCTGGGCCGTGTTGATCACCTGCTCCTTGTAGGCCTCGGCCTCCTGGAGCATGCGCTGCGAGTCGCCGCGGGCGACCGGCACGATCTGGTTCTGGTAGGCCTGGGCCTCGTTGATCGAGCGTTCCTGGTCGGCGCGCGCCGCCTGGACATCGCGGAAGGCATCGATCACGGCCGAGGGAGGATCGACGCTCTGCAACTCGACCTGGCGGATTTCGACGCCGGAACCGTAGTTGTCGAGCATCTCCTGCATCAGGAAGAGCGTCCTCTGTTCGACCTCGTCCCTGCCTTCGGCCAGCGCCGTCGCCAGCGGGGTCTGGCCGATGGCCTGGCGCATGGCGCTCTCGGCGACATTGCGCGTGGTGCCTTCGGGATCGGCGATGTTGAACAGGAACTTGCCGGCATCGTCGATCTTCCACTTCACGACGAACATCACGTCGATGATGTTCTCGTCGCCGGTGAGCATGAGGCTCTGGTTGTTCGTGGTGCCGATGGTGAACTGCTGGATCTCGGTCACCGTCGGAGTGAAGACCTCGCCGATCGGCGCCGGCCAGTTGTATCCAAGCCCCGGGGTCGTGGTGTTGACCCAACGTCCGAAGACGATTTCAACGCCCTGCTCGTTGGTGTCGACCCGGTAGATGCCGCTTGCCAGCCAGACCGCGAGAAGAACGACCAAAATGAGCAGAATGCCCCTGATGCCGCCAAAACCGCCCGGCAGGAAGCGCTTGCCCCGGTTCTGCATGTTGCGGACGAGTTCCTCGAACTCGCGACCGGCACCGCCCGAAGGACGCCGCCCCCAGGGACCGCCGCCGCCGGGGCCGTCCCATCCTCCTCCGCCTCCTCCTCCACCGTCATTCCAGGACATGGGTTCCTCGTCTCCGTCGGGTCCGGACGTGCCGGAACCTCTTTAAGGGTTGTTGCCGTGGGTCATGGCGTTATATGTCACCCAAGGGGCGCCTGCAACGCGAGAAGGATATCGGGTGATGGCCAGAGTCACGGAAGAGCTGGTGCGCGAGGCACTCAGCGGTGTCATCGAACCCAGAAGCGGCCGACCGATCGGCGATCTCGGCATGATCAGCAATCTCGTCGTCACGGCCGGCAACGTCGGATTCGTCATGGAGGTGCCGCCCGACCGGGGCCCGGAACTCGAGGGCCTTCGCAAGGCCGCCGAGGACACCATACGCGCCCTTCCCGGCGTGCTCTCGTCGACCGTGGTCATGACCGCGCACCGCGAACAACACCCCACCCCGCGCCAACCGGCCGAGGGAATCGACGGCATCGGCGCCATCGTCGCCGTGGCGAGCGGCAAGGGCGGCGTCGGCAAGTCGACCACGGCAGCCAATCTGGCACTCTCCCTTTCGGCACTCGGCAGGAAAGTCGTGTTCCTCGATGCCGACATCTACGGGCCTTCAGCGCCGCGCCTCTTCGGACTGAAGGGCAAGCCCGAGACCGACGGCACCAGCCTCTTCCCCAAGGAGGCCCACGGCATCGCCACCATGTCGATGGGGCTGCTGATCGACGAGGATCAGCCCATGGTCTGGCGCGGCCCGATGGTACAGAGCGCGCTCGAACAGATGCTGAAGCAGGTGGCCTGGGGCGACGCCGATATCATGATCGTCGATCTGCCTCCCGGCACCGGCGACATCCACCTCTCGCTCACCCAGAAAACAACGCTCGCCGGTGCGGTCATCGTCTCCACGCCCCAGGATCTCTCGCTCATCGATGCCCGCAAGGGCCTCAACATGTTCCGCAAGGTGGATGTCCCCATCCTCGGCATCGTCGAGAACATGAGCTATTTCGCCTGTCCGGCCTGCGGCCACCGCACCGAAGTCTTCGCCCACGGCGGCGCCCGCAGGGAAGCCGCCAGGCTCGGCATCCCCTTCCTCGGCGAGATTCCCCTCGATATCCGGATCCGCGAGACCTCGGACAGCGGCCGTCCCATCGTCGCCGCCGAACCCTCAGGCGCGATCGCCGAAGCCTACCTCAGAATCGCCTCGGCCGTCCTCGAGAGTCTCCCCGGAGCCCGCCCCGAGGGCCCCAGGATTGTCATCGAGTAGCGTCCAGCACCGCCTGAAGCTCGTCCCACATCCTCTTGCCGAGCCCGCTCGTCTCGAGCGTCACCTCCTCGCCCTTCAACATGCGGCGCAGCACGGCGAGCTGGCCTGCCGTCAGTTCCGCGCCCCCGAACCGGCACTCGACGAAGGCCTCATAGGCGAGCGGCACCCAGGCCTTGACGGTTTCCAGCATGGCTTCGGCATAGACGCGGATCTCGTACTGGGCATGGGAATCGGCCCTCAGCGCCAGGAAGTGGAAGAGATTGTGAAGATCGGTCTTCCAGTACCACTGTGTATAGATCCCCAGAGGCAGATTGATCCTGGCGAGTTCCCGTGCCAATCCGAGACGGCAAGGATCGGCATGCTCGCCTTCGTTCAGCATGTGCTCGTAATCGTCGCAGGCCTTGCCGGCATCCTCCTTCAGGATCTGCAGTACAGATTGCGCCTCGTCTCCTTCGAGCAGTTGGCCCCTGCCCTGCCCGTTGATCGATGACTGTGCAGCCAGGCTCTCGGGTGCCGGGATATAGAATTCCCGGTCCAGGATCGAATAGCGCGCAGAATACTCGTTGACGTTGGCGGTGCGGTGGCGAATCCACTGGCGGGCCACGAACACCGGAAGCTTCACATGGTACTTGATCTCGCACATCTCGAAGGGTGTCGTGTGCCTGTGACGCATCAGGTAGCCGATCAGACCGGCATCGCCGCGCACCGACTTTGTCCCCGTACCGTATGACACCCGAGCCGCCTGCACGATGGCATCATCATTGCCCATGTAGTCGACGACACGCACGAAACCGTGATCGAGCACCGCCATGGGCTCGTACATGAGCTCCTCCAGCGCCGGACTGACGACACGCCGGGTATCGTTCCTTGAGGCACGCTGCGTTGTGATCTGTTCGCGCTGGTCCGCAGTTATCATCATCCCTGCTGACGCCTTCCTTCGTTCGATCGACCCTTGCCTCCACGCGGTTGTCGATTCATTGACGACCGGAGCGATCGGATTCGTCACGTCAGTGAACTGTCCGAAAGCAGAGCATGCGCCGGTCGGGCAGAAATGGCATGCGCTGGCAGACTATATTTCGAAGAAAAACGGGAGTTTGAAGACAACTGTGTGCACAAGTCTGTGTTTAACCCGCATTCCCCAGGTGAACTTCGGCGTTGGACCTCTTGGACGGTGATTCCACGTTCGGTGTCAGATGAGGCTCTTGCAAAACTGTCGGAATGACAGGTTTTTTGCCTTGTCGGGGCTGATTTTGGTGTAAGGCGCCTGGGTTCCGGGGCCGCCTGGTGGTATATTGGATTTTCCTAATCCCCAAGATACCGCGGAGGCGACCCCGATGACCCTTGGTTCGACCCTATCGGACATCTGGCACCGATTTCAAGGGGAACTTTTCCCTGCGCTGGCCGAGGAGGTTGGACCTCTCCTGGAGGTGCACAAACGCTTCGTGACGGCTCTCGATCTCGTCAGGGTGGAGCGCTTCATCGGTGAGGTCTGGAACGGTCCGGGACGGCCCCAGGAGGATCGCCGGGCGCTGGCCCGCGGCTTCATCGCCAAGGCCGTGTGGGATCTGCCGACGACCCGCCATCTGATCGACAGGCTCAAGGTGGACCCGACGCTGCGGAGACTGTGCGGCTGGTCGCGTGTCGTGGAGATCCCGAGCGAGGCGACGTTTTCACGGGCGTTTGCCGAGTTCTCGCAGTTCCGTATTCCGGAGAGGATGCACGAGGCCCTGGTTGAAGAGGCGATGGGCGACGAGCTCATCGGCCACGTGTCGAGGGACTCGACGGCCATCGAGGCCCGGGAGAAGCCGGCACCGAAGCCGGAGGCCGACAAGACACCGAAACGCAAGCGCGGCCGACGACGCTAAGGGCGAGGAGAAGACGAAAAAACCGAGCCGTCTCGAACAGCAGGTCAACGGCATGAGTCTCGATGAGATGCTCGCCGAGCTGCCGAAGCTCTGCAATCATGGGGCCAAGAAGAACGCCAAGGGGTTCCAGACGACCTGGCAAGGTTACAAACTGCATATCGACACGGCGGACTGCGGAGTGCCGCTGAGTGCCATCCTCACTTCGGCATCTATCCATGACAGCCAGGTCGCGATCCCGCTGGCGATGATGACCGCCGGGCGTGTGACCAACCTCTACGATCTCATGGACTCGGCCTATGACGCCAGGGAGATCCACCAGACAAGTGAACGCCTTGGCCATGTTCCGATCATCGACGTCAACCCGCGCCGGGACAAGGAACTCAAGGAGGAGCTGGACCGGGAGGCCCGGGCCCGGCGTGCGGCGGGCCATGTCGACCCCGGGAGCGTGCGTTTCCGGATCCGTTCCGGTGTCGAGAGGACCAACGCCCGCCTCAAGGACGAGTTCGGCGGGCGCCATGTCCGCGTCCGGGGACACGCGAAGGTCGCCTGCCATCTCATGTTCGGTATCCTTGCCCTGACGGTCGACCAGTTGATACGTCTCGCCGCCCCATAGGGCGGCTCCGACAGACCGCTTCGACCTCTGGTCGCCCTCTTGAAGAGGACGGCCTGGAGAGGCTTGCCCTGAGGCCCGCAAAGTTCCTCGTTTGTTCTCAATTCCTCGGCGAGCCACCGCGAATCCACGGATTCCGGCTTCCAGGCGCAGAGGTGTCTGCGGTCAACTGCCCGATCCGGGCTCACCGGCCCTCGGGGTCAGGAATATTGCAAGAGGCTCGGATGGTTGGATGACGTGGAGACGGCCCGGATGCGGAACGCGGAAGGTGAATCGGATCCCATCCCACGTCGCCTTCGCGGACCCGGCGGGTGTCTGGATCGACCGGCTCGGGCCGACGCCCCTCTCCAGCATGACGACAGGGTCGGCAATATCGCATGCCACCATGTCCCGTTGACTCTCTGATTTCGCGGTGTCGGACATGATCATGGTGGCAGAACCCATCGGGCCTGCCCGTTGAGCGATCCCGGGCCACGCTCAACCTGGCTGAAGGGTGCCACATGGGAAATCCTGGTTACACGTGATAAACGAATCGTCTCGCGAGCAGATATCGACACCTGGAGGGTGCAATGCAACATCGGTGGGCCGTAACGGGCATACTCCTTTTGTCGCTTGTTCTGGGAGCCTGCGCGACGATCGTCGAGGGCACCGATCAGACCGTGACGGTACTTACCGAACCACCGAACGCTGTCTGCACCTTGTCCCAGGACGAAGCGACGGTCGCTGTGGTGAATCCTACACCGGGGACGGTATCGGTAGAAAAAAGCAAGGATAACATCGGCATCATTTGTGAGAAGGACGGGTACTTCAATGGCGCCGCTGCTCTTTCTTCAGACTTCCAGGCAATGACGTTTGGCAACATTCTTATCGGCGGCTTTATCGGCCTGGCCATCGATGCAAGCTCGGGTGCGATGAACGAATACCCGGCCAGCGTCACGATTGTTCTCGCGCCGGAAGCGTTCTCCACCGCCAACGACCGCGATGCGTTCTTCGACCGCCAGCGGACACGGATCGAGCGGGAGGCCGCTGGGATGGTGGCTACGTTGCAGCAGTCTTGTGAAGGGAACAGGCAGGAGTGCGAGTCGCTGGTACGCGCTATCGAGGAAGCGCGCGACGCCGAACTGCGTGAGCTTGAAAGGCAGCGTAAGGCGGCTCGAATCGGCGCTGCCGAGTGATCTGGTGTCAGGTTTCGGGCAGCCCCGCTCAGGCGTTCATTGTGATGATGGCCAGGAGCCTTCAACAGTTGCAAGTGGTGTGCGGATGAGCGGATGAACTACGTGTGACACGCGGGCCGCCTGCACGATGGCATCGTCATTGCCCATGTAGTCGACGACACGCACGAAACCGTGATCGAGCACCGCCATGGGTTCGTACAGGATCTCCTCCAGCGCCAGGCTGACGACACGCCGGTTATCGTTCCTTGAGGCACGCTGCGTTCTGATCTGCTCGCGCTGGTCCGCGGTTATCATCCTGACGCCCTACTCCGTTCGATCGACCCTTGCCTCCATGCGGTCTGACTCCCGGGCACGCCCGGAGCAACCAGCTTCATCACGTCAGTGAACTTTCCGAAGGCAGAGCATGCGCCAGTCGGCCAGAAAAGGCATGCGCTGGCGGATTCTGTGGAGGAAAGACGCATGCTCTGGATGTGCACAAGCCTGTGTTCAATCGGAACCGCGGCAAAATATCAGTCGTCCGGGCGCCTCCAGATTCCGCGTCGCTGAGGGTTGCGTCTTCGATCCCGGTCTCCACAGGATACGAACCATCCAGGCAACAAAAGCGCTATCAGGCGTCCAGAACAGGGCCGTTACTCGCAACCATTCAATGCAGCGAAGGCAACCTCATACAAGACCCGCAATGCTGCCGTCCTTTGCCGATGAGTGCACACCAGTCTGCGGGGCACGATCTAGGCAGAAGAGCTGAGCTGATAGTACCCATCCAGTATTGCCGTCGCATCCGCCAGCGGCAGTGGTAGCTTTAACGCCTTGTAATCGAAGTCCGGATCGCTTGCGACCTGATCGAGAAACGCGGCCAGGTCAGCCCGTAAGGGGTCGGCGAGGGGCAGGTTGCCGCTGCCCGGCAACAGCTGGGCGAGCCGGAACACATCAGCGCGGTGCTTTCGTATGTGCCGGGCATCAACGTCTTCGCCATTCGCCTTGCGTCCGGAAGGATCGAGAAAAGCACGTGCTTTAAACGGGATAAGGATCGTCTCGTCGATAAGGCTTATTCAGTGTATCCGGTCGTCGGGCGAAGAGTTCAATCATTGCCGGGAACGTTTCGTCTGCAGGGCGATGAAAGCGGGAGAATTCCCGCCTGCCGGTCGAGCGCTCCCTGGCCCGATATCGACCTGCTTCCAGGAAATCTGCAAAGCCCGTGCCAAATTCGGCACTGACGACCTCGACGCATAGCACAATGTCGAAGTCCCTGGTGGCCCGAAACGGAAGCCCGGCTTCTCCGAAGAGGATATCGCAGGCAGCACCGCCAATCAGCGCATAGCTTTCTTCGTGCCCGGCGAAATGCTCTCGGAACCGGTCAAGCCCTCTCACCATGTCCATCGCTCCAGCAGTCGATCGACGGCCATGGACAAGCGTTCGTCGGGGTCATCCCAAAACTGTGCGAAGAGAGAGAGCGGATCGACCAAATCGTTCCGTGACAATACCTGCGGGTCGTATCGCCAAGTCGCAAGTGTTCCGTCCGAGTCGTAGTCCGCCTCCCTCAGATCCGCCCACCCAACCGCGAGGAAATCTCGCATCTGTTCCGGCGTCACTGCGTAAACCGGTGGCACCGCTGGCGGGCTGAGATCGCTGAGCCGCGCGAGGGCATGCTCGCCAGCCAGCGGCAAATCAGGCGGCTCCTTCAGCCAGCGAATGTGGTCTAGCCGACGTTCAGGACGAATCAGGAGCGTCTTTGCAGTATCAATCAGCAAGCGCCCCTCCGCGCGGAACCACAAGAGCTTCTTGCGGCCACGTCGCTCGATCCGGGCAAGTCCGACGGCGGCAAGCTCATCAAAAGCCCGGCCCATGGTCATGATCGAATACCGAAGTGGTTCTGTGAGCTCGGTTGGCGTCCATGACCGCGCCTGCTCACCTTGGAGGAGGTGGAAAAACAGAACCAGTTGAGCCGATGGCGATAGCTTGTCGGGCCGCTCCGGCTTCGGCCCCCTGAAATGCTCGCGCAAGTCCGTTGCGAGTTCCGGAACAAACAGCTGATTGCCGGGAACGGCGAAGGCCACGCCAGCTGCAACAAGCCGTGCGCGAAAGCCCGCAGCAATTCGTTCGGCTGAATAGACGACTATTCCGTCGAACTCCGGCTTCGCCAGATCAAGGTGCTTCGCGATCTCTGCCGGAGTGTGTTCCCCGGTTTGCCTCGCAGACATGAAGAGAAGCGGCGACTGACCGATCCGAGTCTCGAAGAACCGGTAGAGTCGGGTCAGAAAGACAGGCAGCGTCTCGTGCCCGTCCTAGTCCTGCAAGGAAACACCGAGCTGAAGAACCGTTTCGAGGTAGCCTTCGAGCCGCTCTCGATACTGGTTCCTATCTGAAACGATATGCTGGTTTTCTAGCATCGTTGTCACCTCTGCAGCGTTTCTGTTTGTTTTGCCGAGCGCCGTGCACCGACCCGAGTCTGACGTGCCTGACCCGTAGCGTTCCCTCAATTGGTTGTTCCATCCAGAGAAGCTCCCGCCAGCACCCGTCATCGCATCGACATCGCCCGGTTTCAACCCCATGTCCCTCGCTGCCCGCCCGTTGTCGCTGCTCCCGGCCGAAAGGGGGCCGAAGCGGTCTTAGAGGTAGCACGGATTCCGCCCCTTCGGGAATCCAGGCCCCGCGTCCCCGGGACGGCCCCGGACGGTGCGCTTCATCCAACGAGTAGGTCTTCCGGTTCCGAGTAGCACGCCCCCCGGAGGTGGCGGCCGACGTCCTCCGGGCGACGCCTGGGGCCGGAGTGTGACCCCCGCACCGCCAACTGGGAGACCCATCCATGGCCACCGACCTCGCCGACATCCGTGTCCCTTCGGACTGCCGGGACATGATCCGGGCCGGAGCCTTCGTGGCGATCAACACCATCGGTGGCAAGGACAGCCAGGCAATGACCATCCTGCTGTCCCGCATCGTTCACCGCGTCCGGCTCGTTGCCGTCCATGCACCGCTCGGCGAAGTCGATTGGCCATGGATCGTCCGGCATGTCGGGTCGACTCTGACTGAAACGATCAAGCCGTCCGTCGTTGCTCCTCAGTCTTGCGCCCGACAAGCAATTCCCGGCGTATGTCTTCGGCAATCTCTTCGACTTCCCTGGCCACCCTCGGCTCCAACCCAAGTTCGCGCTCCAGCGCCGTCCTCAACGGAAGCAGGAGATCGTCAGCGGGCGACGACTTGATCAGACCGCACATCCTCTCCAGCCCGACACCCGCCGAGAGATCGGCCAGAGCCACCAGCACGTCCCTCGGCAACATGTTCAATTCGGGAAGGATCGACAGTGTCGTCTCGACATCCCCGGCGCATGCTTCGCCATCGCCTTCCGCCAAGTGCGCCCGGGCCCGGATCAGATGGCCCTGCAGTCTGCTGTCTGGAATTCCCGCCCGCCCCTGCAGCAGCGCACGGTCGAGAAACGCGACGGCGTCCCTTGCCCGGCCTTCGGTCAATTCGTGCTGTGCCCGCCGGCACAGCGCCGATTCCGCCGCGTCGCGAAGCGCCGGCTCATCGCTCGCCTCGAAGCGCCGGACAACCTCGTCCCACGCAGCGAACGCCTCCTCGGTCCGGTCCAGACCGGCAAGGAGCGAACCCTTACTAACGAGAGTTTGTGCGACTGCCTCAACACCGTAAGGGTCTTCACCGCTCCCGAATCGCCGGAGCGCCTCGTCACAGGCCTCAAGCGCCTCGTCCGGCCGGTTCAACAAGCCCAGCACCACCACCCTGTTGAGGACAGACGTCGCAATCTCCTCGTGATACAGGGGTGAGTCGCCCTCCCCGAACCGGCGCACGACGTCGCCCCATACCCCAACCGCGTCCTCCGCCCTGTTCATATGGACCAGCGTCGTACCCTTGCTGACGAGGGCCGAGGCAACGTGCTTCAAAATTTCCGGCTCGTAGTTGTTTCCGAAACGCCGTTCGATCTCGTCCCAGACCGCCAGCGCCTCCTCGTTCCTGTGTGCAGTGACGAGCACGATTCCCTTGTTCAGAAATATCCCCGCGACTGTCTCAAGAACCGCCGGTACGGGGCTTTGCCCGAATCGGTCGATCGCCCGGTCGCACGTTGCGAGCGCCTCTTCCGTCCGGTTCAGCTCGAACAGGTCGGCGCACCTGTGCTGGAAGCAGCTTGCGATCAGCGCGACCCATTCCGGCATGTCGCTGTTCCCGAAACGGTCTTCAACCTCCTGCCAGACCGCGAGTGCCTCCTCGTATCGGCCCAACTGTTCCAGCAAGGCGCCCCTGTGAGTCTGGGCATTCGCGACCATGGTGAGGAGTGCGGGCCGGTCGTCGGCCCCGAAGCGTTCCACCACGCCGCCCCACATATCCAGCGCTTCCTCCGGCCTTCCCGCATGGTGCAGCGCCGCCGCCCTGTTCATCAGCGCGTTGCAAAACGGTTCTGCCACCTCCGGCAAACCGCCCGCCTCGAAGCCCCTGATCGCTTCTTCCCACGACGAGAGCGCTTCCGTTTCCCGCTTCAGCGCGGCCAGCACGTTGCCTCTGTTGACGAAACAGCGCGCTATCACCTCCCGGAGGATCGGCGCATCGTTTGCCGTGTAGCTTTGCACGACCCCATCGAACGCGGCGAGCGCTTCCTCCAACCGGCCCGCCTGGAACAGCGCCGTGCCTATGTTCGCAAGCGCCGAGGCCACCTGTTCGACGATTCTGAGAGAGTCGCTCTTCCCGAAACGCTCCACCACGGCACCCCAGGCGCTTATCGCCTCATCGACTCGGCCCAGCGCGATCAGCGCGTGACCCCGTCCGACCATGGCTGCCGCCAATTCACCGTCAAGCGCCGGCGAACCGCTCTTGCCGAAGCGTTCCAACACTTCGTCGCAGGCCTGCAGGGCTTCCCGGTGCCGGTTCAACGTGTTCAGCGCGACCGCCGTCCCGATCATCGCGTTCACCACCAGCACCTCGAGCGCCGGCACCCGACTCTTGCCGAAGCGCCGCGCGACCTCCTTCCAGGCTGTAAGCGCTTCCGTGTGGCGGTCCAGGTTGCTCAGCATTCCGCCCTTGCCGGCGAGCGCCGTCGCCACCGCCAGAGGGTGGCCTTCTCCGTTGTCCACCCCGAAACGCCGCACCACGTCGTCCAGCACGGCCAGAGCTTCTTCCGCTCTTCCCAGCCCGCCCAACGCCTTCCCCTTGTTGACGAGCGCCAGCGACACCTGTTCGAGATCCGCCGGCGCATCGCTTGCCCCGAACCTCCGGATTACCTCGTCCCAGGCCGCCACGGCGTCCTGCAACCGACCGCTTTCCGCGAGCGCCAGCGCTTTCCCCAAGAGCTCCCTCGCGGCCGACAGTGCCGGGGATACCGCAGAAAACTCACTGGGCGCATACGCAAAGGCAGGCGACGCTAGCGAAAGCAGCTCCTCGCGGTGCGCTTCGAGGGACGGCAGTCCGACAAGACGCTCGAAGGCCATCCGGTAGATCGCCAACGCACCGCCGTCGAACCCCAGCGCTTCCCGCGCCATGCGGGCGCCGAACTCCCTCAGCTCGTCGGTGGAGTAGTAGGCCTCCATGAAACGGATCAGCGCATCGATCAGCGGCGCCGGTCCGCGCGCCCGGCGCATCAGGTAGTAGATGTTGTAGAGCCGCTCGGTCAGGTAATAGAGCTTGCGCCGCGCGCTGCCGCCGGTCACTTCCACAGCGCCCTTGTCGACCAGACGGGCAAGCTGAGCACTGCATTTGCTGGTCCCGAGCCTGGCCCGGTCCGCGATCTCGCGCGCGTTCGCCGGTTTCCAGAGATCGGCAAGGGCGAGATACACCTTTCGCTCCTGCGCCGGGAGCGCATCGAGGTGACTCTTGAAATACTCGGTATGGTCATCGACCAGATCGAGAAGATCGGCCATCAGCTCGCGGAATGACAGGTTCGCGCCGAAACGGGCGGCGATGGTCAGCAGCCTGGGACTGCCGCCAGTGAGAATCCGCAGCGCCTGGATCGTCTGCGGCGCCCGCGCCTGCCCCGACACTGTCTGCCACAAGGTCGCGCAGCCTTCCGTGTCGAGGGGACGCAACCGGATCACCCGGAAGAGCTCGTAGAGCGCTTCCTTCGGATCGTTCATCTGGTCGAACCGGCTGGTCGCGCTCGCCAGCAGAACGATCCGCGGTTCGGTCTGCAGCGCCTTACGCAGCCGCCAGCCCGCATTGTCGTCGCCCATGTCCCTGAACATCATGTTCAGGTTCTCGACGATCAGCACGACGCGCTTCTTTTCCCGGTCGGCGAAGTCTTGCAGCACCCCGAGGCACCGATCTTCCAGCGCCCGGTCGTCATGGACGGTGCGCAGCTCCTCGAAGGTGCGTTGCAAGTCGACACCGCCTTCCCGGCGCGGCGCCTGATCGGCCAGCCGGGAAAGGCATTCGAGCCAGAACTCGCCGGCGGTCGAGACCTCGTAGCTTTCCTCCGCGAACACAATCGGGAAGAAGCGCGCCGAGAGATCGGCATCGCGCAGCGCCTCCGCAGCGACCCGCAGCAGGAGGCTCGTCTTTCCGCTGCCGCGCGGCCCGATCACGATCTGATGGGTGTTGGCGCTGCCCGAGCATTCGCGCAGCGCCTCGATCAGGGATTCGTACTCGGCCGTCCGGACGCAGAAGGTCGCGACCAGTTCGTCGATCGAGAGAAAGCCCGGATTGTACTTCCTGGCGGTCACAGCCATCGGCCCGACTCCCGTTCTTACCGCTGCCGGTCGAACACGGGCACGAACCTCTGCCCGTAGCGCGCCCGCCACCAATCCTCGAGCAGACCGGAAACGAACCGGTAACCGCCGTCCCCGGGTTCGAGGTAGCCGTCGTGCTGCAGCACGCGCAGCACATGATCGACCGCGGAAGCACCGTCTCCGTCGTGCGCGTCGCGCGTTGAGAACCAGCTGCGGTACCGGTCGACCGTTTCAGCGGCGATATCGCCGTCGACCGCCGTTGCCGTCAGAATCTCCAGCGCAACCGTGTACCCCGCTCTTCCGAGGACCGTCTCCAGCCGGCCCTCGTAATGCTGCAGGTCGACCTGCCCCCGGACGCCCTGCATCTCTCGCACATAGACCCATTCGACATCTTCCGGCGAGGCGTCCTTCCGCCCGGCGCGCCGCAGATGATCGTGCATCCTGTCGAAGAACATCTGGACATGGTGCGGGATGCAGCAACGCAGCCTGCGGCACATGTCCCTGCGGGCCTCCGGCGCAAGACCTACCTCATACGACTCGGCAAGTGCCTCCAGGCAGGAAACGGCCGTTTCCTCGCTCCACGGTTTCAGGTCGTAGGGAGAAAAGATATTGGCCTGGGCGCTGAGCCCGGCCCGTTCAAGCAGCGGCTCGAGGCTCACGCTGCCCGACAGGATCAGCGTGACCCGATCCCGATGGGACTGCCCCACCTTGCGCAGCCAGCTCAGGAACGCGTCTGCTTCCCGCTTCCCCTCCGGCGTCATGCGCCCCGTCTCGTCCTTCAGCAGCCGGTTTACGAGAATCGGCAACTCGTCTATCGCGAGCACGACCGGCCGACCGCTTTCCGCCAGGGCGGCAAAGATCGCGTCACCTCTTTGCGGCCAATTGCCTGCATCGATCCCGGCGCGCAGCTTCACCTTCAGATCCGCAACCGACAGTTCCTCGATCCGGCCGCCGGCGCTCCTCACCAGATTCGCGAAGCCGGTCATGATTCCACGCAGCACGCACGGGCTTCACCTGAACCCCGATTTCAGCAATCGCATCGGCCGGATCGGTGGCCGCCTCCAGATCGACGAAGACGACCTCGAAGTCTCCCGTTTCGGCCAGGCGGCGCTGCAGCTCCCGCACGAGGCTGGTCTTGCCCATCCGCCGTTGTGCGGTCAGCAGGGTGTGGGTTCCTTCCCGCACCCGCTCTTCCAGCGCTTCCAGTTCCGTCTCGCGATCGAAGAAGTTCTCTCCGTCGACCCAGTTGCTTCCGCCTTTTCGGATCATGTCTTTATTCCAACGGTTTTGTTGGCATCAATATCGTTGGCAACAAGTCTGTTGTCAACCCTGCCCTCAGACCTGCCGGTTTCCCTTGCACCGTCCACCCGGCCTGCGTTTCGCAGCACCTTCCCTGCTGCGCAGCGCACCGCCGTCCGCCGCGCTCACCCGTTATGCGCGAGCCACCACCAGATGGCCCACGCCGGGACGCTCGATGTCACCGCGCAAACGGCGACCGCGACCAGTCTTGGCCTTACCGTTTCATGTCATCGACCCAATTTGCAGGATTTCACCCATTTCGGGGCAAAGGCGTTTGCAAATCCTCAACGGAAGAGACCGGAAGGCATAACAGTTTCCGGTTGACAGCCTCGCCGAAAGACAGGAACCAATCCTGCCCTGCTCGCGTCATGACTTGGCGATGAGCTTATTCGACAGGCTCAGACTTCCTGACCTCGTCCAATTCAGGTGACCTCATTGTGGGGTGAAGTGCCTGCCATTTCGTAGACGAGGCGGAGGCTGGTACCCGGACAGACGGTTTCTGTCTGGTTGAGTTCATCGATCAACGGCAGGAGCGCCTGGTCGACTGCGTTCCTGGCAAGACCCAGGATCTGGACCCGGAGGATGCCGTTTCCGGGATCCGGCAGGATGTTGGCGTCGGCCGTCATCAGCGCTGCGAGCAATTTGCGGGCATTGGATTTCTTGCCCTGTGCCTCGATCACGGGTGGCATCATGCGGATGACATCGAGGAGGAGGCGCCTTGCGACCGGCAGGGCGTCGAGCCGTTGGTTCTCCGGGAGGTCGCCGGCGCGAACATGGCGCGGCAGGTCCTTGCGTTGCTCCTTGAACGCCTCGAGTTCTTCATCGAGGGCGCCGACCCCGGCCACGAGATCGTCGATGGGCCTGCCCTTCTTCGTCGCCCTGACGATGCGCAGATGGAGGCTCTTGAGACGCGACCGGACTGTGGCGATGGTCTTCTCGACAGTCCTGCGGGCGGGGTTGACGACCCGGGCGTCAGGATCGATCGGCTCGAGCGCGTGGTCCGGCAGCGCGTCGAGGTTGAACGCGTCGCGCATGTACTTGAAGAAGTTCTCCTGGGACCAGCGCGAGAACATGGAGCCGGCGACCTCTTCCATCGGCATCGCGGGGTGAGTGGTGATCAATGGCACCTGGCGCCCGTTGTCGAGAAGGCGTCGGATCTGGCGCACCTCGAGCCCTGTCCTCAGCCTGATACGCTTCTCGGCCAGCCGGACGGTCGCCGATCCAGTCTCTGCGGGGCCGTGGATCGGCACCACGCATGTGCCGAAGGCATCGCGGGGCCAGTCCTCGCCATTGAAGTTCTTGTGCCAGGTGATGCAGGCGACGCCGCGCCAGCCTGAGGACCTGAGGCTGAATGCCGCCTTTGAAAGTGCTGCAATGAGAGTGAATGTCGCCATGGCGGCGGAACTGGAGAAGGAACTGGAACGGCTCGCAGTTCTCGAGGACAGGCTGCGCGGACTCGAGAGGCACCTCGTCGGACTTCCCGCCTGCCCGCCCCATCTTCCACTGCAACCACCTCCGGAACTGCGCGCCGAACTGCAACCGCCACCTGAACCGGACCCGGACATGCTGGATGCGGAGAAGTGGGCGCAGAAGGATCTTTCGTCGCTCGAGGGCTGCTGGTCTCTTGCTTCGGACTTCAGCGTGGAAGACGTCGAAACACATGAGGTGACTGAGGTCGCATCACTGGAAATGTGTTTCGACGAGAACGGCAACGGTGAAAAGCACTTGGTGATGACTGACGGCGTGGAGTGCGAAGGAGAAGTGTGGGCAACCTATCTCGAGAGCGGAATGCTTCAGATCAACGACAGGGAAGATATGTATTGCACCGACGGGTCCTACGTTTATCGCGGCATCGCCGATTGCGAACTGGAACCGAACGGTGAAGCGGCCTGCACAGGCCGAAATCCAGCGTTCGAAGGGGGGGCGGACTGGGGCGACTGGCACCTTCGTATAATGAACCGTACACCATGACCTCGGATGAATACTGCTATCGCCTCCGGCACGCTGAATTGCGCAGCTCGCGTCAGCTCTCTTCCGGCGCTGTTCGGTGAGAGTTGTTTCCAGTGGTCAAGGCCTTGGCGGCCCGAGCGTTTCCGGTATCGTCCGGGCTCGCAAGGCGGACATCGACGGAGGTCCGTCAACATGAACATAACGCGCGTGAGGATTCATCCAGAGGATCCTGGAACCCTGCCTGAAGGCAGGGGTGACCATGCGGTACCGGACAGTGCACGCAGGAGGATATCGCTCTCCACCAGCAATGCGCCGGGACCAGGACACGGCTCGGTTCGCGCGCCGCGTCCTTCGACGCATGGGAATGACACAACTTGGAGTTTGAGCGACCTGTCGGGTGTTTGGATCGATCGCCTCAGAACGACGCACCTCCCAACATGACGACAGGATCGCCCCTCATGCGAGAAGACGACCGGCAATACCGCATGCCACCATGTCCCGTTGACTCTCTGATTTTGCGGTGTCGGGCATGAGCATGGTGGCAGAACCCATCGGGCTCGCCCGTTGAACGATCCCGGGCCACGCTCGACCTGGCTGAAGGTCGCCATATGGGAAATCCTCGCACGTGATACACGAATCGTCTCGCGACGTGATACACGAATCGTCTCGCGAGCTGATATCGGCACCTGGGGGGGACAATGCAACATCGGTGGGCCGTAACGGGCATACTCCCCTTGTTGCTTGTACTGGGAGCCTGCGCGACGATCATCGAGGGCACCGACCAGACCGTGACGGTACTTACCGAACCACCGAACGCTGTCTGCACCTTGTCCCGGGACGGTTCGGTGGTCGCTGTAGCGAACCCCACACCGGGAACGGTATCGATAGAAAAAAGCAAGGATAACATCAGCATTGTTTGTGAGAAGGACAGGTATTTCAATGGGGCCGCTTCCCTTTCTTCAGACTTCCAGGCAATGACGTTTGGCAACATTATTTTGGGGGGCGTTATCGGCGTGGTGATCGATGCAAGTTCGGGCGTGATGAACGAATATCCAGAGAGCGTCACGATTGTTCTCGTGCCAAAGGAGTTCTCCAATGCCAACGAACGCGATGCGTTCTTCGACCGTCAGAGGACACGGATCGAGCGGGAGGCTGCAGAGGCGGCGATGGAGTTGGGGCAGTCTTGTGATGAGAACTGGCAGGATTGCGAGTCGCTGGCGCGCGCTATCGACGAAGCGCGCGACGCCGAACTGCGTGAGTTCGAGAGGCAACGCGAGGCGGCACGAATCGGTGCCGTCGAAGGACCTGGCGTCCAGTTTCGGGGGGCCGCTCAAGCGTTCATTGTGGCGGTGGGCAGAGTCGGCCTGGTCACGGGACCAGATGACGTCAACGGTTGAAAGTGGTGTGCGGATGCACTATATGAACGGTTGCCCGGCTTGCTGGGCTATGGCGATAAACGCCGCTCGGAATAGACGTTGCGGACGCGGGGGCAGTACCCGCCGCCTCCACCATAAACCTTATGGGGGCGAACCAGGATCGACGCGCGTGGTAAAGGTTCGGTTTTCGTCCGGTATGATTCCGCCGTTATCGGGTCAAACATACAATCGCCAACGACAACGAGGCGTACGCTATCGCTGCATAAGCGGAAAGCGCGGTTCGGAGGGCACCGGGCAACAGAAGCCCTCCGCTTTTTCCTGCTTCACCGTCCCGGGCGTCCGATGAGCGAATCGATCCACTATGGACTGCTGGTCGATCACGCGTTGCGCAGCGTCGTCACCCATGCCCTCGAGATCGCGGCGGGCGATGGCCTGCCCGGCGACCATCACTTCTATATCACCTTCCGCACGGACCATCCCGGCGTGAGAATTGCGAAGGCCCTGAAGGCCCGGTATCCCGAGGAAATCACGATCGTGATCCAGAATCAGTTCTGGAACCTCGAGGTCGGCGACGAGGGCTTCTCCATCGGCCTCTCGTTCGACCGCATGCCCCACGAGCTCGGTGTTCCCTGGACCGCGATCACGTCGTTTGCCGATCCGAGCGTCAAATTCGGACTGAACTTCAGGGTGACCCCGGATGGGAGTGACGGGGAAGACGCGCCCACCGAGGACACGACCGCCGGTGAGCAGAGCGCTGCCGGAACCGTTGTCTCCCTCGATACCTTCCGCAGGAAATAGGGCGAATCCGGGACAATTGAGAATCGTTCGCAGGCACGGCGAGATGTGCTATTGAGGCAGCCGTGCAGACCGGGATCCGCCCATGTCCGATTACCGTATCGAATCCGATTCCATCGGGGACATCAACGTTCCTTCCCAGCGGTACTGGGGAGCCCAGACCCAGAGGTCGCTCGAGAATTTCCCGATCGGCGGTCAATCCGAACGGATGCCCGATCAGCTGATCCGGGCCTTCGGTTACGTCAAGAAGACGGCAGCCGAGGTCAATGAGTCGGCGCGACGGCTGGACCCGCAGCTGGCAGGAGCAATCCGGCAGGCTGCTGACGAGGTGATCGATGGCAGGCTGAGCGATCACTTTCCGCTTGTTGTCTGGCAGACCGGATCGGGCACCCAGACGAACATGAATGTCAACGAGGTCATCGCCAACCGCGCGATCGAGCTCCTCGGGGGTGAGCTCGGTTCGAAGTCACCGGTCCACCCCAACGATCACGTCAACATGAGCCAGTCGTCCAACGACGGCTTCCCGACGGCCATGCACATCGCCGTCTCCATCGAGATCGACAGGCGACTCTTGGTGTCTCTCGAACGTCTTCACGGGGCCCTCGACGCCAAGGCAAGGGGGTTCGGGGACATCGTCAAGATCGGCCGGACCCATCTCCAGGACGCGACACCGCTGACACTGGGTCAGGAATTCTCGGGCTACGCCAAGCAGGTGGAACTCGGAATCGAACGCGTCAGGGGAACGATGCCCCGACTCCTGCGTCTCGCCATGGGCGGCACCGCCGTCGGCACCGGACTCAACAGCCCGGCCGGATTCGACACCGCGTTCGCCAGGAGCGTTGCTGCAATGACCGGCCTTCCCTTCGTCACGGCGGACAACAAGTTCGAAGCCCTCGCAGCCCACGATGCCATGGTCGAGGTCTCCGGAGCGCTCAATGTCATCGCGGTGAGCCTCAACAAGATCGCGAACGACATCCGGCTGTTGGCGTCGGGCCCGCGCAGCGGCATCGGTGAACTCTTGCTGCCGGCCAACGAACCGGGAAGCTCGATCATGCCGGGCAAGGTCAACCCCACCCAGTGCGAGGCGCTCACCATGGTCTGCGCCGAGATCATGGGCAACCACACAGCCGTCACGATCGCGGGTGCACAGGGACACTTCGAGCTCAATGTCTTCAAGCCCGTGATGGTCTTCAACGTGCTGCGCTCCGCCCGTCTTCTCGGTGATGCCTCGGCGAGTTTCACGGACCGCTGTGTCGCCGGCATTGAGGCTGACAGGAATCGCATCGAGGAGATGATGCAGCGCTCGCTGATGCTGGTGACGGCCCTCAATCCCCACATCGGCTACGACAATGCCGCGAAGATCGCGAAGAAGGCGCATGCCGAAGCTACGACCCTGAAGGACGCCGCGGTCTCGCTCGGCCTCGTCAGCGCCGAGGACTTCGATTCCTGGGTGAGGCCCGCCGACATGGTCCGACCGTCAAAAGCGTGACCCTGCCGGCAGCAAGACACCGTCTCTCCATCAGGGGAGGGCCGCTGCTCCTGGCGGCAGCACTGGCGGTCGCGGGTCTCGTGTCGCTCCCCGTCTTCGCCGTTGTCTCGAACCTCTTCACCGGCAGCGGCGAGGTCTGGGCCGGGATCGCCGGACGGATACTCTCGGTCTATGTCGTCAACACCGCCGTGCTGCTTGCCGGAGTCGCCATTGTTGCGGGCACGATCGGTGCGGGGACCGCCTGGCTTGTCACGATGTGCGAGTTTCCCGGGCGCCGTCTCATGGAATGGGCCCTGTTGCTCCCCTTCGCCGCTCCGGCCTATGTGCTTGCCTACGCCTATACGGACCTCCTCGAATACGCCGGGCCGGTACAGACCTGGCTCAGGGAGTTGGGAAGCTGGGAACGCCACGACTACTGGTTCCCACAGATACGCTCCACCGCCGGGGCCGTCGCCATGCTCTCGCTGGTGCTCTACCCTTATGTCTATCTCCTGGCGCGCACCTCGTTCCTTTCCCAATCGGTCCAGGCAATGGGCGTCGCCCGGACCCTGGGGTTCGGTCCGTGGTCGACATTCCTGCGCGTCGCCCTTCCCATGGCGCGGCCGGGCATTGTGGCGGGACTAGCACTCGCCCTGATGGAAACCCTGGCCGACTTCGGAACCGTCGAGTTCTTCGGGGTCCAGACATTCACGACGGGAATCTATCGGACATGGTTCATCAGAGGCTCGCCGGAGACTGCCGCGCAGCTAGCCAACATCCTGCTTTTCTTCGTCCTCGTCGTGCTCATGCTGGAGAGGGTTTCGCGGGGCAAGGCCCGCTATGCGGCGAACACCGGCCGCTTCCAGCCCCTGCCACGTCTCCAGCTCGGGGGCATGAAGGCCTGGGGTGCCTTCATCGCCACGGCCCTGCCGGTCCTGCTTGGTTTCGCTGTTCCGGCATCCATTCTCCTTCATCTCTCGATCGAGGGAGGCGATACGCTTTCAGGCTCGTCGTTCCTGACGTACGCAGGCAACTCGATCATGGTCGCGGCCCTTGCTGCCGTCCTGGCGGTAACGGCCGCCGTGGTCCTGGGGTACGGCGCGCGCATGGCATCGGGGCCGCTGCCGACGGTCGCCGCCCGTGTCGCCTCCATGGGCTATGCCATTCCGGGTTCGGTGATCGCGGTCGGTGTCCTCGTTCCCCTTGCCTGGTTCGACAACCGCCTCGACGCATTCATGAAGGCGAGCTTCGGCGTTTCGACCGGCCTTCTTCTGACCGGATCGATAGCGGCACTGCTCTTCGCCTACACGGTGAGGTTCCTGGCGGTGGCTTACAACAGTACCGACGCGGGACTTTCCAGGGTGACACCCATGATGGACGGTGCATCGAGGACGCTCGGCCGCGGACCCTGGTCGACACTGGCCCAAATCCACGGTCCGCTGCTGCGCGGAAGCCTGATGACAGCCGGCCTGCTGGTCTTCGTCGATGTCCTGAAGGAGCTTCCGGCCACACTCCTGGTCCGACCGTTCAATTTCGAGACCCTCGCCACCCGGACATGGAGGCTCGCAGCCGACGAACGGCTTGCCGAGGCCTCGACGGCGGCACTCGCCATCGTGGTGGCGGGAATCCTGCCGGTGATCCTGCTTTCAAGCGGGATCACGCGGTCGAGGCCCGGTTCCGCGCGACCCCGCCAGTAACGAGAACGCCTATTTCCAGCCGTTCTCTTCCATGATTGAAAGCGCCGGGGACCGATTGGCCCCGAATACCGCCGCATCGACACCGTCGGCCACGAAATCTCCATAGAGTTCATCGAGCACGTTCGCGTGCGTGATGCCCGCGACCACCGGCCACTCATTGTTGCCTTCCGCGAAGGCCTGCTGTGCCTCGCCACTCGCCAGGAACTCGAGGAAGGCAACGGCATTGTCGCGGTTCGGCGCATGTGCCGCCACACCGGCACCGGAGATGTTGACGTGAACACCGCGATCGTCCTGGTTCGGCAGAATGACCCGGATGGCGCTCGCGACCTCGCGCTTTGCCGGGTCGTCGGAACGCATCAGACGTGCCAGATAGTAGGTGTTGGCAACGCCGATTTCGCATTCGCCGGCAGCCACCGCCATGATCTGGCCCGTGTCGTTCGACTCAGGCTCGCGTGCCATGTTGGCCACCAGTCCCCGAACCCATTGCGCGGTTGCCTCCTCGCCATTGGCGGCGATGAGGGATCCCACGAGCGACTGGTTGTAGATGTTGCCGGATGAACGGATGCAGATCATGTCCGCGAAGCGAGGATCGGCGAGATCCTCGTAGCGTTCGAGACCCGTCGTATCGACGCCCTCGCGCACCATGATGACCCTGGCCCGCTTCGTGAAGGCGAACCACAGGCCATCCGGATGGCGCAGATTGGCGGGAACCCGCGATTCGAGCTCCTGCGACACGATTCCCTGAAGAAGGCCGTCACCAGCCGCTGACATCAGGTTGCCGGCATCGGCGGTCATGAAGATATCGGCCGGGCTGTTCTGGCCTTCGATCTTCATGCGTTCCATCAGCGCACCGGCCTTGTCCTCGATCACGTTGACGATGATCCCGGTGGCTTCGCGGAAGGCTTCGTAGAGTTGGGTGTCGGTATCGTAGTGACGCGCCGTGTAGAGATTGACCTCCCCTTGGGCCCAAGCCGGTAGCGACCAGGCCAGCAACGCTGCACCAACGAGCGCGGTTGACAGAAACCGTGGGGCCATCGTCGTCTCCTCGAGATTGCGAATGATTATCAATGGCGCCACCATGGGGACAAAGAAAATCGTGGTCAAGAAAAAAATGTCCCGTTGGAGAGAATATGAAGTACCGGAGTCTCAAGGATCCTGAAACACGCGAAGGATGCTGGCGTCGTCGCCGGACGCTGCCGGATCGTCGTCCCTCGAGAGCATGTCGAGCAGCCCGCCCGAAGACGGACCGGTCTCCTCCTCTTCCGGCTGAGAAGCCGCCGGCGTCTCATCGATCCCGCCACCCAGCACCGAAAGCAGGGATGATCCGACGTTGGCGCCCGGGTCCTGGGGCGTCCCGGTTTCCTCGACGACGTCGGGAATGAGCGCGTCGGTGTCGTCCGGTTCGACGACGGGCGGACCGGATTCTTCCACTTCCTCGGCGAGCTCGCGATGAGCGTCATCCTCGTGGAGCACCGCGTCGGTCTCCGCCGGAGGTTTGTCGTTCGGTATGGGGATGCTCTCCGGCACCGAGCTCTTGACCAGATGATCCTCCAGCAACCGGGTATCAACGACCAGGTCCGTCTCGCCGATCGGACCGTTGACGGCCATGGCGATGACAGGTAGGCCGGACCTGCCGGTCAGCACCACCGATCCCGCCAGGCTCACCCACCAGCGCGGCAGATCGGCATCGAGATGGAAATCGCCTTCGGCGCCATTGAAGATCACGGAGAGTTCGCTCGACCGGACGACCCCCTTGTCGATTGCGAAGGTTCCGTCGATCGCCACGATACCCGTGGTCCCGCTGCCGGTCGACTCGGCGAGTTGCGCCGCAATGGCGGCCTCGTCGCCAGGACCGGCAAGCGACTGGGTGATCGCCCGAAAATCGAATCCCCTGACCGTGCCCCGTCTCACGGACCAGGACCCCTCGCCCGCGAGGCTCTCAAGCAGGTCACGCCCGGTGAGCCCGGCAGCCCGGCCCTTCACATCGAAGTCGAGCCGGCCAGAAAGGCTGTCGGTGCCTGCCGCGCTACCCAGAATCTCTTCGAGATCGGCATTGTTGAGCGTCAGGCCGAAGTCGGCCTGGTGCGGTACGCCCGTCCTGATCGAGCCCTGGACCCGGGCTTGTCCCCCGAAGAGCCGGCCCGACAGGATCTCGAGGTCCAGAACGCCACCCTCGGCCGCTGCCTTGACGACGGCACCATCGAGTGTCACGTCTGCGATGAGAAGGCGTTCGGCCGCAAGGTCGATGCGGCCGTCAACATGATCGAGAAAGCCCAGCGCCAGCTCCCCGTTGGAGCGAGCGGGATCCCGGCCGGCGAGGACCGCGGCAATCGCATCGAGGACGATCATGTCCCCCTGGAGGCGGGTATCGATCCGGGGACGCTCGCCTGGTGTGGCGTACGCGAGTGTGCCCTTGAGCGAGGACGGTCCAATCCGTGCCGCCTTCAGCGTGACGGTCCATTGATCCGGGGAACCCGCCGCCTCGATCGCGACATCGAGCGGTCCCTCCAGGCCAGCAAGCTCCGTCACGCCGAGGCTCGAGGCAAGGCCGGCAAGATCCTCGTGCCTGAGAGCGAAGCTGCTGCTTTCGACCCTTTCCTCCCGGACCAAACCGTTGCCTTCGAGTGTTGCGCCGAGCATGCCGGCATCGACGGTGAACCGCGCGTCGCTTCGATTACCCGCAAATTCGGCGGTGACGGAAAATTCCCGGCCGGTGCCACCCGGAACCCCGAAGCCCAGAGCCTCAGTGATGCTCGCAAGATCCTCGCCGGTGACGATGATCCTTCCGTCGAACGAGGGATCCCCGAGCGGCTCGGAAAGGCTGCCGTCGAAATCGACATCCGCCAGCGCGGTCGCGAGCGTGCCCTTGATGCCAGGCTCCAGGAGGGATCCCCAAATCGAACCGGAAAGCTCCGTCTCGCCGAATGGGGAGATATCGAACGGCGGCTCGATACCGGTCTCGCGCACGAGCCTGCCGACATCTGCCGCTTTGACGTCATAGACCAGCGAGAGTGTCTCGGCAGCCGGATCGAATCTGCCCGTGACCTCGACCGTCGCGCCCGAAACGTCCCCTGCCTCGAACTTCCGGATCTCCACCAGACCGTCCTTCAGCGAACCGTCTACCACGACGTCGTTGGCAACGAGACCGCCATGGACCATGGTCCTGATCTCACTCCAGACATCGAGGTCGAAGTCGTCCCAGGGACCGGCACCGAACGCCAGACCGGGCCCGGCAGGGGGGACATAGGGGTCCAGAACGAATTCATCGATCTTCAGATCGGTCACGAACTTCGGCCTTGCGCCAAGGCGGGAGATGAAGCTTCCCGTGACATGCGAGGAATCGAGAGTGAGATCCATCTCCGACAAGACGACGGTCTCGGGCGTGGCTTCGCAGCGCGCGGAAAGCCCCACCTGGCGGAGCCTGTCCCGCGGCACCGCGTCGAGTTCGAGACCGAACCATTCCAGCGTTGTCCTGAGATCGCTCGAGATCATGTCGACGGGCCCGCGGAAGATCGGCACTTCGCCATCCAGACCGATTTCTCCGCTGAGCGAGAATTCCGTGTTGCCGGGGACCACCGCGCGCGCGCGGCTGATCGCGACCGTCCCGCCGGCGATCCTCGCCGCCACGGCAAGTTGCCTTACCGCCTCGCCCCGAAAGAGCGCGTGATCGACGGTAAGCTCCACGGCGATGTCGCGCTCGCGAAGCCAGTGTTCGCCCGGAAACCAACCGCTTTCGGCCATGAACGCGGGCACCAGGTGATCGAGATCGAGCCTGCCGGAAGCCATCCTGATCGCCAGCTGTCCAGCCGATGATTCGATGTTCCCGAGAACCGACGAGGCGCCCAACTGGAGGGCAAGATCGTTCACGTGAACCGATTCTGCTGAAAAGTTCACCGCGGCATCGAACGATGCGGGCAGAAGCCCGAGGCCCTCTTCGGCACCAAAGCCGGTCAACAGCTCGAAGCGTGGCATATCGATCCCGATGTTGCCGGTAAACCCGGGATCGTCTCTCCAGTCCTCTACTGTCCCCGATGCCCTTACCGAGACACCATCCCGGGAGACGACCGTCATGGTGGCGGCGACGTTCGGCCGTGACAGGCGCCCCAGCGCTCCATCGACACTCCATCGGACATCACCCTTGTGGAAGCTTCCGTTCAACTCGAAGGGACCGTCCGCTCCCTTGGCTTCGATGAAGAGATCCAGCTGCTCGACGACCATATCCCCGAAGGGCCCGTACCACACGATCGTGGCATCCACGATCTCGACCGAATCGATGCGCACCGCCAGGGGCATCGCCTCCCTGCCGTCTCCACCTGTCCAGGTGCCGGCCATGCCGGAACCACCGAAGGAGACGGTCGGCTCGATGATCCTGATCCGTTCGATGGCCAGATCGAGTGCAAGGAGCGAGGCCGGCGAGATCACCGCGTGGACCTCCGGCAATCGCAGATAGGATCGGCCCCGCGTGCCGACCGTGACATCGGCGAGCGCGATCGTCAGATCGGGCACGAGGGTGAGGCGCATGCCGCCCGAAACGGCAACACTGCGTCCGGTCAGGATTTCGAGCTGGTTCTCGACCTGCTGGCGGTATCTTTCGAGATCGAGTGTCAGGAGCCACACGACGGCAGCGACGAGTGCCACCAGGACGAGGCCTGCGACTGTCAGGAAGAGCTTGCGCAAACCCCCATTCTCCCAATCCCGACGCCAGGCAACACGATTCGGGCCGGATTTTCGACAGAACCCATCGCCGCGCGACGGGTTTCCGGTGTCGCAGCGTTCAACAACACGTTCATGGCAGTATCATGGCACGAAAGGCCGGTTTCAGGCGAACCAATCCTGTCCACATGCCGATGGCTGTCGCCATCGGCAACTGTGGTAAAGAATCGCTGCCATGCAAGACATCGGTCCAGACCAGCCGGCCCTGCTGGCCACGCTCAACGAATCCCAGCGCGAGGCTGCCGAGGCCCTCGACGGGCCCGTACTCGTGCTCGCTGGCGCCGGTACCGGAAAGACGCGGGTCCTTACCGTGCGCCTCGCGCATCTCATCGAAACCAGACGGGCCTTTCCGGGCCAGATCCTTGCGGTGACCTTCACCAACAAGGCTGCACGGGAGATGCTGGAACGGATCGCCAATCTCCTGGGACAGTCCACCTCCGGGCTCTGGATCGGCACCTTCCACAGTGTCGGCGCGCGCATGCTGAGACGCCATGGAGAGCTTGCCGGCCTGCGCTCGAACTTCACGATCATCGACACGGACGATCAGGTCCACCTGGCACGGGATCTCATCCAGGCGGCCGATATCGACGAGAAGCGCTGGCCCGGCCGCATGCTTGCAAGCCTGATCCAGAGGTGGAAGGACAAGGCGTGGACACCGTCCGATCTTCCCCTCAACGTATCGAAGGAATTCGCCCACGGCCGCGGTGGCGAACTCTATCGGGCCTACCAGGCAAGGCTCGAGGCCCTCAATGCCGCGGATTTCGGGGATCTGCTGCTGAAACCGTACCGCATCCTGCTCGAACATCCCGATGTGCTCGAGGACTACCACAGGCGCTTCCGCTACCTCCTGGTGGACGAATACCAGGACACCAACGCGATCCAGTATCTCTGGCTGCGCCTGCTTGCCCGGGGGTCCGGCAATATCTGCTGTGTCGGCGACGACGACCAGTCGATCTACGGCTGGCGCGGCGCCGAGGTCGGCAACATCCTCAGGTTCGAGAAGGATTTTCCAGGGGCAACCGTCGTGCGCCTCGAGCGCAACTACCGCTCGACACCGCGGATCCTCGCCTCGGCCTCGGCGCTCATCGCCCACAACAAGGGCCGGCTGGGCAAGACGCTGTGGGCTCCGCCCCGGGAGGGTGCCGACGAGGGCGAGCCCATCAAGGTCATGGGCGTGTGGAGCGACGAGGAGGAGGCCCGCGCGGTGGGCGCCATGGTCGAGGACCTCCAGAGCCGGAGCCACAGCCTCAACGGGATGGCAGTACTCGTGCGCGCGGGACACCAGACCCGAAGCTTCGAGGAGCGCTTCCTCACCATCGGCGTCCCCTACCGCATCGTCGGCGGCCTGAGGTTCTACGAGCGCCGCGAGATCCGCGATGCCTGCGCCTATCTGCGCCTCATCCGCCAGGACGACGACGACCTTGCCTTCCAGAGGATCATCAACGTTCCCAAGCGCGGCATGGGCGGGAAGTCGCTCCATTTCCTTCAGGACCTCGCCCGCCAACACCGCACGAATCTCCTTGCCGCTTCCCGTCGGTCCGCTTCCGGCGATTTCCTGCCGCCGGCCCGCCGCCGCTCGCTCAGGCTCTTCGTCGAATCGGTCGACCGCTGGCGTGCCGAGGCAAGCCGCCTGCCTCCGGCGGACCTTGCCGCCATCATTCTCGACGAATCGGGCTATACCGGGATGTGGCAGAAGGACAAATCGGTCCAGGCGCCCGCACGGCTCGACAACCTGAGGGAACTCGTTGCAGCCCTGGCGGAATTCGGAACCCTGGAGGAGTTTCTCGATCACGTGAGCCTGGTGATGGACGCCGACTACAGACTCACCGAGGACATGGTCAACATCATGACGCTCCACAGCGCCAAGGGCCTGGAGTTCGACACCGTCATCCTTCCGGGGTGGGAGGAAGATGTCTTCCCCCACAGGAGGGCTCTCCAGGAAGGCGGCGAAAAGGCCCTCGAGGAGGAACGGCGGCTTGCCTATGTCGGGCTGACGCGCGCTCGCCAGCGTGTCGCCGTGCTCTATGCGGCCAACCGCCGGATCCACAACCAGCATCTCTTCACCATTCCCTCGCGGTTCCTGGCCGAGCTCCCCGAGGAGCACGTCATCAGGGACGAATCCCCCCTCTTCGGTTACCGCAACGAGATGGAGTTCGGCACGCCGGTCACCAACAGCAACTACCAGCGCGTCCTCGAGACCCGCCAGCAACGCTTCGGCTCCTCCACCACTCTCGTCCCCCACTTCGATCACGGCGCCTCGCCACCCACTGCCGGCACCCGGGTCTTCCACCAGAAGTTCGGCTACGGCCTCGTTCGCGCGGCCGACGGCGAGAAGCTCGACATCGCCTTCGACAAGGCCGGCCGCAAGAAGGTGATGGCGTCCTTCGTCACGCCCGCCTGATGACCTGGCAGCTCGAAGCCGACCTCGCCCAGGCAAACAGGGCCCACGATCTCCTCGCCGAACTGGATCCCCTCTGTCTCTCCATCTTCGGCACCAGCATCCAGGCCCTCTTCGCCACCCGTCTTCAGGCCGAAGACGCCCGCCGTCACATTCAAACGCATCTTTGCGTCAGCATCGCCATCGCCGAACTCGAGGAAAGGGACTGGCTTGACGAAAACGCCCGGTCCTTTTCTCCTCTCCGAAGAGGCCCCTTCGTCATCCTCCCGAAGGGCCACGCATCGAACGACGGCATCGTCATCCGGATGGAGGCCGGCGCAGGCTTCGGCACGGGCGAGCACGCCAGCACCGCAGGCTGCCTCGAAGCACTCGCCGCCCTCAACGAGAGTCCCCAAACGGTCCTCGACATGGGATGCGGTTCCGCCATCCTGGCGATCGCCGCCGCCCGCCTCTGGGACTGCGACGTCCTTGCCGTCGACAACGATCCCCTCGCCACGGCCTTCGCCTGCCACCAGGTCGAAGCAAACGGCCTCGCCCACCGAATTCAGGTCATCCAGGCAGAAGGTTTCAGCGCCCTGGGCCACCACGCCTTCGACCTCACGACAGCCAATATCCTCGCCCGCCCCCTCATCGCCATGGCCCCCAGCATGCGAAGCCCCACAGTCATCCTCTCAGGATTCCTCCAAAGCGATTCCCACGACGTCCTCGAAGCCTACCGCCATGAAGGTTACGAGCTCATCCGCACCACCAAAATCAGCAACTGGATCACCCTCACCCTCTCCCGGCACACCCCGTGACGGAGAGCGAAAACCCGATTTCCTGCGGAGAAATCGACTCCGATTGCGATTGCGGCAACCCTTTGCACCTGGCGGGTTCCGATGGATGATGTCCCGATCCACTGACCGGAAATTCCCGGTGACGGGCGAGGCGTGAATAACCGGAGGATTCCAGCGTCCTTGTCCTCCGATTCACGGCCCTCACAAATCATCAAAACGGGCCGATTCAACCCGTACTTCTGACAAAACATCATTGTTCGACGCCTGCCGCATCCCGTACATGGGCAGACCTCAAAGACGCACGTCGAAAAAGTCCGGAAACTCCTGTCGGTCCGGTGGTCATGGTGCAGTCCCGGTTTCCGGTCCCATGCGGCCGGATGCGATAGTGTGTGATGGGCCCTTGAGGTCCGCTGATCCTCAAGGATGCGGGCTTCGTTCTGCAGCTTGCCCTTGTTGCCGCCGTGGGACCGGGGCCGCTTCGTGCCCTCCATCCGGATGTTGGCGAGATTGATGGACACCCGTGAGATGGCGCCGGGACAAGCCGGCGTTCGATCAACCGGTCCACGGGCCAGCGGTCAAATCAGGGCGTTCCCGAACGCTTCCTTCACGATCAAACTCTCTCACAAAGGACGCAATCGGGAACACGCCTAAATCAACTGTTAGCGAGACCGTCCCATTTTGACCGCTTACTTCCGGCCGGACTCAGGGTCGTACCAGAATGACGTTCTGATTGCGGGTACGCATCTTCTCCCTATACCCCCTTGTTGCTGCACGGAGCAGCCAATCCGACTTCCAGCTATCGTTCCAGGAGAACTCTGCCACGACCATACGGGGAAGCAGGGAATCAGGGGCGTCACGGAGAAAGGGATCAAGAACCCTATCCTCGAAACCTTCGACATCGACTTTTATGGCATCCACACGCTCAAGATGCTCTTCCTCAACGATATCCAACAGAGTCCGCATCTCCACATCAATCGCACCCTTTTCCGAAACGCGATTTCTACCAAGATTCTTTACGCCCTCCTCTAATTTTACTTTGCCTGCAGCGTCACCAATAACACAACTATGAATGCTAATTGCCATCGCTGAATTTATATTCACGTTGTACTGAAGACGTTGCCGAACCACCGGATGCGGTTCAATGGCGACGATCCTGCCTTTTCCACCAAGCGCCCCGGCGATACGGAGTGAATAGAATCCGCAATTCGCACCAACATCTATGAAAATGAAACCGGGCCCCACCATCCCCAATATTGCATCGATTTCAACCGGTTCGAACGAGTCGGGCCTTAGCAGCAAGCGTTTCTCCGAAACGTTGTCGTGACGATATAGCCTCCAACGCAAACCGAAACGTTCGGCATCAACAATGTATCTTGTGCGAGTTGAAAGAATTTTTTCCAACCACTGGAGTCTTCCGAATATTCTTCGTCCGAGCCAGCCGCATTTGTAGATACCGTTCAACAACGAATGAACTCTCCCACGGACCGGGCCCGCCCGGAAGTAGCCAAAAATTTCAGAACCATCTCTTCCTGTATTCATTCGCCACCCAAACCCAAATGCAACACCACAAGCATTGTACTTCGTGCGTCAATCAGCCTCAACTGCACGACACTCGTTTCGCTCTATTGCCAATACAGATGATTTGGCATCCGGAGATTCCTTGTCGGATGATCCGGACGGGCAGGGCATTCCGGCAGTGGATTGTGGATGGCATCCCTGATTGTTCAGACACCGGAATGCCGTGGCGCGCGTATCCGCAACTGGCTGGTGATGCCGCGTGGACCCTCACGGTGGTTCGCTGGCATTGTTATTGTCCCTGGCTTTCAGTGAGGTACCCAATCGTGTCCAGCGGCGATTGCCGGAGAGGTCGCGGACGGCGATGGCGATGGCCTTGTGCTGGCCGACGAGGACGGCGAGCTTCCGGCCGCGGGTGATGCCGGTGTAGAGAAGATTGCGGCGGAGCATGGCGTAGTGCTGGGTGAGGATGGGGATGACGACGACGGGGTATTCGGAACCCTGACTCTTGTGAATAGTCGTCGCGTAGGCGGGAACAAGCGTGTCGAGATCGGATGGACTGTAGGGCACAGCGCGGCCATCATAGATGACAGTCAGGGTTCCTTCCTCCGGCACCACCTGATCGACGTAGCCAATATCGCCGTTGTAGACCTCCTTGTTGTAGTCGTTCTCGATCTGCATGACCTTGTCGCCTGCGGCAAAGGTCCGGCCGAATTTCTCAATTGCGTTCGATCTTGAGGGATTGAGAACAGACTGGAGTTCGATGTTGAGCGAGGTGGCGCCGACGGCACCGCGGTTCATGGGGCAAAGGACCTGGATATCGCGGATCGGATCGGCGCCGAAACGGCCGGGAATCCGGTTGCGGACAAGTTCGATGATGCGGCCAACCGCAGTTTCGGGATCGCCAGCGGGAACGAAGTAGAAGTCGCTCTCATCTGCCGGAGGAGCAAGATCCGGCATGGTCCCTTCGTTCACCTTGTGAGCATTCACCACGATCCGGCTGCGTGCCGCCTGGCGGAAGACCTCCGTCAGCCTTGTCACCGGTACCGCACCGCTTGCAATCATGTCGGCCAGAACCTGGCCAGGACCGACGGACGGCAACTGGTCGACATCTCCGACCGCAAGAAACGCTGCCTGCCGGGGGAGTGCCAGAAGAAGGGCATGCATGAGCGGCACATCGACCATGGACATCTCGTCGATGACGAGAAGGTCGCACACGAGGGGATTGTCGGCGTTGCGCTTGAACCTCCCGTTCCTCGGATCGACCTCGAGGAGACGGTGGATGGTCTTCGCCTCCATGCCTGTCGTCTCGTTCATGCGCTTGGCCGCCCTTCCTGTCGGCGCCGCAAGCATGATCCTCACGTTCTTGACGACGAGAATGCCCAGGATGGCGTTGACGATCGTGGTCTTGCCGACTCCCGGTCCGCCGGTGATCACCATTACCTTCGAGGCAAGGGCCCTTCTGACCGCTTCCTTCTGGCTCCCGGCGAGTTCAAGGCCGATGCGCTGCTCGACCCACGGAATGGCTTTCCCGGCATCGATGGCGGGCCATGCGGGACGATCGCAGAGAAGGTCGCCGAGGTTGCGTGCGATGGCGGCCTCGGCATGATAGAGACCGGCAGGAAAGATGCAGTCCGCCTCCCTGATGCGATCCGCGATGATTCGTCCTTCGGCAAGTTCCAGATCGAGCGCCTCGCGAACCAGCGTTTCCGGAATCTCAAGCAGTTCCGCCGTGAGCGCTGTCAGTTCGTTGAGCGGCAACCCGCAATGGCCCTCGTTCGCCGCCACCGAAAGCCCGTAGACCACACCGGCACGGACCCTCACCATGGCGTGAGGCTCGATCCCGAGTTTCCTTGCAATCGTGTCGGCAGTCTTGAAACCGATGCCCCAGATGTCATGCGCGAGCCGGTAGGGATTCTCCGACATCACCTGCAAGGCATCGGCACCGTAGGTCTTGTAGATCCGGATCGCCCGGGTGGTACCCACGCCATGGCCGTGAAGGAAGATCATGATCTCCCGCACCGCCTTCTGTTCCGCCCAGGCATCGACGATGCGCTCCGCACGCTTGGGGCCTATTCCCGATACCTCGCGAAGGCGTTCGGGTTCCGTCTCGATGACGTCGAACATTTTCTCGCCGAAAGCCCGGACGAGCTTGCGGGCAAAAAAGACTCCGATCCCCTTCACCATGCCGGACGCGAAATACTTCTCGATGCCCTCCGTGGTCGTCGGAGCAGAGACCCTCATGAAGCGGGCACGGAACTGCTGGCCGTAGTTCCGGTCATTCTCCCAGGTACCGTTTGCGGTCAACCATTCACCGGGTGCCACGGATGCTGCCCTGCCCACCATGGTGACGAGATCGCGCACGCCCCGGACCCTGACACGCAGCACGCAGAAACCGCTTTCCTCGTTGTGGAAGGTGACGTGCTCGACAGCACCGGCGAGCACCTCTCCCTCCATCTTTCGGTGCTGGGTGTTCATGCCGCGCTCCTCAAAACCTCTCCCCATCAAAGTTCGCCAGCTCGGGTAGGGATCAAGCTTGGCCCTTATACCGCGTCCTATGTGAACAGTAGGTCGCCTTTCGGCCGGTAGGTCCCCCAACCACCGACCGGACTGTAGCCTAGGTCGCACAGAAATTCTGACAGCGCCTCGACGCTGTCACCGCGCCGAGCAAGGTTTTGATCCACCAGTTCAACGAAGATCGCGGGCCTAAACCTCAGCAGCGTTGCTTTCGCTCCAACCAGCGTTCGCAACTCCGAGCCTTCGATATCCAGCTTGATGAAGTCGACCCGCGAGATCCTGTGTCCCCGAACGACGTCATCGAGCCGTCTGATTTCGATTGTCTCTTCTACCGTGCGCCGCGTTGTTGCCTTGTGGTCACCGACAAAACTCAATCCGAAACCGACGCTGCCCGACTCCTTTATCGGCACGTTGAGCACACGTGACTCTGATGCGTCCCCGAGACCGTAGGGATGGATGGTGATATTTGACAGTCTTCTGATTGATTTTACGCGCTGAAGTATTGAAAGCGCATAACCTCCGGGTTCGAAGGCGTGCACATGGCCATGAGGTAGCATGGCGGAAAAGAGCTTCGTGTACTGGCCGGCATGGGCACCAACATCCATCACGACGCCATCTGACGGAATGTAGGGGCGAAATCGAGGTCGCATCTCCGTGTGATGCTGCCGGATAACTGCCTTCCAGAAGTGGGCGAGCCAAGTCAGCCCCTGCCGTGTGGTTAGTGGATTCAAGGGATTCTCCCGTTACCTTTCTCGCCCTTCCGCGTACAGCGACATGATCGTTGAGGCGATCCGCAAGCCGGATTGTACCAAATCGCGTGTCGAGCACCGGATCGTGGCCGACCATTCATTGTCGTTCAACCGCCACCGCTGTGTGCTGTCCTGTTGCCAAGCCTTCGGCTGGACCACTATCCTCTCCGAAATGTCCGGACAGCACCATGACCCGATCCGCCGCCGATGATCCAGCCCGTTATGGGGGCGATGCTCGTCTTGCTGAACTGCTGGCGGCGGAGAGGTCAGGGAAATCGGTCGCCGATGTGCGCGGGATCATCGCCGGTGTGCTTGCCGCGCCTGAGGATGTGGAGGGTGACCTGTGGCTCGGCCTGGTAGCCCTCCAGGCCAGCGGCGAATTGAGGAATCAGCTACAGGCACTGAAGGACTCAATTGCATCCCGGCGGGGATACGGCCTCGATGCCCCGCCTCCGGCCCCGGCCTGGCGCCTGAAGGCCCTGCGCCGGGAACTCGAACGGCTCGGGCTCGACGGTTTCATCGTACCGCACGCCGATGAACACCAGGGTGAAATGCTGGCCATGAGGAGCGAGCGGCTCAACTGGTTGACGGGTTTCGGCGGCTCGGCGGGCGTGGCGGTCGTGCTGAAGGAAAAGGCCGCGATCTTCGTCGACGGCCGCTACACGCTCCAGGTCAAGGTCCAGGTGAGGAAGGAAGATTTCGCGTTCCACCATCTGATCAACGAGCCGCCGACCGACTGGATCGCAGAGCACTTAGCAGGCGGCAGGCTCGGATATGATCCCTGGCTGCACGGCGCCCGGGAAATTGAGTCCCTCGAAAGGACTGTCGCAAATTCCGGCGGAGAACTTGTGCCCTGCAGGCACAACCCTGTCGACGCGGTCTGGACCAACCAGCCCCCTCCCCCGCTCTCTCCCGTCCGCCCTCACGGTCTGGAATACGCCGGCGAATCGGCCTCCTCGAAGATCGAACGGATTGCACGATCACTTGCTGACAAGGACTGCGATGCCGCGGTCATCTCCGATCCGACGTCGATCGCCTGGCTTCTCAACATCCGAGGCGGCGATCTTCCGGGGACCCCCGTATGCCTCGGCTTCGCCATCGTCAGGAAAGAAGGCACGGTTACACTCTTTACGGACCGGCGGAAATTCACGCCCGATGCTCTTGAATGGTTGCCAAAAAATGCCGTCGTTCAGCCCGTCACTCAACTCGCTGCGGATCTGGATGAAGCGTCCGCCGATGGAGCGAAAATCATCGTCGATCGCCTGACCGGAGCGTCCTGGCTCTCCGGTCGCATCACGCAAGCCGGCGGTGAACCCGTGCTCGACTCCGACCCCTGCGCCCTGCCGAAGGCCATCAAGAATTCCGTCGAAATCGAGGGCATGCGGAACTGCCATGTTCGCGACGGGGCCGCTCTCACCTCGTTCCTTGCGTGGCTCGACCGGTCCACCAGGCCCGGCAGCAATGTCGAGGTCGATGAGTTGACCGCCGAGAACACGCTTGCCGGATACCGTGGCACGGTCGACGGCTACCGGGGATTCAGTTTCGAGACCATTTCCGGATTCGGACCTAACGGAGCCCTGGTGCACTACCGGTCCAGTGAGCAGACCAATCGGCGATTCGAGCCGGGCTCGCTCTACCTCGTCGACTCCGGCGGCCAGTACCCCGACGGCACGACCGATGTCACGCGCACGATCGCCGTGGGAGAGCCGGACACCGAACAAAAACGCCACTTCACGGCCGTGCTCAAGGGACACATCGCACTCGCCACGGCACGATTCCCGAAAGGGACCAACGGAGCCGCCCTCGACACGCTGGCCCGTTCTGCACTCTGGCAGATGGGTGCCGATTACGATCACGGTACCGGCCACGGAGTTGGCAGCCATCTGGGAGTCCACGAGGGCCCCCAGAACATCTCGAAGAGAGGTTCCACTGCGCTCGAACCGGGCATGATCCTCTCGAACGAACCCGGCTACTACCGTGCCGGTGCCTGGGGGATCAGGATCGAGAATCTCGTGGTCGTCGAGAAAGACGGCCGGTTGAGCGAGAAACCCATGTTGCGCTTCTCCACGCTGACCAAGGCGCCAATCGACAGGTGCCTCGTGGCCGTCGAGGATCTGAGCGACGAGGAAGCAGACTGGCTCGATGCCTACCATTGGGACGTCTGCAAGACCCTGACACCGCTGGTCGACGCCGAGACCGCGGCGTGGCTTTCGGTAGCCACACGTCCAATCCGCGAGGATCCGTGACCGGATACGCCTTCCGCCTAGCGGTACTGCGTCCTTGCAGTGAAACCCCGCACCAATCCGGAGAGAACCCATGAAGCATGCGGGCCCGGGGGCACTCGATGCACTGGAACCGCTCCTGGAGAAGCTGCGTTCGTTCAACGGATTGCGTGAAAAAAAGCGTGGCATCTTCTATATAAAGTCGCGGGCGTTCCTTCACTTCCACGAGGATCCGGCAGGCTTCTTCTGCGACATCAGGCTCAATTCTTCCGTCGGGTTCGAGAGGTTTCCGGTCAACATCGAGGCCGAGCGACTGGATGTACTTTCGAGGGTTACCGACACGCTGGTCAGGGAGTAAAGAACGTCATGACATCCTCTCTCCTTGTTACCCCCTCCGGGAAGCCGCGCGCCCGCTCACTCGGGATTCCCTTCGACGGGCGCCCCGGACCGAACAATGCCATCACCGACGTTTCCGGTGTCGAGGTGGGCTACTGCACATTGATACGCGGTGAAGGCGGCCCCCTGATTGTCGGCGAAGGTCCCGTCCGCACGGGCGTCACCGCGATCATCCCGCGCGGCAAGGCAAGGGCCCAGCTCCCGGTCTGGACCGGTCAGTTCAGCCTCAACGGAAACGGCGAACTCACGGGAAGCTGGTGGATCAGCGAAGTCGGACACAGCGATGGTCCGATCACGATCACCAATACCCACTCCTGCGGTGTCTCCCGCGATGCCACGATCGAATGGATGAATCGCAACGTCCGGGCCTATGGCGACGGACCCGACTGGGGACTACCTGTCGCGGGCGAGACCTGGGACGGTTGGCTCAATGACATCAACGGCTTCCATGTGACCAAGGAGCACGTCTTCGAGGCGATCGACTCCGCCACCGGCGGTCCGATCGAGGAAGGCAGTGTCGGAGGCGGTACCGGCATGATGCTCTACGGCCACAAGGGCGGATCCGGAACATCGTCGCGTCAGGTCGACTACGATGGAGAAACCTACATCGTCGGAGCGTTCGTTCAGGCGAACTTCGGCCTGCGTTCACAGCTTCTGATAGCCGGCATACCCATGGCGGAACACCTGTCGGGCCCGGAACCCCATGGTGAGGACACCGGCTCGATCATCGCCGTGGTCGCGACCGATGCCCCGATGGTTTCGCATCAGTTGAATCGCCTGGCCCGACGTGTCTCGCTCGGCGTCGGCCGCAGCGGATCGATCTCCGGTCACGGCTCGGGGGACATCTTTCTCGCCTTCTCGACCGCCGGCGCCGAGGATCTCGATGCGGACACGCCCTACCTGCAGCTCACCGTCATTCCCGATCACAGGATCGATCCATTCTTCGAAGCCGTCATCCAGGCAGTTGACGAGGCAATCATGAACGTCCTGTCGGTGAGCGAGGAGATGGTCGGCATCGACGGCCACACGGCAACGGCCCTCGACAGGGAGAAGGTCACCGCCGTCCTGAAGCAGTTCGGCCGTTACCGCGATCCGCCGGGATTTTGCCTCCCCTTGCCGGACCCCCCCCGAACGTGACAGAGTTTCGGAACCCAAAGAGACGCACACTTTTAGGGAGGAGAATTCGGTATGGGCCGGATGATCAGCTTTTCACGCCCCGATGGCGGCAGCACGCAGGGTTATCTGGCGGAAGCCGGTGGTGACAGGCCCGCCGTCGTCGTCATTCAGGAATGGTGGGGCCTCAACGACCAGATCTGCGGTGTTGCCGACCGCTTCGCACGCAACGGCTACAATGCCCTTGCTCCCGATCTCTATCAGGGACGTGTGACCCAGATCCCGGATGAAGCCGGTCACATGATGGACGGTCTCGATTTTCCGGGGGCAACGCATCAGGACCTGCGCGGTGCGACTCGGCATCTCAAGTCACTCTCCAACGGTCGCGTTGCCGTCATGGGTTACTGCATGGGAGGGGCTCTCACCATCGCTTCGGCGGTCCATGTGCCCGAGTGCGATGTCGCCGTCTGCTACTACGGCATTCCACCCAAGGAATTCGCCGACGCGTCGACCATCAAAGTCCCGTTCCAGGGCCATTTCGCCGTCCAGGACGATTGGTGCACACCCGAAGCCGTGGACGCGCTGGAAGAGGACCTCAAATCAGGCGGCGTGGATTACGATCTCTACCGCTACGACGCCGAGCACGCCTTCTTCAACGAGGTGAGCGACGCCTACGATGTCGCAAGCGCCTGCACGTCCTGGAGCCGAATGTCGGAGTTTCTGTCAGCCAGACTCTAAAGGCCATCCGTTCGCAGCGGCAATCAGCCGTTCGATATCGTGAGGGTCGGTGTTGAATGATGTGACAAGCCGCACTGACCCCATGCCGTCGCCGATGGGCTGGATCGGGTAGAATCCGAAGCCGGTCGACCGAAGCCGGTCGAAAACGGCGAGCGGCATCGACAGGAATACCTCGTTCACCTCGACAGGATGAATGAGGCTGACCCCCTCCACCGCACAGAGACCCTCTGCGAGCCGCTTCGCCTGCCCGTTCGCATGACTGGCCCACCGCAGCCAGTTGGCGCTATCAAGGTAGCCTGCGAGCTGGGCCGAAATGAAACGCATCTTGCTGTAGAGCTG
The DNA here is from genome assembly GCA_965215635.1 of Alphaproteobacteria bacterium. Lineage (GTDB taxonomy): Bacteria > Pseudomonadota > Alphaproteobacteria > SP197 > SP197 > SP197. Next base: position 33,467 of record CBDCEA010000004.1, on the reverse strand, counting down.
ACCGGCACGCTTGTGCAGACGCCTCAGTATCGGGAGGTCCTTTCTCGTCTCGCCAAACAGGACTATCGCCTCTGCCGCCATGCACCCGTTCTTGGTGGCACCGAATGAGAGCACATCAACACCTGCCTTCCAGGTGATCTCTGCAGGACTGCAACCCAGTGCGGCGATCGCATTGGCGAACCTGGCGCCATCCATGTGGAAGGAAAGGCCATGATCCCTGGCCACATCCCCCAACGCCCGAATATCATCCAGGGAGTAGAGCGTCCCGCACTCGCACGCTTGGGTGATCGACAGCACCGCCGGTTTGGGATGATGCACATCCTCGGGATCGAAGGCCGAGGCGGCCTCACGCACGCTCTCCTCACTGATACGGCCATGATCACCGGGGAGGTCGACCAGTTTCGCTCCACCGGTGAAGAATTCCGGACCGTTGGCCTCATCCACCACAATATGGGCCTCGCTCGAGCAGTAGATGGCTCCCCATGGCGGTGACAACAGAGCAAGAGCCAGTTCATTGGCAATCGAGCCGGTTCCCACCGGCAGCACCGACACCGCCGTCTCGAAAACTTCCGAGAACCGATCATCCAGCCCCTCGGAGACCGCATCCCCGCCATAGGAATCAACACCGCCCTCGTTGCATCGCATGATCGCTTCGAGGATTTCAGGTGCTACACCGGAGGCGTTGTCACTGCCGAAATGCGGATAATCCATGGACTGACCTTGCGGAGGTGAGTGGACGGGGGGAGGCTCTCAGGAGGTCGAGGCCGACTTTGCAGCACACTGCCGAGGGAATTCAAGCAGGGATCACGTAACCCGATGGTAGCGATGCCATCACTTGTCCACTGCATGAACCCGGGCGTACTTCCATCGGCAACGGTTCTGGTTGCCGTTGGAGATGCCGGGACCCTGTCAGCCCAGGGCCCTCACTCACTGAGACCGGTCTTCGCCGGCTTGTGGCGCAGTCAAGGATCCGAATGGCGCACAGTATTGGCGAGCAATCTGCCTCACGACGTCCGAATGACCTCAGTTGGAGGTTAAAAGTCAGGATGGTAGAGCCTCTTGCAAAACCCTCTAAGCGACAGGATTTTTCCGAGGTTCGGTGATATTTCTTGAGAGGGTTCTGGGTTCCAGAGCCACCCGGTGGTATGTTGTGTTTGCCAAAACCACAAGATACCAAGGATGTGGCCCCAATGAACCTTGGTTCGACCCTATCGGACATCTGGCACCGATTTCAAGGGGAACTTTTCCCCGCGCTGGCCCAGGAGGTCGATCCTCTCCTTGAGACGCACAAGCGCTTCGTGACGGTTCTCGATGTCGTCAAGGTGGAGTGCTTTGTCGGTGAGGTCTGGAACGGTCCGGGGCGGCCACAGGAGGACCGCCAGACTCTGGCCCGTGGCTTCATCGCCAAGGCCGTGTGGGATCTGCCGACGACCCGCCATCTGATCGACAGACTCAAGGTTGAGCCGACGTTGCGAAGGCTGTGCGGCTGGTCGCGTGTCGTGGAGATTCCGAGCGAGGCGACGTTTTCACGGGCGTTTGCCGAGTTCTCACAGTCCCGTCTTCCGGAGAGGATGCACGAGGCCCTGGTTGAAGAGGCGCTGGGTGACGCGCTCATCGGTCACGGGACTCGACGGCCATCGAGGGCCGGGAGAAGCCGGCACCGAAGCTGACGGCCGAGACACCGAAGCGCAAACGCGGTCGGCGACGCTGAGGGCGAGGAGAAGCCGAAGCAGCCTGGCCGTCTCGAACGGCAAGTGAACGGCATGGATCTCGATGAGATGCTCGACGAACTGCCGAAGGCCTGCGATCACGGGGCAAAGAAGAACGCCAAGGGGTGGCGTGGCGCGGCTACAAGTCGCAGGATTTATAAAGCAACTCCTTTGTTCTGTTGTGACAGGCCGGTTTCGGAGGGCAGGCGCCCTCGCAAGGCGGCTGGCGGTTTCCGGTTCAGAAGCATGGATGATGAACCGTTCATTGGCGCACTCATCGGCGGCATTCAGCCGGACCCGCGCACCGATCGGGGCAAGGTGTTTCAACATGGCCGTGTGTGTTATGGCGACCATGGGCGTTCACTGGACATGGTAACGTTACCGTGACGGAGGCACTGCCGTGTCATTCAGTCACGCCCGTACCCGCGTGGTGGATCGATGTCCTGCAATGGTTAGAGATCGAGCTCTGCGATGGCCTGGAGTTTTTCACCGAGAGTTGTGACGAGCAGGTTTTTCGGGAGCTTGTCGAACCACTCCTGGTAATCGGCATACAACGTCAGGAGGGTTTCCAGCGTTGTGGTTTCGAGCGGCGGTCCAGGGGCCGCCTGTAACGGACCGGCGGCATGCCGGCCTTGCGTCGCTCGCGGTAGCGGCGCTGTTTTTCGGCGGCATCAAGAGCCATCGTCGTTCTCCCTTGTCGTGATGGTTTCCCGTTGAACCGGGCACACTCCGAGCTTCGGTTCCGGAAGCGCCAGCTGTTGGTGCCGGTCTCGAGGATGGTGCAGTGACGGGCCAGACGGCCGAGCAGCGCATCCGGGCCGCCGAAGACGCTCGTCGTGGAACGCCAGGTTCGTGGTGATCACCGGCGTCCGTCCGCAGAGGCTCGAGAGCACACGGAACAGGAGAGTTCCGCCATTGCGCAGGACCGGCAGGTAGCCGAGCCCAGCGATTACGAAGTCTTGTCGGCACATGGCATCGGTGGGGCGGGCACGATCCTGTACATGGCGAAGTTTCGGAGGCCAACAGAGAAGCGGCAGGCTTCGATCCCCTGCTTGCGGTGGGCCCGTTGACGAACTGCCTCCCGGTGGATGCCCATTGACGATGCGAGATCGCGCGCGTCGACGTAGCCTTGTTCGCGAAGCCTGGTCCGATGCAGCTCGGTACAACCAGGCCAGTTCCGCCTCTTCCGGAACCCCTGGATGCGGCGCTCTAAAAAGGGGGCGCCCTGCGCATCCCTGTGTCCACGCCTGTTGAGTTCCTGCGCCGCCGCACGGTTGTCCCAGGCCGCGTTCACCAGAGCTTCGAGCTCCAGCATGACTTCGTTGGAGGGCATGCGTTCCATCTCCATGCAGTATGGCCGCGGCAGTTCGGCCTGGAGCGTGTGGGTCTTGCCGCCACGCAGGCGCAGACCGATGTTCACCCGGTAACCTTCGCGGGTCAGGGTTGTATCCTCGACCAACAGGCCAAGAAGGCGTTTGCGGTCGATATTGTCGATCGCGGAAGCGTTCCAGACCCGTGCGAAGTCGTGCGCTAGTCCCATGATCCGTTCGTCCTGCTCATCGGACATGACCCTCTCATACCAGATCAACTAAATGATCACGGATAGGACGGTTCCGGGTCATGCCAGCGTTGCCCACTGACGGCTCATGATTGAGGCGATTTGTTCCGGGGTATTTGCGAATTTCTGCCACACGGTGTCGACGGTCTTGCGGACATCATCGACGGTCGCAAAGACGCTATTGGCGAAGTGCTTTCTTTTGAGGACACCGAACACGTTTTCCATCGGGTTCAGTTCCGGGCTGTAGGGCGGCAGCCTGAGGAGCGTCAGAGAGATGCCGAAGGCCCAGCAACAGCGCCGGAATGTCATACCGCGACTTCAGGTTGATCCGGATGTCCTCGATCCGGATCTCGCCGAGTTCCATTTGTGGATTGCGAACGTGTCTCATGGTGCTGCCTTGCGAAGAATCTCTGGAATCCGCCCGATTCAGGGCCATAGGGCCCAATAGCCGCCTCGCGACGTGAATCTTCGTTTACTAATAACCAAAATTATCGCTTTATGTCAACACTTTAGGGTTTTCTGGCAGGCACTAACTACGAAAATCGGGGAGAGCAGTTACCATACATCATCACAGCTAGACGGATGATCTCGGGTGAACTGTTGAAATATCGGAAGGGTTTTTGCATTGCTAAACGCTAGGGGACCTCGCAAGGTGGCTCAGGCCGGTTTGCTCTGACAACGCCTACCGAAGAGCCCTCAATCCGGCACTCGCTGCCGTCTTCGATGACAAGCTGCCGCCAAAACTCGGACGCATCATTCGCAACGTCGATCAGGAAATCGGAAGACTCTGGGAAGGTCAGCCCCTTGCCACTTGAAAATCAGTCCAATCGAAAACTTGGCTCAACTGTAATGATATCGGCCACTCAAGGAGTCTAGGAGGCGCTTCACGAACGGGATTGCGCACGGGCTGAAGCAGCCGAGGCACGTTGCCGCGATCTGCGTAGTCGGGAGATTGATGTGCGGTCCTTGGCGGCGTTGAGCCTCCCAGCGACTGGATAACTTTCACTCTGGCCACACAATCCGACGAAGGCCCGCAACGGGACCATGAGCATTCACCACGAGATGGGAAAGCGCAATCCTCTTTGCCACGCCCTCCTTCGTCCTGAACCACCCGCGGCGAAACCGCCACAACGGATCCCGCCAACTGACAACCGGTGCCTGCCATTTCATTGAGTTGCTGTGTTGGAAGTGTTCCGCATGAAGGATGACAGGGGGACGCACACAGAATGTCCTCAGCCCATGTCGCCAGTAGCTGGCAAGAGCGCGATCAATTCCGGTTCTGACCAAAGGATAGTGTGTAAGAAAAATTTTTGCTGCCCGCCTGGTGATCACATACCCCTGGGTTCCGAAGTGCGACCACCTCAGCCAGCCCAGATGGTGCCCCGTCGAAAGGTCACGCGCCATGATGAATGGCCGGTCTGGTCCAAAGTGAAGAAAGACAATGTCGAAATGGTCGGTCATGCTTTCAAGTGAGGCCAGAACAGACGGCAAATACTGTGTCGGTACGGCATCATCTTCCAGTACAGTCATGACGTCAGGACCATTTTCCACCATGTTCTGAAACACCTGCCGCTGGCTGACCCAGTTGGCCACCGAACCCATGTGGATCTGAACCCCATCCCGACGCGACCCTCGCCAATCCACAAGTGCCTCGTACTCTTGTGGAAGGTCCATGCCGTCAACGGCCCGGTGAACACTATAATCCAGATCCAAAGATCCAAGATGCGATGCGATCTCCCAACGCCGATCAGTTGATCGATCCAGATTGATGACCGTGATCTTCACGACTCTCACCTACTCCCAATCCGCCCGACTTGCAATAGAGCTTCTTGCAAAACTGTCGGAACGACCGGTTTTTTGCCTTGTCGAGGCAGTTTTTGTCGTAAAGGACCTGGGTTCCGGGGCCGCCCGATGGTATGTCCTGTGTAGTAAAATACAAGATACCGAGGAGGTGGCGCTAATGGATCTTGGTTCGACCCTATCGGCATCCTCGCCAACGCTTGCCGCGCAAAAAACCTCGACATCGCCCGCAAGACAATGGACGCACCTGCCGCCGATGGCCGCGAGGAAAGGCATGACACCCTTCCCGGCATCGCTCCCGTGCCCTGCCCGCATTGCGGCGCCACGATGTTCATCGTCGGTATCCTGACAGCAGCCCGCAGCAGACACGCGTCACGCGGGCCACCAGAGACGCCATGACGTCCCCGTTCCCGTCACGGCTGCTGGTTCCTGCCTCTCCCGCAAGGTGCCATGGCGCTTGTCCGCATGTCCCGACGGTGCGCCGAAAAGGCCTTGCAGCCGCCAATCCGAGGGCCTTGCCAATCGCTGCCGGCCGCTCGTTCGGCAGCTTTCGAGGGCATTCCCTCCCGATTCATACGGTCTCGGTACAGCCATAACGCCGGTCTCGGCGCACTTTCCACATATTAACGCCTTCGCCAGATGGCCGCGGCTTCGTCCAAGACGATTGATCCAACTCTTCGAGCCGGTTCAATCCTTGATATTTTACCGTAGCTTTTGAATTATATTGTTTCCTGAGTGCGTTCCTTGCGATGGGGTTTTGGCGGGCCACGGCAGCACAAACACGAACACGATCCACCGAGGCGGCGTTCTACCGTGTCCATGGCATCATTCCGGGACCACTATCGTACTGGCGTGGCAAGCATAGGGCGGTGGACTTTGTCAGGATCGAGGCGCTGGTGTTGGTGTATGGTCGGGATGTCAAGTATGAGTTCGGTGATAGCACGGTGATGCGGCATCGGAGGCGACGGGCCGGAATTGCAGCGGCCCCGTCGAACCGGGACCGCAGGAATTTGGGGTTGGCCAGTCTCGGTGACCAAATCTGGCGCAGGCCACCCGCCGTAACTGCCGGTCATCGGGGAGAATGCGTGATCGCAGGCTGACGGGCTCTCCATAGAGCTGACTGGACCCATAACGGTGATGTACATAGATTCACCCACGTATTCTGGACCGGATGTTGACTCTGGGCACCGGCGCCAACGGTTGAGTGAAGGGCTGGCATTCCACGATCTGTTTCAGAACGAGTCCAGAACGAGTCCAGAACCAGTCCTTCAGGCAGCCATCACAGGGTGTTGTGAGAAAAGACCTCTAGCTGTAGCGGTTTTTCGGCAGTTTCCCGCGGTTGGGACCTTGAACCGCAATTTGACCTAACGTGGAATATCCATTACAGGTGGCGTATGGCTGGATCAGCCAAAGTACAACATGGCCCACTGTAGAGCACTTGAGCGATGCGACGCACATTGGACAAATTGGCTCGTCCCTTCGGACTCGCTGTAATCAACGATCGTCAGGCAGAACTTGTGTACCAGCACAATTATGCTGCCGGATACGAGGAATATCGCGCGACGCAGATCAAGCACAACAAGCGCAAGCTGAAGCATGTCTGGGCGGACAAGACCACGCTGTCAGCTATCGTAGGAGACCTTCGGAGCCAAGGGCTTGGCATGAGCGGTATTTGCCATGGCGCACGCAACGGGTTCGAGGTGACCTGGTTCCGGGAGCATCTGGGCGCCGACGTGATCGGCACCGACATTTCCGAGACCGCGGCCCAATTTCCGCACATGCATGTCTGGGATTTCCACGACGACAATCCCGACTGGGCAGGTCAATTCGATTTCGTCTATTCCAATTCGCTCGATCAGGCGATGGAACCCGCGCGCGCGTTGAATTCATGGGCGAAGCAGATTGTACCGCACGGCCGCATCTACATCGAGCATACCACGGCCCATGCGGCCCGATATGCGGGCGAAATGGACCCGTTCGGCGCACATCCGATGGCAATGCCCTATCTTTTCTTCAAATGGGGCCGTGGAAACTATGAGTTGGCCGACATACTTGAAGTCGAGGCCAAACAGAACAATGAAATGCATGCATGGGTATTTGTCTTGGCCCGTGCCGATGCGCCGTCGAAATTTTTTAAATAGCAGCCCTAAACACTGAATTGCTTTATTGCCAGGATTAGATAGAAATATATATTAATTCCAATAATAATTTATGTGTGGTCGATCTAGATGATTTTCACTTTCACGGAGTTTTTTTACGCGCGGTTCGTGACCGGGAATCCGAGACTCATGCGTTTCAATAAAAATATAATCTATACGCTTCAGGATGTCGGGTCGGTTGAACAGGTTTTCAAGTAATTCGACTTCCGCGCCCTCTATATCGATCTTAACGATTCCGATGTTTTCATCGAGATTATTGAGATAGGCAATGAAGTCAATTTGCTCGACCTCGACGGCCTCTTCCAGGCAGACGTTGTTCTTGGCAGCGATAACTGAGCTCGATTGTGAATTTGATGTAGGATTGCTCTCGAACCCGGTACGCCGATAGAGAAGAACTGTTCCATCCCAAGTGCCTGCTGCCGCATTCTCTATTATAATATTATCGAGATCGGCGACATTGGCTTGAAGCTGCGCATGCGCCCACGGATCGGGTTCGAAGGCGATCACCCGTTTTGCCTTAACAGCCATGATATTGGTATACTCGCCCACGCCCCAGATCGATACGTCTTGCCCGCAGAGCAGTTTAGTGCTTCGTCAAATTCCGACCGAGCCCGTATCCCCATATATTTTCGCCCACGTTGGCGCCCAGATCGATGCACGTCTTGCCCGCAGAGCAGTTTAGTGCTTCGTCAAATTCCGACCGAGCCCGTATCCCCATATATTTTCGGTGGTAGCGGCGTCCCCACTTACCGGGCAGATGGCGCAACAGTTTGTATTTGAGCGACTTGTTCATCCGATTTCGATCCAAACCCGTCTACCGGGCCCTCGCTGTGTCGGACCCATTCGCTGCGCGCGCTGCCGGTCAGCCTCCACCATAGCAGGAGCATCTGGTAGGGAATACTCCAGCGATGCAACAGATGCCACTTTTTTACCGGCGCGAAATCGACTGTTTTGTCGACTCGTTGTCCGATTCCGACGGACGTTGCTGGTTCATCAGAGGATTGACCCGCACCGGCCTGACGCGCCGCGCGGCTTTCGAGATGCGGGAATCGAACAGTATGCGGTCGGTCGACATGGCCGCATCCCGAAACGCCGCAAGGAAGATTCCTGCCGCCTCCTGGTCGATGAGATAATCGGCGGAACCGGCGTTCCAGCGCACAACCCGCCGCAACTCTCGTCCGCTCGGCGTTTGCCCGCAGCGGGGCCCCTGTCGGCACTTGTTGTTTGGAGTGAGTCATGTGACTTGACAGTTGCAGGTGCCCAATTTGACCGGTTCGCAGGACTGTTCCTCCTCGAAGCGGTTGGGGCTCAGGTAGCCGAGAGCCGAATGTAGGCGACTCTCAGTGTAGCTGTCGATGAAGCGCGGCAGGTGTCCTGTCCAAAAAAGTGGCCGGCATGGCCCCGACGCGTCGCCACCATCCGCGCCTACAGGATCGTCAGACATTCCAATACACGGCAGCATTCTGATGTTCGTGATCACGTCGTTCAGATCCGCGTCAATCATGATCCGTTCGGCGCTGAAGTTCGTCCCATCCCGGCGCCACCAACCGGTTTCATTCACGGTGCGGCGAAAACGCACGTGCGCAATGTTCGAGTATTGAATTGGCATGTTTGTCCTAGAACAACGCATTACTATATTTTATAATTTACTCTATATCTTTTGCAATTGGCCGCGCTTCCAACTCGTCTACAATTTGTGTGACGAGTTGCTCTGTCAGCAGTTGGCGTTCCGATGGTGGAACAGATCCAATCGCTCTGCGCAATAAGTTTTTCGGTCGCCCTTCTCCCGGACAGAGCCGAGGATTCCCTTCGCGGTCGCCCTACCGGATGCGTGCGCCCGAACTAGACGTGTAACTTTGAGGAACTGGGACTGTGCCACCAGTCCAGACCAGCACCGTGTACGGCTCGGGCCAGTCGGCAGAACAGAGCCTTCTTTTGCGGTGTTCACCGGGAGCGAAATTCACGAAACGCAGGCTTTCCGTCGAAATGTTGCAGAATCCAATCGCACTTGAGCAAGAATCCAACGGACTTGACCGCGGTTGTAGCGCCTGGCCTGGCGGAGACTGGAGGCGGATGGGCCCGCCCGATTCGGAGCGGGTTTCGAGTGGCGATGCGGCCGGTTTGGAGCATCTGCGCGGTCTGTCGAGCGGCCTGAACGCAGCCTGTTGACAACTTTCCGTCGGCTTTCCGATCTCGGAGGTCGGCTGCGCTGCGGCCGGTGGTGTCGGTTCCCGCGACGTCCGGCTCCAGGTAGACCGCGTTGGCTGTCTCGGCCGGCGGATAGAGAAGCCGGCGCAGATCCGCGATCGCAACACCATCCGGAAACGGCCATGACACCCCCACCGCCGCAGTGTCAATGCTCGTCCAAAATTGATGGAGTGGACGCCTCCTCCCGCCGGCATCGCGATGTGCCAAGGTGGTGTTGAAGTTTAACCCCCTGAAGGAGGAGGCATCCATGGAACAGGTTAGCACTATGGGCATTGATCTAGCGAAGCGCAGCTTTCAGGTGTATGGGGCGTGTGCGGATGGATCGGTGGCCTTCCGCAAGAAGCTGAGCCGGGCGAAGCTCCTGGACTTCGTTGCCTCGCAGCCGGATTGCACGGTGGCGATGGAGGCGTGCGCGAGCGCGCATTACTGGGGCCGCGAGATCGGCAAGCTCGGCCACGAGGTAATGCTGGTTCCGCCGATCTACGTCAAGCCGTTTGTGAAGCGGCAGAAGAACGACACGACGGATGCCGAGGCGATCTCCGAGGCCGCCCAGCGTCCGACGATGCACTTTGTGGCGGTGAAGACCGAGGAGTAGCAGGCCCGGGGCATGCTGTTCCGCACGTGCGACCTCCTGGTGCGCCAGCGCACGCAGACGATCAATGCACTGCGAGGTCACCTGGCGGAGTTCGGCATTGTCGCACCGCAGGGGCCGGCCCATGTCGGCAAGCTGGCGCTGGCCATCGAGGATGTGGGCTCCGGGCTGCCGGGGCCGGTCCGCGAGCTGGGCGTTCTCATGCTGGATCAGATCGCCGGTCTCGCGAGCAAGATCCGCGGCCTGGACAAGGAGCTTCGCGCTCACGCGTCCCGCGACGAAGAGGCGGCTCGGCTGATGACGATCCCGGGGATCGGACCGATTACCGCGATGGCGCTGCAGGCCCTGGCGCCGCCGATGGAGAGCTTCCGAAACGGGCGCGACTTCGCCGCCTGGCTGGGCCTCGTGCCACGCCAGCATACCACCGGGGGCAAGCCGAGACTGGGCAGGATATTGAAGATGGGCCAACGCGATCTCCGGCGACTGTTGATCACCGGCGCCATGGCCGTCGTGCGATGGGCGGTGCGGCGCGGCGAGACGTCGGATCCCTGGCTGGCCAGGATGCTGGCGCGCAAGCCGAGGATGCTTATCGCCGTGGCACTGGCCAACAAGATGGCGCGCATCGTCTGGGCGCTGAGGACGAACAAGGAGAGTTACCGGGCTCCCGTCGTCGCCTGAAAGAGCGGCGAAGGCGGTAGGCCGTCGGGGGTGTGAGCAGGACGGAGGACGAGTAAGGGCAAACGGTCGACCGAGACGGGATCGGGGAAACCAGAGATTGGGTCACGGGCTTGCAAGCCCGCAAAATTGATCTTGGACCCGGTCCGCGCATCTCCATACGGGCCCACGGCATCCTACCAGCCGCATCATGAGGCCGGACAGATGACCGCACCTGACCACATGCCCAAGCCGTTCAAACAAATGCTTGCATCAACGGAGGCGTCCACAGATGACCCACCATGCTCTTCCAAAATTGACCCACCCTTTCAGGCTTTCCTTTCCCAGTAGCCTTGTTGTTCGGGAAGTGCTTTTGGGAGAGTGAGCGATGGCAGGAACTGCACGTCTCGGACTGCAAGGGTTGGCTGACGCTGTGAGACACAGGCCTACTGGCGAGGTTGCACCGCTTCTGGGCTACCGGCCGGACCCGACCGAGCGGTCGCGCTGGCGCCGGCCTCGCGTGACGATCGGAACAAGGCATTTGAACGCGACGCTCGTGTGTGTGATGGCGATCATGGGCGTTCACTGAACATGGTAACGTTACCGTGACGGGGGCACCCCTGGCGTCAGCTTCGGTTTCGGAAGCGCCAGCTGTCGTTGCCGGTCTCGAGGATGGTGCAGTGATGGGTCAGGCGGTCGAGCAGCGCGGTGGTCATCTTGGCGTCGCCGAAGACGCTGGCCCATTCACGGAACGCCAGGTTCGTGGTGACGATCACCGGCGTCTGCTCGTAGCAGCCGACCTCCGAAACCGGAAAAGCTGACGGAAAGTTATCAACAGGCTGCGTTCAGGCCGCTCGGTAAACACCGCGTGGGTGCTTCAAACCAACCGTATCGTCGCTCAAGACCCGCTCCGAATCGGGCGGGCCGATCCGCCTCCAGTCTCCGCCAGGACATGCGAGACAACCGCGGTCAAGTGCGATTGGACTCGCGGTCAAGTGAAATCGGATTCTTGGTCAAGTGCGATTGGATTTCGCAGGCGTCGGTCCATGACAGCCAGGTCGCGATCCCGCTGGCGATGATAACCGCCGGGCGTGTGACGAACCTCTACGATCTCATGGACGTTGCCTATGACGCCAGGGAGATCCACCAGATGAGTGAACGCCTTGGCCATGTTCCGATCATCGATGTCAACCCGCGCCGGGACAAGGATCTCAAGGAGGAGCGGGACCGGGAAGCCCGAGCTCGGCGTGCGGTCGGACATGTCGATCCCGAAAGCGTGCGTTTCCGGATCCGCAGCGGTGTCGAGAGAACCAATGCCCGCCTCAAGGACGAGTTCGGCGGGCGCCATGTCCGGGTACGCGGACATTCCAAGGTCGCCTGCCATCTCTAATGCCGACAACCTGATTATGCCGCGTTTACGGCCCAGGGCATTGAATCCCCGGGCCTTTTTGCCGGGATTTTCGGCATAATCACAGCGATTTCAGGAAGCCCAGCAGGGTGTCGTCCGGCTTGAACCTCCCGGGCTTTACCCCGACGGGGCGGGTCTTCTCCATGGCCTTTTCCTTGAGGCGGAGATCCGAGTGCAGGTAGATCTGCGTCGTCTCGACCGATTCATGGCCTGGCCAAAGGGCGATCACCGTGCAGCCGACACCCTGATGCAGCAGGGCCATGGCTGCGCCGTGCCGAAGACTGTGCGGGGTGACCTTCTTGTCCCTGAGTGACGGACAGGTCTCCGAAGCGGCACGGCAATGCCTGGCGACGATACGCTCGACCGCGTCGCGACTGAGCGGGCCGCCGCGGTTGCTGGGGAGCAGCGGAGCGTTCTCCAGATTGCCCTGTTCGTTGATCCAGGCCCCGAGGACCTTCACCGTGTCGCTACGCAGAGGCGTGGCGCGGTCTTTGCGTCCCTTGCCATGACAGCGCACGTGGGCGCCGGTTCCGAGCTCGACGTCCCGGATCCTGAGGCCGGTCAGTTCCGATACCCGAAGTCCGGTCTGCGCAGCAAGCATCAGCAGCGCCCGGTCACGCCGCCCGTACCACGTGGCGAGGTCGGGCGCCGCAACGAGCGCCCTGATCTCGTCTTCCGTGGGCCAGGTCACGGCGGTCCTGTCGTGCCGTTTTGTCGGCAACTGCAGGATCTTCTGGCAATGGTGCAGGACCTGGGGTTCGTTGACAGCGACATGACGGAAGAAGGAACGGATGGCGGCAAGACGGACATTGCGGCTCTGGACGCTGTTGCCACGTTCGGTCTCGAGATGTTCGAGAAAGTCCGCGACCAGGTCGGCATCGATGTCCGGGATGTTCATGTCCGTTGGCGCCTTTCCGCACCGTGCTTCGGCAAACTCAAGCAGCAGCCGAAAGGTGTCACGGTAGCTTGCGATCGTGTTGGCGCTGGCCCCGAACTGGTTGACGAGCCGCTCGGCGAAGAACCGCTGCACCAGCGGCGCCAGCGACGTCGGCACGATCCCGGTCATGACGCGCCTCCATCCCCGAGGGTCCGCAGGCCACGCTCGCTCGCAATGGCCAGCAGTTCCGGCACCGCCTCGATGTACCACCAAGTGCCCGACGGTTTTGCGTGCCCGAGGTATGCGCTGAGCTTGTACATCTCTGCATCCACGTCTCGGCCTTGCCGGAACCAGTCGAGAATGGTCCTGGTGGCCATGGTGTGGCGCAGATCGTGGATTCGCGGCCTGCGGCCCCTTCCCGGCGAGGGTTGGCGCAGGCCAACGGCCTGGACGACCTTGCCGAAGTTCCGTTCACCGGTGTTGACCGGTGGCTTGCACGCTTGCCGTTCTCGGCCTGAAAGAGCGCGCCGCTTCCGGCATGGGCGACGACCTGCTCGCGGAGATCCTGATAGGCCTGCAGCTTCGTGACCACGCACCGGGTGACCGGAATGACGCGGCTCCTCCCGTTCTTGGCGTGCCTGACGGCAAGGGTGGCGTCCTCGGCGCCGACATCCCGGTCATCGAGGCCGAGCGCTTCGCCGATCCGGAGGCCGGTCGTCGCGATCAGGCCGAACAGGGTCGAGCAGGTCGCGCCACGCAGTCCCGACCGCGAGGGCAGCGCCGCTGCTGCGGCCACGATCCGCTCGATCTGCTCCTCGCTGTAGATGTAGGGTCGCGGACGTGTGACGCGCCCTGGAGTCAGTCCTTTGGGCAGAACGTCGTGACGCTCGTCGATGCCGTGCAGCCAGCCGGCGAAGCCGCGCACGACGGGGAGCCGCGTGCTCCATGTGCTCGGGCCCGCCGACCCGAACGCGGCCTTCCAGCGCAGGAACAGTTCCGTCGTGATCCATTCGGCGCCCTCCGCGTCGGCAAAGTTGACGAACGGCTTGAGGACAAGGCCGACTGACGTCATGTCGGCCCCGAAGCGGCGGCGATGGTCAAGATACTCGGAGAGCCGGGCAGAGAGCGACGTCATGATCCAGCCTCCGCGACGGGCAGCGACACGGGCCAGGGCCGCGCGAGCGGGCGCAGCGCCTGGATGTCGTGCCGGGCGTAGAGCGTCGTTGTCTCCGCCGAGCCGTGACGCAGCAGGTTGCCGATGTCGGCCAGCGGCGTTCCGCCCTGCAGCAGGTTCATGGCCAGGGAGTGACGGAACACGTGGCAGCGAATCTCGCCTCCCGGCGGCCTGACGCCCGATGCCGCATAGGCCCTGCGGAGTCGTCTGCGGACCGGGATCGATGACGTGAATGGCAGGAAGGGCGGCCGGACGCTGACGAAGAGATGCCGTGAGCTCCGCCGTCGTCCGTGCCGGATCCAGTCCGCCATGGCCTCGCCCACGTCGACCGGAAGCGGCATGGCCGCCCGCCGCGCACCTTTGCCCCGGATCAGCACCTCCCCGGCCTGCCAGTCGATGTCGTCGAGCCGGATGGAGATGATCTCCTGGCCACGCAGGCCGAGCCGGGCCATCGTCAGCAGCATCGCGTGGTCCCGGAGGGCGATGGCGTCGTCTCCCCTGACCGCCGCCAGTATGCGTTCAACCCCTTCATGCGGGAGATGCTGGATCGGAGCGGGTGATCGGGACCGGCCAATGCTTGGGACGCAGAGGGCCAGGTTCCGGTCGATCCGGCCGGTGGCGAACAGGAAACGGAGCAGGGATCGCAGGGAACTGGCCTTCAACTTCGCAACGGCATGACCCGTTTCGTCAACCGTTCCGAACCAGGCAACGATGTCGTCACGGGTGATGGCATTCAGGTCGCCGGGAGCCGCATCGCCAAACCGGAAAGCCAGGAAGCCGCGGAATCCGAGTTGATGCAGCTTGACGGTTCCGGGCGCCAGCCCGCGCCGGGTGCGCAGCCACGTGACATAGTCCGTCCACAAAGCCTCAAGACCCGTCGGTGCCGGCGTCGGCGGTTGTGGCGCGGCCGCAACTGCGCCTTCCTTGACGAGAAAGGCGGCGAACCTGTTCAGGACATGTGTCCACTTCTGCCGGCTCCTTTCTGAAAGCCGCGTCGGCAGCGGGTCTCGAATTTGCTCAAGCATGGCCTCGCCAACGTCGTCCGGCGTCGTCAGCCCTCGACGCCCCGCTTCGGCGCAAAGCCAGTCGACCGCGGGGGCGTAGCCCTTGATGGTGGTGAGCTTCAGACCAAGCGAAACAAGCGAGGCCAGAAAGGAATTGCGCAGGGGAAGCAGCCAGTCTGGCATCTGTTCCTCCGGCAAGGGGATTCCAACTGAGTCTGTTTGCATCCTTTCGTTCTCCTTCCGTTGCGGATGAGTGAAACGAACAGGATTGCTTGGTTCAGAAGGAAATCCAGAGGCCGGAATCTCGCTTGATCATCAGAGCCGCCGTCAGACGACGCGCTCGAAACATGCTTCGGCGGCGCTGGCATGCAGGTTCCAGACGAAAGTGATTATGCCGAAAATCCCGGTAAAAAGGTCCGGGGATTCAATGCCCTGGGCCGCAAACGCGGCATAATCAGGTTGTCGGCATTACATCTCATGTTCGGCATCCTTGCCCTGACGGCCGACCAGTTAACCCGTCTCGCCGCCCCATAGGGTGGTTCCGACAGACCACGCCAACATCTCGCTGCCCTCTCGAATTGCAAGAGGTTCCGTTAACCAGCAGTAGTCTCGTGGCGGTCATGTTTGGTAACAGGGGATCCACGTTGCGCTGCAACATGACCTACGTGGACAGTTCTGGGTTCACTTCAATGGGAGGAGTCGGCATTTGTCAACACAGCGACGGTCGCGTAATCGATATAATGTGGTGAGGTTGGTTGCGCCATTTCTTCAGCTCGCGCCGGCAGCGCAATGAAAACGGTACGGACGCTGTACAGCAGGCCGTTCAACACCCCGCGTCGGTTCCCTCGCCTTGCTATCAAACATATTCCCTTCGCGGTTACGGGGGCGCAACGAAATCAACTACCTGCGGAAAGGAAACACACCTCTCCCGGATCTCCAGCCGTATCCGGACTTGACCGGTGGCGCCGTCGATGGTCAGAGTGCCGGATTGTACGACATGTGTGTGTGTCGCTCCGAAGGGCGAATATGGTCCTGTCTGGTGGCAAGGATTGGCGGACCGATTGTCCTGGTCCTCGGCAACCGCTGAACACGGCCGAAGTGGCGCAGTGCAAGGAGACATCGCGATCGCCAGTTCCTGCCAGGTCTGTGACAGCCGGAAGAATTCGTTCCTGGTCGAACAGTCCCCGTATCGCTGGTTGCGATGCGATGAATGCGCTTTCGCCTGGATTTCACCAATGCCGAGTCTTGCCGAAGCGGCCGACGTGCAAGGTGCCGCCATGGGGCGATCCTATATCGACGGGTACCTCAGGAAACTCGACAGCAAGATGCGCCGCTCGCGACGGCGCGTGCGCACACTCGAACGACGCATGCCCGGAAAGAGATTGCTCGATGTTGGATCGAACATAGGTTGCCTGGTCGCTGCCGGTGCCGAGCTCGGCCTTGAGGCGATCGGTGTCGAGGTCAACCCCGTGCTGACACAAGAAGCGCAACGCCGCTATCCGGCCGGCCGTTTCCTGACCGGGTTCTTCGAGGAAATTGACTTGCCACAGGCCTCATTTCATGGCGTCTACTGCTCGGAAGTGATCGAACACGTCATCGATGCCAATCGATTTCTGGAGGCAATGAGGGCCGTGATGGTGCCCGGTGCGGCGCTCTACCTGACCACGCCGGCCCTGCGTGAATACACCAGGGGCCGTGATCCTGCGCATTGGCGGCATTTCGGTGCGCCGGACCACAAACTCTATTTCTCACCTGGCAACATTCGCCGGATGCTCGCAAAGCACGGCTTTGAGGCCATTCGGCTGAGATTCAATTTCGGACGCGGCCTCAAGGTTCTTGCGCGCCGCACCTGATCCGACACTTTCAGGCCGGTGAGTTCATCGTGCTGTTGGCGTTAACCGGATGGGCCCTCGGGGAAGATCGGCAGGTCATCGGTGATGACGTACCATTCGGCCTGGTGTGCCTGGTAGATGTGGGCGCCTGGTCGAATACCGGGGTCTTCCTCGAGAATTCCCAGAGGGACGACGGCAATCCCGCGGTCCGGATCGATGTGCGGCATCTTGGATCCGCAACGGTCGCAAAAGACCTGGGTGAAATAACGCGCCCCGGGAACATGATAGCTCTTCAGGCGATCTTCTCCCCTGACATAGTGCACTCTTTCTGTCGGGATGATGCCGTTCGAGGCGTGCGCAGCGGCACGCGCCCGTCGACAGCGCCCGCAATGGCAGTGGTACGCGGCCTCGAAGGGTCCGGTCACGTGAAACTCGACGGCGTTGCACATGCACAGGCCGCGCACGACCCCTTCAGGTCCTTCGGGCAGCGGTTCCTCCTCGACCCGCGGATATCCGGTCTCGATGGGGTAGTCCTGGTGGCATGGCAGATCCCCGGTGACCTCGTGCCACGGCGCCCCGTGGGGGACGAAGACGTTGCAGTCCGACTTCTTGCCCCGATCATGGCAACCACCGGGAGCGACAACGGTTTCATGGCCTTCACTTGGATACGGCACCACCGAACCGCAGACACCGCAGAACTTGCGGACCAGGAACTCGGAAGACCTGTAATCGACCACCGCGTCCACGCCGCCGGTCAGGCGAATCTGGTCGGGCAGCATGAACCAGTAGGTACCGAAGGCTGTCCCGTGGGCCTTGCGACACAACTTGCAGTGACAGTTGAACGCCTGGAAGGGTTCCCCCTCGAGTTCCCAGGTGACGGTTCCACACAGACACTTTCCAGGATTCATCTGATAGACCTCGAGGTTTTGAAAAGGACGGCCCCGCCTGTCAGAGAGTCCACGTTTCGGTGAAGGGCCGCAGTTCGACCTCGTTGCTCCAGGCGGATCTGGGTTGCTGATGAACCCACCAGTAGGTCATGGCCACGTCATCGGGGTTCGCCAGCATGGCGGGATCATAATCGTCGCCATAAAGCCGGCGCATCACCGGCACATCGAGGTCGCAATCGAGCCTGACGTGCGCGACATGCACCCCGTCTTTCGCATACGCCTTGGCCAGCGCCTGTGAGAGCGCCCGCAGACCGAATTTGCCGATTGCATAGAGTGGAAACACGGCGGATCCGCGCAGCGCTGCGGTCGCACTCGAGAAGAGCACGCTGCCGTGGCCTCTCGCCTGCATGGCAGGAATGACCGATCGAGCGGCCGCGAAGGCGCCCACGACTTCGGCCCGGAATATCTCTTCGAGTTGTGTGTAGGTCATGGCGAGCGGTTCGCATCGCGTGAAGTCGCCGCGGACGTTGTAGATCAACACCTCGACATCACCGATATCGCGAGCGACAACGGCGAGCGCTTCCTCGATGGTTTCCGGCCGGTTGGCGTCAGCAGCAAGATGCCGAATCTTCGCCGTGGCATCCGCTGCCCTGGCGCACTCGACCGCCGTACGCGCACCAGTATCCGTGCGCGAAACAAGGCCGATGTCGAAACCCTCTTTCGCGAACCTGGCAGCAAGCGCACGGCCCAGCCCTTCTCCGGCACCAACGATCACACACACTGGTCTGGAAATCTCGACCTCCTCCAACTTGTATGGAACCTTCGGCTCCGACAGGCGAACCAGACTGGATTCTTCGCACAGAACCGTGCCGAAATGAAGAAGGCATGCCGTCTTCGCTGGCACACGATGGGCTCCTGTGGTGAGGTCTACCCAAAGTGAAGTGGGCGCAGTCATGCCGCTCTTCGACACCCACATCGCCATCGACTGGTCGGCCCGTTCCAGGCCGAGCCGGGTTGCTCCGACCAGGGACGCGATCTGGTTAGCCATCGTGCGTGACGGATCGAGGCCACAGACGTGCTACATGCGGACGCGCGCCGGCGCGCTCGAGTATCTTGCTGCCCTGATCTCGGCCGAACTGGAGGAAGGCCGGCGCGTTCTTGCCGGATTTGATTTTCCGTTTGGCTATCCCGCAGGCGTTGCGCAGCATCTGACTGGTCAGGCATCGGCCAGGGAGCTCTGGCGATGGATGGCGAACCGAATCGAAGACAATCCCGACAACTCGAACAACCGCTTCGAAGTCGCTGCCGCGATCAACGGGAGCTTTCCCGGAATTGGGCCATTCTGGGGGCGCCCGCAACAGTGGGACTTTCCGGACATCCCGATACGAGAAAAGTCACGCACATGCCGGGAATGGCACCCTGTCGAACGCCGGATTGCCGAGAGTAACGTTACAAGCGCCAAGACCCTGTGGCAGCTGGCCTACACGGGCGCCGTGGGATCGCAGGTTCTCCTTGGCCTTCCGGCACTGGTTCGCCTGCTGGAAGATCCGCACATCAGGGGCCGGGGTTCGGTCTGGCCGTTCGATACCGGGCTATGTGCGCCGGAGGTCTGCGCCATGGTTCTGGCGGAGATCTATCCCTCACTGGTGATGCGCGCGGTCGCCAGGAAAATATCGAAGGATGACATCCCCGACCGTGTTCAGGTTCTCACGTGTGCCGCGACCTTTTCGGAACTGGACCGGCGCGACAAGCTGGCACCGCTGTTCCACGGGAGGCCAGGCCTCAACTCCGGCGAATGCCGCCGGATAGTCGAGGAAGAGGGGTGGATCCTCGGTCTGGGCCACGAAACAACGATGCACGAGGTGCGATCGATCGTGTGATGCGTGGGCCTCCGGCAACGCCGGGATTCAAGACCATCGGCACTCGAACGGGGGCTATCCCTCGCCCAGGAGCGCTTCGATGCGCTGGAGGAGTTCGTCCTGCTCCTGCTCGAGACTCCGGGACCGGGTGCTGTCGATGCCGCCCTCAATGTTGTGCGATTCAAGTTCGCTGGCGAGTTCCTGTTCGCGCTGGAGTACATCGCGCAGCGCGGCCTCGTCGACGGCGTGGGCTTCTCTTGCGCCCTCGAGCCGCCGGAGAGTCTCGGCCTGCCTGGAATTGAGCTCTGCAAGGCGCCGGGCCGCCTCGGCACGCTCTCCCTCGAGCTCCGCCGCTTCCGCCTCGAGACGCGCGGCCTCACCTTCGAGAACCCTGGCGCGAAGCCGGGCCCGGTCGAGTTCGTCGCGCAGTTCGTCGAGACAGGCGTCGTAGTTCCCCGAAACGGTGTTGTCGAGAAGCACGAAGAGGTCGACGTCGCGGTTGGCGCCGGCACAGGGATCGCCTGGCGTTGTCGATACGCACGCCGCCAGCAGCGGAACGATGACTGCCGGTATGACGAAGCGGCGCATCAGACCGTGGGCCTCTGGATTCCGTCAGGCGCACCGCTGATCATCAAGACCATGGCGTCCTCGATCTTTATCAGATTGGCGAAATCCCGCTCCTGCGCGGCCTTGGAAGCCTCGAGCTGCGAGGTGTCATAACCTGAACTGCGGTAGCTCGCGATGCTGAGGTTCATGCTCGCGATGCGCTCTTCGGTCGTGGCGATCATCGACTTCACGCTTTCCCGGTCCCTGGCAATCCCACGAAGCGCACTCTCGTAAGTCTCGGCATTGATGAGGCCGGTTTCGTACTCCTCGTTGAGGTGTGCCACTTCCTGCTTCTGGTAAGCCAGCGCCGCCCGCGCCACCCTGACATTCTGCCGGGATGAGGCCGTGAGTTCCTGGGCAATGGCGATGTCCTCGTCCAGGGCCTCCTGAGAGGCGTCGAACTCCGAATGATCGCGGGTGAGGTAGGAGCCGCCAACGTAGCCCGCGACACCCCCTGCCACCGCGCCGATGAGCGCACCTTCCTCATCTCCGGCGGCAAGGCCGATCAGGCCGCCGACGAGAGCTCCTACCGCGGCAGACGCGATACGGGCCTCGGCATAGTCGTTGTAGGACTCCGCCTGCTCGTGAAGGGCCGACTGCTCGGGCGCCACGTCGTTGCCTGACATGAGCGTCTCGAGGTCGGAAAAGATGTTGGCCGTGCTGCCATCCGGATTCGTCACACAACCCGAGACAAGGAACATCACGGCAATGAGCCCGACGAATTTCCTGAACATCATGTTTTCATCCCCCCTTGGAGCGTTACCCACTACGCGGCTCATGAGACCCTGAGCACGCCTGAAGTTAGCCAATTTCCTGCAGTGGCGAAACCACCTGATTTCATGAAATTCGGGGGGTGCCGACGACCTCGCCGGATGCCACATCATCCTTCACTTTCCGTTATCGATCCATCGGCAGGGGTCATTGACCGGATTTCCGGCCTCGAGATGCCATCGGGTGCTCCGTTGACCAGAGCGATCAGGGCACCCTCGATCTCCCTCAAGTTGGCAATATCCCTTTTCTGCGCCGCGCTTGCCTCATCGAGAGCCGATGCGTCGTAACCGGCGTCGCGCCAGGAGGTGACCCTCTCATCGAGGACTGCGATGCGCTCATTCGCCGTCGAGATCATCGACTGCACGGTCCGACCGTCTTCGGCAATCGCGTTGAACGTCTCCTCGTATGTCCGCGCACTGACGAGGCCTTCCTCGTAAGCCCGGTCGAGCCGACCGATCTCCCGCCTGTGGGCATCGAGTGCCTCGCGCGCCGCTTCGACGCCGAGGGCTGAGGACTCCGTGAGTTCGCGGGCGGTTGCTATCTCGTCATTGAGAACCTCCTGCGAGGCGTGGAACGCGGCATGTTCCTGGACGAGCCAGGCGCCGCCCGCCAATCCTGTGACACCACCGGCGAGCGCTCCGGCAAGCGAGCCCTCCCTGTAGCCGGTCTCGAGGCCGATACGGCTGCCGGCCATCGAGTGCTCCACTGTCGTGTCGGCGCGTGCTGTCACTTTGTCGACAAATCCGACCGCATCACCCAGCGTCGCCTCCACGACGGTTTCGGCATCACCAAACGCACCCTCGAGGTGGGATTCAGCCTCTGTCCAGATTTGCGCCGCATCGTCCATGAACTCGCCCGGCATGACCTCGTTTTCGACGTACGTCCCGATATCGGACGCAATGGTCTGCGGCGTGACATCGGTATGCCGGGAGCACCCCGAGGCGAGACCGATGGCGACGAGGACTATGAGAAACCTGGTGAATATCAACGTGTAACCTCTTGTGGCGTACGCGATGTAGGTGCGAGCCGTCATTTCCATTTGAGAGGACCACTGACCGATCGCGCGACAGGTCGATCCTCATCGATATCCCTGAACGTTGAAGGCCCGGGTTATTCGAGGGCGAGCTGACGGAGCTCTGGTGTCGTCATGCCGGGATTGGCGGCGTAGGCGGCGATATCGTCCTGGAAGGCGCGGGCAAGCGGGATGAGGCCGGCACGACCGCTGAGATCAAGTTCCTGAACGAGCACGTCGAGCGCTCTCGCCCGCTCGTCGACACCGTACTCGGTGGCGCTGGTGAGGACGTTCCGCTCGTAGCTCAGGAAATTGAGGGCGAATCTTCTCCTGCGGTCCTCGAGGCCGGCTTTCAGCTGTTCACGGTTGCTGATGAGCCGTTCCATCTTTTCCTCATCGATGATCCCCTGGCGGTCGGAGGCGTCCCCGATCGCCTGGTCGTAGGCTTTGATCGCGTTGAGCGCAAGTTCGATTCCCTTGTAGTCCTCGCGGAGGAACTGGACCAGAACGGCACCGCCCATGATGAGCGCCTTCATGGCCTCGAGCCGGTTGGCATCGCGCTCGCGCAGCTCCTCGGTCGCCCTCAGGCGCGCGGCCTCGAGCCTTGCGCGCCTTGCGTGTTCGAGTTCGTCGGCAATGAGGGAGTCGAGGATCTCCGTCAGGCTCTCGTCGGCCCCCGGGGCGCTGCCCTGGCTGAATCGATCGAGCCAGGCCGCTCTCAGGACATTGGTCCGTTCGGTGGAGACCGCAAGATGGACGCCGATCACGAACCTTGCCCCAAAGGTATCGAGAGCCACCGGCTTGCCGTCCGTGACGCCATAGGCGGGGAACTCCTGGCGCACGCCGCTCGAGAGTTCCGACGCGCGCGAGAGGATCGAGCCGCCCCGGGTCACCACGCCGCCTGCCTGGCCGTGAAACCGGCCCAGCGCATTCATGCGGAAGGGTTCGAGCATGAGTTCCTCGACGCTGCCATAGACGTCGTGAAGGCCAATCGGGTTTGGCAGGAGGAGACCGACGGGGCGCAGCATACCTCGCGCCGATTCGTTGCCCTGATGCCATGCGTAGTCGCGCATTTCCCCCTCGATCGGAAAGGTGCGCTGGTTGAAGACGGACCCGTCGACGCTCGCCCCGCCGCGCACCGCGTACTCCCACTCGGCCTCCGTGGGCAGCCGGACAAAGCCCGGGGCGTCTTCCTCCCTCGGCAGGGCATCCGGCGCCTCCTGCCTCAGCCATTCGGTCATGCGCCTCGCTGCATCGACGGCGTCGAACCATGACAGGTCGGAGGCCGGGACAGCACCCCTGAGATTCGGTCTGGGGCATTCGCCGACGAGTGCCGCATGCTGGTCCCGGGTCATCTCGTAGCGGCCGATGTAGTAGAAGGACGTACCGGTGACGGAATCGTTGAAGCCGCCCCGGATGAAGGCACGCCGCAGGTAGTCGACATAGCCCGCCTCGGTCGTGGCAAGTCCCATCTGTACCGCCCGATCGCTTGCCGGATCGCCGCCGGGAACCGGCGTGTCGACACGCTGGAAGGCCATGGCGCCGCCGCAGGGAAGCGGCAGGGCGAGATCGGCGTCGCCGGCGGGATCCCAGAACTTCTCGTTCCAGGTGATGAGCGAATCCGCTCCGGGGGTGGCCGGGAGGAGGGCGAGGATTGCCACGGCGACGACGGGCGCCAGAAGGGTGCGGCAGATGGAGCCCACGGGTTCGGTCCTCAGGTTTCCCGGAACACGGCGCCCGGATCGGTACGGGCCGCTTCGCGTGCCGCCAGGAACGCCGCCGCCGCCGAGATGCCGATGACGAGAAGTGCCACTCCTGCCGCATCGAACAAGGGGAGAAGGAAGGTCGTGTTGCCCGGAAGATCGCCGCCGAAGAGCCTCGCGGCAATGACGGCGCCGGCGACAACGATCCCGGCGGTGCCCGCCAGCCCGAGAATTGCCGTGACGAGCGCCGCCCACACGGGATACCAGGCAAGGCGCGCCGGTGGCATGCCGATCATGGCGAGCACCGCGAGTGCCGACCGGCGCGACCGGGTCATGCTCCAGAAGCTCGCCGTGAGGGCGGCAAGCAGGCCCAGGGTCGCCGCGGCGACGATGAGATCGAGGGCAAGGCCGAGCCGGCGTTCGAGATCGAGCGTTGCGGTGACGTCCGCGGCATCGGACGACGCCTCGACGCCGAAGTGCGCCTCGAGCCTTCGCTCGAGCGCCGCGACCAAGAGAAGATCGGAGGCGTAGAGACGCATGTTCTCGGCAAGGGTCGTGCGTTCTTCGAGCGGGCGGCCCTCCTCGAGACCGAGCCGGGGGATCGCGTAGCCGTCATAGAACGCCTCGATATCCTCCATCAGCGCGGGCGCCATCAGCACGCCCTCGCCGGCAAGCGTCCCGTGGGGCAGAACGGCCGCCACCTCCAGTGTGAGATTGAGTACCGTCTCCCCGGTTTCACCACGGCGCGCCACAGCCTCGAGGCGCGATCCGGGACGAAGACCCAGACGCCTCGAAAGACCGTCGCTGGCAGCAACCTCGCCGTAGCCGATGACCGTACCGCCGGGAAGCCAGGGCTCGCCTGGTCCCGTCGCAACGAGCGTCGCACGGCGTATGACGCCCCCGCCCTCGATCCGGACCATGAGCCGGCGTGCGATCGAGCGCGACGAGGGGACGACGAACCCCGTCTCCTGCCAGCTCACCACCTCCGCGATATCTTCGGCCGAAAAACCATGATCGCCGGAGATGGCAACACGCAGGATATCGGGACGGGAGGTGAGGTCATCGATGAGGGCATCGACGACACCCGCCTTGATGCCGGCCAGAATGGCAAGGGGTGCGACGATGCCGATGATCGCGGCGATGTTGCAGCACGCGATGATGCGGTCGTGCCAGAGATCGGCAAGGGCAAGGCGAAGAAGCGTCATGGCGCGCGCTCGACGAGACTGACCCAGCGTTTGCCTCGCGCCCTGGCGCCCTCCTCAAGGTCCGGACGGACCTCCACGGTCTCGACGGCAGCGCGCTCCATCAGGGCGACATTGTGGGTCGAGAGGATGACGCCCGCACCCTCCTCCAACGCCGTCGAGAAGAAGAGGTCGATGACCTCCTCGGCGGTTCCGGGATCGAGCGCCGAGGTCGGTTCGTCGGCGATCACGAAATCGGGGCGGTGGGCAAGGGCCCTCAGGATGGCGGCGCGCTGACGCTGGCCGATGGAAAGTCGCGCCGGCCTCTCGTCGAGCACGGGCCCCAGACCGAGCCGTTCGGCCAGCCGCCCGATTCGCTCGCGATCCCTGCGGCCGGCGATCTTCTGGGCGAGCGCTGCATTGGCGCGCACCGTCAGGAAGCCAAGCAGCCCACCGGTCTGCGCCACGAAACCAAGGTGCTCGCCCCTGGCGGCTGCAAGGGCTCCGAGCCTTCTTGCCTGCCACAGTCCGGCAATGTCGACTGTCTCGTCCGCCTCGAGCACGAAGACGCCGCCGGGATCCGGATGCGCCGCCAGCGCCAGGAGTTCCAGCATCGCGGTCTTGCCCGATCCGCTCTCGCCGACGAGCGCCACCACCTCTTCCCTTGCCACTTCGAAACGGGGCACACGCAATTCGAAGATTCGGGCGGAGCCCGCGAGCGTGCGCGTGACGCCGCTCAGAACGAAGCGCATCGCCCCGTCTCTCAGGGCAGCGCTCCGAAGGGCATGGCGTAGACATGTTCACCGTCGGGAGCGTTCTCGTAAAGCGGCACCCAAAGGTCGGGGTCGTCATGCCAGCGTTCGTAGAGCAGGAACCGGCCCCTGAGATCATCGATGATCTGGCGGCGTCCCGTGCCCATGTTCTCCCAGCGGTCCTCCGTGATCTCCATGACGCGGCTCTGGTAGGGAAGCCCCTCGAGAAACTCGCCGAAGGCGCTTCCGAGGGTATCGAATTCGGTGTTGACGAGCATCGTCGGATCGGTCGCCATCATCGAGACCGCACCCTGGAGCTGGCTGAAGAAATCGTTCGAGGCGCCGGAGCCCTGGGTGCTCTCCCCGACCTCCAGCACGGTCGCCAGCACGTCGCGAAGCGAGGAGAGCTGGTTCTTGGTGATCAGAAGCCGGGGTTCGATCGCCACCTTGCGGGAATCCTCGAGCGCCCGGTCGGCGATCCAGGCCTCGAACACGTCGGGAGCGCGGGTATCGAGCGTCTCGCCGAGATAGGCAAGCTCCATGGCAAGGCCCAGGACATCGAGTTCCGCGCCCTCCGGCAGGACGCCGGTCTCGTCCGGCTCGGGGACTTCGGTGAGGTCGCCCTCGAGATTCCGTTCGACCTGGGACATGACCCGCGTGATCGTGTTCCTGATCTGATCGCCGAAATCCTCCCGTCCGCCGGTCACGGGATAGTAGAAGACATGGCCATAGCCGGCGGCGAGTTCCCGGTAATGAGCAGCCGCATACTCGTGGTTGGCGATACCGTCCGGGCTCTGGAGATGGATGGCGATGATGCCGACTCCCAGTTCCTGCGCCATCGCCTGGAGCACTGTGGCGTTGATATCGCTCTCGGCATTGGGATCCCGCGGCGGCTTGGGACCGGCGTCGGTCACGAGGATGACCAGCCTCTTGACGAACGCCCTTCCATCGGGCGCCCAGTCCGTCTCCTCCAGGGCGTGGCGGATGGCCGCGAAACTGTCCTCGTTGTAACCGGGACTCGATACCCTGGCGACCTCCATCTCGGCGAGTGCCCCGAGCGGCGCATCGGCGTCGGCGCCGCGGTCGAGCGGCGCGAAGACGCGGACACGGTAGTCGAGGCCCTCGACCGCATCCGGATTGTCGCGGAAGCCGATGATGCCGAAATGGACCCGGTCGCCGATTTCACTGTCCTTGATCCTCGAGACCGCCTCGCGCACGACCTCGAGGGTTTCCGCGATATAGGGTTCCATCGACTGGGTGGAATCGAGCGCGATCACGATACCGGCATCGGAACTCTGGAGCAGTTCCGTGACCATCGGCACGTCTTCTCCCGGGTCCTCGTTGAGAGTGACCGACGCGACCCGCATCTTCAGGAAGAGTTCCGCGTTCATGGGATGGAAGTCATCGAGGAACTCGAGAATCGGAAGAATGTAGAAGGTCTCGGGATCGTTGATGTCGATGTGTTCCGCCGGTTCGACCGAAATCACACCCGAGTCCTCCGGGATACCGCCCTCCTCGAGGATCTCTCTCCAGTTCCTGGCCAGGGTGACGGCGCGCTCGTGGTAGACGAGACGTTCCAGCGATTCGAGGTCCTGGAAGAGGAGCTGGCGTTCCCGTCCTGCAGGGTTGGCGAAGGCAGCAACGATATTGTGCCGCCAGGCAATCACGGTCTCCTCGCTGACCCAGCCTTCGGGCGGCAGGTTGGCGGCACCCCCGACCCTGATCCAGGTGCCCTCCCGGGCGAAGACGTAGAGCGGCTGAAAGGCCGGATAGTGACCGATCACGTCGCCTCCCGGTCCGTCCCGGCGGGACACGCCGGGACGCGTGAGTACGCGCTGCAAGACCGTGTTCGTCCCCTCGACGAGAAGCGGGCGCTCAACCTGCGCGCGAAGCTCCGCTGCTCCGAACAGAAGGGCCAGCATGCAAAGGCCGGTGAAGGCGGCCAGCATCGAGGGAATGCGGGACGACATGGCGGTCATTCCTCGGAGCAGTGGGTTTCGATGGCGTCGTTCTGCATGAAGTCGTTCGGGTCGAGTCGCGTGCAGACGTCGCGTAGAAGTCTTTCGGCCCCTTCGGCGCCTGCCCCGGCCGCCTCGGCATAGTAGCGCGCGGCAATCTCGATGGACGGCCGATCGAAGGGAGAAGCGTTCGTTTCGTGATGGGCAGGATCATACCAGCGGCCCATGACGAGAAGCGCTGCGGGCTCGTGTCCGATGAGTCGTTCGACGACCCCCAGACGCGCTTGCGGCGTCACGCCGCCATCGCCCGAACAGCGGTTCACCCATTCGAGCAGGACTCCTGGATCGGCGTCACCTGCCGCGGCGACCGCGTCGTCCCTGCAGGCAATTCCCGTCGCTTCAACCTCGGCGGTTTCCTGGCCGAGCTCGAGAATGTCGTCCTTGAAGACGTAGAGAGCCGCTGCCACGGCGAGAGCCGCAAGCACCAGAAAAACGACCAGCAGGATCCCGCTCCTGCTGCGGGACCCTGCCGGTTCAGGCCCCGGCGGCGGCTTCTGGACCGGCTTCGCAGGCCCCGGCGGTGGCTCCTCGACCGGCTTCGCAGGCATTGGCGGGGTGGCCTGGGGCGCCGTTGCAGCAACGGGAATCTCCGTCCGGACGGGACTTTGCCCCCTGCGGCGCAGGCCTCCCGCGGTCGCCTCGTCCGGCGGCGGCAGAACGTTGCCGGGCCATATCACGGAGCCTCTGCTGCCGCCCTCGAAGGAAACTTCGAGATTGTCGAATTCGTCGACCTTGCCGACGATGTCCGGACCCAGAGCCACAGTGCCGCCGGAGACATCGAGCGGCCCGAGAGCCGTTTCAGCCGATTGCCAGCCGGCGGCCCCCAGGTAGCGTCCGTCGTAAGAGCGCCTGATCGTCAGGCGTCCCTCTCCTGTCGATCGTCCTTCCGGCACGACCAGGAGAGCATGGCCACCCTGGGGGTGGCGAGGATCCGGCTTGACCTCGAATGTCATGTCATCTTCCGGTTCTCGGCAAGACCGGTGAGGATCTCACCGAGCCGAATGTTCTGTTCCTGGTCCACGGTCTGCCCATCAATGCTCCGGGCATTCTCCTCGAAGGTATGGTAGAGCGCGAAGGTCCAGTCGACAAACCGGTCCTCAGCGCCTGATCGGGAGCGCTGCCCGAGCGAGAAGACATCGTCGTGACCGGGCCGTTCCCTGAAGACGGGGCGGTCCTCGCCGTTGCCTGTCGAGACTATCGGACGCTTGTCTTCTGGCAGCAGGTCCATGGCAAGGTGGGCGACGAAAGAATTGAGGATTTCCGCGGCAATGGTCGCCGCCGGTCCGGCACGCCGCTCCGAATGAAGCGAAAAGTTCCACTTGCCCAGCGCCGCGCGGATTTGGCCGTCGAGATCGAGGCGCCGGGATGCCTCGATGAGTTCACCTGCGAGATCGCTCGCCGTTCCTTCCGTCAGCTTGAACCTCTGGCGCCACTCGGGCCGGGAGATGAGATCATGCAGTCCGTTGATCCACGCAGTCAGCGCGCGGTCCGCCTGGAAGGCCTCCATCGTCATCCGCCGGACCTTCGGTGCGGCCTCCTCGCTCGCCGGGCGCGATGCCGGTGCCCCGTTCTCCCGATCCGACTGGCCGGCGGGGCGGGGACGGCCGCCGGGGCGCGGTCGGCCGGGACGCTCGCGAGGCGCCGCCGTTTCGCCCGATACCGTTTGCCGGTCGTCCGACGATCCTGCATCGGCGACGATGTAGACATCGGCCGGAACGCGCGCCATCTGGTCCGCCACCGAGGCGGGATCGATCGCCAATGCCTCCATGAGTTCGCCCCAGCGGTTCTCCTCGAAGCATTCGTTGAGCGTATCGACGACGGCATCGGCCGCAGCCCTCTTGAGTTCCAGCCTCCTGTCGATATCCGTCGAGACGTGGAACTGGGAAAGGGGACGTTCGATAGTGCCGATCTGGATCTCGAGCTGGTCGCTCACCTGGTCGAGCTTGGTCTGCTGGCGACAGACCGCCCCGAGCGCCCCTGCGAGGCGTGTCACCCCGCCGTCGTCGATTTCCATTGCCGCCTCCCAGGCAGCCTGCGGGTCGGCGAAGTGACGCCCGGCCAGCGGGGCATTGATCGCGCCTTCACGCAGGGTCTCGACCCTTTTGAGCATATCCTCGCGGATGCCGATTTCGCGCTTGTTCTCGCCGTAGGCGATCACCGGGGTCTCGTAGGTCGGATTTCTCAACCAGAATGTGTTGCGAAAGGGCTCGCCTGGCACCCACTCGTTGATCCAGGCATCAGGCATCTTGCCGAACGGCTCGAGCATGGAGTTCTGGACACGCCGCTGAAATCTGGTCGCCGGATCGTCACCCGACCCGCCGGCCTCGACGAGCAGCGTATCGAACTTGGTCAGCACGAAGAACAGGATGCACCGGGCATTCGCCCGCTGCTGCGGTGTGGCTCCGTGGGTCGCGGCGACCCATTGCTCCACCAGACCGGGAAGATCCTTGGCCTCCATGTTTCCTTCGCCGACGCACAGGACCATCGAAGTCATTTCCTGTTCGGCGACGTAGCGGTCGAAGAGAAACGCGACCTTGCCGCGCAGGAAGAGCTGGGCAAGCGGCGCCTCGCCATGGACCAGGAACTTCTGGAGATTGTGGGTGAAACGGTTACGTGTGCCGGGAAAGTCGAGAAGGTCGGTCTCCTTCATGAAGTCCCACGGCACCTCTGCCATGGGAACGATCATCTCGGCGACCAGAGCCGTCAGCTCGCCCCTCGGAATACGCGTCGAGGCACTCCTGGCCGTCCGGACCGCGACCGGCTGGAGATCACCCTCGGCCTCGCCGTCGAGTTCCTTGAGTGTCTGAACATCGATGATCGAGACCTCTCTTGGCGTCAAGGCGCCGAGCGGCACGAAGACCTCCCTGTCACCGTCGAGATCCTTGAGATGCGATGCAAGCGTACGATAGAGGTCCGTCAGCGGCGCATGGCGGCCCCAGAGAACGGAGAGGAGTTCCGTCCTTGCCTCCAGATCGAGTTTCTGCACCACCTCCGCCGTGCGGTCCCAGTAGCCCCTGAGCGATGCAAAATACGCCGAGTTGCCGAACTGTGCCGTGAGGTAATCCTGGATATCCCACATCTCCTCGGCGGGGAATGCGCCGTCACCGCCGAGGCTGCCTGCCCTCGACTCGGCCGCGGCCAGCAGCCTCTCGACCTCTTCTGGCCCCGGCGCCGGTTCCGAACCGTCTCCGTCCTTGGCGAACGCATTGGCAAGCACCTTGACGATGTCGGGCTCCGACAGAAGCCTGACCTTGACGGGAAAACCTGCCGGTGCCGTCACCTTCGCGGTGGTGAAACGGGTGACGAGTCCCGTCGATTCGCCCTGCCCTTCCGGATTGATCTCATCGAGATACTTCAGCGGCCGTTCCGCGCCATCAAACGCGGCCATGAGATCGCTTCCCCTCGGCCGGCCGAGAACGGAAATGAGATAGGACTTGCCGGCTTGGCTCGGTCCGTAGACGCCAACGCACATGTTCCGCCTGGCCGCGGCCGCAAGCTTGCGCGTGCGGAATCTCGCTCGGCGAAACTCCCGGCCTAGTGCGGGCTCTTCCGCACCGACCTTGTCCCTGTTCTCGTCATCGGCAATCCATCCGCTCGCCTCCTCGGCAAGTTCGGCCACCTGGAGGCAGCGCTTGCCGAGCACCTCGGAATTTTCACTCTTCCCGTTCATTGTTTGCCCCGGGTTCACGCCAGCCGGACGACGCCGGTATCGAGCCAGTAGTGGTCCTCGGACCCTAGCGTCTGCAGGCGAAGCCGCACATCGTCACGATGGCAGGTATCGCCCTCGCCGTCCTCGACATAGTCCACTACGAACGCCTCCTTGGCCGCCTCGAGACGCAGATTGTGGTCAGGATTCTCGGGATCGGCATAGGAGTCGCGCCGCTTGAGGGTCACCTTCACGGGCAACGGGCGCTTCAGCACACTCTCGTTGGCGAAGTCGAGGAGATAAAGCGGCGTCGTTGTCCAGCGCGGATCGGAAAGCTGGCGGAATCCTATGTGGACCGGATTGTAGACGGGAAGTTCGGCCTCTTCCTCGCCACCGCCTCCTCGAGTCGCCGGCTGATCGGATTCCGCATAGATCACGTCCTTCTCGAATATCTGGCCGCTGCTCTGCATAACGCCGACGAAACGCGCCGTGGAGCGCATCTGAAGTCTTTCCGTGAGAAGCCGGAAGTTGGCGATTCGGCTCGAACTCAGCGCACAGAGCATGCCTCCCACGGCCACCGTGCTCTTGGGATCGCCGACCTCGTTCGTGACCGGGTCGCGGAACGGATACCACTCCTCGACACGATAGCGGTGCATCGAGACGAGCCGGTCCGGCGACACGATCATCATCTCGCGCATCAGGGCGCGGACCGCGGGAAGCTTTGACGGCCGACCGGTCAGCAGAATCACATCGGTACCGAGATGTTGTATCACCTCGCCCATGTCCTGAAGCGCCTTCTGCAGCACGCTGCGCACGCCGGCATCGACTTGGGAACGCAGGACCTGGAACGTGAGATCGGCCAGGCGCCATCCGGAAGCTCCGGCCTCCCGGGCCGGCTCCTCGAGATAGCCGAGCAGGCCGGCGGGAACGTCGAGAATCCTCGTCCCGTCATCGTCCTCCTGGAATCCCAGAACCTCGGCAACCGAGATCTCGAAGGTATCGAACTCGGCGATGTTCTCGCAGGCATTGAGCGTTGCCACCGCAAGCGGTGTCAGAATCCTCAGGGAGAACAACCGGCGCATCTGGCGCATCCGCTGGTCCATGCCGCCGACATCACCGCCGAAGAGTTCCCGCAACCGCTCGCGCGCATAGACGCCGCCGGCCGTCTCGATGGAATCGGCGATCCGGGCGAGCACGATCGAGGCCACGACATCGCGCGTGACATCGTCGCCGGCGATCCGGAAGCCCTCGCGGAACACCTGGCGCGGAATGATCATCTTGTCCTGCTCGCCGAAGTAGGTGGTGACCATGAGATCGGTGGTGCCGCCTCCGACATCGACACAGGCAACGCGAATCGAATTCTGCAGCGGACCACCTTCCTCCAGGACCCGCTGGCGCCCCTTGAGTGCCATGTAGTCGTTGATCCGGCCCTCGAACTTGCGCGTGATCTCGGTATAGAGCCAGACGAGCTGGGTACAGCTCGCCTCGTCCCAGTCGACGACCAGCCTGGGCTTGGCGCATGTGGTGGCAGCACCCTCCTGCATGCCGAGGATGGACCAGATGAGCCGCACCGCGCCCTCGGCCCGCGAGCGGATGATGGCCTGCTCCTGCATCGGCGTGGCCGAAGGCAGGGTAAGAATCACCGAGCGCAGGCGCCGCGGCACGGCGGACCGGGCACGCCGCGCCCGGGATGCCGGATCGTTGATCTGGACCAGCGCATGGCTGATCAGCTCTCCCACGAGGAAACCGAAGAGCGCGGAACGCGAAAAACGCGGCCTGATCGCCATGTCGACCTTGGCACCCTTCCTGTCGAGCAGCCGGTCGGAGATGTCGCGACGGACCTGTTCTATGACGTCGCCGTTGTCGTTGAGGTAGCGGCATGCCGAACGAGCTATGCGTGGCATGTTCTGTGCATCATGGTGATTCTGGAATCGCCATTCACTGGCCGATGGTTCGATGTCCCACAGGTAGCGCTTGGGCGACGACAGTCCCGACACTGTTTCGGTGCCCTCCTCCTGGCGGACCATGCGGTTGGCCTCTGGCCCGGTGCGCACGAT